>CAWIED010000001.1:0-3617947 GCA_963835085.1 uncultured Actinomycetota bacterium
CCAAGCGCGCCGCCGGGCAAGACACCCTGTTCGACCTGTGGCGGTTCCACGCCTTCTTCACCACCGCCGACCCCGCGATCCTCGACACCGTGGCAGCGGACAAGACCCACCGCCACCACGCCGTCATCGAGCAGGTCCACGCCGACCTGAAGAACTCCGCCCTGGCACACCTGCCCTCCGGGGTGTTCACCGCCAACGCCGCCTGGCTGGTGCTCGCCGTCATCGCGTTCAACCTCACCCGAGCGGCAGGCACCCTCGCCGCACCCGACCTGGCACGAGCGAGCACCGCGACCATCCGCCGCACACTGATCACCGTGCCCGCACGAATAGCGTCCTCCGCCCGCCGGATCACCCTGCACCTACCCACGTCCTGGCCCTGGCAGACCCCCTGGACCGCGCTGTTCGACCGGGTCAACGACCCGCCTCCCATGCTCCCGGCCTGACCACCCAGCAGGGACCCCCTGCGCGACCCGAAGACCACGTGGAACACCCCGGACAGCAAGGTCCGACGAATACGCACGCCCTCGACCACTCACGCCCAGCCAAACGGAATCACCCGCTCAACACCATGCCCATCGGTGGATCGAGGCTTAGCGCCAGGTGGGAACCCTTCGCCGATCCTCATCGGAGGCAACGGGGCGAACAGGTTCCACAGCCGGCTCTGAGCGGCCGGACACGAGGCACCTCGGCCTGCCTGAGTGCGGCCTACGAGGTACGTGGGCCGTGCCCCGATAGCCTGGCCTGCGTGACTGAGATCGAGATCGGCCGAGGCAAGCGAGGACGCCGCGCGTACTCCTTCGACGACGTTGCGGTGGTGCCGTCGCGGCGCACGCGCGACCCGAAGGAGGTGTCGATCACCTGGCAGATCGACGCCTACTCGATGGAACTGCCTGTGCTGGCCGCGCCGATGGACTCGGTCATGTCACCGGCCACGGCCATCGAGCTCGGTCTGCTCGGAGGCATCGGCGTGCTCGACCTCGAAGGCCTCTGGACGCGCTATGACGATCCCGAGCCGCTGCTGGCCGAGATCGCCGAGCTCGATGCCGGCGTGGCCACGGCGCGCATGCAGGAGTTGTACGCGCAGCCCGTCCAGCCCGATCTGGTGACCTCGCGGCTGCGTGAGGTGCGTGACGCGGGCGTCATTGTCGCCGGTGCGTTGACTCCGCAGCGAACGCAACAACTGTGGCGCACCGTGGTCGACGCCGGCGTCGACTTGTTCGTCATCCGGGGCACCACCGTGTCGGCCGAGCACGTATCGGGTGTGGCCGAACCCCTCAACCTCAAACGGTTCATCTACGAGCTCGACGTGCCGGTCATCGTCGGAGGCTGCGCGACGTACACCGCCGCGCTGCACCTCATGCGCACGGGCGCGGCCGGAGTGCTGGTGGGCTTCGGCGGGGGCGCAGCCCACACCACTCGCGTCACGCTCGGGATCCATGCCCCGATGGCGAGCGCGGTAGCCGACGTGGCCGCTGCGCGAAGGGATTACATGGACGAGTCCGGCGGCAGGTACGTGCATGTGATCGCCGATGGCGGGGTCGGCCGCTCGGGTGACCTGGTGAAGGCGATCGCCTGCGGTGCTGACGCGGTGATGCTCGGCGCGGCGCTCGCGCGCGCCAGCGAGGCCCCCGGCCGCGGCTGGCACTGGGGCCCGGAGGCGCATCATTCCCAACTGCCGCGCGGCGCGCGGATGCGGGTGGGGACGGTGGCCTCGCTCGCTGAGATCCTGCATGGGCCGGGGCGGCAGGCCGACGGCACCACCAACCTCATGGGTGCCCTGCGCCGAGCCATGGCCACCACCGGCTACTCCGATCTCAAGGAGTTCCAGCGGGTCGAGGTCGTGGTCTCGCCGTACTCGCCGGGCCGTTGAGGGCGCGCCCTAGGAGGTTGAGGGGACGGCTGGCTTGGCGCTCCTGCCCTGCCGCGACGTTCGGACGGCCGCTCGGGCGCTTTTGGAGGCGGTAGGCCGACGTAGGCTCGGAGCATGACGACCGTGCGGTTCGACCCGCCCAGAGTGGGGCAGCCTAGGCGGGGCCCCTTCGGGCATGAATTGCAGAGTCTCGAGCTGACGCCGCCCTCCGACGTCGCGGCTGTGGTGGCCGGTACCCGATCGGTGCAGCCGCGCTGGGCCGACACCTCTGCGACGGAGCGGTCGGCGATGGCCCTGCGATTGCACGACGTGCTGCTGCGCCGTCGCAGCGAGATCCTCGACACCCTGCAGACCGAGATCGGCAAGAGCCGGGGCGACGCCTTCGAAGAGGTTCTCGATACTGCCCTCGTCTGTCGGCACTATGCTCGCAAGGGTGCGGGCTACCTTGCGCCGCAACGCTTTCGAGGCCTAGTTCCCGGCTTGGTGGGTACCCGGGTGGAGCGATCGCCGCAGGGAGTGGTGGGGGTCATCGCGCCCTGGAACTATCCGCTGGTGCTCACCCTGGGTGAGATCGTCCCGGCCTTGATCGCCGGCAACGCGGTAGTCGTCAAGCCCGATCCGCTGGCCGTCGACACGTGTCGGCTCGCGTTGTCGTTGCTCGCCGAGGCGGGGGTGCCGGCCGGGCTGGTGCAGCCGGTGATCGGGGGTGTCGACGTCGGGGAGGCCCTGGTCGACGCGATCGACTACGTGGTGTTCACCGGCTCGACCAATGGCGGGCGGGCCGTGGCGCAGCGCGCCGCCGGCCGGTTGATCGGCTGCACGCTCGAACTGGGCGGCAAGAACGCCCTGTATGTCAGGGCCGATGCCGACCTGAGCCTGGCCGTCCCGGGGGCGGTGCACGGCAGCTTCGGCAATGCCGGGCAACTGTGCCTGTCGGCGGAGCGGGTGATCGTGCACCGGCAGGCGGCCGAGGGCTTCGTCCCAGAATTCGTCCGGCGTTCGAAGGCCTACCGGCTCGGCAACCGGCTCGACTTCTCCTACGACATGGGTTCTCTGGTGTCGGCAGCCCAGCACGACAAGGTGCTCGACCACCTGGCCGATGCGTTGGGCGCCGGCGCCCGGGTGCTGGCCGGGGGTAACAGCCGTCCCGACGTGGGGCCGTACTGCGTCGAGCCCACCATCCTCGAGAACGTGCCCGATACCGCGCGTTGCTACCGAGAGGAGACCTTCGGTCCGCTGGTGTCGGTCTTCGTGGTCGACAGCGACGACGAGGCCGTCGATCTCGCCAACGACACCGACGCCGGCCTGACGGCCTCGGTCTTCACAGCCGACGAAGCGGCCGGGCGAGCGCTGGCTCGCAAACTGCGGGTCGGCTCCGTGACGGTGAACGAGACGTACCTCGGCCTGTGGGGGAGCACCGCGCTGCCGTTCGGCGGGATCGGTGCGTCGGGACTCGGTCGCAGGCACGGCCCGGACGGCGTCACCAGCCTGACCCGACCGCAGGCGGTGGTCACCCAGCGCGGTGCCCGAGTGGGCTTCAACCTGGCCCGCCTGCTCGATCAACCCTCGAGCCGGTGGACGGCGCAGCTCACCGGCGCCGTGGCCCTGCTGCGGCGCACCGGCCTGTCGTGAGTGCTGCCGCCGATCACGGCCAACCAGAGAGTGCTCGCCCAGACCAACCGGAGCGCGGCAGATCCGGGCGGGCAGGTCCAGAACGCGATGACTACGACTATGACGTCGTCGTGGTGGGCTCCGGGTTCGGCGGTTCGGTAGCGGCCTTGCGGCTGGTGGAGAAGGGCTATCGGGTGCTCGTGCTTGAAGCGGGTCGCCGCTTCGCCGACCACGAGCTCCCCGCGACGAGTTGGGACCTGCGCTCATTCCTGTGGGCGCCGGCACTCGGCTGGTTCGGCATCCAGCGAGTGCACCGGCTCAGGCACGCGGTGATCCTCGCGGGGGCCGGGGTGGGCGGCGGATCGCTCAACTACGCCAACACGCTCTACGTCCCGCCCAAGGCGTTCTTCGACAATGTCGCCTGGGCGCACCTGGCCGACTGGGCCGAGGAGTTGGCTCCTCACTACGACCAGGCGTCGCGAATGCTGGGCGTGGTGACGAATCCCTGCAACGGCCCGGTCGAACAGATCATGGCCGACGCCGCCGCGGAGCTCGGGGTGGCGCACACGTTCGCGAGAACCCCGGTGGGCGTGCTGTTCTCGGCTACGCCGGGCGAAGCCGTAGCCGACCCCTACTTCGGTGGGGCCGGCCCGGCCCGGCGATCGTGCACGCAATGCGGCTCATGCATGACCGGTTGCCGGGTGGGCGCCAAGAACACCCTGGTGAAGAACTACCTCGCCCTGGCCGAGTCGGCGGGTGTCGAGATCCGTTCGCTGCGAATGGTTGTCGACGTCCGGCCGCTGAGCGAGCACGGCTCGCAAGCCGTCGAGGAGGGCTACCAGGTCACGCACCGACGCACCGGGCCGATCTGGCAGCGACGCCAGACCCAGACGTTGAGAACGCGGTTCGTCGTCCTGGCCGCAGGCGCCTGGGGCACCCAGACGCTGCTGCAGCGCTGCCGTCAGGAGGGCGCGCTGCCCATGCTCTCCCCGCGGCTGGGCGCGCTGACCCGCACGAACTCCGAGGCGCTCCTCGGCGCCACCGTGCCACGAGTGCCGCCCGGTCTCGACGCCAGCCGTGGCCTGGCGATCACACGGTCGTTCCATGTCGACGCCGACACCCACGTGGAGAACTGCCGCTACGGCCGCGGGTCGAATGCCATGGGACTGCTCGCGACGATCCTCGTGGACGGGTCCGACCCGACCGGCTCGGCCGCGCAAGGGCATGGCCCTGCACGCGCGGCTGGGAGCCGTTGGCGCGCGGCGCTGCGGCAGCTCGCACGGGAGCCCGGAGCGTTCTGGAGATCTGTAGACGTGCGTCGCTGGAGCGAGCGGACGATCATCGCCCTCGTCATGCAGACCAGGGACAACTCGCTCACGGTGACCGGGCGGCGTCGCTGGTGGGGTGGGGTGAGGTTGGTCTCGGAGCAGGGGCACGGCGAGCCCAATCCGTCCTGGATTCCCGCCGGGCACGCAGCGGCCCGCGTTCTCAGCCGCTTGCTCGGCGAACGCACCGGCCAGCGCGGCGATCCAGGCGGCACCCTGGGTGACTTGGTCGACATGCCGATGACGGCCCACTACCTGGGCGGAGTGGCGATGGGCGCGGACCCCGCCGAGGGGGTCATCGACCCCTATCACCGGCTGTACGGCTACCCCGGAATCAGCGTGGTGGACGGGTCGAGCGTCTCCGCGAATCTGGGCGTCAACCCGTCGCTGACCATCACTGCCCAGGCGGAACGTGCCCTGGCGCTGTGGCCCAACGTCGGTGAGCGCGATCCCCGGCCACCGCAGAGCGCGCCCTATCGGCGGCTCGAACGGGTCTGGCCGCGCACGCCCGTCGTGCCTGCTGGTGCGCCGGGGGAGTTGGGGCGAGCCGAGCAGCGGGAGAATCGGCGACGGTGAAGAGGCGACCGGGGAGATGGCCGCTCTGGTTATGTGCCGGCGGCCCCTGAGCGCACCGCCACATCCGCGACACCAACCGATGGCGCGTGCGAGGTAACGTCCCGGCGGGGTTACCGTGGGCGTCATGCTGCGCCTCGCCTTGCGTCCCAAGTGGGTGGGACTGTTGCTCCTGGCGCTCGCGATCGCGTCGGCCTTCGCCTGGCTGGGCAGTTGGCAGCTCGCCCGTTCGCGGGCGAACGCCACACCGCTGGTGATCCAGGCGGCCAAGCCGGTGGGGGAGGTGGTGCAGCCGCAGCAGTCCTTGCCGGAGCTCGCGGCCACCACCCCCATCATCGTCACCGGGCTGCTGCAGGGCAGCGAGGCCGCCGTAGTAGACGGACGGCGCAGGAACGGCACGCCGGTGCGCTGGTTGCTGGCGCCGGTGGAGGTTCCGACTGCCCAGGGGGGAACCACCCAACCGGCCAGGATGCCGGTCGTTCTCGGCTCTTTTGCTGCGAAGGGCCCGGTGCCGGCTGTGCCGACCAGGCAGGTGAGGGTGCAAGGGCTCATCCAGCCCTCGGAGGACCCGTCGCCACCCGAGGCCGACGGCACCCTGACCGCGGTGTCAAGTGCCGACCTCGTCAATCGCTGGGGGCAGCCGATCTACGCGGGCTTCCTGTTCGCCGATCCGGACACGGCCCGGCTGGCCGGGGTCGACCCCGTGCCGCCCCCGACCCTTCCGACGAGCACCGGGTTCGCGATCTTGAACCTCTCGTATGCGGTGCAATGGTGGATCTTCGCGGCGGTCGCCTGCTTCATCTGGTGGCGGCTGCTGCGGGATGAGTTCAACGCCTTGAACCTCGACGAGTCCGCTCTCGCCGGTGATGCTCAACCGGCCCCGGCCAATTCCTTGGCCTCCTCAGGGCCGGGCAATCCTGCAGGCCCACCAGACGATCCCGCTTCGCGGGTCGAAGAGAAGGTGCAACAGTGAGTGATTCTCCCGTCAGCTCGACTCGACCGGCACGTCCGGCTGCGCGGCCGCTGCGTTCGCCCGCCAAGCTGAACGCAGCCCTGACGCGGTATCGGGTGATGGCCTTCACCACCGGCGGATTCCTGCTGCTGCTGTGCCTGGAGATCGCGCTCAAGTATGGCTTCAACCACGGCCAGCCGGTGCTGGGCAACTGGGTTGCCATCACCCACGGCTACATCTACATGATCTATCTCGTGACGGTGCTCGACCTGTGGTCGAGCCTGCGCTGGCGGTTCGGACGGCTGCTCGCGCTGATCGGCGCCGGAGTCATCCCCTTCCTCTCGTTCTGGGCCGAACGCCGCACCACGGTCGACGTCCGCCGCCTCATCGACGAGCGCGCCCAAGCGGGCCAGTAGCCGGCAGGCCCTCTCCATGGCGGGGTTGGGAGCCCTTAGGCTCGCTGCATGACCTCACCGCAGCCACGGCCCGTATTGGTGGTCGATTTCGGCGCGCAGTATGCCCAGCTCATCGCTCGCCGAGTGCGCGAGGCCGACGTCTACTCCGAGATCGTGCCATCCACCTGGCCGGTCGAGAGGATGCTCGAGCGCAACCCGGCGGCGATCATCCTCTCCGGCGGCCCGTCCTCGGTGTATGCCGCGGGCGCGCCAACGGTCGATCCGGCCCTCTTCGATGCCGGCGTTCCCGTGCTGGGCATCTGCTACGGCTTCCAGGCGATGGCGGCCGCCCTCGGTGGTGAGGTGGCGCGCACGGGGTTGCGGGAGTACGGCGGCACCCGCATCGATGTGGTCGCCAACGCCGCGAGCACGCTCCTGGCCGGCCAGCCTCAGCAGCAGACCGCCTGGATGAGTCACGGTGACGCCGTCGACAGCGCCCCCGCGGGCTTCACGGTCACCGCCACGTCGGCGGGCTCGCCGGTGGCGGCCTTCGAAGACAGCGAGCGTCGACTGTTCGGCGTGCAGTGGCATCCAGAGGTGCGGCATTCCACGTTCGGCCAGCAGGTGCTCGACCGCTTCCTGCACGAGGGTGCCGACCTGGGCCGCGACTGGACGACGGACAACGTCATCGCCACCCAGGTGGAGCGGATCTCGGCCCAGGTGGGCCGCTCGCGGGTGATCTGCGGGCTGTCGGGCGGGGTTGACTCCGCAGTGGCCGCCGCCTTGGTGCACAAGGCGGTCGGCGACCAGCTCACGTGCGTCTTCGTCGACCACGGGTTGCTCCGGGCGGGCGAGGCGGAGCAGGTGGAACGCGACTATGTCGAGGCCACGGGGGTCGACCTGGTGGTCGTGGACGCGGCCGACACCTTCCTGACGGCGCTCGCCGGGGTGGTCGACCCCGAGGAGAAGCGCAAGATCATCGGACGCGAGTTCATCCGTGCTTTCGAGAGTGCCGCCCGTGATCTCGTCACCCGGGCTCATGACGATGCCGAGCACGGCTCCGGAGAGGAGATCGGCTTCCTCGTGCAGGGCACCCTCTACCCCGACGTCGTCGAATCGGGCGGGGGAGAGGGGGCCGCGGTGATCAAGTCGCACCACAACGTGGGTGGCCTGCCCGACGACCTGCAGTTCGACCTCGTCGAACCGCTTCGCACCCTCTTCAAGGACGAGGTGCGGGCGGTCGGTGCCGAACTGGGGCTGCCCGATGCGATGGTCTGGCGGCAGCCTTTTCCCGGGCCAGGTCTCGGCATCCGGATCGTGGGCGAGATCACGGCCGAGCGGCTGGCGCTGTTGCGCGAGGCCGACCGGATCGCTCGGGAGGAGCTCACCGCCGCAGGCCTCGACCGCGAGATCTGGCAGTGCCCGGTGGTGCTGCTGGCCGATGTGCGCAGTGTGGGGGTGCAGGGTGACGGGCGCACGTACGGTCATCCGATCGTGCTCCGTCCTGTCACGAGCGACGATGCCATGACCGCCGACTGGACGCGGCTGCCCTACGAGGTGCTGGCCCGCATCTCCACCCGGGTGACGAACGAGGTCGAGGGGGTCAACCGGGTCGTGCTCGATGTCACCAGCAAGCCGCCCGGCACCATCGAGTGGGAGTGAACGGTCGGGGAATGAGGCAGCGGGTCAGCCTGCCGCCTCGACCTCGGTGGGCACGCCTCTGAGCCAGCTGAGCCGGCCGCCTTCCACGGTCACTGCAGCCACCTGACGTACGACGAGCCGCTCGAAGTCTTGTACCGACGGTAGCCCGACGACGGTGAACGTATGCGGGCCGGCCTCGCGAAGATCACCGGCTGAGCGGAAGGTGAACTCGATGTCACCGGTACCGTCGGCGTGCTGATCACGGGTGACGCTCACGATCTGGCGCAGCGAGCACCAGGTCACCCTTCGTCCTCGCCCCCACGAGACCTGCAGTAGCCGGTCGGGAGTCAGAGCCACCACCGTGCGGGATGCCCGGGTGCCTGCCAGGATTGCCGACAGCAGCACTATCGCCCCGGCCACCACCAGCGGTGCGGGCAGCACGGCGCCCAGCAACACGTCGATCGTCATGGCTCTGCCGGTCACGATGCGAACGATCCCGCTGATCTGACATGCCAGCCCCACGATCGTGATCGCTCCCGCGAGCGCGAGTGAGCGCGCCTGCCCGCGCAGCACGAGGCGGCCCAGGGGCTGCGTGGCCCAGAGCACAGGCTCGTGTTCGCGCAGCTCGTGCTCGAGTTGAGCACGAACAGTCGACGACAGGTCGGTCAGGGCAGGCATGGTGAGCTTTCGACGAGATTCCGGCGGCAGGGCTGCCTCGAATATCGGCCAGTCCGGGACGTTCCCTGCCTGCTGTGGACGTATTCCGTCCACCCGGATTGATCCATCACCTAAAGTAGGCGGAGTTTAGCGCACTGTAACTGCTATGGGCGGCTTGTGCGGGCGGGGGCACCGCCTGACCGGAGTGCTTTTGCTGTGTGGGAACCACCGTTTGAGCGAGACGGAGGTCGGCCCAGGTAAGCGTCAAGTAGCCGTGCGTGCGCGGGCCCGGACCGTTATCGGCGACATCGGTGTGCCGGCTCGGATGGCTTCTACGAGCTCCTCGTCAGGCTGCACGGCCGCGCCCGGCCAGACGACCGAGCGGGTGAGCCGTCCGGCGACGACTGCCCCGGGACCCACCACGCTGCGACCGCCGCTGGCGTGCAGGTTCGCCGCGAGATACCCGGCGGGGGTGCCAGTGTCGATCGCTATCCCGTGGTGTTCGACGAACTCCAGTCGTCCGGCTGTCCTCGCGGGTTGCCAGACAGTGGAGAACAGTCCGCTCGGACGCGCGGTGAGGGGGGCGAGATCACGGGCAGGTAGCAGGCAGGCGCCCACATATCGCCAGCCGTATTGCGCCTCTGTCGGCGGGGCAGTGCTGGCCGGGAAGTCCGCCTCCTCTGCAGCAACGGGTACAACGAGCATGCGCACTCGTTCGCCGTCCCAGCCCTGCAGGAGCGGGCCGAGCACCGTGGCCTCCTCACCCGGCCGGGCCAGGTAGGCGTCTGCGTTCACCAGCACCACGTCGCGACCGGCCCGCCAGTCGCTGAGCGCGCCCAAGGCCCCAGCGGTGCCCAGCAGCTCCTGCTCACGGCTGAGCGTGGCCCGCCGGCCGACATGTTCGATGATCTGCTCGGCCAGGTAGTGGGTGTTCACCGCTACGGATTCGACACCCTCGCCGATGTACGACGCCAGCATCGCCAGCGCGGCATCCAGCGGAGCAACGTTGCCCACCGGGCAGAGCGGCTTGGGGCGCAGGGTGGTCAGCGGTCTGAGCCGAGTACCCAGCCCTGCGGCCAGTACCACCCCTGCGGGGCTGGCGGCATCGGGGCCGGTCAGCATGTGCAGCAGGCCTTCTGCCCGCTCACGTCGGGCGCCGCAGGATGGCGTGGCGTAGTTTCATCTCAGGGCTGGTCGCTTTCGAAGCAGTGCCCGGAGCTGTCGGGCCGGCGCCGCGCCCGGGCCAGGGCTCCGATGATCTCGCTGGTGGAGTCGTCGGCCTCGGGCACGTCGTCGGGCGAGAGCCAGGCGTAGTCGAGGGCCTCGCCCCCCACTCGCACTTCTGGACGGCTGGTCAGCGGCACCAGGTAGATCACGTCGACCCGGCGCACGCGGGAGTTCACCAGGCAGGTCAGTGGGAGGTCGACCTCGATGTGCAGGCCGGTCTCTTCCCGTACCTCCCGGATGACTCCCGCATCGGGTTGTTCGCCGCGGTTGAGCAGGCCTCCGGGCAGGCTCCAGCCGCCGCGGTGTGGCTGGCTGAGAAACAGCAGCCGTCCGTCGTGCTCGATGGCGGCCACGGCTCCTACCGTGAACGAGGGAGTGCCTGTGCGCACCAGCGTCCGGCGCACCGGTGCCGGCAGCGAGCGGAAGGTGTGCAGCGCGAGGGTGTAGCCCCGGCGCAACAGTGGGTTGGCAGGCACGCGGCCACTGTACGGTGCTGCGATGGCGCGAGAAGTGAAGCACCCGGCAGGTGACGCCGACATCGATGTGATCTGCCGCAGTCTGCCCCAGGTGGAGCTGGGTGTCTCGTGGGGTGATCGGCCCACCTACAAGGTGCCCGCAGGCCCGAAGGGCAAAGGGTTCGTGATGTACCGGGCCCCTCATCGGACGGCGGTCGATCCCGACACGGGAAAGCTTTACGACGATCTTTTGGTCATCATGACGGGTAACGCTGACGACAAGGCCGCCCTGGTGGAGGACTCGGAGCTGCCGTTCTTCACGATCGACCACTTCCGCAATTACAACGCCGTGCTGGTGCAACGCAGTCGACTCGGCGAACTGGAGCGCAGCGAGTTGGTCGAGGTGATCACCGAGGCCTGGGCCAGCAAGGCGCCCAAGCGCCTCGTCGCAGAGTACTTCGCGACCCTGGCGGGACAGGCGTAGGCCTGAGCGAATCGGGCTACTCCGGCGTTGCCGGGCTTGCGTGGGTTGTCCGGCTCGTGAGGTCGGCCAGGTGGATCAGGGCCGCGTGCACGATCTGGGTGACTTCGATGGCGCCGTCGGCTACCTCTGAGAGCTTGATCCAGGCACACGCGGCTGTGCTGCCGTCGATCTCGCGCACCGTGGGAGTGGCGTCCGAATCGACCCAGCCGGCGAAGATGAGCCGTAGAGAGTGGTAGTCCTCCAGGGTGCCGAACGGGGAGCGGCCGACGTGGTGCACCGAGTCGACGTCGAGCAGGGGGCCTACGCGTACCGGCAGGCTCGTCTCTTCGTCGAACTCGCGGACCACCGCGTCGCGCGGGTGTTCACCGTGATCGATGCCGCCGCCGGGCAAGGTCCACAGGCCGGGTGCAGAGGTGCGCGTCGACAGTTGCGTCAAGAGCACCGCGCCGTCACGCACGCACACCGCATAGGCGGCTACCCGTTGCCGCTGCTGGGCTTGTTCGCCGGGCGCGTCGCTCATCGCTTCAGGGTAGTGGCGCACCGAGGGCTCGACGGCGCTCGCTGCGCTTCAGCGGCGGCGCCCCCGGCCTATGCACCCATGCCCCTGCCTTGCTCGCGTCCGCTGACGACTCAGGCGCGGCGCAGGTGGTCGCCGTCGACCAACGTCGGCTTGGCCTGCAGTCTGGCCAGGCCGTTCCAGGCGAGGTTCACCAGGTGGGCCGCCACCTCGTCCTTGCGGGGCTTGCGGGAGTCCATCCACCACTGCCCGGTCAGCGCCACCATGCCCACCAGCATCTGCGAGTACATCGGGGCCAGCTTGGCGTCGAAGCCGTTCTTCTTGAAGGCGGCGGCCAGCAGGTGCTCCACCTGGCTGGCCACGTCGGACATCAGGCTCGCGAATGAACTTCCCGAACCGCCCACCGGGGAGTCGCGCACGAGAATGCGGAACCCGTCGGGGGACGACTCGATGTAGTCGAGCAGGGCCAGGGCAGCGCGTTCGGCGAGCAGTCGGGGGTGATCGGCGGGGGCCAAGGCGCCCGTGATGGCTTCGAGCAGCGCGGAGATCTCGCGGTCGACGACCACGGCATACAGACCCTCCTTGCCCCCGAAGTGCTCGTACACCACCGGCTTCGACACGCTGGCGCGCGAGGCGATCTCCTCGACGCTGGCGCCGTCGAATCCCTTCTCGGCAAACAGGCTCCGGCCGACCTCGACGAGTTGCTCGCGACGCTGGCTGCCGGTCATCCGGGCCCGCGCACGAACTGAGGCGGGGGGATCTCCCCGGCTCACGAACCTGCTGCTTGGCGGGCGGCCTTCTTGGCCGCGGCTTCCTCGCGACGAGCCACGAAGGCGGCCGACTGCGCATCCAGTTGACGCAGGAACACTGCGAGCTCTTCGCGCGCCTGCTCTCCGCGCGGGCCCAGGTCGGTTCGCTCGAAGACCCTCCAGTAGCGCAGGACGGGGATCAGCACCTCGTCGTAATGCAGCCGCAGGTCGTAGATGCCGGCCTTGGCGATGGTCAGCGACGAACGCGCGAAGTCGGGCATGCCGGCACCGGGCATCTTGAAGTCGACGACCTCGTCGCGAATGGCCTCCATGGTGTCGTCGGGCGCCATGTCGAACGCCGCGTTGACCATGTTGCGGTAGAAGACCATGTGCAGGTTCTCGTCCACCGCAATGCGCTGGAGCAGTCGCTCGGCGATGGGGCAGCCGGTGGCCTTGCCGGTGTTCCGGTGGCTGACCCGGGTGGCCAACTCCTGGAACGAGACGTAGGCGATGCCGCGCAACAGCGACTTGTCGCCGGAGTCGTAGCCGTGGGTCATGTGGATCATTCGCAACTGCTCGAGCTTCACCGGGTCGACGCCGCGGGTCACCACGAGATAGTCGCGCAGGGCGACGCCGTGCCGGCCCTCTTCGGCGGTCCAACGACCCACCCACGTGCCCCAGGCGCCGTCCCGGCCGAAGAAGGTCGCGATCTCGCGGTGATAGGACGGCAGGTTGTCTTCGGTGAGCAGGTTGACGATCATCGCGGTCTTGGCCACGGGGTCGAGCCGCGAGTCTCCCGGCTCCCAGTCTTCGCCACCGAGGAATGCGAAGTCGCGGCCTTCGCTCCACGGAATGTAGTCGTGCGGCATCCAGTCTCTGGCTGCTTTGAGGTGACGCTCGAGGTTGGCCTCCACCTCGGGCTCCAACTCGTGCAGGAGCCGGGTCTGCAGCGTGGCTTCGCGATCGTCGACGGCTGTCATCTGTGAGCTCCCCGGGTAGGAATGGAATGGTTTCTACGCAACCGTAACCTACGTAACCGTAAGTTTCTAGTCGAAGGCCGGGCATGTTGTTGTCGTGCGTTGCTGAGGCTGCTGGTGGCTTGATCGCGTCAATGCGGTCGATTGCGGGTGAGGGCTAGCGCAGGGGGGCGGATCGGGGGATGTGCACGCGGTTGGCACTCAGGAGAACGCTCTGGGCGGCCTGAGAGTCGTTGCGTGGTGCCAGTCGGGGGAGAGGGAGCTTGTTGCAAAATCGGCAACCCTCCCTGTACTACCGGAAGATTTCCCGTGGCGATGGAAGCCCTTCGCATGTTGTGCCAGCCTTCCCCGCCCCGACGCCCGATTCGTCTGACTCGAGCTACCCGGGTCGGTGTCCGAAAACCGGCGGACAGGAATCCTCCCGCACTTCGACTTCGAGACCCGATTTTGAAACAGGCTCGAGGTACCGCGATTGGCACCACCGGAATCCGTACCTCGGCAGTACCGACCCTCGTCGACGCCTTACGGGTGCGAATCGCGGGAAATGCCACGCGTCTGGCAGTACCTAAGCCCGCACGGGCCCTCGTCGACGCCTCATGGGTGCCAATCGCGGGAAATGCCACGCGTCTGGCAGTACCTAAGCCCGCACGGGCCCTCGTCGAGGCCCCACGGGTGCCGACCGCGGGAAATGCCACGCGTCTGGCAGTACCTAAGCCCGCAGCTGCCCCGCATCGACGGCCCACGGGTGCCAACCGTGGGAATTTGCGCACTTGCGACAGCGTCATCGGACGTCGAGCGGGGCGTTGCTCTGTAGCTACGTCTCTGGAAACACGCGGTCGAGGGATAGGCGCCCTAACCACCCAAGAAGGCTCGATCCGACGTCAGCCGAAAGGACGCTGCCCTGCGGCGTTGCCGTGCAGCGCCCTGGCCACCTGGCGCATGAAGGCATCGCCGTCCAGGCGCAGCCCAAGCAACGGGATCCGCAACACCTTGGTGGCACCGATGGCCAGCTCGTTCTGACGTAGCGCGTCGGCAATGGTGTTGAGCCCCTCGTAATGGTGGCTGCCATCTATCTCCACAGCCAGCGTGTGACCGCGACGGGGGTCTTCCCAGGCCGCATCCAGGTACACGGCGCCGGCGCGCCCGCGTCGAACGGCCTGACGGGTGGGCGTCGGAAGCCGGTATTGCCTACAGACCCGCGCAAAGTCGAGCTCGCCGAGCGAATGGGCGCCGTCGCACACGTCTGCCACGACGAGGTCGAGCAGCCTTCGCCGGGGACTCCGCTGCACGCCCGCCCACACCTCGGCCAGACGATCGGGGGATACCAAACGCAGCTGAACGGGCAGGCAGATAAGCAGTGCTGCCATCCGATCGGAGGCGGCCCATTGCGCGGCGCGAATGCTCGCATACTCAGGACGAGCCCGCGGCAGGCCGGTCTCGATCCGTGGGCCGAGACTGTGCCGCGGCCGCAGTCGGACCCCGGGCACACGATGTCGTCGGTTGTTCGCGGGGATGGCGACGTCCAGAACGTCCGGCGTGAATCCGGTGAGCCCGTGCGCCACCAGGGCCGCAACCCCGTCAAGCATGGCGCCCGCCCCGGCCTCCCAAACGGCGCGCCACGCCAGTCCACGTCCCAGAGGAGCCGGTCCCGTGACCACCACGGTGTGTCGTCCGGCCAGCTGCCACCGCCCGGCTGCGACCTCGGTACGCACATCGTGTCGGCTGATGCCTGCCGCACGCAGATCGCGCCGATGCACCACTCCGTCGTGGGCCGAGGCCAAAGCCGTGGCCACCTTCGCTCGTTCCACTCGCCCTCGCATGGGGTAAGCGTGCCCGTACTCACCGAGTGGGCGGGTTGCCCTGTGGATGAGCTGTGGATAGTCGCTCTTATGCCAGCGCGCCGTTGACGACTCTCCGCACCTGTCCTGCTGAGACCGGTGGGGGCTTGTGGGGTGCCGGGTGCGTGGTTCTTCCCGCGGGTGGCACTGCTGGGAGTGTCTACGAGGGTCGGTAGGGATTGGCTGGTGTCAGGTGCGTGCTATTTCCCGCGGTTGGCACTCGTGGGGCGCCGACAAGGGTCGGCGGCGGGCTTAGGTACTGCCAGGTGCGTGGCATTTCCCGCGGTTGGCACCGGTGAGGGCGCCGACAAGGGTCGGCCGGGGGTTTAGGTACTGCCAGGTGTGTGGCATTTCCCGCGGTTGGCACCGGTGAGGGTGTCGGCGAGGGTCGGCCGGGGGTTTAGGTGGTGCCAGATGCGTGCCATCTCCCGCGGCTGGCACCAGATATCCGTGGTGCAGCTGACGGGCAATCCTCAGGGGTGCCAGGTGCGGGATTTCTTCACGCAGGTGGCACCCCGCAACGCCGAACGAACCCAAGGTCGGCCTGCCTATGGTGCCAAGTGCGCATTGCCGACGCACGCCTGAACCGCCAGGCGGCAACCACCTACACCAACGCCCTGACCTCAACGGCTCTCGGTCTGCTGGCCGAACGCATCCGGAGGTAGCGTCCAGCCGATTGCCCGATCCGGTTCGAAACAGAGGTCGGGGGCTGGCACACTTAGGTGCTGCGCGCAGCGCCGTGGCCCATCCCTCGTCGTCCAAGGGCAGGACAACGGTCTTTGGAACCGTGAATCGAGGTTCGAATCCTCGCGAGGGAGCCCAGAGTTTGACCAGCCGGTCATGAGTAGAGTGGCGATGACACTCACCCGCGAACTGAGGGGATCCGTCTTGCAGGGAAACACGCCGTGAACCCGGTTCGCCCCACTGCCGCTGTGGTTCTCGCCGCAGGCGAGGGCACCCGGATGAAGTCGAGCCTTCCCAAGGTCTTGCATCCACTGGCCGGCCACTCCTTGCTCGGCCACGCGCTGGCCGCTGTGCAGGCCGTGCAGCCGGAGCACCTCGTGGTGGTCGTGCGACACGAACGCGATCAGGTGGCCGCGCACGCTGGTGAGGTGGTCCCGGCTGCAGTGATCGCCGACCAGGACGAGGTGCCGGGCACCGGGCGCGCGGTGCAGTGCGGCCTTGATGCGCTCGACACCACGCTCAGCGGCACCATTCTCGTGACGTACGGCGACGTGCCGATGCTCACCGGAGACACGCTGGCTGGCCTGCTCGAGGCTCACCAGCAGGCTGGCAACGCTGTCACGGTGATCACAGCCGAGGTAGACGACCCCACCGGTTACGGCCGCATCGTGCGGGCCGCCGACGGCTCGGTGGCTGCCATCGTCGAGCACAAGGACGCCGACGACGCTCAGCGCGCTCTTCGCGAGATCAACTCAGGGCTCTACGCCTTCGACGCCGAGGTGCTCACCGAGGCGCTCACCCGGGTGGGCAGCGCCAACGTCCAGGGCGAGGTCTACCTCACCGACGTGCTCGCCATCGCCCGGGCCGACGGTCTACGGGTGGCCGCCTACCCCATCGACGACGTCTGGCAGACCGAGGGTGTCAACGACCGGGTGCAGCTGGCCCGGATGGGGGCCGAACTCAACCGCCGTCTTATCGAGGGCCACCAGCGCGCCGGGGTCAGCGTCATCGATCCAGCCACCACCTGGGTCGACGCGAGCGTGATCCTAGACCGCGACGTCACCCTGCTGCCGGGCACCCAGTTGCATGGCGCAACCCAGGTTGCCAGCGGCGCGGTCGTGGGTCCCGACACCACCCTGACCGACTGCGAGATCGGTGCTGGCGCGCACGTGGTGCGCTCGCACGGCTCGGGCGCGGTCATCGGGCCCAAGGCCACTGTGGGGCCGTTCTCCTATCTTCGTCCGGGCACGAGGCTCGGCGCCGAGGGCAAGATCGGGGCCTTCGTCGAGACCAAGAACGCCGCCATCGGCAACGGCTCCAAGGTTCCGCACCTGTCGTACGTGGGCGACGCCATCATCGGCGAGGGCGTCAACATCGGCGCCGCAACGGTTTTCGTGAACTACGACGGCATCGCCAAGCACACCTCCACGGTGGGCGATCACGCGCGGATAGGCAGCGACACCATGCTCGTGGCCCCGGTGAACATCGGGCCGGGCGCCTACACGGCTGCCGGCTCGGTCGTCACCGACGACGTGCCCCCGGGCGCCATGGCGGTGGGACGGGCCCGGCAGCGCAATGTCGAAGGCTGGGTCGCGCGACGGCGGGCCGGCAGCAAGGCCGCCCAGGCCGCGTCGGCCGGCCCCTCCGCCAACGGTGCCACCCCCGCATCCGATGGTTGTGGCCCCAGCGCCGAACCCACAGCTACCCCCGACGAAGGGACCTCTCGATGACCGGGATCACGACGACGAGCGAGAAACGGCTCGTGCTCGTGGGCGGCCGGGCGCATCCCGACCTGGCCAACGAGGTTGCCTCCGAACTGGGAGTGAGCCTCGTCCCGATGTCGGCTTACGACTTCGCCAACGGCGAGATCTACGTGCGCTACGGCGAGTCGGTGCGCGGCTGCGACGCCTTCGTGCTGCAGAGCCACTGCGCGCCCATCAACCAATGGTTGATGGAGCAGCTGCTCATGTGCGATGCGCTCAAGCGTGCCTCGGCGAAGCGCATCACGGTGATCGCTCCGTTCTTTCCCTACTCGCGTCAGGACAAGAAGCACAAGGGACGCGAGCCCATCTCGGCCCGGCTGGTCGCCGACCTCTACAGCACGGCAGGTGCCGATCGGCTGATGAGCGTCGACCTGCACGCGGCCCAGATCCAGGGCTACTTCGACGGGCCTGTCGATCACCTGTGGGCAATGCCCGTGCTCGTCGACTACATCGAGAAGCGGGTCTCGCGCGAAGACCTCACCGTCGTGTCTCCCGACGCCGGCCGGGTGCGGGTGGCAGACCAGTGGTCAGATCGGCTGGGCGCCCCGCTCGCGATCATCCACAAGCGCCGCGACCCCAGCGTGCCCAACCAGGTCAAGGTGCACGAGGTGGTCGGCGAGGTGGCTGGACGCACCTGCCTGCTCGTGGACGACATGATCGACACCGCCGGCACTATCGTGCAGGCCGCTCAGGCCCTCAAAGACAACGGTGCCGGCGATGTGATCGTGGCCGCCACCCACCCTGTGCTCTCGGGCCCGGCGGTCGACCGGCTCAAGAACGGTCCCATCGCCGAGGTCGTCGTCACCAACACCTTGCCGGTGCCCGAAGAGTCGCGCTTCGACAAGCTCACAGTGCTCTCGATCGCGCCGCTGATCGCCCGTGCGATCCGCGAGGTCTTCGACGACGGGTCGGTGACCAGCCTCTTCGAGACCGGCGCCTAGGCCGGTGCGGCTGACCGCCAAGGTCGACTACGCCCTGCGCGCGGTCTGTGCGCTCGCCGCTGCCCGGCCCGGCTCGCTGACGTCGGATGCCATCGCCGAATCCGAGGACGTTCCTCGCCGATTCCTTGAGACGATTCTCACGGAGCTGCGGCGCGGAGGAGTCGTGGCCAGCCGACGTGGCCCCGATGGAGGACATACTCTCGCCGTCGACCCCGCCACTCTCAGCATCGCCGACGTGATCCGCATCATCGACGGCCCGTTGGCTACCGTGCGCAACCTGCGGCCCGAGCAGCTCGAGTATGTGGGGGCGTCAACGCACCTTGCCTCGGTATGGCTTGAGCTGCGCCGCTACGAGCGGGAGGTGCTCGAAAGCATGACGATCGATCGGGTCGTGCGCGGCGACGTGTGAGTGGTCCTAGACGTTCTCCGCCGTGGCATGCCCGAGCGCGGTACCGGTCGGTCTCCCGCGTCTTGTAGAATCGCCCGGTTGCCTCGGCGAGGGACGTGGCGTGGGGCGGAGACGACCCGAAGCTGAACCGGACTCCTGACATCTCAGGGTTCGCGGCTCGGGGAACTCCTCACCACAGCCGGACGTCCGTGATTCGACGCGGTGGTGCTCTTGTGCGCCGCGCCTCGTCCCGCGCTGAGGCCCGTCCGCCCGTTTGTCAACCCCACAAGGGAGCACCACCGCTCATGTCAGAGATCAAGCTGTCCGCCGTCCCACGCTCGCAGTTCGGCAAGGGCGCTGCCCGTCGCCTGCGCCGCAGCGGCCAGATTCCCGCGGTCGTCTACGGCCACGCCACCGAACCGCAGCACATCGCCCTGCCGGGCCACGACACGATGATGGCGCTCAAGGCGGCCAACGCCCTGCTCGAGATTGTGGTCGAGGGCGACAAGCCCCTGCTGGCCCTGGCCAAGGACGTGCAGCGCGACCCCGTACGCAACGTCATCGAGCACGTCGACCTCGTGATCGTGCGCCGTGGTGAGAAGGTGCAGGTCGAGGTTCCCGTGCACGTCATCGGTGAGGCGGCCCCCGAGACGGTCGTCACCGTCGAGCAGCAGACCCTCATGCTCGAGGTCGAGGCCACCCACATCCCCGACCACGTCGAGGTCGACGTGGAGGGCAAGCCGGCCGGCACCCAGATCACTGCCGCCGACGTGGCGCTGCCTGAGGGCGCAAGCCTGTCGGGCGAACCCGAGCACCTCGTGATCAACATCTCCGCCCAGGTTACGGCTGAGGCGCTGGAGGCCGACCTCGGCGACTCTGAGGGCGAGCACGCCGCGCCCGCGGCTGCCGGCGAGGACGCCTGAGCCCGCAGGCCGGAGCCCCCTGGCTCGTCATCGGGCTGGGAAACCCGGGCCCGAGCTACGCCGGCAACCGGCACAACGCCGGTGCGATGGTGCTGGATACTCTCGCCGGCTCAGCTCGGCTGACCTTTCGTCTGCACAAAGCCAAGGCGGCCCTCGCGGAGGGCCGCCTTGGCGTGTTGCCGGGGGGCGCCCCCGGCCCCAAAGTGCTGCTGGCCAAGCCCGCCAGCTACATGAACGTCTCCGGCGGCCCGGTCGCGGCGCTGCGTTCGTTCTTCAACGTGCCGGTGGAGCAGATCATCGTCGTGCACGACGAGCTCGACGTGCCGTTCGGTGAGCTGCGGGTCAAGCGCGGCGGGGGCGAGGGCGGCCACAACGGGCTCAAGGACATCACACGGGCTCTCGGCACCCGCGACTATCTGCGGGTGCGGGTCGGCATCGGCCGTCCTCCCGGTCGGATGGACCCTGCCGACTATGTCTTGCGCGACTTCGCCGGTGCCGAACGCCGTGAGTTCGACCTCATTCGGGTGGAGGCGGCCTACGCGGTGGAGCAGCTGGTGCTGGAGGGACTCGCGGCTACGCAACAGAGAGTACATAGCCCAAGGTAGTTGGTTACTCAGAGCAATCGAGTGAACCTATGTCGTAATGGTTGATGTAGTCGATTGCATGGTCGTCACTGAGTGTATGCGCGGGTAAGGTTCAAGTACCCACAGCGGACATTTGAGGCCCCTCGGGCCACGGCTGGGCAAGAAAGGGTGACGATACATGAGCTTCGATGGACCACGCGGGATTGCTGTCGGGAATGACAAGCTTGTCATAACCGAGCGGCGTCACGACGCCCCGTCCGTCCGGCGCTCCTGGGCGTCGGCTCAGCCGTTCGAGGTCGCACCTTCCCGAGACCGGCAGGCCAGCCCCTCCCGGCTTGCGATGGCGCGCCGAGCCCAGTGGGAGCGGCCGTTGCGTCGCGCGGCGATGGCCGGAGATGTGCTGATCGCCACCCTCGCCTCGGCGGGTACCTCTCTGACTCTGCACGCCCCCGACGCTGTCGTCGGCCTGCTCGCGATCTCTGCCGGGATCGCCTGGGCGGCGATGCTGGCCTCTCAGGGGGCCTATCAGATCCGCCGGATGGGCGCCGGCCCCGAGGAGTTCCAGTCGATCCTGCGGGCGGGGATGCTGGTCATCGGCCTGGTGGGCATGTCGGCCTATGCCACCCAGAGCCTGTTGCCGCGGCGCTATGTGTTCTTCACCATCCCGGTTGTCGTCCTCGCCTGCGGTGTCTGGCGCTACGCCCTGCGGAAGACGCTGCATCGTCGGCGTTCGACGGGCGAGTCGATGCTGCGCACCGTGATCGTGGGCACGCCCGGTCGAATCGGCCCTGTCGCCCATGACCTCTCGTTGGAGAGCCACCACGGTTACCAGGTTGTGGGTGCATGCACCCCCTACCTCGACGTCGACTCCGGCGTCCTGCAGGGCGTGCCGACGCTCGGCACTGTCTCCGAGATACCACAGGTCGTCGTCGATCACGGCATCGACGTGGTGATCGTGGTGGGCTCGGAGCTGTCGGGGCCGGCCCTGCGCCGGCTGAGCTGGGCGCTCGAGCGCGCCGGCGCCCAACTCGTGGTGGCACCCGGGCTGGTGGAGGTGGCGGGCCCGCACGTGAGCCTGCGACCCACCGCCGGTCTTTCTCTGGTGCACCTGGAGACCCCCTCACGCCACGCCGGACGTGGACTCGGCAAGGCAATGCTCGACCGCTGCCTCGGCGTGATCATGTTGGTCGTGGCAGCACCTATCATCGCCGCGGCGGCTTTGCTGGTGCGGCTCACCAGCCCCGGCCCGGCCTTCTTCGCCCAGACCAGGGCCGGTTTGGACGGTACACCGTTTACGATGTGGAAGCTTCGTTCGATGGTGGTCGACGCCGAACGCCGCCGCGAAGAGCTGCTGGCCCAGAGCGATCGGGACGGCCTGATGTTCAAGATGCACGCAGACCCCCGGGTCACTCCGGTGGGGCGGTTGCTGCGCCGGTTCTCCATTGATGAGCTGCCCCAGCTGTGGAATGTGGTGCGCGGCGACATGTCGCTGGTCGGGCCCCGCCCACCCCTCATGAGCGAGTATGCGAACTACCACGACGCGGTGAATCGCCGGCTGCGCGTCAAGCCTGGCCTGACCGGTCTCTGGCAGGTCAGCGGCCGGGCCGACCTCACCTGGGACCAGTCCGTGAACCTCGACCTGCGCTATGTGGACAACTGGTCGCTGGCCATGGACATGCTGATCCTCTGGAAGACCCTGCGCGTCGTGTTCCGTGGTTCCGGAGCCTACTGAGAGGCCCACTGCGAGGAGCCGCTGCGGGTCTGAAAGGATTTGGTGCCTTGCGCAACCCCTCTGCAGGAGTCACCCCGGATGACCAGCCCCGATCAGTACCAGTTGAGCCAACTTCAAGCCCTCGAGGCCGAGTCGATCTTCGTGTTCCGCGAAGTGGTGGCCGAGCTCGAGCGGCCAGTCCTGCTGTTCTCCGGAGGTAAAGACTCGATCGTCATGCTGCGGCTGGCGGAGAAGGCCTTCTATCCCGCTCCGATTCCGTTTCCGGTGATGCACGTCGACACCGGGCACAACTTCGTCGAGGTGCTCGAGTTCCGCGACAAGCGCGTCGAGGCGCTCGGCGTCAAGTTGGTGGTGGCCAGCGTGCAGGAGGCCATCGAGTCGGGACTGGTGAGCGAGCCGCCCGACGGTACTCGCAACCGAATCCAGACCCCGGTACTACTGGAGGCGTTGGAGGCAGGCGGGTACAACGCGATCTTCGGCGGGGCCCGGCGCGACGAGGACAAGGCGCGGGCCAAGGAGCGCGTCTTCTCCTTCCGCGACGAGTTCGGGCAGTGGGATCCCAAGAATCAGCGACCCGAGCTGTGGAACCTCTACAACCCACAGCTGCACACGGGTGAGTCCATCCGGGTCTTCCCGCTCTCGAACTGGACGGAGCTAGATATCTGGCGTTACATCGCCGCCGAGAACATCGAACTGCCCGGCATCTACTTCGCCCACGAGCGCGAGGTCTTCGAACGCAACGGAATGCTGTTCGGCGTGCACGACGTGTGCCGGCCGAAGCCGGGCGAGACCGTCACCATCGAACGCGTCCGCTATCGCACCGTGGGCGACGCCAGCCTGACGGCCGCCGTGCGCTCCGACGCCGACACCGTCGACAAGGTGATCGCTGAGATCGCGATCACCCGGATCACCGAGCGCGGCGCCACCCGGGGCGACGACAAGTTCAGCGAGGCGGCGATGGAGGATCGGAAGAAGGAGGGTTACTTCTGATGGACATTCTTCGCTTTGCCACGGCGGGCTCGGTGGACGACGGAAAGTCGACCCTCATCGGCCGGCTGCTCTACGACACCAAGTCGGTACTGCAAGACCAGTTGGACTCGGTGGAGCGGGTGAGCCGCGACCGGGGCGATGAATACGTCAACCTTGCGCTGCTCACCGACGGCCTGCGGGCCGAGCGCGAACAGGGCATCACGATCGACGTGGCCTACCGCTATTTCTCCACTCCGCGGCGCAACTTCATCATCGCCGACACCCCCGGCCATGTGCAGTACACCCGCAACATGGTCACCGGTGCGTCCACCGCCGATCTGGCCCTCGTGCTCGTCGACGCCCGCAAGGGCATCCTCGAACAGAGCCGTCGGCACGCCTTCCTCGCCACCTTGTTGCAGGTGCCGCACATCGTGTTGTGCGTCAACAAGATGGATCTCGTCGACTACGACCAAGAGGTCTTCGAGGAGATCCGCGCCGAGTTCAGCGCCTTCGCGTCCAAGTTGCGGGTGCCTGACCTCGTCGTGATCCCGGTGAGCGCGCTGGCGGGCGACAACATCGTCACCCGGTCGACCAAGATGCCTTGGTATGAAGGCAGCTCCCTGCTGCACCACCTGGAAAACGTGCACGTGGCCAGCGACCGCAACCTCGTGGATGCGCGCTTCCCCGTGCAGTACGTGATCCGGCCGCAGTCCGGCAAGCACCTCGATTACCGCGGCTATGCCGGTCAGGTGGCCGGCGGCGTGTTCAAGCCGGGCGATGAGGTGATGGCCCTGCCGAGCGGGTTCACGTCCACGATCAGCTCGATCGAGACGGCCGACGGGCCGGTGGCCGAGGCCTTCCCGCCGATGTCGGTGACGATCCGTCTGGCCGACGAGATCGACATCTCCCGCGGCGACCTGCTCTGCCGCCCGCACAACAAGCCGGTCGTGAGCCAGGACGTGGACGCGATGGTCTGCTGGATGGACGAGACCGCCGCGCTGACGCCACGCAAGAAGTACCTGGTCAAGCACACCACCCGCACGGTGCGGGCATTGGTGAAGGACCTGCAGTACTCGCTCGATGTCAACACGCTGCACCGCGACGAATCGGCGACCAGGCTCGAGCTCAATGAGATCGGCCGGATCCGGCTCCGTACGACGCAGCCCCTCCTCGCGGACCCCTACAGCCGTAATAGAGCAACGGGAGGCTTTGTCTTGATCGACGAGTCGTCGCACCGCACGGTGGGCGCGGGGATGATCACCTCGCTCGACTGATCGAGTGCGGTGTTCCGGGGTTGGCCGGTCGAGCCGTCCGGTGGGGCAAGGTCATAGCGCCCGGCGGCTGCCGCCACGCTCGCCGCACCCAGGGGACGGGTGGGGTTTGGGGACTGTGGCGATGCCCCGTCACGTGGGGCACTGTCATAGCTCCAGAGGGGCGCGGAACCATCGGTGGAACCCATCGCCGCAACGGCTCAGGTCGCGGCACCGTCGTTCTGTCGTCCTGTCGCCTCCGGATCGGCCGAGCGGCGCTCGCCGAGCTCCGTCAGCGGCAGGCCGTACCGGCGGCGCAGCAGCATCCAGGCCACGGGCGCGCCCAGCAACACCAGCAGCAGGATGACTCCCGTGGTGGTGTTGTCGAAGCGCAGCAGCTTCAAGGCCGAGGCCAGCAGCACGAACCCCAGCACGCGACGTACGAGCCCGCCCGGCGCCCGGGAGGAGATGCGCGCACCGAGCCACACTCCCGGGATCGATCCGAGCAGCAGAGCCAGAGTGAGCTGTAGCTGGAAGTCGCCGAAGAGGATGTGCCCGAGGGCGGCGGAGAACACGAGCGGCACGGCCTGCAGCAGGTCGGTACCGACGAGTTCGCTCGCCTTGAGTCCCGGATACAGCAGCATCAACGCGATGATGATGAGCGAGCCCGAGCCCACCGACGTCATGCCCACCACGAGGCCGCCCACTGCGCCCACGAGCACAGTGGGGACTGGCCGCACAATCACGGCCGGCGGCCCCTGCGGGTCGGCTCCCAACCTGCCGTCGCGCTGTCTGGCGCGCTCGGCCAACCGCAGATAGGCCCGGACGACCAGCCCGGCCGCGCTGATCAGCAGCGCGACCCCCAGGGCGATCTGGATGACCTCCTGCACCTGTGCGCTGTCTCCGAGGGCGCGGGCCACGAGCACGCCGGCGAACGCCGAGGGCACCGAACCCAGGCAGAGCCAGCCCACGAGGGACAGGTTCACCGTGCCGCGGCGCAGGTGCACGAACGAGCCCACCGGCTTCATGACCGCAGCGGCCACGAGATCGCTCGACACGGCGGTCAGTGGCGAGACCCCGAAGATCAGCACGAGCATCGGGGTCATGAGGGCGCCACCTCCCATACCGGTGAGACCCACAACGACGGCTACTGCGAAAGCCCCGAGGGCCATCGTCCAATCGATGCCCATGGCGCTCAGCTCATCGCCGGGGTGTCGGCCGGCGGCGAGAGCCAGCCGTCTGCCACGAGTTTGTCGACCACCTCGTCGACGCAGTCGGCCACCGACCGACCGGCGGTCTGCAACCGTAGGTCGGGATGCTCGGGAGTCTCATACGGGTCGGAGATGCCGGTGAACTCCGTGAGCTGACCCGCCCTGGCGCGGGCGTAGAGGCCCTTGACGTCACGCGCTTCGCAGTCGGCGAGCGAGGTGGCCACGTGCACCAGCACGAAGCCGCCGCCGGCGTGCGTCACCAGGTCTTTGGCCGCCTGTCGGCTGCGCTCATAGGGGGCGATGGGCGCGCAGATCGCCACCCCGCCGTGCCTGGCGACCTCGGCCGCGACGAAGCCGATCCGCAGCACGTTCTGATGTCTGCCCTCGGCGCCGAAACCCAGTCCGGCAGAAAGCAACCGGCGCACCTCGTCACCGTCGAGCAGGGTCAGCGTGCGCTGCCCGGCGGCCGTGAGCCGATCGGCCAGGCCACGCGCGATGGTCGACTTTCCTGCTCCGGAAAGGCCGGTGAAGAAGACGACGACGCCACGCCGGTCACGGGGTGGCCGCCAGCGGCCCAACTCGGCAGCCATCGTGGGTTCGAGGACCGACAGGATCTGCGCGTGGTCGTGGTCCAGTCCGTGCAGCACCCGAGCCCAACTGCCCTCGGGTTCGTCGCGAGCAGCTCGCAGTAGTCGGGTTGTCGAGCCGGCCCCCAGACCTGCGCCGACGGCAGCCGCCAGGTGCTCGTCGGAGGCCGGCGCGCGCCAGTCGATGGTGGCGGTGAGCACGCGGAGGCTTCCGGGCGCGTACCGGGCCTGGCACGCCAGCGCCAGCCGGAGTAACACTGCGGCGGGCACGCCGTCGGGGGAGGGGCCTGCAATCGGGACGACGAGCAGCACTGGCTTGTCGGCTCCGGCCCGGGTACTCCGGCCGGCAGCGTGGACCGGGGGCAGATCCTCGGGAAGCGGGGGACGGGCCAGTACGAGCACCGTCGGATCCTGGACCGGTGCGCCACCCGCCCGCGACAGGCGCAGTTCCTGCCCGACGCCGGTAGCCACTCCGACAGCCGGTCGCACAGTGCCGAGCAGGGTGCTACCAGCCCCATCCACGTCGACCGCTGGGTCGGTTGAGTCGGCAAGCCCAGGTGAGTCGGCAAGCCCAGGCAGTTCGACAAGGTCGAACAGTTCTGCCACCGGCACGGTCTCCGCGTCGGCCACCAGCAGGGAGCCGGCTGTCAGAGCGGCCCGGGCGACCTCACGCGAGACGTTCAGCCGGGTTCGATGACCCGGTCGCGCCCCGGCGGCCACCGGCTCGCCGGCCAGGTGGTCGTCGAGAAGTCCGTCGGCGGCCAGACACAGGTCGGCCACCACCCGGTCGTGCGGGGTGATCACGGGTTGGCTCACGAACGTCCTGCCTCGCTTTCGACTGACTCTCCCGGCGGCTCGGCTACCGGTGCACGGCCTACGGCGCAAGAACCGGCGCCCCTCACCGAACTATTCCTACTTAGTCGGCGAAAGTTAGGCACCATCACCGCGTGCACTGTAGTCGTGGCATCCTGGCAGGCGATGAGCCTGACCGGTCTTGCCACCGCCCTTTCCGTAGATTCCGCCTTCCGCGACGCCGTACAGGCCGCCGCCGACGGGGAGCCCGCCCTCGATCTCAGCGCACCCGCCGGCGCCCGCGCACCCCTGCTCGCCGGGCTCGCCAACGCTCGCCGCGGCATGGTGCTGGCGGTTACCGCCACCGGGCGCGCCGCCGACGACCTGGCCGCCGAGCTCGGCTGCTATCTGCCGCCGGAACGCGTCGCGGTCTTTCCGTCCTGGGAGACATTGCCGCACGAGCGGCTCTCCCCGCGCAACGACACCGTGGCGCGCCGGCTGGCGGTGCTGCGCCGCCTGGCGCACCCGCTGCCCGATGACCCGGCAGCCGGCGAGATCAGCGTCTGCGTAGCCCCGGTGCGGGCCCTGCTGGCGCCGATCGTGGCCGGCCTGGGCGAGCTGAAGCCGGTCTCGCTACGTCCTGGACAGAGCGTCGACCTCGAACAGGTCGTGATCGATCTGGTCGATGCTGCCTACACGCGCACCGACATGGTGGAACGTCGCGGCGAGTTCGCCGTCCGGGGTGGCCTGATCGACATCTTCCCGCCCACCGTCGACCATCCGCTGCGGGTGGAGTTCTTCGGCGACGAGATCGATGAGGTGCGGGCCTTCTCCGTGGCCGACCAGCGCTCGCTGCACCTCGTGCCGGAAGGGGTCTGGGCGCCACCCTGCCGGGAGATCCTGCTCACCGACGCGGTGCGGGCGCGGGCCGAGGCGCTCAAGCCACGACTGCCCGGTGCGCGCGACCTGCTCGACAAGCTCGCGGCGGGCATCGCGGTGGAGGGCATGGAGAGCCTGGCTCCGGTGCTGGTCGACGGCCTGCAGCCGCTCACCGATCTGCTGCCCTCCGGTTCGATGGTGGTGGCCTGCGACCCCGAGCGCATTCGCGCCCGCGCCCACGATCTGCTGGCCACCACCGATGAGTTCCTGGCCGCCGCCTGGTCGAACGCGGCGGCGGGCAACGCCACCCCGCTCGACCTGTCGCAGGCCTCGTTCCACACCCTGGGACAGGCCCGTGGTGACGCGCTCGCGGCCGGGGTGGGCTGGTGGACGATCACCCCGTTCGAGCAGGACACCGAGCTCGACGTCCTCACCGAGGCCGCCGGAGACGAGCCGAGCGTGCGCCGGCTGAACCTCGGTGCCCGCCCAGTGCATGGCTACGCGGGTGATGTCGACAAGGTGCTCGACGACCTGCGCGGTCTGCTCGGGGCGCAGTGGCGGGTGGTGGTCACCGCCCCCGGGTCGGGTTCGGCGAAGCGTCTGGTGGAGCTCTTCTCCGGAGCTGACGTGGCTGCGCGCCGGGTCGACTCGGTCGACGAGCCACCCCCGCCAGCTCTCGTGCTCGTGACTACCGCGCCCTCGGGCGCAGGCTTCGTCGCGGAGCGGCTAGGCCTGGCGCATCTCACCGAGGCCGACATCATCGGCAAGGCGGGCGCGGCCGCCGGCACCAAGGACATGCGCCGGATGCCCAGCAAGCGGCGCACTCAGGTCGATCCGCTCAGCCTGCGCCCGGGCGACCACGTGGTGCACGCCCAGCACGGCGTCGGCAGGTTCGTCGAAATGATCTCGCGCACAGTCGGTTCCGGCAGAGACAAGGCCACCCGCGAGTATCTCGTGCTCGAATACGCACCGTCTCGGCGAGGCCAGCCGGGCGACCGGTTGTACGTGCCGAGCGACTCGCTCGACCAGGTGAGCCGATATGTGGGCGGGGGCGAGTCACCCACGCTCAACAAGATGGGCGGCTCCGACTGGGCCAAGACCAAGGCCAAGGCGCGCCGGCACGTGCGCGAGATCGCGGGAGAGCTGATCAGGCTCTACTCGGCACGGATGGCTACCTCGGGGCACGCGTTCGCCCCCGACACCCCGTGGCAGCGTGAACTCGAAGACGCCTTTGCCTACATCGAGACCCCCGACCAGCTCGCCACCATCGAGGAGGTCAAGGCCGACATGGAGAAGCCGATCCCGATGGACCGGCTGATCTGTGGCGACGTGGGCTACGGCAAGACCGAGATCGCTGTGCGCGCAGCCTTCAAGGCGGTGCAGGACGGCAAGCAGGTGGCCATCCTGGTGCCCACGACCCTGCTGGTGAGCCAGCACTACGAGACGTTCTCCGAGCGGTTCGCCGCTTTCCCCGTCACCGTCAAGGCATTGTCGCGGTTTCAGAGCGACAGCCAGTCGAAAGTGGTGCTCGACGGACTGAAGGACGGCAGCGTCGACGTGGTGATCGGAACGCACCGGTTGCTGTCGGGGCTCGTGCACTTCAAGGATCTCGGACTCGTGGTCGTCGACGAGGAACAGCGTTTCGGAGTGGAGCACAAGGAGACACTCAAACAGTTGCGCACCAACGTCGACGTGCTTGCCATGTCGGCCACCCCCATTCCGCGCACGCTCGAGATGGCGATTACCGGCATCCGTGAGATGTCCACGCTGGCAACGCCTCCCGAGGAGCGGCACCCGATCCTGACCTTCGTCGGCGGGTTCGACGAGAAGCAGGTGTCGGCAGCCATCCGGCGTGAGCTGCTGCGTGAGGGGCAGGTCTTCTACATTCACAACAAGGTCGACTCGATCGATCGCACGGCTGCCAGGCTGCGCGAGCTGGTGCCCGAGGCGCGCATCGCCAGCGCCCACGGCCGGATGGGTGAGCACAAGCTCGAGCAGGTGATCGACGACTTCTGGGAGAAGCGGGTCGACGTTCTGGTGTGTACGACGATCGTGGAGACCGGGCTCGACATCTCCAACGCCAACACGCTGATCGTCGACCGGGCCGACATGCTCGGGCTCTCCCAGTTGCACCAGCTGCGGGGCCGGGTGGGTCGCGGACGCGAACGCGCCTACGCGTACTTCCTGTATCCGACGGAACGGCCCCTCACCGATACCGCGCAAGACCGGCTGGCCACCATCGCGGCCAATACCGACCTCGGCGCCGGCATGGCGGTGGCCATGAAAGACCTGGAGATCCGCGGCGCGGGCAATCTGCTCGGCGGTGAGCAGTCGGGTCACATCGCCGGAGTGGGCTTCGACCTCTACGTGCGGATGGTGGGGGAGGCGGTGGCCGACCTGCGCGGCGGCACCGACACCGAGCCCGAGCCGGAGATGAAGATCGAACTGCCCGTGGACGCCCACCTGCCACACGACTACGTGCAGCACGAGCGGTTGCGGCTGGAGGCCTACCGCAAGCTGGCCGTGGCCACCGACGACGCGGCCATCGACGACGTCGTGGCCGAGCTCATCGACCGTTACGGCGAGCCTCCGGAGCCGGTGCGCAACCTGGTGTCGGTGGCGCGGTTCCGGGTCAAAGCGCGATCGCTCGGCATCGTGGAGGTCACCGCGCAAGGCCAGCACATCAGGTTCGCCCCGGTCGACCTGGCCGAATCGGCGACGCTGAGGGTCAAGCGGCTGTTCCCGGGCACGCTCATCAAGCCCGCGGTGCGCACCATCTTGGTCCCTCAGCCCAAGACCGCGAGAGTGGGCGGACGACCGATTCGCGATACCGCCCTGCTCGACTGGTGCTCGGCCCTGCTCGATGCTGTGCTGACCCCGGCGCCGGTATCAGTGGGCGGACGGGCCTGAACAACGCCGGGAGGTGGGCCTCGCCCGCTGAGGAACCCTCACCTGCTGATGAACTGGTGACTATGGACGCGATTCTGACCCTGATCGGCACCGGAGCAGCCTGCCCGGTGGGGGTGCTTACCTGGGACGCCTGGGCAGCGCTGCGCGATGCCGACCACGTCTACGGCCGCGAGAGCCTCGACCCGGGTTGGGAGCGGGCGCTGGCAGACGCGGGCGTCGACCTCCACCGCGTGGGCACCCGGGTGGGACCGACCGAGCTGGCGCGCCGACTGCTGGCCGAGTCGGGGGAGGGCCGGGCCATCGTGTGGTTCGGCTCGCCCGACGGTGACCCCGGATTGGCCCAGGCGCTGACCGCCCACCTGCTGGACGTTGCCGGCGCTGAGCCACCGGAGCTCGAACTCGTGCTCGGCTCGTGGGATCTGCCCGGGGCCGGCGTGCTGGAGCTCGCCGGGGTCATGCACCGGTTGCGTTCGCCGGGGGGCTGCCCGTGGGACGCCGCACAGACCCACTCCAGCCTGGTCCCGTATGCGTTGGAGGAGGCCTTCGAGGTGGCGGAGGCGGTGGAGACGGGCAGCCGGGCCGATCTGGTCGAAGAGCTGGGCGATCTGCTGCTCCAAGTGGTCTTCCACGCCCGGCTGGGTGAAGACGACCCGGAGCCCTTCGACCTGGATGACGTCGCCGCGGGTATCACTGCCAAGTTGCGCCGTCGGCACCCGCACGTGTTCGGCGACGTCGAGGCGCCGACCGTCGCTCACGTCGAGGCGAACTGGGAACAGATCAAGAAGGCGGAGAAGGCACGGGCGTCCACCTTCGATGGCATCCCTGTGGCGCTGCCCGCTCTGGCGCGGGCACAGAAGGTGCTTCAGCGCTACCGGCGCGAAGGCATCGAGGTGCCGGCGCCGGACGACGAGCTCTCCGGCCGCGTGCTCGCCCTCGTTGCGCTTGCCGACCGAGCGGGCATGGACCTGGAGGGGGCCGTGCGAGTTGCCGTCCGACGGCTGGAGGAGCACGGCCGGTCCCTCGAAAACTGAGTTACCGACGGGCTGCCCGCTGGTACACCGCTCGAAGAGGGCGCTCTCGGCTGGACTTTCAGCCATTTCTACCGCAATGGGGAAACCAGATGACGAAATTGGGCATTCCACCAATTGAACCCACGCCCAACTCGGAGGGTAATGCCAGCATCACCCTAATGGCCTAGGAAAATGTGCCGCCGCCCCTTCAACGGTCACTTAGAGTTGCCTGAGAGTTTCTTACATGGGTTGCCGGCGTCGTCAGATTCACTGGTGGCGGGGGAAAGGATCAGCAGGTGCGCGCGATCAAAGCAACAGCGGGGATCAAAGCCACAACGTACGACTACATCGTCGTGGGCGGCGGAACGGCCGGCTGCGTCATTGCGGGCCGGCTCGGAGCCGATGGAACGGCCCGGGTTCTCGTTCTGGAAGCAGGACGAGACGATGCGAGTCCTTTTGTGCACATCCCGGCGGGGACAGCCAAGCTCGACGCCGAACACTACGAATGGGGCTTCACCAGCGAGCCCCAACGGCACTGCGCCAATCAGCGCCTTCCGTTGGCTCAGGCGAAGGTGATCGGGGGCGGCGGGTCGATCAACGCCCAGGTCTTCGCGCGCGGGGCCAGCTACGACTACGAGCGTTGGGCGACCGAATTCGGTTGTACGGGCTGGGAGCCCGAGAGCGTGGCCGCGACTTTTCGCGGGTTTGAACGTAATGCACGACTGTCCGCGCCCTACCACGGGGTGGACGGCCCGCTCGGGGTCTCCGACCCGATTGATCCGAGCCCGCTGTCGCTGGCTTTCGTCAAGGCCGGACAGGAGGCGGGCCTGCCGTTCAACAGCGACTTCAACGGTGCGCGCCAGCATGGCGTGGGCCTGTTGCAGTCCACCACCTGGCGTGCTCAGCGCTGCAGCACCTCCGTGGCCTACCTCAAACCCGTTCGCAGAAATCCGAATGTGACGGTGCGCACCCGGGCCACTGTGCTGTCCATTGTGCTGGAGGGCAATCGGGCCGTCGGGGTGGATGTGATGATCGCCGGACAAAGGGTCCGGGTACGCGCGGAGCGAGAGGTCATCCTGACCGCTGGAGCGTTCGGTTCGCCGCATATTCTCCAGTTGAGCGGAATCGGCGACCCGGTGACCTTGGCCCAGGCCGGCATTCCCGTTCTGCACGCCCTGCCCGGGGTGGGCAAGAACCTCCAAGACCACGCTCGGGTCGATCTGGTCGTCGGCCTGCGTGACTACACCTCCATGGATCGCTACAAGCGTGTCGTTCCCGGCGCGCTCGCGTCCTTTGAGTACGCCATGTATCGGAAAGGGCCGCTCGCATCGACCCTGGCGGAGGCGGGGGCGTTTGCCTATTGGGACGACAAGGCACCGGCCCCCGACCAGCAGGTTCACTTCGTGCCGGCAGTCACGAACGCCGACGCTCGGCTGGCAGGTCTCGAGGTGGGGCACGGTGTCACGGTCGACGCCTACGCCACCCGTCCGGAGTCGCGGGGCACCGTGATCACGGCCCACGCCGACCCGCGCCGGCCGCCTCGGATCGATCCGAACTTCCTGGCCACCGACTATGACCTCGAGCAGGCGATCGGCAGCCTCAAGCTGATGCGGGAGATCATGCGGCAGCCGTCCATGCGGCGACTGACCACCTCCGAGTTCCTGCAAGGGCAGGCCGACCTGACCACGCGGCGGGAATACGTCGACTTCGTGCGTGCTCATATCGGTAGTGCCTGCCACCCCAGCGGCGCCTGCGCCATGGGAATGGGAGAGCTCTCCGTGGTGACCCCCGAGCTGAAGGTCTATGGAATAGAGGGTCTGCGGGTGGCCGACTCCTCGGTGATGCCTGCCGTGGTCTCCTCGAACACGCAGGCCCCCACCGTGATGATCGCTGAGCGAGCTGCCGGGTTCATCGCAGCGCAGGATCATGTCGCCAGCATTGAACACGCTTGGGGCAATAAGGAAATAGCGGTCGGCGCATGTGGTTAGCCCATTCGGGTGGTAATGGTTACGTTGCGTATCGACATCTAGGCACCCATAGTGTAGAACGGATGAGTGGATGGGGCCTGAATCAGGTGAGAAATACACATCATGGAAATTTCGCCCACTACGAGGTGACACACAGTTGCCAAAGAGTCAGAGTTTCCCGAAGTGAGACCTTTGTTCAGACGACAGGAGTTGGTACGTGATGCTTGGTAGTTCAGTCAGCTCGCTGGATGCGCTCGTCGACTCGCACCTCCACAGGGTTAGGCAGCGAACTGGTTTCCTGCCGGCGCCTCCGCGGGCGGTTGCAGCGCACTCGGGCCGTGTCGGCAAGGTGACGTCGCCGAGCGCGCGGCTGCGTTTCACTCTCGACCCGCAGGGTGACGCCAACGCCGACAACGTGGTCGACTTGCGTGATGTCTCGTTGCGCGGCTCGAAGTCGGACGTCTTGTTCAGCGCCACGATGGACGATCGGCGTCATGACGCGCACATCGACCTGCACCTCCAGGTCAAGGTGAGCGTCGTCATCCCCACCCTGAACGAGGAGGCGAACCTTCGGCTGCTGCTTCCGCAGCTTCCGCAGGGGCTGCACCAGGTGATCCTGGTCGACGGCTACAGCACCGACAACACCGTTGAGGTGGCTCGTTCCCTCTACCCAGGCATCGAGGTCGTCAAGCAGAGTCGCCGCGGCAAGGGCAACGCCCTGGCGCACGGGTTCGCTGCCTGCACGGGCGACATCATCGTGATGCTCGACGCTGATGGGTCGGCCGATCCGGCAGAGCTGGCCTGGTACATCACCGCGCTGCTCAACGGTGCCGACTTCGTCAAAGGCAGCCGCTACATCTCAGGTGGTGGCAGCGCAGACCTGACGCCGATCCGTAAGCTCGGCAACTCTGCGCTCAACTTCTTCGTCAACCGGCTGTACGGAACGACCTTCACTGACCTTTGCTACGGCTACAACGTCTTCTGGCGGCACTGCCTCGATCACTTGGGCCTCGACTCCTTGGCCACGCCGGATGCTGAGCGTGTCTGGGGCGACGGGTTCGAGATCGAGACGATGATTGCCACCCGTGTGGCCAAAGCGGGGCTGCGCGTTGTCGAGGTGCCGAGTTTCGAGCATGCCCGAGTGCACGGTGAGAGCAAGTTGAACACGTTCGGCGATGGGGTGCGCGTTATGCGTACCGCTGTGCACGAGCGGATTTTTCACCACGCTTAGGAGCGCCCGGGGCGCGTCTCTCAATCGACGGAGGGTGAGGATTGAGAGACCGCGCCCCGGTGATCTGGAATATCTCTAGCCAAGTCGCGCCTGCATCGTCGACTTCTTCGCGAAGGCGATGAATGCGCTCTTGGAAGAAGAGCTGGAGTCGATCCGCCAGTCGATCCCCGTTGACGAACGGTTCGTATCGAACCACACCACGGCTTTGATGCCAGGGTGGGCGTCGAGCCAGGTTCCTGCCTGCGTGATCCACGTCGCCTTGGATCCACCGCTCTCCACAGAGCTGGTCTCGGCGATCATGATGGGCTTTCGACCGTTGTAATCGTTGTAGATCGGCGTGAAGATGCTGCCGAAAGACTCCCAATCGTTGTCGGGCGTTGCACCCCAGTTGTAGCCATCGATGCCGACCCAGTCGACCACGTCGTCGCCGGGGTAGTAGAGCCGCCAGGAGTTGCTCGACAACGGGTTGTAACCGCCGGGGTGGCTGTCGGCATTGGGCGCCCAGACCCACGCGGCATTGGTGGCACCTTCCTGTTGGAAGATGGAATAGAGCCGTCGCCATGCTGCGACGAACAAGGCGGGACCGTTGGCGAACATTGTTCCGGACCAATTGAACCAGTCGCCATTCATCTCCGCCGCGAATCGCAGGAGGATGGGCGAGCCGAAGGCCTTGACGTTCTTGGCGATGGCGTGTGCCTGGGCGTCGTTCGCGCCGGAGGCGAACTTGTTCAGGGGCAGGCCCCACCAGGTGACCATGGGAACCCGACCGGCCTTGACGTCGGCGGCCTCTACTGCGCCCGGGAAGGTGTCCGTGTAGTCGTAGTAGTGGCTCGAGATGCCGTAGGTGCGACCGATCTGACTCTCGCGAGTGAGGATGTCGGCTGTTTCGCCCTTGCCGGAGAAGTCAGAGATGGTACCCAGTACCACGCCGCTGCTCGGCACGATCGGCTTGCGTAGCTTGCCGGCCGGCGCCGTCGAGGAGCCGCTGCTCGGCGGCGGCACCGGCCGGAACCGCTTGTAGGGCTTGACGGCGGCGAAGGCGCTGCTCGTGCCTACGCCTCCTACGGCCAGGGTGGCGGCGCCGGCTCCCAGTGCGGTCAAGACGCTGCGCCGGGCCAAAATGCCGGAACGAGACTCATCATCGGGGTCACTCTTAGTCATGTCTCGACGGTAGGTTCGAGCCCTGCGCGTCGAGATAAAACCGAGTTGAAGCCCCTATTTTGACGAATCACCCGACCGTAAAGGCAGATATTGCCGCCTTTTTACTACCGTCGGAAACTTAAAGGTCCTGTCCTGTGCCGATTTGCAGCGGCACAGGACGGATTAAGCTTACGGAGAGTGACTTACCTCAGCAACGAGACGAGCCTGCCAGTACGGCTGAGCCACTACCTCGGTGAAGGCGGTCCAGGCGGCGGGGCTGGAGTCCATGCGCCAGTCGAGCTTGGTCGACGAACGGTTGGTGTCGAACCAGACGACCGCCTTGATGCCCGGCCGCGTCTGGATCCAGGAGCTGGCGTCTCGTAGCCAATCGGCCTTGTTGCCGCCGTTCTCGACCGACGAGGTCTCAGCGATGATGATGGGCCGGGTCTTGTTGTAGTCGTTGTAGACGGCTTCGAAGATGCTGCCGAACGACTCCCATTGGCCGACGCCGTCCTGGTTGCCGTTGTTGTAACCATCGATGCCGACCCAATCGACATATTCGTCGCCAGGGTAGTAATTGCGCCAGGAGTTGGGCGCGGTCGGGTCTTGGCCACCGGGATGGCTCTCGGCGTTGGGAGCCCAGACCCACGCCACATTCGTTGCGCCGACGTCGGCGAAGATTTTGTGGATCTTGCGCCATACATTCACAAACGTCTCGGGCCCGTTGCTCACTTTGGTGCCCGACCAGGAGAACCAATTGCCGTTCATCTCAGCGGCGAAGCGGAGCATAATGGGGCCGCCATAATTGCGCGTCCGAGTGGCGAGCTCGCGAATGTGATCGTCATTGGCATTGGTATTCATACTGGTGAGCGATTCGCCCCACCAGGTGATCATCGGCACTCGGCCAGCGGCAAGATCAGCCTGCTCGGCTTCGGTCGGGAAGAGGTCTTCGAAGTCGTAGTAGTGACTTGTCAGGCCGATCGTGCGATGGAGCTGAGCCTCTCTGGTGGCCAGATCCTTTTCGGGTCCATTGCCGGAGAAGTCGGAGAACAGGCCCAGCACGACTCCCGTGGCGGGCGCCTTGGGTGGGCCGCTGAGCCCGCTGCCCGGTGTCATCGGACCGACGGACTGCGGGGAGTGGGACGCTGTGCCGTGCGGATTCTTGCCATCCGATCCCTCGGTCGGCTTGGAACTGCCTCGTTGATCGCACCCGGTCGCGATCAGGCTCTGTGGCCCCGAGCGCAGCCAGCGATAGGAAACCGCGCCGTCCAAAGGTGCGCAATCGCCCGCTGGTGTCCGGACGTGAATCTGATCGGACGTGTCTACCCATCTGCACCTTACCGACCCTTTACGCTGGCAGCTATTCGCCGAAGGCAACTATTCATGCACTACCGATTATGCGACTCGGGCAGTGTACAACGACTTCCTGACCCCATTGAACGATGACTCACTGAGCGTTAACCTGGGGATAGCCTGGGAACACCATCAACTGTAGAGATTTCGTGAGCGGTAGGCCGCAAGGGTGGTAGCTGTCTGCCTGTTTTTTCCGTAACGACCCTCTATGTCCCGGCCGCTTGGGGGCCAAACGGGTGAGTTGAGCCACGCTGTGTCATCGGTCACCGAGTGGCGTTTGCTAGAGTGGCTCTTACTATGTCGAACTCCTTTGATGAATCTGCGCTATCTCCCAAAGGGGGGATGGGTGAGGCTGAGCCTGCACTCGAAATCGCACGAACTCTTTCCGTGAGTGTCGTCATTGCATGCCATTCGATGGAGCGGTGGGACTCGATCCTGGCGGCCGTGCGATCGATTCAGCAGCAGAGCATGCCGCCCGATGAGATCGTCGTGTCCGTAGATCATAATGAGGCTCTTGCCGACAGGCTCGAGCAGGCTCTGCCCGGCGTGCTCGTGGCGCGTCACGACAACGGTCCCCGGGGCGCGTCCTCCAACCGCAACGCCGGAGTCGCGGTGGTGACGGCCGATGTCGTGGCCTTTCTGGACGATGATGAGGTCGCGGATCCGAACTGGCTGTACCAGTTGACGATTCCATTCACCGACGAGCAGGTCATCGGTACGGGCGGGCTGGCGCGGCCACTATGGGAGGGTGAGGAGCCGGCCTGGTTCCCACTGTCCTTCGGGTGGGCGATCGGAGCGTCATACGAAGGCATGCCCACCACTCCCGCGGTTGTCCGCAATGTGTGGGGGGGCAACATGGCCATGCGCGTCGCGGTCTTCAGGCAGGTTGGCGGGTTCCGAGAGGATTTTGGCAAGGTTGGCCATTTCTCCGAGCCGGAGGACACCGACCTGTGTGTTCGAGCCACAAGTGCAACGGGAGGAATCTGGCTTTATCTCCCGGATGCTGTGATTTCCCATCGAGTCCCGCCGCAGCGCACGAGTTTCGCATTCTTCCTGCGTCGTTGTTACAACGAAGGCGCGGGTAAGGTGGCAATGGCAGCTGACAGTCGAGATCGCCTCGACCCGGAGAGGGACTACATCCGAAAAGTGGTACCTGGTGCAGTTTTGAACGAGACGCGTATGGCGTCGATTGCAATGCGAAGAATAGGCGCGATGGCGCTGGGCGTCGCCGCAGCCGGCGCGGGCGTCGCCGGAGCCCACGCGAAGCGAGTCCTGGGCCGGGTGCCGGCAGAGCGTCGATCGGAGCTGGCCTAGATGCGAATTCTTTTGGAGCAAAGCGGTTACGACCTGCGCAACGTGGGTGACGCCGCCATGTTGGAGTCGGCCATCCGGCGGATCAGGCAATATTGGCCCGACGCGCATCTCGACGTAGTCTGCTATGACTCGCAGGGCCTGATGCACCTTGATCCCACAGCGCACCAGCTCAGCTACCAATACGCTGACCGGGCCCCTTTCAGCAGCCTTCCGCGCCGGGTCCGGCTTGGTGGAGAGCAAGCCCTGAAGACGTTGTCGCCGTATATCCCCGTGCGACGTGCCACCACCGCAAAGACGCTACGGCAGGCGATTGCGCAGGCCGACCTGGTGATCGCAGCCGGCGGCGGATATGTCTGCGACCCCTTCTGGTGGCATGGCGTTGGCGTGCTGAGCGTTCTCCAGGCCGCGCAACGGCGGGGCATCCCGACAGTGATGCTGGGCCAAGGCATCGGGCCGCTGACTCATCGAGCCCTCCGTCTGCAGGCCCGCACCGTGCTCAACCGTCTCGATGTGCTGACTCTTCGTGAGGGCTTGTCCGGGCCTGCGTTGCTGGCCGAGCTGGGCTGCATCTCCGCCGATGAGGTGGACGAGCGCGCGGAGCCGCTCGGCCGGCGTTGGCGGCTCAAGGGCGGTGGCGAGGCGTGGGTCACGGGCGACGACGCGCTGATGGCGATGTTCGAAGACCATCCCGAGCCGTCCCCGCGACCGGAGGCTCCCGTGCTGGGCGTCAACATCCGTACCGGCAGTTACGCGGGCCTGGCCTCGGGTGCACCCGAGGCGCTGCGCGACGTGCTGTGGAATGTGGCTCGCCGTTACGGTGCGAGTCTTCGAGCCATTCCGGTGTCGATGTATGAGAGCACCAATGATCTTCGCGATGTCGAGCAGCTTCTGTTGCCGGTGCCTCCAGACCTGACGGAAGACCGATTCTCCGGAGAACCGCTGGAGTCCATTCTCGACCTGGTCACAGCAACCGAGACGTGCCAAGCCGTGGTCACCGGCTCGTACCATGCGGCCGTCTTCGCCTTGGCCCAGGGTGTCCCGGTGGTGGGGTTGTCTGCCTCCCCCTATTACGACGAGAAATTCGCCGGGCTGCATCATCTCTACCCCGAGTTGGTGCAGGTCTGCCACCCCGGCAGCCTGCCGAAGGTGGTCGCGGCGCTCGATGCCGCTTTCGCCGTCAGCGAGGAGCCGCGACATCGAGCCCGCAAGCAAACGCGACGGGCCGTGCAGGTGGCCGACGAGGCGTTTGCCTCGGTTGCGCGACTGTGCCAGCACGATCCGGCCGAGAGCGGTTCAACTGGCTCGGGAACGGCGTCGCAGGCGCCGGGCGAACCGGGAAAGGTCGTGCGGTGAGCGCCCGGAACGGAGGCGAGGTAGTCGCCCCGATCTGGTTGGGCTCCTGGGACGTGCTGGATCCCGCCCCGGCCATTCCGGAGTTGCACGAGAGCGGAGTCGCGTACGCATCCGCCCTGGTGCTGGTGCGGTGTGCCACCGAACCGCTCGGCACCGTGAGCGTGCCGGCACCGCTCACCGGCGATGCGCTGGCGAAGGCAACCCAGAATGCGCTCTCATCGGAGATCGCCACCCGGATGCAGGCGGCGGGCCTTGACTTCGACGGCAAGCTGTCGACAGCCGGCCTGCTGCCTGAGGCGCAGTCGCGTGAGGGGTTCCCCTGGCTCATCGAGAGGCAGGCCGCGCTGGCTGCATCGCCACTCATCAGCGTCGTGCTGTGCACTCGCGGTCGTACCGAGCAACTCGGTGCGACTCTGACCAGCATCGCGAATCAGCGGCACCCTCGCTTCGAAGTCGTTCTCGTCGACAACGCTCCTGAGGACGACGGCAACAAGAAGGTCTTGGAAGCCCAGAACCTGCAGATGCCTGTGCATTATGTGGTCGAACCCCGGGGCGGTCTGTCCTGGGCACGGAACGCCGGCACCAAGGCTGCCAAGGGAGACATCCTCGTCTTCGTCGACGACGACGAGCAGCCCGATCCGTACTGGCTTGCCGAATACACCCGTGCCTTCTACCTCTCTCCAGAGGCCGGGGCAGCGGTTGGGCCTATTCTCCCGCTACGGATGGATACCGTTGCCGAACAGGCTTTCGAGGGCCTGGGCGGGCACTCCAAGGGCCGAGGCTGGCAACGCAAGGTCTTCAGCGCAGGCCAACGGGAGCAGCATCCCCTCTACCCTCTGCCGCCCTTCGGCACCGGAGGCAACATGGCATTCCGAGCCAGGACGCTGGCCGCCATCGGAGGCTTCGACGTGGCACTTGGTGCTGGTACGCCCGCGCGTGGGGCCGAGGACACTGCGGCGATCGCCGATGTGATGCTTGCCGATATTGCGCTCGTCTGGCAGCCCAGTGCTTTCGTTCGGCATGCCCACTTTCCCACTTTCGAGGGAGCCGGGCGTCAGGTCGAAGGCTATGGCGTCGGCCTGGCCGCTTTCTACGCGAGGATCCTGCTCCAGGATCCCCGCCGCATCTTTGCGCTGGCGCGCCTGCTACCTCAAGGATTGGGTCAGGAAGTCGGACGAACTGCCAATCACGATGGGCCACAGCTGCCCCCAGAGGCCGGCAAGCGCCGGCGAATAGGCCTCGCCCGGGGGCCTGCGGCGTACCTGCAAAGTCGAGGAGTTCAACGTGCCAAGGAATGACGAGCCGAGGCGCTCGCGGTTCGGCGGGGAGCCTTTGCCAACGGCTCCCACGCTGATGTACCACTCTGTCTGCGTCACCCCGGGTGTCGACTCGTTCCAGCGTTTCGTCGTTGATCCGAAGACTCTGGAGAGCCACTTCGCCTATCTTGCCGAGCAGGGATACGCGACGCATACCGGCGCGAACCTGCCGGTCGCCGCCGACAAGGCGGTCTGCCTCACCTTCGATGACGGCTACGCCGATTTCTACGACGTGGTGCTGCCTTTGCTGCAGCGCTACAACCTGGTGGCAAGCCTGTACATCCCAACCGCCTACGTAGGGGGTAGGTCGCAGTTCAATCCGGACGGCCCCGACGCGCATCGGCCCATTCTCGATTGGGCCCAGTTGCGCGCCATCCACGACAGTGGTCTCGTCGAACTAGGCGGCCATTCGCACACCCATGCCCAGCTCGATCGCTTGGACTACTCACGGCTCAAGGCTGAGGTCGTCTTGTCGAAGGTGGTGTTGGAGCAGGAACTCGGCATCGAGATCGAAACCTTTGCCTTCCCCTTCGGCTACCACAACCGCGCGGCTCGCGCCGCCGTCAAGAATGCCGGCTACACCAGGGCTTTCGCGGTCGACGATCGAGTGGTGTCAGCTATCGACACCCCGTTCTCGATCCCGCGTCACACGGTGGCCGCCGGCACGAGCGTGCCCGAGCTCGCCGGCATCCTTGCGCGCAGGCATAGCCTCGCCCGAGTGGGCGTGGTGGAGGCCAAGCGGTTCGTCTGGCGTGGGGTCCGCCGGGTCATGCGTGACAATCCGCGTCCGGATTCGGTGCGCACGTGAGCGCTCGGCGCATAGCCACCGTCAACAATGCCCCCGGTATAGGCGAGACAGGTGTGACAGGCTCTTCGATCTTGCACCGATGGCAGCTGAGCATGGCCGTGGCGTGCGTGCTGTCGAGCGTCGGCGTATTGCTCTGCGCCATCTCGTATGCCATGGGCAGAGCCAGCGGAGATCAAGGCGCGCAGCCGATCTTCTGGCTCGGACAGGTGTTGCTGTTCACCGCCATCGTCGCCCGGATGCTGCAGCGTTCCTGCACGACTCGGGAGGCCTGGTGGGGCGCGCTCGCGCTCTCTGCCGGCTCCTACATCGTCAAGATCTGTTACTCGCCGGTCGAGTTCAGCTTTCCGGACGAGTTGCAGCACACCCGTTCGCTGCTTGACCTGTTGGCCACGGGTGGGATGCACACGCTCAACCCATCGCTGCCGATCAGCACGTCCTATCCGGGACAGGAGCTGATCACTGCGGCGGTGGTGCAGTTGACGCACCAGAGCCCCTTCGTGAGTGGGCTCGAAGTCATCGGCTTTGCGCACCTCCTGCTGGCGGCGGCGCTCTTCGCCTTTGCGCGCACGATCACGTCGTCCGGTAGGGCCGCTGGTCTGGCGTGTGCCGTCTATGCGGTCAACCCGCACTATCAGCAGTTCGACGCCATGTTCCTGTACCAGGCCATCGGCCTGCCGCTGGCGGTCTCGTGTCTGTGGATGCTCGCCCGAGCTGACGGCGCTCCTCGTCGCCAACGGCGACTGTGGCTGGTGCTGTCGTCGGTACTGGCATTGGCGGTCATTCCCGTTCATCATGTGTCGACCTACTCGCTCATGGGCATCCTGTTCTGTCTTGCGCTGGTTCAGCTGGTACGTCGTCGCTGGCGGGCGGCTCTGCACGCTGTTGCGGTTCTCGTGCTGCTCACCCTGGCCACGGTCGTCTGGGTGGCCAAGGTCGCTCCCGACACGCTCTTGTACTTCGATCCCGCGATCCGCGGCGTCGTGAAGAGTGTCGAGGCGCTGGTTCATCCGCATGCCGCCTCCCAAGCACCACCCCAAGCGGGTTCGGGTTTCGACCACGTGTTCTCGTACGGCTATGTGCTGATCACCGCGGCGGGGCTCGCGTGGGCGGTGCTGCGGTGGCGGCGCTATTCGGCGAACCGGGCCTGGATCGATGCGTGCATTCTCGGCTCACTGGCCTTCTTCGGCGCGCTGGCGGTGCGGCTGGGCACATCCGATGGAGCAGAGCTGTATGGCCGGATGCTCACGTTCGTGCAGGTTCCGGTCGCGATCGTGCTTGCCATGGTGGCGATTCGTCCGGAATTTAGGGCCTGGGAACGCCTCCGCGCTCCGATAGCCGCCTCCGTCATGACGCTTGCGATGCTTGCCCTCTGGGTCGGCGGACTCACGTCCGGGTGGCCGCCCGCGTGGGAGCGACTGCCGCACGGCTACATCCCTGGCGGGTTCGATTCGTCGATGAATGACGAGAGTGTCAACGCGGCGCTGTGGGCCAAGGCCAATCTTCCGTTGGGGTCCAACTGGGCTACCGACTACGGCAACTTCACGATCCTGGGTGCGTTGGGTGCCCAGAACACCAAACGTGACGTGGCCGACCTGTTCAACTCGCCCCGCTACATCGGGGCCGACGACCGGCTCGTTGATCGACTCGACCTGCAGTTCGTGCTCTGTGACTACCGGCTGACCCAACAGCTGCCCGGGTCGGGTTCCTATTTCACGGACGACCCGAAGTCGAACCTGTACACCAAGCCGATGGACCCGCAACAGTTGAACAAATTCGAGGGAGTGGGCGGGATCAGCCGACTTTACGACAGCGGCACCATCGTCGTCTTCGACGTTCGGAGCGTGCACTATGACTCCTGACATCGCAACCGGAAGGCGTATCTATCCGGGCGTTATCGGCCTGCTGGTGGGCTTTCTCGTCATCGCCGTCCTTGCCTGGCTCCTTCCCGGGGGAGTGCTGGGCGGGCTGACAGGTGCCATCGTCCTGGTCGTCGCAGTGTTTGCCCTGCGTCGAGCGGTGCGGGCCAGGGGGCTGCGCGCCCGCGGAGTCGAGGATTTCGGGCTCACCCTGGCGCTGGCTCTCGTCATGCTGATCGCCTGCGGGCTGGTGCTCAGCATCGGATCGTCCGTCACGCGCAGCGGCTGGATCCTGATGCTGTCGCTCGTCGCGGTGGCCAGCCTGCTGGCGTCTCTCGATCTGCCGCTCTCTGCCGACCGGCCTCGGTCGCTGGGTTGGACGCGCCGCCAGGCTGGGCTGTTCGGCGTCATCGCCGTCGTGCTCATCTCGGCGGTGGGAGTCTCGGTCGCGAGTGTGCGCAGCGTGCCCAGTTCGGCCACCACCGATCTCTGGGCCCTCCCGGTGGCAAGCAGCACGTCTCCTGCCGGGCGGCCGCCCATCAAGGTCGGGATGACCAGCTACGAGAAGGACGACACGGCGTTTGTCCTGACGATGACCGATGGAACGAACGTCCTGCAGACGTGGAATCTCAAGCTTGCGCCCGGGCAATCGTGGACAGCCACCAACGCTGCCAACACCCCGGCAACGGTGACCTTCCAACTGCGGGTGGCGGGTCATTCCGAGGTGTATCGCCACGTGAGTATCGACCGTCGCGACCGCACTGTGCCCACCGCTCCCAAAAACCGAGGATCGGACGGGTCGTGACCGTGGCCGGGGGTGCACTGTCGGCTTTCCGGAGCCGCAACGCGGGGCTGTTGACCATCGCCGGTTCCTTGATGGGCACGACTCTGATCACCTCGCTGTTGGGGTTCGTCTATTGGTGGCTCGCCGCCCGGCTGGCCTCCGACTCGATGGTGGGGCTTGCCTCATCGGCAGTGAACGCCTTCACCTTGGCCGGCAGCATCGGCATGCTCGGGCTCGGCTCGCTTCTCATCGGCGTTCTCGAAGGTGGTCGGCGGAGCAATCCGGGGCTTGTCACAGCCGCCGTGATCACTGCGACAGCGGCATCGTCAGTGGCGGGCTTGGTCGTGCTGCTGATCCAGCAGCTGACGGGCCATTACTTGTTCTCCCGGCTGTCTGTGTTGCACATCGTGCTGTTCTTGGTGGGCTCGGCCCTAATGGGTGGCTCAGTCGTGCTCGACCAAGCCCTGGTAGGGCACCAGATGGGCCTGACCCAGCTGCGTCGCAATACCGCTTTCGCCGTCATCAAACTGATTCTTTTGTGGCCCTTGTTGGTCTGGCTCCCCATCGCCGACGACGCCAGTGTGGCCTTGTCGTGGGTGGCCGGCCTGGTGTTGAGCCTGCTCTTGATCATGCCTGCGGTGGCTCGTGCTCATGTGCTGTCGCGCGGCTCCGACTGGCGTGAGCTGTGGCTTCGACGCCGTGCCGCAGGGGCGCACAACGCCTTCAATGTGGCCAATCAGTTCTCTCGGCTGACGATCCCCATCCTCGCCACGACTTTGGTGTCTCCCGCTCAAGGGTCGGCATTCTTTATCGCCTGGATGATTGCGGGCATGGCCTATCTGGTGCCGGGGCACCTTTCGACGGCTCTCTTCGCCGTGGGTTCGGGCCAGCTCGACGTGCTGCGCGACAAGCTCCGGGCAAGCCTGGCGATCTCGGCAGTGGCTGGGCTGCTGGGGTGTCCGATCATGGTGTTCGGCGCTCCGTGGCTCCTGGAGATCTTCGGCGCCCAGTACGCGGCCCGGGCAACTCTCCCCTTGCAATTGCTGGCGATCGGCTACCTTCCGGTTGCCATCAAGGCGCACTACATCTCCGTCACGCGCGTGCAGGATCGGCTGACCATCGGGGCGCGAATCTCCACTGGTTCGGCGATTCTCGAAGTCGGCTTGTCCATGCTGGGTGCGCATCTCGACGGTCTGCGCGGGCTCACGGTCGGATTCCTGGTGGCCTCGTTCATCGTCGCGGCGTTCGTGTCCATCACGGTGGTGCGCGCCGCCACGCACCGAGGGTCGGTCACCGGTCCGCTTCCCGACGGAGCCGAGTCCTGAGGCGATCGTCACCACGATCCGGCTGACCTCGCATCAGTGACCCCAATCGGGTCAGGCGAGTAGACGGGCGGCGAGGTACTCGCCGATCGACAATGACGCGGTGGCCGCGGGTGACGGCGCATTGACGACGTGCAAGATGCGGTCGTATTGCCGAAGTTCGAAATCGTCGCACAGCGCACCGTTCCTGCGTACGGCTTGCGCACGGACTCCGGCGCCGGAGGGCACGAGGTCTTCGGCGTTCACTTCGGGCAGCAGCCGTTGGACGGCACTAAGCATGAGCGGCGGCACCAGTGAACGGCTGATCTCGCCGAAGGCGTACGTGCCATGGTTACGCGCCATCCGCCACGTGCCGGGGAACGTCAGATATTCGAGCACCTCGCTGGGCCTGGCCTGTCCCCAGGAATAGCCTTCCCGCGCCAGAGCCGGAACGGCGTTGGGGCCGATGTGAACCTGGCCGTGGATGCCGCGGGTGAGGTGCACACCGAGGAAGGGCAACGCCGGGTCCGGAACCGGGTAGACCAGACCCTCTACGAGGTATTCCCGCTCGGGGCGAAGCCCCAAGTATTCACCGCGGAACGGCACGATGCGAATGTCTGCCCGCGGGTCGCTCCACCGGGCCATCCGGTCGGACTGCAGGCCCCCGCACGTCACGGCGTTGTCGGCCGTCACAATCTCGGTGGTCTCCTTGACTCGGGTCAACGCTTCGACCCGCTCGCCGCGCTGGCGTACGCCGATCACCTCGTTGCCGAGCCGCAGGTCGGCGCCGGCCTCGGCCAGGAGCTGGGCCAGCCGCTGGGCCAGGGCCGGAAAGTCAGCCACCCCGGTCGACTCAACCCACAATCCCGCGATCAGCTGCACATGCGGTTCCCGCTCGCGCGCCTCGGCGGAAGCGATCTCCCGTACGGGAACGCCGTTGGCGCGTCCGCGTTCCAGCAGTTTCCGGAGCCGGGGCAGCTCGTCCTCGCGGGTGGCGGCCACCAGCTTGCCGGGGCGAGCGAAGGCGATGTCGTGCTCACGGCAGAAGACCTCGAGATCGCGCGCGGCGCTGACCGCCATGCTCGCCTTGAGGCTGCCCGGGGCGTAGTAGAGACCGGAATGCACCACGCCCGAGTTGTGACCCGATTGATGCTGCGCCCAGTCGGCCTCCTTCTCCAGGAGCACGACGTGGATGCCTCGACGAGCAAGCGCCCACGCGGTGGCCAGGCCTACCAGGCCACCCCCGACGACGATGGTCGATCTCGCACTGCCAGCTGAGGACACCGATGAATCCTAGAGATCGCCCGACGAGATGTGTCGGCGCGTTCGGAGCCGAGGGGAGGGCGTGGCGCCCGGTTTCTCATGGCGACCTAACTGCAATGCCGTTCGGTTAGTCGTCGGGGTGTGGGTGTCACGATCTATGTGCGGTGTCGCGGGGCAGGGCCGGGCGACAGGTAGACGGAGCCGGGCGATGCGAAGCCGCAGCCTGCCTGGGTCTTCCACAAAGGGCGGTTTCGACAGTCGCAAGGCGCGGGGGTTTCCTGCGCTATGACGATGCCCCGTCCGGCGGGGCATCGTCATAGCGTCAGAAACCGGCCCCATTCACAGCCCTGCAGAAGCCGGACTCGACCCATCACGATCCGGGGGGCTGGATGGTGCCGTTCGCGGTGAAATTGCCGCGGTTGGCACCCGGTTGAGCGCCGGAACTCCGGTTGGGATCGTTTGATGGTGCCGTCCGCGGTGTTTCCGCCGCGGTTGGCACCCGGTTGAGCGCCGGAACCCCCGGTCGGGATCGTTCGATGGTGCCGTCCGCGCTGTATCCGCCGCGGTTGGCACCCGGGTCAGTGCCGGAGCGGGCTTGGCGTCGTTCGGTGCTGCCGTCCGCGGTGTATTCGCCGCGTTTGGCACCCGGTTGAGCGCCGGAAGCGGGCTTGGCGTCGTTCGGTGCTGCCATCCGCGGTGTTTCCGCCGCGGTTGGCACCCGGTTGAGCGCCGGAATCGGGGTTAGGATCGTTCGGTGGTGTCATCCGCGGTGTATTTGCCGCGGTCGTCACCGTCAGGCGTCTTAGGTTGAGGATCGCATCGGAGGTCCGGCAAGACTGTGATTCACCGACAAGGGCTGCGCCTCACTCGCCAGACGCAACTCCGAAAGTCAAGGCGCGCCTGGGCCTGGGGGTGACACCAACTCCCGAACCTTAACTGAAGGCATAGGCCCTAACTGGACGAAAGTCTGGTCTCCTTTGCCTAGAAAGTCTGGCGGGCGGTGCCGTAGGAAGGTTCAAGGGCCCAGGCGGCGTGGCCTGGGCAGGATGCGGAGGTAGGCCATGACTGACAGCCCGATCGACGAGACCGCAGGGGACGCTGACAACGGCGCGGATGCTGGCGCTGGTCCGGTCGATGCTGATGGTGGTGCCGATGGGGGTGCGGATGCTGGCGCTGGTCCGGTCGATGCTGATGGTGGTGCCGATGGGGGTGCGGATGCTGGCGCTGGTCCGGTCGATGCTGATGGTGGTGCCGATGGGGGTGCGGATGCTGGCGCTGGTCCGGTCGACGCTGATGGTGGTGCCGATGGAGGTGCTGACGCTTCCGCCTGAGTGGGCGACGCTGAGAGTGACGCGATGCCCGGTCTGACCGCCGGGCGTCCCGCGTCGACGTGCAATGCCCCGACCGACAGTGCTCCAAGCGACAGTGCTCCGACCATGAGCGCCCCGACCTCAGGTCAGCCTGCTCCGGCGTTGGCCCGGGTCATCGGCCTCGACCCGGCCGAGTTCGGTCGCGAGATCTGGGCGCGCGCACCGCATTATTGCCCGGCGGGCCCACGGCCGCACCGCTTCGCCGACCTCTTCTCGGCCGCGGCAGTCGACGAGTTACTGAGCGTGCGGGGACTGCGCACGCCGTTCGTACGAGTCGCCCGCAACGGCGCCACCGTGCCAGAGCGCGATTTCACCGCCGGGGGCGGCGTCGGGGCGGCGGTGGCCGATCAGGTCAGCGACACCAAGCTGTTGGCCCTCTTCGCCGCCGGTTCCACCATCGTGCTGCAGGGGTTGCATCGCACCTGGGAGCCGTTGATCGACTTCTCCCAGCTGCTGGCGGCAGATCTCGGGCACCCGGTGCAGATCAACGCCTACGTCACGCCGCCCGCCAACCGGGGTTTCGCCGATCACTACGACACCCACGACGTGTTCGTGCTGCAGATCGCCGGTGCCAAGCGGTGGCACATCAGGGAGCCAGTGCTGCCCGCGCCCGGCCCGGCGGACGTCTGGAACAAGCACGCGGAGGCGGTGCGGGCAGCGGCCGCCAAACCTCCATTGCTCGACCTCACCCTGCGGCCCGGCGACAGCCTCTACCTCCCGCGTGGCTACTTGCACGCCGCCACCGCACTCGGCACGAGCATCCATCTCACGGTGGGAGTGCACCCGTGGACGGGTCGGCACGTGGCCGAACGACTCGTCGCGCTGCTGCAGTCGGCGCTCGCAGACGACCCGCAGCTGCGGGAGTCGTTGCCGTTGGGCATCGACATCGGTGATCCGGGCGCGCTGGCGTCAAGCCTGGCGTCCGTCCGATCGGCATTGAGCCGGGCGCTGGCAGAGGTTGACGGCCATCAGCTGGCTGCGGCGATGGCGGAGGCTGCTCGCGGCGCGCAACGTCCTGCGCCAGTGCGTCCGATCGCGAACTTCGAGACGATCGCCCGACTTCACGACGACGACGAGCTCCGGCTCCGAGAACACCTGGCGGCCCGCCTCCAAACGTGCGCATCGGGCGTTGCCGACGGGCCCGGTTGGGAACTCCTCAGCCGGGCGGGCCGGGTGCCCCTGAACGAGCAGGACGCGGCTGCCGTGCGCCTGGTGCTGGAGCGGGGTGGAGTGCGAGCGGGCGAGCTCGGGCTCGACCTGGCGACCCAGCTGATCGCTGCCGGCGTCCTGGCGCCGGCGGGTCCCGACGCGCCGGCCTGAGACGAGTCGCCTACCGACCCATCCACTGGGTGAACCCTTACGGGCCATCGCGTGCGGAAATGCGATCGGTGTGCCCGCTGCCGTTGCAAGCCCCGCAGGCCACTCGAGTGGGACTAGGCTCACACCGAAACCCGGCCGTGACCTGAGCGGCTGTGGTGATCGACGACCAGGAGGAAGCCAGTATGGCGAGCATTGAGGCTGTCGGAGCACGCGAAATCCTTGACTCCCGCGGCAATCCCACTGTCGAGGTCGAGGTTGCTCTCGACGATGGCACCGTCGCGCGGGCTGCTGTGCCCTCGGGCGCATCGACGGGTGCCTTCGAGGCGCACGAGCGCCGCGACGGTGACGACAAGCGCTACCAGGGCAAGGGCGTCGAAGGCGCCGTCAGCGCGGTGATCGACGAGATCGGCCCTCGCATCCTCGGTTTCGACGCTCACGAGCAGCGGCTCATCGACGCGGAGATGATCGACCTCGATGGGTCGGAGAACAAGAAGTCCATTGGCGCCAACGCGATTCTGGGTGTCTCGCTGGCGGTTGCCCGCGCGGCTGCAGACTCTGCCGGCCTGCCGCTCTTCCGCTACCTCGGCGGCCCGAACGCGCACCTGCTGCCGGTGCCGATGATGAACATCCTGAACGGTGGCGCGCACGCCGACTCCGGCGTCGACATCCAGGAGTTCATGATCGCGCCCATCGGCGCGCCGTCGTTCAAGGAGGCCCTGCGTTGGGGCGCCGAGGTTTACCACACGCTCAAGGGCGTGCTGAAGAATGCCGGGCTCAACACCGGTCTGGGTGACGAGGGTGGTTTCGCACCTGCGGTGCCGAGCAACCGCGAGGCGCTCGAGCTGATCCTGCAGGCCATCGAGAAGGCCGGCTACCGGCCGGGCGCCGACGTCGCGCTGGCGCTCGATGTGGCGGCCACCGAGTTCTACAACAACGGTTCGTACACCTTCGAGGGTTCTCAGAAGTCGGCGGCGGAAATGACCGACTACTACGCCGACCTGGTATCGAGCTTCCCGCTCGTGTCTATCGAAGACCCGCTGGACGAAGACGACTGGGCAGGCTGGCAGACCATCACCGAGCGCCTGGGCGGCAAGGTGCAGATCGTGGGCGACGACCTGTTCGTCACCAACCCGGCCCGCCTGGCCCGCGGCATCAACGAGGGCTGCGCCAATGCTCTGCTCGTGAAGGTGAACCAGATCGGTTCTCTCACAGAGACTCTCGACGCCGTCTCGCTCGCGCAGCGCTCGGGTTACCGCTGCATGATGAGCCACCGTTCGGGTGAGACTGAAGACACCACGATCGCCGACCTCGCGGTGGCGACCGACTGCGGTCAGATCAAGACCGGTGCTCCGGCCCGTTCCGAGCGGGTGGCCAAGTACAACCAGCTGCTGCGTATCGAGGAAGAGCTCGACGACGCCGCGCGCTACGCCGGCGCCAGCGCCTTCCCGAGGTTCAGCGCTTGATCCACGCAGCCTCGGACGGAGAGCCTTCGGCGGAGCACCAAGGTCGCTGACGGTTCCCTCTCGCTCGATTGACATTGCCCGGACGAGTCTCGTGCTCGTCCGGGCAGTGCTGTGTCCGGAGCGGGGCCACGGCTGTGTGCGGAGCGGGGCCACGGCTGTGTGCGGAGCGGGGCGCCCGGAGGCCTTGGTGCATGGTGAGCACGGCTCGCGACGCCGGGCGAGTGCCTACCCGGGTTTGGCCTCATCGTGAGTCAGACTGGAGCAATGGCAGGACGACCGACGGTGCGACGTCGATCCGCAGGCAGTTCCCTGGGCGCGCCCTCGACCGCGCACGGGCCTGCCGCGACCGCGTCCACTCGGGCAGGCGGGCCCGCCGCCTCGTCGGCTCGGGCGGGTTCGTCACGAGCCGGTTCTACCCGGGGGTCATCTGGCCGGGGCGCATCGACTGGCGGTCCATCGGCTCAGGCGTCCTCGGGTCGAGGTTCGTCGGGGCGGCCTGCAGCCTCACGTGCGGCATCGGCTCGGGCCGCATCGTCCCGGCCGAATCCACGTCCCGAGGGTGGCCGCCGGGCGCTGATCGGACGACGTGACGGCAACGAGGCCGAGCCTCGTCCGCTGCTCTCCCGACAGGCTGCCGTCCTGGCCGTGCTTCTGCTGGCGATCACGCTGGTGCTAGCACCCTTCGTGCGCGCCTGGGTGGAACAGCGAGGCCGGATCAACGCGCTCAGTTCCAGCATCGAGCAGTCTCAGCACTCGGTCGCTGAGCTCAAGGCGCAGGAGCAGCGCTGGAAAGACCCCAACTACATCGTCACGCAGGCCCGCAAGCGGTTCACGTACGTGATGCCCGGCGAGGTTGGGTACGTGCTTGTCGACACCCCGCACGCCGTTGCAGACGAGAGGGACCCCAGCGCCGCCGCAGCCCGTCAGGTGGCGACGTCGAAGGGTTCATGGGTGGGCACGATGTGGGATTCGGTGGCTGCGGCGGGAGAAGCGCCGGCCGATCCAGCCGGCTCGTCGTCGGCCTCGGCCGCGCCCTGAGATGTCCATGACGTCCGATCACCCCGGCCGCCGGGTCGACGAACCGCTCTCCGCCGCCGACGAAGCCGATGTGGCCGCTCAACTCGGCCGCCCCCTACGTGGGCAGACCCGTGCCGCGCACCGTTGTCCCTGCGGAGCTGTCGATGTAGTGGCCACCGCCCCTCGGCTGCCCGACGGCACGCCATTTCCCACCACCTTCTATCTCACCTGCCCGCGCGCGACCGGGGCGGTGAGCACCTGCGAGTCCGACGGCGTGATGCGAGAGTTCACCCAGCAACTCGCCGACGATCCCGAACTGGCGGCCGCGTATGAGAACGCCCACCAGGCCTACCTGGCGCGGCGGCGCGAACTTGCGCAGCAGTGGCAACTCGACGTCCCCGAGATCGACGGGGTGTCGGCCGGCGGCATGCCCAACCGGGTCAAGTGTCTGCACGTACTGGTTGCGCACGCTCTGGCTGCGGGGCCGGGCGTCAACCCGCTAGGAGACGAGACGCTCGCGCGCCTGCCGCAGTGGTGGGGCCGGGGGAGGTGCGTATGACGACAGTGGAACACCCTACGCGGGTTGCCGCCTTCGACTGCGGGACGAACTCGCTGCGCCTTCTCATCGCCGATGTGGCCCCTGACGGTGGTTCCCTGGTGGACGTGGAACGGGTGATGGAGGTGGTTCGCCTCGGGCAGGGAGTGGACGCCACCGGTGTCATCGCGCCCGAGGCGCTGGCCCGGACGTTGGCGGTGACCGAACGGTACGCGGCCCTGTGCACGTCGGCCGGCGTGCAAGCCCTGCGGTTCGTGGCCACGTCCGCCTCGCGAGACGCCCGTAATGCTGCCGACTTCGTGGCGGGCGTCCGCTCGATTCTAGGGGTTGAACCGGAGGTCATCTCCGGCGCAGAGGAGGCTGCGCTGTCCTTCACCGGGGCCACGGCGGGCCTGGGCGCCGACGGGCTGGTGGGCGTGGTCGACCTCGGTGGGGGGTCGACGGAGATCGTGGTCGGACGCGCCACGAGCGGGAGCCCGGCGCGAGTTCTCGCCGAGCACAGCATGAACGTCGGCTGCGTGCGGATGACGGAGCGACACCTGCGCAGCGACCCTCCGACCCCGGCCGAGGTGGCCGCGGCGACGGCCGATATCGATGCGGCGCTCGACGCGGCCGCGCTCGACGTTCCTCTGCAGCAGATCGCCACCTTGGTGGGGGTGGCCGGCACCGTCACGACCTTGACCGCTCACGCGCTGAGGTTGCCTGCCTACGACGCCGAGGTCATTCACGGCCAGGTCTTGACGGTGGACGAGACGCTGGCCGCGTGTGACGAGCTGCTGTGGATGCCGCGCTCGGAGCGGGCCCGACTGGGCTTCATGCACGAGGGACGTGTCGACGTGATCGGCGCGGGTGCGTTGGTCTGGTCGAGAGTGGTGCGCCGAGTGGCCGCAGCCAGCGGCATCACGAACGTAGTCACGAGCGAACACGACATCCTCGACGGCGTCGCCCTGCAACTCGGCAGGTGAGTGTTGGGCCTGGCAGAGCTGGACGTCGAGATCACCTCATGTCGCGCCTGCCCTCGGTTGGTGGCCTGGCGCGAAGAGGTGGCACGGGTGAAGCGTCGCGCCTTCGCCGATGAAACCTATTGGGGCCGACCGGCTCCCGGCTTCGGCCCGGCCGACGCCCGACTGCTCGTACTGGGGTTGGCGCCGGCCGCGCACGGCGCCAACCGCACCGGTCGGATGTTCACGGGCGACCGCTCCGGCGACTGGCTGTACGCGGCCCTGTGGCGGGCCGGCTATGCCAACCAACCGACGTCGCACCACCTCGGCGACTCTTTGGAACTCACCGACTGCCGGGTGACGGCCTCGGTGCACTGCGCGCCGCCGGCCAACAAGCCGACGCCGGCCGAGCGCGACAACTGTTCGTCCTGGCTCGACGCCGAGGTGGCACTGCTGCCCAGACTCGAGGTGATCGTGGCGCTGGGCACGTTCGCCTGGGACAGCGCCCTGGCGTTGGCGGGCCGGTTCGGCTGGGACGTGCCACGTCCGAAACCGCGCTTCGGGCATGGGGCCGAGACCTCGCTCGGGCCGGTCAGCCTGCTCGGGAGCTATCACGTGAGCCAGCAGAACACGTTCACCGGAAGGCTCACCGAGCCGATGCTCGACGCCGTGTTCGCCAGGGCGCGCGAGCTGACGGGCCGTGGGTAGATGTCGAATTGCCTGATGGGGGAGTGTCGAAGAGGAACTGAGCGGCATCAGGTGCTGACTCCCGCATGATGTGCGGCGTCAGCTCGGGTCGTGGATGAGGTTGAGCTGTGTCCCGTCCAGATCGTGTAGGAACCCTGCCCGCTGACCCCACGGCTGGGCCCGGACGGCCACGACGCGGGGGATTCCTACGGACGCCTCCGGCACACCGGATTCCTTGATCGCTTCATAAAGGCCATCCAGGTCGTCCACGCGGAGGCTGCACATGAACGAGCTTTCGCTAGGCACCAGCTCCGGAAAGGGAAAGAACTCGAGGTGCAACTCTCCACGGCGAAGGATCATCCATCCGGCATCCCGAAAGACGGATACGAAACCGAATCCGCCGTAGAACGCGAGGGTGTCATCGAAATTGCGTGAAGGCAGGTTTGGCACCGCATGATCGGTCATCACCCGAATCTATCGGTGGCCGCAGGCAGCTCGCGGACGATGCCCACTGACCGATGACCTGGTGAGGTGTACGACGCCCCAGCGACCATCCGATAGCCGATGCAGGCGAACTTGGGCTGTGCGCCGGCAAGACTGAACCGCCCGATCGCATCAATAGGCGCACCCTCGGTGTACTCGGCTACGACCTGCGTCAGCAGGATGGCGACCTCGGACTCAGTAACCGGGCGCACTCGTTGTCTGCTCGCGACCGCGTCCGAGGCGGCCACTCTCTGCGGCACGATCTGCACCGCGCCGGCGGTATCGGCACCGGTGTGCTCGAGCAGCGCGAACGGGTTCTCCGACGAGACCTGATATCGGCGGGCAATTGGGCGCAACGCCTCGTCGCTGTCAGGCAATAGTCCTTGTAGGAACGGAAGGATCGACCGCTTCCGGTGTTGCGTGACGGTCGTCGGCATGGATAGCGGAGGCATTACCAGCCTGACATCCGGTTCCGCATTCACGACCTCACCCCGAGCGCGGCGCTACGACGATGGCCAACGAGATCCAAAGGCTGAGCTAGTCGTTCGCCGGGGCGGCGACTCCGCCTCGATCAGGGATGGACCGGAGCGCGTCGACCCGGCGTCGGATGACCACCGCCGGACCATCGACAACATCCGGTGGAGACAACGGCTCGAGCACGTCGGCAAGGACACGCGCGGCGGCGATCAACTGCTCACGGTCTAGTCGCGCCGGATGGGTTGCTTCGATATCTGGTGGGAGGGGAGCAACGGCATTCTCGACGGTGATCTCACCGAATTGTGGAAAGGTCAGACCTTGGCGTGCTGCCCAGAGCTGCCAAGCCCTGTCCCTGGCTTCGGTGAGTGACTTCAGCGCTCGCCACGGGTGACCGCGATGCGCATGTCGCGCAGCGTCCCCGACCGCTATCCAGCCCAGGAACGCCCATTCTCGAAGCGTCTCCTGATCGGGAGCCCAACGTTCCGGGGACAGCGGCAGCGCGAGCCGGCCGCTCTTGTCCACGAGTGCCCGTGCCTGAGGGGCCAGGCCAGAGCGGCTTTCGGCCGGTTGCACGACAAGCGAGAGCTGACGGCCATCGGCGTAGACCGCAATCACATGGGCGCCATCCGGCCATGCTTGGCGGAGCCGCCCTGCGACGGGGGCGAGACCTGCCACGGCCGACTCCACTAATTCAATACTCTCGTCCAGACTGCCCGTCACTCCGATGCCGGCATCGATATCGGAAAGCTCATCCCCGGCTCCCCGACCAAGTGAACCGCCCAATTCCAGCCAGTCGATCCACGGCTGGGCCGCGGCCCACTCGGTCAGCGCATCAACAAGGGCCATCACAGTGTCTTGGTGACCTCTTCGGGACGAAGAGGTATTCGGGGATCGGTCGTGTTCTTTGATTTTACTCTCCCCTTCTCGGAGATTGCATCGTCTGCGAGCCACCTTCGACAGCGTGAACGTGCTCCGACCCTAGAGCAGACCCTTGCCGATCCGGATCTGCGCGAGCGGGCCCTGAGGCTGGGGGCCGACTGGCGGACTGCTGCGGTGCCGGCCCGCGCCGAACTGGTCGCGATCGTGACCGCCTGACCGAGCCCTGGCTGACCGCCAGCTGACGGGGTCGGCCGAGGTCGTGCCAGGTTCAGCGCAAGCTCTACCTGATCGTTGAGGACGGCTGGATCCGGAGACTGATTCCAGGAAGGGCCAGTCTGACTAATTGGTTCGTGTGGTTTGTTGTGCCAGTTGAGCGCGTGAACGGGAGAACCCGTTTCAGGGTCAGATCCGGGCGGCGTCCGGATTCCGGCACCAGTGTCAGCCGGTGAAGCTCAGTTGAGCACAAAGCCCCAGGCCGCGGCACCAAAGCGAGCCGGATTCCGGACATCCCAGTGCCGGGGAGCAGCGACTGACCACCCGGCGCCTGCCCTCACCGACCGGACGGGCCGGGATACGGCTGCCTTTCCGAGGGCAGGCGGGCCGGTGTCCCATAGTCGACACGATCGTGAGCCAGCGATCTCTGCTGAGCACAAAATCCCACAACCCCGCAACGATCGTGTCGACTAAGGGACAACCACTGGCCGGGAGAAGGACACGGCCACGTGCGCAACCGCCGAGAGCCCCTCATCGCCAGGGCGCGCGTCCACCTGTCACGTTCTTCGCCTATGCGTCACCAACTTGGTGACATCCCCGCGAACAACGTGACAGATCGACGACCGGTCCAGTCCAGCCCTGGCACCCCAGGCCGCTGCGCGTAGGCGGTCGCCACCTGCGGCAGGAAGGCGGTGCGCAAGGCCATGGTCATCGAGTCGGGGGGTGATGATCTGCCCCTCCGCGCGGAGCCCCTGATGTGTCAGGCGGACTGCCACAGTTCGATTCGATTGCCTTCGGGATCGGTGACCCAGCCGAACCGGCCGACGCCTTCCATCTCCTGTGTCTCGTCGACCACGTCAGCTCCCTTGGCGCGCAGCTGCGCGAGCATCGCATCCAGGTCGCGAACCCGGAAGTTGAGCATGGTCTGCTGGGCGCGGGACCCGAAGTAGTCGGTCTCGGACTCGAAGGTCGCGAACACCGTCATTCCGGCTTCCTGACGCCACATGCCGTTCTCGTCGGCATCAAGGCCCAGGCAATCGCGATACCACGCGTTCAAAGCCACCGGGTCGGCCGCCCGCATGAAGTGTCCACCAATACCCAGCACGCGCTCCATGGCGGCAATCCTGCCAGCCTGGCCGCCGGTCGAGCCAGCAGCTCGTGGGTGGCCATATGTCACCTCCTCGGTAATCGGGTCTTCAGCCAGACGGAGAGGGTCGAACTGGAACTCGCGGAACTCTTGCGCGCTTCCCCTAGTTCGCAGTCAGCGCGCCGCGGACGGCGTACCTGTGCATCGTGACGCCGTCCTCGAACGCGGCCTGCTCAAGGAGATCGAGTTCCACCTGCTCGTCGTTCGCGTCGAACAGCGGCCGTCCGCGGCCGAGGATGACGGGGTGGGTGAAGAGCAGCAGTTCGTCGAGCAGCTTGGCCTTGAGCAGCTCCGTGGCAAGGGTCGCGCCGCCCACGCCGATGTCGCCATCACTCTCAGCTCGGAGAGCGGCCAGCTGTTCGATCGCGTCGTCGCCGCCGATAATCCGAGTGCCGTGGTCCGCGCTTTTGCGAGTGCGGGAGACGAGGACCTTGGGAATCGAGGTCCAGATCTCGCCGTATTCGCGCAGGAAGTCGGGCAAAGACTCGTCGTATCGCGCGCCCGGCCAGAACGATTCCATCGTCTCGTAGATCACGCGGCCGTGTACATCCATCGTCATGGCGCGCGCTCGCGCGTTGAATTCGCGGTGCAGTGACTCGCCGATGAGCATCCAGTCTCCACCACCTTCCTCGCCGGGGTCGCGTTCGATCTTCAGATCGAGGGAGACGTTCATCCAATATACGAATCGGCCGGCCATGCCTACCTCCGGAACGTCAGATGGATCGTGCCGCTCTCGGCAGTCTCGGCCGTCACCTCATAGCCGGACTCGAGACCGCGCAGCTCGTCCCAGAGCCGGATGCCACGGCCGAGCAGGATCGGCGCGATCGCGACATGGAGCTGATCGACGAGCCCGGCCTTGAGGAACTCCCGCACCACGGTCGGACCGCCGCCGACGCGGACGTCCATGCCGTCCGCCGCCTCGAGCGCCCGATCGAGCACCTCGGCCGGCGGCGCGGAAACGAAGTGGAACGTCGTACCGCCGGCCATCTCCATCGGCGGCCGTGGAGCGGTGTGCGTGAGTACGAAGACGGGGACCCGGAACGGCGGCTCGTCACCCCACCAGCCACGCCAGTCGGGGTCGTCGGCGTCGTGCAGTCCGAACATACCCGCGCCCATGATCTCCGCGCCGACCTCGGCGAAATACGCCTTCCCGTAGTCGTCGTCGACCCCAGTCGTACCCTTCCCGCTGGTGTCGTGCAGCACACGCTCCCGGAACGTGCGCGTCGCGACGTAGGCCGAGACCAGTCGCGACCAGTCCGGGCTCATCGGGTTTTCCACGGTCTGATCCGTCGCTGTCGCGAACCCGTCGAGCGAGATGTTGAGGTCGACACGCACGGCCATGAGCGTTCCTCTCAAGTGATTGCAGTTCGCAATCACTATAGTGAGGGCTCAGAGGCTGTCAAGGAGAAACCGTGGACCCGCGTTCCGGATGCCCGATCAACGCCGCCGTCGAGGCACTCGGCGACCAGTGGTCGTTCCTGGTGCTGCGCGACGTGATCTTCGGCGACCGTCGCTATTTCCGCGAACTGCTCGCCGGCTCGATAGAGGGCATCGCGTCGAACATCCTCGCCGACCGGCTAAAGCGGCTGGTCGCCGCGGGCATCCTGACCCGCGAGGACGCCGCCCGCGGACAGCGCGCCCGCTACAGCCTCACCGAGGCCGGCATCCAGACCCTGCCAATCATCTTCGCCCTCGGCAACTGGGGCCTCGACTGGCGCAAGGGGAGCCCCGAGCTCCGGACCCGGCAGGAGCTCATGCGCGCCGAGGGAACGGCGTTCATCGAGGCCTTCATGGACGAGCTCCGCGTCCGGCACCTCGGCGCCGAGCCGAAGCCGCGGAAGGGGCCTGGACCGCTGGAGCGCCTCGATGCGGCCTTCACCGCCGCACGGGACAGCTGACCAGGCACGCGAGTAATGCACCGGCCGGGGCGTGGACCCCATCAGTCACGTGGCCATCGCGGGCCGTGACTGGTTGTCGAGGCTCACCCTGCCGTCAACTCCTGCGGTGGCGCGTCTCGGTTTGCCTGCGATGTCACGCTGAGCGGGGCAGTGACAACGCGCGTGTTCACCCCGATCCTGAGGGCTATCGGCAGAGCCAGAGGTGAACGTTTTGGACGAATCAAGGACTCCTGGTGGCGTACATGCAGCCGAGCGCGCGCACCTGGACGAACTCCTTGTCCTTTATCCGACACGAATTCTGTCTCGGGCTTGGATTTCGTGCTCAGCTCAAACCGTTGGTTCGCAATCGTGTCGGATAAAGGACATCGACCGGGCTTGACCCCCAGACGTTGCAGGCTGCGGACCCTCTTGTGGTCCGCGTTCCTGATCGCAGTCCTGACGTCAGGGCCGCAGCGGCGCGGTCAGCGCGTCGGCTGAGGCCCGACCTCGCGTGACGCCTTGGCGTCTGTCTCATCGCGTGAACGCACCGTCAGATCGTCCAGAAGCCGCCCCGACTACGCGTTCAGTGAAATCCACCGTGTGTCGCGCACTTGCTCAGACAGAAGAGCGACGGCGACCAGGAGTTCGCGAGCCGTGGTGTCATCGTGGGCACGGCCGCTGCGCACCGCTCGGGCGAGGAGGGGAGCGCTGGTTCAAGCCGCTCCAGAAGGTGCAGTGCATCGTAGGCCGGGTCTCCGAAGTGCAGCGCTGCTACCAGACCGCTCTTGGTCTCGACCAATGCTCGTGCGAGATCGCGGGCGAGTGGTGAAAGCGGATGCGGAACAGGCTTCCGCTCTACCGAGGACGGCTCGGTACCTCCGGTTTCGGCGACTCGATGGACCGATCTACGGCACCAAGTGCAGTTTAGAATCGTGTACCAAATGACTGGATCAGACTTCCTGGCCCTCGACCCTGACGCGGCACCGGCCCGAGGCCGGACAGTCTGGCTTGCCGCGCAGCTCCGCCGCGCGATCGCGGATGGCGCGCTCACCCCTGGAACGCATCTGCCAGCGAGCAGGAAGCTCGCGGGTGACCTGTCTGTCTCGCGCGGAACCGTGGTGGAGGCGTACCGCCGGCTCTCGGAGGAGGGCCTGCTGGTCACCAACCGAGGTGGCGGAACCGTCGTCGCCCGACTCGCCTCTACTCCCATGCCCGATGCGGCACCGGAGCCGAAGGTGCGAGCGCCGATGGAGTTGCTGAACATCTCGGCGGGCGCACCCGATCTGACCGCGTTCCCGCGCGCCGCCTGGTTGCGAGCCGAGCGCCGGATACTCGCTACCGCGACAGCCCGTGAACTCGGCTACGCCGACCCCCGAGGAACACTCGAACTCCGGGAGGCCCTGTCACAGTGGCTGGCCCGAAGCCGGGGCATCACCACCGGGCCGGAGCGGATCATCGTCACCGCCGGAGTGACCGGCGCGCTCAGCTTGCTCTCCCAGGTGCTTCGCGACCGAGGAATCACCGCCTGCGCGATCGAAGACCCCGGCGCGGAGGGCAACCGCCGCATCCTGCACTACTGGCTCGACACTCTGCACCCGGTGCCGGTGGACGCCGATGGGTTGGACGTGGCAGCCCTCGCTCGTACAGAGGCGCGAGCGGTGCTGGTCACTCCGGCCCATCAGTTCCCGACCGGCGTCGTCCTCTCCCCCGAACGCCGTAGAGATCTGATCTCCTGGGCCGAGCGCACGGGCGGTCTCGTGATCGAGGACGACTACGACTCCGAATACCGCTACGACCGCGCACCCGTACGAGCCATGCACGCGATGGCCCCCGAGCAGATCGTCCACAGCTCCAGCCTCTCCAAGGTCCTCGCGCCCGCCTTGCGGATCGGCTGGATGATCGCGCCCACGACCATGCACCACGACCTCGTCCGCAAACGCTGGGCGACCGATCTGGGTTCACCCGCGCTGCCTCAGCTCACTCTCGCCAAGCTCATCACGACCGGAGTGCTGGAACGGCACCTGCGCGGCCTGCGCCTGCGGCATCACGAGCGCCGCGACGCCGCCGTCACCGCGATCGAACGCTACCTGCCCGGCTGCCCGATCGAGGGCATTGCCGCCGGGCTACACCTCGTCGTCTTCCTCCCCGAACACCTCGATGACACCGCGCTCGCGGCGCAGGCCGCAGCGGAAGGCATCGCCGTGCAACCCTTGTCCGCTCACCGCTTCGCGCCGGGCCGTCCGGGCCTGGTCATCGGGTACGGCCCGCACGCCGCGCCCCGGCTCGAAGTAGCGATCAGGACTCTCGGCGCCCTCGCCGAACTCCGGGCGAGGTGCACCTCTGACGCGCTACCTCACTGACGGGTAGTGGCGAGCATCGCGGCCAGCCCCAGGAACGTCATGGCGAATCCACGCCCGAGCTGCCTCATCACGGTCGGTCGGCCGATCACATAGCGTCGCAACCAGGCCGCGCACACCCCGTAGCCGGCGAAGATCACGAGCGTGAGCGCCATGAACACCAGTCCAAGGCCGGTCATCCGGAACACGGCCCCATCCGCGTCCGGGTTGACGAACATCGGCAGGAACACGAAGAAGAAGATCGTGAGCTTCGGATTCAGCAGGTTCACCAGCACCGCGCTGCCAATCACCTTCCCCGCCGAGGGCGATCTCCCCGGCGCCTGCTCGTCGGCCTCGGGAGCCAGCAGACCGGTCTGCCGCCACGTTCCCCACGCCATGTAGCTCAGATACGCGACCCCCAGCCACTTGATCGCCTCGAATGCCACCGGGCTCACCGCCAACACCGCAGCCGCCCCAGTCAGCGCCAGGGTCAGGTGCGGCACAATCCCCAGTGTGCAGCCGAGCGCGGCGATCAGTCCCGCCCGCGCCCCACGGCTCAGGCCGGCGGCGATCGTGAACAGCGCACCCGTACCTGGCGTCGCCGTCACCACGATCGAAGCCACCCAGAACTCAAGAGTCATGCCATCAAACTGGCCGCAATATGGACTGATACACAGAGCCAAGGACGGTGTGACTAGTAGAACCAAATCCGGGGTAGATCGAGTGTGCCCGGTGACGGGCGTCGATGGCTGAACTCCTGCCCAGCCTCCGCCCGGGGTTCTCAAGTTTCCTACAGAGGTGCCCCCGGCGGGACTCGAACCCGCACTGAAGCGATTTTAAGTCGCCTGCCTCTGCCATTGGGCTACGAGGGCGCGGATATCAGGGTAAGGGCGCGAGCAGCACGATCGCGTTACGGAACCCGCGCTGGGAACCACCCGAGCCTCACCTGTCGTTACGGTGTTAGTGGGCGTGCTGCCAGACGCAGCCGCCACCCCCGACTAAGGAGCGACATGCGCAGCTCGAATCCGGCGTTCCGAGACCGCCCGGAGTTCGCCAGTTTCGGACGCCCAGGGCAGTACAACCAGCAGGGGCAGCAGCCCCAGGCCCCGCAGTACGGCCAGCCCCGCGATGGCCAGCCGCAATACGGTCAACCTCAGTCCGGCCAACCTCAGTCCGGCCCACAGCAGTATGGCCAGGCTCCTCAGTACGGTCAGGCTCCTCAGTACGGTCAGGCTCCTCAGTACGGTCAGGCTCCGCAGTACGGCCAGGCTCCCCAACAAGGGCAGGCTCCCCAGCAGGGGCAGCAGCCGGAATGGGGTTCACCGCAAGACCTGCAGAGGGCCTACGGCATGCCGCCGGCAGGCCCGTTGCAGACAGGGCGGATGACCTACGACGACGTTCTCATGCGCACGGGCATCCTGTTCGCCATTCTGCTTGCGGCCGCAGCGGCAACCTGGGCCTTCCTCGAGGTCTCGGGGCTGACGTTCTCGGCGGCTATTCCGGTCTTCTTGCTCACGCTGGTGGTGACGCTGGGTCTGGGCTTCGCCATCGGCCGCTCACGGCAGACACCGGTGGCGCTGATCTGCATCTACGCCGCGGTCGAGGGCCTCTTCGTGGGCACGGCCAGCCTCATGTTCGAGACGCTCTACCCGGGCATCGTCATCACGGCCGTGCTGGGCACTCTGGGCGCATTCGCCGCCATGCTCGTGCTGTACAAGGTCAAGGCGCTGCGGGCCACTCCGAAGTTCACGAAGTGGATCGTCATGCTCACCTTCGGTTACTTCATCTTCGCCCTGCTCAACCTGGGCAGCTCGCTGCTCTTCGGGTTCAGCGCCTTCTACAACACCGGCCTGCTGGGCGTGGGCATCAGCCTCTTCGCCGTCGGCCTGGCCTCGCTCAACCTGATCCTCGACTTCGACTACATCGACCGTGGCGTGGCCAACGGCCTGCCCCAGAAGGAGTCGTGGCGAGCGGCCTTCGGCCTCATGGTGACCCTGGTGTGGCTCTACATCGAGATCCTGCGGTTGGTCTCGATCCTTCGGCAGAACTGAGCTCGGCTCCACGACCACAGGGTCAAGCCAACCCATGACAGGTCAACACACTGACGACCCGGCGCGCGAATTGCGCCGGGTCGTCGATCGTTGTGCCGGCTACCCGCTCGCCCGCTGGTCACACCGATTGTCCGACGGCTCCACCCCTGCGGACCTCGTGCATTCCACCTGTCAGCGGCTGGCCGACCTGGCCGCTCTCCGTGAGGGCCAGCCCCAGCGCACCGTGCCACGGCTGCGTCCCCACGGGTTGGCCGATCAGGTGAGCGTGCTTACTAGCGATGCGCTCACGGCCGCGTCAGAGCTCAGCGACGAGATCGCCGGCCTGCTGGCCGAACTGCGCCGCGGGCTATAGGCAATGCCGTTCGGTTAGTCGTCGGGGTGTGGGTGTCGCGATCTATGTGGGTGTCGCGGGGCTGGGCCGGGCGACAGGCGGACGGAGCCGGGCGAGAGGCGGACGGAGCCTGCCCGGGCCTTCCGCAAAGGGCGGTTTCGACAGTCGCAGGTCACGGGGTTTCTTGCGCTGTGGCGATGCCCCGTCTGGCGGGGCATGGTCATAGCGTCAGAAACCGACCCCGTTCACAGGCCTGCAGAGGCCGGACTCGACCCCTCACTATCGAGGGTCGCAGGGTGGTGCCGTTCGCGGTGTATCCGCCGCGGTTGGCACCCGGTTAGTATCGAAACCGGGGTTGGGGTTGTTGGGTGGTGCCGTCCGCGGTGTATCCGCCGCGGTTGGCACCCGGTTGAGGGCCGAAACCGGGGCCGGGGTCGTTCGGTGCTGCCGTCCGCGGTGTATCTGCCGCGGTTGGCACCGAATTGAGTACCGAAACTGGGGCCGGGGTCGTTGGGTGGTGCCATCCGCGGTGTATCTGCCGCGGTCGGCACCGGGTCAGGCGTCCTGTGGTGAAGATCGAATCAGAGGTCTGGCAAGACCGTGATTCACCGACAAGGGCTGCGTCTCCCTCGCCAGACGCAACTCCGAAAGTCGGAGCTTGCCTGGGCCTGGGGGTGACACCAATTCCCGAACCTTGACTGAAAGGCATTGCCGCTCTACGGGATTGGACAGGCCTGGCGGTAGATCGCGACGTGCTCAGGCGGCCGACGAGCTCTTTGGCGGCCGTGCCGGCTGGGCGTCTACGCCTAGAAAGCCGAGAATGGTGTCGGCGGCGAGCCGTGGCTCGTCGAGCACCAGCAGGTGACCTGCTCTGGGCAGCTCGATGAATTCACAGTCGGGGATCACGCTGGCCATCCAGCGGGCATTGGTCACCGGACACAGCCGGTCGTCGTCCCCGTGTAGCACGAGGGTAGGCACAGACAGCTTGCGCAACCACAGGTTCGACGACCAGGTTGCGATCGCGCTGAGCTGCACCAGGTAACCCCACCACGTGGGTGGTTGCTCCTGACGTAACGGCATCTCTGCCTCCAGCACCCGCCGGTCGCGGTATGTTCGCCCGCCCACCATGTGCGGCACGAGCAGTCTGCCGAGGGACGGGTCGAAGTAGCGCAAGGGAGTGGAGGCCGCCAACAGGGCGAGTGGGCTACCTGGCATGGCCGGGATGCCGGGGGTGGTGCTCACCAGCGCCAGGCGACGAATCCGACCGGCGTGGGCAAGCGCGAACTGCTGGGCTACCGCCCCGCCGAAGGAGAAGCCGAGTACGTCTGCCCGGTCTATCGACAACGCATCGAGGAACATGGCCGTGCGGTCGGCGAACCAGCGCATGCCCACCGGATACGACGGGGCGTCCGACAGGCCCGAACCCGGCAGGTCGAGGGCCACAACATCGCGGCCGTCGAGTTCGGCGACGAAGGGCGCCCACATCTCCAGGCCCGCGCCGATGCCGTTGACCAGCAACAGCGGCACTCCGCCGACGGTTCCCCACCGTCGGTAGCGGATGCGCAGCCCGTGCACATCGATGTAGAGGTCAGGAGCCCATTCGCCTTCGCCCATTACGTAATCAACCGGCCTTTCCAACTGCCTCAAGCGGTGTACGCAGCACGTCATCTTGACAGGTGTCAGAGCGCCTGCGGCGTAACCGCGCCCAGCGGCCGGGCCGATCCTGTGACGCAGGGCGATCGTCGTGCTCGGCGGCCGGGCCCGTTTCCGGCGCAGAGGAGGCGATCCCGAGCGGGGAGCCGGCAGGCTCGGCCGGGCTCACCTCCGTCCCCGCGCTCTCGACAGCCCTGGCGGCCACGACGGCGACGGGGGCGGCTGATTCTGCCGGGGGCTGGTTCTCGTCGTCGGGCATCGGATAGCCCGCGGCGGCGCACACCGAGGGCAATACGGCTGCCGTAATCCGCGCGTAGCCCTCGGCGCTGGGGTGGAAGCGGTCGCGGGAGAACATCGCGGCGGGGTCGGCGTCGAAGGTTGGGCCGAGCAGGTCGCCCAGCGACACCGTGCGCGCTCCGGCTGACACCGCCGCGACCGTCTGGGCCGACGCGAGGTGGCGACTCAACCGACGGGCCAGTACTCGCAACGGCTGGGGCACCGGCCTGATCGTGCCCAGATCGGGGCAGGTACCTACCACGACCTCGCAGTTCCAGGCGCGCAACTGGGCCACGCACCGTGCCAGATCGGCCACCGCGGCGGGAATCCGGACCTGGTTCGTGATGTCGTTGCCGCCGATGATGACGACCGCCACGTCGGGCGGGTAGGTCTCGCGCAGCCGATCTAGGCGTTCGAGCTGTTCCGCGAGTTCGGACGACTCCGCGCCCACCACAGCCAGCGTCGTCAGCCGCACGGGCCGGCCCGTGTGCGCCGCCATTCCGCGCGCGAGCACCGCGCCGGGCGTCTCCTCAGGTTCGTCACATCCAAGGCCGGCCGCACCCGAATCGCCGAGAATCACGACGTGCAGCGGTTCGCCCGCGGTCGCCTCTGGCGCGTACAGCCCGTCGGCCCGTGGGGCCTCGTCGCCGAAGGGCTTTCCGATGACGTGGCGGGCCAGCCGCGCCTCGGCCACGAGAATGCCATACCCGGCTGCTGCCAGGGCGCCGATGCCGCCGCCCGTCACAGCCACGATGGCCGCGGCCCGCCAGGCCTCGGCACGCTGGTGGCGTCGTAGCGACCTGCCGAAATTCAAAGCCCCGGAAGTCAGGGACGTGCTCATGGTTGTGCCTCCCACCGTTCATTCGGCGCCGCGGCACCCGTCAGGGTGTCGATGCGACAGGTTCAACCGCTGGGCGGTCTCAGCGCTGCTCTCGTCGAGCAGGCCTTCAACTGCTCGCGCGTTCAACCATCTCTGTGTGTAACAAAGGTGGCGAGCACACCCATGCCTGATACAGCCGCCTGGTTACCACCGGGTAGTATCGGCATGTCCGGGCCGAAAATTCAATCGTGGCAACATGCTTGCCATGAAAGAAGCCGACGGTGTTCTGCAATCGGACGTCGATGCCTGCTATGTGCGCATTTCTCCTCAGGTATTCGAACCGACCCTGAGGGTTCAGGGAGCTTGGAGCCCCCAGGAACAGCACATGGCACCCCTGGCTGGTCTCATCGCTCACGAGCTCGAGCGCTTTCAGCCCAATAAACGACTGCAGCTTGCCAAGATCGGCTACGAGATTCTCGGCTTCATCCCACTGGCCACCACCACCGTCGAGATCGAGCTGGCCCGCCCGGGCCGCACCATCGAACAGCTCGCCTTCACCGCGTCCGTGGGCGGTCGGGCCGTGGTGCGCGGGACGGCGTGGCGGTTGCTGCGAACTGACACGTCCGGGGTGTCAGGCACACCCGACGTATCGATGCCGGGGCCGGACGAGCTGGCCGAGTTCTCGTTGGCCGACCGCTGGAGCGGAGGCTACATCGACTCCATCGAACTGCGGGGAGACTTCGGCGACCCTGGCCGCAACCACGCCTGGTTGCGCTGCACCGTGCCGCTCGTCGCGGGCGAGAGGTCGGGCCCGGTGGCCGGTTTCGTACGGTTGGTCGACACAGCCAACGGCATCGCCACCCGGGTCGAGCCCGACAAGTGGATGTTCCCCAACGTCGATCTGGTGATCGACCTCTGGCGGGAGCCCGACCCGCAGTGGGTAGGCCTCGACACGTCAGTCTCGTTCGGGCCGAGCGGTGTCGGGCTCACGTCGAGCGTTTTGCACGACCTCGCCGGTCCGCTCGGACGTGCTGAGCAGGTGCTCACCGTCCGACGGCTGCCCGCTCAGTAGCCACGCCGAGTGGTGACACCTACACCGCGCGCGTGGCCACCACGATGGCGTCGCGAACCGGGCCGGCGTCGGTGATCCGTTCCACCTCTCCTGCGCGCAGCACCCGCAACCGGGCGCCTGTGGCGCGGGCAGCGAGCCGCACGTAGTCGATGGTGGAGCCGTCGGCGCGGCCTTCGAGGGCTGGACGCTTGGCCGGGCCGATGACCACGATCCGTCCACCCGGGGCGAGCCACGGGCTTGCGCGCTGAAAGACCTCATCGAGGTGCAGGTGCGAGACGAGAATGAGGTCGTAGCGCGTGCCGCCCGGCGTCCAGACCCGCAGATCGGCCAGCTCCGCGCGAACGGCCACCTGGCGTCTGCTGGCTTCATCGGCCATCCGCCACAGACCGCTGCGGGAGAAGTCGACGCCGGTGACGAGCCAGCCTTGTGCGGCCAGCCATAGGGCGTGCCGACCCGAACCACAGCCCAGGTCGAGGGCGCTGCCCGGCGTGAGGGCGGTGATCTCGGCGACCACGGTGGGGTCTGGCAACGGCAGCGGTCCAGCGGCCTGAGTATGCGTGTCGTCCCAGTCGTGAACGCCTTGGCCGGGGTCCTGCTCATCGGCTACCTCGATCACGGACAGGTGCTCCTCGGCGGTGTCGCCCGTGGATCCGGTGAGGTTCGAGCGGTCGACGACCACCCGCCAGGTGCGAGTGGGCTCGGACCCGAGGTCGGGCACCATTCGGGCCAGGGCAGGATCGGCGACCAGCCGAGGAAAGACCTGCCAGCGGGTGATGACGCGGTTAATGGTCAGCGCGCCGGGCTCGCCCTGGTCGCCGGTCGCGATCCGCACTTCGGTGGAATCGAGCGCGAAGACCGAAGCCTCGGCATCGGCACCGAGCCTGCGCCGTAGGGCGACCTCTGCCAGCTGCTGCACCGGGTTGTGATGGACGTGCCCGACGAACTGGCTCAACAGCACACGGCTCTGCCAGCTGGCATCGAGGATGGACGAGGCGCTGGTGGGCTCGATGGGTGCGTAGAGCTGTCCGGCCGGCAACGCGAGCGCGGTGACGACATCGGTGCGGCCGAGCGCGTGCGACGACTCCCAGACGTTGTCGGGGTCGAGCGCGTTGAGGGTGGCCGCCAGCCCTGGGCCCAGCAGGCGTTGTGTCGTTGAGGCGTTGGTGGCCAGGGTGATGATGGGCTCGGCCTCGTGCCAGCCGTCCGGCACCTGGCAGGACCGCACCTGCGCCAGCGCCCCCGCCAGGTCAAGGGTCTCGAGGTCGACAAGGCTGGCGAGCTCGGATCGGACCAGCAGGCCCTCATTGTCAGGAGTGGACAGGAACACCGCACGCGCCGTGGCGTTTCCCCCGTCAGGACGCTGAAGCAGCAGGATCTCGACATCTTGCGCCCGGCCGAAGGTGCTGAGGGCGGTGCGTACCGCGGCGGGCAGGGTTGCCGTCTCGAGCGGCTCAGCGGCCCAGGGGCCTGGGTGCTCGAGCAGCAGCACCGCACGGGCGGGGCTGTTCTGCGGTGGTACCACGTCGTCGACCGTGGTGCCGCCCAGCAGACCCAGCGGAGCCGGGGTCTGCTGCGGCAGCGTGCTGGTGGACGGCTCGCCGGAGGTTGCTTCGAGCGCGATGCCGGCGGTCGGCTCTGCTGCCTGTCGGGTGTCCTGAACCGGCGTCGGGTCGTAGCCGTCGTGCTCGATCTCGGAGGTCTCGCGGTTCGACGGCTGCTGCGGAATGCCGAGGTATGGGGCCTTGCCCTGGCGTGCTGGTGTGGCTTTGTCGCGGCCGAAGATCATGGCGGTCCTCTCAGTTCAGGGCAGCGCGCCCCGTTGCTGAGAAAATCGGGGACTGGAGCGGGGGCCTTGAGCATCCGACCGGGTACCCGATCGGGGTGAGCGGTCACACTGGGCGACGTGGACCTGCCAGTGCTGCCCCCGATCGCCCCGATGTTGGCAAAGGCGGTGCCCGAGCCGCCACCCGGTCAGAGCTACGAGCCCAAGTGGGACGGCTTTCGCGCCATCGTCTTTCGCGATGGCGACGAGGTGCGGATCGACTCCCGCAACGGACGCGAGATCACCAGGTTCTTCCCCGAAGTGGTGGCCGCTGTGGGCGCGAACCTGCCGCAACGCTGCGTGCTCGACGGTGAGATCGTGCTGCTGAACCCCGCCGGCGCAGTGGATTTCGGCGCCCTGCAACTCCGGCTGCACCCGGCCAGGAGCAGGATCGAGCTGCTGGCCGCCCAGACTCCCGCGATTCTCGTGGTCTTCGACGTGCTCGCTGTTGGTGCCGATGCGCTGCTCGATCGTCCCTTCGTCGAGCGGCGTGCCCGGCTGGTTGAGCTGCTGGTGGACGTGGACCCGCTCGGCGACCTGCGGCTGACACCGGCCACCGAAGACCTGGCGCTGGCCCGCCGCTGGTTCATCGAGCTCGAAGGGGCCGGCCTCGACGGCATCATGGCCAAGGCGCTCGACCTGCCATACCAGCCAGGCAAGCGAGTGATGAGCAAGATCAAGCACCGGCGTACGGCCGACTTCGTGGTCGCCGGCTACCGCGAGCACTCGTCGGGGCCGCAGGCCGTGGGCTCGTTGCTGTTGGGGCTGTACGCCGAGGACGGCCGGCTCGTGCCCGTAGGAGTGGTCGGGTCGTTGACCATGGCGCACCGTCGGGAGCTCGTGAACGAGCTGGCGCCGTTGGTCACCTCCCTGTCGGATCACCCGTGGAACTGGGCCGAGTCCGCCGACGCGCCGCTCGAACCCCGGTCGGGCAAGGCGGAGTTCACGAGCCGGTGGAACCCGGGCAAGTCGCTGGCGTTCGTGCCATTGCGCCCGGAGCGGGTGCTGCAGGTGCGCTACGAGGCGCTGCAGGGCACCCGGCTTCGGCACCTCGGCCAGTTCGACCGGTGGCGCCCGGATCGTGACCCGGCCTCGTGCGGCTTCGACCAGTTCGAGGGGCCCGAGTCGGTGGATCTGACGGGCCTGTGGACCCGTTAGGGGCAATCCGTTCGGTTAGTCGTCTGTGGTGTCGAGATCTGTCCAGATAGCCCAGCGGCAGACGTGGCCAGGCCGCCGACGGTGTAAGTGCAGGCCAGCGACAGATGACCAGTTCAGCGACGCGCGGCCAGCCCAGTGACGCAGGAGCCGAGCCGGGGACAGGCGAACAGAGCTGGGCAATGGTGTAGACCTGCCCGGGTCTTCCGCAATGGGCGGTTTCGAGAGTCGCGGGCCAGGGGGCTATTCCTGCGCTATGGCAATGCCCCGTCCGGCGGGGCATTGCCATAGCGCCAGAAGCCGACCCCCTTTCACAGCCCTGCGGAAGCCAGACTCGACCCCTCACGGACGTGAGTCGCTGGGTGGTGCCGTTCGCGGTGAAGTTGCCGCGGTTGGCACCAGGTTGAGCCCGGGGCCGGGACCGGGGCCGTTGGGTGGTGCCGTTTGCGGTGTATTTTGCCGCGGTTGGCACTGGATTGAGTGTCAGAGCCGGGGTTGGGGTCGTTGGGTGTGCCGTTCGCGGTGTATTCGCCGCGGCTGGCACCCAGTTGAGTGCCGGATCAGGGATTGAGGTCGTTCGGTGGTGCCGTTCGCGGTATATCGCCGCGGTTGGCACCGTCTTATGTTGAAATTCGACTTATGTTGAACTTCGACTCAGAAGTCCGGCAAGGCTCTGATCCGTCCTACAGGGGCCGTGCCTTCCTCGCCAGACGCAACTCCGAAAGCCAGGGTTCGCCTGGGCCTGGGTGTTTGGCACCAATCCCCGAACCTTAATCGAATGGCACCAGCTGATGTGCAGCTACGCGGTGCCACCAGGATGACCGGGCGCACCCTGCTGCAGGCATCCGGCTGGATGCGGGCCGAGATAGACGCACCCGATGCCGCCCTGACCGTGGAGGAGCGCACCACCGGCATAACCGACGTCGTGGGAGCACAAGCGGGCAATGGGGCGCACAAGCGGCACGGCAGGAATCATGGTTCTGCGTGAGCTCAACACATGGTGCAGCATGAACAGATGAGCGGACTCGAGGAGTTCTTGGTCTGGGTGGACACGGTCCTCAGGGACGCAGAGGTGGCACTCCACAACGGCGATGCGGCCCCCCGCCGCGCCATCTGGTCTCGTAACGACCCGGTCACTGTTCTCGGTGCAGCGCGAAACGCCAGCGGCCAAGGCGACATCGATGACCTGTTTGCGCAGCTTACCGAGACCCTCTCAGAATGCACCTCGTACGAGTTCGAACTGCTGGAGGCCGAGGTCTTGGGTGATGTCGCCTATACCGTGGGCTTCGAGCACATCTCCGCGTCGATCAATGGGGTACCAAGCACCTATACGCTGCGAGCAACGCAGATCTACCGGCGAGAGAACGGTGAATGGAAGGTGTCGCACCGACACGGGAGCGCGCCGCCGGGCTGATCAGGTGGACTCGTCGAAAGGGGCTGCCAAACCCTCGGGTCGGTCCGGTCAGGAGTCTCTGCGAGCGCCACGTCGTTCGAGGACGCACCGCTGGCTGTGCGGGCCACCGCGCTGTCGTCCCAGGTGGGTGAGGTTGCCAGTTTCGAGGAGTTGGGCGTCTACGCCCTGTTGCTCAGGCTGCCGAAGGAGGTGCTGCAGGAGGCTCCGTACCCGCGAGGCCCTGCGCACGCTGCTGGCTGCCGACGGCGGGGACGGCCTGGTCGGCACCCTCGAGGTCTATCTCGACTGCAGCGGCGACGCCACCCGGGCCGCCAGCCGGTTGTGCATCCACCGGTCGACCCTCTTATTACCGGCTCGGACGGATCGAGTCCATCGCCGGCGTAGACCTCCGGGACGGCCAGCAACGGCTGTCTTTGCACCTGGGCACCAAGTTGATGCACATCGTGGCCGCCGCCACCAGTTCCTGACCGCCAGCGCCGGCGCCAAGCTGCTCGGCGCCGTCGTCGCGCTGTGGTTCATCGATGCCGCCTCCCTGCAGGATGCGCGGGCACCTGCCGACGGCTAGGGCCTCGCCGTCGAACCTTGGCCATCGTGGTCGGGCTCGACAACGTCGGACTCCCGAACGTCGGTACCGTCCAACGGGTCGGCGGCCGCGGCGAGCTCCTCCGCTGCCAGCTCGGTGTCAGGAGCCGCCAAGGCGTGTGTGAAGGTGTTGAGCACGGCCACCAGCGGCACGGCGAACAGGGCTCCTACGATGCCGTCCACGATGATCCCCGCACCGATCGCGAACACCACCCCCAAGGGATGCACCTCGACCATTCGACCCATCAGGAACGGTTGCAGCACATGGCTTTCCAGCTGTTGCACGCCGATGACGATGGCCAGCATGATGAGCGCCTTGATGAACCCGAGGGTCAGCAGTGCCACCAGCACGGCCACCGCCCCGCTCACCAGCGCGCCCACGATCGGCACGAACGCACCGATGAACACCAGCACGCCGAGCGGGATGGCCAACGGCACCCCGAGTATTGCCGCACCGATGCCGATGCCGAGGGCGTCCGTGGCCGCAACCATCACCGTGGCCCGCACGTAGGCGGTGAGCGAGTGCCAGCTTGCACGGCCCGCCGCGTCGGTGGCCGCACGGCCGGACCGGGGGAGGAACCGCACCATCCAGAGCCAGATCTGCCGGCCGTCCAGTAGCAGGAAGACGAGGGAGAACACCGACAGCGCCAAGCCGGTCAGCACCTCACCGGCTCCTGCGGTGAACGTCCAGGCGCGCTTGGCGATCTCACTGCTGTTGGCGCTCAGGGTGTTGCTGACCTCGCGCAGGTAGACGGAGACCTGGCTCGACCCCACGTGTAGGGGCCCGTTGGCGATCCAGTTCTGCATCTGGGCGAATCCGTCGATCGCCTGGTCGGTGAGCTGGGCCAGCTGGTTGGAGATCTGCGTGCCCACGAGGGTGAACAGCCCGGCCAGCAAGGCGAGCACGAACAGCACCGTGATCAGCACGGCCACGACGCGAGGCATGTATCGGCTCAGCCGTACGACGAGCGGGTGCAGGAGCGCGGTGAGCAGAGTCGCGATGAGAAACGGGACGACGAGCGACGTGAAGTAGTGCAGCAGATGAAGCAGGCCGTAGACGGCTGCCGCGACAAGACCAAGCCGCCAGAGATAGGAGGCGGCTAGGCGCAGGGGATAAGGGACCTGGGCCGGGGGCGTCTCGGGGCTTGGGACTGACATGCGCTCCAGTCTGACGTATCGGCGCATCCGCCGCCCTGTGTAACGGCACGCCGGGAATAGCCACTGCGGTTGTGTCCCGGCGCGCTCTGACCGAAGTCGTGCCAGGATGACCGCCCGTGAGCGCACCGGAGCATGAGGCGATCCCGAGCGGGATCTGGGTCCTTGCCGGTGTGGCGTTCGCCGTGGCTCTCGGCTTCGGTGTGGTGGCTCCGGCCATCCCGTTGTTCGCGTTGCACTACGGCGTGGGCCGCACCGCGATCGGGCTCGCGATCAGCGCGTTCGCCTTCTTCCGGTTCGTCTCCGCGCTGCAGGCCGGCGGCCTGGTGGATCGCTTCGGCGAGCGCCGGATGCTCGTGGTGGGCCTGCTCGTGGTGGCCGTGACCACGGGCAGCGCGCCGCTGGCCGGCAATTACGTGCTGTTCGTGGCGTTGCGGGGGATCGGGGGCATCGGATCGGCGGCCTTCACCGTGGCTGCCACGTCGCTGGTGCTGCGGTTGGCCCCACGCGCGGTGCGCGGCCGTGCCACCAACCGATACCAGAGCGGCTTTCTGCTCGGTGGGGTGATGGGCCCGGCGATCGGGGGTCCGCTCACCGACATCGACCCAAAAATGCCGTTCTTCTTCTACGCGGTGACGCTCGTGGTGGCTGCCGTCGTGGCCGGTTTCGGGCTGCGGGCCGACGACCGGACCCGACCGGTACGCACCGAGCGACCCGTCGGCGGCTGGCACGACCTGCGTGCCGCCTTCGGCCAGCGTGCGTACCTGGCGGCGGTCGTCGTGAACTTCGGGGCAGGCTGGACGCTGTTCGGGGTCCGCAACTCGCTCGTGCCCATCTATGTGGTCGAAGACCTAGGCAAGACAGCGACTTTCACCGGTCTAGGCCTGCTGGCCGGCGCAGGAGCCCAGGCGCTCGGGTTGCTGCGGGCCGGTTGGTACACCGACATGGTCGGACGTCGGCCCGCGATGCTGTTGGGTACGTCGGTGGCCGTCATCGCGGTCGGTGTGTTGGCTCTGCCCGGCCACATCGTGGCCTTTCTCTGCGCGATGGCGCTGTTGGGGGTGGCGTCGTCCCTGCTGGGCAGTGCGCCGTCAGCCGTGGTGGGCGACCTGAGCCCGGCAGGTGGTGGACGGATGGTGGCAGCCTTCCAGATGTCCAGCGACATCGGGGCTGTGACGGGGCCGTTGGTGGCCGGGGCGCTGGCCGATCATGCGGGCAGCCGGGTCGCTTTCGCCGCCACCGCAGGGGTTCTGGTGCTGGGTCTGGTGGCGGCCTTCGTCATGCCCGAGACGCGCGGTGCGGCGCATGCGACCCCGGTCTCGGCCGAACCAAGAGATCCGGCAGATCTGGCCGACAAGGCGCCCGAATAGGGCCAACACCGCACGTCAGGGTAGACTCGCCGTTTTCCCCGTGTTGCCGTGGGCATCATCGCTGTGTTGCCATGAACGTTGAATGTTGCCGCGCGCGACGTTGTATGTTGCGATGGGCATTGACTGATGTCATGAGCGGTGACGTGGAACCCCAATCGTGCCCGTGCCGGAATCGGTGCGGGCACGCTCTGCGCACCGCCCGAAGAGGAGTGACATGACCGAGACCCCCACGAACTGGCTCACGCGAGAGGCCTTCGACCGGCTCAGCGCGGAGCTCGAAGACCTGAAGGGCCCGCGTCGGATCGAGATCGCGCGCCGTATCGAGGCCGCCCGTGAGGAAGGCGACCTCAAGGAGAACGGCGGCTACCACGCGGCCAAGGACGAGCAGGGCAAGATGGAGCTGCGGATCCGTCAGCTCGAGACGCTGCTGCGCAATGCCGTGGTGGGCGAGACCCCGCCCGACGATGGCGTGGTGGAGCCGGGCATGGTCGTCGAGGTCACCGTGGCTGGTCGCGAGATGCGTTTCCTGCTCGGCAACCGTGAGATGGCGCAGGGGGCCGATGTAGAGGTCTACAGCGAGCAGTCACCCCTGGGCGCTGCCATCCTCGGCAAGAAGGAAGGCGAGTCCACCTCGTACTCCGCGCCCAACGGCAAGGTCTTCCAGGTCGACATCCGCTCGGCCAAGCCGTTCAGCGGCTGAGCGGCCGCTCGGGCATGCCGAACCACGAGCATGCCCGGACCGGCGCACGGCTCTAGTGGCGTGCGTAGAAACGGGCCACTAGCGAAGGGCGCAGGTCTGCACCGTGGCAGTCACTGCCCGCTGCTGGGTAAGCACGGGAACGGTGGCTCGCACGGCCGATTTGCCCGCGGGTGGGGCCGGCACCGTCACCTCGGCGCGCCCCACCACCGAAAAGTCGGACGCGAGCGCCTGCACCACGCAGGTCGCCGTGCTGCCGGCCTGCACGCTCACGTCGAAGGTGGCATCGATCTGGCCGTCATCGACGATCTTGTAGCCGATGTCCGTCCAGTTCACGTCTTGGTGGCTGTTGGCCCAGCCTGCGTAGCCGACCCACACCAGCCCGATCACGGCGAGCGTGCTGACGAGCACGCGGGCAAGCGTGGAGTGCCAGGCTGGTCTGATGTCGCCATAGCGCTCAGCGGGGCGTACCGGTGGGGTAGTCACGAGGCTCCTGCGGACTGGTGAAAGATAGGGGCATGTCCGTCCATGATGACTCACTCTGCACCGAGCCGTTGCGGCTGATGTGCGTGCATGCCCACCCCGACGACGAATCGAGCAAGGGCGCTGCGGCGATGGCTCGCTATGTGGCCGAGGGTGTGCGGGTACTTGTGGTGAGTTGCACGGGCGGTGAACGTGGCGACATTCTCAATCCCAAGCTCGAGAACGACCCCGAGGTGCTGCGCGACATCTCCGAAGTCCGCCGTCGGGAGATGGCTGAGGCCGCCCGTATCCTCGGGGTGGAGCACACCTGGCTCGGCTTCGTCGATTCCGGTCTCCCCGAAGGTGATCCACTGCCGCCGCTGCCGACTGGCTGCTTCGCTCTCGAGCCGCTCGACGTGACCGCGGAGGCGCTCGTGCGCGTGGTGCGCGAGTTCCGTCCACACGTGATGACCACGTACGACGAGAATGGCGGCTACCCCCATCCCGATCACATCATGACGCACACGGTGTCGATGGCGGCCTTCGAGGCGGCGGGCGACCCCGATCGGTTTCCGCACGCCGGGCCCGCCTGGCAGCCGCAGAAGATCTACTACAACGCGGGCTTCTCGCGGGAACGGTTGACGGCCATGCATGAGGCACTTCTGGCTAAGACGGGTGAATCGCCCTTCACCGACTGGCTTGCGCGGCGGGGTGACACGCCTGATCGTCCGGTGCATGCCCGCATCGACTGCGGGGCCTATCTCGAGGTTCGCGATCGCGCCCTACGGGCGCATGCCACCCAGATCGACCCGGACGGAATGTTCTTCGCTCTCTCCGCCGACGACCAGCGGGCGATCTGGCCGTGGGAGGAGTACGAGCTCGGACGCTCGCTCGTCCCCACCGAACCGATCGAGGACGACTTGTTCGCGGGCCTGCGGTGAGCGTCCTGATGCTGCACCTGGCTGTGTGGCTGGCCAGCACACCGACCCCGTCGCCCACGTCGACGCCCACGCTGCAGGAGAGCGACGTCACGCCGGGGCTCACCGGGTTCCTCGCGACGTTTGCCATCGTGCTGGTCACCGTGCTGCTGATCCTCGACATGACCCGTCGGATCAGGCGGCTGCGCTTTCGGCAGCGGGCCGAGGAAGCGCGCCGGGCCGAGGCCGCAGCGATCGCGGCAGACTCCGACCCGGGCGAGGCCGGCCCCCCACAAGACTGAGGCAGCGCCTCGTCGGCGAGGGGCGCCTGGACGGGTCAGCCCCCTGCCAGGGCCCCGTGCGAGTGCACGGGCACCAGAAGCCCGCGAGTCAGCTGACGCAGAACTCGTTGCCCTCGGGATCCGCCATCGTGACCCACGCCAATGGCCCCTGGCGGCCCCGGTGCAGTTCGGTGGCCCCTCGCTCGCGCAGCCGCGACACCACGTCTTCCATGGTGTCGGAGCCGATCCGGACGTCGAGATGCACCCGGTTCTTGACGGTCTTGGGCTCAGGGACGAACTGAAAGAGCAGTCGCGGTGCGCCGGCATCGGGAGACCTGACGGCCGCCCCCGCCTTCCAGACCAGCACCCCGTTGACGTGTGTGGTGTCGGCCTCGTCGGCCTGGCCCTCTTCGATCATGCGACGGATGAAGTCTTCGTTGCTCGGCTCCACCTGCCAACCGAGCGTGTCGGCCCACCAGGCCGCTGCGGTGTGCGGGTCTGCGGAATCGACCGTGATCTGAACCGGATATGCCATACCTTCGAAGAGTAGCCTCCCGGCTCGAGACGTGGCTCATCGAGATCTGGCTCCGTCGCGATCGTGCTCGATCGCGAGCTAGCTCCATCGCGGTCTGGTCCAATCGGGCGTCGCGCGGGAAATGCCGGGACCTGATCGCCCGATCCGGGGAGATGTGCTGACGTTCGCGTGGCCGTGGGTGACCTCGTGTGCCGGTCGGATGATTCGTCGCTGTTGCGATGCGGTGGTTTGACGGGCGTCGTCACGATTGCTCCATGGAACTCAGCCGGGAGGTGGCCGAGCTCGTCGACGCGGACGATCTCTCGATCGTCCACCGCAAGAGCCTGGCGGTTCCGTCGGCCGTTCTGGTCGTCGTCCTGCTCATCCTGTCGATCGGATCGATCCTCGTCGTGTTCGCGATGCAGGAATCCCAGCGACAGGCCCAACGCACGACTGTCGTGATCACGAACTACCTCGATGTGCAGGGTGCCCTCGGTGTGCTGGCCGTGGCCGAGACGGAGGCCAACCTGGCGCCGGGGCCGGCCACTTCGGCCGCACTCGACCGGGCCGATGAGAATCTCGCCGGCACCATCGCCAAGGTGCAGGCCACGCTCGATCCGGTGGATACCCGGACGGCGCCCGAGCTGGCGACCTTGTACGACGAGTACACCCGCGTCGCGGTGGCACCGGATTCCGGCATCGCCGCCTCGGACTCCGTCATCAAGCAGATGATGACGGCCACCGAGCAGGCGATCGCGAGTCGGCGTGGCACCAACACCCGGGCGCGGCTGCATCAGCAGCACCTCACGACGATCCTGACGTGGTTGATCCCGTCGACGTCGCTGGCCGGAATGGTCTCCCTCTTCGCATGTTGGCGGGTGCTGCTGCGCAGCCATGACCAGTTGGCGGTGCGGGCGGCGTTGGGCGAGTACGGGGCGCTCCGCGATCCGCTGACGGGCCTGCACAACCGGCGTTCGTTCGATGCGCAGATCGAGGCCGTCGAGAGTGCGCAGGAGCGAGTGGCAGTGGTGGTCATCGACCTCGACCATTTCAAGGAGGTCAATGACAACTACGGCCACGCGCGCGGCGACTACGTGCTCATCGAGGTTGCTCGCGCGCTACGGGGGCAGGTGCGGCCGCAGGACGTAGTGGCCCGGATCGGTGGGGACGAGTTCGTCGTCATCCTGCACGATGCGGCCGACGCACGGATCGTGGCAGATCGGCTCCGGCTGGCGGTGTTGGACGTTGCGGTGCTCACCAACACTCGGGTGTCGGCCAGTGTGGGGGTGGCTGAGGTGGAAGGACGAACGGCGTCCTCAGCCCTTGCGCTGGCCGACAGAGCTGTCTATCGGGCCAAACGCGCGGGCCGGGACGCCGTTTTCGTGGCTTAGCCGCCTACGACGTTACGTGGTCTGCCGGTCGGTGACGACCTTGAGCAGTGCCGGGTAGAGCGGGTGATCCTCCTCGATGCCGGTGACTGTGCGCACCACTGCCTCAGCAGGCTCCTCGGCGAGGATGCGCTGCAGCTGCACCGCCTCCTCGTCTTCGACCGGGTCGAACCGCAGCCCGGCCGCCACGGCGTCGAGCAGCGCCTCGCTCGACATCTCCCGCTCCGCGAGCTGAGAGGCGGGCGACATGAACCGCTCGTTGCGGCTCAGCTTGCGCAACGGTGCTCGTCCCACTCGAAGCGGGGTGTCGGGCAACGCGGGATTGGCGAACCGTTTGAGGATCTTGGCCACATAAGCGCTCTGCGTCTCGTCGTCAATGCCGTGCTTGACGACGATGAGCGACTTGGTCTCCTCCAGCACCGCCGCCACGCGAGCCGCCACGCTTGGATCAGCCAGGGCGTCGGCGATGCTGGCTGCACCGATGGAGTAGCCATACCACGCGATGCTGGCGTGGCCGGTGTTGACGGTGAAGAGCTTGCGCTCGATGTAGGGCTCGAGGTTCTCGACCCAGGTGACACCGGCGATCTCCGGCTCATGGCCGCCGAAGGGCGGCCGCTCGATGGCCCACTCGAAATAGTTCTCCACCGTGACGTCGAGACCTGCACCGGCAGCCTGGTTGGGCACGATGCGGTCGACGGCGGTGTTGGCGAAGATGGCTCGCTCGTGCAGGTCGTCGCCGGAGTAGTTCTTCTCGACTTCGGCCTGCAGGATGTCCGTGGCGTTGATGGCGTTCTCGCACGCCATCACCGCCACCTTGGACTCCCCTGCCGGGCGGGCCGCGATGCCCGCGGCGATGGCGGGCGCCACGAACTTGAGGATGTGTGCGCCGACGGCGGTGGTGATCACGTCAGCTGTCGCGCACGCCTGAGTGACGGCCTCGGCCTCGGAGGCGGAGTTGAGAGCGGAGAACCCGCGGACCGTGGTGGTCCGCGGGTTCTCACCCACCTCGTGCACGTCGTAGGAATCGGCCGCCTTGAGGCTGTTGATCAGAGCCTCTGCCACGTCTGCGAACACCAGCTCATAGCCGGCGTTGCTCAGCAGCAGACCAACGAAGCCTCGTCCGATATTGCCGGCACCGAAGTGGACCGCTTTCATATCAGCTGTTCACCTTTCCAAGGGCCGCCTCGATGTCTTGCACCGACGTGGCATTTTCGAGACCAGCAACCTGGTTCTTGTCAAGGAAGACGTCGGCGATCTTACCGAGCAGGGCCATGTGATCGTTGCCTGCGCCGGCGATACCGATGACGAATTTGACTTCCTGACCGTTCCAGTCGATGCCATTGGGGTAACGCACGAAGCTGATCGCCGAGTGCTTGATCAGCGACTTCGCCTCGTTCGTCCCATGCGGGATCGCGAGCAGGTTGCCCATGTAGGTCGAGACCGAGGTCTCCCGTTGGTGCATGGCGTCGATGTAGGCCTCGGGTACAGCCCCGGAGGCGACGAGCAGCCTGCCCGCCTCCGAAATGGCGCCCGCCTTGTCGGTGGCCGTGCCGTTGACGACGATCGAGCGGGGGCTGAGCACTTCGGCGCCACCCGCCGGAGTATCGGTGCGTTCTGCGACGGCGGTGGCAGTCGCAGCCCCACCGACCTCCGCAGTGGCACCGGCGGGGGCAGTCGGGCCGCCGGCCTGGCCTCCGTTCGTCTTGTGCAGGAGTTCAACGATCTCGTCGTAGCGCGGGCTGTTCATGAAGTTGTCGACGGAGACATGAATCGCCGAGCCCGTCTTCTGCTTGGCCCGCTCGGTGAGGTCTTTGTGCGTGACCACGAGGTCGAAGGTGTCGGTCAGGTTCGAGATGGCCTTGTTGATCACCGTCACGTCTTTGTAGCCCGCGGCCTGCACCTTCTTGCGCAGCACCGAGGCGCCCATGGCAGACGAGCCCATGCCTGCGTCGCAGGCGAAGACGATGTCCTTGATGGGGCCGCTCGCGGCAGCGTCGGCCACGCCCGCGCCGCCACCCGCGCCGAGGAGTTGACCGGCCACCGACGACTTCTTGCCCTTCATCGCCTCCATGCTGGCCGTGGCGGCGGCCAGGTCGCCGTCACCGTCGTCCTTGGCGATGCGGAGCAGGAAGGAGGCGACGACGAACGACACGGTCGCAGCGCCTATGACGGAGAGGATGACGCCGACATACGAGTCGGAGGAGGTTTGCAACAGGATCGCGATGATCGAACCGGGGGCGGCCGGGGCGCGCAAGCCAGAACCGAACAACACGTTGATGAAGATGCCGGTCATGCCGCCGAGGATGGTGGCGGCGATGAGCACGGGCCGCATCAGCACGTAGGGGAAGTAGATCTCGTGGATGCCACCGAAGAAGTGGATGATCGCCGCACCGGGCGCCGAGGCCTTGGCCTCGCCGCGGCCGAAGAACATGTAGGCGAGCAGCAGGCCCAGACCGGGGCCGGGGTTGGCCTCGAGCAGGAACAGCACCGACTTGCCCGCGGTCTGCGCCTGGGCGGTACCCAGCGGGGTGAGGATGCCGTGGTTGACGGCGTTGTTGAGGAACAGCACCTTGGCCGGCTCGATCAGGATCGAGGTGAGGGGCAACAGGTTGTGGTGCACGAGGAATTCGACGGCGGTGGACGCGAGCTTGCTGAACGCCTCAACCAGCGGACCCATGACGAAGAAGCCGAAGACGGCCAAAATCATGGCCCAGATACCGGCCGAGAAGTTGTTGATGAGCATCTCGAAGCCGGGACGGATCTTGTGCGACCAGAGTGCGTCGAGCTTCTTCATCGACCAGCCACCGAGCGGGCCCATCGCCATGGCACCCATGAACATGGGGATGTCGGTGCCGGTGATGACACCCATGGCGGCGATGGCGCCGACCACGCCACCGCGCACGTCGTAGACCATCTTGCCGCCGGTGTAGGCGATCAGGATCGGCAGCAGGTAGGTGATCATCGGGCCGACGATGCCGCCGTAGGCCGAGCACGACTGCAGCCCGTTGGCCAGATCGACGGCCTTGCCGGCCGCGTTGGTCACAGTGGTGGCGCAACTTGCGGAGTTGACTCCCCAGCCGCCGAGCCGGGCCACCCAGGTCAGCGACGCGTCAGTGACGCCGAAGTGCCGGGAGATGGCGGCGATCCAGCCCTGTTCGATGAAGAGGGCGGTGATCAGGCCCCACGCGATGAAGGCCGCGATGTTGGGCATGACCATGTTCGACAAGAAGGTGCCGAACTTTTGAACATGTACTCGGGCACCGGCCCGAGGTGCTGTCTCTGTGGACATGTGACTCCTTGTGTCCGTGCCCGAGTCAACCGATTTATACGTCCCGAGTATCCGATCCACCGATCGACGTGCTGTTGTGGTCCGAAGCTGTGGCGAATGCAGTTTAGGTGTCCTCGCCGTGACCTGGATCACAGCGGGGAGATCGATACCGAAGCGGTATGCAGGCAAAGTGCCAGCGCCTTGACGAGTGTCAAGACCCTCTATCCGGGCTTGAGACTAGCAGGTTACGCGCGTCGACAGGGGAAGCGAACGGGACGGATCAGCTGGTCGTCGAGGCCAGGATCGCCCGGACCGAACTGCTCACGTCCTGGGGAGTTGTGGTGGCGTTGGAGACGGCCAGCCGGAGATAACGTCGGCCACGCCAGGTGGTCGCTCCCAGCCAGCAGGTGCCGTCGGCTTGCACGCGATGCATCGCCGCGTCCGTCCGGGCATCGTCGCCGAAGCGCACGAGCACCTGATTGAGCATCACGTCGTTGCCGATGCTCGCGCCGCCGGCGCCGAGTTCGTCGGCGAACTGGCGGGCTAGATCGCAGCAGCGTTCGACAAGCTCGCCGACGCCTCGTCGTCCCAGTTCACGCAGGCCGGCCCACGTGGCGAAGCCGCGCGCCCGGCGCGACGACTCCAGGGTCAGGTCGCTGCCCTGGGCGGTGCCCTGGCGCGAGCCGGTCAGATAGGAGGCCGTGTACGAGACCGCGCGAGCCTGAATCTCAGGGTGCGCGCAGATTGCGAAACCGCTGTCGTAGGGCAGGTTGAGCCATTTATGGCCGTCGCAGGCCCACGAGTCAGCGAGTTCGACGCCCTGCACGAGATGGCGCAACCGCGGGCTCGCCGCTGCCCACAGGCCGAAGGCGCCGTCGACGTGCACCCAGGCGCCGTGCTGGCGAGCGACTGCCGTGGCGGCGGCGAGGTCGTCGATGGCGCCGGTGTTCACGTTGCCGGCCTGCAGGCAGACGATCGTCGGGCCTGCCGGGCCACTGCTCAGCACCCGGGCGAGGTCGGCCACGTCCAGGGCACCGTTGGCGTCGGTGCCCACCGGCTCGAGGCAGCGTTCTCCCAGCCCGAGCAGCCTGAGCGCCCGGTCGATGGTCGCGTGCCGTTCGGAACTGGCGACCACCCGGATTCTCGGGGCCCCGAACACTCCGTCTCGGTCGACGTCCCAGCCGGCCAGGTCGAGCACATGGTGTCTGGCCGCGGCCAGTCCCACCGTGTTCGCGGCCTGGCCTCCGGTGACGAAACCGACGGCTGCCGTGGGAGGCAGGCCGAGCAGGTCGAGAATCCAGCCGCCGGCCACCTCCTCGGCGGCAATGGCCGCGGGAGAAAGGGTGTCGTTGAAGGCGCACTGGTCCCAGCCGGCCGCGAGCAGGTCGGCTGCCGTGGCTGCCGCGAGGGCGCCACCGGTGACGAACCCGAAGAACCTGGGTCCGGCGCTGCTCATCAGGCCGGGCTCGGCGGCAGCCACGAGCTCGGCGATGACGTCGCCCGCCGGGGTGGGGCCCTCGTCGAGCGGGCGTCCCAACGCCTTGGTGAGACTGGCTCTGTCGGCGGCCGGCGCCACAGGCCGGCCGGTCAGCGAGGTCCGATAGTCGGCGGCCGTCCTAGCGGCGGCGGCAAACAGTTCGGTGAAGTCTGGCGGTGGTGAAGCCTCGGTCACCCGGCGATGCTAGCGACGCACGTCCCGCTGCCCGTAGCGTGGGTCTGGTGAGCAATGGGGGCACGCACGAGCTGCTGCTGCGGCACGCCCGACTCTGGGCGGAGAAGAAGAAGCGCAGGGTAGACGGTGACCTGCTCCGGACGATTCTCGACATCCGCTTCGAGTTGGAGGATCGGGCCGCAACCTCCTGGCCGGCGGGATCCGCCGAAGACCTCCTGCTGCGGCTATGGCCGTCGAGAGTGGTTGGCGAACTGCCCGATCCAGACGTGCTGCACGACTCGCTCGACACCTATTGGCGCTTCCTGCGTGCCACCGGACGGCTGGCCTCTGGCTCGGCGGAGCCGGCGACATTGCTGAAGGAGGCACGACGCGCCATCCCCAGGATGGCCGAAGCTGCTGCCAACCCCGCGAACTGGTCACAAGGCCGCGTCTTGGAAGACTTCGGTCGCAGCATCGGTGTCGAACTCGGGGCCTCCGCCACGCTGGAAGAACTGCAGGTCAAGCTCGACTTGATCGCCGGCGAATGGAACGCGCTGCCCCGGCACGAGCGCGATCGGCGTTCGCCGAGGTTCGACGTCGGTCTGGACGACAGAGATGCCAGCGACAGGAATTCCGGCGAACTGGATTTCGACGACCCGGATTTCCACGACCTCGGTGAGCACGGTATCGACTGGTACAGCGATGGCTGGCCCGAGGAGGACGAGTGGATCGGGCTCGATGAGTTCGGCGCGGGGGGCTACGAGACCGACCTCCCCGCAGACCGGGCAGCGGTGATCGAGGACGCCAGAGCTTCGCGTTATCTGCGGCAGTGCCAACGCCTGGTCGACTGGGTGGGCACCGGTCGGGAAGTGACGGCGATCGGGGTGCTGCGTCCCCCGGTGGCGCGCGAGGCGTACACCCACCTCGATCTCTTCGCCTGGGACCGAGCGCGCGAATCCGACATCGCAGACCTCGACGGTGAGGCGCTCGCCCTGCTGGCCCGCACGTACCGCGATTCGTGGCGCAGCGCCTCCGAGTGCCTCGCTCTACAGCGGCTCTGGGTCCCGGCGGTGGCGGCGGGGTGCATCGAGGTGGGCGCCACCAAGGCCGTGCGCGGCCGGCCGCTGTCGCAGGACGAAGCCGACTTCCTCAAAGCGATCATGATCATGCTCGTGCGATTGGCGGCGGCGCTGGACCAGGCTGCCGTGGTCTCGTTGATGACCACCCTGCACGCGCTGATCGGGCAGGAGTGGCTGCCGCAAACTGCCCTCCGCGCGCGCTGGCTCGGGCTGAAGCTGCCGAAGGCGCAGCCAGCTCCAGACAACACAGATTCAGACAACCCAAATCCAAACAACACCGTGTGGACGATGGTCTACGGTCGCCAGTTCGACTCCGCCATCGAGATGTTCGACGACACCAACTGCTGGCAGCGTCGCGGTGACGAACTGAGGATCACCCACCTGGGCCGCGACCTGAGCTTCATACTGGCCCAGGCTCTGGCCGCCGGGGTGTTCGACGAGAAGGCGCTGTGAGCTTGTCCTCGCCAGGCGGCCGAGGCCGCAAGGCGGGCAGTACCGAACGGCCTGCGGTGCTGTTCGTCGATGCCGCGGAGTGGTCGGCTTGGCTGGCCGAGAACCACGACACCGCAACGGAGTTGTGGATGCTCCTGCACAAGAAGCACGTACAGCACCAGGGCATGGTGTGGCACGACGCGGTGGTGGAGGCCCTGCGCTGGGGATGGATCGATTCGCAGGTGCAACGGGTGGACGACGACACGGTGCGCCAGCGCTGGACGCCGCGACGACCGGGCAGCCGGTGGAGCGGGGTCAATCTCGACACCGTGCAGCAGCTGATCGCCCAGGGCCGGATGATGCCTTCGGGCCTGGCCGTGTACGAGCAGCGCAGGGCAGAGCGCGAACGTGGCTACTCCCACGACCAGCCTCACCAGACGTTGCCGCCGGAGTATCTGGCGTTGCTCGACGACTGTGCCGCAGCCCAGGCGTTCTGGAGCAAGGCGAGCGCGGGGTACCGGCGGGTGGCGACTCATTGGGTGGTGTCGGCGGCCAAGGATGAGACCCGGCTGCGCCGGATGCAGACTCTGGTGGACGACTGCGCACAGGGTCAGCTGATCAAGCCGGAACGCTATGGAACAGTGCCGGCGTGGGTTGTGAAGGCCCGGATCGAGCTGGGATTCGAATCGTCGTGAGCAGGTTGCTCATCGTCCACCATTCGCCGACGGCGGCAGTCCGCGCGCTCACCGAGGCGGTGGCAGCGGGTGCGCACGATGACGCTATCGAGGGTGTGGACGTGCTGCTGCGGCCCGCGCTGGAGACCACGGCGGACGACGTGCTGGCCGCCGACGCGCTCGTGCTCGGCACCCCGGCGAACTTCGGGTACATGAGCGGTGCCTTGAAGCACTTCTTCGACAGCACCTTCCTGCGCATCGGCGGCGCGCTGGCCGCAGACGGGTCGGGGGCCCCGCCCGGGGGTTCGGGCTCGGGAAGTGCTGCGGGCCGGACGCCGTTCGCGCTCTACGTGCATGGTCGGTACGACACGACCGGCGCTGTTCGCTCGGTGCTGTCGATCACCGGCGCGCTGCCCTGGCGTCAGGCGTTCGACGTACTGGAGGTCGTCGGCGAGGTGGGCGAGCAGGAGCGGGAGCGCGCGTATGAGCTGGGCGCGACGCTGGCTGCCCTCGTCAGCCGTTGACAGCCCGGTACCTTGCGGACATGTCGGTGATTGCCTGGGTGCTGGTAGCTGCGGCCGGACTGCTACACGTCTATATCTTCATGCTTGAGACGCTGTGGATCGGACGGGCATCCACCCGTGCGCTGTTCGGTATCCGTAGCCAGGATCTCGAGATCGTGCGGCCGTGGGCGTTCAATCAGGGCTTCTACAACCTCTTTCTCGGGGTTGGCGCGTTGGGTGGAGTTGTCTTGAAGGTGTTCGGTCCAACGACCGCAGCCGTCACTCTCGGAGGCTTCTGCTGCGCGAGCATGTTCGCCGCCGCCTTGGTGTTGGGGAGCAGTGACCGCAGCAAGCTCGCAGCCGCCATCAAGCAGGGGAGTGTGCCGGGCCTGGCTCTGCTTGCCCTGCTCGTCCTGGGAGTCTGAGGCCCACGGTCTCTGTGCGGGCTGTTCAGGAAGGTTCTCCCTGGACGATCTGCCTGCCGCGAGGGACTCGCCCTGCTGCGTCGTCAACCTGCCGAGTGTGGTGACTATTGCGGCGGGTCTTCTGGGGAGGTGCTTGTCTTACCGTCGAGCCAATTGATGAAGGCTGGGTCGGCACTGGTGAGGCGTTGCTGCTCCTCGCCGCCGTCGCAGCGGCAGAGCGACATCGTGACCTGATCGCCCATGCGGGCTACGACGCGCCAGGTGCCGCCGAAGAGTTCCCACCGGGTGATCACGTCGAGCGGGCTGGAGAATTCGTCGAATGCCTCGGCGGCAGAGGGTTGGGGGTCGGGGCGGCGGGTCATCGGGTTGTGGTTTCAGGACTCTTGGTGAGGGTGACACAGCAGCGACCAGGCCCGGGGTCGAGGTGTGCATTCAGGCCGCATTCGGGGTGGCTGTCGAGCAGGCCGGTGATGAGGTCGAGGTTGAGACCGCACACGAGCTCCGTGTGCGTTTCGGCGAGCTGGTGAAAGGGGCAGTTGCGCAGTGTGATCCGAGCCAGGCCTTCGGCGGGCGGCTCGGTGACGGGCTCGTAGCCGTTGGCGGCGAGAAGCTCGCCGACGGCGTCAGCCGGGTCGCGCGACAGGATGGAGTCCGAGGCGGAGTGGGCGATCCGCCTGCCGCTTCGGTGGGCGGCCGCAGTCACTGCGTCGCCGATCGGAACGCCGCTCTGCTGGGCGGTGGTGACGGCCTCGGCAAGGATGCGGGCGGCAAGGTCGTAGTGGCGTTCGGGAAGGCTGACCACGATCTCGCCCTGAGCGCGGCGATAGCGCTTCGTCGGGCGTCCGGCGCCGGGGCCGGTGCGGCCGGCCGGACGCTGATAGTCGGTGTCGAGCAGTCCGTCCTCGGCCAGTCTGTCGAGGTGGAACTTGGCGACATGGCGAGCGATGCCCACTCCTTCGGCGGCCTGCTCGCGGGTGATCGGGGTGTGCTGCTCGGCGACGAAGCGATACAGCAGGCGCCGGATCGGTTCGCCGAGCACGGTCAGTCGCGTCAGCTGCGTGTCGGCATCGGGACTCGGTCGGATGGCCACTCACCTACTCCTTCAGCACGGTGTACTTCTAAAGGGTAACCCTGTTGACGATAGAAGGAAGGTGTTCTAACGTACAGAAAACCACTTGTTAGAAAGGTGTGACATGACTGTGGACGACACGCCATCGTCGCTCGCGCGCGTCTCGAGGGTGGCAGCCGCTGCCTGGTCGGCGTCGTTCACCGTGCTGTCATCGGCTCGGTCATGACACCCCGGGCGGCGATCGCCGAAGCTGCTATCACTCCCGAACCCGAGGCCGGCATCGTCCAGGGTGGCGGGCTCGAGACGTCCCTGCCCGGGCTGCGGATCGCGAGCCTCCGTCCGCCCATCGACAAGACCGCTGTCCGGGCTGCGGTGCGTGCGCTGCTCGTGGCCCTCGGGCATGATCCGGATTCGGAACACTTGGGCCGCACGCCAGACCGGGTTGCTGACGCCTATGCCGAACTGTTGACCCCACCGCACTTCGAGCTGACGACGTTCGCCAATGACAGCGACTACGACGAGCTGGTTCTGGTTCGCGACATTCCCTTTACGTCACTGTGTGAACATCATCTGCTCCCGTTTCACGGGGTCGCGCACGTCGGCTATCTGCCGGGCGAGCGGATAGTGGGACTGTCGAAGCTCGCCCGGGTGGTAGACCGGTTTGCCCGCAACCTGCAGGTGCAGGAACGACTGACCCGCCAAGTGGCGGAGTGTCTTCAGGCTGAGTTGCAGCCAAAGGGTGTGGGCGTCGTTCTGGTGGCCGAACATCAGTGCATGACCATGCGTGGCGTGCGCGCCCACGACTCCGACACCTTCACTGCGGCATTGCACGGTCAGTTGCGCACTGACCCCGAGGCCCGCAGGGAGTTCATGGAGTTGACCCGCCGCGGGCTGCTTAGGTGACCGGCGATATTGCGATTCGGGTCGCGATCGCGGCCACACTGCTATGGCTGGGCATGGTGCTGGCCATCTCGTTCCTGGAGGCGCCGTTGAAGTTCCGCGCTCCTGGTCTGGAGTTGCGCGTGGGGCTGGCAATCGGACGGATCGTGTTCCGCGCCCTCAACATCGCCGAGGTCTGCTGGGCCCTCGCGATCGCGATCTGCCTCATCCTCGGCCCGCAACCGGGAGTGGTCACCGCCCTCGCCGTTGTCACCGGAACGCTGCTCCTGGTTCAGTTGGCGTTTGTGCGGCCTCGGCTCAACCGGCGCTCGGACGAGGTGCTCAACCCGGTGCGGGCCGACGCGTCGGACCCGAACGTGCCACGTTCGCGCGCCCATCACGCCTACATCGTGCTGGAGGTGCTGAAGGTCATGGCGCTGGCCGGACTGGGGTTCTCTCTGCTGGCCGGTTGAGTCCGAGCATGGCCCGGGCAGGAGGCGCTCGCTGGGCGCGAGCGTAGAATTCGAGCCAACAGGCACGGTGCTCCCGTGTTCTGGCAAAGGGATGAGGCGTGCTCGGTGGCGATGCTGAGGATTGCGCTCGCAGCAATGTGGGTCGTGTTCTGGATCTATTGGTTGGTATCAGCCCGCGGTGTGAAGGCCGGAACGCATGGCTTCACAGGTTGGCCATTCCGGGTGATAGCGGTGGCGGCCATCATCGTGGTTTCCCGGCTCGACCGGGGGCATGACCTGGTCGGTCACAACCTGGTCGTTCACAACCTGGTGGAAGGCGTCATCGGTGTCCTCCTCGTCATGGCTGGGCTCGGCCTGGCTGTGTGGGCCCGCCTGTACCTCGGCCGCAATTGGGGAATGCCGATGTCACAGAAGAAGGAACCGGAACTCGTGACCTCCGGGCCGTACCGATTCGTGCGTCATCCCATCTACACCGGCATTCTGCTCGGCTTGGTGGGCAGTGCGCTCACGGTGAGTCTGGGCGGTCTTGTGGTGGCTGTGGTGGCTGGGTTGTATTTCTACTTCGCAGCGCGGGTCGAGGAGAAGAACCTTGCTGCAAGCATGCCCGCGTACGGGGAGTATCGAGCCCATACCAAGATGATCATTCCGTTCGTTCTCTGAGGGGGCCCCTAAGCACGTTTCGATCGGTTCGACATCACTGTGCGGTAGATGGCTGTTCCCAGGTTGGAAGCCAGATATCAGCGGTGGTTGCGACCGTTCGTCGGGCCGCAAGATAGTCCCGAAGCTTGACGAGCGCCGGATGCGGGTTGTCGTCACGCCAGATCAGTGACATCGGGTAGACCGGAGTCGGATTGCGCAGGGGTATGCGCCGCAGGTCGTAGCTGTCTGGCCACAGGTATCGTGACCGTTCGCCGACCAGGGTGGCCAGGTGGCAGGAGTCGGCGATCTCAGCCAGGAGAGCCTCGTAGCCGAACACGGGGCCAATCACGTCGATCGTGAGGTCGAATGCGGCGGCGAGTTCGTCGTAATACGCGGACACCTCAGTGCCGGGTGTCAGGCCCGGCATCCAGATCCGATGTCCGGCAAGTTCTTCGGGCGTGATGGCCTGGGCGTTGGCCAGCGGGTGGTGGGGCCCCACGAGCAACTGATGCGGCTCGTCGATCACGCGGGCCGTCCTGATCGCGCCAGGCAGCTGTTGCTGCGCGGGAACACCATGGAACGTGGCGTCGATCGTTCCGGCGGCGACAGCGGCCGCCGCAGCATCGACGTCGAGACTCAGCAGGGTCACCACATCCAGTTCGACGTCCGGATGTGCGCGGTAGAAGTCCTGGAGGAGCACCGCTGAGGCCACCCGCCGACTCACGACATCGACCCGCAGTGCGCGCCGGCCGGGACGCACGGACGCGTCGGCCCGCTCCGCCACCCGCAGGAGTTCACGGGCATGGGGCAGGAATGCCTGGCCGTCGATCGTGAGCTGGGCGCCGCGGGCCGTGCGGGTGAACAGCCGCACCGCCAGGTCTTTCTCCAGTGCGGCGACGCGCTTGGAGACGGCCTGTTGGGTGATCGACAGCGCCGTCGCAGCCTCCTGGAACTGACCTGCGTCTGCAGCGGCGACGAAGGTGCGCACGCCATCGAGGTCCATCCGTTGACCCTATCGAGACAACCTATGGTTGTGGCTCACCGGTTTCACCGTTGTTTGATCTGCGTTCACAACCTCGCTTTCATCGGTGTGATCAACGGGTGGTTGTTCAGGCGGAGGTGCGAGGCCGGTGGCGCGACGATCTTTGGGGCGGCAGTTCGGATGGCTGTGGACGGCTTACGCGGTCAGCGCCTACGGCTCCGGGCTGGGGTTCGGGGCTTTCCCCCTGATTGCCGTGCTGGTGTTGCATGCCGGCGCCGCGCAGGTGTCCGCGCTGTCGGCGATAGGTCCGGCAGTGGGTGCGTTGATGGCGATGCCACTCGGTCCATGGGTGGAGTTTCAGCGCAAGCGACCAGTCATGATCGCGATGGACATGGCCCGTTTCGTGGTCATGATGAGCGTGCCTGTGGCCTATGCCTTCGGTCGACTGAGTTTCGTCCAGCTACTTCTCGTGTCGGCTTCGGTCGCTGCGGCCAAGATCGCGTTCAATGCCGCCAGCGGCGCTTATCTCAAGACTCTCGTCCGGCCGGAGGACCTGCTCGTGGCCAACGCGCGGTTCGAGTCCACGACCTGGGGCTCCATCGCTATCGGACCTCCGCTGGGCGGCGCGGCGATCGGGCTGTTCGGGCCGGTGACGACCGTGGTGGCCGACGCGCTCAGCTATCTGTTCTCCGCGCTGGGGATCAGCCGCCATTCGTGGCCGAGAAGACCCACCGCAGCGAACCGGCCCGGGGCGGGCCTGGTTCGGCGAGTCGCTCGATGGCTGGCGGCACATCCTGACCCATCCGGGCCTGCGAGCGCTCTACCTCAACAACCTGCTCGTCTCCGGACTGATCATGGCTACCGAGCCGCTGTTGGCCGTGCTCCTGCTTCGCCAGCTCGGGTTCCCGCCGTGGCAGTACGGCCTCGCCTTCGCGGTGCCCTGCATCGGCGGATTGGTCGGCTCACGCGTGGCCCGCCGCGTCGTCGCGCGACACGGTCAACACAAGGTCTTCCGCACGGTCGGCACGCTGCGTGCTGTCTGGCTGATCGGCCTGGCCTTCGTCCGCCCCGGCCTGGTCGGCCTGGCGACCGTGATGGCTGTGGAACTCGCGATCATCGTCTGCATGAGTCTGTACAGCCCGGTGCTGGCCACCTACCGACTTGACCACACTCCGAAAGACCGCATGGCTCGGACGCTTTCGGCCTGGTCCATCGGGCAGCAAGTCTCCATCGCGATCTTCACCGTCCTTGGCGGGCTGCTCGCCGGCCTCACCAGCCCACGCACGGCCATCGCGGCGGCGGGCCTGCTCATCCTCGCCAGTCCACTGTTGCTACCTCGCCGCCAGGGCCCGGCGCCCGTGGGTGATCGTGAACTTGCTGGTGCGGCTCACGAGTCGCTCCGACACGAGACGCCGCCAGGGTCTGACCGCTGAATCGGCTGGTTCGGGATCAGGGAGCAACCGACAGCAACTGTCCTTTCCGTTAGGCCGTGGCCGATCAACGCAGCAAGGCGCTGGTCGCCAGAGTGGTGTACTGCATCGTGAAGCCGCCGCCTATAGAGTCGATAACGCGCCCGACTGCGTCCAGAATCTCGCCCAGTCGGTCGGGTTCGAGCTGAGTGAGGCCGCCGGTGGTTGGCAGCAGGTCCAGCCATTGCTCGCGGGTATAAGTCTGTTCCCAGTCGAACCTCCATTGCTCAGGCTCCTCGAACAGGCCGGTCTGCCGAATGGTGTCGGCGAGCTGGGCATAGATCGCTTGGTACATCTCCAGGCGCCGGCGAGCAGGCTGGTTGCTGAACGGCGAATCGGGCACCACTCGTCGGAAGCGGCGGCGAACGCTTCTGCCACCTCGGCCGGCGGCTCGAATACGTGTCCGAAGATCGCCAGCCGCCCAGCCGGACGCAGCACCTCGCTGGCCTTTGCTAGGCCGGCGGCGGGGTCTACCCAATGCCAGGACTGCGCAGCGATGACCGCGTCGAACTTCCGACCGGCGGGCTTCCAGGTCTCGAACCTCGCCACGTCGACCGGCAGCCCGCCGGTTCGGGCGAACTGGGCCATCCGCGAGTCGGGTTCGACGCCGAGCACGCCGCAGCCGGCAGCCTGGAACTGGCGCGCGGCAATGCCGGTGCCGCAGCCGACATCGAGCAGATCGCGTCCCGGGCTTCCGGCGATGATCCGCGCCACGAGCGCTTCGGGGTAGCGCGGCCGAGCCTGGTCATAGCGCTGCGCGTCGATGCCGAACGACTCGGCCATCTGCCGGGCCTTATGCAGTTCGGCCGAGGAAGGTTCGGAATGCTCGGGCGGTAAGGTGGGCATGTGCCCACCTTAGTGGGCACTTGCCCAGCCGGCGCACGAAACGTCAGCCGGATCGACCGATGAGGAGGCCGTGAGGTGCCGACCGGAATCCATCTGCGTGACGCGCGGCAGCAACTGTTCGATGCCGCCGAGCGCGTGCTGTTGCGAGACGGCGCCAACGCGTTGACCAGCCGGGCCGTGACCGATGAGGCCGGCTGTGCCAAGGGGGTTCTGCACCGGCACTTCGCCGACTTCGACGCGTTTCTTGCCGAACTCGTGCTCGATCGGGCCGCGCGGCTCGAGGTGCACACAGCCGAACTGCGCGAGTCCGCGGGAATCGGCACAGTGGTCGACAACCTCACCGCTGCGCTCAGCGCTGTCTTCGCGCCGGTTCCGGCCGCGATCATCCTGCTCATCACCTTCCGCGACGAGTTGCGCGCCCGGCTGCGACACGCCGCTCCCGGAGGCGGGATTGCGATCCTCGGCCAGGCAACGACTGCGATTTCGGACTATCTCCGCCAAGAGCGAGAGCTAGGACGTATCGCGGCCAACACCGACATCGACTCACTCACTCTTTCCCTGGTCGGCGGCGGTCATCTCCTGGTGGCGGATCGTGAATACGATGCCCCCACCGTCGCGGTCATCACCAAGTTCGTGACTGCTGTGCTGGCCAACGCCACGGAGCCCGGCTAGTCCTTTGATGACACGTCTTGCGGCTCCGCGGCCCCGCCCGATAGTGGCTTCGCGGCCCTGTCCGATAGGGGACGTGGATCGTCCTATCGACTCCCGAGAAAGCCGATCACCGACCGTTCTTGAGGTGCTTGCACATGGATTCGATGGCGTCGAGATAGGACGTGGCCGTGCCGTAGCCGCCGATGTTATAGGCGTTGAACACGAACACATTGCCGGCTTTGACGGCCGGCAGGGCTTTCCAGCCCGGCTGGTCCATCAGTTGTTGTCCGCCGGGGCTGACCAGGCTGCCTTTCTCCGCGCCGTAGCCGTTGTCGTCGAACACGATCACCTGCGCGTCTGACAGGTCGGACAGCCGTTCCATCGAGACGGTCTCCAACCCACCGGTAGCCGCATTGGCGGCCTTCTGGGCGGACCCGAAGCTGGCGCCCAGGGCTTGGAGTGCCGCCGGACCAGGACGCTGGGTGCCCTCCAGGGTGAAGTCGGAGGCGCTGTCGGGCCACACCACGTACCACTTGGCGGTGCTCAACTGGGCGCTGTAGGCAGACTTGAGCGCGGCGATGCGTTGCGCATACGCGTTAGCCAGCGAGTTGAACGCATCGATCCGGTTGACCGCGTAAGCGGTCTGCTGCGTGCTCGTCTGCCAGGTCACAATGCTGGAGGTGCTGTCGTAGGGAAACACCGATGCGATCTTGGACAGTTGCGGCAGGGTGGGGTCGCTGCTCCAAGCGAAGACCAGGTCGGGCTTGAGCTTGGCCACCACCTCCAGATCTATCTCCCCGGAGGAGTTGGACACCTTCGGCAGCTTGGTCACTTGAGCCTTGTACTTGCTCGGGACAGCATTCTCGGCATTGGTCCAGGTGCCGACCACCGGAACGCCCAGTTCGAGGCAAGGCTCCAAAGCGTTGGCCAAGGCGATCACTCGCCTGGGCCGGGAAGGCGCCGTGATCGTCGTACCGATAGGCGTTTCGACTGTGCGCGTACTCGCTGCAGAAGACGTGTCATCCGGGCCCGATCCGCAGCCAGATAGCCCGACCAGTGCCGCCCCCAGGCCGCCCGTGAGGAGACCGCGCCGGGTCAGCTCGTCGACGATGCGAGCGAACTCTGCGTCGATCTCCCCCGGCGTCGTGACGCGAGGCTCGGTGGGGGCGGTAAGCGCCATGTGCAGACTCCCGGAGCAGTGATCAAGCAGGTCATAGGTTAGGCAACCCTAACATTCGGGGCTGTTGATCCTGAAGCGGTTCGAGCCTGGACGACAACCCGGAGTCAGACCGGGGGGGCAGGCCCGGTCAGACACGGCCGATGTCCGGAATCCGGCGCCAGTGCCGGCCGGTGAGCCTCGGCTGAGCACAAACCCGTGGCTGCTGCACTGAAGCGAGCCGGATTCCGGACATCCAAATACTGAGAGCAGCGAGCGCTGGCCCTTGAGCTCCCGCCCAGAACCCGACACGACGGCGCTTATCTCCCGGTGTGCCCTGATTGGTTGCTTCCCGCGGTGGTCAGCGGACCTGCGAGACGGCAATCAAGCGCTCGCCGAACCGATGGACCCCGAGCGCAAGCGACGCTTCTTCGAGCTCATGGTGCAGATGGGCTACAAGGAGATCGAGGTCGGCTACCCATCCGCCTCGCAGACCGACTACGACTTCGTGCGCCTGATCGCCGAGACGGACATCGCACCCGAGGACGTCACGATCGTCGTCTTCACCCCCGCTCGCCGCGACCTGATCGAGCGCACGGTCGAATCCATTCGTGGCATCGCCAACCCAGTCGTCATCCACCTGTACACCGCCACCGCACCCACCTGGCGCCACGTCGTCCTCGGCAAGGAGCGCGACGAACTGCGCGAGCTGATCGTCGCCGGCGGCCGCGACGTGCTCGAGTTCGCCGGGCACCTGCCGAATGTACGGTTCGAGTTCTCACCCGAGGTCTTCAACCTGACGGAGCCCGACTACGTCATCGAGGTCTGCGACGCGATGACCGGACTCTGGGATGCGACCCCCGAGCGTCCGGTCATCCTGAACCTGCCCGCCACGGTCGAGGTCGCGACCCCCGAACGTGTACGCCGACCAGATCGAGTACATGCACAAGACCCTCGCCCGGCGGGATGCGGTGATCCTGTCCGTGCACCCGCACAACGATCGTGGCACCGGGATCGCGTGCGCCGAGCTCGCCGTCCTCGCCGGCGCGCAGCGCGTGGAGGGCTGCATCTTCGGCAATGGCGAACGTACCGGCAACGTCGACATCGCCACTCTCGCGCTCAACCTGCACGCCCAGGGCATCGACCCGATGATCGACTTCTCGGACGTCGACGAGATCCGCCGCACCGTCGAGTACTGCAACCGCATCGACGTGCATCCCCGGCGAGATTGACACCATGTCTTGTTGGGTGAACCGGCAAGCTGTGCAGCTGGCCGATTGCCAGACCAGCGAAGCGGATGCGACGACCCGCGTCGTCCTACGCATCGACGGCACCGAGCACGAGTCCAATCACCACGGCGTCGGCCCTGTCGAGGCCGTCACCACGGCACTCCGCTGCCACGGCATCGAGATCACGGTGCTCTCCCTGCACCAGACCTCCGTCCGGTCGGGTGCGAACGCTGAGGCTCTGACCCTCCTCGAATACCGGAGCCTGGACGGCACCCAGTGGGCCGCTGGGCGCGACCGTTCCGTACTCACGGCGAGCCTCAAGGCCGTCATCCAAGCCGCAGGCCGCAGGCACACGTTGGTCCCCGCCTGAGCAATCCCAGGCGGATCAAGGCTGGTCAGCGTGACATCCGAGCGGTAGCCATCCAGCGGCGACGGGGTAGCAAGATGTAAGCAGAATGCTGGGACGTTGTACGCGGTGCGGGATCGGCTCGTCAGAGATTGGATGACCCCGACGTGGGTAACAGCAAATAGGTGCGACGGCTCCGTCGCGTTGAACGCGTCGCGGTGCCGATGGAGGAGGCGTCATGGCGAAGGCGGGTGCTCGCACGTCGGAGTCGGACCGGCTCGCGCCCTACCGGGCGAAACGTGACTTCGCCAAGACCCAAGAGCCCGCTGGCGGCGCCCAGAGGATCCGCAGCGCGGCCGAGGCGGAACAAGGCGCCGAGGCGCCGTCGGCGCGATTCGTGGTCCAGCGGCACCGGGCCCGGCGGCTGCACTACGACTTCCGCCTCGAAATGGGCGGCGTCCTGGTGAGCTGGGCCGTCCCCAAGGGTCCGACCCTGGACCCGAAGGTGCGGCGCGCTGCGTTCCGAGTCGAGGACCACCCGCTGGACTACTTCGACTTCGAGGGCGTGATCCCGGCCGGCCAGTACGGCGGTGGGGACGTGATCGTCTGGGACGCCGGCACCTGGCACCTCCACCCGTCGACCGACCCGGCCGCTGCGCTCGCGGCCGGCGAGCTGCACCTGGACCTGTTCGGCGAGAAGCTGCGCGGGCGGTTCATCCTGGTGCGGACCAGGACCGACTCCTCCGGGAAGGAGGAGTGGCTGATCCTGCACAAGCACGACGAGTACGCAGTCGATGGCTGGAGCCCCGAGGACCATCCGCGCTCCGTGCTCTCCGGACGCACGAACGACGAGGTGAAGGCCGACCCGGAGCGGATGTGGCGCTCGGACCTGCCCGCGTCGCTGGCGTCCGTACTGCTCAAACCGGTCCGCCCCAAGGCACTCGGCAATGACGAACTCGCCGCGCTCGACGCGTTGGGCTCTGCCGGGACATGGTCGGTGTTCGGTCGCGAGCTGCGCATCACCAACCTGGACAAGGAACTGTTCCCGGCGCGGCGTGGGGAGCAGCCGGCGACCAAGCGCGACCTGCTGCGTTACACCGCCCAGCTCGCTCCCACCGTGCTGCCCTATCTGCAGCGGCGGGCGTTGAACATGCACCGCTTCCCCGGTGGCGCCGGCACCAAAGGCTTCTGGCACAAAGAGCTGCCCGATCACGCGCCGGACTGGGTGCCACGCTGGGACAACCCGGACGCCGACCCTGGCGAGACCCGCACCTATCTCGTCGTCGACGAACCCGCGGCCCTGGTGTGGGCCGCGAACTTCGGCGCATTGGAATGGCACGCCTGGACCTCACCGGTCAGCCATCCCGACCAGCCGAGCTATGCCCTAGTCGATCTCGACCCCGGTAAGCACACCAGCTGGGACGACCTGCTCGTCCTAGCCAGGCTGCATCGCACCGCCCTGGAACACGTCGGCGTTCACGGCCGCCCCAAAGTCACCGGCCAGCGCGGCATTCAGATCTGGATTCCCATCGCACCCGGGCCGTCATTCGACGACACCCGGGCCTGGGTCGAGCAACTGTCCAAGACGGTCGGAGCTGTCGTGCCTGACCTGGTCAGCTGGAAATGGCAAGTCCGCGACCGTGCGGGCCTCGCCCGGCTCGACTACACGCAGAACGCCATCAACAAGACCCTCATCGCCCCCTACAGCCCCCGCGCCGCCCCCGGAGCACCGGTATCGACGCCGATCGACTGGGACGAACTTGACGATCCGGGGCTGCGGCCCGACGGCTACACCATGCGCACCATCGTTCCGCGGCTGGCTGAGCGGGGCGACCTGTTCGCCGACGTCCTGCGGCACGACCAGTCCCTGCCACCGTTGCACTAGCGCACGCGCAGATCGGACAGCTCTGCAGGCCGCGACGATGGACGACTGTATGTGACATGGGTCACGTTTGTCCGACAATTAGGCCCAATGGGTCATGCGCTAACCACTGAGTGTAACCGACCCTTGTGCATTGCGCCCGGTTGTTGATATTTAAATCGGTCATGTATGGGGTGGGCCATGTATACATGGTGTTGAAGCGATCTACGTCGAGATGTGAAACAACCGCAGTGCCTGGCTGGGCGGTGAACAGCGGCCATGCGATTGGGTGAAGCTCGGCGTGCGGGCGTGGGTATCCTGCTCGAGGTTGGGGTTGCCACAGCTGTCGTAGTGAGTGACGCGATCGTCGCGGGCCCGAATCTCAGGCAAGTCGGCATTGCGTTGTTCGTAGCCTGGATGGTGGGCCGCAGCCGGTGGTCGTGCCCTCCAGGGCCGGCGCAGTTGCTGCCGATGGTCGGTCGCATATGGATCCCGACCTTCCACGTGCTGTTGGCCTTGGCCCTGGTCGGGCTCTTGATGTCCGTGGGGATGCGTGGCCTTCGGCTTGGAATGATGCTGTGCATATTCCTCGTCGGCAGTGGCATCGCGACATTGGGGGCGAGCCGCGGGGGTGACGGTTCGGGCCGGATTCTGGTCGTAGGCGACCGAGTGTTCAGCGATGCGATTGTTGCTGAGCTAGCCCAACGGGGTAACCGGGACTACGTAGTGATCGGATGTTGCGATCCCGAGGCCCTTGCCCCGACGGCGGACATCTGGGACGAGGGCGTCGACCTGTTGCTGCTGGCGCCCGGTGCGAGCAGGATCGACGTCTTCCGCAGGCTTGAGCGTCGAATACTGGAATCGGACGTCCGGGTCCTGGAGCTGAGTGGCTTCTACGAGGCAGTGTTTGGCTACGTGCCGCTTGGTTCGATAAACGCCGCGTGGTTTCAATGCATCATGCATCCCCGGCATCGACGGGGAATCTCCGCGGGCAAGCGCATCATCGACGTCGTTATCGCGCTCGGCCTGCTGGTGCCCGTCGGACTGGTGGTGCTCGTGAGTGCTCCCTTGATCAGACTCGACGGCGGCCCGGTGTTCTACTCACAGACCCGAGTGGGGGAGTGCAACAAGCACTTCCGCATTTGGAAACTCCGGACCATGACCGGTGGCCCCGCTGGGAATGAGCAGAGCTGGTCGAGCGCCGGTGACCAGCGCGTCACCAGGATTGGGCGCATCTTGCGTCGCACTCATCTCGACGAAACACCACAGATCTGGAACGTGCTTCGTGGAGAGATGAGCCTGGTCGGCCCGCGCCCGGAGCAACCCGCCATCGCCCAGGCGCTTGACGCACAGATCGGCTTCTACTCCCGCCGGCACCTCACCCGGCCGGGAATCACCGGCTGGTCGCAGGTGCTCAATGGCTATTCGGGCTCCGTCGACGGCGCCCGGGTCAAAGCTGCGTTCGACCTGTTCTACGTGCGGCACGAGTCGGTGCATCTCGATCTGTTGATCCTGCTGGAGACGCTGCGGACCTTCGTCGCCGATAAACAGTGGCAGGTTCCCAACCGCGAGTCGTTGGCACTCTTTCCGTTCAGTGCTGAGACTCATTCCAGCACTGCAGATCTCCCTTCGGCGCGCCGTGCCAGTGCCCCCGAGTCGGCGGCGTGAGCCCGGATCCGCCGCGCGTCGGCGTGTTCCTCGATGCCGGCTGCAGTCAGCGCGACGCCCAGGTCTACGCACATCGTGACGTTGCCGCGTTTCTGCAGTTCGTACTCGCTGTGACCGAACAGGTCGGCTCGACGACATTGCTGTGCCGGCGGCTCGACGAGGCAGACGGTGTCGGTGTACCGGTCGGCGCTGTCACGGATCTCGTGACTTTGCCCCACTACGCCGGCGTACGAGACGTGCTCGGCATGGTTCGAGCCATCCCCGCGACCGCTCGGCGAGTTGCCCGATCGGTCCGCGGCATAGACGTCCTCTGGGTATTCGGGCCATCGCCGATGTCCGTGCTGGTCGCCGCGATCGCCAAGGTCCCGAGGAGTACGCGTCGTGTTCGGAGTACGGCAGGACACCCTCCAATACTTCAGGTTCCGCCTGAAGGATGGACGTGCTCGCGCGGCGGTGATGTTCGCCGTCCGCGTCTTGGAGGGCTCTTTTAGGCTGCTTGCCCGCGGCAGCGACGTGACGGCGGTGGGAACACCCGCAGTCGAGCGCTACCGCCGCCATGCGCGATCCGTGTTGCCCATGAAAGTAACGCTGTCCCAAGGCATTCGGTCGCCGCGCCCAATTGATGATCGCTCTGTCTCCCGGGTCGGCCTGGCAGCGGCCGGGCGTCCTGAGGCCGCCCCGGCTCAGCTCCTGACGGTCGGCCGACTCGATCCCGAGAAGAACCCGCTACTGCTGCTGAAAGTCTGCCGGCTGCTCATCGGAGACCCTACGGTGCCGGACTTCAACTGGACGTGGATCGGCGATGGCGACTTCCGGGAGCCGCTACGGGCTGGAGCCCGTGACCTGGGGCTTGCCAAGGTCGTGGAGACGCCAGGCTTCGTGGTTCCCGGTGAGCCGCTGGCCGCCCGGTACGCGGCGGCCGACCTCTACGTCCACATCGCACTCACGGAGGGCCTGCCCCAGGTGCTCTACGAGGCTGCCGCCGCCGGGCTGCCGATCATCGCCACCGACGTGGGCGGCGTGCGAGAGGCGCTCGCCAACGGTGAGGCCGGCGTCCTGGTGCCGCCCGCCGACGCAGCAGCCTTGGCCGGTGCTATTGCGGTCCTGCTTCGGGATCCGCACCAACGCCAGGCTTGGGCTGAACGCGCCGTCCGTGAATTGGGTGAGGTCGACCTGAAGACTGAATCCCGACGGGTAGCCGACTTTCTGGTGGGGCAGTCATGAAGGGTGTCCCGGCCTCCGTGGCCATCTTCGTGCCGGTGCTCAACGAGGAGGCCTTTGTCGACGTCGTGACGTCAAGCCTTCAGGCACAGACGTATTCGGCCACACTCACCTTCTACGTCATTGACGGTGGGTCGAGCGACCAGACGGTGGCACTCTTCGAGTCGGTCAGACAAAAAGATCCACGCTTTATCCTGTTGCGCAATCCGCGGCGGGTCACTCCAGCCGCGCTCAACATCGCCTTACGCGAGGCCGATGCTGCCGGAACCGAATTCGTCGTTCGATTCGATGCCCACACCCGGTACCCACCGGACTATGTCGAACGTGCTGTGCGTCGGCTGCAACAAGGTGAGGTCGTGTCTGTCAGCGGGCCCCAGATCGCAATTCCCGGCGACACCGACTGGTCTCGGGCCTCGGCCGTCGCGCTCAGCACGCGGCTAGGCATCGGCGGCTCGGAATACCGGCTTCGAGGCGACCGTGAGATCGAGGTGGACTCCGGCTTCTGCGGCATCTGGCGTCGAGAGCTGCTCGTGGCGGCCGGCGGCTGGGACGAGGAGACCTACCCGAACGAAGACGCGGAACTCGCCGCCCGGCTGCGCAAGGCCGGTGGACTCATCGTCTGTCTTCCCGAGCTCGCAGCCCAGTACGCCCCGCGCCCGACGTGCAAGGGCACGGCCTTGCAGTATCACCGGTACGGCATATTCCGGGCTCGTACTGTGAACCGCCATCCCGAGAGCCTTCGGTTGGCGCATCTCATAGTTCCGCTGACAGTCGTCGCGCTGTTCGGGAACGTGGTACCGGCACGAGCGCTTCGCCGGTTGGCGCATGTGACAACCGCGGCCTACGGCCTTGCGTTGGCGGCGACAACGTTGGCGAAGGCACGTGAGGCCGGACGTGCCGCGCCCTTGCTGCCCGTGGTACTGGTCACGATGCACACGTCCTGGGGCACCGGGTTCCTGCGTGGCTGTCTTCGTTTCGGCCCGCCGGTGCGAGGAATCGCCATGGTCGTGCGGCGTGCAGTGCGTGGGCGTGGGCGTGGCACATGATGACGCGGTTGGCGTGTGCGCGCAGTGATTGTAAAGACAACCGTCACCCCTGGAAATAACCGGAGATCTCGACGAATGACTGAAGGTCCACAGACTGAGCCTGCCCGCCCGCCCTGGAAAGTCCGGCTCCCCGCGCGGACGCTGGTGCTGCTTCCCCTCATCCTTGGCATTGTGGGACTGCTCGGCGGATTGGTGCTCGTCCAGGTTCGCCCACCGCAGTCCACGGCGCGCATCGTCTTGCAGATACAACCGCTATCCGTGGATTCCAAGCTGGGTAGCGCGCACCTGGGGATCTTGATCGATTGGGGTACTCCGCAACGCTCGGTGCAGACTGCGCTGGCTCTCCTCAGTGGTGATCCGACCGTCGAGCAAACCGCGGAAGAACTCGGTTGGAGCGAGGCGAAGGCGCGCAGCGACATCATGGTCGAACCGCTCGGCGACGCGAACATCATCGCGGTCACCGCGCGGGCAGGCTCTGCCGAGCAGGCCCGTCACGCAGCGGAGACCTACGCTCGGGTCGCACTGCAGGCCTACAACGCACCCATCCAGCGCGCTGCCCGGGAGCAGCTCGCCGGTCTTGGGGCGGGGGGAGATCCCGACCTGCACCAGGACCTGCAGGCGGTGGCTGATCAGGGCGATCCTGGTATCACCGAGATCCAGGCGGCCGCCAGCAGTTCCGATCCGGCTCCTATCGGGCTCCTGTATCCCGCGGCAGGTGCCGCCGCAGGCGTACTCGCGGGCTTCGCACTTTCGCTGCTGTTCGACCTGCGGCGGGGATCCGGCCGTGGCACTCCTGTCTAGGCTCGCCAGGATCCGCCCCAGCGTCGTTCCGGCGATCTGGTGGGTGGGCCTGCTCATCCCTTACAACCCCGCTGGGCACCTGCTGCAGAAGGGTGGCTTTGTCGTCGTCGCACTCCTGGCCATCGTTCGGCTATGCCTGCACCCTGACCTGGTGTGGGCTCGGTTGTGGACGCATCGGCGCCTGCTCGGCTCTCTGGCAGCACTCCTCGCCTGGCTGACCGCCTCGATCACCTGGTCGGCAACACCGAAGACCAGCCTGGGCGACCTGTTGGTCTGGTACTTGTGCGGCATCGTCTACGTCACCGCCGTCATCACGGTTGTCGATCATCGCGACCTGCGCATCCTGGCTGTCGGCTGGTCGGTCGGAGCCGTATTGCTCGCACTGACCGGCATCCCAGACCTGTTCACCTCCGTTGACCCAGACGATCCACTCAGCTCGGCCGCCGGCCGGATGGCCGGTGCGGCGGGGGACCCCAACATCTTGGGTGCGGGTTGTCTGGCCGGCATCTGGCTGCTGGTGGGCATCAGTGGCTGGCTGCGCCATACGTACGGCCGCACGGTGACCGTCGTGACGCTCCTGCCGTCCTTTGCTCTGCTTGCCCTCGGCGTCGTGATGTCGGAGTCGCGCGGGGCCCTGGTGGCGGTCGTCGTCTCTGTCGTGATGGCTCTGTACGTCTTTCGCCGGCACTTGCGGCCGGCTTACCTGGTGCTGGGTGCAGCCGTGCTCGTCATCGCCTACCGGGTGGCCGTGGACAGCGGGCGGGTTCGCCTCCTCGACTTCTCTGACGGGGGCCAGGGCCGCAGCGATCTATGGCGCGCGGCACTTCAGATGGCTCTTCACCATCCCGTCTTCGGCGTCGGAGTCGGCGGCTTCGGGCCGTCCGCCAAGCAATACCTGCTGGAGATTGGCCAGATCACCGACTCCAACGCCCTCACGATGGGGCTCGAGGCACACAACACGTATTTACAGGCGGCAGCCGAAGCAGGTCTTGTCGGAGCGGTTCTGCTGTTGATCTTCCTTGGCCTTACCGGGCGCCAGTTGGTCATGACCATGCGACAGAGGCGCGACATTGGCCAAGCCGATCAGGTGCGGCTGCTTCAAGGGCTGCTCCTAGCGTTGATCACGCTGGCTGTCTGCGCCTTCTTCGTTTCTATGGGCAAGGAGTATCGAACGTGGGCGCTGCTTGCACTGGTCCCTGTCGCCACCCAACTATCTGCCGAACATCGACCGTCCCGACCGGAGAGCGAGGGGGAAAGTCTTGATGCCTGCCATGACCGTCATCATCCCGTGCTATAACGACGGCGCCACTCTGCCGGAAACCTTGGCGAGCGTTCGCGACCAGGGTGCCGCCGAGATCATCGTCGTAGACGATGGATCGACCGACGCGGCGACCATTCGGCTGATGGACGAACTCCGCTGCGATCCAGCTATCCGGGTGATCCACCGCGAGAACGGAGGGTTGGCTGCAGCCCGGATGTCAGGTGTGCACGCGGCCACCAGCGAACTCATCGCTCCTGTGGACGCGGACGACGTCGTCGCGCCTGGTGCTCTGCGCCGCCTTGCGGAGGCCTTCGACATCGACGCTGAGCTCAGTGTTGCCTTTGGAGACATCGAGCTTTTCGGCACGATATCCGGCCGGCTCAGCTGTGATTGGGGTTGGGATCCATGGCTGATCTGCCATGTCAATCTGGTGCCCGGCGCGGCCTCGGTGATCCGTCGGAGTCACCTCATCGCTGACGGAGGCTGGGTGATCCGCGGCGGCTATGAGGACTGGGACCTGTGGATGTCCATGCTTGAGGCCGGACGGTCTGCCCGCTACGTGCCGGGTACCGTGCTCTACTACCGACAAGGCGCAGGGCGGATGCTGAGTGCCTCGCGCACAAGGCATGCTGACTTGTTCGGTCAGGCCCACGACCGTCACCCTGCGTTGTTCGCAGCTCAGGCCCGACACCGCAGGCTCAGCCGGGCTCCCTGGCGGATGCGAATCGGTATCCGGTTAGTCGATGCCATGCCGGTGTCCAATGATCTGCGGCACCGGATCAAGCTGTTCTTGGCCTGGCCGACCCGAGGCGTGTCGGTACGAGCGCAGCGCCTGCGCACTCGGGTGAGCCGGCGGTCGCGATCCTGGGCCACGCCGTGAAACGGCCGGCCGGCGTACTCGGCCTCGCCTCGATGGCCCTGGTCAGCCAACTCGGCGCGTCGGGCTTCGGGCTGCTCAATGCGGTCCTGATCGGGCGGATGCTCGGCCCAGAAGGGCGGGGGCAGGTCGCCTTCCTCACCACAGTGGGCGGCATGGTCGGCTTCATCGCGACTCTGTCAGTGCAGGAGCTCTTGGCGTTGGAGTTCGGCCGGACGCACACGGCATTGCCACGGCTACTCGGAGCTTCGGTGGTGCTCGCCTGCATGCTGGGTGGTCTCGGCTCGGTCGTTGCCTATCTTGCGGTCACGAAAGTGCCCGGACTGCGGGCAGACGTGGACGGTGTGGGCCTGATGTGGACGATGGTAGCGATCCCACTTATTGTCCTTTATACCTATTTGTCGACACTGTTGCGCTCGCATGGCGCCCATACGCTCGCCAACCTCGCGCTACTAATGATCACCGGTGTCAACCTGGCGACCAATGCGGCCTTGGCCGCGGCAGGGATCTTGAATGCGCGTACGGCGATCCTGAGTTGGACGATCGGGCAGTTGGCCGCGGCCGTCGCGGTCACCGGCTACTTCCTGAAGACCTCGGCCTGGGCCGTGCCCAGCCGGAGTCTGCTGGCACGATCGGTATCTTTCGGCAGTCGTGCCCATGTCGGCGGTGTCATCACGACGGGCACGTATCGGGTCGACTCTTGGCTGCTCGGCTCGCTCGGTTCGGATCGGGCGCTTGGCCTGTACAGCGTCGCGGTGAGCTGGTTCGAGATGATGTTCCTGCTGCCGCAGGCGCTTGTGCTCGTATTGCGGCCGAAGTTCGCACAGCAGACACCGCAGGAGGCGGCCCGGCAGGCCGCCCGTGCCGTTCGGGTGGCCTTCGTGGCGAACGTGATTGTGGGCATAGGCCTCTTCCTTGCCGCCCCCATTCTGTGTGGGTGGATCTTCGGGCCTGAGTTCGAGGAGTCTGCTGCACTGCTGCGGTTGCTCATTCCTGGTGCCTTCGGCATCGCGGCGCTCAAGATCTTCGGTATCACGCTGATCATGCAGCGGCATCCCTTGAAAGAGTCGCTTGCGTCAGGGCTGAGTTTCGTCGTCGCTTTGATCGCCTGCGTTGTGCTCATTCCACGGTTTGGAGCCACGGGTGCGGCTCTGTCGTCAACGTTGTCCTACCTCGTGGGAGGAGGCGCCGCAGCGATCGTCGCCTTTGTCGTCCTGCGTGTGCCATGGACTGAGTTGCGGTTCCGCCGCAGCGACCTGGCCGGGCGGCTTTGACGGCGCGCTGGACGCAGCGCACCGCGGACGCCGCGGCGACGGGCTCTAGCGGCAATGCCGTTCGATCAAGGTTCGTGGTGGGTGTCCAACACCCACGCCCAGGCGAGCCCCGGCTCTCGGCGTTGCGTTTGGCGAGGAAGGCGCAGCCCTTGGAGGAAGGTGAAAGTCTTGCGGACTCTCTGATGCGATCTTCAACGCAAGACGCCTGACCCGGAGCCGACCGCGGGGGATACGCCGGGGACGGCATCACCGGATGATCTCGATCTCGGCTCCGGCGCTGAACCTGGTGCCAAGTGCGGTAACTTCACCGCGGACGGCACCACCGAATGTCCTCGACCTCGGTTCCGCCGCTGAACCTGGTGCCAAGCGCGGCGAATACACCGCGGACGGCATCACCGGATGATCTCGATCTCGGTTCCGGCGCTGAACCTGGTGCCAAGTGCGGTAACTTCACCGCGGACGGCACCACCGAATGTCCTCGATCTCGGTTCCGGCGCTGAACCTGGTGCCAAGTGCGGTAACTTCACCGCGGACGGCACCACCGAATGTCCTCGATCTCGGTTCCGGCGCTGAACCTGGTGCCAAGCGCGGTAACTTCACCGCGGACGGCACCACCCAACGACCTCAATCCCGGTTCCGGCGCTCAACCGGGTGCCAACCGGGGCGAATACACCGCGGACGGCACCACCGAATGTCCCCGACCCCGGTTCTGGCGCTCAACCGGGTGCCAAGCGCGGTAACTTCACCGCGGACGGCACCACTCAACGACCTCAACCCCGGTTCCGGCACTCAACCGGGTGCCAACCGGGGCGAATACACCGCGGACGGCACCACCCAACGACTCTGGACCGTGCCGGGTCGAGTCCGGCTTCTGCAGGGCTGTGACGGGGTCGGTTTTCTGACGCCGTGGCGATGCCCCACCGGACGGGGCATCGCCGTAGTAGTGTCAAGGGCCAGTGAGAACTGCCCAGTGGCGGACATGAAACCTGCCCGCTGACGGTCACGAGATCTGCCCGGTGGTGGCCATGGGATCTGCCCAGGGGGGCTGCGGCCACCACCGACCAGGTGCGCTCCGAACCCTTGTAGCCCATCGCGACGAGCTTCTCGTGGGCCTTGTCGGCGCGGACCTTGCCCTTGGACCGCTCGACCCACTCCTCGACCTTGGGCAGGTACTCATCGATCAACTGCGGCCGCGCGGCCACCTGGTCGAGCTCCCAGCCAGCGGCGCGGCGGTCCACGTAGTGCTTCACCGTGTGGTGAGAGCAGCCGGCCAGCTCCCCGGCATCACGCAACGACCCGGTCAGGTCGTAGGCATCCAGAATTTTCATGATCTCCTCGGCAGACTTCAACTCATCCCTTCCTCGGGAGCGGTAGCGACTTCAAGCACCGCTCATCGCACCCGAGGAAGGGGCCTCAACCGCGGACCGCGGCAAGGCAGACGACGTCGTGTCGGGCAGATCCCATGGCCGTCAGTGGGCAGTTCTCATGTCCGCCAGCGGGCAGTTTCGTGGCCGTCTCCGGGCAGTTTCTCGTGGCCGCCGACACCGTAGCGCAGGAAAAGCCCCGGCCTGTGACTGTCGAAACCGCCCTTTGCGGAAGACCCGGGCAAACTGTGGCTTACCGTCGCCCGGCGCTGTCCGCCGTCGCTCAGCTACATCCACCTATCGCCCGGCTCTGCTCCGCCCTTGGGCTACGCATCGCTGAACTGGCCCAGCTGTTGCCGGCCTGCCAGGCGCCGCCAGCGGGCTACCAGTCTGTCGCTGGGCCATCTGGGTAACGGGGCGCCTTAACCCAGCCCTACCCCCACCGAACCTGGCTCGCGACACTCCGCCCACAGGGCTTGACACCCACATCTGACGACCAACCGAACGGCATTGGCTCTAGCGGCTCCAGCCGGTAGTGCACCGGTTGTCGATGACCTTCAGTGCAGGAGCGGGGGTCTGCGGCCCTAGCTCCATCACCTGGAATCGGTCGACCGGGATGTCCTTCAGCAGCTGGTAGGGCGTGCGCACCTGCCCGGCGTAGGCATTGTCGGAGAAGCTGTTCGCGTCGATCGCATACAGCCCAACAGCACCACCGGTGTCCACTAGGTACATGCCGTAATCCTGCAGCGCGGTGGCGATCGTTCGTTCCTGCGGCGTGAGATTGAGCGTGTCCAGATCGAGGCTCGGGTCGAGCCGAACCCGGGCACCGGTCGGGATGGCGCCGTTGCCGGCCGTCTTGCCGTCCGAGGCCGTGGCTGGCCAGACCGGGCCGCCAGTGCGGGTATAGGGGAAATTGAAGGCGAGCGCGTGGTCAATCCGCCCAGCCGCCAGCTCTTGCGGCCAGATCGCTCCGGCGATGGGCGAGATGCCAGAGGCTCGACTGGATAGGCCGTTTGCGTAGGCGTAAGAGCCCACGGGCTGTGCGTTCATCCATGCCGCCGTCCAGCCTTTGGCGGTCTGCTTCGCCCCGTATAGGTCGTAGCGGCATTTGCTTGCGGTGTCGACGATCGTCAGGTGCGCGTCGGCCGAGCGGTCCGGGGTTGCGGACGGGGGCATCGGGACGCCCCTCCACGTGGTCGTCTTGTTGTGGACAAAGGTCGGGTCGAGGTTCGCGCCTGGCGGCCTGCCTTGCACGGTGAGGGTGACCCGTGGAGTGCCGACCTGCGCCTGGTAGACGGGCACGGTCCATTGGCTCGTCGAGATGCTGAAGCCTTTGGCCTCCGCCGCCCGTGCGATTCCAGCGGCCATCTCGGCCGAATCGGGGTCCACCCCGGCGTCAGCGGCGATCCGGCTATCGAAGGGGCTGGTGGGCGAAGACGCCAGACCGGACACCAACGTGCGGGAAGACGCCCCGAGTAGCCCGGACTGTGCGGAACTCGACCCGGTGGCAGAGCACGCAGCTGGAAGCAGCGAGGCCGCCGAGGACAAGGTGATGGCGACCGCGAGCGTCGCACCAGTACGACGAAGCAGGGGCATGTGGCGTCTCTTTCAGGGCAGGAATCAACTTCTGTCCCTGGTCGGGACGACGGCTGGGTGCCTCTAGCGGCTATCACCGGGACGCCGATCAGAATTACCTATGGTGTCGGCGCGCGTTCGTTAAGGTGCAAATGTTGAGCTTTGAACTTGAGTCTGCGACCTTGGATAGTCCAATATGACTGTTAGGTATCGCCCTCACTTTTTGTCTGGTCGTCACCGGCGCATCGCCATTATGCCGAGATGTGGTTTGTGTCGGGGTAGGAGGAGAAACCGATCAGGCGTGACAGCACAGGTGTCGAGGTCGTGGGCATGCTTTCTCCCGCACGGCGATCGTGTCCGCCGTCAACGGCCGGAAGGCGGCGACGAGTCCGGCGGCGCCGCCTCCGCCAACCGCACCATCCGTCTACCGCAAAATGAACGAGCAGTTCCATCACGTCACGCGCCCTTCAGCGGGCCGTCGGCGAGGAGGAAATCAACGATGAGCACGGCGACGGCGGCGAACATGTCAGCACCGGTCGAGGTGCCACAGCCGATTGCTCGGGCCGCCTCGATCAGCGGGGGCACCGCCGGCTTGGTGACCGCGTCCGCGACGAAGATGTTCGGGTTCAGCTGCTGCACGTCCACCGGGAACGGGTCGTCGGCCTGCATGCCCATCGGGGTGGCATGGGAGATGATGTCGAACCCGGTCGGATCGTCGGAGCCGGCGACGACCCGGTCGCCGAACCGCGTCCGCAGCCTCTCGATGAGGCCGTCCCGCCGCACCTGGTCGGCGTCGTGGAGTGCCAGCTCGGCGGCTCCGGCCTCCAAAAGCGCCAGAGCGATGGCGCTGCCTGCCCCGCCGGCGCCGACCTGCAGCACTCTCTGACCAGCCGGGTCACCACCGGCCGCCAGAATCGCGGCGACATAGGCGGCGCCGTCGACCTGGTCGCCGTGCCAGGTGCCGTCCGCATTGCGGCGGGCCACGTTGACTGACCCTAGGAACCGAGCTCGGTCGGTGAGGCTGGCGCAATGGGTGGCGAGTCGGAACTTGTGCGGCACTGTCGCGATGATTCCGCCGACGCTGGCGGACGGACTGAGTCCCCAGACCAGCGAATCGAGATCGGCGGGCGGTATCTGCAGCGGGACGACCACGGCGTTGCGACCGCGGGCGGCGAATGCCCTGGTGATGCCGCCCGGGGATTTCACCTGGGCGATCGGGTCGCCGATGATGGGCACGACAAGAGTTTCTCCGGACAGGGCGGGGTAGGGGTTCACGAGTTCTCCGCAGCGGTGTCGAGGTAGGCGCGCTGCGGAAGCGGTGATCCGTCGGCGTTGGCTGCGTGCCGGGCGGCGACGTAGCCGAAGGTGAGGCCGGCGCCAACCTGACAGCCGGCGCCGGGGTATTCGGAGGCACTCATCGAAGCGGCGTCGTTGCCGCAGGCATACAGGCCCGGAATCGGGTCGCACCCCGCATCCAGTACCTGCGCGTCGGCGTTGGTGCGCAGGCCGAGCGCGGTACCGAGCGGGGTTGGGACAACCGCCAGCGCGTAGAACGGCGCCGTCTCGATCGGTCCGAGGTTGGCGTTCGGCCGGTGGTTCGGGTCGCCGTACTGCAGGCCGAACGGGCTGGTGCCCTTGCCGTACTCGGTGTCCACGCCGGTGCGGGCGAACCTGTTGTGGTCAGAGACTGTGCGCTCCAAACCGTCCGGGTCGACGTTGATCCTGCTGGCAAGATCGCGGATGCTGGCGGCGCAGTGCAGGTATCCGGACTCGAGGTATCTGCGAAGGTACCTCTTGGGCAACTTCGGCCGGACCATGCCGAGGCCGTACCGGTCCAATGTCCGGGAGTCGACCACCAGCCAGGCGGGCACGGTCGGGGTTGTCGTGTTCGACTCATACATGGCGCGGGTGAAGCGGTGGTAGGAGACCGATTCATCCACGAACCGCCGGCCGTCAGCGTTGACCGCGACGGTGCCCGGCTTGGCACGATCCCAGATGTGTGGAAACACGGCGATGGAACCGTCCTTGCGCCGCCCGATCGAGCTCGGGAACCAGAACGCGTTGTCGTCGCGGGGTGCGCTGAGTGTGCCGCCCACCGCCAGGGCCAGCGACAGGGTGTCACCAGTGGAACCTTCACCGGCGCGGGTGTATTGCGGAGTGGGGTCGGGCAGGTACTTGGCCCGCCATTGCATGCTGGCAGAGAATCCGCCTCCGGCCAGCACGACGCCGCATCGGGCGCGGACTCGCAGTTCGCGTCCCTGGTAAGCGACCATGGCACCGACGACCTTTCCTTCGCCGTCGGTGAGGAGGCGGGGAGTGGTTGCGTTGAACCAGACTCGCCCGTCATGTTCCAGCAGCTTGTGAAACAGGTTGGCCACGAGGGCATTTCCCATGGCGAGCCGAGTGCCGCGCGGGTAGCTCAAGAGGTCCATCGCCCAGCGGGCGCCCAGCTGCAGTGCAAGCAGGGCTGGCTTGGGCGATCCGTGAAGCAGCGTCAGGAGCTGGTTCACCTCGGCCCGGCGGACCATCATCGTGCCGCCGAACAGGGCGAACTCGGGAACAGGTCGGCGGACACGGCCGAAGTTCTCCTTGCCCAACTGGCGCCCGTCGAACGTCTGCGGCTCCAGGGCGCGGCCGCCCAGGCTCGCACCAGGAATCTCCGGGTGATAGTCGACGACCGTCTTGGAATGCCAGAACCGAACCCCGAGACTGTCCAGATAGTCGATCGCCTTGGAACCGTTGGCCAGATAAGACTGGCGTACTTTGCGAGGAGCCTTGTCGCCCACCAGAGCGTCCAAGTAGCCACTGGCGACCTCGGCATCATCGATGATGCCGGTGGCCCGCTGGAACTGGTTGTTCGGTATCCAGCAGGTGCCCGCGGAATAGGCGGTCGTTCCCCCGAGGAATTCGGTCTTCTCCAGGACGAGGACCGACAGGCCTTCGTTCGCACCGGTGACCGCCGCTGACAGTCCGCCGGCTCCCGTGCCCAGGATGAGCAGATCTACCTGCTCATCCCAGTCGTCGAGCGCCAAGTCCTGATCTCCGGAGTCGGCGGGGTGGGGTCGGGAGGGGGTGGGGACTTCATCTCCGAGTGGGGGCATTCATTGAGGTTCGCACGGGCTTGTATGTCACGTCCAACACTGAATTGGTCATACTCCAAGTGCACAGCAAGCATAATCTCAGCTCAATCGGTCGCAATTTGCGATCCCGTTGGATCGCCGCGAGCGAAAGCCCAGGTTGCACGGCCCCGGAAACTTTCCGGCCCCGTTGCCCAGGTGACGACTACGCTGAGACCCGACCGCGAACGGTATGCGCGATAGCACCTTTCCACTCCTCTCGAATGCATGCGGCTTCACTCATCGTTCACAGACACCCCGTCAGCACCTTTCGCGAGGTCGCCAGCAGGGCACGGTTGAGCGTCGCCGATTGTCGCTGCCTAGTCAGGGGCCGCGAGGGTGCCGGAAAGTCAGTCCGGCCGGGATAGCCCATCGAGATGGCGCGTGAGTGTGTCGGGCAAGTGATCTGAATCAACGGCGTCTCCGCGCCACAGCATCTGCATCGCGATTCCGTCGAGCAGCGCCCGCAGTCGCTGTGCCTCATAGTCGGGGTCGCGGTCTGAGTTGATTTCGCCCGCCTCAGCGAGGACGTCGATGGCGATCCTGCATCCCCGTTCCACCGCTTCGTTGAGGCGGCGTGAGGAGGGTCGGAGTTCGGCGTCGGTGAGGGCGAGCACCCCAAGCTGGACCTGCGCGACGAGTTCGAGCCGGCGCTCTCGATCGAGCGGGAGAAGCTGCGCCAGAAGCGCTTCAACCAGGGCTCGGCCATCCAGGTCCAGGGCCCTGATTCTGGCGGTGACTCGCTCCTCGATAAGAGAGAAGCAATGCTCCCGGAGTGCGTGCTGCGTGGGGAATGCGCGCCGGAGCGAGGCCGTGGCGATGCCCGCCTCCTCGGCGACCCCGCGCACCGACAGACCCGTGAGCCCCTCGCGTTCGAGCACACGAAGCGACGCATCGGCGATCTCCGTAGCGCGTGCGTTGGTGTCGATTCGACGGGGCATGACGCTCAGCCCAGGGAGGTCGCGCTTGACTGTGCGGCGGGCGTCTTCGGCCAGATCGTATAGCTGAGCGCCCAGAGAAAGTCGATTGCGAAGATAATCCCGAGCACGCGGAAGAATTCGGAAAGCGCGGCGGTGCGCGCAGGATCGTCGACCAGCAGGATCAACCCGCCGAGAATCGCGCTTGCGATCGCAACAGCGAGAAGCGTCAGGAGCGCGTCGCGCCAGCATTTGAGGGTATACGCAGGGCCAATGAGACGCTCTGGCTTCGGCCCGCCCGTAAAGCGATGAGCGAAACGCACGTCCACCCACGCCACCATGCGCCGCCCGTAGGCGATGGATATCCCGATGTAGATCGCCGCAAGCCCGTGCTGCCAAGACGCCGTGCCGCCTCGGAGAAGGTCGATGGCGACCAGGGTCAGCAGCACCGCGTCGATCACAGGCGCCGAGATGAGGAGCGCCGCGCCCAGGCGTGGGCGACGAAGGAGATACCGAGCGCTCAAGCCCGCGAGGAGCGCCACCCAGAACCCGACCTCGCAGGCAACGATCGCTACCAGAACCATGGATTCGCCTACCTTGATCTCGCTCGAATGTTATTAGCACAACTGTACTCACATCCTGTGCTCACTCACAGACCCATGTCTTCCAATGCGGCGACCGCACTCGACGTGGCCACCGACATCCGTCTGGCTGCTGGGCTGGACAACTCGGCGACCGTGATCTGGAGCTGGCCGAACTCGACGGCTTCCAGGTCGCCGACGTTGCCGCGCTCGCGCCGTGCTTCCCCGCAGCGTCGGCGCGGCGGATCGGGTGGATGCTGGAACGATTCGCCGGGCGCGACGGAGCGTTGGCCCGAACTGTTCACCCAACTCGACGAGGCGCAACGCGTTTCCGTGCTGCAAGCCCTCGCCTCCGCTGGCTGACCCTTCTATGGGTGCGTTCGACAGCTGGGAGTCGTACTTCTACCCGCCGCCGCACGCCGATACGCTGCGCAACCTCCCTGGCATCCTCGACCCGCGAGAGCTCGCCCAGTTCGAGTACACCGCTGTCGCCGCCCGGCAACGACTCCTCGCGATGGATCCGTCGCTCGCGAACGGTTTATTCGATGCCGCGCACGTGCGGAGACTGCACCGCTATCTGTTCCAGGACATGTACGAGTGGGCCGGCGACTGCCGGACGCAGAACATGGCCGCCCGCGACTTCGCCGACGTGACCACCGGCGAGATCGACGCCTACCTCACGGACGTACACCGCGTCGTCTCGGCAACCGACTGGCGAAGGCTCGGGTATGAGGCATTCGCCGAACGGGCCGCGCTGGTGTTCGCGCTGCTAAACAATCGCACCCGTTCCGAGAGGGCAACGGGCGGACGGCCAAAGCGTTCATAAGCCAGTTCGCCGAGCGCTCACCATTCCGCCTCGACTATGGGCGCGTGAGCCCGGAGGTGTGGAACAACGCGGCAGAACTCAGCCGCCCGGATCGCGGCGACTACGATGTCGTACCGGACACTCTCGTGCCGGTCTTCCAGCATTTCGTTCTCCCACGCCAGTAAGGCTCAGGGCAAGAGTCCTGCCGTCCACAATGTCCCGAAACATCTCAACTCAGTCGTCTGTGCCCCGAGCCCTACCGCCACTCCACACGTCGTTGCACGACGAGCGGAGCCTCCGGCGGCAGAGCCTTCCTGACGGGGAACGGTAGGGATGTGAAGGCCGCTCCATCCGGACCGGCCCTTCGCATCTCGTGCCCCCGAGAGGATTCGAACCTCCGACACACGGTTTAGGAAACCGTTGCTCTTCCCCTGAGCTACGAGGGCGGGCGCCCCTCAGGCGTCCGGCAGACATTGTGGCGCACCCGGGCGTCCTAGACCGCATCGGGGCCACAACCGCTTGGCACTAGGGCGCCGAGCGGCCCTCATGGCACCTGCCTAGGGCCTGTCCTGTAAGTGGTTTTCGGCGTGGTCGCTTTCACCCCTGGTCGGGTTGTGTTAATCCGGTCGGGTGGCTGGTGTGGGTCGTGGTGAGCTGACGGACAAGGCGTGGGCGGTGATCGAGCCGTTGCTGCCCGCAAACGGTGGGGGCCGGCGGTGGCGGGAGCACCGGCAGGTGATCAACGGCATCTTGTGGAAGCTGCGCACCGGCGCCCCGTGGCGGGACCTGCCGGAGCGGTACGGGCCGTGGAAGACCGCGCACGAGCGACTGCGGAAGTGGACGATCGACGGGACCTGGGACAAGATCCTGCAGGCTGCGATCGTCAAAGACGACGCCGTCGGGGACGTGGAGTGGATCATCTCGATCGACTCGAGCGTCGTCCGGGCCCACCAGCACGCTGCCGGGGCCCGGAAAAAGGGGGATCCTCACGAGGTGAGATCGAGGCCCTCCAGGTGGACGGAGAGTGCATCGGCAGATCCCGAGGAGGACTGAGCACCAAGCTGCATCTCGCCGTCGACGGGCGCGGCCTGCCGGTCAGCATGATCCTCACCCCGGGCCAGGACGGTGACAATCCGCAACTGCTGCCCCTGCTCGACCAGATCCGCGTCCCGAGGGTTGGCCCCGGCAGGCCCCGGTCGAAGCCGGAGGCAGTGCTGGCCGACAAGGCCTATTCCCACCCCTCGACAAGAGCCGCGTTGCGACAGCGGCGCATCCGATTCACCAGCCCCGAGCGGACCGACCAGATCTACCGGCGGAAAGCCAAGGGCGCACACGGCGGCAGGCCTCCCATGGTGGACCTGACCGGGTACAAGAGACGCAACGTCGTGGAGAGGTGCTTCAACAAGCTCAAACAGTTCCGCGACTTCGCCACCCGCTACGCCAAACGCGCCGCCTACTTCAAAGCTGAGATCACCCTCGCCGCCACCATCCTCTGGCTCCGATAACTTACAGGACAGGCCCTAGAAGCGACACCAGAAGGCCGGCCCCAGCCGAGCAAATACCTCGGCTGGGGCCGGCCAGTCAGCAGCTATTGCCTGGGCAGCACATGCTCCCCGGTCTTGTCCGTCGCGAGGCACAGCGAGCAGACGTGGCCTTCACCCGTCCCGGAGGCCGTCACGTCCGGGCGCTCGAAGGTCTCCGAGCACACCTGGCAGTCGATCTCGGCCGCCGAGGGGTTGCCGTGCTCGTCGAAGGGCGCCAGGTCGATGCCGTCGTCGGTGCGGCGCAGGTAGTACTTGCCCTTGGTCGCCACCGCCAGCACGGGCGGCAGCACGGCGGCCAGCACCACCGCGATGATCGGCGAGAACGGCTGCAGGGCAGCGCCCATGCCGCCGAAGAAGGCGACGATGGAAAGGCCGCCGGCCGCCAGCACCGACACGAAGCCCACCGGGTTGACGTCGTAGAGCATTCCCCGGCGGAACTCCGGCACCAGCGGCGAGATCTTCAACAGGTACTTGTTGATGGCGATGTCGGAGGCGACCGCCACGATCCAGGCCATCCCCATGTTCGCGTAGAACCCGAGAATGGTGTTGAGGAAGTCGAACATGTTCGCCTCCATCAGCACGAGCGCGACGCCCACGTTGAAGAACACGAAGACCAGCCGGCCCGGATAGCGCTTGGTGACGCGGGTGAACGAGTTGGTCCACGCCAGCGAACCGGAGTACGCATTCGTGACGTTGATCTTGATCTGGCTCAACACCACGAGTGCCACCGACAGCGTCATGGCCAGCCACATCGGCATCATTTGGGAGTACGCACCGAGGAACTGGTGCACGGGTTCGTTGGCGATCCCGGCACCGTCGGCCACGTGGCCGATCAGGTACACGGCCAGGAACAGCCCGATGATCTGCTTCAGCGCACCGAACACCACCCAGCCCGGGCCCGCCGTGATGACGGCCGCCCACCAACGCCGGGAGTTCTCGGGCGTCCGCGGGGGCATGAAGCGCAGGTAGTCGATCTGCTCGGCGATCTGCGCGATCAACGACAGGCAGACGCCCGCCGCCAACATGGCCGCCGAGAATGACGTGCCGGCGCTGTCGCCCTTGAACGCCAGGAAGGTCGACACCGAGTCGGGGTGCGCGATGATCAGGTACGCCAGCGGAGCACCCATCAGCACGAGCCACAGGGGAGTCGTCCACACCTGCATGGTCGACAGCGCCTTCATGCCGTACACGACCAGGGGAATGACCAGCACGCTCGAGGCGAGATAGCCCAGCCAGAGCGGGATCCCGAGGCCGAGCTTGAGGCCCTGGGCCATGATCGAGCCCTCGAGCGCGAAGAAGATGAACGTAAACGTCGCGAAGATTACGTTGGTGAGCACCGAGCCGTAGTAGCCGAAGCCCGAGCCGCGGGTGATCAGGTCGAGGTCGAGGTTGTACCGCGCCGCGTAGTACGCCAGCGGAATCCCGGTCACGAAGATGACGACCGCCGCAATGGCGATGCCGAGCAGGGCGTTCGTGGTGCCGTGCGCGATGCCGATGTTCGCGCCGATGGCGAAGTCGGCCAGGTAGGCGATGCCGCCCAGCGCGGAGGTCGCGACGACGGCGGGAGCCCAGCGGCGGTAGTGCCTGGGTGCGAACCGGAGGGTGTAATCCTCCAGCGTCTCTTTGTTCGCCTTGCCAGCAGCGCCGTGGTCGGCTACCAGCTCGACGGCAGGAGCCGATGGCTCTTGCGGCGGAATCAGCGTGGTCACGTGGCGAGTACCTTCCGAGAGGGGGCGTTTCCTCCCGACGCTACGAGCGCCGCGTTTCGCCTTACGTCACCTACTGTTTCGTGGTTGTTAAGTCCAGACCAGTCAGGAATGCGTCCCATACAGCCTTGCCCGGCGCGCGGTGCGCCTCGTCGGAGAGCGAGCGCGCCACAGCTCCTGGGCCGGCCAGTTCGAACACCGGCTGGACAGCCGCGGGCGGGGTGCCGGGCCGCCATCCCAGGGCACTCACCGTGTCGAGCACCCGAGAAGCGCCGAGGACGCCGGGCGTCACGATGTCGAGATCGAGATCCTCAGCCAGCAGGTCGACACCGTCGAGGCGCACCCGGGTGCGGCAGAACAACGAACCGGAACGCTCCCCGTGGCGCCCCAGCACCAACACATCGCGCAGCAGGGCGCGGGCCGCGAGGGCCAGGTCGGCGTGCAGGTCGCGCCGGACGATCGCGCCTTCGGCCACGACGAAAGGCTCTGCAGGCCAAGTGAGCACGGCACCCTCGTCCAGCTCGACGCGCACCGACCACGCACAGCCGCGACCGCGCCCGTTGTAGGCGACGGTGCCGGCGACGTCTATCAGGTCGAGGCGGGCGCCCGCACCGACGCGCACCTCCAATCGCACGCTGTCGCCCCCGAGCAGCAGTGCTCCCGTGGCCACGAGGGCGACCCGCGCCCTGCCCGGCCCCACCGACACCAGTCGCGGGGCGAGTAGCCCCGACGAGAGCCGAACCCGAGCAGGGCCTCCCGGAGCGCCCAGGCTGATGTCGACCGAGGCCGGTCGATCAGTCATGCGGGTGGTGGTGATCCTGCGGGTGCGCGTGGTCATGAGCAGGCCCATGCGGGTCGGCGTGGAAGTGCGGTGCCATGGGTCCTGGGTCGTGTGGAGTGTGCCGTCCCGACTGGTAGGTCTGCACGAGGTCGAGCACCCAGCCGCAGAGCGCGGCTACCGACTCGGGATCGGTGCGCGACAGGCCCACCACGGCGCGCTCGCCGCGCGCCTGTCGGCCCTGAAGGGTCATCAGCTCGACGTCGACTCCCACGTAGGGGCCCAGATCGGTCTTGTTGATCACGAGCAGATCAGCCCGCGCGATGCCCGGCCCGCCTTTGCGGACGACATCGCCGCCGCCGGCCACGTCGAGCACGAACAGCTGGGCATCGACGAGGGCGGGGGAGAAGGTGGCGGTGAGGTTGTCGCCGCCCGACTCCAGCAGCACGAGGTCGAGCGGGGCGAAGTCTGCCTCGAGGTCTTCGACGGTGAGCAGGTTGGCGGTGATGTCGTCGCGGATCGCGGTGTGCGGGCAGGCACCGGTCTGCACCGCCCGGATCCGCTGCGGGTCGAGCACCCCCGCCGAGCGCAGCAGCTGGGCGTCTTCGTCGGTGTAGATGTCGTTGGTCACGACGGCGAGCGACAGCCTGCTGCTCAACTCACGGCAGAGCAACGCGATGATGGACGACTTCCCGGTTCCGACCGGCCCTGCGACACCCAGTCTGAGCGGTCGGTCGGGTAGGTCGGCGGATGCGGCGGAGGGCGCGACTGAGGTCACAGCCTCACGATAGTGCCGGGCCAGGCGCGGTCTGCCTCAGGCCGTGAACAACCGTCGCGACGAGGTGGCGTGGGCGTGCTGCCACGCCTCCAGGGCAGGGGCCGCGGTGGCCGGCAGGTCGTCGGGGTCAGTGAGGCCGGCTACGTCGGCTGCCACGAGGGCGATGTCGTCCGCACACCCGAGCGCCCACGACAGCGGCGCCACCGGGTCGAGCGGCAGCAGCTTGAGCGCTGCGGCACAACAGGTTTGCACGTCGTCATAGCAGGCAAGCCGGGCCAGCCGCTCGCCGTTCAGGCCTAAGGGAAAGGCGAGGGCGGCCAGCGCCAGCGGCCGGTAGGCCGGCTCCCCGAGCGCCAATACCGCCGTCGCGGCCGGGCTGTCGGGCCAGAGCCTGGTCAGCAGCCGGGTATAACCGCGCCCCACCAGCGCGGCGGCCGCTCGAACGTGCTGGGACGGTGTCCGCGCCGCCCAGGCCGCCTGCACCGGCGCCAACGACAGCCCGGCCTGCAACGCGTGCGCGGCGACGACGGCGGTTGCGGCGTCCACCATGGTCTGGGTGCGCAGGCGCGTTCGGAGGAACGCCGGGATCTGCTCGACTGTCAGGCCTGCGGCCAGGGCGGGCTCGAGCCCCGCCGACTGGGTGTGCCCGCCGCTGGGCAGCCGGGCGTCCGCCAACAGCATGAGTGCGAAGTCGACGGTGGCGGCCGGCGTCACAGGACCGCCTCAGAACAGCGAATAGCGTTGTGCCAGAGGTAGTTCAGTGGCGGGTTGAGGCACGATCAGGGTGCCGTCGATGCTGATCGCGAAGGTCTCCGGGTCGACGACGATCTCGGGGCAGGCGGTGTTGTTGCGCATGGAGGCCTTGGTGACCTCGCGGGTTGGCTCCACCGCCACCAGCTGGCGTCGTAGCCCGAGTCGCTCGGCAAGCCCGCTGTCGAGGGCCAGGGGCGAGACGAAGCTGATCGACAGGTCGGCCCCGGAGCCTCCGGAGCCCACCAGAGTGGGCCGCATGAGCACCGGCTGCGGCGTCGGGATCGAGGCGTTCGGGTCGCCGAGGGCGCCATAGACGATCGCCCCCGCCTTGAGCACAACTTCGGGACGTACGCCGAAGAAGCGCGGGTCCCACAGCGTGAGGTCGGCCAGCTTGCCGGGTTCGACGGAGCCAATGTGCCGGTCGAGGCCGTGCGCGATCGCCGGATTGATCGTGTACTTCGCCACGTACCGCCGAGCCCGCTCGTTGTCGGCGGGCAGTCCGGCACCGGCGAGTGCCCCGAGCCGATGTTTCATCACATGCGCCACCTGCCACGTGCGAGTGATCACCTCGCCGATGCGGCCCATCGCTTGGGCGTCGGAGGAGGTGATCGACAGCGCTCCTAGGTCGTGCAGGATGTCTTCTGCCGCAATGGTTGTCGCGCGGATCCGAGACTCGGCGAAGGCCAGGTCCTCCGGTACGGCGGGGTTCAGGTGGTGGCACACCAGGAGCATGTCGAGATGTTCGGCCACTGTGTTGACGGTGTGCGGCAGGGTCGGGTTGGTCGAGCCCGGCAGCACGTTGGGGTGGGATGCGATCGTGATGATGTCGGGCGCGTGGCCGCCGCCGGCGCCCTCGGTGTGAAAAGCGTGGATGCTGCGGCCGCCGATGGCCCGCAGGGTCGAATCGACGTAGCCGGCCTCGTTGAGACTGTCGGAATGTAGCGCGACCTGCAGCCCGTATTCGTCGGCGGCCACCAAGGCGGCATCGATGGCCGCGGGGGTCGCGCCCCAGTCTTCGTGCACCTTGTAGCCGCCAGCTCCGGCAATCGCCTGCTCCCGCAAGCCATCTCGGCTGACCGTGTTGCCCTTGCCCATGAGCAGCAGGTTGACGGGAAGGTGGTCGAGACCGCGATGCACGGTCTGCAGGTGCCAGGGACCGGGTGTGACAGTGGTGGCCTTCGAACCCTCGGACGGCCCGGTGCCCCCACCGCCAAGCGTAGTGAGCCCGGCGGCCAGCGCCTCATAGATCTGCGAGGTGGACAGGAAGTGCACGTGCATGTCGACCCCGCCCGCCGTGAGGATCTTGCCCTCACCGGCGATGACGTCTGTGCCGGGCCCGATCTCGAGATCGGGGTGCACGCCGTCTGCCACATCGGGGTTGCCGGCGCGGCCCAGGGCCACGATGCGCCCGTCGCGGATGCCCACGTCGGCGCGCACGATGCCCCAGTGGTCGAGCACCACCACGTTGGTGATCACGGTGTCGGGCGCGCCCTGGGCCGAGGTGCGCAGACCCTGCGCCATCGACTCCCGGATCGACTTGCCACCACCGAAGACGGCCTCCTCACCGCCGACGGTCAGGTCGTTCTCGATCTCGATCCACAGGTCGGTGTCGCCGAGCCGCAACTGATCGCCGGTGGTGGGGCCGTAGAGCGCCGCATAGGCCTCACGAGACAGTTCCACCATGATCAGATCTCCTCGCCGGCAGGGGATTTCAACTGCAGACCGGCCACGTGCCGTCGTCCTTGCAGGGTGACGGCCGCCACCGTGCGCGAGACCCCGGGCTCAAAGCGGATCGAGGTGCCCGAGGCGATGTCGAGCCGGTAGCCAGCCGCGGCTGCGCGGTCGAACGACAGCGCGGCATTGGAATCGGGCAGGTGCAGATGGGAACCGATCTGCACGGGACGGTCACCGGTGTTGACGATGGTCAGCTCGATTCGCTCACCGTCCGGACGCTCGTTGAGGGTGATGGTGCCTGGGGCGACCCGCAGGTGCGCGGGCGCGCTGGCCGCGATCGGGTGATGCAGGGTGACCAGCTTGCGTCCGTCCGGAAACGTGGCCTCCACCTGCACCTCGGTGACGAGTTCGGCCACGCCGTCCATTACGTCGTCGGGGCCGAGCACGTCGCAGCCCTCGACCATCAGGTCGCTGACCAAGGCGCCCTCGCGCGCCCGCTCGATCACCCAGGTGGACAGCAGGGCGACCGTTTCGGGATGATTGAGCTTGACGCCGCGGCTCAGGCGGTCGCGCGCCACCATGCCGGCCACGGCCAGCAGCAGCTTCTCCGTATCGGCTCCGGACAGGTGCATGTCCGCAGCCTAGTGACCTCCGTGTGTCGCGAGTGTTTCGCCGTCAGGCGCTGGCGCCGGCCGCGGACTCCTCAGCCTCCATCTGAGCGTTGAAGTCGCGCTTGCCGGCCTGCCAGAGATCTTCGGTCTGTCCCGTGCGCCAGTACCCGGAGATCGAGACGTGCTCACGTGGCACGCTGTTCTCCACGAAGAAGAAGCGGCGCAGGTCTTTGATCATGCCGGCGTTGCCGTGCACGAAGACCCGCAGATCGCCCTCCGGCACGCCTGCGGCCCGAACAGCCTCCGTCAGCGCATCGCCATAGCTGGCGTTGGAGTCGTCGCGGTGCACCCAGGTGACGTCGACGTTCTCGCCGCCGGGCACGTTCAGGTGGGCGGCGGAGTTGGCCACCTCGACGAACACCTTGGCCTGTGCGCGCTCAGGCAGGACCTCCAGGGCCGCGGCGATCGCGGGGAAGGCGGCCTCGTCGCCGGCGAGCAGGTGCACGTCGGCTTCCGGATCGGGTGCCCAGGCCCCGCCCGGGCCGAAGAAGCTGATGGTGTCGCCCGGCTTGGCCGCTGCCGCCCACGGACCGGCCAGGCCGGCGTCGCCATGCACGACGAAATCGATGGCCAGCTCGTTGCTCTCGCGGTCGAAGGAGCGAATTGTGTAGGTGCGCGTGACGGGCGGGAAGCTCAGCTTGACGTAGTGATCGGTGAAGGCGAGCTCGGGCAGCGCGCGCAGGTCGTTGCCGGTCAGCACGACCCGCACGAGATCAGGCGACAGCCACTCGGTGCGCACTACGACCGCGGTGCGTTGCGTTCGGGGCTTACGGGGTCGGTCGACGACTGGTTCTGACATGCTAGTAAGGCTAGCCTAACTGTGACGTGCAGGTCCTCCGGCCTGACGGCGCCATACCCGGACAGCCACGGCTGTCCGGGTTGAGCGCGCCCGTCACATGTGCATGCCGCCGTTGACCCCCCAGACCTGACCTGTGATGTACGAGGAGTCGTCGGAGGCCAGGAACGAGATGACTCGCGAGATCTCTTCGGGCCGGCCGAGCCGGGCCATCGGAATGTTGCCCTTGATCTTGTCCAGAACCTTCTCCGGCACCGCCTGCACCATCTCGGTGCCGATATAGCCCGGGGTCACCGCGTTGATCGTGATGGAGGCGCCGTCTTCAGTCATCTTGCCGGCGCGGCTGAGTTGGTAGAGCGCCTCCTTGGCCATCGTCTTGGTAAGGGCGAACAGACCCGACTTGGACGCCGCGTAGTTGGCCTGGCCGAGGTTGCCCATCTCGCCGATCACCGACGAGACGTTGATAATGCGCCCATTGCCCTGCTCCACCATGTGCGCGAGCGCTGCCTGGGAGAGGAAGAAAGCGCCGGAGAGGTTCACCGCGATGACCTTGTTCCAGTCGTCGTCGGTCATCTTGGCGACGATGCGGTCGATGGTGATGCCGGCGTTGTTGACGAGGATGTCGATGCGGCCGTGCTGCTCGACGACCTCGGCGATCACGCGACGACAGTCTTCGGCCTCGCCGACGTTGCCCCGGTGCAGGGTGACCTGAGCATCGGGGTAGTTCTTGTCCATCTGGGTTTTGAACTCATCAGCGCGCTGGGAGTTGCCGCCGTAGCCGGCGGCGACGACCGCGCCGGCCTTGGCAAGGTCCTCGCTGATCGCGGCGCCGATGCCGCGGGTGCCGCCGGTAACGAAAGCAACGCGACCCTTGAGGTCAGACATAAGAGGCTCCTTCGCCCTGTTGGTGTGTGACGCACACCACCCTAGCCACCCTGCTTGTGCGTTCGGAGGATCGGACGTTGCTCGCTGGACGGAAAGGACGGCCGCGGTCTCCCTAGCTTCAGGGGCTGTCCGCCTCGGTGGTGGACGCCATGCCGACAGTGGCAGCCTGACCGGTGGTGAGCCCGGCTATGCCGAGAGCTGCCCCAGTACTCCGAGGGATGCTCCCAAAGTGCGCGCCACAGTTGGGGCGGCGGTCGATCGGTGTGGACTCATGAACGAGTACTCCTCTGAGACAAGTGAATTCGACACGATTGAGCTGTCAGGACCCGCGCCCTCTTCCACTCTGGGACGACGGCCAGGTGCGACGATCGCCAACGGCCAAGACGCCTATGAACACTGTGACTTAGGTTAGCCTAACTTTACTGATGGAGCCCAGTGGCGTGAGGGGATGCCCTCCGAGTTGGGATCTCTTGAAAGGACTGGGTGGCTTCGTCGGTGGATGCGCACCTGGTCGCCTCGGCTTCCAGCCATGGTGTGTCCCTTATCCGACACGGTTGCTGTGGCGGACTGGGATCTCGTGCTCAGCCGAGATCGCCGGTCTGCAATCGTGTCGGATAAAGGACAGCGGCCGGGCCTGCCCCCGGGTAGGGCCAGCCCAGGCCCGGCGCGCCCTAAGCGGCCCCCGCCAACAGCAGTTCGCTGAGCGCTGAGAGCAAAGCCGGCTCCAGGTTCATCCCGTGCAGCGAGAGCACGACCGAGCTGTAGCGCTCGCCCGATTCGACCGCCTGCCACACCTTGGCCTTGACGCCGAATTCGATCTGGGCGTCGTCGAGGAGCCGGTAGATCCGCTCGGCAATATCGGCGCCGGCCAGCGCGCGGTCACCGTCCACCTGGATCGTGGTGGGGGTGCCCGTCGGCAGAGCACCCACATCCACCGTGATGCTGCCCGGGATCGGGCCCGGGCGCAGGTCGAGCGCGCGCCCGGCGACGTGAACGGACGCGACCCCGGCGAAGCCCACCAGCACCAGGCTCCATCGGCGCCCGTCTGCGACCGTGCCGAGTTCGCCCTCGGCCGCGCCGATCGTCACTACCCCCGGCCCGTGCTCGTAGCTCAACGTTGTTGACGCCCAACGATCGTCGTCGGCGTCCTCCCAGAGCGTGAACGTCCCGTCAGCCCCGGCGACGATCCAGACCTGCAGCGAGTCGGGCACACCCGTGGCGCACGACACGTCGGGCTCGGGCACCAGCGGCAGCACGGTTCCGGCCCGGGCGAGCACGGGCAGCTCGGCCAGCGTGCGGTGCATCGGCACCCGGCTGCCCTCACCCGACGTGCCACCGGAGTAGGCGACGCCCGTGAACAGGTCTACCCACTCTCCCGGGGGCAGCCAGGCGTCCACCCGGGCCAGACGGGTGCGGCGGTCGGCGGGGGACACGATGGGCGCCACCAACAAATCCCCGCCGAACATGAACTGCCCGTCGACCTCGTACGCCTGCTGCTGCCAGGGGTGCTCGTAATACATCGGCTCCACCAGCGGCACCCCGTCGACGTGTGCCCGGCGCACCATGGTGGCCAGATAGGGCACCAGTTGATGCCGCAGCCGGAGGAACCGCCCCATCGCCTCCCGGGCGGGAGCGCCGAACCGCCACGGCTCCTTCGAGTTGAAGATGTCGTGCGTGGAATGCAGCCGCAGAATCGGCGAGAAGACGCCCAGCTGAACCCATCTCGTGGCGAGCTCATCGTCTTTGACGCCGAACATGTGGCCACCGACGTCGTGGCTCCACCAGCCGTACCCGACGTTGGAGGCTCGCGCGGTGAACTCCGGCTGGAACGCCAGCGACTTCCACGACACCACGGTGTCGCCGGAGAACCCCACGGGATAGCGGTGCGATCCCAGCCCGGCATAGCGGGAGAACGTCATCGGACGGGCACCCAGGGGTCCGCCGGCACGCGCCGAGTCGAGGAAGTGCAGGTGGTTCAGCAGCCACAACGGGTCAAGGCCCGGCACCCGCGAATACGGACCCTGCTGCCAGTCGATCCACCAGAAGTCGACGCCCTCGGCCTCCCGTGGATTGTGCACGTCGCGCAGGTACGTCGCCAGGAACTGCGGATCGGCCGGGTCGAACAGCACTGGCAGTAGGGACGCAGGGTCGATGCCCATCGCCTCGGCCACCGCCGGATAGCACTCCTCGTGAGCGCGGATGCCGTCGGCCGGGTGCACGTTGAGTGTCACCTTCAGTCCGCGTTCGTGCAGTGCCCGCAAGAATGCGGGCGGGTCGGCGAACAGGTCGCGGTTCCAGGTGTAGCCGGTCCAGCCGCTGCCGAACTGGGACGGGATGTCGACCAGGTGCCAGTCCATGTCCAACACCGCCACGGAGAACGGAAGCCGTTCTGCGGCAAAGCGATCGAGCAGCTCCAGATACTCCGTGTCGGTGTAGGCGTGGTATCGGCTCCACCAGTTGCCAAGGGCCCAACGGGGCAGCAGCGGCTGCGAACCGGTCAGCCGGTAGAGCGCTGCCAGGCCGGCGCGATAGTCGCGGCCATAGACGAACACGTACAGGTCGATGCTGCCCGGCTCGCGTGGCGTGAACCAGCCGTCATCGGTGAGCAGCACGGTGGCCGAGTCGTCATAGCAGGCCACTCCGTTGCGGCTCAGCACGCCAGCTTCCAGCGGTACCGGGCCGTCGATGCGGTCGAGGGTGCGCGCCGTCCCGCCCAGGTTGTCTTCGCCCTGCGAGCCAAACCGCCAGACCGAGTGGTAGCTGGAGATGCCACCGCGGGCCTGCACCGAGAGTCCGTGCGAGCTGAACGGCCCCCGGTCGTAGGTGAGATGAAACCGGTCGGTGATCACCTCCACGAGCTGGTCACTCGCGCGCGTGGTGAATCTCACGGGCGGATTGTCCCGATGCAGCACTGCCTGTGAAGCCCTGTCCTCGAACCTGCCCGATGGGCTCCACTGCAGCCGTACCAGGCCGTCGTCCAGCACCGAGATGCGCCAGTTGTCACCGCTGCGAACGTTCTCCGGCGCCGCTATCGGGGTCGTCTCCAGGCGCAGGTGGGCAGGTAGTAGGCCATCGGTGTGCGGAGACGTCACGGCGATGATCCTAAGGGCGGCTCAAGGCGTTAGCGTTTTGCACGTGCAACCTCCAGAGCGCCCCTCGTCCGCCCTGCTCCAACGTGCCATCGCGCGCTGGGAGGTCGAGCTCAGCGACCTGGCGGGCCACGACGATCTGGTGTATCTCGACCCGTCGTCGGGCCGCCTGCTCGATCTGTCCGTCGCCCACCCGAGCGGTCTGGCGGGGTTTCTCGCCGGCCGGCTCACCCGGCTGTCAGACCTCTTCCGTGCGCCGGAGTCGCTATACGTCGCCCGCGTTCGTGCCCGGGCGGTCTCGCTCGCGGCAAGCCGGCTCGAAGACACCTACGGTCTGCCCGGTGCGCACCTCGCGACGGGCACCTTCGACTGGCCAGACGCTCCCGGCGGCCGGCCGGTGCGCGCGCCCATCCTGCTCCGCCCGGTGCGGCTGGTGGCTCGCGGCGCGGGGGCCGGTGTCGACTACGACCTCGACCCCGCCGACGAGGCGCGGCTCAACCCCGCGCTAGTGGAGCTGCTGAGGGCTGAGGGCATCGTGGTCGACGATCGTCCTGTCACCGACGCCGACCACGGAGTGGCCGCCCGTAAGGTGCTCGACCGCATCACGAGCGCGGTGGTCGGCCTCGACGTGAAGCTCAACGACCGCATCCTCGTGGGAGTCTTCGCCGACATCGCCCCCGGCATGCTCACCACCTTGCGTGCGCAGGCGCCCGATCTGGGCGTGCACCGGACGATTCAGGCGGTGCTGCGCCGTCCGTCCACTGTCGGCCAGTCCTCCGCGCGTCACGCCCCCGCGTCCACGGCTGGCATCGACGCGGCCGTTGTCCCGGAATCGGTTGAGCGTCAATCTGTTTCGGAGAAATCTGGCCCCGCTCAAGCGGACGGTGACCGGAGTGGTCTGAAATGGCACGTCGCCAACCAGGCTCAGCGTCCGGCGACGCAGGCCCAGCCGGCGGCATTGGCCGGGCAGCCGACCGGCCCGGCCCGCCGGGGCGCGCGTGCCGCTCTGCTCGACCCGGCCCAGCTGGCCGTGCTCGACGCGGTGGAATCGGGCCTGGACACCCGGGTGGAGGCAGCCGTCGGCAGTGGCGTCACCGCCACCGCGGCGGCCATCGTCGAGGCTGTTCTGGGCAAGGGGAACCGGCTGCTCGTGGTGGCGCCCGCCCTCGATGAGCTGGAGGAGCTCGCCGCGCGGCTGAAGGGCGACGTGGGCGAAGCGGCTCGGGGAGCCACCGAGGCTGCCGCCGCGCACGCCCGGTTGCACCGGGTGCATCCCACCTGGGGCCTGAGCCGGATGCAGGCGATGGAGCGGCTGGTGAGCCTGGGCGCACCGGCGACGGCCGCACCGGCGGCCGGGCGGCTGAGCGCGCTGACGCTAGTGAGCCTCAGCCACGACCGCAGCCGGGCGGCCACCTTGTTGGGCCAGGCGTCGAAGGTGGGCGTCTTCACGCCCGTGGCCGTGAACAGCCCGTGGGCGGGGGCGGCTCTGCCCGATGACGAGGCCACCCGCCGGGCCAGGGCGGTGGTGGAGCAGTTGCTGCACCATGACTTGCCGACGGCACGCACGATCATGAGCGGCGTCGCTGCCGCGGTGGCTCTGCCAGAGGGTCTCAGCCTTACCGAGTGGACGGCCCAGGTCGAGGTGCTCACCTCGGTGCGCGGCACCTTGGATCTCATGTTGCCCGAGGTGTATCAGCGGGCGGGGGAGGAGATGGTCAAGGGCACGGCTTCCAGCAACTGGCGGGCCACCAACAACGTGACTATGTCGATGCTCGAACGGCGTCGGTGGCGGCGTGAGGCGTCCGCGCTGGTTCGCCCGGGTCTGCAGGCCGCGGATCTGCACGCGACTCTGCTGCGGGCCCGGCTCGAGAAGGATCTCTGGGCCCGGTTGGGGGGCGCGGGGAAGCCAGGTGTCGCAGCGGATCTCGACGCAGCGACGGCTGCGGTGGCCAAGGTGCGCGATTGCGTCACCCGGCTCGACCCCGTGCTGGCCGGTTCGGCGGTGGGCGCAGGCCTGGCCGACCTCTCCCTGCAGGAGTTGACCGAGCGGCTGCAGGCGCTGTCCGCTGCCGGCTCCGATCTGCACGATCTGCCCGCCCGCGCCCGGCTCGCCGAGGAGCTGTCGAACCTGGGTCTGGACCCGTTGGTGGAACAGCTGCGGGCTGAGCCGAGCCGTCGTCCGGTGTGGGAGTCATTGGAGATCGCCTGGCTGCGTGGGGTTTTGGCGGAGCTGGAAGCTACGCCCGACCCCATCGGCGTGGCCGCTGCCGAGGCGCCGGTCGGGTTCGGGGTCAACCTCGGAGGGCTCACCACGGCCACCAGTCTCGGGCTGGGACGGCTCGACCCCGCGGCCAGGTTCGATGTCGTGCTGTTGCTTGACGCCAACCGGATCGGACTCGCTGAGGCGGTGCTGGCCATCGCTCGGGGCGACCAGAGTGTGCTGATCGGCGATCCGGCAGGTCTGGCGCCCGCCGGGCTCGACCTCGGCGATCAGAGCGAGGTGGGTCCGCGCCGGGTCTCGGTGCTGGCCGCCACCGATCGGCGGCTGGCCACCTTCCGTCTCGATCGGGTGCATCGTCAACCGGCCGCGCTCGCGGCCCTGGTGCCGCAGGTGGGTGGCACCTCGAGCGTGGTGCCTGCCTGGTCGGTGGCCTCGGCGGAGGCCTTCGAACCCGATGCCGAGGCCCTTTCCGCGGTGACCGGAGAGGTGGAGATCAGCCTCGAACACGTGCCAGGCAGCACGGTGCCGCTCAGTGACAACGAGGCCGACCTGGTGCCCGCGCAGGAGGTGGAGGCCGTCGTGGCCCTCATCGCCGAGCATGCGCGCTCGCGGCCGGGGGAGTCGCTGGCCGTGCTCACCGTGTCCCGGCCGATGGCCCACGACGTGGCCGATGTGCTGCGCCAGGCCCTGCGTCGATCTCCCGAGCTGGCCGGCTGGCTCACCAGCGGCCCAGCGGAGCGGTTCGTGGTTACCGACCTGCTGCGCAGCGACGAGGTGGTGCGCGATCACGTGGTTCTTGCCCTCGGCCTGGCCCGCGACCCGCACGGACGCTTCGGGCACCGGTTCGGCGTGCTCGACACCGAAGCGGGCGCAGGTCTCATCGGCCTCGGGGTGGGGCGCGCGCGGCGTCGGCTCACCGTGGTGTCCGGCATCTGGGCCGAGGACATCGAGGCCGAGCAGCTCGGCACCGCCGGCGGCAGGCGCGTCCACCGGTTGCTACAGGTGGCCTCGGGTGCGGCGCGGGTGCGCGAGGTTGCTCAGCCACCGGCCACACCCGATCCCGTGCTCGGCATGCTCGTCTCTGAGCTGGAAGCCCAGGGGTATCCGGCGAGGCTCACCAGCAGGCCCGATCGCGAGCCCGATCTCGCCCTGGTGATCGGCGGACGGCGGGTGGCTGTGCTGTGGGACGGCAACCCCGACCCGGCGCTCGGCGTGCGTGGCACGCTGGCGGCCGCACTGACCCGGTTCGGGTGGACCGTGCGCCGGATCCGGGCCGAGGACGTCGCGGATAATCCGAAGCGAGTGGCTGCCCAGATCACGCGCCGGCCGGCCTGATCGGGGGTTGGCGGTGTCGCAGCAGTATCCGCCGAGGTGGCGCCGGCTCCTCGGCCAGGAGACCATCACCGAGCCTTTGCCGGTCATCGCCCGGCTGCGCAACACCCCGTACCGCAATCCGCAGCGGGCTGAAGCCGAGGACGACGGCATGCGGCTGGCGCTCGAGCTCGTGGCCGACGTGGGTGAGTCGATGCTGCGTGCCGGCGCCGGAACGGCCGAGGTCAGCACGAGCATGCTCGCCACCGGGGTGGCGCTAGGCCTGGACGAGCAGTATCTGTGGACCGATCTGACGCTGGGCTCGATGGTCGTGTCGTACTCCAGGCCCGGCGACTGGCCGCTCACGTTGCTGCGGGTCAGCCGTGACCCCGGCCGCGACTACGCCCGGCTCTCGGCCATGCATGAACTCGTGCTCGATCTTGTGGACGGTCAGCTCGATCTCGCCAGAGCAAGGCGTCGCCTGGACGAGATCGAAGCCGCTCCGCGGCCCTACCGGCGCTCCTGGGTCACCTTGTCGGTCGGCGTGCTGGCTGCACTCGTCTCCGTGGTGCTCGGCGGTAATGAGGTGATCGCGGCGAGCAGCTTCGTCATGTCGTGCCTGGTCGATCAGGTGGGTCGGTGGGCCGTGCACCGCGGCTGGGCGTCGTTCTTCGTCACGTTCACCGGCGCGGGCATCGCGGCGGCTTCGGCCGTGGCGCTGGCCGAGGCCTCGCAGCGCTGGCCGATCGGCATCACTGATCCGCAGAAGTCGTCGCTCGTGATCGCCGGCGGCATCGTGGTGCTGCTGGCCGGGGTCGGTCTGGTGGCCGCGGGCCAGGACGGCATCAACGGATACCCGGTCACGGCCGTCGGCCGCATCTTCACTGTGCTGCTCACCACTGCCGCGATCTTGTCCGGAGTGGGTGTGGTGCTGTCGTTGGCCGCGTCCATCGGGCTGGCGGGAAGCATCTTCACCAACCCTCTTGCTGGCCGGGTGGACGGGCTGTGGTGGGCACCTGCCCTGGCCGCCATCGGGTCGGTGATGGCGGCCATCGGCGGCCGGGCCCCGGCCAGACTGCTGTTCGCCACCGGGCTTTGCGGCATGATCGGGTACGCCACGTACATCGTCGGTGGCGCGGCAGGCCTGCCTGCGCCGGTGGCCACCGCGGTCGGGTGCGTGCTCATCGGCTCCCTCGGCCGGGTCTGGGCCTTGCGTCGCCGGGCCTCGCCGCTGGCGGTCGTCATTCCTTCGACCACCATGTTGCTGCCGGGCATGTCGATCTTCCAGGGGCTGCAGTTCCTCACCGCAGGCGACTCCGCGGCCGGCATCATCACCCTGCTCTCGGCAGCCGCCACCGCGCTCGCCATCGGGGCGGGCTGCGTGTTGGGCGACGCCATCGCCGCCCCGCTGCAGCAAGGAATGGACAACGTCGACGCGCTGCGGAATCGGCTGACGCAAGACATCTGAGCTGGACCGCCTGTGGCGTGGGCGTCGCCGTGCGTGGTGCCAGCTGCGCGTTATCCGCTGCCTTTGGCACCCCAGGAGTTGCAACTCAGCAGAGGACGCCTCTACGTGGTGCCAACCGCGCCAACGAACGGGCTCTCTCAAGATGCCAGGCCTGGCGTTGACGTATCCGCGTCCCCGGCCACTTCACCTCGATGATCTATTCCAAGACCTGTCCGTGGCCGTAGGTGATGAGTGCGCGGCGGATCGGTCGATTCGTACGATCTTCGACACCAGCTGACTCCGGGTGAAACGGGAGGACCCGTCGTGGTCAGACGCGGTCGGTGTCCGGAATCCGGCGCCAGTGCCGGTCGACGAACATCGGCTGAGCACAAAACTCCAGGCTTGGTGCACCGCTCGAGCCGGATTCCGGACATCCATGCACTAAGAACAGGGATCCGATCACCCAGCGCCTGTCCTCACCGCCGCCCGGACGCACCGGATGGATGACCTCGTGCACCCACCCATCCCAACGGGCGACCCACGCGTCCATCCGTCACGTTCCTCGCCCACTCGTCACCAACCTGGTGACATCCCGGCGAACAACGTCACAGCTCAACGACCCACGGCTGCCAGCCCTGACACCCCGGCAATCGGCACGCCACACAACACCGACCCCTTGGAACAGATCATCTGGCGCGGCCTTGCCCGGAGTGAGGCGGCTCAGGCCGCCACATCGTGCACAGTCTCAGGTGTCAACACCATTTTATCCAACGCCTTATCTAGCGCGGACTGACCACCGTAAGCAGCACGGCTGAATCTTCCATAGCAGTCAGCGAGTGCCGTTCGGGCGGGATGGCGACGTAATCGCCGGCGATCCCGTCCCAGCTGTCGTCGATGGTGGCCAACCGAACCCGACCCCGGATCACCTGCAGCGTCGCCTCGCCCGGACTCTCATGATCGGCCAGTTCATGACCGCCCAGCAGCACCAGCAGCACTTGTCGGAGCGCGTGCGAACGGCCTCCGTAGAGGGCGCGGGCCGCTCTGCCACTACCGGCTGTCCGGGCGGTGGCGAGCTGCTCCTCGATCAGAGCGGGCAGGGAGAACGACTCCATGTGCTGTCCTTTCGGTTCGCCACGGCCGGGGCCGGGCACTTAGCCGGATTGCGAGGTGGCTGCGGCAGGCACGTGCACATGACACTCAGCTTGTGGCGATGGTTGCCGCACGACCATCGAGATCACCCGCCTCATCCATCAGTTTACACAAGTGATACCTGTATAAATATGAGGAAGATCCGACGAGCGTCTGGACGAACCATGACCGCCGCACATACCCGCCTCGACGAGCGCGCACAAGGGCACTGGGTGCTGGCGGAGCTGGGCAAGCGGGTGCTGCGTCCAGGCGGTATCGAGCTGACCCGGAACCTGCTCTGGCACGCCGACATTCATGACTGCGACGTGGTTGAGCTGGCCCCGGGATTGGGACGCACGGCCACCGAGATCTTCAAACTCGGTCCCCGCTCGTACCGCGGGCGTCGACCGCGACCCGGCCTGCGTCGCGGCTGTGAGGTTGCTCGTCGGCGGCCGCGGCATCGTCGTCCGGGCGGATGCCGCCGCCACCGGATTGCCCGAGGCGAGCGCAGACGTCGTGATCGGCGAAGCTATGCTCACTATGCAGGGGGAGCGTGCAAAGAACGCGATCGTCGCCGAGGCCGCCCGGCTGCTCCGGCCAGGGGGTCGCTATGCGATCCACGAGCTGGCCCTGGCCCCCGACGACCTCCCGGACGAGGTGAAGACCGGCATTCGTCAAGGGTTGGCACGCGCGATCAAAGTCAACGCCCGCCCGCTGACCAAACGGGAGTGGGTCGACCTGCTGACCGCACGCGGCCTAGTGGTCGATCACGTGGAGACCGCGCCCATGGCCTTGTTGCAGCCACGCCGGATTCTCGCCGACGAAGGTGTATGGGGCGCGCTCCGGTTCGCCCGCAACCTGATCATCAAGCCGGCCGCCCGGCGTCGAGTGCAGGCCATGCGGGCCACCTTCCGCGCTCACCGTCAGCATCTGGTGGCCATCGCCGTCGTCGCCCGTAAGCCGGAGCCGGCTCATTGACTCTGTTGCTCTGCGGCGTACACATCGCCGCCGGAGCAGAGGCGCTGGCCCTGGCCCTGGTCACCACGATCGAGACCGGCATGGGATCGGTGCTGGGCCACATCGCGATCATCATCGCCCTGGGCGCGATGGTCGGGCGGATCATCGAACTCTCCGGTGGCGCCCAGGCACTGGCGACCACCCTGATGGAGAAGTTCGGCAGTCGCCGGACGCCGCTGGCACTCACCGCCGCCGGCTTCCTGCTCGGCATCCCGGTGTTTTTCGAGGTAGGCGTGATCATCCTGATGCCGCTGGCGTACGGGGTCGCGAAGGCTGCCAAGAAGCCGCTGCTGCTCTACGCACTGCCGATGTGTTCGGCGATGCTAGTCGTGCACGCCTTCATACCGCCGCACCCGGGCCCAGTGGCCATTGCCGGCATCTTCGGCGCTGACATCGGCCGGATCCTGATGTGGGGCCTTCCGCTGACCGCGATCGTGGCCTTTGCCTGCTACCTGGTCGCTAGTCGGATGAACAAGAAGATCTACCCGATGAGCGACGACGTCCGGGCTGAGGTATACGGAATCGATGTGACCGACGAGGACATCGTCGACTGGGTGGCGAATCCGGAATCAGCGCACACCGGCAGTCCGTCCGGCCATCACCTGGACGCGAAGGGCGGTGAGCACGCCGGGTTGAGCGCGGCCGAGGAACTGGCATCGGTCGACGTCCTGACCCGACGGTTGCCGGCCGGTCCGGCGCCCAGCTTCGGGATGATCGCGTCGCTCATCATCCTGCCGATCGTGCTGATCCTGCTGGGTACCTTGGCGACCAGCTTCCTGGCCGAGGGCAATGCCGTCCGCTTGGTGCTGATGGTGCTGGGTGCGCCGTTCGTCGCCCTGCTGCTCGATGCGCTGCTGTGCGGGTATCTGCTCGGCATCCGGCGCGGCTGGAGCCTGCAGGACGTCGGCGACGTGATGGGTTCGGCGATCCCGCCGGTCGCCATGGTGATCCTGATCGCCGGTGCGGGCGGTGTGTTCGGCAAGGTCCTGGTGGCGACCCACATCGGCGATGCGGTGGCTGACGTGCTGCAAGCCACCGGCCTGCCGATCCTGGTCCTCGCCTTCCTCTTCACCGGGCTGCTGCGGGCGGTGCAGGGATCCGCCACGGTCGCCCTGGTCACCACGGCAGGGGTGATCGCGCCGCTGATCGCGGCCGCCCAGTACAACCCGAACCAGTTGGCGCTGGTCTGCCTGGCGATGGGTGCGGGCGCACTGGCCCTCTCGCACATCAATGACGCCGGCTACTGGATCGTGGTCAAGCTCTCCGGCCTCTCGGTGGGTGACGGCCTGAAGACCTGGACCACGCTCACCACCATCGGCGGTGTGCTGGGCCTCGTCCTGGTGGCGGCCGCCTGGCCGCTGGTCAGCTAGCGACGTCCAGACCGGCTACGGATGGCCAAGAGCTGCGCCCTCCCACTCGTGTGGGAGGGCGCGGTCTCGCCCTATCCTGACGCCGGCGACTGAACCGAGGATCGTGAGGCGAGAGTCTTGATGAGGCGGCGGGATAGGCCTGAGGTGCCAATGACAAGCCAACTGAAGCAGGGCTCCGTTCTTCGAACTCGACGCTGCTTATCCGACTTTGAGGAACTCGCCCCGAACAACAGATCTCTTCAATGAGGGAAGACATGGAGGCTGTACTGCAGGTCTGGGTCGAGCTTTCCGAGTGACTTACGGTATCCGGAGGAAGAGTGGGTCAGCGCAAGATTCACAAAGTGGACGGACGGAGAAGTTTCATTCCCGGCCGGCCTCGCTTACGCGCTGGGAGCTGCGCGAGGCGAGGCGTCACAGTTGCTAGCTGAAATTTTCCACCCGGCTCAATCTTTGATCAGGATTCTGCGGACGAACCGGCGTCCGAGAGGGGCGTGAGGGTTGCATCGGTGCTGCCAGTGAGCAACCAGTGGAGTCCATGCCAGGCCTTGTCGAGATCGACGGACATCGCGTCGTCTTCTGCTTCGAGCAAGTCGTCCAGGCCGTCCGGATCTTCCAGAAGTCCGCGTGCGGTGGCAGCGTCGCATCGAAAGCCCATCCACGTCATTCCCATCGGGTCATAGTAGGGCCTAACGGCGTTGCTCTGCTCGGATTCGCATGCCTCTTTTCACGTGCCGACCGACTCGCCACCATAGGGATGCATATTTGGTAGAGGGGATAAGTCCAGTGTTGCCGGCGATAGTGCAAGGCAGTCGCCAAAGCGCGCCAAGTACCGGCCAAGCGGAGCCTGCTACTCCGGCACGCGCCAGTCGACGGGGTCTGCCCCGAGCTCGGCGAGTAAGTCGTTGGTTCGGCTGAAGGGCCTGGAGCCGAAGAACCCGCTGGAGGCGGACAACGGGCTGGGGTGGGGACTCATCACCGTGGGCACCTCCTCACCCAGCAAGCCCACCAGGCTCTGGGCATCGCGTCCCCACAGGATCGCCACCAGCGGCTCGTCACGGGCCACCAGGGCGCGCACGGCGGCCGCAGTCACTTCTTCCCAGCCGCGGCCCCGGTGCGAGCCGGGCTTGCCCGGCGTCACCGTGAGCACTCTGTTAAGCAGCAGCACGCCCTGGGCCGACCAGGCCGACAGGTCGCCGTGCGAGGGAGTCGGCACACCGAGATCGGTGCCGAGCTCGGTGTAGATGTTCTGCAGGCTGCGCGGCAGCGGCCGCACCGACCTATCGACGGCGAACGACAAACCAATCGGGTGACCCGGGGTGGGGTACGGATCTTGACCCACGATGAGCACGCGCACCTCGTCCAGCGGCTGGGAGAAGGCGCGCAGCACATTGGGTCCCGCGGGGAGGTACCCGCGGCCCGCCGCCACCTCGGCGCGCAGCATCTCTCCGAGCTGCGCCACGAGCCCGGAGACCGGCTCAAGGGCCGGGGCCCAACTCGGATGCACCAGCTCTGTGATCGGACGCGCACTCATGGCCGACGTCCTCGCGAGGAGAATGACATGCCTGTCATTCTGTCCTAGGCTCGGCTCATGGACGCGCTCCGCATCGACAGTGTCGACGACTCAGTCGGCGATGCCGGCTCCGAGCACGACGAGTTGAGCGAGCGCGATCGTCGGATTCTGGAGTTCGAGAAGACCTGGTGGCGTTACGCAGGCTCGAAGGAGCAGGCCGCCCGCGAGCTCTTCGAGTTGTCGGCTACGCGCTACTACCAGGTGCTCAACGCTTTGATCGATTCGCCGGCCGCTTTGCGTGCCGAGCCCATGTTGGTTAAGCGACTGCGTAGGATGCGGACGTCCCGGCAGCAGGCGCGATCCGCCCGTCGGCTGGGAGCCAACGCCTGAGGGGAGCTCGCAGCAGATGACCGCCAACGACGATTCGAACACGAAGGCGGACGAGGCGCCGAGCGGTGAGCACCTGAACGAGCTGACCTCAGTGGGCACCGAGGTCGACGACGAGAAGCACAGCTACCCTCGCGACGAGTTCGATGTCGACGTGGTGCCCGGCCAGCGTCGTGGGGCGCACCGGGTGGCCACTGCTCCGCTGGTGGCCGCCCTGCCATGGATTCTCGCGGGGCTGTTCGCGCTGGCTGTCATCGTCACCATTGTCACGGCCTACAGCGGCTTCGGCTCCACGGCCGAAGCTCCCATCGTCGCGTCGCATTCGGCCTCCAGTAAACCCACCGCTACGGCCTCGGCCACGGGTACCGCCACTGCCTCCGCCTCTCCTACTGCCACCGTTCCCCCCGATGTCGACAAGGGCGTGCAGTTGCTCGTGCTCAACGGCACCTACACGAACTCGCTCACGCGCAAGGCCACCAAGAAACTTCGCGACGACGGTTGGATCGTCACCGACACGGCCAACAACGACGACCGCAGGGTTGCCGAGACGTTCGTGGTCTACAAGGACCCCACCCTGAAAGACACTGCCGACGCGCTCGCGACCTTCCTGGGGGGCGGCACCACCAACCTCGACACCACGCTGCCCGAAGACATGCGCGTGGTGCTCGGCCAGAACTTCAAGGGCTGAGTGCCTCGTTGATGAAACAGATTTTGATGAAACAGATTTTGATGACACAGATTCGCCCAATGGGCCACGTCGACTGATGGCACAACTCGACGCCGTCGTCATCGGCTCCGGTCCCAACGGGCTGGCTGCGGCGGTCGTGCTTGCCCGGGCCGGGCTGCAGGTGCAGGTGCTCGAGGCCGAAGCAACCCTCGGTGGGGGAGCGCGCACCCTCGATCTCGGGCTGGCACCAGGCATCGTGCATGACGTGTGCTCGGCAGTACATCCGATGGCGGTTGCCTCGCCCTTTCTGCGGGCTTTCGACCTCCCCGCGCGCGGGGTGCAGCTGCACACTCCGGAGCTTGCCTACGCCCAGCCGCTGGACGGTGGCCGCGCCGGGTTGGCCTGGACCGACATCGAACGCACCTGTGCCGGACTCGGTGTCGACGGGCCGGCCTGGCGCTCCCTGCTCGGGCCGCTGGCCAGTCACCGAGCGGGCCTGGTGGAGGTCGCGCTCGGCGACCGTCGGGGCCTGCCGCGCGACCTGGGCACGGCGCTGCGCTTCTCACGGGCTGTGCTGGAGCAGGGAACCCCATTGTGGAACAAGCGGTTTCGCACGGAGGAAGCAGCCGCGCTGCTCACCGGCGTGGCGATGCACGCGATCGCGCCGCTGCCCGGCCTCGCACCTGCCGGAGCCGGTCTGCTGCTCGCCGGGCTCGCCCACGCAGACGGCTGGCCACTCCCCGTGGGTGGCAGCCAGGCGATCACAGACGCGCTGGTGGCCGACATTCGAGCGCACGGTGGGCAGGTGCTCACCGAACAGCGGGTCACGACCTTCGCCGAGCTGCCCTCGGCCCGCTGCTACCTCTTCGACACCACCCCGCGCGCGGTCGCTGACATTCTCGGCGGCCTGCTCCCCAGCCGGTGGGCAACGGCGATGCGGCGCTTCCGCTACGGCAACGCCGCGGCCAAGGTCGACTTCGTGCTCTCGGGCCCGGTGCCGTGGACGCATGCCGACGTGAGGCGGGCGGGCACCATCCACGTCGGCGGTTCGCGGGCGGAGATGGTGGCGGCCGAGGCCGCAGTGCACGCCGGGCGGCACGCGGAGCGTCCTGCGGTGCTCGTCAGCGACCCTGCAGTGTTCGACCCAGGGCGGCTCAGCTCGTCAGCCGGCAGCCAGCTGCGTCCGTTGTGGACGTATGCCCACGTACCCGCCGGCTCCACCCGCGACGTGACGGCCGATGTCTGCGCCCAACTCGAACGGTTCGCGCCAGGATTCCGCGACCTGGTGGTTGCCAGCCGCTGTATCCCGGCAGCGCAGTTGAGCCAGCACAACGCCAACTACATCGGCGGTGACATCGCTGCCGGCGCGGTGAATCTGTGGCAGGTGATCGCTCGTCCGACGCTGCCGCCCAACCCGTACCGCGTGGGATTGGACGGCGTCTACATCTGCTCGGCATCGGCCAGCCCTGGCCCGGGTGTGCACGGGTTGTGCGGGGCCTATGCCGCGCGCCGGGCGCTGGCCGAGCGCTTCGGCATCAACCGGCTGCCGAGCCTCGTGCCGTAACCCTGGTCGGACAAATCGGAATCTGCGGACGCCTACCGCCAGGTGTGAGCGTCCGCACCCTGCATCAGTACCCGGCAGCCGAGCTTCCTGTGTCCCTTATCCGACACGAATTCAAACTGGCGAAGCTGGCTGAGCACGAAATCCAAGCCCGCCGTCAGAATCGTGTCGGATAAAGGACATCAGCCGAGCTAGACCCGGGTGGGAGCCGCCCTAAGCCGTCAGGAAGATGACGGCGAGGGCCAGGGGGAGGCTCACGATGATGGACAGAGACACCGTGTTGACGGTGAGCTTGACGTCCAGGTTCTCCATGGTTGCGAAAGCGACGATGAAGAAGGGCGTGGGCGCCACGGCCATGAGCAGCAGAACTGTGCGGTCGGCACCGGTCAGGCCGAAGACCAGGATGACGGCGACGGCCACGGCCATGGCCGACGCGAGCCGTCCCGCGTAGATCAGGGCGGCCTTCGCGACGCCTTTGCCCGGGGGCTCGAACTGGATGCCGACGGCGATGGCCATCAGGATTCCGGTTGCTGTCCCGATGGTGGCCAGGGTGTCTCCGATCGCTGCCGGAACGGGCAGCCGGAGGGCGTTGACCAGGAGGCCGGCCGCGATGGCGTACAGGGGTGGGCTGGAGGCCAACCTCTTGAGCGTTGCCGACGCGGTGGCGTGATGATGGGGGTTCGCTCGGGCGGCGACGTAGGCGGTCCAGGTGAAGGTCAGCGTGGTGTTCACCGCGTCGAAGGCCGCCAGCCTGGCTATGCCGTGGGTGCCGTAGAGCCCTTGGACGAAGGGCAGGATGAAACCCGTATTGACGTTCATGCAGCAGCAGATCGCGACTGCCCGCTGGGGGTTGAGGAAGGGCCCCTTGGCTGCGAGCAGCCGCCCGGTCAAGTAGCCGACAGAGATGATGATCATCGCCGTCAGCGGAAAGATCGCCAGGTGCCGGTCGATCGTGACGCGAGACAGGGCGGTGAAGGCCAGGGACGGCAGGAAGATCCTGATGACGAGGCGGAACATGAAGTCCGCGTCGTGATGGTCGGCGATGCCCCTGTGCCGCAACACGCCGCCGGCGGCGATGCCCAGCAAGGCGGGCAGTAGCTTCACGACGGTATCGATGACGTCACCTTCGACTGACCCAGAGCTTAATAATGCCGAAAGTTTGGCATAGTTTCGAAATTATCGGTATCTGCGCCTGGGTGGCGAATAGACTGACGTGCGTGAACGACGCTCCGCGGGCACGCGCCAAGACCGGGGACGTCCACGAGCAGCTACGGGCGGACATCCTCGGCGGTGCGTACGAGCCGGGGAGCAAGTTGAAGTTCGCTGAGCTGGGAGCGCGGTACGGAGCCAGCGTCAGCGTCATCCGCGAAGCCCTCACCCGGCTGGTGGAGCAGCGGCTGGTCACCAGCGAACCTCAGCTGGGCTTTCGCGTGCAGTCGCTGACGCTCGACGATCTGCACGATCTGACCGCCACTCGGATCAGCCTGGAGCTGATCGCACTCGTCTCGGCCATGGAACGAGGCGGCCTTGAGTGGGAGTCGGCCCTGGTGGCCGCGCATCACCGCCTGCAGCGCACCCCCGTGTTTGCCGAGCACGGCCCGACTCGGATGTCGGACGAATGGGAGAGCGCGCACGCAGCCTTTCACCGTGCGCTGCTCGAGGGGTGCGCGAGCCCACGTCTGCTTGCCATCACCGACGACCTGCGCGCCAGCACCGAGCTCTATCGACGTTGGTCGCTGCCGTTAGCCCCCGCTCGCGACAAGGCGAGGGAACACCAGCGAATCTTCGACGCCGCGATCGCCCGTGACGTGACAGCTGCGTCAGCAGCGCTCCGTGAGCACTACGAGCACACGGCCACCATCCTGGAAAAGTCCCTGGCCCGGCCCGATCAACTCTCCTGCTCCAGCAGGTCGAGCAGGTAGCGTCCGTAACCCGAGGCGAGCAGCGGCTCGGCGCGGGCCCGCAACTCCTCGTCGGTGAGGAACCCACCACGCCAGGCGGCCTCCTCTGGGCAGCCGATCTGCAGGCCCTGTCGCGCCTGCAGCGTGCGCACGAAATTGCCCGCGTCGTTGAGGGAGTCGAAGGTGCCGGTGTCGAGCCAGGCGGTGCCGCGGGGCAGCACCGCGACACGCAGCGTGCCCGCTTGCAGGTAGGCGCGCATCACGTCCACGATCTCGTATTCCCCACGGGCGGAGGGCTTGAGCCCGCGTGCGATCTCGACCACGTCATTGTCGTAGAAGTACAGGCCCGGGATCGCGTAGTGCGAGCGCGGGTGCTGCGGCTTCTCCTCGATCGAGAGGGCCTGGCCGTCGGCGTCGAGCTCCACCACGCCGTAGGCGCGCGGATCTTTGACCCAGTAGCCGAACACAGTGGCGCCGGACGTGTCGGCCCGCCGGCGCAACTGGTGGCCCAGCTGGCTGCCGTGAAAGATGTTGTCGCCCAGCACCAAGGCCACGTTGTCGTCGCCGATGAAGTCGGCCCCCAGTGTGAACGCCTGGGCCAGGCCCTCCGGGCGCGCTTGCTGGGTGTAGGTGATGGAGATGCCGAACCGTGAGCCGTCGCCGAGCAGTCGTTGAAAGGCGTCGGCCTCGTGCGGGGTGGTGATCACCAACACGTCGCGCACACCGGCCAGCACCAGCGTCGAGAGCGGGTAGTAGATCATCGGTTTGTCGTAGACAGGCACGAGCTGCTTGCTCACGCCGAGCGTGATGGGGTGCAACCGCGAACCGGTACCGCCGGCCAGGATGATTCCGCGCATCCGGTCATCCTGGCAGCCTGCCGTCTGTCAGGTGTGAGAATGGCGCGCGATTGGGCGGTGTGCGAAATGGCACCTGATTGCGCCCAAGTGGGGCGTTAGGCCGTGCCAGCAGAGGCGGTCGCGTAACCTTTGGTCAGTGAGATCACTCTTGGTCACCGGCGGTGCCGGGTTCATCGGCTCCAACTTCGTCCGGTACGTCGTGGAGAACACCGACGACCACGTGACGGTCCTCGACGCCCTGACCTACGCCGGCAACCGGGCCAGCCTGGACGGGCTCGACCAGAACCGGGTGCGGTTCGTGCACGGCGACATCCGCGATGCCGACGTGCTCAATCCCCTCGTGGCGGCCAGCGACGTGGTGGTGCATTACGCCGCAGAGTCGCACAACGACAACTCCCTGGCGGGGCCCGCGCCGTTCGTGCAGACCAACGTGGTGGGCACCTTCTCGGTGCTCGAGGCCGTGCGCCGGCACGGTGTGCGGTTGCACCACATCTCCACCGATGAGGTGTATGGCGACCTCGAGCTCGACGACCCGCAGCGGTTCACCGAGGCCACGCCCTACAACCCCTCCAGTCCTTACTCGGCCACGAAAGCCGGTGCCGATCTGCTCGTGCGCGCCTGGGTGCGCTCGTTCGGGGTGGCGGCCACGATCAGCAACTGCTCCAACAACTACGGGCCCTACCAGCACGTGGAGAAGTTCATCCCCCGCCAGATCACCAACGTGATCGACGGAGTGCGGCCCAAGCTCTACGGCGCCGGTGCCAATGTGCGCGACTGGATTCACGCCGACGACCACTCCTCGGCCGTGTTGCGCATCATCGAGGCCGGCGTGCCGGGGGAGACCTACCTGATCGGCGCTGACGGTGAGCGCGACAACAAGTCGGTGATCGAGCTGGTGCTCATGCTGATGGGCAAACCGTCCGACGACTACGAGCACGTCACCGACCGAGCCGGGCATGACCTGCGCTACGCGATCGACTCCACCAAGCTGCGCACCGAACTGGGCTGGCAGCCGGAGCTCTTCGATTTCGAGGCCGGCCTTGCGGCCACCATCGACTGGTACCGCGACAACGAGGCCTGGTGGCGTCCGCAGAAGGCGGCCACCGAGGCCAAGTACGCCACGTCGAATCAGTGAGCCCCCTGACCGATGGCACGGGTGAAGGGTGATGCCGTGAAGAACGAGCTGGGTCAGGACGAGCTGGGGCCGGCGGAGTTGGCGGTGCGTGAGACCTCGATCCCCGGGCTGCTCGTGCTGCAGCTGCCGGTGCATCTCGATGGCCGCGGATGGTTCAAGGAGAACTGGCAGCGGGCCAAGATGACCGCTCTCGGGCTGCCGGATTTCGAGCCCGTGCAGAACAACGTGTCGTTCAACGCCGCCGTCGGCGTCACCCGCGGTGTGCACGCCGAGCCGTGGGACAAACTGGTCTCGGTCAGTGCCGGGCGGGTGTTCGGGGCCTGGGTCGACCTGCGCTCCGGGCCTACGTTCGGACGGGTAGAGACGGTCGAGATCGGGCCCGACACAGCGGTTTTCGTGCCCTATGGGGTGGGCAACTCGTTTCAGACGCTGCATGCTGGCACTGCTTACTCATACCTCGTCAACGATCACTGGAGCGCGGCCAAACGCGCCGAGTACACCTTCGTGAACCTCGCCGACCCCGACCTGGGCATCGCGTGGCCGGTGCCGCTGGAGCAGGCCGAGCTCTCGGCCGCCGATCGCGCGCACCCGCTGTTGCGAGACGTGGTGCCGATGGCTGGCAGGTCGGTGGCTGGTGATTCGGCGACCCGCGGGTTGAGGGCCGCTGACCCGTTGCCGACTCGCTCGCGAGCGGAGTCGTTCGACGCGACGAGGGTGCTCGTCCTGGGCTCGGGCGGCCAGCTGGGTCGTGCCCTGCGTGACGCCTTGCCCGGAGCGCGCTTCTTTACCCGTAGGGAACTCGACCTGAGCGACCCGGCCGCCGTGGCCGCCCTGGACCTGGCCGCGCTCAACGTCGACACCGTGATCAACGCGGCGGCGTACACCGCGGTCGACGCGGCCGAGACCATCGAGGGCCGCCGGCAGGCCTGGACGGTGAACGTCGAGGCCGTCAGCGCGCTGGTGGCTGCCTGCCGGCGGGCCGGGGCGCGGCTGGTGCAGGTGTCGACCGACTACGTCTTCGACGGCACGGTCACCGAACACGACGAGAGTGAGCCGCTGTCGCCCTTGGGCGTCTACGGCCAGACCAAGGCAGCCGGGGACGCTCTCGTGGCGAGCCTGGCCGAGCACTACATCGTCCGCACTTCGTGGGTGGTGGGGCACGGACGCAACTTCGTGGCCACCATGGCGAGCCTCGCGGCTCGCGGCATCGCACCAGGGGTCGTCGACGATCAGTACGGACGGCTGACCTTCGCCGACGACCTGGCGGCGGGCATCGTGCACCTGCTCGGCGGTGGCGCAACAGCGCACCCGGCCGAGGCCGGGATCTACAACCTGACCAACGACGGCCCGGTGCAGACCTGGGCCGAGATCGCCCGGCAGGTGTTTGCCGGTGTGGGCGCGGACCCTGCAGCCATCTCGCCGCTGAGCACGGCCGAGTACGGACGGGGCAAAGCGCTCGCGCCACGGCCGGTGCATTCGGCGTTGTCGCTGACCAAGATCACCGCAGCCGGCTTCGCGCCACGTCCGGCCTCTGTTGCGCTGGCCGCGTACTTGGCTACTTACGGTAGTCAGTTCACCTGATTCCTCGGGACGAAGGGGCCTTTCGGGTAGCCGGAAGGCCCCTTTCGCGTTCATTTCGGATGCTCTGTTCCGAATACAGTGCGTCAATACCAGAGTGCGCACTTTTAGGCGGGCCCATCGCAATCGCCATGTATAGGAGGTTGAGGACGCCTCGCCATCGATTTCCTCGGACTGCTGGTTGAGAATTGAAAGTACTTGAGGTGTAACCAATTTTAAGTCAAATTCCAGCCCATGGCGACGCTATTTCTGGCAGGCTCCTGGCGTTTCGGCCGAGATGCGGCTGCTAACCAACCGTAATTGCACTTGGGCCGCGCAGGCGATCTTGTCACCGAGAGATAACGCGATACCGATTCGCCGCCGACAAGTACCGAGTCCCCCTTGGGGTGGCCCTCGCGCAGAGGGAATCACCCTGTGGTGTCTCGATTACGGAGCGTTAGACATATGGCTGTTCTCTCGATGGTTGGCTGGTCGGTGGCCCTCAAGCACTTCGCGCTGGCCTCGGTGCTCGCGGCGACCGCTGCTCCGGCGCCAGCTCCTGCAGCCCCCTCGACCACTCCCACGAACACCGTCGTCTGCGCGGAGGCTCCAACCCCTATCTTCAACGTGCTCAAGCCATCGGGACCGGCGTTGTATACGACGTCGGCTGACGAGATCGCCTCGGCCAAGAGCGACTACGGCTTCACCATCGATCAGGGCACTGCCTTCTACGCCGCCACGGCAAAGAGCGCAAGCATGGACCTCGCTGTGCACCGCCTCTACAACTCCACCACCGGAGACTTCGCCTGGTACGCAAAGCCAGCCGAGATCAAGGCGGCTACCTCGTCCGGCTACACCGACGATGGCAAGGTGTACTTCTACGCCTCAAGCACGGACTCCTCCTGTCGAGTGCCTGTTGTGCGCTTCAGCAAGGCCGGCTTGCACCGGTTCGCGGTCACCGCCGCAGACCAAGGCGCCCTCGTTGCCGCAGGCTGGACCAACCAGGGCACCGCGTTCTACGCCGGCCCTGTCACTGCGCCTGTCGGCTCCACGCCGCCGACTTCCCCGCCGGCCACGCCGACCCCCCCGCCCAGCACGCCGACCTCCCCGACCACGCCGGCTCCGGTGAGCACCACCCCGCCCACGCCCGGGTCGGTTGCGGTCGGTGCTGCACGGTACGCGATTCCGGCCGGCGCGACCTTTGTCTCTCCCTCCGGCGCCGACTCCAACCCGGGCACCCTGGCCAGCCCGGTGCGCACGATCGGCCAGGCCATCGCCAAGGCCCCGGCCGGTGGCACCGTCGTCGTTCGTGCCGGCACGTATCACGAGAATGTGGCCATCTACAAGCAACTCACCATCCAGAACTACCCCGGTGAGGCGGTCTGGATGGACGGCTCGACACCTCTGACGGGCTGGACGAAGTCGGCCGCCGGCTGGCAGATCACCGGGTGGACGCCGCGCTTCGACGCAAGCCCCACCTACACCCAGGGGGCCCCCGACAACACGGCCGCCGACTGGAACTTCATCAACCCGAGCTACCCGATGGCCGCCCACCCCGACCAGGTGTTCGTCAACGGCGTTCAGCTCACGCAGGCGGCCAGTCTGGGCAAGGTGGTACCCGGGTCGTTCTACCTCAACGAGTCGACCGGCACGATCACCATCGGCAGCGATCCCACGGGCAAGACCGTGGCCGCCACCGACCTCCCCAAGGCCATCAGCGTGCGGGCCTCGGGCACGGTGCTGCGCGGCTTCGGGGTGCGCCGTTATGCCACCTCCGTACCCACCATGGGAGCGATCACCCTGGAGAAGGACACCGCGACCATGCAGAACATGGTGGTCAGCGACATTGCGACGCAGGGTGTCTTCCTGACCGGCAACGGCACCGTGCTCGACCACGTGAGCGTCAGCAACTGCGGGCTGCTCGGCATCCAGGGCAATATGGCCAACAACGTCACGGTCTCGGGGTCACTGGCTACCAATAACAATATGGAGCATTTCAACCTCGCTCCGGTCTCCGGTGGCCTCAAGTTCTCGAAGGTGCGCACGTTCTCGATCAAGGACAGCGACTTCTCGGCCAACCTTGGCCCGGGACTGTGGGTGGACGAGTCCGACTACGACGGAACCATCACCAACAACACGTTCAACCACAATGCGGGCAATGGGCTGGCCCTGGAGATCTCGGCGAAGATGAAGGTCGTCAACAACAAGATGATCGGCAACGCCGCGGACGGGGTGAAAGTCAACAACACCTCCGACGTGCAGATCTGGAACAACACCATCGCCAGTAACGGCAACCGAGGCCTGAACCTGGTGCAGGACACCCGTCGCAACAACGACATCAACAACTCCGCCCGTGACAAGCGGATGCCCTTCCCCGATCCGACGATGCCCTGGACCCTCGGCCCGGTGCTGGTGCAGAACAACGTGGTGAGCGAGACCGGCGGCAACTGCCTGCTCTGCGTGGAGGACTACTCCCGGCAGAACTCCGCCGAACAGATGCACATCACGGCCAACAACAACGTCTACGGTCGCGTCAACGCCTCCGCGCCCACCTGGCTGGTCGTGTGGTCGCGGGCCAACACCAACGTCGACCCATACGTCTTCAACACTCTCGACGCCTACCGGTCGACGACCGGTCAAGAGGCCTCCGGCCAGGAGGTCAAGGCATCCCTCGTCGATGCGCAGGGCAAGCCCACCGCGGCGTTGACGGCGTTGGGCACGTCCAAGGCTGCGGCTCTGCCGGCCGACATCGCCGCCCTCATGGGGCAGGCGGTCGGCGTCAAGACCTTCGGCTCCACCAGTTGAGGGGGACCGAGCTGAGGAAAACCGGGCTGAGGAAAACCGGGCTGAGGAAAACCGGGCTGAGGGGAACTGGGCTGAGCAGAACCTGGAGCAGCTCAGGACGCCGGTAGTCGCAGCGACCCCGGCAGCCCGCAGAGAAAGAACACCCGAACCAGCAGCGCCGCTCGACGGAATCACCCGTCGAGCGGCGCTGCGGCGTTGGGGCACGATGGCGCGGCGATGATCCAGCGTCTGCGTAACCAAGAGTGCTACGCACTTCCCGGACGATGACCCAATCGAGTGAATTTTGCCCCGATCTGGCTACTTTGAGTAGCCCAAGTTTCCGGTTCGGAAGATTCCTCCGGAAACCCTCGGCTTACTCTCGGTGTGCGCGGGGGATCAGGCGCAGCAGCTCGGAGCTGCGCGCGGCCTTGGAAGAATCGAGACCTGTGAGAAAGAGTCGATGGTGGGCGCTGGGGAGTTGCCTCGTCGTGGCGCTCGGCGGATGCGCGGCAGGGGCGGCACACACCGCCGTGGACGGCCCCGCCTCGTCCGGGGCGCCGGTCGCGAGGGTCGTCTCGTCGGCCAGTCCGACTCCCTCCTCGTCGGGAACGGCAGTCGCGTCTACCGAACCAGATTCCTCCGGACCTGACTCGTCGAACGGTCCTGCTTCGGCCGGTGCCGGCTCGTCGGGCAACCCTGCTTCGTCGGCGGACGCTGGCTCATCGAGCGGATCGGCAACTCCAACCGGTCAGGTTGCCTCGTCGAGCGGAACGGCTGAACCTGGCCCCGATCCGCTGGCCGCCGCCGTGCCGACCAGGGTGGCCCGGCCAGGAGTCGCCGTGGCATCGGTCGTGCAGGCCGCTGGCACGGGCGACGGCATAGCTGCAGGGTCGAAGGTGACCTTTCCAGACGGCCTCCAGGTGAGCATCGTGCAGACCTCGCAGGCAGTGGTGAACGGTGAAGGCGTGGGGGTGCTGCAGGGCGAGAAGTTCACCCGGATCACGCTCGAGGTGGTTAATGGGTCTGCGGTACCAGTCGATGCCACTCGCACCGTGGTCGCCCTGACCTATGGCTCGCCGGCACGGCAGGCCCGCGTGGTCTACGAGCCGCAGAGCCGCGACCTGGCAAGTGTGCTGCCGGCCGGCGGTAAGGCCAGCGCTGCCTATTCGTTCTCGGTACCCAGCACCGGCATGGCTGGCGCCACGCTGTCGATCGACATCGACGGCGGTCACGGGCTCGCCGTCTTCCACGGCAGGGTGGGCTGACCCATGCGCAGCACCGCCGGTCACCAGCACCGCTATGACAACCACGACCCTTGTGACAAGCACGGCCCTTGTGACAAGCACGGCCCTTATGGCAAGCACGGCCCTGGCCAGGGCGGTCAGCACCCGTCAGGCACCCGGGAGAGGCAGACGATGAACGTTCGAGGCTGGGCACGCACGTTGGTGGTGGCCTCGCTTGCCGCTGCGCTGTCGCTCGTCGGCGTCGTCGTCGCCCCGATCGGCGCCTCCCGGGCAGACACCGCGCCCTCGGCGGGCCTGCCGGCGACGGTAGGCGCCAAGGCGCTGCCCACCTGGCAGATCAACGGCGTCGGCTGGGCCCAGGTCATCGTGGGCAACACCGTGTATGTGGCCGGCTCGTTCACCGCGGCCCGTCCGCCGGGAGTGGCCGCCGGTGGGGTGGGGGAGCGGCCGGCGATGAACATCTTCGCCTACGACCTCCGCACGGGTAACCCGGTGACCACCTTCAATCACAGCCTCAACGCCCAGGCGCTCGCCATCGCAGCCTCACCCGACGGCTCGCGGGTGTATGTGGGCGGTGACTTCACCACCGTCGACGGCACTGCGGTGGCCCACCTCGCCGCCTTCGACACCGCCACCGGTGCCTTGGTCACCAGCTTCAAGGCCAACGTCGGCGGCGAGGTGCGCGCTCTGACCGTCTCCAAGGACACCGTCTACGCCGGCGGCCAGTTCTGGCAGGCCAACGGGCTGCAGCGCAACCAGCTGGCGGCCTTCAACACCGCCACCGGTTCAGTCAGGCCGTGGGCTCCCATACCCGACGACAACGGTGTCCGGGCCCTGGTCATGACGCCCGACCAGAGCAAGGTCGTGGTGGGTGGGCAGTTCAAGACCATGAACGGTGCCGTCGTGAACGGTCAGACGGCGCTCGACCCCGTGACAGGCCTGAATCGCACGTGGAAGATCAATCAGTCGGTGATCAACTACAACCAGGGCGGCGTCACCGCCCTCTACACCGACGGCACCAACATCTATGGCACAAGTTTCGCCTTCGGCACCAACGGAACCTACGAAGGCCCCTTCTCCGTCAACCCCTCCGATGGCAGCATCCGCTGGCTTGCCGACTGCTTGGGCGACACCTACGACATCGCGGTGCTGGGCGGGGCGGCCTACTCGGTAGGCCACGAGCACGACTGCACGATGATCGGCGGATTCTCCGACACCGACCCGCGAGTGCGGTGGAGCCGGGCCACGGCCTTCAGCACTGCGGCCAGCGGATACAACAGCGGGCCTGACGTCTATGGCTGGAACTACAGCTCCCAGCCCAAGCCTCAGCTGCTGCAGTGGTTTCCCGACCTCGAGGCCGGTACCTACACGGGTGCCTTCCAAGGGCCGTGGAGCGTTCGTTCGAGTGCTTCCGGCTACGTGACTCTGGCGGGTGAGTTCCCCACCGTCAACGGCGTTCCGCAACAGGGCTTGACCCGGTTCGCCACTACGGCTGTCGACCCGATCACTCAGCCGCCCACCTTCAACGGTTTTCCCGATCGCACCATCACCGCACCGAGCGCCACAACCAACGCCACCACGCCAGGCGTCATCACGCTGAGCTATCAGTCCGCCTGGGACGCCGACAACCAGACACTCACATATCAGGTGTACCGCGACTACGGCACACCGTCGCAGCAGCTCGTCAGCACCAAGCAGCTCGCCACCACCTTCTGGAACCAGCCCGACCAGAGCCTCACCGATTCCGGCGTGCCGATCGGCACTCACACCTACACCGTCCGGGTCAGCGACCCCAGCGGCAACGCGATCGTCAGTGCCATGTCGAACCCGGTGAGCGTCCTAGGGGCGTAAAGTGCCCATCGCTGGTGTGCGCGGATCCGACTTTCGGTTCGAATTAAGCGATGTAGGCTACGGCGCCTGTGCTATGAGGCACGGGCGCCGAGCCTTGTCGTAACCCGTCCTCACGGCTCGTCCCTGGGCGATCGAAGGTCGTCGTCCCACGCGCGCGCAGAGACGGTTGGTGGCTTTGGAGGTGGTGACCCAGATGTCCTCGTCCCGGCGCACTGGTCGTCACCGCAGAGCCCGGCCGCCGGCGCGTCTCGGCCGGCTGATCCGCTCGCGTGCGGTGGGGGCGGTAGCTGCCCAGACCTGGCAGGCGGTCGGCAGTTTCGGGCTGCAGTTTCTCGCGTCGCGGCTGCTGGGGGCACAAGGCCTCGGCATCTACGCACTCTGCTACGGAATCATCGTGGCGGCCACAGCCTTCACCAGCGGTCTGATCGGCGACAGTCTCACTGTGCTCGACCGGCACAAGCCGTCGGTGCGCTCGGGACTGCAGGTGCTCAGCGTAGTGGCGTACATCGTGGGAGCCACCGGCTCAGCCGTCGTCTTGTGCCTGACCCATCAGCTCGACCTCATCGGGGCCGGGTTCTTCCTACTCGCGATGATCTCCTTCCAGTTCGAGGAGACGATCCGTCGGCTTTTCATGGCGAGGCTGCAGTTCTGGATCATCGTGTTCGTCGACGGCTCTGGCATGCTCGTGGCCTTCTTCGTGCTCTGGGTGGGCCACCTGTGGGCGAAGCTGGATGTCAACTGGTTTCTGTCGGCGTTGCTGGTGGGCCAGGTCATCTCGAGTGTCACCGGCCTGGTGTTGCTGCCGCGGCAGGAGCGCCTGATCGCCCGGTTCGACGCTTCCGGCATCCGCGAAGTGCTCGGGTTCGGCGGCTGGCGTGGCATCCAGGTCACCATTCCCGCGATGATCCAGTCGATCGCGCGATCGCTCGTGGTGGCCGCGGCCGGCGCCCCGGCGCTGGGTGCGCTGGAGGCGGCCCGGCTCTGCGTGGCGCCGTTGCAGATCACCATCAACGGTCTCGGCAGCTATTTCCTATCGAGCTTCGTCCACACGAGGAGTCTGGGCAGGGCCTGGCAGGTCAGACGGGCGCGCATCTCGGCGTGGCTGCTCACCGGTGCCACCTTGGTGGGCGGTGCCGTGGTGGGAGTTGCGGCGCTGCACTGGCAGCATCTCCTCACGGCCGGCAGATACGAGCTGGGGGCGCTGGCCGTGGCGGCCTGGGTCGTCTACACGGCGCGCACCGCGGCCTTGATGTCATGGTTCAGTCTGGCTGCCTCGGTTGCCAATCAGAGGACGGTGACCCTGCTGCGCCTGCTCGATGCCTCGGTGGCCATCGTCTTGAGCTGGGTACTGCTGTTTCCGGCGAGCCTGAGCCCGGCCTGGGTACCGCTCGCGCTTGCCACCGGTCAGCTCGTGGGGACGATTCCGCTGCGCTGGCTCGTGGTCAAGAAGGCCAAGGAGGAGGCTCGGCTGCAGGCTGTCGCCGGTCTGGGCTGAAGCTGCTTAGGGGCCGCCCTTAGATGTGCACGTCGAGCGATCTGTATGCACTGGGCGACGTGGCCTTGAGCAGCGAGATGGCCTCCTGTTCGTCGTCACCGGGCCCGAGGTCGGTATACGGCGCCCCCATCGAAACGAGCAGGATGAACAGAAATCCCAGGGAGGCGTCGAAGAGACCACTCTCCAGAAAGCTGCGCAAGACCAGCATCACCGTGAGCGAGAGCAGCAGCGGTCGCCAGGCGGCGGAGGCCTGCAGTACCGCTGCCAGGGTGACGATCACCAGCAGGGTCAGCATGATGAGCCCCGCATAGCCACCCTGAACGAGGCCGGAGACCCAGGTGGAGTCGAGGATCTGGGTGTTCCAGTACTGCCCGGTCACGGGCACCTTCTTGGTGGACAGACCCGAGCCGAACCAGGTCGAGACCGGGTCATCGTGATATGAGAAGGCGGCCTGCCAGGCGATCGTCCGGTTGCTCAGGGTTGAGACGTTCGAACTGCCGCCGCGGTCGACCACCCGGCTGATGGTCGAGGAGTTCAACGCAATGGCAGCGAGCACGGGCAGCGCGATCAGGCCGCCGACCAGGGTGGGCATCGAGATGCGCTGGGTGTAGCGGGCCATGATGGCGAAGGCCAGCACCAGGGCCACCAGGCCGGTGCGTGAGCCGGTGAGGAACACGATCACCACCGAGGTCAAGAGCATCGCCCGGTCGAGGTTGTTCTCCGCGCCGCGCACCACCTTTCGTCCTATCCACAGTGCGCAGATGCTGAAGATGAGAGCGAGCTCGTTGGCCGCGATCTGTGGGACCCCGCCCGAGAGGCGCCCCGTGGCGAGGTTGGGGATACCCGTCACCGCGGCCACCGTGCCCACGATGGCCAGGGAGCGTACGAGCGATTGAGCCACCTCGCGCATCGGCCGGCCAACGAGCAGGAGCATGACTGTCACAGCAGTCATGACGACGCGCACAACCAGCACGAGTGAGGCCAGGGTGGTGCCGGCGTCGATGGCGCCGATCATGGTGATCGCCAGATAGCCGAAGAGCAGCAGGAGCGGGGTGGCGCTCACCGGCCAGCGGCGCTGGCTCGCCAGGGCCAGCACGGCGCTGAGCAGCAGGGCAAGCAGCCCGAGGATCGCCTTGGCCAGCACCGTGGGGTCGAGGCTGCCGGTGAAATAGGCGTCTTGACGCCAGGCCACGTTGGAGGCCGCCAACAGCAGGCAGATGGGAGTCGTGAGCCGGCTGCGGCGCAGGGCGATGACCTTGCGCATCGTCCTGCGGTCGACGGGTGACTCGCTCATGCAGACCTACTCATATCGATCAGTTCAACCGGACCGACTCGCTCGGGCCAAGCCAGGTCATGGGCTGGTCGTGCGATGACCACGGCGCCGTCCGGGGGCGGCTCGGAACCGGGAGATCGCGATGAGCAGACCCACGACCAGGCCGACGAGCACCGCGATCGGAAAGGTCAACAACGCCTGGGGGAAGCTGGGGCTCGTCGGGATGCTGGCCGGCACCACGAGCTCGACCCCGATCACGGCGGTGTCGCCCCCGTCGCTGGCAGTCACCTTCGTGGCCAGGTGGGTCGCGGCCGAGTTGGCGATGTTCGCTGCCAGTTTGGCCGACCCTGCCTTGGCGGTGACGAGAAGAAGGGACGAGTCGGCCGGATTCTCCGCAGTGATCATCTTGGCCAGCTTCTGCTGACTCATCGTGAGCCGGTTGTCGTGGATCACCTGGGCCAGCACTTCGGGGGACTCCACGAGCACTGGATACGAGTTCACGCGACCAGCCACGAACTGGGCGGCCTCGAATGCGTTCTGCTGCGAGCCCGGGGCCACGCGTACGAAGTCGGTGGCCGTGGCGGTATAGGTGCGGGGGAGGAACACCACGGCGGCAAAGCCACAGGCGACCCCCACGATCGTGCAGACCAGGATCCACACCCAGCCGCGCCGGATGGCCTGCAGCAGTTCTTGGACGGTCACGGTTCTCCCAGCGTTCGGGGTGGAGGAGCCTCGGGATAGCCGGCTGGCACTCCCGGGGCAAGCGGGTTGGGCGGGTTCGCAGTTCGGCGGCGCGTTCGGCCGGACCGGGCCTTCAGTCTAGGCCAGGGCCCACTCGCCCTCGGCGGAATCTGCGTGCTGTGGCCCGAATGGCTCTTGGTGCACCTCGGACGCGGTGGAGTTCGGAAGGCTGATGGTTGGTGCACCTGGTCTTCCAGGAACATGGAACGACGTTAGGTGCGGTAGAAGTGGATTTCTCCCGAAATCAGCGCATTAGCAATCGGGTGGATTGCCGCGAATTCAGGGCACCCTCGAAATAGCGCGGGTTATCGTCGTATCGGAGAGAGGCTGCCTGTTTAACGGGTGTGTGTAGCCGCCTCTTGAGTCATATCAGATCTGGGCGTATCGCGTACATCGCCCACGGTGGGGGAGAATCGGACTTGAGCGTTGCGGGCGAGCTCGAGCAACTGTGCAGCAGACGAGCGGAGCGGTACCGGGGCACCCGATCGATCAGGCCCGAGCACGTCATGCTGCTGGCCAGAATCGGCTGGCTCGCGAGTCAGCTCGACCTCATGACGGTGCACGTCAACGACGATCCAGCCGGTCACATGCTCATGGAGAGCATGGGTCGCAGCCGGCTGAAGACCCCGCTGCACGAGCTGACGTCGGTGTTGTTCCTGCCGAGCGATGCGGCCACGTTCACTCAGGGCGCTTCGAAGCAGACACTGCGCCGGATGACCCGCAAGGCTGAACGGCTCGGGGTCACGTGGCGAGCTGTCTCCTCGCCCGACGAGCGTCGCGCGCTGATCGAGCGCGGCGACGCCTTCGAGCGCAGCGAGGCCCGCAAGCCGTACCGCCGAGCCGTTCCCGAGAATCAAGATCTGGTGAACTACGACACGTGGTTCGCTGCCTTCGACGCTGAGGGTGGGCCACTCATGCTGTCGGTCACGGGTATCAGCGGCGACGTGGCGACGCTGCGCTACTTCCGCACCATGGCCAGTTCTGACGCGGCTACCTGGAGCCGGTATCCGATGACGACGCTGGTCGTGCAAGCGGCTGTGGCGCAGGGCTGCACCGTGCTGCTCGACCTCGCAAATCCGATCTCTCTGCAATCCGGGCTACGGCATTTCGCCAAGATGGTCGGCTTTGAGCTACACCGGGTGCGGATCGTGGCCGAATCGTCCGCGCCGAAGACCGCTCGGCCCGACGGTGTGCGGGCCGACGTCCTCGTTCGACAGTCGTAGATCGTGACCTCGTCCTGGGTCGTCGAACTGTGACGTTGTTCGCGGGGACGTCACCAGGTTGGTGACGACTGGGTGAAGAACGTGACAGGTGGACGCGCGATCGGGCCGGATTCCGGACACCTACCGGGCCCACCCCGGTCTCACGTTGTGGGGCCCGGCAACAGCCGGTACCAGCGGACGATGGCCAGGCCCAGCATGGCTGTGGCCAGCAGCGCCATCAGGCTGTAGGCCGTGACGAAGCCGAGCGGCCAGCCCAGGAGGGCGAAGATGAGGCACAGGAAGCCGTAGTCGCTGGGCAACATGGCAATCGATCGCACCACCGAGAGCGATCCGCTGTTGCGCTCCGGGCCGATGTGCAGGTGCCGGCGAAGCAGGTCGGTGAGCACCATGCCGAAGAAGGTGACCGAGGCCACGACCGAATAGCCGACAGGCACCAGCAGGGCGGCTCCGGTCAGGCCGTAGAAGCGGAACCAGTGCACCGCAACGCACAGGTGCAGCGAACTCACCTTGGTGGAGTCGACCATATGATCGAACCATTCGCCCCGGGGTGAGCCCAGCCCGGTGAGCCGGGCCACCTGGCCGTCGGCGGAGTCGAGGGCGTACCCCAGCGCGAGCAACACCGCCACTAGGATTCCCCCCGGCACGGTGGCCGACATGAGCACGATCGAGACCATTGCGCTCAGCGTCACCAGCGCGCTCAGCGCCGTCACCTGGTCGGGGGTCAGACCCCATTTGGTGGCGCACACGGCGAGTAGACGCCCCACCGGGCGATTGACGAATCGCGAGTAGGCTGCCGTGTTCTGCTGCGGCTTCTGGGCAGCAGCAAGTTCGGCGTAATACTCGCGATAGCCCTTGGGGCGCATCACGTCAGGGCCTCCTCGCGCGGACGAAGGCGCAGTTTCAGTCGGGTTATTAAAAGCAAGTTCAATACAGTCGGGCCTAGTGCAGATAGGCCCCTTAAGGGTTGGCCTAGTACAATCGGGCTTGATATTCGTTGGATCGTCCGAATATCCATGGTAGCCCCGGGGTCGGGCCGTTCGTGCTGCCCCGGGCTGGCGGGGGTCAGGTTGCTCGCCCCTCGTGGAGCGGTTCGACCGGAACATGCGCCAGGCTCGACAGCACCTGGCGCAGGAGTGTGCTGGAAGTCTCGCGGGTGTATGGGAAGTAGTCGACCCGCGCTCCCACGGCCTCGAGATCCTTCTCGAGCTTGCGGCCCTTGGGGGTGTTCTGCCAATCGTCACCCTTGAAGATCACGTCGTAATGCAGTTCTTGCCAGGTGTCGAACTTGTCGGCGTGCGTGTCGACCACTACCTCGTCCACATCGCGCAGGCCGCGCAGAATCGCCATGCGCTCTTCGAGAGGGATGACGGGATCCTGATTCTTGACCTGTTTGACCACGTCATCGGTCACCACGCCGACGATCAGCAGATCGCAGCGTTCGCGCGCCCGCATAATGATGTTCAGATGGCCGATATGAAACATATCGAAAACCCCTGAAACGTACCCCTTGATCATTTTCCCCTGGCCCCGAATCGCCTTTCAGAGTCTCCTTCGTACGCTTTGGGTGGAGGGTTCCCGCAACGAAAAGCGACTCCAGCCAGAGACATCATAGTAGTCATCCAGTCACTCTCCGTACACCTGACTGGGTGGGCTCCCCGTCGGTATGTGCGGTTCTGGGCGCTCCTTCTCGGTAATGTACGTCGAAGCTTCGGGTGCAACCCTGCGCCACACGGTGCCGGGCACGCGCCGCCGGAGAATGCTGGCCCTGCTGCCGGAGCTGGAGGCAGTGACGCGTGGACGCTGTGACATGCAATGCAGTGACATACGACGCAGGACACACCCGCAGGACACACGACAGTTGGAGTGAGGCATGGGGCCCGAGCGGTTACCGAGAGTGCTCGTGGTGAACCCGTCGCCAGACCTGTACGGGGCCGACCTGCAAGTGCTGCAGAGCATCACCGCGATGCGCGCGCGTGGCTGGCAGGTTCTGGTGGCGTTGCCCGAGGACGGTCCGCTCGTGCCGCGACTCCAGCAGACGGAGGCCGGTGTGATGTTCATCCGGTTCCCGGTCTTGCGACGGGCGAACCAGTCGGCTGTGGCCCTGGCGTCGATGGCTGCGGCGGCTGCGGCGGCCGTGCCACGACTCGTCGTGCTGCTGCGTCGGCTCAAGCCGGATGCCGTGTATGTCAACACCGTGACTCTGCCCTGGTGGCTGGCTGCCGCTCGGGTGGCTGGAGTGCCTGTGGTCTGTCATCTGCACGAGGCCGAGAACACGGACAATGTGCTCGTCCGACGCGCTCTGATCAGCCCGTTGCGGCTGGCCAACGCCGTCCTGGTCATCTCTGGATCGGCGATGTCGGCCATGCTCGATGCCGAGCCCGGGCTGGGTGGCAAGGCGCGGCTCATCTACAACGGCGTCCCCGGCCCGCCCGACGAGCCGCAGCCGGCCCGGCGCGGCGCTCCGGTGCGGGTGGTGACCGTCGGCCGGCTCTCGCCGCGCAAGGCTCCGCACCTGACCCTGGAGGCGGTTGCCCTGTTGCGCCGCGAGGGTCTCGACGTCGACGTGACTCTCGTGGGCACGGCCTTCGCCGGCTACGAGTGGTACGAGCGGGAACTGCTCGCCCGGATGGCCGAGCCCGATCTGGCAGGCCACGGGAGCCTGGCCGGGTACCAGTCACCCATCTGGCCCGTCTTCGCCGCCGCCGACATCGTCGTGCAGCCCTCCTTGCGCGAGCCCTTCGGCAACGCCGTGGTCGAGGCCCAGATGTCGTTGCGTCCGGTGGTGGCCACCGCTGCACTCGGACACCTGGAGAGCATCAGCGACGACGAGACCGGTCTGCTCGTGCCCGCCGAGGACGTGCCTGCCATGGCGGCAGCCATTCGTCGCCTCATCGAGGACGACGCGCTCGAACGTCGGCTGACCGCTGGGGCGCGCACTACCGCCTACGCCAGGTTCGGCACCCAACGCTATGGGGCAGAGGTGGTCTCGTTGTTGTCGGCAGTCATGGGACGTGTGGTCCCGGCGGGAAAGGGCGTTGCGTGAATTCCTGGTTTCGACCCACCCGGGTACGTGGCAAGTCGGTACGGATGCTGGGCACACGCGGGGTGCCGGCCAGTCACGGCGGATTCGAGACCGCGGCCGAACATGTTGCCCGCTACCTCGTGCAGCGGGGCTGGCGGGTTGTCGTGTACTGCCAGACCACCGGCGACGGCCCGCTCACCGAGACCACCTGGGAAGGCATCGAGCAGGTCAACATCCCGGTGACCGATGACGGGTGGCTCGGTACGGCGGAGTTCGACTGGCTCTCGATCCGGCACGCTTGTCGATACGACGACATCAACCTGACCTTCGGCTACAACACGGGTGCGTTCAACATCGTCCAGGCGCTAACCGGCATTCCGAACATCATCAACATGGACGGCATCGAGTGGGCCCGCGAGCGCTGGGGTCCGCTGCTGCGTGCCTCCTTCCTGGCCAACGAGCGAGCCGCCGCGGTACTCGGTGACGAGCTGATCGCCGACCATCCTGTGATCGCGGAGTACCTGCGCTCCGTGACCCCGGCCGAGAAGGTCACGACGATCGCCTACGGGGCGCCGACGGTGACCCAGGCCGACCCGGACATCGTCGCTCGCTACGGGCTCACCCCGGGCAGATATCTCACCCTGATCGCCCGCCCGGTGGCTGAGAACTCCATCCTCGAGGTGGTGGAAGGCTTCTCCCGCCGTCCGCGCGGCGTCGACCTGGTGATTCTGGGCGACTACAAGGAGTCGGATCCGTTCCACCGCACGGTGCTTGCCGCGGCGGGCCCTGAGGTCAGGTTCCTGGGGGCGGTCTACGAACCCGAGGTGACCCAGGCTCTCCGCTTTCACAGCCTCGCCTACGTGCATGGTCACACCGTCGGTGGCACGAACCCGTCGCTGGTTGAGGCCCTCGGCGCCGCGAATGCCGTGCTCGCGCACGACAATCCGTATAACCGGTGGGTAGCGCAAGATGCCGGGATCTTCTTCCGCAGTGCTGACGACGTCGACGCTGCGGTGACGAGGCTGGTGCGAGAAGAAGGCCTTGCGGCCCGTCTCTCGGCTGCCGCACGCGCGCGGCACGCCCAGGAGTTCACCTGGGATCGCGTGGCAGCCCAGTACGAGGACATGCTGCTGACGTACGTGGGGCGCCGGCCTCGCCGTTCGATGCGACTGCTGGGGCGATCGATCGTTGCCGCGTTGCACAAGGGCGCGCCGCCGTTGGTCAAGAGCTGAGGTCGATCCCTCCGCTGCTGTGCGCGGCTGCCGGAGCGGGAGCCGTCGTGACCCTCCGGCTGCCAACCCGCGCGTTCCGCCACCGGGGCAGCAGGCGCTCGAGCGGCATCAGTGCCAGCCAGCAGACCACGGTGGGCAGGAAGTGAATGCCCAGCGCCAGGAAGGTCATGAGGTGAAAGCCCCAGAAGAACACCACTGCGGCAACGAGCCAGCGACCCTTCAGCCAGAGCACTACCGGCGAGCAGAACTCGGCGGTGAGCAGCACCCACTGCCCGATGACCAACAGCCAGGGCACTTGGAGCGTCCAGCGCACCAGTGGTGAGCCGCGGCGCATGATCGCCCAGACGAAGACGGCGCTGTCGGCCCAGGCCCAAGGGGTTCCAGAGCGCACCCACTTGGAGAAGAACGACCCGAAGTAGGTGACCGCGACGGCTACCGACACCACCCTCAGCGCCCAGCCGGCGGACTGACTGGTGCCGTGGTCGCGCACACGTGCCCGGCCGGCGGTTGGTAGCACCCACGTGGCCACCACGAGTGCCAGGTGATCGTGAGAGACGTAGCCGAAGCCCTGGCTGTCGAGCATCCACCAGGTGAACGACACCGCCACGACCGCACCGGCGAGCCGTGGCAGTCGTCCGCTGGCGGCCACCAGGCAGCCGAGAATGATCGCGAGCTGCAAGGTGTGCGCGAGCAACGGATTCGGCGCCGGCAGATGCAGAGCGCGACTCAACCACAGCGGAGCCGCTAGGTGTGGCGCGTATGAATGCCCGATCACGTCGTTGGTGAGGAACAAGATGTCCCAGATGATGAAGAGGTAGATCACCACCCGGAAGAGGGCGACCCGCGCGAGCGGCACCTCGGGAAACCACCAGTTGCTCACCCGAGTGAGCATGGAGGCTCGGGTGAGCACGGATGAACGAGGCACACCCGGAACCCTACGCACGAGAACCGTCAGCAGTTGCCGCGAGGTTCGTCTCCGAATCAGGCACTCTGCGGACCGGCCGGCCAGCGATCACGGCACCTGCCACCTCGTCGACGTCGTCACGGTGGGCTCTCCCACGGCCTTGCCGTCGTGCAGCCTGCTCTGCGAACGCATCAGATACAAGACGGTGAACTGTGGCGCATGCGGATGCATCTCGGCCTGCGCATGCGCGATGCCCTGCAGCAGACTCGGATCGGCGCGGATTCTGCTCACCTGCGACTCGATCTCCGAGCGGCCGACCCCTACGCCGTCGGGTGACAGGTCTACGCGCACCCGGGTGCCTGCCGTGGTGTCGGCGTCGAGGTAGAACGTGACGACTGAACCGTTGGGGTCCTTGGCCGCACCGTATTGCGAGAGCGAACCCAACGGAAACCAGTCGTTGGTGTCGACCAGCTGGGCGGCGCCGAGGATCACCAGGCCCACCACCACGACCAGCAGCCGCCAGGTGCGCGAGATCGTGGGTAACCGCTTGGAATCTCTCGAGTCGATCACGTCGGCAGGGATCACGTCAGTTCGCAGGAGGTACGGGGATGTTGACGTACTTGGTCTCCAGGTATTCGTCGATTCCCACCGAGCCACCCTCGCGTCCGTTGCCCGACTCCTTGACGCCGCCGAACGGAGCAGCCGGGTTGGAGATCACCCCTGCGTTGACCCCCACCATGCCCACCTCAAGCGACTCGGCCATGCGCAGCGCACGGGCCAGGTCTTGGGTGAAGACGTAGCCCATCAGGCCGAACTCGGTGTCGTTGGCGGCCGCCACAGCCTCCTGCTCGGTCTCGAAGGTGATGATCGGCGCCACCGGCCCGAAGATCTCCTCGCGTCGGATGGCCGCGTCTGCGGGCACGTCGGTAAGAACCGTTGCGGGATAGAAGAATCCATCGCGCTCTGGGATCGAACCACCGGTGAGCAACTTGGCGCCCTTACCCACCGCATCGTCCACCAGCTCCTGCACCTTGTCGACTGCAGCCCGGTCGATCAGGGGGCCAAGCGTGGTGGCTGGGTCGACCCCTGGGCCGAGCACCTTGGCCGCCATGGCCGCGGTCAGTTTCTGGGTGAACTCCTCGGCCGCCCCCGCCTGGACGAACAGCCGGTTGGCGGCAGTACACGCCTCACCGTTGTTACGCATCTTGGCCAGCATGCTGGCCTCGACCGCCGCGTCGATGTCGGCATCGTCGAACACCACGAGGGCCGCGTTTCCTCCCAGTTCCATCGACGTGCGCAACACGCGGTCTGCGCACTGCTCCATCAGCTTGCGGCCTACGTCGGTGGAGCCGGTGAACGAGAGCTTGCGAGCCTTGCCCGAGCGGATCAAGGGCTCCATCACCGCACCGGAGGTGCGCGTCGTGATGATGTTGACCGCTCCCGCCGGACAGCCCGCCTCGGCGAGGATCGCTCCGAGGGCGAGCATCGACAACGGGGTCTGTGCTGCGGGCTTGATCACGCAGGTGCAGCCCGCCGCCAGGGCCGGGCCGATCTTGCGGGTGCCCATGGCCATCGGAAAGTTCCAGGGGGTGATGAGCAGGCACGGCCCCACGGGCTGCCGCAGCGTGATCAGGCGCGAGCCGCCGGCCGGCGCCACCTGGTAATTGCCGCCGATGCGCACGGCCTCCTCGGCGAAGTGCCGGAAGAACTCGGCGGCGTAGACGATCTCACCCTTCGACTCGGCGAGTGGCTTGCCCATCTCGAGAGTCATGAGCAGGGCGAGGTCGTCGATGCGCTCGTGCAGCAACCGGAAGGCCGTCATCAGGATGTCGGCCCGCTTGCGTGGTGCCAGGGATGCCAGCTCGGCCTGGGCGGTCACTGCGGCGTCGAGGGCCGCCATGCCGTCTTCGGGAGTGGCGTTGGCTACCGAGGTCAGCGCTGTGCCCGTGGCGGGATCGAGTACGTCGAAAGTCTTCCCGCCGGTTGCCGGCCGCCACTGGCCGCCGATGAACAACCCGGTGGGAACAGCGTCGATGACACGCGCCTGTTCACTGCGGGGCGCTTCGTCGCCCGAACGCGCCTGGTCGCTCGAAACTGTGCTGGTCATGGTTTCTCCTGCCTCGACATATGCGACTTTGCGGCTGTGCCGACGTGCGCCCGACAGGCGCCCGACGAGCCGTCACGAACACTGTTTGGAACGGTAGCGCGACTCACCGACAACGTGCCCGCGGGCAGTCGTCCGACGCGCCCCACAGGCTTGAACCAGGGTCCGGTCAGGGAGGTCCCTGGCCGTTTTCCGAGGGGCGTTGTCAGTGGCCAGGCTTAGCATGAGCGCCATGTCGCAGCCGTGGGGTGATCGGGAGAGCCGGGGTGAGGCGCCCTGGCATGCCGCCCAGCCAGCCGAGCCGCCCCAGGCCGAGCCGTCCAGGACAAAGCCGTCGAAGGCAGAGCCTGCCAGTGCTGAGCCGGCCCAGGGCGGCACGTCAGCCACAGCCCGCGGCGGCTGGTCGCCAGGGCCTGAGGGCGATCCGTGGGGCCAGGGCAGAGGCGCCGTGGCCACTGCTATCGCTGCCAGCGAGGTGCAAGGCCCTGCGCTGGTACCCCTCTTGATCGGCTGCGTGCTGGCCCTCCTGGGGCTTGGGGTGGGCATCGCGGCACTCGGCCGGCACGGCCTCGGGTTGGGCATCGCGGGATGGCTGCTGAGCGGCCCTGGGGCTATCGGGTTGCTGGCGGCGTTCGTCCTCGCAGATTCCCGTCGCCGGCAGCGCGCCTGGTATGTGCCGAGCCGGCTCGCCGGCTGGTTGCGGCGCGTGCTCGTGGTGGCGGCGCTCGCGGCTGTGGTGGCCTGCGCCTGGGCCATCGCCGACGTGGTGGCGCGCTGGTGAGCCGGCTGACGGCTGCGTTGTTCGCGGCTCGCGGTGTCGTAGGCGTGCTGTGCCTGCTGGGCGTCCTGGTCTGCGGCCAGGCCGCTTCGGCGTCCGCATTCGCTCGGGCGAGCGTCGTTTCTCGTCTGGGGGTGACTGCGCCTGTGGGGGTGACTGGGCCGGTGGGTGTGACTGGGCCGGTGGGTGTGACTGCGCGGGTCGGCTCGGCAAATCCCGTCGCTGCCACCGGGCAGACGCCCCTGGAGCAGGTGGGCGCCTGCATCGCCGCGGGTGGCCGGGGCGACGTCCTCCTAGTGATGGACACTTCGGGCTCGCTGTCCACCACCGATCCCGCCGCGGTGCGGGTCAAGGCAGCGCAGTACCTCGTCAACGAGTTGGCGGCCTTCAGCCAGTCTTCGGGCGCCCACGTCGACGTCGCCACGGCATCCTTCGACACGGTCTATCGACCCGGCGCCGACTGGACGAGCGTGTCGGGCACCGGTGCCCAGACCATCGATCAGTCGCTGCAGCAGTACCGCGGCCGCATGACCGGCAAAGACACCGACTACTGGGCCGTGGTCGACTCCTCGCGCAAGGCCCTCCTCGCCAAGGCCGCCCAGACGCCCGAGACGCGTAGTTGCCCGGTCTGGTTCTGGTTCAGCGACGGTGGCTACGACATCGAACGCCGTGCCGCCGGCACGCTGGCTCGTTACGGCGGCCCCAAGCCGTACGCGCCGGGCAACGACCTGTCCACCGACACTCTGGCGGCGGCCGCCATCGCCGCGGGCAAGAGCGATCTGTGCCGTGCCGGTGGCCAGGCCGACCAAGACCGCGTCGCAGGCGTCACCACAGTGGCCATCGGGCTGCGCCCCAACGCCTCCAGCGCGGGCGACTTCGACTTCATGAAGAACGTCGCCACCGGGTCGGGTTCTTGTGGCGCCCAACCGAGCCGAGGGGAGTTCTATCTGGCCGACGAGCTCGATGGCATCTTCTACGCCTTCGACCAGTTCTCGTCTCCCGGCAGCAAGCCGCTGACCCAACAAGGTCAGGTCTGCGGGCCGGCGGCGTGTGCCGAGGGCACCCACCAGTTCGTGCTCGACACGTCCATCGCCACGGCCCGCCTGCTCGCGGGCAGCTCCGTGAACGGCCAACAGATCGCGGTCAGCGGCCCGAACGGCGGCGGCCTGACCCTGCCGTCCACCGATGGCACCCGGCACCTCGCCGGCGCCGACCTCGCCTGGCACTGGCTCTCGGCTCAGACCGTGCAGGTGGTGGCCACCCGCGCGGACAAAGCCGGGGCAGGCAGCGACGCAGGTTGGACGGGTGTCTGGAGCGTCGAGTTCCTCGACCCCGCCGGTACCGGCCCGCACGGCGCGTCGCGCACCTCTCTGCACCTCCTCAGCGACCTCGTGCCGGCGTGGAAGAACTCCCAGCCCACGCTCACCCGCCAGGTCGCGTCGCCGCTCAGCTTCGTCCTGAATCGGCAGGGATCGACCACCGTCGTCAACGCACAGAGCCTGCCTTCCACCTTCGCCCTCAGCGCGAGCCTGGTGGCGGCCGACGGCACCGAGGTGCCAATCGCCGCCAACCTAGGCAAGGCCGACCTGGCGAGCCCGCAGAGAGTCGATCTCTCCACCGCGCCGTTGGGCGCGGCCCAGGTGCGGGTAAGCCTGCGCATCACCACAGCGTCGGCCACCAGCGGCGGGCACACCGTCGCCGGCACCACGCTCGAGCCGCTCTCGGTCAGCTACCCGGTGCAAGTGGTGCCGCCTGCCGAGTATCCGCGGGTGCCAAGCAGCCTGCAGTTCGGCTCGGTAGAGGGCGCCGACCCGGTAACGGCGACACTTGCGGTGAGCGGACGAGGCTGTGTCTGGCTCGATCCGGCCAAGGCCCCCACCACTCTGCCCCAGGGTGTCACCGCCACCTTGTCGTCACCCGCCACCAGCAAGACGAGCTGCGTCAGCGACAAGCTCGCCATCACCCTGACACCGAGTGCCGCAGGCAATGGGCTGGTGGCAGGCACGTTCGACGTCGTCGTCGCTCCCGGCAGCGGCTCCGGCAAGCCACTCGCCACCCCCGTCACCTACACGCTTGAAATGGCTAAGCCGGCCAACCAGCCGCTCCGCCTCGCACTCTTCCTCGCCATTCTGGCGCTGGGAGTGCTCGGCCCCCTGGCTGCGCTGTACGTGCTCAAGGCCGTCACCGCCCGCATGCCCTCGGTCACCGTCTTCACCACACGACTAGTCGGCCAGGTCACCACCACGCGGAGCTCGTTCCTCGACGGCCAGGTCACTCCCGGCCTCAACGATCTCGACGCGGTTGCCATCAGCGGCGCTCGCCGCGAGCTCACCATCAACGGGGCACGCTTGCGCACGGTGATGGGCCTGGCACCCACCGAGCCGGGTTATGTCCGGGCAGAGATGGCCGGCCCGGCCGCCTCGTCGGCGGTGCCGGCCCGGGCCGGATCGGCGGCCAGGCTGCCGCTCGACGTCCGGAACCACTGGATCGTCGGTCTCGATCCGGTCGACCCGGCCCACGGTCCGGTCGAGGTGATTCTGCTCGTCTCGTCGCAAGAGCAGATCGCGACGGTATTGGCCGACGCACGTCGAAGCCTGCCCGAGCGGGTCCGAATGTTGCGTCAGGCGATCGGGTCGGATGTGGGGGGCGCCGCCGCGGACGGCTCGCCGAACGAGGGCGGCGACGGGTTCGGCAGCGGTCCGGGTCGCAGCGGGGACGACGACGGCTGGGGTGGTGGCCCCGGCCTGAGCTGGACGCCCACGCGTCCAGGCGCACCCGTCGGCACGAAGCCGGGCAACTCGTCATCTCCGCCGGTGAGCCCTTTGTCGAAGCCGGTCAGCAGTGCGTCGCAGCCGGGGTGGGCACCAGCTGCGCCCCTGCCTCCCACTCCTCATCCCGACGAGGACGGCTGGTGAGCACCATGACCAGCGCCCCCGGCCATCGAGGCATCCCGCGCTTGTCATCGGTGGCACATAGGGCGCGGCGGGCCCATAGGCTTCCCGGATTGCACTGCGGAGGGCGGGGGAGCGCCGCCGCCAGGGAGCACGTCATGGGAGGGCTGAGAACATGCCGTTGAGAAAGTTCCTCGTCGTCGGATGCGGCGGCTCGGGTGGAGCGGCGCTGCGCTACCTCATGGATCAACTGCGTGCCGACCTGTGTCCGCTGGGTATCGGCTCGCTGCCGGCCGCATGGCAGTTCGTGCATGTCGATGCACCGTCCACGCCCGACGTCGGGCCTGGCACGCTCGGCTCCATCACCGATCTCGGCGGCCGCTATGTGCCCGTCTCCTCGCCCACCAACTCCTACCTCGCCACCTGGACGTCGGTGTCGTCGCGCACGCAGGGCAACGACGCCTTGCCGAGCCTGCTCGGCTGGGTGCCGCGCGAGCCACGCAAGGCCAACAACGTGCCGGTCACCGACGGCGCCGGACAATATCGAGCAATCGGACGCATGCTCGCCCTGCCACACTTGCGCACCCTGCACGAACAACTCAGTGCCGCCTATCGCGACCTGCAACAGCCGGCGGCCTGGGGCGAGCTGCCGGCGAATCTGCATTCGGGCAACGAGGCCGTCATCCCCATCGTCGTCTCGTCCATGGCGGGCGGGGCGGGGGCCGGCATCTTCCTCGACATCTGCCGCGTGCTGGGCAAGCTACCCGGGGTAGATCCGGCCAACCTCGGAGTCTTCCTCTTCACAGCAGACGTGTTCAACGAACTCCCCGAGCATGCGCGCACCGGGGTAGAGGGCAACGCCCTGGGTGCGCTCGGCGAGATCATCGCGGCCGCCGCCCGCACCGGCGAAGACCAGGAGATGGATCTGCACGCCGCCCAGGGCCTGCCGCAGACCGGGTTCACCTCGGCACCGTTCGCGCGGATCTTTCCGATCGGGGCCATGGTCGGCGGCGACGGAGCGCTCTTCGGCGACGGCACCATGCATGGCATCTACCGGGGCCTGGGCAGGGCGCTGGCCGGCATCCTGTTCTCCGAGCAGGCTACCGAGAACTACATCGACCGGATGCTGGCCAATCGCAGTCCCGCCGACACCGATGTGCGCAGCCTCGGCTGGGGCCAGGCTCCGGCCGACTTCACGTGGGGTTCGCTGGGCTACGCCTCGGTGAGCCTCGGCCGCGACCGCTACGAGGAGTACGCGGCCCAGCGCGTCGCCCGGTTGGGCGTCGACCACCTGATGGGCGGCCATCGCGACCGGGGCAGCCAACTGCCCGACACCGAACAGCTGGCCGTCCTGGTGGAGGCCAACTGGTCGCAGATTCTGCAGCGCACCGGCCTCGGCGTGCCCGGTCAGCCCATCCCGGAGTGGTTTCGCTCCACGGCCTTCACCGATGCCTCTGCCGAGCAGACCGCACGCGTGGCCATGTCGCAGTTGCTCGATCAGGTGGCCGCGTTCCGGGGGCCGGCCACGCACTATCTCGACGTGGTGCTCCAGCGCACCCTCGCAGCTCGCCCCACCGTGGCCAGGCTGGCCGGCGACCAGGTGTACGCGTGGGCCAATGATTGGTCCGATCGCCTGGAGAGCGCTGTGCTGCAAGAGTTTTCGGAAGGCATGGCGCGCCACGGATTGCCGTACGCGCGCGCGGTTCTCGCCCGGTTGCGCATGCACGTCGACCGGCTGACCGATGCGATGGGCCGGGCCGGTGCCCGCGAAGTCGACCCGGTAGCCCTCGACCCGGCCGTGCAGACCCGCGTCGCGCAGCTCGGCGGTGCCGAGGTGAGCGGTTCGCACCCTATCTCCGGCATGGTGGCCGCCGCCCTACTCGATTCGGGCCAGGTCTACGCCCGCCGGGCCGCAGCCAGACTGGGCGCCGGCGTGCTCGCCTCGTTCGCCCGCGATGTGTTGCCGGCGCTGGAGACGTCGGCCAGTGAAGCGCTGCTCGACCTCGAGCATGCGGTGAGCCGCGCACCGTCGCAGGCGGGGTTGGCGCAGGTGGCCTCGTCCACCTACCGCGACTGGCCGCTCGACTCCGACAGCACGCCCGCCCGCTTCGACGAAGCCGTCAACGAAGTGCTGGTCACCACATCGGCAGAGTTCCCGGCGCAGTTCGTCGCCGACATCCAAGCCAGCGTGCCGACGGCAGACGGCGCCTACCGGGACGCGATGAATCAGGTGCGCTTCGAAGTGCTCCGTGGTCGCTGGCAGACCACGGGCGGACGCGCCGGCGAAGTGCCCATCCTCTCCCGGTCGGCGCGCTGGCGCGCCTCGGTGCTTGGCTACGAGCCCGGCACGCGTACCCCCACCCCGGCGACCCGCCCGCGGTACACCGTGGCAGCGAGCACGTCGCAGGTGCTCGATCGGGCCCGGCAGTGGTTGGCCCGGCCAGGTCAGCCGTTCACGAACTTCGCCCGGCAGTCGCTGCGCGACTATCTCAACGACCCGCAGCTGGCGCAGGCGCAGCGCGTCGAGCGTCAGGAGCGGTTCGTGCGCCGGTTCTGGGAGGCGATGGCGCTGGCCAGGCCGCTCGTCGGGGTCAGTCCACAGATGGTGCGTGCCGTGCACAACGGCCAAGACGTGCGCTACGACTACTCGTTCTCCGAGATCGGCCTGCCGGCCGGTGATCCCACCGCCGTGGTGATCGGTCACCGGCTCCGCACCGACCCCCACGTCGACAGCACCACGGTGCAGGCGTTCAACGATGCCCTTGCCACCACCGACGAGGCCCGCGAGCACGGCAGCGGAGCTCGGATCGCAGTCTTCGGTGCCTACCAGAAGTACTCGCCGCTCGTGTTCGCCTCGTTGTTGCGGCCGGTGCATCAGCGCTGGGCGGCCAGCTCACCGGAGTACCTGCGCCAGATCTGGCAGTGGAAGCGCACCCGCCCGCTCTCGGCGGCCATCGCCATGTCGGACGACGAGCTCACCGCCACCGTGGCGGGCTGGTATCTGGGTCGTGCGCTCGGGTTGGTGCAGCATCCCTCCGCTCTGCACGACGGCGGCCCGGTACAGGTGTACGACCGCGTGCGCCGACGCTGGGTCGCCTTTCCGCCCCTGCTCACCTCCCACGACCGGCTGCCGCTGTCGGCGCACGACTGGATGCCCGCGGTGCTGGGCAGCCACAGCCTCGCGGTAGTGCAGTGCAACGAAGACCCCACGCTCGCGGCGCTGCAGCCGTATCGGTTGCTGCGCGAGCTGTACGACTCATCCACCGACCACCCCACCCTTGGCGGCCCGGATGCGATGGCGGCGACCTCCGTCATCGCCGACTGGGCCACCAGCGGTCAGTGGCCTTCCGGAGAGCCGTCCACGATCCTCAAGGGCAGCTATCTCGCAGCGAGCGAGCGCATCGAGGCCCTCACCGACTGGCTCACCCGCCTGCGCGACGGCTACCGCGACGCCTATCTGCAGGGCGGTTCGGTGCTGAGGCCGCGGGTGCTCACCGCCGACGACGCCTGCGAGGCACCGCTCATCGTCGAGCTGGCGCCGGTGGCGGTACAGGCCCTCGACCTGCTGGTAGACGCTGCGGCGATGGCGGCTCAACGTGGTCGGGAAGGCGTCCGGCGCGTGAGCATGGGGCCGGATATCGATGTGTAGCAGGCAGCTCGGGAGGGGGTTGGGATGACACGCCTGACGGTGCTGTTGGCCCACCGGTCGAGCCTGATCGGTGTAGTCGACATCCTGCGCGACTGGGCGGCGCTCGGAGTCGTCGGTGAGGTCTTCGCCGTAGCCATCGAAGACGTGGTGTCGGGGGTGCAGGTGGGTGCCTACCGCATCGGTGCACCCAGCGGTGCGGCCGGAGCATCGCGTCGGGTGCTGCTGGCAGACGAGCTGGCCAGCCGGCACGACGTCGAACTAGTGCGGCTCGGCGTACTCGACCTGTCGGCTTGGGCTCCACAGTTCGACGAGGCCGAGGCGGGGCTGGTCCGCGCCTACCTTTCTCGGGTGCTGCCCCACGTACGGTTGGTGGCCGTGCATCTGCTGGCACCCCAGCACACCCCTACCGACGGCCTGCATTGGCGATCGGGTGCGGGCCTGTGGGCCGGCTGGCACAACGTGATCATCGCGCCCGAGAACTCCGCGGCGCCCTCGGCCGGTCTGGCCCCGGTGGTGGCTCAACCCGACAGTCCGCTCGGGCTGACCCACCCTGTGGCTGCAGCCTGCGGGGTGCTCGGTGCACTCTCCGGGCATACCGACTCGCTCTTCGACGACCGCCAATACCTGCCGGGGGAGCAGGCCTTCGTGGCACGCACCTTCACCCGATACCTGTCGGCCGAGGCCGTCAATCACGAGGTGCTCGTGCGCACCACTGATGTGCGCGACCGCTATCCGGTTCCCCGGCGCGAGGGCCAGCCGGTGCTGGTGGTCGACGACGAGCTCGATGCGTCGTTGGGCATGGCTGAGCGGCTGTTGACCCGGCATCGCGAGGTGTTTGCGGGTGAGCGGCCGATGCCGCAGCGCACACCCCCCACCCGCATCGGTCCGATGGCCGCGCTGGGCATGTTCTTCAGCTTCTTCCTCGCCGCGCTGCGCAATGCACCGCGTGCGTTCGTTGCGGCGTTGGTGCGCCGCACTCAAGCGGCGATCGCGCGCGAGGTGGGCGACTTCGTCTTCGGGGCCAGCGATTCGTCGTTCACGGTTGTAGTGGGTGGTATCGGCGCTGACGGACGGCCGGTGGCACTCGAAGACCTCGACACGGCCCTCGACCAGCTGGCCGATCAGGCCGGTGCCAACCTGAGCTACCGACCGGCGAACCTCTCTGCGCTCTGGCACGACTATGTCGCCGGCGCGCTCACTCTGCTCGATGCCGGTGCGCGCGAACCCGAGCTGCCGCCTCTGGCGGTCGGTGCACATCAGGCGGTCGTCTCCTCCACAGCTCGAGTCGTGCCAGCGCCGGGAGAGGCCTTCGAACTGAGCCCCGACGTGGCCGCCTACCTACCTGGGTGGCGCATCGAGGGAGCCGACCTGGCCCGCGCGGCCCTGCTCGATCAACGCTTGGCCGGCCTCGGTCGTGAACAGGGCCAGCTCACCGAGCAACTGGCTGGGCAACGCCGGGCGCTGGCCGACTGGGTGGCCGGTATCGATGGGTACACGGCCCGGGTCGGGCAGCGGTTGGCAACTGCTATGCACGGCACCTTCGCTGAGATCGCCGCCCTCAACGATCAACTGCGACGGGTCGGCGACACGGTGTCGCTTCCAGCCAACACCGACGACCGGCAGCGGCAGTTGGGTCGCACGTTGCTGCTCATCGCCGGAGCCGCCCTGCTGCTCATCGTGGTGTGCGTTCTGCTCACCGTCTACGTGCCGATGAAGTGGTACGTCGGCGTGGCCATCTGCCTGGTGATCGTGGCGGGCTGGCTGGCCGGCAGCCTGAGTGCGTTCATGCATTACCAACGTGCCATCTTCGCGCTACTGCACCAACGCGAGGAGGATGCCCGGCTGTCCACCGTGCTGCGTGCGCACCTGCGCGAGGCACTCGACGACGGTCGCCGGCTGAGCCGGGCCTACCGGCAGTTCCTCGACTTCTCCCGGGCCCTGGCGGTCTTCGCGCACGCGCCGCTGGGCATGGTTCCGCAGTCGCCACGAGCCGAACTGCTCATCGGTCCGGGATTGCCGCGCAATGTCATGATCGGTGTGGCCGACGCGAGTGAACAGACCATCGCCGACAGCGTAGATGCATTGCGGCGCAATCTCTTTGAAGCGGGCTGGCTGTCAGAGGGCTGGGCGCATTTCCTGGACGACCTGCCATCGGGCCTCGGTCCGTGGCAGTACCAGCTGCGTGAGCAGCCCGATGCGCTGTGGTCAGATCCACGGATCGACGCCACCGGGTCAGTGCTCACCGCGTGGTCGCACGCGGTTACCGAACATGCCGGCAGCCGTGGTGTGCCAAGGGCCTTCGTGGCCCGCTTCGACGCACTGCTGGAGGCTGACCATGCCGGGGTCACCACGGCATTGCGACAACGCGTCCGGGTACGGCGCAGCCAGACCGGCGAGGAGACCGTGCTTGACTATCGCGACTTCGTCGCCGGGCTGGCCACCGTCGACGGCCGGCGGTGCGTCTTCGACTCGGTCTTGTTCGCTGAGAGCCCTGAGCACTTCGATCCGGCTAGGGTCGATGACACGGTGGTGCAGCGCGCCGGTTCGGGGCTGGCGCTGTCGCTGGTGGTCACCCAGCTGAGCGCCGGCCTGCAAGCCGTCGACCTGGCCGGCTCCCCTGCCAGCCCGCGACCACAGCCCAAGCTGGCTGACGTCGACCATCTGCCACCGGTCTGAGGGGAACGTCTCGATGGCAGAACACTCTTCGTCGGTCAGCGCCAGGGCTGCGCGGGTCGAGGCCGCCCGGGCGTGGCATGCGCGGCAGCCACGACACACCGCACCGGTGTGGCCGGACGTCGAACTGCTGGCTGCCATGAACGTGACCGAGCCCGCGGTGCTCGAACTGCTCCTGCTCGATGATCGGCCCCGGGTGCTGGCGTCGTGGAACGGGTTGCGCGCCGCGCTCACCGGGCACGATTCAGACCCACCTGTGATCCGCTGGCCGGCCACTTCGGAGCCCCGCGAGTCCAGAACCCATGAATCCACAGTCCATGAGCCCACGGTCCATGAGCCCACGGTCCATGAGCCCACGGTCCATGAGCCCACGGTGCGTGAAGCCGGCAACGAACCGATCACTGGCGAGACTCCCACTGCCAGCATGTCGCAACGATTCGCTGCACTGATCCGGTGGCGCGAATCAGCGCTGACCACCGCACCTGGCCTGAGCGAGCTCGATGAGACAGATCTGCGCCGCATCGCCCGCAGCAGCGCCGTCACCGTCGAGGCGATCAACCGTCTGTCGCTGCGGGCCAAGCGGGTTGCCATCGAGCACGCTCACGCCATCAGCGAGGTGCTGCGGCGCGCAGACTCCGCAGGCTCTGGCCCGAACCCGGTGCCCACCACCGGCCCGAACCCTGGCCTGGTAAGTCCCCCGAGTGGTCAGCCGTTCGATGCAGCTTCTGCGGCGTCCAGCCCAGCGGTCACCCGCCAGCCAGCCCAAGGCGCGGCCGGTGCCCCTGCCCACGCCGCGCCGGCCCCAGTCGGGGGCAACGCCGGCGTGGGAGACACCGCCGCCAGGAGCGCTGCTGCAGAAGGCATCGGCGAGCAGCAGGCTGCGGGCAACAACCCTGCTGCCCAGTCCGCGGCGCCCAACAACCTTGCTACCCAACCTGCGGCGCCCAACAACCTTGCGGTACCACCAAACCCCTCCGCGGCCTCACCCGTTGGGTCGGCTCCTTTCGGCCCGCCGGCAGCCGCGCCTGCCGGATCGGCATCCCCGATCACAGCCGACGGGCCGGGCGGGCCAGGCCGCTGGGCCGCGGCCCCGACCGACCCGCACGAGCAGGCCTGGCTGGCCGACCGCACGTTCGCCGCCTTCTCATGGGACGTTCCGAGCGACCCCGACAACGCAGCGCCATTGCGCGCGCGTGCCGAGCCCGGCGGGGTGCTGCTCAGCTGGCCCGCAAGCCCTTTCGAGGCCGATGGCTGGTTCGGCTACCGGGTGGTGTCGAGTGAGGAGTACCCGCCCACGTCGAGTCCCGACACCTTCGAGCTGCTCGGCGCCACCCGTCGCCGCGACGGTCTTGACCAGCGCGCGCCCCGACACGCAGTGCGGCACTACGCAGTTTGGATCAACCACGGCCCCGACGAAGCGGCCGCCCGTTCGGGCCAACCGGTGTTGCATGCGGCAGGGTTCGTCGTGCAACCGGTCGAGGCGCTCGCTGTCCGGGTCGAAGGCTCTCGGGTCTTCGGCCAATGGCACACGCTGGAAGGGGTCGGCGGCGTCAAGGTCATGCGTATCCCGTCCGATCGGCTGGCGACGTATCCCGGCTATGACCCCGGCCTCACGTTCCCCGGTGAGCTGAAGGTCAAGGCGTCGGGCTTCACCGACAGCCCACCCACGGGCGGCGCCTTCACCTACCGTGTCTATGCGGTGGCTGACGTCACGGGTCGCGATGTGCTCTCCGCTCCCGTCGACGCCGAGGTCACGATCGCCGAAAATGTAGACCCCGTCAGCGATCTCACCGTCCACCGGCAACCAGACGACACCCTCACCCTGGGCTGGACGCCGCCCCGCGCGGGTCGGGTGGAGATCTACCGGCTGGCCTCACCTCCGCCTCCGGGCCTGGTGGGTCAGCTGCTCTCTCGCGAAGCGCTCACGACCTACCTGCCCGACGAAGCCCGGCTCATCCAGTCGACCGACCAGATCAATGGCCGCGCCGAGATGAGCGAGGTCAACCTTCCCAAGGGCTGGACGCGGGCCTACTTCGTCCCCGTCACAGCCCTCGATGGACGTCACCTAAGGGTGGGCTCCGAGCAGGTTCTGATCCTGCCGTCGGCACCCACGCAGGTGCGCTGCGTCGAGCGGGTGCGGGCGCAGGTGCTCTCGTTCGCTTGGCCCGAAGGAGTGGAGTTGGTGCGCGTGCACACCGGCCCCAAGGGCGCCCCACCCACCTCAGCCACGTCGGCACCGTTGGCGGAACTCACCCGGACGCAATACGACGAACAGGGCGGTATCCACCTGCCTACCCCCTTGCCGGGAGACGGTTGCGAGCTGCACCTGTTCGGCGTCAGCTACTACCTCGGAGAGCCGGTGCTGTCGGCACCGGCCTCGCTCACGTATCCCGGCCTGATCCGGGTGGAGTACCGCTGGCAGATCGAGACCCAAGCTGAAACCCCGCCCGCACGAGGGCTCTTCGGACGAAGCGCCCCGCCGGCCCCCGCTGCACCCGTAGTGCGCCGCCTGCAGGTGTGGAGCTCTCACCGGCTCGATCGGGTACGACTGCTGCTCGTGCACAACGACTCTCGGTTGCCTCTGCACAGCCACGACGGCGCGGTGGTGCTCGACCAGGAGGCCTCGATCATGGCCCGCGAGGCACCGATCATCGGGCCGCCCCTCACCGTCACCGACGGCTACGTTCGGTTGTTCATCGTTGGGCTGGCACCGGGACACGCACCCGTCGCCGTGCTCGACCCGGCCATCACCTCTTTGCGGCTCTCGTGAACGGCTCATTACCCGAGGCCCCCGCCATGGCAGCTCTGCCCGCCACGGGCAAGCTCTCCATGCAACGGTGGCAGCCATGAGCGTGCAGTGGTCGCAGGTGAGCTGGCATCAGTTCGGCTACGCGAGCTTGGCGCGATTGCCCGGTCAAGACCGTGGTGGTTGGGGCGTTCTGGCCGGCAATGCCGAGGCCTCAGAGGTAGCGGTCCTCATGCCCTGGGTCAGCACGCGGATTGAGTCTTCGGTACAGCTACCGCATTTCGTCGACCCGGCCGAGCTGCGTCAGCGTCCCGTGCGGCTGCGGGCGGCCACGATCTCCGATCGGTCGGCGACCCGGCTCGTGCTTGCCCATTCCATCGACGCAGGTCCCGATGCCACGGGCCGCCCCGGCAATGTCATGAGCCAGATCGCCAGCACCGTCGACGACACACCCCGTCCGATCGAATTGTGGGGTTCACCCGACTGGCGCGCTCCCTACGCAGACGCCACCAGCACGGTCGACGTGCCCACCACGCTGCGTCCTGGCCCGCTTGACCGAAGCACCACGCTGGCGTGGGTTCGCTCAGGCGAGCCGTCGTTGTCGTTGGGCTGGGTGCTCGACACGGTGCACTTCGCGCACAGCACCGGCCGCCGCGTCGTGCTGTGCACCCGTACGTCCGATGAGGCGGCGCACTGGCTGGCCGCCATCACCCACCTCACCTCGCGGGTGGGCGCCCGCGGGCTCGGCTGGTCGACGTTCGAAGACGCAATGTCGTGGCATTCGCCGGTCGTGCAGGAGCTCTCGATCGCCGGCATGAGCGCCCAGGCCGCCGCCCGATTGGTCGTCGACGATCGCACCATCGTCGTGGATCCGCGTTGGGAGGTCAGGCTGACAGGGCGCACCCAGCCCACTCACGTCGGCCCGGCCCAGGGTGGCTGGCAATTGCCTGACGGACGCACGATCCCCATGAGTTTGTGGCAGCACATCGTCCTCGATCTGTTGGGTCTCGACGATCGGGCCGACGAGGTGTTGCAGCGCTGTGACGAGATCGGCGACGCCGTCGGGGCCGACGCACAGCTGTCGCTCTACTGGGCGCTCGGGGTGGCGCTGCTGCACACCGAGGGCGCAGACGTGCTGGAACGAGGCGACCTCGTGAGTGCTCTGCTACGCGAGACGCCGCCGAGCGCGCCGGAGGCGGTGCTCGACCGGTTGTTGGACGAATTCCGTTCCGGCGCAGCCGTCTCGGCCGAGGCTACGGGGGATGTCCCGGAGGAGTCGACCGACGGCAGACAGCAGCGCACCTCCCCATCACCCGACTGGACGGTGCTCATCCAGAACCGCAACTCGGCCGTGCGCGAGCTTGCCCTCGCCTGCCTGGTCGAGGAAGCCCTCAGCACCGGTGACGTGCGGTCTGCACCCGTGATCGCCCCACCCGACCGGGCCGCCATCGCCCATCGCCTGCACCGCGAAATCGATTCTGCCGTCACGAGTTCGGCCTCACAGCAGCTGATCGACTATCTCTTTGCGAACGAGCTGTTGAGGAGTCGGCGGCCTGCGCCCAGCACGCAGGGCTGGCTGCCGTCTCCCACCTCGACCACCGGCACGAGACCTCCGGCGCGGCCGCGTTCCGCCGGGCTGGAACCCCCGGCAACCCGCACGACGACGAGAGGCTCCGCGGCCAGCCTGCCGTCGACGGGCGCGTCGGCGACCGGCCGACACCTTCCGCCTGAGCCTCAACTGGACGTGCCCGATCTCGACGTGCCTGAGCTCGTACCCATGACGCTCGCTATGCCCAAGGGCTTCGAGCACGCTCGCCTGGAACCACCAGACCCAGATCTTGCCGGCTCAGATCGGGAACCCGCCGCCCCACGCCCGGGATCGTCTGACCCGGGATCGTCTGACCCGGGCGCGTGGCCTGCCGAACCGGTTTCGGGCTTGAGTGGCGCGCGCGCGAGTTCGACCGGCTCGCGCGGGGCCGTTCCGGCTGCTGGCAGACCCCAGGTTGACCCGAGCCGTGACTCTGTCGGCGAAGGCTCGGCGGCCCGAGTCCCGCGGGCAATCGGCTGGCCGGTGCACGGGCTGGGTCTCGTGCTCGAACACCTGAACCGGCTCGATCACGATCCGCGTCGCCGCCAGGGCCTTGCCGAGGCGGTGCTGCTTCTAGCGACTGACCGCGCCCCTGGAAGCCTCCCTCTGCACAGGCTCGACGTCGACCTGCTTCCTTTTGCCGCCTACTTTCACCTGGGCGAACGTGCGGCCACGCCGGGCTGGTTACAGACCGCCACGGCACTGTGGTCAGCGCTGAGCGCAGCCCTGGCCGAGCCAGCGGGCTTGGCCTCGGACTCTGCGCAGCAGAATGCCCGGGATCAGGTTGCGCGGGATCAGGCTGTGCACCATCGGGCTGGGCAAGATCAGGCCCGGCAGGACCAGGCTGGGCACGATCAGGCCGACGTCGCCTGCCGTGCCCTGTTGGCAGGAATCGCGGCGGTCGCCGTCGGCGATCCCGCCCTGGCCGCCCGGCTGCCGGATCCGGTGGTCGACGCCCTACGCGCAGGTGTCACCGGCGAACCGGCCGGTCCCTTCGTTCGTCGCCGGGCTGACCGTACGGACGAGGCTGCCGCCCCGCCCGCTCGTGGTCGGCGCGCCGGCCCCTATTCCGCACCACCCTCAGGAGGCGGTCGATGAACCTCGTCGAACTCGGGCCCGGCCAGCAAGCGCGGCTGCCGCGGGTGCCGCTGCGGGTCCGCGTAACCTCCACGTCGAACACCCACGCCGCCCTGCAGGCCATCGGCGGCCAAGGTGCCGCACAGCGCATCAGCGATCGCGAAGTGGTGGTGCTGCCCAAGCCGGGTCAGGTGCAACTGTCGGTGTCGCCGGCCGCTGGCGGATCGTTCAGGCCGGGTGACCTGGTGGGACTGTCGATCCGCACTGAGGGCGGCGAACCAGCGCACCAGGTGGAGATCGCCCAGTCGAGCGTCGAGGCGATGGCCTCGGCCCGGCTCGGCGTGCTCGACCTCGGCGCGGAGGTGGTGCTCACGTCCACGGGCCCGCAACGGGCTCCGGAGTGGTTGGCCAGCGGCATCAGCGCGTTGCGGCGCAGCGGCGTGCCTGAGGCGGATCGAGCCACTCCGGCGCCCTGGGCTCTGGTGGTAGACGGCTCGGCGTCGATGTTGTCGCTGCAGCGCACAGGTCAGCTGGCCGATCTGCTGCGTCTGGTGTGCGGGGTCATGTACGGCTGGACGAACCGACTGCCCGACGTGGCCCTGCGCACCACCCCCGGCACTGATCTCGATCTCACCCCGCTGCTCGCCAGTCCCGATCCCGACCTCGCCGAACTCGTCGCGGGTGCGCCGGCGGCCTGGTCGCGGTTGGCCCCCTGCATCGCGCGCGCGACGCGGGTGGCCCCGATCGTGGTTGTGCTGACCGACGGAGTACCGGTCGACGTAGCCGATCTCCGGGCACGGCAGCGGCGCACCAAGGGGCGCCTGCTCATGGTGACTCTGGGCAGTTCGCGTTTTTCGGCCACCGCGGGCGACGAGCCGGACGGCGGCACCGCGCTGGGCACTGCGCACGCACCCGGCTGGGCCGAAGAGCTCGCACCGCTGGCCGCGATCGACGAGCTCCCGAACGGCACAGTGGTTGCCCTGCCTGTGATGGAGAGCATCGACGGTCCACGAGTCGTCCTCGACGATGTCAGCGCGGCGGCGGTGGCCGGCAAGCTCGTGGTCGAGCGGGCCTTGGCTTCCTCGGCTGAGGCGGGTGACGGCTGGTGAAGTGCCCCGCCTGCTTCTACCCCCTGCCTCCTGCGCCGGCCTTCGCGGTCTGCCAGGGACGATGCACCCCGGTCCCGCAGACCTGGGGAGCCGAGCGCGCCCGCGGCTATCCGGTGGTCTCGGCGACCATCTTCCAGCTCAACGGCGAGCTCCTTGCCTGCCCCACGTGTCAGGGGCCGGCGGGGGAGGCCTGTGGCTACTGCGCCTACCCCATCCCGGCGGCGTGCCGCGACGCGTATGGAAGTCCCCGTCCTGGAACGTTTCTCACGTTCGCCGGCGCCCGGGCAACCGGCAAGTCGCTCACCATCGCCACCATGGTGCAGCAGTTCAGGCTGCTCGCGGCCCGGTTCTGGCGGCATCCGGTGACCCCGGTGGGGTCGACGCAGGTGCGGTTCGAGGCCACCTATCTGCACCCGCTCTACGAGGCGCGTCAGGTCATGCAGGCCACTCCCGAACTGGCCGCAGGTGATCCCCAGTCGCGTGAGCCGCTGGTCTTCGGGTTCCGCTCGCCCGGCCCCGACGGCACGATGGTGGAGCGCATCCTCGCCCTCCGTGACGTGGCCGGTGAAGACCTCGAGGCGCTGGGGTCGCGGTCGACGGCATCGTTCGAGTTCTTCGCGCGTGCCGACGCCGTGATCGCCCTGCTCGACCCGCTCAAGGTGCCGCAGATCCAGCACTACCTCGCCGGGCTCATCCCGCCCCCCGATCGTCTCGGCGGCGACGGGCTCGTCGTGCTCGACCAGGTGCTGCGCGCCATCGAAGCCGGCATGCGGGCCGAGAACTATCCCGGGCCGCCGCCCGCGTTGGGTATCGCGTTGTCGAAGTTCGATGTGCTGCAAGGCCTCGCCGATGTGAAGGCGCCCATCTGGCCCGACGTGATGGGCCGGGCCGGCTCACCCATGCGGCGCGATCCATCGTTGAGCGAGGCCAGCTATGACGTGACGGACGCCGACCTCCTGCACCACGAGGTCTACGGACTGCTCAACTTGCTGCGCGTCGACACCGTACTCGGCATGGCCGCCGCCTCGCGGCTCAACTTCCGGTACTTCGCTCTGTCAGCGCTCGGTGCCAGCCCAACCGCGAGCTCGCTGCACCCCACCGGAATCGTCCCGTTCCGGGTGCTCGACCCGCTCAAGTGGGCACTCGACGGCATGGTGATGGCTCAGTGAGGGCGCTTAGGCCCCCATGCCGGTGTTTGACGGTGTTGGGCCCGGCCGGCACCTGGGCCGACGGTAGGTGAGGTCGTGATGAATCAGCCCCAACCCGAGGTAGGCCCGGGCACACGGCGGCCCCTCGGATCGCCGGGGTCGCTCGGTGCGGTCGTCATCGGCGTGAGCTGGCAGTCGCCGAACGTGGAATGCGATGTGGTGGCCTTCGCCTTGACCCGAGGCGGTCAGGTGCCTTCCGACCGCGCGTTCGTGTTCTTCAACAACCTCTCCACGCCGGGGCACTTGGTGATGCTGCGTGCGCCGAGCCACCCGGTGCCGGGCATCCGCCACCGAGCTCAGGTGTTCGTCGATCTGGCTCAGCCTGGCGCCGAGATCACCTCGATCCGCCTGGCGCTGGCCACGCTGCAAGACGGGGTGACGCTGTCCGGGGTGCGTGAGCTCACGGCTGACGTGCTCGACCTGCGCAACGGGCGGTTGTTGGCCACCTACCGCGAGCCGGGCATCGTGCACACCCGCTGTCTCGAACTAGCCGATCTGGCACTCGACGATGACATCTGGTACCTGAAAGGCCGCGGACGATCACGTACCGATGGTCTGGAGGGCCTGGCCACATCTCTGGGCGTACAACTCGCCTGAACTCTAGGAGAGCGGCTGGTGGCAGCGGCTGGATCACGTGCAGATCAGGCGTACCGTCGCAGCGAGGTCGTCGACGATCTGGATCGTGGAGGCTTCATCGGAGTCGAGCGGCTGGTCGATGACCAGCCCGAACAACGTCGCGTCGACCAGGTCTCCTGCCCGACGGGCTTGCTCTGCCGGGGCGCCGGAGCGTTGCAGCAGGTCTGCCACCGCCTCCGACCAGGTTTCGTTGCTGCGGCGTGCCGCAGTCTGGTAGGGCTCGGACCCCAGCAACCCCAGCGCCGCCGCCTGGACGTAGATCCGCATACAGGCAGCCACATCCGGCCTGCGATAGAGCGCCCACAGCGCGGACACGGCACGGGACGGGTCGGGGGCGGCGGGCAACTCGGCCAGAGCGTCGCTGGCCCGCTCACCGCTCGACTCGATGATCGCCGCCACCAGCTCGTCCTTGGTACCGAAGTGGTAGACGAGCATCCGATCGCTCGTACCGAGCCGAGCCGCTAGCGGGCGCAGGCTCAGGCCGGCGATCCCGTGCATCAGCGCGTCATCCACCGCCGCCGAGAGCAGGCCGGCAAAGCGCGACGTGGGCACGACCTCCACCGTAGGCCACCCGTGCTGTTGCCGGCCGGCGCCGGCGTGCTAGGTGCCCCGCAGGCCACCTGCACGCGCCGGTACGTAGCAGTTGCTACACTTAGTATGTAGCGAATGCTACGGCTGGGCGAGGCCTGTCACACCAGGCACCCAGCCCTCAAGCGCCGGTCATCAAGCGCAGTCACCACTCGCACCGGCCATCGCGAGGAGAAGTCCCATGTTCGTCTCATCCGTCCTCTTGGTACTGGCCATCGTCATCGAGGTCGCCGCCACGGCGGTGCTGCCCCGCGCCGCGGGCTTCACGCATCCAGGCTGGACCGGGGTGGTCATCGGCGGATATGTCGCCTCCACCTGGTTGCTGTCGATCGTCGTGCGATCCATCTCCGTCTCGGCGGCGTATGCGATCTGGGCCGGGGCGGGCACTGCCCTGGTTGCAATCATCGGCGTGCTGTTCATGGGCGAGCGCCTCGATCTGCTCAAGGTCATTGCCCTGGTCGCCATCATCGGCGGTATCGTCGTCCTGAACCTTTCGGGGGGCGCAGGGCACTCGGCGTGAGCTTGGTGTCTATAGGTGGCTCGCGAGAGGCTGGCGCCACGTTGTCGGCATGTGACCGCGTTCACCATCCACTCGCTTGACATGCCAAGCATGCGCATGATGTAGTTATCTCAGTCGGATAACGCAAGATCGTCCGAGACCACAAACATCCAATACCGAGGAGGCACACAATGTCGCAGTTCGTCGAGCTCGCCAGCAAGGTCCAGGAGCAGCAGATCGCCGCTGTCAAGCAGTCGCAGGAAGCGTTCCTGAAGATGGTGGAGTCGTTCGCCGCCAACACCCCCGCCACCCCCGACGTTGAGGTGCCGGAGCAGGTTCAGGAGGCTCTCAAGCCCGCGTACGAGTTCTTCGGTACCCCCGAAGAGGTTCAGAACTACCTCGTGCAGGCCACCGAGACCTGGACCAAGATCGGCCAGGACTTCCAGAACGCCGTCGTCGCTCAGCTCAAGAAGGCCTGAGCTTCGCCTACTTCACGCCTCGGGTGAGACTCTCACCCGCCGTGAACGAAAGGGGCCGACCAATCATGGTCGGCCCCTTTTGTGTGCGCTCAGCCCAGTATCGAGTTCACCAGATCCTCGAAGGCAAGCTCGGCGGCGCCACGCAGCGGAGCATCGGGCAATGCCCCGGGCAGGAGTTGCACAGGGGACATGTCATTCGAGACCGCCCGTCGGTCGATCACCTCGCGCAGCCGCGGTTCGGCCACGCGCAACACCTCTCGCAGGTGACCGTCGAGCACTACGACCCGCGGATTGAGCAGGTTCACGAGATTGGCAATGGCCTGGCCGAGCCAGTCGGCCACCTCGTCCAGCACCCGTCGCGCCGGGTCACGGCCGGCTGCTGCCTGGTCGAAGAGGGTTGTGAGGTCAGTGCTGGGAAGTCCGGCGCGGGCGGCCCTGCGCAGGATGGCCGATGCGGAGGCGTACTCCTCCAGGCAGCCACGACTGCCGCAGTGACACAACGGACCCTCCGGATTGAGCACCATGTGCCCGATCTCACCGGCATAGCCGAGGTAGCCGCTCAGCGGGGCCCCGTTGGCCACCAGGCCCCCGCCGATGCCGACTCGGCCGAGCACGCAGACCACATGGTCGAAACCCACTGCGGAACCCCGGCGAATCTCGGCCAGCGCGGCCAGGTCGGCATCGTTGCCGATCCGCACCGGAAGTCCCAGGGCAGTCCCCACCTGCTCGCCTAGGGAAACCCCGCGCCAGCCGAGGTTGGGCGCATGGGCGACGAAGCCGTCACCGCTGCGGACCATCGCGGGCACGCTCACTCCGATGGCTGCCTGCCGCACCCCGGCCAATTCCTTGCCCAGCGACGCAGCCTCCACGGCGATGCGACCCACTACCTGGGCCGGTGAACTACTGGCTCTGGTCAGCCGCCAACTGCGACGGGCCAGCACGTCGCCCCCCAGCCCGATGGCGGCCATGGTCACAGCGTCGGCGTCGATGTCGGCGGCCAGCACGCAGACCGAACGCGGGCGCGGCATCACCACGAAGCCGGGCCGCCCTGCTCGACGCGCCGCAAGACCGGAACTGACGGGCGAGGTGAACTCGTCGACCACTCCGCGGTCGGACAGCTCGCTCACCAGAGCGCCGATGGTGCTGCGATTGAGGCCGGTGACCTGCACCAGCTCGGCGCGCGTGAGCCGGCAACGGCTGTGCACGTGGCGCAGAACCAACTCCAGATTGTGACGCCGGATCTGCTCCGGCCGGGCGGCCGATTCCCGCTTGACGGCCATGGTCAACCGAGCCCGGTTGCTCCGGCGCGACGGCGGGACAGGGCGTCGACGGTGGCGGCCAGCGTCAGCACGGCACCCGTCACGATCGCTTGGTACGCGGCATTGTTGCTGCCTTGCAACAGGTCTGACATTCCGTTGATGATGACGGCCACCACCGCGCCGCCGATCACGGCGTCGGTGATCTTGCCCTTGCCGCCGAACAGGCTGGTGCCGCCGACCACAGCTGCGCCCACCGCCAGCAGCAGGGTGTTGCCACCGCCCTGACCGTTGTTGACGCCGGTCTGTGAGGCCAGCACGATGCCGGAGATCATTGCCAGACACGAGCAGATCACGAACACCGAGATCCGGATCGCGTCTACCCGGATGCCAGCCCGTCGAGCTGCCTCGTCGTTGCCGCCGACGGCGTAGACGTGCCGCCCGTACCGGGTGCGGGTGAGTACGAAGGTGAGCACCACCACCAGCACCGCGATCACCGGGACGATCCACGGCACGCCCTCCAGCGGCGCCGCCTCGACCTTCACGAGGTGACCGTTGACGGCCTGGATCGACGAGCCGCCCAGCGACCGGTTCAGGTTGAGCAGATAGGTGGCCACGATGGTGAGCACCGCGACGACGGCCACCTTGAGGGTGACCGCGGCCATCGGTTCGGTGACCAGGCCGCGCGACCTACGTGCGCGGATGCCGTTCAACTGCGCGGCGGCATAGCCCAGCACGATGAGAATCGCCATCGCCCAGCCGAGCGCCACCGGCATCGGTTTGTTCTCCAACGCGTTCAGCACGTCGCTCTGCAGGCTGAGGTTGCCCTGGGTGCCGGCGCTGTTGACGACGAGAATCACCACGCCCTGCAACCCGAGGAACAACGCCAAAGTCACCACGAACGACGGCACCCGGACCTTGGCGCGCATCCAGCCGATGAACAGTCCGATCACCACACCGACGGCCAGCGCGGCCAACACTGCGACCGGCCAGGGGATCTTGTTGAACAGCAGCACCGCCGCCACCGCGCCGCCGACCCCCGAGGTCGTGCCGGCGGACAGGTCGATCTCACCGAGCAACAGCACGAAGACCAGGCCCATCGCGAGCAGCACGCCGGGGGCGGCCTGGGTGATCAGGCTGGCGAAGTTGCTCAAGGAGAAGAATCCCTCCTCGGCCACGGAGAACACCAGTACCAGCACGATCAGAGCGGCGACGGCCGGCAGAGATCCCATGTCGCCACCGCGGATCCGGCTGACATAGGTGCGCAGGTAGCCGCCCAGGTCGGTGTCCAACGGCACCGTGCTGGCCGCGGCGGGCAGGTCGGCAGGCAGATCGGCCGACGTGGACGTGTCGATGCTCATGATGCAACTCCGGTGGAGCTCGATCCTGATGTAGCGCCCGAGTCGGGGGATGCGGCGACGCGGGCCGGTTCGGGTGGCAGGCCGATGTCACCCGTCCGCCCGGAGGTGATCAGCTCCACCACCTGGGCGGTGCTCACCTCCGAGGCGTTGACGATGGCGGCCATCTGGCCGAGGTAGAGCGCGGCGATCTTGTCCGCCACCTGTTTGACGTCGTTCATGTTGTGCGAGATGAGGATGACCGCGACACCCTGATCGGCCAGCCGGCGCACCAGGTCGAGCACCTGGGCGGTCTGTGCCACGCCGAGTGCGGCGGTCGGTTCGTCGAGGATGACGAGCTTGGACTTCCACAGTGCGGCCTTGGCGATCGCCACCGTCTGGCGCTGGCCACCCGACAGGCTCGAGACGCGCTGGCGGACGGACTTCAGTGTGCGCACCGACAGCGATGCGAGCGTCTCGCCTGCTGCGATCTCCATCGACTCGTCGTCGAGGACGATGCCCCGCATCCGCTCGCGGCCCAGGAACATGTTCTGCACCACGTCGAGGTTCTCGCACAGGGCGAGGTCCTGGTACACGATCTCGACGCCGAGCGCGGCGGCATCACGAGGACTCGTCACGTGTACCTGCTCGCCGTCGAACTCATAGCTGCCGGCATCGATGCTGTACGTGCCACCGATGCACTTGACCAACGTGGACTTGCCGGCTCCGTTGTCGCCGACGAGGGCCGTCACCTGACCTGAGTACGCCTCGAAGTCGACGCCTTTGAGCACCTGGACGGCGCCGAAACCCTTGTTGATTCCGCGAAGTCGCAGAATGGGCTGGGCAGACATGCCTTTCCTCCTCCTGAACGGGCTGATCCTGAACCGGTCTGGTTCTGAACCGGCCTGATCCCTAAATGCGTCCGGGCCCGGCCGAGCGGTGGCTCGGCCGGACCCGGTGGGTACGACGTGCGGGGCGCTGGCCCGCGATCGCGCAACTACACCGGCAGGCTCACGTCAGCATTCCCAGCGGGCCTTGCGTACGCCTGTGAGTGCCGCAAGATTCCGGTCGAATCGTCGCGTCAAGTCCGATCACTTCACGCCCGCGGAGGTGCACATGGCGGCGAAGCTGCCGGCGCAGGTGGTGGCCTTCGGGGTGTAGCCGTCGTTGATCGGCAGGGCAACGTTGGCCTTGGTGATGGCGACCGGCTTGGCCAGGATCGCCGGCACCTCACGCCCGGTCTGGGTGTCCTTGATGGTGGTGTTCGTGGTGGGCACCTCGCCGTTGGCCAGCTGGGCGGCCGCGTCGACGGCCGGGTTGGCCTCGTCCACCGACGGCTTGTAGATCGTGAAGCACTGGTCGCCGCTCATGATCCGCTGCAGGCCCTCCACCGTGGCGTCCTGCCCGGAGACCGCGACCTTGCCGTTCAGGCCCTGCTTGGTGAGCGCCGTGACGACCGAGCCGGCCATGCCGTCGTTGGCCACCATGACGGCCTTCATGTCGGGGTTCTTCTGCAGCATCGAGGTGAAGATGATGCCGGCCTGCTGGTTGTCCCAGTTCGGCACCGACTGGTCGCCGACCTTCGTCCAGCCGGCCTGCTTCGACAGCACGCTGTCGTAGCCCTGCTTGAACAGCGTGGCGTTGTTGTCGGTGGGGGAGCCGTTGAGGTCTACGTACTTCACCGCGGACTGACCGTCGACCTGCGAGCACTTGACCAGCGTCTGACCCTGGAGCTCGCCGACGGCGGTGTTGTCGAAGGAGACGTAGAGGCTGGCATCGCCGCCGAGGGTGAGCCGGTCGTAGTCGATGGTGATGATGTTCTTGGACTTGGCGGTGGCCTCGATCTTGGCCGCCGAGGCCGAGTCGAGATTGACGACCATCAGCACCTTGACGCCGTTGTTCATCATGGTCTGGGCGATGGTGGTCATCTGGGTGACGTCACCGTTGGCGTTCTGGATGTCGCAGTTCAGGTTGTCGACCTTGCAGCGCTTGCTCAACGCATCGGGGTCGGAGGAGATCCACCGGTTGGACGATTGCCGGTCGGGCAGGATGATGCCGACCTTGGCCCCCTTGCCGTCGACCTTCGCGCCACTGCTCGAACTGGACGACGTGCTGGACTGGCTGACCGATGCCGAACTGGAACCTGAGCTGCCACTGCCACAGCTGGCGATGGTCAGGACCCCCACGGCGGCGGCCGCCACACTAAGCGCGACTTTGCGCATGAACACTCCACCCCTTCCGGCATGACGAGGGCCTCGTCGCCCTCGACACAAAATGTTGTGAGACGCAACATATACTCGATCCGTTGTGACTTCAATCACTGAGCCGAATGGGCTATGGCGTGGCCCCACTTTGCTGGAGGGTTCTGCTAAAGAGCTATTCGGCCGCGCCGGCAGCTACCGGGCAACGCGGCCAGCACCAATCGACTCGAAAGACCGCCACATGGCCGCATAGCGGCCACCGTTGGCGAGCAACTCGTCGTGACTTCCCGACTCGGCCACAGTGCCGCGGTCGAGCACGACGATCCGGTCGGCCTCCCGTGCGGTCTGCAGTCGATGGGCGATGAGGATGGTCGTGCGGTCATGGGCAACCCGATGCATGGCCGCCGTGACGTGGGCCTCGGTGGCCAGGTCGAGGTTCGACGTCGCCTCGTCGAGCAGCAGCAGGGCCGGGTCGACGAGTTCGGCGCGGGCCAGGGCGAGCAGCTGGCGCTGGCCGGCCGACAAGGAGCGTCCGCGCTCGGCCACCTGGTGCAGGTAGCCGCCGGGCAGTCCGGCGACGAAGTCATGGGCGCCTACCGCCCGGGCGGCAGCCTCCACCTCGGCATCGCTCGCGTCCGGGCGGCCATAGGCGATGTTGTCGCGGATCGTGCCGGTGAACAGGAAGGCCTCCTGCGGCACGTAGCCGAGCTGGGTGCGGAACGCGTGCAGGTCGAGCGAGCGCACGTCATGGTCGTCGACCTGTACTGACCCCGAGGCCGGGTCGTAGAAGCGGGCGATGAGCTTGAGCACGGTGGACTTGCCGGCGCCCGTTTCCCCTACGAGCGCCACAGTCTCGCCGGGCGTGACGTGCAGATCGACCTGCTTGAGCGCCTCCGGCGGGGGAGCGAGCACCCCGTCCGCGCCGGGAAGATGCGCATCAGCGGGCCCGCGACGCTCGCGGCCCGGGCGAGGGGCCGCGACGGGATAGCTGAACCGCACGTGGCGCAACGCCAGGTCGCCGTGCAGCCGTCCGGGCTCCATCGGGTCAGCGGCCTCGGGTGTCAGGGAGTGCAGGTGCATCAGCTCATCTATCCGGTTGACCGAGATCCGGGTCTGCTGCCAGGAATCGAAGACCTGCGAGAGCTGCTGCACCGGCGAGAAGAACATGTCGATGTAGAGCAGGAACGCGATGAGCGCACCGGTCGTGAGGTCGTGATGCGCGATCAGGTAGGCCCCCACGCCGAGCACGATGGCATCGGCCACCGCCGAGAGGAACTGCACGAACGGGAAGTACGTCGCCACCAGCCGCTGCGCCTCGACCCGCGAGCGCAGATACGCGGCACCGAGGCTGTGGAAGTGGGCGCGGGTGCGGGCCTCGTGGACGAACACCTGCGCCTCGCGCACTCCGGACAGGCCCTCCTGGAAGTCGGCGTTGACGATCGCGATCCGCTCGCGCGCCTGGTCGTAGAGCCGCGCGGCACGCTGCCGGAAGAGCACGGTGGCGATCGCGAGCGGAATCACCACGGTCAACGTGCACAGCCCGAGCGGCGGATCGATCACGACGAGCGCCACCCCGACACCGAAGAACGTCACGAAGGCCACTAGCGCAGCCAGTAGGCCGTTCTCGATGAGGGACTCGAACTGGTCGATGTCCGTGGTCATCCGGGTCATGATCCGTCCGGCCATCTCGCGCTCGTAGTAGTCCATCGACAACCGCTGCAACTGTGCCCAGACCCGGATCCGTAGCGACAGCATGATCTGCTCCGCGGCGCGCCCCATGACGAACGTCTCCCCGATCTCGTCGATCAGGTCGACGAGCGTGACGAGCAGGAAGGCCCCTGCGGCCACCAGGAGCACCCCGAGGGCACCCTTGGCCACGCCGTCGTCGATCCCGGTGCGCACGAGCACCGGGCCGAGCAGCCCCGCGATCGCGTCGACGACCACGAGGATCAGGCCTACGGCGAGCGGACGCCGGAACTCCCGGGTCAGTTGCCACAGCGAGAACCCTTGCTGCACACCGGTTTCGCGAGCCAGGTCGACTCTCGGCTCGTCGCGTACCGGCGGCAGGGCGGCCACCCGCGCGAGCAGCTCGGGGGTGGGGGCCAGGTTGATCCGCCAGTTGCCACCGCCACCCCGGCCGCCTCCTCCGCCGCCGCCAAGACCCGGGCCGAGGCTGGGCGCGCGCTGGACAAGGGCTGCTCCTGCTCCCGCGATGCCGGTGGACTCCTCCGCGCGCCAGGCCTCAGGCGTGGTGGTCGAGCTCGAGATCGCGGCGTAGGCCTCCACGCTGTCGCCGAGAGCGGCGACCGCCGCAGCGTCGAGCCCGGAGAGCAGCTCGCGGTAGGCCGGGTTGCCGGCCAGCAGGTCATCGTGGGTGCCCTCGGCACTCACCCGTCCGTTCTCCAACAGGACGACCCGGTCGGCCAGATGCAGCGTCGAGACCCGATGGGCGATGAGCACCGTGGTGCGCCCCGCGAGCACTGTGCGCAAGCCGGTGTGGATCTCCTCCTCCGTGCTCGCGTCGATGGCGCTTGTGGCGTCGTCCAGCACGAGGATCCGGGGGTCGCCCAGAATCGCGCGTGCCAGGGCGATGCGTTGCCGCTGGCCGCCGGACAGGGTCAGGCCCCGCTCGCCGACCGGGGTGTCGTAGCCCTGTGGCAGCGCCGGATGAAGCCATCGGCCTGCGCCACCCGGGCCGCCGCCTCGATCTGTTGCGGGGTGGCGTCGGGCTTGCCGTAGCCGATGTTGGCCCGCACCGTGTCGCTGAACAGGAAGCTGTCCTCGAAGGCCACGCCGAGCTGGCTGCGCAGTGAGTGCAGGGTGACCCCGCGCACGTCCTGCCCGTCGACGAGCACCTGGCCCGAGCCCGGGTCGTAGAAGCGGGCGAGCAAGGACGCCACCGTCGACTTGCCGCTGCCGCTGCTGCCGACGATCGCGACTCGTTCGCCCGCGCCGATGTGCAGGTCGAGCCCCTGCAACACCGGCGCTGCCTCGGCGTAACCGAATCGCACGTCGCGGAAGGTGATCTCGCCGCGGACGGGGCCGAGCGCGACGGCGTCCGGGGCATCGGCGATCGCCGGCGGCAGGTCGAGCAGCTGGAAGATCCGCTCCACGCCGGCTCGCGCCTGCTGGGCGATCGTGAGCATGCCTGCGAGCTGGCGTGCGGGGGCGGCGAACTGGGCGACGTAGGTCGAGAACGCGAGGAACGTTCCGATGGTGATGTGGTGATTCAGGGCGAGCCAGCCGCCGAAGGCGAGGATCGCGACCTGGGCGAAGGCCGGGATGGACTCCAGCAGCGGCTGGTAGCGCGCCTGCAGGCGCACGGTGCGCATCCGGGCGCCGTAGAGCGTCCCGGCGGCGTCGACGATGCGGCGCAGCTCGCGCTGCTCTTGGCCGAAAGCCTTGACGACGCGCACTCCGCCGACCGCCTCGTCCACGATCTGCGCCACGTCGCCCTCACGCTGCTGGGCGTCCCAGGTGGCCGGGAAGACCCGGGTGCGCATCCGGTAGGAGATCGCGATGAGCGCCGGGAGCACCACCAACGCCACCAGGGCCAGCAGGGGCGACAGGAAGAGCATGATCACCAGCGAGAGCAGCATCATGAGCACGTTGCCGGTCACGATGGGCAGAAACTGCAGCAGGCCCTGCACGAGGGTCGAGTCGGAGTTCGCGCGGGACACGAGCTGGCCGGTGGGCATCGTCGCGAGGTTCGCGGTGTCCATGACGAGCAGGTGGTCGTGCATCGCGTTGCGCAGGTCGAACTGCACCTCCAGCGCAGCCTTGCCGCCGCGATAGCGACGCACGTACGACATGGCGAACGCGAACACGGCAGCGACGAGCAGGCCGAGCAGCCAGGGCAGCAGCGAGGAGTTGTGGGCGATGATGACGTCGTCCACGATGTGCCGCGCGATGAGCGGCACGATCGCGAGGCTCCCGCTGCCGAGCAGCGCAGCGCCGAACGACAGCAGCACGTCGCGACGGTGCCGGTCGAGGTAGGTCCACAGCCGGCGCACCCACCCGGTGGGCTGTGCGCTCACGACGAGTCTCCGGGGCGGTGGAACCGGGCAGCCATGCTCGCCTCGATCGAGCCCCCGACGCCGACGAGAGCAGTGCAGAGCCGGTCGAATTCCTCCGGCGACGACGTCAGCAGGGCCAGCTGGGCGAGCATGGTGCCCTCCACCTGGTGCAGCACCCGCCGCCCTTGGGTCGTCAGCCGCAGCGCCGTCGCCCGCTGATCGCTGCTGTCCACGCTTCGCTCGATGAGGCCGCGCTTGCTCAGCGCCTCCACCGACGCGCTGAGGGCGGGCTTTCCGAGCGCGAACTTGGCCGCGATGCGGGAGGCCCGCTCGTCTCCGCCCGCGACGGCCGACAGGACGCGATACTGCGCCAGGCTGAGATCACCGGCGGCGCGTTCCATCACTCTGGCCAGTCGGGCCAGGGCCCGTAGCGCCTCCACGGGAAAGGCGTCCGGCCTGTTCCGGGGGTTGGTGCCGGCAGGCGGGGGCGGCTGTGCCGAGGTCGGAACCGTGGGCTCTGGGGTGGTGGGGCTCGGCACGCCGAGGCCGGACGAGGCTGGAACTGTGGGCACATTCCCCACGGTAACTCCGTTTGGTTCGGAGGGTGAACTAAAATTCTCGCGCGAAGGTGGACGGGCGCTCAGCAGGAGCGCCCGTCTGGACATAAGGTGCGGCCATGCCCAAGCAGCCGCCAGTCGCCCTTGTCACCGGAGCCAGCAGCGGTATCGGTGCCGCCCTCGCTGCCCGGCTCGCCGCGCGAGGCTACGACCTCATGCTGGTCGCCCGCCGGGAGGCGGAGCTGGACGCCATCGCGGAGCCGCTGCGCTCGCGACACGGGGTGAACGTGGTGGTGGCGCCGACCGATCTCACCGACCCGGCCGCGCCCGCAGCGCTCGCCGCCCGCGCGGGCAGGATCGAGGTGCTCATCAACAACGCCGGGTTCGGCGGTCAGTCCCGCTTCGCCGAGCAAGATCCGGCCCAGATCGAGCGGATGATCGCGGTGAACTGCTTCGCCGTGTCGGCCCTCATGCGGGCGTTCCTGCCCGGCATGCTCACCCGCCACCGTGGCCGCATCCTCAACGTCGCCAGCCTCGCCGGGTTCATGCCCGGCCCCAACATGGCCGTGTACCACGCCTCCAAGGCCTACGTGCTGAGCCTCAGCGAAGCGGTCCGGGAGGAGGTGCGCGGCAGCGGCGTCTCGATCACCGCCCTGTGCCCAGGTCCGGTGCAGACCGGGTTCCAGCAGGTGGCGGGCGTGACCCATGCCCATTCGGCCTCGCGCTCAGAGGCCTTGCGTCGCAAGCTGTCAGACCTCAGTGCCGATCAGGTGGCCGGCATCGGTCTCAAGGCTCTGTTCGCGGGTCGGCCGGTGGTGGTGCCCGGCCCGGCCAACCTCGGCCAGGCTGTGTTTCCCAAGTTCCTGCCCCGCCGGATGGTGCCGCGCATCGTGGCCGCCGTGCAGGGCGACCACGACTGAGGCGGCCTTGTCGCCCGGCGCGCCCCTTAGTCGCTGAACCAGTTGCCGTGAAAGCCGTTGGGAACCCGCACGGGTAGGTGCACGGTGGCGATCGGTGCGGCGGCCACGTCGGCCGCGTCGAGCACCACGAGGTCGCTGGTGTCGGTGCTGGGCCGATAGACATACGTGAGCAGGTAGCCGTCCAGCTCTGTTGTGCCGCCCGCGCGCGGCACGAACGTGGCCTCGCCCGGCTTCCCGTCGAACTGGTGCGCTGTGCTCACTCCGGTGGTCAGGTCGTAGCGCAGCACGCTGTCAGGCGTCACCAGGTAGCCGATCCCGGCCCGAAGACCTGTCAGCCGGTCGTCGATGCGGGGGAACTCGCTGGCTACGTCGTCGAGTTGCCGTTCGTTGGCGCGGCCGGTGGCCAGATCGAGCGTCCACTCCCACAGCACGGCGTCGGTATCGAAGCCGGCCGACTGCCACATGCTCGGATAGCGGGCTGCGGTGAGCGTGATGCGGCCGTCGTGCTCGTGCGCGTTGGCCACGTGGAAGACGTAGCAAGGGTCGATGTCGAACCACTGCACTGGCGACGTCGGATTGTCGCGGGCCAGCACGCCGAGCCGTGCCCCGTATTCGGGTTGCCACCGGAAAGGCATGCCCGTGCCGGACCGGGCGAGGTCAAGCTGGAAGACTACCGGTAGGTCGAGGAAGACGACGTGGTTCGCGGTGAGTGCGAAGTCGTGCATCATCGTGAGCCCGGGGACGTCGATGGGCTGGTCGAGCACAAGGTTGCCCTCGGCGTCAGCCCGGTGATAGCGCACGAACGGCTCGCGCAGGCTGCCGTAGCCGAAGAAGTGCAGTTCTCCGGTGCTGGGGCAGATCTTGGGGTGTGCGGTCATCGAGTTGTCGAGCCGGTCGCCGAAGTCGAAGCAACCCACGGTGTCGAGCTCAGGCGAGATCTCATACGGCAGAGACGATTCCACCAGAGCCAGAATCTTGTGGGCATGCCGCACGACGTGGGTGTTGGCCACGCTGGCGTGCAGGTTGCGATGCCCGTCCTGATCGTAGAGCGGGAACGGGTCGTCGAAGCTCTCGGTGTGCACGTACCGGTTGCGGTACCAGTGGGCGGTGCCGTCGGCGATTCGCACGCCGTGCACCATGCCGTCGCCCGTGAACCAATGGTCGTTCGGATTGCGCGGGTTGGGGCCGTTGCGCAGGTACCGCCCCCGAAGATCGTCCGGCAGCTTGCCGGTAACCGGCAGGTCGTGCGCGGTGGTCTCCTGGCTCACCGGGGCGTAGTTGCCCCGAAGGTGGAACGGATTTCGGTGGGTCTGGTTTCACTGGTCATGGCCGCATTCCTTTCACGAGATGGTCGGTGTAGCGCACGGGAACGAGGATGGCCACGACCATGATCACGACGGTCGCGGCAATGGATGAGTGACCCAAAGCAACCAGAGTGGCCACGACAAGTCCACTGATAAGGAAGCAGATCGCCCAGACCCGAGTGATCTTCAGGTTGAACCTCAAGAACTCCGGCGTGTTCCACACCTGTTCCGGTGCTTGAGTCTTGGCGATCGCCAGGGTGAAGGGCCGGCGGATCGCCAGGGTGAACGTCGTGGTGGCGGCCAGCCAGAGCTGAATCGCCGCGCCTATCCATTGACCCTGTGGGCCGTGCGGAAGCGCCAGGCAGATCGTCACGTAGCCCACGAAGAACACCAGGCAAGCCCAGTTGACCACGAGTTCGGCCGGTTTGCTCCCGGTCAGCAGGGCCTGGGCCAGCAGCGCTGCCGTTAGAACAAGAGCGGCGCCCGCCGCGACGAGCTCGGAGGCGACGGCCGACAGGACGGCGTACACGATGAACGGAGCCAGGCTACGGATGATGCTCATGATGATTCCCCACGTACTTGATTGGCTGGGTAGTTCGTTGGGCTGGGTAGTTCGTTGGGCTGGGTAGTTCGATTGACTACGTAGTTCGATTGACTACAAACGTTCCGGTAGTGACATGTCAATAGTGGAACGTCTATGATCGACATGTCAACCCTGGAAGGTAGGACGAATGTCATGAGTCTGCGGCATGCGGCGCTGGGTCTATTGGCAGAACATCCGGCAAGTGGGTACGACCTGCTTCGACGGTTCGAGACCACCATGCGCTACGTCTGGGCGGCCACCCAGAGCCAGCTCTACGCCGAGCTCAATCGGCTCGCCTCCGACGGGCTCATCGAGGCGAGCGCAGTCGGCGCGCGGGGGCGCAAGGAGTACGCGATCACGCAGGCGGGTCGGGAGGAATTGGCGCGCTGGATCATGGCTCCGCAGCACGAGGCGGTGCGCAACGCCGACCTGCTCAAGATCTTCATGCTCGGCGAAGTCGATGCCGGCCAGGCGCGCACCCACCTGCAGGGTCGGGTCGAGGAGGCGCAGGCGGCACTGCGGCAACTGGAGCACGTCCGCGACGACTCGAACTGGGACGACTCCCGCAGCGATCGGTTCGCTCGCATGGCGCTGGAATGGGGCCTGCGCTTCCACGCGAGCGAACTGGAATGGGCGAACTGGGCCCTGGAGCAGTTCTCTGGAGACCGAGCCTGACGAAGTTGTGGAGTTTTAGTTACGCCTGGCGTAACTAAAACTCCACAACTTTGTGCCTGTGGACGGCGAGCAGGGCCTAACCGCTTCCCGACGCATACTCCAGGGGTGCGCCACAAGACCTGGACGACGCTCGCGGCGGGTCAAGCCGGCGTCATCACGGGAGCCCAACTGCGCAAGGCCGGGCTTTCCGGGCCGCAGGTAGGTCGATTGGTTCAGTCGGGGCTGCTCAATCGTTATGCCCGCAACCTCTATTTCGTTCGTGGGGCATCCATCGACGATCGCTCCCGGCTGTGGTTGGGGGTGCTCTCGTGTGACGGCGTGCTGTGCGCCAGAGCAGCCGGATTCGTGTGGGGAATGCTCAATGAGGTGCCCGAGATCGTGGAGGTGACGATTCCACGGGCAATACGGCGCAGCGCGCCGCCCAAGATCAAGCTGCTGCGACGCGAGCTGTTGCCCGCGCAGCGCACCGCAGTCGACGGATTGCCGGTGACCAGCAGAGTCGTGACCGCACTCGACCTGATGTCGACCTTGCCGTGGATCGAAGCGGTGCCCTTCGGCGACCGGGCGTTGCAGGAAGGGTGGATCAGGTTGGTCGATGTCGATCGCCGGCTGGCGACTCCGCGGTATGGCAACGGCCAGTTGGCCGAGGCGCTCAAGGTGCTCCAGCGAGGCGGCGAGTCGGAGGCGGAGCGGCTGGCTGTGCAGCTCCTGACCGCTGCCGGGATCAGCGGCTTCGACCTCGGCTATCGGCTGGATGGCTGGGAGATCGACATCGCCTTCGTCGAGCTGATGATCGCGATCGAGATCGATGGCTTCGAATACCACCGCGACAAGGTTCGCTTCCACCGCGATCGCACGAAGCAGAACCATCTGATCAAGCTGAACTGGCTCGTCTTGCGCTACACGTGGGCCGACCTGGTGGGCGCCCCGGAGCGGGTGCTCGCCGAGGTCGCGGAGGTGCTCGAACACCGGCAGGGATTGGCTGGCTGAGGCGGCGATTGGCTTGCACTCTCGGGGGTCGAGTGCTAATCATGTACTTAGCACTCTCGGCCCGAGAGTGACAGACCTGGGTTGCTCGGTGAGAGGTCGCAGGGGGCGGGACGTGACCGCCTCAGGCGCCTCGTCCGTCGCGGGCATCGTGCCACCCACCACCCGCCAACCAGCGGAGGACCCAAAACCATATGTCCAAGATCATTGCGTTCAACGAGGAGGCCCGGCGCGGTCTCGAGCGGGGCATGAACATCCTCGCCGACGCCGTCAAGGTCACCCTCGGCCCCAAGGGCCGCAACGTCGTGCTGGAGAAGAAGTGGGGCGCCCCCACCATCACCAACGACGGTGTCTCCATCGCCAAGGAGATCGAGCTCGAAGACCCCTACGAGAAGATCGGCGCCGAGCTCGTCAAGGAGGTCGCCAAGAAGACTGACGACGTCGCAGGCGACGGCACCACCACCGCCACCGTGCTGGCCCAGGCGCTGGTTCGTGAGGGCCTGCGCAACGTGGCCGCCGGCACCAACCCGATGGCTCTCAAGCGCGGCATCGAGAAGGCCGTCGAGGCTGTCTCGGCCGAGCTGCTCAAGTCCGCCAAGGAGGTCGAGACCCGCGAGCAGATCGCCGCGACCGCCGGCATCTCCGCAGGCGACCCGGCCATCGGCGACCTGATCGCCGAGGCGATGGACAAGGTCGGCAAGGAAGGCGTCATCACCGTCGAGGAGTCGAACACCTTCGGCCTCGAGCTTGAGCTCACCGAGGGCATGCGCTTCGACAAGGGCTACATCTCGCACTACTTCGTCACCGACGCGGAGCGGATGGAGGCTGAGCTCGAAGACCCGTACATCCTGTTCGTGGAGTCGAAGATCTCCTCCATCAAGGACCTGCTGCCGCTGCTGGAGAAGGTCACCCAGTCGGGCAAGCCGCTGGTGATCATCTCCGAGGACGTCGACGGTGAGGCGCTGGCGACCCTGGTCGTCAACAAGATCCGCGGCATCTTCAAGTCGGCCGCCGTCAAGGCCCCCGGCTTCGGCGACCGCCGCAAGGCGATGCTGCAGGACATGGCCATCCTCACCGGTGGTCAGGTCATCTCCGAGACCGTCGGCCTCAAGCTGGAGAACGCGACCCTCGACCTGCTCGGCCAGGCCCGCAAGGTCGTCATCACCAAGGACGAGACCACGATCGTCGAAGGTGCCGGTGACCCCGAGCAGATCGCCGGCCGGGTCGCTCAGATCCGTGCGGAGATCGAGAAGTCCGACTCCGACTACGACCGCGAGAAGCTGCAGGAGCGGCTCGCCAAGCTCGCCGGCGGCGTGGCCGTCATCAAGGCGGGCGCGGCCACCGAGGTCGAGCTCAAGGAGCGCAAGCACCGCATCGAAGACGCGGTCCGCAACGCCAAGGCAGCTGTGGAAGAGGGCATCGTCGCCGGCGGTGGCGTGGCGCTGGTGCAGGCCGGCAAGGACGTCTTCGACGGCCTCGGCCTGACGGGCGACGAGGCCACTGGTGCCAATATCGTCAAGGTTGCCATCGAGGCTCCGCTCAAGCAGATCGCCGTCAACGCCGGTCTCGAGGGTGGCGTCGTGGCTGAGAAGGTGCGCAACCTCGACCTGGGTTGGGGCCTCAACGCTGCGACCGGTGAGTACGTCGACATGATCAAGGCCGGCATCATCGACCCGGCCAAGGTCACCCGCTCGGCGCTGCAGAACGCTGCGTCCATCGCGGCGCTCTTCCTCACCACCGAAGCTGTCATCGCCGACAAGCCGGAGAAGGCCGCTCCGGCCATGCCCGGTGGCGACGGCGGCATGGGCGGCATGGACTTCTGAGTTCAGCTCCGTCCGACCCAGCACGCAACGAAGGGGCGGTCCCACCACGTGTGGGGCCGCCCTTCGGCGTCGCCCGGCTTAGGGGCCTGCCGACAAATAACCGCTGCGCTTATTTCCCGGCGCGCCCTCAGTAGAACCGCACCCAGTTGGCCCCGCCGCCGGTCTCGACGCGATCGACCAACGTGAGCGAACCGTCCTGCGCCCCGACCCGATACAGGCTCACCCGAGTGGAACGTTCGCCGGTGGCGAGCAGGTAGGCGCCGTCCGGGGTCAGGCCGAAGCCGCGGGGCTGTTCCTCGGTCACCACGAAGGTCGACGCCGGGGTGAGACTCCCGTCAGGAGCCACCGGCAAGGCCGCCAGGGTCGACTCGCACCGCTCGGAGCAGAACAGGTACCGGTCGTCGGCGCCTAGGTGCAGGTCGGCACCCCAGATGTAGTGGTGTTCGCGCGGATCGGCGCCGAACACCGAGTGCTGCAACCCCCGGGATGGGTCGTACGCATCGGTGGTGCCGGTCAGGGTCAGCTCGCCCGTGCCCAGCTCGCGACGGTACGCCAGGACCTGGCCCGAGAACTCCGTGATCACGTACGCCACGTCCTCGTTCGCATTGAGCACGATGTGCCGCGGGCCCGACCCTTCGGGGGCTGCCGCGGGCGGCAGGGGGCTCAGGCCGCCGTCCTGACCGAGCGCGTAGCCCGCCACGAGATCGGCACCCAGGCTCACGAAGTAGGCGAAACGGCCCGAGGAGTCCACGATCACCGAGTGCAGGTTGGGGTACTCGATGCGGGCGGTGACCTCACCCAGCCGGCCGTCGTCGCCCACTGACCACACCAGCCCGTAACCGCCGCCGTAGGAGACGCCCAGCAGCTTGGAGCAGTCCGGGGTCAGGGTCAGGTAGGTGAGTGAACTCGTCGTAGGCAGGTTCGCGACGGGACTCAGCCGGCCGCCCTCGTCCAGCGCGCACGTCTGCACGCCGAGTTGGTCACCCTTGACGCCCACGTGCACCAACCCGCGCTGACGGTCGATGGCGAGGGTGGAGCATCCCGTACCCACGGGTGAGACGGCGGTGCGCACGAGGGAATCGTCGGCGATGGTGAAAGCACTGACCGTGCCGTCGGCGGCATTGGTGACAAGGGCGCGATAGCTGCTCACGCGCGTCACATTACTGCTGGTGAGCAGTACGGGCAGGTCGTGGAAGCCGGTTCAGCCGCTGATCCTCAGTAGGGTTCACTGGCCTCATGATTCTCATCGACCCACCGGCCTGGCCGGCTCACGGTCGATTGTGGTCGCACCTAGCCAGCGACACCTCGCTTGCCGAACTGCACGACTTCGCAACCCGGGCGGGCCTTTCCCGGCGGGCTTTCGAGGGCGATCACTACGACGTTCCGGCCGAGCGCCACGACTCCCTCGTGGCCGCCGGCGCCGTGCCGACCTCGGCACGCGTGCTGTTGGCCGCCATCGTGGCCGCGGGCCTGCGGCGCCCGCGCCGCCGCGGGGAGGAGGTCATCCGATCGCGACAGGTGGGCGACTACTACCCGGGAGCCGGGCCGTGCCGAGTCGACGTGATCGTCTCGGGCCTGGCGGTTCCTGCCCAGGCGTCACGACCGGGCTGGTGGATCGACGTCCGCGGCGGTCTGATCCGTGCCGAGGAGGGTCCGGCCGGCTGGCGCTTGCCACCCTTGAGCGCGGCCGACGGCGACGGGCAGCCTGTCGGCTACGTGCGGGTTCGCCTGCTCGGATCACCTGGCCCCGACTACCGAGGGCCGATGCCGTGGGTCTTCCACCCTGCTCGCAGACCCGCGCGAACGATGCCCGGCAGCTGGATCGAGCTCCGCGACCTGGCAGACACGATGGCCCATCACGACGTGTGGCCCTTGATCGCCCGGCTGCACGGCTGAGTGCCCAGCTCCGCGGCTGGGTGCCCAGCTCCGCGGCTGATTGCCCAGCTCCGCGGCTGATTGCCCAGCTCCGCGGCTGATTGCCCAGCTCCGCGGGGGGACGGCCGTCGACGCTGCGGCCACCAGCCTCGATTAGGCTTCGCGGGTGCCCCCCACTTCCAGGCTTACCGAGCCGGCGCGGCGCGTGCTGGTAGCACAGGTCGTCGACTCGCCGCTCGACGCGGCCGAGCACACGCGGCTGGTGGCAAGCCCTGAGGCTGGTGCGGTGGCCAGCTTCGCCGGGGTCATCCGAGACCACGACCACGGTCAGTCAGTGATCGGCATCGATTACGTGGCCCACCCGAGCGCGAACGAGGTCATCGCTTCTATCGCCGCCGACATCGTCGCCGGCTACCCGCTCGACGGACTCGCCGTCAGCCATCGGATCGGCCATCTCGACGTGGGCGAGGTGGCTCTGGCCGCTGCAGTCTCCGCGGCTCACCGGGGGGAGGCCTTCGCCGCGCTGGCCGAACTGGTCGAGCAGATCAAGCTCAGGCTGCCGGTGTGGAAGCACCAGTTCCTCACCGATGGCGGCCAGGAGTGGGTCGGTCTGCCCCAGGGGGCTCAGCCTCCGGCGAACGGCGGCAGCACGTCTACCTGACCGACGCCGGTCAGCGGGTCTCCCGGACTGCGTGAGGTCACCCCGTCGAGCAGCAGACTCGCGACCTCCAGCACTGGGACGAGCGCCGGGTGAACGTCGCTCAACTGGGCATGCAGGCTCGCGACGGTTGCCGTGCCCGGCAGGTCGACCCACTCCTCCTCGCACCGGGCTGCAGCCGACGCACCCGCGAAATACCTCACCAAGAGGCGCATCTCAGCCTCCAATCGCACTCATCGGCCGCAATGGCTGCACAAAGCCGGCCTGGTCGATGGTGTGCCCGGCTGTCTTGGCCCAGGCGTTGGCCTGCCACGCTCGAACTAGGGTGTCGTCGTCCGCCCCGGCTCGCAGCAGGGTGCGCAGATCGGTCTCGTGCTGGCTGAACAGGCAGTTGCGCAACTGCCCGTCGGCGGTGAGCCGGGTGCGATCGCACGCAGAGCAGAACGCCTTCGTGACCGAGGCGATCACGCCCACCGTGCCCAGCCGGGCGCCCCCTTCGAGGGGGTGGACGAAGAACCGCTGGGCCGGCGCCGCACCGCGCTTCTGCGCGGTCTCGGCCGTCAGCCGAAAGTGGCGGCGTAGCGAGCGCAGGGTCTCATCGGCAGTGACCATGCTCGCCCGCGACCATCCGCCCTGGGCGTCGAGCGGCATCGCCTCGATGAACCGCAGCTCGTGACCCTGCTGCAGCGCCCAGCGCAGCAGGTCTGGCGCCTCGTCGTCGTTGAGGTCTCGAAGCAGCACGGCGTTGATCTTCACCGGGGTCAACCCCGCGGCCTGGGCCGCCTCGATCCCGGCCAGCACATCGGCGAGCCGGTCGCGCCGGGTGATGGCGGCGAACCGGGCGGCATCGAGCGTGTCGAGAGAGACGTTGACCCGGCCCAGCCCAGCTGCCGCGAGCGCTTGGGCCCGACGGCTGAGGCCGAGCCCATTGGTCGTGAGCGCGGTCTCGAGGCGAGTGCCGGAGGTTGAGGTGAGTTGTGCCGCGGCGGCCACGATGTCTTCGAGGCCCTTGCGTAGCAAGGGTTCTCCTCCGGTGAAGCGCACCTTGGTGATACCGAGCCGGGTAGCTGCCAGCTGCACCAACCGCTGCACCTCACGGTCGGTGAGCACCTGCTCGGTGGGCAGCCAGTCGAGTCCTTCGGCGGGCATGCAATAGCCGCACCGCAGGTTGCACCGGTCGGTCAACGACACCCGCAGGTCGTGGGCCACGCGGCCGAACGTGTCGATGAGGCGGCCGTCGTCTGGGGTATCGGTGGGGAGCTGGCCCGAAACCGTGCCGCCGACGGGCGAGAAGCCGGCGGTGCGGCCGGTGTGGGCCAGGGGCGTCGTCTGCTCGACCGACAGCGCAGAAGGGTCCAGGTCCGGAGTCAACGGAGCAGGGACCCGCAGGCGGGGAAAGCCCAGGGCAATCGGCATCGCTTCAGTCTACGGCTGCTACCTCGGAAGCCCGAGCGGCAGCGCTCGCCGGCGCCGGGCACGGAAGGGTCGCGGGCGAACCGTGGACCGGCTGCGGCGGCAGGGCTGATCGGGTCGGGTGGTTCACCGGGGCCTGGTGGTCCAGGCGAGCAGCTCGTCCACGGGCCAGGTATTGACGATCCGGTCGACCGGCACGCCCACTCGCTCCGCCCGTTCGCAACCGTAGATCTGCCAGTCGAGTTGCCCAGGCGCGTGGGCATCGGTGTCGAGACTGAAGAGGCAGCCCAGCTCGACGGCCATCGCCAGCAGGTCGTCCGGCGGATCCTGCCGTTCTGGACGCGAGTTGATCTCCACCGCCACCCCGTGCTCGCGGCAGGCGGTGAACACCGCCTCGGCGTCGAAGTGGCTCTGCCCGCGAGTGCCCCGATCACCCTGGACGAGCCGTCCGGTGCAGTGCCCCAGGATGTCGGTGTGCGGATCGGCCACGGCAGTGGTCATGCGCCTGGTCATGGCCGCTGACTCCATCGCCAGCTTGGAGTGCACGGAAGCCACGACCACGTCGAGCTCGCCGAGCAATCCCGGCTCCTGGTCGAGCGAGCCGTCGTCGAGAATGTCGACCTCGATACCCGTCAGCAGCCGGAAGTCGCCCAGCCGTGCGTCGAGCCCACGGACGATGCCCAACTGCCGCCGCAACCGCTCCGCCGACAGCCCGCGGGCCACCTTGAGCCGCGGTGAATGGTCGGTCAGCGCCGCGTAGGAATGCCCGAGCTCGACGGCCGTGATCGCCATCTCCTCGATGGGGGAGCCCCCGTCGCTCCAGTCGGAGTGCAGGTGCAGGTCGCCCAGCAACGCCGATCGCAGCTCGTCGCCGCCCTCGGTGAGCCGGCCCGCCCGGGCCTCCAGCTCGGCAAGGTAGCCCGGCTCGCCTTCGAGTGCCTCGCGGATCACCGTGGCCGTCTTGGGTCCAACTCCGACTATTTCGGTGAGGGTGCCCGCCCGAGCTCGCGACGCCACCTCGTCGGTGCTCAGAGTGGCGATGGCCAGTGCCGCGCTGCGGTAGGCCTTGACGCGAAACGTCGAGGCGTGTTCGCGCTCGAGCAGAAAGGCGATCCGCCGGAGGGCGGCGACGGGGTGCATGCGCCGACGTTACCCGCTGTCAGTGCACGAACATCCGCGTCGTAGCCGCCTCGGCATCGGCGTAGGTGGAGGCCGCGGCCGCCAAGGCCTGGCTGATGCGTTCGAGCGAGGCCTTCACCTGCTCTTGGGTGGCGCGCCAGTCTTGGGTGAGCACCTGAAACTGGCTGGCAGCCTGCCCCTTCCACGACCCCTGCAGGTCGAGCAGGTTGCGGCTCATCCGATCGACCTCCGCACTCATCGCGCCCACCGAGCCCATCACTGCTGCACTGGCCGCCGCCACCTGCGCACTGTCTACCTCGAACCGGGACATGTCGAAACCTCCTGTGTGACAACGCAGATCACTTCTCGCTTAGCGCTTACGGATGGATCACCTTCCTGGTGGAAGGATCACTGCGCCTCACGCTAGGCGGCAGCACGGTGCGGCAGCCGAGTTGTCCACAGCTCTGCCAGGTTTCGCCCTATCCACAGTCCCCGCGTAGTCCACGTTGCACCCGCCGGCGATGGGTCATCCGGCCTCCAATCCGGCAAGCTCGGCGGCGAGGTTGGCCCGGGCGCGTGCCGCCCAGCCCATCGTCCCGGGGCAGCGGTAGAGGGCGCAGGCAGCGTCCGGCCCGAACTCGCTGCGCCGCAGCAGCGACCGCACCACGGCCGCCCGTCCGCGCGCAAAGTCGGCGTCGCCGACGTGGGCGAAGTCGCGGCGCACTCCGGCCCGGTAGCGGGCGTATCGCCCCGGCGAGGCGGCGAGAATGGCCAGATCGGCGTCGCAGAGCCGCGCCGCCGCCCGATCGCCGGGCACCGGGCGGTGATCTATCGTCACCAGCACCAGCCGGGCCACTTGCCTGGCCCGCTGATCAGGCACGCCGAGGTGAGCCAGTGTGGTGGCAGCCCTCGCCGCGCTGGCGCGCTCGTCCGCTCCAGGATCCGGAGGAGCCCCTGCGCCCCGGGAGCCGACGGCTCCCGTGTAGACCACGTCGTGGAACCAGGCCGCCAATTGAGCCGCGGCAACCTGTTCCGGTTCCAACGGTTCGGCGTCGAGTGCGCCGAGTTCGGTGAGCCGGGCCAGCACTTCGCTCAGGTGTTCCAGGTCGTGATAGCCGCGCGCCGGGTCATTCCAGGCGAGCAGTACCCGCTGTGCGGCAGCCTGCAGGTCATCGAGCGCGGCGGTAGCCCCGAGGGCCTCGGCCGCCGCCGCGAATCCCTGCCATCCCGGTTCCGCGATGCGCAGCGCGTCTGTCATGAGCCCAATTCACTCACATCGTGCCCGATTGTCACCAGAACTCACGGCCCGGCTGACATTCAGCGGAGCCGGCGAAGGGTTGCGTACCTCCTGCCCTGAACCGTGGATGCCGGCACGGTCCGGGTGAGGCTTAGCTGCCCTTGGTGCCGAGCGTGACGGTCACGTTGTTCAACTTTCCCCCGCGCACGACACCGAGGGTGACCTGCTCTCCCGGGGCACGTTCCCTGATCTGCGCGGTGAGCGACTCGGCACCTGAGACGTTCTCGCCGTTGATGGAGATCACCACGTCGCCGGTCTTCAGACCCGCCGAGGCGGCCGGGGTGCCGCCCACGATCTGGGCCAGCTTGGCACCCTGCCTGGTGCTGCCGTCGGCCGTGGCCGTGGAGTCTTGAAGGCTCACCCCCAGCCAGGCATGAGTGGCCTTGCCCTTGGCGATGAGCTCGTCGGCGATGCGCTTGGCCTCATTGCTCGGGATGGCGAAGCCGAGACCGATGCTGCCCGACTGACTGTTGGACGACGAGTCGGACAGGCCCGCAATCGACGACGGCACGCCGATCACCGAGCCGGTCGCGTCGACGAGCGCGCCGCCGGAGTTGCCCGGGTTCACGGCCGCGTCGGTCTGGATGGCGTTGGTGATCACATCGTCGGCGCCCGACGTCGAGGCCTGCGGCGGCTGCTCGAAGGGGTTGGACTGCTGCTGCGGCTGCGACTCCGTGGCGGCCGTGCTGACGGGCCGGTCGGTGGCAGAGACGATGCCGGTGGTGACGGTGTCGGCCAGGCCGAGCGGGTTGCCGACGGCCATCACGGGCTGCCCCACGACAACCTTCGACGAATCACCCAGTACCGCCGGGGTGAGGTCGGACGGCGGGTTGACGATCTTCAGAACGGCCAGGTCGGTGGCCGGGTCGAGGCCTACGACCTTCACGTCGTCGAAGACTCGTCCATCGGAGAGCACCACCTCGATCTGCTCGTTCGAGCCGCCGCCGGTGGCCACGTGATTGTTCGTGACGATGTCGCCGGACTTGTCGAGGATGACGCCCGATCCGGCGCCGCTCGCCGAATCGCCTGACACCTTGATCGCCACGACGCTCGGTGAGACCGCGGAGGCCACCTTCGTCCAGTCGAGGGTGCCGTCGGAGGCCACGGGTGCCTTGACGGCAGGCGCATTGTTGCCGCTGCTGGCCGGTGCGGTCACGGTGGCGGTCGGCTTGTCGACGAGCGAGACGGTTCCAGCCGTGACGGCACTGGCGAGCAGGGCCGACCCGACGCAGGCGATGACCAGAGCGGCCCAGCCGGGACGGCGTCTGGGGGCCCTGGGTGCGCCTCCGCCTCCGCCGCCACCGTTGTACGACGGCGGCATCGGGGGCGGTGGCGGGGAGGCCTGGTAACCGCCCGGCCCGGCGAAGCCCGGCTGGGCGGAACCGGCGTAGCCCTGGCCGGAGTAGGGGGAGAAGGGCTGGGTGTAGTCAGGTCGACTGAAACCGGGCTGCTCGAATTGAGAAGGCGCCTGGGTCACGGGGCTCACCTCGGGGGCGGGATAGGCCGCCTCGTCGTAAGGCAGCGGGGCGTTCGGGTCGGCGGGATACTACCGGCCGGAGTGTTGGGGGCCGGAGTGTCGGGGATCGGCCGGCCAGTGGCCGTCACCGTGTCTGTCGTCAGTCAAGGCGTCCTCACTGGGCTGGAACTGGATCGAGTCTGGGAGTTGTCTGAGAGTCCGGCGCGACGAGCGGGAATCGTCACCTCGAAGGTGGCGCCGCCGCCGGTCGTGGGTAGTACGCGGGCGTGCCCGTGATGAGCCTCGACGATAGAGGCTACGATCGCCAGCCCGAGACCCGAGCCACCCCCGGAGCCGCGGCTGCGGGAGGCGTCGGCGCGGAAGAAGCGCTCGAAGATCTTCTCGGCCACCTCGGGGTCAACGCCGTGGCCGTGGTCGACCACGTGCAGCACCGCCTGGCCGTCACGGGTTCCGACCCCGAGTTCCACCGGGGTGCCCGCCGCGGTGTGTCGAAGGGCGTTGGCCATCAAGTTGGTGACCACCTGGCGGAGTTGCTGCTCGTCGCCGGTCACCAGCGCCGGGCCGGGCTCGCCATGTCCGTCGAGGCCGGTGACGCGCACGAGCCGGGTCCGGTCGAGGGCCTTGGCATCCTGCTCGGCATCGGCCACCAGCACGAGCAGGTCGACGCTGGTGAGATTCAGCGGGCGCTGTTCGTCGAGGCGGGCCAGTCGCAGCAGGTCTTCGACGAGCCCCGCCATCCGGGTGGACTCGTCCTCGATCCGGCGGAAGGTTTGGCTGATATCTTCGGGATTGCGCACCGCACCCATCCGGTAGAGCTCGGCGAAGCCCCGCACCGTCGACAACGGCGTGCGCAGCTCGTGCGAGGCGTCGCCCACGAACCGGCGCATCCTCTGCTCCGAAGCCTCCCGGGCTGCAAGTGTGGTCTCGATCTGATCGAGCATCGCGTTCATGGAGGTGCCCAACCGTCCCACCTCGGTCTGGGTGCCCTGGTCGGGCACCCGTTGGTTGGTATCGCCGCGCCCGAAGGCGACGGCAACCCCTTCCACCACTCGGAGCGGACGAAAGGCCCGGCCGATCGCGAAATAGCCGACCACCATGAGGGCCGCCAACAGCCCGATCGAGAGCAGGGTGAAGGCCCACAGGACGCCGGAGACCGTGTGCTCCGCATCGGTGAGTGGAGTGGCCAGCACGATCGTGGCAGGGCCTATGGAGGTCCCGTTCACGCTCAGGTCGTCGTAGGGCACCGCGATCGCGCGCCAGTGCGTGCCTTGGGTGCCGTTGAGCGTGAACGGCTTTGCATCGGTGCCTGCCGCCTTGGCAGAGGTGAAGGTGGGGATGTTCGGCAGTCCACGATCGGGGTTCTGGCTGAAGACCCGGCTCACGCCGCCGGAGTCGGTGAACAGCTGTGCCGCGAAGACGCTGGGCAGGCCGTGCCCGCCGGCTTGGCCGCCCGGTGCCGGGCCGGCGCTGCCCTCGCCCGACGTGGCCGGGGAGGACAGCAGATCGGACATCACCTTCGAGGCCGCTTTCGGGTTCGCAAACTGGCGCAGCTGGTCGTCCACCCGATTGCGCAGTTGCAGCTGAACGGTGGCCACGGTGAGGGCACCGGCAACGATCAGCGCGATCGCCAGCAGGGCGGCGATCACGGCGAGCAGCCGAGTGCGCAGCGAAAGCCGGGCCGACCAGGCCCGGGTGGGCGGAGCGGACGGAGGAGTCGGGCAGGCTTCAGTCATGCCGTTTCGGGAGGCAGCCGCAGCACGTAGCCCACACCACGCTTGGTGTGGATGAGCGGCGGCCAGCTCTGGCCGTCGACCGACTCGAAGTCTGCCGGGGGAGAGTCGATCTTGCGGCGCAGGTAGGAGATGTAGGACTCGACGATGCCGGCTTCGCCGTTGAAGTCGTAATTCCAGACGTGGTCGAGGATCTGCGACTTGGACAGCACCCGGTTGGGGTTGAGCATCAGGTAGCGCAACAGCTTGAACTCGGTGGGCGACAGGTCGATGCCACGGCGGCCGCGGCGCACCTCATGGGAGTCTTCGTCGAGTTCGAGGTCGTGGAAGACCAGCCGGCCTTCCACCAGCGCGCCCGCGCCGGTGCGCCGCAGGATGGCGCGGATGCGGGCCACCACCTCCTCGAGCGAGAAGGGCTTGGTGACGTAGTCGTCGCCGCCCACCGTGAGCCCGTTGACCCGGTCGTTCACGTCGTCCTTGGCGGTGAGGAAGAGCACCGGGGTGTCGCGGCCGCGCTCGCGCAGCCTGCGCGTCACGGCGAAGCCGTCGAGGCCGGGCATCATGACGTCGAGCACCAGCAGGTCTGGACGAACCCGCTCGGCGACCGCCAGCGCGTCCTGACCGTCTTGAGCCGTGTGCACCTCGAAGCCGGCGAAGCGCAGCGAGGTGGAGAGAAGCTCGCGGATGTTGGGCTCGTCGTCGACGACGAGGAGGCGCGCCTCCGGAACTGCTGGGCTGGTCATGAGAAAATCATGAGGGCCGAACCTGGGAACTGTCTGGACGTAACCTGAACTGCTCCGAAGAAAGAACGCGACCGGCTGTTCAATGGGAGCCGTCTCGATAGGAGCCGTCTCGATGTGGGCTGTCGAGGGGAGCTGCAGCGACCCGGCCGATTCCGCCGGGCCGACGTCAGCCCAGCTCGGCCCGCCGCGCCAGCCAGTCGGCGATCGAATCGCCCGCCATGGGCCTGGCCAACAGGTAGCCCTGGCCGACATCGCAACCCAGCTTGGTGATCACGTCGAGGGTCGGATAGTCCTCCACCCCCTCGGCGACCACGGTGAGCCCCAGCACGTGGGAGACCTCGACGATCGAGCGCACCAGCGCGGCGGCAGCGGGGGAGTCTGCTACCCCGACCATGAAGGACTTGTCGATCTTGATCTCCTGCACCGGCAGCCGGCGCAGGTAGGCCAGCGATGAGTAGCCCGTGCCGAAGTCGTCGATCGAGAGCCGGATTCCCAACGCCCGCAGCGTGTGCAGGGGTCGCAGCGAATCCTGGTGGTAGCTCATCAGAGAGTCTTCGGTGAGCTCGATCACCACCCGTGCGGGATCGATGCCGACCTCGGTGATCATGTCGCTGATCTCGGTGGGAAGGCCGGGTTCGAGCAGTAGCCGCGCCGGCAGGTTCACCGACACGCTGTGCGGTTCCGGCCAGGCCGCGCACTGCTCCAGTGCCTTGCGCAGCGCCAGCATGGTGAGCACGCCCACCTGTCCGGTCTGATCCGCCAGCGGGATGAACTCGTCCGGCGCGATCGGGCCGCGCTGCGGATGGGTCCAGCGGGCGAGCGCCTCGAAGCCGACGACCTGCAGATCGTCGAGGCGCACCTGCGGCTGGAAGTCGATGGTGATCTGGTCGGAGTTGATCGCCTGCCGTAACTGCCCCACGAGGTTGAGCCGCTCGACGCTGCCCCGATCGTTCTCGGGCGAATACCAGGCGTACGACGGCGCCCGGTTCTTGGCCGTGTACATCGCGATGTCGACGTGGCGCATCAGGGTCGACGCGTCGATGCCGTCGCCGAACACGCCGGCGATGCCCACCGAGGCCGACACGTCGATCACCGAACCCGCCAGGGTGAACGGCGGCACCAGGCACTCGGCGAGCCGGGCTGCGGCGGCCTCGGCCTCGCTCGGGCCTTGAATCAAGGGCAGTAGGACGGCGAACTCGTCACCGCCGAACCGTGCGACTATCGCGCCCGGTGGCGCCGACGAGGCGAGCCGGCGTGCCACCTGCTGCAACAGGTGGTCGCCGGTGGGGTGCCCGAGGATGTCGTTGACCTCTTTGAACCGGTCGAGGTCGAGCAGCAGCACCGCCGCGATGCCTTGCGGCGCCTTGCGGTTGCGCCGCTCCGTCAAGATGCGCTCGACGGCGTTGGTGAAGGCCGCCCGGTTGGGCAGGTTCGTGAGGTGATCGTGAGTGGCCTCGTAGCGCAGGCGACCCACCAGGTTCATGTTGTTCCACACCGCGGAGGCGTGCGTGACGAGGGTCTGCAACAGGTGCAGGTCACCGGTGCCGAAGGTTGCCACCGTGCCCAACCGGTCGTGGACGACGAGCGCACCCTCCTCCGTACCGTCCACCTCGATGGGCATGACGAGGGCGTCGCGGAACCCGACCTTGGCGAGCCACTCACGCTGTGCCGGGTTCTTGGTGTCGCGCCGGATCACGGTGGGCTCGGACCCGGTGGGCGGCAGAACCTGGTCGAGGCTGGGCACGCCCGGCAGCCATACCTGGGCCTGTTCGGCATTGACGAGCCGGGCCGCCTGGTCGGTGAGGTGAATGATCAGGTCGGCAGTCGTGGCAGAACTGCTCATCATCCGGGCTGCCACAAGCATTTCGCCGAGATCGGCATGCTGACGCACGAGCCTGGAGTAGCTCCGGAACGCAACCGTGACCGTGACGGCCACGACGAGCAACAACCCGTAACCAGCTAGGCCGCGGCTGAGCGCCAGCAGGGAGAGCACCGCCATCGAGCCGCTAAGCACTCCGGACAGCAGCACCGAACTCACCATCAGCAGAACCTCGCGGCCCGACGGCAGTCGTTGCAGAAGCGTGATCGCCGTAAGTACCGAGAGAACACCCACGGTTCCTGTGGCCAAGACCACAGCAATCGCAGTCAACCAGTCACGCCCACCCGCAGGCAGGACGGCCATCAGGAAGGGCGCAATCAAAAAGCCGACACCGGTCTCGGCGGTAAAGAGCGAAAGATTGAAGAAGGCCTTGTGCGGTGGTGGTCGCTGAATGAGCATTGCCACGCCCGCGCCCATAATCCGGGCAGCGAGCAGGAGCCACACCTCGGTGGTGAAGAGCCCGATGATCAGTGGCAGATCGGACAGCGACACCGAGAGCGCCTGCTTGCGCACCTCCACATGCACCTTGGCGAACTCGGCCATGGTGAACAAGAGCAGGCAGATGCCCACCATGCTCCAGTGCTGGACGGTGTCCAGGGCCGGCATAGGCGTGCCCGCGCCGGTCGGCATCGGCTTGGCGAGCCAGGCGCATGCCAAGCCGCCGAAGGCCAGCAGCAAGCTGACTCCGGCGAGGTGGAGCACACCCTTGCGCGCGCTCACGACAGATGCAGACACCTACCCAGTGTGACCGATGCGCGGCCCTGACACCCGTTTGCGTGCCTCAGACCACCTACCTGGCCTACCAAAGGGGCTAAAGTCACTCCTCGCTATCGGCCAGTGGTGAGGGCGGCCCTGCTGTGCAGGGCGCCAGAGGCCCACTGACAACGGACGTCTCGGCCGTGATGGAGATTCACCGGCGGCGGACGTTGCCGGGCGATGGGCGCTCACGGGCAGGCCGTCATGAGCGCGCGAAGGGCGGGACTCCTCGTGGCGAAGAGTCCCGCCCCCCGGCGGTGCAGCTGTGGTGATCAGCCGAGCGAGGCGCCCGTGATCTTCTTCGTGATCTTGGCGCCGAGCGAGGCGCCAGTGATCTTCTTGGCGGCCACGGTGGTGACCGAGGTGATCTTCTTGCCGGCGGTGTCGCTGTGCGTTGCGTGGGTGCCCGCAGCCACGGAGCCCACCGCCACGAGGAGCGAGATGCCGAGGGTCACGACGTTCTTGGCGATGCGGTTCGAGTGCGACATTGGGGGTCCTCCGGAAGACGTTATTAAGGGGTCGAACAGCTAGCGGCCGTCCGTGTGGTTTTTGGGAGTCGATCACGTGCTTGGTAAGTGCTTCGTCAGCCGAGCAGGCCAGGTTGAGAGCGATTTACTATTTCTACCCACTGCAACCGTCTTTCCCACGTTTGGCGGGCTTCGGGCTCGAGGCCAATCTCGCCAAGCGTGACCTTAGGTGACCGCTGCTGGTCGTTTTGGGAGTCTCCCGCACGGTCATCAGGAGATCCTTGGTTCGGCCAACCGGTTGACGGCTTCATTGCCGACATCGGCAGGTTACAAGAAGGCTAGTCTTGTGTGCCCTAGCCGTACCCCCGAAGATACTCCTTATGGGCTAGTCAGCCCGTTTCGGGCCTCTTGCCTGCAGGTCCCGCAATGTCACCCGCGTCGATGATCCGGTAGGCGTATCCCTGCTCGGCCAGGAAACGCTGGCGGTGCGCGGCCATCTCCGCGTCGACTGTGTCGCGTGTCACTACGGAGTAGAACCGGGCGGTGCGGCCGTCCTGCTTCGGGCGCAGCAGACGTCCCAGCCGTTGCGCCTCCTCCTGCCGCGAGCCGAACGATCCCGAGACCTGTACGGCCAGCGAGGCTTCCGGCAGATCGATGGAGAAGTTGGCCACCTTGCTCACCACGAGCCGCGGGATGAGCCCGGCGCGGAAGTCGTCATAGAGCTGCTCGCGCTGCTTGGAGGTGGTGGCACCGGTGACCACGGGCGCATCGAGGCGGTTGCCGAGTTCTTCGAGTTGGTCGAGGTACTGCCCGATGACCAGCGCCGGCTCATCCGGGTGAGCCGCGAGCACGCGTTCCACCACGTCCAGCTTCACCGCAGACGTGGCACACAGCCGGTACCTGTCCTCGGCCTCGGCCATGGCGTAGGCCATTCGCTCGGCGTGCGGAAGGGCCACTCGCACTTCTACGCAGTCGGCGGGGGCGATGTAGCCGGCGGACTCGATGTCCTTCCAGGGAGCGTCGAATCGCTTGGGGCCGATGAGCGAGAACACCTCCCCCTCCCGACCGTCCTCGCGGACGAGAGTGGCCGTCAGGCCCAGCCGTCGGCGCGCCTGCAGGTCGGCCGTCATCCGGAACACCGGAGCCGGCAGTAGGTGTACCTCGTCGTAGACGATCAGGCCCCAGTCGCGGGCATCGAGCAGTTCGAGGTGGGTGTAGACGCCCTTGCGCCGCGCCGCGAGCACTTGGTACGTGGCGATCGTGACCGGACGGATCTCCTTGCGGGTGCCGGAGTACTCGCCGATCTCGTCCTCGGTGAGGCTCGTGCGGCGAACCAGCTCATGCTTCCACTGCCTCGCCGACACCGCACTCGTCACGAGAATGAGTGTGGTGGTGCAGGCCCGGGCCATCGCGGCCGCGCCCACGAGGGTCTTGCCGGCACCGCAGGGCAGCACCACCACCCCGGATCCGCCGTGCCAGAAGCTCTCCACCGCATGCCGTTGGTATTCGCGCAGCGCCCAGCCGTTCTCCACCAGCGTGATCGGGTGTGGTTGCCCGTCGACGTAACCGGCGAGGTCTTCGGCCGGCCAGCCCAGCTTGAGCAGGGCCTGCTTGAGGTTGCCCCGCTCGCTGGGGTGCACGATCACTGTGTGCTCATCGAGCCGGTCGCCGATCATGCCCGCGGTGCGCTTGGACCGCAGCACCTCGGTGAGCACCGGCACGTCTGTGGTCGTCAGGACCAGACCGGACGTGGGGTGCTTCGACAGCGTGAGCCGGCCGTAGCGCGACATCGTGTCGGCCACATCCACCAGCAGCGCGTGCGGCACCGGATACCGGGAGAACCGCATCAGCGCGTCGATCACCTGCTCGGCGTCGTGGCCCGCAGCGCGGGCGTTCCATAGCCCCAACGGGGTCAGCCGGTAGGTGTGGATGTGCTCCGGGGCGCGTTCGAGCTCGGCGAACGGCGCGATCGCCCGGCGGCACTCGTCGGCGTCGGGATGGTCGACTTCGAGCAGCAGTGTCTTGTCGCTCTGCACGATGAGAGGGCCGGAAGTCATGGGATCAGTATTGCCAGAAGCCTTGGACGGAATTTTCGCGGCAGTATTTCCAGCGGACCTTCTGCCCGCTCACCTTTGGATGCCGCAAGGTCCCGTCCGGATCTTCTCCGCAGGCCCTGGGTTACGGCTGGCGCGCGAGTGAGTTCATCGGGTGGCGTACGACGTCAGGAGATAGCCCACGACCACCACGGCCCCGGCCACCCAGCCGATCATCAGCAGCCGGATGCGGCGGTGCAGCTCACTGCCCGGCCCAGGGGTCTGCAGCGCGTAGTTCGTGGCCACCGCGGCTACGACCATCAGTGCCAGCACGCCCGCTGAGGCGATCATGAACGGTCGCAGCATCGTGCCCACATTGGTGGAGACGAGGGAGATCATGAGGGCGAAGCCGAACAGGGCCGTCACGGCGGTGGCCAGCGCGCACACCACGACGGGTCCCAGGCCGGCGGCCCGGCGATGCCCCGTGGGATCGCCGACGAAGGGAGAAGGGGTCACCCGGCCATCTTCGCAGGCCGACGCCCTCAGGAGTCGGCCACGGCCACCAGCCGGTGTGCCGGCAGCAGGAGCACCATTCCGGTGCGCGGGTCGAGCACCCTGGTCTGTCCGCCCGAGACGGCGAGCGGCTGCACCTGCCGGCGCACGAGCTCGCCCGCCGAGTCGCTGTAGGTGAGCCAGACCGTGCGCGCCTCGGCAGCTGCTGCCTGCAGCCGGCTGAGCAGGCCTGCGATATCTTCCGCGTCCGGCCCGGGTTCGTCGGCCCGACCCGGTGTCGACCCGGAAACTCGTGTGGCAGAACCATTCCCGAGGTCGGGTGCGGTGCCTGAACGGGCCAGTTCCACCCGGCGCAGCACGCTCACCACGTCGAGAGCGTGCCTGGCGTCGACGGCCGGAGGCAGCTGCCCCGTCCAGCGGTCCTCGTCTGGCACCGGCGCCCGGCGCTGCGCTTGACGGGCGATCTGCAGAGTGCCGTCAGGCCCCTCCGCCACCGCCGGCTGGCCTGCGCTGCGGAGCAGGTCCAGGGTGCGCGCGGGCTCGGTGGGCGCGGCCAGGACGGTGGGCGCGAGCCGCCTCCAGCCGAGCCCCGCCAGGCGTGGATGGGCCAGCAACTCGGTGAGGGCCTGCGGGTCGTCGCTTCGCAGATAGCTGCCCGCAGCGCCGACCCGCAGGGTGCCGTGCCGGCGGGCCACGTCGCGCACGAGGTAATCCAACGGCTGCGGCAGCTCGCCCACCGAGGCTGCTGCGAGCCGGCTCAACAAGTCGTCGGCCTCCAGTCCGGCGTCGAGGGCGCGCCGCACGGACGCCGCGGTGAACCGGTAGACCGTCGCGGCGCCGCGCGACTCGACATCTGCCGCCGATTCCAACAGAGCCTCGGTAGCAGCCACCAAGGGGCCCGGTGCTACGGCCGTGAGGTCGGCCTGCACGAGCACCCGGCTCACCGGGCTGGGCAGTAACGCGTCGAGGTCATGCGTACTCAGGGCCACCGCGTAGCCCGGCGGACAGCCGAACGCCAGCAGTCCAAGAGTGTGTGCCTCGGCAAGTACCAGTGGCACGAGTTCGGCGGCGGTGCCGACCGGTCCGCGGGGAGCGTCGTGCCGCAGTTGCGCCAGTACTGCGGCCTCGTCGTAGTGGGCTCCAGCGGGGCCCGCCGTCAGCACGCCGAGCACCGCGCCGCGCAGCCGGCGTTCGCTCTCCCGCTCGGTGGCCGGGCTCAGGGTGGGACGCAGATTGTGTCGCTCGTCCCGGCTGCCGGCCAGGGACGTCGACCAGGGCGCGCGCAGCCAGCCGCGCACCAGTGTGAGCCACTGCGTCCCGACGCTGCCCGTCCGCCACTCATCGGCCACAGCAGTCGCCCGAAAGGCCGGTTCAGCGGCGCCGTCGGGTGCGATCAGACGGGCGCCGGCGGCCACGATGAGCACGAACGAGGTCTCGGCCGGCGAGAGGGCCAACTGCCGGGCCAGCCGGGTGAGCTCGCGCGCGCCGAGTCCACCGGAGCGCAGCACGGGCACCTCATCGCGGTCGAGGATGCGCAACAGCTCGTGCACGTGCCGCACGATCTCGGTGGCCGCTGCCGGGGCCACCCGGTCGAGCAGCGCAGGATCGCGGCTCACGTGGACGGCTGGGGGAGCGGGCGACAGTGTCAGCACCCGGGCGCGCAGACCGAGGGCCACTTCGCGAGGCACGACGACCCGCTCGTCGTCCAAGGGCACGAGCAGACCGCGCGCCAGCAGCCACTCCACCGGGGCGCCCGCCGCCGGATCGGGCTCGCGTCTGGCGTTACGGACGGTGCCGATCGGAATGCCCTCGGCGTCGAGCCGGTGCAAGAGCTCGGCCGAGCCATCGGGCGCAGCGGTCAGCAGTGACGCGGTCTCACGCTGCAGGTGCAGGGCCAGGCCGTCGAGGTCGAGGCGGAGCCCGAGCGTGCTGCAGATAGCGCCGAGCCGGGCCGGCGCGCCGGCCAGCAGTTCGGCGATTGGTGGCCCGAGCCCGGCCGGATAAGGACCGAACAGCTCCGCCAGCACCCGCACGGGATTGGCGGCGCGCTGGCTGCCGAACGCCAGGCCGAGCTTCAGCAGCCGTTGCAGATAGGGCCGCACGGTAGGCCCAGTGGTGTCGCACGCGCGCGCCAGGTCGGCGGTGCTCACCGGCACAGGCAGAACGGTCAGGGCCGCGGCCACGTCGAGACAGGCTTGGTCGAGCACCGCCAGGGCCCGGTGCACGCTGGCGCGGGTTCCCGCGCGGGCGGCCAGGGAGGTGAGGTCGGCAGGGCTGGGCGTCAACAGGTCGGGACGCGCCTGCAAGAGCTCGGCCAACTCCTCGTCCGAGCGCATCCGCAGGTCATCTGCCAGGCTCCTGGGCGGCCGACGCCTGCCCGCCCGCATGGCGGTGCCCTGGGTGGCGTCTCCGGAGGAGGCTGTGGCCTGGGTGGCGCCTTCGGAGAAGGCTGTGCCTTTGGAGCGCCCCGGTGGGGGCACGCTTCGGCCGGTGGTGGTGCCCCCGGCCGGGGGCACGCCTGGGCCGCGGTTGGTCATTCGATCAAGGTTAGGGCCCGCCGGGCGCCCTTACATCCCGCACGGGCACCCTCAGTACATCCCGCACGGGCACCCTCAGTCGCCCGCCCGAGGCTCACCGGGATGGACGATGACCCGGCCGTCCACCACCTCTACACGGTGGGTGCGAACGGGCCTGATCGCGGGCAGGGCAACGGCATCGCCCGTACTGAGGTCGAACGCCCCGGAATGCAGCGGGCACTCCACGCAGCCGTCCTCGACCCACCCGTCCGCCAGAGAGGCCAGGGAGTGGGTGCAGAGGTCGTCGATGGCGAACAGGGTGCCCTCGGTGTTGAAGACGGCGACGTCGTAGTCGACGCCCAGGCGAGAACCGTCGATGCGAACGCCTTCGTCCTCGGGGAACTCGCTCACGGCTCCGACGTCGACTCCGGCGCTCATCTCCTGCACTCCTCTGCTTCGACCGGTCGTAAGGTGGCGGCGTGCCTCAGCCCGCAGCCGCCCCAGACACTACGGATCGCCTGGCCGCCCTGCAGCAGCGGCTCACCGAACTGGGGTCCGTGCTGGTGGCCTTCTCGGGCGGAGCGGACTCGGCATTGCTGCTCGCCGTGGCCGCTCGCACCCTGGGCCCCCGGCAGGTGGGGGCAGCCACCGCCGTCTCCGACTCCCTAGCCACGGGCGAGCTCGACCAAGCGAGGACGTTCGCCGCCAGTCTCGGCGTGCCGTTCTACGACGTGGCCACCCACGAGCTGGCCAGGGCGGGCTATCGGGCGAACGCCGGCGACCGATGCTTCTTCTGCAAGGCCGAACTGCTCGACCGGCTCGCTCCGCTGGCCCGCGAGCACGGGTTGGCGCACGTTGCCACGGGTACGAACGCCGATGACGCCGCCGCCGGCTTTCGGCCGGGCATCCGGGCGGCGGCTGAGCGAGGTGCGGTCACTCCGTTGCTCGACGCCGGCTTCAGCAAGGCCCATGTCCGACAACTCTCGCGGGAGTGGTCACTGCCCACCTGGAACAAACCGGCGGCCGCTTGCTTGAGCAGTCGCATCGCGTACGGGGTGCAGATCACCCGCCGCGGCCTCAGCCGGGTAGATCAGGCCGAACGTGCTGCCCGCGCCGCGCTCGGGCGACTGGCCGCCGACGGCCAGCTCGCGCACGAGCCGGTCGATCTGCGGGTGCGTGACCTGGGGGATGACCGCGCCCGGCTGGAGGTGGACGCCGACCTGGCGGCCGTCCTGCTCGCCGAGCGCCTGCGCCGTCTGCCCGTCGAAGCCGCACTGTTCGAGGTGGGGTTCACCGCTGCGGAGATCGATCCGCGCGGGTTCAGGTCGGGCTCTATGAACGAGTTGTTGGCAGAACCCGAGCGTTATCGCTGATGAGAACCCGGCCCGTCCCCGCTAACCTAGTGAGGTCACGCGTGGGGGGCACAGCTCGCACTCAGCAGTCACAACCCAGCACAATCACAACCAGCACAGTTCGACCCGGCAACAGCCCCACACGGAACGCCCACATGGAACAGAAGGTCTCAGCGGTGCCCACAGGCAAGGTCAAGTGGTTCGATGTCGATCGTGGATTCGGCTTTCTCGCGACCGATGAGGGCGAGGAAGTATTTCTGCACGCCTCGTCGTTGCCTGCCGGCGTCAACGTCAAGCAGGGCGCGCGGGTCGAGTTCGGGGTGGCAGACGGCAAGAAGGGCAAGCAGGCCCTGTCGGTGAGGGTGATCGATGCTCCGCCGTCGGTGGTGGTCAACACCCGCAAGAAGCCCGAAGATATGACCGTCATCGTCGAAGACGTCATCCGGCTGCTCGACGGGGTCTCGAACCAGTTGCGTCGCGGTCGCTATCCCGAGAAAGCCAGCGCCAAGAAGGTCGCCGTGGTGCTGCGCGCGGTGGCCGACGACCTGGACGCCTGACATGGCCCGGGTGCGCCTCGACGCAGTGTCGGCCGCTGCCGTCGAGACGGCTCGCTCCGCAGCGCTCGAGGTCGCCGACGCGGGTGGCGTGGGCGAACACCTCCGGGTGCGTGCGGACGGTGAACGCCTCGTCACGCACCTCTTCGAATGCCAGGCAGCCGGCTATCGCGGTTGGCAATGGGAGGTCACGCTCGCTCGGGCGCCACGCGCCAAGGTGGCCACCGTGTGTGAGGTCGACCTCGTGGCAGGTTCCGGGGCGGTGGTCTCGCCCGAGTGGCTGCCGTGGTCGAACCGGCTGCAGCCCGGCGACCTCAACCCCGGCGATCAGCTGCCCCGGATCGAGGACGACGAGCGTCTCGAGCAGGGTTACGAGGCCACCGACGACCAGGAGGCCGATCAACTGGCCGAGTGGGAGCTCGGCCTCGGCCGTCCCCGGGTGCTCTCTCCGGAGGGGCGCCGCCAGGCCGGCAACCGATGGGAGACAGGGGAGTTCGGCCCCCAGTCGGCGATGGCCAGGCAGGCCGGGCGCACGTGTCGGGTCTGCGGTTTCCTCGTGCCGTTGGCAGGGGTGCTCCGACAGGGGTTCGGCATCTGCGCCAACGAGTGGTCGCCCGGCGACGGGCATGTCGTGAGCCTCGACTACGGCTGTGGCGCCCATTCCGAGACCGACGAGGTGCGTTCCGTCGATCCGGTGCCCGATCCGGTCGTCGACGACCAGGTCGTCGACCTGGTGGCCAGGCCCACGCACCGGGAGCCGACCCTCGACCTCATCGACACTCCGGCAGTGGAGGCCGAGCCGGCGCCAACGCGGCAAGGATCGGAGTCAGACGTACCGGAGGCCTCGAGCTGAGTCGCCGCCGCCCTCCGCCGCCGTCGAGCGAGGCATCAGACCCGTTCGGCTGCGCGGAGATTCGCGAGCGTGTGCTCGGCACTTGGGCGGGCGAGCCCGCCCGGCTCCGAGAAGATGCCAATCACGAGCACGATCTGGTGCTCGGCGGCTATCGCGATCGGGTGATCGTCGAGCTTGCCCAGAACGCGGCCGACGCCGCAGCCCGGGCTGGCGTCCCCGGACGATTGCTGCTGCAACTCACCTCGGTTCCCACTGACGATGGGGCATTGCAGGAGGTGTTGGTGGCCGCCAATACCGGAGCTCCGCTCGATGCGGGCGGCGTGGCCGGCCTGTCCACCCTGCGCGCCTCAGCCAAGGTCCTGGCCCGACCAGTTGGCGACCCCGATCCTCACCTGAGTCCCGAAACTGACCCGGATTTCGAGCGTTTCGACCCCGGCTGGCAGACCGACTCGCCGACGGGGTTGCCACCTGGCCCTGTGGTCGGCCGATTCGGCGTGGGTTTCGCCGCGGTTCTCGCGGTGTGCGACGAACCTGTGGTGGCTTCGCGCACAGGCTCGGTGCTCTTCTCGGCAGCCAGGTCTGCCGAGCTCCTGGGCGAGGTTGCCGGCGAGCATCCTGAGTTGAGCGACGAGCTGGCGAGGCTAGCGGGCGGCGTGCCGGCTCTGCGGTTGCCGTTCGAGACCGACGCAGAGCCACCGCTCGACTACGACACAGCGGTGATCCTGCGCCTGCGCGATGAGGTCTCGGCTGATCTGGTGCGCGACCAACTGGCCAAGGTGGGCGATCCGCTGCTGTTGGCGCTGCCGGCCTTGGCCGAGGTCGTGGTGATCGACGGCGCCGGACGGCGTCACCTCGGCGATGTGGCTAGTCGCTGGATCACCGCGTCGGCCAGTGGCGAGCACACGGCGCACGACGTGGCCGATCGTCCGCCCGAAGAGCGGGCCCGTCCCGGCTGGAGGCTCACCTGGGCGCTGCCCCGGCCCGGTACCAACCTGCCCGCCGAGGCGGTGGTGTGCGCGCCGACGCCGTCGCAGGAGCCGTTGGCCTGGCCGGCGATGCTGATCGCCGATCTACCGCTCGACCCCAGCCGCCGACACGTGGCGGCCGGGCCGGCCGCCGCCGCCGTGCTCGCCCAGGCCGCTCAGGTCTATGCCCGGCTGTTGGCCGGCTTGGCTGCGGATCCGGCGTGGGTGCGCGATCCGCTCGAGGTGATTCCGGACGGCACTCCGGCCGGTTGGCTCGACGCCACCCTGCGCCAGCAGCTGTTTGACGCGTTGCCCGGCACCGCATGCCTGAGGCTCGCGGCTGTGCACCAGCCGGTGCGTCCGGACGAGGCCGTTCTGCTGCCTCCTCCGGTGGGAGATGACCCGCAGGTGCTGGCCGCTCTGAGCCCGGCACTGGCCGGCCTGGTGCGTGCCCCGGCACGCAAAGTTCCTCTGCTGCAACGACTTGGCGTCACCCGCCTCGATCTGGCGGAGGTGGTGGATGCCTGGCCCATCCCGCTGCCGGGGCAGTGGGCCGATAGCTATGCGCGGTTGGCCACGCTGCTGGCCGACCCCGTGGGACGGGAGGCGCTGGCGGCGCTGCCGGTGCCCCTGGAGAGCGACGGCGAGCCGCGTCACGTGCGGGGCGTCGCCCGGGTGCTGCTGCCCGACGCCGACGTGCCGCCGACCGTCCGGGCGGTGCTGGCGCAGATCGGGGCAGGCCTGGTAGCCCAGGAGGTGACAGCCGACCCGACGGCGCTCAACCTGTTGGTGCGGCTCGGAGCCAGGCCGCTCTCCGCGCGGGAGCTGCTCTGGGATCACGAGGTCGAGCGGACGGTGTCACGGGCAGCCGACGACGACGACAGCACGGAGACCGAGCTCGAAGACCTGGCTGCGGCCGTGCTCGATCTGGTGGCGGCCGGCCTGGCCGATGATCCCTCTCACCCGAGTTCCGAGACCGCCGGCGGCCCGTCGTGGCTCACCGGGCTGCCGCTGCCCGATGCCGAGGGTGACTTGGTGGAGGCCTGCCTGCTCGTGCTGCCCGGCTCGGCGATGGACGCCGTGCTCGACCCTGACGAGCTCGGACGCGTCGACGAGCGCTGGGCAAGCCGATGGCCCGCCCAGGTGTGGCAGGCCTGCGGGGTCGCCGCCGTCGGGCCCGTGCTGGTGGCCGAGGACGAGGTCGACCTGGGCGATCCACCCGAACGGCTAGCCGAGCTGGACGGCTTCGACGATTGGCTCGACTCGCTCCTCGGCGAACGGGAAGTCGACCTGACGGCGCTGCGCGTGCCGGGCACGGTCTACGCCGTTCGCGATCTCGATCTGGTGCGCGATCCCAAGCCTGTGCGCAGTCTCGGGCCTGTGCGCGAACTGGAGCCGGACAGTGCGCCGGCTTGGCCGACCCTGTTCACCCTGTTGGAGCAACCGGAGTACTCACGGGTTTGGCAGCCAGTGCGGATCATGACTCCGGACGGGGTTGTCGAGCACGTGTCCTACACGGTCTGGTGGTTGCGAGATCGGTTGCGCCTGGCCGGAACTGGCGTACCCGGCCGGTCTCGGGACGTTCCCGCCTGGCTACCCCAGGCCCCGGAATGGACCGCCGGGTTGCGGCCGGGCACCCGCCGTGCGCTGGGCATCGTCGACGACCTCGACGATCTCGACCCCGCCGGTTGGCGCGATCTGCTGCACCGGATGGGCGTGCTCGACGACGACGGTCTGGCGTTGCCCGACCTGCTCTCGCTCTGGCGCCATCTCGCGGCCGCCGACCTGCCGGCCGGAGTCGACCTACGGGTCGGTCGGCTCTGGGCCCTTGATGCCGATGACCGGCCCGTACTGGTGGCCACGGGCGATTCCGGTGCGCCCGTCGTGACCGACGACCCCTGCTGGGCCCAACGAGCTGAGCTGGGGCCCCGCGTTCTGTTCCCGGCGGCTGCCGTGATGCGGCTGGCCGACGCTCTCGACCTCGACCTCGCCTCCGACCGCGCGCCAGGCCTCGTGAGCAGTACCGGCACGCCGACCCCCCTGCCGGCTGCGGTGCGAGATCTCGCGCCAGATCTGCCCGAGGTCTGGTTCCGACACCAGCGGCTGCTGGTCGATGATCTACCCGTTGCTTCGTGGGTAAGCGAAAACGGTTGTCACGCAACAGATCTCGATTCCCTAGCCCGGGCGCTCGCGGTCTGTTGCGGGCGCTGGGGTGCTCGGCAGGCGTTCCGCGCCCTGCTGGAGCGCCCCCGGCCGGATGTGCTGGTCGACGAAGCCTTCGGCTGAGGCTCGGCTACGGCGCTCGGCTGAAGCGGGTGGACGAGGCTTCGACGCCGAAGCCGTCGGGCCGAGACTTTCGGCGTCCAGCCTGGTCGGGCTCAGCTGACCCCGGTGGCGGCCTCTCGGCGGGGGTCGCCGGCCGCGTGCAGCTGGCCGTCGGCATCGCGCTGGGCGGCGCCGACGCCACCGAAGAACATCGAGCTGGGCCCGTGGCTGTACGTCGGCAGCCCGCAGCGCTCGGCCGCGAGCACGATCTGCGCATCGGTCTCGTGGTCGACCCGCACGGCGCCGTCGTCGAGATGCCGCACGTGCAGTCGGGGGCCGTTGATCGCTGCGGCCAGGGTGTCGCCATTGAGGCAGTAGCGGCCGAGCACCTGCATCAGCGCGGTCGTGATCCGGTCGGCCCCCGGGCTGCCGATGGCCAGCGCTCGTCCGTCGCGGGTGCGCGCGGTGGTAGGCGCCATGTTCGACGCGAGCCTGGTGCCCGGCGCCAGCGCATGCAGACCGAGCCGATTGAGCTCCGGCTCGCCGAGGGAGTTATTGAGCATCATCCCCGTGCCGGGCACCGTCACCCCGGAGCCGTAGCCGCTCGACGCCGTGATGGCACAGGCCATTCCGGCGCCGTCGACCACGGAGACGTGCGCGGTCGACGACGAGGTGGGCAGGCTGGCGAGTCCGTACCGTTGCACCTGCTCGAGCAAGGCGTAGCCGTCGGCCTCCAGATCGCGGGAGTGATCGTGGACGGCGAACCGGTAGCCCAGCACCTGACGTTGAATCTCGATGACGTCGACCCATGACGTGCCGCGGCGCACGAGCTCACCGAGCATGACGGCCAGCATCGGTCCACCCACGCTCGGGGGAGCGTTGAGGGCGACTGACCATTCACCCACGTCGAGCAGAACCGGCTGGCGCACCACTGCGCGGTATTCGGCCAGGTCGGCTGCGGTCACCAGACCTCCTCGGGCGGCCTGGTCGGCAACCAAGGCCCGGCCGAGCTCACCGGAGTAGCCGTCGCGCCAGCCGCGGCGGGCCAGACCCTCCAGCGTGACGGCGAGGTCGGGGTTGTCCTGCAGCTCTCCGGCCGCTGCGATCGAGCCGTCGGGGCGACTGATCTGCGCCCGGGTGCCCGGGTCCCAGCCGAACACCGATTCGCCGGTCAGCGCGAGATACGACGCGGTGGCGGCGCCCAGCGGGAAGCCGTCGCGGCAGGCGGCGATGGCGGGGGCCAGCACGTCGGCCCACGGGAGAACGCCGTGCCGATCGTGCCCGGTGCCAAGGGCCGCCAGCGCTCCGGGCGTCGCCACGGATCCGGGCCCGGCGAACATCGTCAATCCGCCGCCGTACGTGGTCTCGATCTGCATCAACCCGGTGCCGAACGCCTCGGCTGGCCGGCCGCGACCGGGCATCTCCACATTGCCGTCGATCACCTCGGCAGGCCCGTCCGGGGGCCAGACCGAGACGTAGCCACCGCTGGCCAGGCTCACCATGCCGGGTTCGGTACAGACGGTGACAGCCATGGCCGCGATCGCCGCGTCGACGGCGTTGCCCCCGGCCCGCCCGACGTCAAGGGCTGCCTCGGCCGCGAGCCGGTTGGGAGCCGCGACGGCGATCCGGCTCGCCTGATGAGGCGGGCCGGCAGGTTGCAGCGGGTTCGGGGAATCGGGTGGGGCACTGGTCACAGGTGGTCATTGTGCCAACCTCGTGTGCATGTTCGGCGCCCCGATGACCGAGCAATACCTGATCGTGGCCCTCGGGTTTGGTAGTGGATGCCATGATGGTCGTCGTTCTGCTCTGCCGATGTGCGTTGTCGGTGGTCGAGGGCATGATTCAGGAGCGTGCCCTGGCAAGGGTTTCGACGACGCACCACGGCTGTGCCAGAGGTTGACCCGCATGTGGCGGGGTTGGCCCGCGGCGCACGTCGGGGTGTTCGACGGTGAGATGAGGTTAGCGAGATGTCACGACGCCGCGGAATGTACGTGAGCGCCATGGTCTGCACCATGAGTCTGGTAGGCGTGAGCCTGGTGGGTGCCCTGTCGGCTCAGGCCGACACTCCCTCCACTGCAGCTCCGGCCTCCACTGCAACTCAGGCGGGTTCGGGCAAGGTGCCCGCGGCCGTCGAGGCGGCCGTGTCGAGCGCACCCACCGACGTGCTGGTCAGTTACAGCGCGCCAGCGGCCACTCGTGAGCTGCAGGCCGCCCAGAACGGCTCCCCCCAGGTCAAGGCAGCCGCCGCGGCGAGCGCCGTGCGCTCGATGAGCACGGTGAAGACGCAGGCGCTGGCACACGTCGGCGCAGGCGTGCGGGTGGCCCAAGACTTCAGTCATCTGCCGGTGCAGATCGTGCGGGTCGACTCGCCCGCGGCTCTCACCGCCCTCACGGCAGACCCGGCGGTCACCTCGGTGAGTGCCACCCAGGTGCGCCACTTCGACGCCGTCACCCCCTGGCAGAGCCTCACCAGCCAGCCTGCGGCGACGGCCCGCGGCTACGACGGCCGCGGTGTCAGGGTCGCCGTGCTCGACACCGGCATCATCGCCAACACGGCCGCCGCAATGGCTGTCTTCGGTGACTGCTCCAAGGGCTGGGCAACGCGCAACTGCCGCATCGACTCCTTCACCGACACCGGTGGCTCGGGCCAGCAGTCGGTGCACCCGCACGGCACCAATGTCGCCGGCGTGGTGGCCACCATGGCGCCGGCCGCCCACCTCGACATCTACAACGTCTTCAGCAGTGCCGCCGGGGCCAGCGACAGCGCGATTCTGTCGGGCATCAACAAGGTGCTGGCCACGGCCGCCAGCCGGCAGGTCAAGGCGGTCAACCTCAGCCTCGACGACGATTCGCACTACACGTCCGTGTGCTCGAGCTCGGTCTACGCCTCGGCTTTCGGCAGTCTGCGCGCTGCGGGCATCGTCCCCGTGGTGGCCGCCGGCAACTCGGCCCATCCCAACGGCGCTGCGTACACCGCCGGCCTGTCCGATCCTGCCTGTGCGCCGGGCGCGCTCAGCGTCGGCGCCGTCTACCCCGCCAACCTGGGTTCGCAGAACTTCGGTGACTGCATCGACGCCACCACCCGCCCCGACCTGGTGACGTGCTTCTCGCAGTCGGCGCCCTTCCTGTCGATCCTGGCGCCGGGCGTGAACGTCACGGCGGCCGGAGTCAACATGTCCGGCACCTCGCAGGCAACGCCGATGGTCTCCGGCGCCGTCGCCGACCTCGCCTCGGCCAATCCGAATGCCAGCGCCGATCAGTTGCAGAACGCCTTGACCTCATCGGGTGACCCGGTCACCGATCCACGTACCAGTCAGGTCACTCCTCGGCTCGACGTCAATGCCGCTGCAACGGCTTTCGGCTCCGCACCGGCAGCGGTCACGTCCGTCGGGTCGCAGTTGCGCACCAACGCCCAGATCACCGAGCGCACCCAGCTGACCTCGCCCAACGGCGAACACGCGCTGTCCTTCAACCTGTTGAGGTTCAACCAGGGCCTGGTGCTCGGGGGGCAGTCGTGTGACCCCGTCGTGCTGGCCCAGACGACGGGTCGTCCCAGCAACACGCTCGTCATGCAGAGCGACGGCAACCTGGTGCTGTACGCCAACGGCGTACCGGCGTGGGCCACGGGTACCAACGGCAACCCCGGCGCCTGGGCAGCCCTGCAAGATGACCGCAACTTCGTTGTCTACTCCGCGGCCAACAAGCCACTGTGGGCTACCAACACGCTGTGCACCACCTCGTCCAGCGTCGACTTCGGCACCGGCGCCGTGCGCAACAGGACACTCGGCGCCGGCCAGTTCATGTTGAGCGTCGACCGGCGGTTCAAGCTCGTGATGCAGGGCGACGGCAACCTCGTGCTCTACTCGCCCAGCCGCGCCACGTGGTCGTCCGGCAGCTACGGCAACCCGGGTGCCTTCGCCGTGCTCCAGAGCGACAACAACCTCGTCGTGTACTCCGCCGCAGGCCGCCCGCTCTGGTCGTCGGGTACCAGCACCGCCCCCACCGTCTGGACGGCGTACCCCACCAAGCTCGTGCTCCAGGGCGACGGCAACATGGTGCTCTACCGCACCACCGACAGCGGGGCGCTGGCCTCCGCAGTGTGGGCCACAGGCACCTACGGCAAGCTCTAACCCCAATGCCTTTCAGTTAAGGTTCGGGAGTTGGTGTCACCCCCCAGGCCCAGGCACGCCCTGACTTTGGGAGTTGCGTCTGGCGAGGAGGGGCAGCCCTGGTAGGTGAATCACAGTCTTGCCGGACCTCTGAGTCGATGCTCAACCTAAAGACACCTGGACCCGGTGCCGACCGCGGCGGATACACCGCGGATGACACCACCCAACGACCCCAATCCCGGTTCGGGTGCTCAACTGGGTGTCAACCGCGGCGGATACACCGCGGGTGGCACTACTGAACGGCTCCAACCGCGGTTTCGGTGCTCAACTGGGTGTCAACCGCGGCGGAAACACCGCGGATGGCACCACCCTGCGCCCCCGGATCGTAAGGGGTCGAGTCCGGCTTCTGCAGGGCCGTGACGGGGTCGGTTTCTGACGCTATGACCATGCCCCGCCGGACGGGGCATCGTCCTAGCGCAGGAAAGCCCGCGCCCTGCGACTGTCGAAACCGCCCTTTGTGGAAGACCCGGGCAGGCTGTGGCGTCCCATGGCCCGGCTCCGTCCCTTGTCGCCCTGGCTTCGTGCACCTGTCGCCTGGCCCTGCCCTGCGACACCCCACATAGATCTTGACGCCCACACCCTGACGACTAACTGAACAGCATTAGTTCTAACCCGGCTGAAGGCGCCTGGGCACGTACCTCGCCGCGCTCGACTCGGTCGACGTGGCCCCAACGCCCTCCGCCCTCGCCTCCCTTGCGATTGTCGGCGGCCACGAGAAACTGCCCGGAGACGGCCACGAAACTGCCCGCTGGCGGACATGAGAACTGCCCGCTGGCGGACATGAGAACTGCCCGCTGGCGGCCATGGGATCTGCCCGACACGACGTCGTCTGCCTTGCCGCGGTCCGCGGTTGAGGCCCCTTCCTCGGGTGCGATGAGCGGTGCTTGAAGTCGCTACCGCTCCCGAGGAAGGGATGAGTTGAAGTCTGCCGAGGAGATCATGAAAATTCTGGATGCCTACGACCTGACCGGGTCGTTGCGTGATGCCGGGGAGCTGGCCGGCTGCTCTCACCACACGGTGAAGCACTACGTGGACCGCCGCGCCGCTGGCTGGGAGCTCGACCAGGTGGCCGCGCGGCCGCAGTTGATCGATGAGTACCTGCCCAAGGTCGAGGAGTGGGTCGAGCGGTCCAAGGGCAAGGTCCGCGCCGACAAGGCCCACGAGAAGCTCGTCGCGATGGGCTACAAGGGTTCGGAGCGCACCACCCGCCGGGCGGTCGCGAAGGTCAAGGAGAACTACCGTTCAGGGAAGGTGCGGGTCCACCGCCCGTGGGTGACCGAGCCGGGGATGTGGCTGCAGTACGACTACGGCGACGGTCCGGTCGTCGACGGCGTCAAGACGGTGTTGTTCGTCGCGTGGTTGGCGTGGTCGAGGTTTCGGGTGGTGATCGCGCTGCGGGACAAGACGATGCCGAGCGTGTTCGCTGCGCTGGATCAGACGTTCCGCCAGCTGGGTGGGGTGCCGACTTATGTGCTGACCGACAACGAGAAGACCGTCACTGTCGAGCACATCGCCGGGATCCCGGTCCGCAACGCCCAGCTCGTCACCTTCGCCGAGCACTACTCGGTGGTCGTGCACACCTGTGTGCCCGCGGATCCGGCGTCCAAGGGCGGGACCGAGTCGTCGGTGAAGATCAGCAAGGCCGACCTGGTCCCCAAGGACACCAACCTGCTTGAGGAGTACGCCTCGTTCGCAAAGCTCGAGGCGGCATGCGGGGCGTTCTGCGAGAAGGTCAACACCCGCTCACATCGGCTCACGAAGCGGCCGCCGGTCGAGATGCTCGCCGAGGAACGGACCCGTTTGCACCCGGTTCCCGGGGTGCCGCACACGGTCGCGTTTGGGACCACCCGGGTGGTGCCGGCGAACACGCCGATGGTGACCTTCGAATCGGGCCAGTACTCAGTCCCGCACACGCTCAACGGGCGCAGTCTGCTCGGGGCGAAGGTGTGGGTCCGCACCCAGGGCGTCGGCATCGACGAGCAGGTCGTCATCGTCCACGTCAGCGACGACGGTCCGGTCGAGGTCGCCCGCCATGCACGCGCGACACCGGGCATGCCGAAGATCAACGACGAGCACTTCCCGCCCCAGCCCGAGGGACCGCTGGATCGTCGGCCACGTGCCAAGAACACCGCGGAAGCGGAGTTCCTCGACCTGGGTGCAGGTGCCCGGCTGTGGCTGGTCGAGGCCGCCGCGGCGGGCACGCCGCGGATGCGGGTCAAGATGACCGAGGCCCTCAGCCTGGCCAAGCTGTTCGACCCCGTCGAGGTCGACTGGGCACTTGGCCACGCCGCCGTGCATGGCCGGTTCGCCGAGGCCGACCTGTCCTCGATCCTCGACCACCACGCGAGCCGGCCATCTGCCGGTGAGCACCGGGCCAGTGAGGACTCCTCGCTGACTCAGGGCACCGCAGCGTGGGCACGACTCGGCCAACAGATCGGGCAGTCCACCACGTCGAGCGACAGCAGCGAGGTGATCGCATGACGACCGCGAGCCCGATCAGCACGGCGCCGCCGCTGCCGGCCGATCTGGAGGACCTACTACGCCGGCTGCGGCTGCCGCACATCCGTCGTCACGCACCCGAGGTCGTGGCGACCGCGAAGGCCCAACGCTGGGAACCGGCCGAGGTGCTCAAGGCCCTGTTCGTCGAGGAGGTCGCCGGCCGCGAACGTTCCGCCCTGGCCACCAGACGAGCAGCGGCCGGGTTCCCGACCGGGAAGACGTTCGACGCCTGGCAGCCCGACGCATCCTCGATCCCGGCCCCGACCCAACAAGCGCTACGCACCCTGGAGTGGGTCCACCGACGAGAGAACCTCGTCGTGTGTGGGCCGTCGGGGACGGGGAAGACGTTCCTACTCGAGGCACTCGGGCAACAAGCCGTCGAACAGGGCCTCAAGGTCGCCTGGTTCACCCTGGAAGACCTCGGCGTCCTGCTCAGGCGTCATCGTGCCGACGACACCGTGTCCAAAGCGATCGCCCGCGTGCTGCGAGCTGATCTCGTGGTCGTTGATGACATAGGGCTGCTACCGGTTGCCGCGGACGCCGCCGAGGGGCTCTACCGGCTCGTCGACGCCGCCTATGAGAAGCGCTCGGTCGCGATCAGTTCGAATCTGCACCCGTCCGGGTTCGATGAACTGATGCCCAAGACGCTGGCCACCGCCACCGTCGACCGGCTGCTCCACCACGCCCACGTCTGCCAGACCAGCGGGGACTCCGTACGCCTCACCCAGGCACTTGCCGGCCAAGGGGTGAGCCCGTTGAGCTGAGCACCCTGGTCGGTGGTGGCCGCAGCCCCCCTGGGCAGATCCCATGGCCACCACCGGGCAGATCTCGTGACCGTCAGCGGGCAGGTTTCATGTCCGCCACTGGGCAGTTCTCACTGGCCCTTGACATGCGATGCACGAACCCGGGCACCTCCAACCTTGCGGGGTAGCCCACGCACCATCAGCTCTAGCACCTCAAGAGTTTCGTTAGCCTAAGTAATGATATATAGTTGTGCATGTGACCGCTCCGAATGCAGAGACGTACCCCTCGGAGCTCGCGGCTGAGCTACGGGTGGCGCTGATGCGCAGTGTCCGCCGCGTTCGCCAGGAGCGCTCCACCGACGCCCTCACCGATGGGCAGTACTCGGTACTGGCCCGCCTCGACTGCGCGGGCCCCCAGACTCCTGGTGCGCTGGCCGATTTCGAACATGTCCAGCCGCCCAGCATGACGCGCACGATCGCGGGGCTTGCCGACGCGGGTCTGCTGATCCGTTCGCCGCACCCGACCGATCGGCGTGCGCTCATGGTCGACCTCACCCCGGCGGGCCGCGAGATCGTGTTGGCGACGCGGCGCCGTCGCACCGCCTGGCTTGCCGATCAGCTGGCTCAGCTCAGTGCTGAAGATCGAGACACCTTGGCTCGCGCGGCCCATATTCTGACCGAGATGGTCGGCCGATGAACCGCATGTTCGAGTCGCTCTCCGTGCGCAACTACCGGCTGTATGCCACAGGAGCGCTCGTCTCCAACGCCGGCACCTGGATGCAGCGGGTGGCCCAGGACTGGCTCGTCCTCACGGTGCTCACCAACCACTCTCCGATCGCGCTGGGCGTCACGACCGGCCTGCAGTTCCTGCCGACCCTGCTGCTCAGTCCGGTCTCGGGTCTGCTCGCCGACCGGTTGCCCAAGCGCAAGTTGATGATCTGGACCCAGGCGCTGATGGGGCTGACCGCCCTCCTGCTCGGGTTGCTGGTGCTGAGCGGCGCGGCCACGTTGTGGCAGGTCTATCTGCTGGCCACCGTGCTGGGCGTGGTCTCTGCCGTCGACACCCCCACCCGCCAGACCTTCGTGGCCGAGATGGTTCCGGCCGACAAGCTGAGCAACGCCGTAGGTCTCAACAGCGCCTCGTTCAACAGTGGTCGCCTCATCGGCCCAGACCTGGCTGGGCTGCTCATCGCCGCCTTCGGTACCGGCCCGGTGTTCCTTATCAACGCGGCGAGCTTCGGCGCCACGATCACAGCCCTGCTGGCCATGCGGGTCAGCGAGCTGACGCCGATCCAGCGCGCGCCTCGAGCCGGCGGGCAGATCAGGGCCGGTCTGTCCTACATCAAGCACCGTCCGGATCTGCTCATCATCCTCGGCATTGCGGGCATGGTGGGCACCTTCGGCCTCAACTTCCAGATGACCACCGCCCTCATGGCCACCCAGGTGTACGGCAAGGGGGCGGGCGAATACGGACTGCTGGGCTCGATCATGGCAATCGGTTCGCTCGCGGGCGCGCTGCTGGCTGCGCGCCGGCGGCACCCGCGGATGCGCCTGCTCCTCGGTGCGGCACTGTGTTTCGGAATCTTCGCGTGCGTGGCCTCGCTGATGCCCACGTACGCCACCTTCGCCATCGCGCTGATTCCCACGGGAATGAGTTCGCTGACGCTCATGACAGCGGCCAACACGATCATCCAGATGACCACCGAACCGGCGATGCGCGGGCGGGTGATCGCCCTGTACATGGCGGTCTTCGCCGGCGGGACCCCGCTGGGTGCGCCGATCATCGGCTGGGTCGGTGAGGTCTTCGGCGCTCGCTGGACGATCGCCGTAGGCGGCATCGTGTCTCTCGTATGTGCTGTGATCGCATCTTTCGTGCTGCTGCGTGTGCAAGGACGCCGCGTGCAGATCACGTTTGGCCGACGCCCGCGGGTGAGGTTGGTGCCGACCCAGGCACCGGCCGATCCCGTCACCACGGCCGAACTCGATGATGCCCGCGATCTGTCGTCCGCCGCGTAAGGCTGCGCCCTCCAGGCTGGCCTAGCATCCGGCTGTCATGCTGAGCCGTCAGCCCGCGATGAACCTTCCTCCCGCGTTCACCGCGAGGTCAGCACCGAAGGCGGCCGCCGGGGTGTAGGCGCCGGCCGGTGCCTGGCCGGCGGCAAGCCGGATGGCGACCTCGCACGCCACCGCTGCGGTGTAATCCATCGCGTCATCTGCCCGCAGCCACTCGCTCCGGCTGGTGCCGTCGGCCCACTCGACCTGTGCGTGTCCCCAGGAATGCGGGCGCGGACGAGGAGCCGGATCGAGTCGAATCGCTGCCAGGCGCCGGGTGGCGAACCTTCGCACGGCGCCGATCCCCAGCAGCGCGCCGGCTGTCGGCAGGATCGCTCGCACGATGGGGGAGGTGGGCGCGAGCGCTGAGGTGGCAACGACCGAGGGTGCGCCGCTGGCGCGTTGCGCCGCAATGAGCTCCCCACTGGGAACCGCTGCCGCCGCGGCAGACGTGCCGTCCGGCAGCGCGAACCGCTCCAGACCTGATCCGAGCCGCGAGCGGACGAGCCGACCGTCTCGAAAACGTCGTCCTCCGAAGGCCATGACGTCGAGGATCGTGCCGGCAAAGGCGGCGCCCATGGTGCCGCCCGGCGACGAGCTGGACGACAGGGCATCGACCTGCACGTGCGCCGGAGTGGGTCGGTTCTCACAGAGCCGTGCCACGATTGCCTCGGTCGCGAGAACGCCGAACCCGGCGCCGGTCACCAGGGTGCTGCCGGCAGTGACGGCCTCGTCATGCAGGCCGAGGAGTGCAGGCATCGAGACCAGGTCATTCGCCAGGTCGAGGTAGTGGCCTTCCGGCATGCATGCCCTGGCGATGGTCACTGCGGTCTCGGTGTAGGGGCCGACAGTGTTCACCACCACGGTATTGCTGGCGCTGGCATTGCTGGCGCTGGTATTGCTCGTGCTGGTGATGGATCGACGGCGGAGGTGATCGGCCATTGCCGCAGCCGACTCGGCGACGACGATGCGTGCGGGTCGCCCCAGCTGCTCGGCTGCGCGCTGGAGGCGAGCGGCGTCGCGGCCCACCAGTACGAGAGCGAGCTCTGAGTGCGCCGCCAGTCGCTGGGCAACCGCGCCTCCGACGCGTCCTGTCGCACCCAGGATCCAGACTTCCCCTGCTTGCTGATCCGGCATCGATGAGCCTCTTCACGTGATGACACTCTGTGTTGTCACCACGGTACAGGATGACGACACGCAGTGTCATCGCTGATAGCTTTGGCACATGGCGCGCTGGGATCCAGGAGCAGCCGATCGCCTGCGACAAGCTGCGCTGAAGCTCTATGCCGAGCGCGGATATGAGGCGGTGACGGTCGCAGACATCGCCGAACACGCCGGGCTGACCAGACGGTCGTTCTTCCGCTACTTCCCGGACAAGCGCGAGGTGCTCTTCGCCGGCTCCGAACGGCTTGCACCTGCTCTCAAATCGTCTATCGAGGGCGTCAGTTCCGAGCTCTCGCCGCGTGCTGCCGTCCTGCTGGCTTTCCGGGAGATCGGCACCGAGCTGGTCCGTCAGGTCTCGGGATCGCTCGAGCGTCGAGCGATCATCGCGGGCAGCCCCGAGCTTCAGGAACGCGAGCGGACCAAGCACGCCGACATCGCGAGAGCAGTCACTGAGGCGCTTATCGTCCGTGGACTGCCGACGAGCTCGGCCACCGTGCTGGGCCCGGTGTGCGCGGATCTCTTTCGAAGCGCGTTCGACCGCCATGTCACCGGTGGCCGGGACGCTGGCGAGGACCTGACGTTTTCAGCCTGTCTCGACGAGGCCTTCTCCAGCCTGGGAGCGTTCATGTCGGATTGACGCAGGCAGCGCCTCGTCATCCTGACAGCCAGGTCTCCTGTCTCAGAAGCTTCATTCTGAACGAGTCGGCGGCCGCCAGCTGAGTATCGGATCGAGTGCGCGCACGGTGAGTCGCCCCGGAAGCCGCCCGGCCGCCCACGCTCCGGCTCGTGCAACCAGCACAGGTGCTTGGTAGATGCGGCCGGCGGCGTGTGAGCGGCGGATCAGGTCAGCACCTCGCGGCGCTCGGAGAGTCGAGTACCGATCCAATGCCCGTTCGATCGTGGCCGGTTCGATCGTACGGCCGTCGCCGAGCACGATGCCGAGGGTCACCGCGTCCTCCAGTGCCTGGCAGGCGCCCTGGCCGAGGTCAGGAGTCATGGCATGCGCGGCATCGCCGAGCAGAACGGCCCGTCCGCGACGGTAGGTCGACAGTGGGGCGCTCAGCTCGAAGACGTCGGTGCGGATCACGGCAGAGTGGTCGAGGCTGTCGATGATCCCCGGAATCGGCGCGTGCCAGGCGCCGAATCGCTCACGCAGTTGTATGCGCTCGTCGGCGGCAGTGCGCCCGGCCGCCTCGTTCGCGGTCGCGTAGCAGTAGAGGCGATCCTCCGCGACCGGCAGGATCGCGAAGCGCTGCCCTGCCGGTCCCCAGGTCTCGGAAGGCTCAATGTCGGCATCAGGACGGCGGGTGAGCATCCGCCAGGTGGTGTAGCCCGCGTAGCGGAGCCCGGGCTGGCCTGGGAAGAGCTGCGGGCGCAGCCTCGAGCGGGAGCCGTCGGCAACGACGATGAGATCTGCCGTGTGGATCTCGTGTGCGGTGCTCACCGTGGCGCTCGCGTGCCCCGTGGCGATCTCCAGCACGGTCACGCCGAAGCCGACGCGCACACCCGCGAGTTCGAGCTTGGCGCGCAGCGCCAATAGCACGGTCTCCCGCTGGGTGAGTACGAGCGGCAACCCATACCGACCGACGATCGCGGCGCCGATGTCGGTGTGCCCGATCCAGGTGCCGCTCGGGGTTCGCACTCCGCTTCGCCCGCCGAGCGTGGCCCCAGGCTCCATCAGGTTCTCGACGCCGAGCTCGGCAAGCGCGCGCAGCGCGTTAGGCCACAGGCTGAGCCCGGAACCCGCTTGGCGGTCGGCCGAGCCTCGCTCAAGCACGGTGACCGACCATCCCGAGTTGGTGAGCGCCAGCGCAGCGGCGAGGCCGCCTATCCCGGCACCGACAACGATCGCGCGAGCGCCGGTCATGGGTTCTCCTCCCGGGCTGCAGCGCCGCCCGGTGGGCGACCCAGCTCACGAAGACCGCGGACGCTCGCCCGGGCCAGCTCGGGAAAAGACTGGCCTTCCCCTTCTGCGACCCAGGCCGCGAACGTGACCTTGAACAGGGCGACGGTGGTCTCGCCGGCGAGGCGAGCGGGCGCATCAGCGAGCCCCCGGCTGCGGAATGTCTCGGTCGCGACAGTGGCGAGCGAGGCGAGTTTCAGCTGCTCTCGCTCGCGCAGCCCGTCCTCGGCCTCGATCACGAGCTGTCTGCGCCGGGAGGAGTCGCGTCGCTCCTGGCAGAAGAAGGTGCCGAGTTCACAGAGGGTGTGCTCGCAGACGTCGAGCGGGGCGCTGCCGGCGGGGGAGTCGAGGATGCCGGCAGCGAAGGCCGCGGCCAGCTCGTCCTGGCCCTGGAACAGCACCTCGCGCTTGTCGGCGAAGTAGCGGTAGAAGGTGCGCTCTGTGACGTCTGCGCGGGCTGCGATCTCGGCGACGGTCGTCCGATCGAACCCGCGCTCGACGAAGAGGTCGAGCGCCGCGAGCTGCAGCCGGTTCCGTGCCCCGGGTTCCCATCGGACCATGGGCCGATCCTATGCGATGACAGATTCTGACATCAGCTGCTAGAGTGATGTCACGTACTGACATCGATGGAAGGGTGCGGAGCATGAAGGTCTTCGTCACGGGGGCGTCCGGCTGGGTGGGATCTGCCGTCGTCCCGGAACTGGTGGCCGCTGGGCATCAGGTGGTCGGTCTCGCCCGCTCAGATGCCTCCGCTGCCGCGATCCGGAGCGCCGGGGCAGAAGCGGCGCGCGGCGAGCTCGACGATCTCGACTCGTTGCAGGCCGGCGCGAAGGAGTCGGATGCGGTCATTCATCTGGCTAACAAGCACGATTGGGGCAATCCGACGGAGTCCAATCGGGCTGAGCGAGCAGCCGTGGAGGCGCTCGTCGAGGCTCTCGACGGTACGGGCCGTCCGTTGCTGATCGCGTCCGGGGTTGCCTTGCTCACGCCGGGGCGGGTGGCCACCGAGCTCGACCCGAACCCCTTTTCGGGTCCCGACGCGCCCCGTGGCGGAAGTGAGAGTCTCGCCCTCGGCTCGGTTGACCGGGGGATACGTCCTGTCGCACTGCGCTTTGCGCCCACCGTGCACGGCGTTGCCGACGGCGGCTTCATCGCAAGCATTGTCGACGTGGCTCGCCGCACGGGTGTTTCGGCCTACATCGGCGACGGGGCGAATCGCTGGGCGGCTGTGCACCGAGCCGACCTCGCAGACTTGGTGCGTCGCGCCGTGGAGCATCCCGATGCCACCGAGGGCATCGTGCACGGCGTAGCGGAGCAGGGCATCCCCACCCGGGAGCTCGCGTCGGCCATCGGCGCGGCGTTCGGCCTCCCGACGGTCTCGCTCGACCCCGCCGCCGCTCCCGATCACTTCGGGTGGATCGCCGCCTTCTTCGGCCTCGATCTGGCAGCCTCCAGCGAGTTGACCAAGCATCGACTCGGCTGGGAGCCCCGGCATCCCGGTCTCCTCGCGGACATTGCCGCGGGTACCTACGGTCGGGTCTAGATCGCTACTTCGTGGCCCGCTGGTCGATCCAGGTGCCGACGTCGGTGACGCCCCGGTCGAGGACGCCGAGGTGGTCGGCGCCGGGAATGGCGACGGTGGTCGACTGCGGGGCGTTGCGGGCCCACGCGAGCACCTTGGCGGCGTTGAGGACCTCGTCGTCGGAGCCGATCCAGACACCGACCGGCTTGTGGGTGCCCGCAAGGATGGCTGCGCTGTCACCGGCGTTCTGGGCCATGGCCATCGTGGTGGTGTACCGGCTGATCAGCCCGGCTCTGGCGATCTCCTCCGGCGTGTACGCGAAGCTCACTGCGTAGGCGTGGGCGTCGAGCAGGCCGTTGGTCAGCACGTCGGCGATCAGCACGCGATGGCTGATGGTCGCGAAGTTCGACCCCTCCGACTGCACTTCGGTGGCGGAGTGCAGGCCGAAGTCGGGCGCCAGGTACACGTAGCCGGCGACCTCGTGATCGATGCGACTCTCGCTGTTGAGCACCAGTCCGGCACCGGATGAGTGGCCACCGACGTACTCGGGGACCTGGGGGTGGGCGTGCTTGACGAAGTCGACGGCGGTCTGGGTATCGGCGAACATCTGATCCTGGCTGGGTGCGTCGCCCCGCCGGCCGCCCGACTTGCCATGCCCGCGCATGTCGAACAGGTACGTGGCGACGTGATACTGCTCGGCGACCTGGCGGCCGAAAGTGAGGTAGCCGGCTCCGGCGTTTGCCCCCGACCCGTGGTAGAAGACGAGTGTCGCTACCGGAGTCGCCGGAACGTCCGCGAAGTAGGCCAGCTTCGTGCCGTCGGTCGCCGTGAGATAGCCGGTCGGGTCCGGCTCCGGCGGCGTGGTCGGGCTCTGGTCGTCCTTCAGTGCGGCCACGCTCGCTGAAGCCGGCAGGTCCGCTGGCACGAGTGCGACCGCCACCGCCGCGGCGGTGAGCACCGCCAGCACGCCGGCAGTGATCACCACGGCCTTGCCCGGGCGCGATTGCGGTCTGCTGCGCGCGACTCGCCATAGTGCGATGGCCGGCAGCACGATTGCAAGCAGGATGATCGGCGAATGCACGACGGCGAACTGGATCGCCCCGGTGGCGGCCACGGCCACGAGGGCCACCATGGTCAGCTGCACAGGGGTCGACCGCCCGAGGGCCGACTGCACGGGAGTTGACTGCACGGGGGTTGGCTGCCCGAAGGTCGGCTGCCCGAGGGTCGGCTGCCCGAGGGTCGGCTGCACAGGGGCCGGCCGGCCCATCCAGCCGACCACAGCCCAGGTCAGCAATCCGGCCGCGACCAGCGTGGCGCCGGCCGCTTTGACGGCGGGACGGGTCTGCGGGCCGAACCCGATCAGCCCGTTCACCACCGAGACGAACCCCGACAAGGTGAGAAGGACTCGGGCGAGGGTCATCACGTACTCTCTTTCAGCTCAGGCTTGTTCAGTTCAGGCTTGTTCAGCTCGGCCGCGGCCTTGTCGCACCAGTCGATCGCTGACTGCGCGAAGCCGATGCCGTAGTCACGGATGAGGTCCGGGGTGGGCAGCGACGCCCGGTGTTCCTGATCCGTCCAGCCGGTCCGCGGCACGACCGACTCGAGGTGGTCGCGAAGCCATTGGAACGACGCGCGGCGTTCCCCGATGAGGCGGATGGCCTCGTCCCGGTCGAGCTGCGCCGCGAAGAGGATCTTCACGAGGTTCTCGTCGCGGACCTGCACCGGCGCCGACGGCGTCCGCATCCAGGCCAGGAACGCGGCCCGGCCCTGATCGGTCAGCCGCCAGGTCGTCGACGCCCGCGGCCCACCGGGTTGATCGACGGCTTCGATGAGGTTGCGCGCGGCGAGTTGCTTGAGTTGCGGGTAGAGCTGGCCGTCGCTCACCCCCCAGAAGAACGAGATGGCGCGCTTGGCCGCCTCGCGGATCTCGTAGCCCGAGCGGGGATGCGAGGCCAGGAAACCCAGGATCGTGTGGGCCGTGGGAGTCAGATCTTCGGACACGGGAACCTCTCTGGCAGATATATCTCTGCCAGAGATACTAGATCAGACTTGCCGCTATACCAAGTCGATGCCAAGTCCATCACCGCGTGCCGGCGACACCGAGCACGGATTCCTGGAGGTCGCGGCCGGTCGGCTCGACCGCCGCGGACAGGGGCGTCCCGAACCGCCACACGTCCACGTCGCTGGGCGGGGTGAAGGCCTGCCCTGGATGGGGGCCTAGATCAAAGCTGGTCGACGGGCGGCTTGGCAGGCTCATGCGGGGGTTGCGGCCGCCCAGTCAGCCGGACGCGCTTGAGGGCGGCAGCGGTGGCGCTGGCATCGATGGGCTCTGCGCTCACCGGGGGTAAGCCGGCGATATACGACTCAAGGGTGTCGGCCATCGGATGCCAGCGCAGTACTGTCTCGGGTTCGGTCGTGCGCACGGCAGTGAGGATCGTGTAGGTGAGCTCTCCCAATTGAGCCTCCAGTTCGGGCCATTGGGCGAGCGCCTCGGGTTGGTCGGGAATCACCATGCTCAGCGCTCGTGCCGCCGCCAGTTGCTCGAAGTGCAGATTGCGGCGTCCCACTATGGTCACGTCGGGGGGCAGCCCGCGCGACATCTGCCGCAGCACCTCGTCGGCGGCGTTCAACGCCCGACGAAACTGCCTGCGCACCAACACGATCGCGGTCGAGCGTCCAGGCAGCCACAACACCAGCAGGGCCGCAACCGCACCCACGACCGTCTCCAGCACTCGTGCCTGCACGAGTGGCGCGATCGCTACGGCGGCACCGTGCATCGACGCCGTCAACAGCGGCATCGGGGTGATCACCATGGCGCTGAGGGCGTATTGCCGGGGAGCCAGCATCTGGGTGAGGGCAATGCAGCACACCACGATCACCGCCACCAGCACCGGTGCCGGGTTAAGCAGATGCAACCCCAGGAACAGGCCCACGCCGGCCGCCGTCCCCACCACCCGCTGTGCGGCTCGGTGGGTCGTGGAGATGCGGTCCGACATGTTCGACAGCACCAGGGCGGAGGTCATGATCGCCCAGTACGGATGGGTCAGGCCGAGCAGCGTGGCAAACTCGCCGGCCAGCAGAATCGCCGCCCCGGTGCGGCGTGCGGCGAGCCAGGCCGGTGAGGCCGACGACAGGGCCCACTTGAGCAGATACCCCTCGCGCGGCGCCCCCAGGTAGTGATCGGTGAACGCCTCGTCGTCGATCCGAGCCCAAGGCAGGTCGAAGGTCACGACGCGTTGCAGGAGCCGTCGGTGCAGGAGGTGGATCTCCTCCTCCATGGCCAGGTGGGTGGCGCTGACCGTGCCCTTGCGGGGAGCGCTCGACACCAGCGCCGCCTGCGCGGCGAACAGTGCGGAGAAGGCGTTGTCGCGGAGCTGGGCGCGTTCGGTATCGGGCAGGTCTGCCGGCGCGTCCTCAAGCGCCGACACCGCGGCCCGCAGCGTTTTGAGCTGGCGGACCACAGCGGCCCGGCGGGTAGGCACCTGCACCAACAACGATGTGCCGCAGGCCAACACGATCGATATCGCCGTGATCGCGATGAGCAGCGGGATGGGCACCCCGAGGGTGGGCAGGTACGAGGCCACTGCGGCGCCCATGATGAGCAGCATCGGGCCGGGCGGATCAGACAGCAGCGCGTGATAGCCGAAGGCCACGATCGTGCCCAGCACCGCCAGCACCACCACTCCTAGCCAGGACGGCAGCATGGAAGACCACGCGCCGAGCGCTACCAGCAGGAGATAGGCGGTTCCGAGCCGGCTCAGTACCCGCACCCGGCTGCGCAGCGAACGGTCGAAAGCGCTGATGCCCAGGAAGATGCCTGTGATGCCGGTGAGGCCCAGGGCCACCCCGAAGATCAGCGAGAGCACCGAGATCGTCACTGCGCCCACGATCAACGCGTGCAGCGCCTTCTTGCGCGTGCCCTGGGCGGGCTTGACCTCGACGAAGCGGGTGAGTTCGCGCGTCAGGGCAGTGGGCACGCCCACACTGTATGCATCTCAAGGGATCTCCGCCGGATCTGCCCTGTGTGCCAGCCACGTCCTACGCGAGGGGAACTGTGCGAATTCGCACTGCGCCCTGTGCATTCGCACGACGCGCGCTGTGTGCATTCGCACCCTTGCGACGTCCAGATCCTCACCGTATGCACCCCGACGGGTAGGGCGTACCCGCAGAATGGATGGTGTGACATGGCGCGGACCTCGACGACCCGGTTGGACAATCTTGTTCGTGCTGGCGCTGGCCGTGCAGTTCGTGGGGTTGTACTCGCCGTCGCAGCTGGGGGCCCACCTGCTGCCGGCTGAGGCCGCCTTCGCCAATGCCGACAAGGTCGTGCACTTTGCGATGTTCGCGGCTGTGGGGTTCTGCGCTGTCAAAGCCTTCGGCAGGCCGGGGCTCGTCGTCGGGTTACTCGTTTCGCACGCCGTCGTCAGCGAACTCATCCAGGGCTTCGCCCTACCCAGCCGCTCGGGTGACCCGCTCGACGCGATCTGCGACACCGCGGGCTCGGTGTGTGCGGTGTGGCTGGCCGTGCAGACCTCCCGCGCCGGCCGCGGGCCGCGCGTTCTCGCTTGTCGTCTAGATGACCAATGATGACACTCTCGCGCTCGCCCGCGCACAGGAGCCGATCTCAGTCATGATTAGCGGATGGAGGAGTGGTTGACGGGCCGGTTGCTGGTGGCAACTCCGTTGCTGGAGCACCCAACCTTTCGCCGCACGGTGATTCTCATCCTCGATCACGCCGAGCACGGTGCCCTCGGCGTGGTGGTCAACCGTCCGAGCGACGTGGACGTCGACAGCGTGCTGCCGTCCTGGCAACCATTGGCGACCTCCCCCCGGCGGCTGTTCACGGGTGGCCCGGTTCGACAGGAGTCGGCCCTGTGCCTGGCGCAGATGCCGGGCGACGACCAATACGAAGGGCTGCGGCGGATCATCGGCTCGATTGCGGTGGTCGACCTCGATCTCGACCCCCAGGATGTCGTCGGCCGGGTCAGCGCATTGCGGGTGTTCGTCGGTTACGCCGGGTGGAGTCCGGGCCAGCTGGAGGACGAGATCGACGAGGGCTCCTGGTTCGTCGTAGACAGCGAGCCACGCGACGCTTTCAGCGACGATCCCGATGACCTGTGGCGCAGTGTGCTGCGCCGTCAGCGCGGCGAACTCGCTTACGTGGCGTCGTATCCCTCGGATCCTGACCTCAACTGAGGACGCGCGGGCAAATAACCACTGCGCTTATTTCCCGGCGCGCCCTGAGGGCGTGGCGGCTGGGTCGTCAGCGGCGCCGGGCCTTCTTCATCGCCTTGCGGGAGACCGACTTGTCTACATCGTACTCGCGCCGGCTGCGCCGTTCGGCGACCCCGGCGTCGGCGAGCCGCTTGAGCGTCACCGGGCATTTCTTGCAGCGCGGCTTGTCTTTGCAGCACGATTTCTTCGCGGTCATTGAGAGCACCGCCTGAGGATAGGCTGCCCTAAAGACTTGTGCCAACTGGGCTGGCGGCCTCGCTCTTCACCCGATGGGCGGGCGTCAGTCCCGATTTTCAGTTTCACCCCGGCTTACCGGCCTTTATCGAGATTAATCACGTTCACAAATCGACACGGGCGTAACAGCGTGTCCCGATCTGCTCGATGTGCCTCCTAGACTTTGGCTATGAGCGAGACGCTTCCCCCGCCCAGCCCAGAGCCTTCGCCGAGCCAGGAGCCGTTGTCGAGCCCCGATCGTCGCTCCACGGCGGTTCTCGATCGGGAGGCGGTGGAGCAGCCGGTAGAGCCCGGGGACCATGAGCGCTTCGCCCACTATGTGCGCAAGGAGAAGATCCTATCGTCGGCGCTGTCGGGTGAGCCCGTGGTTGCCCTCTGCGGCAAGGTCTGGGTGCCGGGTCGGGATCCCAAGAAGTTTCCTGTGTGTCCGGTCTGCAAAGAGATCTACGAAGTCCTGCGCGATCCCATGGACGGCGACGGCTCCGACTCGCACTGAGGGCCTGCTGGAAAATAACCCTGCGTGTCGCTTTCTGGGTCGGGCGCCTGACGGCGTTGTCGGCCACACTCACGTAGCTCCGCTACGCGGGCGGACCTCCGCCTGGTCAGCCATCCCGCCCAGAAACCGACACCGCAGCGCTTATTTCCCGGCGCGCCCTGAGAGTTGAACTCGCCCCGTGAGTGACTTAGCACCTGATCAGGTGTCGAGTTCGGGGCGAGCCAATGAGGTGGTTTCGAGCGCGTTGGCCCCCACCTCGGGCTGAATTGCGGTCTCGGGCCTAGCTACCCGACCGGGGTCGTCCATTCGAGCGAATTGATCGAGGCCCGCGGGGCTCAGGCCGGCGGCCGCCTCGGGCAGGTGGGCGGCGGGCAGATCGGGCGTGCTTCGCCGGAACATCCACCAGCGCATGAGCCCGAAACGCACGATCGTGGCCGCAAGGTTGGCCAGCGCGAGCACTCCGGTGGCCACCCAGGTGGCGGCTCCGGGGTCGGCCCAGCTCACCAGTGCGAGCGCTCCGGAGGTCATCACCAAGGTAAGGCCGGTGAGTGCCAGGCCCTGGGCCTGGTGGCGCCAGCGTCCGGCCCCGTGCCGCACGCCGAACGTCCAGCGCCGGTTGGCTGCGGTGTTGAAGACGGTGGAGACGCACAGGGCGAGGACGTTGGCCAGCTGCGTTCCCACGCCCGAGGTGTGCAGGCTGGCGAAGAGCGCCAGGTGCAGCACCGTGCTCGCGCCGCCGACCCCGATGAAGCGCGTCACCTGAGTGGTGAGGTCGTCACCAGGCATTCGCCGTCCGATCCGATCGGCGATATCGGCCACAGGAACCCGTCCGGTGGCGAACGAGCGGTGCATCCGCCACATCCCCTTGAGGTCGTCGGTGGCCGTCTTGACCACGTCGACGCGCGAGTCCGGGTCGTCGAACCAGTCGACCGGCACCTCGTGAATCCGCAGTTCGCTGCGCTGGGCGAGCACCAGCAGCTCAGTGTCGAAAAACCAGGCGACGTCCTCGACCCAGGGCAGCAGCTCTGCGGCCACGTCCGCGCGGATGGCCTTGAAGCCGCACTGTGCGTCGGTGAAGCCGGCCCCGAGCAGCACCCGAAGCAGCAGGTTGTAACAGCGTGAGATGACCTCTCGCTTCGGCCCGCGAACCACCCGCGAGCCACGGGCCAGTCGCGAGCCGATCGCGATGTCGGAGTGGCCAGACATGAGGGGAGCCAGCAGCGGCCACAGCGCGTCGAGGTCCGTGGAGAGGTCGACGTCGATGTAGGCCAGCACCAAGGCGTCGGAGTCGCTCCATACCTGCTTGAGCGCTCTGCCCCGGCCCTTCTGGTCGAGGTGGAGGGCACGTACTTCCGGCAGCTCGGCTTCGAGGCGCCGGGCGAGCGACCAGGTGGCGTCCGTGCTCGCGTTGTCGGCGATGCTCACCCGGAAGGGATAGGGGAACGTCTCGCGCAGGTGGGTGACCACCCGGTGCACGCTGGCCCCGAGCACCTCCTGCTCGTTGTACACGGGGATGACCAGGTCGAGGACGGGCGCGCTCATGAGGTGATTCCATTTCCGGTGGTGGCCTGCGCCGGTGCGGACTGGGTGAGGTCGTACAGCGTGGTGCCGCCGACGTTGACGGCGGTGAAGTTGTCGGCGACCCAGGCTGCGATCTGTGCCGAGCTGTTCGAGCCGCCGGGGGAGTTGCCACCCATTCCGCTGCCGCCGATGAAGTAGTGGATCTTGCCCTGGTTCACGAGCACCTGGAACTCCTCAAGGGTCGGGGAAGGGTCTGTGCCGTTGAAGCCGCCGACGGCCATGACGGGCAGTTGGGTAGCGAGTTGCATGCCGGCCGCGTTCTGCGAACCGACGGCTGCCGCCACCCAGGTGTAGGAGCCGGCGTTCGCAGAGACGGTTGCCACCGCCTCCGCAGACGGCGTGCTGGCGTTGAGCAGACCTCCCATGCCGCCGCGAGCGCCCATGCCACCTGTGCTTGGGCCACTCGTAGTGCCCCCACCACCTATGGCGCCGCCAGTGCCCGGCCGGGTGTTGCTCGGCCAGCTGTTACCGGGCCAGCTGTTACCCGGCCAGCTGTTACCCGGCAAGGTGTTGCCGACGCCGGGGCCGCCAGCGGCGCCCCTACCGGTGCCGAGGCCACCCGGGCCGCCGGCACCGCGGCCGAATCCGCCGCCGGGGCCGCCCGCTCCGCCAGGCCCTCCGCCCGTGTTCGGGCCTGCCGTCACGATCGAACCCGTATGTGCGCTGTTGACGGTGATCAACGAATAGGCGGTGGGTCCGGCCAGACCGAGCACGACAGCCACGGCCACGAGCGCGCCGAGCACCCGCCCGCGCAACCGGCCGGCGAACAGCAGGCCGAAGGCCACGGCGAGGCCACCGACCAGAACCGTCCAGCGCAAGGCGGCGGGATATTCGGTGGTGCGCGCGAGCAGCACGTACGACCTGGCGACGGCCAGCCCCAGCGAGGCGGACATCGTGAGAGAACCGACCAGCGCGTGCCTGCGTCCCCAGGCCTCCGCCAATCCCATGCCCACGAGTGCTGCTATCGCCGGAGCCAGCGCCACGGTGTAGTACTCGTGGAAGATGCCCGCCATGAACGAGAAGGTCAGGCCGGTCACCAATAGCCAGCCACCCCAGGCGAGGTACGAGGCGCGGCGCAGGTCGGTCCGCGGCAGTCGTGCTCCCAGCACGAGACTCACGATGAGCAGCAGAAGGGCGGTGGGGATGAGCCACGAGATCTGGCCGCCGATGGAGGCGGAGAACATCCGGCCGATTCCAGTGCTGCCCCAACCGTTGCCGCCGCCCACCGAGCCGGCCTCGCTGCCGTCGAGCCGGCCCAGGCCGTTATAGCCCAGGGTGAGCTCGAGAATCGAGTTGTTCTGGGAGCCGCCGATATACGGCCGCATCGAGGCTGGGACGAGCTCTACGATCGCCACCCACCACCCGGCAGCCGCGACGAGTCCGAGCAGAGCGGCCAGGCTGTGCAGGATCCGCTTTCGCAGAGTGGTGTCGGCACACACGAGATACACGAGGCCCAGGGCCGGCACCACGAGGAGGACCTGAAGCATCTTGGTCAGGAAACCGAATCCAAGCAGGACGCCGACGAGAACCATGAGGCGTCCGCTGCCGGCCTGGCACGCACGCAGGGTGAGCGCGGCCGCGGCCGTCATCAGCAGGACGAGCAGCGCGTCGGGATTGTTGAACCGGAACATCAGGACGGCGACCGGCGTCACTGCCATGACCAGGCCGGCGAGCAGGCCGGCGGCGGCCCCGAAGTAGCGCTTGACCGTCGAGTAGAGGATCGCGACGGTCCCCACTCCCATCAGCACCTGTGGGAAGAGGATCGCGAAGGAGTTGAGCCCCAGCAGCCGCACGGACAGAGCCATCACCCACAGCGAGGCGGGCGTCTTGTCGACGGTGATCGAGTTGGCGGCGTCCGAGGAGCCGAAGAAGAATGCCTCCCAGCTTTGGCTGCCCGCCTGGACTGCTGCCGAGTAGAAGGAGTTGGCCCATCCTGAAGCGGTCAGGTTGTAGGTGTAGAACGCCAGTGTCGCCAGCAGCAGAACGATCTGAGCCGGACGAGCCCATGCCGGGTCAGTGTGGGGGCCGCGAATGATGCTGCGCCACCGTGACCGGCCTTGCGGCGAAGGTGCACTGGACGAGTACGCACCAGCAGTGGGCCGGATGCTCGCCTGCTCCACGCTCGGCGGCTCGGCCTCTGGCGTGTGATCTCGAGGTGCCCACGGAGGGGCGGTGATCTCCATGATGTTGACGATCCAGCCATTCTCTGCAAGGGCCCTGAGCCTTGGCTGAGCCTCGGCTGTCGAGCCGTATCGCTGTACCTTCCCGGCCGGATCGTGGGTCAGAGCCCACTTTCACCATGGATACAGGCTGTCCTCAGGTTCGGTGAGCACAGTGGTTGACAACAGCCCGACCACGTCCCCTGCAGATTGGATCGCCATGACCACTACGGCTCACCTCGCGGCCAGCATTGGCTCGTCGGCGCAGGACAGTGTCTCCATGAAGGGCGCACCACAGGTGCAAGGCACCGCACCGGCGGTAGCGCCGCCCACCTGGCCGGGCCGAAAGCCCGCAGTTCCGGCGAGCCTCGCCATCACCTCGCACAGTTTCGCCTCGGCCTAGTGCCCGCAGGCGTACGACCGGCGTAGGGCCGTCCCCCGAATTTGACCCAGCCGGCGACAAGCGCCGGGCCTCGCGTCCGGCGAGGCCGGGCGCTGCATTGTCGGAGCCCTATGGCGCGAAGCTGGTGGTGGAATCTTCCTCATGTGCGCGACCGGTATAGATGTATACGGCTGGTACGGGGCTACTCGCCTGGTATGGTTGGGTGCGGCCTCGAAGACTCTGTTTACCCCCAGATCCGCACCGTTTCTTGCGTGATGTCGTCCTTTTAAGGGCACACGGCCAGCCCGGACTACGCCCAGCCAGCTGGGACCTTCGTTGGGTTCACCACGGGGATGCACGGCCTGGTTCACCGGGCCCGGCGCGCCCTCAACATGGAGTGTTCCATCAGACCGAGCTGCGCCTCTTGGGGCTGACCCAGGTTCCGCTGGATTGGGTCATGAAGGCGCGCGGAATCGTCGCCAGACAGATGCCGGCGTCGAGAATGCGCATGAGAGAGAAGAACAGGCCGTAGACCAGATACATCGGGCGCCGTTTCACACCTGCTGCAAAGACGCTCAATGCGTAATCAGGGAGCGCGACGCCCAGCAGTACGGTCTTGATTGTGAGCAACCCGGAGAGCCAGACGAGAACCTCTGCCGGGGCGGCGCTGGATTGCACGATCGCGGTGCAGATGAGGCTGACGATGAGCAGCGGCACCACGAGTACCCACATCAGGCATGCCATGACCAACTCGACGATGAAAAGCAGCAGGGCTCCCCAGAACACGCCCACATGCATACGGTGTCGTCGCACGGTCTGCCAGAAGCCCAGCAACCAACGTCGCATCTGCTTGCGATAGTCGCCCAGGCGGTCGGGGTCCTGGGTGTAGGCGATCGCCGCCGAAGGGTGAAACTCGATGCGTCCCAGGTGCTTTCGATGCACCTCAAAGGTCATGTTGAAGTCTTCGATCACCAGGCCTTTGCCGGTCACGTCGATATGGCGCAGCGCCGAGGTGCGGTACATGCTGGCGAACCCCGGCACGATGGATACGGCATTGGCCCAACTTGCCGCCTGCCCATACTTCATGAGCAGCTGGACGATGACGTAGAGCCGCTCGCGGTAGGCGACGAGGAAGCGGCCGAGTCTCGTGGGAGACGGCGGATCGATGATGCTCACGGCCCGCCCGGCGACGGCAACGACCTCTGGATCATCGAAGAGAGCTAGACCCGTGCTCAGATAGTTGTCAGCTAGATGGGTGTCGGCATCGAGCAGCATGACGACCTCGTAGGTGTCACATAGTTCGAAGTATTCGATACCCGCCGCCAGGGCCCCGGCTTTGCCGCGATTGGGGTTGAGCTCCAAGACATTGGCACCGCAGTCCTTGGCGATCTTGGCAGTGGCATCTTGGGAGCCATCGCTGACGACGTAGATCTGGTGAGGCTTTACCAGGGACGATGCGCTGGTGACTGTCCGCTCAATGACCATCTCTTCGTTGTGGGCAGCGATGATCACCGCCACGTCGTCAGGTGTCGGCACGTTCACTGGAAGAGAAGCAGCCCCGTCGCGATCGTGACGCTTACTACTCAAATCATACTTTCGGCGCACGGCACGGCCAATTCCCACAAGTGACCACAAGGTGGTGCCCACACCCACTACAAGAATCACCAGAATTGCGGACACAAGAGGCTCCAAGCGTAGAGCGGTCGGAATGCGAGATCTCCTATGGTGAGGTTCTCACGTGCAGCTGTGTCAATCCGCGAGCCCCCTGCGACCGACGGGCGCTGCGACCCGGATCGCTGCACTACGAAGCCCCCGAGGCCGAGTCTAAACTGCTCGACAGGTTGATGCAGTGACCAGATTCACCCGTTTGGCTGAGTGACTTGCCCCCCGGAAGGGCGTGGTAGCGTTCCGTCGTCACAAACAGTGACTAAAGGGGGGAAGGGGCTCCGCGGCGGCACAGTCGTGGGCTCGCATCAGGCAGGGCTGGTCGGGGGCCCTTGTCAGGCACCCTGTGCGCGGCAGAGATGTGTCGCGGGCAAGGGCCTATGCAAGGGGTTTGTCCAGTTGCTGCGATCGGTCGGGACTGTTCATCTTATTGACGAATGATGAGCCGCCTCGACTCTGGCGTGAGCCCGAAGGTGCCGGCAGGCTGTGGTGCTCCTCTCCGAAAGATTCGGAGTGGAGAAGGCATGACCCTTTCGATTGAGACGACTGACATCAGGCTGGTGCCAGATTCAGCATCGCCTGAAATCGTCACGACAGATCGATTGACTCTCCAGAGGGACGATCCGGACGAGGCAGCGCAGATCAGCGTCGTGCATCATGAGCCCCGGCTGTTGGCAGAAGATCCGAACCCGCGAGCCGGCACAGCTGTCTTCGACGTAGCGATAGTCGGTCTGGGATATGTGGGGCTGCCCACGGCTCTGGCCTTTCACGCGGCGGGCCGGCGGGTGGTCGGCGTCGACGTCAGCGCGAGGCGACTGGCTGAGATTCGCGAGCAGCGAGCAGATCTGCTCGATGACGACCGCGACCGCCTCGAGGTTGCGTTGGCAGACCTGGATGGTTTCAGAATCACCTCGGATGTGCGCGAACTGCGCAAGGCCGACGCTGTGATCATCTGCGTGCCGACGCCGGTCGATGCTCATCTCATGCCCGATCTCAGCATTCTGAAGTCGGCCTGCGCCTCTGTCGTGGAGACCGCTAGGGCTGGCCAGACGGTGATCGTGACCTCGACCACGTACGTCGGATGCACCACGGAACTCGTGGTACGTCCGCTCGCCGAAAGAGGGTTGATCGCCGGCGTCGACGTGTCGGTGGCCTTCAGCCCCGAGCGGATCGACCCGGGCAATGACCGCCACGCACATGAGGACGTGCCTCGGGTTGTGGGCGGGGTTACCGCTCAGTGCACTGAGCGTTCCAGCGCTGTCCTTGCCGGCTATGCCAAGAATGTGCATGCGGTTGTCTCGCCGGAGGCGGCCGAAATGGTCAAGTTGATGGAGAACACCTTCCGGGCCGTGAACATTGCGCTGGCCAACGAGTTCGCCGAGGTCTGCTCCGCACTGCGCCTTCCGGTGCTCGACGTGATCGATGCCGCCGCCACCAAGCCGTATGGCTTCATGCCGTTCTACCCGGGCCCCGGGGTGGGCGGGCATTGCATCCCTTGTGATCCGCATTACCTGTTGTGGCAGTTGCGGAGCAGTCGGGTGCAGACGCCGGTGATCGAGCAGGCCATGGTCGGCATCGCTACCCGGCCTCGCCGGATCGTGCAGCGGGTGCGAGAAGTGCTCTCCGACAACGGACGTGGCTTGGGCGGTTCCCGGGTCCTGGTGGCCGGGGTCGCCTACAAGCCTGACGTGGAAGACGTCCGGGAATCACCTGCGCTGGAGATCATTGCCGAGCTCATCGAGCTCGGTGCCGAGGTCGCTTACTACGACCCACTGGTCAAAGAGATTCAGGTGCCGCACGGGCCTACGTTGACGTCGATTCCTGACCCGGTGGCATTCGGTGCCGACCTGGTGCTCGTGCACACAGCCCACTCCGGTCACGACTTGTCGTGGGCGAGCAGCGTTCCGTTGACGCTCGATGCCACGTACAGGTTCGCCTCGGCCCACGGTGGCCACACGCCGTGACCTTGTTCTCCCGCGTTGCCCAGACGAGCCACCGCGTCCGTACGGACATCCGGCTCCCGAACCGATCTTCCCGACTATCTGAGGAGTCCCATGCGTAGCCTGATCACCGGCGGAGCCGGTTTCATCGGCTCTCACCTGACCGAATACCTCCTCGACCGCGGCGATGAGGTAGTCGTTCTCGACGACCTGTCGACTGGCCGGTTGAGCAATCTCGACACTGTGCGAGACCACTCCCGCTTCAGGTTCGTCGAGGGGTCGATCCTCGATCCGGCAACCGTGAAGCTGGCGATGGCCGAGGCCGACCGGGTGTTTCACCTGGCCGCAGCGGTGGGCGTGCACCGCATTGTGGAACGTCCGCTGGAGAGCCTGCGGACGAATCTGCACGGCACCGAGGTCGTCCTCGAAGAGGCGTTGAGCGCCGGGGCCGAGGTGCTGCTGGCATCGACGAGCGAGGTGTACGGCAAGAATGTCTCGGACTCTCTGCCGGAGACTTCGGACCGGATTCTCGGATCTCCGTTGGCGGCCCGCTGGACGTATGCCGCAGCGAAAGGCCTCGACGAGGCCATCGCGCAGGCCTACTGGCGCGAGTTCGGGCTCCAGGCGTCCATCGTGCGGCTGTTCAACACGGTCGGTCCGCGTCAGACCGGGCGGTACGGGATGGTCGTTCCCAACCTCGTCGGTCAGGCGCTGCGCGGAGCGTCTCTGACCGTCTATGGCGATGGCCAGCAGACGCGCTGCTTCTCGTACGTCACCGACGTGGTGCCGGCCATGGTGGCCATCCAGGAGGCGCCCGAATCACGCTGTGATGCGTTCAACCTCGGCGGCTCCTTCGAGGTGTCGATCTACGACTTGGCACGGCGCATCGTGGAGTTGCTCGACAGCCCCAGCGACATCGTGCTGGTGCCCTACGAGCAGGCCTACGCCGTTGGCTACGAAGACATGCGTCGTCGGGTGCCCGACAACTCAAAGTCGCGCGCACTGGTGGGCTTCGACCCGCAGACGACACTCGACGAGATCATCCTCTCGGTCGCAGCCTCGATGTCTGCTGCTGCTCCGGCCTCAGACTCCACTGCTGCCGGTGCGCAGACGGTGACGCTAGACCTGAGCCACGCTGAAGAGCGCACCAGTTCGGTGCTGGCCGGCGCTGTTGGGGTGGACCAGTAAGGGTGCAGGTGCTTTCTGACGATGACAACGACACCGAACTCGACCCGGCGCGCAAGCGGCTGGTCGATTCGTCGTGGGAATTCGACCCTAGACAGGCGCCGGCTCGGCCACGCCGTCGTTGGCTCTCCGGGATCCTGGTGATGGTCGCCCTGGTTACGTCGGGGGCGGCCATCGCCGGAGTTCGCGTCAACCCCTTCGCGGCTGCCCCGACCGGCGTAGCAGGTGTCAGTCAGGTGATGGGGGCGATTCCGTATTGGGATCAGTCCGATGCCCTGGCCAGCCTGCGAGCCAATCCGGGCGCTGTGGGGGTGGCCTCTCCCTGGTCGTATGCGGCCGACTCGGATGGGTCGGTCATTCTCCAGCCCCACCTGACCGCCGCTCATGAACGTGATCTCACCAAGCAGCTCAAGGCGCTTGGCGTGCAAGTGGTCCCAACCATTGCGAATACCAAGAACGGGCTTTGGGACACGAATGTGGTCACAGGGCTCATCGCAGACCCGGCCCTTCGGCGCACACACGTTCAGGCCATAACTGCCCTTGTGATCGACAACGATTACGACGGTATTCAAATCGACTACGAGAACTTGGGAGCGGCCCAACGAAACGATTTCATACAATTTCTCACGGACCTCGCTGAGTCGCTTCATTCCAAGGACAAGCAGTTGTGGGTAACGGTTCATCCCAAGGAGACCGACGCCGGTTACGACCAGCGGAACCGCGCCCAGGACTACACCCGGATCGGTGAGATCGCCGACAAAGTGACCCTGATGGCCTACGACTGGCACTGGGAGACGAGCCCGCCCGGTCCAGTGGCCCCGTATCCCTGGGTGGAGCGAGTGGTCGCCTTCGCGGTGACCGAGATCCCTCGGGAGAAGCTGATGCTCGGTCTTGGTCTCTTCGGTTACGACTGGGGCACGGGAACTGCGGCGAGCCTCACCTGGGGTCAAGTGGGCGACCAAGCCCGTCAGCATCCTGCCGACGAACTATGGGACGTTGCCAGTCAGTCACCGCACTTGACCTATCAGCTCGACGGAGTGACTCACCAGGTCTGGTACGAGAACGCCCGCAGCATTGACCTCAAGGCCTCGCTCGCCAAGAAGTACGGCCTAGGGGGCCTTGCCCTGTGGCGCCTGGGACGGGAGGACCCGTCGATCTGGCGTCTCTCGAATTGACCACACCCAGTCAACCGTCAATTCGCTCACATTGAAGAGAGTCTCGATCTTTCGTCGATCGGGGCGCTTCAAACATCTCAGAACTTCGACCAATCGGGATTATGGATCAAACAGAGGATTGACATGAGACACAAGAAAGTCATCGGGGTGTTGCTGACCATCGCCCTGAGTCTGTTGGGGCTGATAGCCATTCAGGTACCCGCTGGCGCGGCAACCAAGGCCACCGTGGTCTCGCTCACCTTCGACGACGGTGATGCGGATCAGGCGGCTGCGGCACAGACGCTGAAGGCAGCGGGCATGGTGGGCACGTTCTACATCACGACCGCCTGGACGGGGGCTGCCGGCTACCTCTCCCGAACCGACCTGAACAACCTGGCCGCCGCCGGGCATGAGATCGGTGGGCACACCGTGACCCACCCCGATCTCGCCGCGACCGACTCTACTGAAGCTCTTCGGCAGATCTGCAACGGCCGGGCAACGCTCGCGTCGTGGGGGTTCCACCCGGTTGACTTCGCGTACCCCTTCGCGAGCTTCACCTCGTCCACCGAGCAGCTGGTCAAGCAGTGCGGCTACCAGACTGCCCGGAGCCTCGGCGACGTGAAGAGCCCGTACAGCTGCCCGTCGTGCATCACGGCGGAGACCACGCCGCCGAGCGACGCTTACGCTCTGCGCGTCCCCGACCAGGTGGCGAGCAACTGGACGCTGGCCGACCTGCAGAAGGAGGTCACGCAGGCCGTCTCCGGCAACGGTGGCTGGGTGGTGCTGACCTTCCATCACATCTGCTCCAACATCGGAGCCGTGGGATGTGAGGCCGACCAGTCGATCTCGCCCACCACGTACAACGCTTTCGTCTCGTGGTTGAAGACCTACGTGGCCAACTCTGCCAACAAGACGTCGGTGAAGACTGTCGACCAAGCGGTGCGCGGCTACCTGGGTACGAAGTATCCGGCCTACGTCACGCCGTTCAACGGGCCTGCGCGTCCCGCGGCAGCACCGGGTGTCAACGCGCTGGCCAATCCCTCGTTGGAGACGACCAACACGGCCACCACGTTCCCCACGTGTTTCCAGCCGGCAGGTTGGGGTACCAACGCCGCCACCTGGAGCGCTACCACGGCGGCACACACGGGTACCGCAGCCGAGCAACTGGATCTGACCGGCTATTCCAGCGGTGACGCCAAACTCATGCCCATCATGGACCTGGGCAGTTGCACCCCGACAGTCACACCAGGGGTGAGTTACAACCTGTCTACCTGGTACACCTCCACCGCGGTCTCGCAGTATGCGCTGTACTACCGCGATGCCAGTGGTGCTTGGTATTACTGGACGTCGAGCCCGTGGTTCGCTGCGTCGTCGACGTGGGCGCAGGCCACGTTCACCACTCCGCCGGCACCGGCCAATGCCACCGGTGCGAGCTTCGGGCTGGCTCTGATCGCGAACGGCACCCTCGTCACCGACGACTACAGCTTCGTCCAGCCTGCAGCAGGCGGGGCGGCTGTGACCGCATCGGCGATGAAGGCGTCGGCTGTGAGCCCGTCGACCGTGAGCACGTCAGCGGTGCGGGGCCCGATTGCAGTCGCACCGGCTCCGCAGCCCATCAAGCCCATCAAGCCCATCAGGGTTAGAGTGCACTCGCACGACAAGCCCTTCCTGCCAGGAGCCGGAAAGGTAGCCCCCGGCACTCGGGTAGCTCCGCCCGAGCTAGGCCACGTGGTGGGCAAGGGGTGACTAGAGCCATACGAAGTCAGGATGGCGCTGGACACTTCGGGTAAGGTCCTTCGATATCCGCAACCAGAAATGATCTGGACGTTCACGCTGAAGCTATGACAAGAAAGAGCACTCGCCGAGGTTCTGGCGCTCTCATCGCCGCGCTGGCAACAGCGTCGGTAGTGGCCTCAGCGGTGGCGTTCAATCTGCACGGCACGCACGCTTCCCCCGCCGATAACGCTCAGGCAATCGCCGAGCAGACCGGCGGGGGCAGCGTCGCGTCCCACAACGGGTGGAAGAGGCCTCGTCCCACCAAGACGACCCCTGCTCCCTCGAAGACCACGACGCCCCCCGCCCCAACCAAGGCTCCGACCCCTACCCCGACTCAGACGCCCGCTCCAGGGCCGACGCAGGCCGACGTTGGCCGGACGTATCCGGTGCACACCGGCATCGTCTCCACCACCTTCTGGGTGGGGGAGATCTTCGACCCGAATGCCTCGGACGGCTCGCAGATGATCTCGACGTACGACTCGAGTTGGTACGCCAACTACGGCGGCTGTGACGGCGTTGCCGCGGCCGGCAAGTGTGCGACCGAGAAGCGGGTCTCCTCGAACGGCTACTTTCCAACGTCGATGAAACCGCGGCAGAACCCCTTTTATCTCGACCTCCCTTACGACGACGTCAACGACACCACCGGGTATGCCCAGCGGTGTGCGGTGATTCCGTGGGCCAACGACCCCGGTTACGCAGGCAAGTGCAAGAACTCGTCGTTCTCGTACATGAAGAACCGCTGGGTGAAGATCACCGGCGCCAAGGGCCAGGTCTGCTACGGCCAGATCGAGGACGCTGGTCCGGGCCAGTACCACGACTCCGGCTACGTGTTCGGCAGCACCAATGCCCGACCGGCCAACGCCCGATACGGGGGAGCCGGAATGGACGTCTCGCCTGCGCTCAACGGCTGCCTCGGCTTCGCCGAACTTGACGGCGACGCCGACAAGGTGTCGTGGCAATTCGTCGATGATGCGGACGTCCCCGCCGGTCCGTGGACCAAGCTCGTCACCAAGTCGGCAATGTCCAACAGGTAGCGCAACACGTTCAACGCAACAGGTTCAACACGCACCACGTAGCGCGCAACACGTTCACCACGTAGCGCGCGACTCGAAGAGCCTGGCCGCCGGTCTGCGGTCGGGCTCTTCGTCTGCCGCGATCAGAGCCGCCTGAACCCGCCTGGCATGCTCCTGTCGCGCGCCAAACGCGCATCCCGTAGCCATATGGAAGCGAACAGCGCACAGGAAGTACTCGCCCGGGCCGAGGCTCTGCAGGCCCGCTCCGCTGCCAGCAGTCGATGGTTGGTCTGGTATTACCTGGTGTTCGGCGTCGGTTCGCTGCTCGCCAGCATCGGGGTGGGCGCTTTCTCGGCCGGCGTGGGCCTGGCCGTCGTGATGATCTGTTGGATGATTCTGATCGCGGCAATCTCGATTTACGCCAACACCCGGATGGCCGTGATGCGCGGTATGGGGCGCCTTCATTCAGTAGTGATGATCGCCTGGACGATCGTCTGGGTGGCCATGGTGATGCTTGGTGCACGGGCAGGCCTCGGGCTCGGCTGGTGGATCGGCGGGGGAGTCGTTCTGCTGGTGATCAGCTGGCTCGGAGCGCTCGTCGCCCACCGTCGAACTGGTTCACGGCGCCCCCGATGACCGATCCGAAGATCGACGAGGTCTTCCACGCCCCGGTGAGATTCTCGATTGCAGCCAGCATGGTCGGTCTGGACAAAGCCGAGTTCGCCTTCGTGCGCGATGCCATCGGAGTCTCCGATTCAGTCCTCTCCAAGCAGGGCACCGCACTCGAAACGATCGGCTATCTCCGGATCATCAAGGGTCACGTGGGAAAGCGCCCGCGAACCTGGTATTCCCTCACCCCCGCCGGTCGCGACGCCTTCGCCTCTCACCTTGAGGCGCTCCGCGAGATCGCCCAGGCCGCAGCAGATTTCACCGCAGCCTCGGGAGGATAGCCACCCCAAAGACAGCGTCGAAGCCGGCCCACGCTGCGCTCGACTTCGCGATGTTCAGCCTGCAGCACGTGGGCCCGCTCTAGCTGTTCATCGTCGTGTGGGCCGCTGTGGGGGTGGGGTCGCTGGTGCTGGCCCGGAGGTTGTACCGCGGACTGCCGGCCGCGCGACCGGTGCCGCTCGCCGGTATCGTTGCTCCATCGTGAGTGCCAATTTCCGTCCGGGCCAGCCACATTCGCCGCTTCCGCAGCATGCGAGCACGGCCGCCGCCTCCCACCTCCCGCCGGCGTACCCTGGCCGGGCTCCCTGGGGAACCGCCGGCAAACTTCGCGCCTGGCAAGCCGAAGCGCTCGACCTCTACCTCAGCCAGCTGCCTCGTGATTTTCTGGCGGTCGCCACGCCTGGCTCGGGCAAGACCACGTTCGCCCTGCGCGTCGCGGCCGAACTGCTGGCTGCCGGACGAGTGCGCAAGCTGGTGGTTGTCGCTCCGACTGAGCACCTCAAGCGACAGTGGGCGGATGCTGCGGCACGGGTCGGCATCCAACTCGATCCACGGTTTCGCAACGGTGTCGGCACGCTGGCTGACGGCTACGACGGCCCAGCCATCACCTACGCCCAGGTCGCCGCTCGTCCCCTCTTGCATAAGTCGCGAACCGAGGCGTCGCCCACCCTCGTGATTCTCGACGAGGTGCATCACGGCGGCGATGCCCTCTCGTGGGGCGAGGCTGTCGCCGAGGCGTTCGGCCCGGCCGCGTACCGGTTAAGCCTCACCGGCACCCCGTTCCGCTCCGACACCGCGGCCATTCCCTTCGTGACGTATGCGCCGGACGCCCAAGGTATCCGGCGATCGTTGGCCGACTTCTCCTACGGCTACGGACGGGCCCTTCGCGACGGCGTGGTGCGGCCGGTCATGTTCCTCACCTATGGCGGCAGCATGCGCTGGCGTACCCGGGCCGGAGATGAGATATCCGCAAATCTCGGCACCCCGCTGACTCAGGATCAGACAGCTCAGGCGTGGCGCACGGCACTCGATCCGGATGGCGATTGGGTGCCCGCGGTGATGCGTGCGGCCGATCGGCGATTGTCAGAGGTGCGTCGTTCCATCCCCGACGCGGGCGGCCTCGTCATCGCCACCGACCAGTCGGTCGCCCGGGCCTACGCGCGGGTGCTGCGTGAGCTCAGCGGCGAGCAGGCGATTGTGGTGCTCTCCGACGACGCCGGCTCCTCCGCCCGGATCGAGGAGTTCGCGGCCGGTCGGCAGCGCTGGATGGTGGCGGTCAGAATGGTCTCCGAAGGCGTGGACGTGCCCCGGCTAGCCGTCGGTGTCTACGCCACCTCCGCCTCGACTCCGCTGTACTTCGCCCAAGCGGTGGGCCGCTTCGTGCGGGCCAGACGCAGAGGCGAGACGGCGTCGGTGTTCCTGCCCAGCGTCGCGCCCTTGCTGCAACTCGCCGGATCGCTCGAACTCGAACGCGATCACGCACTCGACCGACCTGCCAAGGACTCAGACGACCCCGACTGGGTTCCCGAGGAGGACCTGCTGGCGGCCGCGAACCGGCAGGAGAAGGGCTCGGACGAACTGCTCGGCCAGTTCACTGCGTTGGAGGCCGAGGCGGCCTTCGACCGAGTGCTCTTCGACGGTGCCGAATTCGGCCTAGGTGGCGACGTCGGAAGCCAGGAGGAACTCGACTTCCTCGGCCTACCGGGCTTGCTCGAACCCGACCAGGTGCGTGCCGTGCTGTCGCAGCGGCAGGCGTCCCAACTCCGCCGTCGGCGCAAGTCGTCGCGGGCCGCCGCGCCGGAGCCGCGCGACGCCAACCCCATCGCCGAGGTGGCCACTCACCGACGGCTGACCGAGCTGCGACGCGAACTCAACACCCTGGTCGGAGCCTGGGCGCGCACCAGCGGAGAGCCGCACGGCAGTGTGCACGCCGAGATTCGTCGCAGCAGCGGCGGCCCCGAGGTGGCCAAGGCCAGCGAGGAGCAGCTCCGCAAGCGCATCGAGCTATTGCGAAAGCGACTGGTCAAGCGCGGCTGACGATGGTGATGCCTGCCGGCTACGGACCGCGGGCAGAGCTGCAGGTAGACAGCAGAGGGGCGATGGGGGGACTTCTGGCTGCAGGCCGCGGGGTGAGGCTGCAAGTGGAGACCCGCGACAACGATGGGGAGGTCTGTCGGCTACGGACCGCGGGTGAGGGCTGCAGGTGGACGGCGCAGGGCGATGGGGGAAGTCTTCTGGTTGTAGGCCGCGGGGCGGCTGCAGGTGGAGACCGCGGACGGATGCTGCGGAGAGGAGCTCTGGGCCAGCGAGCGGGCGAGATTGTCCGTGACCATCGCACTGGGAGCGTTGCCGCAGCGGTCAGCGAGCCGATCAGGATGGTTGCCGCCATCGTGCCGGTGAGGGCAAGGCTATGACGATCGCGCTGATAGCGATCCACCGATGACGATCGCGTTGATAGTGATCCGCTGACGACGATCGCACTGGTGGCAATCGTGATCAGTGCAAGGGTGATCAAGGCGCTCGCGGTCAGCGAGCCGGCGGTCATGGCGGTCGTGATGAGAAGGCCGGTCACTGTCGAGTTCGTCGCCGTCGCGTGCGTCTTCTTCGAGCACGTCGTCGCGCCCTTTGTCACTATCGCCTCTGTTGCCGCGGCGGCCTCTGTTACCGCGGCGGCCTCTGTTGCGGCGGCGGCCCTTGTCACCGCGGCCCATGTCAGCATCGTGGCCGGCATCAGCTGGTTCGCATTCGGCCGGCGGCGGCGTAGGTGGCGGCCAAAGCCGTCGGGTAAGAGTTGCGTCGGGGCTGTCGGTCGGGATCGATGTATGCGGGTGGAATGAAGATCGGTCGGCCATTCTGCATGCGCATGATCCAGCCGGTGCCGTTGGGCGGCTGGTGATGAATGAGTCGGTGGTGTCGGTTGCAGAGAAGCCCGAGGTTTCCTGTGTCGGTGGGTCCTCCGTTCCGCCACCAGGTGACGTGGTGCACGTGGCACAGGGCGGGCGGCGTCATGCAGTCAGGAAACGTGCACACGCGGTCGCGGGCGACGACGGCGGCCTGTTGTGCGGCAGTGGCGAGCCGGCCCAGGGTGTCGAGGCGTTGAATACGACCAGTGCTGGTGAGCCAGACACGGTCGAGGACCGCGTCACAGGTGAGGATGCCGAGGGTCCGGTTGGTGAGGGGCTCGCCAGAGATGAGCATTGGCCCCATCAGCGAGTGCTCCGGGGCGAGCATTTGCTGATGATGCCGACTTCGTGATTGACGTTGGGAGACAATGCCTTTCCCCGCTTCCCACGGCGTGGTGTAAGGATCGTCGTCGCCGTTGGGAGGTTCGTGGCCACTCGGAGGGTCGTCGCCGTCGGGGGGTTCGTGGCCGTTGGTAGGGCCGTCAGCGAGGTCCTCTGCGTGCAGGATGACGGTGACGTGCGGGACTGCGCGGCTGGGTCGCAGGTTCAAGGCGCCGCCGGGGCCGGAGGTGGTGGGTTGTCCCGTGTCGGGATCGATGACGAATCCATGATGAGCTTCGGCGAGGTCGAGGAGCCAGGACAGGGCATCTGCTCGTCGTTGTGCCATGGTCAAGATCTCGTTGACCGGTTCTGACTCGCTCTCCGCGGGTGCCTGATCTGCTTGTCGGTTCGTGTTCTCCGACTGTGCTCCGGTTGCCTGCCGGGTCGTGTTCTCTGACTGTGCTCCGTCTGATTGGCAGGTCGTGTTCTCTGCCGGGGATTCGTCGTCGTCCTGCTTGGAAGTGCTCCCAGTGACGTGTTCGGCGTTACCCCTGCGGTGCGAGCACCGTTCTTGGTGGCGGGTCAGGTCGGCGAAGTGGTTGATGAGGGCTGCGAACCGGGCACCTTCGGAAGCGTCGAGCTGGCCGCGGAAGACGAGCATGCCGTCCATGTCCCAACTGAAGGTCAGGCCGCGCTTGGTGTAGGCGTCGGGGTGACCTCGGTCGGCGCGATCGGGGTCGACGGTGTCGAGCAGCACCTTGGTGAGGTGCTTGGTGGTGGCGGGGCTGAAGCGGCAGGCATGGTCGGTGATCAGCTCATCGAGGGTGGAGGCGTGGTCGCGTTTGACCCACGCCGGGAGGTGTTCGAGGCAACGGCGAGCGACATCGACGTGTTCGGCGCTGATCTGGCCGGCGGCGAGCGCCGCCGAAAGTTTGGGCAGGGCGCCAGTATCGGGGTCGAGGAGTTGAGCCTTGCTGGCGTCGGACCTGGCGTGTGCAGGTGAGCGCCGGCATTCGTCGATAAGCGTGTTCTTCGTTGCCTTTCCAGGCTTTGTACCGGATGAAGAAGGGGAATCGTCGGCCAGCGAGCGCCGGATCAGCCCGAGTCGCACGGCTTCGAGACGGCCGTGGAGGGCATGGGTGGCTACGAGCATCGCCCTGGCCGTGGCGCCGTCCAGCGTCAAGGAGCGTTCGATCCCGGTTCCGAGTTCCACCACCTGGTCTGTGATGGCCTCCAATTGATCGAGCAGGGCATGCCCGATCCGTGTCTGGACGTCAACACCGGGCATCGCCCACTCCGCCTCGCACATCGCCTCGGCAGCATCGCTGCCGCCTGTGCATGCCGGATCGTCTGGCATTGACGACCCCGACCCGGTTGCACACGATGGATCTGCAGGAAATAGGGCTCCACCGGTGGCCAGGCCTTCGGCCGGTGCGGAAATGCCCTGGCCGTGGCTGTCGCTGACATTTTTGCTGTCCCAACCCTGGTCAACCCTGTGGCCGGCGTAGCCCGGGCTCTTGTCATGGTCGTTGTAGGCGTGGCCGTCATTGTCGTCGCCATGACCGTGGTCGTCCTCGCCGTGGTTGTGACCGTGACCGTCGTGGCTGTTTTCCCTGCCCTCGCTCGGTGGGTGCTCGCTTGCAGTAATCACTGGGTTGCCTCCGGACAGCTCTGTCGAAGGGGGCGGGTATGTCGTAGGGCTCTGAATGGCTGCCTTTCTGCCCCTTTCGGGCGCTCGCGACCCCAGGGCCCCATAACCAATTTCGCCCGGGTGCCCATGAGTGGACTTCCCGACCAGAACAGGCGTGAAATACGATCGAAGTAGGTCATGAGAGGGAACTTACGTTCGACCACCGACAATTCCTCTGATCTGCTGAGCGTTTCGACCGTTCCGCAATCGGCAGAAAAAGTGACTTAGATCACATAGTTGAGACCAGGTATGCGCTCGGAGTGCGGGTCTTTGAATCCGGGGAACGACGTGACGCGGGAGAGCGGTGCCGGAAACCGTGGGGAACGGTGGGGGCGGGAATGGGTGCCGGGAACGGTGCGAGGCGGCGAACGGTGCGGACGGTGCGAGGTGGCGAACAATGCGGGGCGGCGAACGGTGCGGAGGGAAACAGTGCGGGAACGGTGCGGACGGTGCGAGGTGGCGAACAATGCGGGGCGTCGTTGATCTCCCCGGCCGGACGGAGATCGAACTCGCGTCCATCATGCGCGGCAGCCCTGGACGGCAGTCCTGGCCGGGGGCCTCGTGGCCTTTGCGATGAGCTAGAGGAAGCACGACCGTGCAGTCATCAGCGGGACGCGCGGCACGTGGGAAGCTTGACGTACCCTCGGCATCGTGGCGCGCGTCGTCTTCATGTGTGGTCCTGCGGGATCGGGCAAGTCCACGGTGGCACGCGAGCTCGAGGCCCAGGGTTTTTCCCGCCTCTCCTTCGATGACGAATCGTGGCGACGCGGGTTCAGGACGATGCCACTGCCGGAGGATCTGCATCGCACAATCGAGCGAGATCTGCGCAAGCGCCTGGTCACTCTCGTGGGCGAAGGGTGCGACGTCGTTCTCGACTTCTCGTTCTGGTCGCGCCAGATGCGCGACGAATATCGTCGGCTATTGATGCCACTCGGAGTCGAACCTGAGACACTCTACGTCCAAACTCCTCGTGCCGTTGCTCTAGCGCGAGTCGACGCCCGGCGTGCTGCCCATGGTGACGACTTCCAATTGCCAGCCGAACTGGCAGCGACCTACTTCGACGCCTTTGAACCACCCGGTCCAGACGAAGGGCCGCTCACGGTCATCCGGAATAGCTGACAAGCGCAAACTTGATCTGCGCTATGTGATCTGTGCTATTTATCGAGTGGTGGAAGTCGCGTTTTTCGGGCCATGCGAACGTTGGCGGCAGAGGGATTCCGAGGGTGTGAGGCTTGGGTTGCGAATCGCTGCAGACGAGTTGGATTTCAGACTGGACAGCTCATTCATTCGAGACCGTCGGGCCTTGGGGATCGACGCAAAGCATGTCCGGTCTTGATCAGGAGTTCGTAGCCGGCAAATACGATTCCCATAGCCACTGCCAGCATGGCGAAGACCACTCGTTCCCGGATTGTTCCCGGAAGAAAGAAGACGAGCGCCCCGGTCACGACCCAAAACCAATCCGAGTGCGGCAGCCCGCGCGACCCGAACGGCCCGATCGGCATCGTGGGGGAGGATTGCCGCCTCCCTCCTTGTGGAGCGGGTCCGCCTCAGCCGGTGCCATGCCGGAAACACTGCTAGCGACAGGGGCCAAGCAGAGATGACAAGCCCAATGATGCCGGCTATCTGGTCGGGTCCCGGCTTGAAGGCGACCGGGAACGAGAAGTACCAGATGCCGACGACTGCGGCTGCGAAGAAGAGGATCACGAACCACCTGGGCCTGGGAGGGTCGTCAGATAGGTCGGGCTGTTCGGGTTCTGCAGCAGCCCTGGGAGAATCGATCACCCCGGCTCTTCTGCGCCACCACCTGCCTAGCTCAATGGCACCTATGCCCAGTAGGCCGGGAATCAACTCGATGGACTTCTCACGGGCAGCCTCGATACCTATCGACAGCCCATAGATCGCGGCACCGGTCAATCCGACCTATGCAATCCACCACAAGAAACGCCGAACCCCGGCCGACCAGGCCGCAAACCGGCCGATCAGCAGGCCGACCGTCACAAAGAAGCCCGAGCCCACCGCAGAAGCCATGAAAAGGTCAGACCACGACAACGACCCATTCGGAGGCACGGCAATAGTGTGGCCTGAGCTAGCTAAAGGTCGCCGACATGTCGAGGAATCATTACCGAACCCATCTGATCGAGACGCATCTGAAGGATGGGTCACACGAAGCTGTCAGCTTCAGCGGCTGGACACCAATTGCCGCGCCTCGAGCAGGCAAAGCCCGGCCAGCGGCAACTCGGCGCACAGCGCCATGACGACAGCCGGTAGGACGCCGGCTCCCGAGGCGGTGGACAGGTCGATCGCGGCATCGCTCACTAGCAACACCGCTGCGGCCCAGCCGAACACGCGCGCCCTGGGGTCGCCGTGCACGGCGTAGAACGTCGTCGCCGTGAGGCACAACAACTCGGCTAGATCGAGCGACTCCCAGCCGGCCTGGAGCCAGAGTGCGCGCCCTGAGAGCAGGAGGGTGGGCATCACGGTCGCCCAGCCAGCGAGCGCGAGAGCGGCAAAGGCGACGACGACCCGGCGGGACGTCCAGCCGGCCGGTGACCGTGCAAAGAAGGTTCGAGCGAGCCGCGTCCACACAAGCCAGGACGATCTACTTCGCGAGCACCCAGCTCTCGACCACCGCGCTCGTGATCGCATCAACCGGGATCGTCTCGCCCGTGATCGCTCCAGCCGGGATCGTCCCGCCGGAGATCTTCCCAGCCGGTCAGGCCGCGATCGCACTGCCTGGGCCCGTGCAACCTGTGCCGGAGCCAGCAGGGTGAGCGTCATGGCTCCAACATCGGCATCGAAACTCGGCCAGGGCTGGGATGAGCCTGGGTATTGCCTGCGAACAGGGCGTCGGGTACCAGAACGCGGGTGCATGAGGTCGAGTCCAGAAGAACGAGGCCTACAGAGGCAAAATCATCGAGAAGACGCAGTCGCACCGGCCTGGTTGGTCGAAGGCCGTAGGCTGGGACGGCTGGATTTCCTGTCGGGCACGTGAATGCCCGCACGATTCGGTGCCCCTGTCGGGCACCTAAGCACTGGAGGAGTGTGTGAGCGCTGTGCTCGACGACGGGCGTCGTTCCGCAGGCGCTGCGCCGTTGCGGGTCGCCTTGCTCGGTTGTGGTGTCGTCGGCAGCGAGGTGGCCCGAATGCTGCTCACGCAGTCGGACGAACTGACCGCGCGAGTGGGTGCCCGTCTGGAACTGATCGGCATCGCCGTCCGCCGTTCTGGCCGTGAGCGCGAGGGCATCGACCCCGCCCTCTTCACGACCGACGCCCTTGGGTTGGTGCGGCAAGCCGATCTGGTCATCGAGGTGATCGGCGGCATCGAGCCCGCACGCGAATACATCCTCGAGGCGATGCGGCACGGCGCAAGCGTCGTCACCGCGAACAAGGCACTGTTGGCCGAAGACGGGCCAACGCTGTACGACTGTGCCGACGACAACGGCGTCGACCTCTACTTCGAGGCGGCCGTGGCAGGCGCCATTCCGCTGGTGCGTCCGGTCAAAGAGTCGCTGGCGGGCGACAACATCACCCGAGTGCTCGGCATTGTCAACGGCACCACCAACTATGTGCTCGACCAGATGGACTCCACCGGAATGGGTTTCGCCGAGGCCGTGGAGCAGGCGCAGTCACTCGGCTATGCCGAGGCCGATCCCACGGCCGACGTCGAAGGCTTCGACGCAGCGGCCAAGGCGGCGATTCTCGCCTCTCTTGCCTTCCACACCCGGGTCAGTGCGAGCGACGTGCATCGCGAGGGCATCACGGGGGTCAGCGCCACCGATGTGGCCGCTGCTCGTGAGTCGGGTCACGTGGTGAAGCTGCTCGCGATCTGCGAGAAGGTCACCGACGGTGAGGGCGAAGGCGTCTCGGTGCGGGTGCACCCCGCGATGCTGCCGCGAGAGCACCCGCTGGGTGGAGTGCACGGCGCCTTCAATGCGGTCTTCGTTGAGTCGGAGGCGGCCGGCCCGCTCATGTTCTATGGTGCTGGCGCCGGTGGAAAGCCCACTGCCAGTGCGGTTCTCGGCGATCTGGTAGCCGTCGCCCGGCATCGGCTGGTGGGTGGACGAGGGCCGGGGGAGTCGCGCTACGCGGCACTGCCGGTGTTGCCCATGGGCAAGGTCAAGACGCGCTATCACGTCCGGCTCGACGTCGACGACCGTCCGGGCGTGCTTGCGCAGGTTGCCCAGGTGTTCGCCGCCAACGGGGTCTCCATCGAGACCGTGCGGCAGACCCTCGTGCCGGCGCAGGACGAGTCCGAGCTCGACCGCGCCGCCCTGGTCATCGGCACCCACGAGGCTACGGACGCGGCTCTGTCGACCACCGTGGCCCAACTCGCCGACCTTGATTCGGTCGAGGCGGTCGCCTCCGTCCTGCGTGTGGAAGGATCCTGACGTGGCCCACCAATGGCGCGGAGTGGTGGAGGAGTACCGAAGCCGACTTCCCTTCTCCGACAACGTAACTGCCGTCACCCTTGGCGAGGGCGGCACACCGCTCGTGCGAGCTCGGCACCTGTCTGCGCTCACCGGCTGCGAGGTGTACCTCAAGGTCGAAGGCTGCAATCCCACCGGCTCCTTCAAGGACCGCGGCATGACGACGGCCATCACCAAGGCGGCCGACGACGGTGCGAAGGTGGTCGTGTGCGCGTCCACCGGCAATACGTCGGCCTCGGCGGCGGCCTATGCCACGGCAGCCGGCATGACCTGTGCGGTGTTGGTGCCCGACGGCAAGATCGCGATGGGCAAGCTCAGCCAGGCCATCGCGCACGGCGCCACGTTGCTGCAGGTCGACGGCAACTTCGACGATTGTCTCGAGATCGCGCGCAAGCTTGCCGAGGCCTATCCGGTTGAGCTTGTGAATTCGGTCAACCCGTATCGGATCGAAGGCCAGAAGACCGCCGCCTTCGAGATCGTCGACTTCCTCGGGGATGCCCCCGACGTGCACTGCTTGCCCGTGGGCAACGCCGGGAACATCACCGCGTACTGGAAGGGCTACACCGAATACCTGGCAACCGCTGAGCAACCGGGCCCGGCAACGAGAACCCCACGGATGTGGGGCTTTCAAGCGGCCGGCGCCGCGCCCATCGTGGCCGGACACCCGATCGATCACCCCGACACCATCGCCACCGCCATCCGCATCGGCAACCCGGCATCCTGGCAGCAGGCCGTGCAGGCACGCGACGATTCAGGTGGTGTTGTCGAAGCTGTCACGGACGAAGAGATTCTGGCGGCGCACCGCCTGTTGTCGAGCAAGGACGCGGTGTTCGTTGAGCCTGCGTCGGCCGCTGGCGTCGCGGGATTGCTCAAAAAGCATGCGGCGGGCGAATTGCCCACTGGTCTCACGGTAGCCATCACGGTCACCGGGCATGGTCTGAAGGATCCGGCCTGGGCTCTGCGCAAGGCCGACGGCTCGGAGGTCGTGCCCGTTCGGGTGCCGGTGGATGTGGTGTCGGTGGCCGACGCGCTCGGGTTGTGATCAGGAGCGGTGATGCAAGGGACGACTACCGGTATTCGCGCTGGGGCGCGGGCTCGGGTGCGGGTACCTGGTTCGAGCGCTAACCTCGGCCCGGGCTTCGATTGCCTCGGTTTGGCCCTGTCGCTGTACGACTCGGTCGAGGTCGAGGTGCTCGAGACTGTGGCGGGCTCGTGCGCGGGTGACCGACCTACGTCCGAGATGGTTGCGCCCAGCGTCGAGGTGGCCGTGCCCAGCGTCGAGGTGATCGTGCAGGGAGCAGGTGCCGGCGATGTGGCGCTCGATGAGTCGCATCTCGTCGTTCGGGCGCTGCGGGCCGGCCTGGCCGCTGCCGGCGCCGGGCAGCCCAGCTTGCGGGTTACCTGCGTGAACGCCATTCCGCACGGACGGGGGATCGGTTCGTCGGCCGCTGCGATCGTCAGCGGTGTGCTGGTGGCACGCGGGCTGCTCGAAGACCCCCAGACCTTGGACGACGACCTTGTGCTCGACGTTGCCACGAGGTTCGAAGGTCATCCTGACAATGCTGCCGCGAGTCTGTTCGGCTCATTGGTGCTGGGCTGGATGTCGCCCCGGTCACCTGCCACCGAGGTCATCGAGCCGCCCGAGCAGGCAGAATCGCCCGAGCAGACCGGGTCGACTGGGCACAAGGAATCGATTGGGCAGAAGGAATCGATCGAGCAGGCTGGGTCGATCGAGGATGGGGCGATCAAGGCTAGGTCGATCGAGACTGGGTCGAGCCTGCAGGCCCGCGCGCTGGTGCTGGCCCCTTCGCCGGAGGTGCGGGCGGTCATCTGCATACCCGACAGTGAGCTGTCCACGGCCAAAGCGCGGGCCATGTTGCCGGCGGAGGTGCCGCACGCGGATGCGGCGTTCGTGGCGGCGCGGGCTGCGCTGCTGGTGGAGGCGATCACGCGTCGGCCCGATCTGCTCTTCGACGCCACCGAAGATCGGCTGCATCAGCAATACCGAGCCGACGCTATGCCGGCCACGGCCACCTTCCTGGCGGCGTGTCGCAAGCACGGTCTGGCGGCAACGGTCTCGGGGGCCGGGCCTAGCGTTCTGGTGCTGGGCACGGGTGCCGACCTGCGCGAGCGGGTAGCCCAGGTGGCCGAATCGACGTGTCCGAATGGCTGGCAGGTGATGGCGCCGGGAATTGATCGGGCGGGTGCGTTGCTGGAGGTAGTGCAACCTTCAGGCACGCCGAATAAGCACGAGTAACTGTTTGACGCGTGGCGGTGCTAGCCTGAGTCTTGATCGCAAGGCCGACCGGTCACCATCCAGGTTCGAGCTAGCGGTTCTCCCAGATCGCATGTTGTGCGGCCATACACCCCCTCCACGGGTTGGCCAGCACTGATCTGGAGCGTGTCTTAACTAATCGCGCCGGCTTTCGGACCGGCATATCGCGGCATCGTTGCCGCTGACGAGGGGGAAGGATCCTTCGTGACAGATATCAATACAACCTCCGACACACGAGGCGCAGCGTCTGCCGCTGCGATCTCCGCCATGCGGCTGCCGCAGTTGCAGGCCCTGGCTTTGTCGTTGGGGGTCAAGGGCACGTCCCGAATGCGCAAGAGCGACCTGCTCGATGCCATTCGTGCCCACTCGGCCGGTAACGGATCGGCCGCAGGCTCGGGAACCACGCGAGCCGGTGAAGGGCGCTCGGGCTCAGCCCAGACCGCCGACTCCGCACACTCCAATGGGGCAGGTGCCGGCACGAACGGCTATGCGGCTCAGCCGGCCGGGGCCGGCTATGCGGCTCAGCCGGCCGCGGCCGAGTCGGACGGTGCCCAGAACGGCAGCACTCTCACCCGCGAGCGCCGCAGAGCGGTGTCCACGAGCGGCCCGGTGACGCCACCCAGCCGCCCGTACGAGGCTGTTGAGACCTCGGGCGAGCCGGCCCACGACCAGACTGCCCGTAACCACTCGGTGAGCGAGCGCAACGGGCGCGACTCGCAGTCGCATGATGGCGACCGGAACGGCGCTACCGCGAGCACGTCCGCGAACAGTACGCCTGAAGATCGCACGCCTGAAGAGCGCACGTCTGAAAGCGGCAACGGCCAGCGACCCAGCATCGACCAGCGCAACAGCGACCGGCCCAACAACGATCAGCGCAATGCTGGCGAGCACCAGAGCAGCGGTGAGACCCGGAACGGTGCTGAGCAGGGCGGCCAGGCTCGCGAGCAGCGCCGCCGCCGTGACCCACGCCGAGACGGCGAGCGTCAAGAGGCCCAGTCTGAGCAGACCGATCGCCCCCAGTCGGATCGCCCCCAGTCTGATCGCACCCAGTCTGATCGCACCCAGTCTGATCGGAACCAGAATCAGACTGAGCGCAACCAGAACGACCGCAACCAGGCTGACCGAAACAACCGCGGCACCCAGGGCGATCGGAACCAGAACCGTAACCAGAACGATCGCAATCAGAACGACCGCAATCAGAACGACCGCAACCAGAACGTGGCCGATGACGACGACGAGTTCGGCGGCCGTGGCAGGCGACGCAACCGCTACCGCGACCGCAAGCGTCGGGGCCGGGGCACCGACCCCATGGGCGGCATGGAAGAGCCGGAGGTGTCGGAGGACGACGTCCTGGTAGACGTCGCGGGCATCCTCGACGTGCTCGACTCCTACGCCTTCGTGCGCACGTCCGGCTATCTGCCCGGCCCGGGCGATGTGTATGTCTCGCTCAGCCAGGTCAGGAAGAACGGCCTGCGCAAGGGCGATGCCATCACGGGCGCTGTGCGCGCACCCAAGGACCCCGACCAGTTCTCGGGCAGCGCCCAGGGCGGCAACAACCGGCAGAAGTTCAACGCGCTGGTGCGTCTCGACACGGTGAACGGAATGACGCCCGACGAGGCCCGCCGCCGTCCCGAGTTCAACAAGCTCACACCGCTGTACCCGCAGGAGCGGCTGCGCTTGGAGACCACGCCGAACCAGTACACGACGCGCGTGATCGATCTCGTGGCACCGATCGGCAAGGGCCAGCGTGCCCTCATCGTCTCCCCGCCCAAGGCGGGCAAGACGATGGTGATGCAGGCCATCGCCAATGCGATCACCACCAACAACCCCGAGTGCCACCTCATGGTAGTGCTGGTCGACGAGCGTCCCGAAGAGGTCACCGACTTCTCCCGCTCCGTCAAGGGCGAGGTCATCTCCTCGACGTTCGACCGGCCGGCTGCCGACCACACGATCATCGCCGAGCTCGCCATCGAGCGCGCCAAGCGACTGGTCGAGATGGGGCATGACGTGGTGGTGCTGCTCGACGGCATCACGCGCTTGGGTCGTGCCTACAACCTCGCCGCCCCGGCGAGCGGACGCATCATGTCCGGTGGTGTCGACTCCTCGGCGCTGTACCCGCCCAAGAAGTTCTTCGGTGCGGCTCGCAACATCGAGCACGGTGGCTCGCTCACGATCATCGCGACCGCTCTCGTCGAGACCGGTTCCAAGATGGATGACGTCATCTTCGAAGAGTTCAAGGGCACCGGTAACTGTGAGCTGCGGCTGTCGCGCTCGCTGGCCGACAAGCGCATCTTCCCCGCGGTGGACGTGAATCCGTCCGGTACGCGCAAGGAAGAGATCCTCGTCAGCCGCGAGGAGCTCCAGATCATGTGGAAGCTCCGCCGGGTGTTGGCCGCCCTCGACACGCACCAGGCGCTGGAACTGCTGCTGTCCAAGCTGCGCGAGACCAAGTCGAACGCCGAATTCCTCATGCAGGTGGCCAAGACCACCCCTGGAGCGCTGGCCAACGACGACTGAGTCCTGAACGGCTGAGAACCCGACGGGCACTCCGGCAGCTTCGGCTGCGGGGGTGCCCGTTTCAGCGTGTGGAGGGATGTTTCGGTCAGGACGGCCGCTCCGATCAACAGCCAATGTCCAGCCGGCTCCCGGGTTGCCTTGTGGAGCGGACGCCAGAGTGAAGTCTCGACAACCCGGACGATCGTCCCGGACCGGTAGAGAATCACTGTAGGAGTGGCAATGTCATCTGTCGTCATGGGTCGCGGCGGTCCGTCCGAGGCGGGGGCCCCGGTGCCCGGGCTCGACAGGCATCGTTCGGCACCGGCCCGCTGGCTGCTCGGTCACGAGAGCGACCCGGTGTGGGCGCGGCCTGCGCTGTGGGTCCTGCTCATCGGCACGGCTGTGCTCTACCTGTGGAACCTCACCGCGTCGGGTTACGCCAACGAGTTCTACTCCGCCGCGGTGAAGTCGGGCACCGAATCATGGAAGGCCTGGCTTTTCGGTTCTCTCGACTCTTCCAACGCCATCACCGTTGACAAGCCTCCGGCGTCGCTGTGGGTGATGGTGCTCTCCGCCCGGATCTTCGGTTTCAGCAGCTTCTCGCTGCTGCTGCCGCAGGCGCTGATGGGCGTCGGAACCGTCGCACTCGTGGCGGCCACGGTGCGCCGCTGGTCGGGACAGGCAGCAGGTCTCGTGGCGGGTGCGCTTGTGGCGCTGACTCCGGTGGCTGCCCTGATGTTCACGTTCGACAATCCTGATGCGCTGCTGGTGCTGCTCATGACCGCGGCCGCCTACCTGGTGGTGCGCGCGGTGGACGCGGTCACCCCGCGTCGGGCCATGGCCCTGTTGGCAGGCGCCGGCATCGCGATCGGCTTCGCGTTTCTCACCAAGATGATGCAAGGTCTGCTTGTCGTACCCGCCTTCGGTCTGGCCTATCTCGTGGCGGCGCGCTGGTCGCTCGGTGCTCGGATCGGGCATCTGCTCGCGGCGCTCGGCGCCATGATCGTCAGTGCAGGCTGGTTCGTGGCGCTGGTGTCGCTCTGGCCGGCGGACGCCCGGCCCTACATCGGCGGTTCGACCAACAACTCGCTGTGGCAGCTGGCGATCGGCTACAACGGTCTGTCCCGCATCCTCGGTGGCGCCGGCAACGGTGGCGGCAACTTCAGTGGCATCAACCTCAGTGGCATCAACCTCAGTGGCACCAACCTCAGTGGCGGCAATTTTGGGGGAGCCATGTTCGGCGGGGCCAGCGGCATTCTGCGGATGTTCGGTTCGTCGTTCGGCTCGGAGATCTCGTGGTTGCTGCCCGCGGCGCTCCTGCTGCTCGCGGCGGGACTCGCATCCCGTGGACGCGCCCCGCGCACCGACCGAGTGCGAGCCGGTCTGCTCGTGTGGGGCGGCTGGTTGATCGTGACCGCGCTGGTGCTCAGCTTCATGGAGGGGACGGTTCACCCTTACTACGCCATCGCGCTCGCACCGGCGATCGCGGCCACTGTGGCGACGGGGGGACGTGAGGTGTTCTCGCGCCGCGCGTCGTTCGGCTGGCGGCTGGTGCTGGGAGCGGCCATCGCGCTCACCGGCGGCTGGGGGTATTACCTGCTCGAGCGCGATGCGACCGCCTGGCTGCCGGCCGTGAAATGGGCCGTCCTGCTCGGGGCCCTGGCCGGAGCGCTGGTTTTCGTGATCGCGCCCTTGATCGGTAGGGGTAGGACGTCGATCGCCAGGCTTGCCGTCGGTGCCCTGATTGTGGGTTCACTCGCTTCTCTCGGTGGGACCGCTGCCTGGACGGTGGCCACCACCACGCGCGCCCACACCGGCGCCACGCCTACCTCCGGCCCGGCTGTGGCCGGTCAGAACGTGGGTGGGTTCGGCGCGCCAGGCAATGGCAGGTTCGGCGAATTTGGTGGGCCACGTGGTGGCGGGTTCAGTGGCTTCGGCGGGCCGGGCAATGGCGGGTTCGGCGGTCCGCCCTCGGGCCAGGCGTCGTCAGGTACGGCGTCGTCAGGTACGGCAGGCTCTGGACAAGCGCCGTCAGGCATGGTGCCCTCGAGCTCGGCGGACTCGGGAATGCGCAGCGCCGGCGCACCGGGGGAGAGCTCCAGCACGTCCTCCGCGCTGGTGACATTGCTGAACAAGGCCGGAACCCGTTGGGCCGCAGCCACTGTGGGATCGCAGTCGGCATCGGCCTACATCCTGAACAGCCATGTGGCGGTGATGGCCATCGGCGGCTTCACCGGTTCGGATAATTCCCCGACGCTGGCTCAGTTCAAGGCCTACGTTGCCGCTGGCGATATCCACTACTTCATCGCCGGCGGCTTCGGCGGCGGCGGTATGCGCGGTGGTGGTGAGTCGTCCAGTTCGCAGATCTCCTCCTGGGTGACGTCGCATTTCACCGCCACCACGGTGGGTGGAATGACCGTCTATGACCTGACCTCACCCACAAGCTGAGTCCATCCCGTCAGCGTTCTCATCCGGGGCGGCCCAGCCGATGTCCGGAATCCGGCGCCAGTGCCAGCCACCCGAGGTCGGCTGAGCACGAGTTCCGAGCGGGCGGCACCGATGGAGCCGGATTCTGGACAATCGAAGGCCGGAAGTCTTGGGAGCGCCTGCAGTGCACCCCGCACATCTGGCACGGCACAACGGCCCGGCAGCATCAGCTGCCGGGCCGTCGAGGTTGACGTGGGAATCAGAGGTGGGAATCAGTGGAAGGAAGGTGCAGCCGGGCCGCCCACGTCGCTGGGGTCGTGGACGAGACCGAGCTTGTGCTCCATCTCCTCCAGAGGCACTCCCTTCGTCTCAGGCATGACCTTGATCACCCAGATCAACTGGCCCACCATGCAGACCGCGAAGATCGAGAAGGCGACGCCGCCTCCGAGCGCAGCGATCACCGGCGGGAAGGCGAACGACGTGATAGCGGCGAACACCCAGTGCGTCAGCGAGCCCAGCGACTGGCCGCGGCCACGGATGCGGTTGGGGAAGATCTCGGAGATGAACACCCAGATCACCGCGCCCTGGCCGAACGCGTGCGAGGCGATGAAGCCCATCAGACCCAGCAGCACGAGTGTGGCCGAGGTGCCGTTGAAGTGCCCCTCGTAGTGGAACATGACACCGGCGAGGAAACCGAGGCTGATGATGTAGCCCACCGACCCCACGAGCATGAGCCGGCGGCGGCCGAACTTGTCGATGACGGTGAGGGCGGCCATGGTGGCCACGAGGTTCATCAGGCCCACGCCCACGCTCATCAGCAGGGCCGCGTTGTCGGCGGCGCCGGCCTGCTTCATGACCTCGGGGGCGTAGTACAGAATCGCGTTGATGCCCGACATCTGGTTGAACATTGCAATACAGAAGGCCAACAGAATGACCTTGGTGTGCTGCCGGGTAAAGAACGGAACATTCGGTGAGTTCTCGGCGGCGACCAATGACGCTTCGATCTCGTCGATCTGGTCGCGAGCTTCGCTTTCGGTGTTCGTCAGCCTGCGGACGACGATATGGCCTTGCTCCTCGTGACCATTGGCGAGCAACCATCGCGGCGTTTCTGGCACGGTGGCGAGCAATGCCAGGAAGATCACCGCTGGAATGGCCATGACGCCGAACATCCACCGCCACGCCAGGTCTTCTGGTGCGCTGATCTTGATGATGTAGTTCGACAGGTAGGCGAGCAGGATGCCCAGCACGATGTTGAACTGCACGAGGCCGACCAGCCGGCCCCGGAACTTGGCGGGGGCGATCTCGGCGGTGTAGATCGGGGCGCATACCGAGGCCGCGCCCACGCCGATTCCGCCCAGGAACCGCGCCACCATGAAGAGCAGATGGCTCGAGGTGAGCGCCGATCCGAGGGCGCCGATGACGTAGAGCACGCCGATGACGTAGAGCACCTTCTTACGGCCGAAGGTGTCGGCCGGCTTTCCAGTGATGAGGGCGCCCACAATGGTGCCGATCAGGGCGGTGGTAACCGTCCAACCCAAGCCGGCGGGGGATAGGTGGAAGACCTTGGTGAGGGAATCCGTGGTCCCCGAGATGACTGCGGTGTCGAATCCGAAGATCAACCCGCCCAGTGACGCGACGATAGCGCTGCGAATGACGAGTGGTTTCACGCAGAGAAAGGTAGCGTGCGACGGACATGCCAGCCTGCCTACAGATGTCTCGATTGGGCTACAAAACCGATCCGTCGGATCGCGGGCAGGGTGGATCGCAGTGGATCGTAGGTGGTATGGGCTGGGCCGCTCGGGTGGTGCTGTCGCCTCGCCGCTACAAGCCCGTCACCTGGCTGCCGATGCTCAGCCGCACCCAGCCGGGCTGAGACGTGATCGCTCGGCGCATCGATCAGGCGCAGTTGCGATTGCGTCCGGAGGAGGTTCTATGAGCCCAGGCCTGATCTCGGACGAGCTGGCACGGATCGACGCGTTGCTCGCACAGGGCCGGTTCGCCGCTGCCATCACGATGCTGGAGCGGATCGCGTTTCACAACCCGGAAGACTCTGACGTGTGGGGTCGCCTCACGGATGCGCTGATCGCCGCCGGCGAGTACGAGCGGGCCGCCATCACGTCCTACGCGTTCGAGGCGTTGGCCCCGAGCCCCCAGGCGTATCTCATGCGCAGCCGCGCGTTGCTGCAAGTGGACGCCCAGGAGGCATTGGCGCCGGCCCTCAGTGCGCAGGCGGCGGCGCCGCAGGAATGGGCCGCCCATGCGCAGGTGGCGCGTTGCTACCTGATGGGTCACGACTCCGCCGGCCGTGGACTGGCCGCCGCCGAGCAGGCGGTTGCCCTGGCGCCGCAGCAGGCCGAGGCGTTTGCCGTGCTCGCCCTCGCCTATCGGCGGCACGAGCGGTTCGCCGACGCGGAACAGGCTGCGGGCAAGGCGCTCTCGCTCGATGCGCGCAACGTCGAGGCGCAGGATGTGTTGCAGGCGCTCACCCTGCTGCAGCCGGCCGGTGGCACCCGAACCGCTGCCGGCACCCGGAATGCCGCCGGTGCCGGTCAGTCGCGCCAGGGTGAACGTGGCCTGTTGCTGTTGCTCGCATTGGTATGTGTGCTCTCCGTGCCGGTGACGATCGTGGCGACCGGCGTCGTGCACCTGTGGGTGGTCACCGCTCTGGGCGTTCTCGCCGCGGCTGCGGTCGGCGTCTCGCGGCTGCGTCGTCGCGGCTGAGTGGGCGGTGCTTCCGGCCAGCCTTTTGGCGCACGCGGGTACACCTGGAATACTGGACGGTTGCCACCGGTTCACGTGACGTCCGCCCGGGACGACACGACCCGGCGGGCGCGACGAAGGAGCCCTAACCAGTGAAGAGCGACATCCACCCGGCCTACGTGGAGACCACCGTGACGTGCACGTGTGGCAACACGTTCACCACCCGCAGCACCGCCACGTCCGGCCATCTCAGCGCCGACGTGTGCAACGCCTGCCACCCCTTCTACACCGGCAAGCAGAAGATCCTCGACACCGGTGGTCGAGTGGCCCGCTTCCAGGCCCGCTACGGCAAGAAGGCCGCTGGCACCAAGTAGCCACCGTTCAGCGCCGGTTCGTCTCCCCGACGGACCGGCGCTGACGTCTGTACGGGTGTTGCCGTACAGGTGTTGTCGCACGGGTTGTTGCCCGTACCGGGTGGGGAAGTCAGCGATCGTGGAGCAGAGCGGGAAGGCGCACACAATGACGGAGTTCGACGCGGTCCGGCCGCTGCTGGCTGAGCATGCCGACCTGCAGAACGCCCTGGCCGATCCGGCTCTGCACGCCGACCCTGCCCGAGCCCGGATCGTGGGCCGCCGCTACGCCGAGCTCGATCGGGTGGCGGCTGCGCACAGCGCCTGGCGCAGTGCCGCCGACGACCTCGAGGCCGCCCGCGAACTGGCCGCCGAAGACTCGTCGTTCGCCGAGGAGATCCCCGAGCTCACCGCAGTGTGCGACGCCGCCGCCGACGTCCTGCGCGAACTGCTCGCGCCCCGCGACCCCGACGACGCCCGCGATGTGATCCTCGAGGTCAAGGCCGGGGAGGGCGGCGAGGAGTCGGCCCTGTTCGCCGGAGACCTGGTGCGGATGTACCTAAAGTACGCCGAGCGCCGGGGCTGGAACACCGAGGTGATCAGCTCCACGGAGTCGGATCTCGGTGGCTACAAGGACATCGCGCTGGCGGTCAAGGCAAAGGGCAACCCCACACCGCAGGACGGCGTCTGGCACCGACTCAAGTACGAAGGCGGCGTGCACCGGGTGCAGCGGGTACCCGTGACCGAGTCGCAGGGACGCATTCACACCTCCGCCGCGGGAGTGCTGGTGCTGCCCGAGGCCGAGGAGGTCGAGGTCATCGTCGACCCCAACGACCTGCGCATCGACGTCTTCCGGTCCTCGGGCCCGGGTGGGCAGTCGGTCAACACCACAGACTCCGCCGTCCGCATCACCCACCTGCCCACCGGCATCGTCGTCAGCTGCCAGAACGAGAAGTCGCAGCTGCAGAACCGCGAGCAGGCGATGCGCATCATGCGCGCCCGGCTGCACGCCGCGGCCCAGGAGGCCGCTGACGCTGAGGCCGTCGAGACCCGGCGCTCGCAGGTGCGTACGGTCGACCGGTCGATGCGGATCCGCACGTACAACTTCCCCGAGAACCGGATCAGCGACCACCGCACGGGTTACAAGTCGTACAACCTCGACCAGGTGCTCGACGGCGACCTGGAGCCGGTGGTGGCTTCGGCCATCCGCGCCGACGAGCAGGCCCGGATGGGCGCCGCTGCGGCCGGCTCCTGAGCCGTGAAGTCGATGTCCGAGCTGTCTCTCGCCGAAGTCCTGCGCGAAGCGACCGGCCTGCTGCAGGCGGCCGGCGTGCCGTCCCCCGGGTGGACGCCGAACTGCTCGCCGGGCATCTGCTGAGCCTCGGCCCGGGTGCGTTGCGAGCGGCGGCCTTGCGCGGCGACGCGGCCCCCGCCCACCTGGCGGAGCTTGACGACCTGGTGGCGGCCAGAGCGGCCGGCACTCCGGTGCAGCACCTCACCGGGCACGCATCGTTCCGCCGCCTCGACCTGCGTGTCGGGCCTGGGGTGTTCGTCCCCCGGCTCGAGACGGAGCTGGTCGCAGGTGCGGCCATCGAGTCGGCATTGGCGGTGCCCGGGGCCCGGGCGGTGCCGGTGCTGGTCGTCGACCTGTGTACCGGTAGTGGCGCGATTGCTGCGGCCGTCAGCGACGAGGTTGCCGATGCCCGCGTGGTTGCCGTCGAGATCGATTCTGTCGCAGCAGGTTTCGCACGGAAGAACCTGCCGTCCGCGGTTCGGCTGGAGGTTGGCGACGCGACCAGTCCGCAGCTGCTGAGTGACCTCGACGGCACGGTCGACGTGGTGGTCAGCAACCCGCCGTACGTTCCCGACGGCGCCGAGGTCAGCACCGAGGCAGGGTTCGACCCGGCCCGGGCGCTGTTCGGCGGCCCCACCGGGGCCGAACTGCCGCTGCTCATCGCCCGGCGCGCGCTGGGGCTGCTGCGTCCCGGGGGAGTGCTGGTACTGGAGCACCACGACGTAGGGCAGCCGGAGCTGGTGGCAGCCGTGCGCGATCTGGGCTACCGCGAGGTGGTGGGGCACCGCGACCTGGCCGAACGCCCGCGCTACCTCACAGCCCACCGGTAGCGGGTCAGATGGATGACACACTGGCCGGGTGAGCCGCATGTTTGACTGCAGTGACGACACCCAGCGCGAAGAGGGTCTGCGCACCGCGGCAGCGGTGCTGGGCCGCGGGGGGCTGGTCGTCCTACCCACCGACACCGTCTACGGCCTTGCCGCCGATGCCTTCAACCCCGCCGCGGTCGCCAAGCTGCTTGCCGCCAAAGGACGCGAGCGCGACATGCCCCCGCCCGTGTTGGTGGCCTCGCCGGACGTGCTAGCGGCGCTCACCACCGATACGAACGAGACGGTCACCGCGCTGGCCGAGGCCTTCTGGCCCGGCGGCCTCACGATCATCTGCTGGGCGCAGCCGTCGCTGGCCTGGGATCTCGGCGAGACCAACGGCACCGTGGCCGTTCGCGTCCCCGATCACCCGGTGGCCCGCAGCCTCCTCCGCGCCTGCGGACCGTTGGCCGTCTCCTCGGCCAACCTCACCGGCCAGCCCGCCGGCAGCACCGCAGTGCAGGCGCAGGAGCAGCTCGGCACCAGCGTGGAGGTATACCTGGAAGCCGGTGAGCTCGCCGGTGGCAGCCCCTCGACCATCGTGGACGCCACCGTGGCGCCACCGCGGGTCGTCCGGGCGGGTGCCATCTCGCTCAACTCGTTGCAGCAGGTGGCGCCCAGCCTCGTGGGCCCCTCGACCGGCCGGCATCTGATCGACCGGCGCAAGGGCGGCCACCAGTCCGGCGACGATGTGCCCGGCGACGGCCAGGCCGGCTCGGGCACCTACGACGCCCGAGCGGCGCTCGCGGCGCGACACCAGACCGGGACGAACCCGGCCAACCCCGACCAAGACACCGCTTCCGACGAGAACACAGCGCCCGACGAGAACACAGCGCCCGACGATTTCACTACGCCTGACGAGTCGCGTCGAACCGGCTGATGGTCGCGTATCTCTTCGTCATGCTCGTCTCGGCGGGCGTCACGTACCTGATGACTCCGGTCGCCCGCCGCCTGGCCGAGCGGCTGGGTGCGATGACCCTTCCGCGTGAGCGTGACGTGCACACCGTGCCCACCCAGCGGCTCGGCGGGCTGGCCATGCTGGCGGGGATAGCGGTGAGCTTCGCGGTGGCCCGGCCCATGCCCTTCCTCCGGCCGGTCTTCGATTCCGGGCAGTCGCCGTGGGGCATCCTCGGCGCGGCCGCCCTGATCACCCTGATCGGAGCCATCGACGACATCTGGGGTCTCGACTGGTGGGCAAAGCTCGCCGGCCAGGTGCTTGCGGCGGGGCTGCTTGCCTGGCAGGGCGTGCAGATCGTCAGCCTGCCGCTCGGCGGAGTGACCGTGGGTTCGGGCGGGCTGTTCCTGGTGCTGACCATTCTGACCGTGGTGGTCACCGTCAACGCGGTGAACTTCATCGACGGCCTGGACGGGCTGGCGGCGGGCGTGATGGCCGTCTCGGGTAGCGCGTTCTTCGTCTACGCCTACCTGCTCACCCGTGAGGCGAGCCCTTTCGACTACTCCAGCCTGGCCGCGCTCGTGATCATGGCGATGGTCGGCTCGTGTCTGGGGTTCCTGCCGCACAACGCTCATCCGGCGCGGATCTTCATGGGCGACTCCGGGGCCATGCAACTGGGACTGCTGATCGCCGCGTCGGCCATCGCCGTCACCGGGCAGGTGGACCCCACCGTCGTCTCGCACGGTCAGCTCGTGCCGGCGTTCCTGCCGATGCTGGTGCCGGTGGCGGTGCTCCTGCTGCCGTTCGCTGACTTCGGCCTGGCGGTGATCAGGCGGGTGGGCAAGGGGCGCTCGCCCTTTGCCGCCGACCGGCTGCACCTGCACCACAGGCTGCTCGATCTGGGGCACTCGCACGCGGTCGCGGTGGTCATCATGTGCCTATGGACGGCGGTGCTCGCGTTCGGCGCGGTGGCCACGGCCTTCGTCCCGTGGGAGGTGCTGCTGCCCGCCTGGCTGGGCGCCGTGCTGATCGGAATCATCGTCACCGCCTGGCTGCCCAAGATGATCAACCGGGTTGCCGAGCGTCGTGACGCGCACCGGCACGCCCGGGGCGAGCAGGTCGCGACCTCACCCGGGCAGGAGCCATGAGCTATCGGACGGCGCCGACCGGCGCTCCCATGATGCGTCCGCCACTGCTTGCCACGAGCGCCGCGGGAGTGGTCGTGACCATCGTGGCGGCTTTCCTGCAGGGCTCGGCCGGAGCCATTGGCGCAGGCCTGGCGGCAGTGGTGACCATCGCCTTCTTCGGGGTGAGCCTGCTGCTGCTGTGGGCAACGCGCCGGCTGAGTCCCACGGCGGTGATGAGCGTGGCCCTTCTCACATACGGGCTCAAGATCATGCTGCTGGGCCTGATGTTGGTGCTGGTGTTCCAGGCGCGCTGGCTCTCGGGAATGGCCTTCGCGCTCAGCGTCATCGTCTGCGCCTGCGTATGGCTCGCAGTGCAGGTTCGCACCGTCAGACGAGCCCGCCTACCCGTTTACGACCGGTAACGCGCCTAACCGCGGGGTTGGGCGCAGGCCACGTTCTCTGGCAGACTGACGCTCACGGATTGCCGGGGCGATCTATAGGCGGTTCATCGACCAGTACCCGAGCCCTAGCTTTCCGAGCCGTAAGCCAGCACTACCGAGACCGTGTCCGAATCGACCAGGGTGGGCCGATCCAAGAGGAGCGGTGCGCCCGAGTGAGTGAGCCACCGCGTGCAGGAGCCGAGCCGCGAATATGTACCGCTGCGGCAGAAGGTGCTGCCCTCGTTCGGTGCGGTAGAGCCGCTGCCCGACACGAACGCCTGGGGTTCTCTGAACCTCATGATCAGTTCGCTCATCGCGTTCGGGCTGCCCGGGTACCTGCTCGATCGCTGGCTCGGCACCTCCTGGTTCGTGGTGTTGGGGCTGGTCATCGGCATGGCTCTTGCACTGACTGTCGCCTGGTTCCGGTACGGTACTGGGCGTCGTCCTGATCGGGACGGCCCCCACACTTCGCCTTCGGGCGGATCTGTGATCGGCGACCTTCACGAAACCCCGACGGCAACTGCACACACTCACACCACGGAGGATCAAGGGTGATTCCGGTCCACGGCGCTGCGGAAGGCGCGGGCTTCGTACCGCCCGGCCCCTCCGACTTCTGGCAGCCGCTCATCGGTGACGGCCCATTCGCCTTCACGCGCCCGATGATCCTGATGATCATCAGCACAGTCATCGTGGTGGTCCTGGGCCTGGCGCTGTCGCGCAACCTCAAGGTCGTGCCGTCCAAGGGGCAGTGGATGTGGGAGTCCACGTACTCCTTCGTGCGTAACTCGATCGCCCGCGATGTCATGGGCGAGAAGATCTTCAAGCCCTATCTGCCGCTGCTGTTCTCGCTGTTCCTCACGATCCTCATCAACAACGTCTTCGGCGTCATCCCGGTGCTGCAGTACCCCACGATGGCGCGCATCGGCTTCCCCGCAGGCCTGGCGATCCTGGTCTACCTCCTCTACCTCTTCCTCGGCATGCGCAAGAGCGGCGTGGGCGGCTACTTCGCCAACCTCGTCCCCGCCGGGCTGCCGGGCTGGCTCGTGGTGCCGCTGTTCATCATCGAGGCCATCACGTTCTTCTTCACGCGGCCGGTCACGTTGGCCTTGCGACTGTTCGGCAACATGTTCGCGGGCCACATCATCGTCCTGCTGATGGCCCTCGGCGGGGAGTACATGCTCCTGCACATGGGGCCAGCCTTCAAGGTGATGAGCATCGCTCCCTTCGCCATGTCGCTGGTGATGACGTTCTTCGAGCTCCTGGTCGAGTTCCTGCAGGCGTACATCTTCACGCTGCTGGCGGCGCTGTACATCTCAGACAGCCTGGCCGATCACCACTGACCCACCAACCCCCGAAATGGCGGCCCTAGGTCGTCGGGAAACCAGACCCCCGGAGCGCGGGCTCCGGCCAACGAGAGGAAGAATCGCATGGGCGGCAACATCGCCATCCTCGGCTACGGCTTGGCGGCCATCGGCCCCGGCATCGGCGTCGGCCTGATCTTCGCCGCATACATCAGCGGCGTGGCACGTCAGCCGGAGGCACGCGGCATGCTCCAGACCATCGCCTTCACCGGTATGGCCCTTACCGAGGCGCTGGCCATCTTCGGCCTGGCACTCGCCTTCGTCTTCAAGTCCTGATCGCGCCCCAGCCCATCTGCCTTAGGAGGAACCCGTGCTGACCGTACTCAGCGTGCCGGTTCATGCCGCGGCGGAAGGAACGGGTGGCTTCTGGGAGACCGCTTACCCGATCATTCCGCACCCCGGCGAACTCGTCGTCGGTCTCATCTGCTTTGCCGTCGTGCTGTGGCTCTACACCTCCAGGGTGGTCCCGGCGCTGGAGAAGATCCACGCCCAACGGGTCGCCGCCATCGAAGGTGGCATGGCTGAGGCGGAGAAGGAGAAGGAAGAAGCGCGCGCTCTGCTGGCTCAGTACCGTGCGCAGCTTGCCGGCGCGAAAGACGAGGCCAACGCGATTCGCGAGCAAGCCCGCGAGGACGCAGCCGCGATCGCCGTCGAGATGCACGACAAGGCGAAGTCCGAGGCAGAGCGCATCGTTGCGAGCGCCCACCGCCAGGTCGAGGCCGAACGCCAGCAGGCGATCATCAGCCTCCACCACGACGTGGGCCATCTCGCTGCCGACCTGGCCAGCCGCATCGTGGGCGAGTCCCTGCACGATTCGGCGCGTCAGTCCGGAGTCATCGACAGGTTCATCGCCGACCTCGAGCAGGCCGACGCCGAAGCGATTCGTTCGGCGGCGACAGTGCAAGACGGAGTGAACTGATGCGTGGCACCAGCGCCGACAGCCTCGCGGCCGTCAGCGAACGGGTCGAGCCGCTGCTGGGCGGGCCGCAGGCGGCCCAACTCGGCGACGAGCTGTTCGCCGTCACGAGGCTGCTCGACTCGTCGGGCACGCTGCGTCGCGCGCTCACCGACCCCAACGCTGAAGGGGAGGCCAAGGCAGGCCTGGTGCGACAGTTGCTCACCGGCAAGGTCTCCGACACGACCGTCGACGTCGTCTCGGGCCTGGCTCGCTCGCGCTGGTCTGCTGCGCGTGACCTCGCCGATGCCTGTGAGCGGTTGGGTGTCACCTGTGTGGTGGGGGCCGCCGAGCAGGAGCCCGGCCGACTCGAGCAGCTCGAAGACGACCTGTTTCGATTCGGTCGGATCGTGGCCAACGACGACGAGTTGCGCACCGTGATCTCCGACCGTTCAGCGCCGGCCCAGCGTCGGGCATCGCTGGTGGCTCGGCTGTTGCACGGCAAAGTCGGCTCGCAGGCGCTGTTGTTGGCCGGCCAGGCCGCGGCGTATCCGCGCGGGCGGCGTTTCGAGGAGATCCTCGACGAGATGGGCAGGGTGGCCGCCGCTCGCCGGAGCCGGTCGGTCGCGGTCGTCACGTCGGCGATCCCGCTGACCCAGGCTCAGCAGGAGCGCCTGGGCGAGGCCCTCAGCCGGATCTTCGGCCGGCAGCTGCAGCTGAACATGGACGTCGACCCGGCGCTGCTGGGCGGAGTGCGCGTGCGGATCGGCGACGAGACCATCGACGGCTCCATCCTGGCCCGCCTCGGCGAGGCTGATCGCCGACTCACCGGGCGCTGACGCCCACTCTTGCAATGACCTACCTGATGAACAGACCTGAACGGGAGAACCGAGCACCATGGCGGAGCTGACGATCCGACCGGAGGAAATCCGCGACGCGCTGGATTCCTTCGTCCAGTCCTACGACCCGGCGACGGCTTCGCGCGAAGAGATCGGGCGGGTCAGCGAGACTGCCGACGGTATCGCCAAGGTCGAGGGCCTGCCTGGCGCGATGTCCAACGAGCTGCTTGAGTTCGCGGACGGCACCCTCGGGTTGGCGTTGAACCTCGATGTGCGCGAGATCGGTGTCGTCGTGCTGGGTGACTTCGACGGCATCGAGGAAGACCAGGAGGTCAAGCGCACCGGCCGGATCCTCTCGGTGCCGGTCGGCGACGGCTTCCTCGGCCGCGTGGTGAACCCGCTGGGGGAGCCCATCGACGGCCTGGGCGAGATCGTGTCGCACGATCACCGTCCGCTGGAGGTTCAGGCGGCCACGGTGATGGAGCGCCAGTCGGTGCACGAGCCGTTGCAGACGGGCATCAAGGCCATCGACGCCATGACCCCCATCGGGCGTGGCCAGCGTCAGCTCATCATCGGCGACCGGCAGACCGGCAAGACCGCCGTGGCGATCGACACGATCATCAACCAGAAGGAATTCTGGGCCACCGGCGACCCGAAGAAGCAGGTGCACTGCATCTACGTGGCGATCGGGCAGAAGGGCTCCACGATCGCAGCCGTGCGCGGCGCTCTCGAGGATGCCGGTGCGATGGAGTACACCACCATCGTCGCCGCGCCGGCCTCAGACTCGGCCGGCTTCAAGTATCTTGCCCCCTACACCGGCTCGGCCATCGGCCAGCACTGGATGTACCAGGGCAAGCACGTTCTCATCGTCTTCGACGACCTGTCCAAGCAGGCCGAGGCCTACCGTGCCGTGTCGCTGCTGCTGCGTCGTCCGCCGGGTCGCGAGGCCTACCCGGGTGACGTCTTCTACCTGCACTCGCGGCTGCTCGAGCGCTGTGCCAAGCTCTCCGACGAGCTCGGCGCCGGCTCCATGACGGGTCTGCCCATCATCGAGACCAAGGCCAACGACGTGTCGGCATACATCCCCACGAACGTCATCTCGATCACCGACGGACAGATCTTCCTCGAGTCCGACCTGTTCAACGCCAACCAGCGTCCGGCGATCAACGTCGGTGTCTCGGTGTCTCGCGTCGGTGGCGCGGCCCAGATCAAGGCCATGAAGTCGGTGGCCGGCTCGCTGCGCGTCGACCTCGCCCAGTTCCGGGCGCTGGAGGCCTTCGCCCTGTTCGCCTCCGACCTCGATGCCGCAAGTCGTCAGCAGCTCTCCCGCGGGCAGCGGCTCATGGAGCTGCTCAAGCAGCCCCAGTACTCCCCGTTCCCGGTGGAGGAGCAGGTCGTCTCCATCTGGCTCGGCACCAAGGGCCAGCTCGACGACATCCCGGTGGCCGACGTGCGCCGGGTCGAGAGCGAGTTGCTGGCTCACCTGCGCCGCAGCACCAAGCTGCTCACCACGATCCGGGAGTCGGGCAAGTTCGAGGAGTCGACCGAGCGGGAGCTCGAGAAGATCGTGGCCGACTTCAAGCGCACGCACTTCTCCACCGCCGGCGACGTCGAACAACGTGAGCACGCGGGCCGCGAGGAGTACGAGCCGCTCGACGCCGATGCCGTCAAGCAGGAGCAGATCGTCAAGCAGCGCTTGAACGATCCGCCCCGGCGCGACGATCACTGAGAGGAGGCGAGCATGGGTGCCAGCCAGCGGGTCTTTCGCACACGCATCAAGTCGACGAGCGCACTGGAGAAGATCTTCAGCGCGCAGGAGCTCATCGCAACGTCCCGGATCGCCAAGGCACGTCAGGCGGTAGACGCCTCTACCCCGTACTCGGTGGCGATCACCCGGGCGGTGTCGGCGGTGGCCACCCTCTCCGACGTCGACCACCCCCTCACCACCGAACGTCCCGTCAAGCGGGCGGCGGTGCTGCTCCTGACGGCCGACCGCGGTATGGCCGGCGCCTACTCGGTCAACGTCCTGCGCGAGGGCGACCGGTTGAGTGAACTGCTGCGCCAGCGTGGCGTCGAGCCGGTGCACTACCTCTGTGGACGCAAGGCCGCCCAGTTCTTCCGCTTCCGCAAGCGCCCGGTCGCTCGTGAATGGACGGGCTTCTCCGACGCCCCCACCTTCGAGAAGGCCCGTGAGGTGGGCCGCACTCTGGTCGAAGCCTTCCTCAAAGGGTCCGACGAGGGCGGGGTCGACGAGATCCACGTGGTGTTCACGTGGTTCCGCTCGATGGTCACGCAGGAGCCGACCGTCGTCCGGATGCTGCCGATCGAGGTCGTCACCGCCACTGAGAAGGCCGACGAGCTGCTGCCCCTGTACGACTTCGAGCCGAGCGGGGAGCAGGTGCTCGACGCCTTGTTGCCGCGGTACATCTATGCCCGGCTCTTCAACATGATGCTGCAGTCGGCAGCCAGCGAGCATGCCGCCCGGCAGCGGGCCATGAAGTCGGCCTCCGACAACGCGCGAGACCTGATCAAGACCTACACCCGGCTGGCCAACCAGGCCCGCCAGGCGGAGATCACCCAGGAGATCAGCGAGATCGTCGGCGGTGCCGATGCGCTGGCCTCCTCGGGTCGCGACTCCTGAGCCCGCCCCGGGGCGAGCCCACCCCACAGACACACGAATCCCGAGCCCAGCAAGTGAGAGAGAAGAGCAGATGACCGCGACAGTCGGGCAGGACAGCCCAGCGAGTTCCACGCACCGCGAAGGCCGGATCTCCCGGGTGATCGGGCCGGTCGTCGACATCGAGTTCCCCGCGGGCTCCATGCCCGACATCTACAGCGCCCTCGAGATCGACTTCACCCTGGAGGGCCACTCCTCGACCCTGGTGCTCGAGGTCGCCCAGCACATCGGCGACAACGTGGTGCGAGCCATCGCGCTCAAGCCCACCGACGGCCTCGTGCGTGGCATGGCTGTGCGCAACCGCGGCGAAGGCATCACGGTCCCCGTGGGCGACATCACGCTCGGCAAGGTCTTCAACGTCACGGGCGACTGCCTCAACCTGGCCCCCGGCGAGGAGTTCGACGTCAAGGAACGTTGGGCGATCCACCGTAGGCCGCCGGCGTTCGACCAGCTCGAGTCGAGAACCCAGATGTTCGAGACCGGCCTGAAGGTCATCGACCTGCTCACCCCGTACGTCCAGGGTGGAAAGATCGGCCTGTTCGGCGGCGCCGGCGTGGGCAAGACGGTGCTCATCCAGGAGATGATCGCCCGAGTAGCCCGCGACCACGGCGGTGTGTCGGTGTTCGCCGGCGTGGGGGAGCGCACCCGTGAGGGCAACGACCTCATCGCCGAGATGCAGGACGCCGGTGTGCTCAGCCAGACCGCATTGGTCTTCGGGCAGATGGACGAGCCCCCGGGCACTCGACTGCGCGTGGCGTTGTCGGCCCTGACGATGGCGGAGTACTTCCGCGACGTGCAGAAGCAGGACGTGCTGCTGTTCATCGACAACATCTTCCGGTTCACCCAGGCTGGTTCCGAAGTCTCGACGCTGCTGGGCCGGATGCCGTCGGCCGTGGGTTACCAGCCCAACCTGGCCGACGAGATGGGCATGCTGCAGGAGCGCATCACCTCTACGCGTGGTCACTCGATCACCTCGATGCAGGCCATCTACGTGCCGGCCGACGACTACACCGACCCGGCGCCGGCCACCACGTTCGCCCACCTCGACGCCACTACCGAGCTCTCGCGTGAGATCGCCTCGCTGGGCATCTACCCCGCGGTCGACCCGCTCACCTCGACCTCGCGCATTCTCGACCCGCGTTACGTGGGCAGAGATCACTACGACTGCGCGGTGCGAGTGCGGCAGATCCTGCAGCGCAACAAGGAACTACAGGACATCATCGCCATCCTCGGTATCGACGAGCTCTCCGAGGAAGACAAGATCCTCGTCAACCGGGCCCGGCGCATCCAGCGCTTCCTGTCCCAGAACACCTACGCCGCCAAGCAGTTCACCGGCATCGAAGGTTCCACCGTGCCAGTCAAGGACACCATCGAGGGCTTCAACAAGATCGCCGACGGTGAGTTCGACCATGTGGCGGAGCAGGCCTTCTTCATGTGTGGTGGTCTTGACGACGTGGAGAAGAACTGGGCTCGGATCCAGAAGGAGACTGGCGCCTGATGAGCCAGTTGCAGGTCTTCCTCGTGGCTGTGCACGAGACGGTGTGGTCGGGCGAGGCGCATTCGGTTCTCGCCCGCACCCTGGACGGCGAGCTCACCGTGCTGCCGGGTCACACACCCGTGCTTGGCATCTTGGCCTCGGGTGAAGTTCGCATCACTCCGGCCGAGGATGGAGTTACGTTCTCCGCCGAGGTCGACGGGGGATTTCTGTCCGTGGAGAACAACCGGGTACTCATCGTGGCCGAAACGGCCGAGGTGGAATCCGCCCAGCGCTAGGAGCCGCGACTGATGGGGTCAATCGTGATTCCGCTCGAGGTCGCCGCTGCCATCATTGCCCTGGTCATCCTGCTCACGCTGACCATCGGCCTCCGACGGATCCGACTCGGTCGAATGTCAGGCACATTCGACCTGTCGGTTCGCCGAGTCGGTGGGCCGTGGCAGATCGGAGTCGCGAGGTTCGGCTCCACCCAGCTCGACTGGTACAACGTCTTCTCGCTCTCGCTGCGCCCGGCAGTGGTGTACGAGCGGCGTCGTCTGCACATTGTGGGCCGCCGGCCGGCCGGGCATGGCGCCACCCGGGTGGGCAGCACCACCATCGTGCGTTGTCGTTACGACGACGAGGATCTCGACCTGGCTCTCACCGAGGACGCCTATTTCGGGTTGGCCTCCTGGGCCGAGGCGGCCCCACCTGGTCAGGTGAACTACAGCTGATTGCTGGCCAGTTCTGAGCAGTGGCCCGTTCTCGTCATTGGTCCGGCTGATCATTGGTCCGGCTGATCGGTGTCGCGGCCGCCGCCGGGGCGCCACAGCAGGTCGCCACTGTCGCGGTTGACATAGCGGGCCAGCACGAAAAGCAGGTCGGAGAGTCGGTTGAGGTATTGCGCGGTGAGGGAACTGAGCCCACCGTCGATGTCGGCCCCGTACGTCTCGATAGCTGCCCAGACCGCGCGTTCGGCGCGACGCACCACGGTGCGGGCGAGGTGCAACTGTGCGGCCGCGGGGCTGCCCCCGGCCAGCACGAACGTCGTGAGCTTGGGCAGGGCTTCGTTGTACTGATCGATCGCCGACTCCAGTTCGGCGATCCAGGGCTGCTGCACCCGTAACGGTTCATACGCGTAGCTCGGTGCCAGCGGCAGGCAGAGGTCGGCACCCACGTCGAAGAGATCGTTCTGCACCCGTAGCAGCAGGTCACGCACATCGTCGGGCAGATCGGTGGTGGTCACCGCGACACCAAGCACGGCGCCGGCCTCATCGGTGTCCGCATAGGCGTCCAGCCGGGGATCGGTCTTCGAGGTTCGGCTGAAATCACCCAGGCCGGTTGTTCCATCGTCGCCGGTACGGGTGTAAACGCGGTTGATGCGAACGGCCATCCAGCCACAATAGGCGCGGCCGACCTGGACTATTGGGTGGGTGGGGCCTGGGGGGAGGGCGCGAGTGGGTGTGGGGTGGGACGGCGCGAGTGGGTATGGGCTGGAGTGGGTATGGGTTCATCAGGCGTTCAGTTGCTGCCTGCTGACCCCCGAGTCAGCGAATTTCTTCAGAAAGTACCGAATCCTCGGACGATTTGATCGTTAGATTCGATCACGGCCGCTTACACTGGCAGCCTGGCGAACCGTCAGATTGGGGGCGCGACATGCAGTTCGTCCATGACGATCCAGGTTTCGTGGTGTGCATCTCGGGCCGCATCGGCGGCTCTGATCTTCCCGACCTGCGACAAGCACTTCTGTTCGCCATCGAACTGGGCACCGGCGATCTCGTGCTCGACATCGACGGCGTGAGCGTCGCCGAGGTCACTGTGCTGGGCCTGATGATCGAAGGGCATCGTCGTGCCGAGCGCGCCGGCCGCCGGCTCGTGCTGCACAATGTGCCGCCTGATCTCGACCGGCTGCTCCGACGCACCAAGCTGGGTCGGATGCTGTACCGCGAGGAGTCGCAGGCGCGGCTACCGCTGACTCAACAGCAACCGGCGTAGCAGATCCAGCACGGAGGTAACCGCCAGCTCGCGTACGGTCTCGCGCCCACCGGGCAGCTGCACCGTCGCGCTGCGTTCGCCACCGGGCGTCACTGCGGCCAGGCAGACCAGGCCCACCGGCTGGCCTTCCTGAGTGTCCGGACCGGCCACGCCCGTCGTCGCCACCGCAGCGTCCGCCCTTAACACGCGGGCAGCTCCTCGCGCCATGGCCAGAGCGGCCTGCTCGCTGATCACCGGCCCGGCAGGCACCCCCAGGAGTTCATGCTTCACGTCGCTTGCGTAGCTCACGATGGAGCCGCGCAACACCTCGCTGGCACCGGGTATCTGGGCGAGTCGTCCAGCCACGTAGCCCGCCGTGAGGCTCTCTGCAGCGCCGAGGCTGAGACCGGCCTCGCGTAACAGGTCGAGCGTCACCGACTCCATCGACTCGTCGTCCACCCCGAACACCCAGTCGTCGATCACCGCGCGCACGTGGCGTTCCTCGCCGGCCAACGCCGCCTGGGCCGCTGCGGCATCGGAGGCCTTGACGGTGAGCCGCACCAGGATTCCCTTGCCGCCGCTGGCCAGGAAGGCGATGGTGGGGACCGGGTCGGGCGTCTGGCGACGGTCGCGAGCATCGTCCGCGGCGGCCTGCGCCGCATCCAAGGCCGCAAAGCGAGGCTGTAGGAGCTCGGCCAGCCGGGACTCCGCGAGCCCCCAGGTGCGCAACGTACGGCTCACGACGACCGCCAGCTCGCCACGTTCGGCGGCGCGCCGGCGCAGGTCGCGAAGCACCGTGCCGGACACCATCTCCCGCATCTCCGACGGCACTCCCGGTACCGCGTAGAGCACCTTTCCATCCACGTCGCAGACCAGCCCGGGCGCCGTGCCCGGCTGCTCCTCGATCAGCCGCGCCCCCGCGGGGACGAGGGCTTGTCGCAGGTTGTTCGACGACATCTCGCGCCCCCGGGCGGCGAACATCGCCCGGATCTTCGCCTCGACCGCGGGGTCGGGCACCAGGTCGACCTCCAACACCGAGGCGATGACGTCTCGGGTCAGGTCGTCTTGCGTGGGGCCCAGGCCGCCGCAGACGATCACGGCGTCGGAGCGGGCCAGGGCCAGCCGCAGCTCGTCGCCGATCCGGGCGGCGTTGTCGCCGACGCACCCGGTATGCAGCACGTCGATGCCCGCCCCGGCCAGGGTGGCAGCGATCCATCCTGAATTGGTGTCGACCACCTGGCCGAGGAGCAGTTCGGTTCCGACAGCCACCACTTCGACGCGCACCCGGCCATTCTGCCTACTGGGCGGCTGTCGGCGGGCAGCGGCAGGGGCCGGGTGAGCAGGCTCACGTCGGGTCGGGCTGCTGAGGCACCTGACCGGTGGGTAACCTCGCGATCGTGAGCCAGCCCGGCCCTGTTCCGGGCTCCGTCGATCAGGTTGCCAGGGGTAGCCGAGTCGAGGCGGTCAAGGAGGACCCACCGATGAGCCAGGCCAACTCAGCACGCCCCGAGCGCGATCGCCCCTGGGTGATGCGCACGTACGCCGGGCATTCCTCGGCGGCGGAGTCGAACTCTCTGTTCCGGCGCAACCTGGCGAAGGGGCAGACGGGCCTGTCGGTGGCCTTCGACCTGCCGACCCAGACGGGCTACGACCCGGACCACGTGCTGGCTCGCGGTGAGGTGGGCAAGGTGGGCGTCCCGATCGCGCACGTGGGTGACATGCGGGCATTGTTCGACGCCATCCCGCTCGACCGGATGAACACGTCGATGACCATCAACGCCACCGCCATGTGGCTGCTGGCGCTGTATCAGGTTGCGGCCGAGGAGCAGGGGGCCGACCCCAGGGCACTGGCCGGCACCACCCAGAACGACATCATCAAGGAGTACCTCTCGCGAGGCACCTATGTGTTCGCCCCGGCGCCGAGCCTGCGGCTGACGACCGACGTGATCTCCTACACGGTCAACGAGATTCCCAAGTGGAACCCCATCAACATCTGCAGCTATCACCTCCAAGAGGCTGGGGCCACCCCCGTGCAGGAGGTCGCCTTCGCGATGAGCACGGCGATCGCGGTGCTCGACGCCGTCCGCGAGCGCGGTGAAATCCCGCTGGAGCGTTTCGGGGAGGTGGTGGCGCGGATCTCGTTCTTCGTCAACGCCGGCGTGCGGTTCGTCGAGGAGATGTGCAAGATGCGCGCCTTCGTCGAGCTCTGGGATGAGCTCACTCGCGAGCGATACGGCATCACCGACGCCCGGCGGCGTCGTTTCCGCTACGGCGTGCAGGTCAACTCGCTCGGCCTCACCGAGGCGCAGCCGGAGAACAACGTGCAGCGGATCGTGCTGGAGATGCTGGCCGTCACGCTGAGCAAGAACGCCCGAGCGCGGGCGGTGCAGCTGCCTGCCTGGAACGAGGCGCTCGGCCTGCCCCGCCCTTGGGACCAGCAGTGGTCGCTGCGCATCCAGCAGGTGCTGGCGTACGAGTCCGACCTGCTCGAGTACGGCGACCTTTTCGACGGCAGCCCGGTGGTGGAGGCCAAGGTGGCAGAGATCGTCGAGGGCGCGCGCGCGGAGATGGCTCACATCGCCCAGCTCGGCGGTGCGGTGGCGGCGGTGGAGTCGGGCTATCTGAAGCAGGCGCTGGTGGCCTCGCACGCCGCCCGCCGGGCCCGGATCGAGACGGGTGAGGACGTGGTGGTCGGCGTCAACAGGTTCGACACCACCGAGCCCAACCCGCTCACCGCAGACCTCGACGCCGCCATCCAGACCGTCGATGCCAACGTCGAGAAGGCGGCCGTCGCGGCGGTGGTGGCCTGGCGCGCCGAACGCGACGCCGACCCGGTGCGCGCCGAGGCGGCGGCCACGGCCCTGGCCCGGCTGCGCGCCGACGCCGCCGACGAGGCCATCAACCTGATGCCTGCCACGCTGGCCTGCGCCCGCGCAGGCATCACGACGGGGGAGTGGGCCGGCGCGCTGCGCGATCAGTTCGGGGAGTACCGTGCCCCTACCGGGGTCAGCGGCGCCGTGGCGGCCCCCATCGCGGTAGCGGATTCGCCTGCGGCGCAGTCACTTTCGCGAGTGCGTGAGCTGGTGGCGAAGACTGCGGCCGAACTCGGCGGTCCGTTGCGGATGCTCGTGGGCAAGCCCGGGCTGGACGGGCATTCCAACGGTGCGGAGCAGGTGGCGGTGCGGGCTCGCGACGCCGGTTTCGAGGTCGTCTACCAGGGCATCCGACTGACCCCCGAGCAGATCGTGGCCGCGGCCGTGGCCGAAGACGTGCATGTGGTGGGCTTGTCGATCCTGTCTGGTTCGCATCTCGACCTGGTGCCGGAGGTGCTCGACGGCCTGCGGGCCGCCGGCCTCGACGACGTCCCGGTGGTGGTGGGCGGCATCATCCCCACCGCAGACGCGGCCATCCTGCGCGACCGGGGAGTGGCGGCGGTGTTCACCCCCAAGGACTTCGGCCTCAACGACATCATGGCCGCCGTCGTGGCCGAGGTGCGTAAGGCGCATCAGCTCTCAGCCGCCTGAACGCCTCGGGGGACACCGCTTACTAGAACAGGCTCTGCTGGATGCCCTGGATGAGCCCCAGCACTTCGTCGGCGCAGCCCCAGGACATCGTCCAGCCCGCGCCGCCGTGGCCGTAGACATGCACCAGCCTGCGGTGCGGAGTGGCGCGTCCGCCTACGACGAGCTCGCAACGCAGCTCCGGCCGGTACGGCCGCAGCCCTACCCGTTGGGTTAAGAACGTTGCGTTCTCCAGCCGGGGCTCAAGGGCGATCGCACGGCGCAGGATCGCCTGGGTGAGCGCGTCGGACGGGGTGGTGTCGTATTCGTCGAGGTCGGCACTGCCGCCCACGATCACGTGGGCGCCACGCGGAATGACGTAGGTCTGTTCGATCACGGGATCTTCGTCGGCCCACCACGACGTCAGGCCGGGGTTCTGGAGCACTACGACCTGCCCCCGGACGGGGTGAACGCTCGGATCCGGCGCCATGGCGCGCGCGGCCACGCCCGTCGCATTCACCACGATGCCGCGAGGAGGCAACGCGGGCAAGGGCATTCGCGTGATCGAACCCCCTGCGGCGGCCAGCCGGGCGGTCAGCCAGGTGAGATAGACGCGGGTGTCTACCACCGGCACCCGCAACGTCCAGCCGGACCCGTACCCGGGTTTGGGTCGCGACACCTCCTCCAGCCCCACCGCAGCGCCCAGCTCGGGTGCCCAGTCGGGACGCAGTGCCGCGCTGGCACGGTGCAGCATGGTGCCGGTGGTCAGCCGGATGCCCGTCTCGGGGATGTCGGCCAACCGCGTCAGCTCTGTCAGGGTCTCGCCAGCCCAGCGGGTGGCCAGTGCCAACGGCTGCCCACCCTGCGGCAGCCATAGCCCGCCGGCCACCGCAGAGGTGGTCTCCAGAGGCAGATCCCTGGCGAGGACCTGGGTGTCGTACCCCGCCTCCGCCAGTCGGACGGCGCACGTCAGCCCGATGACGCCCGCTCCCACCACCACGACGCGCTCACTCACCCACCCATCTTGGCAGCCGACCCGGGTGCGAGGGCGTCACTTGTCACAGGTCAGAACAAACCGTGCATCAGAACAGGCGAGCAATCAGAACAACCGGGAATCGGTGTCGTCGACACCGCGCAGGGCGTCGTAGTCGAGTGTGACGCAGTCGATTCCACGATCGGCGGCCAGCACGCGCGCCTGCGGCCGGATCTCCTGGGCGGCGAACACGCCGCGCACCGGAGACAGCAACGGGTTGCGGTTGAGGAGTTCGAGGTAGCGGGTGAGCTGCTCCACCCCGTCGATGTCGCCCCGCCGCTTGATCTCGATGGCCACGCTCACTCCGCCGGCGTCGCGGGCGAGGATGTCGACCGGGCCGATCGCCGTGGGGTACTCGCGACGAATCAGCACATGTCCGTCGCCCAGGACGTGAATCTGCTCGGCCAGCAGCTTCTGCAGGTGGGCCTCCACCCCGTCTTTCACCAGGCCGGGGTCGACCCCCAGATCGTGGCTGTGCTCGGCCATGAGCTCGAAGATCCGGATGGTCAGCCGGTCGCCGGTCTTGGGCTGGGTCACGGTCCACACCGCTTCGATGCCGGCCTCGGCCTGTTCGTCGTTGGGTTCGCCCACGCTCAGGGTGCAGGGCGGGCTCATCCAGTTGAGCGGCTTGTAGGAGCCGCCGTCGGAATGCACGAGCACACTGCCGTCGGCCTTGACCAGCAGCAGTCGTGGGGCGAGGGGCAGATGGGCGTCGAGCCTGCCTGAATAGTCGACTTCGCACCGAGCGATCACCAGACGCACGCCGGTAGCGTACGGGTTCCTGCGGGCGCCGGTGCGCCCGGGCAAGCCCTGCAGGTGCCGCGCAGTGGCAGTGCAGGCGCCTCTGACCCCTGTGATCTGCGCCACCGTGTGGGCCGTCCGACGGATTGGCGAACCCCGTTCACCCGCGCGCACGGGGCGAGATGTGGCTCGCACCACAGGGGATGCGGTCAGGTGCGCCCGGTCGAAGTGGGACGATGCACGACGGAGTATTTGCGATGAGGACCCGCACGAATGACGGGCGAGCACCACTTTTTTGAGGAGCAGCAAGATGGTTCGCGAGATCAACAAGGTCGGCGTAGTCGGGCTCGGCACCATGGGCGCAGGCATCGCGGAAGTTTTCGCCCGCAACGGTCTCGAGGTTGTGGGTTTCGAGGTCACCGCCGAGGGTCTTGAGCGCGGCCGGGGTCACGTGGAGCAGTCGACGGCTCGTGCGCTCAAGCGCGGCAAGCTGTCCGAAGAGGCCCGCGACCAGCTGCTCGGCCAGATCACCTTCACCACCGAATGGACCGCGTTCTCCGACTGCGACATCGTGATCGAGGCCGTGCCGGAGCGCATGGAGCTCAAGCACGACGTGTTCACCAAGCTCGACGCCGTGGCCAAGCCCGACGCGATCCTCGCCACCAACACCTCGAGCCTGTCGGTCACTGAGATCTCGGTGGTCACCTCCAATCCCCGCCGTGTGGTGGGGATGCACTTCTTCAACCCGGCGCCGGTGCTGAAGCTCGTTGAGGTGGTCAAGACCGTCGTCACCGAGGAAGAGGTCGTCGAGACCGTCATCGAGCTGGCCAAGCGGCTCGGCAAAATGCCGGTGGTCATCGGCGACAAGGCCGGCTTCATCGCCAACGCGCTGCTCTTCGGCTACCTCAACCACGCGGCGTCGCTGTACGAGTCGCACTACGCCACCCGCGAAGACATCGACGCGGCCATGACGCTGGGCTGCGGGCTGCCCATGGGGCCGTTGCAGCTGTGGGACCTCATCGGCATCGACACCGGCTATGAAGTGCTCGACACCATGTACAAGCAGGGTCGCAACCGGCTGCACGCGCCTACCCCCATCCTCAAGCAGCTCGTGACCGCCGGCCTCAAGGGCCGTAAGACCGGCCGCGGCTTCTACACCTACGCCGAGCCGGGCTCGTCCACCGTGGTGCCCGACGCTCTCACCCCGCCGGCCGGCGAGGCAGACCCGGCCGACCTGCGGGCGATCGGCTCCATCGGTGTGGTCGGCACCGGCACCATGGGCCCCAGCATCGCCGAGGTGTTCGCCAAGGCCGGTTACGACGTGATTCTCGCGGGCCGCAGCGATACCAAAGTGAAGAAGGCCTACGACCGGCTCAGCAAGAGCCTCGCCAAGGCTGTCGGGCGCGGAAAGCTCGACCAGGCCAGCGCCGACGCCGCTCTCGCCCGGGTGCGCACGACCACCTCGCTCGATGACCTGTCAGGTGTCGACCTTGCCGTCGAAGCCATCGCGGAGGAGCTGTCGGCCAAGCAGGCGCTCTTCTCCAACCTCGACGACATCTGCAAGCCGGGCGCGATCCTGGCGACCACCACGTCGTCCCTGCCCGTCATCCAGTGCGCCACTGCCACCGAGCGTCCGCGCGACGTGGTGGGCCTGCACTTCTTCAACCCTGCGCAGGTGATGTCGCTGGTGGAGGTCGTCTCCACGGTGATGACGGCCGACGACGTGGTGGCAACGATCAAGAAGCTGGCCACCAAGCTGGGCAAGCACCCGGTGGTCTGCACCGACCGCGCCGGGTTCATCGTCAACGCCCTGCTGTTCCCCTACCTCAACGACGCCGTGCGCATGCTCGAGGCCAACTACGCCTCGGTCGACGCCATCGACACGGCTATGAAGGTGGGCTGTGGGTACCCGATGGGACCGTTCGAACTGCTCGACATCATCGGGCTCGACACCGCGCTGACCATCCAGCGCCAGCTCTACCTGGAGTTCCGGGAGCCCGGCCTCACGCCGGCGCCGTTGCTCGAGCACCTGGTGACCGCGGGCTACCTCGGGGTCAAGTCGGGCCGGGGCTTTCGGACCCACTGAGCACGCGGCAGGCTAGTGCTGTGCCGCGCAGCAACCGTCCGCGAAGGCGTCGCGGTCCGCGTCCCGACGAGGCACCTGCCGAGCTGAACCTTGCGGGGCTGCAACGCGTCGAGTCGCATCCGGACGGTGACTGGATCGTGCGTCGGCTCGCCGGATCGGCCACCGGACGCAGCTACGTGTGCCCTGGTTGCCACCAACAGGTCGCAGCTGCCACGCCACATGTGGTGGCGTGGCCCGTGGATGCCCCGGTGGGCGCCGGTGCCGGGGTCGAGTCGCGCCGGCACTGGCACACCCCGTGTTGGGCTGCACGCGCCCGGCGGGGTCCGCGCTGAGTCAACTTCGGCAGGCGTAGCCGTTGCTCAGCATGCTGACGACAGAATGGGGCAATGACCTCTCCAACTCGGGTGGCTGGGCGGGCGGCAGCCCCGCACACTGACCGAAAACCCGTCGGCCTGCGAGGCACCCTGTCCGGGATCCTGCTGGCAGTCTCGGCGGTGGCGTGGTCGAGCTGGATCCTTCAGCCGTTGTTGGCGCCCGCGCTGCCGGTGGGCACCACGTCCGTCAACGAGCTGATGGCCACCACGCTGAGCACCCACGAGGTGTTCCGGGTCAGCACGTTCGTGTGCGGCCTTGCGGCGGTGCTGGGCGGCATCGTGCTGCCGCACCGGGCCTGGCCCCGGCCGGGCGGGTCGCCGGGCAGCTGGGTGATCGCCGGAGCCCTCGTCGTATTCGGGCTGGCCAACGTGTGGGCCAGCCTGATGCCGCCCACGTGCGTGGCCACCGTCGACACGGCGTGTCATCGAGCGAGCGTGGCGAACGGCAGCGGGATGCTGCACCAACTGCACTTCGCCGGCCTCATCGTCGGCCTGGTGGCGTTCTGGGTGGCGCTGGCCGTGGGCTGGATCTCGACGTACCCCAGCGTCTCGCTGCGCCGGCAGGTACTGCGGTTCTTCGGTGTGCCTGCCTTGCTGCTGACGTTCGGCGCCCTCATGGTCAATCACCGCACCACCGGGATCGTGCAGCGTGCCGGCCTGGCCTGTGCGGCGTTGTCGCTGCTGATGCTGGCGTGGCTCATCTACCGTCCACCGGCCGACCTGACCGGCCGCGTCGCGCCTCTGCCCTCCCGGTCGTGGCAGCAGCGCTTCGCCTCTGGTTTCACCGGTTTCGTGTTCGCCGCCGCGGCCTGGTCGCTGGTGGCGACCGTGCTGAGCCGGGCCACCCCGCGGTTCGTCGACGCGGTGGAGGCCGCCTTCCTGGCTCTCAACGTGCCCGTTGGGCGGAGCCTGTTCAGCGCAGCCCTGCTCTTCGTCGTGGGCGTGGGCCTGCAGTCGCGTAAACGAGTCGTCATGATCTTCGTCGTCGTGGCCTGGCTGCTGTTGGGCGGGCTGGTGGCGGCCATCCAGCTGGGTGGCGTGTCGTACGGCGTGCAGTCGGTGTCGCGCTCGCACGCGCTGCAACTGAGCTGTCAGGTGGTCTCAGCCGCCTTGTTGTCGGTGGCGTTCATCGTTGCCCGATCGGCTTTCTCGGCCCGGCTGACGAGCGGATCGTTGCGGCTCGCGGGAGCGATTCTGGTGCTCGGCCTGGTGGCGGCGGTCGGAGTGGCCTGGGGTCTCTCGGAGGTCTTGCTCCCGGCACACCTCATCACCGGGCCCAGGTTGTGGTGGGCGGCGCGGGTCGCTCTGGACATCGGCGCGAAGCGGCCGTCGGGCTACAACTCGATCAACGACACGATCAGGATCGTCTCCGGCTTGATCTCCGGTGCCACGGTGGTGATCGCCGCTGCCACGTTCATCCGGACGGCGGCCCGATCGCGCGAGGCGGACGACGAGGCCGAGCTGCTGGTGCGCAGGTTGCTGCTCACCTCGCCGTCCCCGGATTCGCTGGGCTACTTCGGAACCCGGCGTGACGTCAGCGTCTTCGCCCCTTCGCGCGACGGCAGCGTCTCCGCCCCCTCGGAAGCCGACTGCGCCATCGTCTACCGGGTGGTAGCAGGCAGCTGCCTGGCAAGCGGCGATCCACTGGGCGAGCCCGCTCGCTGGCCCGAGCTCATCGAGCAATGGCAGTCCTACGCTCGTTCCTACGGCTGGGCACCGGGGGCCCTTTCGTGCAGCGAGGCCGGTGCGCGCGCCTATGTCCGGGCCGGCATGCGGGTGCTGCACCTGGGCGACGAGGCCGTGGTGCCCACCGACTCGTTCGACCTCTACGCCCCTGCCATGGCCGAGATCAGACAGGCGGTGGCCAGACTCCGCGCCAAGGGCTTCCGGGTTTGGATCGAGCGTCAGTCTGAGCTGGACCCGGTGCGTTTGGCCCGGCTGGAAGAGCTGGCCAGGCAGTGGCGGGCGCGTGACACCGAGACCGGCGAGCGCGGCTTCTCCATGGCGCTGGGGCGGTTCGGCGATCCCAGCGACGATCGCACGGTGGTCGTGGTGGCCGAAGACGGCGAGGGTCGTGAGGAGGGGCTGCTGACGTTCGTGCCGTGGGGTGCCAGAGGGCTCTCGCTCGATCTCATGTTGCGGGCGGGCGATGCTGCCAACGGGGTCACCGAGCTGATGATCGCCAGCCTGCTCGAGGCCGGTCCCGATCTCGGCATCAGGCAGGTCTCGTTGAACTTCGCCGTGTTTCGCCAGGCGCTGGCCGCCGGAGACCGGGTGGGGGCGACGCTCGGTGCGCGGCTGGCCCGTTCGGCCGTCATGTTCGCCTCCCGGTTCTGGCAGCTCGACTCGCTCTACCGGTCGAACCAGCGGTACTCGCCCACGTGGGTGCCGCGCTACATCTGCTACAGCTCCGCCCCTGATCTCACCCGCGTTGCGACCGCCGCGGCCGTCGCGGAAGGGCATCTGCCGCTCGTCAGCACCCTCGGCGTCCGCGATGCTCCCGCGGCGCCGCGCGCCGCCGGCTTCCCGGAACGGGTCATCGGGCAGGAGGCCGAGCTGTTGCGGCCGGTGCTGCCGGTGCGCCGGTTCACCGAACAGGAGCGACAGCGACGTGACGTGGCGGCCCGGATCGCCGACCCCTATCCCGTGGCGGTGCGTCGCGATCATGCGGTGTCACAGGTTGTCGCGGAGTTCGCCGGGCTCGCGCCCGACACCCGCACCGGGTTCGTCGTCTCCATCGCGGGACGGGTGCTCGCCCGCCGCGACTTCGGGGGTGTGCTGTTCGCCGTTCTGAGCGATGACGGGCACCGGCTGCAGGTGATGGCGACCGCTGCCGACACCCCAGCACCGACCTTGGCGTCGTGGCGTGCAAAGGTCGCCAACGGCGACCATGTCTCGGTAACGGGCGAGGTGGTGACCTCGCATTCGGGCGAGCTGTCGGTGCTCATGCAGGAGTGGCAGATGGCGGCCAAATGCCTGCGGCCGCTGCCGGCGCGGATCACCGATCCGCAGGCCAAGGTGCGCCAGCGCTACCTCGACCTGGCCATCGACGACAACATGGCCGCGCAGGTGCGCAATCGCAGCATCGCGGTGCGGGCGCTGCGAGAGGCATTCGCGCAGAACGGTTTTCTCGAAGTCGAGACGCCGATGCTGCAAGCAATTCACGGCGGCGCCAACGCCCGCCCCTTCGTCACCCGGATCAACGCCTACAACACCGACCTGTACCTGCGGATCGCACCCGAGCTGTTCCTCAAGCGGTTGTGCGTGGCGGGCTTCAGCAGGATCTTCGAGCTCAATCGCAACTTCCGCAACGAGGGCGCCGACGCCAGCCACAATCCGGAGTTCACGAGCGTGGAGGCCTATCAGGCGTATGCCGACTACACGTCGATGCGGCACCTCACCCGCGAGCTGATCCTGGCGGCCGCCGTGGCGGTGCACGGCGAGCCGGTATGCGTGCGACCGGACGGAACCCGGGTCGACCTGTCAGGTGAGTGGCCCGTGGTGCCTGTGCATGAAGCGGTGAGCCGGGCCGCAGGGGTACACCTGACCTCCGCCACGCCGGCCGCAGAGGTGGCGGCGGTGTGTGAGCGGGTGGGTGTGCGGGCGCACCCGTCGATGTCGGCGGGGGAGCTGGTGGCCGAGCTGTACGACGAACTGGTGGAGGGGAGCACCGAACTGCCCACCTTCTACACCGACTTCCCGGTGGAGACCTCGCCCCTGACCCGTCAGCACCGCAGTGACCCCAGACTGGCCGAACGCTGGGACCTGGTGGCCTTTGGCTCCGAGATCGGCACGGCCTACTCCGAACTCGTCGACCCGGTGGAGCAGCGCAAGCGGCTCACCGAACAGTCGCTGAAGGCTGCCGCGGGCGACCCGGAGGCGATGGAGGTGGACGAGGACTTCCTCACCGCGCTGGAGTACTCCATGCCGCCCACCGGCGGCCTCGGCATCGGGGTCGACCGGGTGTTGATGATGCTCACGGGAGTGAACATCAGGGGCACGATCGCGTTCCCGTTCGTCAAGCCCCAGCGCTAGCGAGCGGGGATAGGCTGCGGACGGCGCCCCCGAACGACCCCAACCCCGGTTCCGGCACTTAACCGGGTGCCAACCGCGGCGGATACACCGCGAACGGCACCACGCGGCGTCCCCAACCCCGGTTCCGGCACTCAACCGGGTGCCAACCGCGGCGGATACACCGCGAACGGCAGCACCGAATGGCCCCAACCCCGGTTTCGGCACTCCATCTGGTGCCAACCGCGGCAAACTTCACCACGAACGGCACCACGCAACGACTCAGGTCAGTAAGGGGGTCGATCCGGTGTCTGCCGGGCTGGGAAGGCGGCCGGTTTCTGACGCTATGACCATGCCCCGCCGGACGGGGCATCGCCATAGCGCGGAAAAGCCCGCGGCTTGCGACTGTCGAAACCGCCCTTTGCGGAAGGTCCGGGCAGGCAGCGGCCTTCCATCGCCCGACTCCGTCCGCCTGTCGCCAGGCTCCATCGGTCCTCGCGGCTCTGCTCCTGCGTCGTTGGCCGCCCGGGCATCATCTGGTGCCCCAGTCGTAGCGATCCTTGTGCTGCTTGAGGTAGATGAACGTCTCGGTGGCGGTGACGCAGGGCAGTTGGCGGAGTCGCGAGACCAGCTCCAGCAGATGGGCGTCGTCTTCGCAGACCACCTCGATCAGGAGGTCGAATGATCCGGCGACGATGACGACGTACTCAACCTCGGGAATGTCTTCAAGCTGCTCGGCCGCAACGTTGAGGTCTCCGCTGACGGTTACCCCGATCATGGCCTGCCGGGAGAAGCCCACCTGCGTGGGATCGGTCACCGCCACGATCTGGATGGCCCCGCCATCGACCATCCGCTGCACTCGCTGGCGCACAGCGGCCTCCGACAGGCCGACCGCCTTGCCGATGGTGGCGTAGGCGCGTCGACCGTCTTGCTGGAGCTGCTCGATGATCTGCTTCGAGAGGTCGTCCAGGGCCAGTCGGGGAGTGTCGCCCATGCGCACACTATGGCGCGGCCTCCGGGCTTAAGCAAACGAATCCGTTGCCAAATCTAGGTAGAACGGAGGGATGCGTTGTTGACAACTGTCCAAAACTAGGAATTCGCGGTCGAGTGGTTCTGGGCGGGCTTGACTGTGGTCGGGTTGCCACGCTGTGACGGGCGTTATGTAAGACTGGCGACAAGTCGTCAGGCGACTGCAAGCCACTCCGACGTCAAGCCACTTCGACTTCAAGCCACTCGGATTGCAAGCCACTCGGTGAGGAGGGGCGCGATGCTCGATCCAGCGGCCGGCTCATCCGCGGGGCCAGGCTCATCCGCAGGGCCGGGCCCGCTCGCGGGTGTACGCGTGCTGGAGTTGGGTGGCATCGGGCCAGGCCCGTTCGCGGGCATGGTGCTGGCCGGCCTGGGCGCCACCGTGGTGCGCATCGACCGCAGCGCGCGAGCGCGAGAAGCCTTGATGGCGACCCATGCCGTGTTGTTGCGACAGCGGCAATACCGCGAGCTCGATCTCAAAGACACGGCCGACCTGCAGTCTGCGCTTGACCTCGCGGCGTCGAGTGACATTGTGCTGGAAGGATTCCGGCCCGGGGTGGTAGAGCGTCTGGGAATCGGGCCCGGCGAGGTTCTGGCGCGCAACCCGCGCTGTGTCTATGGCCGGATGACCGGGTTCGGCCAGTCGGGTCCGCTGGCGGGCAAGGCGGGGCACGACATCACGTATCTCGCGATCACCGGTGCCTTGGAGTCACTCGCCGGCCGCGACGGGCTGCCGACGCCGCCCCTGAACCTGCTCGGAGACTTCGGTGGCGGGGGCATGCTGCTGGCTCTGGGCGTCACGGCTGCGTTGTGGCAGAGCCGGACGACTGGCGTCGGGCAGGTCGTCGATGCGGCCATCGTGGATGGTGTGGGGCTGATGACCGCGATGCAGGCGGCCATGCAGGCGGCCGGCCTGTGGGCCGCGCCGCGCGGTGGCAACCTCTTCGACGGGGGCGCTCCGTTCTACCGCTGCTATGCCACCAGTGATGGACGTTGGATGGCGGTGGGAGCGATCGAGGAGTCGTTCTACTCCGACCTGCTGACCGGCCTCGCTCTGGCAGACGACCCGCTGTGCCGGGCAGGGCAAAAGCAGGCCAACTGGGCCGCAGTGTCTCGTCGCTTCGAGCAGGTCTTCGCCACCCGGAGCCGCGCCGCCTGGTGCGACGTCTTCAGCGGCCTCGAGGCCTGCGTCGCCCCGGTGCTCACGCTCGCCGAGGCGGCCGAGTATCCGCACAACGTGGCGCGCGCCGCGTACGAGACACGCGATGGCCTGGTCTGGCCGGCACCGGCGCCCCGCTTCAGCCGGCCCCGCTTCAGCCGGCCCCGCTTCAGCCAGCCGGGCGTTGCCGATCACAGCGCGGCTGGGTTTCACAGCGCAGCTGAAAGTCACAGCGCCGTTGAAACTCACAGCGTCGTTGAAACTCACAGCGCAGCTGAGAGTTACAGCGCAGTTGAAAGTCCCACTGGAACCGGAGACGAGAGCCATGCCCGTTGAAGCCTTTCTCTACGACGCCATCCGCACCCCTCGCGGACGTGGCAAGCGCACCGGCTCGTTGTACGAGGTGAAGCCCGTTGATCTGGTGACCGGGCTGATCGACGAGATCCGTTCTCGGATGCCGGAGTTGGACCCCCACCAGATCGACGACGTGATCCTCGGCGTGGTGACGCCGGTCGGCGATCAGGGAGCCGACATCGCCAAGACCGCCGCCATGAAGGCCGGCCTGCCCGACACGGTGGCGGGGCTGCAGCTCAATCGGTTCTGCGCCTCGGGCCTCGAGGCTGTGAACACGGCCGCCGAGAAAGTGCGTTCTGGTTGGCACGACCTGATCCTGGCGGGCGGGGTCGAGTCGATGTCGCGCGTGCCGATGGGCTCCGACGGCGGCGCCTGGGCGATGGATCCCGAGACGAGCATGGCCACCGGCTTCGTGCCGCAGGGCATCGGCGCAGACCTCATCGCCACGTTGGAAGGCTGGGATGGTGAGGACGTCGACCGGTTCGCCGTCCGGTCTCAGCAGCGCGCGGCTGCCGCGCAGGCCGCGGGCTACTTCGACCGCTCCGTGGTGCCTGTGCGCGATGCGACGGGACTGCTGGTGCTCGAGCGCGACGAGCACCTGCGCCCCGACACGACGATCGAGTCGCTAGCCGGTCTGCCGGCCTCGTTCGAGCGGGTCGGAGCCGAGGGCGGTTTCGACGCGGTGGCGCTGCAGCGCTATCACTGGGTCGAGCGCATCCACCACGTGCACACGGCCGGCAACTCCTCGGGCATCGTCGACGGCGCGGCGCTGGTGGTCGTGGGCTCGCAGGAGGCAGGGCTGCGCAACGGGCTGACTCCCCGAGGCCGGGTGGTCGCCACCGCAGTCAGTGGAGCCGATCCGACGATCATGCTCGTGGGGCCGGGGCCAGCCTCCCGGAAGGCACTGGCGCGAGCGGGCCTGAGCATCGAGCAGATCGACCTCGTGGAGATCAACGAGGCCTTCGCGGCCGTTGCGCTGCGGTTCATGCGGGAGCTCGACCTGCCCGAGGAGATCGTGAACGTCAACGGCGGCGCGATCGCGCTCGGGCATCCGCTGGGTGCCACGGGCGCCATGATTCTCGGCACCGCGCTCGACGAGCTCGAACGCCGGGGCGGACGGTACGCCCTCTGCACGCTGTGCGTGGGGGCCGGCATGGGAATCGCGACCATCATCGAGCGGCTGTGACGCGACCTGCTGTGACCCCGATCTGCTGTGACCTGACCCGCTAGGAACCCGAAGTTGCTGTAACTACGACCCCTGGGAGCTCTGCAGCCATGACAAACGTTGACACCGAGAGCATCATCGCCTGGCACCGCGACGCCGACGGTGTCGTCACCTTGACCATTGACGACCCCTCGTCGTCGGTCAACACCCTGAACGAGGCCTTCCAGGCGAGCATGCACGCGAGCGTCGAACGCCTTGCGGCAGAACTGGACTCGATCAGCGGAGTGATCGTGACCAGTGCCAAGAAGACGTTCTTCGCCGGTGCCGACCTGCGCAGTCTGCGAGACGTGACGCCCGACAACGTGGAGCAGGTCTTCGGCTGGATAGAGGCGATCAAGGCCGATCAGCGGAGGCTGGAGACGCTCGGCAAGCCGGTGGTCGCGGTGCTCAACGGCACCGCGCTGGGCGGTGGCTTCGAGCTCGCTCTGGCATGTCACCACCGGATCATGGTGGACGCACCCGGTGTCGTCGTCGGTCTGCCCGAGGTGACTCTCGGGCTGCTTCCGGGGGGCGGCGGCGTCACGCGCATCACGCGGATGCTGGGTATCGCTGCCGGAATGAGCAAGGTGATGGGGGAGGGCCGATCGTTCCGGCCGGAGCAGGCGCGCGAGCTGGGCCTCGTGGACGAGGTGGTTCCCTCCGTCGAGGAGGGGCTGGTGGCGGCTCGCGCCTGGATCGCTGAGCATCCTGACTCGGCGCAGCCGTGGGATCGGCCGGGCTATCGGATGCCAGGAGGCACACCGAGCACACCGGCGCTGGCCGCCGTCCTGCCTGCTTTCGGCGCGAACCTGCTCAAGCAGCTCAAGGGCGCCGATTATCCGGCGCCCAAGGCGATCCTGTCCGCGGCGGTGGAAGGTGCGCAGGTCGACTTCGACACCGCATTGCGGATCGAGTCGCGCTATCTAGTAAGGCTTCTCGTCAACCCTGTCGCAAAGAACATGATCAACGCCTTCTTCTTCGACCTGCAGGCGATCAAGAAGGGCGGCTCGCGGCCGGAGGGCATGGCGCCTCGTGCCGCCCACAAGGTGGCGGTGTTGGGCGCTGGAATGATGGGCGCCGGTATCGCCTATGCCTGCGCCCGAGCGGGGCTCGAGGTGCTGCTCAAGGACGTGGATGTCGAGGCCGCCGCCCGAGGAAAGGCGTACAGCGAAGCCCTCATGGCGAAAGCGGTGGCCCGGGGAACGTCGACGACCTCGCGGGCCGAGGAACTTCTGGCGCGGATCACCCCGACGGCCGAGGCGGCCGACCTGCGCGGGTGCGACGTGGTGATCGAGGCGGTCTTCGAAGACCCGGCGCTGAAACAACGCGTGTTCGGCGAGGTGCTGGACCATGTGGCCCCCGATGCGCTGCTGTGCTCCAACACCTCGACGCTGCCCATCACCGCCTTGGCCGAAGGCGTCAGCCGCAGTGCGGATTTCATCGGCCTGCACTTCTTCTCGCCGGTGGACAAGATGCGGCTGGTGGAGATCATCCGTGGCCGGCAGACCTCGCAGGAGGCGCTGGCCCGTGCCTATGACCTGGTGCTGCAGCTCAACAAGCTGCCCATCGTGGTCAATGACAGCCGGGGCTTCTTCACGAGCCGGGTGATCGGAACGTTTGTGGATGAGGGCTTGACCATGGTGAGCGAGGGCGTCAATCCGGTCTCGCTGGAGCGTGCAGCCACTCTGGCCGGCTATCCGGTCGGGCCGCTGCAGCTCAGTGACGAACTGAATCTCGAGCTGATGAAGCGCATCCGGATGGCGGCGCAGGCGGCGTCCGAGGGCCCTGAAGCACGGGAGAACACGAGTGATCGGGTGGTCGACGTGATGATCGACCAGGGTCGTCCGTCGCGCAAGAGCGGTGCAGGCTTCTACGACTACTCCGCCGATGGCCGGCGTCAGAGCCTGTGGGCTGGTCTGGCCGAGCTCTTTCCGGTGTCGGCCGACCAACCACCGCTAGACGACCTGCGGGATCGCCTTCTCTTTGTGGAGGCGCTGGAGACTCAGCGCTGCATCGACGAAGGCGTCATCACCGCCGCCGCGGATGCCAACATCGGGTCGATCTTCGGCATTGGGTACCCGGCCTGGACGGGTGGGGTGGTGCGCTTCGTCGAGGGTTACCCAGGTGGCCGCCAGGCTTTCCTGGCCCGGGCCGACCACCTCGCGGACCGTTACGGCCAGCGATTCCGGGTGCCCGAGTCGTTGCGCAGCCCGCGATGACGCCCGGTCGATAGCGACTGCGGATCGAGCTCTCAGCCGAGAACGGCGTCGATCGCGTCGACCAGCACACTCAGGCCCTCGTCCAGCTGCTCGTCGGTGATCACCAGCGGAGGCAGCAGGCGCACGACGTTGCCGAAGGTTCCGCAGGTGAGGGTCACGACGCCAGCGGCGTGGCAGCGCTTGGCGATCGCCGCGGTAGATTCCGGGTCGGGGGTCTTGTCGGCGTCCTTGACGAACTCGATCGCGAGCATCGCACCGCGGCCGCGCACCTCGCCGATGCCGGAGTGTCGCGTAGCCGCCGCGCGCAGCGCCGGCCCGGACTTGGCCTCGATCTCGCGGGCCCGGGCGGCGAGCCCTTCGGACTCGAAGACCTCCATGGCTGCCAGCCCGGCCGCGCACGCCACGGGGTTGCCGCCGTAGGTGCCACCGAGCCCGCCGGGGTGCACGGCGTCCATCAGGTCTGCCCGGCCGACGACTCCGGCCAGCGGCATGCCGCCCGCGATGCCCTTGGCCACGGTCATGAGGTCGGGCACCACGCCTTCGTTCTCGCACGCGAACATGTCGCCGGTGCGGCAGAAACCGGTCTGGATCTCGTCTGCCACGAACACGATGCCGTTGTCGGCGCACCAGGCGGCCAGGGTGGGCAGGAAGCCGGGTGCGGGCACCACGAAACCGCCTTCACCCTGAATGGGCTCGATGACGACGGCCGCGAGATCGCCTGCCGTCACCTGCTTGTCGAGCAGGAGAATGGCGCGCTGAGCAGCCTGCTCACCGCTGATCTCCACCGGCTCACGGAACGGGTACGACATCGGGGCGCGGTAGATCTCGCCCGCGAACGGCCCGAAGTTCTTCTTGTACGGGGCCACCTTGGCCGTCATGGCCATGGTGAGGTTGGTGCGACCGTGGTAGGCGTGGTCGAAGACGGCCACCGCGTCGCGGCCGGTGGCGAGCCGGGCGATCTTCACCGCGTTCTCCACGGCCTCGGCGCCGGAGTTGAACAGGGCGGCGCGCTTGTCGCCGTCGCCGGGAGACAGCGCGACCAGGCGCTCGCACACCTCGAGGTAGCCGCTGTACGGGGTGACCATGAAACAGGTGTGCTCGAAGGCGCCCGCCGACTGGCGGATCGCCTCTACCACCTTGGGGTGCGCGTGCCCCACCGACGCCACCGCGATGCCCGCGCCGAGGTCGATGAGCTCGTTGCCGTCGACGTCGGTGAGCAGTGCGCCGCTGCCGTGGCTGATCCAGACACCCATGGTGGTGCTCACCCCGGCCGAGACCGCCGCGTTCTTGCGGGCGTTGAGCGCCTGCGAACGAGGGCCGGGCAACTCGGTGCGCAGCCGCGTGGAGGAGGGTGCAACGGTGTCAGCGGTCATGCCCGAAGCCTACGCTGCCGCCTGCTTCATCGCGGTGGCGAATCCCCCGGCGGCGAGGATCGCGCCCGCCGTGCCGTCAGCAGGCTCAGTCGACGAAACGGCGGGCATTGCGGAACAGTCGCAGCCACGGCGATTCGTCGTCGATCCGGCCTGGGGTGTAGGAGAGTTGCGCGTTGCGAACCACTCGTTCGGGGTGCGGCATCATCGCGGTGAACCGGCCGTCGTCAGTGGTCACAGCGGTGAGCCCGTCGGGAGATCCGTTGGGGTTGAATGGGTACGAGGTCGCCACAGCTGCGGAGTGGTCGATGAATCGCGCCACCCGCTGGACCCGCCCGGGCTCCCCCTGCACGTCGAAGTTCGCAAAGCCCTCACCGTGGGCCACGGCGATCGGCAGTCGGCTTCCGGCCATGCCGACGGTGAGCACCGAGGGTGAGTCGAGCACCTCCACCAGGCTCAGCCGGGCCTCGTACTGTTCGCTGCGATTGCGGGTGAAGCGCGGCCACGCCTGCGCTCCCGGGATCAGCTCGGCGAGCGCGGCGAACATCTGGCAGCCGTTGCAGATCCCGAGCCCGAAGGTGTCGCTCCGGTGGAAGAACCGCTCGAAGGCATCGGCCAGTCGGGCGTTGAACAGCACCGACCGCGCCCAGCCCTCGCCGGCGCCCAGGGTGTCGCCGTACGAGAAGCCTCCGCAGGCCACGAGTCCCACCGCATCGGCCAGGTCGTAGCGGCCGGTCTGCAGGTCGCTCATGTGCACGTCGAAGGTGTCGAAGCCGGCCTGGTGGAACGCGAAGGCCGTCTCCACGTGCGAGTTCACGCCCTGCTCGCGCAGGATCGCCAAGGCAGGGCGCGCGCCGAGGTTCAGGTAGGGCGCGCTGAGGTCGTCGGTCGGGTCGAAGGTCGGGTGCACGATGCAGGCCGGGATCGTCGTCGGACCCACCGCCGCGTGTTCCTCGTCGGCGCAGTCGGGGTTGTCGCGCAGCCGCGCGATCCGCCAGGAGACCTCGTCCCAGGCCTGGGCCAGCTCGCGCACCGGTTCGTCGAGCACAACCGCCGGGCCCTGACGCACCCGAAGGCGGCGCTCGCCGTTGTCAGAGCCGACCAGGCTGGTCAGGTCGGCCAGGCCGTGGTCGGCGAGCACTGTGCGGGCCTCGTCGAGCAGCCCAGCCGGCACGGCCAGCAGTGCGCCGAGTTCCTCGGCGAACAATGCCGGCACAAGGGCGCCGGGATCATCGGCCCCGATCAGTTCCGTCAGGTCGACGTCGATGCCCAGCCCACCGGCAAAGGCCAGCTCGCACAACGCGGCCCATAGCCCGCCGTCCGAGCGGTCGTGGTAGGCCGTGATCAGACCCCGCTTGCGCAGCGCATTGACGGCGTCGACCAGGTGCAAGAGTCGGCTCGGATCGTCGAGATCCGGTGTCTCCCCGCCGAACTCGCCCAGCACCTGCGCCAGCATGGAGCCGCCCAGCCGGTTGCGTCCGGCGCCCAGGTCGACGAGCAGCACGGTCGAGCCGGGCCTCAGCTGCGGCGTGAGCGTGCCCCGCACATCGGGCAGGGAGGCGAACGCCGTGACCACCAGGCTCACCGGCGACGTGACCTGTCGCGGTTGGCCTGACTCATCGCTCCAGCGGGTACGCATCGACAGTGAGTCCTTGCCGACCGGCACGCTGATGCCCAGGGCTGGGCAGAGCTCCAAGGCAACGGCCTCGACGGTGTCGAACAGGGTCGCGTCCTCACCGGGCTCGCCGCACGCGGCCATCCAGTTACACGAGAGCTTGATCGGATTGGCTGGGTCCCCGAGGCGGATCGGCGCCGCAAGCAGGTTGGTGAGAGCCTCTGCGACGGCCATCCGTCCCGAGGCGGGCCCGTCGACGGCGGCCAGGGGCATCCGTTCTCCGGTGGCCATCGCCTCGCCCGCGAAACCCTCGTGATCTGCCAGCGTCACTGCCACGTCGGCCACCGGCACCTGCCACGGGCCCACGAGCTGGTCGCGGTGGCTGAGACCGCCCACCGTGCGGTCGCCGATGGTGATGAGGAACCGCTTGCTCGCCACGGTGGGGTGCCGCAGCACGGCGTAGCCTGCCTCGCGCAGGTCGACGTCGTCGAGGTCGAGCGGGGTCGCGGTGCGCGCGAGGCGCGCGACGTCGCGCGTCATCCGCGGCGGCTTACCGAGCAGCACGTCCATGGGCATCTCGATCGGACGTGAATCCTCTTCTGCCACCACGAGTTGCCCGTCGTCGCGGGCGGTACCCACCACGGCGTAGGGGCAGCGCTCTCGATCGGCGAGCGCGGCGAAGGTGTCCAGCGACTCGGGCGCGATCGCCAGCACGTAGCGCTCCTGGCTCTCGTTGCACCAGATCTCCTTGGGCGCCAGCCCCGACTCCTCCACCGGCACCGCTGCGAGGTCGAAGCGGGCGCCGAGCCCGGCGCCGTCCACCAGCTCCGGGAAGGCGTTCGACAGTCCACCGGCGCCCACGTCGTGGATCGCCAGGATCGGGTTGTCGGCACCCAGCGCCCAGCAGTGATTGATCACCTCTTGGGCGCGCCGCTCGATCTCGGGGTTGCCCCGCTGCACGGAGTCGAAGTCGAGTTCTGCGGCATTGGTGCCGGACGCCATCGACGAGGCGGCTCCACCGCCCATCCCGATGCGCATGCCCGGGCCGCCCAACTGCACCAGCAGAGTGCCCGCACCGAAGGTGATCTTGTCGGTCTGTTCGGCGCTGATCGTGCCCAGCCCGCCGGCACTCATGATCGGTTTGTGGTAGCCGCGGCGTACCCCGTCCACCGTCTGCTCGTAGACCCGGAAGAAGCCCCCGAGGCCGGGCCGGCCGAACTCGTTGTTGAAGGCCGCAGCGCCGAGCGGGCCGTCGATCATGATCTCCAGCGGGGTCGCGATATGGCTTGGCGCGCCATAGGTTTCGCGCTCCCACGGCTCGGCGGTGCCGGGCAGCGCAAGGTTGGAGACGGCGAACCCGGTGAGGCCGGCCTTGGGCTGTGAACCGCGCCCGGTGGCGCCTTCGTCGCGGATCTCGCCACCTGCACCCGTGGCCGCTCCCGGAAAGGGGGAGATGGCGGTGGGATGGTTGTGGGTCTCGACCTTCATGAGTACGTGCACGTCTCCGGCGCGGGACGTGTACTTTCCTGAACCGCTTGCCGTTTCGGGTACCCAGCGAGTTCGGCGTGCGCCCCGCATGACGGATGCATTGTCTTTGTAGGCCACCACGGTGCCCGCGCCGGCCACTTCCTCGGTGTGCCGGATCATGCCGAACAGCGACTGGGCTTGCGGCTCGCCGTCGATGACGAAGTCTGCGTTGAAGATCTTGTGCCGGCAGTGCTCGCTGTTTGCCTGGGCGAACATCATCAGCTCGACGTCGGTGGGGTTGCGTTGCAGGTTGGTGAAAGCCGTGACGAGATAGTCGATCTCGTCGTCCGACAGGGCAAGCCCGTACGCTGTGTTGGCCTCTTCCAACGCCTGTCGGCCCCGGCCCAGAACGTCGGCGTGGGCCAGCGGCTCGGCCTCCCGTTCGGCGAAGAGGGCCGCCGCGTCGTCGAGGCTCGGCAGGGCTGTCTCGGTCATCCGGTCGTGCAGAACGTCGGCGCACAGGGCCCACTGGTTGTTGCTTAGCGGACCGGGGGAAGTGAGCAGATACTCCGTGACCCGCTCCACTCGGTGCAGGTGCACGCCGCAGTTGCGCGCGATATCGGTGGCCTTGGACGCCCACGGCGAGATCGTGCCCAGCCTCGGTGCTACGACGACGACAGTGAGGTGCTCGCTCGGCGGGTTGTCTGCCGGCGGCTCGACGAAGGACGGACCGTACGTCAGCAGTCGGGTGAACGTGTCGCGCGCGTCGGCGCTCGGTTCGGCGTCGGTGGCCACCAGGTGGACGAAGCGGGCCGCCACGGCCGTGACCGGCGCGCCCGCGGCCTGCAACCGGTTGAGCAGCGCGGCGGCGCGGAAGGGGGACAGGGCGGTGCCACCGAGGACGGTGGTCAGCACGAGGTCGTGCGACGAGGCCATGTGGCCAGGCTATCGAGTGGGTTGTCGGTGCCACGGGCAATACTCTTCGGGTGCGCACAATCGTCCTGCTCGGGTCCACGGGTTCCGTCGGCACCCAGGCCATCGATGTCATCACCCGCAACCCGGGTGCCTTCGCGGTGAGCGCCCTGGCCGCAGGCGGAGGCAACGTCGAGCTGCTGGCCGAGCAGGCCGTGGCACTCGGGGTCGAGGTCGTGGCGGTGGCCGACGAGGCCCGGGCCGACGACGTCCGGGCTGCCATCGCCCAGCATGAGCCGGCGCGGCCTCCGGTGGTCACTGCGGGCGCCGAGGCCGTCGCCGAGGTGGCAGGCAGGCCGGCTGACGTAGTGCTCAACGGCATGACGGGATCAGTGGGGCTGCGTCCTACCTTGGCGGCGTTGGAGGCGGGCAGCACACTGGCGCTCGCGAACAAGGAGTCCCTCATCGTCGGCGGCCCGCTCGTGGAGGCGGCGGCGCGAGCCGCAGGCGGCACCGGGCCGGGCACCACCGACCGGGTCGTCCCGGTCGACTCCGAGCATTCCGCGCTCGCGCAATGTCTACGGGGTGGGCGCGCTGAAGAGGTTCGGCGGCTGGTGCTCACAGCCTCCGGCGGGCCGTTCCGGGGCAGGTCACGCGCCGAGCTCGCCCAGGTGACGCCAGAGCAGGCGCTCGCCCATCCCACCTGGGCGATGGGGCCGGTGGTCACCACGAACTCGGCAACCATGGTCAACAAGTCCCTGGAGTTGATCGAGGCACACCTCTTGTTCGGCATCGACTTCGACCGCATCGACGTGGTGGTGCACCCGCAGTCGGTGGTGCACTCGATGGTCGAGTTCATCGACGGCTCCACCCTGGCGCAGTGCTCTCCACCCGACATGCGGCTGCCGATCGCACTCGGCCTCGCCTGGCCGCACCGGGTTGCCGAGGCTGCTGCCAGCTGCGACTGGAGCACCGCCACGTCGTGGACCTTCGAGCCGTTGGACGGCGAGGCCTTCCCCGCGGTTGAGCTCGCGCGCCACGTCGGCGAGACTGGTGGCACGTTCCCGGCCGTCTTCAACGCTGCGAATGAAGAGTGCGTCCAGGCATTTCTCAGCGGAAAACTACCTTTCCTGGGGATCGTGGACACGGTCTCAGACGTTGTGCAGGCCTGGGCCGATGAGCCGGAGTCGAGCAACGGCCGGGCGGGAGCGGCGTTGACGATGGATGATGTGAGTAATGCTGAGACGTGGGCCCGGGCGCACGCTGGCCGACTGATCGGGGAGAGAGCACGATGACGGCACTGTTGTACGCCTTGGGCGTCGTCATCTTCGTGGTGGCGCTCGGGCTGTCCGTCGGGCTGCACGAGGTAGGACATCTGTTGCCGGCCAAACGGTTCGGCGTCAAGGTCACCCAGTACATGATCGGCTTCGGGCCCACGGTCGCCTCGTGGCGTCGGGGCGAGACCGAGTACGGCATCAAGTGGGTTCCGCTCGGCGGCTACGTCCGGATGATCGGGATGTTTCCGCCGCGGCCAGGAGAGGACGACCGGCACCTGCGCGGCTCGTCCACCGGCGCCTTGCAGACCATGGCCGAGGATGCCCGCCGGGCCAGCGCCGAGGAGGTCTCACCGGGCGACGAGAACCGGGTGTTCTACAAGCTCACCGTGCCGCGCAAGGTGGTCGTCATGATGGGCGGGCCGGTGATGAACCTCGTCATCGCGATCGTTCTGTTTACCGTCCTGCTGGTCGGCATCGGAGATCCGCGCAAGGCTGAGCCCACCACCACGATCGACAGCGTCAGCATCTGCATGGTGGCCGCGGGGCAGCCGGTGCCCGCCAAGCCGAGCTGTGCCGCCTCGCAACAGACCCCGGCCTACAAGGCCGGCCTCAAGCCGCGTGACGAGATCGTCTCGATCAACGGCGTTGCCATCACCGACTGGAACTCCGAGCGGGCCCTCATCCGCGACCTCGCGGGCAAGACCGTTCCGATGGTCGTGGTGCGCGACGGCCAGCGGCTCACGCTGTCGATCACTCCTGTGCCCACCGCCGTCGCGGCGCTCGACGCCGACGGCAACCCCAGGGTCGACGCGAACGGCAAGACCGAGACGGTGCGTGCCGGCTTCATCGGGGTCTCCCCGCGCACCGAGCTCCTGACGTCGTCGATCACGGAGGTGCCTGGCTACGTCTGGGATGCCTTCACCGGCACGCTGGCCGCCCTGGGCCACCTGCCCGTCCGGTTGGTGGAGGTGGCCAAGGCTGCCTTCGGCAGCGGCCCGCGCGACCCGAACGGCCCGATCAGCATCGTGGGGGTGGGCCGGCTTACCGGTGAGGCCGTCTCGCTCGACTCGATCGACGTGCGCGAGAAGGCGTCGTTCGTCGTGGGCATCCTGGGCTCGCTCAACATGTTCCTGTTCGTGCTCAACCTTGTGCCGCTGCTGCCGCTCGACGGTGGCCACGTGGCCGGTGCGCTGTGGGAGGGGTTGCGCCGCCAGGTCGCCAAGGTGCGGCGCCGGCCCGATCCCGGCCCGGTCGACGTCGCCAAGGCGCTGCCGTTGGTGTACGTCATGTCGGTGGTGCTGGTGGGCATGTCGTTGCTGCTGATCTACGCCGACATCGTGCGCCCGGTCACTCTGCGGGGCTGAGTCGTGGAGGCCACGTGCAGGCTGAGAGGCTGCGGTGCCAGGTGGTCGCTGAACGCGGGATAATGGCAGTCATGGCCGCCTCTTCAACGTCAGTACCCGTCTCCCTCGGAGTTCCGGCCATGCCGCCGCCGGTGCTGGCCCCGCGCCGTCCCACCCGTCAGATCAGGGTGGGAAAGGTCGCCGTGGGCGGCCAGGCCCCCATCAGCGTGCAGTCGATGTGCACCACTCCCACGGTGGACGTGAACCGGACCCTGCAGCAGATCGCCGAGTTGACTGCCGCGGGGTGCGACATCGTGCGCGTCGCGTGTCCGAGCCAGGACGATGCGGACGCCCTGCCGCAGATCGCGAGCCACTCCCAGATCCCGGTGATCGCCGACATTCACTTCCAGCCCAAGTACGTGTTCGCCGCCATCGACGCCGGGTGTGCGGCGGTGCGGGTGAACCCGGGCAACATCAAGAAGTTCGATGACCAGGTGGCCCAGATCGCCAAGGCGGCCAAGGACGCGGGCGTCTCGATCCGGATCGGTGTCAACGCCGGCTCACTCGATAAACGCATTCTCGACAAGTACGGCAAGCCCACGGCCGAGGCGCTGGTGGAGTCGGCCGTGTGGGAGGCCTCGCTGTTCGAGGAGCACGACTTCCACGACTTCAAGATCTCGGTCAAGCACAACGACCCCGTCGTCATGGTGCGCGCTTACGAGCTGCTGTCCCAGCGGGGCGACTGGCCGTTGCATCTCGGCGTCACCGAGGCCGGCCCCGCCTTCCAGGGCACGATCAAGTCGGCCACCGCCTTCGGCGCTCTGCTCAGCCAGGGCATCGGCGACACCATCCGGGTGTCGCTGTCGGCGCCGCCGGTCGAGGAGGTCAAGGTCGGCATCTCGATCCTGCAGTCGCTCAACCTGCGGCCACGCAAGCTGGAGATCGTCTCGTGCCCGTCGTGCGGCAGGGCGCAGGTAGACGTCTACAAGCTCGCCGAAGAGGTCACCGCCGGGCTGGAGGGCATGGAGGTTCCGTTGCGGGTGGCCGTGATGGGCTGTGTCGTGAACGGCCCGGGCGAGGCTCGCGAGGCCGACCTGGGCGTCGCCTCAGGAAACGGCAAGGGCCAGATCTTCGTTAGAGGTGAGGTCATCAAGACCGTGCCCGAGTCGAAGATCGTCGAGACGCTCATCGAGGAAGCGATGCTGATCGCCGAGACCATGCAGCCCGAGCCCGGTGCCGAACCCACGGTGAGTGTGAGCTGAGTCGCCACGGCGCACGCACAAGGTTTCGGTCGATCACGCCGTAGCACGCCGTCTGCGCCTATCGTTCGAGGTGCTCGCAGGGAGGGGAGGGCCGGATGAGCGCAGCGGAGCTCGACCGGCTGTCGACGCGGCTGCTCGGTCGTCGGCGCCCTCACCTGCGTGTTCTGGGCGACGGCGACCGACAGGCCTTGCTCCGGTTGTGCAAGGACGATCCGGTGTCGAACGTCTTCGTCATCGAACGGATTCTCAGCGGTGGCCCGATCGGCCGCGGTGGGCAGATGTGGGGTTGGTTCGAGGGCGGTGAGCTCGTTTCCGCCTGCTGGAGCGGGGCCAACTTCGTGCTCATCCAGGCCACCCCGGCTGCCATCGCGGCCTTTGCCGTCCGGGCGCGCAATGACGGCCGGCGCTGCATGTCCGTCTGCGGGCCTGCCGCGACCACCCTGCAACTGTGGGAACTGCTGTCGCCAGCGTGGGGAACCCCCCGTGAAGTGCGTCCCAACCAGCCGTTGATGGAGTTGGCGACCGCCCCGCTCGTCGAGCCCGACCCGCAGGTCAGGCTGGCGACCGCCGACGATCTCGACGTGCTGCTGCCGGCCTGTGTCGCCATGTTCACCGAGGAAGTGGGCTACTCGCCCGTGGCTTCTGACGGGGGCTGGTCGTATCGGGCGCGGGTGGAGTACCTCGTGCGCAGCGAACGCGCCTACGTGCGGATCGACCCGGTGACGCGCACGGTCATCTTCAAGGCCGAACTCGGTGCGGTCAGCGACACCGTGGCCCAGGTGCAGGGTGTGTACGTCGACCCGCGCTACCGCGGGCAGGGCTTGGCCACGCCGGGAATGGCTGCGGTGGTGGCATTGACGCAGCGCAATGTCGTGCCGATCGTGAGCCTCTATGTCAACGACTACAACACTCGAGCCCTGGCGACCTATGAACGGGTCGGGTTCCAGCAGAGCGGTGCTTTCGCCACGGTTCTGTTCTGAGTTTCAGGTCTGGTCGCCGACCGACTACACAGCCAAGTGTGGGAGAAATTCGCACTGCTGGTCTGGTCTGGCGGTGCCATTCTTCCCCTATGAAGGTTGTGACCACCGCGGAGGCTAAGGTCAACTTCACTGCACTGCTGGTCGAGGTCACCGCAAGGGAGACGGTCACCATCACCAGGCACGGGGGCGTCCGGTGGCTACGTTGTCCAAGGCCGAGCCGCCGGCCCGCAGGTTCGGGCAATTCACGGGACTGATCACGTTCTCCGAGGACTTCGATGCGCCGATAGGCGAGGACGATCTTGCCCTGTGGGACGCAGTCGAGTGACTGAAGACGGCAATCGGACAGTGCTGCTCGACACCTGTGCGTTGCTCGATCTGATTGCTGCGACGGGCCGGATCGCCCCACGATCATCACCGAGCTGAGCGAAGTCTGGATCAGTGTGCTGGTCTCCGTTGTGCGCGGGAGATTGCGATCAAGCCCTGGCAAGGTTCCTTCGACCGCGCGCTCGCGGCGCGAACGGCCAGGCACAACATCCCGCTTGTCACAATCGGCGCTCGGCGCTCGGCGCTCGGCGCTCGGCGCTCGGCGCTCGGCGCTCGGCGCTCGGCGCTCGGCGTTCGGCGACCGCGGCGGTGGCTAGTGGAGCTCTGCTGGCAACGTGATCCCGGGCGCGACGCCGTAGTCGAAACCTAAACGGGCAGAGCTTTATTCGGTTACGGATGACAGACGCAGTCATCACCGAAGTCGGCGCCGCATCGCTTTGTGTGCGGGGGTTTGCGGCTGCCCGCCCGGTGTCGGTGACTGATGGGACGAGCACGGTGACCACCGGGTATGACGCGTGGGGGCGGTCGACCACGTATACGCCGTCGGGTCAGCCACGTCGACGACGACGTATGACAGTGTGGGTCGGGTGGATACGGTGTCCGATCCGAAGGGGTCGACCACGTACGGGTACGGGACGGATGCCAATGGCAAGGCCGAGCACCGGGGGATGCCTACGTCCGTGGAGCACGCCACGAATGGGCAGACCGTGACGTTTACCGGGGCGTATGACGCGGCGGGCAGGTTGGTCACTCAGGAGTTGCCGGGTGGGTTGACGCAGTCCACGACGTTCGACGTCGTGGGGGACCCGACCGGGTTGAGGTATACCGGTTCGGGTGGGCAGGAGTGGTTGGCCTGGACCCAGACCAGCGACCCCGGCTCGGACGGGGTTGACGACCACGACGGCGGGTGCCGGGGTTGACTGCACCACCACCGGCACCACTACGAAGACGAGGGCGTGGTCGGTGAACACGGCGGACAAGATCACCACCACCTCCTCGACGACGTCGGCGGGGACGGTGAACGGCACGTATGCGTATGACGCGTTGGGTCGGGTGACCACCCTGCCGGTGGTGGACACGATCACCGGCACCACTGATTCGACGCTCACGTACCGGGCGGACGACACGGTCGACTCGATCACTTCCGACGGCACCACCCAGGCCTACACCTACGACCTCATGGGCCGCCGCCTCGCCGCCACGAGCACGGGGACTGTGGCCAAGACGTTGACCCGCGGGTATGCCGATACCTCGGACAACCCGGCCTACACCACCGAGACCACACCGGTCACCGGTGGCACCCGGACCACTACCACCCGGTACCTGTCCGGGCTCGGCGTAGGTCTCGGCGCCACCACCGACACGATCACAGCATCTGGCGCCGGGACCAGTACCAGCTCCACCCTCCTCTTGGCGGACCTGCGCGGGAACACTCCCGCGACCATCACCCTGCCCAGTACGGGTTCGCCTGCCGGGATCGACTCCTGGCAATCGACTGATGAGTACGGCAACCCCACCACCCCAGCCACCGGACCCACCCCCGCTGGAGGCGCTACACCTGCCCACTACAACTGGCACGGCACCGACGAACGCTCGGCTGACACCCCCACCGGCCTCACCCTCATGGGCGCACGCCTCTACAACCCGGACACGGGAACCTTTTCAACTATCGATCCGCTGATGCGAGGAAACGACACCACCTATGGGCATCCGTCCGACCCTATCAATAGAGAGGATCTGTCTGGATTGTGCAACGACGAGTCTCTAGCCTGCCTAGGACGCATCTTGCACAATCGAACTGAGCGAAAGCCCGATGGCTTCGAGCGATGGCTTCCTGGCGGCAGGAAAGTCTGGGAAGGAATGACTGCTGCCGGCTTTCGTCGCGGAGAAGTGGAAAGGCGATTCAGATGGCTGCTCAGGACCGCGCTGGGCTGTATCGCCCTACGGCTTCGGATCGGCATGTGCTACACGCGATCTAGGATACGACATCATTAGGTTCTGGATGATAAACAATCATCATATTTCAGTCCAGAAAAACAAGAATAAGAGGTACTGGCTTGAGCGAAAGCTCTACGTAGACAACAGCTTCCGTAAGGATATGAGCGCTGTTTGCAGGTGTCCATATTATATGCTTGCCAGCAGTTGCCTCGGATATGCAAATTCATACTGGTTGGTGGTATGGAATGGCAATTACATTTAGATCTCGCAGGTGGGTGTTGATCGTAATAGTGTTAGTGCTGGTGGCTATAGCAGCTTTCGTGCGAAGTTGCAGCAGTGGACCATCCACCATCTCCCCTCTATCCAAGGACGTCGTGATGGCGAGGGAAGACGACACCGCCATAGTGAAGCTGAGTGGTGAGACCGAAAGGCTACTTCAGCCAACTCTTGGGGAGCCCCTCGCGACAGGTATTGGGGATGGATGCCAGGAGGGACTTGATAATTTCAGCATAAGAGATGACTATCAACTTATCTGTCAAAAGTCTCGAATCTTCCTTTACTCCATCTCGGACCAGGAGTCCACAGATCAGCTACAGAGACGTCTGGATGCAGTGCGCGAGGCGATGCGAGCAGGTCAGTGGGAATGTGAGTATTGCGGCGGTGCGTATGAGGGCCCTCCCGCAAATCTTGTAATTCAGCATGACGGCAGCGCCGAGGGGCTATTCAGGAAGGGATCAGCTACTGTTGGAGTGACGCTGCTTTCCAAGGAATATCCTTGGTCTCTAATTTCCTATCCGGGCAATGGGGGTAACGAAGTGTACTCAAGCCGGGAACTGCATGGAATTCCTGAATTAATTGTGAATCAAAAATCTAAACACATAGTTGTAACATTGGATCAAATCTACTATAAGAAGTAGGCCACCATTCGATGTGTCGCGAAAAGGAAAAAGGTCTGCGTGCAAGGGTGGAGTGAGCTTGGCCTCGTGGGCTGCTGGGCACGGTTGGCTCGAAGAGCGCAGTCCGCGTAGTGGCCCGACAACTCAGGCTGTGTGGCTTTGGTAATATTGCCGCGGTTCTTACAATTTGGGCTGCGAGATTTGGGAGTTATCATCGTGGGGTGGTCGACAACTAAAGACGCGAAGGTGGTCTGCGTTGCGTGAGGCATCCAGAGAGTTCTCGATAGTGGAGGATTCGCCGATTGGTTCGCTTGAGGCATTTTTCCCTGGTTGTGGGTGGCGTGGCTGGAATTCTTAGCGTGTTCTTGGTGATCGGGTACAAGCGAGACCCGCTCTTGGCTGCGCTCTATTGCTTCTGGTGGTGTCATTTTACCTTCGCGGGCATGTTGGGTATGAGAGAGCGACTATCGACGTATCGCACACCGAAACTCTTGGCCTTATCGATACTCGCTTCGGCAATTACTACAACCGTGCTACCTTTCGCATATCTCATCGGCACTTCATGATACATAGCTATTATGTATGCGAAGAGATCGACGGCAGAATGTACGCAACTTTGGTCTCGATGGAAGCCGCCGCACTCCGGGCGCGCGTTCGTCCTGGATTCAGGGGCGAGCCTGATTATTTTGGTTGGGATCAGTATATTGTCGGGGGAGAACAATTGGATTGACGGCTTCGTTTCGGCTGAATGAATTGTCAATCATGGAATCTAGTCGTTAATCTCCGAGACCGGCAGTGTGGTGCTCGCCTGGGCGCCTAGGCGGGGCGATTCTCAGCGCGGTCAAGCTTCTGTTCAACTGTTCAACTGCTCAGTTCCTCAAGGCGAGCGCTGCGACGTCGATGAGCGCGATCGCGATCGCGGCCAGGAACGGTACCCTCCCCGGCGCCACCCAGGCAGGCACAGTGAGCACCGCTGCGGCGCCCACGCCGACCCAGGCCGAGGCAGGGGTGGATCCCGCGGGCGCGACGGCCAGCAGAATGGACCCGGCGAGGAGCAGCACCGGCGCCAGCAGTCGAGTCCACTTGCGGCCCAACCGGTGTGGCAGGCCCCGGATGCCGGCGCGCAGGTCGTCGTCCAGGTCCGGCAGGACGTTGAGCAGGTGGGCACCCACCCCCAGCAGCGAGCCGACCGCGACCACCCACCACGGCGCCGCTGCTCGGCCGGTCGCCACCCAGATGTATGCAGGCAGCGCACCGAAGGCCACGGCATAGGGCACCCAAGACCAGACAGTGGCCTTCAGCCCCGCGTTGTAGGCCAGGCCTGAGCCGACCACCAGCACGATGTGAAGTATCAGCCCGACGTAGCCGGCGCTCCATACCGACAGGACGACCGACAAAACCAAGGCACAGACCAGCGCGACGCGGATGGTCCGCGCCGAGACGTCGCCGCGCGCGACGGGCTTATCGGTCCGGCCCGCCAGTCGGTCCCGCGCGGCATCCAGCAGATCGTTGTGCCAGCCGATGACGAGCTGGCCGCACAGGACGGCGCCGGCCACGAGTGCGACGTCGCCTGGGCTGCCCGAACCCATCGCCAGCAGAACGGCGAACAGGGTGACCGCCGCGGTGGGCACCGGGTGGCACGCCAAGGCCAGGCTCCGCACCGCGCCGAGGCTCGTCACGAGACTGAGCGTAGGGGTGAGACCTCAGACGCGATCTACCCCGGATGCCTGCCGTCGGCACGAAGAGCGCTGGACGGGCTCAGTCCGTAGGCTGCATGAATGTCAGTGATTGCAGCGGTGCGCGGTGTCCTTCCCGAGCATCGTTACGCGCAGGAGGAGCTGACCACTGGACTGGCCGGCATGCTGGGACTGGAGCGATCACACCTGGGAGTCTTGCAGCAGCTGCACCGCAACGCCGGGGTGGAATTCCGGCACCTGGCGCTCCCGCTGGAGGATTACGCCGAGGCCACCGCCGACTTCGGGCACTCCAACGACATCTTCATCGACGTCGCCACTGAGCTCGGCACGCGTGCTGTCCAGCAGGCGCTCGATGCCGCCGGGCTGACCCCGCAAGACGTCGACCTGCTGATGTCCACCACCATCACCGGCCTGGCCGTCCCTTCGCTCGACGCACGCCTTATGGGTCGGTTGCCGCTGCGGGAGGACCTACGGCGGATTCCGGTCGTGGGGCTCGGCTGCGTTGCCGGCGCCGCAGGTGTCGCCCGGGTCCACGAGTGGTTGGCCGGCAACCCCGACGGGGTCGCGGTGATGCTTGCGATTGAGGTGTGCAGTCTGACCCTGCAGCGCGGCGACACCTCGACGGCCAACCTCATCGCCAGTGGGCTGTTCGGCGACGGCGCGGCGGCGGTGGTGATGGTGGGAGACCGGGCCGCCCGGCGGTTGGCTCCCGAGGGTGTTCAGGTGCTTGGCAGCCGCAGTCGTCTCTATCCGGGCACCGAGCGGGCGATGGGCTGGGATGTCGGCGCGTCGGGGCTGCGCATCGTGTTGGGTGCTGAGGTGCCGGACCTGGTCCGCACGCATGTACGCGGCGACGTGGACCGGCTCCTGACCGCCTACGGTCTTGAGCGCTCCGAGATCGGTTGGTGGGTTGCCCACCCCGGCGGGCCGAAGGTCCTGGACGCCCTCGCCGATGCGCTGCAGGTGCCTGCCGAGGCCCTCGGCGTCACCTGGCGGTCCCTGGCTGGCATTGGCAACCTGTCGTCGGCGTCTGTGCTGCACGTGCTCGCCGACACCTTGCGGGAGGTGCCGCCAGAGCCCGGCAGTCACGGGGTTCTGCTGGCTATGGGTCCTGGATTCTGCCTGGAGGCAGTGCTGCTGCGCGCGCCTGACGGTACCCGGTGACCTCGCTCGGCTGGTATGCCGTCCTCGTGGGTTTGGTTGTCCTGGAACGGCTTACGGAACTCGTCCTGTCCAGGAGGCACGCAGCCTGGGCGCTGGCCAGGGGCGGAGTCGAATACGGCGGCGGACATTATCTGCCGATGGTGGTGCTGCACGGTGCGCTGCTGGTGGGGTGCCTCGCCGAGGCTCAGCTCGGCCACCGCGAGTTCTACCCGTGGCTGGGTTTGCCGATGCTGGCCGTGGTGATGCTGGCCCAGGGTCTGCGGTGGTGGTGCATTCTCACGCTGGGCCGCCAGTGGAACACCCGCGTGATCGTCGTGCCAGGTCTACCCCTTGTGCGACGGGGCCCCTACCGGCTGCTGAGACATCCCAACTATGTGGCGGTGGTGGCCGAGGGCCTGGCGCTACCGCTGGTGCACACCGCGTGGGTCACGGCAGTGGCCTTCACGGTGCTGAATGCGTGGCTGCTCACAGTGCGGATTCGCACTGAGAACGTCGCGTTGGACAGTGTGCGCTGAGGTGGACGCCGACCTGGTCGTCGTCGGCGGCGGTCCGATCGGGCTCGCCACCGCTTTATATGCGGCGCGCGCCGGGTTGGTGCCCCTCGTCTTGGAGCCTCGCGCGGCTCCGGTCGACAAGGCCTGCGGCGAGGGCCTGATGCCTGGTGCCGTCGCCGCACTCGCACAACTTGGGATGCCACTCCTCGGGCGGCCTTTCGCGGGCATCCGGTATGTCGACGGCCGGCGGTCGGTCGAGGCCAGGTTCCGCGCAGCGCCGGGACGTGGGGTGCGCCGGACCCAGTTGCACGCCGCGCTGTCGACCGCCGCGGAGGAGGCGGGCGTCGAGGTGGTGCGACGGGCGATGACGAACCTGGTGCAGGGCGGAACCGGTGTGTGGGTGGAACTCCTCGGCCCTGGCGTGGCGTCGTTGCGCGGCCGCTACGTCGTGGCTGCCGACGGTCTGCACTCCCCAAGCCGCCGCTTGCTCGGGCTGGACGGGGTGTGCCGCGGGCCTCGACGATTCGGCCTGCGCCGGCATTTCCGTCTCGCCCCGTGGACCGACCTGGTCGAGGTGCACTGGTCCCCGGCGGGCGAGGCGTACGTCACGCCGGTGGCCCGGGACGAGGTGGGGGTCGCGCTGCTCGGCTCCGGGCGCGCGTCCTGGGGGCAGCGCCTCGCCGGCTTCCCGGCTCTGCAGCAGCGGCTGGTGGACGCGGAACCGATCACTGACGTGAAGGGAGCCGGCCCACTGCGGCAACGGAGTCGATCCCGGCGCAGTGGACGGATCTTGCTCGTCGGTGATGCCGGTGGCTATGTGGACGCGCTCACCGGGGAGGGCATCAGCGTCGGATTGGCCCAGGCGCGGGCTGCGGTCGCGGCGATCGCGGCAGATCGTCCCGGGGCCTACCCGCTCGCCGCCGCTCGGGCGAGTAGCCGCAGCTCCGTGTTGACGTCGGCCTTGGTGACGGCCACCCGGACGGCGCCGGGGCGCCGGGCGGTGCTCGGCGCCGCCCACCGAGCACCGTGGCTCTTCGACCTTGCGGTCAACGCGCTGGCGCACGACTGACCAGCGGATTCGGGCGATCAGGCACCTTCTGGCAGTCCCGATGCCATCCATCTTGCTAGTCGATCAATCTGGCTGAACCTCAGCAAATGGACTGCGTGCGGTGGCAATCAGCGCGCAAAACCGAGCCGATGATTTGACGGGGGAGGCTGCGCAAGGGGCGTGATCACACAGGCGCGCGCAGCTGCTAAGTGTGCCTGGCTTGTGAGCCGCGATACGATAATGAAAGCATTGATGATAAGCGGCGCGTCGGTCATGCTGTGTCAGTCATATTGTGTTGGTCATACTGTGCACATTTTCGCCGAAAGGGGGTGTTCGAAGTCATGTCAGGCGACCACGGAGCGGGGAGGGGCGGGCGTCGTTTCTGCTTCTCTGGGGCATGGGCTGCCGCAGTGCTGTTCGTTATTGCATTTGATTTGGATCTACTACATCTCAGGGTTCTTTTCCTTTTTCAATCCCCGCTCCTGGACGCCGCTCATCTGCGAAGACGGCTCTCCCGTCATCATCAACCAGGAAAAGCGGCAGTATACCTGTGGGCCACCTAGCGCTGCGTCACCCGGATTTGTTCTACCCTCAGGTGAACCAATCAAGTATGGGTACGATTCGCGATTGGCTGGATATACTTTTGTGCCGATTCCTAATATTCGTCCGAGCAGTCAACGTCCTCGTGTACCAGCGTTACGCAGAGATCCAGTCGCCCTGTTGTCTACCACGTGACATGACGACATCGGGCCATTCGTGCCCTGAAGCGCCTTAGGATTGATGTTTGTTCCAGGTGAATCGAGCAGGGATATGCGTTATGTCCAGGGCTGTCCGTCTGACAAGGGGGGCCGCCGAGATGCTGCATCGCATATAGAGATCCGTTTACCAAGATATACGCGTCAACGGAGTGAATACTCGCTCACCGTTCTCCACAGCAAGAGGATTGTCCTTACCACTTCTTTGGCCGCAGGGTGCGCAGGGGGATACGCCGCGGACGGCACCATCGAATGGCTTCAGCCCCGGGTGTGGCGCTCAACTGGGTGCCAACTGCGGGGGATAGGCCGCGGACGGCACCATCGAATGGCTTCAGCCCCGGGTGTGGCGCTCAACTGGGTGCCAACTGCGGGGGATAGGCCGCGGACGGCACCATCGAATGGCTTCAGCCCCGGGTGTGGCGCTCAACTGGGTGCCAACTGCGGGGGATAGGCCGCGGACGGCACCATCGAATGGCTTCAGCCCCGGGTGTGGCGCTCAACTGGGTGCCAACTGCGGGGGATAGGCCGCGGACGGCACCATCGAATGGCTTCAGCCCCGGGTGTGGCGCTCAACTGGGTGCCAACTGCGGGGGATACGCCGCGGACGGCACCACCGAATGACTCCAACCCCTGCGGCGGTACTCAACCTGGTGCCAACCGCGGCAACTTCGCCGCGAACGGCACCAATCAACGACTCAGGTCCCTGACGGGTCGAGTCTGGCTTCGGCAGGGCTGTGAAAAGAGGGCGTTTCTGACGCTATGGCGATGCCCCGCCGGACAGGGCATCGCCATAGCGCAGGAATAGCCCCCCTGGCCTTCGACCCTCGAAACTCTCTTTGCGGAAGACCCGGGCAACTACGGCGTCCCATTGCCACGCTCCGTCTGCCTGTCGCCCGGCTGGGTTCGCTTGTCGCAGTGCTCGATCCGCCCGTCGCCCGACTATGCTCCTGCGTCGCCGGGCGCCCGCGGGTAGCTGAGCCGGTCCGGCGGCTGTCGAGGCCGCAGCAGTCGTCGTCCGGGGCCGCCCGCGGGTAGCTGAGCCGGTCCGGCGGCTGTCGGGGCCGCAGCAGTCGTCGCCGGGCGCCCGCGCGTAGCTGAGCCGGTCCACCTGTCGCCCGGGCATCATCGGCGGACCAGCCCCGCCTGTCGCTGGGCTATCTGGGTTAGGACCGGGGCTTCCTAACCCGCCGAACACGCCCTGCGACGGCTCCCCACAGGTCGTGACCCCACACCAGACCAATGGACGACATGGGCGTCCGGCCGGGTTGCGCCTGGACCACAATCCGGTTCGGGTTGTCGGTGGCTCCAGATAGGCTCTGCGGCATGCTTCGGATGTCCACGCTCTTTGTTCGAACCCTGCGCGACGACCCCGCCGACGCAGAGGTGCCGAGTCACCGACTGCTGGTGCGCGCGGGATACGTGCGCCGGGTGGCACCGGGCATCTACTCGTGGTTGCCGCTGGGCTGGAAGGTGTACCGCAACATCGAGCGCATCGTCCGCGAGGAGATGGACGCCATCGGTGCGCAGGAGGTGCACTTTCCCGGGTTGCTGCCCCGCGAGCCCTATGAGGCCACCAATCGGTGGACGGAGTACGGCGACACCTTGTTCCGGCTGCAAGACCGCAAGCACGTCGACATGCTGTTGGGGCCAACCCATGAGGAGATGTTCACCCTCATGGTCAAAGACCTGTACTCCTCGTACAAAGACCTGCCGTTGTCGCTCTATCAGATCCAGATCAAGTACCGCGACGAAGCCCGGCCCCGGGCCGGCATTCTGCGCGGGCGTGAGTTCGTGATGAAGGACTCCTACTCCTTCGACGTCGACGACGCGGGGCTGCAGGCCTCCTACGACCTGCACCGCGACGCCTACGTGCGGCTCTTCGAGCGGCTGGGCGTCGATTACGTGGTCGTGCAGGCCATGTCAGGAGCCATGGGTGGCTCGGCCAGCGAGGAGTTCCTCACCCCCGCCGAGTTCGGCGAAGACACCTACGTCCGGTGCACCAACTGCGACTTCGCCGCCAACGTCGAGGCGGTCCGGGTGCCCACGCCCGCGGCGCTGCCGATCGACGACGCGGTGCCGGCCCACGTCGAGCAGACGCCCGACACCCCCACGATCGCAACGCTGGTCGATCACCTCAACGCAGCCTTCCCCCGAAACGACCGGCCGTGGCAAGCCGGAGACACTCTGAAGAACGTGATCGTCATGCTCGTGCACCCTGACGGGCGCCGCGAGCCGCTGGCCATCGGTGTGCCGGGTGACCGCGAGGTGGACGACAAGCGGTTGGCTGCCCAGGTGGAGCCGGCCACGGTGGAGGCGTTCACGGAGGAGGACTTCGTCGCCAACCCCATGCTGGTCAAGGGCTACATCGGGCCCGGCGCGCTGGGTTCCACCCACTCCACCGGCATCCGCTACCTGCTCGACCCGCGGGTCGTGGCCGGCACCCGGTGGGTGACCGGCGCCGACCAGCCCGGCTGCCACGTGCTCGACCTCACGGCCGGACGAGACTTCGCCGCAGCCGGCGAGGAGGCGGGCGACGGTGTCATCGAGGCGGCCGAGGTACGCGACGGCGACGCCTGCCCCGTCTGTGGCCACGCGCTGGAGACCGCGCGCGGCATCGAGATCGGCCACGTCTTTCAACTCGGCCGCAAGTACGCCGACGCGCTGGGGCTCAAGGTGCTCGACGAGAACGGCAAGCTCGTGACGGTCACCATGGGTTCCTACGGCGTCGGAGTCTCGCGCCTGGTGGCCGTGATCGCCGAGAACTCTCACGACGACAAGGGTCTGATCTGGCCGCGGGAGGTGGCTCCCGCCGAGGTGCACATCGTGGCCACCGGCAAAGATCAGGCCGTCTGGGCCGAAGCAGAGCGGCTTGCGGGTGAGCTCGAAGCGGCCGGCGTCAGCGTGCTGTTCGACGACCGCTGGAAGGCCAGCCCCGGCGTGAAGTTCGCCGACGCCGAACTGCTCGGCGTCCCGGTCATCGTCACCGTGGGCCGCAAGCTCGCGGACGGAGTGGTCGAGGTGCGCACCCGCGCGGACGACGAGCGGGCTGAGGTGCCGGTGTCCGACGCCGTGGGCGCCATCAGGCAAGCCGTCGAGGCCAGCTGAGACCGCGCCAACTGAACCGCGCCCAACTGAAACCCCCGGTGAAATGCGTCGACCCGACCGGCGTTGAGCTTCAACGCTGGTCGGGCCGGCGACGATATTTCAGATCAGCTGCGACAGCTCAAGATCGAACGTGAGCTCCGTCGAGTCAGCACTCGACGGGGTCAGCGCACCACGACCACTGGCACGGGGGAGTGCCGCAGAATCTTCGTGCCGCTGCTGCCGAGGAAGACGCGTTCCAACAGCCCGGCCGGCGACGACCCCACGACGAGCACCTCGTCGCGCTCCCAGGCCAGGTTGTCGAGGGCCTCTGCCCAGCTTCGCCCCGAGGTCACTACGGCGTCGGTGTCGGCAGGCAGTTCGCCGGCCTCGCTCAATTGGGCCAGGGCCAGCGCCTGAGCCGTGTGCGACTGCTCGACCCAACCCCGCAGTACGAGGTCTTCAGCTTCGAGGCCGACCTCGGGGGGATACATCGTGCGCCCTCGCACGGCGAAGGTCGCCACGCGTAGCGAAGCTCCCACCTCCACACACAGCTGGGCCGTGCGTTCCAAGGTGCGCTGCGACACGGCATCCCCCCGGAAGGCGCAGGTGGCCCGGCTGATCCGTCCGCTCGAGGCCGCCCGGTAGCCGCGGGTGGCTACCGCGATGGGCACGGGCGAGGAGTGCAGCAGCCGGTCGGCCGTGGACGACAGGTGCACATGCCCGTAGGGGCCGTCCTGACCGGAGCCGATCACGATCATGACCGCCTCGGCCGCCTGGGCCTGTTCGGTGAGGGTGGCCGGCACCGAGCGTCCGGGAACGGCCGTCGCCTGGACCTTGACGTCTGGGCATACCTCGCGGGCCAGGGCCAGGGCTTCGTCGACCGAACGCCGGCCCGTCTCCTGTGACCAGGCTTCGTATTCGCGGTCGGTGTGGCCGGCCACCGGAGTGGGCCACGGCGCCGGGATGACGCTCACGAGGAGTAGATCTTGCGAGGCAGACCTGGCAAGGGCGGCCGAGTATTCCAGAGTCGCGCGGTTGTCGTGGTAGCAGGAGCAGCCGACGAGCAGTGTCATGGGACGAGGTCGCTTTCGGTCGCAGTTTCACCCAAGCGCGAACGATGCCGGGCGAACAGGAAGTAGTAGGCCAGCACGACGACCACCCAGACCGCAAAGACTGCCCAGGTGATTGGTGCCAGGCCAGACAGCACATAGATACAGACCACAACGGTGAGAATCGGCGTCACGGGATAGCCGGGCACCTTGAAAGGACGGCGCAGGTCGGGCCGGGTGCGCCGGAGCACCAGCACGCCGATTGCCACGACGATGAAAGCCATGAGAGTGCCGATAGACACTGTGTCCCACAGGTAGCCGGCCGGCACGAAGCCCGCAATGATCGCCACGATGATGCCGACGGTCACGGTGTTGAATCGCGGCGTGAGCGTCCTCGGGTTCACCTGGGCGAAGCGGTCGGGCAGCATTCCGTCGCGACCCATCGCGAAGAGAATGCGGGTTTGGCCGTACAAGGTCACGAGGGTCACCGAGAAGATCGAGATCACAGCGCCGGCGGCAAGAATGGTGCCGGGAATGGGCGATCCGGTGATCTTCTCCATGATCACTGACAACCCGGCGCTCTGCTGCTCCGGCGACGAGAACGCGGCCAGAGGCTGGGCGCCTACGCCCGCGACCGCCACCAGCACATAGACCGTGACAACCACCGCGAGGGCTCCCATGATCGCGATAGGCAGCGCCCGCTGCGGGTTCTTCACCTCCTCGCCGGCTGTCGAGACCGCATCGAGGCCGATGAAGGAGAAGAAGATCGTGCCCGCCGCCGCCGTGATGCCGGCCGAGCCTGCCGCCCAGAAGTGGTCGAACCGATCGGCCTGGAACGCCGTGAACCCGATGACGGCGAACAGGCACAACACGCTGAGCTTGATGAGCACCATGATCGTGTTGAGCTTGGCCGACTCGCTGGCCCCGCGAACGAGCAGCAGCGTGCACAGGCCTACCAACACCACGGCCGGCAGATTGATCAAGCCAGACTTGTCGCCCTCGAAGGGAATCGGCGAATACGACAGGGCGTCGGGCAGGCTCACACCTATCGTCTTACTGAGCAGCTCGTTGAAGTAGCCGCTCCAGCCCACGGCGACAGCGCTGGAGGACACCCCGTATTCGAGCAGGACGCAGGCGGCGATGATCATGGCCACGAATTCACCGAGCGCGTGGTACGCGTAGGAGTACGTCGATCCACTGACCGGAATAGCGCCTGCCATCTCCGCGTAGTTGATAGCCGAGAGCCCGGCTGCCAATCCGGCCAGCAGGAACGACACGATGACCGCGGGCCCGGCTTTAGGGACCGACTCCGGGAGTACGAAGAAGATACCGGTACCCACTGTGGCGCCGACGCCGAACATCATCAGTTGGAAGGTGCCGATCGTGCGCTTGAGATCGGGACCGCCATGGTGATGATCGACCGCGTCACTAGCGATCGGCTTCTTACGGGTTAGTTGTTCGCGAAGGCTTGCCACGGCTGGGACCTCTTCCGACGATGAATTGGCTCACCGTAGCCCTAGCCAATGGCCTCGCGGAAGCCGCTCAAGAGCCGTACCGTCCCGATTTCATAACGAAGTCGAAGAATCGGTGTGCCGAACGCGGTGGGGTGGCTTCAGCGACCCGGTAGCGCCACGAGACCCGTCCAGGCAGCCTGGGCGGCCGCGCCGTCGCGCAGTACTAGTTGGCCCAGGGCGCGGCCGGGCTTGTTGCCCGTGGACAACAGTGCGCTCGCTGCCCGGGCGCAGGCGGCCTCCAGCCTGCCGCAGGCCTGGCGGGCGACGGTCGCATCGCCCGGACGCGTCACCGCGTAGGCCGCCGGTGCCGCAGGGACCTCGAGCCGGGCGGTGCCGGCCAGGGCGCGTACCTGCAGCGAACGCTGTGTGTGCAGTTGCATCCGGGTTACCGCCTGGGCTTGCTCCGGCCCGTTCAATGCTGCGGCGTACGGCCCGTACGCGTACCCGGCCGCGTCGTCGGCGGCGATCAGGGCCAGCACTGCCGTACTGACCCCGTCCGGCGAGGGCGCGGTCAAGCCGGCCGGCGATGCAGGCGGGGCGGGCGGGGTGCTGCTGCGCCGGCCCGGGACCAGGGTGGAGCCGGCTTGCAGACAGCAGCAGGCGATGCTGACGAAGAGCGCGGCCAGCCGGCCCGAAAGCTCGTCCAGGCCGGTGAGCAAGGTGGTTGCGGCGGCCGCCTCGGCATTGGCGAGCCCGATGGGATCGAGCTCCGGCGCCGTAGTGGTGGCGGGTGTGGGCCAGCCGCTCGGGGTGGGCGACGCCGACGGAACCGGCCCGGGGATCGGGCCCAGCGCCCTGAGATGGGTGGCATGAGCCGCGGCCACCTGCGCGGCCAGGTTCTGTGCCGGGGGATGAGACGCGATCTGCCCGGCCTGTGCCTGCAGGGTGGTGATCAGACCTACCGCGGCGAAGCGGGCCAGGTCGTCGCGGGTCAATGTCGGTGGCGTGGGTGAGGCAGCGTCGTCGAGTCGTACCTGACGCCAGTTGACCCCGCAGCCCGTGAGCGCGCCGAGCGCCAGCGCGGCCCCGGCGCCCAGCACTATGCGGCGGTTCGGGGTGGCAGGCATCCGCCGATTCTAAGGTGTGCACGGCTGCTGACTTTCTGCGCGAGACGCCGGAGGGCTGGACCGCACTAGGTCGACTCGTCACGTTGTTCGCCCGGGTGTCGCCAAGTTGGCCACGGGTAGGCGAAGAACGTGACAGGTGGACGTGGGGATCGTGTCGAATCCGGGACCCGAACGAGACTCGCCACGCCCCGGCTGGGCCGCCGATTCGGACATCGTCCCTCTCAACAGTTATCGTGCTGCGGCACGGTCTCGACTGCCGAGGTCGATGCCCGCTCACCGCTCACCTGCGGCCAGGGCGGCACCGATGGCGTCGTAACAACTGGACAAAGGAGGCATCCCGATGGCCCACAACGCGAGGGCACCGGAGTCTTCCCGGGTCGCAGCGGTGATCGCCGATCCGGTGGCCCGAGCGGGTCTCGTCCTTGAGCGGGTGCAGGTCACTCCGGCCGGTAAGCGCCGGGTGGTGCGGGTGGTCGTCGACCTGCCCGACGACGAGACCGGCAGCCTCGACCTCGACCGCATCGCAGACGTCTCACGCGTGATCGATCAGGCCATGGATGCCGCCGAGCCCTTCGGCCAGTCTCCGTACGTGCTCGAGGTGAGCTCGCCCGGGGTGTCGCGCCCGCTCACGGAGCGCCGGCACTGGGCGCGAGCCCGGGGCCGGCTCGTCAGCGTCGCCGTGGCGGGAAGTGCCCTGACCGGCCGGGTCAGCGTCGTCGATGACGAGGGCGTCGTGCTCGTGGTGGACGAGAGCGATCGGCAAGTGCGCTGGGCCGACCTGGGCACCGGACGGGTGCAGGTGGAGTTCTCTCATCACGATGAGCTCAATCCAGATGAGCTCGACCCAGATGAGCTCGACCCAGTTGAGCCCGGTGACGCCAGCCTGGATGAGGCCGGCCTTGACGACGATGACAGCGGGGCGCAGGCCCCCGACGAGGAGGACTGACGTGGACATCGATCTGGCCGCACTGCGGATGTTGGAGCGCGAGAAGGAAGTGCCCTTCGACGTGCTCGTGCGCGCCATCGAGGCCGCGCTGCTCACCGCCTACGAGCGCACTCCCGGCGCCATGCCCAGGGCGCGCGTGGAACTCGACCGCAAGTCGGGGCACGTGGTCGTCTGGGCCAGCGAGCAGGACGACGAGGGCAACGTGCTGGGGGAATACGACGACACCCCGACCGGGTTCGGACGGATCGCCGCCACCACGGCCAAGCAGGTCATCATCCAGCGGCTGCGCGACCTCGAGGACGAGCAGGTGCTCGGTGACTTCCGCAACCGTGAGGGCGACGTGGTCTCCGGCGTCATCCAGCAGGGCCCCGACAAGCGCATGGTGCATGTCGATCTCGGCAGTGTCGAGGCCGTGTTGCCACTGCAGGAACAGGTTCCGGGTGAGGTCTATGAACACGGCGCTCGCTTGCGCGTGCTCGTGGTGGCCGTGCGCAAGGGCCTCAAGGGGCCCTCGATCACCGTCAGCCGCACCCATCCCAACCTCGTCCGGCGTCTGTTCGAGCTCGAGGTGCCCGAGGTGGCCGACGGCAGCGTCACGATCGCCGCGCTCTCGCGAGAGGCCGGGCATCGCACCAAGATGGCCGTGGCCACCACTGTGCCCGGGCTCAACGCCAAAGGCGCCTGCATCGGCCCGATGGGTCAGCGGGTGCGTGCGGTGATGACGGAGTTGCACGGCGAGAAGATCGACATCGTCGATTTCGACGAGGACCCCGCGACCTTCGTGGCGCAGGCGCTGAGCCCGGCCAAAGTGGTGCGGGTAGACGTGGTCGACGCCGCGGCCCGGGCGGCTCGCGTGATCGTGCCCGACTACCAACTGTCGTTGGCGATCGGCAAGGAGGGCCAGAACGCCCGCCTGGCCAACAAGCTGACGGGCTGGCGCATCGACATCCAGCCCGACACCGCCGAACGGCCCTAAGCCCGCCCTAAGCCGGGAGAAATGTGCCTGATGTGGGCGGCTTGCCTGGCCCGACAGTGGTAGGTCGGCTGGTCGGGTAGAGTTGTACGGCTGGGCGTCCCGCCCGGAGACGCGCCCCCACGTGTGTAATCCGCAAAACCGGAGGTGTCGGCTTGCCGCCTCGTCGAGGCAACGAGCCGCAACGCACTTGTGTGGGCTGTCGCCGTCGGGGCGACCGGTCTCGGTTGCTGAGAGTTGTGGCCGGAGCCGTCACCCCTTCGGGGGTCGTGGTGGTTCCGGATCCGCCGGCTCGGGCTGCGGGTCGTGGTGCGTGGTTGCACCCCGAGCCTGCGTGCCTCGACCTGGCGGTACGGCGGCGGGCGTTCGGCAGGGCCTTGCGAGTGCAGGTTCCCACTGACGTTCAGCAGGTCGTCGCATATCTCGCAGCGGCCGTGAGCTTCACCAAACCAATCGTCGAGCATGAGAGCGGGTCTGATTCTGATGGGCACCCGATGAGCTCCCAGCAATGAACGCCCTACAGCCGTAACGACGGTTCGTGCCCCCTGTCGAGGCCGGACCGAGACAGGAGAGACGTGGCAAAGGTCCGGGTCTATGAGCTCGCCAAAGAGCTCGGAGTAACAAGCAAGGAGCTGACGGCAAAGCTTACCGAGATGGGCGAGTTCGTCCGCTCGGCATCATCAACGATCGAACCTCCGGTCGTCCGCCGCCTCAAGGACGCCTTCCCCGCAGGAGGCGCCAAGCCTGCCGCCAAGAAGGCGGCCCCAGTTTCACGGGCAACGCCCTCCCCCGCACGTCCGGCTGCCAGGCCGGCCGCGCCGGCGTCGTCGGCAGCTGCCCCGGTGGCACCGGCTGCCGCTGCGCCCCCAGTCCGAGTCCCGGCAGCGCCGGCGGCCACGGGCGCCAGCCCAGCGACCACCCCGGGTTCGCGGGCACCGCTGCCCGGTGCCCGTCCGGGTGTTCCCGGGTCCAAGCCTGCGGCCCCGCAGACGTCTGCCCCGGAGGCATCCCCCGCACAACCCACGCCCGCGCAGGCCTCGGCACCCGCTGCCGCAGCGCCGGCGGCTCCGGTCAACCGGGCTCCCGGTGGCCCTGCTGCGGCGTCGCCCGCCGCGTCCTCGGCCAACCCGGTCGCTCCTGCCCCGAGGCAGGCGCCCCCGAGTGGCCAGGGCGGCAGCAGCGCGCCGTCTCGTCCGGCCCCATCCGGTGCCCGCCCAGGCCCGGCCAGGCCGTCGCGCCCGGCGCCCGGCGAGTCGTCGGCTCCGGCTGCCTCGGCCCGTCCCGGTCAGGGCAACCGCCCCTCCGGAGGCCAGCGCGGAGGCGATCGCCCTGAAGGCGGTCGTCCCGGTGCGCGTCCCGGCAACAACCCGTTCGCGACTTCGCAGGGCATGCCGCGTCCCGGCGCTCGTCCGGCGCCCCGGCCCGGTGGCCAGGGCGGCGGCGGTCAAGGCGGTGCCGGCGGCCAGAGTGGTAGCGGCGGTCCGGGTGGTCCCCGGCCCGGCAACAACCCGTTCGCCACGTCGCAGGGCATGCCGCGTCCCGGTGGACGCGGTGGCGCCGGCGGCGAGCGTCCCGGTGGTCCGCGTCCGCCCGCAGGTGCCGGTGGCCCGCGTCCCGGTGGTCCGCGCCCCAACCCGGGCATGATGCCCAACCGTTCCGCGGTCGGACGCCCCGGCGCCCCGGCCAGCGGTGGTCGTCCCGGCGCTCCCGGTCGCGGCCGGCCCGGCACCGGTGGCCCCGGCGGCGGCGGTGCAGGTCGTCCCGGCGGCACCGGAGGTCCTCCCGGTGGTGGCGGCGGCTTCGGCAAGGGCTCACGTGGCCGTGGCGGTACGCAGGGCGCCTTCGGGCGCGCCGGTGGACGTCCGGTTCGTGGTCGTAAGTCGAAGCGTGCCAAGCGTCAGGAATTCGAGGCGATGTCGGCGCCCAGCGTCGGCGGCGTCACCGTTCCCCGGGGCAACGGCAGCACCGTCGTCCGGCTTCGTCGTGGGTCGAGCCTCACCGACTTCGCCGAGAAGATCGATGCGAACCCCGCGAGCCTGGTCACCGTGCTCTTCGCCCTGGGCGAGATGGCGACTGTGAACCAGAGCCTCGACGAGGAGACGTTCCAGCTGCTGGGGGCCGAGCTCGGCTACGACATCCAGGTCGTCTCGCCGGAAGATGAAGAGCGCGAGCTCTTCGAGCAGTTCAACATCGACCTTGACGACACCGACGACGAGGCCGAGGAGTCCCTCGAGGCTCGCCCGCCGGTGGTGACCGTCATGGGTCACGTCGACCACGGCAAGACCCGGCTGCTCGACGCCATCCGGCACGCCAACGTCATGGGCGGCGAGGCCGGCGGCATCACCCAGCACATCGGTGCCTACCAGGTGGTCACCAACCTCGAAGGCATCGAGCGGCCCATCACCTTCATCGACACCCCGGGCCACGAGGCGTTCACCGCCATGCGTGCCCGTGGTGCCAAGGTCACCGACATCGCGGTGCTCGTGGTGGCGGCCGACGACGGTGTGATGCCGCAGACGATCGAGGCGCTCAACCACGCGCAGTCGGCCGGCGTGCCGATCGTGGTGGCGGTGAACAAGATCGACAAGGAGGGGGCCAACCCCGACAAGGTCATGCAGCAGCTCACCGAGTACAACCTCGTGGCGGAGGAGTACGGCGGCGACACGATGTTCGTCCAGGTTTCGGCCCGGGAGAAGATCAACATCGACAAGCTGCTCGAGGCGATCCTGCTCACGGCCGACGCCGCGCTGGAGCTCACGGCCAACCCGGAGCGCAAAGCCCGCGGTGTCGCGATCGAGGCCCACCTCGACAAGGGCCGCGGGGCCACCGCGACGGTGCTGGTGCAGACCGGCACCCTGCACGTCGGAGATGCCATCGTGGCGGGCGGTGCCTACGGCCGCGTGCGAGCGATGCTCGACGACGACGGCAACAACGTCACGGAGGCGCCACCGTCGTTCCCCGTGCTCGTGCTCGGCCTGCAGTCGGTGCCCGGCGCCGGTGACACCTTCGTGGTGGCCCCCGACGACCGCACCGCCCGGCAGATCGCCGAGCGGCGGGAGGCGGCCGACCGTGCCGCGTTGCTCGCCAAGCGCCGCAAGCGGATCAGCCTCGAAGACCTCAACGCGGTGCTTGCCGCGGGCAAGGTGGAGACGCTCAACCTCATCATCAAGGGTGACGTGTCCGGTTCGGTCGAGGCGTTGGAAGACGAGCTGCTCAAGATCGAGATCAGCGACGAAGTCGAGCTGCGGATCATCCACCGCGGCGTGGGTGCCATCACCCAGAACGACGTCAACCTGGCCACGGTCGACGACGCCGTCATCATCGGCTTCAACGTGCGGCCCGCTGAGCGGGTGGCCGATCTGGCCGAGCGCGAGGGCGTCGACATGCGGTTCTACTCGGTGATCTACCAGGCCATCGAAGAGATCGAAGCAGCGCTCAAGGGCATGCTCAAGCCGGAGTTCGAAGAGGTGCAGCTCGGTACCGCCGAGGTGCGCGAGGTGTTCCGCTCGTCCAAGTTCGGCAACATCGCCGGCTGTCTGGTGCGCTCTGGTCTGGTGCGGCGCAACGCCAAAGCCCGGCTTGTGCGCGATGGCGCGGTGGTGGGCGAGAACCTCACGATCGAATCTCTGCGCAGGTTCAAGGACGATGCCACCGAGGTCCGCGAGGGCTACGAGTGCGGTATCGGGCTCGGGTCGTTCAACGACATCAAGCTCGAAGACATCATCGAGACCTACGAGATCCGCGAGAAGGCCCGTACCTGATTTCATGATCGTCGGATCGTTGCGGCTCGACCTCTTGCTCGGTGAGGTCGGTTCGCTCAAGCACAAGCGCGGGGTTGTGCGCCCGGTGTTGGCGGCGCTACGTCGGTTCGACGTGAGCGCCGCCGAGACCGGTTCGCACGGCCTCTACCGCCGGGCCGAGCTGGGCGTCGCCCTCCTGGGGGCCGACGCCCAGCACGTTCGGGAGGTGCTGCAACGCTGCCAGGCCATGGTGGCCTCGCGCCCAGAGGTCGAGCTGCTCTCGGCTCGCGTGCGCCTCTGGGACGACGAAGACGAATAGAGCAGTGACGAACGCCCACCACGGCCAACTCCGGCCGGGGCAAGGTTGGAGAGTGCGATGAGCGAAAGCGGACGCGTCCGGCGGCTGGCAGACCGCATCAAGGTCGTGGTCGCCCAGGCCCTGGAACACCAGATCAAAGACCCACGACTGGGTTTCATCACCATCACCGATGCCAGGGTGACCGGTGACCTGCAGCACGCCACGGTCTTCTACACGGTGTTCGGCGACGCGCAAGACAAGGCCTCCACTGCCGCCGCGCTCGAATCGGCCAAGGGCCGGCTCAGGAGTGAGGTGGGCAAAGCCACCGGTGTGCGGCTGACGCCCACGCTGGAGTTCATCGCCGACGGACTACCGGAGAACGCCGCAGCCATCGACGATCTGCTTCGTCGCGCCCATGAGCACGACGAGCAGGTGGCCAAGCTCGCGGTGGGCAAGGGCTATGCCGGCGAGGCCGATCCCTATCGGCATCCCGACGAGGTGGACGAGCTGGAGGACGAGTTCGACGACGACCTGGAGGACGACGACCTCGACGACGCCGGGGCCGGGGCCGGCCGGCGCGAAGGCTGACATGGGCGACGCCGTCTCCTCGGGCATCGTCGTCATCGACAAACCACCGGGCTTGACCAGCCATGACGTCGTGGCTCGGGTCCGCCGTCTGGCAGGAACCCGTCGAGTAGGTCACGCCGGCACTCTCGACCCGATGGCCACGGGAGTTCTGGTGCTCGGTGTGGGCACGGCCACTCGGCTGCTTACATATCTCGTGGGCGTCGACAAGACGTATACGGCCGTCATCCGGCTGGGCCAGGCCACGTCCACCGACGACGCCGAGGGTGAGCTCGTCACGGCCGCCGGCGCGGCCGGGCTCGAGACGAGTCGGGTGCAGGCCGCCGTCCGGCAACTCACCGGAGAGATCGAGCAGGTGCCCAGCTCCGTCAGTGCCATCAAGGTGGCCGGTAAGCGGGCCTATGCCCGCGTTCGGGCGGGGGAGGAGGTCAGCCTCGCTCCCCGCACGGTGCGGGTGCACCGCTTCGAGGTGCTCTCGCAGACCCCGGTGACGGTGGGCGATCTCGAATGCCGCGACGTGGCCGTGGAGGTCGACGTCTCGTCGGGCACGTACGTGCGCGCGCTCGCGCGTGACCTCGGAGCGGCTCTCGGCGTAGGTGGCCACCTCACCGAGCTGCGTCGCACCAAGGTCGGTCCGTTCGGCCTCGACCGGGCTCTTAGCCTGGAGCAGGCGTCCGAGGGGTTGTCGCTGCTGAGCCCGGCTGAGGCGGCAGCGGGGGTCCTGCCGGTGCGTTCGGTGGACGCCCGGGAGGCGACCGAGTTGGGATTCGGCCGACGATTGGCCCCGGCGGGGCGCCAGCCCGGGTTGACTGCGGCAGTCGACGGCACGGGGGTTCTGGTGGCGATCATCGAGGAGACGGCGACGCACGCCAAACCGGTGCTGGTCTTCGCCGCGAATTGAGCCGGTCGAGCGGTGCCGCCGGGTCAGGTGTGAGCAGTGGCCCGGCTGCTGGCAGAGTGTGCGTGATCTGTTGTCGAGGCGTAGGAGTGGTCAGGTGGAGCGTTGGGCCGACCTGCAGGGCGTTCCGTCCGACCTCGGGCAAACGGTCGTCTCCCTCGGCAACTTCGACGGTGTCCACCTCGGACACCGTTGGGCGCTGACCCACCTGGTGAAGCAGGCGCGGGCGCGCAACGCGGTGGCCGTGGCCATCACTTTCGAGCCGCATCCGCTGCAGGTGCTCTACCCGGAACGGGCTCCGGAGCTGCTGTGCGACCTCGAGGGCCGGCTCGATCTCATGGCCGAGACGGGTCTCGACGCCACCCTGGTGCTGCACTTCACCCGCGACCTGGCGGCCATGACCCCGCGCGAGTTCGTGGAGCGGGTACTGCTCGACCGGCTGCACGCCTGTGCGGTGGTCGTCGGTCACGACATGCGCTTCGGCGTCCGCAACAGTGGCGATCTGAGCACGATGCGCGAGCTGGGCGCCGAGTTGGGCTTCGAGGTCATCGTCACCGACGACCTCAAGGGCCCGGAAGATCTGGCCGCCGAGGGCGCCGAGCGGCGCTGGTCGTCGTCGTGGGTGCGAGAGCTGTTGGCCGCGGGCGACGTCCGTGGAGCAGCAGAGGTGCTGGGCCGGGCGCACCAAGTCTGCGGCGAGGTGGTGCACGGCGATCATCGCGGCCGTGAGCTGGGGTTTTCCACCGCGAATCTCGCCCAGACCAGCGTGGGCATGGTGCCGGCCGACGGGGTCTATGCGGGCTGGCTCGTGCGGACGGGCCTGCCCGCCGGCGACCCGAGCCGGCGGCTGCCTGCGGCCATCTCGGTGGGCACGAATCCCACGTTCGACGGGCACGAGCGCCGGGTGGAGGCCTATGTGCTCGACCGCACCGACCTCGACCTCTACGGCGAGCGGGTGGCACTGGATTTCGTCGAACGCCTGCGACCCACGCTGGCCTTCTCAGGGGTCGAAACCCTCGTGAGCCAGATGCATGTCGACGTCCAGCGCTGTCGGGAGATCCTGCTCGGCTAGTACAGCGCTGGATTGTGCCTGCGGCTCTCTGGTGTGGCGTCCATGAGGCGAACTTTGTGGAGTCTTAGTAACGCTATGCGATATCAGAACTCCACAAGTTCAACCCGATCGCAACAGTCGAAGGCACGGTGACCGCGGCTGGCCGCATCGAATCGGGTCTGCGCCCTTAGATCGAACCGGTCGGCGCCCTTAGGAGGTATCAGCCGTGCGTTATGGCACGGCACCAGGCAGCAGGCCCTCCCGTGGGCACCGGCTCGACCATGCCAGACGCGGGCTACCCACCGAGTGTCACCTGGGTGGGTGACCGACTCCTGGCCTCGGAGGTGGGTGCGGATATGGTTCTCAGTTACGCGCCACGCCGTAGTGGCATGGGACAGGAATCGGTGGTCAAACGATGACTGAGACATACGTCTACGACTTCTCCTCCGGTGACAAGGACGCCAAAGACCTGCTGGGGGGCAAGGGCGCAAACCTCGCGGAGATGACCAGGATCGGGCTGCCGGTGCCACCGGGGTTCACGATCACGACCGAGGCCTGCCGCTACTTCCTCAAGCATGGCGAGGTGCCTGCGGAGCTGTCCGGCCAGATCGACGAGCACCTGGCCGCCCTGGAGCAGGCGCGTGGCAAGAAGCTAGGCGACTCCGACGACCCGCTGCTGGTGTCCGTGCGATCGGGGGCCAAGTTCTCGATGCCCGGCATGATGGAGACGGTGCTCAACATCGGCCTGAACGACAGCTCCGTCGAGGGCCTGGCTCGGGTGTCCGGCAACGAGCGGTTCGCCTGGGACTCTTACCGCCGACTGCTGGCGATGTTCGGCAAGACCGTCCTGGGGCTCGACGGCCATCTCTTCGAGGATCTTCTGGAGTCCGCCAAGCAGACCCGGGAGGTGGAGAAGGACACCGACCTCGGCACCGACGACCTCAAGGGCATCGTGGCGGCCTCCAAGCAGGTGATCCTCGACGGATACGGCAAGGAGTTCCCCCAAGATCCGCGCGAGCAGATGGACCTGGCCATCGAGGCCGTCTTCGGATCGTGGAACACCGACCGCGCCGTGATCTACCGCCGTCAGGAACGCATCCCCGACGATCTCGGCACCGCCGTCAACGTCTGCAGCATGGTGTTCGGCAACCTGGGCGACACATCGGGCACCGGGGTCTGTTTCACCCGTGACCCGTCCACCGGCCACCGGGGGGTCTACGGCGACTACCTGGTGAACGCCCAGGGCGAAGACGTGGTGTCAGGTATCCGGAACACGTTGTCCTTGGCCGATCTTGAGGCCATCGACGCCACCAGCTACCACCAGCTGATGGACATCATGGACACCCTGGAACACCACTACAAAGACCTCTGCGACATCGAGTTCACGATCGAGGACGGCAAGCTGTGGATGCTGCAGACCCGCGTGGGCAAGCGCACCGCGGCGGCGGCGTTCCGGATCGCCGTCCAGCTCGTGGACGAAGGGCTCATCGATCTCGATGAGGCTTTGCGCCGGGTGACGGGTGAGCAGCTGGCTCAGCTGATGTTCCCCCAGTTCGACAGCGGGGCACGGCCCACGGCCATCGCCAAGGGCATGCCGGCCAGCCCGGGTGCGGCGGTAGGCCGAGTAGCCCTCGACTCCGCGACCGCGGTGGCCATGGCGGCCAAGGGTGACGACGTCATCCTGGTCCGGCGCGAGACCAACCCCGACGACCTGCGCGGCATGGTGGCGGCCAAGGGCGTGCTCACCAGCCGCGGTGGCAAGACCTCGCACGCGGCCGTCGTCGCCCGTGGCATGGGCCGCACCTGCGTGGTGGGGTGTGACGCACTGCGCGTCGACCCGAACCAGCAGCAGATCCGGCTGACGGGTGGTGCCGTGGTGCAGGAGGGCGACCTGATCTCCATCGACGGCTCCACCGGCGAGGTCTTCCTCGGCGAAGTGCCGGTCGTCCCGAGCCAGGTGGTGCAGAGCCTGCTCGGCGAGCCAGGCCACGAGAGCGACGGCGATCAGCGCGAGGTGGTCGAGGCCGTGCTGCGGCTGATGGCGCACGCCGACGAGCGTCGCCGGCTCGGCGTGCGGGCCAACGCCGACACCCCGCAGGATGCGGTGCGCGCCAGGAGCTTCGGGGCTCAGGGCATCGGTCTGTGCCGCACCGAGCACATGTTTCTCGGCGATCGCCGCATGAAGGTCGAGCGGGTCATCCTCTCCCGCAGCGGCGATGCCCGCCAGGCCGCTCTCGCCGAACTGCTCCCGCTACAGCGGCAGGACTTCACGCAGATCCTCGACGCGATGGACGGCCTACCCGTCACCATCCGCCTGCTCGACCCGCCGTTGCACGAGTTCCTGCCCGATCTGACCTCGCTGTCGGTGGAGGTCGCTGTGGCCAAGGCGACGGGCGAGCAGAAGCCTCGGGCGGAGGAGTTGCTGCGCGAGGTGCAGCAGATGCACGAGCTCAACCCGATGCTCGGCACGCGCGGGGTGCGCCTCGGCGTGATCATCCCCGAGTTGTTCCGGCTACAGGTGCGCGCCGTGGCCGAGGCCGCGGCCAGCCTGATCAAGCAGGGCAAGAGCCCCCGCCCCGAGATCATGGTGCCGTTGGTGGCTGCAGTGCAGGAGTTGCACCTGATGCGCGAGATGTCGCTGGAGGTCGTGGCGGAGGTGGCTGCCGAGCATGGTGTGGAGCTGTCCTTCCCGATCGGGACGATGATCGAGCTGCCGCGCGCCGCCATGACCGCCGCCCAGATCGCCGAAGAGGCTGAGTTCTTCTCGTTCGGCACCAACGACATGACCCAAACCACGTGGGGCTTCAGTCGCGACGACGTGGAGGCCGCCTTCTTCCCGCAATACCTGGAGGCCGGCATCTTCGGGGTCAGCCCGTTCGAGTCGATCGACGTGGCCGGCGTCGGCCGGCTCGTCTCCATCGCCGCGTGGGAGGGCAAGGAGGTGCGTCACGACCTGCACCTGGGCGTCTGTGGTGAGCACGGCGGTGACCCCGCGTCCATTCACTTCTTCGAGTCGATCCTGCTCGACTATGTCTCGTGCTCGCCCTTCCGGGTACCGGTGGCAAGGCTCGAGGCCGGCCGGGCGAGCGTCATCGAACCCGGTACGCCGCTCACGGCTGCCGATGCCGCCACCGCCGGGCCAAGCGCTCAGTTCACCGGATCCGGGACGGCCTGACAGGCCGCCGGCGACTCCGCTGAGTCGCGCGGGTCTGCTGTCGGCCGCCCGATGGCGCAGTTCGACCCGGTTCGGCTCGAGATGGTTCGAGTCGAACCGGGTCGGTTTCGATTGGCTTCAGTCCGACCAGCTCTGCGGTCGGACGATGGATCCGTCCGACCACTGCCGCTGGTCGAACCCGGGATCAGTCCGACCAGCGGCAGTGCTGGTGGGCGCCCTGGCACTGCTCGTGGTGATCGAGCAGGCCGGTGATGGTGGCCATCGCCTCGGCGACGGTGTCGGCCGCCACCGGGAAGGGCAGGCGGCCCAGGCCGACGTCGCCATCGGGCAGGGTGCAGTGCAAGGTGAGGCCGTAGCGGTCGAGCCCGATGGGGCGTACGGCCACGGCCGTGCTGAGGTCGCCACCTGCCATCAGGTCTGATCGCAGCCGACGCACCATCGCCAGCAGCCGGTCGGTGCTGGAGGCCGCGACCCGGTCGAGCGCGGAGCTCTCGTGCGGTGCCAGCGGGTCGACGTCGGCCAGGATGTATTCCTCGGCGTCGATCGGCACACAGCCTCCCGGCAGGTGCAGCTTGCATTCGGCCACCTCGACGATCAAGACCGCCCGGTCAGACCACGGACCGGTCAGCGCCGCCACCTCCTCGCCGAAGACCGCGACCAGGGCCGCGGTGGCGGAGTCCAGTTCGTCGAACGTGGCCAGCCGGGCCCAGCCCGCCGCCGACAGGTGCGCCCGGATCAGAGTCAGATCGGGTAGGGGCGCGTACGAGAGGATGTCGACGAGCACCACATGATCGGGGGCGTCTCCCGTCGCCGCCAGCAGCCCGTCTAGGCCTACATCGCTCAGTTCGCGCCGCGCGGCCAGCAGCACGATCTCACCGTCTTCGAGGGCGGCATGCAGTACCGGTGCGGTGCTGCCGCCGAAGGCGGTGCCCACGGTGGCCGTGCCGAAACCGGCAGTGAGGGTACGGGCCATCTCGGCCGCGCTCGGGCCCTGGCTCGTCGCGGCGTGGCTTGTCGAACGTTGGCTCATGGCAGTCCCTTTGGGTTCCGTGTGGGTCTGGTCGTTCAGCGTGAGGGGTTGTTCAGCGGGGGTCGTGCGTGGTCGCGCAGCTCGTCCAGGGCGGGCGAACTTAGCCTGACCTAACTTAGGCTAACCTAATCCACGAACGGTCTGCGTCGTCAAGAGCGCGACCACGTGAAAGCTTCGTCAGAATTGGAGTGTCGATGTCGTCCCGACCCAGCGCCAAGCGCGCCCGCGGCATGGTCAAGCGTTCGCGCGCCCTCGGACTGGCCCTCACCCCGAAGGCCGAGCGGGCGATGCAGACCCGCAACTACCCACCGGGCCAGCACGGCCGCAGCCGTCGGCCGAATCAGAGCGACTACGCCGTGCGACTGCTGGAGAAGCAGCGGCTGCGCGCGCAGTACGGCTTGCGCGAAGCCCAGCTACGGCGCGTCGTCGAGGAGGCCCAGCGTCACCCGGGACGTACCGGTGACGTGCTCGTCGAACTGCTCGAACGCCGGCTCGACGCGGTGGTGCTGCGGGCCGGCCTGGCTCGCACCGTCGCCCAGGCGCGCCAGGCTGTGGTGCATCGGCACATCACCGTCGACGGCGCGCGCGTCGACAAGCCGTCGTATCGGGTCAAGCCCGGTCAGGTCATCGCCGTGCACGAGCGCAGCCGCACCATGGTGCCGTTCCAGATCGCGGCCGCCGGCGCCCACGCCGACGTGTTGCCGGCCGTGCCCGGGTATCTGTCGGTGTCGCTGCCCGAACTGCAGGTGCGTCTCGACCGCGACCCCCGTCGCGTCGAGGTGCCCATCAGCTGCGAGGTCTCCCTGGTCGTGGAGTACTACGCGCGCTGAGCGAGCTCGGTTGCGATGAGCGTTGTGCCCGCTGCCGGGGCGGTCCTGCATTCGAGGTGCGGCATTCGAGGTGCTGGATCCAAGGTGCTGCGTGGCACGATTTCGGGGTTCGGTGTGCCGCTGGTAGCCTGACAGAGCCGTCAAGACGGCCGCGGAACCAGAGTGCCCGGGTGAACCCGCCCCGGAGCGCCGCGCAACCAATGAATTACGAAGGAGCTCAGTGCCTCTCGACGCTGCCACCAAGGCGAAGATCATGTCCGAGTACGCAACCGTCGAGGGCGACACCGGCTCGCCCGAGGTGCAGGTGGCGATGCTCACCCAGCGCATCAAAGACCTCACCGAGCACCTCAAGACGCACAAGCACGACCACCACAGCCGTCGTGGTCTGCTGCTGCTCGTCGGCCGGCGCCGGCGCTTGCTGCAGTACCTGACCAAGGTCGACATCGAGCGTTACCGCTCGCTCATCGAGCGCCTCGGTCTTCGCCGCTAGCCACGAACGCGGCCCGTGCCCGGCACGGGCCGCGTTTCGCCGTTCGGGCGCGTAATCACGCCTGAACCGCCACGTCCGAGTGCGCAGTTCGCATCCGGACGACAACTGAATAACCAGACACCACGAGCCCGGGAGCCGGGCTGCCGGTCCTCGGTAGTGATCTCCGCAGCACGGCTGCGTGGGTCTCGATCGAAGACCGCATCCGGCCGGGTGACCGGGCTCCGTACAGAACGGAGCAGTACCCGCATGGAGGGTCCTGAGATCACCTTCGCCGAGACCGTCATCGACAACGGCCGTTTCGGCACTCGTACCGTCCGCTTCGAGACCGGCCGGCTGGCCAAGCAGGCCGCCGGGTGCGTTAGCGCCTACCTCGACGGACAGTCAATGCTGCTGTCGGCCACCACGGCCGGCAAGCACCCCAAGGAGCACTTCGACTTCTTCCCGCTAACGGTGGACGTCGAGGAGCGGATGTATGCCGCGGGCAAGATCCCCGGTTCGTTCTTCCGTCGCGAGGGCCGTCCCTCCACCGACGCGATCCTCACCTGCCGGCTCATCGACCGGCCGCTGCGCCCGTCGTTCGTCTCGGGCCTGCGCAACGAGGTGCAGGTCGTCATCACCGTGCTGGCCCTCGACCCCGACGACGCCTACGACGTGCTCGCGATCAACGCGGCCTCGCTGTCGACCCAGCTCTCCGGCCTGCCCTTCTCCGGCCCCATCGCCGGTGTGCGGGTGGCCCTGATCGACGGCCAGTGGGTGGCCTTCCCCCGCTACTCCGAGCTCGAGAACGCTGTCTTCGACATGGTCGTCGCCGGCCGGGTCGTGGGCGACGACGTCGCGATCATGATGGTCGAGGCCGAGGCCACCGAAGAGTCGTGGACGCTCATCCAGGGTGGCGCCGTCAAGCCCACCGAGGAGGTCGTGGCCCAGGGCCTCGAGGCCGCTAAGCCCTTCCTGCACCAGCTCTGCGAGGCGCAGGCAGCCGTGGCCGCCAAGGCCGCCAAGGAGACTCGCGAGTTCCCCCGCTTCCTCGACTACGCGCAGGACGCCTACGACGCCGTCGAGGCCGAGGTGGCGCAGGAGCTCACAGCCGCCATCGCGATCGCCGGCAAGGCCGAGCGCGAGGCTGAGCTCGACGCCATCCGCGACCGGATGCTCGGCAAGCTCGGCGCCGACTTCGAGGGCCGCGAGAAGGAGCTGAGCGCCGCGCTGCGCTCGGTCACCAAGAAGACGGTGCGCCAGCGCATGCTGCGCGACAAGGTGCGCATGGACGGCCGCGGTCTGGCCGACATCCGCACGCTGTCAGCCGAGGTCGAGGTCATTCCTCGGGTGCACGGTTCGGCCCTGTTCGAGCGTGGCGAGACCCAGATCCTGGGCGTCACCACCCTCAACATGCTCCGGATGGAGCAGCAGCTCGACACGCTCTCGCCGGTGACCCGCAAGCGCTACATGCACAACTACAACTTCCCGCCGTTCTCCACCGGTGAGACCGGTCGGGTCGGCTCGCCCAAGCGCCGCGAGATCGGTCACGGCGCACTGGCCGAGCGGGCGCTCATGCCCGTGCTGCCCAGCCGGGAAGAGTTCCCGTACGCGATCCGCCAGGTCTCAGAGGCGTTGGGCTCCAACGGCTCCACGTCCATGGGCTCGGTCTGCGCCTCGACCCTGTCGCTGCTCAATGCCGGTGTGCCGCTGCGCGCCCCGGTGGCGGGCATCGCCATGGGCCTGGTGTCCGACACGGTCGACGGTGAGACGGAGTACATCGCGCTCACCGACATCCTCGGCGCCGAGGACGCCTTCGGCGACATGGACTTCAAGGTCGCCGGCACCAAGGACTTCGTGACGGCCATCCAGCTCGACACCAAGCTCGACGGCATCCCCGCCTCGGTGCTCGCGGGTGCGCTCACCCAGGCCCGCGACGCGCGGCTCTACATCCTCGACGTGATGAACGAGGCCATCGACACCCCCGACGAGATGAGCCCCTTCGCTCCGCGGGTGATCAGCGTCCAGGTGCCGGTGGACAAGATCGGCGAGGTCATCGGCCCGAAGGGCAAGATGATCAACCAGATCCAGGAGGACACCGGCGCGCAGATCTCCATCGAGGACGACGGCACCGTCTACATCGGCGCGGTCGATGGCCCCTCGGCCGAGGCGGCCCGTTCGATGGTCAACGCGATCGCCAACCCGCACGTGCCCGAGGTGGGCGAGCGGTTCGTCGGCACCGTGGTCAAGACCACGAGCTTCGGCGCCTTCGTGTCGCTGACCCCCGGCAAGGACGGTCTGTTGCACATCTCGCAGATCCGCCGGATGGTGGGCGGCAAGCGGATCGACTCCGTGGACGACGTGGTCAAGGTGGGCCAGAAGGTCCAGGTGCAGATCGCCGAGGTCGACGACCGGGGCAAGCTCTCCTTGCACCCGGTGCTCGAGGAGACCGCTGCCGAGTCCACCGACGGCTCACCCGAGCCGGCGGGCGTAGGCGCCTCCACTGAGTGAGGTAGCCCGCTACGGGATCGTTGCCGGGCAGGAGGTGGCCGCCGGTGTGCGGCGCACCGTCCTGCCCGGCGGCATCCGGGTCGTCACCGAGACGATGCCCGGGTTGCGCTCGGCCACCGTGGGCATGTGGGTCGGAGTGGGCTCGCGCGACGAGACCGACGACTGCCACGGCTCCACGCACTTCCTCGAGCACCTGCTGTTCAAGGGCACCGGGCGACGCGACGCGCTGCAGATCGCGGAGTCGTTCGACGCCGTGGGCGGGGAGGCCAACGCGGCCACGGGCAAGGAGCACACCTGCTACTTCGCCCGGGTGCGTGACGCCGACCTGCCGATGGCGGTCGACGTCATCGCCGACATGGTCAGCGGCGCCACGCTGACGCCCGCCGAGGTCGACGTCGAGCGTGGGGTCATCCTCGAAGAGCTGGCCATGAACGAAGACGACCCTTCCGACGTGGTGCACGAGCGCTTCTCCGAGATCGTGATGAACCCCAACCCGCTGGCGCGCCCCATCGGGGGCACGCCGCAGGCGATCCGCGACGTGACCCGCGATCGCATCTACGCCCACTACGAACAGCACTACGTGCCCCGAGGCGTCGTGGTGACTGCGGCCGGGGGGGTCGATCACGACGCCCTGTGTGACCTGGTGTCGAAGGTTGTGGCGGGCAGTCGTTGGCAGCACGAGGGTCTGCTCGGCGATGTCGAGCCACTGGCGTTCCGTCCTCCCGGCGAGATCCAGGGCGCCCCGGACGGCACCATCCTCACCGTGCAGCGCTCGCTCGAACAGGCGCACGTGGTGCTCGGCGGCCTGGGCCTGGTGGCCACCGACCCGCGCCGCTATGCCATGTCGGTGTTGTCCACCGTGCTGGGTGGCGGCATGTCGAGCAGGCTGTTCCAGGAGGTGCGCGAGCGCCGCGGGCTGGCCTACTCGGTGTACTCGTTCTCGGCCGGCTACTCCGACTCTGGCTACTACGGCATGTACGCCGGCTGCGCGCCGAAGCACGTAGCCGAAGTAACCGACGTGCTCAGCGAGCAATGGCAGAAGTTGGTCGACGAGCCGCTCAGCGCGCACGAGCTGGAGCGCGGCATCGGCCAGCTGTGCGGATCGCTGGTGTTGGGGCTCGAAGACTCGGGCTCACGGATGTCACGGCTGGGCAAGGCCGAGCTGGTCTTCGGCGAATACGTGACCCTGGACGAGGCGCTGAGCCGGATTCGGGCCGTCACGCGCGAGGACGTACAACAGCTTGCGGCCGAACTGGCTTCTCGTCCACGGTCTTTGGTGACGGTCGGCCCGTTCGCCGACGACCCGGTGACGTCGCTGTGACCGCCGTCAGCTGGGTGCCGGGCCGGCGACGATGGGTTGCCCGGCTCTCAGCTGACTGACGTAAGGTCGGCCGCGATGACGTGGTTCGAGCGGGTGCTGCCAGTGGCGGACACGGTGCGACTCGACACCCTGGCGCTGGTGCTGATCGTGGCGGCGGTGCTCGTCACCGTCGGCGTCGGCTCCATCTGGCGATGGGTGCGCCTGGGCGTCACCCTGGTGCACGAGTTGGGGCACGCCTTGGTCGGCATGGCGTTCGGGCGGCAGTTCACCGGCTTTGTGCTGCGCGGTGACATGTCTGGGCATGCAGTGACGCGAGGGCCGGTGCGCGGTCTGGGCCGGATCGCTTCCACCTGGGCGGGCTATCCCGCACCGGCCATCCTCGGCGCCTTCATGGTGTGGGCGGCCACCCGGGGCTGGGCGGCGCCGGTTGTCACCGGCTTGCTCGTTGTGCTCGTCGTGGCGCTGTTTCGAGTGCGTTCGCTGCTCACCGCGGTCGTGGCCCTGGCCTGCCTGGCCGGTGCCGGAGCGCTGTGGTGGTGGCGGGTCGATGGGGTGCAACTCGACGTGGTCACCGGGGTCGGCATCTTCCTCGTGGTGGGTGCCCTGCGTCATCTGGGAGCCCTGCGAGGCGATCGCAGCACGACGAGTGATCCGGGTGTTCTGGCGACCCTGACGCATGTGCCTCGACTGCTCTGGACGGCCACCTTCTACCTCGTGTGCCTCGGGTGCGCCGCCCTCGTCGTCGGCACACTCGCTCCGCTTGTCTGAGTTGACCCTGTTCTAGGTGCGTGCGTGGCCGCGGAGGGATGATCGCGGCACGCCATGAGTCCACGCCTTGAGTCCGGCTTGGGCGGGCCGCGCACCTTTACAGGCGCATGCGCACCCGGTCGCCACGGCCTACAACCTTTCGCGTGTCCTTTATCCGACACGATTCCTGCGGTGATCTCGGAGTTCGTGCTCAGCCGGCATCGCTTGCTTGTAATCGTGTCGGATAAAGGACATCGACCGGGTCTGACTCCTGCGAGAGGGGGCCGGGGGAGTAACAGAGGTCACTGGCGCACGGCGCCACCTGAGAACGCACGTGTCCCGTAGACGCCGCCCTCGCTGCGGGGGAGTAGTTGGGGTCACTGGCATACGACGACTCCATGCCTAGCTCGGCCGTTGGCGCCGGTGCCGTCGACGGGCTGTGGGCACCGGGTGCATACTGGCTGGTGCAGAGATGACCTGCGCGTGCTCCGGGGTCGGTGAAAGTCCGAACCGGCGGTGATAGTCCGCGACCCGTCCGCAGCCAGCGGGCGGTTGACCTGGTGGAATTCCGGGACCGACGGTTAAAGTCCGGATGGGAGGCGCACGCCGGCGTCGCTGACGGAGTTGGCAGTGTGCGCGTAGGCCGAATCGCCCGGCTGCAGAGCCTCCCGTCAGTGCCGTTGCCCACCCCGGATCCGTGCCGAGCGGACGGGAGTGGAACGGCCATGGCCCAGGCGGCCGATCACGTGATAGCCCTTGACGATTCCGCCATGGAGCGGGCGCTTCGTCGTGCCATCGCGCTGGCCGCCGACCCCCTGATCCGGCCCGGAGCCAACCCTCGCGTCGGCTGTGTGCTGCTCGACTCGACCGGCGCTGTGCTGGCGGAGGGGGCGCATCGCGGGGCGGGCACGCCGCATGCGGAAGCAGACGCCTTGGCCCGCCTGCCCGTGGGCGCGCGAGTCGATACCGCCGTGGTGACGTTGGAACCCTGCGCCCATCACGGCCGCACGCCACCGTGTGCGCAGGCCCTCGTGCAGGCAGGTGTGCGTCAGGTCGTGTACGGCCGGGCCGACCCCAACCCGGTGGCCGCCGGTGGTGCCGCCTATCTGCGTCAACGCGGAGTCCGCACCCTTACCGGACAGCTCATCAACGAGGTGGCCGCCCTGGATCCGTACTGGTTCGAGGCCGTGCGGTTAGGGCGTCCACATGTGACGTGGAAGTTCGCCGGCACGCTCGACGGTCGCTCGGCAGCAGCTGACGGCTCCAGCCGCTGGATCACCTCCGCCGCGGCTCGTCGCGACGTGCACCGCGAGCGCGCGGGCGCCGACGCCGTGCTGGCCGGCACGGGCACCGTGCTGCGCGACGACGCCCAACTCAGCGTGCGCGACAGTGTCGGCCAACCGCTTCCTGCGCCGTTGCAGCCGCTACGAGTGGTGCTCGGGGAACGTGAAATTCCCACGACGGCAAGGGTTCTCGACGACACGGCCGCAACCCTGCACTTGTCAGGACGCAGTCTGCCCGCCGACCTGGCGACGCTGTGGGACGCGGGTTGCCGACGGCTGTTCCTCGAGGGAGGCCCCACGCTGGCGGCTTCGTTCTGGCGTGCGGGGCTCGTCGACCGGGTGCTGTGTTACCTCGCCCCGGCGCTTCTGGGCGCCGGACCTGCAGCCGTCGCCGACCTCGGCATCGCCGACATCACCGGTATCGCCCGGCTTGAATACGTCGACGTCCGGCGCCTCGGGCCCGACCTGCGGCTCGATCTGCGCCCGGCTCGGAGTGCTCCAGATGCCCTCCTGCGTGCAGAGCCTGGAACGAACACCAGGCGCACCGTGGAGCACCCATCGTCCCTGCAAAAGAAGGAGAGCTGATGTTCACCGGCATCGTGGAAGAACTCGGAACGGTGCGCTCGTTGGAGCGCCAGGGCGACTCGGCGCGTCTTGTGGTGACGGCGAAGGTGGCCACCGACGGTGCCCGGCACGGCGACTCGATCGCCGTCAACGGGGTGTGCCTGACGGTCACCGATCCCACGCCCGACGGTCGCAGCTTCACGGCTGATGTGATGGCCGAGACCCTCGTGCGCACGAGTCTGGCCGCCGTGCGACCCGGTTCACCGGTGAACCTGGAGCGTGCCCTGCCTGCGGACGCCCGGCTCGGCGGGCACATCGTCCAGGGACACGTCGACGGGGTCGGTACGGTGGCGGCCATCGAGCCCGGAGAGCATTGGCACCAGGTGCGCATCTGGCTGCCCGCACCCCTAGCGCCGTACGTGGCCGAGAAAGGCTCGATCGCGGTAGACGGAGTCTCGTTGACCGTCACCGCCGTCAGCGACCCCGGCGAGCAGCGTCCGTGGTTCAGCGTGGGTCTCATTCCCACCACGCTGGGTCTCACCACGCTCGGCCGCGCAGAGGTCGGCGACCCGGTGAACCTCGAGGTCGACGTCATCGCCAAGTACGTGGCCCGGCTGGCGGGGTTCGCGTCTGGGCCCGCTGCAGTTGTGCCCGCTGGCACTGGGCCCGCAGTCGTTCCACCCGGCGGACGAACGCCTGCGGACCCCGTCTCCACCGACCCAGACACCCAGCAGACCCCCCACCAACAAGGAGTAGGCCGATGATCCGCACCGACCCGATCGACGCCGCGATCGCGGCGCTCGCCGCCGGCCGTCCGGTGGTGGTGCTCGATGCTGCCGACCGCGAGAACGAGGGCGACCTCATCATGGCCGCCCGCGACGCCACTGCCGAGTGGCTCAGCCTGTTCATCCGCCACGGGAGCGGCTTCATCTGCACGCCCATGCCGGCCGAGCGCGCCGACCGGCTGGGCCTGCCGCTCATGGTGGCCCGCGGCGAGGAGAGCATGGGGACGGCGTTCACGGTCACCGTCGATGCCCGCAAGGGGGTCAGCACCGGCATCAGCGCGGCGGACCGCGCCCACACCGTGCAGCTGCTCGGTGACGAGCGGTCGGGGCCGAGCGACTTCGTCCGACCGGGGCATGTGCTGCCCCTGCGGGCGCACCCGGGTGGAGTGCTCGTCCGGCCGGGTCACACCGAGGCTGCCGTTGCGCTCACCAGGCTCGCCGGGCGCGGCGAGGTGGGTGTGATCGTCGAGCTGGTCGAAGACGATGGCACGATGCGCCGAGCGGCTTCGTGCCGCGAGTTCGCCGACGAGCACGGCCTGCCACTGGTGACCATCGCCGATCTGGCGGCCTACCTCGAGGGTGAGGACACGGTCGGTTCGGAGCCCCGGCCCCTGCGGCGGGTGGCCACCACGCGGCTGCCCACCCACCATGGCGAGTTCGTGGCACATGGCTACCGCGACGAATCGGGCGTTGAGCACATCGCTCTGGTGGCCGGGGTGGTCGATCAGAGTGTCGACAGCCGGCCGGTGCCCGTGCGGGTGCACTCCGAATGCTTGACCGGGGAGGTCATGGGATCGCTGCGCTGCGACTGCGGACCGCAACTGTCGGCAGCGCTGGAGGCGATCGCCGACCATGGCCGCGGTGCATTGGTCTATCTGCGCGGGCACGAAGGCAGAGGGATCGGGTTGGTGGCCAAGCTGGCCGCCTACGCGCTGCAGGACGCGGGCCGCGACACCGTGGAGGCGAACCTCGATCTGGGCCTGCCCGTCGACGGCCGCACCTACGGCGTTGCCGCCCGGATTCTTGCCGACCTGGGAGTGCGGAGCGTGCACATGCTGACCAACAATCCGGAGAAGGTGAAAGACCTGCGCGAGCACGGCATCGACGTGGTGGAACGAATCCCACTGGTGGTAGGTGCAACCAACGAGAACTTTGGTTACCTTGACACAAAACGACGGCGGCTCGGTCATCATCTGCCCGACCTGCTGGCTACGACAGAAGTGGGGATCAGCAGATGAGTGGTGACGGTTCGCCGAGCCTGCCGCGGCTCAATCCGGTTGTGGGAGGCACGCTTCGTGTGGCGATCGTCGCTGCGCAGTGGCACGAGCAGGTCATGTCGGGGCTCCTGGCCGGGGCCCGCAGGGCTCTGGCCGAGGCGGGCGTCTTCGATGTGGTGGAACTCCGGGTGCCGGGAACATTCGAGTTGCCGGTGGCGGCCGCGAGCGTGGCCCGCGGTGGGTTCGATGCCGTCGTGGCTCTCGGAGTGGTTATCCGCGGCGGCACACCCCACTTCGACTACGTGTGTGAGGCCGCCACGTACGGTCTTACCAAGGTCAGCGTCGAGACCGGCGTACCGATCGGTTTCGGTGTTCTGACCTGCGACGACGAGGCCCAGGCGCTCGATCGTGCCGGGCTGTCGGGGTCGAGTCTCGACAAGGGCTACGAGGCAGCTTCGGCCGCGATCGCGACGGCCGTTGTGGTGAATCACGTGGGCTAGCGGCGGGCCGTCTCAGATGATGGCGATGAATGACGCGCTACTTTCGACGGACCATGTACTCAAGGCCTGGCCTCAGGAAGGTTCCGTCACAGCTGTCTGAGGCGGCCCTGCGAGCAGGCCAGGTGACTGCGTCACGGGTACCGCAAGTTTCCGACCGGATTCCTTGACTCGGGTGGGACAAATCGCAGCACGGCAGTACGGTCGAAGTGATGGGTGGAGGTGGACGTTGTGTCGGTCGGTAAGGGAGAAGTGGTTCGCTCCCGGCTGTCACGGCCTGTGGTCGTGGAAGAGGCGATCGCGTATGTCGACGAGCACGGGCTGCCCGCGCTCACCATGCGCCGGCTCGGACGTCGGCTCGGGGTCGAGGCGATGTCGCTCTACCGCTACGTCGACGGCCGGGAAGATCTGCTGGAGGCGATGGTCGACAAGCTCGTCCTCGATCTGCGGCTGGCTGAGTCCATCGAGGTGCCCGGTGACAGCTGGCAGGCCTACCTGCAGTGGCTGGCACACGGGGTGCGCCGGATGGCCGTCGACCACCCTCATATCTTTCCGCTCGTAGCCACCCGCAACCCTGCCGCACCCTGGTTGCGCCCGCCGCTTCGTAGTCTGGAAGTCGTCGAGGACTTCCTGAGCACGCTGCTGGAGCGCGGGTTCAGTGACGAACGGGCGGTGATCGCCTACCAGATGTTCTGCGGCTTCCTGCTGGGACAGTTGCTGGTCGAGGCCAACCAACGCTCGACCGCGCCCACGGTTGCGGAGGATCAGATGGCGACCGAAGGCAAGGAAGAGAACCCGCTGCTCATGTATCTCCCCGTCGTGCGCCGGTTGTCGGAGCTGCTGGCCCGCGACCGAGCGGGTGAGGAGTTCGAGGATGCGCTGGAGATCATCATCGGACGCCTCGATGCCTTGGCGGTCTCGAGCCAGTGAGCTCGATACCCGATCTGCCTGAGCGAGCCGGCGTCGTCGTGATCGGCGGCGGCGTCGTCGGGGTCTCGACCGCCTACCAGCTTGCACGGGCAGGGGTGGACGATGTGCTGCTGCTCGATCGCTCGGCGTTCGGCTCGGGTTCCACCTGCAAGGCCGCCGGCGGCATCCGCGGGCAGTTCAGTGACACGGTGAACATCGAGCTCGGCCTGCGGTCGCTGGCCGCGTTCGACACGTTCGCCGACGACTTCGACCAGCCCATCGACCTGGAGAAGGTCGGGTATCTGTTCGTGCTCGACCAGCCCGAGCAGGTGGCGGCCTTCGCGGAGAACGTCGCTCGGCAGAACGCCTTGGGCCTGCCGTCGCGTCTGCTGAGCCCGCAGGAGGCCGGTGAGCTGTGCCCGGTGCTTGACCTGGACGGCGTTCTGGCGGCAGCGTTTTCACCGACCGACGGGCACTGCACGCCCGAGGCGGTGGTGGCCGGCTACGTGCGGGCTGCGCGCCGGGCCGGTGCCCGGCTGGTCAGCGGGGTTGCGGTGACGGGCCTGGAGCTGAACGGCGATCAGATCGTGGCCGTGCAGACGTCGGCGGGCTCGGTGGCCGCCTCGGCCGTGGTCTGCGCCGCGGGCGCCTGGTCTCGCGAGATCGGTGGCTTCGCGGGCGTCGACCTGCCCGTGGTGCCCGTGCGCCGACAGATCCTCACCACCGCCGCAGTACCCGGCCTGCCCGTGCAGCTGCCGATGACGATCGACTTCGCGACGTCGTTCTACTTTCACGCGGAGGGCCGGTTCGCGGGTGGCGAGCGCGGACTGTTGCTGGGCATGTCGGATCCCGACGAGCCGCCTTCGTTCAACGTGACCACTTCGCAAGGCTGGCTGCCAGGGCTGATGGCCGCGATGCAGCGGCGCGCGCCGGCGCTGCTCGATGCCCAGGTCACGGGTGGCTGGGCGGGGCTCTACGAGCTGACTCCAGATCACAATGCACTGATCGGGCGCTCGGAAAGAGTGCCGGGATTCTTCTACGCCACCGGCTTCTCGGGGCATGGCTTCCTGATGGGCCCTGCAGTGGGCGAGGTGATGCGGGATCTGTACCTTGGCGTCGACCCGGTGGTGGACGTCAGCGCGCTCGACCTGCGGCGTTTCGAGAGCGCGTCAGCGAACGCCGGAGAGCTCAACATCGTCTGAAGGCCAGAGTGCGCCGAAGGGCTCGCCAGGAAATTAGCGCCCTAAGCCAGGGCGAGCTTGATCGCGAGACCGAACCCGAGCAGGGCGACGACATACCGGATCACCGCTGCGGGAAGACGTTTGGCAAGGATCGGCCCCACCAGACTGCCGAGGAACAGCCCGGCCGCCAACGGCACGACGGCACCCCAGTCCAGCGGCACGGCGATGAGCAGGACGATGGCCGAGGCCGCAGTCGAGGCCCCGGCCAGCATGTTCTTCACCGCGTTGGCCACCGGCATCCGGCTGTCGAGGAAGATCAGCGTCGTCGCCAGGAGCATCACGCCCGAGCCCGCACCGAAGTAGCCGCCGTAGATCGACACCACCGCGACGACGAGCAGACTCAACCCCAGCAGCATCCTCCGACTGCCGGAGAGCTTGGCTACGTGCGTCGTGAGGATGGGCTGGGCGAGCAGGGTCAACGACCCGAGTGCGATGAGAGCCGGGACGATGCGGTCGAAGACGTCCGAGGGGGTCGTGAGCAGCAGCGCGGTGCCCGCCGCGCCTCCCGCCCCCGCCGCGATGAGCCCTCCCGGCAGCCAGCCTCGCTGCTCGGCGACCTCACCTCGAGACACGGCCGCGGATGCGGGCCAGCAGGCCACGAGTGCGACGAGGTTCGCCACGTTGGCCGCGAACGGCGAGAGCCCCGCGGCCAGGAGCACCGGATACGAGATGAGAGACGTGATGCCTCCGGCTGTGCCGATGATGCCGGCGACGAACCCCCCTGCTACGAGGAGCAGGATCGTGGTCGGCGTCAGCACGAGGGCTCAGCGTAGACCGGCATCGACGACGTTCTGCGGCGAGCCCGCTGCCTCCGCAGGCGCGACCCGGATGCGAGTCGAATACGCGACCGGAGGATCGGGCGTCTGTTTTCACAGCGGCAAGCTGGCAAACCGCGCGCCGGGAAAGGCTCCTATGCGCTGTGGTGGTTGGCATCGGCAGGTGCGCGTCTGCTGAGCGCGACGCGCACCTACCGCTGTTGCCGGTTAGAGCGGGATGAGGTCAGGCAGCGTCGTTGACCAGCCCGAACACCGCACCCGAAGCGTCCTGGACGACGGCGACGCTACGTCCGCCGCCCACCTGTCGAGGCTCTTCGACCACCGTGCCACCGGCACTGGTCACCTGGAGCACCGCTGCGGACATGTCGTCGACGTGCAGGTGCGGCAGGAGAGCGGTTGCGCCCGGCACGATCCCGATGTGCTGGCCGTCGACGTCGAAGCCGACGTAGTACTCGGAGTCCACGATCGGTTCAGCTCCGAGCAGGGAGCGGTAGAGATCACGGGAGGCGGCGATGTCCTTCGTCGGGATCAGGACGGTCTTGAAGCTGGCCATGGTTGGTTCCTTTCGGTCACACGAGGCACTCGCTGTGCGTCATTGTCTATGACGAACCCCGAACGGGAGGTGTGACCAAGCATGGACACGACAGGTGACAGGGACGAGACGGCCGGCGGACGCGAAGCTGTTGACACAGATCCAGTGGTGGCAGACGCGGCGGTCTTCGAGTCCGAGCGGCCCCGGCTGCTGCGGATTGCGCAACGGGTGCTGAGCGATCCGGCGGAGGCGCAGGACATCGTCCAGAATGCCTGGCTTCGGCTACAGCTCACTGAGGCCCAGATCGACAATCTGCCCGGCTGGCTCACCACCGTGACCACGCGACTGTGCCTCGATCGGTTGCGCGCGCGGATTCCGGCTCCCGACGCCGAGCTGGACACCGGCGAGACAGCTCCCGACCCGGCCGATGAGGTCGCCCTGGCGGACACCGTCGGGATCGCGCTTCAGGTCGTGCTCGACCGGCTCAGCCCGAGTGAACGAGTCGCCTTCGTGTTGCACGACAGCTTCGGCGTCGAGTTCGCCACCATCGCAGAGATTCTCGGCAGCACACCGGTGGCCACCCGCAAGCTTGCCTCCCGGGCCCGCGCCAAGGTTGCGCTACCCGCGGCCGACGATCACCTGACCGACTGGGCGGTGGTGGACGCCTTTCTCGCCGCCGCCCGCAACGGGGAGTTCGAGCGGCTACTGGAACTGCTCGCCCCCGGTGTCGTGGTGCTTGGCGATGCGGCCGCGATCACCATGGGTACCCCCGAGCGACTCTCGGGACGCGAGGAGGTCGCAACCTTCTTCAACGGTGCGGCCAAAGCCGCGTTGTCAGTGTTCATCGGTGAACGTCCCGGTGCTGCCTGGTTCCACCAGGGGACAGCCAAGGTGGCGTTCGACTTCACGATCAGCGACGGACTGGTTCAGAGCATCGTCTTCCGCGCCGACCCTGCCGTGCTGGGCCAGGTCCAGCGCCGAACACCTTCCTCGGGTGGGCGCGATCTGAGCGAATGAGGTTCCCCGGCTGACCATTGCTGGTTAACTGGACGACCAATCCAAATCTGCCGGATGGCATCTCCGCATGAGCCGATGTCGGAATCAGCTCGCGCCTAAGTGTCAGCGCTTACCTCGAAGGGCAACGCACATGAGCGATCACATCGACATCCTGGGCCCGGATGAAGAGTTCGGGGGCTACGACCTCTACATGCCGGCGGACGTGCCCGGCGACCCGGGCGTGGAGGCGGCCGGTCACGTTCCGAACGGGTACTTCTGGGAGAGCCTGCTGGCCTATCTGGTGGAGACGAAGGCGCCGGACCTGGCGGAGGAGTACGAGGCAGACTCCGAGTCCGACACGTTCGGCGCCAGCAGTGAAGACCGCACGGTGATCGAGCGACTGGTCGCCCTGATCGCGCCGTACGTGGAAGACGCCGCTCTCGTCGAGGCGATCGTGACCGAAGCCGAGGCTGCCGGTTTCGAGTTCGACGACTGACTGACTCAATCCAGGAGCTGCGCGGCTGCGTGGCGTGTCCTTTATCCGACACGATTACAAGCAAGCGATGCCGGCTGAGCACGAACTCCGAGACCAGCGCAGGAATCGTGTCGGATAAAGGACACGCCACGCAGCCGCGCGGGAACCAGCCCATTTCCACGCGCCAGACGGTTCAGGTCCTGGTGCGAGGGGGCTGGCGCCGTTCCGTCGGCAGACAAGCTCGAAAGCAGGCTAGGAACTGCCGTGACGACGGGTGTCACAGTGTTCCGCTGGTTGTCACGCCTACCGGGTGTCAGTTTCACCCATCGAAGGAGGACACCATGCCCAGTGCCAACCGGATGTCGACGCCGGTCGCGGTCGACGAAGCTGAGATCGAGGGCCGCTACGCACCCTTAGGGGAGTACACGGTCAGCTTCGAGACCTTCAAGCAGGACGTGGACCCCGCACCGTATTTCGTGGGCCTGCCCGACGATCGCTGCCACTGCCCGCATTGGGGTGTGGTCACCCAGGGCCAGCTGACCTTCCGTTGGCCCGATCACGAGGAGACCTATCGGACCGGCGACGCCTACTACGCCCCGCCCGGGCACCTGCCGTTGGTGACCGCAGGCACGAGCATCGTCGAGTTCAGCCCTTCCGCCGAGCTCGAGGAGACCATGGCCGTCGTGCAGGAGAACCTGACCCGAGCGGGGGCCTAGGCATGAGCACCCAATCGAGCCCTCTCACGGCCAGTGGCGCATCGACGATGACGCGGCCTGACACCAGCATGGCCGTGGCGAACCTGATCCGGTTCCTGGAGACCGGAACTGCTCCCGACGGCCTGTTCGCAGCCGACGCCTTCGCCGATCTGTCCCTGCCGCAGTGGCGTATCCAGATCGCGACGGGGGCGGACATCATCGCCCTCCGGCACGACCAACACCCGTTCCCCGGACAGGTACACGTGGAGCGCGTGAGCTCCACGGACGACGGGTTCGTCATCGAGTTCGAGGAGCGCTGGGTCGACCAGGGCCAGCAGTGGTACTGCCGGGAGATGATCCGCGCTGATGTTGTCGCCGGCAGCATCGTGGAACTGTCCATCTACTGCACCGGCGACTGGGACGAAGCCAGACAACGCGAACATGCCGAAGCGGTGCACCTGCTGCGTTCCTGAGTAGTCTCTGAACCACTGTTCATCCGTTCTGGGCGAACCTAGGATGAGACGTGGCAACGCACGCGTTGGCTGTCCGTGATCTCCTCGACCGTGCCGATGCCGCTCGAGCGGCGGGTCGAGGAGATATCGCGTCACGCCTGTACGACGAGGCGGCAACGCGGTGTCACGACGAGGACGACCTCGATGGCTGGACCGAGGCCGTCCTCGGCCAGGCCTCCGTCTATCTATTCGGCGTCGAGCCGGGTCGGCTCCCGGCCCAGCTCTACGACGTGCTGGCCCGCACCACCGACGACGCCACTCGTGCCCGACTCGCCGCCGCGTTGGCCCGCTGCTGGGCGTATGCGGGTCATGCCGCCCGCGCGGTCAGGTTCGCCGACGAGGCCGTCGACCGCGCACAGTGCGTCGGTGACGCTGCCTTGATCGCGGACTGTCTCGACGCGGCCCTGGCCACCCACTGGGGCCCGGACGAGCTCGACGTCCGCAAAGACCTTGCGAGCCGGCTGGACGAGGTGGCCGCCCACGTCTTGGATCCCGAGGCCCGGCTGCAGGCCCACCTATGGGCCCTGCAGGTCGCGTGCGAGACGCTCGACCTCCCGATGGTCTACCGCCAGGTGCGCGCCCTGGAACGGCTGGGCGAGGAGTCGCAGCGAGCGCTGTTCTTCGCGGCGTCGCGACGCCTGATGCTCGACCTGCTCCGCGGCCGCACCGACAGCACAGCTCACCTGACGAGCGTGGCCGCGGCCGCCGCCGATCAGGCGGGCCTGGCCGACTCCTGGATGGTGCTCAAGGCGATGGCGTTCTACTCGGCGGCCCAGGCAGGCGACACACTCACCTGCGCGACGGGCGCCAGCGAGATGGAGGCGTTCGCGCTGGCAGAAGGGGCCACGACCGTCTGCGCCGAGGCCGCCTTCCTGTGGGCCTGCGCCGGCCGGCTCGACCGCGCCCGCGTGCTCGTCCACACCTTCCACGGTCCTGTCCTGGACGAGTTGCCCCGCGACATGAACTGGCTGCTGACCCTGCAGTGCATTCTGGAAGCCGCTCTCGCGGTGGACGATCAGGAGGTGGTCGCCACCGCCGCCCGGCTGCTCACCCCCTACCAGGGCCGGGCGGTGATCAACGGGGGCGCGGTGATGTTCCATGGACTCACCGACGACACCCTTGCGCGCGCCGCCGCGGCCTGCGGAGATGCGGAGGCTGCCGGTCGGCTCCGCGTGCGGGCGCTGGCGACATATGAACGGCTCGGTGCCGGGTGGTGGCACGATCGACTGGCGTCCTGGCCGCAGCCGGCCTTGGCCGACGGCGTTCGCGACCCTCGTCGGGTACACCTGCATCCGACGCCCGGTGGGCTCTGGCTCGTCGGGTCGAATGACGGGGCCGTTCCCCTCAAAGACCTGCGCGGCCTGCACTATCTGAGGGAACTCGTGCGCCGTCCCGGCCAGCCCCTGGCCGTCTTGGACCTGGCCGCTGCGGGCAGTGCTGTCGTCGTGGAGTCGTCGCTCGGCGACGTGATCGACCGGCAGGCGCTCAACGCCTACCGGCATCGGCTCCGCGACCTCGAGCAGGAGATCGCCGAGGCGGAAGAGTGGGCCGACCTCGGCAGGCTGGACGCCGTCCGCGCCGAGCGCGACGCCCTTGTGCACGAACTTGCCCGTGCCGCCGGGCTGGGCGGACGCCTCCGCACCGCCGGCTCGAGCCAGGAACGCGCTCGGGTCGCCGTGCAGAAGGCCATCAGCACCGCCGTCGATCACATCGCCGCCGTCGACGAGCCGCTGGCGCGGCACCTCAAAGCCTGCCTGCACACCGGGATGACCTGCAGTTACGACCCTGATCCCGAGCACCCTGTCGACTGGGTGCTCGACTGACAGGCTGCTTATGGTGCAAGATGCGAGCCCGGGTGGGCCGTCCGCTATGCGGCCCGCGACGGCCCTCGTGGAAGGCCCCACCGGTCGCGGCAACGGCCGGTGGCTTCGTCCGGCACCGTGATGCGGCTGACCTTGGGCATGGCCCCGAGCGCGCCGAATAGGCTGTGGGCCATGACGATCAAGGTGGCTGTGCTGGGTGCGCGAGGACGAATGGGGCGCATGGTCTGCGCGGCGGTGGAGGCGGCCGACGGCCTCGAGCTCGTGGCGCAGGTCGACGTGGGCGACGAACGCGAGGCGGTCCTCGATGCAGGTGCAGAGGTGGCGGTCGACTTCTCGATTCCCAGCGCGGCCCCCGACAACGTGGCGTGGTGCATCGCGCACGGCGTCAACATGGTGGTGGGCACCACCGGCTGGAACGAGCAGGCTCTCGACGCCGTGCGCGCCCAGCTGGGCAACGACCCGTCCACCGGGGTGCTGGTGGCCCCCAACTTCGCGTTGGGCGCGGTGCTGGCCATGCGCTTCGCCGAGATCGCGGCGAAGCACTTCGAATCGGCTGAGGTGGTTGAGCTGCACCATCCCGACAAGGTCGACGCCCCGTCCGGCACGGCCCGGCACACGGGCGAACTGATCACGGCGGCGCGCCGGGCGGCTGGGCTGCAGGCGCCTCCCGACGCGACCGCCGAAGGCCTCGACGGCGCCCGTGGAGCGATCGTGGGTGACGTGCGGGTACACGCCGTGCGGCTGCGCGGGCTGGTGGCGCACGAGGAGATCCTGTTCGGCGGTCCGGGGGAGCAGCTGACGATCCGGCACGACTCGTTCGACCGGATCTCATTCATGCCCGGGGTGTTGCTGGCCGTGCGCACAGTCGGCTCTCGCCCCGGCCTCACGGTGGGGTTGGCGAACTACCTCGACGTCTGAGCCAGTCGCCCCGGCCAACTGACCCGAGTCGGGGCGAACCAGGCCTCTTGCAAGTCCGCGCTTGGCACCTCCGAGTGCGATAGATGCGGAAGGGTCTGCTTGCCTGGTGTCAACTGCGTGAAATACGGCGCCTTTGGCAAGGTCGAAGCGGCCGGCCCGGGTGTAGCAGGCTTAGCCGGTGCCAACCGCGGTGAGAAGGCTCTGCACACGCCTACAAGGCCGCGTACACGACCTCGGCGAGCGCGGCCAAGCCGCGGTCGAGCTCGTCGAACGTGGCACACGAGAAGCTCAGCCGCACGCAGTTCTCACCGCCGCCGTGCGCGAAGAAGGGTGAGCCGGGCACGAAGGCCACCTTGCGCTCCACCGCCGCGGGTAGCAGTTGGGCGCTGTCGAGACCTTCGGGGAGTGCCACCCAACAGAACATGCCGCCCTCAGGATCGGTGCGGGTGATCGTGCTGCCGAACAGCCGGTCGAGAGTCGCCACCATGTGCGCCGCGCGCTCGCCGTACACCCGTCTCACGGTCGAGACCTGGTGCGGCAGAACGTCGTCCAGCAGCTCGGTGACGATGAGCTGGTCGAGCGTGGGGGTGTGCAGGTCGGCGCCCTGCTTGGCCATCACGAGCTTGCCGATGATCGCTGTGCTGGCTTGCACCCAGCCTTCGCGCAGGCCGGGCACCAGGGTCTTCGAGAACGAGGAGCACCGGATGATGTGGTTGCCCTGCACGCCGTAGGCCTGCACTCCGAGGCTGAACAGGCTGGGTTGGGCTTCGCCCCGAAAGCGCAGTTGGCCGTAGGGATCGTCCTCGACGACCATGACGCCGTGCCGGGCGGTCAACTCCACCAGCGCCGCCCGGCGTTCCCCTGACATAGTGCGGCCGGTGGGGTTCTGGAAGTTCGGCACGGTGTACAGCAGCTTGGCCCGGGTATGCGCGAGAACCTCGGCGAGGGCGTTCACGTCGATACCGTCCGCGTCGGTGGGCACCTGGCGATACTGCGGGCTGTAGGCCGAGAAGGCTTGCAGCGCACCGAGATAGGTGGGGCTCTCGACGAGCACCACGTCCCCTGGGTCGATGAGCACCTTGCCGAGCAGGTCGAGGCCCTGCTGGCTGCCGGTCACGATCTGCACGTTGGCGGCGGCGATCGCCTCCTGCGCCGCGATCCATTCCCGCAGCGGCAGATGCCCCTCTGTGGTGGAGTACTGCAGGGCCGCCGGGCCGTACCGGTCGAGAACAGCGTTGGTGGCGGCGCGCACCGCCTCGACGGGGAACAGTTCCGGCGCAGGCAGGCCCCCGGCGAACGAGATGACGTCGGGCTGGGCGGTGACCTTGAGGATCTCGCGGATCGTGCTGGCCGTCATGGCCCGGGCGCGGGCCGACAGTGCGGAGGCGGGATCGAAGGTCGTGGTGATCGTCACCTGCATACTTTAGGACATCCAACTATCGGATTGGGAATGATTAAGGTGGGGCGTCCGGCGAGACGGTTGCGAGGCTCAGCCCCAACCGAGCAGGCGCACCCCCGCCGCGACCAGTGCGCCGAGGAAGACCACCAGCACGAACGGCGCGCGCAGCATCAGCGCGACGGCGGCCACAGCGAGCGAGGCGATCCGGGCATCGACCACCAGCCCGCGCGTGCCGCCGAAGGTCTGCACGGTGACCATCGCAGCCAGCAGGCCGACCGTCACGAGGGCGGCCACCTGGGCGAACCGCTGATTGGTGAGCACCCGGCTCGGGATGACGTTGCCCGCATACTTCAAGGCGAAACACGCGACCGACGCGACCAGGATCCACGTCCACAGGCTCATGACCGGGTTCCCATCGCGGGTCCGGAGAACAGGGCTATACCGGCCGCGAACGCTGCCGCGGCGAGCACCGGCACCCCGGCCGGCGTGAACGGAGTGGCGAGCGCGGCCACCAGCGCGGCGCCGAGCGCGCTGAGCCTGGCCAGCCTGGTGGTCAGTCGCGGCCAGAGCAGGGCGAGGAACGCGGCCGAGGCCGCTCCGTCGAGCCCGTAGCGGCGCGGGTCGCCGAGCACGTCGCCGAGCAGCGCCCCGAAGGCGGTGCTGAGGTTCCACAGCACGAAGACGGCGATCCCGGCGCTCCAGAAGCCGCGCCGGCGTTCGTGCTCATCGGATTGCGCCAGGCCTACCGCAGTGGACTCGTCGATCGTCAGTTGCGCCGCTGCCGGACGAGCCCACGGCCCGTGCCGCTCGAGCCGCAGCATGGGCACCACCTGCAGCGAGTACAGGGCGTTGCGAAAGCCCAGCAGCGCGGCCGTGGCGGCGGCCGCCACCCCGGCACCACCCGTGCCGATGATGCCCACGAAGGCGAACTGGCTACCGCCGGTGAACATCAGCAGGCTCAAGGCGCAGGCCTGCCAGACGCTGAGCCCGGCCGCCACCGCCAGGGCGCCGAACGAGATGCCGTAGGCACCGGTGGCCACGCCTACGGACAGTCCTGCCCGGGTGGCCGGGGTGAGCAGGCGCGATCTGTCGGGCTGGGCGGCGCCAGTCACGTCGTCGCCTGCGACAGGGTCGTCACCAGGTGTGCCTCGCGGAGCCCCGCACGCTCGCGGCGGGTCTGCCCAACTGCCTCAGCGTCGGTTGTTAGATCGGCATCGGTTGCCGGATCAGTTGGCAGGTCAGCGTCGTCGAGGGTGAGCAGGCGCAGGCCACCATCGGGGCCGAAACCGGCGGAGGAGAAGAAGTCTCGGCGCGGCTCGTCGTTCATCAGACACCAGGTGCCAAGGCTCGGCAATCCCGTGGCACGGCCGTGGTCGGCCAGCGCGGCCAGAAGCCGGGAGCCGTGGCCCTGCCGCTGGTGTAGCGGATCGACTGCCAGCGCCACGATCTCGCCGGAGCCGTCGCAGGCGGCGAAGCCGACCACCACGTCGTCGGCCACCGCCACCAGCACCGCGTGCGCCGGCGACGGTGGATCGGTGACCGCAGGACGCCAGGCCCGCTCGAGCGTGTGGGCGTCGAGCCGGGCCAGCAGCCCGTCGGGCAGCAGGCTCGCGTAGCTCGACCGCCAGGCCTGGAGCTGGATGGCGCCGATGCCGGGCACATCCCGGGCCTGCGCTGCACGGACGTGGGGAGGCGACGACGACAACTGCACGGGTTCATCGTGGCAGTCCGGCATCGCGGTCGTTGCCAGGGTTCCGCGTCGTCCGGTTCTCCTTCAACCTGTGCGTCGCGGGCGAGCGCCTGGTTAGGGTGAGGTATGTGACCACTCTCGGCCCCCTGGACAGCCAAGCCTTCGACGCCGTGCTCTTCGACATGGACGGCACGCTCATCGACTCGATTCCTGCCGTCGTCCGGTCGTGGGTGCGCTGGGCGCAGGAGTTCGGCGTCGACCCGCAGAACCTCGTCGGCATGCACGGGGTGCCCGCTGCCGGCGTGATCGCCCGGCTGCTGCCGGGAGCCGAAGACCGCTGGGCCGCGGCCCAGGCGCGCGTCGTGGAACTGGAAGAAGCCGATACGGCTGACATCGTGGTGCTACCAGGCGCCATCGACGCGCTCCGGGCGTTGCCCCCCGGGCGGTCCGCGATCGCGACCTCGTGCACCAAGGGCCTGGCCGCGGCACGCATCGCCGCCACCGGCCTGCCGGTGCCGAACGTGCTGGTGACAGCCGAGCAGACGCCGGTGGGCAAGCCGTCGCCCGAGCCTTATCTGCTGGCCGCGCAGTTGCTCGGCGTCGACCCCAGCCGTTGCCTCGTGGTCGAAGACGCCATGAGCGGGATCCAGGCCGGACGTGCCGCGGGCTGCGCCACGCTGGCCGTGCTCACCCACCTCGAACCGGGCAGCAGCGGCGCCGATGCCGAGGTCGACAACCTCGCTGCGGTGCGCTTCACATCTGACGGGGCAGGAGTGCACCTGAGCCTGACCGCGAGCGCGTGAGCGACCCCACCGCGACAGCGGTAGTCGACCCCACCGCGACAGCGGTAGTCGACCCCGCCGCGACAGCGGCAGTCGACCCCGCCGCGACAGCCGCCAGTGACTCAGGAGCGACATCGTGATCGTGTTGTTCGGCACCCGCACGTACCGCGAGGTGCTGGCGGTGGTGACACTGCTGTGTCGCTACTGCGGAAATTCGGCCGCACACCGGGTGGAGAAGCTGACGACCAAGTTCACCCTGTTCTTCTTACCCCTCTTCACCGTGACCAGGCGGTACACGGTGCAGTGCGCAACCTGCGCGGAAACAAGTCGCATTGACAAGAATGAAGCGGAGCTGCTGGCCCGCTGATTCACTCGCTCACCGTGTCCGGAATCCGTCTCGGTTGGCGCGCGGGGGTCGGGATTCGTGCTCAGCCAACCCATCTTGGCTCGCACTGGCGTCGGATTCCGGACATCGACCGAGCCTGACCCACGCGGGCACCCTGCTCGCTCCGCCCGACGATCTGGCCTTGACCCGCGCAGAGTTACTGAGGCACGTCCGGATAGGGCTCGTCGTCGAGGGTGGTGGCCTGCAACACCTGGATGACCCTCTCCGACTCTGTGGCCGGGTTCACGAAGGCCAGCCGCAAGACGGTCTGATCGTGCCACCGGGTGGGCACGCAGAGCATGATCCCCGCTTTGGCGAGCTTGGTCGACCAGCGGTTGTAGTCGTCATCGTTCCAGCCCGGGCGATCGAACAGCACCACGCTGAGCTCGGGGGCTTTGAGCAGGCGCAGCTGTGGCGTGGTCTCAATGGCCGCTGCCACTTCGCGGGCGGTGATGAGGCTGGCCTCGATGGCCGCTGCGTACGCGTCGGTGCCGTGCGTGGCGAGACTGAACCAGAACGGCAGGCCCCTGGCCCGGCGGGAAAGGTGGATCGCCAGGTCGGAGGGGTTCAGGCTCTCACGGTCGACGTGGTCGAGATACGAGGCGTGTTGGGCGTGCGCTGCCCGGGCGGTGGCCACATCGCGGTAGACCAGGGCGCAGCAGTCGTAGGTGGCGAAGAGCCACTTGTGCGGGTCGACGATGAACGAGTCCGCGCGTTCGATGCCGGCGTAGGCGGGGCGCAACATGGGCGAGGCCATCCCGGCCCCGCCGTAGGCCCCGTCGACGTGCAGCCACAGGCCGAACTCGCCACACACATCGGCGATGTCGGCAAGGTCGTCGATGATGCCGGCGTTGGTGGTGCCCGCCGAGGCCACCACCGCGAAGACCCGCTCGGGCTCGGCAAGGTGGGCGCGGAGCTGGGCGCCGGTGAGGTGCCCGAGCTCGTTCTCGGGCACGAGGATCACCTCGACGTCGAGAATCCTGGCGGCCGCCGCGACCGACGAGTGCGCACCGGCAGAGCAGGCGACCTGCCAGCCCTTGGCAGGCTTGCCACCGCGGATCACCTGGGCGTGGTGGCGCGCCGCGGCCAGGGCCGAGAGGTTGCCGATGGTGCCGCCGGACACGAAGCAGCCGCCGGCGCTCTCGGGCCAGCCCAGGAGGTCGATGATCCAGCCCAGGGCCTCGTTCTCGGCGTGAATGGCCCCGGCGCCGGACTCCCAGAGTCCGCCGAAGATGTTGGCGCTCGCCGTGACCACGTCGAACGCCACCGCGGCACCGGTGGGCGCGGCCGGAATGTAGGCCAGGTTCATCGGGTCGTCCTGCGCGCGGGTGGCGGGCTCGAGCACCGTCTCGAAGAGCTCGAGCGCGCGGCGGGCGCCGATGCCCGCCGGAGTGATCGTGCGGCCGGTGGCCTCGGCAAGCTCGGAGGCCGGCCGCGCGGTCGTCTTGGGGTCTGACGCGCGCACGACCCGGTTCTCCGCCCACTCGAAGGCACCCGTGATGATGCGCGACTCGTCGCCCCACATGGGCGCTCGGCGGCCCGCGAGCAGTGGTGCGTGGTGCGGGTGGTTGCCCGAGGACTCAGACAAGAGGTCACCTCCGTTAGATTGTTCGTACCCTAACGGTTGGCGCGGGTCGGCACACGCTGGTTGGCCTGGGTGGGTGGTGCGGGAGCCTGCGGCTCGGCTACAGCTCGTCGATCAGGACGGTGGAGTTGCGGGCCTGGTCGTAGGTCAGCCGCCGCGGCGCAGGCAGATCGGCCGGCGTGCCAGGGACGAAGCCGTGCTGTACGAACCAGTGCGCGGTGCGGGTGGTGAGCGCGAACAGTCGGGTGAGGCCGTGCTCGCGGGCGGTAACCCGCGCACGACGCAGCAGGAAGGCCGCCAGGTCGCGGCTGCGGTAGTCGGGATGCACTGCGACACAGGCGAACTCGGCGGCATCTTCGTCGGGATACTCCACCAGGGCGTTGCACGCGATGACGGTGCCGTCGCGCACCATCACGGTGAAGGTTTCGATGTCGAGCTCGAGCTGTTCCCGGCTGCGCGGCACCAGGATTCCGGCCTGTTCCAGGGGCCGGATCAGGTCGGCGATGCCACCGACGTCACGGATCGTGGCCGGCCGGATCGACTCGTAGTCGTCCTCCGCCGAGATCATCAGGCCACAGCCGTCGCGGGTGTAGAGCTCACGCAGCAGCGGGCTGGCCCCCTCGGTGCCGATCAGGTGGCTCCGGCGCACCCCGGCCCGGCAGGCGGCGACCGCGCCCCGCACGCAGTTGCGGTCTTCCACCGACAGCTGCCGGGTCTCGAGTTCGGCGGCCAGCAGCCGCTCTGCGGCCGAGAGCGAGAGCTGTCCTGCGTCGCCGGCCCCCGAGGCCAGCCGCCAGGAGCCGGGCTCGGACTCGATGACGAAGATCAGCTTGTCGGCGGCCAGCCCGGTGGCCACGGCCTCGGCCACATCGGCGTTGCGGAGGTTGAACGCCTCGCCCGTGGGGGAGTAGCCCACGGGGGAGATCAAGACGATCCGGTCGGTGCCCAGCGCATTGCGGATCTCGGCGATATCGACCCCGCGCACCACGCCGGTGAGCAGATGATCGACGCCGTCGCGCACGCCCACCGGCTGGGCGCTGACCCAGGTGCCGCCTACGACCTTGAGCTGGGCGCCGGCCATCGGGCTGCCCGCCAGGCTGCACGAGAGCCTGGCCTCGATGTCCATCCGCAGCACGCCGACCGCAGCCTTGACGGCGTGCATGCTGGGCTCGTCGGTGATCCGCAGGTCTCCCGCGAATCGCGACACGATGCCGCGAACGGCCAGCTCGGCCTCGATCTGCGGCCGCGCGCCGTGCACGAGCACCAGCCGCACCCCGAGGCTCGAGAGCAAGGCGATGTCGCCCAGCAGCCGCTCGACGTCGTCCCGGGCGCAGATCTCACCCGGAAAGGCGATGACGAACGTGCGGCCGTTATGGGCATGCACGTACGGCGCGGCACCGCGAATGGCGGCGACGAACGGCTCCCCGCCGATCGGCTGCATCAGGGAGCGACCCGGCCGTTCTTCTCGAACGCCGCATGGGTGAGCGGCATGAGCCCGGCCCACAGCTCTTCCATCTGCTCGGCGCACAGCTCGATCTCGCGCTGCGGAAAGCTCGGATTGGCGGCGTGGTCGCGCTTGGTGCGCAACGACAGGAAGTTCATCAGCGAGCGGGCATTGAGGGTGACGTACATGGACGAGTAGATCGTCAGCGGCAGAACGATTCTCGCCACTTCGCGGGCCACCCCGGCCGCCAGCATCGCCTGATAGGCCGCATAGGCCTGCCGACAGGCCGTCTCGGTCTGCTCGACCACCAGGGCGTGCTGTTCGGGGGTGCCGTCGACGAACTCGTACGCTCCCGGCTTGCCCTGCTGCACCAGGCGGCGCTCGGGGCCGGGCACGTAGAACACCGGGTTGAGTTCGCGGTAGCGGCCCGACTCCTCGTTGTACGAGGCGATGCGGTGCCGCATGAACTCGCGGAAGACGAAGATCGGGGCGTGCACGTAGAACGTCATCGAGTTGTGCTCGAACGGCGAGCCGTGCCGGTCGCGCATCAGGTAGTTGATGAGCCCCGTGGAGCGGGACGCGTCGGCGTCGAGCTGGTCGAGCGTCAGCTCGCCCTTGGTCGACACCCGTGCGGCGAACAGCACGTCGTTGTCGTGGGCGCTCGAGCGCACGAGCTCTACGGTGACGTCGGATCGAAAGGTCGGCTCACTCACGGCAGTCGAGCGTAGTTGGCGTCCCGCTCAATGAGCGGTTGGCTCGCCCACTGGCTGGCCGATGCCGGCCAGCAGCTCGGTGAACCAGGGCTGGGTGGTGTCGAAGGCCTTGTGCCCGGCGATGCGCTCGAACTCGATGACGCGCAACTCGTCGTCGCGTTCCTCGTCGTTGCCGACCACGCCGGGCTCTGCGGCCAGGGCGGCGCTGACCGCGACGTCGCACATCTGCTTGATGAGCGCCCGGTCGGCCTCGTTGGCGGGTGCCGATCGGGAGAAGTATCCCGACTTCTGCACCATCTGCTTCTCCGCCTCCAGGTCGCCGGCGAAGGCCTTGGCGAACCATTGGCCCGGGTTGATCTTGTCGATCATCACGTGCCCGAACGGGTCTCGCTGCACGGTGTGCCCGCGGGCCTCCATGTTGGCCACGATCTCGGGCACTCCAGCGCCTTCGGAGAGGAAGATGTTGACGCAGCCGTGCTCGTCCATGACCTTGCGCAGCCGCTCGGCCTCGCTGGCGAGGTCGATGACCAGCTCGGGGATGTAGACGGCGTGCACGGCCCATCGCTGCGGCGTGAGCCCGATGCCCGGCAGCCACTCCTGCTGGGCGTGCCAGGCCATGTACTCGCGGGCGGCCGCCGCGGTCAGCCAGCCGCAGGCGCGCCCCATCACCTCGTGCACGATGAGCATCCGCGGGTTCGACCCGTGTTCGGCCAGCACGTTCTGGGCGAACCGCGACGCCTCGGCGGCGGCTGTCATTGCACCCAGGCTCTGCCGGATGGGCACCACATCGTTGTCGATGGTCTTGGGCAGGCCCACCACCGTGAGCTCGAAGTCGTGCTCGCGCAGATAGGCCGCCAGATCGGCCGCGGTCGTGTTGGTGTCGTCGCCGCCTATCGTGTGCAGCACATCGATGCCGTCGCTGCGCAGCCGCTCGGCCGCTACCTGTAGCGCCGACTCACCCTCGCGGATCAGTCCCCGCTTGAGACAGTCGGCGTCGTTGGTGAGCTTGACCCGGCTGTTGCCCAAGGGGCTGCCCCCGTAGCGCTGCAGCAGGCCGGCTCCGGCGCGCACGTCGTCGTCCACCACGACCTTGTCGCCCTGGAGCAGTCCGTAGTAGCCGTGCCGGTAGCCGACGATCTCGATGGACGGGTCGACCTCGGTGTAGCGCTCGATGAGGTAGCCGACGGCTGAGGACAGGCAGGGAGCGTAACCGCCGGCGGTGAGCAGGGCGACGCGACGTGGAGGCATGGCCGTCATCCTAGGGCGCGCCCTCAGGCTTATCTCTGGTCTGTCCCCCGCCAGGGAGTGCCGGGCTCAGCCGGGCAGGGCGCTGAGCATCTGCCGCATGATCGGCCCTGCTGTCTTGGCACCGGACTGGCCGTCGGCCACCAGCACGCACACGGCTAGATCGCCGCGGGCGGCCACCATCCAGGCGTGCACCGCTGGGGGTGTGGCGTTGCCGTACTCAGCGGTTCCCGTCTTGGCGATGACGGAGCCGCCCAGCCCGGCGAGCACCCGGCCGGTGCCTGAGGTGACGACGGCGGCCATCATCGACCTCAGTTCAGCCGCTTCCGCGGCGGTCAAGGGTTTGGCGGGTGCCGTGGCCGCCGGCGGGGCCGGGTCGTCCACGAGCCGGGGCGTGACCGGAGAACCGTTGACGATGGACGCCGCCACCGCCGCCATGGCGATCGGGGAAGCCGTCACCTTGCCCTGCCCGATGAAGGCGGCGGCGTTCTCGGTGGCGCTTGCGTCGGTGGGCGCGGAGCCGGTGAAGACGTCTGCACCGCTGGCCTTGGCGTCCCAGCCGAAGCCCAGACTGGCTGCGGCAGAGGCGAGTTGGTCTGGGCTGATCTTCTGCTTGAGGGCTGTTCCGATGAAGGCGGTGTTGCACGATTCGGCGAGCGCCTGGCGCAACGTCATGGTGCCGGCCCCATTGGCAGGAAAGTCGCTGTCATTGCCGAACGCGCGCCCGTTCACCGTGATCGTGCCCGGGCACTCCACTGGCGAGTCGGGAGTCAGGCCGCTGCGCAGGAGCGCCAGCGAGGTCACCAGCTTGAAGGTGGAACCGGGGGCGTATCGGCCCAGCGTCGAGGTGGAGTAGCCCTGACCGCCCGGCCCGCTCGCGGCGGCGAGCACCTCACCGGTGCTCGGCTTGATGACCACGATGGCGCTGGCCGGTTTCACCCCCGCCAGCAGCGTCTCGGCGTTCGACTCGATCGTCGGGTCGAACGTGGTCTGCAGCGGGCTGCCCGGCACCGCCGGCACCTTGAAGAGCGTGTGTGCCGGGCCCCCGCTGCCGCTGGCCACCACCGCGACGCCGGGCTGGCCGGCAAGCCGGGAGTCGTAGCGTGCCTGCAGGCCCGACAACCCCACTTGATCGCTGGCCGCATAGTCGGGGTTCTTCTTGAGCAGCTCAGCAGTCACGGCGCCCACGCTGCCGAGGATCGGCCGGGCGAACTCGCGGGTGGGCGCCAAGGACTGTTGGCCCTGGATGGCCGTGGCGCCGGGAATCGTGGGGTAGGTCGCCCTGATCGCGGGTGGGACGGAATCGGCCCGCAACACGAGGCCCTCGACGAACTGCTTGGGGCCGGCCTTGACCACCTGGCCGGCGTACGAGTCCGCATTGATGCCCAGCAGGGCGGCTAACGCCCGCGCGGACGCCGGAGCCTGGGCGGCGGGGATGGCGCCGCGATCGATGCCGAAGCGCACCACCGGTCGGTTCGTGACGAGGGCGACGTTGCCGGCACCGTTGATGTCGGCGCGTGCCGGTTGCGAACGCTGCAGGCTGAGCGTGTCGCCCGCGGTCACATCGGCCACCAGGGAGGGCGCCCAGCGCACGGCCCAGCCTTGGTCGCCTTCCACAAGCTGGGCCGTGGTGTCGTACGTCCAGGTGCCGGTGCGGCCGGGGCCGGCAGGCACCTTCCACGTGTGCTTGAGCGTTGCGGTGGTGGCGTTGGCGCCGGTGGAGTCCTTGGCCGGCTTGCGCACGCTCGTCACGCTCACGGTCTCGCTCAGCTTGCTCAGCCCTGCCGTGATCGACGTCAGCTCGGCGCCCGCCCGCTTGGCGGTAGTGCCGGTGAAGGGCACGGCGTCCAGCTTGCCGCTGGCGAGTCCCTTGGCCAGGGAGTCGGCCACATCGCCGGCGCTGGGGCCCCCGCACGCGGTCAGCGTCGTGAGCGTCAAGGTGAGACTCGCCAGCGCCATCACCGCCCCTGCCGGGCGGGCCGACAGTCGCCGCGATGGACGGGGGAAAGGGAAAACGGCCATGCCCTCGATCACATCACGTCCTGCGTCCCCGCCGGGTGCCGGGCGACGCAGACACGGTCTTCACGGCCTGCCTCCGTGAGCCACAGCAACCTGGGCGCCGAAGATCCGGCCGTAACCTTCGACGCCCCCGCGCGCAGCCGTACGCCGGTCGGTGTGTGGCGCTCAGTGACTGAGGCTGGAGCGACCGCGGCCGCGGATGGCCACGATGCCGAACACGCCCACAGCTGCCAGCACAACCTGGATGATCAGCGTGAGGATGAAACTCGAGGTTCCGATGGCTCCTGCGATGGCATCGCCGATCAACGCCGCGATAATCCCGATGACCATCGTCAGCCAGATGGGAATGTTCTGCCTGCCCGGCACCACGAGCCGGCCCAGCGCACCCACGATGAGGCCCACGACGATCGCACTGATAATGCCTGAAATGGCCATTACGCCAACCTTTCTCGTCTGGTCGCCCGGTTGCGGCCATACGTAGTAAGCATGCGCCCGGTTGGTCATGGTCACCACTCGAGATGGGGGTCTGCCTCGAGCCGGTACCCAGTCGTTACGAACCGTCGTGAAGCACCCCGAAGGGCCAAAAATGGGTTTCCAATTACCGGCAATTCGCACCAGACCACTCGACGGCCCTCTCGGCGTCGGGAGCCGACCGGCAGACGCATAGGCTGTAGCCCGTGAGCACGGTGCAACTAGACGACCTTCTGGCAGCCGGACATGACGCGACCGGTCTGGACGCCTACCGGGCACTGCTGGCGGCCCAGCAGCCGGCCTGGCCGGATGCCGACGAGCTCGAGCGCGCCTGTGCGACGCTTCGCTCGTTTCCGCCGCTGGTGTTCGCCGGAGAGGCGGACCTGCTGCGCTCGCGACTGGCCGATGCGGCCGCCGGCAAGGCTTTTCTGCTGCAGGGCGGAGACTGCGCCGAGACGTTCGCCGACGCCACCGCCGATTCCATCCGCAACCGGGTCAAGACGATCCTGCAGATGGCAGTGGTGCTGACGTATGGCGCCTCGATGCCGGTGATCAAGATGGGCCGGATGGCCGGCCAGTTCGCCAAGCCGCGCTCGTCCGAATCGGAGACCCGGGGCGGGATGACCCTGCCGGCTTACCGTGGCGACGCCGTCAACGACTACGCCTTCACGTCGCAGGCGCGCACGCCCGACCCGCAGCGTCTGGTGCGGGCCTACCACACCTCGGCCGCCACCCTGAATCTCATTCGGGCCTTCACCACAGGCGGCTACGCCGACCTGCGCCAGGTGCATGAGTGGAACAAGGGCTTCGCCACCTCCTCGGCCAATCAGCGCTACGACGCCCTCGCCGGCGACATCGACCGGGCCATGTCGTTCATGCAGGCCTGCGGTGCCGACTTCGACACCTTGCGCACCGTGGAGTTCTTCTCCTCCCACGAGGCGTTGCTGCTCGACTACGAGCGTGCGCTCACCCGCATCGACTCCCGCACCGGCAAGCCATACGACGTGTCGGCGCACTTCGTGTGGATCGGCGAGCGCACCCGCCAGCTCGACGGCGCGCACGTCGACTTCCTCTCCCGGGTGCGCAACCCGATCGGGGTCAAGCTCGGGCCTACGGCCACCGGCGACGACGCGTTGCGGTTGATCGACAAGCTCAACCCCGAACGCGAGCCGGGACGGCTGACCTTCATCACGCGGATGGGCGCGGGCAAGATCCGGGACGCGCTGCCGCCGATCCTGGCCCGGGTGGCCGAGGCCGGGGAGGCCCCGGTGTGGGTCTGCGATCCCATGCACGGCAACGGGATCACCTCGCCCAGCGGCTACAAGACCCGGCGGTTCGACGACGTCATGGACGAGATGCGCGGCTTCTTCGAGTCCCATGCCGAGGCAGGCACTGTGCCCGGCGGCCTGCACATGGAGCTCACGGGGGAGAACGTCACGGAGATCCTCGGCGGGTTCGAAGACATCTCCGATGCCGATCTGGCCACCCGCTACGAGAGTCTGTGCGACCCGCGGCTCAACCACCAGCAGTCGCTGGAGCTGGCCTTCCTCGTCTCGGACTACCTGCGCCACGCGTGAACCTGCCTCACGCGTAAGCCCTGCGCTACGCGTGAGGCCTGCCCCCGCGGGAGCGCGGTCAGACGATCTGGATCGTCACCGTGCTGCCCTTGGGGGCGGTTCCGCCGGAGGGCGACTGCGCCCTGACGGTGCCGAAGATGCCACCGAGGATCTTCTGCTGATTGACCTGGAAGCCGGCGGCGGTGAGGGCCGCCACCGCGTCGGCGGTGCTCATGTTCACGACGTTGGGCACCGAGACCGGCTGCGGCCCCTGAGACACCACGATCTGCACGCTGTCGCCGCGTAGCAGCGTGCCCGACGACGGGTCCTGGCTGATCACGGTGCCGTTGGGCACGGTGTCGTTATAGGCCTCGGTGGGCACCGGTTTGAGGCCGACGTCGGTGATGGCAGCGGTGGCCTCGTCCTGCGTCTGGCCGGTCACTGTGGGCACCTCGACGGGCTCGCGACCCTTGGAGACCACCACCGATACCGAGTCCCCGCGGCGGACCCTGGCCCCTTTCTCGGGGTTCTGGGAGATGATGGCGCCCTTGTCGACGCTGTCGGAGTACTGCTCGTCCGTGGTGGCGCCCAGGGCGAGGCCGGCCTGTTCGAGCAGCGTGCGTGCGTTGTCGAGTGACTTGCCCTCGATGTCGGTGGCTGTGGTGAAGGCGGAGCCCTGCGAGACGACGACGTCGACTGTGCCGTTCTTGTGCACCTTGGCACCCGCGGTGGGATCGGTGCGGATCACGGTGCCGGTGTCTACCGTCTCGCTGTATTCGTTGACCTGGTGCATCTTCAGGCCGTGGGCCGTCAGGGTGGTTTTGGCCTGGGCCGCCGTGCCGGTGACCTTGGGGGTCGTGGTGTACGCACCCGGGCCCGCCGTGACGAACCAGCCGACACCGCCGAGCACGAGCGCCAGCACTACGACCGCGATGAGCACTCCGATCCCGCGGCGCCGGGGAGCAGGCTCGGGATCGTGGTCGGTGCCTACCTGAACCGCATGCTGATGCCCGTCGGCCGTCAGGCTCGGACGTGCGCCCAGGTCGGTCGAGGTGGGGGAGTGCGTGGGAGTGGGCGTGGCAGCCGAGGGCCGGCCCGGACCGGGTGTGGGCGCGTCCCAGCCGTCGTCGTCGGCATCCGGTGCCACGACCCGGGTGGCGTGCTGCAGGGTGGGAGTGGCTCCTGGGTCGCCGGCTCGGGCCGCTGCGGGGAGTGCGGCCGGCGGCCCTGCGGGGATACGGTCGAGCTCTGCATCGCTGAGCTGATCGTGCACCCGGCGGGCCAGCGCGGCGAGCTCGGCCGCATCACGCGGGCGTAGATCGGGGTCGCGCGCCGTCGACCAGGTGACGATCTCGTCCACCGCCACGGGAAGGCCAGGATCGATACTCGACGGGGCGGGCACCTCGTCGTTGACGTGCTGGAACGCCACCTGGATCGGTACCTCGCCCACGAACGGCTGTCGTCCGGTGAGCATCTCGAAGGTCATGATGCCGGCGGCGTAGACGTCGGAGCGGGCATCGGCCACGCCGCGGGTGACGAGCTCGGGGGAGAGATAGGCGGCCGTGCCCATGAGCATGCCGGTGGTGGCCGAGGAGTGCGAGGTGCTCGCCGCGCGGGCCAGGCCGAAGTCGGCCACCTTGACCCGTCCGTCGGCGGTGATCAGCACGTTCTCGGGCTTCACGTCGCGATGCACCAGCCCGGCCCGGTGCGCGGCCGAGAGCGCATCGAGGAGCGGCTGCAGCACCTCCAGCGCCTCACCCACGGTGAGGGCGCCTCGATCGGTGATGAGGTCGCGCAGGGTGGTGCCGGGCACGTACTCCATCACGAGATAGACGACGTCACCCTCCTGGCCCTGGTCGAACACGGCCACGACGTTGGGGTGCGACATGCGCGCCGCAGACTTGGCCTCGCGGTGGAACCGGGCCACGAACTGTGGGTCGTCGGCCAGGTGCGGATGCATGACTTTGATGGCCACTTCGCGGTCGAGCCGGCTGTCGGTGGCAAGGAAGACAGTTGCCATACCGCCGCGCGCGATCCGCGAGGTGACGCGATAGCGCCCGTCGAGCACAGTGCCCACGAGCGAGTCCGGCGAGGCCCTCATGCAGGGAAGTCTATGGAACGCTGCCGAGGAGGACCCTGAACCTCGCCGTCAGAGGAACCGCGCCTGAAGAGTCTGGACGCTGGCGACGTAGCGGCGGGTATCGGCGAACTGGCCCTTGCTCTGCACCGAGGGCAGGCCCTGGTAATAGGCGGCGATGCCGGTTGCTTCGTCTCCTGCTGCACGCAGATTGGCTCGCAGCACCACCACGCCTGCTGTCACGTTGTCGTGGGGGTCGAGCAGGTCGAGCCGGCGACCAAGCAGGCTCGAAGCCCAGGCGCCCGCCGACGGTGTGATCTGCATGACCCCCACCGCGTTGGCCGCAGAGACAGCGTGCATGTCGAAACCCGACTCCTGCTGGGCAATGGCCTGCGCCAACGCAGGGTCGACTCCGTGCTGCCGGGCAGTGTTCGCCACGAGCTGTTGCATCTGGGCCCGGCCCGGCACCGCGCGGGCAGCTAATGCCGATCGGTTGGCGTTGGCGGCCTGGGTGGTGGCGCTGGGATAGCTGCGATCGCCGGAGGTGTTCGCGACCGGGGCCGCCGAGCCTCGCGGAATGGTGATCTTCTGTCCGATCTGTAGGGCGTTCGGACGGACGCCCGGATTAGCCGCCTGCAGTGCCGCCACGGAGGTGTTGTATCTGCGGGCGATGCCGCCCAGCGTGTCGCCGGAGTGGACGCGATAGCCACTCGAGGCGGAGCCGGTAGGCGCCGGCTGCGGAGCGGCCGTTGCCGCGCCCGCGGGAATCGAGAGGCTGTCTCCCACGCGGATCAGGCTGTCGGCGCCGATGCCGTTGGCCTGTCGCAGGCTCGCGACGCTGGCTCCGGTGCGAGCGGCGATGCCGCTGAGGGTGTCGCCTCGCTTGACGGTGTAGGTGGCGCGAACCGGCGCTCCGAGCACGACCGTCGAGACGGGGATCAGCTGCCGAGGCCTGTCCAGACCGTCCGTTGCCCGACCGGGCCGGGTGAGGCCGGCCGTAGGCGCGGCCAGGGCGGAGTTGCCCATTGAGGAGACCCCCAGCGCGGCCAGAAGGGCGATGGGCACCAGGTGGGCGGAGCGGCCAGGGCTGTGGGACGGCTTTGACGACATGGACTTCCTTGAGGTCGAGGCGCTTCGAGCGTGCTGTAAACCTAAGTGACGCTTGTGGTTGGTGTGATTGTTGTGACCAATGAGTCAGAAGGGACTGTACTGCACGCACTGCACTTCGTTGCCCGATTCCCGAAGGCGGGTCGAGGTTCGGGATGGGCCACCTTCCGATCGGCCACTCTCGGGATCGGCCACTGTCGAACCGTTCGGGACGCAGGGCTCTCGGGGCGAGGAGTTTCGTGGGCAGCTACCGGCAGTGTCAGACTGGTTCGGTGAGCACGTTCGCCGATCCCCATGCCCTGCTCGATGAGGTTGATCGCCTGGTCGGAGACTGGTTGACCCTTCCCGACGCCGCTGACGAATTGGGAATCGACATCTCTGCCGTCCGCCGACTGCTGACCGACCAGGTGCTGGTTGCCGTCCGCCGCGGTCGACCGTCGGTGTTGAGCATCCCCGCAGCCTTGGTGCGCCCCGAGCCGTTGGCAGCCTTCCCCGGCACCTGGACGGTGCTGCGCGACTGTGGTTACGACGATCTCGAGGCGTTGCGTTGGCTGTTCACCGACGACCAGGGGGCCTCCCCGGTGGGTTTGCTGCGGGCCGGGCACAAGACCGAAGTGCGGCGTCGAGCGCAGGCGCTCGCTTTGTAGTTCCGAGCGCAGGCGCTCGCTTTGTAGTTCCGAGCGCAGGCACTGGCTTTGTAGTTTCGAGCGCAGGCGCTCGCTCTATAGTCCGAACGCGGGTGATGGCTTTGCGTGCCGAGCGTCGTCAGGCCCAGTCGGCGCGCTTGCGGGTAGGCGCTGCCAGTCTGTCGGCGGCGAGCATACCGGACATGACCGCCGCGGGCGGTCCGTTGCCCAGCCCCATGGCGGCACCTGCGAACACGATGCTGTCGGCGGATCGGTTCTCCGCGGGCCAGCGTCCGATCGGGGTGAAGGGACTGCCGTCCGCCAGGCCGCGGGCCGCCCAGTCTGCGGGGGTCACGATGTGCTCGACGTCCGCCGACTCGAGGCCTCGGTAGCCACGGCTGCGCAACAGGTTGAGAATCGAGGCTCGGTAGTGGCCGGCGATCCGGACCCAGTCTTGCGAGGGCCTGGTGTGGGATCCGGTCTTGGTAGGCGTCGACTGCCGAGCCAGACTCGGGGTGGCGGCGGCCACGGTGAGGCAATGACGGCCGGGCGGGGCGAGGCTGGGATCGCTGACCGTGGTGGCGTCGACCGCGACGGTAGGTTCACTGGCGAGTCGTCCGGCCAGCAGTTCCTCGGTGGCTGCCGCTCCGCTGCGACTGAACAGCACGGTGCGGTGGGCCTGCGGCTCCGGGAGAGCGAACTCGCCGCCGAGGAGCATCGTCCAACTTGACACGGGGCTGGACCGCCGCCGGGCCCGGTCTCCGGTCAGATTTTCGGCGCTGGCGACATCTATCGCGAGGATGATTGCCGCGCAAGGAAACTCGTCCTGTTCAGTGGTCACGATGACCGTCGAGCCGCGCTGTTTTCGGACCTGAGTCACCGTGGTGTCGTAACGCAGCTCGACTCCGCCGGCGGCCGCTGCCTCAGCCATGCCGAGCGCCAACCTGAACATTCCTCCACGCACGACGACGGCCGGCCCCGAGCGATCGGCGTAGGCGCCGAGCAGGGACAGGGCGCCCGGGACTGCGAGCCCAGGCGCCAGGGACCACCCGAAGAGCCGCTTCAGCCGCTGGTCGGCGACGTAGGTTGCCACGTCGATGCCGGTCAGTGCCGTGCGCACCGCCAGGCCGGCGTTGCGCAACGAAGGCAGCAACCGGTCGCCGCCGGCCCGGCGGTCGAGCAGGGGACGTAGCACCCGCACGGCAGCCGACAGGTCCGCGAGATAGCGCGCCAGCCCGTCACGGTCGGCGGCGGTGATCAGGTCGGCAAGCCCCGCGAGGGTCTCGTCGGGGTCGGAGTAGACGTTCATGACCTCGCCAGAGACGAAACGTCCCTGCAGAACGGGGTTCACCGGCAGCAGGTCGACGTAGTCGCTGGCCCGTGCCCCGAGTGCCGCGAAGCACTCTTCGAGCAGAATGGGCAGGCCGAACATCGTCGGTCCCAGTTCGAGGTGGTACCCGCGGGTGGCTGGCAGGCCGTTGCCCGAGCGGTTTTTGTCGGTCATGCCCGGCAGGTTCGTGCCAGTGGCCGACAGGCCGTTGCCGGCGGTGCTCGAGGGGTCGTTGCCGGCGGTGTCTGTGGGGTCGTAGCCGCCCGGGCTCGAGCTGCCGCCAGGGACCCGTAGCGTGCTTGCCAGCCCGCCCGGGCCCGAGCTGCCGCCAGAGACCCGCAGCGTGCTTGCCAGCCCGCCCGGGCCTGGTTGGCGCTCGAGGACGATCACTCGGCGGCCTGCCCCGGCGAGGTGCATCGCGGCCGCGAGCCCCGCCAGCCCTGCTCCGACGACCACGACGGGGTCGCTGTCGTCGCTCACCGGGCCCGCCGGGTGGAAGCGGTGACGAGATCGTCTAGCACCTGGGCGGCCTCGTCGGGCAGCTCTGTCGTCCGCACGACCTCATGTCCCTCGCCCGCCAGCTGCTTGATCAGGGCCTCTACCTCGCCGACGGCGCCGGTGTCGATCAATACCTGGCGCAACGTGGCGATGTCGGCGTCGCTCAGGGCCGGGTCGCCCACGCGGGCCAGCTCCACGGACTGCTCGGCGTTCGCCTGCTGACGGGCCAGGGCCACGAGCACGGTCTGCTTGCCCTCGCGCAGATCGTCGCCGGCCGGCTTGCCCGTCTCGGTCGGGTCGCCGAAGACGCCCAGCAGATCGTCGCGGAGCTGGAACGCCTCTCCGACGGAACGGGCATAGGCGCGATAGCTGTCGAGCAGGCTGGAGTCTGCACCGGCCAGGCACCCACCCAGGGCGAGCGGACGGGCGACGGTGTAGTTGACCGTCTTGTAGGTGATGACGCGCCGGGCCTGCTCTACATCGTCTGCGCCGTGCGGCCGGGCACCCACCAGCACGTCGAGGTATTGGCCGGCCATCAGCTGTGCGGTCATCTCGTCGTAGACCGCCAGCCCCGATTCGCGGCGGCCCTGCGGCAGGCCGGCCACGGCCGCATGCAGAACCTGCGCGCTCGCGGCCAGGCAAAGATCGCCAGCCAGCACGGCGGCGGCCTTGCCGAAATGGACGCTGTCTCCGGTCCAGCGGCGCTGGTGGTGCTCGGCCTGCAGCCGTCGGTGCGCCGCGGGCAATCCACGGCGGGTATCGGAGTCGTCGATCAGGTCGTCGTGCAGCAGCGCAGAGGCCTGCACGAGCTCGACGGCGGCAGCGGCACGCACGATGGCGTCGTCATCGTCGGCACCGGCCCCGCGCCAGCCCCAGTAACAGAAGCCGGCCCGTAGCCGCTTGCCTTCGCGCACCAGGTCGCCCACGGCGTCGGCCAGGGTGACGCAGTCGGGGTCGACGGCCAGTAGTGCGGCGCGGGTCTGCGCAAACCAGTCGTCGAGCACCTGTTGCACGCGCGGTCGTAGATCGGCGCGCAACAGGGGATCGGTGACGAGAGTTGGGTCACGCGGAAGTGCTGACACGCGCACAGCCTGCCATTGTGCCGACCCGGGTGTGCGGAGACAGGCCCTAAGGTTTGATGCATGGCGAATGCCCAGCGCAGCGTCCGGGAACTGCTCTCCACTGGACAGCCCTCGTTCTCCTTCGAATTCTTCCCCCCGAAAGATGCCGAGGGTGAGCAGGTGCTCTGGTCGACGATCAGGCGGCTCGAGGGCCTGTCGCCGTCGTTCGTCTCGGTCACCTACGGCGCCGGCGGCACCACGCGTGACCGCACGGCGCGAATCACCGCCGAGCTAACGAGCCACACCACGTTGACCGCAGTGGCCCACCTCACGTGTGTGGGCGCGTCCCGGGCCGAGCTGCGGGGTGTTGTGGGGCAATTCGTGGCCGGCGGCGTGCGCAATCTGCTGGCCCTGCGTGGCGATCCGCCCGGCGGGCCTGGCCAGCCCTGGGTGGCGCATCCGGGTGGGCTCGACCACGCGGTCGAGCTGGTCGAACTCATTCGCGGGCTGGGCGACTTCAGCATCGGGGTGGCCGCCTCGACGCAGTTGCACCCCGAATCGAGCGACCTCGACCACGACGCCAAAGTGCTGGCCGACAAGGCCCGCGCCGGTGCCGACTTCGCGGTGACCCAGTTGTTCTTCGAGGTAGACGAATATGAGCGGCTGGTCGAGCGGGCGGCGCGGCACGGTGCGACCATTCCCATCATCCCGGGCCTGATGCCGATCACTCGGACGGGTCAGATCGAACGATTCGCCGCCATGTCGGGGGTGCCGGTGCCGCGCTGGCTGGTCGATCGTCTCGACGAGGTTCGCCACGATCCCGACGCGGTGCGCGCCGTGGGCCTCGCGGCCGCCACCGACCTGGCCCGCGACTTGCTCGCAGCCGGTGCCCCGGGACTGCACACGTACACACTGAACCGCCCGGGTGCCTCGCTGCAGATCTTCAAGGATCTGGGATTGGTGCCCAGCCTGCGCTGATGCCCAGCCTGCGCTGATGCCCAGCCTGCGCTGATGCCCAGCCTGCGCTGATGCCCAGCCTGCGCCGCGGTGCGGCCAGGCGTAGCGCAATCTGGACTACATCGTGGGGTCCTGCTGGGCGTTGTGTGTGCTCAGGCTCCCTGGCAGGCGGGGCAGCATGTAGTTCGGATTGCGCTACGAATCCGTCAAGGCAAGCACAAAGACTCCTCAATCGCGGCTGGTGCTGCCAGGAGCCTGCGGGAACGGGTCGCCAGTTGCGTGTTGCCGACACACGTTGCGTCCATTCGGGTCGTCACTGACTGACCCGCCTGGGTCGCTGGGATCGGCAGTGAGTGAGTCTTGGCCACCGACTGCTCCGGGTGGGGGAAGCACCGTCATCGGTGAGGCCCGCGGTGGTCTTGTTGGCAGCGCACATCACGTGTCCGCCGGGGGGCGGAACACGGCATTGCAGGCCTGATTCGATGGGGGTCGATCGGGCCGGCGTCGCCAGTTGGCGCCTGCGGGTGGCGGGGTCGGGGGACCCACGCTGCCCGCAGGCGCCTTCATGCTTTCTGCGGAGGTGCCTTTGTAGAGATGCCCTGCGTGGAGGTGTCAGTGGGATTTCGGCTCGGTCAGGCGACCTCGATCGGTTCGCCCGCGGTGATGCGCAGCAACTCGTCGTAATGAGTCGGAAAGACTGTTCGCGGATGGCCTGCCGCCGCCCAGACCTGGTCGTAGCCGGCTAGGGCGACATCGACCAGAGTGCGGATGGGCCGTGGATGACCCACCGGTGACACCCCGCCGATCGCGACGCCGGTGTGTTCGCGAACATAGGAGGCGTCGGCCTTCTCGATAGCGGTGACGGCTAGGGCATCGGTGAGTCGACGCAGGTCACAGCGGTGCGCGCCACTGGCCATGACGAGCAGCGGCGCTCGCGCGCCGTTGTGATCGACGGTGATGAACACCACCGAGTTGGCGATGGCTCCCACCGGCACGCCGAGGGCCTCGGCAGCAAGAGCCGCCGTTCGGGCGTGATTGTCGAGCACCACGATCTGACCCTCTACGTCCAGCCCGTCCAGAATGCTGCGGATCCGGCTCACGGCCGGATGCTCAAGAATGTCGTCGGCCATGCGCAAACCCTACTGGCCACCAGTTTCGGGCCTGCCAGTTCGGACCGGGCAATCGGGCTCGCAGTCTGCGTATCGCCCTATTGCAGCGACGAGGTCAGCCGAAACACATTGTCGAGATAGCGCTGGGGCCACGGTCGGCGGCGCCACTGTTCGATGGTGAGCTCTTTGCAGGAGAGGTGGTATTTTCCGATCACGTCGTACAGGCTCTCGACGAAGTCGCCGTCGAAGCCGAGCAGCGTGATCTCGTAGTCGAGGCCGAACGAGCGCATGTCGAGGTTCGACGATCCGAAGACGGCCACGAGATTGTCGATCACCATGAACTTCGAGTGCAGCACAGCGGGTTTGGGCAGCCGGAAGATTCTGACGCCGGCCTCGAGCAGTGCTGAGTAGTACGACGACTGGGCGTGATCGACCATGAACTGGTCGGCCTGCTCGCTGACGAACAGTTCGATCTGTACCCCTCGATAAGCCGCGGTGGTAATGGCGGCGAAAAGGGATTCGTCGGGGATGAAATAGGGACTCACGATCGCGACGCGGTCTTGGGCCAAGTGCAGCAGGGAGGTGAACAGCCGCAGGTTGGGTTCGGTGGCAAACCCAGGTCCGGACGGCACCACCTGGAATGCGTTGACCTCAGCGCCGATCGGCAGATCGTGCCGATGGGTGACGATCAGTTCGGGCAACAGCCGCTCACCGCTCTCGGTGAACCAGTCGACGGCGAAGACCGCCTCGACCGAGGCGACGATGCGGCCGCCGAGCTTGACCATGACATCATTCCAACGCCGGCCGGTCTTGACGTTGGCTCTGCTGAGATAGCTCGCATCGATCATGTTCTGCGAACCCAGGAAGGCGATCTCGCCGTCGATCACGACGAGCTTTCGGTGATTGCGCAGGTCGGGCCGGCGAAAGCGACCCTTGAGAAGCTGAATCGGCATCATGAGATACCACTCGATGCCGGCTGCCGTCAGTCGGCGCCGTAGGGCCCTGCTTCCGGGATATTTGCGTGAGCCGATGTCGTCGTAGAGCAGGCGCACCTTCACCCCGCGCTTCACCGCGTTGGCCAACGCGGTGAAGAAGACGTCAGTGGCGTGATCCCACGCCACGATGTAGATCTCGACGTGCACGTACCGGGTCGCCTGGTCGACGGCTGCGGCCATTCGGCGGATGGAGGCGTCGTAGTCGGACTCGATGCCGTAATTGATTCCGGTGACGCAGGGCAGCGAGGTGAGCCGCCGGTTGAGGCAGATGATGGATTTAAGGCCGGGGGGAGCCGCTGCGTCCGGCGGCAGGTCGGGAAGGTGTCGCAGCCCGTCGGCAAGGGCGCTATTGGCTTCGGCCTGGATCTGGTTGCGCCGGCCGTGCACGTACGGGCTGCCGAGCAGGATGAACAGAGGCAGACCCACCACGGGCAGCACGAGGATGAGCAGGAGCCAGGCGGTGGACGACGACGGCCGTCGATTCTCGGGGACGATGCCGATGGCTACGATCTTGACGGCGTAGTCGATGATCAGATAGAGGATGCTGAGGCTGGAGGCGACTTCTGGTGACATCGTCGGCATGGCGGTGACAGGTGGGTGCCGGTTCAGCTGAAGACGAGGTCGCCTCCTTCTAGTGAGACGTGCAGGCTGGGCAGAGGTTCTACGGCCGGCCCGCGCACTGCTTTGCCCTGCTCGCCGGCGTTGAACTGGCTGCCGTGGGCCGGACAGGTCAGCACGAGGCCGCTGCCCGACTCGACCGTGCTGCCCTGGTGGGTGCACACCGCGGAGAAGGCCACGTAGGAGCCTGCGGTGGGTTGGGCCAGCACCACCGGCCCGCCGGCGGCGTTGACGACCACGGCTTTCCCCACTCCCACCTGCGAGGCCGCGATCTTGCCGCCACCCGAACCTGCGGCAGCCGATCCGGCATTGCCCGCGGAGTCTGCACTGGAGCAGGCGGTCAGCACGCCGGGGACGAGGGTCAGGCCTCCGAGGGTGAGCAACAGGCTCCGACGAGAGGGGCACACGTCGTCGAGGGAGCGCTTTGGTGTGCTGCCGTGCTGGGTCATGAAGTCCTCCTGAGCTGGTGATGCCAACGTGCGTCATTGTGACGCACGGGTACGACAAGAGCCTGCGCCTGACCAGCGAGGTGCCGCGTTCACACCACCGATCCCACCCCGGAGCAGGTCTCCAGCCGCGGTCGAAGCGGGCTGCGGGACGTTGGTCCTGAGGCGTTGTCGGTGCCAGGTGCTGGAGTGTCCTTGGCCCGGTGAACGCGGGGCTTGCTCGCCGCTCGGGGGAGCACCGCCGTAGGTCGGCCCGTGGAGGTCGGCCCGTGGAGGTCGGCCCGTGGAGGTCGGATCGTGAAGGGGATTGACAGGCCGCCTGAACTGGGAGAGGATACGAACATAAATTCGAAACATCGTCTCGATACATAAGTTCAGATTCATCATGAATTCACACCAAACATCGACAAGCCGAATGCACTGCTAGCGAAGTGCTTCCCGCGTACAGGGCGAACCGTGTTGGCAACAGCGGCTCGCTTCCACGAATACGCCTTGAGGGCTGTGACCTACCCGCTTGGGTGGTTCAGTCGATCCACCCGCTCCGGGTGCAAGCCCGGGGTGGTGGCCGACCGCGCGATCGGCCAAGCCAAGCCCACGGCGGGTGCGCGACCCGCCGTGCCGGGTCGGCCGGGCATGACGTCTCGACCCCGTCATGCCCGGCCCGCCCACCTCCGGGTCGAAACCGACACACCGCAGCGGCCATCCGGTTGCGCCCACTTACGGAGGCAGAGATCCATGACACGCACTATCGATGATCCCGTCTACGTTCGGGTTCGCTCGGCTTCATCATCGCGTTCACGCGCTAAGGCCCCGGCGATGCCCGGGCTGGCGGAGGCGCGCGATCGGCCGGCAACGGCCTGCCCAGCCTCGCCGGCGCGAGGGGAGCCCGATCAATTCATCTGGCGTGGCCGGCTCTACGTGATCAGTGCGGTGCTGGGCTATTGGCGCGAGAGACAGGACTGGTGGTCCCACCCGTCCGCTCTGGCCAGGCAAGGTCGGGCGAGCACGGTGGCGGAACTGTCGATGGCCGCCGACCGGGAGGTCTGGCGAGTGCAGGCCGGGGTGGGGCGGCGTGAGCAGGCCATCTTCGACCTCGCCGCAGACGGTGCCCCCGGCAATGGCGACGGCCCCGGTGCGGCTGTCGACCCTGCCGGTTCCGATCGGTCCTGGCGGTTGCTGCGCCTGGCCGACTGAGGCGCATCGCTTCAACCGCAACAGTTTTCACTCAACATCACTTACTCCCTGGAGGAATCATGACCACAACGTTGACCCGGCAGCGTCCTGCTGCCTCGTCCGTCGCCGCCAGAAGACTCACAGGCCCTGGCGATTCCACGCCGTGCGGTGGCGTCTCCCTCTCCACCGATGCCTGGGCGGGGGCTGCGGCGGTGCAGTTGCTGCGACGCTGCGAGGAGGGGCTGCGGGTGGCGGAAGAGACCGCCGATCCTGCCCAGCGGTTCTGCGCCGCGCACCTGGCCGCGATCCGGGCCGCCGCAGCCGTGCTTGCCGTGCATGGCCGTCCACGTCGAGGCTCCGGCGCCCTCAACGTGTGGGAGGTCTTGCCCAAAGTTGCTCCCGAGCTGCAGGAATGGGCTGTCTTCTATACGGCTGGAGCCGCCCGTCGGGCGGCGATCGAGGCCGGCATGTCGACGACGGTGAGCGCTCGCGACGCCGACGACCTATGCCGCCAGACCCGCGCCTTTGCCGGTGTGGTGGCAGAGTTTCTCGGCCTGCTCAACCTCGCCCAGGGCAGCTGAGAATGACGAGCCGGCAGTCTCCGCCCGGGGCTGCGCCATGACGTTCACCCACCTGCATGTGGCCTCTGGCTACTCCATGCAATACGGCACATCGAGACCGGTAGCGTTGGTAAAGCGGGCGGTTGAACTCGGGTTGACGTCGTTGGCCCTCACCGATCGCGACGGGCTGTACGGGGCGGTGAAGTTCGTTTCCGCCGCGAGCCTGGCGGGAATCAGTCCGGTGCTGGGAGTCGATCTTGCGGTTCGCGCCACCGGCCTGATCGCGGGCATTCCCAGCTGGGCCGACCCGGCTGCATCCGCTGCTGCATCCACCGCACAGGGCACACCGGTTCGCGGTGGTGGAGTGGTCGACCTGCGTCATGCCCGGGTCACCGTCCTGGCCCACTCCGGCTCGCGTGCATCGGCCGTCGCCTCGATGGCCGGCGTAGGTCCCGTTGGGGTAACGGCCGCGCCGGGGATCGGCTGGTCGGCACTGTGCCGGCTGGTCTCGGCCACCCATCTCGATGGTGAGCGGGGCGCGCCGCTGGCAAGCACCGAGTCGATCGCCCGGTACGCGCACGCGGCCCACCTGCCGATGAACGCGCGGCCCACCGACCCGGGCGCTCTGACCGTGCTGCTCGGCCCGGGCTCTGAACTGGGCCGGGCCATTCTGGCCCGCCGTCCCGATCTGGCCAGGGCGGTGTTGGCGCACTGGTACGACGCGCTGCCATTGGGTGCGGTGGCGATCGAGATCGTCTGCCACGACGGGCCCCACCAGTCGCCCGGCAGTCTGGCCCAGGCGGCCCGCCTGCTCGGGTTCGCCCGTGAGGTGGGGATCGCCGCGGTGTTGACCGCTGCCGTTCGCTACGCCACCAGCGATGGTGCCGTCACGGCAGACATCCTCGATGCGGCACGACGGTTGGTGCCGTTGGATGCGCGCCATCTCGACCGAACCACCAGTGCCGGCTATCTCGCCGACGCCGCTGAGATGACCCGCCTGGCACAGCGCATTGCCGACGCGGCCGGGCTCGGTGGCGAGGGTGCCCGACAGCTGCTCGCCGACACCGAACGGGTGGCTGATCGATGTCGGCTCGACGCTGCAGCCGACCTTGGCATCGGCCAGGTGCATCTGCCCGAACCCGAGGTTGTCACCGACGGCCATGCGCGCACCCAGGCCGAGGCCGACGTCGAACTGCGACGGCGGTGCGAGGGCGGCATCGGCTGGCGCTACCCGGGCGCATCTGCGGCACGGCTCCGCACGGTGACAGCTCGGTTGGAGGCAGAGCTCGGCACTATCGCTGCGTTGGGCTATCCCACGTATTTCCTCACCGTGGGGGAGGTGTGCCGCCTCATCCGCGACAAGGGGGTCAGGGTGGCTGCGCGGGGGTCGGGGGCCGGCAGTCTCGTCAATCACCTGCTCGGCATCTCCGGGGTCGAGCCGATCGATCTGGGCCTGATGATGGAACGATTCTGCACGCCGCTGCGAGCCGAGCTGCCCGACATCGACCTCGATGTCGAGTCTGCTCGGCGCACCGAGATCTATGAATGGATTCTGGCCCGCTTCGGAGGGGAGCGGGTCAGTTGCGTCTCGATGATGGACAGCTACCGAGTGCGGCACGCAATCCGCGACGTGGGCGCAGCCCTGGCTCTACCACCGGCCGAGATCGACACCATCGCAACAGCTTTCCCGCATATTCGGGCTCGTGATGTGCGCGCTGCCTTGGCCGATCTGCCAGAGCTCGGCCGATCGGGGCTCACCAGCGCTCAGTACAACCTGCTCTTCGATCTCGTCGAACGGCTCGACGGCTTGCCCCGCCACATTGCCGTGCACCCCTGCGGGGTGCTGCTGGGCAACGCCACCCTGCTCGACCGCACCCCGGTGGAGGCGAGCTGGCAGGGGTTTCCGATGAGCCAGTTCGATAAAGACGATGTAGAGGTTCTCGGTCTGCTCAAGCTCGATGTGCTCGGCATCCGGATGCAGTCGGCGATGGCCTACGCCATTGATGAGATAACCCGGGTCGACGGCGCGGCCGCAGCCGAGGCCGGTCGGCACTCCGCTACGGCCGAATACCTCGACGCCGGCACGGGGCACATCGACCTCGACGCCGTCCCGTTCGACGACGAAGACACCTTTCGGCTGATTCGTTCGGCACGCACCCTGGGGTGCTTCCAGATCGAGTCACCGGGTCAGCGCGAACTCGTGGGCGAGTTCGCCCTGCAGGAGTTTGCCGACATCGTCATCGATATCTCCCTTTTCCGGCCGGGGCCGGTCAAGTCCGACATGATCAACCCCTTCCTGCGCGCCCGCCAGGGCTGGTCTGCCGTCGACTACCTGCATCCGTCTCTCGAGTCAGCTCTGCAGGAGACCTGTGGGGTGGTGGTCTTTCACGAGCAGGTCATCAAGATCGTGTCGGTCGTGGGTGGTGTGCCACTCGACAAGGCCGACGAGATCCGTCGACAGATGGGCACCACCGACGGCCAGGCACAGGTAGAGGAGTGGCTGCGCCCGCGGGCCGGGTCTCGCGGTTACACCGAGACAGAGATCGAGAAGATCTGGGAGGTGCTCAAGGCCTTTGCCTCGTTCGGGTTCTGCAAGGCGCACGCCGCAGCCTTTGCGTTGCCTACATATCAATCGGCGTGGCTCAAGGCGCATCACCCTGCAGCGTTTCTCGCTGGGGTGCTCACTCACGACCCGGGCATGTATCCGAAGCGGTTGATCCTCGACGATGCCCGCAACCTGGGCATCACGATCCTCGGGCTTGACGTCAATGTCTCCCACGGTGGGTATCGGGTAGAGAAGGTGGCGGTCGACGAGCCGTGGGCTGCAGCCGAGCAGGCAGACCGGGCAGCCTCTTGCGGCGACCCGACCCCCTCGGTCACCCCGGCGCCCGGCAGGCTCGGCGGGGCTGACCAGTCGGAGAACGGCACTGATCAGTCGGAGAATGGCGGCTCTGTCGCGACCGATGGGCAGCGCGATGAGTGGGGCATGCGTTACGACGCCTGGGTGCCAGACGGGTCGGCCTACGGAATCCGGTTGGCGCTCACCGACGTCAAAGGCATCACCGAAGCCGAGGTGCAGCGCATCGTCGCAGGGCAGCCTTACGAGTCGCTGGCCGACTTCTGGTATCGGGCGGCACCAAGTCGCCCGCTGGCCGAAAGATTGGTGTTGGCAGGCGGATTCGACTCCCTCTACGGTCTTGGGGCGGTCTTGCCGGTGCGCTCGCGCGGTCGCACCTCTCACCGTGACCTACTACTGCAACTGGCCGATCTCGACCGGTGGTCGCGTTCGCTCGGCCGAGCGGGCCGACGCACTCGATCTGAGGGGCGGGCGCGCAACCGGCCCAGCGCGGTGGTGGTCGACCAGGGCAGCAGCTTGGCCGGCGACCAGATCGTGCACCTCGATCCGGCGGCGGCAGCGGCCCGGCAGTCTCAGGCGGCGGCAGTGGTCAAGGAGGCGCACGAAATCGCCGTGCAGACCGCCATCGACCTCGGCGATGCCCCCGAGCGAGCCGTAGCCAGCGGGTTGCCCGAACTCACTGTGGCCGAACGAGTGCGCGCCGAACTGGAGATTCTGGGTCTTGACGCCAGCGCCCACCTGATTCGCTTCTACCTGCCGATGTTGCGTGATCTCGGGGTCGTCCCGGCCCGCGCCCTGCTCGCCCAGCGCAGCCGACGAGAGTTACTCGTGGCAGGGGTCAAGGTGGCTACGCAGACACCGCCGATCAGGTCCGGGCGGCGGGTGGTGTTCCTTACGCTGGACGACTCGACCGGCCCAACCGATGCCACCTTCTTCGAGGATGTCCAAGGCCCCTACGCGGCAACGGTTTTCGGCTCATGGCTGCTGCTGGTGCGTGGCGTGTTACGGCGGACAGGCCCACGCGGGGTGTCGTTGCGCGCCACCGGGGCCTGGGAGCTTCCCACTCTCTGGGACGCCTGGTGCGAAGGCGGCTCACAAGCCGTTCTGGCCATGCTGGGGCCGGTCGAGGAGGCGTGCGGCACGTTTGAGCGCAATGAGGGGCCGGCCCGCGTCTACGGCATCGAGCTCGACGAGGGGCACACCCGTGGCCCTGTAGACGCGCAGGGGCCTGAGGCTGAACGCAGAGATGCCGCTGCTCTGCGTCAGCGGGTGGCTGCTCGATCCAAGCAACAGATGCTGGCAACGCCGTCCTCAACCGGGTCGTCCTCAACCGGGCCCTTCATAACCCGATCGGCGGGATTTCCGGTCACTCCCATCGAGCCGGCATGGCGTGATCCGACCATGACTCGATCCAAAGTGTCGGGCGAGCGACCAGATTCCAGGAAGGATCCCACTGGGCGGGGGAAGCCTCACGAGAATCTCGGAGTGCGGGTTATGCGTGAGGCGGAACCCGCGCCTGCGGGGGCAACCCCCAGCGGCGCAGTCGTCGCCGTGGAGCTGTCATTCCCGTGCGACCCCTCGCCGGGAGAGGGAGCGCACCCGCCGGAAAAGACCGCGCGGCGACGGGTACTGGTGCTTGCGAGCGGCTATCAACAATCGCCTCATGCTGGCCTGCGACCTGCGGATGGCGACGTGCGCTCCGCGCGGGTGCCTGAAGCCTCGCCCGCGGTGAGACCGGCGGGCTCATCTGCTCCGCGACCGCCTTCGTGGCTGCCAGCCGTCCAGTCCGATCCGGTGAGCCTGGCGGAACAGAACGAACGGGCCCGGCGACGTATCCCGCCACGAAATCTCTGGCACGCCAGCGCGGGAAGTTCGGGACGATGACCCGCGCACGCCATAGGCCGTTCCCCGAGTGGCACCGGCCGCTCTGGTTACCCTGGAGCCTGACGCCGGTGGGCGTCCCAAGCCGTCCCGGCGCACACCGTCCGGGTGCAGTCGGCTGGCGTCGGCCCAGCTTGGAGGATGCGTGGAGTCCCCTTCCATACTCACGGCGAGCTCAGCGCTCACGTCGAACTCGGTGCTCACGGCGGGCGTCGACCGGTTGCTGGCCGACAGTGGCACCGGCCAGGCTCCGCGCCAGATCCTCGACCTCGGCGGTGGCACGGGCGGGCAGGCCGTGCGGCTCGCGGAGGCCGGGCATCAGGTCACAGTCGTCGACCCGAGTCTCGATGCGCTGGCGGCGTTGGCCCGTCGGGCTAGCGAACGAGAGATCGGCGAGCGGCTTCGGGCGGTTCAGGGCGACGCCGAGGATCTCGCCGACGTTGTCGAGGCAGGCAGCATTGACCTGGTGCTGTGCCACGGCGTGCTCGAGGTTGTCGACAATCCGCTGCCCGCCCTGGTCTCGATCCGGCAGGTGCTGCGTGCCACTGGTCGGCTCAGCCTGCTGGTCGTGCAGCGTGAAGCAGGAGTGCTGCTGCGAGTGGCCTCGGGTCAGGTTCGCGCAGCCTCGGCGATTCTTCATCACGACGATGGACGCTGGGGGCCGGGAGATCCATTGCAGCGGCGATTCTCGCGCTCCACCGTATTCGAACTGCTGGCCGAGGCGGGTTTCGACGTGCTCGGTGATGAGGGCATCCGGATCTTCGCCGACCTGGTACCGGTCTCGGCCGAAGTCGCCGATCCGTCCACTGCGGCGATCCTGGCCCGGATGGAGCAGATCGCAAGCACCGTGCCCGCGCTGCGCGATATCGCCATCCAGTTGCACGTGCATGCTCGACCGGCTTGAGCCGTTCCGCAGCAGGATTGGTAACGGCGCAATCGGTCGCTCTCGCGCTGGCATTTCAATCGGCCGCTTTAGCGCTGGCGTTTCGATCGGTCACTTTCGCACTAATGTCCCGATCGGTCGCTCTCGGGCTGGCGTCCCGACCGGCCGCAGCCCGACTGTCCGACCTTGATGTCAAGCTGGGCCAGTGACGAGCGGTCAGTTGAAACGAGGCGGGCGCGGAGAAGGTGCGCACCTGTCGGGTGACGACACCGGCTGCCACGTGTTGCACGTCGATATGGATGCCTTCTTTGCCTCCGTCGAGCTCATCGACCGTCCGCGACTGAAAGGGCTACCGGTCATCGTGGGTGGTGCAGGTGGCCGAGGCGTGGTGTTGTCGGCAACCTACGAGGCGCGTCGATACGGGGTGCACTCGGCCATGCCGATGACGCGCGCTCGCCGGCTATGCCCCACCGCGCACATCATCTCGCCCGATCACACCCGGTACAGCGAGGTCAGCGCCGGGGTGATGGAGGTCTTTCGCACCATCACACCGCTCGTCGAGCCGCTCAGTCTCGACGAGGCGTTTCTCGATGTCTCCGGCGCCATCCGCCGGCTCGGGACGCCGCGCTCCATCGCCGAGCAGATCCGGGCGCGCGTGGCCGCCGAACAACGCATCACCTGCTCAGTGGGTGTCTCGGCCACCAAGTTCGTCGCCAAGCTGGCCTCATCTCGTTGCAAGCCCGACGGCTTGCTGGTGATACCTGCCGACCAGACCATCGACTACCTGCACCCGCTGCCGGTCTCGGCGCTGTGGGGAGTGGGGGAGAAGACCGCCGAACGGCTCGATCGGTTGGGCCTGCGCACGGTTGGTCAACTGGCGCACACGCCGCTGACCACCTTGCATCGCAGCCTCGGCCCCGCGGCCGGTCAGCACCTGCACGATTTGGCCTGGGGGCGCGATTCGCGGCGCGTGGTGCCCGAGCACGTGGAGAAGAGCATCGGCGCCGAGCAGACCTTCGGCACCGACATCGACGACACCGAGGAGTTGCTGCGCGAGATTCTGCGGCTCTCCGAACGCAGCGCCCGACGCTTGCGGGCTGCACGCTGCACGGGTCGGACCGTCGTGCTCAAAGTGCGGTTCGCCGATTTCACCACGATCACCCGGTCGAAGACCTTGCGCGAACCCACCGACATCACGCGGGAGATCTATGCCTGTGCCCGGGCCCTGTTCGAGGCGTTACGCCTGCAACGCGCACGAGTGCGGCTAGTGGGTGTCCGGGTAGAGGGCATCGTCGACGGGGGCACCGAGCATCGCCAGTTGACTCTCGACGAGCGTCCGCAAGGCTGGCGCGAAGCCGAGCGTGCCGGCGACCGGGCGGTCGCCCGATTCGGGCCGGCAAGCGTGCGTCCGGCGAGTCTCATCACGGGCGCTTCCCAACGATCGTCTTCGACCTCGACCTGCCCGACAGCCGGGCTCGCGGAACTTGCGACCGGGACGTATCGTTGAATAACTAGCACTACAGATAACAAGTTCGATTCGGGTCTACACAAGTTCGGAACTTTTCGGACTATTTGGCCTCACCGAGAGTACTCGCGGCGCGGCCACTTGACAATTGGCGGGCAATCTCCAGTCCAGGGCGTCGGAAGGCTTGGAAGGGATCTAGGCTGTGGCTAGCCGGAGAATGGGCTTCGGCGACGTCATCAGGGGAAGGGTGTGCGCTGTGCCACTTTCCGAGCACGAACAGAAGTTGCTCTCGCAGATGGAGCAGCAGCTTTTGGCGGAAGACCCGCGGTTCGCATCTGCAATGCGTGGCTCCCGGGGTGGTCCTCGCGGGGGCAAGCGGCTGGCCATCGGAGCAATCGGCGTCATCGCCGGTCTGCTTCTCATCGTGGCTGCCGTCGCTCAGCAGACCCCACTCCTCGCGGTGCCAGGCTTCCTGCTCATGCTCGCCGGCGCCTCGTATGCACTATCTCGACCGAAGCTTCCGCCCACCACGGCCCAACCCGGCTCAACGTCGCCGTCTTCGCAGGCCAACACCAACGGCACCATTCTCAACCGCTTCGAAGAGCGTTGGGACCGTCGCCGCGAGCAGAACGACAACTGATCCTCTCCCGCCAGATATCACCCTGCCGAACTACCGCCCATCTAGGCCGTCGTGCCGTATGAGTGAGTCGACGTTCTCTGTTTCCCAGGAGTGCCTCGTGGCGCCCGGTCTGACGAGCCTTGGAGCCTAAGCAGTAGCTCGGGTCGCTCGGTGTTCAAACGCGCGAACAAAGACCGCGTTCGGCATGGTAGAAGGCGGTCACCGCAGGGTTGGCTTGCGTGTGGGGTGTCAACCGCGGGGAATAGACCGCGTTCGGCATCGTGGAAGGCGGTCACCGCAGGGTTGGCCCGCTTGCAGGGTGTCAACCGCGAGAAAATGAACCACGTTCGGCACATTCCAACGTTCGCTCCCCGACCCGATCGCGGAGGAACCGGGCGAACATGAGCCCAAGCCCGACGAGCCTGCTCGACACCAGCCCTAGCGGCCAAACCGCTCGCGTAGCCGGTCGACCCATCGCGACAGCACAGTTGACGCCAGCTGCGGCAGGGCGCCCACGCGCCGCACGCCTGAATCGGGAAACACCCTCGCCCGCCACGCCTGACCCGCAGGCCGGGCCTTGCGCACACCCTTGAGCACCAGGTGCACCTGTGCATGGGCCATGGCTGCATCAGCCACGTCAGGAAGCCGGCGCGCATACCGGGCCAACTCGACCTCCTGAGCCAAGTCGCGTAGTGCGTCTCGGGAGGCGTCGGCGAGGCCGGAATCGATCTCGGGCGAATCGAGTTCCCGCCCGAGCCGGCGCGCGGTCTGCCGCACGGTCGCCGTGGCGGCCACCGGTACTCCCAGATCGCCCAATTCTTCGACGAGTTCGGCCCAGGCCGCCTCCGCCCACTCCGGGGGCGAGTTGGCTCGTCGCCAACGTCTGCGCCGCGCCCATGCCGATGCCACCACCGGCGCGAGCCCGCCGCACACGATAAGCACGGCCAGCAACAGCAAGGGCCACGCCGTGCTGAACAGCGACTCCAGCGCAATCTGCCAGGCCGGTGGTTGCGAGACCGTCGCCGATGCCGTGGTGGGAGTCGGCGCTACCGACCGGGTCGGCGTGGGCGTCGCCGTCGGCGCCGGAACGCTCGGCAGACTCACGCCGGCGGTCGCCCAGTCGGGCAGGATGGGTGCCCGGCTTGCCGGCGTCGGCTCGAAGCGCACCCACCCGATGCCCTCGAAGTACAGTTCGGGCCAGGCGTGGGCATCGTCCTGACGAATCACCCAACTGCCGTTCGCGAGCTGCTGGCCTGGCAGATATCCCACCGCCACCCTGGCGGGGATCCCCAGGGTGCGCGCCATCACCGCCATCGCCGAGGCGAAGTGCACGCAATATCCGCTGCGACGGTGCAGGAAATCGACGATCGCCGACGAACCGTTCTGCGGTGGCGCGTCGAGTGAGTACGAGAACCCACCTGTGGAGCGGAACCAGGTCTGCAGCCGGATGGCTTTCTCGTATTCCGTGCCGGAGCCCGCTACCGCGGCGGCGGTCTGGCTGATCTCGCGGGGCGTATTGGCCGGTAGTGCCACCCACTGCGTGGCTCCCATGGCAACGGGCAGGTTCTCCAACTGCTGCTGGGTGGGGTGCACGAGGTCAGATGTGACCTGGTACCGCATGCCCGGTTCGGTCTGCACATGGTCGCCCACGACGTTGAGCGTCTCCGGGTCGTACAACCAGTTGCCGGCCACCTGAATGCGGATGGGCGGGTAGGGAGTGGGCAACCAGTTCGCCTGCAGCCGATCGATCTGGATGCTCGTCACCGCCGTCGATCTCGGCGTGCGCGGGTCGAGTCCGGGCGGCGTCGGCAGGCCGTTCTGCACGTGGTTGCGCCGATCGAGCACACCGTAGGTGGGCTGCCAGGTGGTGCCGTCGAAGGTGTCGACGTTCACGACCCGCAGCGGCTCGGGATACGAGACCGTCGTGCGATAGCTGAGCACCTCCGCGTTGCTGCGGCTGGTCAGGTCGTCGCGCAGGTTGAAGATCGGGTTGAGGACGGCGATGGTGCCCTCGTCATCGCCTGAGCCGCCGTGGGGAAAGAGCCGGGTGTGCAGGCCGGGAATCAACGCGGGCACCATCAGTGCAACCAGCACGGCCGCGCCGATGGCCAGTGCTCCGCCGGGCGCCGATCTGGCCCGTCGTCCACCACGGGGCCCCACCAGCCGTCCCCACTGCAACGCCTGCACGGTGTCGGTGCCGAGCAAGGTCGCCAGGTAGGCCACGCCGGCGAGCGCGAAGCTCCACCAGGGCAGGCCGTCAGGCCCCAACGCCGCGGCAGGCACCATCAGCGCGAGCAATGGCAGGCCCACGAGAGCCGGTGAGGCCACCGCCCCCACGAGCACATCGACACACCACCACGCCGCGCTCACCCCGGCCACGAGCACGAGTCTGGGCCCGGGGTCGTCGGGCAGCGGCGGCGGCAACTGGTTGATCGCCTGCCCACCCAGCCGGATCAACGCGCCCAGTTCGGTGATGCTGGACGGAGTGGGCAGCACGCGCCATATGGCCGCATCGCCGGCATAGACGATCGTCACCATCCAGGCCGTCCCGAGCAGACCGGCCAGTGAGCCGGCCCCCTGATTGGTCACCACCGCCACGGCCAGGCTGAGCGCGGCAGCCACGATGAGGACGAGGGTGAGCTCGGCCAGCCAGCGCCAGCCGGAGATCAGAGGGCTCATGGCCGTGGCGGTGACCAGTACGGCAACGAGGGCCAGCAATCTCGCCCGGATCAGGTCGGGCAACTCCCCGCCTGGCTCAGGGCCAGAGGACGGGCCGGACGACGACGCTGAGCCGGAAGGCGACCCGGACGACGGACCCCGGCCGAAGGACGTCCCGCCGGAGCCGTTTGCCCGCCCGGAGCCAGACCGGCTCATCGCCGACCCGCCGAGAGCCCGAGCGCGGCGATGGCGCTCGCCCATGCATCGGGGACGCTGTCGTTCCTGCCGTAGGTGGCCACCGCCCACCCGGCCCGGGAGAGTAGCGCGGCTGCGGCGGTCGTCGCGGCACTGAGCTGTTCGGCGCGCGGGGCCGGCAACTCGGCCCAGTCGGCGGAGCGCATGAGCAATGCCACGCCGCGCGACTGCCTGGCCAGCGGGGTGACGAGGGCGGCGTCGACCTCACCGAGCACCGCGATCACGATCTGCGACTCGGTATGCCCGCTCACCACCTCGATCGCATCGTGCAATGCGTGGTCGGATCCGGCGGTGAGCATCGCCAACCGGTCGAGCAGGCGATCTCGGGCGACGGAGTCGTCGACGGCGTTCCAGCCCGGATCGCTGCGATCGAGCAGCAGCCGGACGTCGAAACCGGCGTCCGCGAGGTGCTCACAGGCGGACCCGGCGGCGCTGATGGCCCATTCCAGCGACGATCGAGCCGCTTCGCCGCGGTGCCCCACCAACCGGGTGTCGAGTACCACGCTGGCCTGCAACTCCTGCGACCGTTCTTCCCGGCGCACCATCAGCTCACCCACCCGGGCCGTCGAGCGCCAGTGCACGCGACGCAGATCGTCACCTTGTCGGTACTCCCGGGTGCTCACGTCGTAGTGGCCCTCACTGGCTGCCTTCATCTGCTCGGAATCGCCGCCGCCGGGCATCATTCCCGCGCCGGTCAGAGCCTGCAGCGGGTAGAGGGTCGGCAGCACGAGCAACTGATCGTGGTCGGGTGCCATGTGCGTCGTCTGGCACATGCCCAGTGGATCGGTGAGGCCGATGCGCAGCGGGCCGAGCCGGTAGCTGCCCCGTACCGCCGGGGTGACCTGGTACCTGACGAGTACATCCTCACCCGGGGCCAGCCGGTCGACGGCGAACCGCGGCCGCGAGCCTAGGGCGAGCGGCAGTTCCTCCTCCGCCAACAGCAGCCGAGAGACGTAGCTGCCGCGATTGGCCAATCGCAGGTGCACTGTGGTCGGGGTCGCCGGCCAGGTGCGCTCCGGAGTGACCGAGCGCTCCACTTCCACCGCCGGCCGCGAACGCAACACGCTCGCTGCGGCGATCGCCGGCACAGCCAGCACAAGCAGAGCCACCCGCAGGATGTCGCGCTCGGTGAGGCTCACCCCTGCCACCAGCAGAGCCGCACCAACCCCGACGAAGACCCGCCCTCGAAGGGTGAGGCTGCGCCAGAGCGCGTTCATGGCCGCATCATCGAAGGCCGGCCCAGGCGAGTGGTGTCAAACGCAGTCGTGGCGAGCGGGGCCCAGGTGCGACAAGGCCGCCCGGTGTGTGCCCGGGCGCCGCGCAGTGGGCCACGTTTGACACCACACACCTAGCGAGCCGGGCCAGGCACGGGAACCTGGCGGAGCAGGTCGTCGACGAGATCCTGTCCGGTGATGCCCGACAGCCTGGCCTCGCCGGTAAGCATGAGCCGGTGCGCCAGCACCGTGCCGGCCAACAGCTGGACGTCATCCGGCAGCACGTGATCGCGTCCGGCCAGGGCGGCGTGCGCCTGCGCGGCCCGCAGCAGGTGCAGGCTGGCCCGCGGGGACGCCCCCAGCCGCAACTGCGAATGCCGCCGGGTGGCGGCCACCAGTTCGACGAGATACTGCTTCACCGCGGCCGAGGCATACACGCCCAGCACGCACGCGGCCAGCGATCGGATGGTCGCGGCGTCGGTCACCGGCCGCAGTTGCTCCAGCGGATCGGCGTCGTCGCGGCTGTCGAGCATCGCGAGCTCCGCCTGCGCAGAGGGATACCCCATCGACACCCAGCCCATGAACCGGTCGCGCTGGGCTTCGGGCAGCGGGTAGGTGCCGCTCATCTCCACCGGGTTCTGGGTGGCGATCACCATGAAGGGCTGTTCGAGACGGTACGTGGTGCCGTCGACCGTGACCTGACGTTCTTCCATACACTCCAGCAGAGCCGACTGGGTCTTGGGCGAGGCACGGTTGATCTCGTCGCCCACCACGATGTTGGCGAACACCGCACCGGGCTTGAACTCGAAGTCGCGGGAATCGGTGTTGAAAATGCTCACCCCGGTGACGTCGCTCGGCAACAGATCAGGCGTGAACTGAATGCGCCGCACCGAGCAGTCGATGGCCCTGGCCAGCGCCTTGGCCAGCATCGTCTTGCCCACTCCGGGCACGTCTTCGACCAGCAGGTGCCCGCCCGCAAGCAGCACCGTCAGGACGGCGTGGATCACGTCGGGCTTGCCCTCGATCACCGACTCCATCGCCAGGCGTACGCCTGCGCTGACCTCGGCAAGCTCTTGCAGCGTGGCCGGCGTGAGCGGCTGCGGGGGATAGGTCGTCACGAGCGTCCCTTCTGCTGGCATCGGCTCCGGTGCCTGGCTCCGGGGCGTGCGGTCGGGCCCTGTCGGCCGGTAGCTGCGGGCCCGGTCCGAGCGCCTGAAACGACGGTACGCGAGGAAGCCGCAGGCCGGGCGTCGAGGCTCGGACCATACCTCCCCACTTTGCCCCACCCCGCCGAGCCAGAGAGCCGGCCGGCCCCTTAAACCAGACAAAACGGCTGGGAACACGGTTCGAGACAAGCCCGACGCGGGCTTGGAACGACGCTCGTTCTCCACGGCTCACCGCGTTTCTGACCTGCGGGAATACGGCGGTGACGCGGCCAGATCGTTATCGATGCGTGATTCGTGGGGCGAAGTGGGGTAATGTGGAGGACATCGGAGCGGCAGAGCTTCAATCGGTGCGTGAGGGGAGGCCCCGGATGTTCCTCGGGACCTACTCGCCGCGTCTGGACGAGAAGGGCCGATTGATCCTGCCGGCCAAGTTCCGTGACCAGCTCGCCGAGGGTGTGGTGGTCACCAGGGGTCAGGAGCGGTGCTTGTTCGTGTTTCCCATTCAGGAGTTCGAGCGGATCCACGAACAGCTGCGTCAGGCTCCGGTCTCGAGCAAGAGCGCTCGCGACTACCTGCGTGTCTTCCTCTCTGGGGCCTCCGACGAGGTGCCCGACCGGCAGGGGCGCATCACCATTGCGACCAATCTGCGCACCTACGCCAGCCTCGATCGCGACTGTGCCGTCATCGGCGCCGGCTCGCGGGTAGAGATCTGGGACGCGGGTGCCTGGCAGACCTACCTCGCCGAGCAGGAGAACGCCTTCGCCTCGGTGGCGGAGGAGGTCATTCCTGGCCTCGTCTGAACACCCTTCCCCAGCCAGAGCCCGATCGCCGTTCGATGAGGTCTCCAGCCGTCGAGCAGTCCTGACGCACCTTCCCCGGTGTCAGGCCTGACACGACGGAGGGAGACCTGAGCGAGCGAGCCCGATGCCGATTCCGCACGCCCTCCCACCCCAAGGACACCGCATGCCCGATCCCGCGCGTTTGCACGTTCCCGTGCTGCTCGACGCGTGCGTGGAGTTGCTCGCTCCTGCTCTGACCGTGGGCACTCGCGAGGGGCAGGGGGCCCGGCAGAGCGTCATGCTCGATGCCACCCTCGGCCTCGGAGGGCACAGTGAGGCCCTGCTCCAGCGCTTTCCCGAGCTGCGCCTGATCGGCATCGACCGCGACCCTGACGCGCTAGAGCTGGCCGGTCGGCGACTGGCCGGATTCGGTGACCGGGTGAGCCTCGTGCATGCGGTGTACGACGAGATCGACGACGTGTTGTCCGATCTCGGTCTCCAGGAGATCGATGGGGTGCTGTTCGATCTGGGGGTCTCGTCCCTGCAGCTCGACAACGATGTCCGCGGCTTCTCCTACTCCCGCGACACCGTCCTCGACATGCGGATGGACGCCACGACCGGCCCCACAGCGGCCGACGTGCTCAACACCTACTCCGCCGCCGATCTCTCCCGCGTGCTCTTCGAATTCGGCGAGGAGCGGTTCGCGCGCCGGATCGCGGCAGCCGTCGTGGCCGAGCGCGAGCGGGAGCCGTTCAGCGGCAGCGCCCGGCTCGTCGATCTCGTGCGCAGCGCGGTGCCGGCCGCAACCCGGCGCGTGGGCGGCAACCCTGCCAAGCGCACCTTCCAGGCCCTGCGGATCGAGGTCAACCAGGAGCTGGCGGTGTTGCGCCGGGCCCTTCCGGCTGCGGTGCAGGCCCTGGCCGTGAACGGTCGCATCGTGGTGATGTCGTATCAGTCGCTCGAAGACCGGATCACGAAACGGGTTCTGGCGCAAGGTGCTACGAGCACCGCACCACCCGGGCTGCCGTTCGAGCCCGAGGAGCACGCGCCCGTCCTGGAGTTGTTGACCCGAGGCGCACAGCAGGCGAGCCCCGCAGAGATCGAGGCCAACCCGCGTGCGGCTTCCGTGCGACTGCGCGCTGCGCGCAAGCTGCGACGAAGTGCCCCGCCGCCGTCGAATCCGCCCCGCAACCAGCACCGCACTCGTCGAAGGAGAGCCGCATGAGCACGGCACCAGTTGCCAAGAACCTCACCGGTTCGTCGGGTCGCGGGCGCGTTGCCGGAGCCAGGGCGGCAGCGCTTCGGCCCGCCCTCCGGCTGCTCACGCCGCCGCTGGCGCGGCAGCGGCGACCGAGCTTCGTCGGCGTCTGCGCGCTGCTCATGGTCGCCTGCCTGGGGGCTCTGCTCGCCATCAACATCGTGCTGTCCCGGGGCGCCTACACCGAACAGAAGCTGACCCTCAAGCAGGCTGCGCTGGCCGAGACCCAGGAGGCGCTGGCCGAGAAGGTGGCCCACGACAGCGCGCCCGACGTGCTCTCGCAGAAGGCGCGCGATCTCGGCATGATCCCCAATTCCTCACCTGCTTTCGTCAAGCTCTCGGACGGGACGATCCTCGGCGTTCCGACACCGGCGACGGTGGCCGGCGCGCCGGCTTCGTCCGATCTCACTCAGGCTGCGGCCGGCTCGCAGCAACCGGCCGGCACCGATCCGGCAGCGCAGGGGGCAGGGGCTGCCGACCCGAACGCGGCCGGTACGCCTGCGGACGCCGCTGCGAGTACCCCGTCTGCCAGCAGCGGATCTATCGACAGCGACTCGGCAGGCGGCAACTCGGCAGCCAGCGGGTCTGCCAGCACCCCGTCGGCGGGAGCCAGCGACGGTGCCGTCGTGGTGCCGCAGTCCGCAACCGCCGACTCGGCTGCGCCGACCTCCGCAGCCCCGGACGATCCGGCGACCGGCACACTTCCCTCTGCGACACCAGTGACCGGTGACGATGCGGCGCAGGTGGGGGCGGGCCAGTGACGATCGCTCCGCCCCGTCCACCCGAGCACCGACTCCGTCCCCGGCAGGGGTCCCGCGAGGCGATGCACGCGGCCAGGGGCAGGACGCACATCCGACGCGCCAGGGTCTTCACGATCATCGCGTTGCTGCTGGTGGCGCTGTTCGCCGGTCGGCTCGTGCAGCTGCAGGTGATGGACGCCTCGTCGCTGTCCGAGCAGGCCCTGAAGCAGCGCCTGGTCACGATGCCGCTGATCGCCAGCCGCGGACAGATCCTCGACGACTCCGGTGCGGTGCTCGCCGACAATGTGGAGCGCCGCACGGTCACCGTCGACCAGACGCTGGTAGGGCAGTACAAGAACGGCGGCATAGCAGGCGCTGCCCGCGACATCGCCCAGATCACCGGGGCAGATCCCGCCATCCTGGAGAAGAGCCTCACCGGCTCGAAGCGTTTCGCCTATGTCATCAAGAACATCACCCCCGATCAGTGGCGTGCGGTGCAGAAGCTGAACGTGCCCGGCCTATACAGCGAGCAGACCTCCGTGCGTGACTACCCGGCCGGGTCGGTGGCCGCGAACCTGCTGGGCTTCACGAACTCCAACGGGGTCGGTGCCGGCGGCCTGGAGGGTCAGCTCAACTCGGTGCTTGCCGGCAAGAACGGGGTGCGTTACTACGAGCGTGGCCGTTCCGGCGAGATGATCCCCACCGGCGAAAACGCTGAGCAGGCCCCGGTGGAGGGTCGCAACGTCCAGCTCACGATCAACCGTGACCTGCAGTGGTACGCGGATCAGGCCATCGACGCCCAGGTCAAGAAGACCGGCGCCGAATGGGGCAGCGTGGTGGTGCTCGACGTCAAGACCGGCAACATCCTCGCGCTCGCCGAAGCGCCCTCCTTCGACCCCAACTCACCGGGGACGGCCGATCCGGCAGACCTTGGCTCGCGTGCCCTGTCCGACATCTTCGAGCCGGGCTCCACCAGCAAGATCATCACTGCCGCGGCCGCAATCGAAGAGGGGAAGGTCACGCCCACCTCGCAATTCACCGTGCCCGACGTGTTGACGACGCCCAACAAGCAGACCTTCCACGACTCCCACGCTCACCAGGACGAGAAGCTCACGTTCACCGGCGTGCTGGCGCAGTCGTCCAACACCGGCACCGTGATGGCGGGCTCGAGGCTCTCTCCGCAGCAGCGCTACGACTACCTGAAGAAGTTCGGCATCGGCCAGAAGACCGGCCTCGCCTTTCCGGGTGAGTCGAGCGGCATGCTCGTCCCGCTCAGCAAATGGGACGGCCGGCAGCAGTACACCGTCCTGTTCGGTCAGGGGGTGTCGGTGAACGCGCTGCAATCGGCCGCCGTGTTCGCCACGATCGCCAACGGCGGAGTGCGGCTGACTCCACGGCTGGTGGCAGCCACCCAGAACACCGACGGCACCATGGTGCCCACGCCGATCGATCCCGGTCAGCGGGTGGTGAGTGCCAAGACCGCCCAGCAGGTGCAGACGATGCTGGAGTCGGTGGTGTCCGACGGCACCGGTAGCGCGGCGCAGATCCCCGGCTATCGGATCGCCGGCAAGACCGGTACCGCCCAGGCGCCGGACGGCAAGAACGGCTACCGCGGGTACACCGGCTCGTTCATCGGTATGGCACCGGCGGGCAACCCGCAGATCGTGGTGGGCGTGACCCTCCAGCGACCCACCAACGGCTATTACGGAGCCACCGTCGCCGCTCCGGTGTTCCGCGACGTCATGGCCTTCGCCCTGCAGCAACAGGCGATCCCGCCGGTGATGGCGGCCGCAACGCCGTATCCCACGACCTGGTGAGCGGCTGCGTCGATCCGTGCGGCTAGACGCCGGGGCCGTCATCAGGTGCCGGCGAGGCGCTGCACCACGCTCAGCAGCTCGGGAGTGTTGGCGTCGAGGTTGACCGTGATGTAGCTGGTGCCGAGCTCGTCGCGACGGCGCTGCAGTTCCTCCGCGCAGGCGTTGACGTCACCCGGCAGCATCACCAAGCTGTCGCGGGCGCGCAGGTCATCGGCGGTGAGTCCCGACATCCGGGTGAGCCAGCCCGACACCTGATTTCCGATGCCGAAGATGTTGAGGGCCAGCTCGACGCTGCGCCCGTGCGCCGCGGCCTGCTCGCGGACGGCCTGAGCAGCCTGGGCCGCCTCGGCGCGGGTGGTCATGGGGCCTACGGCCAACGCCACGATGTCGGCGTGCTCGCCTGCCAGGGCGATGCCCCGGGCACCGCCGGTCGCCACGAGTACGGGAGTGTGCGGTCCGGGCAGCTCGCGCAGGAGCTCGATGGTGCGACGCAACCGGCGCCGGCGTTCGGCGGCAGAGGTCTGCGGCTGCGCGAGGCTCTCCGCCGCCGGGGTGACGTCGGGACGGCCCACTCCGAGACCGAGCTCGAAGCGTCCACCGCTCAGCCGCGCCAGCGACGAGGCCTGCCAGGCCAGGGCTTCGGGGGTGTGCAGGGCGGTGGCGGCCACGTAGTTGCCCACCCGCAGAGTGGTCGTGGCGCCGGCGGCCAGAGCCAGTGCCACCGTGGACTCGGGACCCGGGTAGACCTCCGGCGCCAACAGCACGGCGTAGCCCGAGGCCTCGGCCCGGCGTGCCACCTCCAGCCAGTCGAGGTGCGGCGTCGCACTGTGGGCGACGAGGCCGAACCTGAATGGAGTGGGCGTCGGTGAGTTCGTCATGGCTTCCATCATGTGCCCTTAGGACCAACGTCGTTCGGTTAGTCGTCGGATGGGTGTCGCGATCTATGTGGGGGGTGTCGCGGGGCAGAGCCGGTCGACAGGTGGACGCAGCCGGTCGACAGCGGACGGGGCCGGGCGATGGGAAGTCGCAGCCTGCCCGGGTCTTCCGCAAAGGGAGGTTTCGACAGTCGCAGGCCAGGGGTTTTTCTGCGCTATGACGATGCCCCGTCCGGCGGGGCATCGCCATAGCGTCAGAAACCGACCCCGTTCACAGCCCGGCAGGGCCGGACTCGACCCATCACGGTCTGGGGGCTGGGTGGTGCCGTCCGCGGTGTATCCGCCGCGGTTGACACCCGGTTGAGTGCCGGAACCGGGGTTGGGATCGTTGGATGGTGCCGTTCGCGGCGAATGCGCCGCGGTTGGCACCGGGAAAGGCGGCTTATGTTGAAGACCGATCTGGAGTCCGGCCAGACTGTGATTCACCTTCCGACAAAGGGCCGCGCCTTCCTCTCCAGACGCAACTCCGAAAGCCGGGGCTCGCCTAGGCATGGGGGTTGACACCAACTCCCGAACCTTGACCGAACGGCATTGCCCTTAGGTTCCTTCGAACCTCAACTCGGCCACGGAATACATGCTGTGCCAGGCGAACAACCGGAAGGCGGCGTTGACCTGGGCGGCGAGGAAGCCGGACTCGTCCATGAGGTCTGTGTCGCTTACCGCCTGCCAGCCGGGCGATGATCTCGCCAGCCCCGTCGCACCTGCGTGACCGGAGTGGAAGTGGGCCCCGGTCGTGCGTTGGATGGGGTGCCCCAGCCGGGCCGCCATCGGGTGGAACACGTCCGCGACCAGCCCGGTGCCCGGCCCGAAAGTCTCACCGATCCGACCGAGCAAGATGGAGACGTCTTTCGGATTGAGATACATCAGCAGGCCCTCGGCGATCACCAGCGTCGGGCCGCCGGCGGGAACCTGGGATAGCCAGTCGGTCTCCATCACCGAGCAGCCGATCAGGTTGGTGAGGTCGTCTGGGATGAGACCGCGACGCAACTCGATCACTGCGGGCCGGTCGACCCCCACGAAGTCGGCTGACAGCTTGCGCAGCCTCGCTCGCCGATTGCACAGACCGATGCCCAGCGTCACCACGGTGGTTGACGGGTGGCCGATCGCATATTGCCAGGTGAGCCGGTCGATCACCATGGAGCGGCGGATCGTTCCACGGATGTTGCTGGCATCGGAGGCGGCCAGCGTGGCCGGATCGTCCAGGCCTTTCTTGGCGGAGGCAGCTACCAACCGCGCCCAGACCTCGCGAGCCTGTTGATCGTGGAAGTTGACGTCGGGCTGCACCGATTCGGCGTGGGCCCGCGCATAGAGGGTGGTGACAAGAGTGGCGCCGACGTCGTCGCCGAACATCGGACGCGCGCCACCGGTAGGAGGAACCATGCTGTCCCCTTAGGTTCTGTCGGCAAGTCCATTATGGCGGAAAACTGCGGATGTGAGTAGAGGGACCGCTGCGGTTTGTGAAGCCGTAGGTAGACAGTCGCCGTTTACGTGACGGTTCGCAGCAAATCGGGTCGACGTAACGTTGCTTCGATGCAAACTCGTTCGTCGCAAACTGGATTTCCACGAAAAGTCGTTTCATGCAAGGGCTGGTACATGCACGATTGTGGAAAGAGTCGATCGCGTATGGCCACTCTCTCACAACTTTCCCCTTCTGCCACTCCACAGGTCCGGCGCCGAACCTCAGGCAGGCAGGCGTTCAGGTCGCGGCAGGGAGCCGAAGCTCGACCTCGGTGTGCCCCGCCCGGCCACGCAGCTGCATCGTGCCCCCGTGGCTGAGCACCACTGCCTGGGTGATCGCCAGCCCCAAGCCTGTGCTGGGAGGATCATGTCCGGCTGTCGACCTGGGCTGACCGAGCGAGCCGGACGCCGAGTCGGCCCGGCGTCCATGACCGAATCTGACTGGGCCGTCGCGCAGGATCGACTCCGGAAAGCCGGGGCCGTCGTCGATGATCGAGAGCACCATCCGATCGCCGTCGCGCCGCAGCCTCACCAGCACCGTCGTGCCGGCCGGAGTGTGCACTCGAGCGTTGGTCACGAGGTTCACCACCACCCGGCGCAGTAGGCCCGGGTCGCCGATCACGAGCGCCGGAGCGGCGGGGATATCGAGGCTCCAGCGGTGATCGGGGCCGGCCCGCCGGGCATCCTCGACGACCTCGAGCACGTCCCGGGTGATGTCGACCTCGGCCGCCACCGTGCGCGGCTCGACGTCGAAACGGCCCAGGAGCAAGAGATCGTCGACGAGAGCAGCCATCCGGCGGGTCTCGGCATCGATGCGGCCAAGTGCACCGCGCTGCCGGCTCGACAGCGTGGACGACTCTCCGAAGCCCTGCAGCAGTTCGCTATGTACTGCCACCACCGCCAAAGGGGTGCGCAGCTCATGGCTGGCGTCGGCCAGAAAGTCACGCAGCCGCTGTTCGCTGCGTTCGCGTTCGGCGAGAGCGCTGTCGACCTGTCCGAGCAGCTGGTTCACGGCCGTGGACACCTGCGCCACCTCGACGGTGTCGGAGTCGGTCGACACGCCGTGGCGCAGAGCCGGGTTGCCCGCTTGCAGCGGCGTCTCGGCCAGCCGGAAGGCGGCGGCAGTCAACCGGTGCAGTGGGCGGACGGCCCGGTGCACGCCGAGTAAGGCGGCAGTCAACGTCGCCATGGCGAACACGACGAACGCCACGGCTTCGGCGACCAACAGCACGACAAGGCTGTGATCGAGCTCTGCAGCGGGCAGCGCCACGAGCAGGCGTCGGCCGTTGACGACCGCAACGTCGGCCCGGTACGAGCCCAGGTCGGGAAGCTGCAACGACATCGGCGCCTCAGTGCTCAGAACGGGTGCCAGCGCCGCCAGATCGCCGGCCGAGGCGTTGTGTGGATGCACGCCGTCAGCCACCACAGATATTCCCTGGAGGTGGCCGGCCACCACCTGGGCGGTGATGGTGCCTGCGGTGAGCCCTACGGTGGGGTTCGTGTTGTCGGCATCGTGATCGTTGCCCCTGGGGTTGAGCTGCTCGCCGAATCTCGTTGCAGCACCGTCGAGTTGGTTGTCGAGGCCAGCGAGCAGAACGTGTCGGGTCACCAGGTACGTGGTGAGCCCGGCCACGGCGAAGCCCGCGATGAGGCAGACGGTGAGCAGTACTGCCAACCGGCCTATCAGGGTGCTGGGAGCGCGGCGGATCATCGTCCCTCGACCTGTACGACGTAGCCCACACCTCGGACGGTGTGGATGAGCGGCTCGCGGCCGGCGTCGACCTTCTTGCGCAGGTAGCTGATGTAAAGCTCCACAACGTGGGCGTCGCCGCCGTAGTCATATCCCCACACCGCTCGAATGAGCTCGTCCTTGGAGATCACCCGCCGGGTGTTGCGGGCCAGGTAGCACAGCAAGGCGTACTCCGTTGCGGTCAGCGTCAGCGGATCTCCGGCCCGTGACACCTCGTGGGCGTCGATGTTGAGCACGAGGTCGCCGATCTGCAGCCTGTCCGTCGACCTCGCCGCCAGCCAGCCCGCCCGTCGCATCAACGCCGATGCGCGCACCAGCACCTCCTGCAGGCTGAACGGCTTGGTTACGTAGTCGTCGGCGCCCAAGGCGATGCCATGAATGCGGTCTTCGACGGCATCGCGCGCGGTCAGGAAGATCACCGCCAGGTCGTCGGACCGGGCGCGCAGGTCGTCCAGGAGCGTGAACCCGTCTCCGTCAGGCAACCCGACGTCGAGCACGGCCAGGTCAGGACGCTGCCGTCTGGCGACGGCCCCGGCCTCTTCCGCGCTGTACGCGGCGTTCGCCTGCCACCCCGTGAACCGGAAGGCCTCCACCAGGGCATCTGCCAGCGACTGCTCGTCGTCCACCACCAGCACCCGCAGGGCACGGCCGTCAGGATGCCTGGGTTGCTGGGGCTGGGGAGTCGGCGCCGTGGGTTCGCCGGGTTCCGCAGGCATGGGCCCGAGGGGTCTGGGTGCGAAGGTCGACACCCTGCCGACGGTAGCCCGTACGCGCGGTCGCCGGTTCCCGGCGCTGGGGGCGGCAGCCGAGGTGCCCGTGACTACGGCTGATCGCTCAGTTCGTCGCGCGCACTTGGGAGCCCGAGGATGTTCAGGTTGCCCTGGGCAACATCCGCCGCCACCTCCGATAGGGGTCGGCGGCTGGCGCGGGCGGCCGAGCGCAGCAGGTCGAAGGCGACACCCATGTTGACGCCGGCGCGTTCGGCGATGACGCCCTTGGCCTGCTCGATCACGATCCGGGAGTTCAGAGCGGTCTGCAGCTGCTGGGCCAAGACCTCCTGGCGGCGCAGGGTGCGGTGCGTGAGAATGCCGATCGTGGCCATGCTGGTGAGCGCTTGGGCAATCCGCAGGTCGGCCGCGCTCATCCCGGTGGGGGTCTTGCTGAACAGGTTCACCACCCCTACGACGCGCTCGCGCAGTCGCATGGGCAGGGCGACGGTGGCGTTGATGCCCTGCGCTGTGGCGGCCGCCGTGAACATGGGCCAATTCGTGTTGGTCTGCAGCTCGGTGGCCATGACCGTCTTGCGTTGGGTGAAAGCGTCCAGGCACGGACCCTGTTCGTTCTGCAGCTCCAGCAGCTCGAGCAAGCGCGTGCGTTCGCTGGAAGACGCCAGCACTCGCAGCGAACCCCGTTGGTCGTCGAGCATGATGCCCGCCGCAGACACATCGGGAAGCTGCAAGCAGGTTTGCACCAGCCGGTCGGCGAGGTCTACCACGTCGAAGCCGGAGACCAGCGTGTCTGCCAGGTATACGAGGCTGGAGAGCAGCTCGTTGGTGCCCTGGCCCTGCGGGTCGATGTCAGAACTCATGGTCGCTCGTCTCCCAGCTCTGAGGTGTCGCCAGGCGACTGCGGATCGAAACGTAGGGTCCGTTTGACCACTCGGTGCGCCACGGTGAGCAGGGACTCTCCGGTGGCAAAGGCATGCGCCCGCAGGGTGAGCAGAGCACTGCCGATCGAACCGTCTTGTTGCACCATGACCATTCCCGTCGCCTGATGAATGACGGCATGCTGAAGGCCGACATCGGTGTCGGACCACGGCCCGGAGTCGACGTCTCCACGAGGCGCGGCTTCGGCGGCAGAGGAGACGAGCAAGGCCAGCGCCATGCTGTCTGCCGACTCCAACAACTGCGAGATCAGGTGGTCGTTCAACTGCACCACATCGTTGCTGTACAGACTCATGACGCCCACCTGAACCACGCCGATCTGCAACGGCAGGGCAACCATCGACTGCACGCCGAGCCTGCTGGCCTGGCGACCGAAAGCCACCCAGCGTTCCGGGTCTTCAGTCAGATCGCACACCACCAGGCCTCCGTCGGCCAGGGCTTCTACTCTGGGGCCCTCTCCCGAGACTACGCTCAGGTCTTCCAAATTGGCAGCGACCTCGTCTGAGGCGTAGAGCAGGTCGGCCCACGTGCCGCCCACGACGCGCGACACCGCGACGCCGCTCAGCCCGGCAGGGCCCACCTTCGACAATGTCGCTTGCGCGAGCTCAGCCACCCGGCTGAAGACATCCCGCGGCAGATTCGGCGGTCCGGCAACCATCGTCTCCTCATCTCGCGAGGTCGTGCCTGACTCACTGCGCCGGTGCCCGAGACAGCGAGAGTCGATCGTGGACCTAGCTGAAGATCTGCGCAACGTGCGGACGCGACCGACCTCAACGCCCATGGTCAATGGGGATGACGTTGCGCAGATCGAACTGCTGGGCGACGCCGGGGCGCTCCACGATATCTCGCCGGCGTAGCTCACCGACGATCTGAGCGCTCTCGAAGGCCAACGCGCGCTGATGCTGCTCGATGAGGTCGAGGTCGGCCAAGAGCTCGTGCGTCGTTCGAGCGTGCAGCGCAACGATGGCAGCGGGGCGAAGGCCTCGTGAAGGATGATCGTTCCGGCCCATGTCCAACTCCCTAGTCACCGCAGAAGCCTTCACAGGGAAGTCCCCTGCGGGAGGTCTCATCCAGGCTGCGAAGTGAGCCGTGGACTCCCCTCCGGACTCGGCCGAGCTCGCAACCACCGGTCACCGAATCGCACCTACAACTGCTGACTGACGGTCACCGGGTGCCGAGCGGGTTCTGGGCTCGATTCATGCATACGATCACAGCGTTGCCGCCTAGTCAAGGTGACAACATGGTATGACCCTGCAGTGTCTGAGGTGCTGTGAGTGGGGCCTTCGACGGCGAATGCTGCCCGGTCCGAGCTCGACTCGGGCCGCCCGGCGGGTTGGTGCCGGGCCAGGTGAGGTGCCAGCGGGTAACCTCACGGGGTGCCCGAACCTCGTGCTTCGACGCTGCCGTCCGCGACCGGGGTGCGATTGAGTCGTTTGGCGCTGGCCGTTGCGGGCGATCTGGTGGCGGGACGGGCCGATCCGCTGGTGCTCGGCGTCACGCTCGACTCCCGTCGGGTGCAGCCCGGCCATCTCTACGCGGCGCTGCCCGGTGCCACCACCCACGGTGCGCGGTTCGGGGCGCAGGCAGCAGCAGCCGGTGCCGTGGCCGTGCTCACCGATGCCACCGGTGGACGCCTACTAGCCGATGCCGGGGTCGACCTGCCCACGATCGTGACCTGCGATCCGCGCGCGGTGCTGGGGGGGCTGTCGGCCACCGTCTACGGCCACCCGGCCGAGCGATTGCTGCTCTTCGGCGTCACCGGTACCAACGGCAAGACCACCACCACGTATCTGCTGCACAGCGCACTGACCGCCCTCGGACGCCATGCCGGGCTCATCGGCACCGTCGAGATCCGGATCGGCTCGGAGCGGGTCAAGAGCGTGCGCACCACTCCGGAATCGCCCGATCTGCAGGCGCTGTTCGCGCAGATGCTCGCCGCAGGCGCCGACTCGTGTGCGATGGAGATCTCGAGTCACGCCTTGGCCCTGCACCGGGTGGACGGCCTGGTGGCCGACGTGGCGGGGTTCACCAACCTCTCGCAGGACCATCTCGACTTTCACGACACCCTCGAGGAGTACTTCCTCGCCAAAGCGGCGCTGTTCTCGCCCGAGTACGCCAGCGCGGGTGTGGTGTGCGTCGACGACGGCTGGGGACGGCGACTGGCCCAGGAGTCCACCATCCCGATCACCACGCTGCGCACCCGACTTCCTGCCCGCGAGGGGAACAGCGTTGCAGCGGAGAGCCATTCGCCGGAGTTGGGGGCCGGCCCGGCGGATTCCGAACCGGAGTGGCGGCTTACGCACCCGGAGCCCGATGGGCGGCTTACGCACCCGGAGCCCGATGGGCGGCTTGCGCACCCGGAGCCCGATTGGCGGCTCACCCACACCGAGCCTGACCCGCAGGGGCCGGGCATGCTGCTGGTGCTCACTCACCGCGACGGCCACCACTGGCACCTGAATTCGCCGCTGCCGGGCGATTTCAACGTCTCCAACACCGCTCTGGCCGCGGTGATGTTGCTGCGTGCCGGGTTCGATCCCGCCGAGATCGCCCACGCTCTGCGCCAGGCGCCACCCGTGCCGGGCCGGATGCAAGTGGTGGTCCCAGCCGAAAATGCCGTCTCCCAATCCGCTGCCCTACAATCCGCCGACCCCGAATCCGCCGACCCTCAGTCCGCCGGCCACCCAGCGGCCGGTCTCGATCCTGCCGGGGCACGCTCGCCCGGCGGGGCGGAACTGCCGCTGGCCGTGGTCGACTACGCACACAGTCCCGACTCCATCTCTGCGGCTCTGGCCGCCTTGCGTCGCTCCGGCAGCGGACCGCTGGTGATCGTCCTGGGTGCCGGCGGCGATCGCGACCGGAGCAAGCGTGAGGCGATGGGCGCTGCGGCGGTGCGGGGCGCCGATGCGGTGATCGTCACCGACGACAACCCCCGCTCGGAGCCGCCCGCCGCCATTCGCAGTCAGGTGCTCTCTGGGGCACGGGCCGCGCTGCCGGCCCGAAATCTGGAGCCCGGACCGCTCGTGCTGCTGGAGGAGGTGGGCGACCGGCGTGCGGCCATCGAGCGTGCCCTCGAACTTGTGACAGTGCTGGCTGGCGTGCCCGGCGCAGCTGGCGAAACCTTGCGGCCTACTGTTCTCGTCGCGGGTAAGGGTCATGAGACGGGACAGGAGGTGGCGGGCACCGTGCATCCGTTCGACGACCGGGTGGTGCTGGCTGACGCACTGACCAGACTGGCCGCTCAGCAGCGGGGGATCGCCCGATGATCCCGCTCACCCTTGCTGAGATCGCCACCGGCACCGACGGCATCTTGCGGCTGCCTGCGGACGTGGACGCGGCGCTGCCCCTCGGCGAGGCCACCGTCATCGACGGGCCCGTCGTCACCGACAGCCGGCTGCTCGGTCCGGGCGGGCTCTACGTGGCCCGGGTGGGTGAGCACGCCGACGGACACGACTACGTGTCGGCTGCGGCACAGGCCGGCGCTCTCGCCGCCTTGGTGCAGCGCGAGGTGCCCGGCGTGCCCATTGCGCAGATCGTGGTGTCCGATACGGAGATCGCCTTCGGCCTGCTGGCCCGCGAGGTCATCGAGGCCGCGGGCCAGCGCTTGCAGGTGGTGGCCATCACCGGCTCTTCGGGCAAGACGTCCACCAAAGACCTTCTGGCACACGTGCTTTCACAGTTCGGGCCCACCGTCGCGGCGCAGGAGTCGTTCAACTCCGAGATCGGCGTACCGCTCACCGTCTGCCGCATCACGCACGAGACCCGCTACCTCGTGGTCGAGATGGGCGCCCGAGGCCTCGGGCACCTGCGCTATCTCGCCACCATCGCGCCGCCCGACATCAGCGTCGTGCTCAACGTCGGGTATGCCCACGCCAGCGAGTTCGGCTCGCTGGAGGCGGTGGAGCAGGCCAAGTCCGAACTCGTCGCGGCGCTGGGGGTGGGGGGTCTGGCCGTGCTGAACGCCGACGACGAGCGGGTGGCCGCCATGGCTCCGCTGGCCTGGGCCGAAGGCGCCGACATCACGTGGGTCTCGGCTGCGGGTGCCTTTGTCGACCCGCCCGAGCCGAGCGAACCGGCCCAGCCGTACGAGGACGAGCTGCCGATGAGCGAGCGGGTCGACGTCGACGCCGCCCAACCTCATCCTGGCAGCCATGTATGGGCCGACCACATCGTGCTCGACGACGCCGGCCGTGCCAGGTTCACCATGCACGCCGACACCGCGGCAGCCTCGCCCACTCCGACGACCGATCCTCAGTCGGCGGACGTCCGCCTGCAGTTGGTAGGTGCCCACCACGTGGGCAACGCGCTGTCGGCCACCGCGGTCGCGCTGCGCCTCGGCATGCCGCTGACCGACGTGGCCGCGGCGCTCAGCTCGGCCGCGCCCGTGAGCCGGTGGCGGATGGAAGTCAGCCAGCGTCCCGACGGTGTCACGGTGGTCAACGACGCCTACAACGCCAACCCCGACTCCATGGCCGCCGCCCTGCGCGCGCTGGCCGCGATGACGCCGGGCCAGCCGAATACTGCCAACCCCGCCGGAGGACGGCGGATCGCGGTGCTCGGCACCATGCTCGAGCTCGGGCCCGGTTCTGACGACCTGCATGCCGGCGTGGGCCGGCTGGCCGTCGAGCTGCAGATCGACGCCCTCGTCGTGGTGGGCGAGGGAGCTCGTGCGCTGGCCGCCGCGGCAGGGGAGCGGGCAACCTGGGTGGCCACCTCGCAGGAGGCCGAGTCGCTGCTTGCCGACCTGCTGCGGCCGGGCGACATCGCGCTGTTCAAGTCCTCGCGCGACTCCGGCCTGCGCTGGCTGGGGGAGCGGGTGGCCGCGGCCGGGGGTGACGGCCGGTGAAGGCGGTTCTGGCCGCCGCGGCCCTGTCGTTGCTCATCTCGTTGTTCGGCACTCCGCTCTACATCCGGTTCCTGGTGCGCAAGCAGTACGGCCAGTTCGTGCGCGACGACGGCCCCACCGAGCATCACTCCAAGCGCGGCACGCCCACGATGGGCGGGGCGATCATCCTGGCCGCCACCCTGGGTGCCTACGCGCTGGCGCACATCCTCACCTGGTCGTCGCCCACGGTCTCGGCCGTGCTCGTGCTGTTTCTCATGGCAGGCCTCGGCCTGGTGGGCTTTCTCGACGACTTCATCAAGATCTCCCGACAGCGAAGTCTCGGCCTGCGCAGCGGGCAGAAGCTGGTGGGGCAATTGCTCGTCGGCGTGATCTTCGCGGTGCTGGCGCTGCAGTTTCCCAACGAGCGCTACCGCACGCCGGCCTCCATGCTCGTGTCGTTCATCCGCGACACCAAGGTCGACCTCGCCTTCGCCGGCGGCGGCCTGGGACTCGTGCTGTTCGTCATCTGGGCCCAGATCATCGTGGCGGCCGCCTCCAACGGCGTGAACCTCACGGACGGTCTTGACGGCCTGGCCACCGGCGCCACCACGATGGTCGCCGGCGCCTACGTGCTGATCGGCATCTGGCAGTCGAACCAGAACTGCCAGAACATCGCCACCGCCGGCCCGCAGTGCTACGAGGTGCGCGATCCGCGCGACCTGGCGGTGGTGGCGGCCGCCGTGATGGGCGCGTGCTTCGGGTTCCTGTGGTGGAACGCCTCGCCCGCCAAGATCTTCATGGGCGACACCGGCTCGCTGGCCCTCGGCGGGGTTCTGGCCGGGCTGGCCATCACGTCGCGCACCGAGATCCTGCTGATCATCCTGGGTGGACTGTTCGTCATCATCACGCTCTCGGTCGTCATCCAGGTCGGCTCGTACAAGATGACCCGAAAACGGGTCTTCCGGATGGCCCCGTTGCAGCACCACTTCGAGCTCGCCGGATGGGCCGAGGTCACGATCGTGATCCGGTTCTGGATCATCGCCGGTCTCTTCGTGGCGCTCGGGCTGGGGCTCTTCTACGCGGAATGGATGGTCAACCTGTAGTGCCCGCCCATCACGTCACCGACACCGACCGCACGCGACCGCTCGATCACGCCGACGCCGACTGGGCGGGGCTGCGGGTGGTGGTGGCCGGTCTGGGGGTGTCGGGTTTTGCGGCGGCCGACGTGCTGCTGCAGCGCGAGGCCCGGGTCGTGGTGGTAGACGACCGGCTCCCGGGCGACAACGAAGCCGTCGCCCGCGACGCCGAGCTCGTCGACGTGCTCGGCGGCCGGTGCCTGCTCGGGCCCGGCTCCAGCGCCACCTTGCCCGCGGTCGACGGTCAGCCGCCCGACCTCGTGGTCACCTCGCCCGGCTGGCGTCCGGACGCGCCCCTGCTCGCCGCTGCCACCACAGCCGGGGTGCCCACCTGGGGCGAGGTGGAACTGGCCTGGCGGCTGCGGTCGCGGCAGAACCCGGCACCGTGGTTGTGCCTCACCGGCACGAACGGCAAGACCACCACGGTCAAGATGCTCGAATCGATGCTGCTGGCCGCCGGCGAGCGGGCGGTGGCCGTGGGCAACGTGGGCACCCCGCTGCTCACGGCGATCGTCGACCCCATCGGCTACGACGCCCTGGCGGTCGAGCTGTCGAGCTTCCAACTGCACTGGTCGCACTCGCTGCGGCCGCAGGCCTCGTGCTGCCTGAACGTCGCGCCCGACCATGTCGACTGGCATGGTTCGTTCCAGGCCTACGTCGACGCCAAGGCGCGGGTGTACTCCAACACCGAGGTCGCCTGCGTCTACAACGTCGCCGACCCCGTCACCGAGCAGATGGTGCGCGCCGCCGACGTGACGGAGGGCGCGCGGGCCATCGGCGTCACAGCCGGGGTGCCCGACGTCAGCATGCTCGGCGTGGTCGACGGAGTGCTGTGCGACCGTGCCTTCCTCGCCGAGCGGCGCACGACCGCGGCCGAGCTGGCCACCTTCGACGACCTGCGCGAGGCGGGCGGCGGCGTTATCGCCCCGCACACCGTGACCAACGCGCTGTCGGCCGCGGCGCTGGCCCGTGCCCACGGCGTCGAGCCGGTGGCCGTCCGCGAGGGCCTGCGGGCCATGCGGCCCGAGCCGCACCGGATCGCGACGGTGGCCGACCATCTCGGTGTGCGGTGGGTAGACGACTCCAAGGCTACGAATCCGCATGCGGCGGCTGCCTCGATGGCGGCGTTCGATTCGATCGTCTGGGTTGCGGGTGGGCTGCTCAAGGGAGCAGACGTGGACGAGCTGGTGGCCCGGTTCGCGGGTCGGCTGCGGGCGGTCGTGCTCATCGGTCTCGACCGCACGCAACTGCGCGCGGCGCTGGCCAGGCATGTCCCCGATGCCCGGGTCGTCGAGGTAGACCGGCCGGCTTGGTCGCCGGGTGAGCGAGTGGGCGAGCAGGTGATGGACGACGTCGTCGGCGCCGCCGCCGGCCTCGCGCAGCCCGGCGACACCGTGCTGTTGGCACCGGCCGCCGCCTCCATGGATCAGTTCGTCAACTATGGCCAGCGCGGTGATCTGTTCGCTGCTGCCGTCCGCCGGCATCTGGAGCTGTGAGCGACCGGCGGTAGGTCGTGCGGTGTATCACCCGAGATCGGTGCCAGGGCGTGGACCGCACTCAGTCGTCGAACTGTGACGTTGTTCGCTGGGATGTCACCAGGTTGGTGACGGATGAAGGAAGAACGTGACAGGTGGACGCGCGATCGTGTCGAATCCGGACCACCGACCCTAGCCGGCCCCGTAAAATCAGGCTTATCGGGCGCAACTGGGGTGAGCGGGGTGCTGAGGTGCCGCGCCGTGTGGTTGGTCGCAGCCCTCGGCGCTTGGATGTCCGGAATCCGGCTCGCTTGCGACAGGGGGCCGGAGCCTTGTGCTCAGCCGACGTCCGCCTGCTAGCACTGGCGCCGGATTGCGGACATCGCCCGGGTCCAGGCGCGAAGTCGGCGAGTCGAGCCGATAAGCGAACCCCACTGCTCTGACAAAGAGCGAGCGACACGCGACCCAAGGTCCGCGTGCGAGCCGCATCGGCACCTGAGGATGGTTGGTATGCCGGTTGGTCACGAAACGGTCGCGCCCGCGAAGCGCCGGGAGTTCCCGTTGCGCCAGGAGGTCAGAGGCTTCGTCGTCGACCTGCGGGCCCGGCTGTCGGTCTTCGACACCCCGGCCTGTGACTACTACCTCGTGCTCGGCGCCACGCTCATGCTCGTCGTCATCGGGCTGGTCATGGTGCTCTCCGCGTCGTCGGTCACGGCGCAGGACAGCGGCGGTTCGCCCTTCAGCATCTTCTTCAAGCAGGCAATGTTCGCCGCGATGGGCCTGCCGATCCTCTTCGTCTGCTCGCGGGTGTCGATCGCTGCGTGGAAGCGGCTGGCGTGGCCCGCGGTGGGCATCGCCATCTTCGCCCAGTTGCTCGTCTTCACCCCCCTGGGCAAGACGGTGGCCGGCAACCGCAACTGGCTCATCTTCGGCCCCATCCAGGTGCAGCCGTCGGAGGCGGCCAAGATCGCCATCATCGTGTGGGGCGCGCTGGTGCTGGGGCTCAAGTCGAAGCGGTTCGCGTCGTGGCATCACCTGTTGGTGCCGTTCGGGCCCGTGGTGTCGGTTGTGGTGGGGCTGACCCTGGCCGGGCACGACATGGGTACCTCGGTGGTGATGCTCATCATCATCACGACCATGCTCTTTGTGGCCGGCGTGCGGCTGCGGCTCTTCGCCGTCGGCCTCGGTGCCGCTGCGGCCCTCTCCCTGGCCATGGTGGCCATCTCGGGCAACCGGCGGGAGCGGATCGCCACCTGGCTGTCGGGCGACTGCTCGGATATCTACGGCATGTGCTGGCAGTCAGTGCACGGCAAGTGGGCGTTGGCCTCGGGCGGAATCTGGGGGCTCGGGCTCGGCGCCAGCAAGGAGAAGTGGGACTGGCTGCCCGAGGCGCACAATGACTTCATCTTCGCGATCATCGGTGAAGAGCTCGGGCTGCCCGGCACGATCGTCATCCTGTTGCTGTTCGTGCTGCTGGCGGTGGGCTGCTTGCGCATCATCAGCCGCCACCCCGACCCGTTCGCCAAGTTCGCCACGGCAGGCGTGATGGCGTGGGTGATCGGCCAGGCCTTGATGAACATCGGTGTCGTCCTCGGGCTGCTGCCCGTCACCGGCGTACCCTTGCCGCTCGTCTCCGCCGGTGGATCGGCTCTCATCACGACCTTGACCGGGCTAGGCATCGTGCTCAGCTTCGCCCGATCCGAACCCGATGCCGCGGAGGCCTTGGCTGCGCGGGTCTCGCTGGCGCGCAGGTCGTCTGCCGTCTCGGGTGAGCGGAGGTCTCGGTGAGCCTGTCCGTCGTCCTCGCCGGCGGGGGCTCCGCCGGGCACGTGTCGCCCATGCTGGCGCTCGCCGATGCGTTGCGCCGTCACGACCCGTCCACCTCGATCGTGTGCCTCGGCACCGCCGAGGGTCTGGAGGCGCGGCTGGTGCCCGCGCGTGGCTACGAGCTGCGCACCCTGCCCAAGGTGCCGTTGCCGCGCAGGATCTCGCCCGCGCTGCTGCGGGTGCCCGGCCGGTTGCTCGGGGCGGTCAGGGTCGCCGAGCAGGTGCTCGACGAGGCCCGCGCCGACGTGTTGGTGGGCATGGGCGGCTATGTCTCCACGCCGGCCTATCTGGCGGCGCGGCGGCGCAAGGTGCCCATCGTGGTGCACGAGCAGAACGCACGGGCCGGGTTGGCCAACAAGGTCGGCGCCCGGCTCACCCGGTTCGTGGCGTTGACCTTCGAGGGCACCTCGTTGCCGCACGCCGTGCGCGTGGGCATGCCGTTGCGCCAGGAGATCACCACCCTCGACCGGTCCGCCCGCCGTGCCGAGGCGCGGGCGTACTTCGGTCTCGACCCGCATGCGCCCACCCTGCTCGTGACCGGCGGCTCGCTGGGGGCGCAGAAGCTCAACGAGACGATCGCCCAGGCCGGCGCGGCGCTGCGCGCGGCCGGCATCGGGGTGCTGCATCTGACGGGGGCGGGCAAGTCCATCACTCCGCCCGACGGGCCGGGCCCGGCGTATGTACAGGCGGAATACACCGACCGGATGGATTTGGCTTACGCCGCAGCCGATCTCGTGCTGTGTCGCTCGGGGGCCAACACCGTCTGCGAGCTGACGACGGTGGGGCTGCCGGCCGTCTACGTGCCGCTGCCCATCGGCAACGGCGAGCAACGGCTCAACGCCGAGCCGGTCGTGAATGCCGGCGGCGGTCTGCTGGTGCCCAATCCGGAGCTCGACGCGGCACTCGTGGAAGGCCCGGTGGCGGAGTTGCTGCTCGACGCCGATCGGCTGGCCGCGATGGCCGCCGTCTCGGCCGCGCACGGGTCGCGGGATGCCGACGAGAAGCTGGCCGAACTGGTGCGAACGGCGGCTGCCAGCCGATGACTCAGCAAGCACCACCGCCCGACCGGCCGGTCGTGTCCCCACGATTCGATCTGTCCGCACCCGTGCCCGCCGCCGCCGACCTCGGCGCGACCCATTTTCTCGGTATCGGTGGCATCGGCATGTCAGGTATCGCCCGGCTGCTGACGCTACGCGGAGTGCCGGTGTCAGGCAGCGACGCCAAGGACTCCCCGATCATGGCCTCGTTGCGGGCGCTCGGGGCGCGGGCGCAGGTGGGCTTCGACGTCGCCCGCCTCGAGGGCGTCTCGACGGTGGTGGCCTCCTCCGCCATCCGCCCCGACAACGTCGAGCTGGCTGCCGCGCATCGGCGCGGGCTCCGCGTGCTGCATCGTTCGCAGGCGTTGCAGTCGCTCATGGTCGGACGGGTCAGTGCTGCAGTGGCCGGCACGAACGGCAAGACGACCACGAGCTCCATGCTCACGGTGTTGTTGCGCGAGGCCGGCCTCGATCCGTCGTTCGCGATCGGCGGCGAGTTGGTGGGCGCCGAGACCAACGCCGACGAGGGAGCCGGCGAGGTCTTCGTGGCCGAAGCAGACGAGTCCGACGCATCGTTCCTCGTGTACACGCCTGCAGTGTCCGTCGTGACGAACGTGCAGCCCGATCACCTCGACTTCTACGGCACGCCCGCAGCGGTCGTGGCCGGCTTCGAGGCGTTCAGCGACCGGCTGGTGGCCGACGGCCGCACCGGGGTGCTCGTGGCCTGTGCCGACGATCCGGGCTCCGCGGCGCTGGCCGCTCGCGCGCGGGGGCTGGGTCGGCGGGTGGTGACCTACGGCGAGTCGGCCGGCAGTGACGTGCTCGTGCGTGACGTGCAACTCGGTGCGGGAGTGACGTTCTCGCTCCTGGACTCGGCGTTGGCCCGCACCGGGGCCCGAACGGTGCGCCTGGTGGTGCCGGGCCGGCACAACGCGCTGAACGCCGCTGCGGCCTATGCGGCCGGGGTGTTGCTGGGCGCCGATCCCAACGCGGCAGTGGCCGGTCTGCAGGCCTTCGCCGGAGCCCGGCGGCGCTTCGAGTTCCGCGGCGAGATCGCCGGTGTGCGGGTGTACGACGACTATGCGCACAACCCGGCCAAGGTGAGTGCGGCCATCGCCACCGGCCGCCAGGCAGCTGCCGGGAGCCGCCTGATCGTGGCCTTCCAGCCACATCTGTACTCGCGCACCAGAGACTTCGCCGATGCCTTTGCAGCCGCGCTCGGCGGGGCAGACGAGGTGGTGGTGCTCGACGTGTACGGCGCCCGCGAAGACCCGCTGCCAGGGGTCAGCGGCGAACTCGTGTCACGCGCGGTGCCGTTGCCGGCCGAGCAGGTGCGCTTCAGTGCTGACCGCTCTGCCGTTCCCGCCCTGCTGGCCGACCTGGCCAGGCGCGGGGACGTCGTGCTGACCATCGGCGCGGGTGACATCACTGCTCTGGCGTCGATCGTGCTCGAGAAGCTGGCCGAACGACCGGAACTGGCTGAGCGACAGCAGAGCCCGCGAGAAGAGGCGCACTAATGAGTCGGCCCACCCGGCCCCGGCCAACCCAGCGAAAGCCGGCCCCCGCGTCCTCCAAGGCGGCCTCCGCCACGGCTACGCCTTCGAGAGCGTCGTCGGCCGGGGTTTCGTCTAACCAGGGGTCCACTCCGGTGTCGTCCACCCAGGTGTCGTCTAACCAGGTGTCGTCCACCCAGGTGTCGTCTAACCAGGTGTCGTCTAACCAGGTGTCGTCTAACCAGGTGTCGTCCAACCGGGTCTCGGGGGATGCGCGGTCGTCAAACTCGGTGCCCTCCAGATCAGTGCCCTCCAGATCAGTGCCCTCCAGATCAGTGCCCTCCAGATCGGTGTCCTCGGACTCAGCGTCGTCCAGCCGGGGGGCCTCGACGGCAGCGCGTGAGGCGTCCGGGGCCCGGCAAGCAACCGCCCGGCAGGCTGGTGCGCGGCAAGCGCCCGGCGCGCGGCAGGCCTCGAAGCAGGCCAGGGCGTCCGTACCGGCGGTACCCGCGTCGGCCAAGCGGCCAGCGCCCGGATCGCGCGCTTCGCAGCGACCCTCGACGCCCGCGGCCGGGCATGGAGCCTTCCGCGCCACTGCCCGCGGGTCGGCAGCGGTGGACGGCAACCCGAGCCCGACACGCAGCGGTCGCCAGCAGTACGCCCCGGTGGTGTCCCTGGCCAACGTCCGTCAGCTCACCGAACGAGCCAGAGTCCCTCAGCCGAGCCGGCGCACCCTTGCGGCCCTGGCCGGGATGATCGTGGTCGCCGCCCTCGTGGGCTACGTGTTCTGGTTCTCGCCGTTGCTTGCGGTGCGCAACGTGCGACTCATCGGCGCGAATCGCTTCGGCGGCGGTCAGCTGCAGGCCATCACGGCCAAGGACATCGGTACTCCGCTGGCCCGGGTCGACACCGCCGGCGTGGCGCACCGGGTGGAGCAGAACCCCGCCGTGGCCTCGGCTCAGGCGGTGCGGGCGTGGCCGTCCACGCTGGAGGTCAGGGTCACCGAGCGCGTGCCCGTGGTGGCGGTGCCCGTTCTCGGTGCGGCCGGTGGTGTCGATGCCGCTGGCGCAAGCGCCGCCTCGTCGGCCGCCGGGGCCAAAGGCACCAAGGTGTCGTCAGTGCAGCTGATGGCCGCCGACGGCGTGGTCATCGAGACCGAGCCCACTGCGCCCGCCGGGCTGCCCGTGGCGTCCACCGACACGGTGGCGGCAGGCAAGGCCTCGGTGAAGGCCGTCGCGGCAGTGGCGGCAGCGCTCTCCCCGGCCCTGCGGTCGGGGCTGAAGGACATCGGCGCGACCTCACCCAACAACGTGATCCTGACGCTTGAGGTGCCGGTGGTGGCCAAGGCCAGCACCGGCAAGACGCGCACGACGCCGAGCCCGTCGGCGAGCGGGAGTGTGGCGAAGACCCGCGAGGTCCAGGTGGTCTGGGGCGGGGTCGACGACTCGGCCCTCAAGGCCGAGGTGCTGGCTGCGCTGCTCAAGACCGACGCCAAGGTCTACGACGTCTCCAGCCCGACCACCCCGGTGACCCGCAATTCCCTCCAGGCCAAGCCCACGTTGGCACCCTCCCCGACAGCGGCGCCCACCAGTACGGCTGGACCTACCAGCACGTTAGGCACCACCCCGACCTCAGTGCCCACTGTGCCCCAAACGCTCGATGGCGCCACCCCAGCCACACCGGCCACCGGTGATCTCGGGGGAGCTAATCCCTCACCCACCGACTGACTGGCAGTCCGTCTCTCGGCGTCTGGGGGCAAGCGGACGACTGTGAACCACCTTTACCGCCTGGTGAACACCACATTTTGCTCCCGAGTAAGGTAAGGGTACGCTAATAAACGTTGCCCACGGAGGCGTGGGCCGTCAAACGATTGGTCACCCTCCGTGCTCGCTACATTCATCATCGGCCTCCGAGAGGGTCTCGAAGCGGCGCTCATCGTCGGCATCGTCGCGGCCTTCCTCAAGCGAAACGGTCGCAGGCTCACCCCGATGTGGCTCGGCGTGGCGGCGGCGCTGGTCCTCAGCCTGGTCGTCGGCATCACGCTCGCCCTCGTCGAGCAGTCCCTGCCGCAGGCTGCGCAGGAGGGCATGGAGACCGTCATCGGCGTGGTCGCCATCTTCTTCGTCACCACGATGATCCTGTGGATGAGCAAGCACTCGCGCGGGCTCAAGAAGGAACTCGAGGCGTCTGCCCAAGAGGCCTTGGGCGACGGCACGTCCCGGGCGCTCGTCGTCATGGCATTCCTCGCCGTGCTCAAGGAAGGCTTCGAGACCTCCGTCTTCCTGCTGGCGACGTTCCAGGCCGCCAGCAACGCCGCCACGGCGGCCACGGGGGCAGTGCTCGGCGTCGTCGTCGCCATCGGGCTCGGCATCGGCATCTACCGCGGCGGCGTGCGCATCAACCTCTCCAAGTTCTTCCGGGGCACCGGGCTGTTCCTCGTCCTGGTGGCCGCGGGGCTGGTCGTCAGCGCCCTGCGCACCGCCCACGAGGCAGGGTGGCTCAACGCCGGTCAGCAGCGCACCGTCGGCCTCGGCTGGCTCGCGCCGGTCGGCTCCGTGCGCGGTGCCCTCTTCACCGGGGTCCTCGGCATCCCGGCCGATCCTCGCCTCATCGAGGTCGTCGGGTGGCTCTGTTACCTCGTCCCGATGCTGGCCATCGTGCTCTGGCCTCCGGCGAGGCGTCCTGGTGCCGTCGCCGCCATCCGGCTTAAGCAAGGCATCGCCGGGCTCGCGGTCGTGATCGCCGCGGTGCTCGCGCTGGTCATTCCCGCGCCGTCCTTGTCGGCGCCCGGGCGCGCACCGCTCGTCGATGCCAGCGGCTCCGCGCTCGGCTCGGCCATGCTTCAGCCGAGTAACCGGCTCGCCGTCCGCACGGCAGCGGGTACGACCACCTATCAGCTGAGCCGCACCGGTCAGAGCACCCATGACGCCACGCAGGCGGAGCACCTCACCGGGGCGCTGGACAGCGACACCGGTCATCTACCCGGCACCCTGACCCTCGACGATCTCGTGGCGCTGAGCGGTGGCCGCGTGCCCGTCGGCATCGACGTGCAGCGCAACCCCGGCCCGTACACGGCGCGCTGGTCGCAGACGGCACAGCTCGACGTGTGGACGGTGTCTGGCACGCTGCTCGACGCGACGGCCAACCAATCCCTCATCGTCTCGCTGTCGGGCGGGGGCCTGCCGACCCCGCGGCCGATCTCGGTCTCCGCGGGTGCCACTCTGCCGGGTGCCGGGGCGAGCGCGCCCCTCAGCTGGACGGTGGCGACGTCGTACGTCGATCAGGTGGCCAACTCGGCGCAGGCGCTCGCCAACGACAGAGCCGAGGCGCAGTTCTGGGGCCGGTTCGTACCGCTGCTCCTGCTCGTCACGGCCGGGGCGCTCCTGGTGGTTGCCGAACGGCGACGCCGGGCGCTCGCACTGAGCCTGGGCCGCACCGGCGATTCCTCGACCGGCCCCAGTTCCTCGACAGACGGCAGTTCCTCGACAGACACAGATTCCTCCCCGGCTACCGACCCCACGAGCGGCACCGATCGACCCATCTCAAGGAGAAACGTCCATGCTGGCTAGTTCCACCCGCCGGGGCGCCGTGACGGCCGCCGTCGGCCTCACCGTCCTCGCCCTCGCTGCCTGCGGCTCATCCGACAGCGGGTCGGCAACCTCGTCTGGCCCGGCCACGGCCTCCGATGCGGCCAAAGTCTCCGAGGGTGCCTCGCAGGTGAAGGTGACCCTCACCCAGGGCAGCAAGGGTGACGAATGCCAGCTCGACCACAACAAGGCGGCGGCCGGTCCGGTGACCTTCACGGTGACGAACAAGGACGCGGCGTCGATCACCGAGGTCGAGCTCATCAGTGATCAGCGGATCCTCGGCGAGAAGGAGAACCTGGCCCCTGGCCTGTCGCCCGTCAGCTTCACGGTGACCCTCGGCGGCGGCAGCTACCAGCTCTACTGCCCCGGAGCCACGCCGGAGAAGCAGCCGTTCACGGTCACGGGCAAGGCGGCCCCGGCCGCCACGGGCAGCACGGCCACCCTGCTCGCCGAGGGCACGAAGGAGTACGGCGGCTACGCGGCCCAGACCCTCTCCGACATGCAGACGGCGGTCGGCAACCTGAAGACCGCGGTCGACAGCGGCGACGTAGCAGCGGCCAAGAAGCAGTACGCACTGGCCCGTCCGTTCTACGAGAAGGTCGAGTCGGCGGTCGAGGGCTTCGTTCTGCCCGGGTACAAGCCGGGCGACAACGCCGGAAACCTCGACTACCTAATCGACATGCGCGAGTCGAACCTCGACCCGGCCGTCGGCTGGCACGGCTTCCACGCCATCGAGCGCGACCTGTACCAGAACGGTGCCATCACCGACCAGACCAAGACGTACGCCGCCGAGCTCGTCGCGAACACCACGAAGCTGGCGGGCCTGGCCAAGACCCTGACCTACAAGCCCGAAGACCTGGCCAACGGTGCCGCGGGCCTTCTCGAGGAGGTCCAGAGCAACAAGATCAAGGGCGAGGAGGAGTTGTACAGCCATCTCGACCTGGTCGACTTCGCCGCCAACGTCGAGGGCGCTGAGCAGGCATTCGCCTACCTCAAGCCCGGACTGACCAAGATCGACCCCACGCTGACCGCCACGGTGGCCAAGCAGTTCGACAACGTCAACGCCGCCCTGGTCACCTACCAGGACCCGGCACAGCCCGGTGGCTACAAGCTGTGGACTCCCGAGCTGCGCACCGCCGACGCCGCCTCGTTGTCCAAGACGGTCCAGGCCCTGCAGGACCCGCTGTCGCAGATCGCGCAGAAGGTGGCGACCGCCCAATGACCCGGCTGGACGCCTCGGGCGGCGTCCCCGACGGCGGGCGCCAGGCCGCCGGTGCAGCACCGCCGTCGGGCACCACCCGCCGCCGCTTCTTTCAGGGAGCGGTCGGCGGGGTTGCCCTCGGTGCCCTCGGGGCGGGAGGCGTCGCCTGGGGGGTGGACTCTCAAGCCGATGCCCCCGCGGCGGCGACCGCAGACCGCGACGTAGTCGACCTGGCCAGGCAGCATCCCTTCTACGACCAGTCGCATCCGCCCGGCGTCGCGACCCCTCCGCAGCGCTACGCCATCGTCATGACCTTCGACATGGTCGACGGCACGATGGCTACCGATCTGCAGACGCTGCTGGCCCGCTGGAGTGCTGCCATCTCCCGGCTGATGGCCGGTCAGCCGATCGGGCAGGTGCAGCCGGTCTATGCCGAGTCGGTGGGTCAAGACACCGGCGAGGCAACCGGCCTCGACCCGGCGAGCCTCACCGTCACCGTCGGGCTCGGCCCCAGCCTGTTCGACGCGCGGTTCGGTCTCGCGGCGAAGCGGCCGGCGCTGCTCAACCCGCTGCCCGCGCTGCCGAGCGACAACCTCGCCGCGGCCACCACCGGTGGCGACCTGTCGGTACAGGTGTGTTCCGACGACCCACAGGTCTGCTACCACGCAGTCCGCAACCTGGCCCGGATGGCGCGCGACACCGTCCAGACTCGGTGGACGGTCATCGGGTTCGGCCGGGCGTCGGCAGGGTCGGGGCAGCAGACGCCGCGCAACCTCTTCGGCTTCAAGGACGGCACCCGCAACCTCCGCGAGAGCGCCGAGTTCGACAAGTACGTGTGGCTCTCCGACGCCGACTGGATGACGGGCGGCACCTACCAGGTCGTCCGCAAGATCGAGATGAACATCGAGATCTGGGACGCCGACCGGGTTAGCGACCAGGAGCAGATCTTCGGTCGCAGCAAGCTCGAGGGCGCCCCGCTTTCGGGGCACAAGGAGTTCGACGTGCCGAACTTCGCAGCCCTCGGCACCGACAAGCAGCCGGTCATCTCCCCGCTGTCGCATGTCGCGCTCGCCGCGTCGGAGAACAACGACGGCCTCAAGATCCTGCGCCGCAGCTACAACTACACCGACGGAATCAACGAGTTCGGTCAGCTCGATGCCGGGCTGCTGTTCGTCGCCTACGTGAACGACCCGGCCCACTTCATCCGGTTGCAGACCAAGCTCGGGTCGAGCGATCTGATGAACGAGTATGTCTCCCATGTGGGTTCGGGCCTCTTCGCGGTGCCTCCCACCCCGGCGCTCGGGCACTACATCGGCGAGCGTCTCTTCCGCTGATCTCCCGGTTCGGCCGGGGGGAGCGAGCAGGGCGGCTTCGGACGGCTGGTCTGGCCCAGCGCTAGCCCAGCCCGGGAAGGCGTCGGTAGTGTCTTTGGGCGGTTTAGGTCCAGTGAGCCAGGCCCGAGTCTTGATGCTATGACGATGCCCCGCCCGCCGGGGCATCGTCAAAGCGCTTGATCGCGGGCGCCCAGCCCGGGTACTGGGCACCCCGTCGTCAACCCGCGCGGCGGGACATCGTCAAAGCGCTTGATCGCGGACGCCCAGCCCCGGGCACTAGGCACCCGTCGACCCGCCCCACCAGACGGGGCATCGCCATAGCGCGCTGCAGTGCACCGATCCCTGCGCCCTAACCTTCACGTCACTCTTGAGACTTCGAGAAATTTCAAGCCGACACGCGCGACACACCCCCGGAAATCCAACCGTTGTGATTCGCCACCTCTAGCGTCGTTCTCACGCAGCAACTTGACATAACTATAACCCTCTAGTTGAGGGTCATAGTCCAGGATCGGCCGACGCGTCACCGGCGCGACACGCCAACCGCAGCACCCACGAACACAGCACACAGACACCGGGCAGCAGAGCAAGGAAGAGGGCAGAAACCGTGGCAGCACCCCAGAACTACCTGGCGGTCATCAAGGTCGTCGGTATCGGTGGCGGCGGGGTCAACGCCGTCAACCGGATGATCGAGGTCGGCCTCAAAGGCGTCGAGTTCATCGCCATCAACACCGACGCGCAGGCACTCCTGATGAGCGACGCCGACGTCAAGCTCGACATCGGTCGCGAGCTCACCCGTGGCCTCGGCGCGGGCGCCGACCCCGAGGTGGGTCGCAAGGCCGCCGAAGACCACGCCAACGAGATCGAAGAGGTGATCAAGGGCGCCGACATGGTCTTCGTCACCGCGGGCGAGGGTGGTGGCACCGGCACCGGCGGTGCGCCCGTCGTCGCCAAGATCGCGCGCACGCTCGGCGCGCTCACCATCGGCGTCGTCACCCGTCCGTTCACCTTCGAGGGCCGCCGTCGCGCCACCTTCGCCGAGGCAGGCATCGACGGCCTCCGCGAAGAGGTCGACACCCTCATCGTCATCCCCAACGACCGGCTGCTGTCGATCAGCGATCGGGCCGTCTCGATGATGGACGCCTTCCGCGCGGCCGACCAGGTGCTGCTCTCCGGTGTGCAGGGCATCTCCGACCTGATCACCACGCCGGGCCTGATCAACGTCGACTTCGCCGACGTCAAGTCCGTCATGCAGGGTGCGGGCTCGGCCCTCATGGGCATCGGTTCCGCGCGCGGCGAAGACCGGGCGGTCCAGGCCGCCGAGATGGCGATCAGCTCGCCGCTGCTCGAGGCCAGCATCGACGGTGCGCACGGTGTGCTGCTGTCGTTCCAGGGTGGTTCTGACCTCGGTCTGTTCGAGATCAACGAAGCCGCTCGGCTGGTGCAGGAGGCCGCCCACCCCGAGGCCAACATCATCTTCGGCACGGTCATCGACGACGCCCTGGGCGACGAGGTGCGGGTCACGGTCATCGCCGCAGGCTTCGACGGAGGTCGTCCCAACCGGCGGCGCGACGAGCGCGAGGCGCGTGCCAGCCGCCAGGGTGGCCCGTCGGGTCATGTGGCGCCCACCGTGCCGCCCCGCCCCCAGCCCCGGCAGGAGCGCGCTGACGAGCGGCTCAGCTCGTTCACTCCCCGGGCCACCCCGGCCCCGGTGCAGCGCCCCGAGCCGGTCGTCATCCCCGAGCCGGAGCCGGTGAGCGTCGTCCACGGCGGCCACCGGGGCACCAACGGTTTCGGCGAGTACCAGGCCTACCAGCCCGAGACCCGCTCCCCGCAGCGCGAGGAGACCCGGCCGGCCCACCAGTTCGAGGAGAGCCGCCCCAGCCAGGCCCAGCCCACCTCGCCCTCGCCGTACGACTCCAACCGCACCGCCTTCAACGAGTCGCCCCGTCCTGCCTTCCACGAGTCGACTCGTGGCGAGCAGCCCAGCCGTCAGTCCCCGCCGGTCGTGTTGCCTGACGAGCGGGTTCGCGCCTACCGGCCGGCCGACGACGACCTGGATGTGCCCGACTTCCTCAAGTGAGTCGGGCCTGGCGCTAAGCGCCCGCCTCGACGGCGTCATTCGGTGTCGCGGGATGCGGATCGCATCTCGCGGCACCCACGGCGCGGGCACCCGGGTCGCCGGAAACCTCGATAGGTACCGTCACTACTCATGACAACGACGCACGCTCGTCACCGCAGCTCTCCGACAGACCTCTTCTGGTGGTCGGGGGCCTGGCCGGTCGGCGGGCGTGCGTCGGTGCATGCGGCGCTCACCGCGCGGAATCTGCCCGGTTTCGAGGCAGATCCGGAGAGCCCGTTCGGATCGGGCAACCTCAGCGGGTCGGTGGGTGACGACCCAGCAGAGGTCGAGCGCCGCCGCGCCGCGATCACGACCGAGGCGGGCTGCAGCCGGCTCCTCATTCCCCGGCAGGTGCACGGCAAAGACGTGGCGGTGGTCGACGCCAGCACCACCGAACCTCCCACGGCCGATGCCCTGGTCAGTGCCACGCCCAACCTCATGCTGGGTGTGCTGGTGGCCGACTGCGTACCCGTCATGCTGGTCGACCAGACCCGCGGTGTGGTGGGAGTGGCTCATGCCGGCCGGCGGGGAATGGCTGCGGGAGTGGTCACCGCCACCCTCGACGCCATGGCCGATCTCGGTGCCGACAACGTCTCGGCGGTGGTCGGGCCGTCGATCTGCGCTCGCTGTTACGAGGTGCCCGACGACCTGCGGGCGCAGGTGGCGGCTGCCGTTCCCTTCACGGCCTCGGTGAGCCGCACTGGCACCGCCTCCCTCGACATCGTGGCCGGTGTGCTCGCCCAGCTGCGTCGTCGTACTGTCCACATCCAGCTGCTGGCCGGTTGTACAGCCGAGACCCCTGAGCTCTTCTCGCATCGCGCGTCGGCAGGCAGCGCCGGACGGTTCGCCGGATATGCCTGGCAGCACCAGCCCGATGCGGACGACACGCCATGACCCAGGGCACACCCTCGCCGGGCGATGCCCGTCGCGAGGAGCTGGCACACCGGTTGGCCGCGGTGCAGGCCAGGGTGGACGCCGCCTGTGCCGCCGCCGGTCGCGAGCCTGGCGACGTCACCACGATCGTCGTCACCAAGACCTACCCGACCAGCGATATCGCGCTGCTCGCGGACTTGGGAGTACGCGAAGTGGGGGAGGCGCGTGCCGATGAAGGCCTCGCCAAGCGCACCGAGCTCAGCGGATGGCGCGGGCTCTCGGATCCGTCGCACGAGTTGCCGAGCCTCACCTGGCACGCCATCGGCCGGCTGCAGACCAACAAGGCGTCGAAGGTGGCGGCCTGGGCCGACGCGATCCATTCCCTCGACCGGCCCAGGCTCGTGGACGTCCTCGACCGTGCCCTCGGCCACGTGGGCCGCCGCGCACTCGGGTTCGTGCAAGTGAGCCTCGACGGCGATCCCGGGCGTGGGGGAGTGCCGATCGGCGAGGTCGCACGGCTTGCCGACCGCATTGCAGAAACCGACAATCTCGACTTGGCGGGAGTGATGGCCGTCGCCCCCCTCGGACGCGACCCGGCCGAGGTCTTCGCAGCCTTGGCGGAGCTGTCCTGGGCGGTTCGCGCCGAACATCCCGATGCTGGCCTGATCTCGGCCGGAATGAGTGGAGACCTCGAACAGGCGATCGCCTATGGTGCGACACACCTGCGTGTCGGCACTGCGGTGCTCGGATCGCGGCCTCCGCTGCAGTAGCGTCCCGAATTGACAGCAGTCCAACCCGCGTGGGCGGGGCACGCACCGGAGGGTCAAGTCAGATGGGCATGCATGAGGCACTGGTGTACCTCGGTCTTGCTGAAGAGAAGGAGCAGGCCGTGCGGTACGCACCGGAGACCAAGGAGATTCGCATCGACGACAATGTGGCACCACGCGTCGAGGAACGTCCACGCGAGGTGCGCGAGCCCAGCCGCCGCACTGAGGTGACCCCGCTCAAGCGGGACCGTGCCCGGGTGCCCGAGCCGCTCGACGCCGCACCCCAGGTGTCGCGCATCTCGGCTATTCACCCGGCCGCGTACAACGACGCCAAGACCATCGGCGAAGCCTTCCGCGACGGCGTGCCCGTGATCATGAACCTGACTGACATGGACGATGCGGACGCCAAGCGTCTGGTCGACTTCTCGGCCGGCCTCATCTTCGGCCTCCGGGGCTCCATCGAGCGGGTGACCGCCAAGGTGTTCCTGCTCACGCCGGCGCACGTAGAGGTCACCAACGCGACGGCGCCTGCCCCCAAGGCTGCCGCGACCGCCGGGTTCTTCAACCAGAGCTGAGTCCTGCTCCAGACATCGGCTTCTCGTGGCCGTCGGCTACCGCCGTTCGCCCACGGCACGTACTGCTGTGCCCATACGTTGGAGTTGATGTCGTCTCTTGGCCCCCACCCCCGACCCGTGCCGTTCGCCCGACGGTGCGGGTCGCGCTATTGGTAGCAGTTAGGCTCGAATTGTGAATATTGTCCTCTCGGTCGTGTACTTCGCCCTGTGGATCTTCTCTTTGCTCGTCATCGCCCGGATCGTGCTGGAGATGATCCAGTCGTTCTCGCCGCACTGGCGTCCCCGCGGGGCGATGGCCGTGGTTGCGGAGATCATCTACACGCCGACCGACCCGCCGCTGCGGGCACTCCGCCGGATCATCCCCGCGCTGCCGCTGGGAGGTATGCGACTCGACCTCTCGCCTCTGATCCTCCTGTTGGTGGTCAGTGTTCTCATGAGGGTGGTCGTTTCCCTCTGATTCCTCGGCCCTAGCGTTACGCCAATCGGGTGACCCCTGGGCGTTATTGGCGATTGCTTGTCACGCCAGGTGGTAGATCGCCGTCCTGGGCATTCAGCCGACCCGGAAGATTCCGGTACGGTCTTGCGAAGAATCGTGTGTTTTGCAAAGAACGCGTCTGCCTTTACGCGGAGGTGTTCTTTGCAGAGCCTGTGCGCGCCCCACCGGGCCCGGATGAAGAGAGCCTGCCGTGTCGTTGACACCCGAGGATGTCATCAGCAAGACCTTCCTGCCCACGCGCTTTGCTGAGGGCTACAACCAGGACGAGGTCGATGACTTCCTTGACGAGGTGGTCAGCACTCTGCGGGCCAAGCAGAGTGAGATCGACGAGCTGGAGGCCAAGCTCAGGGCGAGCGAGGCAGAGGTGGCCGACCTGCGGTCCCGGCCGCTCGAATCGTCCGCACCCGCGGTGCACGATGGCGTCCAGGTTCCTTTGCTCAAGCAGCGGCTGGCCCCCGATGCGGCTGCCCAGCGTTCCGACAGTCTGAACGACGCGCCGGACGAGAACGGCATGGGCGCGAACGCTGAGGATGTCTTCGGAGCACGTGAGCACGCGGTGACACCGAACTCCCTGCCTTCTGACGCTGTGCCTTCCGACACGGTGCCTTCTGACGCTGTGCCTTCCGACACGGTGCCTTCTGACACGGTGCCTTCTGACACGGTGCCTTCTGACACCGTGCCCGATAACGCTGGACCCGAGAACGCTGGATCCGACAAGACTGTGTCCGCGAGCCCCCAGGACGCCTCGAGCCCGCGCGAGAACACTGAGGGCGCCTCGGGAGCGGCGGGCATGCTGTTCCTGGCCCAGCGGCTGCACGACGAGCACGTGCGCAACGGTGAGAACCAGCGCGACATCCTCATCGCCGAGGCGCAGGCCCGCGCGGAGCAGCTGGTCGGAGACGCCGAGGAGACCCGCACCACCACGCTGGCGACCCTGCAGATCGAGCGCGACGAGCTGCAGTCGTACATCGAGGGCCTGCGTGCCCACGAGGAGGAATATCGCTCCCGGCTCCGCTCTTTCCTACAGGCACAGCTTTCCGATCTGGAGAGCCAGCATTCGCTCGAGCCCGACGCCGCCCCGATCTAGTCTCGCTTTCTAGATCGGGCGTCTGACGGCGCTGTTAGCCGCGCCTTGTCAGCCATCCCGCCCAGAAGCCGACATCGCAGCTTTTATTTGCTGGCGAGCCCCTAGGCATGGCTCGCACGAAATTCCGGATCCACCAGGGTCCTGACCGCGCATCCACCGCAGTGGCCGGGTAGCCTGCGGCTGGCAGGGGATCGTCCGTGGTCTCCTGCTCTCTCGTTGCCGAAGGAGGCAGACGTGGCTCCTCCCCGCCCCCGCGCCAGCACACGAGCCGAGAGCGTGCCTGCACCGGCCACGCCGCCGGTTGCCGAGGCCGCCGCGAAGAAGACACCCGTGACCAGGATCCCAGCCAGCCGTTCAGCGGCGAGCAAGACGACCGCCAGCAAGTCAACGGCCAGCAGGTCAGCCGTCCGCAAGCAGGCAAGCGCCCAGCCGGTGGGCTCGTCCGTCGCCGGCGCCGGGCCCGCTGGTGTCCCCGAGGGCTGGACGCAGCAGGAGCTCGACGATCTGCGCCAGTCGCTGCTGGCCCACAACGCCGATCTGTCCCGCGAGATCGACGAGGTCACGGCCGAGATCGACGACCTGACCGCTGATGCTGCCACCGCTACGGGAGACGACCAGGCCGACACCGGCTCACGCGCCTTCGAACGCGACCACGCGCTGCAGATGGTGCTCAATGCCCGCGACCTGCTCGATCAGAACCAGCGTGCGCTGGCGCGGATCGAACAAGGCCGCTTCGGCATCTGTGAGTCGTGTGGTGAACTGATCGCCAAGGGTCGGCTGCAGGCCCATCCGGGAGCGACGCTGTGCGTGTCGTGCAAGGCTAAGCGGGAGCGGCGCTGAGATCCGTCCATAGAGCGACCTGGCTGTTCGTCCTTGTCACGCTGCTCGCGTATGTCCTCGATCAGGCCTCTAAGGCGTGGGCGCTCCAGGCGCTCGGCGATGGGGTCCGCCGGCCGATCCTGGGTGATCTGCTCGGGTTGCGGCTCATCTTCAACTCCGGCGCGGCCTTCTCCGTGGGCTCGGGCAGCACCTGGTTGTTCACGATCGTGGCCGCCGTTGTGGTCGTGGTGGTGCTACGCATGGCTCCTCGGCTCACCAGCCTGGCCTGGGCGGCCACGATGGGCCTGCTGCTGGCGGGGGCGTTGGGTAACCTGACGGACCGGCTCGTCCGTCCGCCCGCTTTTCTGCGGGGGCACGTGGTGGACTTCATCGACTACAACGGCTGGTTCATCGGCAACGTAGCCGACATCTGCATCGTGGTGGCCGCGATCGTCCTGCTCGGCCTCTCGCTGACCGGCCGCGGGCCCTCCGATCCGGTGCTCGGTTCGAGCGACAACCCGCCCTCCGCCTCGAACGACGCCCCGGCCGATTCGGTCGATCCGAAAGATGAGACGAGCCACCATGACTGACACCCGCGTCCTGTTCATTCCCGATGGCCTTGAGGGCGAACGCGTCGATGCCGGGCTGGCCCGCCTGCTCGGCCTATCGCGTTCGGCGGTGGCGGCCATCGCCGCCGACGGCGGCATCACCCTGGACGGGCGGCCCTGCGCCAAGTCAGACCGGTTGCCGGCCGGCTCGACCGTGGAGATCGCCATGCCCGCGCCCATCGGCGTGGTCAGCGTGGAGCCGCAGCTGGTGCACGACCTGCGGGTCGTGTACGAGGACGATGACATCGTGGTGGTCGACAAGCCGGTCGGGGTCGCCGCCCATGCGAGCCCGGGGTGGACGGGTCCCACGGTCACCGGCGGTCTGGCCGCGGCCGGCTATCGGATCGCCACGTCGGGGGCGCCCGAGCGGCAGGGCATCGTGCATCGGCTCGACGTGGGCACCTCCGGGCTCATGGTGGTCGCCAAGAGTGAGCGCGCGTACTCGTTGCTCAAGCGGGCGTTCAAGGAGCGCACGGTCTCCAAGACCTATCACGCGGTCGTGCAGGGACTGCCCGATCCACTGGTGGGCACCATCGACGCGCCCATCGGACGTCATCCCGGCGCCGACTACAAGTTCGCCGTGCTGTCGGGCGGCAAGCCGTCGATCACTCATTACGAGGTGCTGGAGGCGTTCCGGTCGGCCTCCCTCGTGGAGGTGCACCTCGAGACGGGGCGAACCCATCAGATCCGGGTGCATTTCGCGGCGCTGCGCCATCCGTGTGCAGGAGACCTCACGTATGGCGCCGACCCCACGCTGGCCGCCCGCCTGGGCTTGAAGCGGCAATGGCTACATGCGGTCGGGCTCGGCTTCACCCATCCCGGCACCGGCGAGTGGGTCGAGTTCAGCAGCAACTACCCCGCCGATCTGGCCGCGGCGCTGGAGCGGTTGGCTGGGTGAGGCCTGCGGCAACCCCGCAAGTCCGCCGGAGGAAGAAAGAGAGTGCGGGCGGAAGGGTTTGGAGCTCCTTGGGAGCAAAGAGGTTGAAAACGGTGTCAGGTTTTTGAATCTCTGCCCCGACTTCAGGGTTTATTTCAGGCGAGATGGCCGCGTCGAGCGGTGGGCTGGGCATCTGGATGATCTATTCCATGGGGTCGGGTGTCTGTGGTGTGTTGATCCGGGGTGGCAGGGCTGGCCCGCTCTTGGGGTCGTCGAGGTGTGACGTTGTTCGTGGGGATGTCACCAGGTTGGTGAGGGGTGGGTGGAGGACGTGACAGGTGGACGCGGGGTCGGGTCTGGGTGATGGGTGGCTCGCGGTCGGGTCGGATCTGGGGCATCGCCGCAGGCCTGCCGCCGGCCTGGGAGGCTTGGAGTGTGCCCGATGTGTCCTGGTGTGCGGGTGGGTGTCGGGTGGTCGGTCGCCGCTCCCAGCGCTGGGATGTCCGGGTCCGGCTCGCTTGGGTACAGCCGGCGGGGTGTGGGTTGGTGCCAGCCGCGTGAAGGGGTCCGCGTTTGGCACCATTGAGCGCGGCCACGGCCGGGATGGCTTGGTTGCCGGGTGCCAGTCGCGTCGAATACACCGCGTTTGGCAGTGTCGAGGGTGCCGATTAGGCCGGGGCGGGGTGTGGGTGGTGTCAACAGCGGGACGAAAGCCGCGTCCGGCACCATCGAGCTTCGCCACACGCGGGATGGCTTGGCTGCCGGGTGCCAGACGCGTGGAATACGCCGCGTTTGGCAGTGTCGAGGGGGCCGGTCAGGCCGGGGCGGGGTGTGGGTGGTGCCAACCGCGGGACGAAAGCCGCGTCCGACACCATCGAGCACGACCACACGCGGGACGACCTGCCAGCCTGGTGTCAGACGCGTGGAATACACCGCCTTTGGCAGTGCCGAGAGGGCCGATCAGGCCGGGGCAGGGCTTGGGTGGTGCCAGCCGCGTGGAATACGCCGCGTTTGGCACTGTCGAGGGTGCCGATCAGGCCGGGGCGGGGTGTGGGTGGTGCCAACCGCGGGACGAAAGCCGCGTCCGGCACCATCGAGCACGGCCACACGCGGGACGACCTGCCAGCCGGGTGCCAGCCGCGTGGAATATGCCGCGTTCGGCCGGAAGGAAGAGGCCAACCCGGCAGCGGCGGACTCTTCTGGTGCCAACCGCGTCGAGATGCACCGCGGTCGGCACCACGCAACGACCCTGTAGGCGGGGCGGGTCTCTTGGAATAGATCATCTAGCCAATGTGGCTAGGCCCTGATTTCGACTTCCAGCGGTGAATTCGTGTCGACTATGGACATCGACAGGGTGTACCCGCATAGGAGACGGTTGAGGTGTGGCGAAGGACGGCAAAATGGCCGGGTCGCCACCCACACAACGACGAAGGGCGCGGCCTTGCGGCCACGCCCTTTTGCCTGCCTACCACCCAATGGGGGGCCGACGGTGTTGCGTTTCAGCTAGGCAGCTTCGTGGTGCGCAGGTACGGCTTGTGCGTGGTGAAACCGGGGTACTTCTGAGCAGCAACATCGTCGCTCACGGCGGTGGGGATGATGACGTCGTCGCCCGGCCGCCAGTTGACCGGGGTGGCCACGGCCTCGCGAGCGGTGAGCTGGATGGAGTCGAGCGCGCGCAGGATCTCGTCGAAGTTGCGGCCCGTCGACATCGGGTAGGTCATCGTCAGCTTGACCTTCTTGTCGGGCCCGATGATGAAGACCGTGCGGACGGTGGCGTTGGTGGCCGGGGTGCGGCCCTCGCCCGGCTCCTCCGCTGCGGGCAGCATGTCGTAGAGCTTCGCGACGTTGAGGTCCTGGTCGCCGATCATCGGGTAGGTGACCGCAGCGCCCTGCGTCTCCTCGATGTCGGCCGCCCACTTCGCGTGGTTGTCGACGGGGTCGACCGACAGGCCGATCAGCTTGGTGTTGCGCTTGCTGAACTCCGGCTCGAGCTTGGCCATGTAGCCGAGCTCGGTGGTGCAGACGGGGGTGAAGTCTTTGGGGTGGGAGAACAGGATTGCGTACGACTCGCCGATCCAGTCGTGGAAATCGATGTCGCCCTGGGTGGTCTGGGCGTGGAAGTCGGGTGCGGTGTCGTTGATGCGCACGGACATGGCTGTTCCTCCGTCGATGCTCAGGTGCTGACCGGCTCAGTGCGCCCTGCTGGCGGCCGCCGGTCGGAAGTGCTATCGGATTCGTTCTCGATTGTGCCCCACGTGTCCAGCTGGAAAGACGCCGCGTCCACATGTTGAGATGTGAACAGCCTCACAGCCGCCCGGCAGATCAGGGCCTCCGGGATCGAGGCCACCATCAAGGCGCGTAAAGACCCGTTTGCCGGGTTCAGGCGCTGGTGCCCCAAGCCCAACGCATCAGATGCCATAACAACCGGTTCGTCACACGAGGCCGGACCCAAGAAGCCTCGTGACTCCGAAGCCGCAAGCGATGGGGGGCACCAGCCACCTAGGGTGTGAGCCGAGCTCTCGCGAAACGGAGTACGGCCAATGGCGTTGTGGAAGGTGCACGGCGATGGAAGCCTGCGTCCAGGGGCGGTGGTAGCCCCCGACGAACGGCTCTCCTGGGGTAGGACGACGGGCCTGGGCGCCCAGCACGTGGTGGCGATGTTCGGCGCCACCTTCGTGTTCCCGCTGCTCATGGGCCTCAATCCCCAACTGGCCGTGATGATGTCGGGTGTTGCGACGCTCATCTTCCTGGCCATCGTGCGCGGCCGGGTGCCGAGCTATCTGGGCTCGTCGGCGTCGTTTGTGGGAGTCGCCACCGCCATCTACGCGGCCGGCGGCAACCCTGCCGACGTCACCGGCGCGATGCTCTGGGTGGGGGTGGCTCTGGCCCTGGTGGGTGTGGTCATCCAGGTGATGGGACCGCAGGTGATCCATCGGGTGCTGCCGCCGGTGGTAACCGGCGGGGTCGTGATGCTCATCGGCTTCAACCTGGCTCCGGTGGTGGCCGGCACCTACTGGCCGCAAGACCAGTGGATCGCGCTCATCGTCATGCTGGTCGTGGTGGTGCTCAGCGTTGCCGTGCGCGGGTTCCTCGGGCGGATCGCGATCTTCCTGGCGCTCGTCATCGGCTACGTCCTGAGCTGGCTGGCCGATCTCGTCTTCGGCAAGATCACCTCGTACAGCCCGGCGGCGGGGGAGGTCACCGCCCACCTGCGGGTCGACTGGAGCGCCGTGTCGAGCTCCCCGTGGATCGGGCTGCCACCGGTCACCGACCTGGCGCACTGGAAGTTGCACTCCGCCAGCAACGTCGTGGGGTTGCACCTTCCCGCGTTTGAGCCCAGCTTCATCCTCATCGCGCTGCCCGTGGTGATCGCGCTTATCGCGGAGAACACCGGTCACGTCAAGGCCGTCGCGGAGATGACCGGTGCCGATCTCGACCACGAGATGGGCCGGGCCATCATGGCCGACGGCATCGGCTCCGTGCTCGCGACCGCCGTGGGCGCAGGCCCCACCACCACCTACGCCGAGAACATCGGCGTCATGGCGGCCACCAGGGTCTACTCCACTGCCGCCTATGTGGTGGCGGCACTTGTGGCCGTGCTCTTCGGCTTCTCGCCCAAGTTCGGCGCGGTGATCTCGGCCACCCCCGGCGGAGTGCTCGGGGGGATCACGGTGGTGCTCTACGGCATGATCGGCCTGCTCGGCGCCAAGATCTGGAAGGAGAACGGGGTCGACTTCGCCAACCCGGTGAACCTCGTGCCGGTGGCCGCCGGAGTGATCATCGGCATCGGCAACGTCTCGCTCATGGTGACCCACGACTTCGTGCTGTCGGGCATTGCCCTGGGCACCATCGTGACGATCGGTGTCTACCACCTGGCCCATTGGCTGGCTCCGCGCGAGCTGCGTGAGGCGCCCCGGCCAGGCAGATCGAAAGCGAGCTGACAGCGCCCGGCGTGACAGACCGCGGCCAGATCGAGCTGTCAGCGGCGCGGTTCGGACGCGGCGGAGGTGACTCGAATTGTCAGTGGGGGCGCCTAGACTCAGGGACTGCACGACCACCTGAGCGTCCGCCCTCGAGATCGGTGATGGCGGCCCGCGACGGCCTTCCCCGGTCGGCTGATGTCCTGTGCCCGTCTGGTGAGGAGGGCCCGTCTGTGAGGAGGCCGAATCCATGGCTGACCCGACTCCGTTGTCGGAGAGCTTCGTCCACCTGCACGTCCACACCGAGTACTCCATGCTCGACGGGGCGGCCCGCATCGGCGACCTGTTCGCCGAGGCCCAGCGGATGGGCATGCCAGCGGTGGCCACCACCGACCACGGCTACGTGTTCGGTGCCTACGAGTTCTGGAAGACTGCGCAGAAATTCGGCGTCAAGCCCATCATCGGGGTCGAGGCCTACGTCACTCCCGGCACCCACCGCACCGACAAGACCCGGGTGACCTTCGGTGACGGCGGCCGCGACGACGTCTCTGCCCGCGGCACGTACACCCACATGACCCTGCTGGCCCAAGACAACGCGGGCATGCACAACCTGTTCCGGATGAGCTCGATCGCCAGCCTCGACGCGGCCTTCGGCAAGTACCCCCGGCTCGACCGCGAGCTGCTCAACACCTACGGCAAGGGCATCATCGCCACCACGGGCTGCCCTTCGGGAGAGATCCAGACGAGGTTACGGCTGGGCCAGTACAAGCAGGCCCTGGCTGCGGCGGCCGAGTTCCGCGACATCTTCGGCGCCGAGAACTACTACTGCGAGCTCATGGATCACGGCCTCGACATCGAGCGCAAGGTGCAGGCAGATCTGCTCCGGGTGGCCAAAGACCTGAACCTGCCCCTGCTGGCCACTAACGACCTGCACTACACCCGGGCCGAAGACGCCAAAGCGCACGAGGCGCTGCTGTGTGTGCAGTCCGGGTCCACCCTCGCCGATCCCGATCGTTTCAAATTCGACGCCGACGACTTCTACCTCAAGAGTCCCGACGAAATGCGCCGGCTGTGGCGTGAGCTGCCCGAGGCCTGCGACAACACGCTCGCCATCGCCGAACGCTGTGAGGTCTCCTTCGCCGAGGGCGAGGGCCGGTTCATGCCGCGCTTCCCGGTGCCCGAGGGCGAGTCGGAGACCTCGTGGTTCGTCAAGGAGGTCGAGCGGGGCCTGCGGATGCGCTACCCCGCCGGCATTCCCGACTATGCCCGCAAGCAGGCCGAATACGAGACCGACGTCATCGCTGGCAAGGGTTACTGCGGGTACTTCCTCGTGGTGGCCGATTTCATCACGTGGGCCAAAGACAACGGCATCCGGGTCGGACCGGGCCGCGGTTCGGGCGCCGGGTCGATGTGTGCCTACGCCATGCGCATCACCGACCTCGACCCGGTTCCGCACGGCCTGATCTTCGAACGGTTCCTCAACCCGGAGCGTCCGTCGATGCCCGACTTCGACGTCGACTTCGACGACCGGCGCCGCGGCGAGGTGATCCACTACGTCACCGACAAGTACGGCGCCGACCGGGTGGCGCAGATCGTCACCTACGGCACGATCAAGGCCAAGCAGGCGGTCAAGGACGCCTCGCGCGTGCTCGGTTTTCCGTTCAGCATGGGCGAGCGCATCACCAAGGCCATGCCGCCGGCCGTCATGGGCAAGGACATCCCGCTGTCGGGCATCTTCGACCGCGAGCACAAGCGTTATGCCGAGGCTGGCGAAGTGCGTCAACTCGTCCAAGACGATCCCGAGGTGGCCACCGTCTTCGAGACCGCCAAGGGCCTGGAGGGCCTCAAGCGGCAATGGGGGGTGCACGCGGCCGGGGTCATCATGTCGAGCGAGCCGCTGCTCGACGTCATCCCGATCATGCGCCGCGCGCAAGACGGGCAGGTCATCACGCAGTTCGACTATCCGAGCTGCGAGGCCCTCGGCCTGGTCAAGATGGACTTCCTGGGCCTGCGCAACCTCACCATCCTCGACGACGCCATCGCCAACATTCGCAGCAACCGCAACATCGAGATCGATCTCGACGCGCTGAGCAAAGACACCACCGACCAGGCCGCCTACGACCTGTTGAGCCGCGGTGACACGCTGGGCGTCTTCCAGCTCGACGGCGGCGGCATGCGCACTCTGCTGCGGCAGATGCAGCCCGACAACTTCGAAGACATCTCGGCCGCCCTCGCCCTGTACCGGCCGGGCCCGATGGGTGCCGATTCGCACACCAATTACGCCTACCGCAAGACCGGACGCCAGCCGGTCGAGCCCATCCATCCCGAGCTGGCCGAGCCGCTCGCCGAGATCCTCAACACCACCTACGGCCTGATCGTCTACCAGGAGCAGGTGCAGCAGATCGCGCAGAAGGTAGCCGGGTACTCCCTCGGCAAGGCCGACCTGCTGCGCCGGGCAATGGGTAAGAAGAAGAAGGAGGTGCTCGACGCCGAGTTCGTGCCCTTCTCCGAAGGCATGAAAGAACGTGGGTACTCGGCAGCGGCGATCCAGAAGCTGTGGGACATTCTCGTCCCCTTCTCCGACTACGCCTTCAACAAGGCGCACACCGCGGCCTATGGGCTCGTCTCCTATTGGACGGCCTATCTCAAGGCGAACTACCCGGCCGAGTACATGGCAGCCCTGCTCACCAGCGTCGGCGACGACAAAGACAAGTCGGCGCTCTATCTGGGCGAGTGCCGGCGCATGGGCATCACCGTGCTGCCGCCCGACGTCAACTCCTCGATCGGCATGTTCGCCGCCGTCGGCGACGACATCCGGTTCGGGTTGGCCGCCATCCGCAACGTGGGCGCCAATGTGGTGGCGGCCATCGTCGACGCCCGGCAGAAGAAGGGCGACTTCACCTCGTTCGAAGACTTCCTGCGCAAGGTGCCCGCTGTCGTCTGCAACAAGCGAACCATCGAATCCCTCATCAAGGCAGGTGCTTTCGACTCGCTCAGGCATTCGCGCCGGGGTCTGGCCGCCATCCATGAGGTGTACGTCGACTCGATCGTCGAAGACAAGCGCCAGGAGGCGATCGGACAGGACTCGCTCTTCGGTGGCTTTGGCGACGACTCAGGAGGCATACCCCTGTCGACGTTGCCGCCGATTCCCGACTACGAGTGGGACAAGCGCGAGAAACTGGCCAGCGAACGAGACATGCTCGGGCTCTACGTCTCCGATCACCCCCTGTTCGGGGTGGAGCACCTTCTCGCGCAAGCCAGCGACACTGCGATCTCCGCACTGGTGGCCGATGAAGGAGGCCGGCCCGACGGCTCTGTCGTCACCATTGCCGGCCTCATCACGCAGGTGACGCGCAAGACCACGAAGGCGGGCAGCCTCTGGGCCATCGCCCAACTGGAAGATCTTGCCGGCAGCGTCGAGGTGTTGTTCTTTCCGCAGACCTACACCGCGGTCAGTCACGAACTGCGCGAAGACGTGGTCTGCGTCATCCGTGGTCGGGTGAATCGTCGCGACGACTCCGTCGCCGTCAACGCCCAGGAGATGTCCCTGCCCGACATCTCCGACCCCGGTCGCACCGGGCCGGTCACGATCATGCTGCCCACCACCCGCTGCACCCCACCGATGGTTGGCCGGCTCAAAGACGTGCTGACCACCCACCCCGGAGTCACCGAAGTGCATCTTCGCCTGACCCAGGCCGACAAGGCCACGCTGATGCGTCTCGACGACACGTTGCGAGTCACTCCCTCGCCCGCATTGTTCGGCGATCTCAAGGCGCTACTTGGGCCGAGTTGCCTGGTATGAGCGCTGTGCTGCCCGTGACTCGCGGTGGTGCGCGCCGCCTGCTGCTCAATGTGGCGGCGGTTCTCGCCTTGGGGGTCGTGGCAGGTGTGCTCTGGTGGGCGCTGGCCCCGCGCACGCTCGGCGTGGCAGGCGTCGGCCAGGCCGCCGCCTACCCGACTCCCGACTATCCCAGTGCTGCCGTCATCACCACGTACTCTGCCGTGACGGTGGGCGCCGGACTGTTGGTAGGCATCCCGGTAGTGGCCAGGATCGATGAGCAGGTGGCCACCCGGGCGGCGGTTTTCATTGCTGCCGGTCTGCCGGCGGCGCTCATCGCCTACGGTGTGGGCTTTGTGCTGGGCCCGCCCACCATTGCTGCGCAAGTCGCCGCCAAGGCCGCCCACGTACAGGTGCCGCTAGTGCTGCCCAGCCCGCTGCTCGCGTTGGCCTGGCCGGCGGCTACTGCTGTGCTGTCCACCGTGGGACTGCTCGTCTCCGGCATCCTGCGGCCGGGGGACACCGGCAGGCCGGGAGACCCAGGCAAGCCGAGATAGGCAGGAGAGCCGGGAGACATTGGCAAGCCGCCTTGCATCCTGACAGGTCTGTGGACCCCGGCCGTCCCCTAATGAAGCCGGAAGCGTGTGCGCGCCGGCGAGCCAGCGCGCCGCCCTGAGTGCACTATGACAATGCCCCGTGTGCCGGGCCACCGACATAGCGCCGGTCGACCCCGCCGTCCTCACCTACCGCTGCGACAGTGCCCCGCCGGCCGGGCCATCGACAGAGCGCCGCGCGACCCCACCGGCCACATTCACCGCCGCGGGAGTGCCCCACCAGCTGGGCCACCGACACGGTGAATCCCGCTCCTGGAAGCCGGAACCGTTGATCCCCTCACGAACTGATCGCGGCCACCGTCGCACCCGTAAGCCTCACGAGATCGGCAGGCGCGAGTTCCACGTCCAGACCTCGCCGGCCGGCGCTCACCAGTACGGTCGGCAGTGCGGTTGCGCTCTCGTCCAGAACGGTTGGCAATCTCTTCTTCTGGCCGAGCGGCGAGATGCCGCCCACCACGTACCCGGTGGCCTTCTGCGCCTGGTCGGCGTCGGCGAGAGTGGCGCGCTTGCCGCCCACTGCCTGCGCCGCGGCCTTGAGGTCTACCTTGCCCGTGACTGGGCAGATGGCCACCACCAGCCGCGAGTCGACGTTCAACACCAGCGTCTTGAACACGCTGGCAGGGTCGGCGCCCAGTGCCTCGGCAGCCTCCAGTCCGTAGCCGCCGGCCGCGTCCGCCGCTGCCGGATCGTGGTCGTACGAGCGCACAGTGTGCGCTACCCGGGCGCGCTCCAGAGCGGCGAGGGCAGGTGTCTTGGCCACGTCGGCCACGCTAACGCACGCCATGCATCGACAAGCTCTGCTGGCGCCTTCCATGACGAGAAGTAGCGATGCGATAACGGAAGACTGATACTCCCCATGAGCGCCTGACACAGGGGGCGAATCCTCATAAAGTCCGACTAAACGCGCACTCCAGGGCGCCTGGCCTCACAGAAGAGGGAAAGCTATGAGTTCACGGCATGGGCGAACCCGGCACGCAGTTCTGGCCGCGCTCAGCGTGGCCGCTCTTGCGGTGGCGGCAGCGCCGGCATCTGCAGCGCCAACCGCCGCCCCACGCCCTCCGGCAGGCGCGGGCACGTCCAGCGCAGTGGTCGACGGGCCTCCTCCGACGGCCCAGCTGTCGAGTCGGCTCGCGGCGGTGCTGAAGGGTCCAGGCAGCCACGACGTCTTCGTCCAGCTCAGCGGCCAAGGTGCCGAGGCCGCCTGGAAGGCGGGGGGCACTGCCGCCGGCAAGCGCCGGACGGCACAGATCGACGCCACCAGGAGCTCGGTGCTCGACACGGCCAAGAGCGCCGATCGGGGCACCACCCAACTGTTCGCCGTCTCTAACGCGGTGCCGGGCGTGGGCCTGCGCCTCGACGCGTCGGCCATCACCCAGCTGGCAGCGCGCGCCGACGTCGTGAAGATCAGCCCGCTGGTGCCCAAGAAGCTCGACACGGCAGGCTCCGCCCAATTCAGCAAGGTCCTGGCCGCGTGGCAGAACACCGGGGTCACCGGCAAGGGTGTGCGCGTCGGCATCATCGACACCGGCATCGACTACACCCATGCCGACTTCGGCGGCCCCGGAACCACGGCGGCCTACCAACAGGCCAAGGCCACGTCCACGGGGCCCTGGACGCCCACCCCCGTTGTGGTGGGCGGTTACGACTTCGTGGGTGATTCCTACGACGGCAGCAACGTGCCCCACCCAGACCCCAACCCGCTCGACTGCGAGGGGCACGGCACGCATGTGGCCGGCATCGCGGCCGGCCGAGGGGTCAACGCCGACGGCAGCACTTTCACGGGCGACTACGCCAAGCTGAACGGCAAGGCGCTGTACTCGATGAAGATCGGCCCCGGCATGGCGCCCCAGGCCAGCCTTTACGCGCTGCGGGTCTTCGGCTGTGAAGGCTCGACGAACATGGTCATCCCGGCACTCGACTGGGCCATGGACCCCAATGGCGATGGCGACTTCTCCGACCACCTCGACATCGTGAACCTCTCGCTCGGCACCGACTACGGCACGGCCGACGATCCCGACAGCACGGTGCTCAACGCGGTGGCGGCCGCCGGAGTGCTGCCGGTGACGGCGGCGGGAAACGCCGAGGATCTCACCGACATCGCCGGCAGTCCGGGCAACGCGATCCGCAGTCTCGACGTGGCCAGCGAGGTGGACCCGTATCAGTTGCGCGACGGACTCAAGGTGAGCGCGCCGGCCAGCGTGGCCGGGGTGGCCGCTGGTCAGGACTCCAGCGACTACCCATGGCTGACAGAACCTGACGTCACCGGCACGGTCGTTCAGCTCCCGGGAGCCAACTCCGACGGCTGCGACGCGCTATCGGCCCCCCAGGCCGCGACGGTCAAGGGCAAGGTCGCCTGGCTCGAATGGGACGACAACTCCATCACCCGTCGTTGCGGCTCGGCCGCCCGTTCGGACAACATCGCCGCCGCTGGCGGTCTTGGGGTCGTGCTCTCGTCGCCGGTCGACGTGTTCAGTGCAGGCATCGCCGGCAGTGCCCAGATCCCGGTGTTCCAGCTCACGAAGACCGCGACGGACCAGCTCCGGGCCTCGGCAGCGGCAGGCACGCTCGTTGTGACGTTCTCCAACTCGCTCAAGGGTTCCATCCAAGAGATCGACCCTCAGATCGGCGGCACCCTGTCGTCGTTCAGCTCGCGCGGTGGCCCTGGCGTGACCGGAGTCGTCAAGCCCGACGTGGCGGCACCAGGTGACACCATCGACTCCGCGCTGGTGGGCGGCGGCTCCGCCGGCACCGTGGAATCGGGCACCTCGATGGCCACCCCGTCCGCAGCCGGCATCGCCGCACTGGTCAAGCAACGGCACAGTGGCTGGACGCCCGAGCAGCTCAAGGCCGCGGTGATGAACACCGCCAGCCGCGACGTCACCACCGGCCAGAACGGCACCGGCAACGTCTACCCGCCCAGCCGGGTCGGCTCGGGTGGCGTCGACGCCTGGTCTGCGGTCACCAGCACGTCATTGGCCTACAACGCCGATGGCCAGGGCGGGGTGAGCGCCTCGTTCGGCGTGATCTCCGCGCCCATCGATGGCGGCAAGCTCGTGCAGACCCGGAAGGTCACGGTGCAGAACACCGGCGCCTCGGCCAAGTCGTACACGCTCTCCTACTCGGCCGCCACTCGGCAGCCGGGAGTCTCGTACTCGATCTCGCCCAAGCGGGTCACCGTCCCTGGCCGGGGTTCGGCGCAGGTCAGCGTGAGCGTGACCGTCGATCCCACGAAGCTCCGGCGCACCCTCGATCCCACAATGGCGCGCACCCAGAACAATCCCATGCTGCTGAACGCCGCCGGTCAGCATCCGCTGGAAGCTCGGCAATTCCTGGCCTCGGCCTCCGGGCGGCTGCTGGTGGCCGTCGCCGGCAGCAGCACACCGCCGCTCCGCGTGCCGCTCTTCGCCAGTGCCCGCGCGATCTCGACCACGTCCAGTTCGGTGGTGAGTACCTCCACCGGCCGGGCCATCGTGCAGCGAGGGGCGGGCGTCTCTCTCGACCGCACTGCCGCAGGACGCGCCCACTACCAGTCCCAGCTGTCCGTGCTGACGCTCGGTGCCTCCAGCCCCAAGCTCAAGCCCTGTGTCGGAGTCCAGTTGGCCGGTTGCCTGGCCGTGCCGTCCGCCGCGGGCGCCGACCTGCGGTATGTGGGAGCCGGAGCCGCCACTAGCCCCACGAAGGTGCCGACCCTGTGGTTCGGCATCTCCACCTGGGGCAACTGGTCGTCGCTCAACGCTGCCCAGGCAGAGCCGATGGTCTTGATCGATACCAACGGTGACGGCGAGACCGACTACACCGTCGACGTCGGCCCGTTGCCCGGCACTGATCTGCTGTACGCCACGGTCTACAACGCCGATCTGAACTCGGTGGGTGGACAGCCGGTGAACTTCAGCACTGGCGCCTATGACACCAACGTCTTCAACACCAACACGCTGCTGGTGCCGGTGGACGCGAGCCTGCTCGGTATGAAGGCCGGAGCCACGACGTTCCCGATCACGTATTCCGTGCAAGTCCTCAACGGCTACTCGGCCGGTACTCAAGGCGTGCAGGACGCGACGACCGACATCCCGTTCGATGTCGCCAACCCGACGGTGAAGGTGGGCAAGCCCGTCTACGACGACGCCGACGGCACCACCGTCGACTACTCGCTGGCCGCAGGTGCCACCACGGCGCAGGCTCTGGTGCTGCACCTGTACGGCGCCGACAGCAAGCGGGTCGAGGTGCTTACCCTCAAGCCATGACGGCGTTGGCCTGGTTCGGGGCAGGGCTTGTCGTCCTCACCGCCCTGACCCTGGCCATCGCCAGCTGGGCCAGGCTCGAGTTGGGCTGGTTTCCGGCGATCGCGTTGGCGCGGGCTGTGCTCCAGCTCGGCGTCATCGCCGCTCTGCTGCACGGGATTCTGACCGTGCCGTGGACGGTGGTGGCCTTCGTGGCGCTGATGCTCACCACGGCGACGCTCACGTCGGCCAGCCGGCTCCGCGATCTCTGGCGGGGCCGGCTGGCCGCTTCCGTCGGGGTGGTGGCCGGCTCGCTGACGAGCCTGCTGCTGATCCTGGCGCTACATCTGGTGCCCTGGGAGGCCAGATACGTGGTGGCCGTGGCCGGCATCCTCGTGGGCAACGGCATGACTGCCGCGACGCTGGCCGGCCGCAACTTCCTTCGTCAGTCGCGCGCTCGCCGCGACGAGGTGGAGGCCTGGCTTGCCCTCGGCGCCACCGCACCCCGAGCCCACGACGAGGTGGGTCGCGAGGCCGTGCGGGAGTCGATGCTGCCTTCGCTCGACCAGACCAAGGCCACCGGGCTGGTGACTTTGCCCGGGGCCTTCGTAGGAGCTCTCTTCGGCGGAGCCTCGCCTATCGTGGCCGCCCAGTTCCAGCTCGTCGTGCTCGCCGGCATCTCCCTGACCGTGGTGGTCACGGGCATCGTCGTGGTGCGGGTGGCCGGACGCACGCCCTACCTGGCGCCCGTCGAGGGCTAGCGTTCGATGCGGCATTCGCCCTCGATCGGCACTATCCACTGCGGTCGGCGGCTGAATCGCTCAGTTCTGGCTGGGCAGCGCGATCGGTCCCGAGCGCGCGAGCGCGCGCAACTGAGTCACGAGATGCTGTTCGCGGCGCAAGGCCTGAATCTCGGCGAGCAGGCGCTGCTCGGTGGCGTCGATGCCGAGCAGCCGGTGCTGCTCCGCCGGGTCGAGCGGGGCTGCCAACAGCACGGCGAACGACAGTGGATCGGGCGACTCCGGCAGTTCGGGAACGGGTCGGCCCACGAGCTCGAGCAACGCGCGGAGGTGCCTGGCGGCCCGCTGGGCCAAGACCATGGTGGACGTTGCGACGTCCGACGCAGGCTGACGAGAGTCGGGCAACAGCTCCACCTCGGCCACGTCGTAGCCGGCCTCGCTGGTGTGCCGGGAATTGAGCCGAAATCGTGAGCGTCCCACCGCCGTCAGCCCGATCGTGCCCGAGGGGTGGTGCTGCAGGTGTCGGATGTGCGCCATGGTCCCCACGTCGGCCACCCGGACGGCGTCGCCGTCGCCCACTTCGTGGCCGGCCACGATCGCCACCACTCCAAAGGCCCGCTCCGCCACCGGCAGCTTTTGCAGGTCGGCCACCAGCCGCCGATAGCGCTTCTCGAAGACATTGAGCGTCAGCACCTGGCCGGGAACGAGCAGGGTGCCGAGAGGAAACAGCGGCACCCGGGTCATCTGCACGAGGCTACAGCGGCGCTCGGGTAGGCACTGGGCCGCGTTGACACCACCCACCTAGACTTGTCTGTCATGAGTGCGGACGCCCCCTCTTCCCAACTGATCCGTGTGCTCGACCTGCGGGGCTGCGCTGTCGACCGGAGCTCCCTGCGGGAGCTGATGCCCCGGGCCGAGCTCGACGTCGAGGCTGCCGTCGAAGTCATCCGGCCGCTGGTGGCGCAGGTGCGCGAGCGGGGCGAGGCCGCGTTGCTCGAACTGGCCGAACGGCTCGACGGCGTACGTCCCACCCAGGTGCGGGTGCCTGCCGAGGCCCTGACGACCGCGCTCGACAACCTCGATCCCCAGGTGCGCGCCGCGCTGGAGGAGGCGATCCGGCGCACCCGTCTGGTACACGCCGACCAGCGCCGCGTCGACACCGAGACCCAGGTCAGCCTGGGCGGCACGGTGACTGAGCGCTGGGTGCCGGTGGAGCGAGTGGGCCTGTACGTGCCGGGTGGGCTGGCCGTGTATCCGAGCTCGGTCGTGATGAACGTCGTGCCGGCGCAGACCGCGGGCGTCGAGTCACTCGCCGTCGCCTCCCCGCCCCAGCCCGATCACGACGGGCTGCCGCACCCCACGATTCTCGCGGCCTGCGCGTTGCTCGGGATCGACGAGGTCTACGCCGTCGGCGGGGCCCAGGCGGTGGCCATGTTCGCCTATGGCGTCCGCGGGGCAACCGGTGAAATCATGTGTGAACCGGTCGATCTCGTGACCGGCCCCGGCAACGTGTACGTGGCCGCGGCCAAGCGGCTGCTCAAGGGCGTGATCGGCATCGATGCCGAGGCCGGCCCCACGGAGATCGCCATCCTCGCCGACGCCACCGCCGACCCCGTGCACGTCGCCGCCGATCTCGTGAGCCAGGCCGAGCATGACCCCAACGCGGCGTCGGTGCTGGTGACCGACTCGCAGGAGCTGAGCGAGGCCGTCCAGGCAGTCCTGATCGAGCTTGTGGCCGCAACCAAGCACACCGAGCGTGTAGGCCGGGCGCTGGCCGGGCCGCAGTCGGCCATCGTGCTCGTCGATGACCGCGAGGCGGGCCTGGCCGTGGTCAACACGTACGGGGCCGAGCACCTGGAGATCCAGACGGCCGATGCCGCCGCCGACGCCGCGCGGGTGCGCAACGCCGGTGCGGTGTTCGTGGGCGCGTATTCGCCTGTCTCCCTAGGCGACTACCTCGCGGGGTCGAATCACGTGCTGCCGACCGGGGGTTGTGCCCGGCACTCCAGCGGGCTCAGCGTGCAGTCGTTCCTGCGCGGCATCCACGTGGTCGAGTACTCCGAGTCGGCACTCGGTGAAGTGGCCGACCACGTCTACGCCCTGTCGGCCGCCGAAGACCTGCCCGCGCACGGCGACGCTGTGCGGGCCCGGTTTCCGGTTCCCTAGACTGGGCCGGTGACCCAGCTCGACGAACTGCCGCTGCGCGACGACCTGCGCGGCCGGTCGCCCTATGGTGCGCCCCAGCTCGACGTGGCGGTGCGGCTCAATACCAACGAGTCGTCGTACTCGCTGCCGGAGCCGGTGGTGGAGGCCGTGGTGGCGGCCGTCCGGCAATGTGCGGGTGACCTCAATCGTTACCCCGATCGCGAGTTCACCGCGCTGCGAACCGATCTCGCGAACTACCTCTCGGGCCAGACGGGCTGCGAGCTTACGCCCGAGCAGATGTGGGCGGGCAACGGCTCGAACGAGGTGCTGCAGCAGATCGTGCAGGCCTTCGCCGGCCCGGGGCGCGTCGCACTGGGGTTCACCCCCGCCTACTCCATGCACCCGCTGATCTCCACCGGCGCGGGCTCCACCTGGGTCGACGGCCACCGCGAGGCCGACTTCGACCTCGACGCCCAGCACGTGGCCGCCCAGATTCGCGACGTCAGCCCGCACGTCGTGTTCCTCTGCTCACCCAACAACCCCACCGGCACAGCCCTGCACCTCGACGTGGTGGAGGCCGCCTACGAGGCCACCGACGGCATCGTCGTGGTCGATGAGGCCTACGCCGAGTTCGCCCGGGCGGGAACGCCTTCGGCGGTCACGTTGCTGCCGGGCAGGCCACGGTTGATCGTCACCCGCACCATGAGCAAGGCGTTCGCTCTGGCAGGAGCCCGGCTCGGTTACCTGGCGGCCGACCCCGCCGTCATCGATGCGCTGCGGCTGGTGCGCCTGCCCTACCACCTCTCCTCGCCCACCCAGGCCGTGGCACGCGCTGCGCTCGCGCACCATGGCGACCTGCTGGGCACCGTCGACGCCCTCAAGCAACAGCGCGACCGCATCGTCGAGACCCTGACCGGCCTCGGTCTGCGCCCCCTGCCGAGCGACGCGAACTTCGTGTTCTTCGGCGGGCTGGCCGACGAGAAGGCCACCTGGCAAAGCCTTCTCGATGCCGGGGTCCTCGTGCGCGACGTCGGCATCCCGGGCTTTCTACGGGTCACGGCGGGAACGCCCGACGAGACCGGCGCCTTTCTCGAGGCCCTCACCCGCCTGGTTCGCCACGTGCCGGCGGCCGACGACACCCTCCACGAGGAGAGCGCATGAGTTCACCGCACCGCACCGCCACGATCGAGCGCGCCACGTCGGAGTCGAGCGTGCGGGTGGGTCTCGATCTCGACGGCACGGGCCAGGCGTCGATCAGCACCGGAGTGCCGTTCTACGACCACATGCTCACCTCGTTGTCGAAGCACTCGCTCATCGACCTGACCGTCGAGGCCCGTGGCGATACGGACGTCGACGGCCACCACACCGTCGAAGACACCGCCATCGTGCTGGGCCAGGCGCTGAAGGCTGCCCTCGGTGACAAGCGCGGCATCTCCCGGTTCGGCGATGCGATGGTGCCGCTCGATGAGGCGCTGGCGCAGGCCGTGGTCGACGTATCGGGGCGGCCGTACTGCGTGTGCACCGGCGAACCGGAAGGGCAGGTCTATGCCCTGATCGGCGGCGGTCGCGGCAGCGTGCCGTACGCCGGGTCGATGACCCGGCACGTCTTCGAGACGATCGCCTTCCACGCCGAGATCGCCATGCACGTAAGGGTTCTCGCAGGGCGCGATCCGCACCACCTGGTAGAGGCGCAGGTCAAGGCGCTCGCCCGGGCGCTGCGGGATGCTATCGCTCTCGACCCCCGGGTCAGTGGCGTGCCCAGCACCAAGGGCGCGCTGTAGACGCTTTGTGCGAGGGTCCCTTGCCGAGCTACGACTGTCCGGAATCCGACTCGATCGCGACGACTCGGTTCGGCTTCGTGCTCGGCCAACCAACCCGGGTCCGCACTGGCGTCGGATTCCGGACATCGACCGCCCCTGACTCGCACGTTTCCACTGCCCGTGCCGGGCGCCCGGTGTCGGCTGGGCCGCCCCCGCGAGCGTATGCGAGGCTGACGCCGTGACTGCGCAACCCACCGAACCTGCACCGCGCACAGTGCTGGTGTTGCCCGGGCTACGTCCCGACGGCGTGGCCCGCATGGCCGGCCTGCTCGGAACGGGGGGACACCTCATACCCCAACCGGGTTGTCTGCTCTTGGTTCTCGATCCCGGGCCCGCAGCCGGCCCCGCCGGCTCCGACGAGGTCGACGAAACCAACGAGACCGATGAGGCCGACGCAAGCGATGAAATCGTCGCGCGACTGTCCGCGGCACTGCGCAAGGTGCAGCTGATGCGAGTCCGCCTGGTAGCCGGCTACCTCGCGATCGACGTCTGGCAGAGCGGAGCCGTCACGGCAACCCCGCCCGCCGGGGTGGTGGCCCAGCAACTGCCCGATCCCGTGCTCGGGCTAGTGCACGGCAGCCTCGACCCGGCCACGCTGCCGACAGCGCGGCCCGTGGCATCGCGTTCTGGCACAGGCTTCTTCGGTCGTCTGCTGGGGCGCTGACGGGTTGAGTCCGGCACGGTTCAGAGCACGGACCATCGGTGCGACGCATCGGCGCTACCGTGGAGTGAGGCAGTTGGGGAGGCACAGGCGATGAAGTCGCGCGCCCGCTCGGGTGAGGACGGAGCTCTGAACCACCTGGCAACTCAGCTGGCCGACCTCGCAGGCCCGTTCACGACGTGGATCAGCCAGACCGGCTGGGTGCCTCACCCCCCGGCACAGCTGGACGTCGGCTTCCGCGAGCTGGAACGACCGCTGCTCGTCGGCCTCGGTCTGATGCAGCGCCTGAACTCGGCAAACCCGTTGGGCTGGAGGCCCATCCAGCTCGCCGAAGCACTCGACAAGCTCACGTCCGAGCCCGGTGACCGCAGTGTGGTGGGCGCGCTGTTGCTCTACACAAGGTTCCTGGCCGACACCGGGCGCTGGCTCGCCGACCAGGCCGATCTCTCGTTCAGCCTCCGGTTGCTGGAAGCCGAGCTGGTGGCGACGGAGGCCCCGAACCGGATCGTTGCGGCGCACGAGGAGATCGCGGAGCTGGCTGAGCTGCCCGCGGTCGAGGAGGTGCGCACGCTCGCGCGTTGGGTGGGCGGCGGTAAGAGGCTGACGGCCACCGGCGCATTGCGGCTGGCCGACGTGGTCGAGGTTTCTGAGCTGTTGGGCGAGCCCGTTGCCACGAGCGCGGCCACGGCTTCGTCGGACGAGCCCGTGGTACGCAGCATGTGGCAGGCACCCGCCCTCAGTCTGGCCTGGGTCACGGCGCATCGTGCGGGACTCCTCGACGACGTGGGCGGCCGGGTCGTCGTCACCGCGGCCGGTGCCGACCTCGCCAGTGACGACGACGAGCTGCGCCGGCAGGCGCTGCGTCAGACGGTCAGCGGCTACGTGCTCACCCTGCTCGAAGCGGTACCGGCGAACGCCGAGGAGGCCGACGACACCGTCGTGCGTCTGGTGGTGATGGCGGCGGCCCGCGCGATCACGGGTTCGCCCATCAGCCCGGCAGGTCTGCGCGAGGCGGCGACCGCCACGGCCGACCACGACGTGCTCGACGAGCTCGACGACGAGTTGAGCATCTGGGCGGCTGCGGGTCTCCTCGACGTGGGGGAGACGATCGACGTCCAACCGGGGGTTCGGCCCGCGATCGCGGCGGGACTGCTCGCGTGGGGTGTCGACCCCGACGAACTGCCGTTGCCGACTCAAGCGTGAGTGCTCCTGCTGCCCGGCAGCCGTCCCGAGGCAGGTCCGTGGCCGCTGGCCCTGGAGTGCTGCTCGCCTGCGTGGTGCTTGTCTCGCTGATGTTGCGAGCCCCGATCACGAGCGTGCCGCCCGCGCTCACGGCGATCTCGGACACGCTCGGACTCACTCCGTCGATCGCAGGTCTGGCGACCGCGCTGCCGCTGATCTGCTTCGGGGTGTTCGCGTTCCTCACGCCGCCGCTCGCTGCCCGGTTCGGCACGTTCAGCACATTGACGATCGGTCTGGCCCTGATGATCGCGGGCCTTGTAGTGCGAGTCATGCCCAGCACGGTCGCGTTCTTCGCCGGCGTAACCCTGGTGGGAATGGGCATTGCCATCGGCAACGTGGTCATTCCGGCCATCGTCCGGACCAGCTTCCCGCTCCGGCTCGGGCTGATGATGGGCATCTATTCGCTGGGCCTGCAGTTGGGCGGAACCAGCGGAGCGTTGACCACCGCGCCCGCCATGACGGCACTCGGCTGGACGTGGCAGTCGGCGCTCGCTGGCTGGGTCGTGCCGGCCGTGGCCACCCTGGTGCTCTGGACGGTCGTAGCGCGTGCTCACCGACGTGAGAACCGGCTGAACCAAGCGCTTCCTGTACCCCCTACCAGTTTGGCCGCTCTGGCGCGAAGGCCGCACGTCTGGGCTGTCGGCGGCGTGATGGGACTGCAAGCACTCACGTTCTACGCCCTCCTCACCTGGTTGCCGCGGGTGTTGACCGATCAGGGCATGGCGGTGGCGGCTGCCGGACTGCTGCTGGGCCTCTTCAACGTGCTGGGCGTGCCTGGCTCGGCCTTCGGGCCGGCGGTCATCGGTGGACGCTGGGCATCGCCTGCCCTGGTCGCCACGTTCGCCGCCAACGTCGCCGGCATCGTTCTGGTGCTCCTGGGCGGAGCAGCGGCCGTGCTGGGGGCGGTGCTGTGCGGGCTCTGCCAAGGTGCCTGGTTGAGCATCGCCCTGACGTTCATCGCCGACCAGGACGACCCCGCCGATGTGCCAGGAGTCTCCGCTCTCGCTCAGGGCGGCGGTTACCTGCTGGCCGCCTGCGGGCCCCTGGCCCTGGGAATGCTCTACCAACTGACCGCGGGCTGGATCGCGCCCGCCGGATTCCTCGTCTCGACGCTCGTCGCGGTGCTCGTGCTCGCGCTGTGGCTCAGCCGGTCTGCGCGTCGCCGCCGCACGGCGAGCGCGGTCCCGAATAGAAGTCTGCAGTAAGGGCGCGCCCAGAAATAACCACTGCGTGTCGCTTCCTGGATCGGGCGCCTGACGGCGTTGTCGGCCGCGCCCATGTAGCTCGCTAGGCGGGCGGACCTCCGCCTTGTCATGCATCCCGCCCAGAAACTGACACTGCATGCCTATTTCCCGGCGAGCCCTAAGGCGGGCATGCGGCCGGGGGGTGAAGTTGTGGAGTTCTGATATCGCTATGTGCCATCAACTCTCCACAACTTTGCCGCGCGTGCCGTGCTTGAAGTCCTCCCCGGCCCAATTCGCCCACCCAGGCCTACCAAGCGGCGCTCGAGTGGCACGTGTGGGCTCGCGCGGCGCGCTCAGTAGGCTCGGGTCATGTCCTCGCCACGAGTTGTCGTCCTCGACTACGGGTTCGGCAATGTGCGTTCGGCGGTGCGTGCGCTCGAGCGGGTGGGCGCCGAGGTAGAGCTCACCGCCGACGAACGGCACGCCATCAACGCGGCTGGGCTCGTCGTGCCGGGAGTCGGGGCGTTCGCGGCCTGCATGGACGGGCTGCTGGCGGTGCACGGCGACCGGATCGTCGACCAGCGGCTCGCCGGCGGCCGGCCCGTGCTCGGCATCTGCGTAGGCATGCAGGTCATGTTCGGTCGCGGTGTAGAGCACGGCCTCGACACCCAGGGTCTGGGGCAGTGGCCGGGAGCGGTCGAGTTGCTCGCGGCCCCGGTCGTGCCGCACATGGGCTGGAACACCGTTGCCCCCGACGCCGGCTCCCGGCTCTTCGCCGGCATCGAGAGCGAGCGCTTCTACTTCGTGCACTCCTATGGTGTGCAGCGGTGGGAACTCGATACCGAATCCAGCAGCTCCCTCTTCGCGCCACCGGTGCTCACCTGGGCCGAGCACGGCTCCCGGTTCGTCGCGGCGGTCGAGAACGGACCGCTGTCGGCCACCCAGTTTCACCCCGAGAAGTCGGGGGACGCCGGGCTGCAGCTCCTGCAGAACTGGCTCGCCACCTTGTAGCGAACGAGCAAGTCCTGAAACACCACGTCCCGCAATCCGAACCGCGCCACCCAAGGAGAACCATGGCCATCCTCGAACTGCTCCCCGCTGTCGACGTGGTCGACGGCCAGGCGGTCCGGCTCGTGCAAGGAGAGGCGGGCAGTGAGACCGGCTACGGCGACCCGCTCGCCGCGGCGTTGGCGTGGCAGCAGGACGGGGCGGAGTGGATCCACCTCGTCGATCTCGATGCCGCCTTCGGCCGCGGCAGCAATGCCGAACTGCTGGCCGGGCTCGTGGCACGGCTCGAGGTCGCGGTGGAGCTCTCGGGCGGCATCCGTGACGACGAGTCGCTGGCCCGGGCCATGGCCACCGGTTGTCGCCGGGTCAACCTCGGCACTGCCGCTCTGGAGAACCCGGAATGGACGGCCAAGGCCATCGCCGAGTACGGCGACCGGGTCGCGGTCGGCTTGGACGTGCGGGGCACCACGCTGGCCGCCCGCGGCTGGACCCGCGAGGGCGGTGACCTCTGGGAGACCCTGGCCCGTCTCGACGCCGATGGCTGCGCTCGCTACGTCGTCACCGACGTCACCAAGGACGGCACCCTGCGCGGCCCGAACGTCGACCTGCTCCGCGAGGTCTGTGCCCGTACCAAGGCTCCGGTGGTCGCCTCCGGCGGCGTCTCCAGCCTCGACGATCTGGCCGCGTTGCGCGAGCTGGTAGACGTGGGAGTCGAGGGGGCGATCGTGGGAAAGGCGCTGTACGCGGGTGCCTTCACGCTGCCGCAGGCGCTCGACGTGGCCGGACGGCGCTGACGTGAGCGGCCTGCTCGCCCCCCAGGAGTTCTCCGGCGATGCGGGAGAAGCCGACCCGGATTTAGCTGCCGCGCTGGAGCACTATGGCCGTGACGCAACGGATCTCGCCCCCGTCGTGGCCGCTCTGGCGCGGGCGCGAGTGCTCGTGCCGGTAGTGGCGGTGCTAGGGGAGGCCGAGCAGTCGAGCCTCACCGGACTGAGCGCCGACAAGAACGCCGACATGGCGCTCGTGCTGCTCACCTCGCCGCAGGGCCACAAGGCGCTGCCGGTCTTCTCGAGCCTGCCGACCCTGCAGCGATGGAACCCGCAGGCTCGCCCGGTGCCCGTCGCGTCGCGACGCGCAGCTCTGGCCGGCGTGGACGAGGGCTGCGACATCATCGTCATCGACCCTGCGGGGCCGGTGACGGCGGTGCTCAACCGCCCGGCCACCTGGGCCCTGGGTCAAGGGCGTGACTGGGTGCCTTCGCCGCGTGATCGCGACGTGGTCGCTGCCCTGCAGCAGGCCGGGGGCCGGTTACCCGAAGTGGTCGGCCTGGAATGCGAACCAGGCGATCGGGCCGAGCTGAAGGTGGTGGTGCACCTGATTCCCGGCCTCGACCGCCCTGCGGTCGACCGCGCCGTGCAGGCCCTGACCAGCGCTTTCGCGGAGCTTCCGGTGGTAGCCGAGCGGGTCGCGTCGATGGAGCTTTCGCTGCGGTAGTCCACAATGTAAGACGCGTATCTCAATATACGGATGCCGCAGCGATGGAAAGGCCATGCCTGGCACCATCGAAGGCATGGCGCACTATGTCCACGGGCACCATGAGTCGGTCTTGCGATCGCACCGTTCCCGCACGGCGGAAAACTCGGCCGGCTACCTGTTGCCGCACCTGAACAAGACCCAGCGACTGCTTGACGTCGGGTCCGGTCCCGGAACGATCACGTGCGACTTCACGCGCTTGGTCGCGGAGGTCGTGGCCCTGGAACCCACCGCGGACGCCCTCGCGCTCACCCAGCAGGAGGCGGACCGGCGCGGAGTCACGCTCACCACCCAGGTCGGTGACGTGCACAAGCTGCCCTTCGATGACAACACTTTCGACGTCGTGCATGCGCATCAGGTGCTGCAGCACATTCCTGATCCGGTGCAGGCGCTCCGGGAAATGGCCCGCATCACCCGCCCAGGCGGGTACGTCGCCGTCCGCGACAGTGACTACAGCGCCTTCGCCTGGCAGCCCGCCATCCCCGAATTGAACGACTGGCTGGCGCTCTACCTGAGGCTGGCCCGCCAGGCGGGGGGAGAGCCCGACGCCGGCCGCTGGCTGCCCGTCTGGGCAGCAGAGGCGACCCTGGAGGACGTTACCTTTACCGCGAGCACCTGGTGCTACGCCAGTACTGAGTCACGAGCCTGGTGGTCGCAACTGTGGGCCGACCGCGCCGTCCGCTCGACGTTCGCCGACGACGCCATCGCCAGCGGAGTGCCGGTCGAAAAGCTGCAACAACTTCGCGCGGGTTGGTTGGCGTGGGGCGAGTCACCGACAGGGTTGTTTCTCGTTCCCAGCGTCGAACTGTTGGCCCGCGTCCAATAGATCCGCGCACTCGGTGGGCGATGGGAACTGTGGACGACGGCGAGCCTCGCTATGAACAGTGACGAGGGTGCCCCATCATGCTCGGGCTCTTCTCAGGTTCCACCTGTATTTGGGGCTTTCGAGTGATAACGAAGAAGAGCGGTTGCGCGAGATGGCGGGGCGTGGTGAGGTGCGGTCACTTCATTGGGTGCATCCGACCGTGTAGATGCCGTCTTCGGGGGTTCAGGGCATGACAAGGTTGGGCACCCCGGAGTGCCGGGCGTTCGTGCATGATGCGACGAACGGGCTGCGTTCACTACCACCGACCTCCAATGCGGCGGACTGCCCGTCTACCCGACCAGCTCGGTCGCGTCGGACACGTCACCGACGTGTGCAGCGCACATTGCGGAGCAATTTCGCGAATTGTCCAGTAGTGCAACATTCGGTAGGCACGTATGTCGGCACCATACAGTGGCAAGCCGTGCATTGGATCAACGAACTATGAAGCGTCATAAAGACTCGGCGAAGAGGATGCGAACTTTTCCGTCGTCTAGGCTTGATAGCGTTCTGGATTGTTACCGTAATCATCCTCGGTCCCATGCTATTTGTCAATATTCTCACCACATTCTTCTACCACGATCCCTTCTGCGGGTCTGGCGCGCATGTTGTGATCAACCCGCATGACAAGACCTTTCTTTGCCTCCTACCACCAGAACAGCTGCCGCGTGGGTATGAAGAAGGGAAGGGCGGAACCATCATAGAAAGAAATGACCCTAGGCTGCGGGGCTATGTTTTCGCCGGATGACAGCACGCCTTCCGGACGCGAGAGAACGCTAAGGCGCGGCCAATTTACCCTCTATTTCATCGGCACGTGCGTGCTAGTGGCATTTGCCATCGGTAAAGTCAGATGGGGTCAACCGTCAACGACCTTGTTTGAAGATCGCCCGTCGATGCTATCTACTCAGATCGTCGGTGCAGTGGTGGGCCTGTACGCCCTCATCGTCGGTATGGCAGCGTATTGGGCGCGCCGTATTCTGGCTGGTTGGAACCGCATTTCCATTCTTCTCTTCTGCCTGGCGCTCGTACTGTCCATTGCGTTTGGTGTCGTCGTCGCGTTCAAGTTGGCGCGATGGGAAGGCATTGCGATACCAGGTATCGAATGGTCCGGGGGAGCGTTGGCCGTCGCCGTGGGACTAGGCTCAGCGGATCGTAGCGCTTCGCTCTGGACGCGCTTCCTGTGCGGCCAACTGGGGGAGCTCCGCACTTAGGTCTCAGCGCCCTAGGGTGGGCGCTATTCTCAAGCAACTACGCGCCATTTTCCTACTACCCTCAGATCGCTACTGTGTTTTATGCTTGGCTCCTGAGTTCAGTGGTCACCTTCCCGCTACTGCTCGGCTGGTTCGCCCTTCGTCGCATCAGAAGGATTGCTGGCAGTGACCTACCGCCTAATGATTCCTAAGCGAATAACCGTAGCGGTGAGAGTGTTGGGGGTGCTTCAAGTTTCCGTCCCGTTCGTTCAACCTGGCACCATCGACTCCGTGAGTCTGCGGCCGTACGGCACCGTGCTGCGCGACCGGCGAGTGCTGGCCGTGCTGCTGCTGGGCGTGGCGATCCGCATTCCCGCCACCAGCGGCCTGGTGCTCACGTTCTACGTGGTGCAGACGCTGCACCGGAACTACGCCGAAGCAGGCTTCGTGGCCACCGCCTTCACCCTCGGAGCGGCACTCGGCGCGCCGTGGCGCGGCCGCCGCGTCGACCAAGCCGGCCTGCGGCGAGCGCTGGTGGCCTCCATCGTCTTCGAGACGGGATGCCTCGCGGCAGCGGCCTACTCCTCGTACTGGGCACTGCTCCCGCTGGCCTTCGTCGCCGGAGTCTTCACGCTGCCCTCGTTCTCCGTGATCCGGCAGAGTCTTGCCGCCCTGGTGCGTGACGACCTGCGCCGAACCGCCTTCAGCCTCGACTCCATCGGAGTGGAGTTGTCGTTCATGATCGGGCCCGCTCTCGGAGTCTGGATGGCGACGACGACGTCTCCGCGTAGTGCCGTCCTCGCCGTCGCCGCGCTCGTGTTCGTGGCCGGTTCGGCATTGTGGCTGTTCAATCCGCCCACCCGTTCCACGGCCCACCACCGCGCCCAACCGCCCTCCCTTGTGGCCCCAGACCTTGGTCGATCTGAGTCACACGAGGGCCCGGCGCGTCCGGCAGGGGAACACCCGGCGCGCCGTCCGGCAAAGAGCCGCACCTCGGGCTGGTACTCCTCGGCTCTGTTGGTGGTGCTGGCCACCTCCACGGGCGCGACGATCGTGCTCTACGGCACCGACGTTTCCGTCTTTGCCCTGCTCAAAGCCCTCGGGCACCTCGAACAGACCGGTCTGGTCTTCGCCTTCTGGGGCATCGGATCGATCACCGGCGCGCTCATCTACGGTCAACTGCGCCACCCGGCGCACCCGCTGTGGCTCCTGGTCGGGTTGGCGGTGCTCACCGCTCCGCTGGCCTTGGCCGGATCGGTCTGGGCCGCAGCGGGTTTCGTCACCCTCGCCGGTGGCCTATGCGCCCCGGTGATCACCGCGACGGCCGACCTCGTCACCCGCCTGGTGCCCGAGACCAACCGCGGTGCGGCGCTCGGCTGGCACGGTTCTGCGCTCACCCTCGGCGGTGCGGTCGGCGGGCCCTACGCCGGCGCGGCGATCGACGCCTTCGGCCCCGCCGGCGGCCCGGTCTCGGTGGCCCTGGCGGGAGCAGCCATCGGCGTGTTGGGCCTGCTCGCTCATCGGGCGGGGGTCGGCCGAGCCACGCTCAACAGCAGCGCTCTCCAGGGCTGACGCCGCGAGCGTCGTCCCGTGCTCGCCAGAACGCTCGCTCGCACAGCACGGGTTCTCCGGGGTGCAACCGGGCCTGCCGGGCGACGTACGTGTCGTACGCATCGGCACCCACCACCGCCCGCACGTACCAGCGCACCCCAGCCAGCACCTCGCGAGCCCTGGACCGGGGCTTCCGATGCTGAACCGAAGCCGCGGACATCAGTGGTGCCTACCCGTCGGAGTGGGCTCCAACCCGGCGTCGTCCCACATCGAGAGCACCTCGCGCTCGGCCGCCGTGGGCGCGAACCCCGCGGGGGCAAAGATCTGGGACGACATCTTCTGCGTCTCGCTCGTGGTCACCGAGCCGCTGTGCAACGTGCGCGCGATCACCACGATCGCTGCGACCACCACGATGATCACGAGCAGGGCGAACACGATCGACAGGGTGCCCTGCACGGCGGTGTTGAAGATGACCTGGTGCATCTGAGCCGGAGTCTTGGCCGGCGCCACCAGCTTGTCCGCCGCTTCGGCTTTGACGTAGACGTCGTGTTGCGTCCAATACCCGATAGCCGGATTGCTGCTGAAGATCTTCTGCCACGACGCGGTCAGCGTCACGAGCAGATCCCAGCACAGCGGAATACCGGGCACCCACGCCCACTTCGCCTTCCCCTGCTTGACGAGGATGGTCGTCACCACGGTCAACGCCACGGCGGCCAGCAGCTGGTTCGAGATGCCGAAGAGCGGGTACAGCGTGTAGATCCCGCCCAGGGGGTCTTGCACCCCCATGATGAGCACCGAGCCCCAGCCCAGGACGATCAGCGCCGAGCACAGCCAGGCGCCGACAGACCACGACGGGTCCTTGAACCGGCCCAGCCCCGGGATGTTGCCGATCGTGTCCGAGAGCATGAACCGCGCCACCCGGGTTCCGGCGTCGATGGTCGTAAGGATGAACAGCGCCTCGAACATGACGGCGAAGTGATACCAGAACGACTTGAGTCCGCCGCCGCCGAAGACCGCCATCACCTCCGACATCCCGAAGGCCAGCGTGGGTGCACCACCGGTACGCGACAGGATCGTGTGCTCTCCGACGCCCGTCGCCGCGCTCGAGAGCACACTCGGGTCGATCGGCGGCAGCGGGGTTCCGGCGGGGGAGACGAGCCCGAGGCTGTTCACGTAGGTGGCGGCCGTCTGCGGCGTCGGAGTGCCGGTGCCGCCACTGGTGAGCCCTGCGGCGGCGTTCATGGCGAAGTAGATGTGCGGGTCGATGCTCACGGCCGCCACCAGCGCCATGATCGCCACGAACGACTCGGTGAGCATGCCGCCGTAGCCGATGAGGCGCGCCTGGCTTTCCTTCTCGAGCATCTTCGGTGTGGTGCCCGAGGAGATCAGCGCGTGGAAGCCCGACAGTGCACCGCAGGCGATCGTGATGAACAGGAACGGGAAGAGCGACCCGGCGAACACCGGACCCATGCCGTTGCGCCCGAACTCCGTCAGCGCCGGCACCTTCACCACAGGCGAGGCCACGATGATGCCGATCGCCAGTAGCGCGATCGTGCCGACCTTCATGAAGGTGGAGAGGTAGTCGCGCGGCGCCAGCAGCAGCCACACCGGCAGGATCGACGCGGCGAAGCCGTAGATGCACATGAACACCGCGAGCGTGAGCTTGTCGAGGGTGAACACGCCCGCCAGCGTGGGGTTGCCGGCCACCCAGCTGCCCCCGATGATCGCGAGCAGCAGCAGCGCGACCCCGATCGCAGAACACTCCAGCACAGCGCCCGGCCGGATGAACCGCAGATATACCCCCATGAACAGCGCGATCGGGATGGTCATCGCAATCGAGAAGACGCCCCACGGGCTCTCGGCCAGAGCACCGATCACGACGATGCCGAGCACCGCGATGAGGATGATCATGATCGCCAGCACGGCCACCAGGGCAGCTGCACCGCCCACGACGCCGAGTTCGTCCCGGGCCATCTGCCCCAGGCTGCGTCCACGTCGGCGCACCGACAGGTGCAGCACCATGTAGTCCTGCACTCCACCGGCGAACACAACGCCGATGATGATCCACATCGTGCCGGGCAGGTAGCCCATCTGAGCCGCCAGCACCGGCCCCACCAGCGGACCTGCTCCCGCCACCGCCGCGAAGTGGTGCCCGAACAGCACCCGGCGGTCGGTGGGCATGTAGTCGCGGCCATTGTCGAGTTCCTCGGCCGGGGTCGCGCGGCTGTCGTCGGGCTGCAGGACCTTGTCCTGGATCATCCGGGCGTAGAAGCGGAACGCGATGAGGTAGCTGCAGATCGCGGCGACCACGATCCACACCGCGCTCACGTGCTCGCCGCGGACGATGGCGATCATCGTCCAGCCGATGGCGCCCAACACGGCGATGACCGCGAACACCACTCGATTCACGACCGAACGAGACGGCTTCTCCCGTACCCCGACCGGCGGCCGGTCGTCGTCTCCGTACAGCAGCACCGCAGTGCCATCTAGTGTGGTGGACCCTTGTCGGACACTCATCTGTGTATCCCCCTAAGCCCGGATCGGACGGCCCCGGTGCCGCTCGGGGCGGACGCTACGCCGCCCTTGAAGTGCCTTCTAGTTCAAATGGTCGTCGGGGTCGAATCGTCACCGTTCTGGAATGTTCAGACCGCGATGGCCAGCCTGCTACCCTGGGGAGTCGCAAAGTGGAGGTCTCCTCCCACCCGCGTCCACCTCAGGTGGCCGGGTCGTTCTGGTCTGCAGCATCGGCCAGATTGGTCGGCAGCGTCGGCCATCGTCTGTCACCACGTGTGACGGGGATGGGTCCTAGCCGTCGACGTTCGAGACCTCTGATTTGTGCATCCGACTTCGGGCAGTTGCCTGTCGTCGGCGAAGTATCCACTTCTCAGAGGAGAACCACATCACCGAGCCGCGTATCAATGATCGGATCCGGGTACCCGAGGTTCGACTGGTCGGCCCTGCCGGCGAGCAAGTGGGCATCGTCCGCCTTGAAGATGCCCTTCGGCTGGCCGCTGAGGCAGACCTCGATCTCGTCGAGGTAGCCCCCAACGAGCGTCCCCCCGTGTGCAAGCTCATGGACTTCGGCAAGTTCAAGTACGAAGCCGACATGAAGGCGCGCGAGGCCCGCAAGAACCAGGCAAACACCGTCCTGAAGACCATTCGGCTGCGCCTCAAGATCGACCCGCACGACTACGAGACCAAGCGCGGCCAGGCCGCCAAGTTCCTCGCAGCCGGCGACAAGGTCAAGGTCATGATCATGTTCCGCGGCCGTGAGCAGTCGCGCCCAGAGATGGGTTACCGGTTGCTGCAACGCATCGCGGGCGACCTGTCTGACTTCGGTTACGTGGAGAGCTCACCCCTTCAGGACGGCCGCAACATGACCATGGTCATCGGGCCCGCGAAGAAGAAGTCCGAAAGCCGGGCGAGCCGTGGCGCCGCACGTCGCCCTCGCCATGAGGAGCCGGGCGAGGCGCCCGAGGTGGCGTCCACCGCACCGGAGGAGATCGTCGAAGCCGACGTAGCCCCCACCAGCGACACTGTCGAGCAGCCCGCCCAGAGCTGACGCCAGCCAGCACACACCCCACGTCAGTGGGGTCCGACCCGAGCCCAGGCTCGGCTGAACCGAGGAGAACGGCAGTCATGCCGAAGAACAAGACCCACAGCGGCACCAAGAAGCGGGTGCGCGTCACCGGCGCCGGCAAGCTCATGCGCGAGCAGGCCTTCGGCCGCCACCTCATGGAGCACAAGTCGAGCCGCCGGGCCCGTCGGCTTTCGGACGACGTCGCCGTTGCCAAGGCCGACGTCTCCAAGCTCCGCAAGCTGCTCGGCCGCTGACCCCCACCCACTTCTGCCCGTGCACTGAACGGGCAGTCCCAACGACAGGAGACATCACGTGGCACGCGTGAAGCGGGCGGTCAACGCCCAGAAGAAGCGCCGGGAGACCCTCGAGCGGGCCAGCGGTTACCGCGGTCAGCGGTCGCGGCTCTACCGCAAGGCCAAGGAGCAGGTCACTCACTCCCTCGTGTACGCCTACCGCGACCGTAAGGCGCGCAAGGGCGACTTCCGTCGGCTCTGGATCCAGCGCATCAACGCTGCGGCCCGCGCCAACGGCATGACGTACAACCGTTTCGTCCAGGGCCTCAAGGTGGCCGGCATCGAGGTCGACCGCCGGATGCTCGCCGAGCTCGCGGTCAACGACGCTCCGGCCTTCGCCGCCCTTGTGGAGCTGGCCAAGGCCAACGTCCCCGCGGCCTCTGCGGCCTGATCGGCGCCGACGGCCCACGTTCCAGCACGAACGCCCGGATGGCTGACACCCTGACCAACCCCCGCGCTGAGCGGGTGCGGTCGGTGGCACGGCTGTCCGGGCGTTCTGCGCGTCGACGCGCCGGTCTGTTCCTCGCCGAGGGTCCCTCGTGCGTGCGCGCCGCCCTCCAGGTAAGCGGCGCGGCCAAGGACGTCTACGTCACGAGCGAGGCGCTCGCACGGCACCCCGACCTGGCCGGCCTCATCGAGCGGGCCGGAGCCACGCTGTGGCCCTGCACCGACGACGTCCTGCAGGCGATGGCCGACACGGTCACTCCCCAAGGGGTTCTGGCGGTGTGCAGGATTCCGGAACCAAGCCTTGACGCCGTCCTGCAGCACGGTCCCCGCCTCGTGGCCGTGCTCGCGCATGTGCGCGACCCGGGCAACGCTGGGACGGTGATCCGCGCGGCCGACGCAGCCGGCGCAGACGCCGTGGTGCTCACCGACGCGAGCGTCGACCCCTACAACCCCAAGTGTGTCCGCTCCAGCACGGGCAGCATCTTCGCATTGCCGGTGCTGGCGGGGCTGCCGCTCCCCGAGGTGCTCGACGCCCTCCGTGCCTCCGGTTGCACAGTGCTGGCGGCCGACGGGGTAGGCCCAGCAGACCTCGACGCGTTGGCCGACGGCGCCGAGCCCGGGCTGGCGCGGCCCACCGCCTGGGTGTTCGGCAATGAGGCGTGGGGCATGAGCCAGGCCGACCGCGACCTCGCCGACCTGGTTGTACGAGTGCCCATTCACGGTCGGGCCGAGTCGCTCAACCTGGCGATGGCCGCCACCGTGTGCCTGTACGCGTCCGCGCGTGCGCAGCGACACCCCTGACGCCGCTCGGCTAGATGATCTATGCCAAGACTGTCAGCGGTCGTGGATGGTGAGTGCCCGGCGGATGGTGGGTTCGTGTGGTCGTTGTGCTGTCCGCGATGAGGGTGGGGGCTTTGTCCGGCGTCAAAACCCCGGTGGTGTGTCCGGAATCCGGCGCCAGTGCTCGCCGGTGAGGGTCGGCCGAGCACAAGGTCCGAGCCCACGGCAGCAAAGCGGGCCGGATTCTGGACATCCACACGCCGGGAGCCGCGACCGACCACCCGGTGACTGCGCGGACGCGTCGGGTGGATGACTCGCTCCTCCAGGAGCCCCAACCATCTGCACCCTGGGCGCCGGTCACGCGTCCATCTGTCACGTTCCTCGCCCAGCTGCGGCCAGTTTGGTGACATCCCAGCGAACCCACCCAAGCGCAGAGCGATCTACGTGCCACGAGCCGGCTACGACGGGTTCCCCACCCGGCCGCGCCCTGCCCGTTTGGCGCGGTAGAGGCATTGGTCGGCGTGCCGGTACAGGCGAGCCAGCGAGGCGGTCGGGCCCGCGTCGTGGGCGTAGCCCACGCTCACACTGAGCGGAATGATGTAGTCGTCCACCACCAACGGCGTCGAGGCCACCTGGGTCACCAGTTGCTGGGCGCGCCGTGCGGCCACGTGCTCGGGGCAACCGCGAAGCAGCAGTGCCATCTCGTCTCCACCGATGCGACTGACCACGTCGTCGGAGCGGGTCAAGCCGGAGATGATGCCTGCCACGTGCTGCAGCACCCGGTCGCCTGCAGGCCGGCCATAGGTGTCGTTGATGTCTTTGAAGTAGTCCAGGTCGAGCAGCACCAACGCGGCTCCGGCCGGTTCGCACAGGTGCTGTTCGGCGAGGTCGTCGAGCACTTCGCGAGTCGACAGCCCCGTGAGCGGATCCTGCATGGCCTGCACCACAAGGTCTTCCTCGGCCTGCTCCTGCGAATCGCGCAGGCGGCTGACGAGCACAGCAATCGCGAACACGGTGACGCAGACCTCGATCGTGTCCCGGGTTGCCTCGGATGGCGGCAGCAGCGAGTAGGTGACGGCGACGGCACCCAGACCAGCCGCGCCGGCCGTCAACAGCGCGGCATGCCGGCGCAGGTGGTACGAGGCGTACAGAACGGGGAGGGCGCCATAGCACAGCGCACCGGCCGTGGCGTCGTGGCGCTGCAGCCCCAGTGCAGTCCCGGCCGCGATCAGGGCCACGGCCGTTGGCAGTCCGAGCAGGCCCGGGTAATCGGGCCCCAGCCTGCGCATCGCGAGGGCACACGGCACGAGCAGGGCGGGAACGAGCACGGCAAGGGCGAAGTCGAGCGGCGTCTGCGGGCGCAACGTCGCCAACCGCGCGCCCGCGGGAACCACCATGATCACCAGCAGGTCGAGCAACATGACGACGCACGTGACCGCCACCAGCCATGACATGGTTCGGGCGGCCTCGGGTGCGTGACGCGGCAGCATCCACTCGGGCATGCCCAGAACTTCGGCGCTGTCCGCAACGGCGTGAAGCGTCCGGCCGTAGCCTGGCCCGATCGCCGTCCGGGCTTCACCCAGCGTGGCCTCTGGGGCCACGCCGATCAGGTCATACACCCGAGTGTGACGGCCGGTCGTGCTCCGTTGGGGTCTGCGGTCAGCAAGCCGGCCGCCTTGCGCCACCTCAGGACGGTGCTCGCCGGGGCCTCAAGGCACGCCGAGAAATAGCCACTTGTTTCCCAGCGCGCCCTCAGGAGGCGAACGTGGCGTATCCGGTGCCTACTCCGGGCGGTGCGATCTCGTCGAGCTCGGCCAGGTCTGCCGCCGTGGGCTGCCAGTCGAGCGCAGCCACATTAGAGGCGATCTGCCCGGCGCGGGAGACACCTGAGATGACCGATCCGACGGCGGGCTGTGCCGCCAATCCGGCGATGGCCACGTGCAAGAGAGGCACCTCGCGGGCGTCGGCGTAGGCCTGCAACGCCTCGACCCGATCGAAGTCCGCGGTCTCGAGCCTCGACGACTGGGCCTCCAGCCGGGAGCCGGCCGGAGCCTGCTCACCGCGCCGATACTTGCCGGTGAGCAGCCCGTAGGCCAACGGGAAGTACGGCAGGATCGACATGCCTACCGATTCGCACGCCGGGCCCAGTTCGGCCTCGGCCGAGCGGTTGTACAGCGAGTACTCGTTCTGGGCCGAGACGAACTGGCTGCTGCCCTGGGTCTGGGCGATCCAATAGGCGTCCACCACCTCCCAGGCGCGCAGGTTGGAGCAGCCGATGTAGCGCACCTTGCCCTCGGCCACGAGATCGGAGAGCGTCTCGAGAGTCTCCTCCATCGGCGTCAGCCGGTCGGGCGAGTGCAGCTGGTAGAGATCGATGTAGTCGGTGCCGAGCCGGCGGAGGCTGGCCTCGATCGCGATCCGGATGTATCGCCGAGACCCCCGCACCCCGAAGTCCGGGCCGTTGGCGCCCTGCATGTCCATGCCGAACTTGGTTGCCACCACTGCCTGTTCGCGGCGGCCCTGCAATGCGGCACCCAACAGCTCTTCGCTGGTGCCGAGCGCGTACGTGTCCGCGGTGTCGAAGAAGGTGATGCCTGCCTCCAACGCGGCATCGACGATCTTGACCACCTCGGCGGCGTCGGTGCGGGCACCGAAGGCGTTGCAGCCCACGCCGAGGGTCGAGACCATCAGGCCGCTGTTGCCGAGGGTGCTGTAGGTCATCTCCGTCATGGCTGTAAAGGTAGTGGCAGCCGGCCACGGCCGAGTCTCTAGACTGTGGCCTCATGTCTGCCCCCAACTCCAGCTACGACCCGGTCGAGGTCGCAGCCCTGGCTCCCGAGGCGCTGCAGACGGCCGTAGCCGCTGCCGAGCAGGCCTTCGCGGCTGCCAGCACCCTCGACGAGCTCAAGACCGCGCGGCTAGCCCACGCCGAGGGCGCCAGCCCGCTGGGGCTCGCCAACCGCGAGATCGGAGCCCTGCCGCCCGCGGCACGTGCCGAGGCCGGCAAGCGCGTCGGCGCGGCCCGTAACGCCGTGAAGGACGCCCTCCAGCGGCGCACCGCCGAGCTGGAGGCAGAGCGGGACGCCCGGGTGCTCGTCGAGGAGTCCGTCGACGTCACGCTGCCCACCAACCGCCGTCCCGCCGGGGCGCTCAACCCGCTGGTCTCCCTCATGCGGCGCATCGGCGAGGTCTTCACCGCCATAGGCTGGGAGGTGGCCGAAGGCCCTGAGCTCGAGGCGGAGTGGTTCAACTTCGACGCCCTCAACTTCGGCCCCGACCACCCGGCCCGGCAGATGCAGGACACCTTCTTCGTCGACCCTCCGGGCAGCGGTCTCGTACTGCGCACGCACACCTCGCCGGTGCAGGTCCCGCGCCCTGCTCACCCGCGACCTGCCGGTCTACATCGTGTGCCCGGGCAAGACCTTCCGCACCGACGAGCTCGACGCCACGCACACGCCCGTGTTCCACCAAGTGGAGGGGTTGGCCGTCGACAAGGGCCTCACGATGGCCAATCTCAAGGGCACCCTCGACCACCTGGCGTCCGAGATCATCGGCGCAGGTCTCACCACCCGGCTGCGCCCCTCGTTCTTCCCGTTCACCGAGCCGAGCGCGGAGATGGACCTACGCTGCTTCGTCTGCCGAGGGGCCGACACGTCGTGCCGCACCTGCGGCGGGCTCGGCTGGATCGAGTGGGGCGGCTGCGGCATGGTCAACCCCAACGTGCTGCGCGCCTGCGGCGTCGACCCCGACGTCTACACCGGCTTCGCCTTCGGGATGGGCATCGAGCGCACCCTGATGTTCCGCAGCGGGGTTGCCGACATGCGCGAGATGGTCGAGGGAGACCTGCGGTTCAACGCCCAGTTCGGGGCTCAGTACGGAGTGGAGGGCTGATGCGCGTCCCGTTGTCGTGGCTGGCCGAGCTGGTCGATCTGCCCGCCGGCACCACGGCGGAGCAGGTGGCGGAGAACTTCGCCCGGGTGGGCATCGAGGAAGAGGCCATTCACGGCTCCGGCGTGAGTGGGCCCGTGGTGGTCGGCCGGGTGATCGAGCGCACTCCCGAGCCGCAGAAGAACGGCAAGACCATCAACTGGTGCCAGGTCGACGTCGGCCCCGAGCACGCGCCCGAGGGCGGCGGCCCGCGCGGAATCGTCTGCGGCGCACACAACTTCGAGGTGGGCGATCTGGTGGTCGTCACCCTGCCGGGTGTCACGCTGCCCACGCCTGACGGCCCCTTCGTCATCGCCGCGCGCAAGACCTACGGACACCTCTCCGACGGCATGATCGCCTCCCAGCGTGAGCTGGGCATCGGCGACGATCACGCCGGCATCATCGTGCTCAGTGAGCTCGGGCTGTCCAGCGAACCCGGTGACGACGCGCTCGCCCTGCTAGGCCTGAGCGACCGCATCGTCGAGGTCAACGTCACCCCCGACCGCGGATACTGCTTCAGCCTCCGGGGCCTGGGCCGCGAGTACGCCCACGCCATCGGGGCCACGGCCGCGTTCCGCGACCCCGCTCGCATCGAGACGCCCGCGGCCACGCCGGACGCCTACCCGGTTCGGGTGCAGGACGAGTCCGCGATCAACGGCGTGGTCGGCTGCGACCGCTTCGTGACCCGGGTCGTGCGCGGCATCGACCCCACGGCCGCCTCGCCGGAATGGTTGCGCCGCCGAGTGACCCAGGCCGGGATGCGGCCTATCTCGCTGGCCGTCGACGTCACGAACTACGTGATGATGCAGCTCGGTCAGCCCTTGCACGCCTACGACCTCGACGAGCTCGCGCCCGAGGGCATCACCGTGCGCCGGGCGCGGCCGGGGGAGCGGCTCACCACGCTCGACGGTGCCACCCGAACACTGCACCCCGAAGATCTGCTGATCAGCGACGGTCCGGCCGGCGAGCGTCCGCTGGGCATCGCCGGCGTGATGGGCGGAGCCAGCAGTGAGGTGACTCCGGTCACCACCGATGTGCTGATCGAGGCCGCCCACTTCGACCCGATCTCCATCGCCCGCAGCGCTCGTCGGCACAAGCTTCCGTCGGAAGCCTCCCGGCGGTTCGAGCGCGGGGTCGACCCGGCGATCGCCCCGGCGGCGGCCGAGCTGGCGGTGCGGTTGCTCGTGCAGTACGGCGGTGGGGTGGCGGGTGCGGCAGGCGATCTCGACACCACCTCGCCGGCCCAGCCGATCGCGCTCGATCCGGCGCTGCCCACCCGGCTCGTGGGAGTGCCCTACAGCACCGACACGGTCATCGCCAGGTTGCGCGAGATCGGTTGCGAGGTCAGCGGTTCGGCGCAGCTGTCGGTCACTCCACCCAGCTGGCGCCCCGATCTCGTCGTGGGGGCCGACCTGGTCGAAGAGGTCGCCCGGCTCGAAGGCTATGACCAGATCCCGTCGGTGTTGCCGGTGGCTCCGCCCGGGCGGGGACTCACCACCGCCCAGCGCGGCCGTGCGGCTCTGGAGCGCTCGCTCGCCCAGGCGGGGTGGTCGCAGGTGCTCAGCTATCCATTCACTAACACTGCAGCCTTCGACGCCCTCGGCCTGCCGGATGACGACCCTGCCCGCATCGCTATCCGGTTGGCCAACCCGCTCTCGGACGAGGCTCCACTGCTGCGCACCCAGGTGCTGCAGACGCTGCCGGCGGTCTTGCGGCGCAACGTGTCTCGCGGTGCCGCCGATGTGGCGCTGTTCGAGGTCGCTGTGGTCACTCAACCCACCGAGCTGCCCACGGAGGGTGTGGCCCCGATTCTCGGGGTCAGCGCTCGTCCGGCGCAGGCCGACCTCGATCGGCTCGATGCGGCGGTGCCGCCGCAGCCCTGGCATGTGGCCGGCATCGCCTGCGGCCGCATCGAGGCCGCCGGCTGGTGGGGGCCAGGTCGGGTGGCCGACCATACCGATGCGATCGATGCCGCGTGCAGCGTGGCCGCGTCGCTAGGGGTGGCGGTCAGCGTGCGGGCCGGGTCTGTGCTGCCGTGGCACCCCGGTCGCTGCGCCGAGATCGTCTGTGGCGAGCGGGTTGTCGGTTACGCCGGCGAGCTGCATCCCAAGGTGGTGGAACGGCTCGAGCTGCCCGCGCGCACGGTGGCCTTCGAGCTCGACCTCGACCTGCTGCTGGCTGCCGTGCCCCCGCCGGCCACGGCGCGCTCGATCAGCCCGCACCCCGTGGTGAAAGAAGACGTGGCCCTCGTGGTGGCAGACGCCGTACCGGCCGCCGAGGTGGCTGAGGCCCTGGTGGCAGGCGGTGGTGAGCTGCTCGAGGCGGTGCGGCTGTTCGACGTCTACACCGGCGACCAGGTGGGCGTCGGCAACAAGTCGCTGGCCTTCAATCTGCGGATGCGCGCTCCCGACCGCACGCTCAAGGCGGAGGAGGCCGCAGCGGTGCGCCAGGCTGCCGTGGCGGAGGCCGGGCGACGGCACGGGGCGATCCTGCGCGGAGCGTGATCGGGCCGGGCTGTTAGGTCCAATGCCGTTCGGTTAAGGTTCGGGGGTTGCCTGTCAACCTGGCTTTCGGGGTTGCGTCTGGCGAGGAAGGCGCAACTCTTGTAGGAAGGTGAATCACAGTCTTTCCGGACTTCTGAGGCGATCTTCCAGATAAGACGCCTGACCGGTGCCAACTGCGGCGGATTCACCGCGGACGGCACCACTCAACGACTCAACCCGAGCTTTGGCGCTCAACCTGGGTGCCAACTGCGGCGGATTCACCGCGGACGGCACCACTGAACGACTCAACCCGAGCTTTGGCGCTCAACCTGGGTGCCAACCGCGGCGGATACACCGCGGCCGGCACCACCGAAGGTCCCCGACCCCAGTTCTGGCGCTCAACCTGGCGCCTACTGCGGCGACGTCACCGCGGACGGCACCGCCCAGCGACTCCGGGCCGCGATGGGGTCGAGTCCGGCTGCTGGAGGGCTGTGAACGGGGCCGGTTTCTGGCGCTATGGCGATGCCCCACTGGGCGGGGCATTGTCCTAGCGCAGGAAAAGCCCGTGGCCCGCGACTGTCGAAACCGCCCTTTGCGGAAGACCCGGGCAGACTGTGGCGTCCCATCGCCCGGCTCCGCCCGCCCATCGCCCGGCTCCGCCCGCCCATCGCCCGGCTCCGCCCGCCCATCGCCCGGCTCCGCCCGCCCATCGCCCGGCTCCGCCCGCCCATCGCCCGGCTCCGCCCGCCCATCGCCCGGCTCCGCCCGCCCATCGCCCGGCTCCGCCCGCCCATCGCCCGGCTCCGCCCGCCCATCGCCCGGCTCCGCCCGCCCATCGCCCGGCTCCGCCCGCCATCGCCCGGCTCCGCCCGCCTATCGCCCGGCTCCGCCCGCCGGGCGCGCCCTCCACCCCTGGACTGCCCACGCGTCGCTGAGCTTGCCATCTGTCGCTGACTTGCCAGGGCCCTCGGCGGGCTGGCTGGACAGACCTGGACACCCACACCAGACGACTAGCCGAACGGCATTGCTGTTAGGGTGCGTCGGGAAATAGGCGCAGTGGTTATTTCGCGGCGCACCCCTAGCGGATCTCCGACGATTCGGCGGGGGCCCTGCCGTCCTCACGGCGACGGCACGGAGTCCGCTGAAAGCAGCCGGCCTGTCCCCGGCGTCACCGCATGATCATGCAACGTTCTGTATAGTCATGCACATGTTGAGTGTTGCGGTGGCCGGTGCCAGTGGCTATGCGGGCGGGGAACTGCTCAGGTTGCTCTGTGGGCACCCAGAGGTGCGGGTCGGGGCGCTGACCGCCAATTCCTCGGCCGGTTCGACGCTCGGCGAGCACCACCCGCACCTCGTCCCACTGGCCGACCGCGTGCTCGAGCCCACCACCGCCGAGGCGCTGGCGGGTCACGACGTCGTCTTCCTGGCGCTGCCGCACGCAGCCAGCGGCGGCATCGCGGCCGAACTGGGGGACGACTGCGTGATCATCGACATCTCCGCCGACCACCGGCTCACCGACCCCGCCGCCTGGCAGCACTACTACGGCGGCGACTACCTCGGCTCCTGGCCCTACGGACTCCCCGAGCTCACCCTCGCCGGTGGTCGCAAGCAGCGCGAGGCTCTGCTGGGGCAACGCCGCTTCGCCGTTCCAGGCTGCTATCCCACGGCTGTCAGCCTGGCGCTCGCGCCAGGGCTCAGCGCTGGAGTGATCGAACCGCGGGACGTCGTGGTGGTGGCGGCCTCGGGCACCAGCGGAGCGGGCAGGTCGCTCAAGGCCAACCTGCTGGGCTCGGAGGTCATGGGTTCGATGAGCCCGTACGGGGTGGGTGGCGTGCATCGGCACACTCCCGAGATCCGGCAGAACCTCGCGGCCGCAGCGGGTCTGGCGGTCGCCGATGTTCAGGTCAGCTTCACCCCAACGCTGGCCCCGATGGCGCGCGGCATCCTCGCCACCTGCACCGCACCGGTGGCTGAGGGTCTCGACGCCGGCGATCCGGTGGTCATCGAGGAGATTCGCGCGGCCTGGGCAAAGGCTTACGCCGACGAGCCCTTCGTGCACCTGCTGCCGGCCGGGCAATGGCCGCGCACGGCGGACACGACGGGTGCCAACACGGTTCACCTGCAGCTCACAGTTGACTCGCACGCGCGCCGCGTCGTGGTGGTGGCTGCCATCGACAACCTGACCAAGGGCACGGCCGGCGCCGGCGTGCAGTGCCTCAACCTCGCCGCAGGCCTGCCCGAGGGCGCCGGACTGCCGCTGGTCGGAGTCGCGCCGTGACCGCACGTACCCTCTTGGAGCATCCCGAGCCGATCTCCGTCGTGAAGCTCGCAGCCGGCTCAGACCTGCCGGTGTGGGCAGACGGGTTGCCCATCACCTCCGTCACGTGGACCAGCCGTGAGACGAGCGTCGTGTGCCCCAGCCGGTGCATTCCCGATGCCTTGCCGGGCACCATCGAGGGGCCGTTCACGGCCTTCGAGGTAGCCGGAGACCTGCCTCTGACGCTCACCGGAATCCTCTCGTCGCTCACCGAGCCACTTGCGCAGGCTCAGGTCAGCGCGTTCGCGATCTCCACGTACGCCACCGACTGGCTGCTGGTCAAGGCGCAGTCGACGCAGGCGGCCAAGGCGAGCTGGGCCCTGGCGGGGTTCGATGTGGTCGAGGCGACCATGCCCCGTGACATAGTTGGGCCAACGCTCGGCGCCGGCCACAACGCCGCGCCGCCCCAGCCGAACAGCATTGCGGGAGAGGCAGATCCGACATGAGTGTCACCATCCCCCAGGGCTTCGTGGCCGCTGGCGTCACGGCCGGCCTGAAGGCCAGTGGCAAGCCCGACGTTGCCCTGGTGGTCAATACCGGGCCTCGCGACGTGGTGGCCGCGGTCTACACGTCCAACCGGTGCAAGGCCAACCCCGTGCTCTGGAGCGAGCAGGCCACCAAAGACGGCAAGGCCCGGGCTGTGGTGCTGAACTCCGGTGGTGCCAACTGCTACACCGGCCCCAGCGGTTTCGCCATCACCCATGCCACGGCCGAGTTGGTGGCCGAGTTGGTGGGTATCGGGGCGGGTGATGTGGTGGTCTGCTCCACGGGGCTCATCGGGGTGAACTTCAACCGCGACCGGCTGCTGGCCGGGGTTCGGGAAGCACACGGGAACCTCTCTGCCGCAGCCGGTCTCGACGCTGCCACGGCCATCATGACCACCGACACCGTGCCCAAGCAGGCGCTCGCGCGCGGCGCCGGCTGGTCGGTGGGCGGCATGGCCAAGGGGGCCGGCATGCTGGCACCGTCGCTGGCCACCATGCTGGTGGTGCTCACGACCGATGCCGAGGTCGACGCCGTCAGTTGCGACGAAGCGCTGCGCGCGGCCACCCGAGTCACCTTCGACCGGCTCGACTCCGACGGCTGCCAGTCCACCAACGACACGGTCGTCCTCATGGCCAGCGGGGCCAGCGGAGTCTCCGTCGGACTCGATGAGCTGACGGCGGCCGTCACCGCGGTCTGCGACGATCTGGCCCGGCAGTTGATGAGCGATGCCGAAGGCGCCGCCCACGACATCGTCATTGACGTGGTGGGCGCGGCGAGCGAGGACGACGCGGTCGAGGTAGGTCGTTCCATCGCCCGCAACAACCTCTTCAAGTGCGCCATCTTCGGCAACGACCCCAACTGGGGGCGGATTCTCGCCGCCGTCGGCACCACCGCCGCCAGCTTCGACCCGTTCGATCTCGATGTCAGCCTCAACGGAGTACAGGTCTGCCGGGCGTCGGTGCCGGCCGACGACCCCTCGACCATCGACCTGACCGGGCGCGAGGTCAACGTGCGAGTGGATCTCAAGAGCGGCTCCGCCTCGGCCACCATCCGCACCAACGACCTCACTCACGACTACGTCCACGAGAACAGCGCGTACTCCACATGAGCACAGAATCGATCAGCCGAGAAGCGGATTCAGCGAACGCAGTACCGGGGTCGGCGACCGGAACGTCGCCACGCTGGGGCACCACCCGTCCCATGCGCACCCTCGACCCGGCGCGCGACGCGCAGCGGGCGGCGGTCTTCACCGATGCGCTGCCGTGGCTCAAGGAGTTCCACGGCCGCACCGTGGTCATCAAGTACGGCGGCAACGCCATGACCGATGAGTCCCTCAAGCAGGCGTTCGCCGACGACATCGTGTTCCTGCGGCACTGCGGCATCCGGCCCGTGATCGTGCACGGCGGCGGCCCGCAGATCTCCGCCATGCTCGACCGACTCGGCATTCACTCCGAGTTCCGGGCAGGCCTACGGGTCACCACGGCTGAGGCGGTGGAAGTCGTCCGGATGGTGCTGGTGGGGCAGGTGCAGCGTGACCTCGTGGGACTCATCAACGCCCACGGGCCGCACGCGGTGGGCTTGTCGGGGGAGGACGCGGGGCTCTTCCGCGCGGAGATCACCCCGGCGATCGTCGACGGCGAACCGGTCGACATCGGCCTCGTGGGCGACGTGGTCGAGGTGAACCCGCAGGCCATCCTCGATCTGGTGGCCGCCGGGCGGGTTCCGGTGGTCTCCACCGTCGCCACCAATGCCGAGGGCCAGCTGCTCAACGTCAACGCCGACACGGCCGCCGCGGCGCTGGCCGTCGCGTTGGAGGCCAGCAAACTCGTCGTCCTGACGGATGTGGAGGGGCTCTACAGTTCGTGGCCCGACAAGTCCTCCCTCGTGCAGAAGATCGGCTGCGATGAGCTGGAAAGCGTGATGCCACAGATCGATTCGGGGATGGCTCCCAAGATGGCGGCGTGTCTGCGGGCGGTGCGCGGTGGGGTAGACCGGGCGACCGTGGTCGACGGCCGGCTGCCGCACGCGCTGGTACTCGAGATGCTCACGACGGAAGGTACCGGGACGATGGTGGTGGCATGAGCGCGGTTGCCTCGCAAGAGATCTCCTCCCAGCTCCTCGAGCGCTACAGCTCCTCGCTGATGAATACCTTCGGCCGGCCGCAGCGGGTGCTGGTACGTGGCGAGGGTGCCACGGTCTGGGACGCCGACGGCAATCGCTATCTCGACCTGCTCGCCGGCATCGCCGTCAACTCGCTGGGGCATGCGCACCCCACCCTGGTGGGCGCCATCACGGCACAACTGTCCACCCTGGGGCACGTCTCGAACTTCTTCACCACCGGTCCGCAGATCGCGCTGGCCGAGCGGCTCATCGAGTTGCTCGGCGCTCCGGAGGCCACCCGGGTGTTCTTCGCCAACACCGGAACCGAGGCGATGGAGGCGGCCTTCAAGCTGGCACGGCGCACCGGTCGGCCACGCATCATCGCGGCCGAAGGCGCCTTCCACGGCCGCACCATGGGGGCTTTGGCACTCACCCACAAGGCCGCCTACCGCGAGCCGTTCGAGCCGTTGCCGGGCGGCGTCTCGCACGTGCCCTTCGGCGACGTCGACGCGCTGGCCGCAGCGGTCGACGAGAGCGTGGCCGCGGTGGTGCTCGAACCCATCCAGGGTGAGGCGGGTGTCGTGCCCGCGCCGGCCGGCTACCTCGCCGCGGCTCGCGAGATCACCGCTGCCGCAGGCGCACTGCTCGTCCTGGACGAGGTGCAGACCGGGATGGGCCGGGTCGGTGAGTGGTTCGCACACCAGTCGCCCGCGCTCGCCGGCCCCGACCTGGTGCCCGACGTCGTCGCGCTTGCCAAGGGCCTAGGCGGAGGCATCCCGATCGGGGCGGTGCTCGGCGTGGGCCGGGCCGGCGAGCTCTTCGGGCCCGGCAACCACGGCACGACCTTCGGCGGAAACCCGTTGGCCTGCGCCGCAGCGTTGACGGTGATTCACGTCATCGAACGAGACGACTTGCTGGACAAGACAACTCGCCTCGGCGAGCGCTGGCGCACCGACCTCGCCGGCGCTCACCCCCTGGTAAGCGGCACCCGCGGGCTCGGCCTGCATCTGGCCATCACGCTGGCCGAGCCACTCGCCCCCGCGCTGGCGGCCGCTGCGCTGGAGCAGGGCTTCATCATCAACGCCCCCACCGCTGACGTTCTTCGGCTGGCCCCGCCGCTCATCCTCACCGATGAGCAAGCCGACTCGTTCACCGAGGCGCTGCCCCGGCTGTGCGATCAGGTGCTCGCCGACCATTCGAAGGCCAAGGAGGCCTGATCATGCGGCATTTCCTTCGTGACGACGATCTGAGCCCGGCCGAACAGGGCGAGGTGCTGGCGTTGGCGGCCACCCTCAAGGCCGACCGTTACGGCACCCGGCCGCTGGAGGGCCCGCGGGCGGTGGCGGTAATTTTCGACAAGCACTCCACCCGGACCCGGGTCTCGTTCTCGGTGGGCATCAGCGAGTTGGGCGGCTTCCCGCTCGTGCTCGACTCGGCCACCAGCCAACTGGGTCGCGGCGAGCCGGTGGCTGACACCGCTCGGGTGCTCGGCCGGCAGGTCGCTGCGGTGGTGTGGCGCACCTTCGCTCAGCAGGACCTGCACGACATGGCGACCCATGCCGGGGTGCCGGTGGTCAACGCCCTGACCGACGAGTTCCACCCGTGCCAGATCCTGGCCGACCTGCAGACGATCGCCGAGCACAAAGGCCGCGGCGACGCCCGCGTGATTAGCGGGCTCACGCTGGCGTACCTGGGCGATGGGGCCAACAACATGGCCCATTCCTACCTGCTCGGCGGCGCGACGGCCGGCTTGCACGTGCGCATCGGCACCCCCGGCTCGCATCTGCCCGACCCTGCGGTGGTGGCCAAGGCCGAGCGCATCGCCGACGAGACGGGTGGGTCGGTGCTCGTCACCACCGATCCCGTGGCCGCTGCGGTCGGCGCCGACGTGCTGGCCACCGACACCTGGGCGTCGATGGGCCAGAACGACAAGGAGGCCCGCACCGGCGCGGACTCCCCGTTTGCGCCATACTCCGTTGACGCGCGGTGTATGGCCCTCGCCAGTGCCGATGCCATCGTGCTGCACTGCCTGCCGGCCTACCGGGGGCTGGAGATCGCGGCGGAGGTGATCGACGGCCCGCAGTCTGTGGTGTGGGACGAGTCGGAGAACCGGCTCCATGCGCAGAAGGCCCTGCTCGTGTGGTTGCTGGAGCGAGCACGACCGTGAGTGACGCGGCCTACTGTCCCCCTACCCGGGTCATCCCTGCCACGAAGACAGCGCGGCATGCCCTTATCCGTGACCTGTTGGCGCACAACGTCATCCGCTCCCAGCCGGAGCTGGCTGAGCTGCTGGTCGGCGAAGGGGTGGCCGTCACGCAGGCCACGTTGTCGAGGGATCTGGTAGAGGTGGGCGCGGCCAAGGTGCGGCTGCCGGGCCGGGGGCTCGTGTACGCGATCCTCGCCGATCCCGACGGCGCGACGGCGACTGGGCCGGGCGAGTTGCTCGACTCCCGGCTCGGACGGCTGTGCCAGGAACTCCTGGTCACCGCCGAGGCGTCCGCCAATCTCGTGGTGCTGCGCACCCCGCCGGGTGCCGCCCAGTTTCTGGCCTCGGCCATCGACCACTCCGCGCTGCCGGCCGTCCTGGGCACGATCGCCGGCGACGACACCGTCCTGGTCGTGGCTCGCGACCCGGCGGGCGGCGCTAGCCTGGCGAGCCGGTTGGCCCGGTTGGCTGCCGGTCGCAAATGAGCGGACGGCAAAGCACTGAGGTGTTCGACGCTGAGCTGGTCGAGTAGGTGGGCACACGCCCTGAACATGAGCCTGAATATGAGCACTGAACTGTGAGCGAAGGGAGCCCCATGTCGGGCGATGGCCGAGTAAGCCTGTGGGGAGGTCGCTTTGCCGGCGGCCCGGCGGATGCGTTGGCAGAGCTGAGCCGTAGCACGCACTTCGACTGGCGCCTGGCCCGGCACGACCTGGCCGGCTCGCGCGCGCACTCTCGAGTTCTGCACGCTGCCGGGCTGCTCGACGACGCCGAGCTGGACGGCATGCTGGCCGCCCTCGACGCTCTCGAAAAGGACGTTGTAGCAGGTGCTTTCACCCCCGATCCGGCAGACGAAGACGTCCACACCGCCCTTGAGCGGGGGTTGATCGAACGCGCCGGAGCAGAGCTCGGCGGCAAGCTGCGGGCGGGACGCTCTCGCAACGACCAGATCGCCACGCTGATCCGGATGTACCTGCGCGAGGAAGCCCGGGTGGTGGGCGGGCTCGTGCTCGATGTGGTCGACGCCCTGAGCGAGCAGGCCGCTGACCATCCCGCTGCGCCGATGCCCGGTCGCACTCACCTGCAGCACGCCCAGCCTGTGCTGCTGTCCCATCACCTGCTGGCGCATGTATGGCCGCTGCTGCGCGACGTTGAACGACTGCGCGACTGGGACTCCCGGGCCGGGCTCTCGCCCTACGGCTCCGGAGCGTTGGCTGGTTCGTCGTTAGGGCTCGACCCGGCGGCGGTGGCCGCCGAGCTCGGTTTCACCGGCCCGGTGCGCAACTCGATCGACGGCACCGCCTCGCGCGACGTCGTGGCCGAGCTGAGCTTCGTGCTGGCGATGATCGGCGTCGATATCTCCCGGCTGAGCGAGGAGGTGGTGATCTGGGCCACGAAGGAGTTCTCGTTCGTGACGCTCGATGACGCCTACTCCACCGGATCGTCGATCATGCCGCAGAAGAAGAATCCCGACGTGGCCGAGCTGGCGCGTGGCAAGGCCGGCCGCCTGATCGGTGATCTCGCCGGTTTGCTCGCCACTCTCAAGGGCCTGCCCCTGGCGTACAACCGCGACCTGCAGGAAGACAAGGAGCCGATCTTCGACGCGATCGACACCCTCACCGTGCTGCTGCCGGCGGTCTCGGGCATGGTGGCGACTCTCACCTTCCACGAGCAGAGATTGGCCGAGCTGGCGCCGCAAGGCTTTGCCCTGGCGACCGACATCGCGGAGTGGCTGGTTCGGCAGGGCGTGCCGTTCCGGGTGGCGCACGAAGTCGCTGGAGAGTGCGTGCGAGTCTGCGAGGAGCGCGGCATCGAGCTGTGGGATCTGAGCGACGCCGACCTGGCGGCCGTCCACCCGAGTCTGTCGCCCGAGGTGCGTTCGGTGCTGTCCGTCGAAGGATCGCTGGCCAGTCGCGACGCGATCGGCGGGACCGCCCCGGTGCGGGTGGTCGAGCAGTTGAGCCAGGCCCGGGCCGAAGCGCAGCGAGCCCGGGAGTGGGCCTCGTCCTGAGTCATCCGGTCAACCATCCACGACGCAGCCTCAGCTGAGCCGGCCAGTGACCAGCCATTCAGCGCCGAGCGATCCGATGCCCAGCGACCCGACACAATCGACTGCTGGGTGGCCTTTCGGATCGCAATCCGGCGTAGGGCATTCCGGTACTGAACCCGCTGGCGTCGGACAACTCCACCCTCGACAACTCCAGGCTGGACAACTCCAGGCTGGACAACTCCCGGTTGGACAACCCGGTGCAGGACCGTCCGGTGCTGCGCTACAGGCGCTGCTTGAGCGCCCGGTGCTCCAGGTGGCCCCTCGGCTGCTGGGAGCCGTGTTGCGGCACGAGACGCCGGCGGGTGCCATCGCCGTCCGGCTCACGGAGGTGGAGGCCTACGCGGGCCCGGCCGATCCCGGCTCGCACGCCTTTCGCGGCCGGACGCCGCGCACCGAGGTGATGTTCGGGCCGCCCGGGCACCTGTACGTGTACTTCTCGTACGGCATGCACTGGTGCGCCAACGTGGTGACCGGTCCGAACGGTCAGGCCTCGGCGGTATTGCTGAGGGCGGGTGAGGTGATCACCGGCCTCGACCTCGCCCGCGCTTACAGACCCACGGCTCGCACGGACCGTGAGCTGGCGCAGGGACCCGCGCGGTTGACCGCAGCCCTGGCCATCACGGGCAGCGACAATGGCGCCGACCTCGCGCACGGCATCCTCACTCTCCATCCGCGTGCGCGCAGTCTCCCGCTGGCACGGTTGCGCAGCGGTCCGCGAGTGGGCGTCTCCGGGCCGGGAGGCGACCCGGCGGTGTACCCCTGGCGGTTCTGGATCGACGGTGATCCGACGGTCTCGCGCTACCGGCCGGCTGTCCCACGCCGTCGAACCGGCGGCTGAGGGCGATTCGTCCTCACTTACGCGGCACCCGACCGCCTGGACGTCTGGTGGACCTGCCGAACAGGCTGGCTCGGTGCTTCGCGGGGGGTTCGATGTGGCGGTCAGGGCCTCGGGTTTGGCAGGCTCTGCCAGGGTGGCGGCAGGACACAGCACACGCTGCTGCCGAGACCATCGACACTGAGGCGACGAACGAAGGGTGTGCAGTGACTAACGTCCTGGATGAGCTGAGCTGGCGGGGACTGATCTCCCAGACCACCGACGAGGCGGCGCTGCGTGCGGCGCTCGAGAAGGGGCTCACCCTCTACTGCGGCTTCGACCCCACTGCGCCCTCACTGCATTTCGGCAATCTCGTGCAACTGGTGGTCATGCGACACCTGCAGCGGGCGGGGATGAAGGTCATCTGCCTGGTGGGTGGCTCCACCGGCCTCATCGGCGACCCGCGACCCAGCGCTGAGCGGGTGCTCAAGACTAAGGAGCAGACGGCCGACTGGGTGGCGCAGATCAGCGAGCAGGTCAAGCCCTTCCTCCAGACGGACGGCGACAACCCAGCGCTCCTGGTCAACAACCTCGACTGGACGGCACCGCTGTCAGCCCTCGACTTCCTGCGCGACGTGGGCAAGCACTTCCGGGTCAACCAGATGATCAAGAAGGACGCAGTGGCCGCGCGCCTGAACAGCGACGAGGGCATCTCCTACACGGAGTTCAGCTATCAACTGCTGCAAGGGCTCGACTACCTGCAGCTCTACCGCGACCACGGTTGCACGCTGCAGACCGGCGGCCAGGATCAGTGGGGCAACCTCGTGGCCGGCGTCGATCTGATTCGCAAGGTGGAGGGAGCCGCGGTGCATCTGCTCACCACGCCCTTGATCACCGACTCCGCGGGCAACAAGTTCGGCAAGTCCGAAGGCAACGCTGTGTGGTTGAACGCCGAGCTCACGAGCCCTTACGCCTTCTACCAGTACTGGCTCAACGTCGAGGACGCGTCGGTGGTGATGCTGCTCAAGGTGTTCACCGATCGCACCCAGGCGGAGATCGCTGAACTCGCCGAGGAGGTGGCCACCCGTCCGGCGGCCAGGCGCGCCCAACGCACCCTCGCCCACGACGTGACGGCTCTGGTGCACGGCGAGGAGGCGGTCGAGGCGGTAGAACGGGCAAGTCAGGCGTTGTTCGGTAGAGCGGAGCTGCGAGACCTGCCGGAAGAGGTCCTGGCGCAGGCGCTGACCGAGCTCGACCCGGTGCCCGTTACCGGGGAGGGCATGGGTGTGCTGGATCTCCTGGTGGCGACCGGCCTCGCGGCGAGCAAGGGTGCAGCCCGACGCACGATCGGCGAGGGAGCGGCCTACGTGAACAACGTGCCGGTCTCAGACCCCGATGCGAGGCTCTCTACCGACGATCTCCTGCACGGGCGCTGGATCGTCACCCGGCGTGGACGCCGCACGATCGGCGCGGGCGTGGTCCGCATCGATGCTGAATCCTCTTCTCCTGCAACGAATTAGACCCAAGAGCGGGGTCGGATTTGACGAAGCCAAACGTGCTGCGTAATGTTTTCTCTCGTTGCCCGGCCGGAGGAACGGACTCGGATCGAAGGATCTGAGGCCGGTCTCGTAGGGCAACGAAACCACTCTTCTCAGGCCGTCTTTCCGCGGTTGTGGGTGGGGTGTGCCCTTTGGGGTGTTTGTGTGGCCGGCCTGGTTTGACGTGGGTGCGGGTCGCGGGTAAGTTAGAACGGTTGCCTCGCGGAGGTTCCCCTGGTGGGGGCTGATGTGGTGTGCGTTCGATCTTTGAGAACTCAACAGCGTGCCAAAAAGTCAATGCCAAAACCCCGTTGTGGCGTGGTTGGTGGGAGTGTTTGCTCTTGCTGGTCATGTTGCACGGATTCCTTTGGTATGGCAGTGGATTGCACCGTCTTTGTGGTGGTGTGGTTCGCTGTTCAGCCAGATCGTGATGCGTGAGCATCGCTTCGTTTTGTCGGTTAGCGGTTTTGCCGCTGTCCTTATAGACATCAACGGAGAGTTTGATCCTGGCTCAGGACGAACGCTGGCGGCGTGCTTAACACATGCAAGTCGAACGGTGAGGTTGGAGCTTGCTCTGACTGATCAGTGGCGAACGGGTGAGTAACACGTGAGCAACCTACCCCTGACTCTGGGATAACCCCGGGAAACCGGGGCTAATACCGGATATGAGGCTCTGACGCATGTTGGGGTCTGGAAAGAATTTTGGTTGGGGATGGGCTCGCGGCCTATCAGCTTGTTGGTGGGGTAATGGCCTACCAAGGCGACGACGGGTAGCCGGCCTGAGAGGGCGACCGGCCACACTGGGACTGAGACACGGCCCAGACTCCTACGGGAGGCAGCAGTGGGGAATATTGCACAATGGGCGAAAGCCTGATGCAGCGACGCCGCGTGAGGGATGAAGGCCTTCGGGTTGTAAACCTCTTTCAGCAGGGAAGAAGCGCAAGTGACGGTACCTGCAGAAGAAGCACCGGCTAACTACGTGCCAGCAGCCGCGGTAATACGTAGGGTGCAAGCGTTGTCCGGAATTATTGGGCGTAAAGAGCTCGTAGGCGGTTTGTCGCGTCTGCTGTGAAAACTCGGGGCTTAACCCCGGGCCTGCAGTGGGTACGGGCAGACTAGAGTGCGGTAGGGGAGACTGGAATTCCTGGTGTAGCGGTGAAATGCGCAGATATCAGGAGGAACACCGGTGGCGAAGGCGGGTCTCTGGGCCGTAACTGACGCTGAGGAGCGAAAGCATGGGGAGCGAACAGGATTAGATACCCTGGTAGTCCATGCCGTAAACGTTGGGCGCTAGGTGTGGGGTTCATTCCACGAACTCCGTGCCGCAGCAAACGCATTAAGCGCCCCGCCTGGGGAGTACGGCCGCAAGGCTAAAACTCAAAGGAATTGACGGGGGCCCGCACAAGCGGCGGAGCATGCGGATTAATTCGATGCAACGCGAAGAACCTTACCAAGGCTTGACATGCAGGGAAATCTCATAGAGATATGAGGTCCGCAAGGGTCGTACACAGGTGGTGCATGGTTGTCGTCAGCTCGTGTCGTGAGATGTTGGGTTAAGTCCCGCAACGAGCGCAACCCTCGTCCTATGTTGCCAGCGGGTAATGCCGGGGACTCATAGGAGACTGCCGGGGTCAACTCGGAGGAAGGTGGGGATGACGTCAAATCATCATGCCCCTTATGTCTTGGGCTTCACGCATGCTACAATGGCCGGTACAAAGGGCTGCGAGACCGTAAGGTGGAGCGAATCCCAAAAAGCCAGTCTCAGTTCGGATCGGGGTCTGCAACTCGACCCCATGAAGTCGGAGTCGCTAGTAATCGCAGATCAGCAACGCTGCGGTGAATACGTTCCCGGGGCTTGTACACACCGCCCGTCACGTCATGAAAGTCGGTAACACCCGAAGCCGGTGGCCTAACCCTTGTGGAGGGAGCCGTCGAAGGTGGGACTGGCGATTAGGACGAAGTCGTAACAAGGTAGCCGTACCGGAAGGTGCGGCTGGATCACCTCCTTTCTAAGGAGCATCTGGCGCTTTCCCTTCGGGGTGGGCGCCCAGAGCCATGCCCTGAGCGAGTGTCTTGGGGATGGTGCTCAAGGGTGGAACATTGGCTAGTTGGTTTGTCGCGTGAGAGCTGCGTTAGTACGATAGGTCGTTTCGGCGGTCGTCCGGAAGGCGTGGGTTTGATCGAGGGATGGCTTGGGCACGCTGTTGGGTCCTGAGGGATCGGGCCATGTGGTTCGGCGACTCGGATCGGATCATGGTCTGTTGGTGAACCGGCTGGCTTTTGTGTTGGTCAGGCACTGATGGGGGCGGGTACCGTCCGTACCTTGAGAACTGCACAGTGGACGCGAGCATCTTTGATCTGTAGCCAAGTTATTAAGGGCACACGGTGGATGCCTTGGCATCAGGAGCCGATGAAGGACGTAGGAGCCTGCGATAAGCCTCGGGGAGTTGGCAACCGAACTGTGATCCGAGGATGTCCGAATGGGGAAACCCAGCTGGAGTCATGTCCAGTTACCCTCGCCTGAACACATAGGGTGTGTGGAGGGAACGTGGGGAAGTGAAACATCTCAGTACCCACAGGAGAAGAAAACAACAGTGATTCCGTGAGTAGTGGCGAGCGAAAGCGGAACAGGCTAAACCATGTACGTGTGATAGCTGGCAGGCGTTGCTTGCGCGGGGTTGTGGGACCTGTCAGCTCGGACTGCCGACCGGGCGGGGAGTCAGAAATGCGCGTCATAGTCGAAGGGTCTGGAAAGGGCCAGCGTAGAGGGTGCCACTCCCGTAGACGAAAATGCGCACTCCCGATGGGGATCCCAAGTAGCAGCGGGCCCGAGAAATTCCCTGTGAATCTGGCGGGACCACCCGCTAAGCCTAAATACTCCCTGATGACCGATAGCGGACTAGTACCGTGAGGGAAAGGTGAAAAGTACCCCGGGAGGGGAGTGAAATAGTACCTGAAACCGTGTGCCTACAAGCCGTCGGAGCCTAGCGTGAGTGGTGACGGCGTGCCTTTTGAAGAATGAGCCTGCGAGTTAGTGGTGCGTGGCGAGGTTAACCCGGGTGGGGAAGCCGTAGCGAAAGCGAGTCCGAACAGGGCGAATAAGTCGCGTGCTCTAGACCCGAAGCGGAGTGATCTACCCATGGCCAGGTTGAAGCGCGGGTAAGACCGCGTGGAGGACCGAACCCACCAGGGTTGAAAACCTGGGGGATGAGCTGTGGGTAGGGGTGAAAGGCCAATCAAACTCCGTGATAGCTGGTTCTCCCCGAAATGCATTTAGGTGCAGCGTCACGTGTTTCTTGTCGGAGGTAGAGCACTGGATGGCTAAGGGGGCCGACAAGCTTACCAAAATCAGCCAAACTCCGAATGCCGGTAAGTCAGAGCGTGGCAGTGAGACTGCGGGGGATAAGCTTCGTAGTCGAGAGGGAAACAGCCCAGACCACCAGCTAAGGTCCCTAAGCGTGTGCTAAGTGGGAAAGGATGTGGGGTCGCACAGACAACCAGGAGGTTGGCTTAGAAGCAGCCACCCTTGAAAGAGTGCGTAATAGCTCACTGGTCAAGTGATTCCGCGCCGACAATGTAGCGGGGCTCAAGCACACCACCGAAGCCGTGGCATTCACACAATGTGTCAAGCCTATTCGTGGGGGTGTGCAGTCGTGTGGACGGGTAGGGGAGCGTCGTGCGGGGAGTGAAGCGGCGGGGTGACCCAGCCGTGGACGCCGCACGAGTGAGAATGCAGGCATGAGTAGCGAAAGGGGGGTGAGAAACCCCTCCGCCGAATGACCAAGGGTTCCTGGGCCAGGCTAATCCGCCCAGGGTAAGTCGGGACCTAAGGCGAGGCCGACAGGCGTAGTCGATGGACAACGGGTTGATATTCCCGTACCCGCATGAGCCGCCCTGGTGAGGTCGGTGATGCTAACCGCCCGAAGCTTGCAATCCCTTCGGGGGCGTTGGGGGGAGCGCGGGACCCAAACCGGTAGTAGCCAAGCGATGGGGTGACGCAGGAAGGTAGCCCCGCCAGTGAGATGGTAGCCTGGTGTAAGGGTGTAGGGCGAGACATAGGCAAATCCGTGTGGTCACGGCTGAGACCTGATGCATAGCCGAATGAGGCGAAAGGGTGATCCTATGCTGCCAAGAAAAGCCTCTAGCGAGTTCTCAGCGGCCCGTACCCCAAACCGACACAGGTGGTCAGGTAGAGAATACCAAGGCGATCGAGAGAACTGTGGTTAAGGAACTCGGCAAAATGCCCCCGTAACTTCGGGAGAAGGGGGGCCGGAGTGCGTGAAGCCCTTGCGGCTAGCGTGTTCGGCCGCAGAGACCAGGGAGAAGCGACTGTTTACTAAAAACACAGGTCCGTGCGAAGTCGTAAGACGATGTATACGGACTGACGCCTGCCCGGTGCTGGAACGTTAAGGGGACGGGTTAGCCTTCACAGGCGAAGCTCAGAACTTAAGCGCCAGTAAACGGCGGTGGTAACTATAACCATCCTAAGGTAGCGAAATTCCTTGTCGGGTAAGTTCCGACCTGCACGAATGGCGTAACGACTTCTCCACTGTCTCAACCACAGACTCGGCGAAATTGCACTACGAGTAAAGATGCTCGTTACGCGCAGCAGGACGGAAAGACCCCGGGACCTTTACTATAGCTTGGTATTGGTGTTCGGTTCGGCTTGTGTAGGATAGGTGGGAGACTATGAAGCGGTCACGCCAGTGACGGTGGAGTCAACGTTGAAATACCACTCTGGTCGCACTGGATGTCTAACTTCGGTCCGTGATCCGGATCAGGGACAGTGCCTGGTGGGTAGTTTAACTGGGGCGGTTGCCTCCTAAAAAGTAACGGAGGCGCCCAAAGGTTCCCTCAGCCTGGTTGGCAATCAGGTGTCGAGTGCAAGTGCACAAGGGAGCTTGACTGTGAGACTGACAAGTCGAGCAGGGACGAAAGTCGGGACTAGTGATCCGGCCGCGGTTTGTGGAAACGCGGTGTCGCTCAACGGATAAAAGGTACCCCGGGGATAACAGGCTGATCTTCCCCAAGAGTCCATATCGACGGGATGGTTTGGCACCTCGATGTCGGCTCGTCGCATCCTGGGGCTGGAGTAGGTCCCAAGGGTTGGGCTGTTCGCCCATTAAAGCGGTACGCGAGCTGGGTTTAGAACGTCGTGAGACAGTTCGGTCCCTATCCGCCGCGCGCGCAGGAGACTTGAGAAGGGCTGTCCCTAGTACGAGAGGACCGGGACGGACGAACCTCTGGTGTGCCAGTTGTTCCGCCAGGGGCACGGCTGATTAGCCACGTTCGGAAGGGATAACCGCTGAAAGCATCTAAGCGGGAAGCTCGTTCCAAGATGAGGTTCCCAGGCGTTTAAGGGTTAAGGCTCCCAGCTAGACCACTGGGTTGATAGGCCGGAAGTGGAAGTGAGGACTAAGGTATGAAGCTGACCGGTACTAATAGGCCGAGAACTTACCACATTTTCATGCTACGCATCCACTATGCGGTTCCCGGGACACGGTCGGGAACGATGATATCTCCACAGAGTTACGGCGGTCATAGCGTTGGGGAAACGCCCGGATCCATTCCGAACCCGGAAGCTAAGGCCAACTGCGCCGATGGTACTGCAAGGGGGACCTTGTGGGAGAGTAGGACACCGCCGGACAACCATTCACGTAAGGGCCACCCACACCGGGTGGCCCTTACGTCGTTCAGCGTCCTTACTGGGATTGCGTGGATGGCTGCCTTTCGGTCGTCCGAGGCATGAGCGCGGTGTCAGGCTGCTACTCGTCAGGTCGCCCCAGCATCGATTGGGCCGCGGGTGTCAGCGCCAGAATTTGGTGAGCTGTTCGGCAAGGGCTCTGCCTTGGTTGTAACCGGCTCGAGCGGCGGGCGGGCGCGTCGACGGATCCATCAGAGAGTCGCTATCCGGCAGGATCGTTTCGACTCTTGCTGCGGCCGGCACGGAGTTCGTTGACTTGCGCTGCCAGCTGCATGCATCATTCCAAGCTGCCAGCTGCACGCCCCATTCCAACGAGTGCCGTGTTCTGCCGCCAAGTGGTGACAGCATCAGCACTCGCTCGTATCCAGCTGCCAGATCGGCATTCGTTGCGTCGGTAGCCGCCGTCGATGTCCGGATGCGCCGACTATCTGGGCCGCGGCCGTCGATCCGGCTGACATTCCGATGATTAGGTCGGCCCTGGGTCACATCCAACCCGGCATCACACAGGCCGGTGATGACCCCGATCAACCAGGCATTGCCTGCGGAACTGCCGCCACCAAGGACCAACGCTCGCTCACGACCAGGCACTCTACGCTCCACCGCTCGTGTGTGATGAACCCTTTTCAAGCCGCAACCCCAGCCTCGTGCGGGTACGAGGCTGGGGGTTGGGTTTAAAGCGAAGGCTTGGGTAGCTGTCTTGGGCGTGCGTTGCCGGACAGCGGGCACAAGACGAGGTTCAGGAAGCGTCGCCTGCGGCCCGCACGGCGATCACGTTGTCTCGCAGACCCACCCGACCGGTGTGCGTCTGCTCAACAGAAGCGAACTTGTTGGTGTTGGTCACCAGCACGGGAGTGACCAACGAATACCCGGCGTCTTCGATGACGGACCGGTCGAAGGTGACAAGCGGCGTGCCCTTCTCCACCATCGTTCCGACGCCCACTTTGACGTCGAATCCTCTGCCGTCCAAGCTCACCGTGTCGATGCCGACGTGGATCAGCAGTTGAACGCCGCTGTGGCAGTCGATTCCAAAGGCGTGGCCGGTCTTGGCGGCAACGATGATCTTTCCCGATGCCGGGGCGTACACGGTGTCTCCGCTCGGCACGATGCCCACGCCCTTGCCGACGACTCCCTTGCTGAAGACCGGGTCGGGAACGTCTGCCAGGGCGATGACCTTACCCTCGAGTGGGGACGCGATGTCGGTTATCGCGTTGGGCAATAGAGCCGTCTTCTCCGTCGCGACCGCGGTGCTCCCGGCACCAACGGCAGCGACCGCGACGGCCGGGCTGGGCTTGGCCGGCTGCTGGAGGGCGCTGGCAGCCGCCGCCTGCTCGCGCGTAGCGAGCGCTTCGGCCTTCTGTTCCGGGGTGCGGTAGTCGGAGATGATCACGAGGATCATGGACGTGAAGAAGGCTGCGGCGATCGCGAGAACGTAGAGCGGAATCTTGTTGAAGGCCGGGATGGTGAGCAACGACGTGAACACGAACGCGTTCGTGTGCAGGCCGCCACCCACGCCGATGATGATGCCCGCCGATGAGGCAGCCGACGAGCATCCGTGGGGAGATCCGCTTGTAGCGCAGGTGAATACCGTAAAGGGACGGCTCCGAGATTCCACCGAGCAGGCCTGCTGCGAGGGCACCGGTTGCGGTCTGGCGCATCTGCGCGTCCTTGTCTCGCATCGATAGGAACAGCCACGCCGGCCGTGGCACCGAAGCAGGAGAAGTTCCAGGCTCCCATCGGGCCCTGGATGTAGTCGCAGCCCAGGGTCTGGATGTTGAGCAGCATGATGGCGTTGATCGGCCAGTGCAGACCCAGCGGCACCATGAATGGGTAGGCCAGCGGAATCACGATCGCAAAGATGAAGGGCGAGAAGTCGTTGATCGCCCGCAGCACGTTGGCGAGGCCGGCGCCCGCGTAGACGCCGATCGGGCCGATGATGAAAGCGGTGAGCGGAATCATGATGAGCATCGCCAGGAACGGCACGAAGATCAGCTGCACGTTGGGTGGGATCACCCGCTTGAGGCCCTTGTACAGGGGGCCGAGCACCCCGGCCATCAGCAAGGGCGGGAACACCTGGGAACCGTAATTGAAGATCGTGAGCGGAAGCCCGAAGATCTCCACGACCTCCACCTTGGAGCCGAACACCACGTTCTGATGAGCGGCGGACTGCAACGCGGAGAAGCCCGGCAGCATGACGACGGCCATGACCGCGAAGCCGACCCAGGGGTCGGCATCGAGCTTCTTGCTGGCGTTGTAGGCCACCATCAACGGCAGGAACACGAACACCGACTGCCACATCAGGTTCACGAACTGCCACGACGGTGCCAGCTGCGTACGCGGATCTGCCCAGTTGCCGATGATGTGCAGCGTCGACATCAACGACATGAACGTGATGAACGGGGACGCACCGAGCAGCGCACCGAGGATCGGCCGGAACGAGTCGGAGAGGAACTCGAAGAACGAGTCGAGCCAGGCGAACTTGCCCCGGACGCCGCCGGCACGGGCCGCCGCTTTGATCTCCGCGTCGGACTTCGGGGCACCCGTGCCCATCTTCGTCATCTCAGGCAGCGACAGCATGTCGTTGTAGACGGTCTGCACCGCCCCGCCGATGACCACTTGGTAGCGGTTGCCTGCTTGTGGCACGCCTCCCATCACCTCGGGGATGGACTCGACAGTCTTGGTGTCCACCACCGAGCCGTCATTCAACTGGAAGCGCAACCGCGTCGCGCAGTGCGTCAGGCTGTCGATGTTCTCCGCCCCACCCATGCTCGCGACGATGTCGCCCGCTGTTGTCGATGTCATAAGCTCTCCCCTTGAATCAGGTCAAGACGCCGAGAACGCCGTCGTAGCGCCACCTGTCCGCCGATGCGCCCCTGAAGGCACTCTCACTGGGCGGATAATGGGGTTGTCCGCCAGACCCGCGAGCCTTCCCCAAAATTCGGATATATCGGTCCCGATGGTGCCTGTGGGTGATACCTGGCCGCGGTTCGAACGAAAGCTGATGCGGCTGAGTCAGACGGAGGCGCTCAGCATGTGGGTCTGGGTAACGGACCCGCTGGTTAGCTAGCCCGATGCTGGCGTTGGTTCGTGGTCGGGTGTGCGGTACGCGCGGACAGGCCTGTTCGTCAGCACAATCAGGATTGTCACGAGTGTCGCTGACACTCCACCTATCACGATGGAGGCGGAGGCTCCCACCGCGTTAGCGAGCAGGCCTCCCCGAAAGTTTCCTATTTCAGGTGCTGCGACCCCGACGATGTGTTCCGCTGCCGACACCCTGCCGCGGGAATGGTCGGGTGCCTCCAGTTGGACAAGGACTCCGCGCGATATGACCGCGATTGTGTCGACGGCGCCGGCGACTGCGAGTAATCCAAGGGCAGCCCAGATTGGGGTCGCGAGACCGAACAGAGCGATCGCCATACCCCATCCCGTTGCGGCGATCAACATGATGCGTCCGAGGCGTCGGGCACGTGCGATGCTCCCAGAGAAAATCCCGGCGGTCACGCCGCCGACCGCGATTGCGGATAGGAAGAACCCCAGCGTGCGAGGATCGCCGTTGAAGTGCCCTTGGTTGATTAACGGAAAGACGGCGATAGGCATGGCGAGGGCCATAGCTGCGATGTCGCTGGCGAACGCACCTTGCAGCGTTCTTGTTCGGAAGACGAGCGACCAACCGGCACCCTTCCCTGAGGCGCCAGCCGTGTCGCTTGCACGGGTGGGCCGCAGGGGAGGTAGAAGGGCGAGCGATGTGAGTGAAATGGCGGCCGCCACTACGTGAGCGACGTACGCGGCTGGAAGGTTCCAGGCCATCAGCAAGCCTCCGAGGGCGGGGCCGATGAGCATCGAGAACTGAAACGAGAGGTTGAGTAACGAGTACGCCGCTCCCAGTTGGTCAACCGGAAGGAGCCGTGCGGGCAACGTTCTGCGCGCGGGAGAGCCGAACGCACCCGCCGCCGCATTCGCTGCGACCACCAGCAGCAGCAAGATGGGGGAATGATTCCCCGCGAATGCCTGCACGCATAACGCCATGGCCGTGCCAGCCTGTAGCAGGGTGGTTATTCGGACGATCGACCGTCGATCACGCGAGTCGGCCAGGTTCCCGCCGATCGGGCAAAGGAACAGGATGGGGATTGCCGTGGCGAGGCCGATCGCGCCCGACCAGATGGGGCTTCGAGTCATCGCCCACATCTGGGCGAGTACAGCGAGGGTCGCTATCTGAGTGCCCAATCCCGCGAATGAGGCGCCGACCCACAACGCTGCGAAGGCTCTGCTCGAACGGAGCGGAGCCAGATCGGCGAGAAGCCCCTTCACGTGCCGGACGTTCCCCCCTCGTCGAGCGCCTCGAAGTGGGCAAGCAGGCGGTCGTGGGCGCTGCGACTGGCCAGGGCGGCCTCGAGTTCCGTGGCGATTGAGTTGAGCGACACCGAGAGAGCGTCATCGAGTTCTGCCACGGCAGCCTCCGTCGCGCGCCACTCGCGTTCGACCAGAGGTACGACGCCCTTCCCGGCCGATGAAAGGTGAATGATCCGGGTACGTGCATCCTCGCCGACGCGAGCTTCAACCAGTCCAGCGCGCTTCATGGCGTCGATTGTTTGGCTCATCGCAGAGTGTGTCTGCTTCGTTGACAGAGCCAGATCCTTGATTGTGGCCGGGCCCCCATGAGCGATCTCGAGCAGAGGTAGTGCGAAGCGCGACCGCATCTCATCGCGGCCGCTGCGCTCGTACAGTCGCTCGATCTCGGCATCGATCCGATGCAGCACGGCGAAGAACCGGTCCCACCGGCCTTGGGTGAGGAACATGTCCGAAGATGTCACAGCGCCAATATAACAGCGCTGCGATATCTCAGCTAGTTGTAGGGGTGTTCGTCACCACCATGCCCGAGCCGCTCGAGCACTGGGCCGGGCCGAGCCATGCTCCCCGACCGGATCCATCTGGGAGGCGCATCGCACTGAACATGTTGACGTCCATCTGCCGGAGGTCGTCAGGACGGATGTCTCCTGTTGGCCGCGTGCAGCCCTCCGGACACCTCAGTAACCAGCCCTTCGCTAGATCGAGGCGCTGGTCCTCGGCTTGGCCGAGCTCGAGGGGTCGAAGCGTTGCCGTTGCAGCGACCCGGGCCGGGACTGGCAGCGGACGGAACCCCGCGTTTTGCATCGAGAGCACTTGCGGGTAATGTTCTCGAACGCAGGCGCTGCTCGGTGCGGGTGCAACACGAACCCATACAGTCGGGCACGCCACCTCCTTACAACAAGTCGTGAAAGCGACGAGGGGTGAGGTGTGCCCTTTCGGGCGGCTCATGGGCGGGACGCACGAGTTTGACATCGTGTGCGGCTGTGAGTAAGCTGTAGGTCCTGCTTGTGGGGATTCACGAAGAATCAACACGATTTAGCAGGCAAACCATTCCATCTAATACCGTCTTTCCGCGGTTGTGGGTGGGGTGTGCCCTTTGGGGTGTTTGTGTGGCCGGCCTGGTTTGACGTGGGTGCGGGTCGCGGGTAAGTTAGAACGGTTGCCTCGCGGAGGTTCCCCTGGTGGGGGCTGATGTGGTGTGCGTTCGATCTTTGAGAACTCAACAGCGTGCCAAAAAGTCAATGCCAAAACCCCGTTGTGGCGTGGTTGGTGGGAGTGTTTGCTCTTGCTGGTCATGTTGCACGGATTCCTTTGGTATGGCAGTGGATTGCACCGTCTTTGTGGTGGTGTGGTTCGCTGTTCAGCCAGATCGTGATGCGTGAGCATCGCTTCGTTTTGTCGGTTAGCGGTTTTGCCGCTGTCCTTATAGACATCAACGGAGAGTTTGATCCTGGCTCAGGACGAACGCTGGCGGCGTGCTTAACACATGCAAGTCGAACGGTGAGGTTGGAGCTTGCTCTGACTGATCAGTGGCGAACGGGTGAGTAACACGTGAGCAACCTACCCCTGACTCTGGGATAACCCCGGGAAACCGGGGCTAATACCGGATATGAGGCTCTGACGCATGTTGGGGTCTGGAAAGAATTTTGGTTGGGGATGGGCTCGCGGCCTATCAGCTTGTTGGTGGGGTAATGGCCTACCAAGGCGACGACGGGTAGCCGGCCTGAGAGGGCGACCGGCCACACTGGGACTGAGACACGGCCCAGACTCCTACGGGAGGCAGCAGTGGGGAATATTGCACAATGGGCGAAAGCCTGATGCAGCGACGCCGCGTGAGGGATGAAGGCCTTCGGGTTGTAAACCTCTTTCAGCAGGGAAGAAGCGCAAGTGACGGTACCTGCAGAAGAAGCACCGGCTAACTACGTGCCAGCAGCCGCGGTAATACGTAGGGTGCAAGCGTTGTCCGGAATTATTGGGCGTAAAGAGCTCGTAGGCGGTTTGTCGCGTCTGCTGTGAAAACTCGGGGCTTAACCCCGGGCCTGCAGTGGGTACGGGCAGACTAGAGTGCGGTAGGGGAGACTGGAATTCCTGGTGTAGCGGTGAAATGCGCAGATATCAGGAGGAACACCGGTGGCGAAGGCGGGTCTCTGGGCCGTAACTGACGCTGAGGAGCGAAAGCATGGGGAGCGAACAGGATTAGATACCCTGGTAGTCCATGCCGTAAACGTTGGGCGCTAGGTGTGGGGTTCATTCCACGAACTCTGTGCCGCAGCAAACGCATTAAGCGCCCCGCCTGGGGAGTACGGCCGCAAGGCTAAAACTCAAAGGAATTGACGGGGCCCCGCACAAGCGGCGGAGCATGCGGATTAATTCGATGCAACGCGAAGAACCTTACCAAGGCTTGACATGTAGGGAAATCTCATAGAGATATGAGGTCCGTAAGGGTCCTACACAGGTGGTGCATGGTTGTCGTCAGCTCGTGTCGTGAGATGTTGGGTTAAGTCCCGCAACGAGCGCAACCCTCGTCTTATGTTGCCAGCGGGTCATGCCGGGGACTCATAAGAGACTGCCGGGGTCAACTCGGAGGAAGGTGGGGATGACGTCAAATCATCATGCCCCTTATGTCTTGGGCTTCACGCATGCTACAATGGCTGGTACAAAGGGCTGCGAGACCGCAAGGTGGAGCGAATCCCAAAAAGCCAGTCTCAGTTCGGATTGGGGTCTGCAACTCGACCCCATGAAGTCGGAGTCGCTAGTAATCGCAGATCAGCAACGCTGCGGTGAATACGTTCCCGGGGCTTGTACACACCGCCCGTCACGTCATGAAAGTCGGTAACACCCGAAGCCGGTGGCCCAACCCTTGTGGAGGGAGCCGTCGAAGGTGGGACTGGCGATTAGGACGAAGTCGTAACAAGGTAGCCGTACCGGAAGGTGCGGCTGGATCACCTCCTTTCTAAGGAGCATCTGGCGCTTTCCCTTCGGGGTGGGCGCCTAGAGCCATGCCCTGATCGAGTGTATTGGGGATGGTGCTCAAGGGTGGAACATTGACTAGTTGGTTGTGTCTCGTGAGAGCTGCGTTAGTACGATAGGTCGTTTCGGCGGTCGTCCGGAAGGCGTGGGTTTGATCGAGGGATGGCTTGGGCACGCTGTTGGGTCCTGAGGGATCGGGCCATGTGGTTCGGCGACCTCGGATCGGATCATGTTCTGTTGGTGAACCGGCTGGCTTTTGTGTTGGTCAGGCACTGATGGGGGCGTGGTACCGCCCGTACCTTGAGAACTGCATAGTGGACGCGAGCATCTTTGTAATCTGTAGCCAAGTTTTTAAGGGCATACGGTGGATGCCTTGGCATCAGGAGCCGATGAAGGACGTAGGAGCCTGCGATAAGCCTCGGGAAGTTGGCAACCAAACTGTGATCCGAGGATTTCCGAATGGGGAAACCCACCTGGATTCATCTCCAGGTACCCACGCCTGAACACATAGGGCGTGCGGAGGGAACGTGGGGAAGTGAAACATCTCAGTACCCACAGGAAGAGAAAGCAACTGCGATTCCGTGAGTAGTGGCGAGCGAAAGCGGAAGAGGCCAAACCGTGTACGTGTGATAGCCGGCAGGCGTTGCGTGCGCGGGGTTGTGGGACCTGTCAGATCCGACTGCCGTCGGGTCGGGGAGTCAGAAATGCGCGTCATAGTCGAAGGGTCTTGAAAGGCCCAGCGTAGAGGGTGCCACTCCCGTAGACGAAATGATGCGCACTCCCGATGGGGATCCCAAGTAGTACGGGGCCCGAGAAATCCCGTACGAATCTGGGGGGACCACCCCCTAAGCCTAAATACTCCCTGATGACCGATAGCGGACCAGTACCGTGAGGGAAAGGTGAAAAGTACCCCGGGAGGGGAGTGAAATAGTACCTGAAACCGTGTGCCTACAAGCCGTTGGAGCTAGGTGACTAGTGACAGCGTGCCTTTTGAAGAATGAGCCTGCGAGTTAGTGGTGCGTGGCGAGGTTAACCCGTGTGGGGAAGCCGTAGCGAAAGCGAGTCCGAACAGGGCGAATAAGTCGCGCGCTCTAGACCCGAAGCGGAGTGATCTACCCATGGCCAGGTTGAAGCGCGGGTAAGACCGCGTGGAGGACCGAACCCACCAGGGTTGAAAACCTGGGGGATGAGCTGTGGGTAGGGGTGAAAGGCCAATCAAACTCCGTGATAGCTGGTTCTCCCCGAAATGCATTTAGGTGCAGCGTCACGTGTTTCTTGCCGGAGGTAGAGCTACTGGATGGCTAATGGGCCCTACAAGGTTACTGACGTCAGCCAAACTCCGAATGCCGGTAAGTGAGAGCGTGGCAGTGAGACTGCGGGGGATAAGCTCCGTAGTCGAGAGGGAAACAGCCCAGAACACCAGCTAAGGCCCCTAAGCGTGTGCTAAGTGGAAAAGGATGTGGAGTTGCATAGACAACCAGGAGGTTGGCTTAGAAGCAGCCACCCTTGAAAGAGTGCGTAATAGCTCACTGGTCAAGTGATTCCGCGCCGACAATGTAGCGGGGCTCAAGCACACCGCCGAAGCTGTGTCATTCACACATGTGTCAAGCCTTTGTGGTTCAGACGTGTGGATGGGTAGGGGAGCGTCGTGTGGCGAGTGAAGCGGCGGGGTAACCCAGTCGTGGACGCTACACGAGTGAGAATGCAGGCATGAGTAGCGAAAGACGGGTGAGAAACCCGTCCGCCGAATGACCAAGGGTTCCAGGGCCAGGCTAATCCGCCCTGGGTAAGTCGGGACCTAAGGCGAGGCCGACAGGCGTAGTCGATGGACAACGGGTTGATATTCCCGTACCGGCGAAGAACCGCCAATGCTGAATCCAGTTATGCTAAGTGCCTGAAGCTTGACAATCCTTCGGGAGCGTTGAGGGGAACGCACGACCCACGTTGGTAGTAGGCAAGCGTATTAACAGGGGTGACGCAGGAAGGTAGCCCAGCGGCGCGATGGTTGTCGCCGTCTAAGGATGTAGGACGAGAGATAGGCAAATCCGTCTCTCATGTGTCTGAGATCTGATGGGTAGTGCGAATGCACGAAATGGGTGATCCTATGCTGCCAAGAAAAACCTCGGCGCGAGGTTCTAGCCGCCCGTACCCCAAACCGACTCAGGTGGTCAGGTAGAGAATACCAAGGCGATCGAGAGAATCGTGGTTAAGGAACTCGGCAAATTGCCCCCGTAACTTCGGGAGAAGGGGGGCCTGAGGCGTGAAGGCACTTGCTGCTGGAGCGTTTGAAGGCCGCAGAGACCAGGGAGAAGCGACTGTTTACTAAAAACACAGGTCCGTGCGAAGTTGTAAAACGATGTATACGGACTGACGCCTGCCCGGTGCTGGAACGTTAAGGGGACGGGTTAGCCGCAAGGCGAAGCTCAGAACTTAAGCGCCAGTAAACGGCGGTGGTAACTATAACCATCCTAAGGTAGCGAAATTCCTTGTCGGGTAAGTTCCGACCTGCACGAATGGCGTAACGACTTCTCCGCTGTCTCAACCGCGAACTCGGCGAAATTGCACTACGAGTAAAGATGCTCGTTACGCGCAGCAGGACGGAAAGACCCCGGGACCTTTACTACAGTTTGGTATTGGTGTTCGGTGCGGCTTGTGTAGGATAGGTGGGAGACTGTGAAGCCGGCACGCCAGTGTCGGTGGAGTCAACGTTGAAATACCACTCTGGTCGCTCTGGATATCTAACTTCGGTCCGTGATCCGGATCAGGGACAGTGCCTGATGGGTAGTTTAACTGGGGCGGTTGCCTCCTAAAATGTAACGGAGGCGCTCAAAGGTTCCCTCAGCCTGGTTGGCAATCAGGTGTCGAGTGTAAATGCACAAGGGAGCTTGACTGTGAGACTGACAAGTCGAGCAGGGACGAAAGTCGGAATTAGTGACCCTCCCGCGGTTTGTGGAAACGCGGGGGCTCAACGGACAAAAGGTACCCCGGGGATAACAGGCTGATCTTGCCCAAGAGTCCATATCGACGGCATGGTTTGGCACCTCGATGTCGGCTCGTCGCATCCTGGGGCTGGAGTCGGTCCCAAGGGTTGGGCTGTTCGCCCATTAAAGCGGTACGCGAGCTGGGTTTAGAACGTCGTGAGACAGTTCGGTCCCTATCCGCTGCGCGCGTAGGAAACTTGAGAAGGGCTGTCCTTAGTACGAGAGGACCGGGACGGACGAACCTCTGGTGTGTCAGTTGTTCCGCCAGGAGCACCGCTGATTAGCTACGTTCGGAAGGGATAACCGCTGAAAGCATCTAAGCGGGAAGCTCGCTTCAAGATGAGGTTTCCATGGGGTTTACCCCGAGAGGCTCCCAGCTAGATTACTGGGTTGATAGGCCGGATGTGGAAGTGAGGACTAACGACTCATGAAGCTGACCGGTACTAATAAGCCGATAACTTACTACACTTTTCATGCTACGCGTCCACTATGCGGTTCCCGGGATACGGTCGGGAACGATGATATCTCCATAGAGTTACGGCGGTCATAGCGTTGGGGAAACGCCCGGATCCATTCCGAACCCGGAAGCTAAGGCCAACTGCGCCGATGGTACTGCAAGGGGGACCTTGTGGGAGAGTAGGACACCGCCGGACAACCATTCACGTAAGGGCCACCCACACCGGGTGGCCCTTACGTCGTTCAGCCGGGTGTACGTGCATACTGGTTGAGCCTCGTGCCGCAGAGAAACGTGACGTCCTTCTCGAATGTCGGTAATTGCTGATGATCGTGACGTCGTCAAAACCTAAGAGAGGAACCTGCCGTGCCTAGGTCTGAGGATGAGAGCGGTCGACCCGAGCGTCGCACACCGCGAGGAGGCGCAGGCGCACAGCGGTCGGGCGGTTACAGCTCGGGCGGGTCTCGCTCTGGTGGGCCTCGTGGTGCTGCTGGGGGAGCAGGGCGGGGATATCCGGATCGGCGCGACTCAGCGGCTCGCAGAGATGCGGCCGGCCGCGACTCGGGTGAGCGCGGGGGCAGGGGGAACACGTCATGGCGCGATGAGGGCGGTCGGTCCGAGGGGACCGGGGCGCGTTCAGATCGTCCGAGGTACGGGGCACCCCGTTCGGGTGAGACCCGTTCTGACGGGCCGCGTTCAGATCGACCCCGGTACGCAGGACCGCGCTCGGGTGAGACCCGTTCCGATGGGTCGCGGTCAGATCGTCCCAGGTACGGGGCACCCCGTTCGGGTGAGACCCGTTCTGACGGGTCGCGGTCAGATCGACCCCGGTACGCAGGACCGCGCTCGGGTGAGACCCGCTCGGATGGGTCGCGGTCAGATCGACCGAGGTACGGGGCATCCCGCTCAGGTGAGACCCGCTCGGACGGGCCGCGGTCAGATCGACCCCGGTACGGGGCACCCCGCTCAGGTGAGACCCGTTCCGATGGGTCGCGGTCAGATCGTCCCAGGTACGGGGCACCCCGCTCAGGTGAGACCCGCTCGGACGGGCCGCGGTCAGATCGACCCCGGTACGGGGCACCCCGCTCAGGTGAGACCCGTTCTGACGGGCCGCGGTCAGATCGACCCCGGTACGCAAGACCGCGCTCGGGTGAGACCCGTTCCGACGGGCCGCGGTCAGATCGACCCCGGTACGGGGCACCCCGCTCAGGTGAGACCCGTTCCGACGGGCCGCGGTCAGATCGACCGAGGTACATGGAGCGCGGTTCGCAGGAGTCTCGTTCGGCGAGTCCGCGTTTCGAGGCACCCCGGGGTGATCGGGCTGGGTCGGATCGTCCCAGATTCGGTGGGCAGAGTTCTGGGGGCGCACGCGCAGATCGGGCCGGGTCTGGCAGGTCCGGGTTTGATGCCCCGCGTTCTGCTGCCCCGCGTTCTGCTGGCCCGCGTGGGGATCGCCCACGGTTTGAGCGGTCTGGTTCGGAGCAGTCAGGCTCGCAGCGGCCAAGATTCGACCGGGCTGACTCGAGGGACTCTCGCCAGGGCGCCCCGCGTTCGGGGGGTTCTCGCGCCGGTGGGTCTGATTGGGATCGGCCCCGATTCGATCGGTCGCCAGAGCGCGGCTCCGAGCCGCGGAGCTTCGACCGAGGCCGGCAGGATGGCCCCCGGACCGATCGTGCAGGAGCTGATCGTCCGCGATCTGAACGCCCTCGTGGTGGGGGATTCCGCGCCGACAGTCCCCGCGGTGCCGGGCCAGGTACGGGCGCGCCGCGCTCGGGCGGGTCACGGTTTGGCGCACCGCAGTCGAGTGGCCAGCGGTCGTCAAGTTCGCGTGATGTCGGCCCCAACGGTGATCGGTCGGCGACGTCACGGTTCGGTTCGAATCGGGCTGGAGAGGACCGTCCGGTCGAATTCGCTCGCCGTCGATCCGACGAGAACCGGCTGCCGGATCCGCCCATCGACAGTGACGTGACCGGTGACGAGCTGGCACTCGAGGTACGCCGTGCCTTGAGCACGCTGCCTACCCAGGTGCTCACGCCAGTTGCGCAGCACCTGGTGATGGCCGCTCGACTCGTGGACGACGATCCCGCGGCAGCGATGGCTCATGCCGAGGCAGCTCGTCGTCGGGCGGCTCGAGTGGGCGTCGTTCGGGAGGCGATGGGAATCACCGCTTACCGGGCCGGGGAGTACGCCGAGGCACTGCGTGAACTGCGCGCCGCGAAGCGGCTTACGGGTTCCGACGACAACCTGGCGATGATCGCGGATTCCGAGCGCGCATTGGGCCGTCCCGAACGCGCTCTGGAACTGGTTCGTGATGTGCCGGCGGGCTTGGATGCAGCGTCGCGGGTCGAACTGCTCATCGTCGAGGCCGGCGCACGTCAAGATCTGGGCGATCCGCAGGCTGCGCTTCGGACCCTTCAGATCGCCGAACTGGATGTGTCGCCGACCGCGGGGCGCGCCGAGGTGCGGCAGGCTCGGGCCCGATTGATGTCGGCGTATGCCGACGCATTGAGCACGCTTGGTCGCGACGAGGAGGCTCATACCTGGTTGTCGCGGGCAGCCGAGGCGGATCTCGATGGCTCCACGGGTGCGGCCGATCGGCTCGGGACTGCCGAGGATGTTGACTTCTTCGACCTGGACGAGGACGGCGATACGTCGGACAGCGACAACGAGGAAGGCGACACGTCGGACAGCGACACCACGTCCGGTCCGACGGCGCAGGCCGAGCCCGCCCAGGGGCAGGATTCGGGGTCGGCAGGAGATGAGACTGCAGGAGGTAGCCGGTGACCGAGGCGATGCAGGAGCACTATGACGGACTGCTCGTAGATCTCGACGGCGTGGTGTACATCGGCCCGGAAGCTGTGCCGGGTGCGGTCGAGGCTCTCAATTCGGCACAGGCGGCCGGTTTGGCTGTCGGCTACGTGACGAACAACGCCAACCGCCCGGCGCCCGATGTTGCTGGGCATCTGCGCGAACTCGGGCTTGATCTGGTCGATGCGGACGTAGTCACCTCCGCCCAGATTGCCGCGGCCTTGGTGCGCCGTCGGCTGGGGGCTGACGCGCGGGTACTGGCCGTGGGCGGTCCCGGGGTGGCGCTGGCCCTGTCGGCTGAAGGACTGCGCCCGGTCGATACCGCCGACGGCGCCGTGGCCGTGGTGCAGGGGTACGGGCCCGACGTGGGCTGGCGGCAGTTGGCCGAGGCGTCGTATGCAATCCACGAGGGCGCGCACTGGGTGGCCACCAACACCGATCTGACGATCCCCCAGGCGCGCGGGATCGCCCCCGGCAACGGCACTCTGGTGGCTGCGGTACAGGCAGCCGTCGGCATCCACCCCGTCGTGGCGGGCAAGCCGCAGGCCGTCGCGTTCGAGGCAGCGGCTGAACGGCTGGGCTCGAAGACGCCGCTGGTGATCGGCGACCGACTCGACACTGACATCGAGGGCGGCAACGCGGCCCACTACGACACCCTGTTCGTGCTCACCGGAGTGCACGGCTACGCCGAACTGGCGTCGGCCCCGGCGCGACAGCGTCCAACCTTCATCGCCACCGATCTGGGTTGCCTCGGCTTGCCGACCGTGGAGGTGTCGGTGCACGAGGGTTCGGCGGTGACGGGCGAGACGGAGATCCGGGTGAACGGAGGGCGGCTGACCCGCGTGCGCGGAACAGACCAGGCAGAGGCGATTCGCGCGACCTGCGCCTTGCTCTGGCCGTCCCTTGATGCAGGCACTTCGCTCCAACCGGACGACGAGCTCGCCGAGGTGCTGGCCCGTCGAACTGTCAGTGCTGACGGGTAGCGTACGACTATGGCCAACGACCGCCAGCTCGACCTCCGGACGCTGCTCGACCCGCGGCGGCTCACGCGCGCGCTCGGCGCCCTTGCTCTCGACGAGGTGGCGAAATCGAGTGCGCGGCTAGACCTGGTCGAAACCGTGGTTGCCACCGTTGTGAGTAAGACGACGGCCTTCGCGGTGCCCAAGGTAGACGAGCCTGTTGAGCCCGGGCCGAGTCAGAGTCAGCCCGAACCGCCACTCCCGCGCCGCGTGGTGCCCCCGCGTCGACGAGCGCAGGCAGCAGGTGCCACGAGCGCCAACCCGGCCAGTCCGGTTCCAGTGGAGGAGGGCGCGGCCTCCCAGGTGCCGAGCTCGCCTGGGCCGGGTTCACGTAGGCCGGGCTCGACTAAGCGCGGTGCCGGTGAAGCGGACGCGAGCGCAACTGGTTCACGTGCATCGGGCTCGCGTAGGACTGGTTCGAGCGGGACTGGTTCGAGCGGGACAGGGCCGCGGCGCGTGGCCGCTGCCTCCAGGGCCGTGGGTAAGACCGCAACCGTGCCCCGTGCCGCTAAGCGGGCGACAGCCGGCCAACCTGCCGCAACGCCTGACGCGGCGCCGGCACGTGAGGTCGCTGCGGAGACGCCGTCGGTGAAGCGTTCGATGCCGCCCGCCCGCTCGGTCATCGCGGCTCAGGCTGCCAGACGAAGATCGGCTCCGCCGGGTAATGGGTCGGCTGAGCGGGAGCGGACGCCAGCGGGGTCGAAGTCCGGATCTGACGCCGAGAGATCAGGTGCGCTAGGGCCCGGGGTGGATAAACCCAAAGTGGCGCGGAAGCGGGCTGCAAAGAAGCCAGTTGTCGAGGAGTCGGTAGCCGAGAAGCCGGTTGCCGAGGAATTGGTCGTCGAGAAATCGGTTGTCGAACCGCCATCTGCACCGGAGCAACGCATCACGCCGAGGCGAAGCGCGAAGAAGGGGACGACCAAGCGGACCGTCAAGAAGGCTGCAGCGCGGGAGAGTCTTTCGCTGGCAGACGATCAGGCGTCTGGGCCCGACAGGGCGACCGGTGCCGACGGGGTAGACCGGTGAGCGAGGACTTCGAGCCGGAGTCGCACAGCACTCGCGAGCCTGCGGACAGCCCAAGAACCGGTGATGAGGCGGTTGATTCGGTGCTGGCGGAGCTCGACGGACTCGACGCGGCGTCCGGCGGTGCGGAACTGTTGCAGCGGCTCTCGGCAGCCCACGACAAGCTGGTTGCCCGGCTTCGCGCGACCGAGGGCTGAGATGCCCCTACGCCGTCAACGGCTTGACGCAGAACTGGTCAGGCGCGGCTTGGCCCGTTCGCGCCAGCAGGCCGCTGAACTCATCGAGGCCGGTGTCGTGCTCGTCGCCGGAGTGCAGGCGGGCAAGCCTGCCACCCAGGTCGAGCCGTCGGCGGCCATTCTCGTACGCCAGGAGAGTTCCGAGCCGGCGTACGTGAGTCGAGGCGCGCACAAGCTGCTCGGTGCGCTAGAGGCTTTTCCGGTGGACGTCTATGGTCGAGAGTGCCTCGACGCCGGCGCCTCCACGGGCGGTTTCACCGATGTGCTGTTGCGGCGGGGCGCCAGGTCGGTTCTAGCGGTCGACGTCGGCTACGGGCAGTTGGCGTGGTCGTTGCAGACCGACGAGCGGGTCACCGTGATCGATCGCCAGAACATTCGTGACCTGACGTCCGAGGTGTTGGGTATTCGCCCCAGCCTGATCGTCGCCGATCTGTCGTTCATCTCGCTGAAGCTCGTGCTCGAGCCGTTGGTCCGCGTGGCGCACGAGGGCGCTGATCTGTTGCTCATGGTCAAGCCGCAATTCGAGGTGGGTCGGCAGCGGTTGGGTTCGGGTGGGGTGGTGCGAGATCCGGCTCATCGGGTCTCTGCCGTCGTCGATGTAGCCGAGACAGCGATTCGGCAGGGTCTCAGCGTGCTGGGCGTGGTGGCCAGTCCGTTGCCCGGCCCCAGCGGCAATGTGGAGTACTTTCTCTGGTTGCGCGCCCCAGGAGCCCCCCTGGGTTCTGCGCCTCGGGGCACCAGACAGGAGGCTGCCGAGCCGGAGACTGTCGAGCCGGAGACTGTCGAGCACGGAACCGCGGAGCCGGAGACAGCGGGGCAGGAAATCGCGGGACGGGAAGCTGTATCTTTCCGCACTGCGGACAACCGAGTTCGCGAGGGAGTCGGAGCTCTGACTGGGGACGAGTTGGTGCAAGCGGTGCAAGCCGCTGTCGCACAAGGTCCTTCGGGCAAGGTGAGCAAGGGTAAGCCGGGCAAGGATCTGCTGGCCCAGGGTGAGGCCGCTACGGCCTGCGACGCAACCGATCCGGAAACGGCGGAGACACCATGAGGGACGCGGAACGGCTCGTGCTCGTGCTTGGTCACACCGGCCGACCGGAGGTGATCAAGGTGGCCCAGGAACTCCTGGGTCGCTTGGCCGATGCCGGCTTTTCTCCGGTGCTGCTGCCAAGTGAGGCGGCCGACATTCCCCATGGCGACGAAGTCCGACTAGTCGACGAACCGGCCACGGTGCTCGACGACGTGGAGATCGTGGTGGTGTTGGGCGGCGACGGCACGATCCTGCGCGCAGCCGAGATGGCTCGTAACCATACGGTCCCGCTCTTGGGGGTTAACCTCGGCCATATCGGCTTTCTCGCAGAGTTCGAACGGGAAGACCTCGCTGAGGCCGTCGACCGTCTGGCCCGGCGGGAATTCAACGTCGAAGAGCGGATGACCATCGACATCGAGATCAGCGTCGGCGGCGAAGTGGTCGAGCGATGCTGGGCCCTCAACGAAGCCGCTCTGGAGAAGGACGACCGCGGCCGGATGATCGAGGTCGTCACCGAGGTCGACGGCCGTCCGGTGGCATCGTTCGGCAGCGACGGTGTGGTGCTGGCCACCCCTACCGGATCGACGGCGTACTCGTTCTCCGCCGGTGGCCCTGTGGTGTGGCCGGAGGTGGAGGCCTTGTTGCTGACCCCGATCGCCGCGCACACCCTGTTCGCGCGCCCTCTCGTGGTGGCACCTACCTCGGTGTTGGCGGTGGAGCTGGTGGAGCGTTCTTTTCCGGCCGTGCTCTGGTGTGACGGTCGCCGGCTGATCGAGGTGGCCCCCGGCTCGCGCATCGAGGTGCGCCGGGGACGCGAACCCGTCCGGTTGGCCCGGCTTGTTCAGGGGCCCTTCACCGATCGTCTCGTCGGGAAGTTCAGGCTTCCCGTCACCGGGTGGCGTGGGCCGGCGAGAGGCTGAACCATGTTGATCCACATGCGGATCCGCGATCTCGGGGTCATCGAGGAGAGCCTGGTCGAGCTCTCCGAGGGGTTCTCTGTGCTCACTGGGGAGACCGGAGCCGGCAAGACGATGATCGTCACCGGCCTCGACCTGCTGCTCGGCGGCCGCGCCGATGCCAGCGCCGTGCGAACAGGCGCCAAGACAGCGGCGATCGATGGAGTGTTCCTCGTCCCGGATGGCTCTGCGGCCGCACTGCGGGCGCGTGAGGCGGGTGCCGATCTCGATCCCCTACCGAGTGGGCTCGACGTCGAGCTGGTGGTGACTCGCTCGGTCGCGGCCAGCGGGCGGGGCCGCGCCCATGTGGGAGGTCGCACCGTCCCGGTGGCGGTGTTGGCCGATCTGTCAGATGACCTGGTCGCCGTGCACGGGCAGTCGGAGCAGGTGCTGCTGCGCTCGCCCTCCCGGCAGCGTGAGCTGCTCGACGCCTTCGGCGGTCGACCAGTGGCCACCGCGCTGGCCGCTTACACCGAGGTCTTCGACGAGGTGACCTCTACGGCAACGCATCTCGCGACCTTGACTGATCAGGCGCGAGCCCGCCGACAGGAGGCCGAGCTCCTGCGGGTCGGCCTGGCCGAGATCGAGAAGGCGGCACCGTCACCTGGAGAGGATGTCGAACTCCGCCTGCTCAGTGATCGGCTCGAACACGCCCACGAGCTCTCCACTGCCGTCGCCACCGCTCATGCGGCGTTGATGGGCGCCGACGACGACCCCGACCCGGCACCTGACACGCTGGCGCTGCTGGAAGTCACCCGCCGCGAGCTCGACCACGTGGGCTGGCTCGATCCGGCGCTGGCAGAGCTTGCCGGGCGGGTGGGGGAGCTGTCGCACCTTGTGGTGGATCTGGGTGCCGATCTGGCCGCCTACACGGCCGGGATCGAGGCCGACCCGGCACGCTTGGCCGCCACTCATGAGCGCCGGGCCGAGTTGTCGGTCTTGATCAAGCGGTACGCGGATGGGCAGCACGCCCGAGGGAATGGCGACGCCGACAGACTGCACTCGGGGGCGGACGGCGTGCTGGCCTGGGCTGAGCGCGCGGGCCAGCGACTACTGGAGCTGGACGAGGACGACGACCGAATCGAGCAGCTCACGAAGCGGCTCGGCGAACTGGAAGGTCGTCTCGAGGAGTTGTCGGGTCAGCTGAGCTCAGCTCGGGTGAAGGCGGCCAAGCGGTTGTCGAGGGCAGTCACTGCCGAACTCGCGGAGCTGTCCATGCAGGGTTCCTCGTTGGAGGTGCGCGTCGAACCTCGCGAGCGCGCCCGGCACGGTTGTGACGACGTGAGCTTTCTGCTCGCGGCCCATCGCGGGGCCGCCCTTCGTCCCTTGGGCAAGGGTGCCTCCGGTGGCGAGCTCTCCCGCGTGATGTTGGCGATCGAGGTGGCCACGGCCGCAGTCACCGGCCCACGCACGCTCGTGTTCGACGAAGTGGACGCCGGCGTGGGTGGCCGGGCAGCCGTCCAGATCGGTCGACGGCTGGCGAAGCTGGCCCGGCACGCTCAGGTGGTGGTCGTGACGCATCTACCGCAAGTGGCTGCCTTCGCCGATCACCACCTCATCGTGGAGAAGGCCAGCGACGGCCAGGTGACCGTCTCCGGCGTTCGGCTGGTGGACGGCCCGGCGCGCGTGCGCGAGATCGCGCGGATGCTGGCCGGCCTCGACGACTCGGCCGCGGCGCAGGATCACGCAAGCGAACTGCTCGAGCAGGCTGCCCGCGAACGCGTCTGATCCCTTTCCAGCGGATTGGGTCATTGAACTGTGACGTTGTTCGTTGGGATGTCACCAAGGTGGCCACGAATGGGCGAAGAACGTGACAGGTGGACGTGCGATCGCTCAGAGCAGACGGTTGGGCCTCCCCCGGGAGCAGCCGTACCCGGCGGGTCCAGGCGGTGAGGGCAGGCGCCGGGGTCGGTCGCTGCCTCCGGTGTTTGGATGTCCGTAATCCGGCTCGCTTTGGTGCCGCCGCCCGGGGTTTGTGCTCAGCGGAGCTTCATAGGCCGGCGCTGGCGCCGGATTCCGGACACCGCTCACGGTGCTGACGACCGTTGCGTCGCTGGATGAGAAGGGCACCGGCGAACGCGGCTGGGCCGTGTGTCGGCACCCACAACCCACGGCGAAGCGCGCGCCGCACCAGCATGTGTCGGCGGTGCGTGCGACGATGTGCGGCGATGCCTCCTCCGTTCACCCGCCCGTCACGGTCCGCCCACCTCGGTGGTGCGGGAACCGCGCGTGTCGACCGCAGAACCAAAGACCTGACCAAGCGCCTGCAGGCCGGCGAGATCGCCGTGATCAATCATGCCGACATCGACCAGGTGGCTGCTGACGCTCTCGTGGCGTGCCATCCCGCCGCGGTGGTGAACGCCGCCAAGTCGACCACCGGTCGTTATCCCAACCGTGGCCCGGCCATCATCGTCGACGCGGGAATTCCGTTGGTCGACGACGTCGGCGTCGACATCATGACGCTGGTGAGCGAGGGGTCGTCGATCAGCGTCAAGGGCAACAAGGTGCTCTCGGGCGAGAAGGTGCTGGCTGAGGGCGTCGAGCAGACCGAGGCCACCATCGAGGCCGATCAGGAGCTGGCTCGCGCCGACCTGAACCACCAGCTGGAGATGTTCGCCGCCAACACCCTCGAATACATGGTGAAAGAGCGCGATCTGCTGCTCGACGGAGTGGGCGTGCCCGACATCCGCACCGAGATGGAGGGACGGCACGTGCTCGTCGTCGTCCGGGGCTACCACTACAAGGAAGACCTGGCGACGCTTCGGCCCTATATCCGCGAATACCGTCCGGTGCTCATCGGAGTCGATGGCGGGGCCGACGCGATCATGGAAGCCGGCCATACGCCGGACCTCATTGTGGGCGACATGGATTCGGTCTCCGACAAAGCTCTCACCTCGGGAGCCGAGATCATCGTGCACGCCTATCGCAACGGCCAGGCGCCCGGCGCTCAGCGAGTGATCGACCTCGGGGTCACTCCGGTCGTCTTTCCGGCCACCGGCACGAGCGAAGACATCGCGATGCTGCTCGCCGATGACAAAGGCGCTGAGCTCATCGTCGCGTTGGGTACGCATGTGACCCTTGTGGAATTTCTCGATAAGGGCCGCTCCGGGATGGCCAGCACGTTTCTGACCCGGCTGCGGGTAGGCGGCAAACTCGTGGACGCCAAGGGGGTCTCGCGGCTCTACCGGCAGCGGATCTCCGATCTGCAGGTGTTGGCACTGCTGGCAGCGGGCCTGGCGGCCCTAGTGGTCGCCCTATTGGCGACCCCGGGCGGGCAGGTGTTCTTCACCATCGCCGGTGGCTGGTTCAAGGACGCCTGGGATGTGGTGGCAACGTGGTTCTCCGGAGATTGACCACCTGGCGTGAACGACCTCCGGCAAGGCGGCTTTGCCGGGACCACCCCAATCAGACAGGGACGATTGCGTGATCGACTTTCGCTACCACTTGGTGTCGCTGGTGTCAGTGTTCCTGGCATTGGCCATCGGGGTCGTGCTCGGCGCCGGCCCGTTGAAGGGCCCGCTCACCGACCAGCTCACCACGCAGGTCTCCGCGCTGCGCCAGGAGAAAGAGAACCTGCAGCGCGCCGTCGACAACCGCGACACGCAGATCAAGACTCAGAGCGCGGGCATCGAGTCCCTGGGGGTCGCGGCAGTCGCGCACCAGCTCGACACGCATGCGGTGACGATGGTCGTGCTGCCCGGCGCCGACGCTTCCGGCCCGCAAGGCTGGTCTGCGATGGTCAAGTCGGCAGGGGCCAAGGTGGCCTCGACGGTCACGCTCACCCCGGCCTGGTCGAAGCCCGGCTCGCTCGGCGTGCGCACCCAGGCGGTGGCAGCGCTGGCACCCTATGTGGCACAGCTCGGGCTACCGGCCAACGCCAGCGTCGACACCAAACTTGCCGCCCTGCTCTCCCGGGCTGTCGTGAGCACCACCGCGACGAACCTCGACGACACCGGAACGGCGATTCTCGACCAGCTGAAGAAGTCGAACCTGGTGTCAGTGGCGGAAGACACTCCCGCGCGGGGTGACCTCGTCGTCGTGCTCGCGGTGGGCCCAGCCGGTGGAGCAGCCGGCACGGACACCACCTGGCAGAAGGCCGAGCTCGCCAGCAACCAGACGTTGGCGACCGCTCTTGGCGCCGGCGCCAAGGGTGCCGTGGTGGCCGGAACGACGGCAGCCAACGGCTCGGGTGGCCTGATCGCCGCCCTGCGCGGAGGCAATGCCGCCCAGACGATCTCGACGCTCGACGATTCCGACTCGGGACTGGGCGCCGTGACGTGCGTGCTCGCTCTGCTGCAGCAGGTGAACAACGGCGTGGGCCAGTACGGCGGCGGCTCGAACTCCACGGCGGTGCTGCCTCCGGTGCCGAGTTCGTCGTCCCCGAGCAACTCGACGCCCACGCCATGAGCATCGAGTCGGCTGCGCGAAGCCTGGCGGCGGCAGGAGTCGCCGCCGTGGTGAGCCGCGGAGTCTGGCGGGGACGGCACCTGATGCCGGGTGGGGCGCTCTGGGAGCGCACCAATCATCGCGGCGAGATCGTCACCATGCGAGAAGGGCCGGCCTGGGCCTTGGGCGCGCTCGCGGGAGTGCTCGCCGGCCCCGGGCTCGATGCCCGCCAGCGGGCGGGCGTGCTGGTGGCCGGTGGCAGCGCGGCAGCCCTGGGCATCGTGGACGACCTCGCCGAAACCGGGCGGTCCAAGGGGTTACGTGGTCATCTGGGGGCCTTGCGGCAGGGCACGGTGACCACGGGTGCCGTCAAGATCATCGGCATCTCGGTGGCCAGTGTGGTGGCGGTAGCCCTTGCGGAACCGCGTGCTGGGCGCTCGCTGCCGGGCTACGTCGGCGATCTCGTGGTGGCCGGTGGCGTGGTGGCCGGCACGGCGAACCTTGTGAACCTGCTCGACCTGCGTCCGGGCCGGGCGCTCAAGCTCGTGCTGCTGCACGCTCCGGGAATGCTCGGGGCTGCGCCGTCCGGTGTGGTGCAGGGAGCCGCGACCGGGGCCTCGCTCGCCCTCCTGCAGCCCGACCTGGGGGAGCAGGCCATGCTCGGCGACGGCGGTGCCAATGCAGCCGGGGCGCTGTTGGGCATGGCAGTGGTGTTGACTACCGCCGGCTCGCCCGCCGTCCGGCCGCTGCGGGTGGCGGCGTTGGCCGGCCTGGTGACATTGACTGTGCTCTCGGAGCGGGTCAGTTTCACCAAAGTGATCGAGGCGACGCCTGGGCTGCGCGAACTCGATGGCCTGGGACGTCGTCCAACGGTCGCGCCTGCGTCGTGAGCCGTCCGCACTCACCGCCCCCGGAGCCGCCAGAACCTTTGCAGGGCCCCGGGGACGGGAGTGCGCAGACGGCAGGCAAGGCCGTAGCCGCCGGCGTGGTGGGTGGCCTGGCGGGAGCGGCAGCTCTCATCGGCATCATCACGCTGGCAGCGCGCATCGTGGGTTTCGGACGCTGGCTCGTCTACGCCAACGCCGTGTCGAGCCTGTGCGTGGGCAATGCCTACTCGGCGGCCAACCAGGTGCCCAACGTGCTCTACGAGGTGGTGGCCGGGGGTGCGCTGACGGGGGCCGTCGTCCCCCTGTTGGCCGGGCCGCTGTCGCGGGCCGGGCTCGGCGACCCGTCGGCCTCCAGCGGGCGCAGTGGCGAGGTCGACCACATCGTCTCGGCGCTGCTGACCTGGATGGCGATCGTGCTCGTGCCGGCGGCGCTGGTGCTGATGGCGCTGGCCGGTCCTATTGCCGATGCTCTGGTGAACGACTCCACGTGCCCCGGGGGAACAGCCTTGGCCGCGCGATTCCTGCGCGTGTTCGCACCACAGGTGGTGCTCTACGGCTTCGGCGTGGTGCTCAGCGGCGTGCTGACGGCGAAGCATCGCTTTCTGGGGCCCGCGCTGGGGCCGCTGGTCTCCAGCGTGACCGTCATCGCTTCCTACGTCACGTTCGCTCTCGTGGTGGGGCCGGGACGTCAGGTGCGCAACGATCCGGCCCACCTGCCGGCCGCAGGTGAGGCGGTGTTGGCGTGGGGCACAACGGTCGGTGTGGCAGTGATGACGCTTCCGCTGCTCGTGCCGGTGCTCAGGGGTGGGGTGCGGCTGCGTCCTCGGCTCGCGTTTCCCGCCGGGGTGGCGCGCCGGGCCCGGTCGTTGGCCGGAGCGGGCATTGCCGCGTTGCTGGCTCAACAGGCCACCGTGGTGGCCGTATTGCTGCTGGCCCGGGGAAGCGCCTCGGGCTCGACGCTCAACATCTACCAATACACGCAGGCGGTCTATCTGCTGCCCTACGCGGTGCTCGTGGTGCCGTTGGCCACCGCCAGCTTTCCCCGGCTGTCGGCGCATGCAGCGCGCGGCGAGCGCACCGCGTTCTGCACGGCAGCTGCCCGCACTACCAGAGCGGTCGTGACCATCGGGCTGTTGGGGGCCGCCGTGCTCGTGGCGGTGTCAGCGCCCGTGGCTGCGTTCTTCGCCCATCTCGATCGCGCAGATGTGTCCGCTATGACGCCGACCCTGGTGCTGATGGCGCCCGGGCTGGTGGGCTTCGGGCTGATCGCGCACATCAGCCGGGCACTGTATGCGCTGGAGGAAGGTCGCGCTGCGGCGCGGGCGACCGTTAGCGGCTGGCTGGTGGTGGTGGTGGCCATGGTGCTGCTGGGGTGGCGGCTGTCGGGTTCGACTGTGGCGGTGGGCCTGGGGGCGGCCTCGAGCATCGGGATGACGGTGGCCGGGGTGGCCCTGCTGATGGCCCTGCACCGAACGGCAGGACGCGAGGCGCTTGAGGGAGTGCCGCGTGCGGCAGTCGTAGCCGGCCTGGTGGCGCTCGTGGCAGCTGCCGTCGGCTGGGGGCTGGGGCATGTGTTGTCCGGTGTCTGGCACGGGGCCTTGGGCGCGGTGGGCGCGGGTGTGCTGGCGGCCTTGGGCTGCCTCGCGGTGGCCGTGGGCGGGATGCTGCTGCTCGATCGGGGAGGCCTCCGCGCCTTGCTCAGCGTGCGGCGCGGCGGCGGCGCAGACTCGGACTCGCCACCCACGGACGAAGGAGTGCAGCCATGAAGGTGCTGTTGGTGATGGGCGAGGCCACGGGAGGCATCTCGGGACACGTGCTCAGCCTCGGCCGGGGGCTGGCCGGCCACGGAGTGCAGGTCGTCATCGCCACAACGGCCGCCAGCGCTCGGCATCTCGTCGGAGCCGAGCCCGGCGACGGGATCGACCTGAGCAGCGCTGCGTCCGGCTCGCAGGGCAGCCTGCGCGTCGAGGTGTTGTGGCCCGGCCGCGGTGGTTCGCTGGCACGACTGCGTCGAGCGGTGGCCGGGGCCGACATCGTGCACGCTCACGGTCATCAGGCGGGCGCTCTGAGCGTGCTGCTGGCACGTACCGTGGCCTCGCGTCCGCCCGTGGTGGTCACCTGGCACAACGCGTTGTTGGCCGGGGGCCCGCAGGCAGCCGTGGGGGCGCTGCTCGAACGTCTGCAGGCCCATGGCGCGCAGTTGGTGACCGGCGCGTCGAGCGACCTGGTGGAACGCGCCCTGCAGGTGGGCGCGCCGGCGTCCGAGCTGTCGAACGTTGCGGCCGACCTGAGGCCCTGGCCGGGTGATCCAGTCCTGGCGCGCGCCGACCTGGCCACGGAGCTCGGGCTCGACCCCGCCGCCGCCTGGGTGCTGACCGTCTCGCGGATCGCTCCGCAGAAGAACCTGCCGGTGCTCGTGAGTGCGGCGGCCACGCTCGGGCAGGCCGATCGATCCGGTTCCGGAGCCGGCCGGATCGAATGGATCGTCGTGGGCTCGGGAGACGCCGCTCTCGAGACCAGGCTCAGAGACCAGATCGCGACCAGCGACGCGCCGGTGCGGTTGGTGGGATCGCGCCGCGACGTGCCACGGTTGATCGCTGCTGCCGACGTGCTCGCGCTGCCCAGCCTGTGGGAGGCGCGTTCGCTCGTGGTGCAGGAGGCGCTGGTGGGGGCGCTGCCCTGTGTGGTCAGCGACACCGGGGGACTGCCGGAACTGGTGGGAGACGCCGGGTTCGTCGTGCCGGTGGGCGATGCGGATGCACTGGCAGAGGCTGTCGGACGGATCGTGGCCGACCCGGCGCTGGCCGCGGAGCTTTCGCAGCGGGCACTGGCGCGGGGTGCCGCCCTGCCGGACGCCGATGCCGTCACGCGCGAGTGGCTGACCCGCTACGAACGGTTGCTCACGACCTCGCGCGATGGGCAACCCAGACTGGACTAGGTGACGGCCTGACCCGAGAACCTCGAGCCCGCTGCTAGGGTTAAAGTCCGTGGTAGCTACCCGACAGTCCAGCCGGCAGTCCAGTCGATCGAGTCTCTCCGCGTCGAGCGAGACCAGGCATATCTTCGTCACCGGTGGGGTGGCTTCGTCTCTGGGCAAGGGGCTGACGGCCTCCAGCCTGGGTCACCTGCTCAAGGCGCGCGGATTGTCCGTCTCGATGCAGAAGCTCGACCCGTATCTCAACGTCGACCCCGGGACGATGAACCCGTTCCAGCACGGTGAGGTCTTCGTGACCGACGACGGCGCCGAGACCGACCTCGACATCGGCCACTATGAACGCTTTCTCGACATCCACCTCGACGCCGCAGCCAACGTGACCACCGGCCAGGTGTACTCCGATGTGATCGCCAAGGAGCGTCGGGGCGAGTACCTGGGCGACACCGTGCAGGTCATTCCACACATCACCAACGAGATCAAGCGGCGGATGCGTCAACAGGCCGTGCCCGACGAGCACGGCCGGGTGCCCGACATCATCATCACCGAGATCGGCGGCACGGTCGGCGACATCGAGTCGCTGCCCTTCCTCGAGGCGGCACGTCAGGTGCGCCAGGACATCGGCCGGCACAACTGCTTCTTCGTGCACGTCTCGCTGGTGCCCTACATCGGCCCGAGCGGCGAGCTCAAGACCAAGCCCACCCAGCATTCGGTGGCCGCCCTGCGCTCCATCGGCATCCAGCCCGACGCGATCGTGCTGCGTAGCGACCGGGACGTGCCCGAACCCGTCAAGCGCAAGATCGCCCTCATGTGCGACGTGGATTTCGACGCGGTAGCCACCGCCAAGGATGCGGCGTCGATCTACGACATTCCCAAGGTGCTGCACGCCGAAGGCCTCGACGCCTACGTGGTGCGCCGTCTCGACCTGCCCTTCCGCGACGTCGACTGGACCGAGTGGGACGACCTGCTGCGGCGCGTGCACACTCCCGCCCACGACGTGGAGCTGGCGCTGGTGGGCAAGTACATCGACCTGCCCGACGCCTACCTTTCCGTCACCGAGGCGTTGCGCGCCGGCGGCATCGACCAGGACGCCAAGGTACGGATCCGCTGGGTCGCCTCCGATTCGTGTGAGACGCCCGAGGGCGCCCGCCGGGCGCTGCGCGGCGTCGATGCGATCTGCGTGCCGGGGGGCTTCGGCGTGCGGGGCATCGAGGGCAAGCTCGGGGCGCTGAGGTGGGCGCGGGAGAACCGGGTGCCCACGCTCGGCCTGTGCCTGGGGTTGCAGTGCATGGTCATCGAGTACGCCCGCAACGTGCTGGGGCTGGCCGACGCCTCATCGTCGGAGTTCGAGCCCGACAGCGCCGATCCGGTGATCGCGACGATGGCCGAACAGCGCGAGATCGTCTCCGGCGAGGGCGATCTGGGCGGCACCATGCGGCTCGGGCTGTATCCGGCGGAGTTGAAGAAGGGCTCCGTCGTGGCGCGGACCTACGGCGCTACGCGGGTGCAGGAGCGACACCGGCACCGGTACGAGGTGAACAACAGCTACCGTCCCCGGCTGGAGGCTGCCGGGCTGGTGGTCAGCGGCGAGTCGCCCGACCGCGAGCTCGTGGAGTTCGTCGAGCTGCCGGCCGACGTGCACCCCTACTACGTCGCCACCCAGGCGCACCCGGAGTTCCTTTCGCGCCCACACCGCGCGCACCCGCTGTTCGCGGGGTTGATCGGGGCCGCGCTCGATCGGCAACGGGAGGTGCGGCTGATCGACGTGGAGACGCCGCACGCCCACGCGGACGACTCCGGTTCCACCAATGGCGTCGTGCCGGCCGAGGTGCACGCCGGCGATCAGACATGAGCGACAACGCCTCTCGTGCGACGGTGTCGTCCGACGACCTCCATGACCAGTTGGCGCCCCGGCCCGTGACGTCTTCCACGACTGCCTTTGAGGGCCTGATCTGGGACATCGCCGAAGACCGGGTCGACCTGGGTGACGGGGTGCAGGTTCTGCGGCAATACGTGCGGCACACCGGCGCGGTGGGCATTCTGGCGTTGGACGAGCACGATCGGGTGCTCCTTGTACGCCAGTACCGGCACCCGGTGGGCTACGAGCTGTACGAACTGCCGGCCGGTCTGCTCGACGTGCCTGGTGAGCCCCCGGTCGACTGCGCCCGGCGCGAGCTGGCCGAGGAGGCCGACCTGACCGCTGCCCGCTGGGACGTGCTCATCGACTGGTTCAACTCGCCCGGCGGCTCCGACGAGGCGATCCGGGTGTTCCTGGCGCGCGATCTCGCCGACGTGCCGCAGGACGGCCGGCATGTGCGCATCGATGAAGAGGCATTCATGACCAGCGTCTGGCTGCCGCTCGACGAGGCGCACCAGGCGGTGCTGGCCGGCCGAATCCACAACCCCACGGCCGTCGTGGGGCTCTTGGCCGCCTATGCGGCCCGCGAGCAGGGCTGGACGACGTTGCGACCGGTGGATGCGCCCTGGCCGCAGCACAAGGCATTTCGCTGACCTAACGGGCGGAGGTGCCGGATCTGCACGGTGGAGTCACACTTGAGCAGGTCGGGTCAGCCGACCGGCCGGGAACGGGCCCGGGCGCAAGGTCGCAGCCACTCATGAGTTCGTCCCCGAGCGAAAGGATTTCGATGGCCAACCGTCATGTGCGAGTGTCCGAGGTTGAACTGCCGCAGGCCGCGAACGAACCGACCTCGCGACTGGAGCAGGTCGCCGTTGCGTTGGTGGGACGGTTGGTCGATATCGGCATCGGCGGCGGGGGTCCGATCGATTCGGCCCAGACCGTCGCCGAGGAACTCCGGGCAAAGGCGGGCAACACCGAGGCCGCCGTGGACGACATCGTCACCGTTCACGGTCGGCTCGCTGCCGCGGGTGGCTTCGTCACCGGGCTCGGCGGGTTCATCACCCTGCCGGTGGCACTGCCCGTCAACGTGGCCGAGTTCTACCTCATCGCCACCCGGATGGTCGCCGGCATCGCTCATCTACGCGGCTACGACGTCAACCGGCCTGAGGTGCACACCGCCGTGCTGCTCACGCTCGTGGGGGCCGACTCGCGGTCGGTGCTGGCCAAGGCGGGATTGAACCCCAGCGGCAGGATCACCGACGTGGCCCTGCGCCAACTGCCCGGTCCGGCGCTGATGCTGCTCAACAAGGGCATCGGCTTCAACCTGCTCTCGCAGTTCGGCAAGAAGTCGCTGAGCCGGATGGGCCGTGGCGTGCCGCTGGCCGGCGGCATGATCGGCGCCGGGCTCGACTGGTGGCTGCTGCGTGCGATCGGGGCAAACGCCCGTAAGGAGTTCGTCCAGCTCTAGGTGATCTCTTCAAGAGGTCGGGTGTCTGTGGTGTGTTGATCCGGGGTGCCCGGGATGGCCCGCTCTGGGTGCCTGGGGAGGGTTGGAGTGTGTCCGATGTGTCCTGGTGATGCGGGTGGGTGTTGGGTGGTAGGCCGCTAGTCCCGGTGCTGGGATGTCCGGGATCCGGCTCGCTTGGGTACAGCGGGTGGGGGTTGTGTGCTCAGCTGGTTTTCATCGGCTGGCACTGGTGCCGGATTCCGGACATCGACCGGGCCGGACTCGGGGCCGACCAAGGAATGGCGGGGTGGTGCTAACCGTGTGAAGGAGTCCGCGTTGGGCATCGTCGAGTGAGGCCACGGGCGGGGCGGCTTGGTTGCCTGGTGCCAGACGCGTGGAATAGGCCGCCTTTGGCAGTGCCGAGGGGGCCGATCAGGCCGGGGCGGACTCCTCGGGTGCCAACCGCGTTGAGATGCACCGCGGCCGGCACCACGCAACGACCCTGCACGCGGGGCTGGTGACTTGGAATAGATCATCGAGAGGCGAAGATCCAGGCGGGATGTGCGGGCGTAAGGTCCGCCCGAGCCGAGCCCACGATCAGGGCGCGACCTCGTGGCGCCTGAGGCGCGGACCCCAGGCTGCTGAACGTGTTGTGGCGTGTCGGCCAGCACCAGGGGAATTGTGGCCTGCCGGTCTTCGTTGGCAATGTGTTCGGCATGCGCCCGACGTCAGCCGATCGGCTGGCTATCTGCCCTCCAAGGAGCACCTGTGAACGGACGTACCGGAAGACTCTCTGCTTTTGCCGCGCTCTGGGCGGCGATCCGTGGCCAGCGCCGCCCGGGTGCTCCAGGCCTGAGCCGCCAGCTCGCTGCCCTGCCGCGGCTCATCGGGTCGGTGCTCAGAGGTAGTTATACCGGGATGGGCAAGTCCCGCCTGCTGCTGATGGTCGGCGCGCTCGTCTACATCGTCTCGCCGCTCGACCTCGTACCCGAGGGCCTCTTCGCATTCCTCGGCCTGGGTGACGACGCGATCGTGTTGTCGTGGCTCGCGGGCGCCGTGCTGGCTGAGACCGAGGCATTCCTGGCCTGGGAGGGTGACGTGCCGTCCGCGGCTCCCCGGGTGGTACCGACGCACGTGGTCTGACCATTCCCAGCGGCACCAGGGCTCAACCTCGTGTACACAAACGCCGGTTAACAGGTCCGCTTTGGCAAAACGGTGGATAACTGTGTTCGAAAACTTGTGACTACGGTGAAGTGGGGTCATGCCCACTTCATCGTCATCACGTCCGGCTAAGACCGTCGTCCGTGCCCGCAGCGAGCATGACCTGCTGGCGGCCCTGCCCTACCTGCTCGGGTATCACCCCGTCGACTCCGTGGTTCTCATCGGCATGCTCGACAACCGGGTGGGTCCCACCGCCCGGGTCGACATCGCCGACGTGGCCATCGCTGCGCGACTGCGCGGGGGAGACCTCGGCCGGTTCATGCGCACAGCCGGCGTCCATGGAATCTTCGTCGTGGTCTTCGGCACCGATCACACCTGGTGGGTCGACGACTTCCTCGCCGGGCTCGCCGACAGTGACCTGCCGATCGTGGCCGGCTGGCAGCTGGGTGCCGACGATTTCTGGCCGCTCGGCCGCCCCGAGCACGCCGAACCGCTGGAACGGTTGCAGTCGTCGGTGATCAGTGCCGAACTCGTGATGGCTGGTCTGAGCCCGGCCGCAGGTCGCGATCGTCTGTTGGACGAGTTACAGCCGTACCCGCTGGGCGTACGCCGGCGGGTGGCACGGCTCGGCGCCTCGCTGCGCCCCCTCTCGGTAGACGCCGTAGAGCGTGCACTGGACGTCTGGGCGGGCTGGCTCGGCGATCCCAGCTGCCCGCCGCCGGCGCCCTCTCGAGGACGCTCCCCGCTGCGACCCTTGCGCGATCGAGACACTGCCCTGCTGTTGGCGGCGGTGAGCGACGGGATGGCACGCGACGCGATGATCCTGTCGGCGGTGGCCCCGCAGCCGCCTCGCGAGGCGGCGGCCTGGGCGCTGACCGAAGACCCGAGCGACGTTCTCTCGCAATGGATGACGCTCGGTCAGGCACCGCGCCCGGACGAAGACCGGCTCGACGCCGCGATCTGCCTGCTCAAGCATCTGGTGCGCGCGGGCACCGGAGCCCCCGCCGTCACAGCCCTGGCGGTGCTCGCCGAACTGCACTGGTGGTCGGGCGATGGTGCACTGGCGAACGTCACCGTGGAGCGGGCCCTGAGCCTCGATCCCCAGCATCCACTATCGGGACTGATCGAGACCTTGCTCAGCCGTGGAGTGCCACCGCCCTGGGTGGGCAGCGATCTGGTCCTTGACCCGCCGGCATGAGCGGGCCGGTGGCAACAGGGCAAGGCCAGGGCACCATCAGGCGCTCGCCTGAGGCGGCCACTCAGCTCACGAGCACCACCACGAGAGTGCGTGGGCCGTGTACGCCTTCGACGCGGTCGAGTTCGATGTCGGAGGTCGCTGACGGCCCGCTGATCCAGGTCTGCGGCCGGCCAGCGCGTCCCTCGGTCGCGAGCCGGCGAACCCCCTCTGGAACGTCGTAGACGATCTGGTCGGCCCGCACGACGCAGACATGCACGTCGGGAACCAGGGTCACGGCTCGCCTGCCCTGCCCCTCGGAATGGTCGAGCACAATCGTGCCGGTGGTGGCAATGCCGACGGCCGCTGTGGTGATCACCGCGTCGATGTGGTCGAGGTCGATGGCGCTGAGCAGGTCGTCATTGACTCGGGCAGCCGCGCAGTGCCGGAGCCATTCGCCGGGCAGTCCGGCGGGCACGACCACGGAGTTGACCCTGGCACCGGCGAGGGCATTGGCGATGGCAGTCGCCAGCTGGGCTGTTTCTACCCGCACCACCTCGGCGCGATAGTCGGCCACGTTCTCGGCGAACAGGTCGAGCACCTGTTCACGTGCCGGAGTAGGGGCCTCGATGACGGGCGCCGGGCCGCGAGCACCGAGGGGCGAGGTGACATCGCGGGTGGCGGCACGCACTCGGGAGAGGATCTCCTCGCGCGCACTGGGTCCGCGGCCCTGATCGTGGGTGCGGCTGGCTTCGGAGTGGCTCATCCCCGGCCTCCTGCCCGGTTCGCCTGCCACCACTGGCGGAACGTCTGCGTGGGCGGACTGGGAATGTCGCGGGCACCCGTCCAGGCCGCCAGCGGCCAGGGCAGCACGCCGATCGGCCTGCCGTGCAGCGCCTTGCCTGCCACCGTGGCTGCGCGTTGGGCGGCGCCGAGACGCTTAGGGTCGCTCAACATCCAACTCGCGGCGCGCATGGTGGCCGCCTCGGCGGTGGGCCCCGAGCTTTCCACGACCTCCTCGCGCAGGTGCACGAGCAGCTTCGGGATGTCGATGCGCACCGGGCAGGCGTCGAAGCACGCCCCGCACAGGCTGGAGGCGAAGGGCAGCGACCGGTCGACCGGGCTCGTCGTGCCACGCAGTTGTGGGTTGAGCACTGCACCGATCGGCCCGGGATAGACCGAGCCGTAGGCGTGCCCGCCGGCGCGCTCATACACCGGGCACACGTTGAGGCAGGCCGAACACCTGATGCAGCGCAATGCCTGGCGTCCCAACTCGTCGGCCAGCACGTGGGTGCGCCCGTTGTCGAGCAGGATCACGTGGACGTCCGAGGGACCGTCGCCGTCATGGGAGCCCGTCCAGATGGAGGTGTAGGGGTTCATCCGCTCGCCGGTGGAACTCCGCGGCAGCAACTGCAGGAAGATGCCGAGGTCGTCCCACGTGGGCAGCACCTTCTCGATGCCTACCACCGAGATGAGCGTGTCAGGCAGCGTGAGGCACATCCGTCCGTTGCCTTCCGACTCCACCACCACGAGCGCTCCGGTCTCGGCGATGGCGAAGTTCGCTCCCGAGACGGCCACCTTGGCGCGCAGGAACTTCTCGCGCAGGTGCAGCCGGGCCGCCTCGGCGAGCCGGGCGGGTTCGTCGGTGAGGTCAGCAGGCGCCGGACGCCGACCTGGCCCATCTCGCGGCGGAAGATGTCGCGGATCTCGCTGCGGTTGCGGTGAATCGCGGGTACGAGAATGTGGCTCGGCCGGTCATGGCCGAGTTGCACGATGAGCTCGGCCAGGTCGGTCTCCCAAGCATGGATGCCTGCGGCCTCAAGGGCCTCGTTGAGCTCGATCTCCTGGGTGGCCATCGACTTAACCTTCACCACCTCGGTGGCTTGTTTGGCCAGCACGAGGTCGATGACGATCTGGTTGGCTTCGGGCGCATCACGGGCCCAGTGCACAGTGGCGCCCGCGGCGGTGAGGTTCGCCTCGAGCTGCACCAGGTAGTCGGCGAGGTGGGTGAGGGTCTCGTCTTTGGCCTCGGCCCCGGCTCGACGCAGTTCCTCCCAGCCGGCCACCTCGGCCACCACCTCGGCCCGCTTGTCGCGGATGATGTGGGTGGCGTGCCGCAGGTTGTGACGCTGCTGCGCATTGTTCAGCCCCTGGTAGGCCGCCACCGGGAACTTGGGCATGCCCACGAACGTGGGTGAGGTGCGTTGGACCGGCCCGGCGATGGGTTGGAGCCCGACTGCGGACCGGGTCCCGGTGACGTCGCCCGGTTGCGAATCCATGCCCGGTTGCGAACTCATGCCCGGTTGCGAACTCGAGCCTGGTGAACTCGAGCCTGGTTGCGGACCAAGCGCGGGTTGCGAACTCGAGCCTGGTTGTGAACTCGAGCCTGGTGAACTCGAGCCTGGTTGCGAACTCATGCCGGGTCGTCCTCGGTCGAGGCCAGGACCTCGGCCAGGTGCATGGTGCGGACCCCGCCGCGCTCCCGGCTGAGCATGCCGCCGATGTGAGCCAGACACGAGTTGTCGCCGGCGACCAGCACCTCGGCGTCGGTCTCTTGCACGTGTCGCACCTTGTCGGCGCCCATGGCCACGGAGACGTCGGCGTTCTTCATGGCGAAGGTGCCGCCGAAACCGCAGCATTCCTGTGCCGCCGGCAGGTCGATCAGCGTGATGCCACGTACTGCTTCGAGCAGTTGCCGGGGCCGTTCGCCTACCCGCAGCATGCGCAGCGAATGGCAGGTGGGGTGATAGGTGACCCGATGGGGAAAGTACGCACCCACATCGGTCAACCGGAGGACGTCGACCAGAAACTCGGACAGCTCATAGACGCGTGGTGTCAGCGCCTGCACCCGGGTGGCCAGCGCGGTGTTGCCCGCGGCCACCACCAGATCATGGTGCTGTTCGCGCACCGAACCGGTGCACGAGCCCGAGGGTGCCACCACCGCGTCGTAGCCTTCGAACACGTTCACGAAGCGCTCTACCAGGGGCAGAGCCTGCCTGCCGTAGCCGGTGTTGGTGAACATCTGCCCGCAGCAGGTCTGCTCCGTCGGAAACTCCACCGAACAGCCAAGCCGCTCAAGGAGTTTCACAGTGGCGATCGGGGTGTCCGGCCACATGGTGTCGTTGAAGCATGTAGCGAACAGGGCCACCCGCATCCGGTCACCGCCTCTCAAGGAGCCTGGTGCACGACACTACTCATGCCTGATGAGTCTCGGCCGTATTCAGCGTCCCGCCGGCTCCGCTCTCGGTGACGGATCGTGCGTGTAGGCTGCCGCCAGGTCATGAGTGTCAGCGACAAGCCCCGGCTCGCTGACCGGCAACCCTCCTCCGCGGTGGGGTGCCCCGGGTGAAGACCTGGCTGTGCGCAAAAGGCGCATGGCAAGCGCGGGCCGCGCCTTCTCACCGTGCGGCGTCGGCCCCTGACTCTTGGGAGTTGTCATGTCCGACCCCGCAAGCTGGGCCTTCGAAACCCGTCAGATCCACGCCGGGCAGGTGCCCGACCCTGCCACCGGGGCGCGGGCGCTGCCGATCTACCAGACCACCTCGTTCGTGTTCAAAGACTCCGAGCATGCGGCAAATCTGTTCGCACTCAAGGAGTTCGGCAATATCTACACCCGCATCATGAACCCCACCACCGATGTGGTGGAACAACGCATCGCCAGCCTCGAAGGCGGAGTGGGTGCGCTGCTGGTGGCCTCGGGTCAGTCGGCGTCGACCCTCGCGCTGCTCAACATCGCCGAGGTCGGCGATCACATCGTGGCCAGCGCGAGCCTCTACGGGGGCACCTACAACCTGCTGCACTACACCTTCGTCAAGCTGGGCATCGAGGTCACGTTCGTCGACGGCGGCAGCGAGGAGTCGTGGCGGGCGGCCGTTCGTCCCAACACCAAGGCGTTCTACGCCGAGACCATCCCCAACCCGAAACAGGACGTGCTCGACATCGAGCTGGTGGCCGGCATCGCGCACGACGTGGGTGTGCCCCTGGTGGTCGACAACACCGTCGCCTCGCCATACCTGATCAGGCCGCTCGAGTGGGGCGCTGACATCGTGGTGCACTCGGCCACGAAATACCTTGGCGGACACGGCAGTTCGATCGGCGGTGTGATTGTCGACGGGGGCACGTTCGACTTCGCCGCCGACCCCGAGCGCTATCCGAACTACAACACCCCGGACCCGAGCTACCACGGCCTCACCTATGCCAAGGACCTCGGTGTGGGCAGCGCGCTGGGCGCGAACCTGGCCTTCATCCTCAAGGCGCGTGTGCAGTTGCTGCGCGACCTGGGGCCGGCTATCTCGCCGTTCAACGCCTTCCTCATCGCCCAGGGCATCGAGACGCTGAGCCTGCGGATGGATCGCCACGTTGCCAACGCGCTCGCCGTGGCGCAGTGGCTGCAGGCACGTCCGGACGTGGAGTCGGTGGCCTACGCCGGCCTGGAGTCCAGCCCGTACAAGGCGCTGGCCGACAAGTACGCGCCCAAGGGTGCAGGCGCCGTGGTGGCCTTCGAGATCGCGGGCGGTGGGGTGGCCGGGCAGGCCTTCGTCGAGGCGCTGCAACTGCACTCGCACGTGGCCAACATCGGTGACGTGCGCTCCCTGGTCATCCACCCGGCGTCCACAACGCACTCCCAACTCACCGAGGAGGAGCAGGCCGCCTCGGCGGTCACCCCGGGGTTGGTGCGATTGGCGGTGGGCCTGGAGCACCTCGACGACATCCTGGCCGATCTGGAGTTGGGGTTCGCGGCCGCGCGTTCGGCCGTCGGTTCCTCGGCCGAGGGCTGAGCGGCTCTTTCGTCGCTGCTGCCCCTGGGCACCAGGTCTATTCCAAGGGGTCGGCTTGTCTGCGTGGCGTGCTGACCCGGGGGGTCCGGGGGCTGTGCCGCATTGGGCCGTCGGACTGTGACGTTGTTCGCTGACATGTCGCCAAGGTGGTGACGGATGGGCGAAGAACGTGACAGGTGGACGCGCGATCGCGCCCGTTGGGCCAGGGTGGGGGCTCTCTCGGCGGCAAGTGCATGTGGCCGTGTCCTTCTCACGGTTTGTGGTTGTCCCATAGTCGACACGATCGTTGCGGTGAGTGTGAGTTTCGTGCCCAGCCGAGATCGCTGGCTCGAATTTGGGACACCGACCCGTTGCCCCACGCAAGATCAGCCGAATCCCGGCGCGTCCGGGGGGCGGGCGCTGGGGTGGTCGGTCGCTGCTCCCGGCGTTTGGGTGTCCGGAATCCGGCTCGCTTTGGTGTCGTGGCTTGGGCTTTTGTGCTCAGCTGAGCTTCATCGGCTGGCGCTGGTGCCGGATTCCGGACACCGCCCGGGTCTGACTGAGGTTCCGTCGGCGACTGGGCGACCCGGGGCCGCGTCCGGCTATTCGACTGCTGGGCGCGGCTGCTCTGCGGCCAAGAGGTCGCCCAAGCGCGCTCGTAGGGTGGGCCAGCCCGCCTCGAAGGCGGGGTGCAGCGGGCGCGCGGTGACCTCACCCGGCAGCAGCCACCGCACGTCGTCGGACTCGGCGTTGGCGGGGTGGGGATGCGCAGGGACCAACAACCGCCCGACCACCACCGTGAAGCGCCAGTCGGTGTGGTCGACGCTGGCGTAAGAGTCGAGCACCTGCACCGAATCCGGGGCGATGCCGTTCTCTTCGTGGGCCTCGCGCAGGGCACCGGCGATTGCGTCCTCATGGGAGTCGAGGGCGCCGCCGGGCAGAGCCCAGGTGCCTCCGTGATGCACCCAGCCGGAACGCAATTGCAGCAGCACCCGGCCGTTGTCGGTGAGCAGCAGCCCGGCCGCGCCGTAGAGTCCCCAGTGCCGCTGGCCGCAACGGCACTGCACCCAGCCGTTGCCATCGCCCGCCGTCACGATTTCTACGGTAGTGGGCGGCTGCCAGCGTGTCGCACGGCTACCGGTGGGTAGGAGTCAGACGGGATACCTTGCTCTCGCGAGGGCGATTGCTCAACCAGAGCCATGTTCCGCGAGAGAGTGTGTGCTGGGTGTCAGGGATTCCGGGCGGCCGGGATGGAGGAGTGTGCATGAGCATCGTGGTCGGCTTCATCCAGACCAAGGAGGGCCGAGCCGCCGTGGAGGCCGCCGTGGCAGAGTCGAGGCTGCGGGGCAACCACCTCATCGTGGTGGTGTCGCGACCGCGGGGTTCGGCTGACATGAGCGAGCAGGTCGTGCAATTGCGGCAGCGGCTGGTCACCGACGGCATCGACCATGAGATTCGCACCCAAAGTCGGGAGTCGGATCCGGCGGATGACCTCATCCGGGTGGCTGAGGAGGTTGCGGCCGACCTCATCGTCATCGGGCTTCGCCGCCGCACTCCGGTGGGCAAGCTGATCCTGGGCTCGAGTGCCCAGCGGGTGCTGCTGGATGCCACCTGCCCTGTACTAGCAGTCAAGGCCTGAATCCGACATTCCGGCAGGTTGGTCGCCGGTCGAGGTGTCTGACCTGAGGGACGGCTCTGCGGCCATCCCCTGCGGGTGGGGACCTCGTCCGCGGCTCGGGTTTGGGGTTTGCAGCAAACCGTGGCAAGATGGGGGGGCTTGACTAGGTCCCTGCTACTGCATGCCCTATTTCGAGTGGTCAGCGGTTGTGGCCTATCGGGAGTGGTTCGGTGTTCTGTGGCGTTACCTATTAGACGCGGCCCCAAATCGGAGCCGAGGCATACGTACGACGAAAGGCAGTCTGTGTCATCGGTTGCCCCCCAAAGCATTCTTCCCGCGGAGTTCTCCCACCCCAGCCTGCAGCAGCTCGTGCAGTCGGGCGCCACGCACGGTTACGTCTCGGGCGCCCAAGTGCGCGAGCGCCTGCCTGACGGCGAAGGTGGCAAAGTCCCGGCTCGGTGACGTGCTCGCCGCACTCACCTCGTCGGGCATCGAGGTGCGAACCGACGCGGACCGCGCCGTAGCGGCCACCGCGCGGGCTAGCGTGAGTGCCCCCGTGAAGAAGACGACGGCCCGAAAGACCGCCGCCAAGAAGACAGCCGCCGTCAAGGCGGTGCCCGACGCCGATGGTGCGGGTCCCAAGCCGCGCAAGCGCGCGGCCACCAAGAAGACCGCCGCGAAGACTGCGACGTCGATCGAGTCCGACGACCTCGACGAGACCGCGACGGATGAAGACGTCGCGATCGACGAGCTCGAAGAGGTCGACGTCGCCGACGTGACGGACGAGGCTTCCGACGATGACGCCGCGAGCGACTCCGACGACGCGGACTCCGACGATGCCGACACCCCTGCGGATGCCGGCAAGGCCAAGGGCGAAGAGATCGCCGAGTCTTTCGTCCTGTCTGCCGACGACGAGGATGATGCCCCTGCGGTGCAGGTGGCCACCGCAGGCGCCACCGCCGACCCGGTCAAGGACTACCTGAAGCAGATCGGCAAGGTCGCGCTGCTCAACGCCGGTGAAGAGGTCGAACTCGCCAAGCGCATCGAGGCCGGCCTGTTCGCGGAGGAGAAGCTCAACTCCGGTCAGAAGCTCAGTCCTACGGCCGAGCGCGAGCTGCGTTGGATCGCGCACGACGGGCGCCGCGCCAAGAACCACCTGCTGGAGGCGAACCTGCGGCTCGTGGTATCGCTGGCGAAGCGGTACACCGGCCGTGGCATGCAGTTCCTCGACCTGATCCAGGAGGGCAACCTCGGCCTGATCCGTGCGGTGGAGAAGTTCGACTACACCAAGGGCTTCAAGTTCTCCACGTACGCCACCTGGTGGATCCGGCAGGCGATCACCCGGGCAATGGCCGATCAGGCCCGCACCATCCGCATCCCCGTGCACATGGTCGAGGTCATCAACAAGCTCGCCCGGGTGCAGCGGCAGATGCTGCAGGATCTCGGTCGCGAACCCACTCCGGAAGAGCTCGCCAAAGAGCTCGACATGACCCCGGAGAAGGTCGTCGAAGTGCAGAAGTACGGCCGCGAGCCGATCTCGCTGCACACCCCGCTCGGTGAAGACGGCGACAGTGAGTTCGGCGACCTGATCGAAGACTCCGAGGCGGTCGTTCCGGCCGACGCCGTGTCGTTCACCCTGCTGCAGGAGCAGTTGCACTCGGTGCTCGACACCCTCTCCGAGCGCGAGGCCGGCGTGGTCTCCATGCGCTTCGGGCTCACCGACGGACAGCCGAAGACTTTAGACGAGATCGGCAAGGTCTACGGGGTCACCCGCGAGCGGATTCGCCAGATCGAGTCCAAGACGATGAGCAAGCTGCGGCATCCCTCGCGCTCGCAGGTGCTGCGCGACTACCTGGACTGACGTTCTGCTGCCGATGAGGCTGTTCGTGCAGGTCAGAGCCCTGTTTCGGGGCCTGACCTGCCGAACGTAGCACTGCACAGCGCTTCCAGTCCAGATATTGGGTTAGCCTGTAGGTGTGTCGCCGCGCCCTAAAGCTGCTCCCGCCCTCGATCTGGCAGCCCTGCTGTCATCGTGGGAGCTCTCGCTGCGCGCAGCTCGCAAGTCACCACAGACGGTCAAGACGTATGGCGATGGAGTGCGGCGCTACCTGGCGTGGTGCCAGGCCCAGGATCGCCCGGCCGTGCTGGACCGTGCCACCGTGGTCGCCTTCACCGCCGACCTGCTCGACGGCGGCGCAGCAGCCTCCACCGCCGCCTCCCGACAGCTGGCCGTGCGCCGGTTCTCCGCCTGGCTGGCCGAGGAGGGCGACATCGACACCGACCCACTGCATGGGCTGCGCGCACCCAAGATCGACCAGTCGGTCGTCGAGCCGCTGAGTGCCGAGCAGCTCAAGGCGCTGCTCAAGGCGTGTGGCACCGGCCGTGGGCGCGCCACCAGCGACGACCTGCGTGGCCAACGGGATGAGGCGCTGCTGCGATTCATGATGGAGACCGGCTGCCGAGCCGGGGAGGTCGTGGCCCTAGCCGTGGCGGACGTCGACCTGGCTCAGGGCACCGCGATCGTGCGCCGCGGCAAGGGGGGCAAGGGCCGGGTCGTGCCATTCGGCCCTCAGACCGCCGACGCGATCAGCCGCTACCTACGCCAATCCCGAGCCCGGCACCGGCTCGCCAAGGGCGATGCCCTATGGCTAGGGGACCGGGGCAAGGCCTTCAGCTACGACGCACTGCACAAGGCCCTCGGCGAGCGCGCCCGGGCCGCCGGCATCGAGGGATTCCACCCGCACCGGCTCCGACACACCGCAGCGCACCGCTGGCTGGCCGCCGGCGGCTCAGAAATGGGCCTACTCGCCGTCGCCGGCTGGACCCGGCCCGACATGCTGCTGCGCTACACCAAGGCCCAGGCGTCCGCCCGTGCCGCCGAGGAAGCCCGCAACCTGAACCTGGGGGAGTTGTGACAGATCACACGATGGCCGACGAAGCTGGCCAGGAGGTATCTATTGCGCTCGCTTGCGACCTCGCCGTACGAGGATTCCAAGCCGGGGCCATACTTCCGCATCAGTACCAACTGCGCGTGCGATGTAGCCGATGTAAGAAGCTCGTCTTCGCCGTTGTTACCGTTCCTGGCTTCCCGCGGATACTGCTGCGCTGGGATGGCACGCGCATGTTCGGGGAAGGTCGAGTGCTCCGAGGGCGCGATGCGCTCAACGCCAAGATGCGCAACAGCAAATCGCACCGGCAGGGGATGGCGGCTTCCGTGCTGTGCGTGGACCCCGACCGCGGAAATGTCTGCCATGTCAGCCAGGCTGGACACGCATTTTGGGACGACGCCGACATCACCGCCGCATGTCGCTGTGGCCGACACGTGGAGACGGTGCGGGGCATATTCGACCGCCTGGCAACAGGGCAACCCGACCAAACATCCGCCACGCGACCTTGGCGCCCGCTCGTGCGTTATACTGGTCACGACCAGTAGTGACTGGTTTACCTTCCAGGCGGTGGCCGCCAAAGGGCCTGCGATTTAGCTAGATCGGGTGCAGGTGTCCTTTGGAGTACCCGCAATGGCCCAGGCCAACCCTGAGAATCGACTCCGTGCGCAGATCGCCGCGCACACCTCATGGGCGAATACGCCCAACCGTTCCGCCCGCACCGCGCCAGCTCGCGCGGCCCTCGATGCCAAGTTCCTTGCCGAGGCCGGCGGCGATCCGATCCGGGCCGCCCACCTACGCAAGGCCCACTTCGCCCGGCTCGCCCTGCGATCCGCGCAAGCGCGACGCAAGTCCCGCGAGCAGCAAGCGGTCGCCGAGGCGGCCGAGGCTGAGCTTGCACGGCTCGGCGGTGATGCTGCGTGACCCGGAAAGCCGAACGCCGCCCCGCGGTCATCGGGGCGGCGCAGAAGAGCTTCGGCGGCTCAATCTCCATTGTACCCGCCCAATCCTCTGAACCCGTAGACGCCGCTGGCGTCGTTGACGGTGTCTTCGTCCTCGTCGTCCGGTTGGATGGCGACCGTTATCGCCGCCGCGTGTTCCTGACCTTGGCGCCGGCTGAGCGGGCCGCTGCTCGGGCCGAGGCCCGTGGGCATGCCGCCGAGGTCGTGCTATGCCGGTTGGAGCCGGTCCGATGACCGCCGCGGCGGCCTATGATCGGGTGCTCGACAGGCTCCGCGACGCGGGGCTCACTGTGAAGGCCTGCGGGGATGACCGCGCGACTGTTCAGTGCCCAGCTCACGATGATGGCAACCCGTCGTTGTCGGTGCGGCGAGGCCCTCAGCAGGTCCTGGTGCACTGCCACGCTGGGTGCGAGATCCGCGACGTGGTTGCGGCACTCGGCATCGGCATGTCCGACCTGTTCGACAATCCCCGCGGCGCGCAGTACGGCTACGTCGACGCCGCCGGCCGCTCGGTCCGCACTGTTACCCGCACACCTGACAAGAAGTTCAGCCAGAAGGTCGCGCCGGGGGCTCCGTCGAGCCTGTATCGGCTGCCCGAGGTCGTCGCGGCTGTCGCCAACGACGAGGTCATCTACCTGACCGAGGGTGAGAAGGATGCCGAGGCCTTGGCTTTCGCGTGGGGCGTGTGCGCGACGACGGCGCCGATGGGCGCCAACAACTTCGGCAAGGTCGACGTCACGCCCTTACACGCCGCCACCGTGGTCGCTGTCGTGGACAACGACGCCGCCGGGCAGAAGTGGGCTAACAGTGTGGCCGACAAGCTCGATGGAGTGGCCACGCTGAAGTTCGTCCGGGCTGCTGAGGGTAAGGATGCTGCCGACCATGTCGCTGCCGGGCACGGGCTCGACGACCTGGTGCTGATCGAGGTTGAGCGTCCGGTCGCCGAGCAATCGGCCATTCCAATGGCCTTGGATGACGCTCACATGGCCGCGTGGCTGGCACACGAGGGATTGGCGGACCGGTGGTGCTGGGCAGGTGGTCTCGGGTGGATGCATTGGGACGGGCGCCGTTGGCATCCGCGCCAGGAGGAGGACGCCCGCGAGGCCGCGAGACAGGCCGTGATCGCCCTGAATAAGCAGGCGCTGGACGCGGGGGAGTCGACGGACCGACTCCGGGCGCTCAATGGGCTGCTCCGGGCCGCACGAATCAACGCGCTTGTTCTCCTGATGCGGGGCGTCGTCTCTGTCGAGGCGGGCGACTTCGACCAGCAGGCTGACCTGCTCAACGTTGGTAATGGCGTGGTCGATCTGAGCACCGGCGAGCTGCTGCCCCACAGCCCCGACCTGCGCATGACTCGGATCACCGAGACCAACTACGTGCCGGGAGCCACCCACCAAGACTGGGACCAAGCACTGCGAGCCCTTGACCCTGAGGTCGCCGACTGGATGCAGGTGAGGTTCGGCCAGGATCCGCGACGGGCCACCCGACCTCGGATGACGTTCTACCGATCGGGCAGGGTTCTGGTTCCAACGGCAAGACCACGCTGCTGGACTCGATCTACGCCGCCTTGGGCCAGCACGTGACGCTCGTCCCGGAGAAGCTGTTGCGCGCCAACCCGAATGACCATCCCACCGAGCTGATGTCGTTGCGGGGAGCGCGGCTCGCGGTGATCGACGAAACCCCTGAGGCGGGGCAATTGAATGTGCAGCGCCTCAAGGCGATTCTCGGGCAATCCCAGATGACCGCTCGCGCTGTTCGTCAGGACAACACGAGTTGGAAGGCAACGCATTCCCTAGTCGTAATGACGAACTACCGTCCAATCATCAGCGAAACTGACCATGGCACGTGGCGTCGGCTCGCATTGGTCAAATTCAGTAAGACCTTTCCACCGGATGAATCATTCCGCACCCGTATGCGAGCCGGGAAAGGCGGCCGACGAGAGGCTGTGCTGGCGTGGATAGTGGAGGGCGCTATGCGTTGGTACGCCGCGGAGCAGGTTATGCCAGGCGCCCCCGAGCGGGTCGCTCTCGACACGAGGGAGTGGCGCAAGGAGTCCGACCTGATGTTGTCCTACATCGGTGACCGCATCGTGTTCGACCCTCAGGCGTGCGTCACTGTCTCCGACCTCCTGGATGACGTGAACGAGTGGCTCGACACCCGAGGGCACCACAAATGGGCCGACAAGCTGCTGACGAGTCGGTTCGGCGAGCATGACGAAGTCACCCAGCACCGCGTGGTGAAGACCGAGTCGAGGGCCCTGCAAGGCCTCGTTCGCAGGCACTTCGGCGACACGCCAAGGAAGGCGAAGGTCTGGCTCGGCGTCCGCTGGCGCACGGAAGCCGACGACGAGCAGGACGAGCGCGTTACCCCCGAATCGGACAGTGTCGCGGGTGTCGCGGGTGGTTTAGATAAGTCCATCGTGAAGGAAATTCTTAGGGGGATAGGAACCACCCGCGACACCCGCGACACCTCGCCTCCTGAGCACGGCGAGGTCACTCAGCCGGTCGCCCCGGAAGGCTCCCGTCGCCGGGAAAACCCCCCCGAGGCGGTCGAGGATGGGGTACGCCAGCCATACCCCCTTGCAGAGCCGGTCGAGCAGGGTATTTCCCGGCTCCGGGAAGCTACCGATGCTGTCGAGGATGGGGCGCGTCTGGCACACCCCATCGTCGAGCCGGTCGACGATCTGGGCGGCTGGCGTGACCGCATCGAAGCTGCCCTCACCAAGGACGCACTCCGCACACTCTGGTCCGAGGCTGCGAGCGCCCCGAACAGCGAGGCGGTCAAGGCCGCACTCACCGCCCGGGCGAAGGGCATGGAGACTCCGCAGACCACCATCACGCTGGAGAACTCCCTGGTGGCTAAGGCGGCAGCGAGCTGGGATGCCCCGCCAAGCCAGGGGCCGCTCTGCGCCTGCGGAAAGGCGATCTCGAATCAGCGCGTGAATTACGGCAAGACGGATTGCGTCGAGTGTGAAAGGCGCGCGTCATGACGGACCCGTGGGCGGCTCTCACTCAGGCCGCGATTGCGACGCCACCACCGTGCTCTATCGACCCGGAGTCGCACTGGCCTCACTCTGGTGATGCCGAGGCTATTGCGGCCGCTGAGGCGGCATGTATGGCCTGCTCGATCCTGTCTGAATGCCAGGCCTATGACGACGTGTCCAGTGAGCCTGAGGGCGTATGGGCTGGCCGATTTAGGACTGCGAAGAAGCTCAAGCGAATGGGAGACCGATGATGAGTAGGCACTGCGCTCAAGGACATGTGATTGACGGGCAGAACGACCTCATGGGCGGCTGCCGCATCTGCTCGGTAGCCCGGGCCCTGGCCCATCGCAACGGGATCACGGCCGAGCGGGCCGTGGCCATCATCCTTCTCGACCGGCCGCGACTGCGTGCGTACGCACCGGAGGCGACGTCGTGAGGCGGGAAGGGTCCGAGCTGGTCCGTACCCCTGCGAACCCTCGCCGCGACCGAGGGTTGGTGCCAGCGGCGTTCGTTCGGGTCGGCGAGGCGATTGCCCTACTGGGGCGTGACGTGGCCGGGCGGCAGGCTGAGGTGGATGCTCTGGGCGTCGAGCTGCATCGCCGCCAAGGGTCCGCACAATGTGCGGGTCCATCATGAGCGCGCCGCCGGTCGAGCGTCTCGGGGATGCATTGTTGATACGTGGCGAGGCAGTCACAGCCCTGGCCCTCCTGGCTGCCCGTGGCGCGAAAGCTGTTGCCAGGGAAGACGGGACGCGCGTCGGAGGCGTCACGGCCGAGGTGCTCACCACCCTGATTGCGATCGCACGCGAACGGCCCACGGCCGCAAGGGGACAGATGGGACGTCCACCCGAACACATTGCGACAGAGTCATACCCGGACGCTCGCGGGAGTACGCGCGAGGTAGCGAGTCTGTTGGGTCTCAGCACCCGGCAGACTCGCCGCCTGGCGAACGACCTGGGCGCCCGAAAGATTGGTCGTGATTACCAATGGCCACTCGATGTCGCACAACTGTATGCCGCGCACCGACAGCAAGGAGGCTAGCCAGGTGGACATTGACGCCCTGCGCCAACTCGACGACCGCAGCGTTGTCGAGCTTGTCGTCCGGGAACTGCTCGATCGCCCCACCGTTCGCGCCGAGGTCCGCCGCATCGTCGAACGCGACGTGCTGACCGGAACTCTCGACGACCCAGCGCTAGCCGACGTTATCGGCCACGCACTCGCCCAACGACTGACCCCACAGCAAGGAGAACCGACATGACCACACAGCCCCAGCCGACCGAAGTGAACACGAAGGGGGCAACTCCGGCCGCCCCGGACACCAAGGTCGTGGCAGCGCTCGCGGCCCTGCCCGACGCTGAACTCCTGGCCGTCATCGGTGCCGCGATCGTCGCGCACCGCCCCGATGCCCCCGGCTCTGACGATGCGGCCGACGACGACGCCTACCCGTCGGGCTGGATCTCCTAATGCCCACGCTCACCGACGCGAGGTATCTCGCCGATGCCGTGACTAAAGCAGGCGGGACATTCCCGGCGTCACTGGCAAACCTGCTCGACGCCACCGATCGCCTCAAGGCCAACCGGGCTCTGGCGGACGAACCGCTGGGTGCCATCGTCAGGGACGCCCAAGACGGGCGCCTGACTGACGAGGCGTTGAATGCGTCCGTGGCCCGGTACGCACAGGCGAGTGCGCTCGCCCATGCGGCACGAGACCTCTCGCAGGCCATCGAGCCCGCCGCTACTGCGGCCATCCAATCGGCCTTCCGCGACCATGCAGCCGCCGATCCCATCCTCGAATCTCTGCGCCCAGAGTTCAACCGCGCCGCCGGCGGGATCGCTCACTTCCTCAGCCTCATCCCGAACGATGCCACCCCACAGCGGGTGCTCGAACTGGGCGACAAAGCTGGCGAAGCCTGGCGCCAGGCGCCTCAGCACGTGGCCGTCCTGTCCGGCATCTTGGGCATCGTCCGCACGCTCGTGCGGGACTTCGACGCGCTGGGTTGGTGGGATGGGCCGCACCAGCTCATGAAGGAGGCCGTATTCTTCCTTCCCGACGGCTCGGACCTTCATGCCGCGGCGACCGAGATGGCATCGGGCCGGCGCCTCACCAGCCACCTGGGACCATGGGGGCAAATCCGGAGCCTTGGACCTCTCCAGCTCAACACTGCGACCGAGGCTCGTGCCATCTTGGACGGGATCGACGCCCGAGCAACGGCCGCAGAGGACGAGCGCAAGGCCGCCGGCAAGCGCCTGACGATCAGGAGGCCGCGGCGGACCACGGACCTGAGCCACCCAGTCTAGGCCCCGAGCGAGCGAGCCCCGCCGATGCGCTGGCCTTTGGTCAGGGTCAAGAGGGGATGCTCGCCTCACCACCAGAGTGCAGCCGCGCACCGCAGGACTCGGCGCCATCCATCGCACATGGCCAAGCCTGCGACCACCGACCACCTGACCGGCGTCAACATCACCGCCCAGGGATTCCACGGGGCCCTGAACCACGCGGAATGATGGAGCGCGAGGGCTCCCTTTCAACCCGAAGACCGCTCCAGCGCCCGCAAGTCCCGCCAGGTTTGGGTAGAACCCGGCGGGGCTTGCCCATTCTCCCAACCCTGACGGCCCGGGGGGACACCCCAGCTCGACGCAGTGTCTCGCACGTATGGCATAGCGCCTCGCTGTGCGTATGAAACCGGACTAGTTCGGTTATCCACATCCCCTGTGGAAAAAGCTCGGAGGGATATGGTGCCTAGGCCGAGGAGGGCGTCGCGCTGGGGCGAGGGGGGTACGTCCCCACCCCATCCGATCGGCTCACCGGGAGACCTGTGAAGGGTCGGTAGGGACCGGACTCGACATGTCCGGCGCCGGCATCCCGGTGGGCGCAGTCACATTGCCCTCATCTTCGGCCCACGCCACCCTGTCGCCAAAGTCACTCGGCATTGGCGATGCAGGCGGAGACAGCGGGACGTGAGTTTCGGCTGTTCCGGCCGTATCGGTGGCCGCCACAGGTGAGGTCGCCCAGTGCGCGACGTTGGCGCCCACGCCGATCACCAGGAACCCAGCAGCTATGCCGAGGACGACCTTGGTCTTGGTGTTCATGTTCTCCCCCCTGAATGGTTGCTGTGAGATTAGGCCTGACTCATCGGGGCCGCCAGCGGCTTCAGATCTTGCAGAGATGGGGGCGTGGCTGGCACACCCCGGAATCAACACTCGCCCCGCTCGCCGGAGGGGTGTTGGCGAGACTACCGAGACGCCCCCGCCCGCTGGGCGAAACGACACGGCCTCGAACCTTGGCAAGCCACCAACCTTGCCATCCGAGCAGGCGCCCGGCGGCACCCGTTCTGACCACCGGACCTGAGTAGCCGCCAGGCGGATACTCAATTCTGAGTACCCCTTGGGGTACGCGACAGCGCGTAGGGCGTTCGCCGTAGATCTCTCGCCAAAGGGGCCACTGGCGAGTGTGGCGGGCCTCGAATACACAGGATCTCTGGACGGGATGCCCGCACTTCGAGTACCGGCACCCAGGGCCACTCCGCGCCAGACCACTTTCGTGGCGTCACGAATTCTACCCAAAACACCCTCGACGAGCTCGTTGAGTTCGTGAACCCGTCGAGGGTCGCGTCGTGACCGCCATCCAGCCCTTCGACTTCTCCGGCCAGCAAGTGCGCGTCGTCACGCTCGACGGCGAGCCCTGGTTCGTCCTCGCCGACCTGTGCAAGGTGCTGGGGCTCGGGACGCCTGGCCGTGTCCGCGAGCGCCTCGATGGGGGTGTGAGTCTGACTCACACCCTTCAAACGGCCGGCGGCCCGCAGCAGATGACCATCGTCAGCGAGGCCGGCATGTACGAGGTCGTCATTCGCTCCGACAAGCCGGACGCCGTCACCTTCCGTCGGTGGATCACCAGCGAGGTTCTCCCGCAGATCCGCAAGACCGGTGCCTACTCGGTCGAGCCGACTGCCCCCTGCCCTTGCCGAAGACGAGATCGTCCACCAGGCCCTACAGATCACGGCCCGCAAGGTGGAGCCCCCGCCGACTACCACTCGGCGGGGGCTCGTTCGATTTTCGGCGATCTCCGCAAAGGGTCCACGACAGCGTGTACCCCTGGCGGAGAAGGGGTCCGAGCTAGTCCATACCCCTGCGACTACTGCCTGAGCGCTGCATCCAGAGCGTCGCCGATGTGGATCAACCGTCGGCCCATCGCCCGCAGCATCTCCGGGTCCGCCGGCAGCGAGACCGCGTTCCGATTGGCCAACGCCATGTAGACGCCACGGTCCTGCGAGGTGCCCATCTGCCACAGGTGTGCCCAAACCAACTCGTCCTCATGGAGGTCGTGCCCGTGCACCTCTCCGCCCTCGCAGGCCTCGCACCACGCCGGACACGCCGCCTGTGAATGGTCGTCGGCCCGGCGGGCTGGCCATCGACTTGGTCGGCCCAGCCACCGAAGTGCCGAAGTGAGCAGCGCAACGTGGCGCCGGCATCTCTGCGCCGATTTCACTCACCCTTCTCAACGAACTGGGGCGACCGGCTCAGTCTCGATGAGCTTCAGCAGCTCGGCTATCCGCGCGAGAGCGAGCCGGGCCCGAGTAGGGGACAGCGACCCCTCCTCGTCCTCGGGTATCTCGATGTGCGGCTCGCCGATCTCGACCACCCGGCCGGTCACCCGCTCGATCGCCACGAGCTGCGTCATCGTCCACCCATCGGCAGCGTTGGTCGAGTGGCTCACGATCAACTGCCCCGCGGGCCCGTCGACAGCCTCAGCCACGTGGTGCTCATCCTCGGCGAAGATGCACCAGCTCGGGCACTCCACCCGCACCAGTGGTGTCCGGTACGCCCGGCAACCGCCGACGTCCACGCACCGGGACTTGCGCAGTTCGACCTCCGTCTCCGGCCGGTCGCAGTACATACACACATCCGGCGCGATCACCTGGCTCATCGGACACCACCCAGCAACTGGCGTGCCTCAGCAGCCCGTGCGCGTACCGCGGCCATGTCCGCCGCCGTCAACGTGGCCGGACCTTCGACCGTGATCGAGAACGGCCGCGCGGCCAGGTCGCTGGCGGGCACCCACACATGCTCGGTGCAGTAACAGGCGGCGACATCGCCGTTCGGGTGACCGGTCGTCACCATCGTCCACAGTGCCGGCGACTCGCACCGGTTCGTCTGGCAGATGAGCTGGTTGCTCATGAGATTCGACTCCCTGTTCAGTCAAGGATATTTCGCCCCACAGCGCTCCCGACCTGCACGCTCATCCCGCTCGATGGCACAGCGTTGAGTCATCCAGAGTGCGCGACTACCTGGACTGAGGCTCTTCCGCTGATCGGCCCACGCTGCTATGCGTTGACCATCAGCGCGATCGCAACGCACCACGTCATCGAATGCGTTGCAGGCATCGGGCTTCCGGGCGAGCCCTTCCTGGGGCGTCGTCGCACGGCGCTGATCTGGAGTGGGCTGTTCTCCGCCAACCTGGTTCTTTCGGGTCGGCGGGGAACGGTCTGCGACCCGATCGTCGGCTTTTGCCAACGGCGCCCACCAAGCGCTCGCACTGCAGCACTACGTCGATTGGCCGTGGGCCCTCCGTTACGGCGTTCCACTGATCACCGAGGCCGAAGGACTGTCGTCTCGGTTGCTGCCGGCATACAACGCAGCCTTGCTAGCGACAGTCGTCTGGTCGACGATCGCGATCGTCGCCGACCGGCGTCCTCGAATGGTCATCGGGTATCTGCTAGGGCTCGCCACGCTGCCGTTGCAACTGAAATCCGCACGCCACCATCAAGATTGGCTTCGGTTCTCGTGATTCGAGAAGGCGGCTAGGAACTCCAGGGGGCTGCCCAGGCTTCCGATCGGGATCCTCGTACCTGTTGCGGAAGGGGGCGTAGTAGCCGAGCTCGGACAAGACCACTGCCCTAGCTACTCCAGGGGTCACGTCGGTAGCTCGGCGCGGCTCATTGGGTAGGCGTCTAAACTGGGAGCCGCAGCCGATGTCGTGTTCGTCGTCGAAGTGATCTCGCCGGGCTTCCGAGTGGCAACTGTTGACCAGCCAGCCCACCTGAACGTCGACTTCACAAATCTCGTTCAGCGCCGCTGAGATTTCCGCCTTCAAGTAGGAACGGGCGTGGGCGCGCGTCGAGGTTGAAGACCCCGCACTCCCGGGCGATGCTGACCCGATGCCGCTTGCACGCCTCACCGACGACGAACGCCGGGCCCGTCTGGCCCGTCGACATGCCATCGCCCCGAACCATCGGGTGGGTGATGTGGAAGCGGCCACCCGGGCGGTGGTGGCGCTGCACGCCACGGAACCGGCGTCGGTGTACTTATCGGCCTGGGCTCGGGTCGACCAGCTTTCGGTGGCCGACGTCGACGCCGCACTGTACGAAACCCGTTGTCTCGTCAAGCAGCTCGCGATGCGGCGAACTCTTTTTGTCTTTCCCCGCGAGCTGCTGCCCGCGGTGCTCGGGAGCGCGTCGGCGCGGGTCGCGGCCTCGGAGGCCCGCCGGGTTGCCAAGGCCGTGGAGGCAGGTGGACTGGCCGACGACGGCGATGCCTGGCTCGCCCAGGCTCTGAGTGCGGTGTGTGCGGAGATCGCAGACGGGGACGGGCTGTCGGCCCAACAGGTGCGCGAGCGGGTCGCGGCCGTGCAAGGCCAGCTGACCATGGCACCGGGTCGCACCTGGGGTGGACAGGTCCACGTCGCGCCCTGGGTGCTGACGTCTGCTGGCCTGCGTGGACACCTGGTGCGTGGGCTCGCTGCCGGGCATTGGCGCAACCCGCGGCACGTCTGGGTCGCGATGCGGCGATGGCTGGGCGAGGTCGGCGAGCCGTTGCCGAGTGAGCAGGGCTACGCGGAGCTGGTGCGGCGCTGGCTCGCCAGGTTCGGGCCAGGGACCGCCGACGATCTCGTCTGGTGGCTCGGTTCCACCAAGACGGCCGTGCGTGCCGCACTCGCCGACGTGGCAGCCGTCCAGGTGCAGTTGGACGACGGCCAGCTCGGCTGGGTGCTGCCCGACGACGTCGAGCCCGGGCCGGCCGTGGAGCCCTGGGCGGCGTTGCTGCCCACGCTCGATCCCACGACGATGGGGTGGAAGCAACGGGACTTCTATCTCGACCCGAGCGACGCGCCCTACCTGTTCGACACGAACGGCAACGGCGGCACCACCGCCTGGTGGAACGGGCGGGTCGTCGGCTGCTGGGTGCAAGATCCGGACGGCGTCGTACGGGTGGTGACGCGACGCGATCCCGGCGTCGAGGCGCGACAGGCACTGGACCAGCAGGCCGAACGGCTGACCCAGTGGCTGGACGGAGTGGTCGTCAACAGCGTGTATGCCTCTCCTCAGATGCGCGGGGAACGTCTGCCGTAACCGGTCCGGCGGCGCGGAGAGGGCTCGGGTCGGCGCGTGGGTTCTATGCGTCCAGCCCACATCGGATGCCTGGCATCCACAGCGGCCCTGGCAGCCAGCCAGGGCACCATAATCGCGAGATGACGCGTCTGGTGGTGGCTCTCGATGACGAGCAGGTCGACCTCGCGGAGGTGGGCGGCAAGGGACTGAACCTCGTGCGCACCACGCGGGCAGGCCTGCCGGTGCCGCCCGGATTCGTGGTGACGACGGCCGCCTATCTGCAGCACGTGCAGGCCAATGGACTCACCGACGGCATCGCGGCGGTACTTGCACGGCTCCCGCTGGGCTCGCCCGGGGTCGATGACCCGGAGGCGTTGGAGATCGCTTCGCGGAGGATCCGCTCGTCGATCACGAAGTCTCCTGTGCCGCAAGAGGTTTGCGATGCCGTGCTGCAACGAGCGGGGGAGTTGCCGGGGCCGGTGGCGGTGCGCTCGTCGGCAACGGCCGAAGACCTGCCCGACCTGTCGTTCGCCGGGCAGCAAGACACCTTCCTCAATGTGATCGGCGCCGACGACGTGCTGGCCCGGGTGGTCGACTGCTGGGCGAGCCTGTGGGCCGCTCGCGCCATCGGCTACCGGCGGCGCGCCGGGATCTCGCACGACGACGTGGCGCTGGCGGTGGTCGTGCAGGAGCTCGTACCGGCCGATGCGAGCGGTGTGCTGTTCACGGCCGATCCGCTCACTGGGGTGCGCGACCGCACCGTCATCGACGCCACTCTCGGGCTGGGCGAAGCGCTGGTGAGCGGGCAGGTCGACCCCGACCACTACGAGATCGAGACCAGCACCCACCGCATTCTGGCCGCCACCGCCGGCGCCAAGGCTGTACGGACGACGGCACGGGCGGACGGCGGGGTCGAGCTGGTGCCTGCCGTCGCCGGTGAGGGCCTGGCCCTGACCCCGTCTCGGGTGCATGAGCTCGTGGCTCTCGGGCAGCGCGTGCAGGACGAGTACGGCAGCCCACAAGACCTCGAGTGGGCGATCGCCGACGGCCGGTTGTGGCTGCTCCAGGCCCGTTCGATCACCTCCCTGTTCGATATCCCGAAGGCGATCGGCACACGCGCACAACTGGTTTCGTCGCCCGACCTCGAGGTGTGGTTCTCGTTCGGGGCATTTCAAGGGGTGCTGGCTCCCTTTACTCCCATCGGGCGCGATGCCATCGGCGTTCTGGCTGCTGGCGGGGCGGGGATGCTGGGCCAGGAGCTCGATCCGGCCGATGTGGGCTTCATCGGCGAGGGCGGCGAACGGCTTTGGGTGCGCCTCGACGGGTTGCTCCGGAATCCGTTGGGCCGCCGGCTCGTCCCGGTGATGTTGGGTATCGGGGAGCCCGGTAGCCAGGCGATCGTGCGAGAAGTGCTGAGCGATCCGAGACTCGCGCCTCGCCCGCCCCAGGTGAGGACGGCCCTTCGGCTGGCCAGGCTGATGGGCCGGGTCGTGCCCGGGGTCGTGGTGACGATGGTGAGCCCGCGGCGGGGCCGGCGGCTCTTCGAGGCTCGGGCCGCCCGGTTGGTGACCGGGGCGCGGCACCTGGTGGAACAGGCCAAGCCAGACACGCCGTGCGGTTCAGTGGAGACGCGGCTCGACGCGCAGCTCACTCGGCAGGTGGGTGTTGCCCGCGCGAGCCTGAGCCCCTGCATGCGAGTGCTGTTGCCGACGTTCGCACCCGTCATGATGCCGAGCATGCTCATGCTGGGCGCGCTCACCCGCCTGGTGAACCGCTGCGGCGGCCCCGGCGACCAGCAGCTCCCGCTCGAGCTTCTGCGCGGACTGGCGGGCAACGTGACGACGGACATGGATCTTGCGCTCTGGCAGGTGGCGCAGGACGTACGAGGCACCGCGGCGGAGGCGGACGTGCGCGCCGGAACACCGGCGCAGGCCTGCCAGGTCTTCCTCGATGGGCGGTGGCCAGAGCCCGCCGCGGGCGCGCTGCGCGGGTTTCTCCACCGCTATGGCATGCGTGGGGTGGGGGAGATCGATCTCGGACGCACCCGGTGGCGTGACGATCCGACCGACGTCGTCACTACGCTGCGGGCCTACCTCAACATCGACCCGGCCAACGCGCCCGACGTCGTCTACCGGCAGGCCGTGCAGGCTGCCGAGACGGCCGCGCAGCGCCTGATCGGACTGGCGGGGCCGCTGCGAGCGCCAGCGGCACGATTCGCCACCTCCCGGATCCGCAGCCTTCTCGGAGCCCGCGAGACCCCCAAGTTCACGATCGTCTCCGTGCTGGGACTGGTTCGCGAGGGGCTGCTCGAGTGCGGTAGGAGTCTCGTCGAGGAGGGGGTGCTGGAGCGGGCTGAAGACGTCATGATGCTGCGCCTGGCCGAGTTGGCCCGGGGTGGCGAATTGGCCCGGAGCGAAGACCGTTCCGGGTGGGCCGGCCTCGTGGTAGCGCGCAAGGCGGCTCAGGAACGGGAGGCCCGGCGCAGGCTCGTCCCGCGGGTGATCCTGGGCGACGGCCGCACGTACTATCACGCGAGCGGCACGCCCACCGAGGGCGCTGTGGTGGGCTCGCCCGTCTCGCCCGGCAGCGTCGAGGGTCGGGTGCGAGTGGTGCTCGACCCGGTGCACTCCGGCCTGCAACCTGGCGAGATCCTCGTGTGCCCCGGCACTGATCCCGCCTGGACGCCGTTGTTCCTCACCGCGGGCGGCCTGGTGTGCGAAGTGGGGGGCATGATGACGCATGGATCGGTGGTGGCTCGCGAATACGGCATCCCGGCCGTGGTCGGGGTGCCTGATGCGACGTCGAGATTGCCTACCGGCACCCGGGTGCGCCTCGATGGCAGTGCCGGCACGATCGAGCTGCTGGACGAGGCAACCTAGCTCGGTCTTCCACGCGGGTGGCGCTGAGGCTCGCAGGGGTGGAGCTTCGGCGGTTGATGAAGGTTCGTAAGACTCGGCGTTAGGTAGCGCCCGCGTGCCTATCCTGTCCTGGCTCGCGAGGATGCCGGCGATGACGATGAGCCCGCCGATCGGCTCGTTCCAGTGGAGGGACTCGCCGACAAGGAGCACACCTAGTACGACGCCTACGACCGGTGATAGGTAGGTGACTGTGGAGGTGCGTGCCGGTCCCCAGTCTCGCAAAATGCGGTTGTACCAGATATACGCGAGCCCGGTGCCGAGCACGCCGAGTGCGGAAATCGAGAGAACAACACGCCAGTCGAGGCTGATGAGGCCGCGCGGATCGACGGAGGCGAGGAGCCAGGCGATCACTGCTCCGAGGCCGATCTCGACGGTGGAGAGCGTGATCGGGTCGTAGCCGGCATTCGACAGGAAGCGACGCAAGTACACGCCGGAGAAGCCGTACGACGCCGTTGTAGATACTCGCCAAGCTGCTGGGCACCTGCTGTTCGGCCCACGCGAAGAGCGAGTATGGCACGACCGCGAAGAAGACAGCGACGACCAGCAGGTGTGCCCAGATATGCCCTTTGCGCGGCCAGCGTCGGCGGGTGACGAGCATGATCGCGATGAGCGTGGCGGCGCCGAATGAGAGTCGACCGAGCACCACCTGGGTTGGACTCAGTCCCTCCAGGCCGACCTTCATGAACAGGAAGCTGGCCCCCCAGACCGCCGATAGTGCGATGAACGCCCAGACCGTGCCGGTGAGGTTGCCGATGCGTCTCATGCAGTCTAGTTTTTGCATTGCGTGGCCATGAGTCCAATACATAGAACTCATGGCTACATGAGGAGGATCAATGGCTATCACGCTCGCTCAGCTGCGGGCGGTGGTCACCGTCGCGGAGCGCGCCTCGTTCACAGATGCCGCAACCGATCTCGGCATCAGCCAGTCCGCCGTCTCCCACGCCGTCCTCGGTCTGGAGAAGGAGGTGGGTGGGCGGCTCCTTCGACGCGAGGGCGGGGTTGAGTTGACCGTGCTCGGACATCGCGTCGTCAAGCATGCCCGAGCAGTGCTGGCGTCCGTGTCCGCGCTTGAGAGCGAGGTGCGGCAGGACGAGACGTGGGTCGGAACCGTCCGGCTCGGTGCCGTGGCGACTGTGTGCCAGGGGCTGCTGCCCGAGGTCCTGCCGTTGTGGACGGCAAAACTGCCGAAGGTCGAGGTGTCGATCTATGAAGGCGACGACGACGAGCTGCCGGAGTGGCTTGAAACGGGAGTTGTCGATGCAGCAATCCTGGTCGAGCCGTCGCCTGTCCCATCAGGGGGACGGCTCGTGGCTACGGACGAATTCGCCGCGGTCGTGCGCGCCGACCACCCTCTAGCCGGTCTCGACGGTATCCCGCTGGCTGAACTGGACGAAGATGGACTGATCGTCTCTACAGGCGGGTGCGAGGCACACGTCAAGAAGATGCATGACGAGGAGGGCCTGCCCTACGTGTACTCCCACCGGGTGCGCGAAATGAGCACCCTGTTCCGTATGGTCGAGCAGAGTATGGGTGTCGCGATCGTGCCGTCGCTCGGGCGCGGGATGATCCCGGGCGATCTCGTCATGAGGCCGCTCGCCAGGCGCAGACCTCGGCGCCTTGTGCTGTCAGGGCCGAGTTCGCGACCGTGGCATCCAGCCGTCCACGCTCTTGTCGATGCGGTAGGAGAGAGCGTGCAGATCTCTCTGTAGCTGCGAAGGCCCGTAACTCCTCGTGGCAGGGCTGCTCTTGACTTCGAAACGCACAGGGCTTGGCGCTTCGGTTGCTTGCGAGGAGCGCAGACCTAGAAAGGCGGGGCGTTCCTTCCGCAGGATCAACCCGACCGGCCAGGCGGCTCAGCACTCGATGACGTTGACCGCGAGGCCGCCGCGGGCGGTCTCCTTGTACTTCACCTTCATGTCGGCGCCCGTCTCTCGCATCGTCTTGATGACCTTGTCGAGCGAGACGATGTGTGAGCCGTCGCCACGCAACGCTGTGCGGGCCGCGGTGATGGCCTTGACCGAGGCGACGGCGTTGCGCTCGATGCACGGAATCTGCACCAGACCGCCCACCGGGTCGCAGGTGAGACCGAGATTGTGCTCCATGCCGATCTCGGCGGCGTTCTCCACCTGGGAGGGCGTGCCGCCCATGACGGCGGCGAAGGCCCCGGCAGCCATCGAGCAGGCCGAGCCCACCTCACCCTGGCAACCCACTTCGGCTCCGGAGATCGAAGCGGTCTCCTTGTAGATCACGCCGATGGCGCCGGCGGTGAGCAGAAACCGGATCACCCCGTCGTCGTCGGAGCCCGGCACGAACTGGGTGTAGTACTTCAACACAGCAGGAATGATGCCTGCGGCCCCGTTGGTAGGGGCGGTGACCACCCGCCCACCCGCCGCGTTCTCCTCGTTGACCGCCAACGCGTACAGGGTGATCCAGTCCATGCCCCGCAACGGATCTGCCGAGTCGGCTTCAAGCTTGAGCCGGCGGGCGAGTTCGGGGGCACGCCGGCGAACCCGTAGCCCACCAGGCAGCACGCCCTCGGTGGCAGAGCCGTTGTCGATGCACTCGCACATGACAGCCCACAAGGCCAGTAGACCCGAGCGCACCTCGGCCTCCGAACGCCAGGATGTCTCGTTCTCGAGCATGATGCGAGCGATGGACTTGCCCGTCTCGCGGCAGTGCGCGAGCAACTCGTCGCCGGTACGGAAGGGATGTGCCACCACCGTGCTGTCTTGCACCACGCGGTCGGGGCCGGCCGCGTCTTCGTTGACGACGAACCCGCCGCCCACCGAGTAATAGACCTTTCTGGCAAGCTGCGTGCCGTCGGCGTCGTACGCCGCGAACCGCATTCCGTTGGGGTGCAGTGGCAGTGACTTGCGACGATGCATCACCAGGTCGTCGTCCTCGGTGAAGCTGATCTCGTGCTTGCCGAGCAGTTGCAACCGCCCGGCTGCCCGGATGGCTGCCAGCTTAGGCTGCACGGCCCTCGGATCCACCGTCTCTGGAACCTCACCCGACAGGCCGAGCAGCACGGCGGTGTTCGACCCGTGCCCGTGACCGGTGGCGCCGAGCGAGCCGAACAACTCGGCCTTGACCGTGGCGGTGCGTTGCAGCAGACCGGACTCGTTCAGCCCGGTGGCGAAGAGAACGGCGGCGCGCATCGGCCCCACGGTGTGCGAACTCGATGGGCCGATGCCGATCGAGAACAGGTCGAAAACGCTCAGGGCCATGGTTGCTGACCTCCTCGGGTCGACACCTGCCGAGACGTCGTTGTCTCGGCAGGCGGTGGTGCCCCGGGCGCTGGGCTAGCCGACCAGCGCGGGGTAAAGCGGGTACTTCGACGCCAGCGCCTCGACGCGGCCACGCAGGGTGGTCTCGTCGTCGTCGCTGAGGTCGGGTTGCAGAGCGATGGCGATGATGTCGGCGACCTCACGGAAATCATCGGCCTTGAAGCCGCGGGTGGCCAGCGCGGGGGTGCCGATGCGCAGGCCGGAGGTGACCATCGGGGGCCGGGGGTCGTTGGGGACGGCGTTGCGGTTCACGGTGATGCCCACCCGGTGCAGTCGGTCTTCGGCCTGCTTGCCGTCGAGCTCGGACTCGACGAGATCGACCAGCACGAGATGCACGTCGGTACCACCCGAGAGCACCTTGACCCCCGCCGCCTTGCAGTCTTCGTCGAGGAGTCGCTCGGCCAGGATCTTGGCGCCCTCGAGGGTGCGGCGCTGTCGGTCGGCGAACTCGTCGCTGGCAGCCAGCAGGAAGGAGACGGCCTTGGCCGCGATCACGTGCTCGAGCGGGCCGCCTTGCATGCCCGGGAAGACCGCGGAGTTGATCTTCTTGGCGATGTCGGCGTCGTTGGTGAGGATGACCCCGCCGCGCGGGCCGCCGAGGGTCTTGTGCGTGGTGGAGGTGGTGACGTGGGCGTGCGGCACCGGGTTGGGGTGCAGCCCTGCCGCCACGAGCCCTGCGAAGTGCGCCATGTCGACCATCAGCAGGGCGCCGACCTCGTCGGCGATCGCACGGAACCGCTCGAAGTCGAGCTGGCGAGGGTACGCCGACCAGCCGGCGATGATCATCTTCGGCTTGTGCTCGCGCGCCAGCGACTCCACCTCCTCCATGTCGACCCGGCCGTCCTCACCTACGTGATAGGCGACCATGTTGAACGTCTTGCCCGAATAGTTCAGTCGCATGCCGTGCGTGAGGTGGCCACCGTGCGCCAGGTCGAGGCCCATCACCGTGTCGCCGTGATTGAGCAGAGCGAAGTACACCGCGGTGTTGGCCTGCGCGCCGGAGTGCGGCTGCACGTTGGCGAAGCCGGCGCCGAACAGCGACTTGAGCCGTTCGATGGCCAACCGCTCTACCACGTCGACGTTCTCGCAACCGCCGTAGTAGCGCCGCCCCGGATACCCCTCAGCGTACTTGTTGTTGGCGACCGACCCCTGGGCCTGCATGACCGAGATGGCGGCGAAGTTCTCGGACGCGATCATCTCGAGCGTGGACTCCTGACGGTCGCGCTCGGCGTCGAGCGCCGCGTACACGTCTGGGTCGACACTGGCGAGATCGCGGTTGAGAAGGTTCGGGGTGCTCACTGCTTGACCTCCTGGAGATGGGGCTGCTTAGGGCGCGCCAGAGCCCTTAGCCGCAGCCTACTGCCTGTTATGCGACTTCCGGACCGGGCTAGGAGGCCGCCGGTGGCCGCTTGTAGAACGGCAGCGAGACGACCTCGGCGCCCACCAGCGCACCTCGGATCGAAACCTGCAGGGCCGTGCCTACCGAGGCGAGTTGCGGGGGCACATAGGCCATGGCGATCGGGTGCCCCAACGTGGGGGAGGGGGCGCCGCTGGTGACCACTCCTACCTCGGCGCCGTCGGTGTCGAGTACGGGATAGCCGGCGCGGGCCGCGCGTCGTCCGGCTGGGGTCAGGCCCACGAGCAACCGACGCGGGCCCTCGGCGGCCCGCTGTGCAAGGGCTGCCTTGCCGACGAACTCTGTTTCCCGCTCGCCAGCCACCCGGGCGAGGTTGGCCTCGTAGGGGGTGACGTCGCGACTCAGCTCGTGACCGTACAGGGGCATGCCCGCCTCGAGTCGTAGCGAGTCGCGGGACGCCAGGCCGCACGGAATGACCCCGGCGGCCTCGCCCGCCGTCAGCAGCGCGTTCCAGATGGCCGAGGCATCGGCGGGGCTGCAGAAGATCTCGAATCCGTCTTCACCCGTGTAACCGGTGCGGGCGAGGCGGGCCGGGTGGCCCGCGACGGAGGTGGTGAGGATGCGGTAGTACCTGAGGCCCGGCAAGTCAGCGTCCGTGAGCGTGCCCAGCACCCGTGCCGCCACCGGGCCTTGCAGCGCGATGAGCGCCCAGTCGTCGCGGGTGTCGTGCACTTCAGCGTCGAAACCCGCACTGCGCGCGCTGAGCTCGCGCAGCACCACCTCGGCGTTGGAGGCATTGGCAACCACCAGGAACCGTTGGTCGGCGAGCCGGTAGACGATGAGGTCGTCGAGGATCCCGCCGTCGTCTGCGCAGATCATCGTGTACTTGGCTCGGCCATCGGCCAGGCCGCCGACGGCGCTCACGAGGGCGTAGTCGAGCAGGTTGGCCGCTTGTGGGCCGGTGACCTCGATCTCGCCCATGTGGGAGAGGTCGAAGAGCCCACCGGTTCGCCGGACGGCGTGGTGCTCGGCCAGTTCGGAGCTGTAGCGCAACGGTATGGCCCAGCCGGCGAAGTCGGTGAGGTTGGCCCCGAGCCGCACATGCTCGGAGTACAGCGGCGTCTGCCGAGGGGTGCCGGCGTCACGTTCGGACTGGCTCATGGGTGCCTCTTATCTCGAGCCGGTCGCCGCTGTGGAGCGTCGGGTTGGCACGTCGTCTGTGTGCGTCATGATGGGGTGGGTCGCGATGGGCGGGCAGGAGCAGAACAGGTTGCGGTCGCCGTAGGGCTGGTCGATCCGCCCCACCGGTGGCCAGTACTTGCCGGGGGCGATGCCGGCGGGGAACACAGCCTGCTCACGGGTGTAGGCGCGGTCCCAGGGGCCTACGAGCACCTGTGCGGTGTGCGGCGCGTTCCGCAGGGCCGATTCCTCCACCGCAACGGTGCCAGCCTCGATGTCGTCGATCTCGCGTTTGATGGCCGTCATGGCCGCCACGAACCGCTGCAGTTCACCGAGCGGCTCGCTCTCGGTGGGCTCGACCATAAGGGTGCCGGGCACGGGGAACGACATGGTGGGAGCGTGAAAGCCGTAGTCGATGAGGCGCTTGGCCACATCGTCGACCGTGACGCCTGTGCGCTTGGTGATCTCGCGGAGGTCGAGGATGGCCTCGTGCGCCACCAGCCCGTGGGGACCTGTGTAAAGGATCGGATAGTGCTCCTTCAACTGCTGGGCCAGGTAGTTCGCGGCCAGCACGGCCGCACCAGTGGCCTCGGTGAGGCCTTGCGAACCCATCATCGCCACGTAGGCCCAGGTGATCGGCAGAATGCCGGCCGAGCCGAATGGGGCGGCGCTCACCGGCCCCACCCCGGTACGGCGTGCAGGATCTGGATGCAGCGGGTGGGTGGGTAGGAACGGCACCAGGTGCTCGGCCACGCCGATCGGACCAACCCCGGGCCCCCCGCCGCCGTGCGGGATGCAGAACGTCTTGTGCAGGTTGAGGTGGCTGACGTCACCGCCGAACCGGCCCGGCTGGGCGTAGCCCAGCAGTGCGTTGAGATTGGCACCGTCGACGTACACCTGACCGCCGTGCTCGTGCACCAGCTCGCACAGGTCGGCGATGCCCTCTTCGTAGACGCCGTGCGTGGAGGGGTAGGTGACCATGATGGCAGCGAGCTGCTGGGCGTACCGGGCACATTTGGCCTTGAGATCGTCGAGGTCGACGGTGCCGTCGGGACCGACCTTGACCACCACCACGCGCATGCCCGCCATCACAGCAGACGCCGCGTTGGTGCCGTGCGCGCTGGAGGGGATGAGGCACACGTCGCGGTCGGTGTCGCCCCGGGAGTGGTGGTAACCGCGGATGGCGAGCAACCCCGCCAGCTCGCCCTGGCTGCCCGCGTTGGGTTGCACGGAGACCTTCGCGTAACCGGTCACCTCGGCCAGCCAGCCCTCGAGCTGATCGATCAGGGCGAGATAGCCGCGCGGATGTGGTCCGAATGGGTGCACATTGGCGAAGCCCGGGTAGGAGATGGGCTCCATCTCGGTGGTGGCGTTGAGCTTCATGGTGCACGAGCCGAGCGGAATCATGCCGCGGTCGAGGGCGTAGTCGGCATCGGACAGACTGCGCAGGTAGCGGAGCATGGCCGTCTCGCTGCGGTAGGCGCCGAAGGTCTCGTGCGTCAGGAACGAGGTGGTGCGCGCGAGTTCGGGCGGCAGGCTCGTCTCGGGTGGGTCGTTGGGATCGGCCAGGCTCGAACCGCGTAAGCCGAAGGCCCGCAGCACGATTCGCAGGTGTTGGTCGGTGGTGGCCTCGCCGATGCTCGCACCCACGTGATCGGCATCGATTAGTCGGAGGTAGACCCCGTCGATCTCGGCGCTGGAGACCACTTGCTGGGCTTTGCCGGGAACCCGGATGAGCAGCGTGTCGAAGAAGTGCTCGTGCACCACGGTGACCCCGCCCTGGCGCAGCGCTGTGGCGAGCCGCGTGGCGCGCGAAGCGATCTCGGTGGCGATCTGGATGAGGCCGGCACTGCCGTGGTAGACGGCGTACATGGCGGCCATCACCGCCAGCAGCACCTGCGCGGTGCAGATGTTGGACGTGGCCTTCTCGCGCCGGATGTGCTGCTCGCGAGTCTGCAGTGAGAGCCGGTAGGCCTGCGCGCCCGCCGAGTCGATGCTGACCCCCACCAAGCGCCCCGGCAGCATCCGGGTCATGCCGTTGTGCACTGCCATGAACCCCGCATGGGGACCGCCGAACCCGATGGGCACGCCGAAGCGCTGGCTGGACCCCACGGCGATGTCGGCACCCCACGTGCCGGGCGCCTCGAGCAGGGTGAGCGCCAGCAGGTCGGTGGTGGCGGTGACCAGCTGCCCTCGTTCGTGGGCGGCGGCCGTGAGGGCCGCATGGTCGTGGAACGCGCCGTCTGCCGCCGGGTACGCGAGCACGACGCCGAACGCATCGTCTGCCAGTACCTCGTTCGGCGGGCGGGTGGGATCGATGACCTGCACGTCGATGCCCAGCGGCGCGCATCGGGTCTCGATGACCGCGCGGGTCTGGGGCAGCAGCCCGGCGTCGAGCAGCACGCGGTCGGCATGGCCCTTGGTCGAGCGCCGCATCATGGTGACGGCCTCGGCGGCCGCCGTGGCCTCGTCGAGCATCGAGGCGTTGGCGAGGTCGAGGCCCGTGAGGTCGGCGACCATCGTCTGGAAGACCAGCAGGGCTTCGAGCCGGCCTTGTGAGATCTCGGGTTGGTAGGGCGTGTAGGCGGTATACCAGGCCGGGCTTTCGAGCATGCGCCGCCGGATGACGGCCGGCGTGATCGTGGAGTAGTAGCCCAGACCCACCAGCGGCTCACCCTTGGGGTTGGCCTCGGCGAGCGCTCGCAGGGCGCTGAGCACGCCGGTCTCCGTCATAGCAGGCGGCAGGGTCGGAGCACCCGTGCGCACGGAGCCCGGCAGGGCCGCGTCCATCAGGGCCTCGAGGCTGTCGTAGCCGAGACTCGCCAGCATCTCTGCCTGCTCGGCCGGGTCGGTGCCGATGTGGCGATCGGCAAAGCGAGTGGCTGCAGCAGCAGGCGTGGTGCGGTCTGAGGTCATCAGCAGGCTCCCGGCATCAAGTGGTCTCAAGGGGTGGGGGCGACTTCTTGGAACAGTAGTCCGCACCCCCGACAACGCCCCTCGGAGGGACCGTCGGGCCCTTTGACCAGATGGACTGGTGAAACCCGGGCGGCTTGCCCTGATCGTTGTCGGTGGCCTCTGTAAGGATTCTGTCGTGCACGCAAACGTTGTTCTGGTCGTCGGGCTGCTCACGGTCACCGTGGCCGGCGGTGCCCTGGCCCGCAGGCTGGGTGTCCCCTCGCCGCTGCTGCTCGTGGTGATGGGTGCGTTGGCCTCACCTGTCGTGCACGTGCAACTCAACGAAGAGGTGGTGCTCGTCGGCATCCTGCCGCCGTTGCTCTACGCGGCGGCCCTGCAGACCTCACTCCTTGACTTCCGCAGCAACGCACGCCCGATCGGCCTGCTGTCGGTGGGCCTGGTGATCTTCACCGCCCTTGGTGTGGGTCTGGTGGCGTGCTGGATGATTCCCGGCCTGCCGCTCGCGGCGGGCATCGCGATCGGCGCGGTGCTGGCCCCTCCCGATGCGGTGGCGGCGACGGCCATCGGCAAGCGAGTGGGCCTGCCGCGTCGGCTCACCACGATTCTGGAGGGCGAGAGCCTGGTCAACGACGCCACGGCGCTCGTGCTGCTGCGTACCTCGGTGGCCGCCATGGCAGGTGCCGTGAGTATCGGCGCCATCGCCTGGGGTTTCGTGCTGTCGGCGGGCGGTGGCGTCGTGGTGGGTCTTGTCGTGGCGTTCGTCATGAAGAAGGTGCGGCAGTGGGTGCAACGGCCGGTCACCGACTCATCGATCTCTCTGCTCACTCCCTTCATCACGTTTCTCATCGCCGAGCGGATCGGGGCTTCCGGCGTGCTGGCCGTGGTCATCGTGGGTCTCGTGATGGGCCACGTGGCACCGCTGGTGCAGAGCGCTCAGTCACGAGTATTCGAACGCACCGTGTGGACGACGGTGCAAGCCGTACTGGAAGATGCGGTGTTTCTCCTCATTGGCCTGCAAGTGTGGCAGGTTGTGACCGATGTGCGCGCTTCCAACCTTTCGGGCGAACGCATCGCGGCGGCCTGCGCGATCGTCTTTCTGGCCGTAATGCTGCTGCGCCCGCTCTGGGTCTTTCCGGTCAGCCGGCTGAGCCGGCTGGTGCCGGCGGTGGCCCGTAGGGAGCCGACGCCGGCGTGGCAGACCTCGGCAGTGCTCTCGTGGGCGGGCATGCGCGGGGTGGTCACGCTTGCCGCCGCTCTGAGCCTGCCCGAATCGACCCCGCACCGCGAGGTGCTCATCCTGTTCGCGATGGTGGTCACCGGTGGCACCTTGCTGGTACAGGGTTCCACGTTGCCCTGGGTGGTGCGTCGGCTCGGGCAGACCGGAGCAGACCCGGCCGAAGATGCGCTGGTGGAGGCCGAGCTGCTGCAGCGCGCGATAGCGGTCGGCATGAGCCGTCTCGAGGAGGTGTCCCGCGCCGAGGGTGACGACGAACTGATCGAGGCGCTTCGCCAACGGAGTTTGGCGCGCGCCAACGCGGCCTGGGAGTTGTTGGGCGACCCCTTGGCGGAAACTCCGTCGCAGCGCTATGCGCGCCTGCTCCTGAAGCAGCTCAGTGCCGAACGCGGTGAGGTATTGCGGGTTCGAGACGCCGGTGAGGTGCCGAACGACGTCGTACAACGGGTGCTGATGACAATGGACATAGAGGAGTCGCTGGTGGCGGCGAATCTCGCACGCGAACTCCCGGAGCGCGACGGCACCCTGACTGCTGGGCAGCAGAATCGCTGCGAGCACCTGGCCAAGGCTGTGCGCTCGCCGACGCCGCAGTCATCCAAGGGGTGCCAGCAATGCCTGATCGACGGTACGCAGTGGGTGCACCTGCGGTTGTGCATGGAGTGCGGCTACGTGGGGTGCTGCGACTCCTCCCCGGGGCAGCACGCGACCGCTCATTTCCATGCCTCTCAACACCCGGTGATGCGCAGTTTCGAGGTGGGTGAGGGATGGCGGTGGTGCTTCATCGACGATCTGCTGGGGTGATCTCCGGCCCGGCAATATCACGTGCGTGGCCACCCGCGACAGCTGGTGACCACGCACTGATGCGTGCGAACGCCTACGGCCTTGAGGCCCGGGCTTCAGCGAATGGCCGAGGCGATCTGGTCGTCGACGTTCGAGAGTCCGTGCGCGGTCGCAGCATGCTCCGCCGCGCGCAGAACGATGCCGCCCTCGTCCAGGCCACGGAAAACGACGTCACAGCCGGGCACAACGTCGGCGCAGTCGAAGTACTTCATGTGGAGTCTCCTCAGGTAGGGCCACCAGGAATCCGAGGTGACCGATGGGGGCTCATCGGAGCGCTCAGCCACCGGCCTGAAGGATCATTGGGCGATTTGGGCTAGCCGGATGAGGAGAGGTGAACACGCTGTGTCATCGGCGCCGACTTACGCCACAGCCTGACTCGGTGAGCGGGTGAGCCCGGCAAACGCAGCCCAGGCGTACGTCCGTGGACACGGGGACCTGGGCGCGCATCGCGCTCACGGCGCAGTGGGCCAAGGCATCGCTGTGGCGCTGCCCACAACGATCCGACTACGCGCACGGCGAACACGGTTTGTTCAACGTCATGGGAACGGATCTGTGTGGTCTCATGGTTGACCTAACCGAATGGCCCGCGACTGCGTCAGTTCTCTGAACCGTACTGATCAGTCACCTGCTCTGATGTGTCCATTGCACTGAACGGTGTGGGTGTGTCAGCCGCACCGGGTTTGACGGCAAGGAGAACGACACTGACAAGGATTGCTGCACCGACAAGGAGGACCAGGTGACCGCTGTACTTACCAACGAGACACTGACCGCCGCTGACCGGTGCGACCGCTGCGGGGCACAGGCCTATTTTCGCGTTGTCCTGAGTTCGGGCTTGGAGTTGCTCTTTTGCGCCCATCACGGTCGCGAGTACGACGCCAAGTTGCGCGCCCTCGATGCGCAGATCACCGATGAGTCGTCGCGGCTGCAACCCAGCGACTCCGGCTCAGACGTCTGAATCGTGTTGCGGCGGCGGGTTGGACGCCCGCCGCTTTGCTGTCCTCGTGCCCGTTACGGGCACGGTGCGGGACTGGTCGACCACGATGCGGGTGAGCTGTAGTGGTCCAGATGCCGGGCGACGTCGAGTCGGCCAGCTTCCACTAGGTGGCCGGCTTCCGATATATGCCCTGGGTCTGCCGGGTGAGAGAAGCAGCGTCGGTGGGGGAGTCGTGTCGGTGAGGGAGTCACGCCGTTGAGTACCAACGATCTGGTCACGCTGTTGTGCGGAATCGCCATCGGTGTCGGTGTGCTCGGCACCATCGTCCCCGTGCTGCCCGGCAGTCTCTTGGTGGGGTTCGCTGTGCTGGTGTGGGCGATCGTGGTGCATTCGCCAGGTGCATGGTTGGTGCTGGCTATCGTCCTTGTGCTGCTGGGTGGCGGCGAGGTGTTCAAGTACCTCACGGCGGGTAAGAAGATGGTGTCGTCGGGGGTGCCCAAGAGCAGCCTGCTCCTGGCGGGTCTGGTGGGTATCGCAGGCTTCTTTGTGATCCCGGTGCTCGGGCTGCTCATCGGCTTCGTCGCCGGGCTGGCGCTCGCGGAGTACGCCCGGCATCGTCAATGGCCGGCCACCTGGGCGGCGACCAGGACGGCGTTGGCCGCAGTGGGCATCATCGTCCTGGTGGAACTGGCCACCACATTGTTGTCGGCAGCGGTGTGGGGCATCGGCGTATGGCGAGGCGCCGCGTCGTGAGCGCGGCCCCGTTCTCGGGACCAGCAGATCCGGAGCTGTCCCTGCTGCGGATCGTGGCGCAACGGCTTGCCGGGCCCAAACTGAAAGAACCGGCAGATGTCGTGCGGTGGTTGGGCTGTATGCAGGCGCAACACCTGCCGGGTGCGCTGCACTCGGTGGCTCTTCGGTGCGGTCCGCAGCGGGCTTCCATCGTGGGAACTGAGGTGACGCCTTCTGCTCCGCCACGGTCTGCTGCGGCCGGGCCCGTCCCGAAGGCGCCACGGGCAGCCGACATGCTCAACGACGCAACCGTGGTACGCACCTGGCCGATGCGCGGCACGTTGCACCTGTGCCCCGCGCAGGATGTGGGCTGGATGACCTCGCTCACTCGTGACGCGCTATGGCGCAGGTCTGCTGCTCGCCGGGCACAGCTGGGGGTCGACGAGGCCATGCTGGAGCGGGCGTGGCAGATCGTGTTCCCTGTCTTATCGGAGGTGGGCCGGCTCAGTCGTGCGCAGTTGCTCGAACTGTGGGCGCCATACGGCCTGACCGAGGTGCCGCAGCGCGGCTTCCACCTCATCGTGGCCCTCGCTCAGAACGGGCTGCTGTGTCAGGGGCCGCTGAGCAGGCGCCCGGACGGGTCGTCGTCGGATTCCGAGCAGGATTTCGTCGCGTGTGCCGACTGGATCGCCTCACCGCGGGTGCTGGCTCCCGATCAGGCGATCGCGAGCTGGTTGCGGACATTCGTCCTGAGCCATGGCCCGGTCACGGTCAAGGACGCCCAGCGCTGGACGGGTCTGACGACCGGTCAGGTGCGGATGGGTTTGGCGGCCATCGACGACGAGCTCGCCACCTGCAGCCTCGCACCCGGCACCCCTTCCGCGAGTACAGGTCGCGCCACCTACTACTACGATCCTGCGCTGCCCGACCTGCTGGCCGAGCACCGCGCGCAGGCCGAGGGACTGTTGGCGCTGCCCGGCTTCGATGAGCTGGTGCTCGGCTACGCCGACCGCTCCTGCACGGTGCCCGTAGAGCACGCGCAGGCCGTCGTGCCGGGCGGCAACGGGGTGTTCAAGCCGACGCTTGTTCACGCCGGGCGCGCCGTCGGCACCTGGCGGTTCGGAGCTCCCCGCCTGCACGTCACCCCGTTCACGACCTTCACCGCCGCTCAGCGCAAGGCCTTACGGAGCCGAGGCGCCGAACCGGTCTGATTTGTGAGCCGTTCGAACCGGGGTCGGCGCGGTGAGGCTGCCGAGGTCTTGTCCGTCCTGCGGCTTAGGCTCAGCAGGTGGCAGTTTCGAACACGACAAACCCCGCAACGGGCCAGGCTCAGCCGCAGACTGCACGCGCCGTCTCCCCAGCGCGCGCCGCCAAGAGCCCTGGAGGCGAGTACACCGCCAGGCACCTGTCGGTGCTGGAGGGGTTGGAGGCGGTTCGCAAGCGGCCGGGAATGTACATCGGCTCCACCGACAGTCGCGGCCTCATGCACTGCCTGTGGGAGATCATCGACAACTCCGTCGACGAGGCGCTCGACTCCCACGCGCACAACATCCACGTGGTGCTGCACCCCGACGGGTCTGTGGACGTCAGCGACGACGGCCGCGGCATCCCCGTCGACGCTGAACCCAAGACCGGCCTGTCGGGCGTCGAGGTCGTGTTCACGAAGCTGCACGCGGGCGGCAAGTTCGGCGGTGGGTCGTATGCGGCGTCCGGTGGGTTGCACGGGGTGGGCGCCAGCGTCGTCAACGCCCTGTCGAGCCGGCTCGACGTGGAGGTCGACCGGGCCGGCAAGACGTACGCCATGAGCTTCCGCCGGGGTGAGCCGGGCATCTTCGCCGACCCGCCGAGTGGCCCAAGTCCCGATTCGCCGTTCACCCCGTTCCTCGAGACGTCCGAGCTCGCGGTGGTGGGCCGCGTCCGGCGGGGCGTGACAGGCACTCGCATCCGCTACTGGGCCGACCGGCAGATCTTCACCCGTGACGCGGTGTTCGGCTACGACGAGCTCATCACGCGGATCCGGCAGACGGCCTTCCTGGTGCCCGGCCTGCGGCTCGTGGTGCGTGACGAGCGCGGCCTGCCGGGCACGCCGGGCGCCGAGGGACCCAGCGAAGAGGTCTTCCACCATGAGGGCGGCATCACCGAGTTCGTCGATCACCTCGCCACCGACGCACCGGTCACCGATATCTGGCGCCTGCACGGCACGGGCACCTTCACCGAGACGGTGCCCGTGCTCGACGCGCTCGGGCACCTCGAACCCACCGAGGTGCAGCGCGAGTGCACGGTCGACGTCGCGTTGCGTTGGGGCACCGGCTACGAGACCACGATGCGGACATTCGTCAACATCATCGCCACTCCCAAGGGCGGCACCCACCTAGCCGGCTTCGAAGCCGCCCTGCTCAAGACCTTTCGCAAAGTGAGTGAAGCCAATTCCCGCCGGCTCAAGCTGGGCAACGACAAGCTCGACAAGGACGACGTGATGGCCGGCCTCACCGCCGTGCTCACCGTCCGACTGGCCGAGCCTCAGTTCGAAGGCCAAACCAAGGAGGTGCTCGGCACGTCGGCGGTGCGCGGCATCGTGGCCCGCGTGGTGGAGTCGGAGCTCACGACTCTGCTCAACTCCGCCAAGCGCCCCGAGAAGCAGCAGGCGGCCCTACTGCTCGACAAGGTCGTGGCGGAGATGAAGTCGCGCATCTCGGCGCGGCTGCACAAGGAGACCCAACGTCGCAAGAGCGCGCTGGAGTCGTCGTCGCTGCCCGACAAGCTCAAAGACTGCCGCACGCATGACGTCGACCGTTCGGAGCTGTTCATCGTCGAGGGCGACTCCGCGCTGGGCACTGCACGCGATGCCCGTAACTCCGAATACCAGGCGCTGCTGCCGCTCCGCGGCAAGATCCTCAACGTGCAGAAGGCCGGCGTGGCCGAGATGCTCGGCAATGCGGAGTGCGCGTCGATCATCCAGGTGATCGGGGCCGGGTCCGGCCGCAGCTTCGACCTCGAGGCGGCCCGCTACGGCAAGATCATTCTCATGACGGACGCCGACGTCGACGGCGCCCATATCCGCACCCTGCTGTTGACCTTGCTGTTCCGCTACATGCGTCCGCTGGTGGCCGCGGGCCGGGTGTTCGCGGCGGTGCCGCCGTTGCACCGGGTGGAGGTGATCGGTGCGGGCCGGGCGAAGAACGAACTGCTCTACACCTATTCCGAGAACGAGCTGCACGCATTGCTGCGTAGGTTGCAGCGCTCGAACCGCCGCTACAAGGAGCCCATCCAGCGGTACAAGGGTCTGGGGGAGATGGACGCCGACCAGCTCGCCGAGACCACCATGGATCCCGGCCAGCGCACATTGCGTCGGGTCAGGGTGGCTGATGCCGCGGCTGCGGAGCACATCTTCGAACTGCTCATGGGTAACGACGTGAGTCCGCGCAAGGACTTCATCGTCGAGGGTGCTGCCGATCTCGATCTGCAGCGCATCGACGCCTGAACTCGCCTATCGCGCAGGCTCGCGGTTAGGGTTTCGTGCAGACGGCCTCGGCGGAGTCGCGCCGCACGTCTTCCACCACAACCAAGGAGCGAGCACCATGGCCACGCCCACCAAGCCTGAGATCGACTTTCCCGGCGGGGAGCCCCCGACCGAGCTGGAGATCACCGACGAGGTCATCGGTGAGGGCACCGAGGCCACGGCCGGCTCGATGGTGTCGTGCCACTACGTGGGCGTCACGTTCTCGGGCGGCGAGGAGTTCGACGCCTCCTGGAACCGCGGGCAGCCCCTCGACTTCCCACTCGGCGGTGGCCGGGTCATCCCGGGCTGGGACCAGGGTATTCAGGGCATGAAGGTCGGCGGACGGCGCAAGCTGGTCATCCCACCGCACCTCGCCTATGGCAACCGTGGTGCTGGCGGCGTGATCAAGCCCGGGGAGACCCTGATCTTCGTTGTCGACCTGATGAGTGTGCGCTGAGCGCAGGTTCGTCGTCCCGAGCGTGACCTGTTCGCACGCGCAGGCGCGTTCGGTGCAAGGTGCGCGGGCGCGAGGCGATCGCCGTTGCTGTTCGGCTCTCGGCCTCGTACCCGGGACGAGCCCGTGAACGGGCAGCGCAACGACCCGCCCGCGCTCAGCTCAGCGTTGGCGGCGCTGGCCGTTGAGGTGCCGGCCTCGCCCGCCTTCGACGCGGCCTCCGACGCCCTGGTGCGCTTCGTCGACGATCTCGCCCGAGCCGCCGGACGTGGTGCCTCACTGGGCGGGGCGGGGCAGGCGGGAGGCCAAGTCGGAGGCGGACGCTTCGGCCTCGCCCTCACCAACCGGGTGCTCCCGACGGCCGATCTGTTCGCCGGGCGCCAAGCGGGGGCCGGGGCGGCAATTGGACCCGCCGACCAGGCCGCGCGCTGGCTGGGCGCAGTCCTCGAACGCCTGCTGGGCGTGTTCGCCGGCCTCGATCCGGCCCGGCTCGGCCTCGCTCGCTCTCCGGCAGACCACACTGCCGAGCGGTATTTCGCGGAGTATGCCGCTCGACGCGGTGAGCTGGCCGAGTGCCTCGATGAGCTGAGGCGCTCGCGGGACGACCTGATCAGGGAACGGATAGCGCTCGTCCGCGAGCAGGAGTTGGCCCATCACGCGGCTGAGCTCACGTCGCAGGCGAGCAAATCCGCGGCTCGCACGGCCAACCTGGTGTCGTCCCTGGCGGCCAGCTCTGCCCGTTCCGGCGATCACGTCCGGGCGAGCAGACTGCGCGAAGACATTGTGCCGCAGTTGGTATCGGCGGTCAGAGAGCTGCAGCAGCAACGAGCCCTGCTGATTCATCACGATCTGTCGCTGGGTGCGGTGGCTGCAGGATACTCACGGTTGGCGAAGGCCGCCGGCGACGCCGACCGAGCAGCCGTTACGGCCTTGGCGAGCGCGGTGGCCGCCTCTGGCGTGCTCAGTGCCCGGCGACTCGTGCTCGATCTCGGAGCCGAAGTGATCCAGCCGTCTACCCCCGGCTCTGGCGCGTCGACGGAGGTAGCCGAGCCCGAGGTGGTCCTCGCACGGCTGCGGGCGACCCACGCGCAGGCGTTGGCCGCCTTGCGCGCGGCCAGGGAGCCGAGCCCCGGTCACACAGCGGTGGACCGGGACCTGGGATGAGGATCGCCATCGCAGTAACGGAGCGAACCGGGCACCTGCTGACTTCGGGTACCCGACGCAGGACGCGGGGCCGCGCACGTAGCGCAGTTTCGACTACATGGAGGTGCGTCTTGCACCTCGTGCTGAGCGCGAGCGCTGCCCGCCAGGCCTGGTCGGTGTAGTCGAGATTGCGCTACCTCTGCCGAGCGGCTCCCCCTGCGGGGTGACGAGCCCGGTTTCGGGCGGGCGTCGCGCCGATTCGGTCGAACCGTGGCCTTTCCCGCTCGGGTCGGAGGAGAGCATCTCCATCGCTGGTCGAAAAGGAGCCGTCGATGATTCTGGTTGAAATGGGGTCATGTACGACTCTGGTTGAAAGGAGTCCTCTGCGACTCTGGTCGAAAGGGAACCCTCTACGACTCTGGTGGGTACGGTGTCATCTCCGACTCAGGTCGCAGGCACACTAGGCAGCAGGTCGATTCCGGGTGCGGGTTCACCCGGGTAGCGAAGGGATCCGGACCTTGGGGGTGACGACGATGGACTGGCGCAAGTGGCTCGGCCTGAAGGAGCCGGAGCTTGCCCCTGCTGCGCCCCCGTCTGTCGCGCCTGAGCCGGCTGCCCTCTCGGTCGAGCTGTCGAAGGCCGTGGACGACCTGGAGACGCTCGCGCACATCTCGGCCCTGCCCAGCGTCGTGGCCTCCCGTCTTGACCGTCTGGTGACCACCCTGCGTGCGACGATCCCGCGGCTGTCGTCGCTGGGGCCGGGCAGCAGCCAGGCCTACGACGCCGTCGCCATCACCATGGATTACCTCCCCGACGCCGTCCAGGCTTACCTGCGGTTGCCCCGAGCCTGGGCCGACAGCCGACCGGTGGATGCGGGTCGCACGTCGCTGATGGTGCTCGTCGACCAGCTCGATCTGATCGCCGCCACCATGGACGAGGTGTACGACGCCGTCTGTCGTGCCGACGCCGAGGCCTTGGTGCTGCACGGTCGTTTCCTGGCCGAGCGGCTTGGGCCCGGTGCTCAGCGAGGCAGCGAATGAGCCCGCCGGCGGCCAACCACCCGATCCCGGCGGTGCCGAACCCTGCCAGCGCGGCGCCTGGCCGGCAGGGAGCTGGCAGGCAGGGATCTGAGCAGCATGGGACTGACCCGACAACCACAGTGCAGTCCGGTGTAGCGGCCGGACGACTAGCTAGCGGGCGGCACAGTGCAACGGTCGAGCCCGGCCGTCAGCCGGGACGGCCCCCTGGTCTGATCAGTGCGGTGCTGGCCGGCACCCCGGGCCGGATGCGGTTGTACGGCACAATCGCCGCGGTGCTCTGTGTGCTCTCGGGCGTGCTCGGTGGCGTGGCGGCCGCGTCCAGCGCGGGCTCCCTGGGGCGAGCGCAGGCTGACACCGAGCAGGTGGTGCGGGCCCAGTCCATCGCCGCGAACCTGCTGCGTGCCGACGCCGCTTCGGCCAATGCGTTCCTGGTGGGCGGCTCCGAGCCGGCCAGTCAGCGGGCGACTTTCGACACATCGATGGCGGCGGCCGCACAGACGATCGCCCAGGCTGCGGCCGCGCAGCCGGCCGACGCGCAGGCGCTGGCCAGGCTCAACGAGTCGATGCAGAACTACAGCGAGCTCGTGGAGCACGCCCGTGCCGACAACCGGCAGGGCCTGACGCTGGGCCAGACCTACCAGCAGAGCGCCTCCGTGGAGTTGCGCACCAACGCCCTGCCGCTGGCGCAGGCGGTGGTGGAAGCCAACCGGCAACGACTCGGCAGCGGCTTCGGTGGCGAGCTCGGCTGGCCGCGATGGCAGGCCGGGCTGGCCGTGCTGGGGCTGCTGGTCGGTCTGGTGACCATAGGCCGGCTGTCGGTGTGGTTGGCCCGGCGGACGCACCGCAGATTCAACGTGGCCATCACCATCGGGTTCGTGGTGCTCGCCGTGGTGGGACTCGTGGGCCTGGCCGCCCAGGTGGTGACGATCACCCGGATGAACTCTTTCTCCGCCGGCCCGCTGCACCGGACGACGACCTCGTCCGACGCCCGCACCCAGGTCTACGACGCGCAGGCCAACGAGAGCCTCGCGCTCATCGCCCGCGGTTCAGGCCAGGCGTACGAGGCCAACTGGAGGAGCGCCACCCGCGACGTGCGTGCGGCGCTGAAGAGTCTCGGGGCATCTCCGGCCGCACTGAACGCCTATACCGATAGTCACGCCAAGATCGTCGATCTCGACACCAAGCAGGGTGACTGGAACGGCGCAGTGGCGGTGGCCATCGACACCAAGGCATCCGGGTTCGCAGACCTGGACAAGCAATTGAGCGCGCTGTCGGAACAGGACGTCGCCCGGGCCACCGACGCGTTGCGCTCCCGGTGGCTGCTGCAGCTTCTCCAAGTGCTGGTGCCGATTTCGGGAGTAGTGGCCGCCTGGTTCGTGGTGCGCGGTGTGGGGGAACGGGTGGCCGAATACCAATGAACGTCCTAGCCCGTGACGTGCTCAAACGTGCCGACCGCAGTGCCGGCGGGAGGCTGCTTGCCTGCGTCCTGACCGGCCTGGTGCTGCTGTTCGCGGCTTGTGCGCCGCCGGGGGTGTCGACCACGATGCCCCGGGCCTCCACCTCGAGTGCCGCACCTCCCAAGCCGATCTCGGACGCACAGTGCCCCGCAGCCCTGCAGACCTACGATCCGCTGCCGGCGCTGCCGCCGAGTGCTCAGATCACCGACGAGTACACTCGAAAGATTCTCGACCGGGGCTTTCTCATCGTCGGCGTGAGCGCCGACACCATGCTGCTCGGCGCTCGCAATCCGCTCACCGGTCAGATCGAGGGCTTCGACATCGACCAGGCGCACGCCGTGGCCCAGGCCTTGTTCGGCGATCCCAACAAGCTGCGACTGCGAGTCATCACGGCCGCCGATCGGGTGTCGTTGCTGCAGAGCCGCCAGGTCGACCTGGTGGCCCGGGCCATGACCATGACGTGTGACCGGTGGAAGGACATCGCCTTCTCGGCGGAGTACTACCAGGCCGGACAGAAGGTGCTGGTACGCACCGAACCCAATGCGCCCAAGCCCACCGAGACCCTGGCCGACCTGAGCGGCAAGAAGGTGTGCGCCCCGGCCGGAACGTCGAGCTACGACCGGATGTCTACCGCCAAGGACGTCATCCCGGTTTCCGCCGCCACCCACACCGAGTGCCTCATGCTGTTCCAGCAGGGCAAGGTCGACGCCATCACCGGCGACGACACTGTGCTGGCGGGTCTTGCCGTACAGGATCCCTACGCTGCTGTGACGAGCGCGCCAGCCATTTCCAGCGAGCCCTACGGACTGGGCTTCAACAAGGCCGATCGGTACCTCGTCTCCTACGTCAATCGGGTGCTTGCGCAACGGGCGGCCGATGGCGCCTGGACGGGCAGCTACAACAGGTGGCTCGCCGCCACGCTCGGCCCTGCCCCGGCACCGCCGGCTCCGGTGTACGGACGCTCATGAACAGCCTCAGCCTCGATCCTGCCGGGCCGGGCGACGACCGGCCGCAGTTGATGCGCTCGGCCCAGCCCCTGCCCGGCGGCGTGGGGTCGGACCCTCGTCAGACAGGCCCGGTTGAGGCCGGCCCAGGTCAGGCCGGAGTGAGTCGGGCCGGAGTGAGTCGGGCCGGAGTGAGTCGGGCCGGAGTGAGTCGGGCCGGTGCAAGTCAGCCCGGCTCGAGTCGGGCAGGGGCTGACCTCGACCTCTCCACGCTCGGCCAGCCGCAGGCTGCTGGCGAGCCGGGAGGCCCGTCCCGTGTCGGCGGTGTTGCCATGGGAAGCCGGGTGCCCGTCCCGCCCGGGCGGCTTGGGGAGCCGCTGACGGTCGTGCAGGCAGGCGAATACCTGCGCGATCTTCGCCGCTGGGTCTCCTCGCGCCAGTACGACTTGGCCGAGCTCGACGAGGTGGCGCTCGCGGTGAGCGGGCCGCAGACCGTCGAGTTGACCTCCGACCTGGCGGTCTCGCTCGCGTTGTGGCAGGCCATCTCGGATCGGTGCGACCTGCTTGAGCTGACGTTCGCCGGTGGCCGGGTAGGCACGAATGAGCAGGCCAGGTTGTCGACCCTGGTGTGGGGTCGTCTCGACGCGGCCGAAGCCGGTGAGCCGCTGGGCCAGTCGGCGTTGGCGGTCAACGTCCCGGAGGCGTGCCGGTTGTCGGATGCGCTCACCGCCTCGCTGCGCGCCCGGCTCGGGGTGGACGGCAGCGATCAGCGGGCCCGATTGAAGGCGGCCCGGGCCGGCCTGGAGCGAGTGCGCGAGCAGTTGGCCGGTGTGCCGGCGCCTGAGGCAGCTGCCGGCGAGCGCCGGCGGGCGCTGTTGGCCGAGCGGGCTGACGGCATTGCCGAACGGCTCGACCGCGGTGCCGATGTAGAGGGTGTGCTGGTTCCGCTGGAGTCCGAGATCGCCCTCATGGAACGCGATCTCATCGTCACGGCCGGACAGCGGCTGGCTCGCCGCCGTGACCGGGAGGCGGCTCGAGCGCGGGCTGACGAGCTTGCCGCCCGGGGTGCGGCCATCCGAGTTCTGGAAGCCCGTTGCGTCGAGAGCCTGCGCCCGGCACCGAAGCTGGCCGTGCCCGATGTGCGGGCGCTCGGCGATGCTCCAGAGGGCGAGGCCCTCGCCGGGTATCTCGCCCGGCTCGACCAGGTGGCTCGTGCCCTCGATCGGGTGCATCTGGAGTACGCCGTCGCGCTGGAACATCTGGACGCGCTGCTCGCCCAGGTGGCCGCCCTCGGTGTGCGTGCCGACGCGGCGCGGCTCGACGACGAGCGCCGTGCCGATGTGGAGGCCATTCGCCGGTTGCTGGCCGATTCGCTCGAGGTGACTCCCGTGCCGTTGCCGCGGTTGGGCTCGCTCGTCGCGGCCCTGGCGGGCTATCTGGACGCCGACCGGATCGGCCGGCCCGAATCATGAGCGGCGGGTGGGGTTGCTGGTGCCCAGTGAGGAGGGATGTGGGATGAGTACCGCGTCGTGTGTCCAACCTGGTTGCGGGGGAACGATTCTCGACGGCTACTGCGACATCTGTGGGATGGCGGCCGAGGTGTCGCCGCTTCCTGGAGCTGTTCCGACGGCCGGGCCCGTCATGCAAGCAGGCGCCGTCACACGTGCCGGGGCTTCCTCGGGGAACGCGACCGGTGCCGGACGAGCCGCGGGTGCCGGACGAGCCACGAGCGCTGGGTCTACCGCGGGCGCTGGGTCTGCCGCGAGTACTGGGTCTGCCGCGAGTACTGGGTCAGCCGCGGCTGTGGGGTCTGCTGCGCGCGGGACGGCCGCCGCCGGCGTCCCGTCCGGCAGCCGTGCAGGGCAGGTCACGGCCACCGGGCCGGTCACGAGGGCATCGTCGCGCCACTCGGCGGCCTCAAGCGCTGGGACCACAGGCCCGGGTAGCTCGGGAGAACCGTCCGGGAATGGCTCGTCGAGCCACGTGGATTCGAGCCGAACCGGCTCGACCCGGCTGGGATCGGTGCCCTTGGGCAGTCGAAGAGCAGGCAACGGCGCCACCAAGGCCACCAGGCCGGTGCGACCGAGTTCGCAGCCCAAGGTGGCACGGCTGGGCAACGGCATCACGCACGTCCCCGAGGCCCCGGTGCTGGATCCGCTGGCTGCGGTGCTCAAAGACCCGCAGGTGCCCGAGAACCGGCGCTTCTGCGGACGCTGCCAGGCCGAGGTGGGGCGCTCCCGCAACGGCCAGCCCGGACGCACCAGCGGCTACTGCCCCAACTGCGGGGCGCACTATGCCTTCGATCCGCAGCTACGCCCGGGCGATCGGGTGGCGGGGCAGTACGAGGTGGTCGGCTGTCTTGCGCACGGAGGACTGGGCTGGATCTACCTGGCCATCGACCGGCAGGTCTCAGACCGCTGGGTGGTGCTCAAGGGCCTGCTCAACACCGAAGACGTCGACGCCATGGAAGCCGCCGCCGCGGAACAGCGGTTCCTGGCCCAGGTGTCGCATCCCAACATCGTTAAGATCTTCAACTTCACTCGGCACGCCGGCGCCGGCTACATCGTGATGGAGTACATCGGCGGCCTGTCACTGAAGGCCGCCATCACTCCGAAGGATCCGGACGGCACCAGGCGCTACCAACCCTTGCCGGTCGACCATGCGCTGGCGTTCGCGGTGGAGGTGCTGGGGGCGCTGGGCTACCTGCACGACCTCGGGTTGCTCTACTGCGATCTCAAGCCCGACAACATCATTCATGTGGGCGACGAGGTGCGGCTCATCGATCTGGGTGCCGTGCGCCGGCTCGACGACGACGAGTCGGCGATCTTCGGCACCACGGGCTACCAGGCGCCCGAGGTGGCCGAGCTGGGCACGTCGGTGGCCTCAGACCTGTACACAGTGGGACGCACCCTGCTGGCGCTGACCTGTCATGTGCGGGGATTCTCCAGCACCTTGCGCACCCGGTTGCCGGCCCAGACGGCGGCTCCTGCGCTCGCGGCCAGCGACTCGTTCTACCGGCTGCTCGTCAAGGCGTGCGCGCCGAACCCGTTGGACCGCTTCGTCTCTGCCGACGAGATGCGGGCGCAGGCGATCGGTGTGCAACGTGAGGTGGCCAGTCGAGGCCCGGGTGGTGCCGCCCCGCTACGCCCGGCCACCCAGGCGAGCCCATCGTTGTACTTCGCTCCGCCGGCTGGGGTGAGCGCCCAAGGGGGATGGTCGCAGTTGCCCGTTCCGCTGCCCGATCGCTCCGACGCCGGTGCGGCCTTCCTGGCGACGGTGGGCGATCGGGACCTCGGGGCGCGTCTGGAGCAGCTGCGTCATGGCCCGGCTGGCTCGGTCGACGTGCCGTTGGAGCTGGCCCGCACCGCGATGCTGCTGGGCGACTTCGAGCAGGTCGATCGAGTGCTTGATCGGGTGCTGGCCAACGATGCCTGGGAATGGCGGGCGGTGTGGTGGCAGTCGGTATCAGGTCTGGTTCGTGGCGATCTCGCCAGTGCCCGAACGGGTTTCAACTCGGTCTACGGCGAGCTGCCGGGTGAGCTGGCGCCTAAGCTGGCGTTGGCCTACGCGTGTGAGCTCTCGGGCGAGTTCGTCTTGGCCGAAGATCTCTACGAGACGTGTGCCCGTACCGATGCCGGCTATCTGCCGGCGGCGGCCTTCGGCCTCGCCCGGCTGCGCGAGGCACGCGGCGAGGTGGAGGGTGCCCGGCAGGCGCTCGACCTGGTGCCCGTCAGTTCGAGCGCCCGGTTGCCGGCGCGAGAGGCCACCGGCGCGTTGCTTGTGCGTTCGGCCCGGGGCCTGTCCGATCTGTCGGCGGGGGTCTCGGCCGCCGAGTCCGCCCAGTTGAGTGCGCCGGACCTGGCACAGCTGCGGGTTGCGGCGCTGCGCAAGGGGCTCGCGCTGGTGGGTGGCGGTGCCGGGCAGGCTCAGGTGAAGATCGCGGGCTTCGCCGGTGACGAACGTGGCATGCGGCTGGGGTTGGAGTCGGCCCTGCGAGACCTGGCCCGGCTGACTCCGGATCCGCACGGCCGGTATGCGCTCGTCGACGAAGCGAATGCCGTGCGGCCTTGGACGACGACATGAGCGAGCCGGGTCTCAAGGTCGCTGCCGCGTGCCCCGCCTGCGGCGAGTTCGTGCACGCCACCGATAGATACTGCGAGGCTTGTGGGGCCAAGCTGCCGCCCCCGGTCACGCTCGGGCTGCCTACGTCGCTGCCGGTCGGCGACCCGGGGCCGCTACCTGGTCGCGGATTCGCGTCGGCGAGTGGCCAGGAGTGCGGACGGTGCGGGCGGGGAACCGTCAGTGACGGGTACTGCGACCAGTGCGGGCTGCCGCCGGAGGTCGAGAATGCCCACGTCATCACCGATCTGGCGCCGTGGCTCGGTGGCTGCAGCGACATCGGTCGTCGGCACGAGAACAACGAGGACGCCCTCGAGCTGGCCTGCACCGGTGCGGCGGGCGAAGTGGGCGTTCTCGTCGTCTGCGATGGGGTCACGTCGGCACCGCTGTCGGCCCGGGCGGCAGGCGCCGCTGCGGCCGCCGCCGCGACGGCGCTGATCGGCGATCCCACGCAGGTGGTGGAGGCGGCACATTCGGCAGCCGTGGCCGCCGCCGAAGTGGGTGTGGCGCTTGGCGAGGTGGCGAGCCCGCCCAGCTGCACTCTGGCGGTGGGGGTGCTGACTCCGCTGGGTGCATCTGCCCGCATCGCAACGGCCAACGTGGGCGACTCACGCGCCTATTGGCTGCCGGATGAGCCGACCGTTGCGGCCCGCCGACTGAGTCGTGACGACTCTTTGGCAGCCGAGCGCATCGCCGCCGGCATGTCGGTGCAGGAGGCGGAGTCGGGGCAGGGGGCGCACGCGATCACCGCGTGGCTGGGCAAGGACGCGCCGCCGGTGCAGCCCCATCTGGCAGAGATCGTCGTCAGTGAGCCGGGTTGGCTGCTGGTGTGCTCGGACGGATTGTGGAACTACCACTCCGAGCCCGACGACCTGCGCCGCCAGACGTGGACGGTGCTGGAAGAGCTGGGACAGGCCACCATGCCCGCCCGACTGGCGGATACATCGTCGGGGCCCGCAAGGGCGCGGGCCGTGCACGTGGCCCAGGCGCTGGTAGGGGTGGCCAATGCTGCCGGGGGCCGGGACAACATCACGGTCGCCCTGGCCCGCTGGGAACCTACGTCCGGGTAGTGGCGGGGTTGGCAGGCGATCGGTTGGTGGGCAGCGAATTCGCTGAGTGCCGTTGGAAGATGCTGGTGCGGTGGGTGACGGGCGGTGTTGACCGGATAGTTGGGCGCTCGGTCGTGCACGAGCATGCCCGACCGTGACAGGCTCACCTCGAAGAACCTCGACGACAGGAGACATCCCGATGGCCGATTTTCGTGCTGAGGTGTTTCAGAACGAGTTCATGCCCGAAGGCGACGTGGACGTTCACGCCATCGTCCGCTTCACCTGCGACAACCCGCCCACGGCGCCCGGCGAGGCCTCGGGGCTCACGGCGGAGCTGCTCATCATCGACTGCTCCGGGTCGATGCGGGGCGATGCCATGGTGCAAGCGAGTCGCGCGGCCGAGGCGGCGTTGGACGCCATGCCCGACGGGGTGCTCTTCGCGGTCGTGGCGGGCAACCACGCGGCTCGGCCCGTCTACTCGGTGGGTGGCGCGCTGGCGCGGATGGACGCCGGCACCCGCCGGCAGGCCAAGCGCGCGGTCGAAGGACTTCGTCCCGACGGTGGTACCGCCATGGGCACCTGGCTGCAGCTGGCCCGAGCCATGTTCGCCGATCTGCCGGCAGGCACCCGCCGGCACGCGATCCTGCTCACCGACGGCATCAACGAACACGAGACGCCCGAGGCGCTGAAGCTCGCGATCGAGGAGTCCCGGGGCGCTTTCGAGTGCGACTGCCGCGGGGTCGGGCCACGTTGGCAGGTGGACGAGGTGCGCAAGATCGCCGAGGCGCTGCTCGGCACCGTCGGACTGGTGCGCCGGCCCGAGGATCTGGCCGCCGAGTTCACCGCCATGGCGCGAGACTCCGCGCAGCGCTCCAGCGCCGAGGTGCAGCTCAAGGTGTGGTCGCCTCAGGGTGCGCGTCTGGTGTTCCTCAAGCAGGTCTTTCCGACGCTCGACGACCTGACGTCGCGGCGCAGCGCGGTCAACCCGCTGACCGGCAGTTATCCCACTACGAGCTGGCGGGCCGAAGCACGTGATTACCACGTGTGTGTGCGGCTGCCCGCGCGGTCGGTCGGTGAGGAGCAGCTGGCGGCCCGGGTGCAGCTCTGTGTGGGGAGCGAGGTGCTCGCGCAAGGCCTGGTGAAGGCCCGCTGGTCTGACGACGAGACCGCCACCTCTCAGATCGACCCCCAGGTGGCGCACTACACGGGGCGAGCTGAGATGGCACAGGCGATTCAGGACGGGTTGGCAGCAAAGCAGGCTGGGCATGAGGATGAGGCGACGTCATTGCTCAAGCGCGCCGCCGACCTGGCGGCCGCTGCCGACGACGAGGAGACGACGACCAGGTTGCGCAAGCTCATCGATATCGACGCTGATGGCACCACCAGACTGCGGCGTTCAGTAGACCGCTTGGACGAGATGGAACTCGACGTGCAGTCGACCAAGACCGTCCGAGTGCGGCACAACCGGGTGGGGTCGTGAGCGCCCGCTGCCCGCAGGGGCATACGTCACAGGCGTTGGACTACTGCGATCTCTGCGGCTCTCCGATGACCGCCGGTGCTGCGGCCTCGTCGCCGGGCTCAGGCGAACCGGGTGGTTGGGAGACGGGGGCGTGGGAGCCGGGCCCCTCCGCGAGCTCGGGCTCCGGCTCGGCCGGCAGCACGAGCGCAGCCGGTGAGACGCCTCCGGTGGCGACAGCCGGGTCGTCCGCCGGTCCGACCTGCCCCAACTGTGGGCAGGTCGCGGTGCCCGACGCGCTCTTCTGCGAGGAGTGTGGCTTCGACTTCACCACCTGGACCTCGCCTCGCACGAGCGGGGAGCCCTCGGGCCACGCGGCGGGCGAGGCTGCCGGACCCGCAGCCCATGAGGCGCCGACGACCGTCGCCCCGGCGATCGGTTGGCCGCAGGGCTCTCCGGAAGCTGGGAAGACCGGGGGAGCCGGCGGCGCTGAGTCTTCGCTCCTGGCGGAGACGCGGGTGGTCGGTTCTCCCGTGGTGTCGCAGAGTCAGCCTCCGAGTGCAGAGACCGTGATCGTGCATCCCGCCACGCCCCGACAGGCCGGGCCGGCCGGCGCGGCCAAGTCGGTGGAGTGGGTGGCGGAGGTCTGGGTCGATCCGGCCTGGTACCAGGGCCAGCAGACGACGCACCAGTTGCCCTCGGGCGGGCCGCCGCTCGTGGTGCCGCTGCGGTCGCGCTCGGCCTTGATCGGACGGCGGTCGTCCACCAAGGGGATTCACCCCGACATCGACTGTTCGGCCGACCCCGGGGTCTCACGCCGGCATGCCCAACTGACGACCGACGGCGTGCGCTGGTTCGTCGAAGATCTCGACTCTTCCAACGGGTCGTTCGTGGCGCCCTCACACGGGCCGCTGCCCGACCAGCCGATCGAGCGTTCGACCAAGGTCGAACTGCGGGTGGACGACCGGCTCTATGTCGGCGCCTGGACCCGGATCGTCGTGCGCCCCGCCACTCTGGGAGAGCGCACCTTCTAGGCTGCCGGCCACGCGTAGGTTCCGCGACGACGCGATTCTCGTCGGAGTGACCGCGACCAGGCTGCCCCGCCGCGCGTGGGCTCTGCACGAGCCGAGAAGGCAGGACCTTCGCTCGATGAGGCCGCCCGGCCACGCGCGGGCTCTGCTGCGGTCTGTGGGATCAGTCGGCGATGTCACACGCGGCCAACTGCGCCGTGCCCGGCACGCACCGGGCGGCGTTGTCGTCGCTCTACGCGGCTCTGCCACGCCATCGCTCCTCCGCCTTGCCGGGCAGGCACCGGGCAACGCTTGCAACGGCCGCGATTTTCACCACACACCTAGATTCCCCCCTGCAGTCCGGTTGCAGCAGGCCGGTTGCGCCCCGGCTCGTGACGTTGCCAACACGAAATCGCGACGTATCGGGGCAATTCGAGTCAATTTCGGCTAAATGAAGCCGGCTGACCCTGAGGAGTCTTGCCAGCGGGTCCGTCGTCCCTCTAGGTTGTAACTGGTTCGTTACCAAGTGAGGGCGATTCGTAATGTGCCCAGGCGCGGAAAGACCACCTGGTGGACGCTCCCGATTCGGGCGGGTCTGACGCCGGCACAACTTCATAGCCAACACACCAAGCAAGCGCTACCTGCGTCGCCGAACGTCGTCCAGCGGGTACCTGCCGGGAGACCGGGCGCGGACGACGGTGGAGGACCCAAACCGACCCGTCCCGGGTCACGGGGTGAAGCCGCTTTCGCGGCGGGGCACCTGGCCGCCCAAACCCGTCAGCTCACTTCACAGGCGTCGTCAGGAGAGGACCCGTTTTACGCATGCGCGTTTCGATGCAGTCTGCCCGTCTAGTTCGCTCGACTATTTCCAAACGGTTCGGCGGTGCTGCCGCGGCCGTCGTGCTGGCCGCCGGCATCGGTGCGGTTGCCGCCACCCCCGCGAACGCCGCGTCTGTCTGGGACGCGGTCGCGAAGTGTGAGTCCGGCGGCAACTGGTCGATCAACACCGGCAATGGCTACTACGGCGGCCTGCAGTTCTCGTCCGGCACCTGGCTGGCCTACGGTGGCGGCGCGTACGCGCGCCGGGCAGACCTGGCGACCCGCTCCCAGCAGATCCTGGTGGCCCAGAAGGTCCTCGCGAGTCGCGGACCAGGGGCCTGGCCCACCTGTGGCCGGCGCGCAGGCCTCACCGTGGCGAACGGCTCGGTACCGGAGAGCGCCCCGGCGCCCGTCGTGGTGGAGCCTCCGCTGCCCGTGGTCCCGATCCTCGCCCTCCCCGCGCGGCCCTACCGATTCGGTGTGATCTACCGGAACAGCCCCGGCTCGGCCCGCCCGGCCGCTGCGGCTGTCGCCTCGACGCCGGTTACGGTGTCAACTGATTCGACGACCGATCCGGCGACCGATCCGGCGCCGGCGGTGCCAGCCGCTTTGGCAACGCCGGATGCGACCCAGACTCCTGCGGCCTCCGCCGGCAGCGGCACCGAGACGCTGAAGCACTTCACCAACCCCTGATCCCAGGTTGCAGCTCGACGTTCACGCGTCAGTATCGGGCGGGCTCGAATGTGATGGGGCCAGTCCGGATGCAGCGTGATCCCCGACCGTTGGGATGCAAGGCGATACCGCGGGCGTCGAACCGCAACGTGTTTCGCGCGCGCTGCCTCGTTTGATTCGCGAGCGCGAGCTGCGATGTCTGCCTAGGCGTCTAGCGGGGTGCCAAGCGCGAGGAATGCGCCGCGGATGGCATCACTCAACGCACCCGGCCTGGGTTCAGACGCCTAACTGGGTGCCAAGCGCGAGGAATGCGCCGCGGATGGCATCACTCAACGCACCCGGCCCGGGTTCAGGCGTCTAACTGGATGCCAACTGCGGTGAATACACCGCGAACGGCACCACTCAACGATCCCGGTGGATGCGATGTCCGACGCTATGACGATGCCCCGTCACGTGGGGCATCGTCATAGCGCGCGAAAGGCTCGAGCCTGCGACCGTCAGAATCCCCTTTTGCGGAATTCGGGCGACCTGCGGCTTGCCGGCTCGGCTCTGCCGCATTTGTCGCTGGGCGAACCGCGCGTCGCTGAGCCGACCCAGCTGGCGCTGAGCTGCCCTGGCCGCCGTCGGCCGGGCTGGCTGCGCCTGTCGTTGGACTCACGCCGTCGGCGAATTACCCACCTGTCACTGGGCTGGCTCACACGTCGTTCGCCTCCCTCACCCGTTGCTGGGCTGGCCCGCGTTGCAAGGCTGCCCCGCGCGTTGCTGGGCTATCGGTCCGTGCTGGGCTACCCAGCCCGTCGCCGGGCTACCCAGCCCGTCGCCGGACCGGCCGTCAGCCGATGGCCAGCACGGGCGTCGGTAGCGGGGTGCCGGATCCGTCGCGGCGGCCCGTGGGCGGCGGCAACTCCACAGGGGCGCCGGCGGAACTGGTGGCGCGGGCCGGCTGCGGGCCAACCCACGACAGCAGCAGCGTGTTCTCGCCTTTGAGGAATCGGTGGCACCTGACCCCGCCGGTTCCGCGGCCCTTGGCCGGGTACTCCGTGAAGGGAGTGACTTTCACGGTGCCTGGGTCCGTGCCTGGCAGAGCGTCGGTGGAGCCTGCGATGGTCACGACCACGATGTCGTCGGCGCCACCTGCAGCTCCGGCCTCCGTCGAGCCTGGCGCTGAATCAGAACCCATCAGGACGCCCACCGACAGCACGCTCGCCCCGGCGGTCAATCGGATGCCCGCCATGCCGCCGGCCGCCCGGCCCTGCGGGCGTACCGCGGACGCCGGGAAGTGCAGCAGCTGGGCGTCGCTGGAAACCAGCACGATGCTGGCCGTCTCGGCCTGGCTGCCAGGCAGGTCTACCGCTGCGACGACCTCGTCGCCGTCCTTAAGGCCGATGACTTCCCAGGCGTCCCGGTTGGCGGGATAGTCGGGCGCCACTCGCTTGATCACCCCGGAACGCGTGCCCACGACGAGTGAGTCGCCGTCCACAGCGCTTAAGGCGCTCAGCGCCACTACTCGCTCTCGCGGCTCGAGATGTACGTACTCGCTCAGGGGTGCCCCGCCTGACAGCGACAAGGCGCCCGAGGTCGGCGGCAATGCGGGGATGTCGACCACACCGAGCCGGACGGCACGGCCCCGATCGGTGATCACGGCCACCTGGCCTCGTGCTGTGGACGGCACCACCGAGGTGAGCACGTCATGAGCGGCCCGCCCTGTGGTGCCGGCGCGCGGATCGGTCTCGGCGTCCCAACCCGAGCCGGTGCGGGCCAACAGGCCGGTGGCCGACAGCATCACCCAGCACGGGTCGTCACTGACCTCCAGCGGAGCAGCCGCGGCCGTGCTGGGCGCCTTCGACGGACCTTCGAGCAGCACGGTGCGTCGCGGGGTGCCGTACGTCTTGGCCACCTCGGCGAGCTCGTCGCTGACCGTCTTGCGTTGCAGTTCGGCGCTGGCCAGCAGTTCCTCCAGCGCGGCGATCTCGGCCACCAGCGTGTCGCGCTCCGATTCCAGCTCGATGCGGGAGAACTTGGTGAGCCGGCGCAGGCGCAGTTCGAGGATGTATTCGGCCTGCAGTTGCGAGAGCTCGAACACCTCCATCAACCGGGTTCGGGCCGCCTCGGCATCGTCGCTGGAGCGGATGACCTGGATGACCTCGTCGATGTCGAGGATGGCAATGAGCAGCCCCTCCACGAGGTGCAGCCGCTCGCGGCGACGGGCCAGTCGGTATTCGCTGCGTCGGCGCACCACCTCGAGCCGGTGGCCGATGAAGACCTCCAGCAATTCCTTGAGGCCGAGGGTGCGCGGCTGTCCCTCCACCAAGGTCACCATGTTGATGCCGAAGGAATCTTCCATCGGGGTGAGCTTGTAGAGCTGTTCCAGGATGGCATCGGGGTTGAACCCCGTCTTGATCTCGATCACCAGGCGCAGGCCGTGGTGCCGGTCGGACAGGTCGATGACGTTGGAGATGCCCTGCAGGCGCTTGGACTGCACGGCGGCCTTGATCTTCTCAGTGACCTTCTCGGGGCCCACCATGTAGGGCAGCTCGGTCACCACGATGCCCTTGCGCCGCGCGGTGATGTTCTCCACTCGGGTCGTGGCGCGGGTGCGGAACGTGCCGCGCCCGCCCGCATAAGCATCGCGGATGCCGTCGAGGCCGACGATCTTGCCGCCCGTCGGCAGATCAGGGCCAGGCACGTACCGCATCAGGGTCTCCAGGCTGGCGCCCGGATGTGCGATGAGGTGGCGGGCTGCAGCCACCACCTCCACGAGGTTGTGCGGGGGGAGGTTCGTGGCCATGCCCACCGCGATGCCGGCAGCACCGTTCACCAGCAGGTTGGGGATGGCCGAGGGCAGCACTGAAGGCTGGGTGAGGGTGTTGTCGTAGTTGGGGATCAGGTCGACGACGTCTTCGTCCAGGCCCTGGGTCATGGCCATCGCGGCCGGCGCCAGCCGCACCTCGGTGTAGCGCGGTGCGGCCGGCCCCGCGTCCAGGGAGCCGAAGTTGCCATGCCCGTCGATGAGCGGCAGCCGCAGCGCGAACGGCTGGGCCATGCGCACCAGGGCGTCGTAGATCGCGCTGTCTCCGTGCGGGTGATAGCGGCCCATGACGTCGCCCACCACTCGGGACGACTTGACATGCCCCCGATCCGGACGCAGCCCCATCTCGGCCATGGCGAACAGGATCCGGCGTTGAACCGGCTTCAGCCCGTCGCGCGCATCGGGCAAGGCGCGCGAGTAGATGACCGAGTAGGCGTATTCGAGATAGGACGTCTGCATCTCCGCCGACACGTCGATGTCGACGATCCGTTCGGCGGAGCCGTCGGGTGGGGGTGGAGTGGCAGAGCGTCGGGGCACGCCTGCGATTCTCGCCCAACCGCCGTGGCCGGGGGCCAGCGGCACGCGGACCGCGCCGATCCAAGCGTTGTGGGGATGTTCATTGCGGCGTTACTTCGTCAGCCGAAGGTGAGCCAGGCGAGGGAAGGGCAGGCAAGGGGGAGCCGGGCAAGCGGGAGTCAGGCGAGGGGGAGTCGGGCGAGGGAGAGTCGGCGGAGGACGTGCGGTACGGCACCCCGAAACGCCCGAGATGAGCCACCTCCTCCACTGATTTTCGACCGCGCCGGAGGGACGCAGAGCGCCGGTCGGGGGCCGGATACCCGAGACTGACGACCCCGACCGGCTCCCGGTCGGCCGGTACGTCGAACGCGGCGCGAAACGGCGTGACCCGTTCGCCCGGGAGCCCGAAGAAACAGCCTGCCAGGCCTCGGTCGACCGCGGTTAACAGCATGAGCAGTGCGGCCATGCCGGTGTCGACGTGCCAGTACGGCACCGGCCAGCGGGCTTCGGCCTCGTCGACCCAGCCCTTGTCGGCTTCGGCGTAACGGCGCAGATAGGCCTGCTTGCTCGACAGGCACACAATGAGGGCAGGAGCGCTCATCATGGCGGTCAGCCAGCCGTCCTTGGGCCGCTCAGGGTCGCGGCAGACCTGCCAGAAGCGCGCGCGATCGGGGGCCGAGGTCAGCACGAGAAAATCCCAGCCCTGGGTGAAACCCGCCGATGGTGCCCGGATCGCGTGCTGCAGAGCGGCATCGAGCACGGCCGGGGGCACGGGCTGGTCGGTATAGGCGCGCACCATGCGCCGGCGCCTGACCACGTCGTCGAACTCCATGGGCACACTTTGACACCGCCGTATGACAACGGGCCGCCGCGGCGACAGCACCCGCTCAGGCTCTCTTTTTTGACTATCTATCCACGACTCGTGGTGAAGGTGTAGAACGTTGACATGCAGATCACACCCGGGTCCGGGGGCGCCGTCTCGGGGGTCGGCGCCGCCGACGCCGCGGTAAACCCGCCAAGTGCGCAACATACGTTCGACAAGCGTGAGATGGCCATCAACCTCGGCATCTCGCTGGGCTTCGACGTCGGTCTGTCGATCCTGATCTTCCAGCTGGCCCACGACCATGGTCTGAGCGACACCGCCGCCTACTTGGTAGCGAGCATCGGCCCCGTGCTGGGCCTCATCGTGGAGATCGTGCGGCACCGTCGCATCGACAAGGTCGCCATCGTGGTGATCCTGCTGATCGCCCTGTCGGCCGCTGTCGCCCTCATCGGCAGCACCGATTCCAAGATCGTGCTGTTCAAGGACTGCGCGCTCACCGGCGGGATCGGCCTCGTCGTCCTGCTCAGCCTGATCCCGATCGTGCCTCGCCCGCTGATGTTCTATATGGGGCAGAAGTTCGGCACCGACGGCACCGCCGAAGGTGTGCAGGCCTGGGACGCGCTCTGGCAACACCCGCAGTTTCGGCACACGCAGCGAATGATCACCGGGGTCTGGGGCGCCGTGTTCGTCTTCGAGGCGGTCACCAAGGCCATCGCGATCCAAGTGCTGTCCTTCGATGCCGCCTACTACGTGACGCAGTTCTGGCCCCTGCTCGTCACGTTCGGCGCCGTCGCCTGGACCATCGTCTATGCCCGTAAGGCGGCCATGGAGGGGATGGCCCGGGCGGCTGCGCGTGCCGCCTCGGGCGCCTGAGATTCCGTTTCGGATGAAGCCCGGCCCTGCTTCGCTGGGCGACGGACCGGCCCACCGCGCCGCCCCGGCGGCATAGGGTTCCGCGCATGGCCGACAGTCCGCGTTCGCCCATCACGCCGACGAGAGATCCGACCCTGGCACGCGCGCAACCAGAGCCGGAGCCCGATCTGCTACCCCCCCATTATCCGCAGCAGTGGGCCGCAGACGTCGTGCTGCGCGACGGCGGCACCTGCCACGTACGCCCGATCATCCCGGCCGACCGCGAAGCCTTGCAGGACTTTCATCTCGCGCAGTCCGACCGCTCCCGCTACCTGCGCTTCTTCGCCCCCTTGCCACGGCTCAGCGAGCGTGACCTCGACCGGTTCACCCAGGTCGACTACACCCGCCGCGTCGCGCTCGTGGCGATCGTGGCGGGGCGGATCGTGGGCGTCGGACGCTACGATGTGATCGATCCCGGTGAGGCCGAGGTTGCCTTCAACATCGCCGACAGCCAACAGGGTCGGGGCCTGGGATCTGTTCTGCTCGAACATCTTTCGGCTGCAGCGCGAGAACGAGGGGTGCGTCGGTTCATCGCCGAGGTGCTGCCCGAGAACCGCAAGATGGTGCGGGTGTTCGCCGATGCCGGCTACGAGGTGCGGCACCACTTCGACGACGGAGTGATCTCGCTCGAGTTCGGCATCGAACCCACCACCCGGTCGATGGAGGTCGTGGCCTCACGCGAACGGCGGGCCGAGGCGGCCAGCCTGCGGGCGCTGCTCCAGGCGCAGTCCGTCGCGGTGATCGGTGCCAGCGACGAGCCGTCGTCGCTTGGTCGCCGCGTGGTGCAGAACCTGCAGGAGGGTGGCTTCGTCGGCCCCATCTATCCGATCCATCCCACCGCCGGCTCGGTCTGTGGCCTGCCGGCCCACGCCAGCGTGCACGACATCACCGATCCGATCGACATCGCCGTGCTGGCCGTGGGCTCGTCCGCGGTCGCCTCCGTCGCGGTGCAGTGCGGGGCGGCGGGGGTGCGCGGGCTCGTCGTGATCACTGACGGCTTCGTCGGCGCCGAAGGCCACCGGATCGAGCGCGAGCTGGCGCGGATGTCGCGGGCGGCAGGCATGCGTGTGCTGGGACCCGCCTCGCTCGGCATCGTCAACACCTCGCCGCAGGTGCGGCTCAACGCCTCGCTGTTGCCGTTGAAGCTGACCGAGGGCGGGTTGGCGTTGTTCAGTCAGTCGGCCGGGCTCGGGCTGGTCCTGCTGGCCGAAGCCCATGAGCGCGGGCTGGGCGTGGCCTCGGTGGTCTCGGCCGGAGATCGTGCCGACGTCTCGGGCAACGACCTGTTGCAGTACTGGGCGGAGGACGAGCGCACCAGGGTCATTGCTATGTACACCGAGTCGAGCGGCAATCCGCGCAAGTTCTTCCGCATCGCGCGCGCGGTCTCGGCGGCGAAACCCATTGTCATGGTTCGGTCGTGGACGACGAACCTCGCCGCCCACTCCACCACGGGACGGGAGTCGCTCGCCCCTCGGAAGGCGTTCAACGCCGTGCTGCACCAGGCCGGCGTGATCCGGGCCGAAGATGTGCATCAACTCGTGCACATCGTGCACCTGCTCCTGGGCCAGCCGCTGCCGCGCGGCACGCGGGTTGGCGTGGTGACGAACTCCGCCGTGCTGGCCTCGCTCGTGCACGAGACCTGCGAGAACTTTGGGCTGTCGCCGGTGGATGAGCCGATCACGGTCTCTCCGCTGACGGCGGACAGCGTCCGTGCCGCCATCGAGGAGGCGGGGGCGCAGGGTGAGGTCGACTCGCTCGTGGTGGTGCTTGTGCCGCATCTGAGTGGGTTCGATCCTGGAGTGCTCGACGCGGTGCGGGAGAGCGCGGCCGCCCAGCAACTCCCGACCGTCGCGTGCCTGGTGGCTCACCAGGTCGTCACCGGGTCGCGAGCGGATCTCGGCGACGTGCCGGTGTACTCCACCCCGGAGGACGCCGTGCGTGCGCTCTCGGCCGTGACCCGCTACGCCCGGTGGCGGCACCGCGACCACGGCGTGCCGGTAGACCCCGAGGGCTGTTATCCGGAGCGGGCGCAGGCCATGGTGGCCGAGTTGTTGGCAGCCCATCCCGAGGGGTTGGTGCTCGATCCGCCCAGCACGCGGGCATTGCTCGAGTGCTACGGCGTGAGCATGATCGCCAGCGAACGGGTGCTGACGGTGGAGGAGGGGGTGTCGGCTGCTGCCCGGCTCGGCTATCCCGTGGCCTGCAAGTATGCCAACCAGGTGCTGCGCGAACGTCGCGATGTGACGGGCGCCCGGCTCGGGATCGACGACGAGGAAGAGCTGCTGATCGACCTCGAGGAGATGCTCGATCTCGACGACCCCGCTGTCGCAGAGGGTTTCATCATCCAGCCCATGGTCGCGAGCGGGGTTGCCGTCGATGTGCGCACGGTCGAAGATCCGCTCTTCGGGCCGATCCTGTCGTTCGGGCTCTCCGGTGACGCCACTGAGCTGCTCGATGACGTGGCCTACCGGATTCCACCTCTGACCGAGGTGGACGTAGCCGACCTCGTACGCGAGATCAAAGCATCGCCAAGGCTTTTCGGTTACGGGGGCGCGGCTAGGCTCGATGTGGAGGGGGTGCAGGACCTCATCGCCCGGGTATCCCGGCTGGCCGAGGACATTCCCGAGGTGGCCGAGCTCGATCTGCGTCCGGTGCTCGTGGCGGTGGAGTCGGTGAATCCGCTCTGGGCCCGGGTGCGATTGGCGCCCCCGCCCGCCCGGGTCGACTCCGGAATGGTGCGACGGCTCTGAACCTGACGTATCGCCGTACAGGCAGCCGTCGGGACGGCAGTTCACCACGGTTGGCTGAGGCTGCGAGAATGTCCCACGCTGCGGTCGGCCGCGGCGGAAGCTGTTCTGCCCTGCGGGGCAGCGTACGTGCGTCGAGCAGGTGGGTGGTTCACACCAGTCGCCTAGAGCGGGAGTCGGAAGCAGTCCATGAGTCGTCGTCGCGGCAATGTGTGCCCCGTTCCCAGCGAGTTGGCCGTGGCCATCGAACGGGCCGGTTACTACCCCGCCATGGTGTGCGATGCCGTGAGCACGTCCCTGGGCAGCGAGCAGGTGGTCTCCCATCTCGTCCATCAGGAGACGACGTTCGACAGCGACGAACTGCGCCGGCACGTCACCGTGCTGGTGCTAACCCCCACCCGGCTGCTGATCGCCCACGCCGACGACCATGGCCCCGACGCGCATTCGCGGGTCACGTACGCCTCCGTCTCGAGCGAGGCGGTGCCGATCACGCAGGTGCGGTCGGTGGCCCTGCATCACGTGTACACGACGCCGGAGCGTTTCCGCCCCGGCGTATTGCCGCACGAGTTGAGCATGACCATCGGCTGGGGCGCCGTGCAGCGGCTCGACCTCGAGCCGGCGGGCTGCGCCGACCCCGCGTGCGAGGCCGATCACGGCTACACGGGCACTCTCAGCAGTGACGACATCGTGTTGCGGGTGGCCACTGCTGCCGAGGGAATCGACGCGGTCGACGATGCGGTGGAATTCGCCCGGGCATTGTCGGCAGCCACCGTGGAACGCCCGGGCCGTGGGTGAACCGTCGGAGTGGGAAGTGAGTGAGGTCGCGGGTGAGTGAGTCGGCGGGCCAGGTGCCCGCCGGGCGGATGCCACCCGAGCTCGGCTCAGAGCTGGGCGTGGAGCCTCGACGTGCCGCCCTGTGTGACGTGATGCCAGCCGTGGCGACAGCGCTGGGGGTCGACCTGTCGGCGACCCGGCCGCCGTCTGCGCCACTTCAGCTGCCCGCCGCCGAACGCGTCGTCGTGATGCTCGTCGACGGCCTCGGTCTGCACCTCCTCGAGCGGGTAGGCGGGCACGCGCCGTTCCTCAACAAGCTGCGGCAGCAGAGCGCGCCCGGCGGGTTGAGCGCGGGCTTCCCGTCCACCACCGCGACGTCGATGGGCTCGTTCGGCACCGGTCTGTCGGCCGGCACCCACGGGTTGGTGGGCTATGAGGTGCTCGACCCGGGCACCGGCCGGATCTTCAACGAGCTGTCCTGGGACAACGCTCCCGACCCACGCGTATGGCAACCCAATCGCACTGTGTTCGAAGAGGTTTCGGATGCAGGGGTCGAGACGGTGCATGTTGGCCCCGGCTACTTCGACGGTTCGGGCCTCACTATGGCTGCCTTGCGCGGCCCGCGCTTCCTGGCTGCGAAGTCGCTCACCGACCGGGTCGAGGCGACGATCAGGGTCGTGCGCGCGTCGTCCAGCTGCCTGGTGTACCTCTACTGGGGCGACGTCGACCGCGTCGGCCACGAGTCGGGCGTCGCATCGAACAACTGGCTGGAGGAGGTCGAGCAGGTTGACCTGGCTGTGCGCACTCTGGTGCGTCGGCTGCCGTCCGGAACGCTCCTGGTGGTGACGGCCGACCACGGCATGGTCGACGTGCCGCTCACGAGTCGCTGGGATCTGGCCGACTCAGGCCCGGAGCCCACCGAGCTGCGTCGCGACGTCGTGGCGTTCGGCGGCGAACCCCGCGCTCCCATGCTTTACGTGGCACCCGGCACGGCGGAAGCCGTTGCGGGCCGCTGGCGCGACGTGCTGGCCGGCCATGCCGACGTGCACCTGCGCGACGAGGTCATCCGCGCGGGCTGGTTCGGGCCGGTGTTGCCGGGGGTGCGGGAGCGGATCGGCGATGTGCTCGTCACCATGACATCGGACCGCAGCGTGCACGACTCCCGGACGCAGCGACCCCAGTTGGCCCGATTGATCGGCCTGCACGGCTCACGCACGGCCGCCGAGATGGACGTCCCCCTGCTGGTGCAGGTGACTTGACCCGCACCCGCTTATGGGCGGAGGGCTGCGTCTCCGACGGAGATGTCTGTCAGGCAAATGGGTCCGCGTCAGTGGGGAGGCGTCAGTCTTTCTTCGCCCCGAACATGATGTCGTCCCAGCTGGGCACGGTAGCGCGTTTGGAGGCCCGTGCTCGACGTCGCGGCCCTGGTTCCGCAGCGTCTTCTGCCGGGGCAGTGGCGGGCCCGGCGGCCGGCTCCGCAGGTTCGGGCAGCGCGAGGATGGCCGCGTCGACCGCCTCGTGTGGCGCCGAGGCGGCCGGATGCGCGGGAGGTGGGGCGGTCTCGTCGACGTCGAGCAGAGCGTCGACCAGATCCGGCTGCTCGCCCGGATCGCCGTCTCCCACCGGCTGGCGCCGGCCACGACGACCGCGCAGGGCGTCGAGCAGGTCGAGGGTGCGAGCCTGCGGGTCTTCGAGGGTGCGCGCCCCGGAATCGGGGTCGGAGCGCACATTCGGCTTGTCGGGCGTGGTCTCGCGCACACCGCCGTCTGCGGCGACGTCGTAGACCCGCTCCTGCACGCCGGCCTGAGGCTGGGCCTGCGGTTGTGGCACGGCGGTGAGCCACCGCGACTCGTCGTCGAGCGGCTCCAGGGTCGCGTCGCTCACCAGGTAGCGCCACTGCGCCGCGCGAGGTCGGCCGCCGGCCTCGAACGAGACCTGCACGATCCAGGCACCGCTGTCTTCGCGCCAGGAGTCCCAGTCGGTCGCCTCGCTACCGCCGCGCGTGGCCAGCCGTTCGCGCACCGACTCCTCGAGGGTGGTGTCGGCGTTGGACGATCGGGAGACGGCCACCCGCTGTGCCGTGGCGGCGATGTGCTGCCGCTCGGCCAGCACCGGCCCCTCGTAGCGGCGGATGTGCTCGATGGGCATGCCGGTGACCTGCGCCAGCTCCTCGGCGTTCATGCCCGCTCTGATCCGGGCCTGGATGTCGCGCGGGCGCAGTGCCTCGGTATCGTGCACGCGCAGCCGGTTGAGCCAGGCGACATCTCGGCGCGCTGCAGCGCGGAGCTGGTCGTCGATCTTGAGCAGGTACTGCTCGCCCGAGGCGTCGGCGAGAACCAGGTGTTCGCCGTCAGAATGAACCTCGACCAGCGTGACGTCCCGCATAGTGCAATCTCCTTCGCGGTCTGCTGGGCCTGCCCCACCCTATGCCAACCCGTCGCCGCCCCCGGGGACCTACGCGGGCGTGTGGCGGGAGACGATGGCCTCATGCACGTTCCCTTTGACGCCATCGTCCTGCTCTCGTTCGGCGGCCCGGAGGCGCCGGAGGAGGTGATGCCGTTCCTGCGCCGGGTCACTGCCGGGCGCGGCGTTCCCGACGAACGGCTCGAGGCGGTGGCCGAGCATTACTACGCCCGGGGCGGACGCAGCCCCATCAACGACACCAATCGCGCCTTGCTCGCAGCCCTGCGGGCCCAGCTGCACGGTCGCGGCATCACCGTCCCGCTCGTGTGGGCGAATCGCAACGCCGAGCCCTTCCTGCCCGACGTCCTGCGCGAGGTGGCCTCGGCGGGGGCCAGGCACGTGCGGGTGCTCACCACGAGTGCGTATCCGAGCTACTCCGGTTGCAGGCAATACCGCGAAGACCTGGCCCAGGCACTCGATCAGCTGGCCGCCGAAGGCATCGTGCTGACCGCAGACCTGGTGCCCCATGCGTGGAACACCGACGGCTTCGTCGAGGCCAACGCCGATGCGGTGCTCACGGCGCTTGCCGGCCTCGAGAGCAGCGATGAGCAGGCCGAGCTGCTGTTCGTCACGCATTCCATCCCCACGGCGATGGCGCAGACCGCAGGAGCGCCGGGCGAGCCAGGCCAGTACGAGCGCACTCACCACGACGTGGCCCGCCGGGTCAGCGAGCGGGTCCGCAGCCGTGGTGGCCGGGTGGGTGACTACGAGCTCGTGTACTGCTCGCGATCGGGGCCACCGCAGCAACCGTGGTTGGAGCCCGACATCAACGACCGGCTGGCCGAGCTTGCCCCGAGTGGTGCGCGATCCGCACAGCCGAACGTCGTGGCCTCGCCGATCGGGTTCGTCAGCGATCACATGGAGGTCGTGTACGATCTCGACACCGAGGCGGCTGCGACGGCCGTTGCCCACGGCCTGGCGTTCGCCCGTGCGGCCACCGCCGGCACTCATCCCGCCTTCGTGTCGGCGCTGGCCGATCTCATCGTCGGCCCGCCCAAGGTCTGCCCGACCGGCTGCTGTGCGAACCTGCGCATCCCCGACAAACGTGCTGCGGCGGGGGAAGACTGGGTGCCTTCGACGGTGTCGCCCGGCGATCCCCGATTCGCAGCAGCGCAGTTCGCAGCATCCCAGTTCGCCGCGGGACAGTTCGCAGCAGGACAGTTTGCAGCAGGACAGGTCCCAGCGGAGAGCGCGACGCGTGACGAGGGCGCCCAGCCCAGAGAGCAGGTTCGATGATCGCCGACGCTGGTGCGGGAACGGCGGAGCTGATGGAGCTGGCCCGTGAGGTCGCCGTCACGGCAGGCCGGCTGGCGCACGAGGGCAGGCAGCGCGCCCAGGTTGCGGGCACCAAGACGAGCGAGGTCGACATCGTCACCGAGATGGACCTGGCGACCGAGCGTTGCCTGATCGATCTCATCACCCGGGCGCGCCCCGACGACGGCGTCCTCGGGGAGGAAGGGGGGCTGCGTCCGGGCGGCAGCGGGCTCACCTGGGTGATCGACCCCATCGACGGCACCGTCAACTATCTGTACGGCGTGGGTCCCTGGGCGGTGAGCGTCGCCGTGGTGGAAGGCGAGCCAGACCCGGCCACCTGGTCGCAACTGGCCGGTTGCGTGCACGAGCCCAGCACCGGACGGGCCCACTGGGCCGGCCGGGGGCTCGGTGCGTTCTGCGACGGGCAGCGGCTGTACGGTCCGCCGAACGTGGGGCTCGACCGGGCGTTGATCGCCACCGGCTTCGGCTATCTCGCCGGCCGTCGGGCGCGGCAGGCGCAAGTGTTGGTGGCCTTGCTTCCGCAGGTGCGCGACATCCGGCGGCTGGGTTCGTCGGCCCTCGACCTCTGCAACGTGGCCGCCGGGCGGGTGGACGGCTACTACGAGCGCGGCCTCAACCCGTGGGACCACGCCGCCGGTGGCCTGGTGGTCGCCGAGGCGGGCGCGATCGTCACGGGGCCGCACGGCCGACTGCCCAGCGCCGAGATGGTGGTGGCGGGCCCGCCGAGGCTGCACGCCGAACTGCTCGCGCGCCTCGATGACCTGGACGCCTACTCGGACGCCGTCTGAACCACCTGCGTGAACTCCGCGTCTTGAACCACGCGTCGTTGGACTAGGGATCTGAACTGCAGATTTGACCTACACGCAACGACTACACAAACGCCGTCTGAACGCTCTCGCGCAGGTCGATCAGGGCAGTGGGCGGGAAGGCTACGTCGAGGCCATGGTCGACGGCCAATCGGTACAGGGACTGCAGCTCGCTGAGCTGGATGTCGGTCAGAAAGTCGTCTGACTCGGCTCGGGCGCGGGTGAGGGTGTCGAACGCTTCTCGTACTCTGGCGTCGATTTCCCGCTTGAATTCGCTCATGATGGGCACCTCCCCGAGGAGTTGTCCCGCCGGGCGACGGGATAGCGGAACCTTACTGGGCGGAAACCCTCCAGCGGCAGGGTAAGAACGGGCGAATTCGAGCAACGGAGAGTAACGGTCCGCAATGTGAGCTACGTCACGATCGCCTGACGGAGGCGCGGAGCATTCTCGGGCTTTACTTCCCCGGCTGCGCAGCGCACAATACTCCCCGCACACGACATCGGGGCGTCTCGGGCACAAATTCGAAGCGTTGCGCGTTCCTTGCTCTGCTGCTTGGAGAAGGGAGGTCAGACCGGCAACGAGACCATCGTGGCGGTGCGACCGAACCGCCCCCGGGCAGCACGAGATCCACCCACTGATCACACATTTTCTGGCACGAAAACGATGGAGCGCTGGTATGGCCACCGATTACGACGCACCACGCAAGACCGACGACGAGCTCTCCGAAGACTCGCTCGAGGAGTTGAAGGCGCGCCGCGCCGACAAGAACTCCGGCAAGGTCGATGAAGACGAGGCGGAGGCGGCAGAGGGCTTTGAGTTGCCCGGGGCCGACCTGTCCAACGAGGAACTGTCTGTGCGGGTGCTCCCGCGGCAGGCTGACGAGTTCACCTGCTCGTCGTGCTTCCTCGTGCATCACCGCAGTCAGCTCGCCTCTGCCGATCCCGTACCCATCTGCAAGGAGTGCGCGGCCTGAGCTGCGGACGAGGGGCTGACAGAATCCAATGGCGATGACGAGTCATACCCCTGCCACCACGGCCATCTTCTCCGAACGACTCTGGCCGGGCACGTCCGCCTGGCTTGCGGCGCCCCTGACTGCGCTGGGCGTCGCTATCGTGGGCGTGCCCTTCGGTGCCCGAGTCGCGGTTGTGGGGGCCATCGTGGGGCTGAGCCTCGTCGTCGCTGGGTTGATTCTGCTCTCCCCCCGGGTGCAGGTGTCGAACGGCGCCCTTCGCGCCGGCCGTGCCCGGGTAGAGCTCGACATTCTGGGCCCGGCGGAGGCGTTCCGCGGTGACGAGGCCCGGGTCCAGCGCGGTACCGGCCTCGACGCCCGCGCCTTCCTCTTGCTGCGCGGCTGGGTCGACCCGGTCGTGCGGATCCCCATCGACGATCCCGCAGACCCCACGCCCTACTGGCTGATCAGCACCCGCAGGCCGGCGCAGCTCATGGCCGCTCTCCGCGAAGATCCCTCGGACGATCCCCGGGTCACGTAAGGTGCTGGACGTGTCCGCTGCCGTCGTTCTCCTGCGCCGCCTCGATGAGGCCCTTCCGGCACCCGGGTACGCCCACCCCGGCGATGCGGGCGCCGACCTACGGGCCGCCCACGATGCCGTGTTGCCTGCGTCCGGTGGTCGCGCCAGCATCGGCACAGGCGTGGCGATCGCCCTGCCCGACGGTCACGTGGGCTTCGTGACTCCGCGCAGCGGCCTCGCGGCCCGGCACGGCGTCACTGTGCTCAATGCTCCCGGAACGGTCGACTCCGGCTACCGGGGCGAACTTCGGGTCACCTTGCTCAACACCGACCCGGATGAGGAATTCGTCGTCCGCCGCGGCGACCGGATCGCTCAGCTCGTCGTACAGCGAGTGGAGTTGGTTCGCTTCGTGGAGGTTGCGGAGCTGCCCGAATCTGTGCGCGGAGAGGGCGGATTCGGATCCACCGGAGGTTTCGGGGCGGTCGCCGGTCACCACAGCGCCATCGAGCGCGAAACGGAGATGTCATGAGTCTGTTCCGCCGCAAGAAGGTCGACGTCGTCGAGCCTGAGCCCGATGAGGAGGCACTCGCCGAGGCTGCCGCCCTGGCGGCCGAGGACGAGGCCGAGGAAGCAGCCCGCCGTCGGGCGCAACGCGATGAGGAGCGGCGCCGCGAGCAGGGCCCGCACGACGTCAGCGAGGTCGAGGCGGATGCGGAGTCGATCGATCTCGGCGCGCTGCGCCTCTCGCCTCACCTCAGCATGGAGTTGCGGCTCGAGGTGGCGGAGGAAGACCAGTCGGTGCGTTCGGTGACCGCGGTGATCGGCGAGTCGCAGGTGCAGCTGCAGGTCTTCTCGGCACCGCGCGTGGCCGGGGTGTGGGACGAGGTGCGCGCCGGCCTGGCGGAGGAGATCGCGCGCCAGGGCGGCACCGCGGAAGAGCAGGACGGCTGCTTCGGCCAGGAGATCCTCGCGCGGCTGCCGATACGAACCCCCGACGGTCGCACCGGTCACCAGGCCACCCGTTTCGTGGGCGTGGACGGCCCCCGGTGGTTCCTGCGGGCCGTCGTGGCCGGCGAGGCTGCCATGGACTCCTCGGCCGCCGAGGTCATCGAGGAGATCATCAAGGGCGTTGTCGTCGTGCGTGGTTCCGAGGCGCAACCGCCGCTGGAGTTGCTGCCGCTGATGCTGCCGCGGGGTGCCAGCCGCCTGGAGCCTGACGCCGACGAAGCACCTGCGCTGGCCCCGCCCGAGCGCGGGCCCGAGATCGCCGAGGTGCGCTGAACCTCGCTTCGCCGGACGTATCCATGAAGTGCCGCGGATCGACGCGGCCTGAACGAAGCGCGTGGACGAAGCGGCATGAACGAGGGAACGGTCGAATCACACACGGGAGCAGCGGTGTGCCGGTGCGGCGACGGCCGTACGCTGGTGTGGTGAACGAACGATCCGGCGTCGTGCGCAACGCGTTGCGCAGGCTTACCCTCTCCAACCGCAGCGTGCACGAGGGGGAGGAACGAACCCGCAGTGCCGAGCTCGGCGGCACCCCGTGCGGAGACCTGCAAGACAGACACCGGGTCCAGCTCGCGGGCTCGCTGCGTAGCGTGTCGTTGCGTCCACGGGCGGGAGCCCCCGCGCTGGAGGCCGAACTGGCCGACGGGACGGGCAACGTCACGCTGATCTTCCTGGGCCGGCGCGAGATCCCCGGCATCAATCCCGGTCGCTGGCTGCGCGTTCGCGGGCTCGTCTCGTGTGACGACGGCCGCAAGACGATCTACAACCCCCAGTATGAGCTCATCCCGGCGCCGCGTGCCTGACCAGGACGCGCCAGGCGAAGACGTCCCGTTGCGCCGTCCGGTCGTGGGCGGCCTGGCCGCGGCGGGGGCCGATGAGTTCTCGGTGGCCGCCGCCATCGGCGGTCCGCGCGGGATGGCCGAGTCGGTGTTGCCCTCGCTGCTGTTCATCGTGGTGCTGACCATCACCGGCAACCTCACCCACAGCCTGGTCGCAGCGTTGGCCGTTGCCGTCGTGGCAGCTCTGGCCAGGCTGGTGACCCGTTCGTCGCCCATGCAGGCCGTCTCGGGCCTCGTGGGGGTGGGCATCTGCGCGGCGTTCGCACTACGCACCGGCCAGGCTCGCGACTTCTTCCTGCCGGGCTTCCTGATCAACGCGGCGTATGGCGCCGTCTGCCTGGCCACGCTGATTCCGCTGCCCAAGCTGCGGGTGGGCGCCCATGACTTGCCGCCCGGCTCGTATCCGCTGCTTGGGCTCTTGCTGGGGCCGGTGACGGGGGAGGGTCTGCGCTGGCGCACCCAGCCGGCGCGGCGCCGGATCTTCGCCCGGCTGACGATGCTGTGGGGCTGCTTCTTCCTGTTGAAGCTCGTGGTGCAGGTGCCGCTCTATCTCGTGGGCCAGGTACAGCTCCTCGGCATCGCCAAGCTCGCTCTCGGGGTGCCGGCCTATGCGCTCATGTGCTATCTCACGTGGCTCGTCCTGCGCCGGGTGCCCCCGGCGACAGCGGCCTGACAGGGCGGCTGTCGGCAGACGGCGGCTCTTGACAGTACGGCGGCTCTGACAGTGCGGCTCTGAACGAGCAGCGTGCCTTACTCCTCGCGCGCCCCGAGCATCGAGCGCAGCTCGTCCTCGCTGTCGACGGCGGCGATGAACACCAGCTCGTCGTGGGCCTCCAGCACGTCGTCCAGGCTCGGGGGGATGGGGCGGAGGTCGCGGATGATCGCCGTCAACACCGTGTCGGGGGGCCACACCACATCGCCAACCCGGGTGCCGATGAGCCCCGAGGAGTCGGGCAGGGTGAACTCGACCATGGCCGCCTGGCCTTGTTGCAGCGTGAACAGCCGCACCAGATCGCCGATCGAGACGGCCTCCTCCACCAAGGCGGTCATCAGCCGGGGGGTGGACACCGCCACGTCTACGCCCCAGGCCTCGCCGAACATCCACTCGTTCTTCGGGTTGTTGACCCGGGCGACCGTGCGCGGCACGCCGTACTCGGTCTTGGCCAGCAGCGACAGCACGAGGTTTGCCTTGTCGTCACCGGTGGCGGCGACCACCACGTCGGTGGTCTCCAGGCCCGCCTCGGCCAGCGAGTCGACCTCGCAGGCATCGGCGAGCAACCAGTCGGCCCTGGGCACGGACGCGTGCTTGATGGCCTCCGGCGCGCGGTCGACCAACAACACTTCGTGACCGTTGGTCAACAACTCCCGGGCGATCGAACGACCGACCGACCCGGCGCCTGCGATGACGACCCGCATGGTGGTCCTTCCCTCAGTCTTCAGCCACGGGAGGCCGGCCCAGAATCCGCTCCACCTTGGCGACGCGATCGATCGGCACCATGAAGTAGATTTGGTCGCCGTCCTGGAACATCGTGTCGGGCGTGGGCAGCATGCCGCGCCCGGTGCGGAAGACGAACGCGACCCGCGCCTCGGTGTGCTCTTCCATATCGGGCACGGTGTGACCCACCCAGCCGGCGTCGACGGCGATCTCCGCCAGCTGCAGCAGGCCCGAGGGGTCGCTGTATGCGGGGGCTGCGCCATGCGGCAACAGCCGCCGCAGCACCTGGTCGCGGGCCCAGGCGACGGTGGCGACCGTCGGGATGCCCAGCCGCTCGTAGACCTCCGCGCGCCGCGGGTCGTAGATACGTGCCACCACGTTGTCGACGCCGAAAGTCTCCCGGGCAACGCGCGCGGCCAGGATGTTGGAGTTGTCACCGCTCGAAACCGCCGCGAAGGCGAAGGCATCTTGGGTGTTGGCCTGGGTCAGGGTGTCGCGGTCGAAGCCCATGCCCGTGACCGTCTTGCCCTCGAACGAGGCTCCGAGACGGCGAAAGGCGTCGGCGTTCTGGTCGACGACGGCCACCGAGTGCCCCCGACGTTGGAGCTCTCGAGCCAGCGATGCGCCAACCCGGCCGCATCCCATGATGACGAAATGCACGCCGCGAACGCTACACCAGAGCGGTTCCTCAGTCAGTGCTCAGCGACAGCTTCTAGGAAGAGTGCCTAGCATGACCGCGTGAGTGCATCTGATGCGATCAAGCGCGTGCTGGTGGGACGTCCATTCCGCAGCGACGCCTTGGCACACACTCTGCTGCCCAAGCGGATTGCCTTGCCCGTCTTCGCCTCCGACGCATTGTCGTCGGTGGCCTATGCCCCCAACGAGATCTTCCTGACGCTGTCGGTGGCCGGTCTGTCGGCCTACGCCTTCTCGTGGAAGGTGGGCGTGGTCGTCGCGCTCGTCATGGTCGTGGTGGTGCTGAGCTACCGGCAGAACGTGCATGCCTACCCCTCCGGCGGTGGCGACTACGAGGTCGCCACCGTAAACCTCGGCGCCAAGGCCGGGCTCACCGTGGCGAGCGCCCTGCTCGTCGACTACGTGCTCACGGTGGCCGTGTCGATCTCCTCGGCTGCCCAGTACGCGGCCTCGGTGATTCCCGCGGTACGCGGACACGAAGCGGTGCTGGCCGTCATCGCGGTGATCATCCTCACCACCATGAACCTGCGTGGCGTGCGTGAGTCCGGCGCGTTGTTCGCCATTCCCACCTACGTCTTCATGGTCGTGATCATCCTCATGGGCCTCACCGGCCTGGCGCGTGACCTGATGGGCAACCTGCCGCTGGCCGCCAGCGCGCGGTACACGGTGGAGGCATCCTCGGAGTATCAGGGCGGATTGGGCTCGCTCGTCGGCGGCTTTCTGCTGTTGCGGGCGTTCTCGTCCGGGTGTGCTGCGCTCACCGGTGTAGAGGCAATCAGCAATGGCGTCCCCGCCTTCAAGAAGCCCAAGAGCAAGAACGCGGCCACCACGCTCGCGTTGCTCGGCGCTATCGCGATCACGATGATGCTCGCGATCGTCGTGCTCGCCCGCCGGATGGGTGTCGTGTACGTGGACGAGATCGCCCCCTGGCAGCACCTCGAGCTGCACGGCGTCCTCGGCAGAGAGGCCACGAACAGCTTCGACGTGACCTTCGCCGACGGCAGCCAGTACCACCAGGCACCGATCATCGGCCAGGTCGCCAACGGGGTGTTCAACTTCTTCCCACCGATGGTGTGGCTCATCACCGCGGCCACCGGCATCATCCTCGTGCTGGCGGCCAACACCGCCTTCAACGGCTTTCCCGTGCTCGGCTCGATCCTGGCCCGAGACGGCTACCTGCCCCGCCAGCTCGCCGGCCGCGGCGACCGGCTCGCCTACAGCAACGGCATCATCGCGCTGGCGGCCTCGGCGGTGGTGCTCATCGTGGCCTTCGACGCGGAGGTCTCCCGGCTCATCCAGCTCTACATCGTGGGCGTCTTCGTGTCGTTCACGTTGTCGCAGACCGGCATGGTGCGGCACTGGACCCGCGAGCTCAAACTTGCCAGCGATCCCAAGGAGCGTGCCGTGATGATGCGCTCGCGGGTCATCAATGCGATCGGCCTGGGCATGACCGGGGTGGTGCTCGTCATCGTCCTGATCACGAAGTTCCTGCTGGGCGCCTGGATCGCCATCGTCGCGATGGTCGTCATCTTCTTCCTGATGCGGGGCATCCGGAAGCACTACGACCACGTGGCCCGGGAGCTGGCGTTGGACACGACCGACTTGCGTGCCGTCCGCGCGCTGCCCTCGCGTGTGCACGCCCTTGTGCTCGTCTCCAAGGTGCATCTGCCCACGATGCGTGCGCTCGCCTACGCCCGCGCATCGCGACCGTCGACGCTGGAGGCCGTCACGGTGTCGGTCGATCCGGAGGAGACGGAACAGATCCGCAAAGACTGGGAGGACCTCGCCATTCCGGTGACGCTGCGCGTGCTGGCCTCGCCCTACCGCGAGATCATCCGACCGCTCCTGCGGTACGTGAAGACGCTGCGCCGTTCGAGCCCGCGCGACCTAGTGGTGGTCTACGTGCCCGAGTACGTGGTGGGTCATTGGTGGGAGCACATCCTGCACAATCAGAACGCGCTGCGACTCAAGGGCGCCCTGCACTTCACCAGCGGTGTGGTGGTGGCCAGCGTGCCCTGGCAGCTGGAGTCGTCGGCGGGCGCCGAGGAGCGGATGCGTCAGCACTTCTCCGACACCGTGGCCGGCGACATCCGGCGCGGCATCGTGCCCCGGGCGGTCGACCCCCAGACCGGGCAGCTGCCCACCGTCGACCGCAAGTGAGCGGGCCGGGTTCGCCGGTGCGCGGGTCTGGAGCTCCGGCCGCAGCCGAGCCTCTGTCCGGGCGAGACACAGACACTGGCCGGATGAGCGACGGGTTGGCCGTCGGCGACGTGGTGGAGCTGGACGTCGAGAAGTTCGCCACCGGCGGCCACTGCATCGCGCGGCACGAGGGCCGCGCCGTGTTCGTACGGCATGCGTTGCCGGGTGAGCGCGTCCGGGCGCGGGTGCTCGACGTTCGCGCGTCGCTCGCCCGTGCCGAGGCGATCGAGCTGCTGGGCGACCCCTCGCCCGACCGGGTGGAGGCGCCGTGTCGCTACGCGGGTCCCGGCGGGTGTGGCGGCTGCGACTTCCAGCATGTGGCGCTGCCGGCGCAGCGCCGGGCCAAGGCAGTCCTCGTGCGCGAGCAGCTCACCCGGCTCGCGCGGCTCGACCCTGAGCATCCGCTGGGCCCCAGCACGCTCGAAGGCCTTGAGGTCGAAGAGGTTCCGGGAGCGCCCGGCCTCGGCTGGCGCACCCGGCTGCAGTTGACCGTGGACGATCGCGGCAGGGCGGGGCTGCGCCGGCATCGCAGTCACGACGTGGTGCCGATCGACCACTGCCTGTTGGCGCACCCCGACGTCGACGCCCTCGACCTCACGGCGATCAGCTGGCACGGCTTCGAACGGGTCGAGGGCATCGCCTCGTCGGCCGGTGACCGGCTCGTGGTGCTGACCCCGCGGCCACGCGCCGACGCCCAGGCAGCTTCGCGGGCAGGGCGACCTGCAAAGCAACCAGCAAGAGCACCGCAGCTGCCTCGCGAGCTGCGCACCCGGCTGGGCGCCGAGGTGGGAGTGCGGGTCGCCGGGCAGTCGGCCGGAATCGGCCGGGGCTGGGTGTCGGAGCAGGTGCAGCAACCTGGCGACGCGCCACCGGTGACCGCACGGGTGAGCGGTTCGGGCTTCTGGCAAGTGCACCCCGGTGCTCCTGCTGCGCTGGTGTCTGCCGTCTGTGAGCAGCTGCAGGCCGAGCCCGGGGACCAGGTGCTGGATCTGTACTCCGGGGTAGGCCTGTTCGGCCTGTCGATCGCGTCGATCGTCGGCCCGCGGGGCTCGGTGACGCTGGTGGAGTCGGATCCGCGGGCGGTCTCGGACGCCCGGCGCAATGCGCATCTGCACCCGAACCTGCGCATCGAGCAGGGCAGGGTCGAGACCGTGCTGGGCCGGTTGCGTGCCGCCGGGCTGGTGCGGCCTCGGGTGGTCGTGCTCGACCCGCCACGCTCGGGTGCCGGACGCGAGGTGGTGCGTGAACTCGCCGAGCTGAACCCCGAGCGGATCTGCTACGTGGCGTGTGATCCGGCCGCATTGGCGCGCGACACTGCCTTTCTGGCCGATGAGGGCTATCGACTCGACCGGCTGCGGGCGTTCGACCTGTTTCCGCAGACCCATCACGTGGAATGCGTTGCAAGGTTCACCCGCGAGCTGTGAACGGAGTCTCGGACGGAGACTGGACGGCGCTACGACGCGGGCATAGAGCCCGCTGTAAAAGTGCCGACCCGACGATCGAACGGACTCCAGAGCGGGCCAGGCGCAAATCGCTGGACAGGTCGCAGATCGCATGCCAGGGTCGCGGGTATGTCTGCGGGGCACGAACCTTGACCGGTTGATTCACCGATGGGCGGAGCTGTCGACGCGAACCCGGGGCCGCGTCGGCGGCTGGTTGCGGCGCTGCTGACCTGGCAGTTCCTGCAGGAGTTCATTCCGTTCTTCACCGTCTACGCCTTGCTGTTCGCCGACCACGGCCTCAGCACGGCACAGATCTCGCTGCTGCTCGTCGTGTGGTCTGCGGTGTCGGTGATCGCCGAGGTCCCCTCGGGGGCGTGGGCCGACGTGTTGCCACGGCGGGCCCTGCTGGCCGGGTCGTCGGTGCTGTGCGCCGGGTGCTTCGCCACCTGGGTCCTGCTGCCCACTCCGTTCGGCTTCGCCCTGGGATTCGTCTTCTGGGGAGTCTCGTCGTCGTTGTCGTCGGGCACGTTCCAGGCGCTGGCCTACGACGAACTCGTCGCCATCGGTGCCCGCGCCCACTACGCCGTCGTGATCGGACGCGGCACCTCGCTGGCCCTGGTCGCGGTCACCACGTCGGCCATGCTGGCCAGCGGTCTGATGGCCATCGGCGGCTACGGACTGACCGCCTGGGTGAGCGTGGCCGTCTGTGCGGCCCAGTTGCTCGTCCTTGCGTGGCTGCCCGAATCACCGCGGGCCATCTCCGCCGCGGACGTCGGGCTGCTCGACGACGAGTCGGACGTCGGGGTCAGTGCGGCTGAACCGCGCGTGGACGTAGGCGACGACGCTGACTGTGACTTCGGTGTCCGTGGCGACGACGCTGAGGCGCACCGCCGTGTTCCGGGGAGCGAGCCTGTCGTCCCGGCGGGGCACGCGGGCGTGTGGGGCACCTGGGTGGCAACGCTGCGTTCGGGGCTGCGGCTGGTGCTGCGTGACCGGACGGTTCGAGGGGGAGTGCTGGCCAGCGCCTTTCTGATGGGTCTGCTGGCCTTCGACGAGTACTTCGGGTTGTTGCTGCGCGAGCAGGGTGTGCCGACGCAGTGGGTTCCGGCGATGTTCGCGATCATCACCGGGGCCCAGGCCGTGGGTGGCCTCGTTGCTGATCGGTTCGCCGAAACCCGTTCGCGCACACTCGCTATCGTGTGCGCGGTAGCTGCAGTGGTGATGGCGGCCGGCACCTTGGCGCGGCATCCGATCGGAGTCCTCGGCATCGCCGCCGGCTATGGCACCCTCACCATGCTGATCGTGGTGGCCGAGGTGCGGCTGCAGCACGTCTCTACCTCGGCAGTACGTGCCACCGTGACATCGGCCTCCGCGATGGGTGCCGAGATCCTCGCCGCCGGTTGCTACCTCGTGGTCGGTGCGCTCACCGCGTGGTGGGCGATGGGCCCCACCCTGGCCGTGTTGTGCCTGCTGATCGTCGTCTTGGCCAGCCGGTTGCCGCGCTGGTTGCCCGATCCGGTGGGCGACTGACTGGTGTCCACATGCACCGGTCGTCGAGGGGAGGTCCGAACCGGTCCGGCCCGGTCGGTGTCCCGGTTTTGCCGCGGTCCGCGTCTACCTGTCACGTTCTTCGCCCATCCGTCACCAACTTGGTGACTCCCCTGCGAACAACGTCACAGTTCGACGACCTCGCCAACGCGTTTACCCAGTCACTGCCATCAGGAGTGAGCGCAAATGCTGGGCGAGCACCAGTCGCGACTCCTCCGGCAGGCCTTCGAGCAGGCTGCGTTCGGTGCCCAGGAGTGCCGAGAACGTTTCATCGACCAACTCTCGGCCGGAGTCGCTGAGCTGGACGGTCACCCCGCGGCGATCGGTGGGCGACGGAGACCGGCGCACCAGCCCGCGCTCAGCCAGCCGGTCGAGCCGGTTGGTCATGGTGCCGCTGCTCACGAGGGTCTCGGCGGCGAGCTGTCCAGGCGAGAGCTCGTACGGCGAACCGCTGCGACGTAGGGCGGCCAGGACGTCGAACTCCCACGACTCGATGCCGTGCGCAACGAACACCTGCTGGCGCAGGCCGGCCAACCTGTGGGCCAGGCGCGAGATCCGGGAGAGCACCTCGAGTGGGGAGGCGTCCAGGTCGGGGCGTTCACGCCGCCAGGCCTCGATGATGAGGTCCACTTCGTCCGAATCCACGCTAGACATATTACTCCATATCAAGTATCTTGACGTCGAGAGAACTGCAGGGCAGGGATCATTCGCCAGCGCAACGGGGCGACGCCGGAATCGCGGCACGGCCGCCGGGGCGCGTCGTCGCCCACGGGGATAGGTTCTCTCTTGAAGGTGGATTCCATCCCGAGGAGAGTGGCATGAGCAAAGACAGCTTCGGGGCCAAGGCCCAGCTCACGGTCGGCGACCAGAGCTACGAGATCTTCAGGCTTTCGGCGGTGGAGGGCGCGCAGCGGCTCCCGTTCTCGCTCAAGGTGCTGCTGGAGAACCTGCTTCGCACCGAAGACGGCGCGAACATCACCGAAGACCACATCCGCGCGCTCGGGTCGTGGGATCCGACCGCCGAACCCGACACCGAGATCCAGTTCACGCCGGCCCGCGTCATCATGCAGGACTTCACCGGCGTTCCGTGCATCGTCGACCTCGCCACGATGCGTGAGGCGGTGGGCGACCTGGGCGGCGACGCCACCAAGATCAACCCGCTGTCGCCGGCCGAGCTGGTGATCGACCACTCGGTCATCGTCGACGTCTTCGGCCGTGAGTCTGCCTTCGCCCGCAACGTGGAGATCGAGTACGAGCGCAACGGCGAGCGCTACCAGTTCCTGCGTTGGGGCCAGACCGCCTTCGACGACTTCAAGGTGGTGCCGCCGGGCACCGGCATCGTGCACCAGGTGAACATCGAGCACCTGGCGCGAGTGGTCTTCGACCGCAACGGTGTGGCCTACCCCGACACCTGCGTAGGCACCGACTCGCACACCACCATGGTCAACGGCCTCGGAGTGCTGGGCTGGGGCGTCGGCGGCATCGAAGCTGAGGCGGCCATGCTCGGCCAGCCCGTCTCGATGCTCATCCCGCGCGTCGTCGGCTTCAAGCTCACGGGTGAGATTCCCACGGGCGCAACGGCTACCGACGTCGTGCTGACGATCACCGAGCAGTTGCGCGACCATGGCGTGGTCGGCAAGTTCGTCGAGTTCTACGGCGAGGCGGTGGGCGTCGTCCCGCTGGCCAACCGGGCCACCATCGGCAATATGAGCCCGGAGTTCGGCTCCACCTGCGCCATCTTCCCGATCGACGACGTGACGCTCGACTACCTGCGCCTCACCGGCCGCAGCGACCAGCAGGTCGCTCTGGTCGAGGCCTACGCCAAGGAGCAGGGCCTCTGGCACGACCCGGCACACGAGCCCGTCTACTCCGAGTATCTCGAGCTCGACCTGTCGAGCGTCGTGCCCTCCATCGCCGGGCCCAAGCGCCCGCAAGACCGCATCTCGCTGTCGGCAGCCAAGGAGAGCTTCCGCGAGGTGCTGCCCGACTACGCGAGTGCGGAGCACGTGATCTCCAACGGTGGGTCGAGCTTTCCTGCCAGCGACCCGCCGGCTCCCGACCAAGGCGGAGACTCGGGCGGCGAGGCGCCCTCGCACGCGGCCGCCGGCACTGCTCGTCCGTCCAACCCGGTGACGATCTCCCTCAGCGGCCAGGAGGTGCAGGTCGACCACGGTGCGGTGGTGATCGCGGCCATCACCTCGTGCACCAACACGTCCAACCCCTCGGTGATGCTCGGCGCCGGACTGCTGGCCAAGAAGGCGGTCGAGCGCGGGCTTAGCGTCAAGCCGTGGGTGAAGACGTCCCTGGCACCCGGCTCGAAGGTCGTGACGAACTACTACGACCGCTCCGGCCTGACGCCCTACCTCGACAAGCTCGGCTACAACCTCGTGGGCTACGGCTGCACCACCTGCATCGGCAACTCCGGCCCGATCATTCCGGAAGTGTCGGAGGCGGTGAACTCCGGCGACCTCGCGGTCACCGCGGTGTTGTCCGGCAACCGGAACTTCGAGGGCCGGATCAACCCCGACGTCAAGATGAACTACCTGGCCTCGCCTCCGTTGGTGATCGCCTACTCCATCGCCGGCACGATGGACTTCGACTTCGACACTGAGCCGCTCGGCCAGGACGGTGACGGCAACGACGTGTTCCTGCGCGACATCTGGCCCACCCCGGCCGAGGTGGAGGCGACGATCGCCGACGCCATCAGCCAGGAGATGTTCACCAAGGACTACGCCGACGTGTTCGCCGGCGACCAGCGCTGGCAGGCGCTGCCCACACCCGAGGGCAACACGTTCGAGTGGGACGCCAAGTCGACCTACGTACGCAAGCCCCCCTATTTCGACGGCATGTCCAAGGAGCCGTCGCCGGTCGAAGACATCTCCGGCGCAAGGGTTCTCGTCAAGGTCGGCGACTCGGTGACCACCGACCACATCAGCCCGGCCGGCTCGATCAAGAAGGGCACGCCGGCGGCGGAGTACCTGGAGGCCAACGGCGTCACGCCCAAGGACTACAACTCCTATGGCTCGCGGCGCGGCAACCACGAGGTGATGATCCGCGGCACGTTCGCCAACATTCGGCTGCGCAACTTGCTGCTCGACGGGGTCTCGGGCGGCTACACCCGCGACTTCACCAACGGCGGCGAGCAGGCGTTCATCTACGACGCCGCGCAGAACTACGCCACGGCGGGCACTCCGCTAGTGGTGCTCTCGGGCAAGGAGTACGGCTCGGGTTCGAGCCGCGACTGGGCCGCCAAGGGCACGGCACTGCTCGGCGTCAAGGCCGTCATCGCCGAGTCGTACGAGCGGATCCATCGCTCCAACCTGATCGGAATGGGTGTGCTGCCGCTGCAGTACCCCAAGGGCGAGACGGCCGACTCCCTGGGCCTCGACGGCACCGAGACTTTCGACATCAGCGGAGTGGCCAAGCTGAACGAGGGCTCCACGCCCAAGACCGTGAAGGTCACGGCTACCAAGGACGGCGGCGACCCGGTCGAGTTCGACGCAATCGTGCGCATCGATACCCCCGGAGAAGCCGATTACTACCGCAATGGCGGCATTCTGCAGTACGTGCTGCGCTCGCTGGTCGACTGATCGCGCGGTCGCCTGATCGCGGTCAACTGACTCGAGTCGACTGATTCGGGCCGACTGATTCGGGCCGACTGACTGGGCAGGGCCGGAGCGGGGGTATCCCGTTCCGGCCGGCCCAGCCGTTGTCGGTGGTCCGTTGCATGCTGGACCCATGGAACAGGTGTACGTGCCGCCGGGGTGGCCGGCCGAGGTGCCTCCGCCCGGCGCGCCAGGGTTCGAGCGGCGTCTGCAGGCGTGGCTGCTGGATCTCTGCCCGCCTGACTATCGCGGCTATCCGCTGCTGCTGCGCCAACCGCTGCTGCTGATCCGGTTGACGGCCCGATTGCTGGCGGCCCAACGCGCCGGCACCGATGCGGCGATCGCCGCACTGCGAGCAGACCTGGCCCCTTTCATCGAGCCCAAGGCGATCGAGGACGGCCTGCGCGTCCTATGGGCCGAACAGCAGCGGCTCGATCGGACGATGCTGGCGGTGAGCCTGGTAGAGCAGGTGTTGCGCGGCCGGCAGTACGTGCCGCGGATGACCGGCGCCCCGCGGCGCTTCGACGGCCCATAGGCCCAATGCCGTTCGGTTGAGGTGCGGGAGTTGGTGTCAGCCCGGATTTCGGCGTTGCGTCCGACAGAGGAAGCCGCAGCCTGTGGAGGAAGGTGAATCACAGTCTGGCCGACTTCTGATCGATCTTTTGTCACCTAAGACGCCTGACCTGGTGCCAACTGCGGGTGGATGCACCGCGCATGGCACTACCCAACCTCCGCAACCTGGGCTCCGGCGCTCAATCTGGTGCCAACCGCGGCGAATACACCGCGGACGGCAGCACCCAACGCCCGCAACCTGGGCTTCGGCGCTCAATCTGGTGCCAACCGCGGCGAATACACCGCGGACGGCAGCACCTAACGTCCCCAACCTGGGCTTCGGCGCTGAACCGGGTGCCAACCGCGGCGGATGCACCGCGGACGGCACTACCCAACGCCCGCAACCTGGGCTTCGGCGCTCAATCTGGTGCCAACCGCGGCGAATACACCGCGGACGGCAGCACCTAACGTCCCCAACCTGGGCTTCGGCGCTCAACCGGGTGCCAACCGCGGCAACTTCACCTCGAACGGCACCAGCCAGCGACTCCGGGCGGTGCAGTGTCGAGTCCGACGTCTGCGGGGCTGTGATGGGGTCGGGTTCTGGACGCTATGGCAATGCCCCGCCGGACGGGGCATCGCCATAGCGCAGGAAAACCCGAGGCCTGGCCGCCGCCAGAACCTCCTTTGCGAAGAATTCGGGCAGATCGCGGGCTGTGACTCCCCACTGCCGGGCTCCCCGCCGCCGGGCTCCCCACTGCCGGGCTCCCCGCCGCCGGGCTCCCCGCTGCCGGGCTCCGTCCGCCAGTCCCTGGCTCAGCTCCCGTGCCGCCGTCTGTTACCGGGCTATCAGGGGTTAGAACGGTTGGGGGCCCCAACCCCCGCCGAACATGCCCCGCAACACTCCACACGAAGATCTTGACAATCGAACCTGACAGCTAGCCGAACGGCATCGGCCTGAGGGGCCGCCAGGATAACCACTGCGCTCATGTCCTGGCGCGCGCCCTAGGGCGGCCCATTAGCCCGGTTGAGGGAGTCAGGATGCCCGGTGAGGTGGCCCTGGCCGATTCTCGGAGTGACTCTTTCCTCACCTCCGTTCACCTGGCGAGGGGCCAATTGAGTCCTGGCAGGATTCGCTGGTGGGGGAGCCGTAGACTCGAAAACGGGCTGTCGGCGGCCGGTCGGCCGGCGGTACCCGTTCAAAGGCCGTCAAAGCCAGTTCAACGCCGTCAGGCCAGGCCAAGCGCCGAGAGAAAGGTGGTTGCGCGTGCCGACGCTGCTTCAGCGCATCCAAAGCCCCAAAGACCTGCGCAAGCTCTCCCCGGACGAGCTGGAGGCCTTGGCGGCGGAGATCCGCGCCACCCTGATCGACACGGTCTCGCGCACCGGTGGCCATCTGGGCCCCAATCTGGGGGTCGTGGAGTTGACGCTGGCCATCCACCGGGTCTTCGAATCGCCCAAAGACACGTTGATCTTCGACACCGGGCATCAGTCGTATGTGCACAAGCTGCTCACCGGCCGCCAAGACTTCTCCGACCTGCGCAGCCGTGGTGGCCTGTCCGGCTACCCCTCGCGCGCGGAGTCTGCGCACGACGTCGTAGAGAACTCGCACGCCTCTGCCTCACTGTCCTGGGCCGACGGCATCGCCAAAGGACATCAGCTGCTCGGCCAGACCGACCGGCACACGGTGGCGGTGATCGGCGACGGCGCGCTCACGGGCGGCATGGCGTGGGAGGCCCTCAACAACATCGCCGCCGCTCACGACCGGCGGCTGATCGTCGTGGTGAACGACAACGAACGCTCCTATGCCCCCACTATCGGCGGGCTGGCCCACCACCTCGCCACGTTGCGCACCACGCAGGGCTACGAACGTTTTCTCGACTGGGGCAAAGAGGTGCTGCGCCGCCGAGGCATTCCCGGCCGCTTCGCCTACGACGCTCTGCACGGGGTAAAGAAGGGCATCAAGGACGTCGTAGCGCCACAGGGCATGTTCGAAGACCTCGGGCTGAAGTACATCGGCCCGGTAGACGGTCACGACCTCTCCGCCATGGAGCGTGCGCTGCGTCAGGCCCGCGACTTCGGTGGTCCGGTGCTGGTGCACGCCATCACCCAGAAGGGCCGCGGCTACGAGCCGGCCCGCAACGACGAGGCCGATCAGTTCCACACGGTCGGCGTCATCGACCCGGCCACCGGACGACCTGTATCGAGTTCGACCCGCTCGTGGACGTCTGTGTTCGGGCAGGAGCTGGTGGCGCTCGGTGCGCGTCGGCACGACGTGGTCGCGATCACGGCAGCGATGCTCATTCCCACCGGGCTCGACTCCTTCGCGGCGGCCTACCCCGACCGCGTCTTCGATGTCGGCATCGCCGAACAGCACGCGGTCACGAGTGCGGCAGGGCTGGCGTTCACCGGGTTGCATCCGGTGGTGGCGGTGTATGCCACGTTCCTCACCCGCGCCATCGATCAGGTCTTGATGGACGTGGCCCTGCACAAGGCCGGCGTCACGTTCGTGCTCGACCGGGCGGGCATCACCGGGCCCGACGGCGCCAGCCACCACGGCCTGTGGGATCTGGCGTTGCTGCAGGTCGTGCCAGGGCTGCGCATCGCCGCCCCGCGTGACGCGGCGCGGCTGGCCGAAGAGCTGGCCGAGGCGATCGACGTCGACGACGCCCCCACGCTCCTGCGATTCGCCAAGGCGGCCATTCCCGACGACATCACGGCGATGCGTCGCATCGACGGCGTCGACGTGCTGCACGGCGGTGGCGAGGCTGCCGACGTGCTGGTGGTCGGCGTCGGCTCGATGGTTCCGCTGGCGCTCTCGGTCGCCCAGCAGGTAGAGGCAGGCGGTGCGAGCGTCACCGTCGTCGACCCGCGATGGGTGCTCCCGGTCAACCCGGCCCTGTTGCGCATGGCGGGCGATCACCGTCTCGTCGTCGTGCTCGAAGATGGCGTGAGCGTGGGCGGAGTGGGCGCCCGGATCAGCCTGGAGCTGACGCGCGCTGGGGTGGGAACACCTGTGGAGCAGGTAGGCCTGCCCTGTGAGTTCATCGATCACGCAACCCGCGAGCAGGTCCTGGAGCAGTTTGGGCTGACGCCGGAGGCCGTGTCGTCCAGAGTGCGGGCGCGCCTTACCGGTCTGGCGGCGATCCGGGGCTCCGAGGAACAACTGCGCAGCAGCTGATCCCCGCGGTCGACACAGCGGGGGCAACACCAAACAGGTCGGTGCCAAAGCAAGGGGCCGGGACGGTGATCCGTCCCGGCCCCTTGGCCTTGTGTCAGCCGGCGATCAGGAGACGCCGTAGGTGCGGGTGCTCCAGCGCACTGACGCGCTGGTGTCCGACTGGAAGTAGAGCACGACGTTGCCATCGGGCTGCACGATGAGGACGTTGGCACCGACCACGGAGCGGGACGTGCCCGACGACCACAACGCCCGAGTGTGGGCGGCGTTGTAGATCACGAGGTTGCCGTCAGCCTGCAGAATGGCCGTGGCGCCCGGGTTGCCGTTGGTGCCGCTGGCCCAGATGGCCCGAGTGGGGGAGTAGAGCACCAGGTTGCCGTCCGGCTGCATGATCATCTTGTACTTGCGGGCGCCGGAGCTCTGCATCGTCCAGCCCGGATCCAGCTCACCCTGCTCGTTGTTCGAGGGGTCGATGTAGAACGAGGACATGTTGTCCATGACCGTGTTCGATGCCCACAGCGGCTTGTTGTCAGGGCCGTAGACCACCAGGTTGCGGTCGTCCTGCAGCTGGACGAAGGCGCCCGGGTGCCCCCAGGTGTTGGTGGAGAAGGTGGGCTTGCCGTTGGTGTACAGCACCAGGTTGCCGTCGCCCTGCATGGCCAGCATGTTCGTGGCCTGACCCGCTGACGCCACACCGGTCATGCTGAGTACCACCGGGTCGCCCGTGTAACCCGTGACGATGAGGCCGTACTGCGCCCCGAGGTAACCGTTGACCGTCACGATGTGCTGCCCGGAGGGCGACTCCATGTGTGCGGTACCCATGCCGAAGCTCTGCCCGGCGGTGAGGCGGCTGCCTACCGATCCAGGCTGGGCCTGGATCCCGCGGGCACCCGACGTGGGGGTGATGCCTGCGAACTTCTTGTGCAACGTGGCAATCGTTGAGGCGGACGAGCTTTGGGGCGACGGCGCCGCGGTGGCGGCGGTCGAGGCCGTGCCGGCGATCACGGCCAGCGAGATGCCGGCTACAGCGAATCGCCGCGCAACGGTGCGCAAAGACATTATTCTTGGATCCCTTCTCAGGTGGGCGCTCGGAGGCCGACCTGGCGCCCTCGGCGGGGGTCGGCACGGCCGATCCTAACCAGGCACGTTTCGAGCCGTGACGAGAATAGGACGATTCGTCCCGGCGAAAATGCCCTGAAGCCAACAAAATCACTCGTCTGCGGGGCTTATGTCCCGGCCGGGTTAGGCCAGTCGGGTGGCCGGGTAGGGAGCCCGTTCGGGTCTTGACAGCCCGTTCGGGCCGGCAATCGCCGGGTAGCGACCTGTTCAGCGATAGCGCACGTCGCGGTGGATCCACGAGCCGTCCACGGCCGGATCGTCCAGCGCGAGCCGCACGACGTCGCCACCGGTGGGGCCCAGTGCCACTTCGAAGGCGGTCACCAGCAGGGGACGCGGCAGACCGCGCTGCAGCCGCGGGCTGGCCGACCAGGCCGCCTGCACGAACGCCGGGTCGATCCGGGCGAGGTCGTACCAGCCCCGGGTGCGAATCGGCACCGCCACCGCGCGCAGGCCCGTCCCGTCGGAGGTCGCCAGATACTCGCGCACCGGTGCGGTCGCCAAGAGCGACGGCACGTCGAGACCGCCCACCGGCCGCAGCACCGCTTGGGAGTCGGTGGCCGAACGACGTCCTTCGCGGTCGATGGGGCGATCGCGGCGCAGTCGTTGAACGGCGAGCCGGCCCATCGCGTCGGCATGTGCGCGGGCATCGCGGTAGAGCTGAGTCGCGTCGAGGCCGGCAGCCTCGGCCACGGTCTCGGGGAGCGGCTTGGCGTCCTGGCCGTCGCCTCCCTCAGGCACCAGGCCGATCCCACAGTCGAGGGCGCCGCCGAGCAGCCTCTCCCGTACCCAGCGGGGTCCGGGGTGCAGGGCGTGCGAGACGGGCAGCGCGAGCAACCGGACACTGCCGCGTAACTGCGCTCCAGCGCGCTCACCGTGGGCGGCAACCCAGGCGCGCAGTTTGAGCATCGCGGCCACCCGAGTGCGAGCGGCGGTGGACTCCGGATCTGCGGTGCCGATGGCAGCGGCCACGTCGGGCCAGGTGAGGTGGATGTCGGGTGGACCGGGAAGAACGACCCCGTCGTCGCAGGGGGTCACGTCGATGTCGTCGAGCACGCTGGCAGCGAGCACAGTGCGCCGCAGGACGGCGATCGACGGCAACCCGGGCATGGGCCGAGACTAGGGTCGACTTAGGGTTCGAACCCCCATCCAGGGTGAGATTCCACTCTGGCGCGGGAACTCTCGGTGACCGTAGCCACTCGATCGGCCTACGGTGGTTCCACCGAACGGGCGGACGCTTCGAGGCTCGTCGTCACGGAGGGCAGACGTCGCCCGATGGCTGAGAGAGTGCAGAGCAACACACCCATAGGAGGCAGCAGATGGCCCAGACGCCGATTCCCGGGAGCCCGTTGACCGTCCACGTTTCGGGCGCCGAGCAGGTGCACGAACACGCGCCCGTCGTGATTGCCGTGCATGGCATCACTGCCAATGGACTGGCCTTCGGCCAACTGGCCGGGGCGTTGACCGGCGCGGCACAGGTATGGGCTCCCGACCTGCGCGGGCGCGCTGAATCGCGCGACGTGGGCGAGCCGTACGGGCTCGCGGCGCATGCCAACGATGTCATCACGCTGCTCGAGGCCGCGTTGGCCGCCACGGGACGTCCGGCGGTGCTGCTGGGGCACTCGATGGGCGCCTTCGTCTGCGCCTTGTCTACCGCGCGCCGGCCCGAGTTGGTGGCGCGTCTCGTGCTGGTAGACGGCGGGCTCGCCTTCCCGTTGCCCGCGGGCACCTCGCCCGATGACGTCGACGCGATGATCGGCGCGGTGATCGGGCCCGCCATGGCACGGCTGTCGATGACCTTCGACTCTCCGGACGACTACCTGGCCTTCTGGGCCGAGCATCCCGCACTCGGGGCGTTGAGTCAGGAAGACAGTCCGTTAGGCGAGTTCGTGCGCGCGTACCTTCTGCACGACCTGGTCGACAGAGCGGAAGGCGGCTACGGCTCGTCGTGCCGCATCGAGGCGATCCGTGCTGACGGCGAGATGACGCTGACCGACGCCGAGACCCACGCCGCACCCTTTGCGGCGGTGGCCGCGGGGGTGCCCGTCAGTCTGCTGTGGGCGCCGCGCGGCCTCATGAACGAACCCCAAGGGTTGTATGACGAGCAGCGGATCGCCGCTTTGAACTTACCGGCAGCGTTGAGCGTGGCGAAGGTGCCCGACGTCAACCACTACACCGTGCTGTTCGATCCGGCAGCCGTGGCGCAGTTGGCCGAGGCGCTGCGTCCGGGTCTGGCGGGCACCGAGGAGTCCTAGGGGTAACGCCGTTCGGCTTGGTCGTCTAGTGGGGGTATCACGATCTGGGGTAAGTTGCCGCGGTTGGCACCAGGTTGAGCCCGGAACCGGGGCCGGGGTCATTGGGTGGTGCCGTGCGCGGTCTATCCGCCGCGGTTGGCACCAGGTTGAGTGCCCGGACTGGGGTTGGGATGGATCGGTGGTGCCATCCGCGGTCTATCCGCCGCGGTTGGCATCGGGTCAGGCGTCATGTGTTGAAGATCGCATCAGAAGTCCGGCAAGACTGTGATTCACCTCTTGCAAGGGCTTCGCCTTCCTCGCCAGACGCAACGCCGAATCCCAGATGACACCAAACCGCCGAACTTTAACCGAAGGCATTGGTCCTAGGGAAGCACCCGGCGTGAACAAGATCGGGTGAACTCAGACTCAACCAGCCCCGGAGCCTAAGTGGTCGCGCCCGTAAGTTCGTCGGGGGTCAGGTCCAGGGGGTGGGGTCGGTGAGGTAGAGCCCGCAGGCGGTGTCGAGGGCGTCTTCGGGTGGGCCGGCGAATGTGCCGGTGGGTAGCGCCGAGGCTTCGTAGGCGTGTTTGCTGGCCAGGTAGATCGCGAAGCCCCAGCGGGTGGCTGATCCGCCGTATCGCAGCCGCATGAGTGGTTGGGTGTCGCCGTCTTTGAGGCGGCCGGTGACGTAGGCGAACTGGCCGCGGAAGGTGACGTCGATCCCGGCCAGTTCTGGCCAGCGTTCCCGGGCGCGTGCGGATAACCGCTGTTGCAGGGATGTTTTCGTCGATGCGGGCGGGGCGGCCATAGGCGTGATGGTGCCTGATCGGTGTGTCGTTGGCCAACACCAGAGGTGTGACGAGTGAGGCTGGTGGGACTGATGGGACGCCAATGTTCGAGGATGATCGCGATGCCGACGCTATGCCCCGACCGGATCGTGTTGACCGACACCCAACGTGCGGACCTGGACCGGTTGGTCCGTGCCGGTCGCACCGAGCAGCGCCTGGCGCTGCGCGCGTTGATCGTGCTGGCCGCCGCGGACGGATACCCCAACGCCCGGATCGCGGTGTCGGTGGGTGTGTGTCAGGACACCGCCCGCAAGTGGCGGCACCGTTGGTGGGCCGCACCCGGGGTGTCCTCGCTGGGGGATGCCAAACGCTGCGGCCGCCCGGCGGTGTTCACCGCGGTGCAGGTCGCGCAGGTCAAGGCGTTGGCGTGCACCCCACCGCAGGGCAGCGGGTTGCCGCTGACGAAGTGGTCGTGCCCGGAGCTGGCCCTGCAGGCCGTCAGCGGCGGGGTCTGCGAGAACATTTCGCCCTCGACGGTGCGGAGGTGGCTGTCCGAGGATGCCCTCAAACCGTGGCAGTTCCAGTCGTGGATCTTCATCACGGATCCGAACTTCGAGCTCACAGCGCAGCGGGCGCTGGATCTGTATCAGCGGATCTGGGATGGGAAACCATTGGGCCGCAATGACTATGTGATCTCCGCCGACGAGAAGACCTCCATCCAGGCTCGTTGCCGCTGCCACCCGACCCTGCCGCCCGGCAAGTCCCGGATGGTGCGGGTCAACCACGACTACCACCGTCGCGGTGCCGTCGCCTATCTCGCCGCTTACGACGTGCACCGCGCGAAGGTCTACGGCCGCTGCGAGGACACCACCGGGATCGTGCCGTTCACCGCGTTGGTCGAGCAGGTGATGACTCAAGAGCCCTACCGATCGGCGGACCGGGTGTTCTGGATCGTGGACAACGGCTCCTCGCACCGCGGACAAGCCGCGATGGACCGGCTCACCGCGCAGTTCCCCAACGCGATCATGGTGCACACCCCGGTACACGCGTCATGGCTGAACCAGGTGGAAATCTACTTCTCCATCATTCAACGGAAAGTACTATCCCCCAACGACTTTGACGACCTCGACGTCGTCGTCGCACGACTCGCCGCCTTCGAAACCCGCTACAACCAGGCCGCGAAACCCTTCAAATGGAAATTCACCACCACCGACCTTGCCGACCTGATAGTCCAACTCGACCGCCACCGGCCAGCGACCACCGACCCAGCACAACCACGAGCCGCATGACCCCCGACGAACTTACGGGCGCGACCACTAAGATCCGGCGACACGGTCAAGCCAGTCGGCGAGTAGCGCTCGTTCGGTCGGGCTGAGCGCGGCGAGTTCAGGCAGCGCGGCGCGCAAGGCGACAGCTGCGGCTACGGGACCGGCAGGTGCTTTCGTCCGGGTGTCGAGGAGGATCGTCGCGCAGACCGACTCCCATGCCAGGTCTGCGAGTGACTCGTCGCGATCGACCTCGGGTTGGTCGATGAGCGTGAAGACCACGCCGGTTCCCGCTGCGCGGATGAGCTCCACGGCGCTGCGCTCGGTGACGCGCAACCTGCCCGCCTGGGCGACGCGGTGCACGCGTTCGTGCAGCACCGCCACCCCGGACTCCGCGACTGCTCGCCCAGCCGGCGACTGCCGTCCTGTGTGCATGAGGCGGAACAAGGCAGGGTTGTCCAGCCCGAAGCCGATGTGCAGGACCCAGCCCGCTCGGAGACCGTCGACGGGATCGTCGTCGGCGGTCACGGGGTGCTTCGTCGCCATGTAGCTGGCGAACCCGTGCTCGGCGACCGCGTCGAGCAGTCCGCTCTTGTCGCCGAAGATCCGATAGATCGTCGGTGCCTGAACGTCGGCGGCTTCCGCGACCGAGCGGGTGGTGACGGCATCTGGACCCTCGGTGGCGAGTAGGTGAGCGGCGACCTCGACCAGGCGGGCGCGGACAAGCTCACGGGGTGACTGCACGTCGGGATCACTCATGTTATCGATGATAGCTATCTGTTGCTACCAATGATGTATCGTCGCTATGGTTTCATCCGAATCATTGATAACACAGGGAGTCACCCATGATCGTCATCACCGGTGCCACCGGCGCACTCAACGGCGCCACCGTCGAACACCTGCTTGAGCGGATTCCCGCAGCGGAGATCGCTGTGGTCGCGCGCGACGTCAGCAAGGCGCAGCGTTTCGCGGACCTCGGCATCACCGTGCGCCACGGTGACTACGCCGATCCCGCCTCGCTGACGAGCGCCTTCGAAGGCGCCGACCAGCTGCTGTTGGTCTCCTCGAGCGACCCGGCTGCGGACGCCGTGAACCTGCACCGCAACGCCATCGATGCGGCCGTTGCTGCCGGTGCCGGTCGCATCCTCTACACCAGTCACCAGGGCGCCGGCCTCGACAGCCCCTTCGCCCCCGCGCGCGACCATGCCGCGACCGAGCAGCTGCTCGCCGACTCGGGCGTCGCCTGGACAGCCCTGCGCAACGGCTTCTATCTCCATAGCCTCAACTGGCTATTGGGCGCTTGGCGGCAGACCGGCACCATCGTGGTGCCGGCCGACGGCGCGGTGTCCTGGACCGCCCGCGAAGACGCCGCCGAAGCTGCGGCGATCATCCTCGCCTCTCATGGTGCTTACGACGGCCCCACAACCCTCACCGCGAGTTCCGCGCCCACGTTCGCCGGCATTGCCGCGGTCGCCTCTGAACTCACCGGTCGCGACATCCAGCGAGTCATCGTGGACGACGACGAGTGGATCGCGGCCCAGGTCGCCCAAGGCGCCCAGGAGTTCCTTGCGCGTTTCACCCTCGGCATCTATCAGGCCGCAGGCGACGGCCGGTTCGCCAGCACTGATCCACTGCTCACCGAGCTTCTCGGGCGCGAACCCCGCACCGTGCGCGACCTTCTGGCCCAGCCGACCGGTTAGCCGACCTCCGCGGAGCTTCGCGACAAGGTGCGCAGTCATCAACCTCGACGTGCCGCAAGTGTTCGACATCCCTCGGAATGCCGGATGAATAAGACTTGGGTGAAACCTTGGTCAGCGACCTGTATTGAGCCGAGCGTCCGATCGCGGGTGCGCCCATTGGGTCAGTGGGCCGTCCAGCCGCCGTCGATGACGAAGTCACTGCCGGTGATGGAATCGGTGCCTGGGCCGCACAGGAAGGCGGCCAGGTTCGACACCTCGTCGGGCTCGATCAGGCGCTTGACGGCAACCGGGGTGAGCATGATCTTCTCGACCACCTCTTCCGGCGCGATGCCATGCGTGGCGGCCTGGTCGTTGATCTGCTTCTCCACCAATGGAGTTCGCACATAGGCCGGATTGATGCAGTTGCTCGTCACGCCGTGCGGGGCGCCCTCCAGCGCCGTCACCTTCGACAGACCCTCCAGCCCGTGCTTGGCGGTGACATAGGCCGACTTGAAGGCGCTGGCCCGTAGGCCGTGGGCGCTGGAGATGTTGATCACCCGACCCCAGCCTGCTGCGTACATGTGGGGCAGGTTGGCGCGGATCAACCGGAACGGCGCTTCGAGCATGATCGTGAGAATCAGCGAGAACCGTTGCACTGGAAAGGACTCGATCGGGCTCACGTGCTGCAGCCCGGCATTGTTGAGCAGGATGTCGACGTCGCGCGGCAGCCGGTCGACCGCGTCGAGATCGGAGAGGTCGCACTGCGTCGGCACCAGGTTCTCGTGATCGGCGCACAGGGTCTGCAGCCCGGCCGCATCGATGTCCACCGCATAGACCCGCGCACCGAGGGCCGCGAACCGCAGTGCGCACGCCCGCCCGATGCCGCTGGCGGCGCCGGTCACCAAGGCGGTCCGCCCGCTGAGGTCTGGCCCTGACGGGATCGCCGGGTCGCTCGTCATCGAAGCAGAAGTCATGCCTCCCACCTTAACCGCGTCTCGTTACCGCGTCTCTCAAGCCGCCCCGCCTGCTACGTGCGGCCGCGATCAACCGCGATCGCGGCTGGACGCTGTCGACACGACACTTAGCGGGTTGATGACATGAGTGGTCGCCCGACCCTGAGACTCTTGGTAGTCCAGAGCCGACTGTTTGGGCGAATAAAGAGCTTCGGGTAGCGGATGCTCAGCCGAGGGAACGCACCCTGACGACCTCACGTTGTCCTTTATCCGACACGATTACAGACCAGCGAGCTGAGCTGAGCACGAAATCCGAGTCCGCGACAGAATTCGTGTCGGATAAAGGACATCGACCGGGCCTGACTCCCGCGCCAAGGGCCGGCTCGCAGTCGACGGCAACGCTCCACATGCGTCGGGTCAGTCGGTCGGCGGTGGAGGCGGTCCACCTGATCGCTCTGCGCGGCGGGACGATTCCGCGGCCCCAGCGCCGGAGTCAGTCAGCGGGCTCAGCGCCGGCGGCGCAGCACCGAGAACAGGCCGAGGGCGGCGAAGGCCACGAACATCAGGGCGTCGCGCCCATATCCGGCGTACACCTCGGGCGTGGTGAGGGCGCGCGCGACCAACTCGCCGGTGCTCATTCCCAGCGACTGCCCCTCGTCGCTGGCGGCGAAGGTGGCTGCGTCGACCGCGATGATGCTGAGGAAGCACAGGACGAGACCGCCCAGCACCACGCCGATCAACGGGATCAGGCCGCGCTTGGGTGCAGTTCCCGCCCCCTTGGAGTAGAGGAACACCGCGAGACCGCCGAGGACGACGGATGAGATCGCAGCAATGAAGCCGAGTTTGGCCAGCACCGCAGTGATGGCGACAGCCACGGGAATCGCCAGCAACGACAGGGCGAGGCCACGGCCGAGGCGTTCGACGGCGACCGTGGGCGCCGCGTAGGTATAGCTCGGTGCGGCGTAGCTGCCCGCGCCGGCCGGCGGCTGGTGCTGCCACGACGGCGGCAGGGCGGCGCCTCCAGACTGCGCACCGAAACTGTGCGCACCCGGAGCCTGCCCAGCCTGAAACTGCCCAGCCTGAAACTGCCCGGCCGGAGCCTGCCCAGCCTGAAACTGCCCAGCCTGAAACTGCCAATCCGGAGTCGGCGCACCTGGCGCCGGGGCACCAGGAAACTGTGCATTCTGTGCTTGCGCACCAGGAAACTGGGTCAGGGGAGTCTGCACCGAGGGTGCCTGCTGGTAAGGCGTGTAGTTCGGCCTCTGAGGTTGGTCGGGCATGGTCGGGACGTCAGACATGAGGGCGCTCCTGCGGAAGATCGGGCACGTCCGTCGCGGCCCCATGCTCAAAATCTAGAGATCACCGCCGCCCGCTGTCGGGCGTTCTCTGGTGGCTCACTCGTTCAGACGATGGCCGCTTCCCGACGCTGGCGCGCGCGGCCGAAGCCGGGCGGACAGATGCTGCTCGCACTCACCCGTCGCTTACGCTTCCCGAAGGTTGGCTCGCGCAGCCGAACCCGGGTGAACAGGTGCTGCAGGCGCTCACCCGTCGCTCACGCCTCCTGCTGCTCCGGCGCCGGCTGCGCGGCAAGTGCAAGGGTGAGATCGCCTGCCAGCAGGTCGATCTGCCAGGCCCGCGCGCCGTACGCGGCCAGAGCGGCTCGCACGGTCAATTCGTCGACGGCCGGGTCGCCGACCGGCAAGCCGGCGGGCGGTGCCCAGCAGAGCCGGCGCACGGTATCGGGCGAGATGAGGTTCTCCGCGGGGATGTTCAACTTCTCCGACAGAGTCGTGACGGCCTGACGGGCCTGGGTCAACCGGGCCGCAGCAATCGGGTCGCGCTCCGCCCAGGCCCGTGGCGGGGGCGGGCCTTCACTCGGCAGGTTCATGGGCGGCAGAGCCGAATCCGGAAGCCGCAGGCCGCGGCTGATCGCACCGAACCAACGGTGGGCGTTGCGGCGGTTGGCCGGCCCCGAGAACACCGGCAGCGCGGTCAACGCCGCCTGGGTCGGGGGAAGCTCGGTGGCGGTCTGCACGATCGCACGGTCGTTGAGCAGGCGTCCGGGAGCGAGGTTGCGTCGTTGCGCGATGGAGTCGCGCTCGGTCCAGAGCTCCCGCAACACGGCCAGCTGACGGCGATTGCGCAACCGGTGCATGCCTGACGTGCGGCGCCAGGGGTCTTGCCGCGGCGGCTTTGTCGCGGCGTCGCGCACGGCGACGAACTCCTCGTGGGCCCAGTCGAGCTTGCCCTGCTCGCTGAGCAGGGCCTGCAGTGCGTCGCGCAACTCCACCAGCACTTCCACGTCGAGGGCGGCATAGCGCAACCAGCTCTGCGGCAGCGGACGCTGCGACCAGTCAGCCGCGGAGTGCTCCTTCGCCAGCTGCCAGCCCAGCAGCTGCTCGACGATCGCACCGAGCCCCACCCGTTCGAGGCCGGCCAGGCGACCGGCGAGCTCAGTGTCGAACAACGCCCCGCCTGGCCGAAGCCCCACCTCATGCAGGCACGGCAGGTCTTGGCTCGCGGCATGCAGCACCCATTCGGTATCGCCGAGGGCGTCGCCGATGGGCGAAAGGTCGGGCAACGCGATGGGATCGATGAGCGACGTGCCACTGCCGGCCCTGCGCAACTGCACGAGATAGGCGCGCTGGCCGTACCGGTAGCCCGAGGCGCGTTCGGCGTCCACGGCGACTGGCCCACTGCCCGAAGCCAGGCGATGGCAGGTCTCGGCAAGAGCCTGGGGAGTATCGACGACCGGTGGCACGCCCTCAGCCGGCTCTGTGAGCGGACGAGGTTCGGGCACAGTCGTCACGCTAACGGCACCCGGCCGAACAGGTGTGCTGTGGCGCGCCGGGCCGGCTCATTTTCGTCGTGCGATGACCGCCTGAACCACTCTGACGGAAGAGTCGCCCGGATTCAGCGGATGGCCCCCGCGCGCATGGCCATCACGACCATCTCGGCTCGGTCACCGGTACCAAGCTTGCGTGCGATGCGTGCCAGGTGTGACTTCACGGTAAGAGCAGACAGGCCGAGCTGGTCGCCCACGTCCCGGTTCGAATGGCCGTCAGCCACCAGCTGCAGCACCTCGAGCTCACGCTGCGACATGCCGGCCATCGTGCCGGTGGGGGAGCCGGTGAGCGGGGAGGATCCCGGCCGGCTCACGAGGAAGCACCGGACTCCGGCCATGGCGGCGGCGCGAGCCTGCGTGGGGTCGTCACCGGGGGAGACCACCACGACGCGACTCCAGCCTGCGTTGCGCAGTTCACGGGCGAGGCTGATGCCCGAACCGTCGGCCAGGGTCGCTTCCACGACACAGATCTCGCCCGGACGCCCGACAGCGGCCCGCCGGGCCTGCGAGATCGACGTGGCGCCCAGCACGTCGGTGGCGCCGAGTGCACGCAGTATGCGGATGGCAGCGTCACGCACGGTCGGGTGCTGTACGGCAACCAGCGCGGTGTAGCGGCCCTGCCGGGGTACCGATCTGACACCGGTTCGCTCCACCACGGATGTCACCACGCCTCCAAGTTTCATGCTCGGGCCCGCACCTGGCGGGCTGAGTTCATGACTTGTATCGGCGGGTAGGGCGACATTCTGTAGGGCCAAATCCAGAGGTTGATTGCTGCAAAGGCCTGACGCGGTTCTCGACAGGTGCTCCGAACGGGCTACACGCATGGTGGTCGCGGCCCTTCAGGCTCACCGTAATGGACGTCGCAGCGAGGCTACACCTTCTGGTAACGGCTGCAGCCCCGCGACTGTACACAGCAGGCCTGACCAGCCGGCCAGGTGCGGTGCGATGTCGGGGGTTGCGGCCGTCCATGACGCGCGCACCTCCAGTTCGATCGTCGGCTCACGATCGGAGAGCACACCGTGACAGTCCGAGAGCACCCGGGTGACCGTGCCACCGAGGGCCAGGGGCTCGGCGCCCGCCTCGAAGAGAGCGTCGGTGAGCCAGGCCCAACCCACTTCGCTGAGCATGGGTTCGTCGGCGAACTCGGGCTCCAGGCTGGCGCGCGCGTAGGTGACCAGCCGCATCGTGCCTTGCCAGGCGTCCTGCCCGTCGGGGTCGTGCAGCAGGACGAACCGACCGGTGGCAAGGTCGTCTCCCGCCGCGTCCACCTCGGCGGACAGGGCCAGCGCATGGGGCGCGATGCGCTGCGGTGCGGGTATCTCGCTCAGCCGGACTTCGGGCCGGGTCCGGGCCCGGCGCACAGACGCGACAGCCAGGGTGAAATCGCCGGGTATCCCGGCCGGCAACTCGCGCACAGACACACGTGCAGCGTACGTTGAGCCTCCGCTCAGGGGCCCGTGTTAACGCGCGTGTCGGAGGTTCGCTAGGGCGTGTTCAGCCCAACGGCCGAGGTGCCTCGCATCTCCCTTCGCAGCAGTCACCTATGGTGTGCCGGTGTTGTCACTGGGGCCCGCGATCGCCTTGCTGTCGTCCCTGGTGTGGGGAACGAGTGACTTCTGCGGCGGCCTGGCCAGCAAGCGCGCGAACTCGCTGCATGTGGTGGCCATCTCGCAGGTGTGCGGGCTCGTGCCGATCCTGGTGCTGGCGGTGATCTCGGGCTCGTTCTCGGCGCCGTTGAGCTATCTGCCGTGGGCTGTCACGGCGTCGATCGCGGGCGCCTCGGGTCTCGTCGCCTTCTATGCGGCACTGGCCCGGGGCCGGATGGGCGTGGTGGCGCCTATCGCCTCGCTCGGCGTGCTGGTGCCGTTCTGCGCGGGCCTGGCCACGGGCGATCGTCCCGCGACCTGGCAGCTCGCGGGAGTCGTCGCCGCCGTACTCGGGGTCGCGCTGGCCGGTGGGCCCGAGCTGACCTCCGCCGGCGGACGGCTGCCGATCGTGCTTGCCGCGTTGTCAGCGCTGGGTTTCGGCCTGGCGCTCACCGGTCTGGCCATCGGTGGCCGGACGTCGCCGGTCATGACGGTGGTGGCCATGCGGGCCACGTCGGTGGCCATCTTCGCCGTCGTGCTGTCCCGGGTGGGATTGCAGGGACGACCGCGCGGGCGCGGGCTGGTGCTGACGATGGTGGCCGGGGTGGGCGATGCCGGCGCCAACCTGCTGTTCTCGTGGGCCTGCACCATGGGCCTGCTGAGCCTGACGGGCGTGCTGGGCTCCCTCTATCCCGTGGCGACCGTGGTGTTGGCCCGATACGTGCTGCAGGAGCGTCTGCGCGGGGTGCAGCAGCTCGGCGTGGTGGCCGCGTTGGCCGGCGTGGTACTCATCGCGGCCCCGAACTGAGGGCGCGCCAGCACCTAACCACTGCGCTTGTTTCCTGGCGAGCCTTGAGCTGTGGCCTTGCAGTGGCTCCCCCTCCCAGGGCCGGATGAGAGCATGACCGGCGTGAGTGTCCAGATCCCTGACGTGAATCAGCATGACCTGCCGACCGCGACGACCAGTCCGCTGTTGGCTGCCGCGCGAGGCGAGCGAGTGAGCCGGCACCCGGTCTGGTTCATGCGGCAGGCCGGCAGGTCGTTGCCGGAGTACCGCCGGGTCCGCGAGGGCACCGCCATGCTCGACGCCTGTCGCAATCCCGAGCTGGTCACCGAGATCACCTTGCAGCCGGTGCGCCGGTACGGCGTCGACGGCGCCGTCCTCTATAGCGACATCGTCGTGCCCCTGCACGCGGCAGGCGTCGACCTCGACATCGTGCCGGGGGTGGGCCCGGTGATCGCGCACCCGGTGCGCTCGGCCGCCGACGTGGCAGCCCTGCCCCAGCTCACCCCCGCAGACCTGGGCTTCATTACCGAGGCGGTGGGGATGCTCACGGACGAGCTCGGTGACGTGCCGCTGATCGGATTCGCCGGTGCGCCCTTCACGCTCGCGAGCTATCTCGTGGAGGGCGGCCCGAGCCGGCACCACGAGCAGACCAAGGCGCTGATGTACGGCGAACCGCAGGTGTGGGACGCACTCATGACGCGCATCGCCGAGGTCACCACCACGTTCCTACGCACCCAGATCGACGCCGGCGCCCGGATCGTGCAGCTCTTCGACTCGTGGGTGGGGGCGCTGCCGGAACCCGACTATCGGCGCTACGTCCAGCCGTACTCGGCGCGCGTGCTGGCGGGAGTGGGCGAACTGGGGGTGCCGCGCATTCACTTCGGCGTGGGCACCGGCGAGCTGCTGCCCGCGATGGGCGAGGCAGGGGCCGAGGTGGTCGGCGTCGATTTCCGGGTTCCGCTCGACGTCGCGGCCGCCCGGCTCGGGCCCGGGTACGCCGTGCAGGGCAACCTCGACCCGGCGCTGCTTTTCGCCCCCTGGCCGGTGATCGAACAGCGCACCCGCGAGATGGTCTCGGCCGGCGCTGCGGCGGACGGGCACATCGTGAACCTCGGACATGGGGTCATGCCCACCACCGACCCCGACGTGCTGGCCCGGCTCACCGATCTCGTGCACTCACTGCCGGTGGAGTGAAGCCAGCCCTGCCGTGACCCGCTGCCGCACGCAGGCGGCCGGTGGATAAAGCGGTTTCGAGATCAGCGCCCCGGATGAGATCGTGGCTGACGTGAATTCCGCTGCCCCGCCCTCCGGTGCCTCGTCTGCCGCAACCCGGCCGGACGAAGCCCCGCCGGACGCAACCCGGCCCGACGCAACCCGGCTGACCGCAACCGGGTCTACCCCAACAGCCCCCGCGAGCACGAGCCGGGAGCGCGATCGCCGGGTGATCTGGCTGCTCGTCGTGGCCAGCTTCGTCGTGCTGCTCAACGAGACCACCATGAGTGTCGCGTTGCGCCAGATCATGGCCAGCCTGAACGTCGACGCCCGCACGGGTCAATGGCTGGCCACCGCCTTCATGCTGACGATGGCCGTGGTCATCCCCATCACGGGTTTCCTGCTGCAGCGTTTCAACACCCGCCCGATCTTCATCGCGGCCATGACGTTCTTCTGCTCCGGCACCCTGCTGGCGGCCGTGTCTCCCGTGTTCGGGGTCCTGCTCGTGGCCCGGGTGATCCAGGCCAGCGGCACGGCCATCATGCTGCCCCTGCTCATGACCACGCTCATGACGCTCGTGGCACCCGAAGAGCGCGGCCGGATGATGGGCAACGTCTCGATGGTCATCTCGGTGGCGCCGGCCGCCGGCCCGATGCTCGCGGGCGCGCTGCTCGACCTGGCCGGCTGGCGGGGCATCTTCTGGTTCATGCTGCCGATCGGCGTGGTCATGCTGTTCGTGGGTGCCCGGCTGGTCACCAATGTGTCCGAGCCGCAACGGGTTCCGATCGACGTCTGGTCTGTGGTGCTGTCGGCGCTCGGGTTCGGCGGCCTCGTCTACGGGCTGAGCCGGGTGGGCGCGGGCGAGGGGGCGGCGGCCTCGTCCAACACCGCGATCATGGTGGGCTGCCTCGTGGTGGGCGCGCTGGGGGTGCTGCTGTTCGCGTTGCGGCAAACGCGCCTGCAGCGTCGGGACGCAGCTCTGCTCGACCTGCGCATCTTCCGCTTTCCCCAGTTCACGATCGCGCTGGCAACGATGGCGATGATGATGGCCTCGCTGTTCGGCCTGGTGATCGTGTTGCCGATCTATCTGCAAGACGTACTGAAGGTCTCGCCCGTCACCGTGGGATTCCTGCTCCTGCCCGGCGGACTGCTGATGGGCCTGCTCGCGCAGTTGGTGGGGCGGCTCTATGACCGTTCCGGGCCACGGGTGCTGGTACTCCCGGCCACCATTCTCGCCACGCTGGTCATGTTCAGTCTCTCCCGGCTCACCGAGCACACCTCGCTGTGGCTGATCCTTGCGGCCCATGTGTCGCTGAGCATCGCACTGGCCTTCGTGTTCACGCCGTTGTTCACGTCGTCGCTGGCGGCGGTTCCGCCGCACCTGTACTCGCACGCGAGCGCCGCTCTCGGCACCCTGCAGCAGGTGGCCGGTGCCGCGGGCACCGCGCTGTTCATCACCATCATGGCCGCCCGCACGAGCAGTCTCGCCGAGGCCGGGCAGGCACACGTCCAGGCCGCGGCCGGTGGCACCCGTGCGGCCTTCCTGGCCGGTGCGGTGCTGTCGTTGGTTCCGGTGGCGCTCGCCTTCGGCCTGCGCAAGGTGCCCCCGCCGCAAGATGGGCAGGACGAGACACCAGCACAGGGCTTGGCCGACCCGCCGCCCACGGACACCGGCGAGCCAGAACCGGCGATCGACCGGGCTTGAGGAGTCGACGGGATATGGGGAGTCGACCGGGCTTGAGGAGTCGACCGGGTATGGGGAGTCGATCGGACATGAGAGTCGACCGCGCATGAAACCCGTCGTCGTTGTCGGCGGCGGCCTGAGCGGACTCACCGCCGCCTGGCGGCTGCATCGGGCCGGCCTGCCGGTGACCCTGCTGGAAGGCTCCGCCCGACTAGGGGGAGTGGTGCGCCGCGGCCCGGTCGGCGCCGACGGCCCTGTCGTCGATCTGGGTGCCGAGTCGTTGCTGGCCCGACGTCCCGAGGCCGTCGACCTGGCCACCGAACTGGGCCTGGCCGACCGGCTGCAGCCCCCCGCAACCAGCCGCGCGGCCATCTACTCCCGGGGCCGGCTGCATCCGATGCCGGGCGGCCACGTGATGGGCGTGCCCGGCGACGCCGACGCCCTGGCCGGCCTGCTCGAGCCGGCCGAGCTCGAGCGGTTGCGGGCTGGTCTGGAGCGACCCGGAGAGCCGGTTACCGGTGACGTGAGTGTTGCCCACTGGCTCTCGGACCGGCTCGGGCCCGGTGTCGTCGACCGCCTGGTCGAACCCCTGCTGGGCGGTGTGTACGCGGGCCGGGTCGAGCGGCTCGGCGTGCAGGCTGCACTGCCCGCGCTCTGGCCGGTAGCGCTCAGCGGCGAGCCCATCGGCCCTGCCGTGCGCCGGCTGACCGCAGCCGCTCGGGCCGGCGCGGGCGGCCCAGTCTTTCTGGGGTTGCGTGGAGGCGTGGCCACTCTCGTCGAGGCACTGGCCGCCGCGCTCAGCCGGGATGGCGTGTCGTTGCGCACGTACTCCCCGGTCACGGCGCTGTGCGCGCCTACGATCCCTGGTGCCGACTGGCTGCTGGGAGTGGGACCGGCACATCGGCAGAGCTATCTGCCGGCCAGCGCCGTCCTACTGGCGCTGCCGGCGGCTGCCAGCGCGCGGCTGCTCGGCCAGGTAGCCGAAACCGCTACCGCGGCAGCCTTCTTGGCCGACACGCAGCTGGCCTCGATGGCTCTGGTGGCGGCGACGTTGCCGGCCGGCACGCTGGCGAGCTGCTCGCCGGAGGCTGAGCTCTCGGGGGTTCTCGTGCCGGCCGTGGAGGGCCGCTTGGTCAAGGCCATGACGTTCACGTCGCAGAAATGGGCTTGGGCCGGGGGCGGACCCGACATCCTGCGCCTGTCTGTAGGGCGGGCCGGGGAGAGCACCGTCCTGCATCGCAGCGATGCAGACCTGGCGGGTGAGGCCCTGGTGGATGCAGGCGCTCTCCTCGATCGTGACCTGGCGCCACTGGCCAGCCGGGTGGTGCGCTGGGGTGGGGGGCTGCCGCAATACGACGTGGCCCATCTCGACCGGATGCAGGCGGCCCGCGCCGAGCTTGACCGCGTCACCGGCCTCGAGGTGTGCGGGTCGGTGTGGAACGGCGTCGGCATCCCCGCCTGCGTGGCCACTGCCACCGCCGCGGCAGCCCGGCTGTACGCGGAGGTCGGCTGAGAGTCCAGCGTCTGCGGGGGCCGGACGGCAACCGTGCCCGCGGACGCTGACGCACGGGTGTCGCTCGTCCCGCACACACCAGTCGGCAACCCGTGCGCGCGGGCGCTGCCCCACCTGGGAGAGTGGGGCGGTGAACGCATCATCCTCCGCCGAGACCCAGCAGAAGCCGCAGCCCAAGGGCCCGTCGGCCCGCGAGATCAACGACACCATCCGGTACACGATGTGGTCGGCCTTCAAGGCCTCCCGGTCCAATGGGAGAACCCCGGTGGGCAGCGGCGCCGCCCGCGAAGTGCTCGACACCCTTGCCGGCTATCCGGCTGACGACGACCTCGTCGTGCGCGGCTGGTACGACGTGGCGGGTCTGCGTGCCGACGCCGACCTCTTGGTGTGGTGGCACGCGCCCGCGATCGAGACGTTGCAGCGCGCCTACCGCGACCTGCTGGGCTCGAGCCTCGGCCAGGTGCTGGAGCCCGTGTGGTCGCAGGTGGCGCTGCACCGTCCGGCAGAGTTCAACAAGGGTCACGTTCCGGCGTTCATGGCGGGGGAGCCCGCCCGCGGCTACGTGTGTGTGTACCCGTTCGTGCGCTCTCTCGACTGGTACCTGCTACCCGATGCCGACCGCCGCAAGATGCTGGCCGATCACGGGATGGCCGCACGCACCTACCCCGACGTCCGGGCCAACACGGTGCCCGCGTTCGCGCTGGGCGACTACGAATGGATCCTCGCCTTCGAGGCCGACGACCTCTACCGCATCGTCGACCTCATGCGCGACCTGCGCGCCACCGAGGCCCGCCGGCATGTGCGGGTGGAGGTGCCGTTCTTCACCGGCCCCAGAGTCGAACTCACCGACTTCGTAGCGCGGCTCAAGTGACTGGGGCTTGGGGTCACCCGGCTTCCAGGTGACCCCATCGTCAGGTGACTCCATTGGGACCGGCTGTCAGCCAAAGGCGCGCCGGGACATAAGCGCAGGGCCCATCTCCCGGGCGCGCCTTGACTCCGCTCCCAGGCAGCCCGTCTCAGGAGGGCCGCTACGTCAGGCTCCCGTCGGCTTCTGCGTGAGCGAGATGCCGTTGATGCAATAGCGGTCGTCGGTGGGAGTGCCGTAACCCTCGCCCGAGAACACATGCCCTAGGTGCGAGCCGCACGTTGCGCAGCGCACCTCGGTGCGCTCGCGGCCGAAGCTGGTGTCGCGGATGTACTCCACCGCGTCACCGGCCAGCGGCTCGTAGAAGGCCGGCCAGCCGCAGTGCGCGTCGAACTTGGTGTCGCTGCGGAACAGTTCGGCGCCGCAGGCGCGGCAGGCGTAGACACACTCGGTGGTGTCGTCCTCGAAGGGGTGGGTGAAGGGACGCTCGGTGCCGCCCTGTCGTAGGACGGCGTACTCGTCCTTGCTCAACTCAGTACGCCACTGGCTCTCGGACTTGGTGACGTCATAGGACTTGCTGCTCGGCTCCACAATTCACCGTAACGTGCCGCGGGCCGCCGCTATGCCAGGTCGGCCGGGTACTTTTCCCGCATGCCCCCATGTGCGATCCAGACCGAGGTGCCCTTCGAGCAGCCCGAATCGGGAGTGCGCACCGTGCGCCTGTCGAGCCCCGCCTGGGCTCGCGAGCAGGCGGGCAAGGCGTAGACGATGCCACGGACCCCAGCGACGACGCTCTCCATCGGCGGCCGCGACGTGCGTGTCTCCAGCCCAGACCGAACTGTCTACGAGGCGACGCAGAGGACTCCTGCGATCACCAAGCTCCGGGTTTGCGAGTACTTCGCCGCAGTCGGCGACGTGCTGATGCGAAGCATCGGACACCGGCCGACGGCGATGGAGCGGTGGCCTGATGGTTGGCGCGAGGGCATGCGACTAGCCACTGGGCCGCAAGATCGCGAAGGTGACGGCTTCTATCAGAAGCGGTTGCCCAAGGGGGCACCCGATTTCATCGAGACCGTCAAGATCACCTTCCCGAGCGGGCGCACGGCGGACGAGCTGTGTCCCACGGAACCGGCCGCCCTCGTGTGGGCCGCACAGATGGGTGCGCTCACGTTCCATCCGTGGCCGGTGCGTCGGCCCGATGTGGATCATCCGGACGAGCTGCGGATCGATTTGGATCCACAGCCGGGAACCTCCTTCTCGGATGCTCAGCGGGTGGCGGAGGTCACCCGAGAACTGCTGCAGGAACTCGGGCTGCGGGGATACCCGAAGACGAGCGGCAACCGGGGCGTTCACATCTACGTACGGATTCAGCCGAGGTGGACCTTCGACGAAGTGCGGCATGCTGCCATCGGGCTGGGCCGCGAGCTGGAGCGCCGCGACGGTGGGGTGACCACTGCCTGGTGGAAGGAAGAACGGGGCGTCCGGCTGTTCTTGGACTACAACCAGAACCTGAGAGATCGAACCATTGCGAGCGCTTGGAGTCTGCGCGCGAGACCTGGCGCCCCGGTCAGTACGCCGATGTCGTGGGAGCGGCTGGCCAATATCAAGGACCCACGCGACTTCAACCTGACAACGATCCCGGACTACTTGTCCGATGGCGATCCGTGGTCGGACATGGATAGCCAGTCCTTCTCCCTCGAACCGCTTCTTGGACTATGGGAGTCATTGCCAGGTGGCGAGCTGAACTGGCCGCCTGACTATCCGAAGCAGCCCGGTGAGCCGCCGCGTGTACAGCCCAGCAAGAAGGTGGCAGAGCACTGGGACGCAGAGGGAAACCGCATCGAGAAGTAGCGCGGCATGGGCTCTGTGCCATGGCGATCTCTGGCCTGCACGAACGCTCCACAGCCCGAGCCGGTGCAGCCTCGGGTCAGGCAGTGACCCAGCCGTACTTGCGGGCCTGCCGCACTACCTGCTCACGCACCGCCACGATCTGCGGCCCGGTCAACGCCGGATCGACCTGCAGCAGGATCTCGGTGAGCTCACGCTGGAAGTCGTTCTGTGGCAGCACATCGACGAACTCGTCATCGTCGCGAGACGTTGGGCGCGGACCCAGATCCGCGGGGCTGGGCGGTGAGCTGTCGGCGCCTTGATGGCTCACATGCACGGGCAGCAGGCCAGGGGCGGGGGCCAGGATCTGCACTCCTGACGCTTTGGCGCCACGGTCACCATGCTCGGTCGTGAATTGCACCAGCGCTCCCGGCCCGAGCAGATGCTTATCGGGGCCCACGAGATCGTTTGCATGCAGAAAGACGTCTTCCCCGCCACTGTCCGGGGCGATGAAGCCATAGCCCTTGACATGATCGAACCTCAAGATGTGTCCACGATCCATCCTCGCCACCTCAACTCACCAGATCACCCACCAGGCGAACCCAACTCATAACCACAGTAGTACTCAAACATCAGGCAGGCCTGATGTTTGCTGGTATTCGCGGCTGTCAGCCCACGTACCCGGTTCCTGCATAGACGTGCAGCACCGGAATGCCGAGGGTGTCTCGCGCCACCGATGCCCAATCGGTGTGAAACGTGTCTTCGACGGCGTGCGGTCTAGTCACTACGACCACTTCGCGCGCGCGATGCAGATCGGCGGCCTCGCCGAGGGCCGGCAGCGGATCGTCCGCGGTCACCTCGCCGTCGGCCGTCGCGCCCGCAGCACGCAGCGACTCCAGGCTGGTCTTCAACCGCTCTTGTGCCCCCGAGGCCTGTGACTCCTCCGAACGGGCGCGTTGGCGTGGGTTCAGATCTGTGAGCAGCTTGCGCATGTCGAGCAGGCTGAGGTCGTCGAGCACGTCGACCAGCAGGCTGCGGTGTGGGTCATGCGGCACGAGCAGTTGGTACTGCAGCGTCTCGCCCTCGTGCAGGGCGAGGATCTGCCGTGCGTCGTCGGGCTGCAGGGCCGCCTCGGTGAGGATGACGATTTTGTCGGTCACCGGCTCAGACTAGTGCCGGACACAGCCCACTGCGGGCGTGACGGGCTCAACCCTCGAGCACGTCGGCGAAGTCGTAGTCCGCTGCGCGTTCGACCTGGTCGTACGTGCACGAGGCGGGTTCCCGGTCGACCCGAAACCGCTTGACCTGCACGGCATGGCGAAACCGGTGCTTTTCCAACTGATCGAAAGCCACCTCCACCACGAGCTCGGGGCGCAGTCGCACGAACGAGTTGTCGCGGGTGGAGTTGAAGCGGTTCTTCTCGCCTTCGCCCTTCACCACGGAGCCATCGGCAGCACGCTGCACGTACGGCTCGAGCTCGTCGATGAGTTCGAGCCGGCGCGCCATCGAGAAGGCCGATGCACCACCCACTTGCACCAGCCGGCCGTCGTCAGTGAAGAGCCCTAGCAACAGCGAGCCCACCCCCTGCCCCGACTTGTGCACTCGGTATCCGACCACCACGGCCTCGGCGGTGCGGGAATGCTTGATCTTGCGCAGCACCCGCTTGCCCTGCTGGTAGGTGCCGGTCAGCGGCTTGGCCACCACCCCGTCCAGACCCGCGCCCTCGAAGCGGGTGAACCAGTCGGCCGCGACGGCGGGGTCTCGGCTCACCCGGGAAAGGTGCACGTTCGCCTCGGCGACACCGTCGAACAGCTTCTCCAGTCGTGATCGGCGCTGCTCGAACGGCAGTTCCAGCAATGACTCGTCGTCGACGGCGAGCACGTCGAACGCGATGAAGGCGGCCGGGGTCTCGGCCGCCAGTCGATCGATGCGCGACTGCGCGGGGTGGATCCGCTGCGCCAGCACGTCCCAGTCGAGCCGTTGCGCCCGGGGCTCGCCCACGACCACCACGACCTCGCCGTCGAGCACGCATCGTGGCGGCAGCGCCGCAGCCAGCGACCGGACGAGCTCGGGGAAGTACCGGGTGAGCATCTTCTCGCCGCGACTGCCGATCTCGATCTCGTCGCCGTCCCGAAACACGATGGCGCGAAAGCCGTCCCATTTGGGTTCGAAGAGATAGTCGGCAGGCGGCAAGGCGCCGATCGATGGAGTTGCTGTGGCCAACATGGGCGAGACCGGTGGCATCACGGGGAGGTCCATAACGCCATGGTGGCGTGTTCGGGGCACAATCAGAGCATGTGGACCAGCCGACCTGCGCGCGTCGGGGCGCGATCGGGGCGCACCGATGGCTCAGTCGGGCTGGGCTGCTCAGTTGGACGGGGCTGCTCAGTTGGACCCGGCGGCTCAGTTGGACGGGGCTGCTCGGTCGGGCCGGGCTGCTCGGTCGGGCCGGGCTGCTCGGTCAGGCCGGGCCGCTCTGGTGAGTCTGGTCGCTCAGCGGAGCCCGCCGTGGTCGGCGGGAGTGCATGCGTCACAGTTGGTTCGATGAGTGCTACCGACCAGTGTGTGTGGCGCCGGCCCGATCGCGACCGGCTTGATCGGCCCGACCGGCACGTTGCTGCCCGGACGCCGGGGCGCGGACGCCGATGAGCCAACGGTCAGGGTCTGCCTCTGGAAGCCCTGTGCTCAAAGCCGTCGTGGTCGGCGCCGCGGTGGGCGGTGGCACCGCTGTGGTCGCAGGGGCGGCCGTGTCGACGGTGGCGGCGTACTTCGCCCGCCGGGTCGTCACGCCCGACCGGGTCAAGCCGGACGACACCAAGGTGATCAGCATCGGAGCTGGCACTGTCACGCTGGAGGCGACCCCCGAGACGGTCTCGCCCGGCCGGTACGGGCTGTGGTTGCAGCGTGGTGAGGGACACGTCCGGTTGGGCGACGTGCTGCAGAAGGACGTGCGCGCTCGGACGGTGACCCGCGTCGTGGAGCAGGTCGATTCAGGCGAGCTGGCCGTTGGACCGGCGCGCTGGAACAAGTACTACTACGCCGGCACCCCCACGACCGCGCTCGGCCTGGCCCACGAGGACATCGAGATCACCTCCGACGCGGGGGCCTTGCCCACGTGGTTCGTGCGGCCGAGTCGCGATGTGGCGCGCCGCGACGTCTGGGCGATTCTGGTGCACGGCCGCGGCGCGACCCGCGAGGAATGTTTGCGTGCGGTGCCGGTATTGCACCGACTCGGACTTCCCGTGTTGATCCCGACCTACCGCAACGATCTGGACGGCCCCGCCACCACCGCCGGACGGCTCAGCCTCGGCGACACCGAATGGCAGGACGTGGAGGCCACCGTGCTGCACGCGCTCGACTCCGGGGCCAAGGAAGTGGTGCTGTTCGGGTGGTCGATGGGTGGGGCGATCGTGCTGCAGCACGTTTCCAGATCCTGGACGGCCGACCGGGTGCGCTCCCTCGTGCTGGATTCTCCGGTGATCGACTGGCGTGATGTGCTGGAGCACAATGCGGAGCTGGCCAGGCTGCCGAAGCCGATCAGCTCCCTGGGCCTGCGGATGCTCGCCGACAAGGTCTGGCGGCACGTGGTGGGCACCGACGGCCCCGTCGACCTGCGCCGGCTCGACTGGGTCACTCGAGCCGAAGAGCTCAGGCTGCCGATCCTGCTGCTGCATTCCGACGACGACGAGTTCGTGCCCTCCGGGCCGGGGCGGCGGCTGGCGCAGGCGCGCCCGGATCTCGTCACGTTCGAGTCGTTCCCGCATGCCCGGCACTGCCGGGAGTGGAACACCGATCCCGAGCGCTGGGAGCGTGAGGTGGCCCGGTTCCTGCTGCGGCACCTCTGAGGCGACGTTCCGATCGGACCGTGGCGCACGTGGCCGCGCATCCTGACGGCCCGTCCGTGTCCGAAAGTCGACACGATCGCCACAGGACGCTCGGATTTTGTGCTCAGCTGACCTCGCCGGCTTGGATTCGTGTCGGAAAAGGGACATCGACCAAGTCTGACCCCGGCCCTGTTTGCCCCGCCGGGGGCCTCCTGTTCGGACTCTGCTGCGGCGCCTTCGGCTCGGCCAAGGCCGCGGCCGGGTCAATCAGCGGGCGTAGCCACCCACCGGGCGAACTGGAAGCCATCGCCGGCCTGCAGGAGCTGACACAGTTCCAACCGAGCCCGGAGCCCGGCTGAGCCGGCGGCCGCTCCTTTCAGCACCCGTCCGGCCGTGCCCCCGGCCAGTACCGGACTCGTCGTCAGACACAACTCGTCCAGCAGGCCCGCGGCGGTCAGATCCGCCAACCAGGTAGGACCGCCCTCGCAGACCACCCGGGAAAGGCCAACGGTCGCCAGCGCCTTCATCGACTCTGCCGGGTCGACCCGATCCTGACCGCACAGCACGACGTTGTTCTCGCCCAGGCGTTCGCGCAGCCGGGCCAAACAGTCGGGTCCTGCTGCGGCCGCCGTCAACACGATGAGCCGCCCTACGACGTCCCTAGAACGATCCATGAGTAGATCGGGCACCTTGCCGCTGGCGGTCACTACGGCCAGCGCTGGAGCCGGGTCCTGGCCTCTGGCCTTGCGGCCGGCCGCGAATTTCGGATTGGGCAGCGGACGTCGATATCCCTCTGCCCGTGCGGTGCCTGCCCCCACCAGAACCACGTCGGCCAGACCACGCAGGGTGGCCAGCACTGCCCGGTCGGCGGGTGAGCTGATCGATCCGGAGAGGCCGTCGCCGCCGGATGAGGCGCCGTCCACCGTGGCGAGCATGCAGGCCCGCAGCCATCCGTGCCCTGCGGGTGTGCGGGGGAGCGGATCGGGGTAGGCGTAGAGATCTGCCAGGTCGTCTTCCTGCACGGCCCGGCCCGGTTGGACGCCCAGCAGCACCCGAAGCGTCGTCATGGCTGGCCTGCAGTCTTGTCGTCGGGCGCGTCGCTGTGCCGGGTACTGCTGCCAGGGGCCTGGTTGTCGCGGGCACGGCTGTCGGCAGGGTTGTCGTGATCACTGCTGCCGGATGCGCTCCTGTGGGGTGCACTGCTGTCAGGTGCACTGCTGTCAGGTGCACTGCTGTCAGGCGCACTGCTGTCGGGCGTGCCGCTGTCGTGATCACTGTTGTCGAGCGTGCTGCTGTCAGGTGCACTGTGGGGTGCGCTGCTGACCATGGCGCCGTCAACGTCCGGCGGGATCGCGGGGGAGTCGCTCACCTCGGGAACAACAGAGCGCAGTCGCTCGAGCGCAGGCTGAATCGCGTCGCTGCGGGCCGCGATGGTGGCTTCGGCCCGGGAAGCTGCGGTGGCCACGGGTACCCCGGCTGCGCGTTCCAGCCGATCGAGCACGAGTCGCGCGTCCTGCAGATCACCGATCACGGTCTGCACCGACTTCGCCGCTGCCGCAATGTCTTTCGCATTGTGGTCTGCGACATTGGCAGCCGCCTCGGCCGTGTAACGCAGACGCTTGGCAGCCTTGCGTACGAGGTGCCACAACTCGTGCGGATCCTCGGCCGGATGGGTGACCGCCGCAGTGGCCGCCCGGTCGATCACCCGCTGCGCAGCGTGGGTGCGGTAGGGCGCCAGCCCGACCCGGGCCGGCAGATAGGCCCGTCCGCGCCAGCGTGCGGTCTGCAGAAACTGTTGGACGTCAGCCGCCAGTTGCCCGGCGGCGGATCGGGCATCGTGCGGTGACAGGCCGGGATCCGGCGCCGGCACAGCGGGTCTCGGTTGGGGAGTATGCGGGTCGAGCGGCGGGTACAAGGCGCGCAGAACCGCCTCGCGATCGGCCTCCGGCCAGGCGTCGGCCGCGGCCCAGTCATCGATCACCTCGCCGGCGACCTCATGGTCGCGGTCTGCCGACAGCGCCCGGGCGATCTCCCGCGCGCGCTCGGCCAGGACGACACTCTGCTCCCGGCCGGACGCCGGCCAGGCCCGAGCGTGGGCCCGCAGGATGCTGCGGATGCGTCGGCACGACACCCTCATGTCGTGCACGTTGTCGCTGGCCACCGCCTCGGTGAGCTCATCGAGGGTCTTGGCGAGGTAGCCCGTGATGGCGTCCTTCACCGTGGGGCTGTCGTCCACCTTCACGAGGGCGACCGAGTCCGCCGGCAGCCGCACAGAGCGGCCGTGCAGGCTGGCTCCCGAGAACGCAAGCACTACGAGCTGGCCGGGCCGGTCGAGCGTGATCGTCCGTCGGGCCTGTGCGAGGTTCACGACGACGCGATACGCGCCGCGGCGCACTATCAGCCAGCGCGCGTCCTCGTCGAAATCGACAGCGATAGCGCGCAGGTCACCACTGCGCAGGTCAGGCTCGCGACGACGGAGCGCGATCAGCGCTCGATACCACGACTGCAGCCGCGCACCGTCGCTGTCCTCGGCCTCGTCCCAGTCGAGCACGGACGCATCGCGGGTGGCCGGGTCTTGCGGATCGGGAATCTGCTCGGCAGACCAGCCATGACTGGCGAACTCCGCCCGGCGTCCGTCCCTGATCGACTGTGCCAGTTCAGGTTCGGCGTGGTCCGTGAAGAATTGCCAGGGGGTGCTGGCCGCGAACTCCTCACCCATGAACAGCATCGGCGTGAACGGCGAGGTGAGCACCAACGCCGCCGCGATGGCCTGCCTCGACAGCGACAAACTCGCCGACAATCGGTCGCCCACGGCCCGATTTCCGGTCTGGTCGTGAGTTGTCGTGTAGGCGAGAAAGGCATGTCCGCTGATGGTGCCGGTGTCTACCGGGGCACCCCAGTTCTCGCCGCGGAAGGTAGAGTATGCACCGTCGTGCATAAACACCTTGGTGAGGGTCTTGGCCAACGTGGCAATGGAGCCGAAGTCGGTGTAATACCCCTGTTGCTCACCCGTGAGGAGCGCATGCAGGGCATGGTGCACGTCGTCATCCCATTGGGCGCTCATTCCCCGGCCGCCCCGGGTAGTTGGAGTAACCATTACCGCATCGTTGAGATCAGACTCGGCGATCAGTGTCAACGGCCGGTCGAGTTCTCTTGCCAGAGCGGAGGTCTCGTCGGAGAGCTGGGCGAGCAGGTGATAATCGGAGTCGTCTTGCAGCTCGTGCACGGCGTCGAGCCGGAGGCCGTCGACGTGAAAGTCGCGAAACCAGCGCAACGCATTATCGATCAGATAGCGCCGCACCGGGCCGTTGTTGTGGGCATCGAGATTTACCGCCATACCCCACGGAGTGTGGTGCTTGTCGGTGAAATAGGGGCCGTATTGCAGCAGGTAGTTGCCGCTCGGGCCGAGGTGGTTGTAGACGACGTCCAGCACTACGGCCAGGCCGCGGCGATGGCAGGCGTCCACGAAGCGTTGCAGTGCCCCGGGCCCCCCGTACTGGTCGTGCACGGCGTACAGCAGCACGCCGTCGTAGCCCCAACCCCAGCGTCCGGGAAAGGCCGCCACGGGCATGAGCTCCACCGCGTCGACCCCGAGCGAGACAAGGTGATCGAGATGTCTTGCAGCGGCGTCGAGTGTGCCCTCGGCGGTGAGGGTGCCGATGTGCAGTTCGTAGATGACCCGGCCGCGTAGATCGAGGCCCTTCCACGCTTCGTCGTGCCACTGGTGCGCGCCGGTGTCTGCGACCCGGCTGTAGCCGTGCACGGTGCCGGGTTGCCAGGCCGAGCGCGGGTCGGGCATCGGTTCGCCGCCGTCGAGACTGAAGGCGTAGTCGCTGCCCGCGCCGGCCTGCGGCACGTCGAGGTGCCACCAGCCGTCGGCGACCTCGCCATCCTCCAGTGGCGTGGTCACGCGAGACATCGCCAGTCGTGTCGGTGCCGCGCTCTCGTCGTCTGCTGGGGGGGCGAGCACGAGATCGACGCTCGTAGCGGCCGGTGCCCACACGCTGAATCTGTGCACCCTCCCAGCCTGTCAAGTTCGAGCGGCCTTGTCAGGTCTTGGGGCATCGCGGCTGTCTGGACCACTCGGTTGAGACGCCGTTCGGGCACTTTCGTGGCTAGGGTCGACGCACACGAATCGACCTGCCCATAGAGGAGGACCTGGTGACCAAGGCGAAGAAGGGCAAGGCCAGGCAGGTCAGGGAGAAGGCGCGGGCAGAGGTGGCAGACCTCTCCGTCGAGGAGTCCCCCGCCACCGCCGAGGCCTCGGCAGGCCAGGGCAACGGGTCGAAAGGCAAGAAAGCGAAGGATGTGGAGTCGGGGAAGAAGGGCAAGGCGCCCTATCCCGGGAACAAGGCCAAGGGAGGCCGGGACGAGAACAGGAGCGGAGGCGGCCACGAGGGCACCGACCCGGTGCACACAGACCCGGTGCGCACAGACCCGGTGCGCACAGACCCGGTGCGCACAGACCCGGTGCGCACAGACCCACGGCCATCCAAGGTGAGTAAGTACGCGGTGACCGCAGAGGCGCCTGCAGATCTGCTGCGGGTCTCCCCCGGCTTTGATCTGGCGGCTGTAGATCCTTCCAGCACACCGGGTTTCGATGGAGACAAGGCTCGGGCCAGCAAGGCGATGGCGAAGGCCGCCGACGAATTGGCCCAATGGCAGGAACGGCTCTACGCCGCTGCCAAGGGTGGCGGCAGGCGATCCGTGCTGCTTGTGGTTCAAGGCATGGATACCGCAGGCAAGGGCGGCATCATGCGCCATGTGGTGGGCGCCATGGATCCGCAGGGCGTGCGAATCACGGCCTTCAAAGCTCCCACACCGGAGGAGCGGGCAAAGGGCTATCTCTGGCGCATTCGTCGGGCTCTGCCTACGCCCGGCCAGGTGGGCGTGTTCGACCGCTCGCACTATGAGGACGTGTTGGTCGTGCGTGTGCACAATCTGGTGCCGCGCACGGCATGGTCTCGTCGGTACGCGGGCATCAACGCGTTCGAGAGGCACGTGGTGAATAAGGGAACGGCTATCGTCAAGGTGATGCTCCACATCTCCGCCGACGAGCAGCGTGCCAGACTCGCCGAGCGGATCGAGCGGCCGGACAAATATTGGAAGTACAACCCGCACGACATCGACGAGCGCGAGTACTGGGACGCCTATCAGCGCGCCTACTCCGACGCCCTCACGAAGTGCTCGACACCGGAGGCGCCCTGGTACGTGGTGCCTGCTGACCACAAGTGGTACGCCCACTGGGCTGTGCAGCAACTGCTGTTGACGGCACTGCGCGGCATCGACCCGCAGTGGCCGCCGCCGCACTTCGACCCGGCCGAAGAGCAGGCGCGCCTGGCGGCCACGTGAGCCCTGACCTCGGTTGATCTCGGGCCGGTTTATCTCCAACCCGCCTTATTTCCGCCACCGGCCCATCTCCGGCCTCAGCTCATCTCTAGCCGGGTGCCTGTCTGGCCCGGTCGATCGCTGGCCCGGTCGATCGCTGGCCCGGTCGATCGCTGGCCCGGCCCACGGCCCATCACCGGCTGGGCCGACCCGGCGAGCGGAGTGCGCGGCAGCTATGACCCACGCTCGAGTCGGTCCGCGGACTCGTATCGCAATCTGGACAACATCGATGCGCCCACTTTCAGGTCCCTGCATGCTCACCCGCCGCAGGGCGCGGCTCGATGTAGTCGAGACGGCGCTACCCCGAGCGAACCGGCCCACCCACCGCAGGAGTCATCTCAGCGACGGCGATGTGCGAGTACCGATTGACCGTTACGGTCGCGATGTCGTACCAAGGCGCCAGTTCAACCTAACGACAGCGTCGCGCCCGAGTCGCTGCCCGAGGGCGGTGCGCCCGCTCGGGTGACTGCTCCCTCGATGTGACTGCTATCCGCGCGGTTTGACTGCTTTCGCGGGTTGACTCCTTTCGGCTCAAAGCGCTATTCCACAGGAAGGCCGGCTTTCGAATACCGGGGTTTCACCGACATCATCCCCGCTGACACCTTGCCCCACGTCCGGTTCGATCCATTTCCGGTGGTGTGGGCAGCGGCTTGCCGCGCCCGATCCAGGCAGTGCCGCAGGAGGTAGCGCAGTTTGGACTACATTCAGCCGCGCTCGCACAGGCCTACCAGCACAGCCGCCCCTGCCCGGCCCCGTCCGATGTAGTCGAGACTGCGCAACGCGGCCGGCCCTGGGCTCACACGTTGCGAGGGGGCGCTGCAGCGGGAGGGAGCGGAGCTGCCCCCAGATGGGCGGCGGTCAGTGGTGCTGACCTGCCGAAGGCGTTATGCGGCCCCACGCTGGCAGTGTGGCTATTCCACCTCGGCGGATGGCTCAGGGCGCCGGCTCCGCAGCAGCCGCCACCACAGCACTCCTACGCAGACCAACGCCAGCGCCACCAGCCACGGCGCCCAGGGTGAGTGTGCGGCCAACCGGGCCCACGCCTCGATGGCGGCGAAGCCGACTGTGAGGTAGATGCCCGCCCAGGCCACGCAGCCGGGAATCATGGCCAGCGTGTAGCGGGGCCAAGCAATGGCAAGGAGCCCGGCCGTTGCATTGACCGCCGTCTGGAGACCTACGGTGAGAAATGAGACTGTCACCAGAGGCAGTCCCCACCGTTCCAGCAAGCTGCGCGCGCGGCTGAGCTTCGGCCCCGTGAACCGAGCCGACAACCGGGTTCTGCCCACCCCGGCAGCTGCAGCCCGGCCAAGCCAATAGGTGGCCTGGGCCCGGCAGAACACGATGACGAACAGCGCCCCCAGGGCTACCTCGAAACGCTGCTCGATGATCCAGCTCGGCATCAGCGGCGCCGCTCGGTCCACGCGCGCACCGACAGGCTCGTCAAGGCATACACGGCTAGAACATAGGCCATGCTCGACAGCAAGGCGGAAGGCGCCAGCGACCCGGCCCGCAGGCCCACCCAGCCTACGAGCTGGGCGAGCAACTGGGTGCACAGCACGGTCAGGGTCATCAGCCGGGCCCAGTTGCGGCCCACGAAGACCTTCCACGCCAAGAGTGCGGAGAGGCAGTACGGCAACGCGGTTGTGAGGAGCACCACGACGGTCGACGCCTGCATCGTGGAGACATCGATGCTCGGCTGCGAGCGATGCAACACTGAGAACACCTGGGGCAGGCTCACGAACGCGTCCAGCAGCCAGCCGAGGACCATCAGCAGCACGCCCACCATCAGCGCTGGAGGCCGCAGTGCGATCGACATGCCTGGATCGTCAGGCGCCGTGCGCGCCTCAGCTGCGGCATTGGCCGCCGGCACCGGCATCCGTTGCAGTTCGAGCACCGGCAGGTTGCCGTCGGTGTGCACGGCGTCCCCACCGCCGTTGCGGCTGTGATAGCCGGTGCTGAAACTCTCGATGATGCTGCAGTCCGCCTCGGGGCAGGCGTACAGGACGCTGTCGACGATGTAGTCGCGTTCGATGTCGATGTCGGCGTCGATCTTGTGAGTGACCTGCCAGGTGAACAGCGACAGGCCGACGGATCGGTCGTACGTGCCCGCGGCAAGCCAACTCACCCGACGTCCGCCGGGCAGGAGCCAGCCCTCGGGGGTGGGCCAGAACCGCACGTGATGACGCTGCGCCGGATTGCCTTCCACCTCCTGCTGGTAGGCGAACGCCTGCGTCCGGCCGAACAGCTCCAGCGGGCTCACGGGGGCGCTCGGGTAACTGCGCCCCGCCACTGAGCTGATGGCGATCCGCCAGGAGCTGCGGACGGTGATCGGGTCGGCCCTGGTCCAGCCCGCCAGCGTCATAGCCTCGTGGATCTGGGCCTCGTCCGCGAGCAGCGCGAGGTTGACGGGGTCGCCGAGCAGACCGTCGGAGGTGTGGGTGCGGCCGATGAAGTAGTCGGGCACGTAGATGGTGGTGAGTACCCGGTGCAGCCGCGGCAGGGCGAGATAGGTGAGCACCAACCAGAACAGCACCAGATACAGCAGGCTCGGCGACAGTCGCAGGCTCTGCCGGAACAGCACGATTGCCAGCAGCACCACGCACACCATCGCGAGGCCGAAGAACACATCGTCGAAGAGGGCGCGCTTGAGCAGCCGGCGCAAGAACGGCTCGCGCACCTTCGTGACCGGGCGCGAGACGTAGCTGGGCGGTTTGCGCGGGCCCCTGACGGGAACCAGGTCACCCGGTTTCGACGGCTGATCGACGGCCTCCGCCGGATGGCCGGCAGGGTAGGCCGCCGTAGCCGAGTGATCGCATGGATGATCGGCAGTCCGGGCGGCGTGCCCGGGCGGGACGCGAGGGCTGCTGGGCTGAGAGTCACTAGGCTGAGAGTCACCAGGCAACGTCTTCACAGCCAACGTGATCGGGGGGTTCCACCTGCAGGGTCGCGTGTTCGATGGCGAACTCGTGCCGGAGCAGGTCGGCGGCCCGGTCGAGCACATCGTGCGCGTCGGCGTCCGGCACGGTGACGAGGTGGGCAGTTGCCACGTTCATGCCCGAGGTGAGCTGCCACAGGTGCAGGTCGTGCACCTCGCCCACGCCACTGACCTCGAGCAGGGCCCGGGTGACCGCGTGCGGCTCCACCCCGTGCGGAGCCTCCTGCCCCAGCACGGCGAGCACGTCCTTACCCAGCATCCAGGCACGGACGGCCACGAAGACCGAGATGGCGATGGCAATGGCGCTGTCCCATACCGGGTTTGCCGTCCAGGCCACCAGGGCACCGGCGACGAGCACACCCACCGAGCCGAGCGCATCCGCCACCACCTCGAGGTAGGCCCCCTTGATGTTGAGGCTCTCCTCCGCGCCGCCGCGCAACAACAACAGCGCGCCGATGTTGACCACCAGGCCCAGCAAGCCGACCACAAGCATGGGCTCGCCGGCGACCTTGGTGGGGGAGCCGAGTCTGATGATCGCCTCGATCAGGATGTAGACGCTCACTCCCAGCATGAGCAGAACGGCCAGACCCGAGGCGAAGACCTCCGCCCGGTACAGACCGAAGGTGCGACGGCCGGTGGTGTCGGGCCGAGCGGCGATCGTGGTGGCGGTGAGGGCGGCTCCGAGTGAGACGACGTCGGCCCCCATGTGGCCCGCATCGCTGATCAGGGCAAGCGAGCCGGACACCAGCCCCGTCACCAGCTCGACGACGAAGAACCCTCCGACCAGAGCCAGAGCGCAGGCCAGCCGCCAGCGGTGTCGAGCGCCGGCATGGCCGGACACGCCGTGGTGGTGCCCCGCGCCATGGTCGTGCCCCATCGCCGTCTCAATCCTCCGCTGTCGAAATGCTCCGCTGTCGAAAAGCTCGGCCGACGGCAGGTCGGCTCGTCACGTGCATCCAGCCTACGTACCCTCGGCGGGCAAGCAGCCTGGAAACTGCGTCTGAGTGGAAGATTCGTACTGGACGCTGTCGGCATCCATGGCGCTCGCAATACCCGGCCACTCGAGCGCGGGCAGAAGGCCGCTGGAAGCGCAACCCGTCGATCCGTGCTCGACCCCGGCGTATCGATCAGCCGCGGCTAGTGATCGCCTCATGGATGGCGAGCACGCGCCGGGCGGTGTCGACGTGCAGGTTCTCGATCATCCGGCCGTTGACCGTGACGACGCCTGAGCCGGCTGCCACTGCGGCGGTGAAGGCTTCGATGATTGCCTCGGCCTCGGCTACGGCGGCCTGCGATGGCGCGAAGGAGGCATTGGCGCCCGCCACCTGGCCGGGATGGATCAGAGTCTTGCCGTCGAAGCCCAGCTGGCGGCCCTGAGCGCACTCAGCGAGAAAGCCCTCCTCGTCCTTCACGTTGTTGTAGACACCGTCGAGGATCGCCTTGCCCGTCGCACGCGCCGCCAGCAGGCACAACCCCAAGCCGGTGAGCAGGGGCGCCCGGCCAGGCACGTGCTCGGCGTAGAGCTCCTTGGCGAGGTCGTTGGTGCCCATGACCAGAACACTCAGTCGTTCGGACGCTGCCGCGATCTCCTCGCAGTGCAGCATGGCGATGGGCGTCTCGACCATGGCCCACAGGGTGGTGTGATCGGGGGCTCCGGCCTTTTCGATGGCGTCCACGAGGGTCCGCACCTGCTGGGCCGAGTCGACCTTGGGCACCACGATGGCCGCAGGGCCGGCCTTGGCCACGGCGGCGAGGTCGTCCGCGTGCCACTGGGTGTCCATGCCGTTGACCCGGATGGTCAGCTCCCGGCTGCCGTACTCGCCCGACTGCACTGCAGCGCAGGCCTTCTCGCGCGCGGCAGGCTTGGCGTCGGGGGCCACGGCATCTTCGAGGTCGAGAATGAGGCCGTCGCAGGGGATGGTCTTGGCCTTCTCCAGCGCCCGGTCGTTGGACGAGGGCATGTACAGCACTGAACGCCGTGGGCGATAGGCGTTTTCGGTTGTCGTCTCGTCAGCCACGTTCAGGCACCTGCCTTCTGGATCGCTGCGTAGGCCTCGGCGTACGAGGCCGCCAGCTCGGGGTCGTTGGCCGAGAGTGCCTCGGCCAGGTCGACGACCACCCGGCACTGCTTGACGGTGGCGTCGTCCTGCATCTTGCCGTCGATCATCACAGCGCCGGTGCCGTCGCCCATGGCGTCGACAACCCTTCTGGCCCAAGCCACTTCGCCGGGTTCGGGGGAGAAGACGCGCTTGGCGATCTCGATCTGCACCGGGTGCAGCGTCCAGGTGCCCACGCAGCCCAGCAGGTAGGCGTTGCGGAACTGGTCTTCGCAGGCGAGCACGTCTTTGATGTCGCCGAACGGACCGTAGTAGGGGAGGATCCCGTGCATCGCGCAGGCGTCGACCATCCGGGCGATCGTGTAGTGCCAGAGATCCTGCTGGTAGGTGGCACGTGGGGCGTCGGGGTTGGCCGGGTCGGGGTCCTGGCGCACCAGATAGCCGGGGTGACCGCCGCCCACGCGAGTGGTCTTCATCCGCCGGTTTGCGGCCAGGTCGGCCGGGCCCAGCGAAAGGCCCTGCATCCGGGGGCTGGCGCCGCAGATCTCCTCGATGTTGGCCACGCCGCGGGCCGTCTCGAGAATCGCGTGCACGAGGATCGGCTCGCGTATGCCGGCCTTGGCCTCGAGTTGGGCGAGCAGTCGGTCGATGTAGTGGATGTCTTCGGCACCCTCGACCTTGGGCACCATGATGACGTCGAGCTTGTCGCCGATGGCCGGGACGAGGGTGAGCAGGTCATCGAGCACCCAGGGCGAGTCGAGGCTGTTGATCCGGGTCCAGAACTGGGTCTGGCCTGCCCCTCCGGATCGTGAACCCCCTGAGAAGTCGACGGTCTGGCCCACCTCGACCAGACCCTCGCGGGCGGCGACCTTGTTGTCGGACTTGATCGCGTCCTCGAGGTTGCCCAGCAGAACGTCTGCCTTGCCCACCATGTCGGGCACCTTGGCGACCATCTTGGGATTCGAGGGGTCGAAGAAGTGGATGGACCGGCTCGGCCGAACCGGGATCTCCCGCACTGGGCTGGGAGCGCCGACGGCGAGGGGTTGGAAGAAATCCTTGGCACTGCGCATGGTGGTGGGCACGCTCCTCCCGCGCACCCCTGGCTGAATGGATCTGAGTTGCGCTGGGTGCGACATCGCTCCTGGCTGGTCCGGTCGCTGACGTTAGCAGCGCCCTCGCGCACCGCCGGGTCGTGCCGGTGAGGGACTCGTCACAGCGGTCGGCAGGGGGCTAGCTTCCCGCCCCGGCGAGCGCCTGGTCGATCCGGCTCCGCAGCACCGGTGCCGGCTGGGCGCCGACGATCGAGTCGACGACCTTGCCTGCGCTCAGCAGCAGGATCAGCGGGATGCTCTGCGCCTGATACCGGCTCGCCGTCACCGGCGAGACGTCGACGTCGACCTTGACCACTTTGATCTTGCCGGCCAACTGCCGGCTCAACGACTCCAGGATGGGCGCGACCATTCGGCACGGCCCACACCAGGGTGCCCACAGGTCGACGACGACCAGAAGCTTTGTGGCCACCGCAGCGTCGAAGTCGGCGTCGCCGGCCTCGACCAGCCAGGGCAGATCGGTCTTGCATCTGCCGCAACGCGGGTGGCCGCTGGCGGCCACAGGCAGACGGTTCTTCGTGCCACACGAGGGGCACGGGATCACCCGGTCGTCCATGTAAGACAGAGTAGAGCGGTGGCACTGATCCGACGCGACCTCGAACCGGTGGAGAGCGTTCGCGCCTGGTGGCGCCGACGTTGGGCGGAGATGTCGAGGGCCGGCCTGGTGGTGGCGGCCGTCTTCTACGTGCTGGCCAATACCCCTTCTCTGTTGCCGCGGCCGGCGTGGCTCCAGGGCCTCGTGGCGGCGATCTGTGCGGTGCTGGGCTACGGCGTGGGCACGCTGATCGGCTCCGTCTGGCTGGGCGTGAAGAACTGGACCCGCCTGCAGCTGAGCATCGATGCCCAACGAGCCCGCATCCTCGAAGGTCTGCTGCTGGCTCTGGTGGGTATCGGCGTTGTGGCGTTCCCGTTCCTCACGATTCACTGGCAGGTCTTCGTCACGCGCTACGTGGGAGAACCGCCACCCGGCTGGTGGTATCCGGTGGGCAGCACGCTTGTGGCGATAGCGGTCTTCGCGGTCTGCGTCACTGTCTGGCGCATCATCGCCCATCTGCTCGAGTGGTTCCTGTCGCGCGTCGGGTCGCGGGTCGTCCGGCAGGCAACCGCTCGGGCCATCGCCTGGACGCTGACTCTCACCACGGTGATTGCCACCCTCTACCTGGTGGTCGATCCGGTCGTGTTGGCCGCCGTCGACCGCAGCGCAGACCGGGTGAACCAAGCGACCCCGTCGGGGCACGAGGCCCCCACGTCACCGCTGCGTAGCGGAGGGCCTGGCTCGCCGTATTCCTGGGCGAGCCTGGGCCAGGACGGTGCCACGTTCGTCTCCACCGGTCCGGACGCTGCCGCCATCACCGCGGCCACCGGACGGCCGGCCATGGAGCCGATCCGGGCCTTTGTCGGCATCGGCAAGCCCTTGGCCGAGACCCGCGACGAGGTACTGGGCGAACTCGACCGCACCAAGGCCTGGGATCGCAAGGCCATCTTGGTAGTCACGGCCACCAGCACCGGCTACGTCAACGTCTGGGGCTGTGCGGCGTTCGAGTACCTGCTCGACGGTGACACCGCGATCGTGTCGATGGCCTACTCCGACCTGCCGTCGGCGTGGGGATTGCTCACCGCTCGGGAAGCTCCGGTAGAGGCGGCCCGGTTGTTGCTCGACGGCGTGCGGGCCAGGGTTGCTGCCCTGCCCGAAGGACACCGGCCCAAGATCTATGCCATGGGGGAGTCGCTTGGTGCCTACGGTGGAGAGAGTGCGTTCTCCTCCGTCGACCAGATGCTCGGCCAGCTGGATGGAGCTGTCTGGAGCGGCACTCCGGCCTTCTCAACCAACCGGGCCAGGCTCACGGCCGAGCGCTCGCCAGGTTCGACCACACTCGATCCGGTGGTCGCCAATGGCCGGCACGTGCGCTTCGCCGGCGACCCCGCCGAGTTGGGTGCGGACGAATATGGTCGCCCACTCGGGCCGTGGGCCTTCCCGAGAGTCGTGTATTTACAACACCCTTCGGACCCTGTGGCGTGGTGGTCACCGGAACTGCTGTTCACCACGCCGCAGTGGTTGCAGGAGACGCGAACCGGCACACCGATGCAGCAGATGACCTGGAGCCCGCTGGTGACCTTCTGGCAGGTGACCGCAGACATGCTCGTCTCGAACGACGTGCCCGGTGGGTTCGGGCATCGCTATTACGGTGCGGAGATGGTGCCCGCCTGGGCGTCGGTGCTGGGCATCACCGATCGAAGCGATGCCCAGCTGAACCGCATCATTAACGCCGTTGGTCGTCGGTGAAGATTTGTGCGTATTGACTTGTATGTATTGATCCGGCGGATGCGTTGAATTGGCCGGGTGGATGAACCGGTTAGGCTGCGAGACCCATCGACTCCTCAGTCCCCAGGCGCGCAAGCCTCTTAAATAGCGCTATCTCGGTCGTGGTGTTCGCGCGGCGGGGCTCTTAAATGGACTGGGCGGCTTCTTCCGTACCTGGTCGCCCCTGACTTCCCGTGCTGGCGTGTCCTTTATCCGACACGGTTGCTGCGGTGGGCTGAGATCTCGTGCTCAGCCGAGATCACTGGGTTGCAGTCGTGTCGGATAAAGGACATCGAGAGGGTCGGGCCTTCTCGAACGGGCGCTTATGCGACGCGACCTGGGAACAACGGTTCAGGTGCCGGGTCCAGGGTACGGATGACTTACCCACTAGCCCTTTCTGACCGGCATTTCAGCTGTTGTCGTTCCAGCTGCGTTGCACTTTCCGCCCGTCGTCGTTTAAACCTGATATCGCGCATCCCGCCCACTCGTGCCTCGCCTGTCGCAACGCTTAACAAAGCGGGAAGAGCGACAGATTGAGCGGAATGCCCTACAGTGCGGCGCGCAATCCCTCGATGAGCGGAGTCGTCGGACGGCCGATGAGACGCGCAAGCTCGCCGGAGGTCTCGCTGAGCAAGCCGTCGCGGATGTTCCCGTCGAGCGCGACCACGAAGTCAGCCGTGCCCTCGTCGAGGCCGGCGGTCAGCAGTTGATCGCGGCGCTCCTGGGGCGTGAGCGACTCATAGCGCACGGGTCGCCCGAGCAGTTCCGTGGCCGCCGCCGCCAGGTCATGGAACGTCCAAGCCACGTCGCCGCTCAGCTCGTAGACGGTGTTGGCGTGGGTGGCGTCGATCAACACGACGGCTGCCGCCTCCGCATAGTCGATGCGTGAGGCGCTCGCGACGCGCCCGTCGCCGACGGCGGCCGTGATCACGCCGTCGGCGGCGGCGTCTCGCACCGGCTGCACGTAGTTCTCGGTGTACCAGCCGTTTCGAAGAATGGTGAACGGGAGGCCGCTGTCCCGAATCAGCTCCTCGGTCGCCTTGTGCTCAGGTGCTAACACGAGGGGAGAGACGTCGGCGTGGGGTGCGCTGGTATAGACGATGCGCGACACACCCGCTCGAACAGCGGCATCGATGACGTTGCGATGCTGCGCGATGCGCCGGCCGACTTCGGAGCCGGAGACCAGCATCAGGACGTCGCCTGCGGCGAGCACCGCGTCCAGCGTTGTCGGCTCGGTGTAGTCGACGATCGCGGTGCGCACTCCGCGCTCGGCCAGTGGCTCGAGCGCTTCCGCACGCCGGCCGAGGGCGACGATGTCGGCAGGTGCGCTGCCGCGTGCCAACAGGGTGTCGACGATGAGGTGACCGAGGTGCCCGGATGCTCCGGTGACGACGATGGACATATGAGTGTTCCTTTCGCGGCGGCTGGGTCGCCGGACGAGGGGCTGAATCGGCAAGCGCCATTGGGCACAACCGGAGCAGGCTCGCGAACCTTCCCCTCCCAAGTGCAGATCGCACAAAGGGTTCGCACCTCGGCAGCGGACATCAAGAAGGCCTTCCGCCCCCCGTGGGGCGCTCCCTGGTAGCTCGCCTCGCCAGTTCGTCTCGGGGTATTTCCGCTGTGAGCTAGCGTGCCAGTTCGTCGAGCACCAGCCGGATGACCAGTGGATCGCCAGGCAGGCCGGCGTGACTTACTTGGCGACCGGGCTCTTCGTCCTGCACCCACACCAGCCGCAGATTTGGCAGAGCCGCAACGCTTACCAGGTCACTTGGCCGCACCAACCGGTCTTGCCGTGTCGCCACCATGAGTGGGCTGAGTGGGTGCAGGTCCAGCAGAACGCCGGCGTGCTCGCGCAGAAATCGACTGCCAGCCACGTGAGCGCGCGCGGCCGGCCCGAGCAGGCTGTCCATGGCGTGGCTCACGCCCGGGGCATGGGCCAGGTGCGACGCGCCCCCGAACGGTCGAACACCATGCACGGGAGTGCCCAGCAGAACCAGGCGACGCACGACGCCGGGGCGCAGCCGGGCAAACGACAGGGCATGCAACCCACCCTGTGAATGACCGATCACGTCGACCTGGTCGGCCTCGCCCCCGGCGAGGAGTTCGTCGATCAGGTGGCTGATTTCGATCGCCGAACGAGCCAAATCGGCGTTGCCCCCGGCGCCGCCCAGCCCGCGCAGACTGCGCCGATGCAGCCCATAGTCGAGGTTCACCACCTCCCGGCCGGCCATGGCCAGGGCGTCGGTGAGTGGCTCCATAGTCAGGCAGCGGTCGTTCGTGCCGTGCAACAGGACGACCGGCAGGTTGACGGCGGGGGCGGCTGGCTCTGTCAAGACGCCTCCTTCGCCGTGGACTTTCCTGCTAAGTGCGGACACCCTGTTACCCCTAAAGCGGCCTGGGCCGCACTTGGGGTGATGGCTTCCCTGGGATGGCACCTTGTCGTCACGTTAATGCAGCTGAAGGCGAGGGGAGCTCCGAGTGCCGTGCCTGCCTGCGACGGGCCGGGATTGCTGTGACGGGCCCTCCTTGAAGGCACGGTTATCGACCTCCCCCGCTTCGCCCAAGAGCTGTGATGTAGATCACTTTTTGTTGGTATGGACTCTTCGGCCATATGGTCATCCTGCTGCAGAGAACTATCAGTTGTCGAACATAGATTTCCTACATGGATCCAATCGATGAACTCAGTGCGGCACCCCGCGACGAAGTGCTGTCCGATGTAGATGCGGTGCCCAGCCCTGGGCTGACCGCAGCAATCGGAGATCTGACCGCTGCTCCCGACGCACCAGCCGATGCCGCGGAGTGGGTACTGCCGGGCGTTCAGCTCGAGGGCAACGCTGATCATCCGCACGTTCAGCTCGAAGCTAATGCTGGTCATCCGCTGCTGGCGGAGCTCACCCAGCTTGGCGCGCTGGCCCAGCAGATCGGTGCCGCAGTTGACCGCTCGCTCAGGTTGTCCGGGGCCACGGCCCGGGTCATGCTGACCGCGATCCACACCGTCCTGGGCCAACTTGAATCACTCAGGCTGGCCGTGATCCGGCGGTCCCTGGCCGATGAACCCGACCCCGGCATGCGCGCCACGGGCAAGGCCACCCGCGATGCCCTGGTAGAGAGCTGCCGGCGCACCACCTCCCACGCCCGTTCCGACATGCGTAAAGCCCGGCTACTCGATCCCGACATCGGGCCCTGCCCAAGCTCGGCGCTGCCTTGACCGCAGGACAGATCAGCCCCGAGCACGTCGAGGTTGCCAGGCGATGCCTAGATCAACTCCCCGCCTGGATACTCCACGAGCACTCCGATGCCCTCGACGACTGCTCACCGACCACGCCCGCCAGTTTTGCCCCGCCACCACCAAGCACCTCGCCCAGGTACTCCTGCACGCCATCGACCCCCACCGGGCGGACCGGCACGACCCCGACGCCTACACCCGACGCAAACTCGCCTACGCCACCGACGCCTTCGGCATGCTCGTCCTTACCGGTCAACTCGACCCCGTCGAAGGTGCCCGGTTCACAACCCTCATCGATCACCTCGCCGACCTGGCGCGTCACCAGCCACGCCATTCAGATCAACCGGACCATGGGGCTATCCGCGCGACTGATCAGGGTGAGCCGAAGCAATCACACGCCGCGGCGACAGAATGTGTGTGTGATGTGGACGCGAACCTCCGCAGTGCCACCACACCAGACGCGCCGGCCCCCGCTCCAGGCACTGCGGTGGGCGGCAACCCAAGCACTGCGGTGGGCGGCAACCCAACAGTGCCGTGGGCGGCAACGCAGACGCGGATCAACCGGTATCGGAACTGCCGACCATTGCCCAACGCCGAGCCGACGCACTCTCCCGCATCCTCGACCTTGCCGAAGCGCACCTCGCCCTGGTCATCGACCCCGACACCGGCCTACCCGCCACCCGCGGCATCGGCGGGGCGCTCAACCAACGCCCCACCAGAGCGGTCCCACATGTCACCCTCATCATGCCCGCCGACAACCTCGACGCCCGTGACGATCTCGCCCGACGTGACGACTACGCGGGATGTGACGATCGAGCCGGACATGATGCTCGTGCCGAACTTGACGATCGCAGCGGACATGACAATCGCAGCGGACATGACAATCGCGCCCCACGTCACTTTCGCGCCGGACGTGACGTTCGCGCCGGACATGATGACCGCGCGCGAAGCGACCGCAGCCCATGCGACGACCGCGCCGAACGTGACAACCGCGTCCGGTGTGACGACCGCGACTCGGATGACTCCGGGTTGAGCATCCCCCAACCATGGAGCGACCTCAGTTCTGCTGAATCACCCCATCTGCAATCCAGCAATCTTGGGCGGTTCGAGCCCAACGACAGTCCAGGCAATCCCACGAGCCCGGACACCCCCAATAGTCGAGATGTCGCGCCCGAGCCCGACAGGCTCGAGCCTCAGGTGACTGCGCTTCCCGAATCGGTTCACCTGCAGCCACAGCACGGCGCCGCACTCCTGACCGGTCAGCCCCTGACCGCCCGGACCGTCACCGGCCTGACCTGCGACGCCATCCTCGACCGGGTCTGGCTGACCTCCACCGGCCGGATCCAACGCATCGACACCCTCGGCCGCCTCGCCACGCCAACCCAGCAAGCCGCCATCGTCGCCCGCGACCGCGTCTGAACCTTCCCTTCCTGTACCACCCCGCCCACCCTCTGCCAGGTGCACCACGTGGTCTGGTGGCGACACGGCGGACCGACCCACACCGGCAATCTCGCCCTCCTCTGCAACCGCCACCACAGACTCATTCATCACCAACCCTCGAACGACACGGGCTGGATCATGCGGATCAACAACGGCCGGCCGATCTTCATCCCACCAGCGCATATCGACCCTGATCGGCAACCCCGCCATAACCACTACACCCACGCCCTCGCCCACACCGAACTCACCGGCGAGCGCCTGGGTCAACCCTCACTGTGGAGGTGACTCTTCAGGAGTCGGATCGATGAGGCTCCGCGCTATGCGCGCCATAGTTGCTGTCAACGGGATGCCGATAGCCGCTGGCCGCGACCGGCGGGTTGGTGGAGGCATCGTTCAGGGTTGGATCGCCGAGGCATCGGGCCTGCGCGGCCATCGTCGCTGGCGGCGAAGCGCGGACAGTATCGCTCGTGGCGGTCGTGGGCTTGTCCGCATCCTCTCGACGGGTTGTCACTCGTCGCCTGTCGCCTGTCGCCCATCGCCTGCACTGCCGCCCTGCCGTCCGCGGCCTGTGGCCCGTTGAGACCCGCTCTACACGGTGGCGGTGGTTCGTCGAGCCGCGATCGGGCGCTCCGGCGGTGGGCGACCGTGGCCTGTGGCCCCCGGGCTGTCACCTGGTTACACCTCGGGAGAGTGGACTCATCCGAAAGGGGGGAATCTAGCTTGCGCGGAGGCTCAAGGCGGTGTCGGGCGCCGAAGCGTCAGGCCGGCTGCCTGGTAGGCCGCGTCGATGACGGCCATGTTCGCCACGGAGTCGGGTGGGGGAGTGAGGTTGGTGGCAGCGCCGCCGACAGCATCGCGGAATGCCTCGAGCTGGAACTCATAGCTCGGCCGGTGCGTGGTTCGCTCGAGCCGACGTCCTTTCCGCGTGTGCAGGGCGATGTGGGCGAAGAACTGCGGGCTGATCGGTCGGCTGACGCGCATCCTTGCGTGGGTTCCTCGTATGTCGAGTCGCAGCGCGAACAGTCGGGCCGACCACATCGCCACGGTGACGCTGCCGACGACTCCATCCGGAAAGGCCAGGCGAGCGTTCAAGAACCGGTCGAGCGTGCCGTCGACCACGCGCGCCGTCGCCGCGGTCACGACGGGTTCGGCGCCCGCGAAGGTGCGAACGAGGTGCACTCCATAGCAACCGAGGTCCATCATCGATCCGCCGGCGAGGTCGTAGTTCCAGCGGATATTTCGCCGGGATGGCGGCATCGGCACGCAGAGAGTGGCGTCGACGGATTCAATGGTGCCCAGCTCACCGGAGGCAAGGATGTCGAGGATCCGCTGTGACAGCGGGTGGTAGCGGTAGTGGAACGCCTCCATCACGACTAGGTCTGGGGTTATCGCACGTTCTGGGGGTGTCGCACTGTCCGGCCTCGTGGGGCGGTCTGGGGTCGTAGAGCTCTCTCGGCTCGCCCTATGACCTGAGGTTGCGGCCACGGCAGCCACTTCCCGAGCCTCGTCGGCGTTGGCCGTGAACGGCTTCTCGCACAACACGTGCTTGCCGGCCTCGATGGCGTGCATCGTCCAGGTTCCGTGCAATCCGTTCGGCAGCGGAATGTAGACGGCATCGATTGTGCCGTCGGCAAGTAGTGCCTCATAACTGTCGTATGCCGTGGGGATGGCGTGCCGGCGTGCATACTCGCGTGCCCGGTTGCCGTCACGTGCTGCTACAGCGACGCACTCCACGCCGTCGACCCGTGAGGCCGGCTTGACGAGCGCCGCCGCTGCGATGTTCGCCGCGCCGAGGATGCCGATCCGCATGAGAGCAAGCCTGTCACCGGCCGGTTCCGGGCGCGGGGTTGTGCGGCGCGTAGGCCCGGAGGAAGGCGCGGACGCCCTCGGTGATCACTTCGTCGGCTTTCGCGGCATTCGAATTGACGCTCTGGCTGAGTTTGGGTGCGAAGGACGGCAGGGTCAGGGCCACGAAGTGGCACTAGAGGCAGGACGTGTCTTGCCCTGCCCGGGCAGAAGCGCACGCCTCACACGGCTACGACCGCACGAGCAGGGCCACCGGAAGGTCGGCCAGCACGTCGGCCATCGACACCGGTCCGAGACCACCGTCGACGGATCGTCCGGTGAAAGCGTCCGTCCAGGTGCCTGCGGGCAGGGCGACGGTGTTGGCGCCCCAGCCCCCCAGTTCGGCCACTGAGGCGGCCAGCCGGGTGGCCAGGACCACGGCGCCAACGCCGTCGTGGTCGCCTCGACCATAGGCGACCACGTAGCCGGTGGTGGTGGGAAGCGGTGCGTACGTGGCACTCTCGCCGACGAACCAGCCTGGATGCTCGCGCCGGACCCGAAGCGCCCGCGACGTGACGAGCAGCTTCTCCTCATCGAGGCCGTCGGGGCGGGCACCGTCGTCCAACCGCTCCAACAGCCGGGCCCGCCGGTCGAAGTCGACCGCTCGGCGGTTGTCGGGATCGACGAGCGAGGTCTCTATCAACTCGGTGCCCTGATAGACGTCCGGCACGCCCGGCATGGTGAGCTGAACCAGCTTCTGACCCAGCACGCTCGCCCGCGCGGCGGGGGCTGCCAGCTTGGCGAACTCCCCGAGCAGGTCGCGCGCCTCTGCCGAGGCCAGGGCTGCTCGGGCGAACGACAGTACGGCGGCCTCGTACTCCACGTTCTGGTCGGTCCAGAACGTGTGCAGCTTGGCCTCGCGGATGGCCTTGAGTAGGTACTCCTCCAGCCGTTGCGCCGATACCAGTTCTCCGGTGGTGGCGTTTCGGGTCGCCACCAGGGTCTGCCAGATCAGGTACTCCGTGCCGCCGTCGAGCAGCGGAGAGCGTTCCGCCGCAAGCGCATTCGACAACGAGGTCACCAGCGTGTCCCAGCTGGACGACAGTTCCGAGAGCACCTCGAGTTGGGCCCGGGCGTCTTCGGCCCGCTTGGTGTCGTGGGTCGACAGCGTGGTCATGGTGAGCGGCCAGCTCTTGAGCAGCCGGTCGCTGAACGCGTGGAAGTCCTCGGGTGGCACGCCCACGAGATCGGGGTTGCCCCCCACCTCGTTGAGTGCCGCGAGCCGGAACCATCGGTAGTAGGCGGTGTCTTCGATGCCCTTGGCCATCACCGGCCCACACGTCTGCTGAAACCGCACCATGAGCTCGGCCCGCGCCTGCTCGTCGATCCGTCCGGCGCTGCCGGCCTCACGTCCCAGCAGCAGATCGCGCACCAGGTCGAGTGTGTCGTGCAGATCGTCCGGCAACTCCGCACGGGCCAGGGCGACAGCGTGATCGAGCACGTCCACCTGATCGGGGGGAGCCGGCTCGCCGGGCACGATGTAGGCCCGATACCGGTCGAACGACACCAGCAGCTCTTCGATCACGCGCTCGAAGGCATGCCGGGTGTGATCGCGCAGCCGCACGTCGTCGGAGCAGATCTGCACTGCCAGCTGCACCAGCCGCGCCACCTCGGTGAACAGTGACCCCGCCACCACTTCGCGCTTGGCGAGGGCGATGACAGAGGCCATCTCTTGTGGCACGGGCAGACCTTCGCGGCCGGCGAACCTGGTCCAGGTCGCGAGCAACGGGGACGCACCGCCCGGGTGCACGAACAGGCCGCCGGCGCGCAGCAGCGAGTCGTAGCCGGTCGTCCCGGCGCAGGGCCAGTCGGCGGGCAGTGTCTCGTCGCCCTCGAGGATCTTCTCCGCCACCACCCAGGCGTCTCCGGTGGCCTGCGAAAGCCGGCGCAGGTAGCCGCGCGGGTCGGCGAGCCCGTCGGGATGGTCGATCCGGAAACCGTCGATCTGACCCGCATGGAAGAGCTCCAGCAGCAGGGCGTGGGTGGCGTCGAACACCTTGGGGTTCTCCACGCGCACCGCCACGAGGGTTCCCACGTCGAAGAACCGCCGATAGTTGAGTTCCTGGTCACCCACCTTCCAATGCGCGAGCCGATACCACTGTCGGTCGACGAGCTCGGCCATCGACAGCTGCTCGGTGCCCGGCCGAACCGGAAACTCGTGGTCGTAGTAGCGCAGCACCGGCTCGTCGCCGGAGGTGTCGAGGGTCAGCTCGCCGCGCGCGAGCACATTGCCGATCCGATCGCCCAGCACGGGCATCAGGAGCGCCTTGGCGCCGCCCGGTTCGTACTTGCCGCCAGGCAGCGGGGTGGGCCATGAGACGTCAAACCAGTCGGCGAACGGCGAGTTCGGCCCCTCGCGCAGCACCGACCACAACTGCTTGTTGAGCCGTACCGGGGTGGGCACGGTCATGTGATTGGGCACTACATCGACGATCACGCCCAGTCCGGCAGCCTTGGCCCGGGCTACCAGCGCCTCGAACCCGGCGCGACCACCGGCGGCGTCGGACAAGCGCGAATGATCCAGGACGTCGTATCCGTGCGCCGAACCTTCGGTGGCCGCGAGGATCGGCGACAGGTAAAGGTGCGAGACGCCCAGCGCCGCCACATAGTCGACCTGCGAGGCGATGTCGGCGAAGGTCTGCTCCGCGCGCACCTGGAACCGGTAGGTGCTGATCGGGATGGCCCGGTCAGCCTTGGGGCGGTGTGAGTGCCCCTGGTGTGAAGTGCCCTGATGTGAAGTGCCCTGGTGCTGATTGCCCTGGTGCTGATGCCCCGACTGCGTCGAGGAGGCCACGGCTCACCCCTCCTGACCGGAAGGCGCGGGCTCGGACGGCGCAGGCTCGGACGGCGCAGGCTCGGAAGGTGCCAATTCCGCTGGCCCAGGCTCGGAAGCTGCCCGGTCGGCCGCCGCGGGTTCAGGCGCCGCAGATTCGGCCGTCCCAGATTCAGCTACCCCAGCATCGCCGGGAGCAGAATCGCCGACCACCGAATCGCCAACCACCGAATCGCCAACCACCGAATCAGACGGCGCAAGAGCAAATGGCGGCGGATCAAAAGGTGCCGGCGGCGAGGATTGCGTGGCCGAAGCGGCCACGACTTTCGCGGGTGGCCTGTTGCGACTCGGCTCCGCCACCCGACCCACCCGGGTCTTCCCGGAGCGCTGCGGCCTCGTCAGCAACAGCGTGGCCCGCGGCTCGACGGACAACGTGCTGCCCGCGATCAGCGGTGCATCGCCGCGATCCGTGCCACCGGTGTCGAGAAGCAGCGTCCATTCCTTGCCGTAGTCGGCGGGCGGCAGGGTGAAGGTGATGCCCTCGTAATGCGCGTTGAGCAGCAGCAGGAACGAGTCGTCCGCGACCTTCTGCCCGTACGGATCCGGCTCGGGAATCGCATCGCCGTTGAGGAAGACGGCCATCGAACGGGCGAAGCCGTTGGACCAGTCGGCGTCGGCCATGTGCTCGCCCGCCGGGGTCAACCATGCGATGTCGTCGAGCTGAGTCGATTCCCCGCCATGATCGGCGCGGCCCTTGAAGAACCGGCGCCTGCGGAACACCGGGTGCTCCTGCCGCAGAGCCACCACGCGCTGGGTGAACTCGAGCATCTCGGCAGCCGCGTCGTCGAGATCCCAGTCCATCCACGACGTCTCGTTGTCCTGGCAGTAGACGTTGTTGTTGCCACCTTGGCTGCGCCCGATCTCGTCGCCATGCGCGATCATCGGCACTCCTTGGCTGAGCAGCAGCGTCGTCATCAGGTTGCGCTGCTGCCGGGCGCGCAGGGCGAGGATCTCCGGGTCGTCAGTGGGGCCCTCGGCGCCGCAGTTCCAGGAGCGGTTGTGTGACTCGCCGTCTTGGTTGTCCTCCTCGTTGGCCCAGTTGTGCTTCTCGTTGTACGAGACGAGGTCCCGCATCGTGAACCCGTCGTGTGCAGTGACGAAGTTGATGCTCGCGATGGGCCGGCGGCCGTCGTCCTGGTAGAGGTCGGACGAGCCGGTGAGGCGCGAGGCGAACTCGCCCAGCGTCGACGGCTCAGCACGCCAGAAGTCGCGGACGGTGTCGCGGAACTTGCCGTTCCACTCCGTCCACAACGGGGGGAAGTTGCCCACCTGATAGCCGCCGTCGCCGAGGTCCCACGGTTCGGCGATGAGCTTGACCTGCGAGACGACGGGATCTTGCTGCACCAGGTCGAAGAACGCCGAGAGCCGGTCGACCTCGTGGAACTGCCGGGCGAGTGTGGCGGCCAGGTCGAAGCGGAAGCCGTCGACGTGCATCTCCAGCACCCAGTAGCGCAGCGAGTCCATGATCAGCTGCAACACGTGCGGATGCCGCATGAGCAGGCTGTTGCCCGTGCCGGTGGTGTCGTAATAGTGCTCGGGGGAGGAGTCGACGAGGCGGTAATAGGCGCGGTTGTCGATGCCCCGGAAGCACAGCGTGGGGCCGCGCTCGTTGCCCTCCGCGGTGTGGTTGTACACCACGTCGAGAATGACTTCGATCCCCGCAGCGTGCAGTGCCTTGACCATCCCCTTGAACTCGGTGACCTGTTGGCCTACCGAACCAGTGGCCGCATACGCGTTGTGCGGAGCGAAGAAACCGATGGTGTTGTAGCCCCAGTAGTTCGACAGGCCCTTCTCCACCAGGTGCGTGTCTTGTACGAACTGATGCACCGGCATCAACTCGATCGCGGTGATCCCGAGTCGCTGGAGATGCTTGATCAGCTCCGGGTGCCCGATGCCCGCGTAGGTGCCGCGCAGCTCCGACGGGATGCCCGGGTGGGTCATCGTCAGGCCTTTGACGTGCGCCTCGTAGATGACGCTCTCGTGGTACTCGTGGCGCGGCGGCCGGTCGTTGGCCCAATCGAAATAGGGGTTGGTCACGACCGACGTCATGGTGTGCGTGCGGCTGTCGGCGATGTTGAGCTTCGACGGGTCGTCGAACTGGTACGAGAAGAGCGACGGGTCGCCGTCCACCTGACCGTCGATGGCTTTCGCGTAGGGATCGAGCAGCAGCTTCTTGGGGTTGCAGCGCAAACCGCTTGAGGGGTCGTAGGCCCCGTGGATCCGGTAGCCGTAGCGTTGACCAGGCTGCACACCGGGCAGGTAGCAGTGCCATACCGAGGCGTCTACCTCGGTCATCTCGATGCGGGTCTCACCGCGGCGAGCGCCGACGAGGCAGACTTCCGCCTTCTCGGCGACTTCCGAGTACACCGCGAAGTTGGTTCCGGTGCCGTCGAAGGTCGCCCCCAACGGGTAGGGCCGTCCGGGCCAGATCTGCAAGAGCTTCTCCTTCGTCGGTGTGGGCCCGAAAGGGGCTTGGCCTTGGGGCCAGACCGGAGCCTGGCCGCCGAACATTGTCTCTCATTGCGCGTCGCCGGCGAGTCGGGCGAGCCGTCTGACCGGTCCGCTGTGGCTCGGGCGACCGCTCAGCGTGTGCGCCGACGGGTCCCGCCGACTGGCGCCAAGACCGGTCAGCTCGCGTGCCGACTGGCCCGTCACTGCGCGTGCCGACTGGTCGGCCGGCTGGTACCGCGACCGGTCAGCTCGCGTGCCGACCGGTCAGCCGACCAGCGCAAGCCGACCATCCAGCGCGCGGCGGACGCTCAGCGGGGCAGGCGCTCACTACGGTGGGCGCATGTATCGCGTGGCGGGCGGTGAGCACGGGCGGAGCACAGGAACTCGGCGCGGGCTGGGGCGCGCCGTCGGCATCGTGTGGGACGTGGTCAAGACCACCACATCCATCAGCTTGCGCTATCGCGTTACGGCGCTCGCTGCGGAGGTGGGCTTCTTCGCCTTGCTCGCCCTGCCGCCTCTGGTCTTGGCCCTGGCGGCCTCCGCGGCCTGGGTCGGTTCGCGGCTGGGTGCCTCGCTCCAACTCGAGAACGCCATCCGAGAGTACCTCACCCCGTTCCTCACGGACGAGGTCGTGAACTCCGTGATCGTGCCCACGCTCACGGATGCGCTGCACACCCCCCGGTACGACGTGATGAGCCTGGGTTTCCTGCTCTCCCTGTGGTCAGGCTCACGTGCCCTGCACATCTACGTCGACACCATCTCGATCATGAACGGTCTCGCGGGCAGCCGGGGCCTGCTGCATTCGCGGTTGCTGTCGTTCGGGTTGTACCTCGTGACCCTGGTGCTGGGGTCGGTGTCGATCCCTCTCATGCTGATCGGACCGGGTTTGTTGTCAGACCTGTTACCCGCCAGCATCCAGTCCCTCGTGGGACTGTACTGGCCGGTGGTGGGCCTGCTGGGCGTCGTCTCGATCACCTGGCTGTTCCATGTGGCCGTGCCACTGAAGATCACCTGGTGGCGCAACCTGCCGGGAGCGTTGCTGGCGGTGTTCATCTGGGTGGGTGCCAGCGCGGTGATGCGGCTGATGCTGTCGCTGTCACTGTCACCGACATCGGATGCGACGCGATCGATGTCGATCTACGGGCCCCTGACCACGCCCATCGTCGTGATGATGTGGCTGTATCTGCTGGCGTTGGCCGTGTTGATCGGTGCCGCGCTCAACGCCGCGATCGAGTTGCGCTGGCCCGACGGCGAGCGCTCACGACGCCGGGCGGAGGTGGCGGAGCAGCTCTGGGAACGCAGCCAGAGTCTGCCCCTGCTGAAGCGTCCCGAGGGTGGGCGACCGGGGTCGCCGGACGAGGCCGACCCGCCGGACACGTCCGCACCCGCGAGTTGATATCGAGAAAATCTACGGTGACAACCGCGATATGCGAGAGATAGTTACGCAGTGGTACCTCAGCACTGAAGGATAGGCGGCCTGTCGTCTCGGCAGGTTGCCACGCTCAGGGCGGGCGGCGGTAGGCTCCCTGAGTGTCGTCCGCGCCTCTCAGCGACGTCGTCGTCGCCGACTTCTCCCGTGTGCTCGCGGGTCCGTTGGCCACCATGACCCTGGCCGATCTCGGTGCAACGGTCGTCAAGGTCGAGCGTCCCGGCGCAGGCGATGACACCCGCAGGTGGGGCCCACCCTGGTCGGCCTCGTCCAGTACCTATTTCGACGCGGTGAACCGCGGCAAGCTGAGCGTCACCCTCGATCTGACCGATCCGCACGACCTGATGCTGGCGCGCCGATTGGCCGAGCGTGCGGACGTACTCGTGGAGAACTTCAAGCCGGGTGGCCTGGAGCGGCTGGGCCTGGGCTACGAGGCGGTGAGCGCTGCCAATCCCGGCGTCGTCTACTGCTCGATCTCGGGGTTCGGCACCGCAGCCGGCGCCGGTCTGCTCGGCTACGACTTCCTCGTGCAGGCGGTGGGCGGGCTGATGAGCCTCACCGGAGAGGCGGGCGGTGAACCATTCAAGGCGGGTGTGGCCCTCGTCGACGTGCTCACAGGCAAAGACGCGACCATCGCGATCCTGGCCGCGCTGGCCGCTCGGAGCCGCACCCAGCAGGGCACTCACATCGAGGTCGCCTTGCTGACGAGCCAGCTGGCCGCGCTCGTCAACCAGGCGCAGGGGTATCTGGAGACCGGACTGGTGCCGACCCGGATGGGCAACCGGCACCCGTCGATCGCCCCCTACGAGACCTTGCACTGCGCCGACGGCCTGCTGGCCGTTGCGGTCGGCAACGATGCGCAGTTCGCGCGGCTCGTGGGTGTGCTGGGCGCACCCTCCCTGGCCCAGGACGAACGATTCGCCACCAACGCGGCCAGGGTGTGCCATCGAATCGACCTCGTGGCCGCGCTGGAGGCCTGTCTGAGTGGGCAGACCGCGGCCCACTGGCGAGAGGTTCTCGTCGGTGCCGGGCTGCCTGCGGGAGTGGTCGGGACGGTGGCCGATGGCATCGCGCTCGCGGAGCGGCTCGGACTCGAGCCGCTGCAACAGACCCTCCGTCCGGACGGTGCCGCCGGCCCCCAGACCATCCGTCCACCCGCCACCTTCGACGGCCGCAGCGCCGGACCCGCGGCCGCGCCGCCCACGCTGGGAGCGGACGACCAGGCCGTGCGCGCCTGGTTGACGGGGGAGACGGCCAGTCTTGTGCGGCCCGAGCTGGGGCCTGATCTGATCCCCGGCAGCGCGCTAGAGCAGAACGACCCGGCCCCGCGAGCCGGCATAGCCCGAGAGCCGATCACGCCAAGGAGCACCCCATGAGGCAGGTAGACCAGTGAGCAGCCGCAAGCCCACCACCCCGGTGAACCCGCTCGACCTCGCCGACATCGACGATCTGCTGAGCCGCGAGGAGAAGGACATCCGCGCCGCGGTGCGCCAGGTCTGCGACGCAGAGGTGGAGCCCTACATCGCCGAGTGGTTCGAGCAGGGCGAGTTGCCAGATGTCAAGGGGCTCACCCGCAAGCTCGGCGAGGTGGGTCTGTTGGGCATGCACCTCGACGGCTATGGGTGCGCGGGCCTGACGGCCGTCGACTACGGATTGGCCTGCCTCGAGCTGGAGGCGACCGACTCCGGGCTGCGCTCGCTCGTGAGCGTGCAGGGTTCGTTGGCGATGTTCGCGCTGCACCGGTTCGGCAGCCAGGAGCACAAGCAGGAGTGGCTGCCGCGGATGGCGGCAGGGGAGGCGATCGGCTGTTTCGGCCTCACCGAGCCCGACTTCGGCTCCGACCCGGCCTCGATGCGCACCCGGGCCCGTCGGGCCGGCGCCGGCGCGGACGCCGACTGGCTGCTCGACGGCCGGAAGATGTGGATCACCAACGGCTCGGTGGCCGACGTGGCCATCGTGTGGGCGGGCACCGATGAGGGCATCCGCGGTTTCGTGGTGCCCACCCACACTCCCGGCTTCAGTGCTCCGCTGATCAAGCACAAGCTGTCGTTGCGGGCCTCGATCACCTCCGAGCTTGTGCTCGACGGCGTACGGTTGCCCGCCTCGGCCATGCTGCCCGGAGCGGCCGGGCTCGGTGGACCGCTGTCGTGTCTCAACGAGGCACGGTTCGGCATTCTTTTCGGCTCCATGGGTGCCGCCCGCAGCGCCTTCGAATGCGCCTTGCGCTACTCGCAGGAGCGGGTGCAGTTCGATCGTCCCATCGCCGGATTCCAGCTCACCCAGGCCAAGCTCACCGAGATGGCGCTGGAGCTCGTGAAGGGGCAATTGCTGGCCCTGCATCTGGGCCGGCGCAAAGACTCCGTGGGCCTACGCCCGCATCAGGTGAGTCTGGGCAAACTCAACAATGTCAATGCCGCCATCCAGATCTGCCGGACGGCCCGCACGATCCTCGGGGCCAATGGCATCTCGCTGGAGTTTCCCGTCATTCGGCACATGACCAACCTCGAGTCCGTGCTCACCTATGAGGGCACGCCCGAGATGCACACCCTCATGATCGGTCAGGCGCTCACCGGACAGTCCGCATTCCGCTGACTCAGAGCGGCTGGTAACTCAGAACCTGAGCCGGGTGACTCAGAGCCTGAGCCGGGTGACTCAGAGCCTGGGCTGGCGTCCGGTCCAGGTCTGCACGCCCCAGACGGCCACTTGGCGCAGTGCCTCGCGCACGATGGCCGGGCTCATCTTCGAGACGCCCTCGTCGCGCTCGGTGAAGTCGATGGGCACCTCCACCACGCGTAGGCCCGCCTGCAGGGCGCGCCAGGCCATCTCGACCTGAAAGCTGTAACCCTGTGATGTGACGGTGCGGAGGTCGAGGTGATCGAACACCTCGCGTCGGTAGGCGCGGTAACCGCCCGTGGCGTCATGCAGCGGAAGCTTGAGAGCAAGCCGGGCGTAGGTCGTGCCTCCGCGGCTGAGCAGCACCCGCCGCAAGGGCCAGTTGTGTACCGCGCCGCCGGGCACCCAGCGCGCCCCCAGCACGACGTCCGCCCAGCCGGCCGAGCTGCCATCGGCGAAGGGTGCGAGCAGCCGGGAGAGTTGCTCAGGGGCGTGTGAGCCGTCGGCGTCCATCTCCACGAGCACGTCGTAGTCGCGCTCCAGTGCCCATCGAAAGCCTGCGCGATAGGCCGAGCCCAGGCCCTGCTTGCCGGGACGGTGCAGCACGTGCACGCGTTCGTCGTCGTCGGCGATCGCTTGAGCCAACTCGCCGGTGCCGTCGGGGCTCGCATCGTCGACGACCAGTGCGTGCACGTGGGGATTGGCGCTCAGCAGCCGCGTGAGGGTCTTCGGCAAGCTGGCTCTCTCGTTGTACGTGGGCGTCACAACCAGCACCCGCATCGCTCGCTCCTTCTCAGTCGAAGACTCGGACGGAGTCTTTCGGCACCCATGACGGGGGGCGCGGCGCCCGTGGCCAACGCGGCGTCGGCCACAGACACTCACTTCGCTGCCCTATGGGCACGCCGAGAAATAACCACTGCGCTCATTTCTCGCCGCGCCCTGACCTGCCGGCGCCAGCAGGGTGCAAACGTCAGCAGTGCACGCTGAGGTGCGAACGTATCAACTCTTCTCAAGAGCAAGCTGAGCCGACGCGCGTGCCCGGCCGTGGTGGTTCTGTGTCGCAGGCCGAGCGAGGGTGTCCCCGTCGGCCGGCGAGGCCGTTTCGACCAGGCGGGCGTAGGCGCCATCGGCGGTCATCAGCTGGGCATGCGTTCCCACCTCGATGATCTGGCCATGGTCCAGCACCGCGATCTGGTCGGCATCGCGAACTGTCGAGAGCCGGTGAGCGATGGTGATCGTCGTGCGGTTCTGGCTGAGCTCGGCGATCGCCTCGGCCACGGCCCGCTCGGTGCGGGTGTCGAGGGCCGAGGTGGCTTCGTCGAGTACCAGGACGGGCGGGTTGCGCAGCACGGTGCGGGCCAACGCGAGCCGCTGCCGTTCGCCGCCGGAGAACCGGTGGCCGCGCGCACCCACCATGGTGTCGAGCCCCTCGGGCAGACCTGCCACCACATCGTCGACCCGGGCCACCCGCAGCGCGTGCCAGAGCTCGGCATCGTCGGCGTCGGGGCGGGCCAGGCGGAGGTTGTCGCGCACGCTGGCGTGCACCAGGTAGGTCTCCTGGGTGACCACGCCGACGATGCCGGCCAGGACCTCCGGCTCCAGGTCGCGCACGTCCACACCGTCGAGCAGCACACGTCCGGCGGAGGGGTCGTGCAGGCGGGGCACCATCCACGCGAGCGTCGATTTGCCCGCACCCGTCGCGCCTACCAGGGCGAGGCTGGCGCCCGCGGGAACCGTGAGGCTCACCCCGCTCAGCGCGGGACGCTCGCTGCCCTCATAGGTCATCGAGACGTTGTCGAAGCGCACCTCGCCGCGCACAGTGGCCGGGTCGAGCGCCACCGGCTCAGCCGGCCGGGGCGCCTCGGGCAGGTCGAGATAGCCGAAGATGCGGCTGAAGAGCGCCATCGAGGTGATCCAGTCAGTGCCCACGCTGAGCAGGCCCAGAACCGGACGGAAGATCGTGGACTGCAGGGCCGTGAAGGCCACCAGGGTGCCGATCGTCATGCCTACCGAGGTGGCAGGGAACCCGGCGGCCAGGTAGATCACCGCTGGAGCGGCGGAGAACACCAGCGTGATGGTGCCCATCCGCCAGCGGCCGGCCATCTGGGTGGAGACGTCGAGCTCGACCAGCCGGGCCGAGGCCTCGGCGAACCGGCGCGCGCCGAGCTCGCTGTTGCCCAGGGTCTTGGCGAGGAGGGCACCGCTGAGTGAGAGGTTCTCGTCCACCTGCGTGTGCATGTCGGCGAGGTGGCGCTGGCGTTCGGTGGTCAGCTCCCGGCGCGCGGTGGCCACCTTGCGGGTGATCAACACCGCAGGCGGGACGATCACCAGGCTCACCAGCGCAAGCCGCCACGACATGGCGAACATGGCGATCAGGGTGGCGACGGCGGTCGTCAGGTTGGAGGCCACCGACGTGGCGGTGTTGGTGACCACGGAACTCATGCCGTCGATGTCATGGCTCAGCCGCGATTGCACCTCACCGGTGTGGGTGCGGGTGAAGAAGGCCATCGGCTGCCGGGTGAGGTGAATGAAGACGTCGCGGCGGAGGCCCTCCATGACGCGTCCGCCGACCCTCGTCGACAGATAGGTCTGCCAGACGCCGAGGCAGGTCGTGACCACGCTGATCGCCAGCATGGCGGCCACCGCCAGGGCCAGAAGTCGGGTGTCGCGATGGGGGAGGGCGTCGTCGATGATGGCGCGCACGAGGAAGGGCTGAGCCAGTCCCGCGAGCGCAGAGATCACCAGGAGCCCCATCACCAGAGCCAGGGGGTGCGAGTGTGGGGCGAAGAGTCGCAGCACCCGGGACAAGTCGACGGGAGACTCGGCGATCTGGGCCTTGTCGGCCGGGTCGGCGGTTCGTCCGACGCGCGAGGTTGCCCCAGGTCTGGGAGCAGCAGGTCCGGCAGCAAGGCCGGGAACGTTGGGACGGGGTGGCATAGGCACCTCCAAGTGCAAGGGTCTGCAAGTGCAGGCTCGTGTGAGCACAGGCTCGGGTAAGAGCAGGGTCTGTAAGCACAGATCTGCGGTACGGCGTCTGCAGGTACGGGGTCTGTAGTACAAGACCTGCGAGTGCAGGTCTCACTGCCGGAAAGTTAGTGAGGTAACCTCACTGTGAGGCTAACACTGCGTGTGGTTGACTTCATTCCATGGGTGCCTGCGAGCCGTCGTCCGACGACCGGAGCCCCGGGGAGCTCGTGTTGCTGGCGGCGCGGTCGTTCCGGCGCCGCCAACGCGCTGCCATGGAGCCACTGGGCCTGGTACCGCATCAGGCGCGGGCGCTGCGGGTGCTGGGCAATGCACCGGCCGGCCAGTTGCGGGCGGGCGTGCTGGCCGAGCAGCTCGGAATCGCTCCACGATCGGTGACCGACGTGGTCGACGCCCTCGCCGGCCGGGGCCTGGTCTCCCGGATGCCGGACCCGGCCGACCGGCGGGCGGTGATGGTCTGCCTGACCGTGGCAGGCAAAGGCGTCCTTGAGCGGCTAGGCGCCGAACGTGCTGCGGCGCTGGCGGAATGGACCGCTTCGCTTAGTGCCGACGAACGGCGTGAACTGGTGCGCTTGCTCGCCCGGCTGGTGGACGACGGCTGCCCGTAAGGACGCGCCAGGAAGTGCTGCAGTGTCGGTTTCTGGGCGGGGAGGGCAAGAGGGCCGGCCCGTCAGTGTCCCATATTCGACACGATCGCGAGCCAGCGATCTCGGCTGAGCACGAAACCTGCACCTACCGCAGCGATCGTGTCGAATATGGGACAACGTCGGGCCGTGAGGAACGTGGCCAAGTGCGGTCAGTACGACCCAACCATCGCCATCTAAACCCAATGCCGTTCGGTTAGTTAGTCGTCTGGTGTGGTGTCCAGGTCTGTCCAGCTAGCCCAGTGGCAGACGGAGCCAACCCGCCGACGCGCCCGGCAGGTCAGCGACAGATGGCCAGGTCAGCGACGCCTGGGCGGCCCAGGGGTGGAGGGCGGAACCGGGCGACAGTCGGCCCGTTGCTCATTCGTGAGCACCGTGGCGACATCCCAACGAACAACGTCACAGTCACGGCGCCAGGTGAGCGCTCGCAACTCGTCCCCTCCAGACGGGACCGCTACTCGCCTTCCCAGCCGGAGCCGATGCGGTACAGCACCAGGTTGTCCACCGTGATGGTGCCCGATTCGGAGAAGAGCTCAATCGAACGGGGCCCGTCAGCTGGGAACACGAGAGACGTCACGGCCTCAAGTCCGTCGTTGATGAACACCTCGACCGATCCGCGGTCTACCAGCACGTGCAGCTTGAGCTTGTCGCCACCGTTGTATGGTGCGGCGCGATAGCCCCGGTCGCCGTATCCGGAGATGCGGCGGTCGAGCTTGACCCGCCGGGCCAGCGCGTCGTAGGCCACGATCGTCTCGTGCCCGTCCGGCGTCTTGTTGATGGAGAGCCCGACCTGTTCGGCCGTGGTCTGGGCAAGGTCGACCTCGAGCACGATCTCGGCCGCCTCCACGTTTTCCAGCAGCACCCGGTTCTCATTGAGGCCGAGCTCGAACGCTCCGAACTCGACGGTCTCCTCGCGCAGCTTGGCCAGCTCGGGGATCGGCTTGACGATGACGTGGCCACCCTCGCCCATGGTGAGCTCGCGCGGCACGGTCAGCTGACCGCACCAGGCGTCCTCGGGCTGGGACGGGATCGGCTTGGTGAACGAGCCCATCCAGCCCAGGATGAGCCGGCGGCCGTCAGGTGCCTCGAACGATTGGGCGGCGTAGTACTGAGCCCCCCAGTCGAGCGGACGATAATCGCTCTCCTGCTGGAAGGCCTCTCCCGGCTTCCAGGTGCCCACCACGTAGCCGGCATTGTGTCCGTTCCAGTCCTGGTAGCCGGTGGGCTTGACGCCCATCGGGCCATAGACGAGGACCCACTTGTCACCGAGCTGGAACATGTCCGGGCACTCCAGCATGAACACGTCCGGGTTCGGGTCGCGGAAGACCACCCGGTCGAGTTCCCAGTTACGCATGTCCTTCGACGTGTACAGCCACACCTCGCCGCGGTTGTCGGCGGAGCAGGCCCCAAAGATCATGTACCAGGTGTCGTCCATCCGCCAGACCTTCGGGTCGCGGAAGTGGAGCAGCCCGTCGGGGCACTCGACGATGACGCCCTGCTTGTCGAAGGTGACGCCGTCGCGGGAGACCGCCATGCACTGCACTTGGAGGTTGCCCTCGTCCTCGTTCACGCCATTGCGCCAGCGGTGACCGGTGAAATACACCACCAGCTCGTCGTCGTCGTTGACCACCGCCGAGCCGGAGTAGACGCCGTCCCGGTCCGCCTCGATGCTGGGGGCCATGGCGATCGGCTCCCGTCGCCAGGTCACCAGATCTTCGCTGGAGACGTGACCCCAGTGCATCGGGCCGTTTCCGGTGCCGAACGGGTGGTGCTGGAAGTAGACCTGATAGCGGCCGTTGTAGTACGACAAGCCGTTCGGGTCGTTGATCCAACCCGCCTCGCCGGCAATGTGGAACTTCGGGTACCAGCGGTCCTTGCGGAAGGTGCGGAGTCTCTTGACGCCTTCCTCGGCCTTGGCAAGTGCTTCCTTCATCTGAATGGCCTCTTCTCTCACACTGGCACGGGGTCACTCACCACGGGGTCACTCACGGAGAGCCGACGAGGGGACTCGAACCCCTAACCGCCCGATTACAAGTCGGGTGCGCTACCAGTTGCGCCACGCCGGCGAGCCTCGCCCAGTGTACGGACACTTGAGAAGATGTGGCCGCGAGTTGCTTGGAGTGGTGCAGCACACCGATTCGATGGCCACCGGGTCTGGGAAGAGCTGTTGGTGGGCGATACTGGGTTCGAACCAGTGACCTCTTCCGTGTCAAGGAAGCGCGCTACCACTGCGCCAATCGCCCGCGATCGGCGAGCGACCGTGGAGGTGGAGATGGGATTTGAACCCACGTACACGGCTTTGCAGGCCGTTGCCTCGCCTCTCGGCCACTCCACCGTGGGCAGGCTGCCCGCCAAGGCAGTGCCTCCGAGCGGACGACGGGATTCGAACCCGCGACCCTCACCTTGGCAAGGTGATGCTCTACCAGCTGAGCCACGTCCGCGCGCGGGGCCCGTTTTCTTGGGCGCACCGTGCCCAGAAACTCTATACGAGGTGGGTGCGCGCCACCAAACCGGTTGCTGCACCCGTGCCGACTGCCTGCTCCGGTGGCTGTCGACAACGGCCCGCGAACGGCCGCCTGACTGCTGGCGACGCGGCCGTGTAACTGCTGGCGCTGCGGCCGCCTGACTGGTGGCGACGCGGCCGCGTAACCGGTGGCGACGCAGCCGCCTGACTGGTGGCGACGCAGCCACTTGGCTGCAGGCGGTGCGGGCATCTGGCCGCCAGGGGCGCCCCACCTGGCTATCGGCCGCCCGGTCGGCAAACCGGGCCTACTCATGGCGTGAGGGTGGCGCCTGGCCCCGCCTGATTGACCGTAGACCGCCTGGGAACTACCTACCCTCTCCGCCGTCTGGGCCGGCCGCCAGCCCGGTACAGGTAGCACTGAAGGCCGCCACCGAACGGGTCGGTAACGGCCTTCAGCTGTCGGTATTCAGATGCCGATGCTCAGCCGAACAGGTCGGCCAGGGCTGCGTCGAGGTTCACGACGTTGTGCTCTTCGCCGCGCGGCACAACCTGTTCGGTCAACGCGATGAACGTGGCCACACCGTCGGCGTCGGCCTCGAGTTCGGCCGTACCGTCCGGAGAGGTGAGGCCGATCATGACGAAGCGGTTTCCCTCACGAATCTCAGGGCGAACGCGGACGTCGCCCTGACCGCGCGGCAGGGTGAGTCCTTCGGCGAGGAGGTCGCGGGCGAACACCCAGATGACATCCTCATCGGGACCTGAGAACACGATGCTGACCGCATACGGGTCAGAGGCGGCGTAGCGAAGCCGTACCGGCAGCGGGAGCGCCTGCTGCATCGGGACGAGCAGGCGCAGCTCCATTGGCATCGTGACTTCAGAGCTTTGGCTCGCCGATGTCATTGCTGCCCCCTTCTGGTTCAGTCTGCGAGCGCCTGATGCGCGACCGCAAGAGCAACTTTCCTGGTGCCGACCCGCCGAGGTAAACCCGCAGTGACTGAGTCTGGACGCAAGCGACTGCCATCTGCCCGACCCGTCCCGGCTTGTCCCTCTGCTGGGTGATCAATTTCACCCGTTCGCTGAGTCCAGCCGCGCATTCGAGTGAGTTGACGAATTGTCCGTCGTCTGTGGGAGTGCGTTGATCATGCCCTCGCGCTCGCGCCTGTCAACGGCCAGAGCGGAGCACCCCTACTGTGCGGTAGTTATCGAGCTGTCGTAGCCGTGCGGTAGTTGTTGACCGGTTTAAGCGATAGTTGTTGACCGGTTTTAATGGCGCCGTTGTGGTTGCTGATTGTGGTTGCACGGTAGTAAACGCCTCGGCGTTGAATCGGCACCCGAAGTGGCCAGGGATGGAGATGAACGAGCCGGCCGTCGCTCGCCAGAACTGGCGATGCACCGGGGCGAAACGTTCCTGTGAGTGCCTCGGCGGGCTTTACCCTTTGTGATATGGCCAGCGACTTCCGCCTCGACGGATCCGTCGAGGCGCCCGACGGTGAGGAGTCGCTCCAGGCGCGCGTCCACCGCCTTGGCGCCCCCGGTGAGACGGCCGACCTCTCGGACAGCGGCATGCCAATTAACAGCGTGCGAAGTGATGGCGTGCGCAGTGCCAGCGTGCGGCGTAAGCACGTCGATCGCCCGAGGTGGCGCCGCCAGATCAGATCGCGGCCGCGGTTGCGCAGCGTCTATCGGATCGCCGTCGCCATGGTGGGCGTCGGGCTCATGGTGTTGGCCTTGGCGATCGGCTGGCTGCCCGGGCCCGGAGGCGTCCCTCTGTTTCTCTTGGGGTTGGCAGTGCTGGCCACGGAGTTCGTGTGGGCGCGTCGCCTGTTGCACCAGGCCAATCGCGAGGCACACCGGGCCGCGCGCTGGTCTGCCCGGCAGCCACGCTGGGTGCACAGACTCATGGGGCTCGGATTGGCATGCGGTATCTCGTTCGGAATCTGGCTCGTTCTTTTCCTATTCGGTGTGCCCGCCTGGTTGCCCGGTGCGGTTGCCCAGCTGCCCGGTCTGCAGCGCTGAGAGCCTGAACCAGGCATGTACCTGAACCAGGCATGTACCTATACCAGGCCATGTACAAGGGTGCGGGTATGTACACAGTGCGGTACGTACACATTGCCGGCATGTACTGCCGGCATGTACTGCCGGGCATGTACAAGGTGTGGGCAGATGCGCAGCGGCACGTAGCAGCGGCAGGTGACTCCGGGCTTCGGCCGGCGAATCCGTGCGCGGTGCTGCCATGGTGACGTCCTACCGACCAGCCCGCGCCGGCAAGCCCGCGTCAACACAACAGGCGGGGGAAGCGATGGTGGCGAAGGTAGAGAGCTTGAGGAAGGCGAGGCGGGCAAAGCCGGTGCGAAACACCGGCGAACATCGGGTACGCTTTCCGGTGCTGCGGGCCCGAGGGCTCAGCGGGCGATTGGCTCAGTGGTAGAGCGCCTCGTTCACACCGAGGAGGTCACTGGTTCGAACCCAGTATCGCCCACCGCAACTCGCGACGTGCCCGAGGTCGGCCAGGTAGACCGCGCCTGCTGCCGAGGCCGACGAGACGGCATTGATCACTTCGGCCGGGTCTCTTCCGGCTCGGGCTGGCCTTCCCGTTCCCGCCCAGTCGCCGGCCACCCGGTTCCGACCAGCTGCGGTTGACAACTCGGTTCCAGTCTAGCCGCGGGACTGACTTTCCGGTTCTACCCCAGCCGCGGGACTGACTTTCCGGTTCTACCCCAGCCGCGGGACTGACTTTCCGGTTCTACCCCAGCCGCAGGGCTGACTTTCCGGTTCTAGCCCAGCCGCGGGACTGACCACGGCTTACGCGCCGACGCGCCCCGAGCTGCGGATTCCTTCCTGAAACTGAGAGCCCAATGAGAAGGGCGAGCCGGCTTGTCACCACGAGCCGGAGGCTATCCAGCACACCTGTCAGTTGTGTTCGCCGCCTCGGCACGGGGTCTGGTTACAAGCTTATAACTCAGGCTTGACGTAGTTGATTTTTCTCGTGAATAATCGCCAGGCCTGACTCAGGATGGGTCAGCAACAACCGGGCTGACCCAACTCTGCCTACGCCGAGCTCGCCAGAAACCAGCTCTCACGACAGCTGGTCGAGCATGCTGAACCGAGGGTTGGTCTGCAGTCGAGCCGTGCACCGGCATGACGGCGCAGCCCTACGACCAAAGGAGGTCACAGGATGGCGAAGGCAACGAATCTGTTCAAGAACGGCGCCTATCTCCAAAGCTCGGCGACACTATTGCTCTTCTTCGCCTCATGGGGCATATGGTGGTCGTTCTTCCAGCTCTGGTTGACCAGCAAGGACAACGGCCTGGGCCTGAATGGCGCGCAGGTCGGCACCCTGTATTCGGCCAACTCGTTCGCGACGCTCGTGATCATGTTCTTCTACGGAACAATCCAGGACAAGCTCGGGCTCAAGCGTACGCTGACGATCATTGCCTCCGCAGTGATGGCAGGCGTTGCTCCGTTCGTGATCTACGTCTACGAGCCGCTCCTGCGGAACAATTTCGGCCTGGGCATCGTCGTGGGCATCATCTATCTGCCGTTCGGCTTCATGGCCGCGGCCGGCTTGCTCGAGGCCTTCTCCGAGCGCATGAGCCGGACGTACGGCTTCGAGTACGGCCAGGCTCGTGGTTGGGGGTCGCTGGGCTACGCGATCGCGGCGCTCATGGCCGGCTTCCTGTTCACCACCAATCCGAACTTGAACTTCATCGGCGGCTCTGTCTTCGGCATCCTCTGCCTGCTGGTGCAGCTGTTCTGGAAGACCGACAAGGTCCCCCTGGCAGCGGGTCACTCCTCACACCCGAAGACGCCGACTGTTGCCGAGATGGCCGCTGTACTGAAGATGCCGCGGCTCTGGCAGATCATCGGATTCGTGATCTTCAGCTGGACGTTCTACAACCTCTACGACCAGCAGATGTTCCCCGACTTCTACACCAGCCTGTTCTCATCGAAGGCGCACGGTGAACAGGTCTACGGCGTATTGAACTCGATTCAGGTGTTCGTCGAAGCAGCGATGATGGGACTCGTTCCGATCCTCATGCGCAAGGTGGGCGTGCGGAACACGCTGATGCTCGGCGTCACGGTGATGTGTCTGCGCATCCTCGGTTCTGCGGTCTTCCACGATCCCGTCACCGTTTCGATCGTGAAGATGTTCCACTCCCTCGAAGTGCCGCTGTTCATCCTCGGAATCTTCCGTTACATCACTCTGCACTTCAAGTCGTATCTCTCGGCAACCCTTTACCTGGTCGGATTCGAAGTCGCCGCCCAGGTCGGCAACGTCATCCTGGCGCCTCCGTTCGGCAGGCTGCGTGACGCCATCGGCTACCAGCCCACGTTCCTTGTGATCTCGGCCGTGGTGTTCTGCGCCGGCGTCTGGGCCTTCTTCTCGCTCAAGCGAGATGACCAGGATGTCGAGGGCGATGCACTCGTCAAGAACAATGCGGAACCGGTAACGACGCTCGGTGAGCCCGTTTAGCCGCCAGCAGTTCCGGCGTCACGGCGATCGGCTCGGTGTGCGGGAGCGCCGCCACCGGGTCGACCGCAACGAACAAGGCTGACGGACGGGCACGGCTCATCGGATGATCGAGTTCGGTGTGAGCACCGCAAGATCATCTTCAGGGCCGTGCCCGGGCGCGCAATAGGGACCAGGACTGCGCAGGTTGCGAATCCACGGCGGGGAACCTGTGCGCCAGGTCCTGAGACCGGTGGGTAGATCGGGCCAGCCATGCCCGTGCGCGGAGGGCCTCGGCTGAGCGGCCGAGGCCCTCCGCATATGGCGTCGGCGCGAAAGGTCGAGCCATATCCGCGCGCGAGCAGTTGCCGGCACCGCTGCCGTCGTGACCGCCGCACCGGCCAGGCCGTATCCGCGCGCGAGCGGTTGCCGGCATCGCTGCCGTCGTGACCGCCGCACCGGCCAGGCCGTATCCGCGCGCGAGCGGTTGCCGGCATCGCTGCCGTCGTGACCGCCGCACCGGCCAGGCCGTATCCGCGCGCGAGCGGTTGCCAGCTCACCTTGCCCTCGCCGGCCACCACTCCACGGCCGTATCTGCGCGCGAGCAGTGGCCAGGCACATGGTGGCGTTTGGGGACGTGCGGCCTTATCAGCAGAGCGGCCGGTGCGAGGTGAGCATCACCGGCCCCGGTGGACCGGGACATGGTTAGCCCTGAGCCTGAGCTCCGGTTAGCACCGACCTCGGTTAGCCCCGAGCCCGGTTGGCCTGAGCCCGGGTTGCCGGTGGTGCCGGTGGCATCGTGGTCGGTGATGGCTTGTAGCCCGTGGATTTACCGGCGGCCGTCTATGTGGCCACCTACACGGAACCTGGTCCCTGACCCGCCAGGAGACCGCGATCAGTGGGCGTCATCTCCAACGACAAGGGTGGCTGCGCCCGACGTCGCGCAGTCTCGACCACATGGACGAGCCGTGGGGGGCGTACTCGTGCTGATCGGGGCCGGAATGTGTCCCTCCATGTAGTCGAGACTGCGCTACGGTCCCCGCCACCGGGTTCCGCGTGGGCCAATCGCGGTGGAGAAGTCCGCGGTTGGCACCCTCGAACAGGTCCAGCTTTGCTTGGCGGGTGCTAGTCGCGTGAGATGGGCCGCGTCTGGCACTGTGGAGCGGGGTTGACGAGGCGGGTGGCGACTTGGCGGGTGCCGGCCGCGTGGAATGGGCCGCATTTGGCACTGTGGAGCGGGGTTGACGAGGCGGATGGCGACTTGGCGGGTGCCAACCGCGTAGATCAGCGGCGTGTCCACAGGCCCGTCGCGACTTCCTCCTCGCAGGTCCACACCACCCGGAGAGTGAGCTGAGCCGACCCACGACCAGCGCGACCACCTCAGACGGGGCGCCATCTACAAAAACTCCATAGTGGGCGAACATGACGAGTCGACACCTGTGATAAGCCACACGTGTAATGTCGGGATTAGCCTTATATTTCGGGAAAAATAGGCCATCGACTTTCAGTTTTCTGTGCTGAACCTGGACGGCTACAGGCGTCCCAGGCCGCCCGGCAGGGGCGACGGCAACCTCACCCGGCAGCCACTCTGAACCCAGCCAGGACAATCTTCGCGATCGCCTCAACCTTCGAGCAGGGGTGCCGATACACCCGAAAGGAGTCATCGCGGCAGAACGGAGGAACATGTCTCTCGGCGCGTCGCGGCAGCGATCGCTCGGGACCTACCGAGCCATGGCTTTGAGTTGCATCCTCAGCTATCTCGTCATAGCTGCAGTCACCGGTGGCAGTGGGTCGTTGTGGCAGACGATGCAAGCAGTGCTGCTGGCTGGCTTCTTCGTTGTCACGATCGGGCACGTGATCGTCAACGCCATCATTCAGCCCGGTCGGCGTCCAACTCTTACCGTTTTGGCAGCATCTGTCACCTCGTGGGCTGCTGGTGCTGTGACCCTCGACGCCCACGGTCCGCTCGATCGAACCACTTTTCCGGCACCGAATGAATGGCTGTTCATTCTGAGCTATGTCGGTATGGCGGCTTTCCTGCTCTTGGATGCCAATGCCGAAAACAGGCCGACACTGCCGGTAATTACCGAGACAATCGTGCTCTGCGGCGGAGCGACCTGCCTTGCCAGCTTCGCCCTCATTCTCCCCGTCGTGAAGTCCACCCACGCGGTGCCTATCTTGGTGGCGTGCCTGTATCCAACCATCACCTTGATCCTCAGCGCCCTGGTGATGGGGCAGACAATTATGCATAGGCGCGCGCTATCGCGGAAGACGCTCATCCTCGCGCTTGCTTTCCTTGTCTTGTGCATGGCTGAGTCAAGTCTCATTTTCATGGTGCCGGAGAGCACCTACAATTCAGCGTGGTGGCTGAACCTGGTGTACGCCATTGGGTTCATGTTGCTTGCTGAAGGCGCGAGTCGCGCCGAGCGAAATCTCAAGGCGGTCAGCCGAACCCATGCATCACTCGGCTCCCAACTCGCTGCGGCAACCGCCGCGACCAGCATCCTTGTGATCCACCCGACAGACATCGCGAGCTGGTTCGTCGTCGTGCCGGCAACACTGACCTTGATCGCCGTTGCGATCCGGCTCGTGCAAGCCCTTCGCGAGGCGGAGGGCGCCAACGAGGCGCGCTGGCTCTCCATGACAGATGAGCTGACGGGCCTGCCTAACCGCCGCGCGATCTTCGCGGAGATTACCAAGGCCGGCAAGCAGCATCGCCCCTTGGCGCTCCTGCTCTTCGACCTGGATGGTTTCAAGGAGATCAACGACAGCCTTGGTCACTTCGCCGGCGACCTCGTCCTGCAGATCATTGCAGACCGTCTCACTTCCGAGTTGGGCGATATCCCGATCTTTCCGGGGCGCCTGGGCGGCGACGAGTTTGCGATAGTCGCCTACGACGACCACCTGCCCTCACTGCTGCAGCTCAGCGAATGCGTCCAAGAGACTTTGGCCCGCCCGATGTTGGTCGACTCGGTGGAACTCCTTGTAGAAACCTCGCTCGGAATAGCGACCCACGCTTACGGCGACTGCGCGCAGTCGATCAGCGAGCGAGAGATCACGGAGCTGCTCCGGCGTGCCGATGTGGCCATGTACGACGCCAAGAACACCGGCAGCGGCGTCCGGGTATATCAACATGACCGAGACGTCTTCACCCCCGAGCGGCTGAAGCTGACAGAACAACTGCGCCGTGGCATCGCAGAAGGACAACTCACCCTGTGGTACCAGCCGCAGGTGCACACGATGACGGGTCACCCCGTTGCCGTGGAGGCGCTCGTCCGGTGGCAACACCCAGATCATGGTCTTCTGCTGCCCGGCGCGTTCCTGCCGTCGGCTCGCAAATCCGGAGTCATGCTCGCCCTCACCGAGGCAGTGGTCGCCATGGCGATCGACGACACAACCCGTTGGCGCGCCGCCGGGTTGGATCTGCGCGTCTCCGTGAACTGCGCCCCGCCGGAGTTGCTCGGCGGGCGCCTCCTGCCTGGCCTGTTCCAACTCCTGGAGTCGGCAGGACTTCCACCGGACACCCTGCAGATCGAAGTGACCGAAGACTCGTTCCTCCAAGATCCCGAGCAGGCTCGCGAGGTACTAGCCTGCCTGCGCGACCACCACGTGCAGGTGGCGATCGACGACTACGGGAAGGGCTTCTCCTCACTTGCCTACATACGGGATCTGTCTGTGCAAGAGCTCAAAATCGATAGAGCTTTTATATCGAGTCTCCGCACCGACCATCGAAGCCGCGTTATTGTAGAGTCGACCCACGCCATGGCGAGTGCTATGGGTATGCGAGTACTTGCTGAAGGCGTCGAAGACCAGGCGACGGTTGAGATCCTTGCGGAAATTGGAGTCTCGTTGATCCAGGGTTACCATATCGCCCGACCCATGCCCGCTTATCAGATTGAGCACTGGTTTGCCACGCATCAGAACTACAGCATCACGCGACATGAAATCGGAGAACTCCATGCTTGATCTCGCCCCCGGAATATATCGCCAGCGCCTGGTCATCGAGGGGCTGTGTGATGCGCCCCTCTCGGCGGAGAGCATTTCCGAGTATCTCAGGACTTTGTCGGACAAGTTGGGCATGATCACGCTCCTCGACCCTGTGACACACCAGTCGCCGACCTACGGTTGGGCTGGCTGGATTCACTGGGAGACCTCGGGCGCACACATTTACGCATGGGACGAACCGCGGCCCTTCTTCAGCGTCGACATCTATACCTGCAAGCACTTCGATCCGGAGGTTGCGATGCGCTTTACGCAAGACTTCTTCAACGCCACGACGATTGAGCACAAGGCGGTCTGAGGTGCAGATCTGCTTCAACCCCCGGGGGCGTCTCATGGAGGCGACCCTCGAATGCGAGGCGGCAATATTTTTGCACTGGTACGGCAACACGAAGCAGGATCTGGCGCGCGAGTACGATTGTTATACGCCTCAGTCGCGGTTCGTCAGCGTCGTATCGGGTGACGATGTCGTCGCCTGCTGCAGGTTGATCAAACCCGGCCCGGCGAATCTCAAGACCCTCGTCGACATTGAGCGAGACCCGTGGAACGTTCGATCCGGCACCGTGGAGGCCTTGGCTGAACTCCGACTCTGGGAGGGTTGGGATATCGCCACCCTGGGTGTTCACCCGGCCTACAAGATTCCGGCGCTCACCGCCATTCTCTATCACGGGGTGGTGCGAGCCTGTCAGGAGAACCAGGTCAGGACGATCACCGCGATTCTCGATCAGCGGGTTCGTCGGCTACTGGCAATCGCCGGGCTGATCATGCACACCATCCCGCAGACCAGCTCCCAGCCCTATCTCGGCTCACCCTCCAGTACGCCCGTGTACGCCGACTTCCCCTTGATGCTCGCTGGGCAGCGCGAACTCAATCCCGAGGCTTACCGGCAGATCACGCTGGGACTCGGGCTGGGCGACGTTCACGTCCCCGCGCCCTCGGAGTTTCGCGACGAGGCCAGCCTGGATGAACCCGGGCCGGAGGAAGCTGTCTCGGGTCGTGAAGAGCTCCTGCGAGCACTGGGCAGCGGGGCAGTACCGCGCGTCAGTGCCTGAACACCTGCTGCGGTAATGCCGGGCAGATGAGCCAGAGCACCTCAGTGGGTTGGCTGGCGTCCAGAGCCCGAAAGGCTCGATGGAGGGCGGGATCGAAGGTGAGTGCGTCTCCCGGGCCCAGCTCTACGACCTGATCGGTGAACGTGAGCCGGAGTTGGCCGCGAATGAGATAGGCGAACTCGACCTCGCCGGGCAGCGCGTATGGCTCCTTGCCGCTACCGCCCCCGGGCTCGATGCGGGAGAGGAGCACCTGGACTCGTCGTTCGGCGACCGGAGTGAGCAGGAACTCGGCCATCTTGTGGCCACCGAATTCGACGCGCGGATAGTCGCTCGCCCGCACGACGTGCCGCGTGGAAGAGTTGTCGAACAGGCTTGACAGCGGCATGTCCAGTGCTTCGCCGATCCGCAACAGGGCCGCCACCGATGCCGTTGCCCGACCCCGTTCGACCTTGGACAAGAACCCCTTGGTCAAGCCGCTGGCGTCGGCCAACGCCTCGATGGTGAGGCGACGGGCTCGCCGGGCGGCCATGATGCGGTGCCCGACTCCTGCGGTCGACGCTTCCACACCTGGTCGGTCGGCGGCAGGGGACACGTTGCTCCTTCGGGCTGTCCAGCAAGGCGTCAACTATCGCATGGAGGGTCCGTGTGCTGGGCAACCCGTCTGGTCAGGCGCAGGTGGTCAGGCGTAGCTGATCCCGGTCATCCGCGCCGGGCGACCACCGGCGGATCGACGCTTCGACGTGTACACGCGGAAAGGGCACGCCGGGAATAGGCGTAGTGCTTATCTCCCGGCGCGCCCTACGCACAATCGGTCAGACCTGGTGGGAATTCAAGGCATGCTGCGGGTCGTCGGCGTCGGATACCTCGCTGCCGGACAGCCGGTCGTTCCAGACCTTGAGGACCCGGGCGGGAGTCGCCGGCGTGGCGACACTGACGACGATGTAGCTGATGATGCTGGCGGCCAGGCCGTAATAGATCGGCTCGTTGGCCAGCACGTCGGTGAAAGCCATGGTGATCAGGGTGGCCGCTGTGCCGACACCCATCGCAGCCAGGGCGCCGGTTCCGTTGGCGCGCTTCCAGAGGAAGCCGCCCAGGATGGGCACGAGCAGACCGCCGACGAGGATGTCGTACGCGATCGTGAGGGCAGACACCACGTCGCTGAGCAGCATCGCGAGGATGGTGGCGACCACGCCGAGGACGACAACGTAGATCCGGTTGGATCGCATGTCGTGCTCGGGGTTGCCGTCTCCGGCCCCCAAGTCCTTTCGGCCGACCAGCCGGCCGAGCAGCGGGACGACATCGGTTCGGGCGACGGTCGCTGAGGCGATGAGAGCGCCGGAGGCCGTTGACATCATGGCCGCCACGGCTGCGGCTAGGACCACCCCGGACAGACCCACGGGCAGTACCTTCTCCGCGATGGCGGCGTAGACGTCGTCCTTGGCGTCGATCCCGGGCAGGATGACCGACGCGGCGGTGCCGATCAGGGCGCCGGCGATGCCGTACAGCACGCAGTAGACACCGGCCGTCGCGCCACACCAGCGGGCGACCTGGGGGGAGCGGGCGGTGAAGACGCGCTGCCAGATGTCCTGGCCGATCAGCATGCCGAAGGAGTAGATGACGAAGTAGGTGATGATGGTGTCGACGCCGATGCTGGTGATGTCGAAGTGTGCGCCGGCCGCCCCGCCCAGACGCTCCTTGATGCCGCTGTAGCCGCCGGCCCTGTACCAGGCGAACGGGAGCAGGAGCAGGAAGACACCGATCGTCTTGATGACGAATTGGACCATGTCGGTGAGGGTGATCGACCACATGCCGCCGATCGAGGAGTAGATGATGACGATTGCGGCGCCGATCGCGATCGAGAGCGGGCGCGAGGTGCCGAAGAGCACGTTGAAGATGGTGGCGTAGGCGATCGTGGACGTGACGGTCAACATCAGGGTGTACAGCCCCATCACCACGCCGGATGCGCTCGTCGCGTTGATGCCGTAGCGCAGTTGCAGCATCTGCGCCACGGTGTAGACCTTGAGTCGCTGGATGGGACCGGCGAAGAACAGGCTGAGCAGGAGCAAGCCGACCGCGATCGCGATGACGAGCCACATGCCGGAGATGCCGTATTTGTAGCCGAGTCCTACGCCGCCAACGGTGGATGCCCCACCCAAGACGACAGCGGCCATCGTTCCGGTGTAGAAGCCCGGACCCAGGCGCCGGCCGGCGACGAGGAAGTCGCTGGAGTTCTTGGTTCTGGTCTTGCCCCAGAAACCGAAGGCCAGCATGGCTAGCAGGTAGACGACGATGATGGCAATGTCCATGAAGCACTCCTCGGCGGATTGATGACGATCGGTGGTCAGACGCCTCGAGCTGGTGACTCACCCCGACCTTGCGGTGAGTGTCTGGATCCGTTGACGGTAGTCCCTGGATGGGTGGAAACTACTGTGTGGTTGCTCACAGTGCAGTATCAGTAGCACCTAGGTCAATATCAGTAGCGCTTAGGGCAAGATCAGTAGCGCATGGATCAGTATCAGTAGCACAGCAGGAAATATTGGTAGCACCGAAGGCAACATCAGTAGCATCAACATCAACAATGTGTCTTCACGTCGGCGGATGACCATCCCTGTGCTGGCCACACCATGCCAGGCACAACGAGACGAGGGAGTGATCTCATGACCGCACTCAACCCAGGGGATGCGTCCGGACCGATCGGCCCGGTGGATGCGAGCGCCGTGCCGCGCTACGGAGGGCCTGCGACGTTCGCGCGGCTGCCGAGGATCGACGAGGTGTCGCGCGCAGACGTGGCCATCATCGGCATCCCGTTCGACAGCGGTGTGAGCTACCGACCGGGAGCCCGGTTCGGCCCTGGCCACATCCGCGCATCGTCGAAGCTGTTGCGGCCCTACAACCCGGCACAGGACGTCCTCCCGTTCGGCGTCCATCAGGTGGCCGACGCCGGTGACCTCGGCGTCAACCCGTTCGACCTGCAGCAGGCCATCGCCGATATCGAGGCCGGGGTGAGCGCGGTCCGTGCCGACGGGGCCACTCTGCTGACCCTCGGCGGCGATCACACCATCGCCCTGCCGATCCTGCGATCCGTCGCCCGCGATCACGGTCCGGTCGCCGTGCTCCACTTCGACGCCCACCTGGACACCTGGGATACCTACTTCGGCGCCCCGTACACCCACGGCACCCCGTTCCGCCGGGCGAGCGAGGAGGGCCTGCTCGATCTGGAACGCTGCCTGCATATGGGCATTCGCGGCCCGCTGTACGCCAAGGCCGACCTCGAGGACGACAGCCTGCTCGGGTTCTCGATCATCCGGTCCGACGACTACGAGGTCGACGGGGTCTCCAGCGTGGTCGACCGGATGCGCAGGCGTCTCGGCGACGGCCCGGTCTACGTCTCCATCGACATCGATGTGCTCGACCCCGCACACGCCCCGGGCACGGGTACGCCGGAGGCGGGCGGTCTGACCAGCCGCGAACTGCTCAACACTCTGCGAGGGCTCACGGGACTCAACGTGGTCGGCGCCGACATCGTCGAGGTGTCGCCGCCCTATGACCACGCCGAGATCACCGGAATCGCGGCCTCGCACGTCGCGTACGAGCTGCTGTCGGTGCTGGCCGGCAACAAGACCGGCAAGAGCGCGTGAGCGAGCGCAACGGAGGCGACCTCGTCGTCGAGACCCTGAGTGCGCTGGGCGCCGACACCATCTTCGGCCTGCCGGGCCAGCACGCGCTTGGCCTGTTCGACGCCCTGCGCCGTGGCCCGCTGCGGCTGATCGCGTCGCGCACCGAGAACAATGCCTGCTTCGCCGCCGACGGGTACGCCCGCAGCACTGGCAGACCAGGGGTGGTGTTCGTCTCCACCGGCCCAGGGGCCCTCACCGCGCTGGCCGGACTGCACGAGGCGTACATCACCGCCGTGCCGATGATCGTGATCAGCAGCCAGATCCCGCGGGCCGGGCTCGGCGGTCGGCGGAAGGGGTTCTTGCACCAGCTCGATGACCAGCAACTGGCCGCGCGCAACGTGGCGAAGAGCACCGTCGTGGCCGAGCACGCCAGCGGGATCGTCCCCGCCCTGGAGGATGCCTGGCGGACGGCGCTGACCGCTCCCCAGGGACCGGTTTGGGTGGAGATCACCCAGGACACGCTGCTGGAACCGGTCGTGATCCCGCCCGTCGTCGACGTGACGGCCGAGCCCCGGCCGCTGCCCGCCCGTGCCGAGCTCCTCGAGCTGGCTGCGTCGTGGCTGGACGGTGCCGAGCGTCCGGTGATCGTGGCCGGCGGCGGCGTCCGACGGGCCGGTGCCGAGGCCGTCCTAGTCGAGTTGGCCGAAGCGTTGCGTGCGCCCGTGGTGTGCGCTCCGGGTGGAAAGGGTTCCATCCCGTGGGACCACCCACTCTCGGTGCAATCGTGGGTGGAGGACGTGGTCGTCACAGAGCTGATGGCCGACGCCGACGTGCTGCTCGTCGTGGGGTCGTCGCTGGGTGAGGTGACCAGTAACTACTACACGCTGACGCCCCGGGGCCGGATGATCCAGATCGACGCCCAGCCACGGGTGCTGGAGTCCAACCATCCCGCCTTGGGCATTGCGGCCGACGCCGGCGCAGCCCTGACCGGGCTGGCAAGCAGGGTCAGCCCGCGGCCCGTCGACGGTCGCTCCGAGCAGACTGTCCGCGCCGTGCTCGCGACCGTACGCGATCGGCTGGACGCGCAGGACCTCGCCCACGAACGCGGTGTTCTGGAGGCCATTCGCACGGGCGTGCCCGATGACGCGGTGACCTTCTGGGACATGACCATCGCCGCCTACTGGGCCTGGTCGTGCTGGGATCCGCGAGCGGGGGCCTTCCATTCGGCCCAGGGGGCCGGCGGCATCGGCTGGGCGTACGGGGCGGCGATCGGCGGGGCCGTCGGCCTGGGCCGGCGCGTGCTTGCCGTGAACGGCGACGGAGGCGCGATGTACGGCATCGCCGAACTTGCCGTCGCTCGCCAACACAACCTGCCGATCACCTGGTTGATCATCGACGACGGCGGCTACGGCATCCTGCGCGAGTACATGACCGCTGCGTTCGGCGCGGCCACCGCCACCGAGCTGGCCAGACCCGACTTCGCGGCATTGGCCGCTGCATTCGGCGTGCCCGTCGAGGTCAGCAACCCGGAGTCACTCGCCGAGGCCCTTCAGCGCGCCTGGACCGGCGACGGACCGAACGTCGTCGTGCTGCCGACCCAGCTGAACATGTTCGCGCCGACCCACCTGGGCTGACCCGTTCGTTCCAGAGTCTGACTCTGCCGAGTCCGACTCGCCCGAAGCTGAAGGGAGACGCGATGGCCACCGTCGTCGTGAGCGACACCGGCGGACTCGACCTGAGCGAAGGCCTGGCCGCGCTACGCGCTGCCGGGCACGAGGCGATCCTGCTCGACACCGTGGACCCCGAACGAGTGCTGGCCGAGGGCGCCGGCTGCGAGGCCCTGATTATCAGCTACCTGAGGGTGACATCCGCGTTGCTCAACGGGCTTCCGCGGCTGCGGGTGATCGCGACCACGACAACCGGATCCGACACCGTCGACCACGACGCCGCGCGTGCCCGGGGCATTGAGGTCCACACGCTGCCCAGCCTGGCCAGTCAGGAGGTCGCGATCCACGCGCTCGCCGGCGCCTTGTCGATCATCCGCGAGCTGCCGGCAAGTCATGCGGTCGCGGCCGCGGGCGACGACGATGTCAGCCCGATCCCGGTGCCGCCGCGGATCAGCACGCTCACGCTTGGTGTGTACGGTCTGGGCCGGATCGCCCGGCACCTGGTCAATTACTCCGCACCGCTGTTCGCCAGGATCGTCGCGTACGACCCGTTCGTCACCGAGGGCTGGCCTGCCGGAGTGGACCGTGTCGACCGGCCCGAGGACCTGTTCGCCGCATCGGATGTGATCAGTCTGCACGCCCCGGCAACTGCCGAGACGGTCGGCTTGGCCAACGCCGCCGCGCTCGCGCGAATGAGGGCCGGCGGCTACCTGGTCAATGTCGCGCGCGGCAGCCTGGTGGTCAACGACGATCTGGTGGCCGCGCTCGACTCGGGCCAGCTCGCCGGTGCCTTCCTGGACGTCACCGAACCCGAGCCGCTACCGGCCGACCACCCGCTGTGCCGTCATCCACGCGTCCAGCTCAGCCCGCACTCCGCCTTCCGGAGCCGGTCTACCCTGCGGGCCTATGCCATGCTGCCTGTCGAGGCCGTACTCGGCGTCCTCGGCCCAGGGCCCAGGGCCACGCTCTGATCGTCGCGCCACGTCGTAGCCAGCGAACACCACGAACGAAAGGCGATGCACCGGTGGAGTACTCGGTGACAGACCCGGCAACCGGAGAAGTTGTCGCCAGCTATCCGACGTCGACCGACGCCGAGATCGAATCGGCGCTCGAGGCCAGCTGGCGGGCGAGCCGAGAGTGGCCCAGGACGACCACGGTCGCCGAACGGGCCGCGCTCATCCGACGGGTCGCGGACCTGCACGCCGAGCGCCGCGAGCAGCTGGCTCGGGTGACCGTCCGCGAGATGGGCAAGCCGTACGCGGACTCGCTCGGCGAGGTCGACTTCTGCAGCGACATTTACCGTTACTACGCCGACAATGCCGAGGCGTTTCTAGCCGACGAGACGATCGACCTGCTGGGCGGCGCCGGAACCGCGGTGATTCGGCGGGGTCCGATCGGCGTGCTGCTCGGCATCATGCCGTGGAACTATCCGTACTACCAGGTCGCTCGGTTTGCCGGACCGAACCTCGTGGTCGGCAACACGATCCTCCTCAAGCACGCACCGCAGTGCCCGGAGTCGGCGGAGCTGCTGGCGTCGATCTTCCACGAGGCGGGCATTCCGGAAGCTGCGTACATCGACATCCGGGCCACCAACGAGCAGGTCGCCACGATCATCGCGGATGACCGGCTGGCGGCGGTGTCGCTGACCGGATCGGAGCGGGCCGGCTCGGCGGTCGCTGAGGTGGCTGGTCGTCACCTGAAGAAGTGCGTACTCGAGCTCGGTGGCTCCGACCCGTTCATCCTCCTGTCCTGCGACGACCTGGACGCCACGGTGGAAGCCGCCGCCACCGCCCGCCTGGAGAACACCGGACAGGCCTGCAACGCCGGCAAGCGGTTCATCGTCGCAGACGGGCTGTACGACGAATTCGTGGCGCGGTTCACGGCCCGGCTGCTCGCCGCCGGAGAGGGCATCGCCCCCTTGTCGTCGGAGCGGGCGGCCCAGACTCTCGAGCACCAGGTGGCTCTGGCGGTCGAGCACGGTGCCCGGGTGGCGTCCGCGGGCGACCGCCACGGTGCGTACTACCCGCCAGCCGTTCTGAGCGAGGTGACCAGCGACAACCCGGCCTATTACCAAGAGTTCTTCGGGCCGGTGGCCACGGTCTATCGGGCCAGGTCGGAGGACGAAGCTGTGGCCATCGCCAATGACACCCCATTCGGCCTGGGGTCGTACCTGTACACCACAGACCCGGATCAGGCTCGTCGCGTCGCCGACCGGATCGAGGCTGGCATGGTGTTCGTCAACGGTGTTGGGATCGAGGGCGTCGAGCTTCCGTTCGGCGGCATCAAGCGGTCGGGGTTCGGGCGCGAACTCGGTCGGTTCGGCATCGATGAGTTCGTGAACAAGAAGCTCATCCGATCGCTCACGTGACCCCGGCGTAGCCTGGTCGTCATGGCGCAGCCCGTCGGCAGAGTCCAGCTCATCCAGCGTTTCCCCCTCAAATCGGCAGGTGGGGAGCAGCTCACCTCCGTCTGGGTAGGTGCCGAGGGCCTCCGCGACGATCGGCGGTGGGTCGTGTATTGCGACGGTGAGCCGGTCAGTGGCAAGGAACTCGCTGAGTTGGGCCAGATCGGCGCCCGAAGCATGGACGATCGGCTTGAGGTCCGCACCGAGAACGGGTGGCAGGCTCCCGATGCCGCCTGGCTTGCCCGGCAGGTCCCGCGCCCGGGGGAGCTGTCCATCGTCGATGCCCCCGGCAGCAACCAGCAGGTGGCCGCGGTGCACCTGGCCAGTGTCGACGCACAGGCTGCCCCCAGCGCTCCGACCGGTTGTGACCCGGATCCCCGCGCCAACCTGATGCTGGCTCTGAATTCACCTGGGGCAGAACGTGAATGGGTCGACCAGGTAGTGCAGATCGGCGAGGTCACGATGCGCATCACCAGGTTGCCGAAGCGCTGTCTGGGGGTCTACGCCGCAGTTCTGACGCCCGGCACGGTGCGCCAGGGCGACGAGATCGTGCTCTCGGCATCGTCCGCGGCCGAGTGAGATGTCCGCCGCACCCGGGCGGGAAGGTCAGTTCAAGCAGGTCGCCGTGCAGGCGTCGCGACTGGTGCGTGAGTACGCAGGTGGTGGCGTTGCTCGGTGTGACCCCAGGCTCATGTCAGGATCGATGTCATGAGACCTGAAGCCGGTTGGTATCCGGACCCGAGAGACGCCGGCCAACTGCGATGGTGGGATGGTTCCGCCTGGACGACTCAGACCCAGTCGGCGGCGGGCGCGGTGCCTGCCGTCCCGCCCGAGCCCGATCTGGTCAAGCGCCCGGCGCCGAGCCCGCAGACGCCGACGGAGTCGGGCCGAGATCTGGGACGTTGGTCACCCGGCTCCGCCCAGGGCCAGCCGGCTGAGGGCAGCTACGGAGCTCCTGGTGCGGGTGGCTACGGAACCCCGGGCGGCCCGGCACCCGATGCGCCTGGCCACATCCCATTGGGTGATGCCGGGCCAGGTCAGCCGGGCTACCAGTCCTCGGGCTCACAGCCGTCCGGGTACCAGCAGGCCCCTGCGCAACACGGTTACCAGGCGCCGGAGAGCTTTCAGCCAGGCGGCTACTCCTATTCCGGCTCCTACGGTTCCAGCCCCTACCCGGCGAGCCCGACTGCGCAGTATCCGGGCGGGGCTCCGCTGGCCAATCAGGGATTGCGGCTCGTGGCCCGGTTCATCGACTATGTGATCCTGCTCATTCCGATCTCCCTCATCGTGAGCCCTTGGTACGGCCCGTACTCCGTGGTGTCCAAGGGCTATCTGAAGGCCATCGAGAGCGGAGACACGTCCGGGGTGAATCCCTTGGCCGACAGCGCCTACACCAATTTCCTGCTGGCCACGATCGTCGCGAACATCGCCGTCTACCTGGTGTACGAGGGCCTCATGCTCAAGTTCGTCGGAGCCACCCTCGGCAAGCTGATCTGCGGATTGCGGGTGCGATCCGAGCGCGGTGACGGTCAGCTCAGCTGGGGGCAGGCGCTGGGCCGGGTGGGGATCATGGTCCTGCCTGCCATGGTCACCTGCTACCTCTGGAACCTCGTCGACAGCCTCTGGTGCCTGTGGGACCGCCGCCGGCAGTGCCTGCACGACAAGGTCGCCAAGACGATCGTCGTCACCACCCGCTCCCGGCGCTGACTGGTGCAGTCCGGCGAGAACGAAAGTGGTGCGTCCGGGCGACGTGCTCGCCGCTAGCATCGGTATCGACCGCCGGACCGCCCGGTGGCCCGTGTCTCGTGCCCGTACCCTTCGTGCCTGAACCTTTGTGCCCGAACCTTTTGTGGAGGACTGACAGTGTCTGACTTCGTCGTCATCATCGCCGGAACCGAGCGAGCGGTGGCCGAGGGAACGACGGCGGGCGAGGCACTGTTCGAGGCCGAGGCTGGTCCGCGGCATGGCGCCCAGGCGATCGTGGTGGCCCGGGTCAACGGCGAACTGCGCGATCTCGACCACGTGCTGCGCGCCGGCGACGTGGTGGAGCCGGTAAGCATCGACTCGCCCGACGGGCTGGCCGTGCTGCGACACTCGGCCGCCCACGTTCTCGCCCAGGCCGTGCAGCAGACCAACCCGCAGGCCAAGCTGGGCATCGGCCCGCCGATCACCGATGGGTTCTACTACGACTTCGACGTCGAGATCCCGTTCACTCCGGAGGATCTCAGCCGGCTCGAAAAGGCCATGCAGCGCATCGTCAAGGAAGGCCAGCGTTTTTCGCGCCGCGTCACCACCGACGCCGACGCCCTGGTGGAGCTCGCTCACGAGCCCTACAAGGTCGAGCTCATCGGGCTCAAGGGTGGCGGCATGCCTGACGACGGCAACGACGACGGCGCCGGGGTCGAGGTAGGCGCGGGCGAACTCACGATCTACGACAACCTGCGTCGCGACGGCAGCCTGGCCTGGAAAGACCTGTGTCGCGGCCCGCACCTGCCCTCCACCCGGTTCATCGGCAATGCCTTCGGCCTGACCCGTTCGGCCGCCGCCTATTGGCGGGGCAGCGAGAAGAACCCGCAACTGCAGCGGATCTACGGCACCGCCTGGCCCACCAAAGACGATTTGGTGGCGTACAAGGAACGCATTGCCGAGGCGGAACGGCGTGATCATCGCAAGCTCGGCGCCGAGCTCGACCTGTTCTCCTTTCCGGAATTGCTCGGGCCCGGTCTGCCGGTCATTCACCCCAAGGGCGGGGTGATCAAGCGGGAGATGGAGGATTACGTGCGGCAGCGGCACGTCGATGCGGGCTTCCTCTATGTCGGCACCCCGCATATCGCCAAGGAAGACCTGTTCTACACCTCCGGCCATCTGCCGTACTACGCCGATGGCATGTTTCCGCCGATGGATGCCGACGGGCACAACTACCGGCTCAAGGCCATGAACTGCCCGATGCACAATCTCATCTATCGCAGCCGCAGTCGCTCTTACCGCGATCTGCCGTTGCGGTTCTTCGAGTTCGGCACCGTCTACCGCGACGAGAAATCCGGTGTGCTGCAGGGTCTTACCCGGGTACGCATGATCACTCAGGACGACTCGCACTCCTACGTGACCCCGGAGAGCGCCCCCGACGAGGTGAAGCACCTGCTGAACTTCGTCACGGGGCTGCTCTCCGATTTCGGCCTGAACGACTACTACCTGGAGCTGAGCACCCGCGACGACTCCAAGAAGGACAAGTTCATCGGCTCCGACGAGGAATGGCAGAGCGCAACCGCCGTCCTGGAGAAGGTGGGTCTCGAGTCGGGTCTCGAACTGGTGCCAGATCCCGGCGGTGCGGCCTACTACGGGCCCAAGATCTCCGTCCAGGCGCGCGATGCCATCGGTCGCACCTGGCAGATGTCCACCATTCAGTACGACTTCAACATGCCGGGCCGGTTCGGGCTCGAATACACCGCGGCGGATGGTTCCCGGCAACAGCCGGTGATGATCCACTCTGCCAAGTTCGGCTCTATCGAGCGTTTCCTCGGGGTGCTGATCGAGCACTATGCCGGAGCCTTCCCGCCCTGGCTCTCGCCGGTGCAGGTCGTGTGCATTCCCGTGGCCGACGCCTTCGTCGGCTATCTGGGCGAGGTAGCCGACAAGCTGCGCGCCGAGGGCATCCGGGTGGAGGTAGACGACTCAGCCGACCGGATGCCCAAGAAGATCCGCAACCACACCAAGGACAAGGTGCCGTTCCTGCTCATCGCCGGTGGGGACGATGCGGCGGCCGGCGCCGTCAGCTTCCGGTTCCGCGACGGCAGGCAGGACAACGGCGTGCCGGTGGACGAGGCGATCGAACGCATCGTCACCGCCGTCCGCACCCGGGTTCAGGTCTGAGTGGCGCGCAGGGCCCAGCCGTGAGCGACCAGCCGATCACGCCAGAGCTGCCCGGCGACTTCACCGGGGAGCCCGATGGGTTCGAGCGGCTCTGGACGCCGCACCGCATGGTCTACATCGCGGGCGAGAAGAAGCCGACCAACGACGAGGCCGGTCCGCAGTGCCCGTTCTGTGTGGCCGGCTCCGACCCGGATGCCCCGCTCGTGGTGTTCCGCGGCCTGGAGTGCTTCGCAGTGCTCAACCTGTACCCGTATAACCCTGGTCACCTCATGATCTGTCCGTACCGGCACGTCGCCGACTACACAGACCTCACCCAGACCGAGACGGTCGAGGTGGCGAACCTGACGCAGACCGCCATGACCGTGCTGCGCGAGGTCAGCGCCCCGCACGGGTTCAACCTGGGCATGAACCAGGGGGCCGTAGCCGGTGCCGGCATCGCCGCGCACCTGCATCAGCACGTGGTGCCGCGCTGGGGTGGGGACGCGAACTTCCTGCCGATCATCGCCCGCACCAAAGCGCTGCCCGAGCTGCTGGGCGACACGCGGGACAAGCTCGCCGCGGCCTGGCCGCGCTGACCGTCCGATGCGTCAGTTCGAGGCGTCGATCCGGGCCGCCGCATTGGCCGGCACGGGGGAGTGCTGCAGATATTGCCGGGTGAACAGGCCGGTGCCATGCGCCAGCGCTCGCAGGTCGATCGCATACCGGGTGAGCTCGAAGGCAGGCACCGAGGCGCTGATGGTGCTTCGTCCGATGCTCGACTCGTCCTCACCCGACGTCTGCCCGTTGACCTGACCGCGTCGAGCGCTGAGATCAGAAATGACGGCGCCCACGTACTCGTCGTCCACCTCCACCCGGACCTCGTCGATCGGCTCCAACAGCACGATGCCGGCGGCGCTTGCCGCCTCCACAAGCGCGAGGCCGCCGGCGGTGGCGAAGGCCGCGTCGGAGGAGTCGACGCTGTGCGCCTTGCCGCCCACCAGCCGCACCCGCACGTCCGTCATCGGATAGCCCTTGACGCCGTGTGCGAGCTGATTGCGCAGGCCCTTCTCGACGCTGGCGATGAACTGTCGTGGCACGTCGCCGCCGGTCACCTCGTCGACGAACTCGAACCCGGCGCCAGTGGGCAACGGCTCGACCACGACGTCGACGATGGCGTACTGCCCGTGACCGCCTGACTGCTTGACGTGCCGGCCCTTGCCGGCGGCCGTGCCGGCCACGGTCTCGCGCAGTGCCACCTTCACGGGGGCCGTGGTGGCCTCTACCCCGCTGTGCCGGGTGATCCGGTCGAGCAGCACGCCCAGGTGCGCCTCGCCCATGCTCCACAGCACCTGCTGGTTGGTCTCGGGATCTACCAACACCCGAGCGGTCGGATCTTCGGCCTGTACGCGCTTCAACGCGTGCGCCAGCTTGTCTTCCACCGCGCTGGAGGGGGCCGAGACGGCGGTGGGCAGCAGGGGTTCGGGCAGCAGCCACGGCTGCAGCAGGGCGGGCGAGGCCGGGTCGGAGAGGGTGTCGCCCGTCTCGGCGTGCAACAACTTGGTGATGACCACGACGTCGCCGGCCACCGCCTCGTCCACCGGAATCAGCCGGGCACCCTGCGGTAGGGCGATCGTGGCGGCACGCTCATCGAGATCGTGTCCGTGCGCGTCGCTGCCCGCGGGCTCGCCGGGCAGGCGCAGGTGCCCGCTGACGTGCACCACATCGGTGGCGCGCAGCCGTCCGGAGAAGACCCGGACGAGACTCGCCCGGCCCACGTAGGGATCGGTGGAGGTCTTGACCACCTCGGCCAGCAGCGGGCCGTCCGCGTCGGGCGTGATGGGTTCGCGGGGCTCACCGTCCGGATCCGTGACCGGCGGCACCAGGTGCTCGTGCGGCGCCGGCAGGCCCTGGACAAGGATTTCCACGATCTCGCGCACACCCAGCCCCGAGATCGGGATGGCCGGCACCACCGGGTAGAAGGTGCCCCGCGCCACAGCGGCCTCGAGATCGACGACCAACTGTGCGAACGGCACGCGCTGGCCGGCCAGGTAGCGCTCAAGCAGGTCGTCGTCCTCCGACTCGGCGATGATCGCCTCGACCAGCTCGTTGCGCAGCGGCAACCTCTCCTGCACCAGGTCGTCGCTCGCGGGGGCCATCGTCAGCACGCCGCTGGACTCGTCGAACACCGTCCACGACAGGAGCCCGAGCACGCCGGTCGGTTCGCCCTCGCCGAGGCCGTCGGGGCCGGCGACAGGCAGGTAGATGGCCTGTACGCCCTCGCCGAACGCCTCCTGGCACGCTCGCAGCGCGTCGCTGTAGTTGGCGCGGGGACGGTCAAGATGGGTGATGACCACCATGCGCGGCATGCCGACTGCGGCGCACTCCTGCCAGGCGAGGCGCGTGGCGCCGTCGATGACATCGACCGCCGAGATCACGAACAGCGCGGAATCGGCCGCGCGCAGGCCTGCCCGCACCTCGCCCACGAAGTCGGGATGGCCCGGGGTGTCGAGGAAGGTGAGTCGCACCTTCTTCGTGCCGTCCTGGGGGTGATCCACGACCGTCGAGGCGCAGGCCAGGTTGACCGATCGGCCGAGCTTGTGCTCCATCGGGTCGTGGTCGCACACCGTGTTGCCGTCGGCGATGGTTCCGGGCCGGGGGATGGCTCCGGTGCCGTGCAACAGGGCTTCGACGAGGCTCGTCTTGCCTGCCCCCGTGTGACCCACCAGGACGATGTTGCGCACCTCGTCATGGCGGACGTCGTGCTCGGTCATCGGCGACTCCCTCGGTTCGCGGCCCGGTGGGTGCCAGCGCGCGACCAACCCGGCCGAGTGATATTGCGCACCCTATCCAGGACGGGTGACCGGAAACGAGGCGCGGGGCACCGCGTCTCGGCGAAGAATCCGACGCCTTGGGCGACTCGGGCAATATCGAACGCTCGTGGTACCGACCTCCGGGGCAATTTGGCCCTACGCTGTAGATCATCATGTTGAGCAACCATGGCCGCGCCCTCACGACGCCCCTGTTCACTCCGGTGGCGCGCGTTCTGCTGCGGCTCGGGCTGGGGCCGGATGCGGTCAGTGTGATGGGCACCGTTGGCGTCGTCGTCATCGCCCTGTGGCTCTTGCCGCAGGGCGGTTTCATTGCCGGCCCGCTGCTCATCGCCGCCTTCGCGCTATCCGACTCGGTCGACGGGCTGATGGCTCGTCAACTCGAAGCACGGGGTGTGCCGCGCTCGAAAGACTTCGGCGCGTTCCTCGACTCCACCCTCGACCGGGTGGCCGACGCCGCCATCTTCGCCGGACTGGTGCTCTGGTACAGCGGCGCCGGCCATTCGCGGATCAATCTGATTCTCGCCCTCACCTGCCTGGTGCTCGGTTCGGTGGTGCCCTACGCGCGGGCCCGCGCCGAGGGCCTCGGCATGACGGCGTCGGGTGGTATCGCCGAGCGCGCCGATCGCCTGGTGGCTGTGCTGGTGGCCATTCTGGCCGTGGGTCTGGGCGCGCCCGGCCTGGTGATGACGGTGATCCTCGCCGGCCTGGCCGTGGCGTCGGGCATCACCATCGTGCAGCGCATGCTGACAGTTCGCCGGCAGGCCATCGAGCGGTTGCTCAACACCCTGGCGGCCGACGAAGCCGCCCGCGCCGGCGGCCTGGCCACGGGTGACCTGGCCGGTGTGGGAGCAGGGTTGGCCCTGCCGGTCCCGCGCCGGTGGACCACCTCCTACATCCGCAGGCGCGAGCCGGCTGAGCCCTGGCTGGTGCGCCGGCGAACCCGCCGACGGCGGCCGATCCGCCCCCGTTCAGGACGCTGACCCTGCTACCTCCGGTGTGAAGAATGACTGATGCCGCAACCCGTTTCCGCCCTACCAGCCGCACGTTGAAGTCGTTGGCCGACGCGCTCGCCGACCGACTGATTCCCGACGGTGCCACGAGCGAGACGCCATGGTCAGCGCGCGCCTACCTCTGGGCCTGGCGTGGGCTGCGGGCGCTCCCCGCGTCCCAGGCCTACCTGCTGGGCGGCGTGGCAGCGGACACGATCTACCGACGGCACGGCGTAGGTGTGCAACGTCTGGAGCTCAACCTCGGCGCGCTCGGCATCGCGGCCGCCGAGGTGCCTGCGGTGACGCGGGCCGGCGTGCGCAGTTACGTCCGGTACTGGTTGGAGATGTTCCGGCTGCCCTCGTGGAGCGAGGAGCAGATCCTCGCCAGCGTGCGTGCGGTGGGCGACGAACCGGTGCGGGCCGAGCTCGCCAGCGGGCGCGGCGTTGTGATGGCGCTTGCGCACCAGGGCAACTGGGACGTTGCGGGAGCCTGGTCGAGCATCGCGCTGGCGCCGGTGACCACGGTGGCCGAGAAGTTGGAACCGCCGGAGGTGTACGAGGCGTTCCTGGCGTTCCGCCGCAGTCTCGGCATGACCATCGTGGGTCTGGGGGAGCCGTCGACCATGCGGACCCTGACGGAGGCGCTGAAGCAGGGGCACATCGTGCCGTTGCTCGCCGACCGTGACCTGACCGGGTCGGGCCTGCCTGTGACGTTCGGCAGTGGTCTGGCCAGGATGGCCTCGGGACCGGCTGCTCTGGCCGACCTCACCGGTGCTGCGCTCGTGCCCGTGAGCATCACCTATGAGCAGGTGCGCGTCGATGGCGCCGGCTGGCCCGAGTCGGGCTGGCAGACGGTGATCACCTTCCATCCTGAAGTGAAGGTGGCCGCCGGCGGCACTCGTCAGGAGCGGGTCTTGGCCGCGACTCAGGCCTGCGCCGATGCGCTCGCGGCGGGCGTCAGGCGCCACCCGGCAGACTGGCACGTGCTTCAGCCGGTGTTCACCGACGTCGACTACCCGGCCGATCCGGTTCAGCCTCCGAGTCAGCCGGCCGAGGGTGAGCACCCTGCTGACAAGCAGGCTGATGACCATCGGCCGGAGGGCAAGCAGCCGGAGGGCAAGCAGGCCCGCGGCGGGCGCTTGCGGCGTCGTGCGGCCAAAGTCAAGGCCGAGGCCGACGAGAGCGCGGCAACGGCCGTCGACATCCTGCCGGATCGCGGCAGGCCGCTACGTCCCCAACATGCTCGCGGAGGCGCGCCCAAGCATTCCCCGGCGCGATCGAGTTCGCCCAAGAGCTCCAGAGCGTTCAGGGGATCGAACGCGCCTAAGGCAGAGCAGCGCATCATCAGCATTCCGGAACCGATGACCGCTGCGGGGGAGAGCGCGGTGGAACGAAACGGTTCAGGGGAGCGAGACGGTTCAGCAGGGCCGAACGACGCCGCGCAGCGCACCGGCCGGGGGCGTGGGAGCGAGCCCGGCTCCTCGCAACCTTCGGTGTGAGAATCGGACTCGTCTGTCCGTACAGCTTCGATGTGCCCGGTGGGGTGCAACTCCATGTGCGTGATCTGGCGAGCTACCTGTTGCGGCAGGGCCATCACGTCAGCGTGCTCGCGCCGGCGGACGAGCAGACCCCGCTGCCCGCATATGTGCACTCAGCCGGCCGGGCGATCGCCGTGCCGTACAACGGGTCGGTGGCCAGGCTGGCCTTCGGGCCGCTGACGTCGGCCCGGGTTCGGCGCTGGCTGGCCGAGGGGGAGTTCGATCTCGTGCATTTGCACGAGCCGCTGGTGCCGAGCCTGTCGCTGTTGGCGCTGCTGGCCGCAACCGAGCCCCTCGTGGCGACCTTTCACACCTCGATCAGCAGATCGCGTGCGATGCAGGTGGTTTCGCCATTGATGCGGCCGGCGATGGAAAAGCTGCTGGCCCGCATTGCCGTCAGTGAAGATGCTCGGCGCACCGTGGTCGATCACCTCGGCGGCGATGCCGTGGTGGTGCCGAACGGCGTGGACGTGGCCGCCTTCGCCGACGCCGTCCCCGATGCCCGCTGGGTGGGGCAGCCGGGCCGTCCGAGCGTGGTCTTTCTCGGGCGTCTCGACGAACCGCGCAAGGGCTTGAGCGTGCTGGCTGCTGCCTGGCCGGAGATCGTCCGGGAAGTGCCCGGGGCCCGGCTGCTGGTGGCCGGGGCCGGGGACGTCGCTGCCGCCCGGGAGCGGTTTGCCGGGTTGGCTCAGCTGGGGGTTCGGACGGAGTCGTGCGGCTCTCACGACGGGAAGGCAGGGGCTGCGGGGAGCACTGAGCCGGTGATTCGGTCGGAGTCGTGCATTGACGGCGGGGGTGCAGTGCCGGCAGAAGATGCCGCTGATTCCGATGCCGGCTGGGCGGAGATTCGAGCCACGGGCGGCGTGGAGGTGATCGGCCAGGTGTCGGAGGAGGAGAAGCGAGCCCTGCTCGCGTCGGCCGATGTGTTCTGCGCGCCACAGACGGGCGGCGAGAGCTTCGGGATCGTGCTGGTGGAGGCGATGAGTTCCGGCGCGGCCGTGGTGGCCAGCGATCTTCCCGCCTTCGCGCGGGTGCTCGACGACGGAGCCGCGGGGCAATTGTTTCGTGCGGGTGAGCCCGACGAGCTCGCGCGGGCTGTGCTGCGAGTGCTGGGCGACGACGAGTTGCGTGGCCGTCAGCTGGCAGCAGCGCGCGCAACGGTGGGTCGGTACGACTGGTCGCGCGTGGCGCAGCAGGTGGAGACGGTGTACTCGGTGGCGCTGGCGCAGGCCGGGTACTCGGTGGCGCCCAGGCCTGGTGCGTCGGCCGAGTGGGCCGTCGCGGACGACGACCCCCGATGAACCTCTGGTGGGTCGTCGCCGGGGTGCTGGTGGTGTTGGCGGCGCTGGGGTGGTACCTGAGTTTCGTGGCGCGTCGGCTCGACCGGCTGCATCGTCGCGTCGAGGGGGCGTGCTCGGCGTTGGATGCGCAACTCGTCCGCCGCGCGCAGGCCGCCACAGAAGTGGCTCTGGACGGGTTGCTCGACCCGGCATCGGCCGTCCTGCTGCATGCAGCCGCCACCGCCGCCGCGGCGAGCGCCCGAAGAGCTCCGATGCTGGGCCTGGCGAGCGACCCCGTGGCGATCGACACAGCGGGAGCGGCACTGAACCTGCGCGAGCGAGCGCACCTGGCCGACCTCGGCAGCGAGCGTGAGGCCGCGGAGTCGGACCTGTCCCGCACCCTGCGGCTCACCCTCGATCTGCTGCCTGACGACCATCCCGTGCTCGCGACGGAAGAGATCGCCGCCTTGGCGGACGTCTGCCATCGCGGACGTCTGGCCCGCCGGTTCGTGAACGACGCCGTCACGGCGAGTCTGGCCGTGCGTCGTAAACGGGTGGTGCGGTGGTTCCGCCTGGCAGGCACGGCTCCGCCGCCACAGACAGTGGAGATCGACGACGAGCCGTCGCGCGTGCTTCGGGCGGACGGGGTGCCCGGAGGCGGCTGAGCCGTCCCGCTTCGCGGGCCTGGCCTTGTGGGTGTCCGGTTCCGCGCCCGACCTATGGGTGTCGGCGCTCCGCGCGCCCGGCCTCCGTGGGCTGGCGCGATTGTGTTCGTGCTGGGTGTTTCCTCGGCCGGCAAGCCGTCCAACTGTTGCGTTTGTCGGCGAGCGGTCACCATGGTGGTCACCGTTCGGCGCGCAACGTGACACATCGGCGGCCGCGGCCCATCTGTGGGCCGCTGGCTGTTCGCGTCGGCGTCCGGGCGCAGGCCACAATGTTGACCGTGGCGCATTACCTCTCGTTCCTGGCACTGGTGTCCCTGTTGGCTTTCGCCCCGGGGCCGGACACTCTCATCACCTTGCGCAACACCCTGATCGGTGGACGTGCGCAGGGTTTCTGGACGGCCGTGGGGGTCAGCACGGCGGGCACCATCCAGGGCGTGCTGGCTGCGGCCGGACTGGGTGCGGTGATTGTGCACGCGGAGCCGGTGTTCCAGGTGGTGCGCTGGGCTGGCGTGCTGTATCTCGGCTATCTGGGAATCTCGGCGCTGCTGTCGGCCCGTCGGCTGCGCAGGCAGCTCGAGGCCGAGATGGACGCGGACGAGGGCCGTCATCTCAGCGGCCGGCCACGGCGGTTGTCGGCATGGCGGCAGGGGTTCCTCTCCAACGCGACGAATCCCAAGGTGCTGGTGTTCAACATCGCCGTGTTGCCCCAGTTCGTCGGCAGCGGAGGGGGTTTCGCGATGCTCATGCTCTACGCCCTGACGTTGGTGGTGGTCGGGGGCGTGGCGTTGGGACTCATCGTCGTCGCCGGCGCGCGGGCGTCCAGACTCCTCAAGCGGGCCCGCGTGCGCAGTGGTATCGAGGCCAGCACCGGTGTGGTGATGCTCGGGTTCGCCGGGGCACTGGCGCTCGAGGGCTGAGGTCGCGTTCGTTCTTGTTCTTGCGGAAGTTGCGGCTCGATCGAGATGGGTGCGCGCTGCCGAGGCGATGGGTACCGGCGGTCGGAGTGCTCGGCGGGTTGTTGCCTGAGGCGCTGCCGGGGAGGCCATCGGTGGTCGCGGAGCTGAGTGGGTCCGGCCCGAGGCGCGCTGCCGAGGCGGCGAGGGGTGTGAGCAGGGGCATTAGGATGGTTTCTCAGGCCTCGCCGGCTGTGCGGGCCCTGCGGCTATGGGCGACGACGTCTCGCTGCCGCGGGCCGCGCCGGAGCGTGGCCGACCTGCCAGGCACGAGGAAGAGAGACTCATGAGCGGCCACTCCAAGTGGGCGACGACCAAGCACAAGAAGGCCGTCGTCGACGCCAGGCGCGGAAAGATGTTCGCCAAGCTCATCAAGAACATCGAGGTCGCGGCCCGCACGGGCGGCGGCGACCCGGCGGGCAACCCCACGCTGTATGACGCCATCCAGAAGGCCAAGAAGTCGTCGGTGCCGAACGACAACATCGATCGCGCCGTCAAGCGCGGGTCAGGTGCCGAGACGGGCGGGGCCGAGTACCAGACCATCATGTACGAGGGCTACGCGCCGGGCGGCGTGGCGATGCTGGTGGAGTGCCTCACCGACAACCGCAACCGAGCAGCCTCCGACGTGCGAGTCGCCTTCACCCGCAACGGCGGTTCGCTGGCCGACCCGGGATCGGTGTCGTACCTCTTCTCCCGCAAGGGCGTCGTAGTGGTGCCCAAGGAAGGCCTGACTGAAGACGACGTGCTGGTCGCCGTGCTCGATGCCGGCGCCGAAGAGGTCAACGACCTGGGCGAGTCGTTCGAGGTGGTCAGCGAGCCGACCGACCTCGTTGCCGTGCGTTCGGCGTTGCAGGAGGCGGGCATTGACTATGACTCTGCCGAGGCACAGTTCGTCCCCTCGGCACAGATCGAGGTCGACGCCGAGAAGGCCACCAAGCTGTTCAAGCTCATCGACGCCCTCGAAGACAGCGACGACGTGCAGAACGTCTATGCCAATTTCGACGTGCCCGACGACGTGATGGCCACGCTCGACTAGTACGAGGTCGTCGAACTGTGACGTTGTTCGCTGGGGTGTCACCAAGTTGGTGACGGATGGGCGAATACGTGACAGGTGACCGCGCGATCGTGCCTTGGTGGCGATGGCCGGGCGCCGCTCCCCGGCCGCTGGGATGTCCGGAATCCGGCTCGCTTTGGTGCGGCGGGCTGGGGTTTTGTGCTCAGCCGAGTTCCATTTGCTGGCACTAGCGCCGGATTCCGGACATCGACCGGCCCGACCGGGGCTGACCCGAACAGGTCGTCACGTTCACCGCGGTCATCTAGTACAACGACCGTTGACCTTCGAATGGGCATCTAGATGAGTCGTCTCGACTAGATGAGTCGTTAGGAGTCAGCGAACGAACTCAGCCGGGCCGAAAGGATCCCTCGGGTCGGCGTCGATATCAGCAGGTGGATCGAACGGCCTGGAACCGGACGGCTCGGAATCAGACGGCCCGGAATCTGACGGCCCGGAATCTGACGGCCCGGAATCCGACGGCCCGGAATCCGACGGCCCGGCAGAATCGGTGTCGTCAACGGAGTCGGCCGTGCCGGTGGGCTCGCCCGCCAGCGCCGCCAGCACCCCTGGGCCGTAGCGTTCGAGCTTGGCGGCGCCCACTCCGCTGATCGCGCTGAGCTCGGCCAAGGTGGCCGGTGTTGCAGTGGCGATAGCGCGCAGTGTGGAATCGTGGAACACGACGTAGGCCGGCACACCTTGTTCCTTGGCCGTGGCGGCGCGCCAGCTGCGCAATTCCTCGAACCGTTGCGAACCTGCGGCATCCAGGTCCGGCTGCGCACCACCTGTCTGAGTTCCCGCAGCCCGTCTCGGAGACCTTGCCTGGCGAACCGGACGCGTCTCCTGCCGGAACAACACCTCGCGGTGACCGCGCAACACGTCCGCGCTCGAGGGGGTCAGGCGCAGGGTGCTGTAGCCGTCCGCGTCTACCGCCAGCAGTTGCGCGGCCAGCAGTTGGCGCACGATGGCGCGCCACTCGGTCTCGGAGAGATCTTCGCCCAGGCCGAAGGTTGTCAGGCTCTCGTGCCCGTTCTGCGACACCCGATCGGTGCGCTTGCCCCGAAGCACGTCCACAAGATGCCCGGCGCCGTAGTGCTGGCCCATCCGCTCGAGTCGCACGATGGTCGAGAGCAGCTTTTGGGCGGGGACGGTGCCATCCCAGGTCTGTGCAGGGGCAAGGCAGGTGTCGCAGGTGTCGCAGGGCCCATCGATGTGCTGTCCGAAGTAGGCCAACAACTGCACCCGTCGGCACGAGACCGTCTCGCACAGAGCGAGCATCGCGTCGAGGTGCACGGTCAATTGCCGGCGATGGGCTGCATCGCCGTCGGAGGTGTCGATCATCCGCCGTTGCTGCACCACGTCGGCCAGCCCGTAGGCGAGCCAGGCAGTGGCGGGCAGGCCGTCGCGCCCGGCTCGTCCGGTCTCTTGGTAGTAACCCTCTACCGATTTCGGGAGGTCGAGGTGCGCCACGAATCTGACGTCTGGTTTGTCGATGCCCATCCCGAAGGCGATGGTGGCCACCATCACCAGCCCGTCTTCGCGCAGGAACCGCGCCTGATTGCGCGCCCGCACCTGCCGATCCAGGCCTGCGTGATAGGGGAGCGCCTCAATTCCGTTCTGTACCAAGAAGGCTGCGGTCTGCTCTACCGAAGCTCGGGACAGGCAGTAGACGATGCCCGAGTCACCAGAGGGCTCCGAGTTTCCAGGAGACGCCGAGTTGCCGGAGTGCTCTGTGCGTAGAAACTCCAGCAGTTGCGCGCGCGGATTGGCCTTGCCGACGATGCGGTACTGGATGTTGGGCCGGTCGAAGTCTGCGACGAACTGCCGGGCATCGCTCAACCCGAGCCGGGTGACGATCTCGGCGCGAGTTGCCGACGTGGCGGTGGCCGTCAGCGCGATCCGTGGAACCTGCGGCCAGCGCTCGTGCAGCATCGAGAGCTGGAGGTAGTCGGGCCGGAAGTCGTGTCCCCATTGCGACACGCAGTGCGCCTCGTCGATGGCGAAGAGGGCGATCCGTCCGCGGTCGAGCAACTGGGCTGTCTCGGGAGCCCGCAGGCGCTCGGGTGCGAGATAGAGCAGGTCGAGCTCACCATTCAGATAGGCAAGTTCCACTTGCTGGCGCTGTTGCGGCTGTTGCGTGGAATTGAGAAATCCGGCGCGGACTCCCACCGCGGACAACGCGTCCACCTGGTCTTGCATGAGGGCGATGAGGGGCGAGATGACCACCCCCGTGCCCGCGCGCACCAGTGCGGGCACCTGGTAGCACAGCGACTTGCCGCCCCCGGTCGGCATGAGTACCAGTGCATCGCCGCCGGCCACCAAGGTGTCGATGATGGCTGCTTGGTCGCCCCGGAAGGAGTCGTAACCCCAGACCCGACGCAGAGTCTCGAGTGCGAGGGATGGCTCGCGCGCACTGTCGCGTGACGTGCTGGTGGCTGTGGGGCCGGTGTTGGCGATGGCGGTGTTCGCCACCGCTATGGAGCTGGTGGCAGTGACGCCGGTGGGGGACGAGCTGCTCATCGAGGCGCGGCTCCGCCCCCGCGCGCGAGGTAATCCGAAAGCGCGGTGAGCCGGCGCGCGATCTCGAGCCTGAAGGTCTGCTCCGCAACCGGTTCGGTGGCGGTGGATAAGAGCAGCGGACGACAGGTGAACGTGAACGTGTAGGTGAGGCTCGACCGGCCTGGGGTGAGGTCTTCGTGGCGGATCGAGGCGGCCCAGGTGGCGAACACGGAGGCCGGCTTCACCAGCGTGACCGCCGCCAGGCCTGCCTGGCCGTCAACGGGTGGGCGGAACGTGACGTAGCGGGTACGAAAGGAGATGCCGCCCAGACTCCGGCGCGCCGTGCACACCGCCTCGACGCCCGTGGCGGGCGGTTCGTTGTCCACGGTGTAGGCCGCACTGAGCAGGGTGTCCCATTCCAGCCGTCGGGTGTAGTCGTGCAGCACCTCGAACACGACTGCCGAGGGTGCGGGCATCACGTGCTTGATCACGGCGTGTCCGGTCACTGCACCTCCTGAAGACTGCCGCCAAGGGTAGGTGTCTGCGCGTCGGAAGGCATCATCCGTGCCCAAAGCTGTGGATGGGCGTGAAATCCGTCCACTCGATGGCAGCCCTGTGCCAGCCGGGCGGTCAGGGAGCGAGCCGCGCCGAACTGTCGCATTGTTTGCCGAGTGGTCGCCAACGTGGTGACCGTTGGCCGACAAACGTGACGGTTCGACGATCGGCCTTCAGCCGGCGGCTGCCCGGCTCCCGAGTTGATCGGCCGGCGGCGAAACGCCGGAGGTGGACGGATCCCAGGCCTGCGGTGGCTCGAGCGGCACCCTGGTGGGGTGCGTGTGCTCGGTATCGACCCAGGCCTGACCCGGTGCGGGCTCGGCGTCGTGGAGTCGCGGCCCGGTGCGCGCGCGTGCTTGGTGCACGTGGAGGTGGTGCGCACCGCTTCCACCGCCGACCTGGCCGACAGATTGCTCGCCGTGGCCGAAGGGATCGAAGCTGTGGTGCGTGCCCATCGGCCCGATGTGGTGGCCGTAGAACGGGTGTTCAGTCAGTCGAACGTCACGTCGGTGATGGGCACGGCGCAGGCGAGCGGGATCGCCGTGCTGATCGGCGCGCGGGCGGGACTGCCCGTGGTCATGCACACGCCCACTGAGGTGAAGGCCGCGGTGACCGGTTCGGGACGCGCGGGCAAGGCCCAGGTGGCAGCCATGGTCACTCGGATCCTCTCGTTGCCGGTGGCGCCTACGCCGGCGGATGCGTCCGACGCCCTGGCGCTGGCCATCTGTCATCTGTGGCGGGGTCGGGGTTTGGCGGCATCGGTTGACGCGGCCGGCGCGGCCACGTCGTCGGCTGGGCTCACGCCGGCGCAGCAGGCTTGGGCGCAGGCGGCACGCCAGGCGGCCCGCGCACCTCGCACGTGGCGGGTCTGACGATCGGCAGTGGACACTGAGCGATCCTGTGATGCCGGGCGCCTCGCACGTGGCGGGTCTGACCGGCGCCTCTCACCGGGTTGCGTGGTTGATCTGGATGCCTCGCAAGAGCTGGGTTGCTTGGTGCATCTAGCGCGGTTGTCCCGGGCTGGCGGGTGATTGGCTGCTGGAATCGGGCGGATCCTGTGACGGATCCACGCCTGTGCGGCACGGCCTCAGTCGCATTGTCGGTGCGGCCTGTTAGGTTCTCGAACAGTTGTCCGTCGCCTGGCGTCGTGCAGCTCGAAGAAGGCGAACTTGGGGGCTGGCGCACAGGGAGGCCAGCATGTGGTGGGTCGCCCGGGCACGCGGGGGTTCGAGCGTCAGCAGAGTGGAGCAGTGGGAATGGATATGGGTCTTACAGCTGAGTCGAAGATTCGGACGGAACCTCGCGGCACCTGCGGTGCAGGCGTCAGGCCCGGCGGCAATGCCGGCTGGAGCCGAACGTTCGGGAGCCTCGGATGATCGCGTCTGTGCGAGGCACCGTGCTGGCGCTGCGTCTCGACGCCGCGGTCATCGAGGTGGGCGGGGTCGGGCTGCGGGTGGTGGCCACGCCCGGAACCCTGGCCGGCCTGCAACTCGGGCGAACGGCCCAGCTCGCCACGTCGATGGTGGTGCGCGAAGACGCTCTCACGCTCTTCGGCTTCGCCGATTCCGAAGAACGGGATGTCTTCGAGATCGTGCAGACAGTGTCGGGTATCGGTCCACGGTTGGCTCTGGCGATGCTCGCCGTGCACACACCTGACGGTTTGCGCCGAGCCATCGCCGACGAAGATCTCACCGCGCTGTGCCGCGTGCCGGGCATCGGCCGCAAGGGAGCGCAGCGCATCGTGCTCGACCTGACCGACCGGATCGGCGCGCCGGTGGGTCGTCAGGCGCCGGCCAGCGCGGCGCCGTCTTCGTCCCGCGTCGAGTCGGAGGTGGGGGAAGCACTCGTGGGTCTGGGCTGGACGGCCAAGCAGGCTGAAGCGGCCGTGGCCGCGGTAACGGCCGCCCAACCCGACGCGGCGGATGTAGCCACCCTGTTGCGTGCCGCCTTGCGACATCTGGGGCGTAACTGATGGCCGCCACGCACTCAGCCGATGACACCGGCCGTGACGAGACGCGTCCCGGTGAGGTCGAGTCGGACGGCAGTCGGGAGATCGGTGTCGACGACGCCGAGCTCGCGGAGTCGAACCAGCCTGGCCGCCGGGGGGCCCGGTACGAAGCGCAGGCCGGGTATAGCGAGTACGGCCAGGACGGGCCGGCGGAGGCGTCCGTGCGGGTGGTCTCGCCGGCTGCCGATGCCATGGAGCGTGCGGCGGAGGCGGCCCTGCGTCCGCGTCGGCTGGCCGACTTCGTGGGGCAACCTGTTGTGCGCGAACAGCTTTCGCTGGTGCTCGAAGCAGCGACCGCGCGTGGACGGCAACCCGATCACCTGCTTTTGTCGGGTCCGCCGGGTCTGGGCAAGACCACCTTGGCCATGATCGTGGCGGCCGAGTTGGGAACCTCGATCCGGGTCACGAGCGGTCCGGCGATCCAGCACGCGGGCGACCTGGCGGCGCTGTTGTCATCGCTGGAGGAGAACGAGGTGCTCTTCCTCGACGAGATCCACCGCACCGCCCGCCCGGCCGAAGAGATGCTCTACATGGCCATGGAAGACTTCCGGGTCGACGTGGTGGTCGGCAAGGGGGCCGGAGCCACGGCCATTCCGCTGCAACTGCCGCCGTTCACTCTGGTCGGCGCCACGACGCGCGCCGGTCTGCTGACGGCCCCGCTGCGCGACCGGTTCGGGTTCACCGCCCACCTGGAGTTCTACTCGGCCGACGATCTGCAGGTGGTGCTGCGCCGCTCGGCGCAACTGCTCGACATCAAGCTCACCGACGAGGGTGCGGCCGAGGTGGCCAGTCGCTCCCGGGGTACGCCGCGCATCGCCAACCGCCTGCTACGCCGGGTGCGTGACTGGGCCGAGGTGCGCGGCGAGGGCATCGTCGATCTAGCGGCCGCGCAGGCGGCACTCAAGGTCTATGAGGTCGATGACAAGGGGCTCGACCGGCTCGACCGTGGGGTGCTCGAGGCGCTGTGCCGCAGGTTCGGCGGTGGACCGGTCGGTCTGTCGACGCTGGCCGTGGCCGTGGGAGAAGAGCCCGAGACGGTCGAGACGGTGGCCGAGCCGTTCCTCGTCCGGGAAGGTCTGATGGGTCGGACCCCCCGCGGGCGGGTCGCCACCGCTGCCGGCTGGAATCACCTGGGTCTGCAGCCGCCGAGTCAGTCTCCAATGAGCGGCGGCCAGCTCGGAATCGATCTGGGACAGCCGTGACACGCGACACGAGCCGAGCGCGACCGGAACCTCCATCGAGTGGTGCGGGAGAACTGTCGTGCGATACTCCCGAGGCACAACCAGCCGACTCAGGGCAAACCTCGCACCTGACCGGTTGGCCGGTATCCGAGCCGTCCGCAAGCCCGTCCCACATGAGTCGCTCATCCCAGAGCCCGGCCAGAACGTGGCCCGAGAGGAGTCCCGCCGAGATGTCTGAATCGGCGCGGCCTCCAGCCGACATGGAAGGCGATCCTGGGTGGTTGCTCAAGGTCATCAAAGACCAACGCCTGGCGTTTCTCGTGGTCGGCGGTGCCAACACCGTCGTCGGGTTCTTCTGGTTCTGGACCCTGAACGAGGTGTTCGCGCCCATCCTCGACCCGCGCTGGGGCTATCTCGTCACGCTGACCGTCAGCTACATCATCTCCACGTTCTGCGCCTTCGTGATGTACCGCTTCATCGTGTTCCGCGTGCGGGGGCATTTCGGACGTGACCTGGTGCGGTTCTACACCCTGTATCTCACTGGTCTGGGTATGAACTACGTGTTGTTGCCCATCGTGCACAAGGGCTTCGGTGTCGCGCTGTTACCCGCGCAGTTCATCGTGTTGAGCGTCTGGGTGGTCATCTCGTGGTTCGGCCAGAAGTACTTCGCCTTCCGACGCTCAGTGAGGACGCCATGAGCAACGCGCCCCGGGTATCGATCGTCATCCCGTCGTACAACAACGGCAAGTACGTCGAGCGCACGATGCGCTCCGTGCTCGACCAGACCTTCACCGATTTCGAGATGATCGTCTCCGACCATTCATCGAGCGACAACACGTGGGAGGTCTTGCAGCAGTTCCGAGCCGACCCGCGGGTCCGGCTCGACAAGATCACCGCCGGCGGTGGCGCGCTGCGCAACTGGGCACATGTCTCCGGGCAGGCCACGGGCGAGTACCTCAAGCTGGTCTGCGCAGACGACCTGCTCTATCCCGAGGCTCTTCAGCGCCAGGTCGACGCGCTCGACGCCCACCCGGGGGCGAGCATGTCGGCGTTCTGTCGTGATGTGATCGATGCCCATGATCGGCCCGTGGTCAAGGCGCGCGGCCTCGGCCGCCTGAAGGGCTTGGTAGACGGCCGTCGAGCCGCGAGACAGACCATTGTGGCCGGCGCGAACCTGTACGGCGAGCCGATGTGCGTGCTGTTCCGGCGTGAGGTCTTCGAGCGAGTGGGGGGCTGGGAGACCCGCTTCCCGTTCGTGGTCGACGAGGCCAGTTACGTGCGGGTGCTCGGCCAGGGAGACCTCGTGGCACTGGCTGAGCCGCTCGGCGGCTTCCGGCTCAGTCGCTCGCAATGGAGCGTGCACCTGGCGCAGGAACAGTCGAACCAGGTGGTCGCCTGGCATGGGGCCGTGGCCAAGGAGATACCTGGCCTGCTTTCCCGACGCGACCTCATCGTCGGCAACGCGTTGGCTCGGGCCATGGCCTATGTGCGGCGTGCGGCCTACATCGCCTTCGACCACCGGATGGGCCGATGAGCCATCGCGCCTCGACCCTGGCTCTTGCCGAAAACGCCGAACTGCGCCCCGAGCTCGCCCAGCAGCGGCTCGGCCGTTGGGAGTGGCCCTGGGCGGTGGTGGCGGCCATCGTGGCGACTTGTCATGCGATCTTCACTCTCGGTCTGTACCGGCAACCGTGGTCGGTGCCGATCTCCACCGGCGGCGACGCCATGGCCGTCATGTCACACGCCACCACCGACACCCTTCGCGGTTGGTATGAGTACGAACCGCACCTGGGCTGGCCTGCCGGGCAGCATTACCACGACTTCCCAACGGCCGACAATCTCCACCAGATGGTCTTTTCGGTCTTCGGCCATCTCTGGCCGCATCCGGCCGAGGTGGTCAACAGCTACTACCTGGCTGGGTTCGCGTTGACGGCGCTGGCGGGGTACTGGTTCTTTCGCGTGGTCGGCATCTCCCAGCCGATGTCGGCCGGCCTCGCCGTGCTCTACTCGATTCAGCCCTATCACTACATGCGTAGCATCGATCACCTCTTTCTGGCGTCGTACTACGTCGTGCCCCCGGCGGTGGTGCTGGTGTGGCGAGTGCTGCGGGGGCTCGGCATCTTCATACCGGTCACGGCAGACGGCATTCGTCCTGGCCGGCGAGCGATCGCCTGGCGCTCGACGCAGACCCTGGTGACCGTCGTGCTGCTGGGCACAGCCTCCACCTACTACTCGGTGTTCCTGGCGTTGTTCCTGGGCCTGGCCGGTCTGGCCGTGCTCTTCATCGACCGAAACTGGCGACGCTTCGTGGGGGCGGCCCTGGCCGGAGCGGTTCTCGTCGCGACGATGCTCGCCAACATGCTGCCCGACCTCACCTACGACCGAAGCCAACCGCCCAACGTGGTGGCGCTGAATCGGGCAGCGTCCGACTCGGAGTTCTACGGCTTCAAGATCACCCAGCTGCTGCTGCCGCCCAACACCCATTTCTGGGGACCGGCGCGCTGGACCCGTGCGTTCTACGATCTGTACTTTCCGTTGCCGTCGGAGTCCCCCTCGCTCGGGCTGATAGGCGCGATCGGGTTCCTAGTGCTGCTCGGTGTGGCGGTCTGGATGACGGCCCGCTGGGGCCGTGGCCATCCGAGCCCGCTGAGTCCGTTGTCGTCGAAGCTGTCCGCTTTGGCGAGCCTCAACCTGGTGGGCGTTCTGTTCGGGACGGTAGGCAGCCTCTCGGGTGTGATCGCGTTGTTCGTCACCACCGACATTCGAGGCTGGAACCGGATCTCGGTGTTCATCAGCTGCTTCGCGCTCGCCACGGTGGGCTTGCTGATAGATGCGCTGGCCCGCAGGATGTCGCTGCGGTGGGCGACGCGGCACCGGCTGGTGCAGCCGGCCGCCGTGTTCGTGGCGGCAGGGCTGGTGCTTGCGGTGGGCGGTCTCGATCAGTCGACCTTCAGTTACAACCTGCCGGCAGACCAGCAGTCCAGGATCGCCCGGTGGAACTCCGACGACGCCTACGTCAAGGCCGTCGAGACAAGGTTCGGGGCCACGTCCAAGATCTTCGAACTGCCCTATCGGGTCTTCCCTGAGTCGCCGCCGATGAACGGCAGTTACGCCACCGACGACCTGCTTTTCTACCTGCACTCGCCCACGCTCTACTCCTCCACGGGCGACATCCAAGGGCGGGCCACTTCCGACTGGGCGGCGCCCATCTCGCAGCGTCCCACCGATCAGCAGGTGCGGCAGGCGGCCACGATCGGCTTCAACGTGGTGAGCATCGACCGGATGGCGCTGGGGGCCGACGCCGACGGCATGGCTTCCGCTCTCACCGCGCTGCTGGGCGCCCCACAGGTCACGAGCACCGACAACCGGTACCAGGCGTGGAGTCTGGCACCGGCCAAGGCGCAAGTCGAAGCGCGGTACACGCCCGCGCAGATCGCTGCGGAACGAGCCGATCTCAAAGCGCCTCCGATGGTGTACGGCACCACCGAGCGCGATCGGATGATGAGCCTCGACGCCCAGGGCCGCGGGCCGGTCCTCGGCGTGGCTTTGCTCGACAACCCCAGGTCGACCCCGCAGCAGGTCACTCTGACGGTGCATGCCGCCGTGCAAGGCGTCACCGTGCTCGATGTCACCGTCGGCGACGGGCCTAGCGAGCAGATCCCGGCCTCGGGTGGCTTCACCCTCCAACGCAAGGTCACGGCCCCCCCCGGTCGCACCCAGATCGACTTCCGGGTGCCCGTCGATCAACGGGCCGGCTATCCGTCGCTGTCCTTCTTGTCGACGGACTGCTTCACCGCGGACGACCAGGCATTCGCCGGGTAGGGCGCCCGGCGTCAGGGCTGCAGGGTTGGTTTCGCAGGCACGAGACTGGTCGATTTCGGGTTCTTCCCAGGTCTGGCAGGTGCTGAGCCGTACGCTGGCCAGCGTGGTGCACACGGTGTCGGTCGTCGTTCCGGTCTATCAGGGGGAGAAGACTCTTCCTGGTGTAGTTGCCGAGATCGCCCAATACACCCAAGAGCAGGTGAGCCGGGGTGGCCATGCGTACCGGGTGAGCGAGATCGTGCTCGTGCACGACAACGGCCCGGACGGTTCCGACGCCACGATGCGCGATCTGGCTGCCAGCTATCCGGAAGTTCGCACGGTGTGGCTGAGCCGCAACTTCGGCCAGCATGCGGCCACGCTGGCCGGGATGGCCTCCGCGGGTGGTGACTGGATCGCGACCATGGACGAGGACGGTCAACACGATCCCGCCTTTCTCGGCGAGTTGCTCGACACCGCGATGGAGGAGCAGGCCGTCGTGGTCTACGCCCGGCCGGCCAACCCGCCGCCGCACGGTCCGCTGCGCAACGCGTCGTCGCGCGGGGCGAAATGGGTCGTAAGACAGCTTGCTCCGAGTGGCATCTCGCCGTCGCTCTTCAACTCATACCGATTGGTGCTGGGCGAGATCGGCCGCAGCGTGGCCGCCTACGCTGGCGCCAACGTCTATCTCGACATCGCCCTTGGCTGGGTGGCCAACCGGGCCGCGACCTGTCCGGTGACCCTGCGCGAAGAGGGCGAGCGCCCGTCCGGCTACAACTGGCAGCGACTGTTCTCGCACTTCTGGCGACTGGTGCTCTCCAGTGGAACCCGAGGCCTGCGGCTGGTGGCCGTGCTCGGGGTGTTGTGCGGCGGCCTCGGCTTCGTGCTCGCGCTGTATCTGATCGGAGCTCGGCTGGTGTCGAGCGACATCCCCAGCGGCTGGACGTCCACCACCGTGGCCATCTTGCTCGCCAGCGGGACGATCCTGGTTGCGCTCGCCATAGTGTCTGAATACGTCGGCATGGCGGTCAACATGGCGATGGGGCGTCCGCTCTATCTCATCGTGGGGGATGGGCGAAACGGGCCGCTTGGCCGGGCACCGGACGTCAGCCCGCGTGCGGGCAGCCAGCGCCACGGTGCACCTGAGCTACCCCCGACCGTCCACGACGACCGTCGACGTGGCTGATGCTGGGCGGATGACCTGATCGCGTGGATGATCTGACTGCCGTAGATGATCTGACTGCCATGGACGACCTCACTGCCATGCACGACCCGACGCAGGCGCCGCCGGTCTGGGTCGTGGGAGGCCGGGGTCTGCTGGGGGCGGCGGTGGTGCGGGCGGCGGGAGAGCGGGCCTGGACGGCACGGGTGCCCTGGGCCACCCCGCAGGCAGACGCTGTGCTCGGCGAGGCGATGGACACCTTCCTCGATCATGTGAACGGCAGAGCCTGGCAGATCGCGTGGTGCGCTGGAGCAGGCGTCACCTCCACCACCCAGGAGGTGCTGGACACCGAGATCGCCGTTGTGCGTGCCTTCTGTGCCCGGCTGCGGGCGTTGCCTGCCGACGTCCGGTCGAGGGGAAGCTTCTTCCTCGCATCGTCGGCGGGAGGCGTTTATGCCGGTTCGCCGTCGGGGCCGCCTTTCGACGAGTCGAGCGTGCCGCGAGCGCTCGCGCCCTACGGTCTCGCGAAGTTGGCCACAGAAGCCGTGGTCTCCGAACTCAGCCAGGCTGGGATCTCGGTCGTGATTGGGCGTATTGCCAACCTCTACGGTCCGGGGCAGAACCTCGTCAAGGCTCAAGGGTTGATCTCGGTGATCTGTAAGTCGCTGCTGACGGGCAACCCCATACCGGTGTACGTGCCCATGGACACCCTGCGCGACTACCTGTTCGCCGACGACGCCGGCCGGCTCACACTCCAGGCGCTTGACCGGGCGGCCGGCGCCGCACGGACCCTCGGCGAGAGCGGTGCGCTGCGAGCACCGGTGGTGGTGAAGGTCTTGTGCACCGGCCAGGCGGTGAGTGTGGCATCGATCATCATGGAGGTGCGCCGAGTGACGCGGCGGTCGCCACGGGTCATCCTCGCCGCCTCGTCGGCCGCCGCCTATCAGGCCCGAGACCTGCGATTGCGTTCCCGGGTCTGGCCCGATCTCGACGCGACGCCCCGGGTGGGGCTGCCGGTGGGCATCGCCACCGTCCTGGCGCATCTGCGTCTCGTGCAGCAGCAAGGCTCGTTGTGAGCGCGATACCGCCAACCTGAGGCTGCCGCGGGTAGGGCGCGCCCTGAGCCCGAATTGCGGGGATTCGCGTGATGTCAACAGGCATAACCGGCTCGGCAGGTAGACTCGTTGGGGTCCGTGCTCTGCGCGGCCCCGTTCGACGCTGTTCGGCCTCCGTTCGCTGGTGCCTGAGTCAGCCGCCGGTGCCGCGCTCGATGTTAGGAATGTGAACCTCCCCGTGGATCTGTCGATGCTGTTGCCCCTGCTTCTGCTGGTTATGGTGTTCTGGCTGTTCAGCCGACAACGCAAGCAGTCCGCACAGCAGGCGAAGATGCGTTCGGCCGTGCAACCCGGTCAGCGAATCATGACCACCGCAGGCCTGTTCGGCACTGTGCTCAGCGTCGACGGCGACCGCATGAAGCTCGAGATCGCGCCCGGCGTCGTCGTCGAGATGGTCAAGGCGGCAGTGGCCCGGCTGATCGACGAGCCGGTCGACTCCGAACCCTATGCGTCCGAGCCGCTGGCGCTTGACGCCGAGGCTCAGCCGAGCTCCAGCGACGTCACCGGCACGACGGCCGCCGGCCACATCGACCTCGATGCCTCGACTTCCGACGAATTCACGAAGAATTCCGCAAATGCCACACCTGACGAGGCTGCACACGAGACTGTGTCGTTGGACAAGTCAGCGCTCGACTCCGACCTGTCGGAGCGTCGGAGCAGCTCCGAGCGCTGAGCAGACTATGACCGCGGTGCGCCCTCCCGGGATCGGCCGCAGACCCCCGACGAAGGACTGACTGTTGGCTCGAACAACCCGATCACGACGCCCGCTCACGGCTCTCGTGGTCATCCTCATCGCCCTCACCGGGGTGCTGTCCGCCGGCGCTATCTGGAGCAAGGCCAGTTTCAGTCCCAAACTGGCCCTCGACTTGGCAGGCGGCACCCAGATCATCCTTGCTCCCAAGGCGAATCAGGGGCAGGAGAGCCAGATCACAACGGCCACGATCAACCAGGCCATCGCGATCATTCGTCAGCGAGTAGACGCCAGTGGCGTCTCCGAAGCCGAGGTGTCGAGCCAGGGCGGGCGCAACATCGTGGTGTCGCTGCCGGGCGACCCCGCCGAGCAGGCCGGGGCGATCCGGTTGGTGAGCCAGTCGGCGCAGATGAGCTTCCGGCCCGTGCTCGTAGAGGCCGACGGCACGCCAACCCCCGCACCCAGTTCCACCCCGACGGCCGGGGCAAACCCCTCGCCCGGTGCCGCTCCGACAGCTGGGGCGACTCCGTCGACCGGAACGACCCCGTCGACCGCTGCCAAGCCCTCGGCTAGCACACCTTCTGCGCCCGAGCCGGCCGCCAGCACGTCCGTGCCCACCACGGGCAGCAACGGACGGGCGATCCCCTACCTGGGTTCGAAGGTGGTTTCGGCTCCGACCCCCGCCAGCACGGCACCCGCCACTCCTGCGGGGTCGATTCCTGCCGCCTCCCGCGCACCTGGTGACCCGGAAGCAAGCAACCCGGCGGCAAGCCCCCTCGACCCGAGCGCCGTCGACCCCAGCGCAGCGGCTGCGGCCACTGCAGCTACCGGCACTGCCTCCGATCAGGCCCAGATCACGTCCGAGATCGCCGCCAAGTTCCAAGCGCTCGACTGCTCGAAAGAGGCGAACCGCACGGGCGGCGTAGCGCAAGATCCCAAGAAGGTGCTCGTCACCTGCAGCCAGGACGGTTCGGCGCGGTACATCCTCGGCCCCGTCGAGGTCGAGGGCTCGCACATCAAGTCGGCCAGCTCGGGCATGGGCACCAGCTCGCAGGGTGTCTCCACCGGTCAGTGGGTCGTCGACCTGAGCTTCGACAGCACCGGTGCCGCGCAGTTCAAGACGGTCACCACCCGGCTCGTGGGCCTGCAGCAGCCGCAGAACCAATTCGCCATCGTGCTCGACGGCCTGGTGGTCTCGGCCCCGCGTACCAACAACGTCATCACCGACGGCAAGGCCGAGATCAGTGGATCGTTCACCCAGGACAGTGCCGCTGAGCTGGCCAGTCAGCTTAAGTTCGGCGCCCTGCCGCTGTCGTTCCAGGTGCAGTCGAGCGAGCAGATCTCGGCGCTGCTCGGTTCTGAGCAACTGCGCAGTGGTGTGCTCGCGGGCATCATCGGCCTGCTCCTGGTGGTCGTGTACTCGCTGCTCCAGTACCGGGCGCTGGGGCTGGTCACCGTCATCAGCCTGACGGCGACCGGTCTGTTGACCTATCTGACGATCTGTCTGCTCTCCTGGACCTATGGTTACCGGCTCTCGCTGGCCGGGGTGGCGGGCCTCATCATCGCCATCGGTGTCACCGCCGACTCGTTCATCGTCTACTTCGAACGTATCCGCGACGAAGTGCGCGAGGGACGATCGCTCACCGCAGCCGTGGAGACCGGCTGGTCACGCGCCCGGCGCACCATCGTCGCCTCCGACGCCATCAATCTGCTGGCCGCCTGCGTGCTCTATCTGCTGGCCGTGGGCGACGTTCGGGGCTTTGCCTTCACGCTGGGGCTGACGACCATCCTCGACCTGATCATCGTCATCCTGTTCACGCACCCGATCGTGGCGATCCTGGCCCGCACGAAGTTCTTCGGTGGCGGACATCCGCTGTCGGGCTTCGACGCCGAACATCTGGGCCGCGCACCGGTATATGCCGGGCGAGGCCGGTTGCGCACGCCGGATCAGCGCAAGGGCAAGGCGGTTGTCACCGCAGAGGCCGACGCGTTCAGCTCGGACGTCCTCGCCGACGCCGCACAGGACGCCGGGGCCGACGCGCCTATCGGTCCTCAGGACGATGCGGATTTCAGCAGCCCAGACCTGAACAAGGCCGCTTCGGGCAGTGCGAGCTCGGACGGCCTACGTTCGGGCGTCGCAGACTCGCGCAGCGCGGGTTCACGCGACGAAGTTTCGGACGGTGCGCCTTCGGGCGCGGCGTCCTCGGGCCGGATGACGATCGCCCAGCGCAAGGCTGCCGAGCGCAAGGCGCAGCGGGCGGCTGCCCAGGCGCGATCAGCCGATGACGAGGGCGACGGTGATCCACGCAATGTGGCCACCTCGCTGACGAAGGAGTCCTGAGTCATGGCGTCACGATTTGCCGCCTTCGGCAACGATCTCTACTTCGGCCGTCGGTCGTACAACTTCGTCGGCCAATGGCGGCGTTGGCTGGCGGTGGGCCTCATCACGATGATCCTCTGCGCGGTCGTGCTCGTCGTGCGTGGCCTCAACCCGAGCATCGAGTTCCGAGGGGGGTCACAGCTCACGGTCTCCGGCGTCAAGTCGACGGATCAGACTGTGGCCACCAAGATCATCGAGGCCGAGGTGGGCGGCTCAGAGGCGCCCCGAGTGTCAGTGCTGGGCGGCAACTCGATCCAGGTGCAGACCGAGCGGCTCACCGACGCCCAGACCAGCACACTGCGCGGCCAGCTCGCCAAGGCCTACGACGTCAACCCTTCGAACGTGACGTCGAACTTCGTGGGGGCCTCCTGGGGTCGCGACGTCACCAACAAGGCGGTCACCGGTCTGGTGATCTTCCTCGTGCTCGTCAGCGTGGTGATCACCGGCTACTTCCGGGCCTGGCAGATGGCGGTGGCGGCCGTGGTGGCGCTGCTGCACGACCTGGTGGCTACGGCCGGCATCTACGCGCTCACGGGATTCGAAGTCTCGCCTGCGTCGGTCATCGGATTCCTCACGATCCTGGGCTATTCGCTGTACGACACCGTGGTGGTCTTCGACAAGATCCGGGAGAACACGGCCCATGTGTTCTCGTCCACGAAGCGCACCTACGCCGAAGCCGTCAACCTGGCCGTCAACCAGACCCTGGTGCGCTCGATCAACACGTCCATCGTGGCGCTGCTGCCGGTGGGAGCCATCCTCTTCATCGGTGCCTATCTGCTGGGCGCGGGAACGCTGAAAGACATCTCGCTGGCGCTGTTCATCGGCATGATCGCGGGCACCTATTCCTCGATCTTCCTTGCGCCGCCGTTGCTCGTGCTGTTGCGCTCGCGTGACCCGCGAGTGATCGCCCAGGCCGCCGCGGTGGCCAAGGCGCGGTCGCAGGCCGACGCCAAGGCGAAGGCCGACAGCGCGAGCGAGCCGGCCCTCGCCGGCACGGCGGCTCGGCACGGCGCGTCGGGTTCCGGCTCGGCGTCACCGGCTGACGCCTCGGGCCGTGACGCAGGTCGTGATTCCGGCAGGCCGAGCAGCGGTCGCGGCCCGCGCAACCAGCCTCGCCGCAACGTCCCACGCAGCCAGCGAGGACGCGGCTGAACGCCGTGCCGGGCTTTGCTGCGGAGCCCGTGAACGATCTGGCTGACCCGGTGGGGCGGGCTCGGCAGGCGATGCTGTCTACCGTGCGCGACGTAGCCGACTTCCCTTCTCCCGGTATCGGTTTCAAAGACATCACCCCCACGCTGGCCGACCCTGACGCCTTTGCGGCGGTCATCGCCGGCCTCACCGCGCTGGTGCCCGAGCCGGTCGACCTCGTGGCCGGAGTGGAATCCCGAGGATTCCTGCTCGCCGCACCCATGGCGCTGCGCCTCGGCTCCGGTGTGCTCGTGGTGCGCAAAGCCGGCAAGCTCCCCGGGCCGACCAGGGCGATCACGTACGACCTCGAGTACGGCAGTGCCACGCTGGAGATCCAGGACACCGCCGTTTCGGCACCGTCCCGAGTCGCGCCGGGGTCTCGTCCCCGGGTGGTCGTCGTCGACGACGTGCTCGCCACCGGCGGCACGGTGGAGGCGACCATTCAATTGCTGCGCGGAGCGGGCGCCGACATCGTCTGTGTGGTGGTGGCGTTGGAGCTTTCCGCTGTGCGGGCTGCTGCCGGTCAGTTGATCTCGAGTGAGGTGCGTTCGCTCGCAGCCGTCTGAGATCGCAACGCGATCTTGCGGCGCCCGAGGCGAGTGGGTAGAAGGTCCGCTGGAAAGGGCCGACCCCACGGATTCGCAGGGAATCTGGTTGCAGCAGTGGCTGCTTGGTAGGGGTCGGGAAATACAGAGCGGATTCGGGAGTAGTCTCGCGGCGCCGGGCAGGTGCCCGCGGGAATGCAGACGGTTTGTGATGGGTTCGTGCTATCCAGGCGTAAAGCTGTAGACCCGGCTGCGCCTAGACTGGTATCTCCCAGCCCGGCGACCCCAGGGGGTGTGCGGTGAGCGACGACCTAGGTCCCCCTATTCCTGCGCGCTCTGCCCCCGGCGGTGCAGGCCCCCTCGCCCCGCCGATGCCGCCTCCGCTGACTGCCGGTGACACTGGCCCGATCGGCATTCGGGCCCGGCTGGCCAGATTCGGCAGCCGGTCGACGTCGCAGACCCCGGAAGTGCTTGAGCCCGTTCTGCGGACGCTGCTCAAGAACCACCCCAAGTCTGACGTGAGCCTGCTGGTGCGCGCCTACGAGGCGGCCGAACTGGCGCATCGTGGGCAGCGTCGTAAGAGCGGCGACCCTTACATCACCCACCCGGTGGCGGTCGCGACGATTCTGGCCGAGATCGGCATGACGGCGCCTACTTTGGCGGCCGCCCTGCTGCACGACACGGTCGAAGACACCGACTACACCCTCGACCGGGTGCGCGCAGACTTCGGCGACGAGATCGCGCTGCTCGTCGACGGCGTCACCAAGCTCGACAAGGTGACCTACGGCGAAGCCTCCCAGGCCGAGACCGTGCGCAAGATGGTGCTGGCGATGTCGCGCGACATCCGGGTGCTGGTCATCAAGCTGGCTGATCGTCTGCACAACGCACGTACGTGGCGGTACGTGTCAGAAGCTTCGGCCGCCCGCAAGGCCAACGAGACCCTGGAGATCTATGCGCCGCTGGCGCACCGCCTGGGTATCAACGCGATCAAGTGGGAACTGGAAGACCTTTCGTTCGCCACCCTGAAACCCGGTGTGTACCAAGAGATCGTGCAAATGGTCGCCGATCACGCGCCCGCGCGCGAGGTGTACCTGGCCGAGGTGTGCGACACGGTGAACGAAGACCTCCGGATGGCCAAGGTGCGGGCGGTGGTCTCGGGTCGTCCTAAGCACTATTACTCGATCTACCAGAAGATGGTGGTGCGCGGTCGCGAGTTCACCGACATCTACGACCTGGTCGGAGTGCGGGTGCTCGTTGACACCGTGAGTGATTGTTACGCGGTGCTCGGCACGGTGCATTCGCGCTGGAACCCGGTGCAGGGCCGGTTCAAGGACTACATCGCGATGCCCAAGTTCAACCTCTATCAGTCCCTGCACACCACGGTCATCGGGCCTCAGGGCAAGCCGGTCGAGATCCAGATCCGCACACACCGGATGCACCAGCGCGCCGAGCTCGGGGTGGCCGCGCACTGGAAGTACAAGGAGGCCCAGCGCAACGGTGACCCGGCCGTGGGTGACATGCCCTGGCTGCGGCAGCTCGTTGACTGGCAGAACGACACCAAGGATCCGCAGGAATTCCTCGACAGCCTGCGCTACGAGGTGGGCACCGCGCAGGTGTACGTGTTCACCCCCAAGGGCGAAATCATCGCGTTGCCGGTGGGCTCGACCCCCGTCGACTTCGCCTACGTCGTGCACACCGAGGTGGGGCACCGCACCATCGGCGCGCGGGTCAACGGAAAGCTCGTCTCCCTGGAGTCGAAGCTCGAGAACGGCGACACCGTGCAGGTGTTCACGTCGAAGGTGGCCGACGCTGGCCCTAGTCGCGACTGGCTCAACTTCGTGCAAAGCCCGCGAGCCCGCACCAAGATCCGGCAGTGGTTCACCAAGGAACGCCGGGAAGACGCCATCGAGCACGGCAAGCTCGCGCTGGCCAAGGCCATGCGCAAGCAGCAGTTGCCGCTCCAGCGGCTGCTGACGCACGACAGCCTTGTCGCACTCGCCACGGAGCTTCGGTATGCCGATGTCGCGGCCCTGTATGCGGCCATCGGAGAGAAACATGTGTCTGCGGCGAGCGTCGTCGAGAAGCTCGTGGGGACGTTCGGCGGTGAGGCGGGCGCGGAGGAAGACCTCGCCGAGGCGATCGTCCCGACCCATCCGGGACGTCGTACCCGGCACGGCGACGCCGGTGTGGTGGTGCGCGGGGTCGATGACGTGTGGGTCAAGCTCGCCAAGTGCTGTACCCCGGTGCCCGGTGACGAGATCATCGGCTTCGTCACCCGGGGGTCCGGAGTGTCGGTGCATGTGGCCGACTGCACCAATGCTGCCAACCTGCGTAGCCACGATGGCCGACTCGTCGAGGTGGAGTGGGCAATCTCGCAGACCAGTGTGTTTCTGGTGCAGATCCAGGTGGAGGCGGTCGACCGTTCCGGTTTGCTATCCGACGTCACCCGGGTGCTGTCGGATAACCACGTCAACATCCTGTCGGCGAGCGTGTCCACGACTCGCGACCGAGTTGCCATGTCTCGCTTCGTGTTTGAGATGGGTGACCCGGCGCACCTCGGGCATGTGCTGGCCGCTGTGCGCAACGTCTCCGGGGTGTACGACGTCTACCGCAAGGGCGACGGTCGCACTCGTTAGCTCGGTGGGTTTTCAGTGAGCTTGGGGGAGTAGGCCGCCATCGTCCACACCTGGTGACGGTGTCTGTCCACAACAGGGTCCGCTTGCCCACAGCGCCGGCTGCGGCGTTGCGATCGGCTGGTCCAGGGAGTGTGCTGGGCAGGTGTCAATTGTCAGAGGCGTCGGCTTCGCGTCGAGCGGGTGTTGTTGCGGTGCCTGCGGGTGCGCTGGTTGTACGTCAGACGTTGGGCGGGGCGTCGGCTTCGCGTCTGGGGAGTGTCGCTGCAGTGCCTGTGCAGGCGCTGGGTCAATGTCAATCGTCAGGGCTGCTCTAACGGCGTCGCTACGTTGAGAGGGCACCTTGGGGCGCCGGACGACGACGGCGCAGGACTAGTGCACGCTCCCACGGCGGGCATGAGCCGCCACTGGCTCGAAGGCATGCGCCGCGAGGGCCTCCTCCTGGCCGTAGGCCCGGAGCATTATCTGCGAGCCGATGCCGTCGACTGGCCGCAAGCGCGGCAGCTCGTCCTGCGCGCCGGTCTGCCGAACGGATGCGTCGTGGCGCTCGCCTGTGCCGTTTGGGCGCACGGCGGCCCCATGCCCGCGCTGGACGCCTTGGGCAGGCTGACTCTGCAGGTGATCACCAAGCCGCACACCAGAATGGCCTCGCAACCCGGCTTACGACTGCACCGCTCCCAGGTGAGCGCCGAGGAGGTGGAATGGCTGGGCGACCTGCCGGTGACCACCTTGCTGCGCACCACTGCTGACTTGGCGGTGCTGGGCGATGTCGACGACGAGGAGGCCCTCGCGTGGTTGTTGGCCCGCCCGGAGGTGAGTCCGGCCGCTGCGTGGAGCCTGTTGCGGCGCCGTAGCCGGGTGCCGGGGACGCGCCGAGCCGCCGCTGTGCTCAGGTTGGCAGCCGATGGCGTGAAGGAGCCGCTCGCGGGCGTCGTGGCAGCCGGTGTCAGCTCGACTGCCCGGATCTGATGGGCAACTCGCCCAGGCTGAAGGTAAGCGCGCGCGTGCGGTGTCTCGATCGCCGAGAACGTTCGACGGGTGGAGCGCGAGCGCGACTGAGTCGAGCGACGGGGCTGTGTCGTTGCCCCGGTGAGCGGGGCATTGACCTAGACTGGCCAGTCGGGGCGGTTTGCGGGATTGGGGCTTCTGCACTGCCCGGGTCGCTGCCCCGGTGGGGCAGTGACGGGCTAACTCAGGGTTGGGTGGTGCTGGGTACGCGTTTTTCCCGCGGTGGCACCGGCGAAGGCGTCGAAGCGCGTCGCAAGGGGTTGGGTGGTGCCGGGTGCGTGGTATTTGCCGCGGTTGGCACCCCTGACGGCGTCGCACGCGTCGGGAGGGTGTTTGGGTGGTGCCGGGTGCGCGCCTTTTTCCGCGGTTGGCACCGGCGACGGCGTCGTACGCGTGAGCAGGGGTTTGGTGGAGCTCAGTAAGGCGTTGGGTGCGTGTGATGTGGAGTGGATTTGGGCGCTATGTCAATGCCCCGCCGACCGGGGCATTGACATAGCGCGCCCGAGCGGGCGGTCTTCCGGGCGGAATCCCGGGGCGCCGCCCGGTTGGTGCTCCGTTCCTGGGCTACCTGCCCGGGCGCCTGGGATGCCGCCTCGGCGCGGGCACCAAACCTGCACGGGCAACCGGGAGAGCGGCTCAGAGCCAACTGCCGGTCGGGGCGCCCAGCCACCCTGACGGCACCCCGTCGAACGGGGCACCGCCAGAGTGCCGAGGCGCAGCCCGGACAGAGCTTTCGAGCAGAGCGCCGAAGCCAACCCTGGGCCGAGCTGCGAGCGGAATCAGCCGATGTCGCGTGCCGTACGCTGCAGCGTCTCCAACCAGGTGCGGCGGGCCGCCAGTGCTTGCTCGGCCTCGGCGATGCGCCGGGCATCCCCACGCTGGCGTGCTGTGGCCAGGTCGGCCTCTAGTCCGGCGATGGCGTCGCGCAACTGCCCCAGGGCGCCCTCGGTGCGGGCCTTCGTCTCCGGGTTGGAACGCTTCCAGCGCTCGTCTTCGCGGTCGCGAACGGCCTGCTCCACGGCCTTGAGCCGGCGCTCCACGCGCTGCACGTCGGCGCGAGGCACCTTGCCCGCTGATTCCCACCGTTCCTGGATGGAGCGCAGGGCCGACTTGGCCGCACGCAGATCCTTGATCGGCAGCAACGCCTCGGCTTCGGACAGCAGCTTCTCCTTGACCTCGAGGTTGGCCGTGAGCTCGGCGTCGGTCTTGGCGTTGTCGGCGCCCCGTGCGGCGAAGAACACGTCTTGTGCCGCCCGGAACCGCGCCCACAGAGCATCGTCGTCCTTGCGACCGGCTCGACCGGCCTGCTTCCACCGGTCGAGGAGCTGCCGGTAGGCGATGCTGGTTCCGGCCCAGTCGGTCGACGACGAGAGTGCCTCGGCCTCGGCGATCAGCTTCTCCTTGGACGACTTCGCCTCGCTGTGTTCGTGGTGCAACTGCGCGAAGTGGTGACGGCGAGCGCGGTCGAACGTGGTGCGCGCGTGGCTGAACGTGTGCCACAACTCGTCCTCGACCGGCTTGTCGAGCTTCACACCATCGCGCTGCTCCGTCTTCCACTGCTCGAAGAGCGTGACCATCCGTTCGGTGGCCTGCTTCCACTGCATCCGCTTGACGTCCGTGCCGGCAATCTGCTCCGCCTCGTGCACCAGCGCCGCCCGCGCCACCTGTGCCTGCGCCTTGGCTTCGGCCCGCTCGGCCTCCACTGCGGCACGACGCTCCGCGAGGCCGCCTTCAAGACTCTCCAGGCGCTTTGCCAGCCCCTCGAGGTCACCGACCACGGCGGCTTCGGACAACTGCTCGCGCACCGAGCGCAATTCCTTGGTGATCTCCTTGACGGGAGCGTTGGGCATGCCCATCCGCTGCTCGGCGAGATCGATCAGACCGGCCAGCTCATCGAACTTGCGACCGTAGTACGACAGCGCCTCGGCGTGCGGCGCATTCGGGTACGAGCCGACGAACCGCTCGCCCCCTTCCGCCGCTGCATCCTTGACGAAGACGCTGCCGTCGTCGCCGACGCGTCCCCACGGGGTCGGATCCGAGGGCGCCGCCACAGGTACAGCCTCCGGTGCCGCCGGTCGGGGCGCTCCAGCACTGGGCCGCGGGCCGGGCCGGGGCGCCGGCCGAGGACGACCTCCCGCCGATCGCCCACCCGGACGGCCTGGTTGGCCAGGACGTGCTTGACCCTGTCTGGGCCCCTGGCCCGGACGTCCCGACTGGCCGTTGCGGCCCTTCTCGGCACGCTCCTGGGCCGGCGCTGCTGCGATGCCCTTTGCTGCGGACGCCTGGCCGGCCTCAGGTGCCGTCGCTGGCGATCCAGTTGCCTCCGGCCTTGGGGTTGCCGCTTCGGAGTCTGGTGCTGCGGTTGCGGCGTCTGGCGTTGCGGCTTCGGACGCGAGTGGTGTCCCTTGCGAGACGGGTGCCGCGGCTTCGGGGTCGGAGGCTGTGGCTTCGGACACGGTCGCCTCGGACTCGGGCGCCGCTGCGGACTCCAACGCCACCTCGTACTCCGGCGCTGCCTCGGACGCGGCGGCATCGCTCACACCCACTGCACCCGAGTCGGCCGCTGACGCCCAGGCGGAATCGCTTGCAGCAGAAGACGCCTCGGGCGCCACATCCACTGCGTCGCTACCGTCCGCCGTGATGTCACCGGCCTCGCTGACAGCCGGAGGCTCGTCGGCAGCAGGTTCGACGACGGCAACGGCAGTCCTCGACTCCGAGACATCTGATGCCTCGGTGCTCAGGTTAGGGTCCGTGGCCGCGCGGGCCTCGTCCTCGGTCGGGTTGGGGTTCGGGTGGTCGGTCACTGGACCTTCACTCCCTCGATCGAGATGGGCCGAGCGGGCTTCTGCCCGTCGGCGCTGGTTCCGCCATCGGCGACTTTCTGCACGACGTCGAGGCCACTGGTCACCGTGCCGAACACGGAGTATCCACCGGCGGAGTCAGCGGGGATCGTCGAGTCCTTGTAGACGATGAAGAACTGCGATCCCTGGCTGTTGGCCTTGTCGGCTTGGCGGGCCATTGCCACGGTGCCTGCCTTGTAGACGTTGTTTGCGGGCGCGTTTTCCACCGGCCCCCACGAGTAGCCAGGCCCGCCGGTGCCCGTGGCCGTGGGGTCGCCGCACTGCAGCACGTAGATGCCCGACGTGGTGAGCCGATGGCACGAGGTGTTGTCGAAGAACTTGCTCTTGGCGAGCGTGACGAAGTTGGCCACCGATTGCGGGGCCTTGACGCCAGCGAGCTGCACGCTGATGTCACCGCACGACGTGCTGAAGGTCGCCGTCCACTCCCGGTTCTCGGCCGCGCTCTTCGCAGGCACGGTGCCCGAGGAGGGCTGGGGCCTGGGCGCGACAGACTTCGGCTGGCCGCAGGGATTGCTCGCCTTGTGCGTGGGTGTGGCAGCTTCCGTCGAGGAATTGTTCGGGTGCAGCGACAGCACGACCAACACCACAACCACGGCCACCGCCACGAGCCCGAGCACGATCGACGCGATCATCCGAGCCCGGCGCGCGCGTGCAGCCTTTGTGGCCTGGCGCGACTGCCAGTTTGCGTAGCGCCGCCGCGCATACTCGCGCTGTCGCTTGCTCGCAGACACGGTGACCTCCAGGTCGGGTGACCGAAGCGCCATGGCGGGGCGCCCGGTGAAGGGGAAACGCTGGCACAGTCTAGAGGTCTTGGTGCAGAACCGGGTCGCTTCCCTGCAAAGTTGGTCGATATCGGGCTGATCGACACAGCTGGCCACCTCGAACTGTGACGTTCTTCCCGTGATCGTCACCATAGTGGTGACCGCTGGGCGACTAACGTGAGGGTTCGGCGCCGATCACACATCGCTACCCTCAACGGGTGTTCGTGACTGGATTCCCCGCGCAGGCCTTCGACACCAACTGCTACATCGTCGCCCCGGGCGAGGGGGAGGAGTGCGTGGTCGTCGACCCCGGCATCGGCGTGCTCGACAACCTCGCCACGGTGCTGCGCGAATACCGGCTCCGGCCGGCCGCGGTACTCCTGACCCACGGCCATCTCGATCACGTCTACTCGGTGACGCCGGTATGCCAGTCGAACAACGTGCCCGCCCTTATCCACCACGACGACGCCTACCGGCTCGCCGACCCCATCGCCACGCTCGACCCCTCGCTGGTGCGCATGCTGGAGTCGCAGTTCGGCACCAAGGCCACCTGGACCGAGCCGTCCGACGTGCGCCAGGTCGCGGGCAACGAGCGGCTCGATCTGGCCGGGCTTGCCTTCGACGTACTGCATGCGCCCGGACATACCGAAGGCTCGGTGATGTTCTCGCTGGCCCAGGTGCCCTCCGGCGTGTCAGGCGCCACGGAAGAGCTGACGAGCACCGTGTTCACCGGAGACGTGATCTTCGCCGGCAGCATCGGTCGCACTGACCTGCCTGGAGGTTCGCACGAGGCGATGCTCACCTCGTTGCGCGACGTCGTGCTGCCCCTTGACGACGGTTCCCTGTTGCTTCCCGGCCACGGCCCGGCCACCACGATGGCCCGCGAGCGCCGTGCCAACCCCTATCTGAACGAGGTGTCCTGAACCATGGCCAGAGTGACCCCGATCTCGGGCTTTCCCGAGTGGAGCCCGGCCCAGCGGCTCGTAGAGCTACAGGTGATCGACGAGCTCCGCCGGGTCTTCGAACTGCACGGGTTCGCCAACATCGAGACCCGCGCGGTCGAGACGCTCGAGCAACTGCTGCGCAAGGGTGAGATCGACAAAGAGGTGTACGGCGTCCGGCGATTGGCCGGTGACCCTGCGGCGGCGAGTGAACCGTCCAAGGATCTTGCCCTGCACTTCGACCTCACCGTGCCCTTCGCGCGCTACGTGCTGGAGAACGCGGGCACCTTGCAGTTTCCGTTCCGGCGTTACCAGATCCAGAAGGTCTGGCGCGGCGAGCGACCCCAGGAGGGCCGGTATCGGGAGTTCGCGCAGGCCGACATCGACGTGGTCGACCGCGACGGCCTGTCGTTCCACTACGAGGTGGAACTGCCGCTCGTGATGGCGCGCGCGTTCGCCGGTCTGCGCCGGCTCGGGCTGCCCGAGATGACGATCCGCGTCAACAACCGCAAGCTCGCCGAGGGGTTCTACCGCGGCCTGGGTGTGGAGCAGCCGGCCGAGGTGCTGCGGGCGGTCGACAAGCTCGACAAGATCGGGCCCGGACGCGTGGCCGTCGAGCTCGAAGCCCTCGGCCTCAGCGCCGACAGTGCCCGAAAGTGCTTGCAACTGGCGGAGATTCGCGGCGTGGACGAGTCCTTCGTCGACTCCGTGCGAGCGCTCGGCGTTGCGCATGAGCAGCTGGACGAGGGCCTCGATGAGCTGCGGCAGGTGGTCGCCACCGCCGCCCGCACGGCGCCCGGCGCGCTGGTGGCCGACCTGTCGATCGCCCGTGGGCTCGACTACTACACGGGCACCGTCTACGAGACGACCATGCGCGGCTACGAGGCGTTCGGCTCGGCCTGCTCGGGCGGTCGGTATGACGCCCTCGCGAGCGACGGCAAGACGACCTACCCCGGCGTGGGCATCTCTTTCGGACTCACCCGAGTCCTCGGGTTGCTCTTCGGACGAGGGCTGACGGCCACTCGGTCCGTGCCCACGTGCGTGTTGGTCGCGCTCGCCCACGACGACGAGCGAGCCTCGGCCGAGGCCGCTGCGGACACTCTGCGCGACCGCGGAATCTCCGCTCTCGTGGCACCCACCGCCGACAAGTTCGGCAAACAACTGCGTTTCGCCGACCGTCGCGGCATTCCCTTTGTGCTCTTCCCCGGCGTCGAGGGGGTCAAGGAGGCCGAGCTGAAGGACCTCCGTTCGGGTGAGCAGATCCCGGTTGACCTGAACTCCTGGCAGCCTTCGGCCGAAGATGGCAGTCCCGGGGTGGTGCTGCCAGGCTGAGACTTGCACGCCAGTCGGGACGTCCGCCGGCAGCTCGGGGTCGTGCGGCCGTCGGTTCCAGTGAACGTTGTCCCGTTATCTGGTGCTTCGTTTGTGCGAATGATGAGAAGTTGCGATCTGAGGTAATGGCCTGGATCGACTAGGCACGGGTGCAGAGGGGAGTCATCACGTTGGGCGCGTCAGCGCAGGAGCTAGGAGACGTCGTCGTTGACCCCCGCAAGCAGCCCGGGAAAAGCCTCGAGCCGGAGACTGACCCCCTGGCCGAATACGTGGCCGAGGTGGTCACCGATCTGGGTGTGCAGCTGCGCTACCCAGACCGGCGCGGCGACGGTCAACTGCATCCGGTGGTGCTGCGGCGACGTGCGCAGGCCCTGATCCGGCTCGATCCGCTGCCGGTCGTCGCACGAGTGGCCAACTGGACGGCCTCCGTGCGCGAACAGCCGTCCGCCAATCTCGCCGTGGAGGTCGCCCTCAGTCGCTGGGCCGCCGAGCACGGGGCGCGGGTACCGGTGCCGCTGGTCGGGCACATGGCCGGTCCGCATACCGACGAGAACATCACTTTCACCCTCTGGCCCGTGCGGGCGGAGGGTGCCGGGCTCAGCGATCCGGGCCTGGCCGGGCGCGCCTTGGCCGAGCTGCACGTCGCGCTCGCACGTTTCCCCGGCGAGCTGCCCGGCCCCGAACCCATTGCCGCCGACGCGAATCGGGCCATGATGCTGCTCGCGCGCATGGGCATCCTCGATGCCGAAGAGGCCATGCTCGTCGCCGACGAGTGTCGCGAGCTCTTGGCCGAGTTCAAGGCCGTCCTCGCCGGATTGCCGGCGGAACGGATGGTGCCCCTGCACGGCGACTCTCACCCGGGTAACGCGTCCGTGGTCGAGGGGCGGGTCACCTGGTTCGACCTCGAAGACGCCTGGCGCGGACCCGTCGAATGGGACGTGGCCGTGCTCGCCTCCTCGGCTCGCTGGCAGACGGAACGACAGCGCGAACTCGTCGTGCGGCAGTACAGCGCGGCCGCCGAGCTCGAGCTCGACAAGGACGTCCTGGCTGCCTGCCGTCGACTGCGCAACGCCCAGGCCGAGGCCTGGGGCGCACTCGCCGAGGCCGTCGCGTCCTGACTGGCTTTCCTCTAGGGAAGGCTCCTTCACCGCCGAGCGCATGGCGTGGGCAATCTCATCCCAGGTTTCGCCCGCCGCAACGTTGCGAGATCTCGGCAGACGGCGGTCCGGACCCACCCGTAGGATCGTCTCCGTTCATTGACGCGTTATCCGGAAGGACCCCCTGTGCTGCGCACTCACCTGGCCGGCTCGCTGCGCGCGAGCGACGAAGGCTCCACCGTGACCCTTGCGGGGTGGGTGGCCAGCCGACGCGACCACGGGGGAGTGGCCTTCCTCGATCTGCGCGACGCATCCGGCGTCTGCCAGGTCGTCGTCCGCGACGAATCGGTCGCGCACCGCCTGCGCAACGAGTACTGCCTGTTGGTGACGGGAGTCGTGGGCCTTCGTCCCGAGGGCAACGCCAACGACGCGTTGCCGACGGGTCAGATCGAGGTGGTCGCCGAGCACGTCGAGGTGCTCAACCCGTCCGTCCCCTTGCCGTTCCAGCTCGACGACCATGTCGAGGTCGGCGAAGAGGCCCGGCTCAAGTACCGCTACCTCGACCTGCGGCGGACGGCTCCCGGCAAGGCGATCAGGCTACGGTCGGCTGTGAACCGCGCGGCGCGGGCCGTGCTCGACGCTGAAGACTTCGTCGAGATCGAGACCCCCACCCTCACCCGTTCGACGCCTGAGGGCGCCCGCGACTTCCTGGTGCCCGCACGACTGTCGCCCGGCTCGTGGTACGCCCTGCCGCAGAGCCCGCAGCTCTTCAAGCAGTTGCTCATGGTGGCCGGCATGGAGCGCTACTACCAGATCGCGCGCTGCTATCGCGACGAAGACTTCCGCGCCGACCGACAGCCGGAGTTCACCCAGCTCGACATCGAGATGTCGTTCGTGACGCAGGACGACGTGATCGCCATCGCCGAGCAGATCGTCGCGGCCTTGTGGAAGCTGATCGACGTCGACCTCCCCCTTCCCATTCAGCGTATGCCGTATGCGGAGGCCATGGCCAGGTACGGCTCCGACAAGCCCGACCTGCGGTTCGGTGTCGAACTCACCGACTGCACAGGCTTTTTCGCCGACACGTCGTTTCGGGTGTTCCAGGCGCCGTACGTCGGTGCGGTCGTCATGCCCGGTGGCGGGTCGCAACCACGCCGGCAGTTCGACGCCTGGCAGGAGTGGGCAAAGCAGCGTGGCGCAAAGGGTCTCGCCTACGTGACCGTCGCCGACGACGGCACGCTGGGCGGCCCGGTTGCCAAGAACCTTTCGGAGACAGAGGTTTCCGGCCTCGCGGCGCACGTCGGCGCCAAGCCCGGAGATTGCGTGTTCTTCGGTGCCGGTGAGCCCAAGTCGTCGCGAGCGCTGCTCGGTGCTGCTCGCAACGAGATCGCCAAGCGGTGCGGACTCATCGACGAGAGCCAGTGGTCGTTCCTGTGGGTGGTCGACGCCCCGCTGCTCGAACCCGCCTCCGAGGCCGTTGCCGCCGGTGACGTCGCGGTGGGAGCAGGAGCCTGGACGGCCGTGCACCACGCCTTCACGTCGCCCAAGCCCGAATACCTCGACCGACTCGAGTCGGCCCCGGGCGAGGTGCTGGCGAACGCCTACGACATCGTCTGCAACGGCAACGAGATCGGCGGCGGGTCGATCCGTATCCACCGCCGCGACGTGCAGGAGCGGGTGTTCGCGCTCATGGGCATCGACGCCGAGCAGGCGCAGGAGAAGTTCGGGTTCCTCCTCGAGGCGTTCGCGTTCGGCGCACCCCCGCACGGCGGGATCGCGTTCGGCTGGGACCGGGTCTGCGCTCTGCTCGCCGGTGCAGACTCCATCCGCGACGTCATCGCGTTCCCCAAGTCGGGCGGCGGCTACGACCCGCTCACCCAGGCCCCCGCGCCCATCACGATCCAGCAGCGCCGTGAGGCAGGGGTGGACGCCAAGCCCAAGGACTCAAAGGCGTAAGGGCGCGCGTCTCTCTCGTGAGGCCGAGTTGGCCAGCGTGCGGGCCGTCTACAACGCGAGGGAGCCACCCGGTCGATGCGTAGGCCCACCAGGTCGCGCGGAAGTCGATAGTCCTTCGGAATATCCCCCGTGCCGAGGCGCTTGGAGCAGCCATGAAGATCGAGATCTGGTCGGACGTCGTGTGCCCGTTCTGCTACATCGGAGAGCGTCATCTTGCGCTCGCTCTCGAAGACTTCGCGCACCGCGCCGACGTCGAGATCGTTCCCCGTAGCTTCGAGCTCGACCCGTCAGCCCCCCGCGACTCCACCGTGCCGCTGGCGCAGGCGTTGGCGGCCAAGTTCGGCACGACCGCCGCTCAGGTGAGTTCCATGCAGGAGGGCATCGCCGCCCGCGCGCAAGCCGTCGGGTTGGAGTTCGACACTAGTGAGGCCACGCACGCCAACACCTTCGACGCGCACCGCCTCGTGCACTATGCGGCAAGCAAGGGGCTCGGCACCGAGCTGATGTACGTCCTCATGAACGCCTACTTCGCCCACGGTCTGATCGTGTCCGACCATGACTCCCTGGCTCGCCTCGCTGTCGGTGTGGGCCTGCCGGAAGACGGCGTCCGGGCCGTTCTGGGCTCGGATGACTTCGCCGACGCGGTCCGTGCCGATATCAACCGCGCTCGCGCGACGGGCGTCAACGGGGTGCCGTTCTTCGTCTTCGACGAGACGTATGCAGTCTCCGGCGCCCAGCCCGTCGAGGCCTTTCGGCAGGTACTCGACGAGGTCTGGCTCAAGACCCACCCGGTGCAGCTGATCGTCGAGGCAGACGAGCTGTGCACGGACGGTGCCTGCGCGGTACCGCAGACTCAGCGCGCCTGACGAACAGCGCTTCGCGCTCTCCTGGGCCCGAAGAACTTGAACCCCTCGAACCGACTGTTGGTTCGAGGGGTTCCGCGCACCTCGGCAGCCTCAGTGCTCGAAGCCGAACCGATCGTGCAGCCTGCGCAACGGACCCGGCGCCCACCAGTTCCAGTCGCCCAGCAGGGTCATGGTGGCGGGCACCGCGAGCATCCGTACCAGGGTGGCGTCCAAGGCCACCCCAACCGCCAAGGCGACTCCGGTCTCTTTGATCGCCAGCAGGTCACCGGACGCGAAGCCGAGAAACACCAGCACCATGATGAGGGCGGCCGAGGTGATGATGCGGCCCGATCGCTGAAGTCCTTTCACCACTGACTCGTCATTCGATAGCCCCGCGTCGTGGCATTCCTTGATGCGGGACAGGAGAAAGACCTCATAGTCCATGGCCAGGCCGAATCCGAGGGCCAGAACCATGGGCGGAATGAACGTCTCGATGCCACCCGTGCCGGTGAATCTCAGCAGGTGCTGCAGATGTCCGTCCTGGAACCCCCAGACGACCACGCCGAGCGTGGCGCCCAGCGATACCGCATTCATGAGCAGTGCCTTGATCGGGATGAGTACCGATCCGGTCATGAGAAACAGCAAGATGAACGTGGCCAGCGCAATGAATCCCGCCACATAGGGCCCGACTCGCTGTAGCGCGTCGATGAAATTGGCCAACTGGGCGCCCTGGCCGGTGATCCAGATCTTGACGGGCGACGTGCGGGAGACCTTGCGGGAGATGTCTGCGGCCGCCTCTGGGTCGCTCGATGACGGGTGCACGCCTACGAGGGTCACGTCGCCCACGGCCTGGGGCGGGTCCACCGTCGTGACCCCCGAGATCTCAGACGTCTGCGCCGCCCACGCTGTGGCAGCCCGCATCGAGGCCGGGCCGGAACCTGCGAACACAGCCTGAACGGGTGCCGGCTGGGTGGCCGGATACTCCTCCGCCAGGGTTGCGAAGAACGACCGGTTGACGTTGCCCACGGGCAACAGCTGGGCCACCGACGTGCGCTCGTTCAGGCTCAACACCGGCGCCGCGAGCACCAGCAGAATCGCTGTCACAACCACCAGCACGATCCCCGGCGCGCGCTGCACGTGCGTCGCCAGCTTTGAGAAGGCTCCCTGCTCGGGCGGCACATCACCCAACTTGCGGACGAAGGCCCGCACACCCGGTACGTGGTACAAGGCCCCAGGCCGCACCAGCCACCGGGCGCACAGCACGAGCAATGGGGGCAACAGGGTCACGGCTACGAGCACGGCGACCACTACGACAGATACCCCGCCGGCAGCAACTGAGCGCAACAGGTCCGAAGGCACGATCATCAGCCCGGCGATGCTGATCGCCACGGTCACTCCGCTGAACACCACCGTGCGGCCGGCTGTGCGCAAGGTGGTGGTCATGGCATCCACCGCCTCGGCACGGGTGGGCTGGCGCAGCCCGGTGGCGTCGCCGGCCAGCAGCGCGCGGAGCTCGTCGCGAAACCGGCTGACCATCAGCAGCCCGTAGTCGATGCACAAGCCCAGACCCATGACGCTGACGACGTTCACCACCGTGGCGTCCAGGTCGATGCCGTGCGCAAATCCCAACAGGCACAACAGTCCACCGGCAATGGACGCGATAGCACCGATGATCGGGATCCCTGCCGCGACAAAGCCACCGAACACTACGACGGCCACCAGCAGACTCAACGGCAAGGCCACGGATTCGCCCTTGCTCATGTCGACCCGGGCCTGGGTCTGCAGTGCCGTCACCAGTTGGCCGAAACTGCCCTGCTGGGCCTTGGCGGAGGGCTCGACGCGCTGCACCTGCTCGCCAAGCTCGACGAGCTCGGTCCGCACCCGATCGTGTGCGGCAGTGGACGCTTCGCCGCTCAGGCCCTTCCTGAGGGTCACGGTCATGAGGACGCCATGCCCCGTCCGCGAGATCAGCGCGGCCGCCCTGGGGTCGCCGGCCGGCAGCATGGTGGGATCGACCACAGAGGCGATCCCGGGGACCTTCGTCAACTGCTGTCGACCAGCAGCCAGCGTTCGGGCAAGGAGCGGACTGTGCGGATCCACGCCGGAGATGATCAGCTGAAGGGTGTCGCCCTCTGGCGAGTTGCGGGTGAGTTGGGCCGCGCCCTGCTGCGCCTCGCCGGGCACGGACGGTTCACCGCTGGTGAGCTGTCCGAACAGGCCGGGGCCTACCAATCCCAGGGCGAGTGAGAACGCGACGGCCACAAAGACCGCCCAGCCCGCCAGCGACGCAAACGGACGTCGTGCCGCAGCGCGGGCCAGAGCATCAAACACTCGCCTAGCCTCCCAGGTCGGTTGGTGTGGCCGACCAGTGGCCCGCCTTATGTGCCCGATTCGTTGGTTATTACATGTACTTTCGCTTTCGGTACTAGGTTCCAGTACTTAAGCCTCGCCTGCCCAGGTTTCGCCTACCTTGCCGCTCGAGACGGCGCCCTACTCGGGATCCTCGGCCCGCTCTTCCCATAGCTGCGCCCTCGCGGGACCAGGCGATAGATCCGCCCGCAGAGGGGGCGGCTGCGCCCACGTAGCGCATCTCAACTACATGGACGAGGCCCAGTGGGCCTGGCCGTGCTCACCCAGGATCAGGAGCGCGCCTCCATGTAGTCGAGATTGCGCTACGACATCGCCGCCCCGCAGGAACCCGGAGCAGACCGGCATTACCGTTACTCCGTGGCCGACCTGTTCAGCGAAGACGACGACGACAACGTCGCCGACGGGGTCACACCGCTACGCCCGCTGGCAGTCCGGATGCGTCCGCGAACGCTGGACGAGATCGTGGGCCAGCAGCACCTGCTGGCAAGCGGATCACCCCTGCGCCGCCTGGCGAGCCCCGCCGCACCGACCACCAACAACCTGACGTCGCACAGGGTCACCAGCACCTCCCTGGTGCTGTGGGGCCCACCGGGAACAGGCAAGACGACGCTGGCGCATGTGATCTCGCGTGCCAGGGGCGGACGGTTCATGGAACTGTCGGCGATCACAGCGGGCGTCAAGGACGTCAGGGCGGTGATGGAGTCGGCGCGCGACGCGCGTGACCTGCACCGGCAGACGACGGTGCTGTTCCTCGACGAGATCCACCGCTTCACCAAGGCCCAGCAAGACGCTCTGCTGCCCGGAGTCGAGAACGGCTGGGTCACCCTCGTGGCCGCAACCACGGAAAACCCTTCATTCTCCATCGTGTCGCCGTTGTTGTCGCGCTCGCTGGTGCTCACCCTGCAGCCGCTGGCCGACGCCGACATCGAAGCTCTGCTGCGCCGAGCCATCACCGACCAGCGCGGGCTGGCGGGGGCGGTACAGGTCAGCGACGAGGCCATCGAACACCTCGTGCGACTCGCCGCCGGCGATGGCCGCCGCGGTCTCACCGCTCTGGAGGCGGCAGCCGGCGTGGCCACGGAGGAGGGCTCGCACGAGGTCACCCTCGCCCATGCCGAGAGAGCCGTCGACGTGGCGGCGCTGCGCTACGACCGCGACGGCGATCAGCACTACGACGTGGCCAGCGCCTTCATCAAATCCATGCGCGGTAGCGACGTGGACGCTGCTCTGCACTACCTCGCGCGGATGCTCGAGGCGGGGGAGGACGCCCGCTTCGTGGCCCGGCGCATCGTGATCGCGGCGAGCGAAGACGTCGGCATGGCCGATCCCACGGCGCTGCAGACGGCCGTCGCCGCCGCCCAGGCCGTGCAGCTGATCGGCATGCCGGAGGCGCGGATCATTCTCGCCCAGGCGGTGGTGCACGTGGCGTCGGCGCCGAAGTCGAACGCGTCCTACATCGCCATCGCCGAGGCCATCGCCGACGTGCGCGCGGGCCGGATCGGCCAAGTGCCAGCCCACCTGCGCGACGCCCATTACCGCGGCGCCAAGCAGCTCGGGCACGGCCAGGGCTACGTCTATACGCACGACACTCCGCTGGGCGTCGCGGCGCAGCAGTACGCGCCCGACCCGGTGGTGGGCCGGCGCTACTACCGCCCCACCGACCGGGGCTTCGAGCGCGAACTGGGCCCGCGGATCGAACGACTCCGCGCCATCCTCGAACCGGAATAGCCGGAAGATCTCGAAACTGGCCGACCGGCTAAGCCAAACCTCTCAAACCAATGCCACACAGGTAACTCTCAGCTACAAAATGGACACGCGGAGTAGTCGTTCTCCATGCTGATGAGATGACTCTCCTCGACCGTCAGGCCTTGACCAAGCCGGGCCTATTGCGGGTGCCGCAGATCATCGCCGTCTTCTGGCTCATCAAGGCTCTCTCGACGGCGCTGGGCGAGTCGACCTCAGACTGGCTGGTGAGCACGATCGACCCGGTGATCGCGGTGGGCCTGGGCTTCGTGGCCTTTGTCGCGGCGCTGGTCTGGCAGTTTTCCCGCAGGCGCTACGTGGCTACTAGTTACTGGCTGGCCGTGGTGATGGTGGGGGTGTTCGGCACGATGATGGCCGACGTCATGCATGTAGTGCTGGGCCTGCCCTACCTGGTCACCACGGTGCTCTACGCCGTCGTGCTGGGAGCTGTGTTCTACCTCTGGTGGCGAGTGGAGGGCACGCTGTCGATCCATAGCATCGACACTCCCCGCCGGGAGGTCTTCTATTGGCTCGCAGTGGCCGCCACGTTCGCCATGGGCACCGCGGTGGGCGATCTCGCTGCAGTCACCTGGCAGCTCGGCTACGACAAGTCGATCCTGCTGTTCGCGGTGCTCATGTTGCCGCCGTTGATCGGCTGGCGCATCTTCACCTGGAACCCGATCCTCGCCTTCTGGTGGGCCTACGTGATGACCCGTCCTCTGGGCGCCTCAGTAGCCGACTGGCTGGGCAAGCCCGTTGTGGCCGGCGGCCTGGGCTTGGGCCAGGGCCTGGTGACGGCGGTCTTCGCCCTCGCCATCGCAGCGCTGGTGGCCCACCTCGCCAAGACCCGCCTCGACGTGCAGCCGGCCCAGCCCTCCGCGCCAGACAGGTCCAGCCCGACGCGATAGGGTCGCCGCTGACGTGAATCATCGACAGGGAGTGATGATGGTATTTACCGGAGGCGACATCGTCGGGCTCCTTTTCGCTGTGCTCTTCGCCATCCTCGTCGGGTTCCTGGCGCGCGTGCTGTGGAAGCTGGGCGACGCTGTCGACGACCTGCGCGGCACCATCACGGGCGTCACGGACAAGACGCTTCCGCTGATCGGCGAGGTCACCACCACCGTCGGCCACACGAACCACCAGCTGGAAAAGGTCGACACCATCACCACCAGGGTGAGCGCTATGACCGAAAGCGGGGCCGAGGTGGCCGGTAACGTCTCCACCTTGACCTCGCTGTTCGCCACCACGCTCGGCTCGCCGTTGATCAGGGTGGCCGCCTTCACGTACGGGGTGCGCGAGGCCATCGATGCCCGCCGAGAACGTCGGGCCGCCCGCGACGTAGTCCTGGAGAAGAACTGATGTTCCGTCGAATCTTCTGGCTCAGTGTCGGCATCACTGTCGGCGTGCTCGGCTGGCGCAAGCTGCAGCAGATCATCCGCGCCTACGGCCCCCAGGGCCTGACCGAGCGTGCGCAGGCCGGCGCCGCCGAGACGATTGCCGGGCTACAGGCCTTCGCGGGCACCGTCCGGCAGCTGGCCGCCGAGCGAGAGGCGGAACTGCGCGCCGAGCTGGCCGCCCACCAGCCTGCCCTGGCCGCCCAGCGACCTTCCGCGGCCCGGTCCACGCGCTCGTCGCGTCACCGCGGAGACGGTCGCGAACTGCGCGGCATTCCGCGGGTGAGCAAGTCAGCCAAGAACAAGGCTGTGGACGCTCGCCCGGCCAACCGGCACGGCGACTGAAGCAGCCGCACGCCCGCTAGAGCAGCATTACCGAGAGCAGCAAAAGCAGCTGCCCCCGACACCGATCAGGGAACACACTCTTCGTCATGCAGACCGCCGAGATCCGTCGCCGTTGGCTCGACTTCTTCGCCGCGCGTGGGCACACCATTGTGCCCAGCGCGTCCCTGATCAGCGCCGACCCCACCCTGCTGTTCACGGTGGCCGGCATGGTGCCGTTCATCCCGTACCTCACCGGGCAGCAGACGCCGCCCTACAAGCGCGCCACCAGCGTGCAGAAGTGCGTGCGCACCCAAGACATCGAAGAGGTGGGCAAGACCACCCGGCACGGCACGTTCTTCCAGATGAACGGCAACTTCTCGTTCGGCGACTACTTCAAGGCCGAGGCCATCGAGTTCGCCTGGGAGCTCGTGACGAACGAGCAGCACAACGGCGGCCTGGGCTTCGACCCCGACAAGATCTGGGTCACCGTCTACACCGACGACGACGAGGCCGACCAGCTCTGGCGCAAGATCGGCCTGCCGGCCGAGCGCATCCAGCGCCGCGGCAAGAAGGACAACTACTGGCACACCGGCGTGCCCGGCCCGGGCGGCCCGTGCAGTGAGATCTACATCGATCGCGGCCCCGAGCACGGCCCGGACGGTGGCCCGATCGTCGACGAAGACCGGTTCCTGGAGATCTGGAACCTCGTCTTCATGCAGGAGGAGCTCTCCGCGGTGCGCGCCAAAGACGACTTCGACGTCGTCGGCCCACTGCCGAGCAAGAACATCGACACCGGCATGGGGCTCGAGCGGGTGGCCTACCTGCTGCAGGGTGTCGACAACCTGTACGAAATCGACGAGGTCTTCCCGGTCATCGCCAAGGCCAGCGAGCTGTCCGGAATCCGCTACGGCCACGGCCACGAGTCCGATGTGAGGTTGCGCGTCGTGGCCGACCACGTGCGCTCCGGCCTCATGCTCATCGGTGACGGCATCACCCCCGGCAACGAAGGACGCGGCTATGTGCTGCGCCGATTGCTGCGTCGCAGCGTGCGTGCCATGCGCCTGCTGGGCGTGCTCGACCCGTGCCTGCCCGAATTGCTGCCTGTCTCGCTCGACAAGATGAAGGCGTCGTACCCCGAGCTGGAGCGCGACTTCACGCGGATCAGCCAAGTGGCCTACGCGGAGGAGGAGGCGTTCCGTCGCACCCTCTCGGCGGGCACCACGATTCTCGACGTCGCGGTGAGCGAGGCCAAGTCGCAGGCAGGTTCGGCGGCGCCGCTGCTCACCGGCGACAAGGCGTTCCAGCTGCACGACACCTACGGCTTCCCCATCGACCTGACGCTCGAAATGGCTGCGGAGCAAGGGGTTTCGGTAGATCGCGAGGGCTTCACCCGGCTCATGACCGCCCAGCGCGAGCGTGCCCGAGCCGACGCCCGGGCGCGCAAGGGCGGCCGCGCCGACACCACCGCGTACCGCGCTCTGCGCGAGGCCGGGGCCACCCCGTTCACGGGCTATCAGGAGCTGCAGACCGAGTCGAGCGTGCGCGGGTTGCTGCTCGACGGCGAGCCGGTACCCGCGGCCACCGAGGGCCAGGTGGTGGAGGTCGTGCTCGAGCAGACCCCGTTCTACGCGGAGTCGGGTGGTCAGGATTCCGACGCCGGCGTCATCACCGGCCCCGGCGGGCTGCGGCTCGATGTGCTCGATGTGCAGCGTCCGATCAAGGGCTTGATCGTGCACCGGGTAGAGGTGACCGCCGGTGAGGTGCCCACCGGCACCGACGTGCTGGCTAGCGTCGACGAGCAGTGGCGGATCGGGGCCTGCCAGGCGCACTCCGGCACACACGTGATGCACGCGGCGCTGCGCCAGGTGCTCGGCCCCAGTGCGCTGCAGTCGGGCTCGTACAACAAGCCCGGCTACCTGCGGCTCGACTTCGCCTGGCCCAACGCCCTCGACCCGGCCACCCGCTCGGAGGTGGAAGAGGTGGCGAACCTCGCGATCCGCCGCGACCTCGCGGTGAGCGCCACGTACATGCCGCTGCCCAAGGCCCGGGAGCTGGGCGCGCTCGCGCTCTTCGGTGAGACGTACGACGAAGAGGTGCGGGTCATCGAGATGGGCGGCGCGTGGAGCCGTGAGCTCTGCGGTGGCACTCACGTTGGGCACTCGTCGCAGATCGGCCTGGTGTCGTTCGTCGGAGAGTCGTCCGTGGGTGCCGGCAAGCGCCGCGTGGAGGCGCTGGTGGGCATCGAGGCGTTCCGCGCGCTCGCCGCTGAACGGGCGCTGCTGCACACCCTTACCGAGACCCTCAAGGTGCGCCCCGAGCAGGTTCCCGACCAGGTGGCCGCACTGCTGGTGCAGCTCAAGGAGGCCGAGCGCAAGCTGGCCTCCGTCGCCTCGGCGCAGGTGCTCGCGGCGGCGGGCGGCCTCGCGGCCAACCCGCAGGACGTCTTCGGCGCGAGCTTCGTGGGACACAACGCCGGCGCGGTGTCCAACGCCGACGACCTGCGCACGCTCGTGACCGACGTGCGTGGCCGGCTGGGTAGCGAGCGCGAGCGGCCGAGCGTGGTCGCGGTGGCCGGGGTGGCCAAGGAACGTCCGGTGGTGCTGGTGGCGACCAACGAGGCGGCGCGCGGCTGGGGCATCAAGGCCGGAGCGCTGGTGAAGCTCGCGGCCGGGGTGCTCGGTGGCGGCGGGGGTGGCAAGGACGACTTCGCGCAGGGCGGCGGAACCAACGCCGACGCGCTAGGTGAGGCGCTCAAGGCCATCGAGTATGAGGTCGGACGGATCGCGACGACTCGATGACGTCGTTGTTGCCGGCTGCACCGTGGGCGGCTCCGCGGTCGGCGATCCGTCTGGCCATCCTGAGACGAGGAATCGACGGATGAGAAGGGGCGTCCGGCTGGGAGTCGACGTCGGTAGCGTGCGGGTGGGACTGGCCGCCAGCGACCCGAGCGGCATGCTGGCCTCGCCGGTGGAGACCCTGCCCCGCGACGAGCGCGGCGGCAGCGATTTGCACGAGATCGCCCGGCAGGTGACAGATCGGGAGGCGCTGGAAGTCATCGTGGGACATCCGGTGCAGCTCGACGGTCGCACTGGTACGGCGGCAGGGCTTGCGCGTGGTTACGCTGAGGCCCTCGCCCGCCTGGTGGCTCCGGTTGCCGTGCGCCTGGTGGACGAGCGTCTCAGCACGGTGACTGCCCATCAGCAGCTTCACCAGGCGGGGGTGAAGGGCCGTGGCCACCGTCGAGTGATCGATCAAGTGGCGGCGGTGGTGGTATTGCAGAACGCGCTTGACGCCGAACGGGCGAGCGGGCGTGTGCCGGGCATCGTGGTGGTGCCCGGAGGCGCGCCGGACCCTCCGACGCCCGAGTGAGGAGGCGCGCCTCGACGATGAGCGACCCGTTCGATAACAATCCTCGATCGCCTCGGGACGACGAGAGCTCGCACGCACACAGCGGTGCAGAAGATCTGGGCAACACTGATCTGGGCAACACTGATCTGGGCAACACTGATGAAGAGTTCGACACCGTCGACGAGGGCTCTGCCGACGACGGTTACGGGGATCATCCGGCGGAGCAGGTGTTCGGCGACCAGTCGTTCGAGTACGGCGAAGATGAGTACGACTACGACGAGGATCACTACGACGAGGGGCCCCCGGTAGTAGGGCCGCCGCTGGTGACTGGCGGCCATGGCAGGCGGCGTCGATGGGTCGGGGCGTTGGTGTTGCTGTTGTGTCTGGTGCTGGTGGGCGGGGCGGCCTATTTCGGAGTCTCACAGGTGCGGCAGGCGATCGGCTCGGTGATGTCGACCAACGGTGACTATCCGGGGCCCGGAACGGGAGAGGCCCAGGTCGTCATCAAAGACGGTGACACGGGCAAGGCCATCGCGACCACGCTGGAGAAGGCGGGCGTCGTCAAGAGCGCAGGTGCCTTTGTGGACGCTCTCAATACATCGGCGAACGCCAACTCGCTGCAGCCCGGAACGTACCGGCTGAAGAAGGAGATGAGCGCTGCCGGAGCCTTGGCGTTGCTGGAGAGCCCGCAGGCGCGCATCAACATCATCATCCGCATTCGTGAAGGCCTCTGGAAATCTGAGACATTCGCGGTCATCGCCAAGGAGACCGGCTTCACGCTCGCTCAGCTCGAGGCGGCGGCGAAGGACCCGTCGGTGGGTCTGCCCGCGGCCGCCAACGGTGACCCGGAGGGCTATCTCTTCCCGAACACCTACACCTTCGACCCCGATGTGACGCCGGTGCAGATCCTGCAGAAGCTGGTGGCGCAGTACAACGCGGAGATGGCCAAGGCTGGCGTGCCGGCGGCCAACCAGCGCGACATCCTGATCAGAGCCAGCCTTATTCAGGCCGAGGCCAGCAACCCGGCCGACTTCGCCAAGGTCGCCACCGTGATCAACAACCGGTTGACCCAGCAGCCCACCGTGCCGCTGGGCTTCGACACCACGGTGAACTTCGCGGTGCAGAAGCGTGGGTTCGGGCTGACCGCCGCAGACCTGAACGTCAACTCGCCCTACAACACCCGCAAGGTGCCGGGTCTGCCGCCGGGACCGATCGACTCACCCGGGGCGGCGGCCATCGAGGCCGCGCAAAGCCCTGCGCCGGGCAACTGGCTCTATTTCGTGACGGTGAACCCTGACACCGGTGAGACGGTGTTCACGAACAACTACAACGAGTTCCTGGCAGCGAAGAACCAGTTCAACAACTGGTACAAGCAGAACCAGGCAAAGAACGGGTGAGCGTGGTCGCAGACTTCACCACGGCCATCACGGCCGACCATCTAGGAGTAGACGAGGAGCTGCCCGCCGGAGTGCGGCGGGCAGCGGTGATCGGCTCGCCGATCGCCCACTCGCTCTCGCCGGTGCTGCACCGGGCGGCCTACGCCGCCCTGGGGCTCACGTCGATTCGCTACGACAAGTTCGAGGTGGGCGAGACCGATCTCGCGCAGTTCGTAGAGCGACTCGGCCCCGAATGGGCGGGACTCTCGCTCACCATGCCGCTCAAGCGGGTGGTGATACCCCTGCTGGACGAGATCTCGCCCCTAGCTGAGGCCGTAGGGGCCGTGAACACCCTGATCTTCGGCCCACGTGAGCCCGGCGCCCTGCGCGCGTCACGGCGGGGCGACAATACGGACGTGCAAGGCATGGTGGGTGCGCTGGGAGATCTAGGCGTGAGCGCCGAGCCGCCCGGCCGCGAGACGGTCGCCCCGGCCGTGGTGCTGGGCGGAGGAGCCACCGCCGCCTCCACGATGGCCGCGCTTGCGAAGCTGGGCTGGCGGGAAGTGTCGCTCTGCGTGCGCTCGCGCGAGCGGTCTGCCGAAGTGGTGACCGTGGGGGAGCGGGTGGGGGTGAACGTGCGTGTGGAGCCTCTCGGTTCGGCTGCAGCGCTCATGGCCGAGGCCGCCGTCACTGTGGCGACCGTGCCCGGGGGTGCGTTGGGCGATCTGGCCGAGCGCCTGGTGGTCGGGACTCGTCCGGACGGTGGGCCCGCTGTCTTGCTTGACGTGATCTATGACCCTTGGCCTACCCCGTTGGCTGCTGCCTGGCAGCGGCGTGGGGGGTTGGTGGCTTCTGGGTTGGACATGCTGATTCATCAGGCGGTGGATCAGGTGGCCCAGATGACCGGTCGGGTGCCTTCGGTGGAGGTGCTGCGGGCTGCGGCGGCTCGCTGAAGGGGCTAGCGAGTTAAGGCACGCATCAGTTTTGCCTCCCACGGTCGGTGGTAGAGATCGAAGTACAGCTGCTTCCCCCGTCGATGGTGCACGCTAGAAGAGCTTGCGGAGGAGCTCTGTCCCTCATAATGAACGACCGGAGCTGATGGCACGACGACGGTCCGCCAATTGTGCCGCCTTAGCTCGCGGCCAAGAGCTACATCTTCGAAGTAGAGGAAGAACCGTTCATTGAACCCACCCACTTGTTCCCAAGCCGTGCGTCGGATGAGAAGGCAGAAGCCGCAGGCCCAGTCTACTGTTACCGTTGCATCTGTCATGCGACCTGCAAGGTACCCGGCAAGCGGGATTGGAATCCGAACCTTGTGAAGAGCGCGAAGAATCCAATTCATCAAATACCCATGCTTGATAGACATCGGCAAGTATCGAACTGCTATCTCAGTGATTGCACTAGGTTCATCGCCGGATGATATCAATGCACTACCGCTAGCAGATCGCATTCCTGCTCCCACGGCGCCCACGTCAGCCTGGGCCAGCTCCTTTACAAGGAGAGCGGCTGTGTTCTCCAACATCCGGGCATCGGGATTTACCAGCAATAGCTCAGAACCACTCTTCGCCTGACGCGCTGCGGCATTTACGGCCGCCCCAAAACCCAAATTGGAGTCATGTTCAATTATTCGAATGCGACTATCGTTGACACGTCTGGCAAATTCCACAGACCTATCCTGCGAAGCATTGTCCCATACAATAATTTCTATGGGCTCGGCAGGTATGGAGGCAAGGCACTCCTCGATATGAGCCTCGGAGTTATACGTTACTATTATGCAGGTTAGCTGATTTGGATGGGGTGCGATCGGGGAGTCGGCTTGAGTATTCATTTCCTTCCTTCGGCGACTTGGCAATAGAGTTGAATATGCGAGCTAGCGGCCTTCTCCCAACCAAATTCATTGGCGCGCGCCAAGCCGCGACGTATGAGCCTGCTCGGTGTCTGAAGAACGCGTTTGATAGATCTCGCAATGTCGGCTGGGCTTGTTGGGTCAAAATATTCGGCGGCGTCTGCACAGACTTCCGGCAAAGAGCCACTGCGCGCCACTGCGGTTGGGCAGCCCGACGCCATCGCCTCCAGCGGGGGTAGTCCAAAGCCCTCATAAAGGCTCGGATAGACAAGGCAGGCGGCCCGTCGATAGAGACGGCACAACTCCTCACGCGAGACGTGGCCAAGCACCTCTACCCCCCGGATTGTGCGCCAGGTGGGGTCAGGGTCGCCGCCGGTCAATACGAGTCGGAAATCTGGGAAATCGTTTCGAATCAGGGGGAGCGCCTCAAAGAGTCGAGCGTGATTCTTGTGGCGCCAAGAACGGGCGGGATATAGAAGAATGCGTTCGCGTTCTCCGCCGTAGAACGAGAAATCAGTTGTGTCGACGCCAAGATGAATGCTGTGAACCTTTTCCTGCGGAACCCCTAGGTTTGCTATGATGCGATCTCTTGAAAATTCACTATCCGTGACGATAGCGTCGGCCATGCGACCTGCGAAATCATAGGTCGCCTTCCGGTATAAACGCTCAGCTCGCGAGAAGTTTTCTGGAAGGTCCAAGTGCTGTACATCATGAAGCGTCTGAATATAGAAGGCGCTTCCCGGAAGCGGGGCGGGAACGGTAAATGGGTAGTGAACAATGTCAGAACCGGCAATGACCCGGCGACTCAACGGGTCGAAGCATCCAATGATGAGAGAGGATAGACGACCTAGGATCGAAGGAGTTCCGGGAACGGTCTTAGAGATGTGTGTGGGAATATCAAATCGGTGACCTACATAGCTGCGAGGAGCTATTGCTCTTAGATCAATCTGCGGGTCGCTTGCCAGATGTCGAAAGAGATATTGAGCGTAGGTTTCAGTGCCGCCCATCCCTGCGGGTACTGCGGTGAGCATCGGGGCCGCGACTTTGATGCGTTCTCTCATTACATTAATGTCCTATGTTGTATATGCCGCGCTTGCGCGTATGAGCCCACTTCTGCCAGGTATCATCTCAATTCGTTCAGCGTATTGATGGCCATCGAAGCTGTCGTCTGGCATGGGGGGAGATGGATGAAGAGCTGGCTGGTGTCCTAATCACCATCGAATCGTCCGCCTGCGATTGGAGCCAAGATAGACCGCTGTAGACGAAGTAGAGCGACCAAGAAACTATCGAGATGCACTCCGAAGCAACGATTAGCCATGGCTGATCGAGTCCAATGGCGAATGTCCAACCAATTGCCGAAGTCGCGAGGCAGGGTACGGAGTAGCTAAGTTCGCGAGCAGGCCGTCCTATTGCCGTGAATAGCAATGTGATGGGGCCGGTGAGGCAATTGATACCCGACCAAAGAAGAGTTGCACCGAACACCAGCCACATTGTTGAAGTGACATGCGGGGCGCCAAAGAAGCCTAGAACACCGAGAAGGAATACATCTCCAAGGGAAACGACCACTACAAAAATGGCCCCCATGCGGATCATCCTTTGTGCCAGCGCGGCAAGGGACTGCTTGCCCATGTTTTGACCTTCGGCGACAAACGCCGCCTAGCAGTGAAAGTGTCACGACAGCCGGCAGCGAGGCCAGGCGGTTGGCGACATCGAACTGTGGTAGAAAATTGAAAGCGCCTATCGCAGTGAGAATCCAGCGATCGCCTTGGGACATGGCCACGCCGATTACCACGGCGACGAATCTAGCCGACGCAAAATTCCGAGCGTCATGAAGCCACAATGCGCCGCGGCACATTGTGCCTGATGATCTGAGAGCCAGGAGACTCCATACCAAGAACGGAATGACGGACAGAGCGAGTCCCGCAGGTAGAGCTTCGAGGCCAATTTCGTGATCGAGTGCCCACCATGTGATAGCCAGTTGCAAAGCGGGTTGCCCCAGTAGGACTATCGCCCGCCGCCCAAACTGACCAGTCACCTGGAGGACAGCGCAACTTACGGCAAGCCAGCCTCTCATGAGGCAGAAGTCGCACCCGTCAGTGCAAAGAGTGCTTCGGTGTAGCGTAGGGTTATTCCGTACCTACTGGGTCGGATTATTGCCGCGACCAAAGCCATGCCTATCAACGTAACGATGATGCCGCCGAGGCTTACCATCGTCATGGAACGTCGCACCACTGCGCGAGATATGTACGGTTGGTATCCTTGGGCTAGGATAAATGGCATCGCGCCGAGGTCGAGCATGAAGGCCGCGTTTATTAGCGTTGACAGCAAGGCCCAGGGGGCGTATGTCTCAGCCACTAGAGCGTGGCTTCCCAATATGGGCAAGAGCGCCGGTAGGCAACCGCCTAGGAGCACGGGAAGGCCAGTAAGCAGCAAACGCCGCTCAAGTCCGATGGATTCGCTCGACAATGAGGCTAGAAGCCCGGCTCGTATTCTCAAAGGGACCGCCAAATTGCGTCCAGATCTGCCAGTAGTAGCGGTCCGCGCCTTCCCCGTACAACCCCAACCAAGAAACGTAGGACACGGCGGGCTCGCCACCATCCTCGGGCCACACTGTCACCTTGTGTACGGTAAAAGTGCTCCTCTGCTGCCAACCAACCCATATATCGCCGCGGATCGATGCTCTCGTGACCCGCTTCAAATGCGAGGTCATGATGGAGTCGAGACGACAGCGCATGCACCTGCGACTTATTGCTCTGTAGTCTGTGCAACAGTGCGTGATCAACGTAATCGAGTGTGAAGTCTTTCGGGAATCCGTCGATGTCATCCAATGCAGAGATGCGCACCACCAACCCAGAGTTGAAAGCCAAGACCCTTCCGGAGAGCAACCCGACTTCGCGGGCTAGGGGCTTCGCACGTAGCCTAGGGGGGCGGTGTGGCGACAACACTCTCGCAGGCGAACACAGCTTGGGGGCAAGAATATCAACTCGGCTATCGATGCCTGGCTGGGTATCAATCGTTCTCATCACTTCGACGATGTACTCTCTCGTCACCGACGTATCCTGGTCAAGCAGCATCAGCCATTCACAATGCTGTTCATGTGCCAACACCCTTGCGTATTCATACGCGACGCTCAAACCGGGATTTCTTGGATCAGCGAGTATCCGAAAATTGCGCCATGAAGTGACTTGCGCCTCTTCTAGAGATTCCCAACGCGAGTAGCCCTCTCTGCCTGTTGGCGTGTTGTCGAAGATTACTCGGTAAAATCGTCGTGCAAGGTCGGGCTCTGAATCCAGTACGCTCATCAGCGTCGCAACAGCACAGCTGTTCTCAGGTGTGCGGCGATACAACACGACGACGACCGTAACCGTTGGTTTCGCTCTCACAGATGGAGGTCCGCCGGGTTTCGAGCCACTAGGCGTAACAAGTCGAACCTGTCTGGGTCCTTAGGTAACAACTGTTTTGCCCTTATTGAGTCGCTGAGATAGCAAGCGGCACCCACGGGAATGGAGCGCAATTGTAAGGGCAGGTACGAGGTGCCGCGGTGCGTGGATACACTTACAACTTCGAAGCCACCCTGGGTGAATAAGTGGCGTAGACTTTTCGGACCATAGTGACAAAGATGGTTTTCTGGATCTAGGGGGCGCCACTTTTCGCGAAAATGTCGAGCGTTTGCGCTCCGTTCATTGGGTACTTCTGCGAACAAGAATCCACCCGGCTCAAGCAGATTTAGCAGTGTGTGAACCTGCTTATCTGGGTCGGGTAAGTGTTCTAGAACGTGCCAAAGGCAAACACACTGGAAGCGACTCTTGGTGTTGGCCAGTTCGTCCAACGACATTGCGGTGATACTCACATTGTTGATATGTGAGGCCGACTTGGCTGTCGCGGCGGAGGGCTCGATTCCGGTTGCTGCGAGTCCATGCTTGCGTGCTGCGGCCACAAAATACCCGGATGCAGCTCCGATCTCCATCAGAGCGCGTCCGGCTCCTCCGTTAGCCTTAATCCAGCGAACTCGAACATCCGCCTCACGGCGCCGATTTCTCGGACTTTCATCGTATGGGCCATCGACACCTGGGTAAGAATCAAAGTACTCAGCGCTGTAGCAGGGTATTGGGGCATTCTTCGACAGGAAACTGCAACCCGCGCATCGTCGATACCCGGTACCGGGGTATTCTAGCGCCAACGGCATCACCCCACCGCACAAGGGGCAAAGGGCATCGTCCCTCTGCATACGATCCCTCCTTGCTACCGATGTGCCTGGCCCCCGGTGAGCTGGGTACCCGACGTTGCTATCGGTGTGGCCCGGCGGCGACTTGAGGCTAGTTGTCCAGGATTCTGGGAGTTTGTTCACCCGTTCACCCTTCGGTGGCAAGAGGGTCATCGTGTACGTGACCACCCTCGGCCTAGTTGGCTCGAGTCAGGCACATGACCCTGAACGCCGGCCGATAGCCGCCAACCGGTGTGCGCGTGAGGTGGGGTGCCAGTGGGCGGCCAGCGCGGCTTGGTGCCACCCGTGGGCACGCAACCTCTTTGCCCACGCGTGAAAGAGCGCGTCCTCCTCCTCAAAGCGTGCGCCTAGCGCGGCCGACTCCGACGACACGCTGCTGCGGTGCCTTCGATACTCGAAGCATTGGGTGTTGTCGTAGGCGAGGCCTGCGCCCTCTAGAACTTGGCGTAGCTCATGGTCAAGGTCCATGGCAATACGCATGTCCGGATCGAAGCCAAATCTTCGGGCACGCAACGTTTCCCATGCGATTGCGGGGAAATACAGCCAGTTGCCCAAGAGGAGGGAGGTGGCCAACCGTTGACCTCGAAGGACTCGTGGCGTACGGGGGCGCAGAAGTGCCTTGGTGGTATCAGCCATGGTGCGTGCGCTTCTTCCCTGGGCGTCGATGACGCGAACACCGGGTTGGATCATGGTGACGTCGGGATGGGTCGCGGCTAGCTGGCGCACCACTGTCACATAGTTCGGTAGCAGATGGTCGTCCTGACCCATGATGGTCGTCCACCGGCCTCTGCTCAGATGCAAGGCGTGCGCGAAGGTGTTAGAGATCCCCTGATTCATGGCGTGACGGATGTAGCGGACCCGAGCATCGTCAATACTCTGGACGAGGCGAGCCGCCCGATCGTCGGGCGAGGCGTCGTCGAGTACAGTGAGCATCCAGTTGCTGTCGCTCTGGGCCAGGACACTTTGCATGGCTTCGTCGAATAGGCCACCTCCGCGATAGTAGGGGATGATAATTTCGAGAACGGGCTTGATGCTCACATCGCCCCTTGAGGAGATAGATTGAACACGCAACGGCGAACGCTGGGATTGAGCGAACGTAAATAATGTCGCCGCGATCAGTGGACGTAAGTCCGTGAGTGGCCTGAGAAGTTGCATTACCCTGGTGCGCTACGTCATTTGAAGGGCGCTTGAATTACAAGGAGTGTGTAGGGAGTGAGTCGGGCGTGTTCTCATCTGAGTCACCTGAACGACGATGTGACAGGCTTTCCAACTTTAGTCTGAGTAAGGCAACCTCTTCAGCTAACTGGCGAGTTCTATCCTCGGCTCGGCTCGACTCCCAAGACAGATGCATGGTCACACCCAGTAGCAGAATGATCGCTGCGAAAAAGAGGAGATTTACCGGAACTGCCACGTCTGCAGTGCCGGCGGCGAAGCTTAGCAATTGCGGGAAGACGGAAATCGATCCGACGGCGAGTCCCACGAGGAGCCACAACACAGCATACTTCTCATGAAGTTGACGGCGCCGAAGAAGCTCTGCAACGACCAACACGACCGCGGTGGCAGTAACGAGCGACAAGATGTACTGACTGGTTGGAATCATGACTCGGACCTCGGGTGGGGCACCGATGGCGGGAGCTCTTTAGGCCAACGGCGAATCATTGACAGGGCAACCACGAAGACAGCTCGGCATAGATGGAGCGTCAGCTTCAGAGACGACTGGCTGGGCACGCCACCTTGACGGGGCCGCATGACCACTGGGCACTCAGAGACGGTGTAGCCCGACCGCAAGGCCATCACCAACCCCTCGATGTTGTCGAGGTAACCTGCCGGATACCACTTGGCGTAGTAGGGAAGCAGGCGTGGGCCCACGGCCCTGAGCCCCGAGGTGGTGTCGCGCAACTCGCGCTGCGCGAGTGTGCTGATCGCCCAGGCGAGGAAGGTCATCGCCCACTTGCGTGGCCCCGACACGTGATAGTCGCCCGGCCCCGAGAACCGGTTGCCGATGACGAGATCGGCCTCCGTGAGCTTGGCGATCATGGCTGGCGCATCCTGTGGTCGGTGCTGACCGTCGGCGTCGATCTGTACGACGGCGTCGTACCCGTTGCGGGCGGCATACGCATAGCCGGTACGCATGGCACCACCCACGCCGAGATTGAAGGGGAGTTGGGCGACCGATGCCCCCGCCTCACGTGCTCTTCGTGCGGTGGCGTCCGTGGAGCCATCATCCACAACCAGGATGTCTAGACCGGGGAGTTCCGTCTTGATCTCACGGATCGTGCACGCAATGGTGTCAACCTCATTCCAGGCTGGCACCACAATGAGGGGTCGTTGGGGTCCAACGCCGCCGCGGGCAGCGGCGTGTTCCATCTTCGTTGCCATTGATGACCTCATTGCGGCTGTGATGTCGTTCCCTACATCGGCTTCATCGCCGAACAACTTGACCTGACTGAGTCGGCAGGTCGGTTTCAGGGCGTTGCGGTGTTGTAGTAGGCCGCAGGCCACGGCAGTTCTTGGACTGGGATCGACATACACCCCTGTTGTTTCAAGGCGTCAGTCACGACATGCCTGGGCGCAGCAGTGATTACCGTGACAGGTTCACGACCTCCTGCCATGGCCACTTGTTTGCATAGGTTTGTCAGGCCACCCGCGTTGAGCGCCTGGCCTGTTCTTAGACGCATAAGTGTAGAGACGACGCTGTCTGCCGATTTGTCCACGGCATTGTCGCTTCCGACCAGCACTGGCATGGTGACTCTAGGCGCATAGCGGCCCCCATACCCTAGTGCAATCTCCACTCGTCTCTGACTGACTTGCCCTGCTGAGAGGGCGTCGACACCACTGGGCTCACTTCGTTGGGCGTCCATTGATGGTGTCGATCTGAACGGAATTGTTAGCCGAGGTGGCTGCAGGGTGTAACTCCAGATCGCAACTCCATTTGCCAGTCCGAGAGCGGTCAGCGCAACCGACGCTGTGACCAGGTTCACCAGACGACGTCGCTCGCCGAACGATGCAGTCAGTTGTGACACCCTCCTGCAGATCCAAATGATACCGGCAGTTCCACCGGCCACTCCGGCCGGCATCGCCGCCATCAATGCGAACCAGACTCCTTTGGTGGGGTACCACTGCCCAAGGTCGGTTGGTTTCCCACTGGCGACCAGCAGAACGCCGGTCATAGCGACAAAACCAAGGATCGTAGAGAGCATGACCATTCTGTCGAGTCGACGGCAGCGATAGGCGAGAGCGACGAACCCGACCATAGGAAACACGTACGCGTATGGGCCAGGCGTAAACGGGTGTCCGGGGAGACTCGCGATGCCCGTGCCGCCATGCCTCTCCAAGGCGAGCAAAACGACTCCCACCATGGGTGCCGCCAACAAAGTTACCGGAGTGGCCACCAGCAGATCTCTGACTGTTCGGCGCCAACCGTCGAGGCGTCCGACGACGAAGCTCCGGCAGATGGCTATTGCCCCTACTCCAGCGCTGGCTGCGAGCGTGGCTGTCCACAAGTTGGCTTGAAGGGCCGCGACAAGGGGAATCGCGCACAACACAAGGCGCTGCCGGAGGGCACTCGTCGCCTGTGAGAGAAACACCGGTACTAGGCTAAACGTCAACGCCAGCAGACTGGCGTGGGCGCTACTCTGCACGAACTGGCCGACAAAAGCATTCAGCCCGAGGAGTAGCACTCCTGTCGTAAGGCCGACCATGCCTTGCATGCGTGCGCCGCCTCGAATGCAGAGCCGCATGCTTAGCGACGTCAAGGCTGCCACAGTGAGTGCGTAACAAAGGAAGACCAGGCCGGCAACCGCTTGAAGCTGTGTCAACATGTCGTTGGGTTGACCGACTGCGGTATAGCTCCAGGCGGCGAGGCTGTGCAACCCACGTGGATAGAGCCCGGATGAGTAGTCAAGTTGGCCGGTTCGGCGTAGCTCAGAGACGAGCCAGGCGTGCTCGGCCGTGTCCTTGATGAGTGCCACCCAACTGATGGCGACTCGACTACAGAACACGTTTGCCACCGCTGCGGGAACAAGAGCGAAGGCTGGAATGAACGCCGTCCAGGTCCAACCTGAGCGAGGTAGTGAGGCGAGCTGTCGCCCACCAGGCACGCGGTAGCCCATGGCGAACGCTCCGACAACCACCGCCATAGCGCCCAGTGCTTGAGGGCGGGCTCCGAGCAGGTGCCAACCCATGCCCCAGGACAGCAGACCGATGGCCGTGGCGGTCAGCACCAGCGCGGCGACAGCCAAGATCACTGCCACGTCCGTGGGGAACCAGCGCCTGGCGAGGTGGGTCGCGCCCGCGGTGAGCGCCATCAACAGCAGGGTGCCGTTCGCGGTCGAGAACGCCGCCAGCGCAAGCACCGTCGCAAGCGCCAGCAGGCTCAGCCCAGCCCAGTCCGTCGAGACGCTGCTGGCCGGTCTGCCCGTGCGCGGCTCGCCGCGGTCGCTCGCTTTGTGCACATATGACTTTCGGCTCAATGTCGTCGGGCTTGAGGCGACCCGCTGTCTGGGAAGTGTGCTGATGCCCAAGATGGGCAGATTCACATCAAGGTTGGGGGCTTTCGACCCGATGCTTGCTCTATGGATCGAAGGGCAGGCAACCGATGAGCGCGCATGTGCGACAGTTCGTCGACATCCTGCTCGAAGACGGCTTGGTCACCGAAGACCAGCTGGTGGCCGCCTTCGAGATTCACGAGTTGGAGGGGCGTCCGCTCGGCGCCGTGCTCGTAGACCAGGGGCTGCTGACCGAGGGCCAGCTCGTCAAGGCACTAGCCGAGCAGATCGGGCTCGACTTCGTAGACCTCTCCGAGGCGGTGGTCGACGCCACGGCGGTCGCCAAGGTGCCTGCATCGGTGTGTCGGCGACACAACGTGCTACCCATCGGGTATGAGGGCAACAAACTGCGGGTGGCCATGGCCGATCCGGGCAATGTCATCGCGCTCGATGACATCCGCCAGATGACCCGGATGGACGTTCAGGCGATTGTCGCCACCCGTGACGACCTGACGTCGGCCATCAACCGCTACTGCCGTAACGACGACGAACTCGACGAGTTACAGACCTCGATCAACGAGGCTGCCCTCGATACCTCGGACGACTTGTCGTCGATGACGGAGGTCGTCGAAGACGCACCGATCGTCAAGTACGTGAACCTGCTCATCACCCAGGCGATCTCTGACCGGGCCTCCGACATTCACATCGAGCCCGCCGAGCACGACCTCCGAGTGCGCTACCGCATCGACGGCGTACTACACGAAGTGATGAAGTCGCCCAAATCCATCGCCGGGGGTGTTACGTCGCGGCTCAAGATCATGGCCGACATCGACATCGCCGAGCGCCGGATCCCGCAGGACGGGCGGCTCTCGGTGAACCACCAGGGCCGCAAGATCGACCTGCGCGTTGCCTCGCTGCCCACGGTGTGGGGCGAGAAGATCGTGATGCGGATCCTCGACAACTCCACCGCGCAGATGGCTCTCAGCGATCTGGGGTTCTCGGACGACAACTTCGCCCGGTTCAAGACCTCGTATGTGAAGCCGTACGGCATGATCCTCGTGACTGGACCGACTGGTTCCGGTAAATCTACGACGCTGTACGCCACGTTGAACATCGTCTCCAGGCCGGAGATCAACGTCATCACCGTCGAAGACCCGGTTGAGTACCGCATCCCCGGCATCAATCAGGTGCAGGTCAACACCAAGGCGGGCTTGACCTTCTCCGCAGCCTTGCGCTCCATTCTGCGGTCCGACCCCGACGTGGTGCTGATCGGCGAGATCCGTGACAAGGAAACAGCCCAGATCGCGGTGGAGGCCGCGCTCACCGGCCACCTCGTGCTCTCCACCCTGCACACCAATGACGCTCCGTCGGCGGTCACCCGTCTCACTGAGATGGGCATCGAACCCTTCCTCGTGGGGTCGGCGTTAGATTCCGTTCTCGCGCAACGCCTTGCTAGGCGTCTCTGTAGTAAATGCAAAGAGGAGTATGAGCCCACAGATCATGAGTTGGTGGCGGCTCGCTTCCCTTGGAGCCCCGGTGAGCCCAAACCCACGCTGTACCGGCCAGTGGGCTGTTCATCGTGCGGTCGAACGGGCTACAAGGGCCGGCTCGCCTTGCACGAAGTGATGCTGGTTTCGGAGGAGATCGAGCGGATGGCTGTGCAGCATTCGTCGTCGGCCGACATCAACAGGGTTGCGGTCGAACAAGGGATGACGGTGCTCCGCCAGGATGGCTGGCTCAAGTGTCTGGAGGGCAAGACCTCCATCGAGGAAGTCTTGCGCGTAGTCGCCTGAGGCGGCCACCAGGGCGCGGCCGGTTGGGCGATCGGTACCCGAACCACTCAAGCCGGGCCGAGACGGGCCCGATGGAGACAAGAGGGCCGCAGCGTGGCCACAGACCAAGAGGGGACGACCGTGAGCACAGGTCCATCTGGCGGCTATCGGCCGGACGCGTTCCGTGCCGAGCTCGACGACATCAATGCGGAGTTTGGCCTTGAGTTCGGTTCTCAGGCGTCATCGGGTGTTCGGCCGCAGACGGCGGTGGCTTCCGTAGTCGACGCGCTGGCCCCGGTAGCTGCGAAGGGTGCCGATGGTCCGGTGCGCCTGGGTTCGAACGTCGACGAAGACGACAAGTTCAACCTGGGTGAATGCCTGGGGGCGATGCTCGACTACGGATCGTCCGACCTGCATCTGACAGTAGGTGCGCACCCCATGATGCGGGTGAGCGGGGACCTCTACCCCCTGGAAGACTTTCCGAAGCTGGAGCGGAACACTCTGCAGCGAGCCCTCTACGGGATTCTTACCCAAAAGCAGCGTGAGACGTTCGAAGAGAACCTTGAACTCGACCTGTCGTACTCATTGCCGGGCCGATCACGGTTCCGTGTCAATGTCTATCGCCAGCGAGAGTCCCTCGGTGCGGCCTTCCGAACCATTCCCTACGAGATCAAGGCGCTCGAAGAACTTGGTGTGCCGCCGGTAGTGGGCAAATTCGCCGGCCTGCCACGTGGCATGGTTCTCGTCACCGGACCCACCGGCTCCGGCAAGTCGACCACGTTGGCCTCCCTGATCGACCTCGCGAACCGCACCCGGCGCGGGCACATCATGACGGTAGAAGACCCGATCGAGTTCCTCCACCGGCACAAGGGCTGTGTGATCAACCAGCGCGAGGTAGGTGAAGACACTAAGTCCTTCGCCAACGCCCTCAAGCATGTGCTGCGCCAAGACCCAGACATCATCCTCGTCGGTGAGCTCCGCGACCTCGAGACGATCTCCGTCGCGCTGACCGCCGCGGAAACGGGCCATCTCGTGTTCGCCACCCTCCACACCCAGGACGCGGCACAGACCATCGACCGAATCGTGGACGTCTTCCCGCCCGAGCAGCAACAGCAGGTGCGGGTGATGCTGGCCGGCTCGCTGCAGGGTGTGGTTTGCCAGACGCTAGCCAAGACAGCGGACGGCCGCGGCCGTGCGGTAGCCACCGAGGTACTCGTGGCCACGCCGGCCATCCGCAACCTCATCCGTGAGGGCAAGACCCACCAGATCTACTCCGCTATGCAGGCGGGTCAGCAGCACGGCATGCACACCATGGACCAGCACCTGGCGGAGTTGGTTCGCACCCGGCGCATCTCGATGGAGATGGGCATCGAGAAGTGCCACCACATCGAGGACTTCCAGCGCCTCGTCGGACGGATCTGAGGGAACCACCATGGCAACCGCTACCGCGCCCAAGATGTTCGAGTACTCCGTCCGCGATAGTCGGGGCAAGATCACGAGTGGCAAGCTGCAGGCGCCCAACCAGGCGGCACTCGTCAGCAAGCTCCGTGAGATGGGTTATGCCCCGCTGTCGGTCGAGGAGAAGAAGACCGACGGCCTGTCGATGGAGATCAACCTGCCGGGCAGCAACAGGGTCAAGCTCAAAGACTTGGCAATCATGGCGCGCCAGTTCGCGACCATGATCAACTCCGGACTGTCCCTGCTCCGGGCGCTCAGCATTCTCGCTGAGCAGACAGAGAGCAAGGGTCTCAAGGCAGCGTTGACCGACGTGCGCAACGACGTCGAGACGGGCCAGTCACTTTCGGCGGCGCTCGCCAAGCACGACAAGGTCTTCCCGCCGATTATGATCAACATGTGTCGCGCCGGCGAGGTCGGCGGCTTCCTCGACGCGGTGCTGCTGCAGATCGCCGAGTCGTTCGAAGCCGACGTGAAGCTACGGGGCAAGATCAAGTCGGCCATGACGTATCCCACGGTCGTCTTCGTGATCGCCATCGTGGCCGTGATCGGCATGCTGCTGTTCATCGTGCCTGTCTTCGCCAAGATGTTCAAAGATCTCGGTGGTGAGCTACCTGCCCCTACTAAGGTTCTAGTCTTCCTCTCCGATGCCATGCAATACTTGGCGCCTGTTCTAGTCATCGGCGCCATCGCATTCATGGTGGTGTGGAGCCGCATCAAGTACCTCGACAAGGTGCGGGAAGTGGTCGACCCGATCATGCTTCGGCTACCTGTATTCGGAATTCTCTTCCAGAAGGTGGCGCTCAGTCGCTTCTGTCGCAACCTGGGCACGATGATCCGCTCCGGTGTGCCGATTCTGCAGTGCCTCGACATCGTCGGCGACACAGCCGGCAACGTGGTCATTCGCCGAGCCACCCGCGACGTGCAAGACAGTGTGCGCGTAGGAAACTCGCTGACCGCCCCGCTCAGCGAGCACAAGATCTTTCCCGCCATGATGGTGCAGATGCTCGCGGTAGGCGAAGACACCGGAGCGATGGACACCATGCTGCACAAGCTGAGCGAGTTCTACGACCAGGAGGTGGAGGCGACCACCGAAGCCCTCACCAGCCTCATCGAACCGCTCATGATCGCGGTGCTCGGCTCCGTGATCGGCGCCATGATCGTCGCCCTCTACATGCCAATCTTCAAGGTGTTCGACCTCATCAACTGAGCTGACGTGCGAGCTCTCAAGCTTCGCGGACCGGCCGACACGTTCTCGTGTCAGCCGGCCTTCGTTGTAAGTACCTGTGCAACAAGCGAATTTGGCGTGGCGAAGATGTGATGAGCCCGTCTGGGTGAACGGGTTGCTTGGTGTTCAAGAGTTGATGCCAGGGGCCGATGAGTTGTGTATCGGCGCAGTGACTGGCCGGGGGCGATTGCCCAGTCATTATCATCATCCAGAATGGAGAGCTTCGATGCTCGCTCGTATCCGTAAGTCCATCGAGGAGAAGGACCAGGGCTTCACCCTGATCGAGCTCCTGGTCGTCATGATCATCATCGGCATCTTGGCCGCCATCGCGATCCCGGTCTTCCTCAACCAGCGCAAGAAGGCTGTTGACGCCTCGATCAAGTCTGACCTGCGCACGATCGCGAACACGATGGAGACGCAGTACACCGACAGCCAGTCTTACCCGGCGGGCTTCACGGCGTCCGCTCAGTCGTTCTCGGTTGGTACCGACACGGTAAAGGTCTCCTCGAACAACACGTTCCAGGTCTACTCTGGTGCCAACGGCTTCTGCATCAAGGGCCAGAATGCCAAGTCCAACGCCACCGGAAGTACGTACTTCTGGTATGACTCGGTGAATGGCGGTCTGCAGTCCGGCGCGCCCACCGCAACTGTCCCTTCGGGCAACGGCAGCGTCTGCGCCTGACCTGGCACAGTACCTTAAGCCGGCCGACAAGTGCTTCTACTTGTCGGCCGGCTTTCTGCGCTTATGTGCCGCTCGTTTAGTCGACCTAGGGTTAGGTCTTGGCCTGTTGAATGCGGGTAGTTACCTAGTTATCCTCACTTGGAATGGAAGACTTCGATGCTCGCTCATAACGAAAAATTCGTTGAAGAGAAGGAGCAGGGCTTTACCCTGACTGAGCTCCTCATCGTCCTGGTCATAATCGGGGTGTTAGCAGCCATCGCGGTGCCAATATATCTAAGTCAACGAGAACGTGCGTACGAAGCAACCATGCGCTCGGACCTGCGTACCGTGGCGCAGGAGGTAGAATCTGCCTACGCGGACGATGAGGCCTATCCGACGGTGACCAGTACAGGAAACCAGGCAACCATTACTCCCGCCAGTGGTACCGGCGTTGCCGTGACGTTGAGCTTGAGCACCTCCGTCGTGTCGCAAACGGCCGGCGCAGCCCCGGGCACCTTCTGCCTCAAGGCGACCAGCACCAAGACTCCGACGGTGTTGTACTACGACAGCGACCGCGGTGGCCTGCAACTGAAGGGCACTGGTTGTTCTTAAGCACCGAACCGTCGGATTAGATGCTCGGCCAATTGCACCGTCCGAGTGGGGGATAGCGGCCTCCCTCAAGACAATGGCGTCAAGAGCCGACAAGCAGGAAGACTGCCCAAAGCAACTGCGGTGGAGACCATGACCCTGTTCAGAGAACGTCGGCCCAGCACGGCCGGAGACGACGGCTTCACGTTGATGGAAGTCGTGGTCGCGATCGCGCTCATCACCATGGTGATGACCGCCGTCCTGACCTTCTTCGTGAAGGGTGTTGCATCGGGCGCTGACAGAGAGCGCAGAGCCGACGCCGTCGACGTAGCCACGCAGCAGATAGAGGTTGTTCGGTCAGTGCCAGTGGGTGCCCTTCCTTCGACAGTCTCAGCGACCCTCGGTTCCGTTCCCTCAGGCACGGCTGGCCTGGTGATCGGTCGCTCCCAGTCGGACGTCAGCGCGCAATGGGCCACCACTGCTACGGCCACCAAGCCGGGAGCGCCCGCGGAGCTGTCGACGATGAATCAGGCCTACCAGGCAGCCACGGTGTCGGGAACGCTGTCGCTGCCGTTCGCAAGAACCCAACAGGTAGGCAACCAGAAGTTCGACGTGAGCACGTATGTGGGCTTCTGCTACGTCACCACCACCGGGTGCACCAAAGCGGCCGCGATCGGCTCAGTTCCGATGTACAAAGTCGTGGTGCAGGTTTCGTGGAACCAGGGTAAGGGCAATGTCAGCCAATACGTCACCAGCACGCTGATCGACGCGTCTGCCGACCAGGTCTACGCAGGCTCATGAGCCTGTTCCGGGTCAGGAAGGGAAACATGCAGATCGACCAGCTCAGCTTCGTGGCCCGACTCCGCACAGTTGGCCGCCGGCATGGCGACGACAGCGGTATGACTCTTATCGAACTGATTGTTGCCATGGGCATCTTCAGCATCTTCCTCGCCATGTTCGGCGCTGGCGTGGTGATCATGACGAAAGACACGGCCCGGACGACCGCAACAGTCGACAGCGTGAATCAAGGACGTAAGGCGTTCTCTCAACTCGACAAGCAGCTACGTTCGGCTGCCGCCATCAATCCGCCTATGCTGGTTGGAAACAGGTGGTATGTCGAGTTCCAGACGACGTCGACGGGCGCGACGACCTCCGGTGTGAGGAATCCGGCGTTGTGTACGCAATGGCGGTTGGACACTGCCACCGATCTTGTTCAAATGCGCACCTGGAATGTCGGTGACGCCACCGCATCGGCCTGGCGCACGGAGGCCACTTCGGCGGTGAACACGACGAGCCAACAACCCTTTGTCTTCACGCCGACAAGCTCCACTGTTAACCGACAGCAGCTGGCGGTTGACTTCTTTATCAAGAAGGGGTCCGCCCCGATCTCCGAGATAGAGAGTGTGCTTGTGGCCCGCAACAGCAACGGCAGCACAGTAACCAATGCCAACACCTCGGCGAGTCGAGTGTGTACCGAGATGGACTCTTCCCGATGAAATGCAAACTGCCCGCCACGGCGGCAACCCTACGGTTGCCACTGATCAAACGCCTGCGTGGCGCGGATGCCGAGCAAGGTGCCGCGCTCCTGTTCGCCTTGATGGCGATCTTCATCGCGACGTCTTTGAGCCTGCTGCTGCTCGGGACGATCCTGTCGCAAACGACTGCCACCCAGTTCGACCGCAAGAATGCGCGGGCCATCAACGCTGCGGAGTCTGGAGTAGATGCGGCACTCTCGCAGATCCGAGCGGCCAAACAGACGGCTGACGCCAGCGGCAACACCGGCAACAAGGCGCTCCTTCCATGCTCGGTTAGCGGCACAGCTCAGTCCGACTCTTCGATGACGTACACGGTTACGATCATGTACTTCGCTTCCGATCCGTCTGTGCAGCCCAAGACATGGCGCGCGGGCAACGCACTGACATGTACGCCAGGCAGCGGAACCACCGTGGTACCCCACTACGCGCTCCTGGTCTCCGATGGAACGGGTCCGGGCGTTCCAGGGCTCAACTCGACGGCGGGCGACCGGCGATTGGAGTCTGTGTACGACTTCTCGATCCGTAACGAGAACGTTTCGTCGGGCGTCATCCGTGCCTACCAGGACTCAAGCACGACTAAGCAGATTTGCTGGGACGCCGGTGCCTCCCCATTCCTCGCAGGCGATGTCGTGAAGACCGCGATCTGTGACTCCACAAGCAGCCAACAACTATGGGCCTGGCGTAGTGATTTCACGATGGTTCTTGTGGCGACCCTGAAGCCGGTTGCGCCGGCGACGGTCGCAGCACCGATGTGCGCCAGTCTGAGCGGCACGTCAAGCATCACGTTGGCCTCCTGCAGTGCAACGGTCACGACCGCAGCGGCAGTCGCCAACAACCTGAAGTTTGGCTATAACGACAACGGCCACTTCTTTGTCCGCCCGGTGGGTAGCACCACTACCTATTGCCCTGGCCAGGCAACGAACAACGCCGCGCCAGGCAGTTTGACGGTCACGAACGCTATTTGTGGCACGGGCCAGAATTCACAGAACTCATGGCAGCCAAGTGCGACGGTAGGGGCCGGTTCGGTGGGCAATAAGGGTGACAATGTTTCGGATGTAGACGGCATCGCCATGCAATGGGTGAACTATCAATACTTCGGTGAATGCTTTGACGCTACTAACCAGAGCGTGACGTTTGCCTTCAACATCCTATATCCGTGCAAGCAAGATCCAAATGCCACGCCAGCCTGGAACGAGGTCTTCACCTGGAAGTCGTCGACTCAGCAGATGACTGTCAATAACGGCTCGACCTATTGTGTAACTGATGTCGCGACGAACGCGGCAGCTCCACGGTATGTCGGTTTCAGTTCGTGCGGTTCGAGCAACAATGCCCAGAAATGGGTGGTGAACCGACTCATCCCTGGAAACTACACCGACAGCTACACGATCAAGAACGTCAACAGCGGGCTGTGCCTCTCGGCGGTGCCTGGTTCCGGCATCAACGAGAATCAGTGGCCGCACGTAGTTACGGAGGCCTGCGATGGTTCCGGCAAGCAGAAGTGGAACGCACCTCCCGACCCCAGCAAGTCGACGCAGCGCGACACGGTCGAGATCAACAACTGACGGAGGCATTACCGGCAGATCGCCCATGCCTCTTCCGCATCGTCATGTCCCTTCAGTCCTACCCCTCAGGGGCCGATATCTGCACTATGAGTGCCCTTCTGGCGATCTCGGCAGGCGTCTTTGGTCTGCTGATCGGCTCCTTTCTCAACGTGGTGATCTGGCGTGTACCGCGAGGAGAGTCGGTGGTGCGGCCACCCAGCGCCTGCCCGCGCTGTGGCGCGGGGATCAGGGTCTGGGACAACGTCCCAGTCGTGAGCTGGCTGGTGCTGCGGGGCAAGTGCCGGCAGTGCGGTGAGCCGATCAGCCTCCGGTATCCGGTCGTGGAGGCGGTCACCGGCTTGCTCTTCGCAGCAGTGACGGCCTGGCTGGGTCCGGTCTGGCACCTGCCGGCGTTCCTCTACCTCATCGCGATCTCGGTAGCACTGACCATGATCGACATCGACGTCAAGCGACTACCGAATGCGATCGTGCTGCCTAGTTACGCGGTGGGGGCGGTAATGCTGGGGGCTGCAGCATTTCTCGAGCACGACCTCTCAGCGCTCATTAGAGCGGGCATCGGCATGGTCGCCCTCTACGGGCTCTATTTCCTCGTCTGCCTGGCCTACCCGGCCGGCATGGGTTTCGGCGACGTGAAGCTCGCGGGCGTCATCGGCCTCTATCTCGGCTATCTTGGCTGGCGCGAACTGGCCACCGGAGCTTTTCTCGCTTTCCTGGTGGGCGGCCTTGTTGGCATCGGCCTCATGCTTGCCGGTCACCGTAAACTCAAGGTTCCGTTCGGCCCATACATGTTTCTCGGCGCCTGGCTCGGAATTGTGGTAGGCCCTGCCATTGCAGATTGGTATCTGAAGGTCTCGCACATCGCCTGACCTCTGCTTTCCGAGCGCCCCGGGCTTGCACTCCGGGGCGCTCTGCAATGTGCGTAGAAAGGCCATCGCGAGGTCAGGCCACTAGCCCATTCGAGGGAATCGAACATCACCCGCGAGTGAAGGGAACCCGTCGCTCAAGGCGGGGCGATTCCACCCCGATTAGGTATTGACGGTCCACCGGGGACTGCGATCGGGAAGGGGAGTGACGTGGCTCGACGTTCAGCCATCGGCCTCGATATCGGGACCTCTGGAGTGCGGGCGGCGGAGCTCTCGTTCCGTGGCGAGACCGTGACGTTGGAGAGATTCGGGCAGGTCGCCCTGCCGGAAGGTGCCGTTCGCGACGGGGAGGTCGTCAACGTCGCCCCGGTAGCCGACGCCATTCGCCATCTGTGGTCGGCCACCGGCTTCAGCCACAAGAAGGTCATTCTCGGCATCGCCAACCAGCGCGTAGTCGTGCGCCCGATCGACCTGCCGCAGATGGCGCCCGGCGATCTGAAGAAGGCCCTGCCATACCAGGTTCAGGACTACATCCCGATGCCGGTCGATCAGGCTGTGCTCGACTTCCACCAGATCGGCGTGGTCGACGTGGGCGGGGTTGCCCACGCCCGCGGCATGCTGGTGGCCGCCTCCCGCGACACCGTGATGGCCAACGTCGAGGCCGTGCAGGCCGCCGGTCTTAAACCGCAGGCCGTTGACCTCACGAGCTTCGCAGTGCTTCGCGCCGTCGGTGACCGCTCCGACCATGGCGGCAAGGCCGAGGCGATCGTCGACATCGGCGCCAGCGTCACCAACGTGGTGGTGCACGCCGGCGGTGTGCCGCGGTTCGTGCGCATCCTGCTCATGGGTGGTCAAGACATCACTGACGCCGTCTCCGAGCGCGCGGGCATGCCCCGCCTTGACGCCGAGGGCATCAAGCAGCAGATCGGTATGGCGGGCGAGGGCGACTGGGCCAACGTGAGTCGCGTCGTCGGCGCTCAGGCGCAGGCGCTCGTGGACGAGGTGCGTGGTTCGCTCGACTACTACGCATCGTCGAACCCCGACTTCCCCGTCGGCCGGGTCGTCATCACCGGCGGTGGCTCCAAGCTCGTCGGCCTTGCCGAGAGCCTGGCCGCTGCCACCCGGTGTGACGTGGTGCGCGGCAACCCGACGGCCACTTTCACCATCGGAGAGACGGGCCTCGACGACGCCCAGCTCGCCACCGTCCAGCCGCTCGCCGCCGTCCCGGTCGGCCTCGCCCTCGGAGCAGAATGATGAGTGTCAACTTCGACAAGACCCAGGAGTTGGGGGCCGTCCCCACCCTGCCGGCGGTTGCCTATTCCGTTCCGCGAGTCAATCTGCTGCCACCCGAGATCGGCGCCAAGGAGCGTTTCCGGGTCGTGCAGCTCGGTCTGGGCGGAGCGGTGCTCGGCGTGCTGGTCATTGCGGGTGCCTGCTACGGGTTGGCTGCTCACTCCGTGACGCAAGCTCAGCAGCAGAAGGACGCGCAAGACGCCATCACCACGCAGCTAACCAAAGAAGAGGCCAAGTACGCTGCCGTGCCGGCGATCAACACCCAGATCGACACCCTGAAGAACGCCCAGGCGCAGGCCATGTCCTCGGACATCGCCTGGCCGGCCCAGCTCGATCAGATGGCCGCCGAGTTCCCCGCCAACTTCGTGTTCAAGACCCTGAGCATCACCCTGAACACGGCCGGGACCGCAACACCGTCCACCGATCCGCTCGCCACCCCGGGCACGATCGGCACGATCTCGGTGACGGGAACCGGCCCCACGCAGCTCAAGACGGCGGAGTGGATGGAGGTTCTCAAGAACCACAAGGGCTTCGTCGACCCGTACTACACCAGCTCAGCATTGGCCGACGAGAACAACACGACCGTCACCAACGTGACCAGCACCGTGAGCTTCACGAGCGACCTGCTGACGCACCGTTTCGACCGGAAGGCCAACTGACATGACGTTCACCAAAACCCGAGCCTGGGTGGCGGGCACGGTCGTGCTCAGCCTGCTCATTGCCGTGGCGGCCTGGTTTCTGTTGATCTCGCCCAAGCGGGCTGAGGCCGCCGACATCGACGCCCAGACGGCGCAGGTCGCCGCTCAGAACGACCAGAGCCGGGCGCGAATCGCCTCGCTCAAGGCAGAGATGACCAACATGCCCAAGCTGCAGGCCGAGCGGGACGCCTTGCAGAACGCGGTGCCCGCCACCGACCGTCTGAACAGCGTGACGCGCGCGCTCACTGCCGCCGCTTCCGCGAACTCCATGGTGTTGCAGTCGATCACGCCGGGCAGCCCCGCGGCGATCCAGGCGCCGGCCGCTGCCACGCCGGCTGCCTCGGGGACGGCCTCGACCGCTACTGCGACGGCCTCGCCGACCCCGGCGGCGTCCTCAGCTGTGACGGGTCTCGTGCAGATCCCGCTCAGCGTCGTGGTGGTGGGCAACTACCAGAACTCGGAGAAGCTGCTGCAGTCGCTGCAGACCGACTTCGGTGGACGCGACTTCCTGGTCACGGGCCTCAACATCGCTCCGGCAACTACCGGCCCGGGCTACAAGACCGTCGTCAACGGCGATGTCGCGCTCACCATCACGGGCTCGCTCTTCGCGCTGCCCGACTCCGCAACGACCACCGGCACTGCTGCCACCGGCACTGCTGCTACCGGCACTGCTGTCACGCCCGCCGCTAGCGCGGCCAACTGAGGCCAGGGAGACCACCAACCATGAGCACCAATCCCTTTGGCACACCGTTCGAGGCGCCCGATGCCTACGCGCCCCCCGCTACGGGGCAGCCGCTGGAGGAGACTTCCGGCAGGTCACGGCGTCCGTTCATCATCGGTGGGGCCGTGGCGGGCGTCCTCCTGCTCGGCGGAGCCGGAGCCTTCCTGCTGCTCGGCAACAGCGGCGATGACACGGCCACCTCAACCACGGCCAGCCCGAAGCCTGCTGCCACGGCCCCGGCCGTCGAGCAGCCCTCCGCCGCTCCTGTGCTCACGAGCTTCAGCGCTCGTAACCCATGGGTCCAGTCGCCCTCGGGCACTTCCGGTGGCTCCAGTTCGACGTCGACCACCGGCGGAACCAGCACCTACACCGGCACCACCAGCTCCGGCAGCACCAGCACCGCGGCGCAGTCCTCAGCGGTCACCAAGGCGATCACGGGTCCTGCTGGTGCTCCGGGTGCGCCGGGCGCTTCGGGTGCACCGGGTGCACCGGGGGCACCGGGCAAGCCAGGTGCGCCCGGCAAGGACGGCAAGGACGGCAAGGATGGCAAGTCCATGGCGGTGGCCAGCGTGGTCGCGACCGACGTGACCTTCGGGACGGACCCGTCTGACCACGGCACCGCGAGCTTCATCGTGGCCACCGCCGGCCCCAGCGGCTCACAGGCTCCGGCGTCGATAGCCAACGTCAGCGCCGGCTCGGCGCTCAGCGCTGCCGATCCGATCCTGGGCCAGATCACCTTCGTCTCGGCCGACGATGTCGACGAGAACCATGCCTGGTCGGTGGGTGACACCATCACCTTCAAGCAGGGCGGTGCGCTCTTCACGGCTAAGGCGGTGAACTCGAGCCTGGTGGCCAACGTGCTCAACTCCTCGGGCACGGTGGCACCGTGGGCGTTCTACGTCCCGGTTCCGTCCAGCTGATCGAAGCAGCCTTCAACGCGAGCCGTGTGCCCGCGCCGTAGGCGCCGCAAGCTCCCGTCCACGAGCTCGAATCACGTTCAACCACTGAGGCGCCCGGCCATTCGGCCCGGGCGCCTTCGGGCTTGTCCACTCCGGCCTAAGCCTCGATCCACCGATCGGGTTTGGTGTGTTGAGTGTGCCGTAACAGCGAAGATGCCCTCTGGGCTGGGAGTTTGGGACTTGCGAGGTTCCAAAGGACTCATCCAAGGAGGGCATCTTCAAGATGCGACTCTCTCATACTCTGGCTCGGACGTCGGTGGCGTTCGATGAGCCGAATCTCGTGTCGTCGGCCGGACTGGTTCCAGTGCTGGCGTTGGCGGATGCTGCTGGGCTGCGGGAGCTGGCTGATGAGCATCTCTCGGTTCCCACGGACAAGGGTGCGAACGCCGGGTTGAAGGTCGCTTCGCTGGTCGGCGGGATGGTCGCGGGCGCGGACTCGATTGATGACATGGCCGTGGTGCGGCACGGTGGGATGGGCCGGGTCTTTGCCCGGGTTTATGCGCCCTCGACGCTGGGGTCGTTCCTGCGGGCGTTCACGTTCGGTCATGTCCGTCAGCTCGATGCGATCGCCTCTCGGTTCCTGATCGCGTTGGCCGGGCTCACCGGCCTGCTGGGTATCGGGACTCCCCGGGTCGGGGACGACGACGAGGCGGGGTACGCGTTGCTGGATGTCGATGACACGATCATCGAGGTCCACGGCCACGCCAAGCAGGGCGCCGGGTTCGGCTACTCCAAGGTGCGGGGGCTCAACGCGCTACTGGCCACGCTCACGACCGCGACGGCGGCACCGGTGATCGTGGCTCAACGGCTCCGCAAAGGTGCGTGTGGGTCGCCGCGTGGCGCCAAGCGGCTGGTCGCCGACGCGGTCAGGACCAGCCGACGACTACTCGGCACAGCTCGACTGGTGCTGGTGCGGATGGACTCCGCGTTCTACGGCCGCGGGCCCGTGCACGCAGCCCTGGCCGGTGGCGCCGCGGTCTCGGTCACCGCACGGATGACCACCACGATCAAGAAGGCGATCACCACCATCGACCAGGACGCATGGACGCCGATCGAGTACACCGACGCCATCTTCGAGGAGGAGACACAGACGTGGATCTCCCGTGCCGACGTCGCCGAGATCGACTTCACGGCCTTCGCCTCGGCCAGGAAGTCCGAGCAGGTTCCCGGCCGGCTGGTCGTGCGCCGGATCCCCGACGTCCACGCCAAGACTGAGGTGCCCGGCGTTCTTCGGACAGTGGGTTTCCATTGGTCCTTACGCTGCCCGATTGTTGTCGAGCCATTCTAACTCTACTTCATTCGGAATCCGGTAGTCAATTGCCGAATGAAGCCTTCTCGTGTTGTACCTCAATTCGATGTATGCTGTCACGTCTTTGCGGGCACGCTCCCTTGTCGGATACACGGTCCGGTTGCACCGTTCATTCTTCAATGTCCCATTAAAGGACTCGGCCCAGGCATTGTCGTAGCACACGCCGGTCTTACCAACCGACCTGCGGATCCCGTGTCTCTTCGCTGCCACCGAGAAATCAGCGGAGGTATATTGCGTCCCCCGGTCCGAGTGGAATATACTGACTTTCGATGTGATATGCACGCGATGGGCGGCCATGTCCAGTGCCTCGATGACTAGATCCGCGGTCATCGTCGAATCCATGGCGTACCCGACGACTTTCTTGCTGAAGCAATCCAGGACCGTCGCCAAATACAACCAGCCTTCCCACGTCCTGATGTAGGTAATATCGCCCACCAGTTTGGCGCCGGGGGCGGTCGCGGTGAAGTCCCGGCGCACCAGGTCCGGCAGGTCCGTTGCATCGCCAGCGATCGTCGTGGTCGGTGCGGAACGGCTTGGGCTGGCAGGGTTCCAGGTCCAGGTCACGCATGATGACCCGCACCGTGTCGTCATCGATCTGCTCCCCGTCACGCAGCAACTGGGCATGCACTCGTCGGTACCCGTAGGTGGAGTCTGAGTCGAGGAAGATCTCGCGGATCAACCGTTCGAACCGAGCCCGCGTGATGTCACGAGGCGATGGCGAATGATTCTTCCAGGTGTAGAACCCAGACCGGGAAACACCCAACACGACACACATCACAGAAATGGCGTGATTGCCTTCTTCGCTGGCGATGAACTCGTACACGCCCGTCACGGACGAGACTTCTTCGCGAAGAAGGCGGTGGCTTTTCCCAGGATATCAACCTCCTCCTCCAGGGACTTCACCCGGCGACGCAATCGCTTCAGTTCTTCCGCCTCAGACTCGCTGATCTCTTCCTCCACAGGATTCTCCACTCGGTGCGCAGCAACCCACCGCGACACCGACTGCGACGACACATTATTCTCTTTCGCAACATCAGCGATAGCCCGCGAATGCTCCACGACCTCGCGGACCACCGACTCCTTAAACTGCTCCGAGAACTTCCGAGTTGCCATCCCAAACTCCAATTCCGTTCAGCCTCAACAATAGTCGAGGTACTGTCCGAAAAACGCCGGGCGGGTCAGACCAAGCGCGCCGCCGGGCAAGACACCCTGTTCGACCTGTGGCGGTTCCACGCCTTCTTCACCACCGCCGACCCCGCGATCCTCGACACCGTGGCAGCGGACAAGACCCACCGCCACCACGCCGTCATCGAGCAGGTCCACGCCGACCTGAAGAACTCCGCCCTGGCACACCTGCCCTCCGGGGTGTTCACCGCCAACGCCGCCTGGCTGGTGCTCGCCGTCATCGCGTTCAACCTCACCCGAGCGGCAGGCACCCTCGCCGCACCCGACCTGGCACGAGCGAGCACCGCGACCATCCGCCGCACACTGATCACCGTGCCCGCACGAATAGCGTCCTCCGCCCGCCGGATCACCCTGCACCTACCCACGTCCTGGCCCTGGCAGACCCCCTGGACCGCGCTGTTCGACCGGGTCAACGACCCGCCTCCCATGCTCCCGGCCTGACCACCCAGCAGGGACCCCCTGCGCGACCCGAAGACCACGTGGAACACCCCGGACAGCAAGGTCCGACGAATACGCACGCCCTCGACCACTCACGCCCAGCCAAACGGAATCACCCGCTCAACACCATGCCCATCGGTGGATCGAGGCTAAGCCGCAGGAGGCTCGGCCTATGCCGCGAGCGGCCTCGGCCCAAGCCGCAAGCAGCCCGGGTCGAGCACATGGCAGGATCGAGCCATGCTTCGTTGGCTTACCGCGGGGGAGTCTCACGGCCCCGCCCTTGTCGCCGTCCTGGAAGGCCTGCCCGCAGGGGTGGAGGTGACCACCGCCGACGTGCAAAGTGCCCTGGCCAGAAGGCGTCTCGGCTATGGCCGGGGGGCCCGGATGAAGTTCGAGCAAGACCAGGTGACCTTCCTCGGCGGTGTGCGGCACGGGCTCACCCAGGGCGGGCCGGTGGCCATCCAGGTGGGCAACACCGAGTGGCCCAAGTGGGAGACGGTGATGTCGGCCGACCCGGTCGATCCCGACGTGCTGGCCGCCCAGGCGCGCAACGCTCCGCTCACCCGTCCCCGTCCGGGGCACGCCGACCTGGTCGGCATGCAGAAATACGGCTTCGACGACGCCCGTCCCATCCTCGAGCGCGCCTCCGCCCGCGAGACCGCGGCCCGAGTGGCTCTCGGGGAGGTCGCCGAACGCTTCCTGGCCGATGCTCTCGACGTCCGGCTGGTGAGTCATACTGTCTCTGTCGGAACGGTTTTCACGCCCGACGACACCGCATTGCCCATGCCAGACGATGTCGACGCCCTCGACGCCGACCAGCTGCGCTGCTTCGACCGGGCAACGTCCGAGGCGATGATCGAGGAGGTGGAGTCCGCCCGAAAGGACGGAGACACGCTCGGCGGAGTCGTCGAGGTGCTCGCCTACGGGTTGCCGCCGGGTCTGGGCTCGCACGTGCACTGGGACCGGCGGCTCGATTCCCGCCTCGCCGGCGCCCTCATGGGCATCCAGGCCATCAAGGGAGTGGAGGTGGGCGATGGGTTCCGCACCGCCGCCCGCCGCGGCTCGGCCGCACACGACGAGATCGACCGGCGCGACGACGGCAAGCTGCACCGGCGCACCGGCCGCGCAGGCGGCACCGAAGGCGGCATGACCACCGGCGACGTGCTGCGGGTGCGCGCCGCCATGAAGCCGATCGCCACCGTGCCCCGCGCCCTCGACACCGTTGACGTCGCCACCGGCGACAAGGCGGTCGCCATCAACCAGCGCTCCGACGTCTGCGCTGTGCCCGCCGCCGGTGTGGTGGCACAGGCCATGGTTGCTTTGGTACTCGCTGAGGCGGCTGTCGAGAAGTTCGGCGGTGACAGCGTGGCCGAGGTCCGGCGCAACCTCGAGGGATACCTGGCGTCGATTCCGGACTCCATGCGCGTCTAGGACTTCTGATGCGATCGTCAACGTAGGACGCCTCACGGATGCCAAGCGCGGCAGATTCGCCGCGGACGGCACCACCGGACGACCGACCCCCCCGCTCCGGGACTCAACCGGGTGCCAGCCGCGGTGGATCCACGGCGGACGGCACCACCGAAGGACACAACTCCCGCTTCGGGAGTCAACCGGGTGCTAAGTGGTCGCGCCCGTAAGTTCGTCGGGGGTCATGCGGCTCGTGGTTGTGCTGGGTCGGTGGTCGCTGGCCGGTGGCGGTCGAGTTGGACTATCAGGTCGGCAAGGTCGGTGGTGGTGAATTTCCATTTGAAGGGTTTCGCGGCCTGGTTGTAGCGGGTTTCGAAGGCGGCGAGTCGTGCGACGACGACGTCGAGGTCGTCAAAGTCGTTGGGGGATAGTACTTTCCGTTGAATGATGGAGAAGTAGATTTCCACCTGGTTCAGCCATGACGCGTGTACCGGGGTGTGCACCATGATCGCGTTGGGGAACTGCGCGGTGAGCCGGTCCATCGCGGCTTGTCCGCGGTGCGAGGAGCCGTTGTCCACGATCCAGAACACCCGGTCCGCCGATCGGTAGGGCTCTTGAGTCATCACCTGCTCGACCAACGCGGTGAACGGCACGATCCCGGTGGTGTCCTCGCAGCGGCCGTAGACCTTCGCGCGGTGCACGTCGTAAGCGGCGAGATAGGCGACGGCACCGCGACGGTGGTAGTCGTGGTTGACCCGCACCATCCGGGACTTGCCGGGCGGCAGGGTCGGGTGGCAGCGGCAACGAGCCTGGATGGAGGTCTTCTCGTCGGCGGAGATCACATAGTCATTGCGGCCCAATGGTTTCCCATCCCAGATCCGCTGATACAGATCCAGCGCCCGCTGCGCTGTGAGCTCGAAGTTCGGATCCGTGATGAAGATCCACGACTGGAACTGCCACGGTTTGAGGGCATCCTCGGACAGCCACCTCCGCACCGTCGAGGGCGAAATGTTCTCGCAGACCCCGCCGCTGACGGCCTGCAGGGCCAGCTCCGGGCACGACCACTTCGTCAGCGGCAACCCGCTGCCCTGCGGTGGGGTGCACGCCAACGCCTTGACCTGCGCGACCTGCACCGCGGTGAACACCGCCGGGCGGCCGCAGCGTTTGGCATCCCCCAGCGAGGACACCCCGGGTGCGGCCCACCAACGGTGCCGCCACTTGCGGGCGGTGTCCTGACACACACCCACCGACACCGCGATCCGGGCGTTGGGGTATCCGTCCGCGGCGGCCAGCACGATCAACGCGCGCAGCGCCAGGCGCTGCTCGGTGCGACCGGCACGGACCAACCGGTCCAGGTCCGCACGTTGGGTGTCGGTCAACACGATCCGGTCGGGGCATAGCGTCGGCATCGCGATCATCCTCGAACATTGGCGTCCCATCAGTCCCACCAGCCTCACTCGTCACACCTCTGGTGTTGGCCAACGACACACCGATCAGGCACCATCACGCCTATGGCCGCCCCGCCCGCATCGACGAAAACATCCCTGCAACAGCGGTTATCCGCACGCGCCCGGGAACGCTGGCCAGAACTGGCCGGGATCGACGTCACCTTCCGCGGCCAGTTCGCCTACGTCACCGGCCGCCTCAAAGACGGCGACACCCAACCACTCATGCGGCTGCGATACGGCGGATCAGCCACCCGCTGGGGCTTCGCGATCTACCTGGCCAGCAAACACGCCTACGAAGCCTCGGCGCTACCCACCGGCACATTCGCCGGCCCACCCGAAGACGCCCTCGACACCGCCTGCGGGCTCTACCTCACCGACCCCACCCCCTGGACCTGACCCCCGACGAACTTACGGGCGCGACCACTAAGCGCGGCGGATACTCCGCGGACGGCGCCGCCCAGCGACTCCGGTCCGTAAGGGGTCGAGTCCGGTTTCTGCCGGGCTGTGACGGGGGACCGGTTTATGACGCTATGGCGATGCCCCGCCCGGCGGGGCATTGCCATAGCGCAGGAAAAGCCGTGGCCTGCGGCTGTCGAAACCGCCCTTTGCGGAAGACCCGGGCAGGCCGTGGCTTTGCATCGTCGAGCATCGTCCGCATGTCGCATGACTCGTTCGCCTGTAGCCCGGCTCTGCGCCCGCGTCGCCCGGCTCTGCGCCCGTGTCGCTGGCTGCCCGCGCGTCGCTGAGCTGGCCCATCCGTCGCCAACCTGCGCCCTAATCGTCACGCTGCGTGGCAATCGACGTCACGTGGTGGCTGATCCGCGAGAGATGCCCATCTGCTGTACTCCGTTCGGGGGACAATCTGTACTCCATCGGAGCGGACTTGGGGATAAGTCCTCTATCCAGCTGTCCAACGCGACGATCAGCAAGCATTGGGGCCATTGGGCCATCCGGGCAATGTTCAGCGGCTGATCGGGGAGGTGCGTCATCGCAATCAGCGAACCCCGCACGGCGTCGTTGCAGCCGACATCATCCTGGGCAGGCTTCTTCGGCGCCGAAGACCCCGTCGAGTACCTGACCCAGCGTCGCTTCGCGGCTCGCAACCAGACTCCGCCCGAACAGTGCGCCTCGAGTCCTTCTCCCGAGCGTCGACTGCTGGTCACCAGCCTCACCCTCGCTGCCTTGCTGTTCGCCATCCTGGGCCGGCTCGCCTGGCTCACCGAAGAACCCGCCTCGCGCGTGGCGATCGATGACGTGCTGCTGCCCCTGGCCCTCATGTTGGTGCTGCTGCTCGTGGTCTCCAAGCTGGGCTGGGACAGAGTGCAACGACGCCGGATCGAGCAGATCCGCCAATGCACCGAACAAGCCGTTCACGACGCCCGCAACAGTGGTGAGCGTCGGCCGCCTTGATGTCGAGCACATCGGATCTCGTGCTCGTGCTGGCCCCGGATGCCACCGTCACCTACTGCTCTGCCGCCAGCACCTCTCTGCTCGGCCGCAGCCCGGCGAGCCTGCGGGGTCGTCCGATCAGCCAGCTCGTCGGCAGCGACGGGGCTGCCCAGCTGCTCAAGGCGTTGCGGGCGATGTCGGACGGTGCCCAGCTCACCATGGAGCTTCGCGCCACCCACCACGACGGACGGCGCATCCCGATCGAGCTGAGCGCCACCTCTCGCCTGCGCGACGCGGTGATCTCGGGCTACGTCGTCAGCATCCGGGACACGTCCGAGATCTCTCAGCTCGCCGCCCAGCTCGCGCGGCAGGCGATGCTCGACCCATTGACCGGCCTGCCCAACCGCAGGCTCTTTCTGAGCATGACCGGCGAGGAGCTGCGCGCAGGCCAGACCCGCGTGACGGTTGTGATGGCCGACCTCGTCGACTTCGCCTCCATCAACACCGCTCTGGGGCATGCGGCCGCCGACGAGGTGCTCAAGGAGGTGGGCCGCCGGCTGCAGCGGGTGGCCGGCGACGAGGCGGTGCTCGCGCGGGTGGGTGGCGACGAGTTCGGACTGCTGCTGGCCGACGGCGATAGCTGTAACCTCACCCAGCTCACCACCCAGCTGATGGACGCCGTCTGTCAGCCGGTTCGCATCGGAACGGGCGAGGTGCGGCCCCACCTATGCCTGGGCATCGCCATGTGTCTCGACCCCGCGCAGACCGCCGAAGACCTGCTCCGCAACGGCGAGGCGGCCGTGGCCTCGGCCAAGGCAACTGGCGCGTCGGTCGCGCGCTACGACGAGGACGTGCACCACCGCGAGATCGATCGCGTGCTGCTCCGCCAGGATCTCGAAGCCGCCATTCACGATGGCGATCTCAAGCTGGTGTTCCAGCCGATCGTCGACCTGCAGAGCGGGTCCATCCGCGGCGTCGAGGCCCTGGCCCGCTGGAAGCATCGCGATCGCGGCTTCGTCTCGCCCGGCGAGTTCGTGCCGCTGGCCGAACGCTCAGGTCTGATGGATGAGCTGGGGGAGTGGATCCTGCACGAGGCCTGCGCCGCCGCCAGCCGCCTGCAGCAGACCGGACGGCGAATCATCATGTCGGTCAACGTGTCTGCGGTGCAGCTGAGCAGGCCGAACTTCGTGGTCGACCTGCTCGGCGTGCTCGACGAGTTCCAGCTCGAACCCGACTGCCTGCTGCTCGAGATCACCGAGACCGCCGTCGTGGTGGGCCTCGACGAGGTGATCCCGCGGCTCACCGCGCTGCGCAGCATCGGTGTGCACGTGTCGATGGACGACTTCGGCACCGGCTATTCCTCGCTCAACTACCTCTCCCGGTTGCCGTTGGACGAGTTGAAGATCGACAAGTCGTTCGTGGAGCGCCTCGAGTGGGACGGACAGACCCAGTCGGTGATCCGGGGAATGCTGGAGATGAGCGTCAATCTAGGACTGCTCACGGTGGGCGAGGGCATCGAGACCCAGGAGCAGGCCGACTGGCTCTCGGAGGCCGGCTGCTCGCTGGGGCAGGGCTTTCTCTTCTCCCGCCCGCTGGACGAAGACCAGATCGCCGTCGCCCTCACCCGTCTCGACCACGTGCCCGCCCAGGTGCGCCGAGACGCTCCTGCGGTCTGACGGTTCTCATCTCGCAGATTCGGACGCATCCTGGCGCGGGTAGTTGAGCGAGCACAGGGCCTTCCCTTTGCGCGGGAGCTGTCTGGCTGCGGCGCCCGGCAAACCCCTGGCGCGCCCAGGCTGTCTCGGCGCAATGACACCATGATCCCCATGCCGTCTGATCTCGTGGTGCTCTTCGGCCCTCCCGGGGCCCCTGTCGACCAGGTGGCTCAGGCCTTGGCCGAGCTGGGCGGCCTCCCGCTGCGCAACACCGACGACGACGTGGCCGCCAGGGCGGGAATGCCGCTGTCAGACGTGCTCATCGACCTCGGCGAGGCCACGTATCGCGAGCTGGAGCGGGCTGCCGTGGAGCAGGCCATCCGCGATCATCGCGGCGTGCTGGTGGTGGGCGGCGGGGCAGTGCTCGACCCGCATGTGCAGCACCTGCTGCACCAGCCTCTAGCCGGCGGCCTGCCTGTTGTGGTGTTCCTCGACGTCTCGCTGGCGGAGGCGGCCAAGAACCTGCACCTCAATCTGTCGGTGCCCACCCCGCTGATCAATCCGCGCACCCAGTGGCTGCGGATGCTTGCGGAGCGGCGGCCAACCTACGAGGACGTGGCCACCCTGCACGTCGAGACGGCAGGCCGTGACCCGCACGACCTGGCCGCTCAACTCCTCGGCCACCTCAACGCCACCGGCTGAGCGCTGGACTATCCCGCCAGCCGGCGCAGCGCCGCGAGAATCACCTCGTCCGAAGCCTTCACACCGCGCACCGGCTGACCGACATCGCGCAGCAGCACGAAGCTGTGTCCGGAGCGGTAACGCTTGTCGAGCGAGAGTGCCGCCAGCACCGCTGCCTCGTCCACATCAGCGGAAGTGGGTAACCCGAGACTGCCGATCACGGCGCGGTGCCGCTCCACCAGCCCCGGTGCTGCCAGGCCGAGCTCGTCGGAGAGGTAGGCCGCAGCCATCATGCCCACCCCCACTGCGCCCGGGATGGCACCACTCACATGCCCGATGGCGGCGGCGAACGGATGACCGTAGCTGAGCACCAGCCGCTCGCCCTGCTCGCGTTCGTCGGCGGCGACGATGCCTGCCTTGACCGTGACGCTGGCGTACACCAGCTCGGCGACCGCCTCAGGGTCGCCGGTGAGCAACGCCTCCCGGTGCTGCTCCAGGGCCATGAGCATCAGCCCATCGCTGACGAGAGCGTGCTTGGCGAGCTCGGCCAGGCCGTCGGGCCAGTCGGCGTGCGCCGGTCGTGCCGAGACCTCCACGTCACTCACCACAGCCACCGGCTGCTCCCAGCTGCCGGCCACCCGGGCGGCCGTGCTCACGGAGACAGCGGTCTTGCCGCCCACGCAGGTGTCGCCCTGCGCGGTCAACGTGGTAGGCACCAAGGCCGTTCGCATCCCGCGGTGGTACACCGAGGAAGCGAAAGCCACTGACTCGCAGAGCGTCTCACCGCCCACTGCCACCACGAGGTCGTGCCGGTGCGCGCCTCGTCCGGCCAGCTCAGCCACCAGCTCGCCCGTCTGCACCCACGTCCCGACGTTCGCCGCAGGCACCTGTAGGTCGTGCACCGTCCAGCTGCGCCGGCTCAGCGACTGCGAAACCCGTTGCGCGGCAACATCATTCAGCTCACTGTGCACGACAAAGGCCTGATCGGCCCCGGTGAGGGCGGGCAGCAGCTCTTCCACCCGGTCGAGCAGCCCGGGCCCGATCGAGACCCGGTACGTGCCACCCGTGGCCGACACCAGAACGCTTGCCACGCCGGGCTTTTCGGTGGGCGCTGAAAGCAGTTCCACCACGTCGCGGGTGATGGCCTCGGCATGACGCCCGTCGGTGCGCACCGTCACGCTCGCGCACTCCTCGAACAGCGGCAGCCGGCGTTCGTAGAGCCCGGAGACGTCGGCGACGTGCAGCATGGGGCGGAACTCGTCACGACCCACCCGGAGCAGTGCCTCCTCCAGGCTGACGCAGAGGTAGACCACGTCGTGGCCCCGCAGGGCCCGGCGCGTGTCTTCGCGTTGGGTGGCCCCGCCGCCGAGAGCCAGCACGGCATCGTCGCCGCCGAGCAGCTCGACGATGGTCTCGTGCTCGAGGTCGCGGAACACCGGCTCACCGTCGGTCGCGAAGATCTCCTTGATCGTGCGGCCTTGATGGCGTTCGAGCACGAGGTCGGAATCGAGGAACGGCAGGCCCATCCGCTCGGACAGCATGTGCCCGATCGTCGTCTTGCCGGCCCCCATGAACCCGATGAGCACGATCACAGTGCAGAACTCCTAGTTTAGGCGACGTGCCGTGGACAGCTGTTCGTCCAGGTGCCCTGCCAAGGCTAGGGCCTTCACCCCCCCGCGCGGGTGGCTGCCCAGCGCGCGGATGTGCTGGACGGCAACGCCTCTGTCTTTGGCAGTCGCTGCAGCGGATGGCTATAGCGGCTTGCCGGCAACATTCCTGGGTGTGGCCTCCTGGATCTGGCACCGTGACTGCGTCGTCGGGCACGAAGGCGGACTTCCGGCTGGCCAGAAGTCCCGCTCGGAAACCGACACCTGCCGCGAGTCTTTCCCGCGCGCCCTAAACTGCGCGGGTGCTGACACCCCAAGGCCTGACGACCATCACAGTGGGCGGGGCCCGGCCCTACGACGTGAGCGTCGGGCCCGGGGCCCTCGACCTGCTGCCCGCCGCGGTGGGGGAGCGAGCCCGGCAGGTGTTCATCGTGCATCAGGCGGCGCTGGTGCCGCTCGCCGAGCAGGCGGCGAGCGCCCTGCGGGACGCCGGGCGGTTGGTCACCCTGCTGCTGGTGCCCGACGGCGAAGGGGCCAAGAGCTCTGCTGTGGCCGTGGAGCTCTGGCAGCAGCTCGGGCAGGCCCAGGCCACCCGCACCGATGTGGTGGTGGGGCTCGGCGGTGGCGCAGTCACCGACCTGGCCGGATTCGTGGCCGCCACCTGGCTGCGGGGCGTTCCGGTAGTACAGGTGCCCACGACGCTGTTGGCCATGGTCGACGCGGCCGTAGGCGGCAAGACCGGCATCAACACGGCCGAAGGCAAGAACCTCGTGGGCTGCTTCTACCCGCCCGCAGCAGTGCTCGCCGATCTGGACGCCCTCCGCACCCTGCCCGCGGCCGACCTGCGGGCCGGCCTGGGAGAGGTGGTCAAGTGTGGCTTCATCGCCGACCCAAGAATTCTGGAGATCCTCGAGACCGAGGCCGAGCAGGCCCTGACCCCCGGCAGCCCGCAGCAGCGCGAGGTGATCGAGCGGGCGGTCCGGGTGAAGGCTGACGTGGTGGCCCAAGACCTCACCGAGTCATGGCTGCGCGAGATCCTCAACTACGGGCACACGATGGCGCACGCCATCGAGCTCGTGGAGGGCTACACCTGGCGGCACGGTGAGGCAGTGAGCGTGGGGCTCGTGTTTGCGGCCGAGTTAGCTTCTCGCGCAGGACTTCTCGACGACGAGACGGTCGCCCGGCACCGTTCGGTGCTCACCGGGCTCGGGCTGCCTACGGGTTACCGCGGCGATCGCTTCGAGGAACTGCTCACTGCTATGCGGCGGGACAAGAAGTCGCGGGGGGCCCAGTTGCGGTTCGTAGTGCTGCAAGGGCTGGGGCAGCCGATCCGGCTGGAGGGCCCCGACCTGGAACTCGTGCGGCAGGCGTATCTGGCACTGTCTGCTGCCTGAACAACTGCCGAGTCGCCAGCTTCGCCCTCGGCCGGGTCGGCCGGTCGGCTGGGCACGGTGCCCCGACGCCGAACTGTCACCTTCTTCACCGAGGCCTCACCAAGATGGTGGCGCCTCGGCGAGAAACGTCACCGTTCGACGGTCTGAGTGCCCCCTGTCGAGCTTGGCGTGCGCGCTGAGACTTCCTGCCGGCCTGAGACGCGGAGCAAAGTTGGCACTCCTCGCCACCTAAGACTCTGCGAGCCACCTCACCACGGGAACGCCGCGAGTCTCAGACCGGGCACAGCGCGGCGATTCCGCCCGGCCCGTGCCGGGGTTGGGCCGAGCCGTTGTCCGTTATCCGACACGAAAACTCGACCCGGTCCAAACTTCGTGCTCACGCGCGCAGGCCGGCGGCCAACCGTGTCGGATAAGGGACACGGACCGCTGCGGCCCCCAGCCCGTGACCTCGCCGAGCACGTGATTGGGTGCAGCGTTGGCGGGCCATTACGATATTGCGCGACCTGTGAACCGGGCGACCCTGCGTGGCTGCACGCGAGTGCCCACCTGACGAAAGCGACCCGATGGCAACCACGAACGACCTGAAGAACGGCATGGTGCTCAGCATCGACAACCAACTCTGGTCGGTGGTGGAGTTTCAGCACGTCAAGCCCGGCAAGGGTCCGGCGTTCGTCCGCACCAAGCTCAAGGCCGTGCTCTCGGGCAAGGTGGTAGACCGCACGTTCAACGCGGGTACCAAGGTCGAGACCGCCAACGTCGACAAGCGCGACATGCAGTACCTCTACGCCGACGGCGACGACTTCGTGTTCATGGACACCTCCACGTACGACCAGATCAACGTGCCGGCGGCCACCGTGGGCGATGCGGCCAAGTACATGCTGGAGAACCAGGACGCTGTGGTGGCCCTCCACGACGGTTCCCCGTTGTACGTCGAACTGCCCGCTTCCGTCGTTCTCGAGATCACCTTCACCGAGCCCGGCCTGCAGGGCGACCGTTCCACCGGCGGCACCAAGCCCGCCACCCTTGAGACGGGCGCGCAGATCGCCGTCCCGCTGTTTCTCGAGACCGGCACCAAGGTGAAGGTAGATACCCGCTCTGGTGACTACCTCGGTCGGGTCAACTGAGTGGCTGCTCGCAGCAAGGCGCGTAAGCGGGCCCTCGACCTGCTCTTCGAGGCAGATCAGCGTGGCCTCGACGTCATAGCCGTGCTCCGCGAACGGCTGCCAGTGGCACACCCGCCGATTCCGGAGTACGCCGTCACCCTCGTCGAAGGGGTCAATGAGCACAGCGCACGGATCAGCGAGATCCTCGCCACCTACTCCTCCGGCTGGTCGGTGGAGCGGATGCCGGCGGTAGACCGGCAGGTCTTGAGACTCGGTGTGTACGAACTGCTCTGGGCCGACGATGTGCCCGACCCCGTGGCCATCGACGAAGCTGTGGAGCTGGCCAAGCAGCTGTCCACCGATGACTCGCCCGCGTTCGTCAACGGGCTGCTCGCCCGGGTGCTGCGGCTCAAGCCGTCCTTGCTGGCGTAGTACTGACGCTCGAAAGGCCCGTCACCGATTGGCCATTCGGTGACGGGCCTTTCTGCAAGACCGTGGGCCGGCATTTCCAGCAGGCTTCCCCCGCACACCCGGGGGACGCGCTGATGGTCAGGCCGCTGGGGTGTCCATGGACGCGCCGGTCTCCACCACGGTCTTGAGGCCTGAGAGGCACCAGGGCCAGCCGCCGCCGCCCTGACTGGGGTCGTTGCCGCCGGAGACCTCATTCGCCAAGGCGGGTGCAGCCGACAGGTCGTGGGTCAACACGACCTTCGTCAGGCCGCTGGGGTACTCGGTGAGCTCCCAGGTCAGCGTCGTGGGCTGCAGTTCCGGGTGCCAGCTGGGGGCCCAGCTGAGCTGAAGTCGGGTTGGCTCCTCCACCGCCAGCACAGTGCCGCTCACGGCCACGTCGCCCATGCCCATGGCCTTCATGTCCCCGGTAGAGCGGTTGACGTAGGCGCCGCCAGGTGCGAGGTCGTACTCGGTGTCGCCGCCGTAGCCCCACAGATTGGTGAACTCCGAGGTGGTGATGGCCTGCCAGATCTTGCTGGCGGGTGCCTTGATGTAGATGGTGTAGACCTGCACGAGATTGTCGCTCATGACTTCTCCTCCGGAGATGGGTTGGGCTGGGCTTCGAGGTGCTCTTTCAGCCCGAGCAATACGGACGCGATGCCCGCGCGCTCGGTGTACTTGCCGATCCACCGTTCGTGGATCTGTTGAATCGGAACCGGGTTGAGGTAGTGCAGCTTCTCCCGGCCCTTCTTCTGTGACGTGACGAGATTCGCCTCTTCGAGCAGTCTCAAATGCTTGGCTACTCCGAAGCGGGTCATCTCGACCCGGGTGTTGACCACCGCGTCCAGCTCACCGAGCGAGCGGCCGTCTCGCTCGAACAGTGCGTCCAGCAGGAGCCGCCTGACCGGGTCGGCCAGGGCCCTGAAGACTGGATCGCCGTCGTCCACGAGGATCACGATAGGTGACCATAAGGTCACATGTAAAGAGGGTGTGCGTTTCGCGCTCATTCCGTTAGGGCCGGTCTGTATGCCAGCGCGCTATCCCCGCGGCCGCTTACGTTGTGGGTATGAACCGCCGCGCACTACTTGCGTTTCTGGGGGGAGCGGTCGCCTCGGCGGTGGCTGCCTGCAGCAGCGCGCCCCAGCCAGCAGCCACCGGCTCCGGAAGCACTGGAACCGGGAGTGCCGAGACCGGGAGCTCTGGAACCGGCAGCGCGACGTTCGCGCGGACCACGCGCTTCACCGCACCCCAGGGCATCGTGCGCAGCCCCGTGCCCCACGGCACCATCGGCAAGCTGCCAGGCAAGGGCAACAACCTGGCGCTGACGATCGACGATGGCACCAACCCGGAAGTGCTGGCCGCCTACGCCCAGCTGTGCAAGGAGACGGGCCTGCGGGCGACGTTCTTCTGCAATGGCATCAACCGGAGTTGGACGGAGCAGGCACCGGCGCTGCGCAAACTGCTGGAAGAGAACCAGATCTTCATCGCCAACCACACCTGGTCGCACCCCGACCTGCGCAAGCTCAGCAGCACCGCCCTGGCCACCGAGGTGCAACACAACGAGGCGTTTCTCAAGAACACGTTCGGGGTGACCGGTCGCCCGTTCTTGCGCCCACCATTCGGCTTCCACAACAAGCGCATCGACGCGCAGTTGGACTCGCTCGGCTATCCGGCCGTGACAATGTGGCTGGGCACGCTCGGGGACGCCAAGGTGCAGCCACCGGAGGTGATTGTGCAGCAAGCCGAGCAGTGGTTCCTGCCGGAGCACATCGTGATCGGTCATGCCAATCACCCGCCGGTCATCGGCGTGATGGACCAACTGATGAGCATCATCCACGAGCGCAAGCTGCAGCCCGTGCACTTCGGGGACGTTTACGAGGTCTGAAAAGTCAGGCCGAGATCTGGGACAGGCGCCCTAGTGGCAAGGCCTTTGCGTCCACGGGCAGATGTCCGGCCCGAAGTCCGGCGAGGTAAGCCGCTGCTTCGCCCATTGACGCGTCGTGGCCTGCCAGCCCACAGTCAGCCAGCGGGCGAGGGCCAAGACAGACACGTGTGTGGCTCCCGCCTCGCGCACGGCCAGAGCGGCGGACGTCGTGTGACCACCGCTCGTCCAGGTGTCATCTACGACAAGCACATGCCGACCTGCCGCATCCTTGCTCGCGGTGTAGTGACTGGCGTCAATGGCCCTCGGGTTCGAGGTGCTCTCAGCCGCGATAAGCGTGATCTCCAGCGCGCCTGGCCTTGCCAGTCTTCGGACGATCTCGTTGAGCGGATGCCTGACTGGATTGCTCTTGCGTGGGAGCGATGGCACCGTCGCCCATGCGGAGACGCGTTTGTCAGAGAGGCGCCCTGCGCACTCGATGTGTCCGACGAGGCCGAGGGCTGCTAGCAGTGCCACGGTCTGTCGATAGGTGTCGCCGCCTGGAAAAGTGGGGTTCTTGTAGCCGCGCATGACGCGACCCGACTGGGTAATCGGCTCCAGGTATCCGGCGTAGGTCATCATCCCGATGAGATCCGGCATGCCGTCGATTGTGATGGCATACCGACAGTCGGGACAGAGGGGCAACGATGTCGTCGGGGTGAAGCAGCGGGTGCAGGTGCCGGGACCACCGGGGTTCCTGAGGAAGCCGCCCGCTGTTGTGACAAGGGCATGTTTGATCCCCGTCACCCGCGGGTCTGTCACAGACCAGCCCCCATGAGGTCGTCGAGAAGGCGGTTGACCTTGTCATCCTGGCAGAGCGCGCGACCGATGTGTGCCATGGCCTCATCAATGCCACCGGCGACGGACACGCCGGGACGGTTCACGAGAGCCTTAGCCCATTCGTTGGCTGCGACGACTTGACCGGTGAGGATGACTGGGCGGCCGTGCTCAACTGCCATCCTGGCTTGAGCACGTGCTCCGCTCTGCTCACCGGCTTCGACGACCACCGTCGCTCGGCCATAACCGGACATGACAGCGTTCCGAATGAGGAAGTTGTGCCTCTGTGGGGGCGTATCCGGCCAGAACTGCGATAAGAGCAAGCCTTCCTGCATGATTCGCTGCTGCAAGGCCCGATTTCCTGCTGGGTACTGCTGGGCGATACCTGTTCCGATGATCGCGACAGTCCTGCCGCCCACCGCCAGCGCAGCCGTGTGCGCAGCAGCATCGATGCCAGCGGCCAGACCGGACAGCACAGTGACGCCCTCATGCGCGAGTTTGGTCGCGATTGCCGTGGCGATACGAAGACCCTGCTCGGACGCTTTGCGCGAGCCAACAACAGCGATCGACGGATCGTCGGCTCGGAGGTCGCCAGCTGCGAACAGGAACGGTGGTGCCTGGTGGATTTCTCGCAAGCGCGCCGGATACGCCGGGTCAAGGATGCCAACCAGGCGGTACCCCACGCTCGACCACTCTTGGACATCGACGGATGCCTGAGTGTGTGCTGCCGCGAGGTTGGGATCTGGCAGAAGCGAACTGCCAGTCAGATCCTCCCAGACGGCGACAGCACTCCCGCGGTCAAGCACACGCTCGGTTACGGAGGCCCAACGTTCGCCCTTCTTCAAGGAACGGAGCAGCGCGACCAGGGCGACGTGTTCGTCCGCTTCCGTGGTCATGCTGTCAGCGTAGGTCAGCGCGGGCGAGTGGGTCTGCATCTAGTCGCCTCCCAGGTCTCTTCGTGTCGACACTCTCCCACCGCCTACTGACAGTCTGGATATGCCCACGCGGGCAAGGCCTATGAGTGGCCGCGCCCAGTGATCCACACTGACGATCGATACAAAAACCGCATTTCGCTAACGGTTTCGTGGCATTTCGCCGACGGAGGTATTTCTGGCTCGCTGCCTGTCTCTTGCTCATTATCTTTGAAAAGACAGAGAGGCATCATGCGTACAAACCGTAAGTTCGCCGCGCTGACCGTCTCGGGACTAATTGCCCTGAGCGGGCTGATCGCCGCCCCCTCCGCGGCGTCCGCCGCGACGTGTGCGACCGGGTGGGGTTCGCTGCCGGAGTCGTCGTCCGTGCATAGCCAGGCTCACCTCACGGGCGTGCGGGCTGGCTCGCACCCCTGTTACGACCGGGTGGTGATCGACCTCGCCGGCCGCGCCACCGGCTATGACGCTCACTACGTCTCCGCGTTCTACACCGACGGCGAGGGACGGCTGGTGCCGGCGCGTGGGGGTGCAAAGCTCCAAGTAGTGGTGCGGGCGCCTGCGTACGACAACGCCGGCCACTCGACGTACCGGCCCGCCAATCCGAAAGAGCTCTTTCCCACTGCCGGCAAAGCCACACTGCGCCAAGGCGTCTGGCTCGGGTCGTTCGAGGGTCAGTCGACCATCGGCATCGGCGTGAGGGCACGGCTGCCCTTCAAGGTGACGACTCTGTCGGGCCCGGGCACTGGGTCGCGGCTGGTCATCGACATCGCCCACACCTGGTGAGCCGTACCCATTTCGGCTCGGCCGCCGGCTGCTGGACCGCACTGGGGTCGTCAGATTATGGCGTTGTTCGCTGAGCTGTCGCCAAGGTGGCTACGGAAGGACGAAGAACGTGACAGATGGACGTGCGGTCGCGCTCAGGGTGCCGGTGGTGAGGTCAGGCTGGGCTGTTCAACATCGCCCGGCGGGCGTCGGGGTCGAGAACGCCCCAGCGGATCAGCTCGTCGGCCAGGGCCAGGGCGGGCAGGTCGTAGATCACAGCCAGGGTGCGCAGGTCTTCGGCGCGGATGCTCAGGCTGCTGGCGTTGAACTCACCGCGCTGCTCCTGAATGGTCTGGCAGTAGCGCACGAGCGGACCGGAGCGGTCGTCGGGCACCTTGGAGAGGGCCTCGAGATCGAGGATGAGCTTGGGCGGCGGAGCCGAAGCGGCGCTCGGTGAGGTGTCGGGCAGCAATGCTGTGACCGGGACACCGTAGAACTCGGCCAGTTCGGCCAGCCGCTGCACGCTGATCGCACGGTCGCCTCGCTCGTACGAGCCGACGACGACGGCCTTCCACTGCCCCTGGGACTTCTGCTCCACGCCCTGCAGCGACAGGTTCTGCTGAGAGCGCACGGACCGAAGCCTGGCCCCGAGGGCCTTCGCGTAGTCAGACATCCATCCTCCGGCCAATCCCGTCCGCCCGGACCAGCCGAGAGTGTCCCGACCATCCGTCACGATAGTTACCGAGCGTGAATGTCGCGTCAAGCGGTTCTGGACACTGCCACCCCGAACGATGCGTATTCGCCCCAGTCTCGCCGACGGCGCAGTACACGCTCCGTAATGCCCCGACGACACACCGATACTACCGCCTCAGGCGAGATTAGTGCCTCAAGCCGCATATCGAGTGCTTCCGTGAGGGGCGTGGGCGACCGATGCCCGGCAGGTTGGGTCAGTCTTCCCGGCCGGTCGTGCGGTCCGGGTGGTCATGAGCCGCCCGGGGCCGCCCGCAGCCTCGAATGGTGACGTTTCTCGCCTATCTGTCACCACATTGGCTACAAGTTGGCGAAGAACGTGACGTTTGGACGTGCGGGCGCGGCCGCAACGGGCCGGCTGGGCACTCAGCAGGCCGGCCAGGCACTGGGCGAGCAAGCACCGGTCGGCCCAGGCAGCAGGCCAGCCGGGCACCCAGCAGGCCGGGCCAGGCACCCAAGGAGCCGGCCAAGCAGCGGTCGGCCAAGCCGGGTCGGCCAAAGCACAGGGCACGCCGTGGCCGGTTCGGCCCGGGGCCGAGCGTGAGGTAGGTTCATTGGGCACCGATAACGACCTCCTTTAACCACCGTCCAGTGAGGCGGGGAAGGGGTTGACCTAGTGGTCACGCGCACAGTTCTGTCCGACACCGAGATGTCCCGGGCTCTGACCCGCATCGCTCACGAGATCCTTGAGCGCAACAAGGGTGCTGACGATCTCGTCGTCCTCGGCATCCGCACCCGTGGGGTTCCCCTGGCCCGAAGACTCGCGGCCAAGCTGGCCGACGTCGAGCCGGGCACGGATCTGGTGGCCGGAGCGCTCGACGTCACGATGTATCGCGACGACCTGCGCCGCCACCCCACCCGCAGCATCGAACCCACCGACCTGCCCGACGGCGGCATCGACGACAAGGTCGTGGTGCTGGTGGACGACGTGCTCTACTCGGGCCGCACGATCAGGGCCGCGCTCGACGCCTTGTCTGACCTGGGACGCCCGCGAGCCGTCCGGCTGGCGGTGCTGGTAGACAGAGGGCATCGCGAAGTGCCGATCCGGGCCGACTTCGTGGGCAAGAACCTGCCCACTGCCTCACACGAGCGAGTGCGCGTGCTGCTTGCTGAAACCGACGGCGAAGACCGCGTGGTCATCTCCCACGACAACGAACGCGCCGAGCAGAACGAGCACCCCCGGCCGAACGCTCACCCCGGGCAGGAAGGACAGAACTGATGCAGCACCTTCTCTCGGCCGCCGATCTCTCCCACGCCCAAGCAGTGCACCTGCTCGACACGGCCGAACAGATGGCCGCCACCCAGCAGCGTGAGATGAAGAAGCTGCCCACCCTGCGCGGCCTCACCGTGGTGAACCTGTTCTTCGAAGACTCCACCCGCACCCGCACCAGCTTCGAGGTGGCCGCCAAGCGGCTCTCGGCAGACGTCATCAACTTCTCCGCCAAGGGCTCGTCGGTGAGCAAGGGCGAATCGCTCAAAGACACTGCCCTCACGCTCCAGGCGATGGGCGCCGACGCGGTCGTCGTCCGGCATGGTGCCTCGGGCGCGCCCTACCGGCTGGCGCACTCGGGCTGGCTGCGCGGCAGCGTGCTCAACGCCGGCGACGGCACCCACGAGCACCCCACCCAGGCCCTGCTCGACGCGTTCACCATGCGTCGCCGGCTCGTGGCCGAGCCCACGGGCAACGACCTCGCCGGGCTGCGGGTGGCCATCGTGGGCGACGTGCTGCACTCCCGGGTCGCCCGCTCGAATGTATTGCTGCTCAAGACCCTTGGCGCCGACGTCACCCTGGTCTCGCCGCCCACGCTGCTGCCGGTGGGGGTGGGTGTGTGGCCGGCCAAGGTCTCCTACGACCTCGACGCCACCCTGCGCGCCGGGGTGGACGTGGTGATGATGCTGCGCATCCAGCTCGAACGGATGAGCAGCGCCGGCGGCGGCTTCTTTCCCTCGGCCAACGAATACACCCGCCGGTACGGTCTCGACGGCCGACGGCTGGCGATGCTGCCCGAGCACGCCATTGTCATGCACCCCGGCCCGATGAACCGTGGCCTCGAGATCAGCGCCGAGGCAGCCGACAGCGCCCGCTCGACCATCGTCGAGCAGGTCTCCAACGGGGTGGCCGTGCGGATGGCGGCCCTGTTCGAGCTGCTGGCCAGTCACCCGGATGAAACCCACCCCTTGGGAGGCTCGCGATGACCGGATACCTGTTGCGTGGCGCTCGGCTGCTAGGCGGTGAGCCGAGCGATCTGCGGATCGACGCCGACGGCGTCATCGCCGAGATCGGCCCGAGCCTGGCCGAGCAGCCCGACGAGCAGGTGGTGGAGGCGGCCGGGCTCATTGCGCTGCCCGGCCTGGTCGATCTGCACACCCACCTGCGCGAGCCCGGACGCGAGGACGCCGAGACGGTCGAGACGGGATCGGCCGCCGCCGCGCTGGGCGGCTTCACCGCGGTGCATGCGATGGCCAACACCGACCCCGTGGCCGACACGGCCGGAGTGGTCGAGCAGGTGTGGCGGCTGGGCCGGCGGGCCGGACGGTGCGAGGTTCGTCCGGTGGGGGCCGTCAGTGTGGGCCTGGCGGGCCAGCGACTCGCCGAGCTTGCCGCGATGGCCGACTCCATCGCCGAGGTGCGGGTGTTCAGCGACGACGGGCACTGCGTCTCCGATCCGCTGCTCATGCGCCGCGCCCTCGAATACGTCAAGTCGGTGGACGGCGTGGTGGCCCAACACGCCCAGGAGCCACGGCTCACCGAGGGCGCCCAGATGCACGAGGGCGAGCTGTCGGGAGTTCTCGGCCTGGCGGGCTGGCCAGCGGTGGCGGAAGAGGCGATCATCGCGCGCGACGTGCTGTTGGCCGGGCATGTCGGCTCCCGGCTGCACGTGTGCCATGTGTCCACGGCCGGCTCGGTCGACATCCTGCGCTGGGCCAAGTCGCGCGGGGTCGACGTCACCGCCGAGGTCACCCCGCATCACCTGCTGCTCACCGACGAGAGCGTGCGCGAGTACGACCCGGTGTTCAAGGTCAATCCGCCGTTGCGCACCCGGCGCGACGTCGAGGCGGTACGCGAAGGCCTGGCCGACGGCACGATCGACATCGTCGCCACCGATCACGCTCCGCACCCACGGGAGTCGAAGGACTGCGAGTGGGCCAATGCGGCCATGGGCATGACGGGTCTGGAGACGGCCCTGTCGGTGGTGCAGCACGCCATGGTCGACACCGGCCTGCTGACCTGGGCCGATGTGGCTCGCGTGCTCTCCACCACCCCGGCGGCCATCGGCCGGATGCGCGGCTACGAGCAGCCGCTGGCGGTGGGCGCTCCGGCTCACGTGGTGCTCGTGGATCCGTCCGCGAGCCGAGTGGTCAATCCCGACGCGCACGCAACGATGGGGCGAAACAGCCCCTACCGCGGGCAGGAACTGCCCGGCAGGGTGGTCGCCACCTTCCTCTACGGGCACCCGACGGTGCTCGACTCGGCCCTGGCCGAGCGGCTCGACGAGGCGGAGCTGGGTCGGCGGATCGCCCGCGCCACAACAGGAGGACGGGTATGAACGAAGCAGTGCTGGTGCTGGAAGACGGCCGCACCTTCACCGGAACCGCTTACGGTGCAACAGGTTCCACGCTCGGTGAGGCGGTCTTCTGCACCGCGATGACCGGATACCAGGAGACGCTCACCGACCCCTCCTACCATCGCCAGGTGGTGGTCATGACGGCCCCGCACGTCGGCAACACGGGCTGGAACGACGAGGACGACGAGTCGTCGCAGATCTGGGTGGCCGGATATGTCGTGCGCGATCCGGCGCGGCGCACGTCGAGCTGGCGCGCCACGGCCGACCTGGCCGACACGCTCGCCGAGCAGGGCATCGTGGGCATCTCCGGCATCGACACCCGCGCGCTCACCCGGCACCTGCGGGAGCGGGGCGCGATGCGGGTGGGCGTGTTCTCAGGTGACGCGCTCGCCGACGTCGACACGCTCGTCGAGCGGGTGCGCCAGGCCCCGGCCATGAACGGTGCCGATCTGGCGGGCGAGGTGAGCACCAAGCAGGCCTATGTGGTGCCGGCCGAAGGTCCCAAGCGGTTCACGGTGGCCGCCCTCGACCTAGGCATCAAGTCCATGACCCCGGCCTTGATGGCCAAGCGGGGCATCGAGGTGCACGTGCTGCCCGCCACGTCTACCGTCGACGACGTGTTGGCGGTGAACCCCGACGGCGTGTTCTTCTCCAACGGCCCCGGCGACCCGGGCGCGGCCACCCACGTGGTAGACGTGCTGGGTGCGGTGCTCAAACGCCGAATCCCTTTCTTCGGAATCTGTTTCGGCAACCAGCTGTTAGGCCGGGCACTCGGCCTCGACACGTACAAGCTCACCTACGGCCACCGCGGCATCAACCAGCCGGTGATGGACCGACTCACCGGCACGGTGGAGGTGACGGCTCACAACCACGGCTTCGCAGTGGCGGCGCCCGGAGAGACGGCCCAGACCGGCGAGCCCTTCGACACCCCCTACGGCCAGGCGGTGGTGTCGCATGTATGTCTCAACGACGGTGTCGTCGAAGGCCTGAGATGCCTTGACGTGCCCGCGTTCTCGGTGCAGTACCACCCCGAGGCCGCCGCCGGCCCGCACGATGCCGGTTACCTGTTCGATCGTTTCGCCGAGCTGCTTGCAGGAAAGGCACAAGATGCCACGCAGAACTGACATCACGTCGGTCATGGTGATCGGCTCCGGGCCGATCGTCATCGGCCAGGCCTGCGAGTTCGACTACTCCGGAACGCAGGCCTGCCGGGTGCTGCGCGAGGAGGGGTTGCGGGTGATCCTGGTCAACTCCAACCCGGCCACGATCATGACCGACCCCGAGTTCGCCGACGCCACCTACGTGGAGCCCATCACCCCGCAGGTGGTGGAGGCGATCATCGCCAAGGAGCGTCCCGACGCACTGTTGGCCACCCTCGGCGGGCAGACGGCCCTCAACACCGCCATCGCCCTGCATGAGTCGGGCGTGCTGACCAAGTACGACGTGGAGCTCATCGGCGCCAACGTCGAGGCCATCCAGCTCGGCGAAGACCGCGAGGCCTTCAAGGGTGTGGTGCAGCGCTGCAACGACAAGCTGCTGGCCGCCGGCTCGCACGGCGGGGCCGAGTCGGCGCGTTCGTTCATCGCCCACACGATGGACGAAGTCCTCTCCGCCGCAAACGATCTCGGCTACCCGCTCGTGGTGCGCCCGTCGTTCACGATGGGTGGGCTCGGGTCAGGCTTCGCCTACGACGAGACCGATCTGCGCCGGATTGCCGGCGCCGGCCTGCATGCCAGCCCCACCACCGAGGTGCTGCTCGAGGAGTCGATTCTGGGCTGGAAGGAGTACGAGCTCGAGCTCATGCGCGACCGCAACGACAACGTCGTGGTGGTCTGCTCCATCGAGAACCTCGACCCGATGGGCGTGCACACCGGTGACTCCATCACCGTGGCACCGGCTTTGACGCTCACCGACCGGGAGTACCAGCGGCTGCGCGACATCGGCATCGCCGTCATCCGCGAGGTGGGCGTCGACACCGGCGGCTGCAACATCCAGTTCGCGGTCAACCCCGACAACGGCCGGGTCATCGTCATCGAGATGAACCCGCGGGTCTCGCGCTCGTCGGCATTGGCCTCCAAGGCAACGGGTTTCCCGATCGCAAAGATCGCTGCCCGGCTGGCCGTGGGCTACACCCTCGACGAGATCCCCAACGACATCACGCAGAAGACGCCGGCGAGCTTCGAGCCCACTCTCGACTACATCGTGGTCAAGGTGCCCCGGTTCGCGTTCGAGAAGTTCCCCTTCGCCGACACCACGCTCACCACCACCATGAAGTCGGTGGGCGAGGCCATGGCCATCGGTCGGTGCTTCACCGAAGCCCTGCAGAAGGCTTTGCGCTCGCTGGAATCAACTGGGGCGCAACTGCATTGGAACGGCGACCCGAGCCGGTTCGACAAGACAGCGCTGCTCGCCAAGGCCGCCACCCCCACCGACGGCCGGCTGGTCACCGTGCAGCAGGCCCTGCGGGCAGGCGCCACCGTCGAGGAGGTCTATCAGGCCACCGGCATCGACCCGTGGTTCGTCGACCAGCTCGTGCTCATCGAAGAAGTGGCCGAAAGCGTGCGCACCGCAACGGAGCTCGATGCCGCCACGCTGCGGCTGGCCAAGCGGCACGGCTTCTCCGACGCCCAGATCGCCTCCCTGCGCCGGATGGACGAGGACGTCGTGCGCGGCGTGCGGCATGCGCTGGGGGTGCGGCCGGTGTTCAAGACGGTGGACACCTGCGCGGCCGAGTTCGCGGCGCACACGCCGTACCACTACTCCAGTTACGACGACGAGGACGAGGTGGCCCCCTCCGACCGGGAGAAGGTGATCATTCTCGGCTCGGGTCCCAACCGCATCGGGCAGGGTGTGGAGTTCGACTACTCCTGCGTGCACGCAGCCTTCGCCCTGCGCGATGCCGGCTATGAGACGGTCATGGTCAACTGCAACCCCGAGACCGTCTCCACCGACTACGACACCTCCGACCGGCTCTACTTCGAGCCGCTCACCATCGAAGACGTGCTCGAGGTGGTGCACGCCGAGCAGCGCTCGGGCACGGTGGCCGGGGTCATCGTCCAGCTCGGGGGACAGACCCCGCTGGGGCTGGCTGCCCGGTTGCAGGCGGCCGGGGTGCCCATCGTGGGCACCTCACCGGCCGCGATCCACCTGGCCGAAGAGCGCGGAGCGTTCGGACGGGTGCTTGCCGAGGCAGGTCTCGTGGCACCTACCCACGGCACCGCATCGTCGTTCGCCGAGGCCCGCGATATCGCCGAATCCATCGGGTATCCGGTGCTGGTGCGGCCCTCGTACGTGCTGGGCGGGCGCGGTATGGAGATCGTCTACGACACCGAGTCGTTGGCCGACTACCTCACGCGCGCAACGGGTTCCGGGGTCAAGATCACCCCGGAGAACCCCGTGCTGGTAGACCGCTTTCTCGACGACGCCATCGAGATCGACGTCGACGCCCTCTACGACGGCCACGAGCTCTACCTGGGCGGCGTCATGGAGCACATCGAGGAGGCCGGCATCCACTCCGGCGACTCGGCGTGCAGCCTGCCGCCGGTGACCCTGGGCCGAGGTCAGCTCGATCAGATCCGCACCCAGACCGAGGCCATCGCCGCCGGGGTGGGGGTGCGCGGCCTGCTCAACATCCAGTTCGCGCTCGCGGCGGGCGTTCTCTATGTGCTGGAGGCGAATCCGCGCGCTTCGCGCACCGTGCCGTTCGTGTCGAAGGCCACCGGCGTGGCTCTGGCCAAGGCGTGCGCGCGGGTGATGCTCGGTACGAGCATCGCCGACCTGCGGGCCGAGGGGCTGCTGCCCGCCAGCGGCGACGGCGGGCATCTGCCCGACGACACGGCCGTCTCCGTCAAGGAGGCCGTGCTGCCCTTCAAGCGCTTCCTCACCGCCGACGGCACGGTCGTCGACTCCGTGCTCGGACCCGAGATGCGTTCCACCGGTGAGGTCATGGGCATCGATGCCGACTTCCCACGCGCGTTCGAGAAGGCGCAGCTCGCGGCATACGGCGGGCTGCCCCGGAGTGGCCGGATCTTCGTCTCCGTCTCAGACCGCGACAAGCGCGCGATCGTGTTCCCTATCAAGCGGCTCTCGGATCTCGGCTTCGAGGTGCTGGCCACGGCTGGCACGGCAACCACCTTGCGGCGCAACGGGATTGCCAGCACCATCGTGCGCAAGCACTCGTCAGGGCCAGGCCCGGACGGCGAACCCACCATCGTCAGCAGGATTTATGCCGGCGAGGTAGACCTCGTGGTCAACACCCCGTCGGGCCGCTCGGCCCGCGCCGACGGCTACGAGATCCGGGCTGCCACAACGGCTATGGACCGGCCCATCATCACCACCGTGCAAGAGCTGGCGGCGGCGGCACAGGCCATCGAGGCAGCGCATGAACGCAGGCCCGATCAGCTGCCCACCGTGCTCTCGCTGCAGGAGCACGCGCGCCGGCTCGCCGAGACCTGGGTGAGCTCGTGAGCCTGACGACGATCGCCACGCCCACCCAGGTGCTCGCCGAGGTTGTGGCCAATGAGCCGGCCGGCGCCTACCGGCGGCTCGTGTTGCGCGCCCCCGCGATCGCCGAGCGAGCGACGCCGGGCCACTTCGTGGCCTGTGCCATCGGCACGGGCGACGGGGCCAGCGCGCTCTTGCTGCGCCGGGCGTTCTCGCTGCACAGGGCGAACCCGCTCGACGGGACGATCCAGCTCGTCGTGGCGCCGCACGCGCCCGGGACCCGCTGGATCTGCGAGCGGGCTGCCGGCGACGTGATCGACGTGGTCGGCCCCGCTGGACAGCCTTTCGAGGCACCGTCGGACGGCCCGTGTGTTCTCATCGGGGGCGGCTACGGAGCCGCTCCGCTGCAGTGGTGGGCTGAGCAGTTGAAGGCCGCAGGCCTGGGCGTCGACCTCGTCGTGGGCGCCGGCGACCGGGCGCGGCTGTTCGGACATGAGGCGGCCACCCACGTGGTGACCGAGGACGGCTCGGCGGGGGAGCGGGGCCGGGTCACCGATGTTCTGACCCGGCTGCTGCCCGAGTTGACGGGCGCAAGCCTGGTTACCGCCGAGCCCACGCACTCGGTGGGCGAGGTAACCCCTGAGCTGACGAGTTTAGGCGAGGGCACCCCTGAGCCGACGAGGTCAGGCCAGGTCACCGTCTACGCCTGCGGGCCGATGGGGATGCTGCGTGCGGTGCACGAGCTCGCCAGCGCGCACGGGGCACTCACCCAACTGGCCGTCGAGGAGTCGATGGCCTGCGGCGTCGGAGTCTGTATGACCTGTGTCTTGCCGGTGGTGGGCTCCGACGGCCTCACCCGGATGACCCGCTCGTGCGTCGACGGGCCGGTGTTCGACGGCCGTCGGCTGCGCTGGGACGCCCTCGACATCCGCCCCGGCCGCACGAGCAGTCACGTGCCTGCCGACTGCCTCGGCGCCCCGCTGCCCGACCAGAGCGTGGCGGCGCCCAGCCCGGCGAGCGGCTCAGTGGTCGGTTCGGCGGCCAGAGCATGAGCGCCGACCTGCGCACCGATCTGGCCGGTATCGAGCTGGCCACACCGGTGTTCGCCGCCTCGGGGTGTGCGGCGGCCGGCCGCGAACTGGAGCCCTTCGTCGATCTGACCCAGGTGGGCGGTGTGGTCACCAAATCGGTGATGCTGCGCGCCCGCTCGGGGCGTCCCACCCCACGGATGGCCGAAACCCCTTCGGGGATGCTCAATTCCATCGGACTCCAAGGCCCGGGCATCGAATCGTTCCTGGCCAACGACCTGCCATGGCTGCGGGAGCGCGGCATCACGACGATCGTGTCCATCGCCGGCGGCAGCGTGGCCGAGTTCGCTGACGTGGCGGGCCAGCTCGTGGGCCAACCCGGCATTGCGGCCGTGGAGATCAACATCTCGTGCCCCAACGTGGCCAATCGCGGGCTCGTGTTCGCGTGTGACCCCGGCGCTTCGGCCGACGTGGTGACGGCCTGCGTGCAGCAGTTGCCGCCTGACCTGCCGACCTTCGCGAAGCTGTCGCCCGACGTGACGGACATCGTGGCCATCGCGGGATCGTGCCTGGCCGCGGGAGTCACCGGACTCTCGGCCATCAACACCCTGCTCGGGCTCGTGGTAGACACCGACACCTTGCGGCCCCGGCTGGCGGTGAACACCGGTGGACTCTCCGGGCCTGCCATCCGTCCCGTGGCGGTTCGGGTGGTGTGGCAACTGGCCGCGGCCATGCGGGCGGGCGCACTGCCAAGCGCGCCCATCATCGGCCTTGGCGGCATCCGGACGGGCTTGGACGCCCTGCAGTTCCTCGCCGCCGGCGCCACCGCCGTCCAGGTGGGCACTGCGATCTTCCACGACCCGTCCAGCGTGCAGCGGATCGGGGACGAACTGGCCGTCGCCCTGACCGAACGTGGCTTCACCAGCCCGGCGGAGGTCGTCGGCCTCGCCCACGAGGCCCGCTGACCACGCGCCGATGAGGCCTACCGAACCTGGCTTCACCAGCGCGGGCAACGCAAGCAGCAGCGTCGGCCGGCGCAGGCGCCAGGCCGACCACCCACCCACCAGAGGAGAGTTCATGACGCCCTTCGGAACGCGACTGGCCCAGGCCATGCGCGAGCACGGTCCGCTCTGCGTGGGCATCGACCCGCACACGGCACTGCTGCGCGCGTGGGGACTGACCGACGACGTCGCGGGCCTGCGGGCCTTCGCCGGCGCCTGCGTGGTAGCCTTCGGCGGCCACGTGGCCGCGGTCAAACCGCAATCGGCGTTCTTCGAGCGGCACGGGTCGGCAGGCGTCGCGGTGCTGGAAGACACGATCGCCGGCCTGCGCGCAGCAGGCACGCTCACCATCGTCGATGCCAAGCGCGGAGACATCGGCAGCACCATGGCCGCCTACGCCGACGCGTTCGTGGGCGATGACAGTCCCTTGGCGGGCGATGCGGTGACCGTCAGCGCCTACCTCGGGTTCGGCTCGTTGCGCCCGGTGCTCGACCTGGCGGCCACCGGCCGCGGGGTGTTCGTCCTGGGTCTCACGTCGAACCCCGAAGGGCCATCCGTCCAGCATGCTCGAGGTGCCGACGGCACCGCTGTGGCGGCCGGCATCGTGGCCGCCGTGGCGGCGGAGAACGCCGCGGCCGGCGACGGTGGCGAGGGCGAGGCTGAGTTGGGCAGCGTCGGCCTGGTGATCGGGGCGACGGTCGGCTCGGCCGTCGCAGAGCTGGGAATCGACCTCGCCGCGAGCCGGGCACCGTTGCTGGCTCCCGGAGTGGGCGCCCAGGGTGCCACCGCCGCCGACCTGCGTGAAGTGTTCGGCGCTGCCCGCGCGCAGGTGCTGGCTGCCTCCAGCCGTGAGGTGCTCGGCGCCGGCCCCGACGTGTCGGCGCTACGTGCCGCAGCCCGGGCAAGCGCCGCTTCGGTGCGTGCAGCACTCGCTGACTGACGTGAGCCGACCGATAGGGCTCGCCGAGAAATACCCACTGCACGTATTTCTCGGCGCGCCCTTTGCGTTGATTGACCGGTCTCACTGGCTGAGCTGAGCGATCAGACCCGGTCTGGCTGTCGGCAGCGCCGACATCGCTCCGGGTCACCGGCGAGACAGGTCCGTACGTGGGCCTGGCGTCAACGTCCTCAAGCTTTCATGATGGATCACACGCGGCGTGTCGGAGCCAGGCGGGGCAGCACGAATTGCCCCGGCCGACACCGACTCGCTAGGTTTTCGCTCCTGGCCTTTTACGGGCGTCCAAGCCGGTGGAGGGTGTCACCGACGGCGAAGGGATGATGTTGTGGCATTGCCGCTCTTGACCCCCGACCAGCGCGCTGCTGCGCTGGAGAAGGCGGCAGAGGCTCGTCGGGTGCGGGCTCAGGTGAAGAATCGGCTGAAGTACGGCGGCGGCTCTCTGGCGGAGGTGCTCGAAGAAGGCCAACGGGTAGATGCGGTGGGCAAGATGAAGGTCTCCGCACTGCTGGAGTCGCTGCCCGGCGTGGGCAAGGCCAAGGCCAAGGCCATCATGGACGAGATCGGCATCGCCGAGACCCGTCGGGTTCGGGGCCTCGGGCCTCTGCAGAGTGCGCGGCTCGTTGAGCTCTTCGATGCCCGCTGAACCCTCTGCCGGCGCCCCTGGGCAACCAGGCGTCGCTCCTCGGCTGACTGTGCTCGCCGGCCCCACCGCGGTGGGTAAGGGAACGGTGTCGGCCGACATTCGCGCGCGCTATCCAGAGGTCTGGCTGTCGGTGTCGGCCACCACGCGCCGGCCACGCCCCGGCGAGATCGACGGAGTGCATTACTACTTCGTCTCCGATGAGACCTTCGACCGGATGATCGCCGACGGAGAGCTCCTGGAATGGGCACTCGTACATGGCCAGCAACGCTCGGGCACCCCGCGCCAACCGGTGCTCGACGCGCTCGCGGCAGGCCGTCCGGCGTTGTTGGAGATCGACCTGCAAGGTGCGCGACTGGTGCGTTCCACCATGCCGGAGGCGCTGTTCGTCTTCTTGGCACCCCCCTCGTGGGACGAGCTGGTGGCTCGATTGCTCGGTCGCGGCACCGAGGACGAGGCGGAGCGGGAGCGGCGACTGGCCACCGCACGGATCGAGCTGGCCGCCGAGCCCGAGTTCGACAGGACCATCGTGAACCATGATGTGCTGCAGGCCTCTGACGATCTAATACACTTAATGGGTCTGCGTCCGCACTGAGTGTGTTTGCCAGCTCATCCGGCTCACTCACGCACCTTGGATCGTAGTCATATGCGGTCGCAGTCATACGCGGTCGTGGTCATACGCGGTCGCAGTTTCACCGTCGCAGTTCTACGCCTGCGTACGCAGGTCGTACCTTGCACAGTCTGGAGTTCGCTTGTACGGCACCAAGGCCACCCCTGAAGGCATCACCAACCCCCCGATCGACGAGCTGCTCGAGGCCGCCGACTCGAAGTACGCGCTCGTCATCTACTCGGCCAAGCGCGCGCGGCAGATCAACGCGTACTACTCCCAGCTCGGCGAGGGCCTGCTGGAGTACGTGGGCCCGCTCGTCGAGACTCACGTGCAGGAGAAGCCGCTGTCGGTGGCGCTGCGCGAGATCAACGCCGGTCTGCTCACCTGGGAGAAGTCCGAGGCCTGAGCCTCGGCTTCTTCACCGACTCATGACATCAGGCCCGCGGCGCATCGTGCTGGGCGTCGCGGGCGGCATCGCCGCCTACAAGGCTGCCCTGCTGCTGCGGCTGTTCACCGAGGCCGGTCATCACGTCGACGTCATGCCCACCGAGGCGGCGTTGCGGTTCGTGGGCGCGCCCACGTGGGAGGCGCTATCCGGGCATCCCGTGAGCACGGATGTCTTCACCGACGTGCCCGGGGTGCGGCATGTCTCACTCGGCCAGCAGGCAGACCTGATCGTGGTCGCTCCGGCCACGGCTGACCTGCTCGCGCGGGCGGCGGCGGGCTTGGCCGACGATCTGCTCACCACCACTCTGCTCGCCACCCGCGCCCCGGTGCTGCTGGCCCCGGCCATGCACACCGAGATGTGGCAGCACCCAGCCACAGTGGCGAACGTGGCCACCCTGCGAGCTCGTGGCGTGAGTGTGCTCGACCCGGCCATCGGCCGGCTGACCGGCACCGATTCCGGCCCGGGACGACTGCCCGAACCCCTCGATATCTACGCCGCGGCGTCGGCCTTGCTGGAAGGCTCTCCGGCTGCTGGCGGGCCTATCAGCCTGCCCGATCTCGACGGGCTGTCAGTTCTGGTGACGGCCGGCGGCACGCGCGAATCTCTCGATCCGGTGCGGTATCTCGGCAATCGCTCTTCCGGCAAGCAAGGTTATGCCATCGCCGTGGCCGCGGCGGCTCGCGGCGCCAGGGTCACTCTTCTGGGCGCCAACACCAGCCGGCGCAGCGGTGGCGCGCTCGAGGATCCGAGCGGCGTCGAGGTGGTCGACGTCTCGAGCACGGCAGAACTGCGCGAGGCGGTTCTGGCCCGGGTGGACGAGGCCGACGTGGTGGTGATGGCCGCCGCGGTCGCCGACTTCCGTCCGGCCGACGTGGCAGGGCACAAGATCAAGAAGGATCCCAACGCCGATGACGCGCCTGTGATCACCCTGGTGCGCAACCCCGACATCCTCGCCGAGATCTCGGCAACCAGGCACCGGCCTGACCAGGTCATCGTGGGCTTCGCGGCCGAGACCGGCGACGACACCGGCACCGTGCTCGACTTCGGCAAGGCGAAGCTGGCGCGCAAGAAGTGTGACCTGCTCGTGGTCAACGAGGTTGGTCCCGGAAAGGCCTTCGGCATGGACCACAACACCGTGACCATCCTGGGTGACGACGGCTCAGCGGTACCTGCCGGGCCTGCTGATAAGGCGACGATCTCGCAAGCCATCATCGACGCTGTCGTGGCCCGACGAGGAGCCGGCCGCGGCTAGCGCTTCCTGCTATGCCTGCCGGTGAACCACAGAGGCCGGATCGACACGAAAGCCCCGCAGGGTGTCGCAGACCTGATCTGGGTGCCGGAGACTATTATCCTTTGCTCCAATAGTGGACCACGACGGGCAGAAACTCCGACTCGGGCGAGGGGATCTGATCATCATGGAGCTCCATCGCAAGCGTCGGGCTGCACCATCAGACGTCGCACTGCTCGTCGGCTATGTCTGCCTGGCTGCGGCGGTCGTGGGTGCCGCTCTGAACTACTGGTACTCCGACGGACAGTCGTGTCCGGCAGCGATCGGCTCCGTAGTCCTGCGCCTCGGTCTCACTGGGACGGTCATCGTCGGCGTGTGGCGCTACTGTCCGCGTCGGCCCCTCTTCTGGTACTTGATTTCCGGCTACTTCATGGTCACCGCGATGCGAGCGGTCTACCGGGCGACCATCACCTTCGCAGGCCAGTGGTCGGAGAACTACGCAGACGCCATGGACACGGTGTTGTCTACGATCGCCAGGTTGTTGCTCGTAGGCGCCTGCGTGCTGCTGTTGTCCCAACGGCGTCGCGGCAGCGCCTCCTGGGCCATCGACGACTCTGCAGTGCTCGCAACGGGCCTGGGGTGTGCCTTCCTCACTCTGCACCTCGTGCCGCTCTACGAACGGGGTGTCTCGCAGCTGGTGTTCTGGCAGTACGGAATCTTCGTCCTGGTTCGTTGCCTGGGCCTGCTCGTGCCCCTGATAGCGATCGCCTACAGCGAGCAGATCAAGTCGTTGCCCCTGGCCGTCTTCGGGGTCCTGCTGCCGATCTCGGCCATCTGCGACTTCGTGCAGGTCATGGACCTGGAATACCAACTGCCGGCGGTCGTCTCCGTCGTGGTCAGTCTCGTTCCCTACGTGGCACAGCTCGCGATCGGGTTCGTCGCGCTCCAGCCCTCGATGGCCGGGTTGACCGAGGAGGGCGGCCGAGCTCTACCCGATTGGAACCTGGGCAGGTCTTTGTCTCTGACCGCGGCTGTGCTCCTGCCGGTGATCTCGCTGTGGCTTCGTCCACCCGGCAGCCGAGCGACGCAGCTGGTGGTTCTGGCTGCCCTTGCCCTCTTGATGTTGTCTGTGGTCTGGCGAATGCGGCGTGCTGTCGTCAAACACCTGCAACTGGTCCGTGAACTCGACTCCCAGGCGAACCACGATCGTTTGACCTCGCTGCCGAATCGGCGCTTTCTGTATGGTCCCTACGTCGATTCGCTCGTCGAACGGCTGCAGCACCGGCCGGTCACTCTCGCCGTGAGCTACCTCGACCTCGACAACCTGGGTGAGGTGAATGATCGCTTGGAACACAGCGGCGGCGACGCGCTCCTGGCCGCTGTCGGGGGACGCCTGCAGTCCTTGATCAACGACAGCCGGTCGGCGGTCAGGGTAGGGGGCGACGAGTTCGTGGTGATCACCGAGATGGGGTGCCACGGGGATGGTGAGGTCACGGCGCGCGAGAGCCAGCAGGTGCTGTCGGCAGTCGAAGGGCTTGCCGACGACGGCTTCGACAGTCATTGCTCGGTCGGTGCGTCGTGGGCCCCGATCACCGATGACCCCGATGTGCCGGTTTCACGTCAACTCGACAAGCTCATCCATGAGGCCGATCTCGCGCAGGCGATGGCCAAACGATCCGGCGGCAGTCGCGCGATGATGTACGACCCCTCACTCGGTGCTCGCTCCAGAATGAGCAGTGCGATTCGCCGGTTGTTGCCCGAGGCGTGGTCTGGTGGGGAGATGGCGATGGCCTACCAGCCGGTGATCGACCTGCGCACGGGAGACACCCTTGGGGCGGAATCCTTATTGCGCTGGACGAACAGCGAACTGGGAGTGATCCCGCCGGTGGACGCCATCGAGAGCGCAATTCGAATGGGACTGGTCACCGAGCTCGGCCTGCGGATTCTGCACCAGGTCCTTTCCGACATCCGTGTTGCCGGGGTCGATGGCCTTACTCGGATCGGCGTCAACCTGGCAGCGCCGCAATTACGCCCGGCGGCAGTTGACCAGATCATCGCCCTGGTGGAGTCCAGTGGTCTGAGCGGCCGGCTATGGCTGGAAGTCACAGAGCAGCAACTCGTTGAGGAGAAGCGGTACGCGGCAGGGGCTCTGGCCGACCTGCGGAGCAGGGGAGTGATGATCGCCCTCGACGACTTCGGAACCGGCTACTGCGGTCTGGATTATGTCTGCACCCTGCCGTTCGACCTCGTCAAGCTGGACAAGGCGTTCACGCTGGGCTTGGAAGACTCCGTGGTCCGCAAACGAGTCACCGGACTGGTCGTCAACATCTCGGAGGCCATCGGCGCCGATGCCCTGGCAGAAGGCATTGAGACGATGGAACTTGCGGCACAGATGGCTGACCTCGGGTTCCGGTACGGCCAGGGACACGCCCTTCGTAGGCCACAGAGCGACCTCGTTCAAGCCCTGCAGCCCATCGACCTGCCCTACGCCCGAGAACTCTGACCGCAGCGCAGCGGCGCTGGCTGCTTGGCAGTGGGCACCGCTCGCAGTAACTGCGTTTGAGCGGCCTGCTTAGCCGACGAGCGACTTCAGGGCGTCGGCGCGGTCGGTGTTCTCCCAGGTGAGCTCAGGCAGTTCGCGGCCGAAGTGGCCGTAGGCCGCGGTCTGGGAGTAGATCGGGCGCAGCAGGTTCAGGTCGGCCACGATCGCGGCCGGCCGCAGGTCGAAGACTTCGCGGATGGCCTTGGTGATCGCCTCCACGGAGACGTTCTCGGTGCCGAAGGTCTCCACGTAGAGTCCCACCGGATGTGCCTTGCCGATCGCGTAGGCAACCTGCACCTCGCACCGGCGCGCCAGCCCGGCGGCCACGACGTTCTTGGCCACCCAGCGCATGGCGTAGGCGGCGGAGCGGTCGACCTTCGACGGGTCCTTGCCTGAGAAGGCACCGCCACCGTGCCGGGCCATTCCGCCGTAGGTATCGACGATGATCTTGCGGCCGGTGAGGCCCGCGTCGCCCATCGGGCCACCGATGACGAACACGCCGGTGGGGTTGATGAACGAGCGCACGTTGGAGGTGTCGAGTTCGACCCGCTCGAGAATGGGGTCGATCACGTGCTCACGGATGTCGGGCGCCAGCAGGCCGTCGAGGTTGATGCCGTCGGCGTGCTGCGTCGACAGCACCACGGTGTCGACGCTGACGGCGCGGTCGCCGTCGTAGCCGATCGTCACCTGGGTCTTGCCGTCCGGACGCAGGTAAGGCACCAGGCCCTCCTTGCGCACCTGGGTGAGCCGCTCGGCGAGGCGGTGGGCCAGCCAGATCGGCAGCGGCATCAACTCGGGGGTGTCGTCGCAGGCGTAGCCGAACATCAGGCCCTGGTCGCCGGCGCCCTGCAGGTCGTAGGTGTCGGTGCCCGACTCGACGCGCGACTCGTACGCCTTGTCGACGCCGACGGCGATGTCGGAGGACTGCTTGCCGATGGAGACCTCGACCCCGCACGAGTTGCCGTCGAAGCCCTTGTCGGAGGAGTCGTAGCCGATCCGCAGCACGGTCTCACGCACCAGGCCGGCCACGTCTGCGTAGCCCTGGGTGGTGACTTCGCCGGCAACGTGCACGAGACCGGTGGTCACCATGGTCTCCACGGCCACTCGGCTGGTGGGGTCTTGGCGGATCAGATCATCGAGGATGGCGTCGCTGATCTGGTCGCAGATCTTGTCCGGGTGTCCTTCGGTGACTGACTCGGACGTGAACAGGCGAAGCGCGGGCTCAGACACGATGCTCCAAAGAAATCAGGCAGTGGAAATAAATCAGGCAGTAGGCCGTAGGAGGTTATCGCGACCGAGCAACAGTTGTCTGCGGGGTCTGCTTGAGTGGTGACCGTGAGCGGCGCAGAGAACGAGCAGGAGTCTCCGCCGATCGGGGCCGAGCCGGCACCGCACTCTCAACTCGAGCTTCTCCGCGCGGCTGCGCGTCCACGGCGAGAGCCGGCCCGGGTGGCCCTGGCCAGCGAGCTTCCCGTGGCCAGGGTGGTGCTCGACGTCGCCCTGCCACACCTCGATAAGGCTTTCGACTACGCGGTGCCGAACACCCTCGACGAGGCCGCGCAACCTGGCGTGCGGTGCACCGTTCGGCTTGCCGGGCAACGTGTTTCAGGCTTCATCGTCGAACGGTTGACGGCCAGCGACCATCCGGCGCTCAAGCCGCTGCTCGCGGTTGCCTCGGCCCAACCCGTGCTGCGGCCAGACGTCCTGCGGCTGGCTCGTGCCGTGGCCGATGCGCAGGCAGGGGTGCTCTCGGACGTGTTGCGGCTCGCCGTGCCGCCCCGGCATGCCACCACGGAGAAGTCTGTCCTGGCGCGGCAGGCCGAACCGGTGGCAGCGCCGGCCAGGCCCGACGCGCAGAGCTGGGGACGGTTCCGCGGCGGCCAGGCGTTTCTCGACCGGCTGGCCGGCGGTCTGGCGCCTCGCGCGGTGTGGACGGCGCTGCCGGGCGACTGGCCAATGGCGGTGGCCGTGGCAGCGGGCACCACAGCGAGTGCAGGCCGGGGCAGCATCGTGGTGGTTCCCGACCACGGTGACGTGCAGCAGGTGCTGGCCGCCCTGGGTGAGCTCGGCCTGGGCGCGCTGACGGCCCGCTTGAGCGCCGACCAGGGTGCCGCAGCACGCTACCGGGCGTTTCTCGAGGTGCTGCTGGGCCGCAAGCTGATCGTTGTGGGCACCCGGGCGGCTGCCTTCGCGCCCGTGCTCAATCCAGGGCTGTTGGTGTGCTGGGACGACGGCAACGACCTGCTGGCCGAACCGCGGGCGCCGTACCCGCATGCCCGCGACGTCCTGCGGCTACGTGCGGATCAGTCGGGCGCGGCCGCGCTCATCGGGGGGCTGTCTCGCAGCGTCGACGCACAACTGTTGATCGAGTCGGGATGGGCTCGGGAGGTGGCTGCCGACCGGGCCGTGGTGCGGGTGAGCACGCCGCGGGTCGAGGCGGCCGGCGATGACGATCTGCGTGACCCGGCCGCTCGCTCGGCCCGACTGCCTCTGCTGGCGTTGCGCGTTGCGCGGGAGGCACTGCAGGCGGGGCCGGTTCTGGTGCAGGTTCCGCACACCGGCTATGTGCAGACGCTGGCGTGTCAGCGCTGCCGCGCACCGGCCCGCTGCCCTCGGTGTGAGGGGCCCTTGGCAGTGGGAGGTCGCGCCGGCGTGGCGACCTGTCGGTGGTGTGGCTGGACAGTCGGCGCAACGCCGGGGAGCGCAACGCCGGGGAGCGCAACGCCGGGGAGCGCGACGGGGGCAGCTTGGCGCTGCCGGCACTGTGGTGACGGCCGGTTGCGGGCCGTGCGGGTCGGGTCGGCCCGAACTGGGGAGGAGATCGGCCGGGCACTACCAGGCGTGCCGGTTCGGGTGTCGTCGTCGGAGTCGGGTGTATTGCCCGAGGTAGGCCCTGAGCCGACGGTCGTGGTGGCGACGCCCGGGGCCGAGCCGCTCGCAGCCGGCGGCTACGGCGCGGCCCTGTTGCTTGATGGCTGGGTGCCGCTGGCGCGTCCGGAGCTGGAGGCCGGCGAACAGGCGCTGCGGCGCTGGATCGCAGCGGCCGCGTTGGTGCGCCCGGTTGGCCAGGGTGGTCGGGTGGTGCTGGTGGCCGACTCCGGCGCCTCGGCCGTGCAGGCCCTGATTCGTTGGGACCCAGCCGGTTTCGCCGCCCGAGAGCTGGCTGAGCGCGCCCAGCTCGGCCTGCCGCCGGTGGGGGTGCTGGCCGGGGCAGACGGGAGCGGAGTGCCCGAGCTGCTCAAGGCGCTGCGTCCGCCGGAGGCAGTGGAGGTGCTCGGCCCCACGGGCACCGGCGACGAGACGCGGGTGTTGCTGCGCGCCCCCGGCGCTCAGCGTCTGGCAGTGGCGCGCGCCCTGGCTGCGGCCAGGGGAGTGGTGTCGGCCACCAAGGCCGCCACGCCGCCTCGGGTGCGGATGCGGACGCAAGCCTGAGAGCTCGGCTCCAGTGGGGCCGCGTGCCGGTCAGGAGTCCGAGCTATCTGTCAGGCGGGTAGCCCGAGCGCCCTATCAGGCGGGCGAGGCAGCGATTCGGGAGTTCAGGCCGGTGCGGTGTCTGCGGGTCGCGGTCCTGATGCTGCCCAGGGGTGGGTCGACGGGGCGCGCTGTGGCGATGCCCCGGGGTGCGGGGCAAGGTCATAGTGCGGTGGGAGATGGTGCTTGACCCGGCTGTTCGATGTGGGCAGAGGGGGAGTCGACAACTGGTGGGCTGGGCGCGCTGTGGCGATGCCCCGGGGTGCGGGGCAGCGTCATAGTGCGGCGTCATGGTGCGGTGGGAGAAGGTGCCCGACCCGGCTGTTCGATGCGAGCGTTCCGAGCTGGTCGCCTGCCTCGACCGCAACCCGGCGCCGCTCTACGCTGCGACCAAGCGCCAGGCCTGCCCCGGCGCGCCCGGGCGAAACGGGCAGAGGCTCACTCTCGCCTATCCTTGACCGGTCGAGGGACGGTTTCTCGACAGAGGGGATCAGGCGTGGCGATCAAGGACATTCGCTTGTTCGGCGACCCCGTGCTGCGGTCGAAGGCCGAGCCGGTGGTGGACTTCGACAAGCAGGTACGGCAACTGGTGAAGGATCTCGAAGACACCATGCTCAACGCACCCGGCAGCGGGCTCGCCGCTCCGCAACTGGGCGTGGGGCTGCGTGTGTTCACGTACCACGTCGACGGCGTCCTCGGTCACCTCATCAATCCTGTGCTCGACCTCACGGACGAGACGCAGAACGGCGAAGAGGGCTGCCTCTCGATTCCAGGCCTGTACTTCGACTGCGTCCGTGCCCATGGTGTGGTGGCCAAGGGGCAGAACATGTACGGCGAGCCGATCCTCCTCGAGGGCACCCAGACGCTCGCGCGATGCATCCAGCACGAGACCGATCACCTCGACGGCATTCTCTTCGTCGACCGGCTCGACAAGGCGACGCGCAAGGCTGCGATGAAGGCGATCCGCGAGGCGGAATGGAACGGTGAGCCGGCGCCTACGTTGAAGGTCAGTCCCCACCCCATGTTCGGGCGCGCCCTGTGACGGTTCGGCCCACAGGGGCGGTTCCGGCGGCGCAGGCGGTCTCCGGGTCGCCGGCATGAGGCTGGTGTTCGCGGGCACTCCCGAGGTGGCCGTGCCGGCGCTGCGCCGACTGCTGGCGTCGGACCACGAGGTGGTCGGTGTGCTCACTCGTCCCGACGCGCGCGCCGGGCGCGGGCGGCGTACCGTCCCCAGTCCGGTTCGGGTGGTGGCCGACGAGGCAGGCGTGCCCGTGCTCACCTCTGCCCGGCTGCGGGAGGAGGGGGTGGCCGAGGCGCTGCGCGACCTGCGCCCCGACTGCTGCCCGGTGGTGGCCTACGGCAACCTCGTACCCGCTGCGTTGCTTGACCAGCCCAGGTATGGCTGGGTCAATCTGCACTTCTCGCTATTGCCGGCGTGGCGCGGGGCGGCTCCGGTTCAGCATTCGATCATCGCCGGTGACGACGTGACGGGGGCCAGCGTCTTCCGACTCGAAGCGGGTCTCGACACCGGCCCCGTATTCGGTGAACTGCGCGAGCCCATCGCCCCTGACGATACGGCCGGCGAGCTGCTGGCGCGGCTTGCCGAGCGCGGGGCCGTCCTGCTGAACGAGGTGCTCGACGCGCTGGCCGCCGGTACAGCGGTCGCGAAGCCACAACCGAGCCAAGGAGTTTCGCTGGCGCCCAAGCTCGAAGTGGACGACGCCCGGCTCGACTGGTCTCAGCCAGCTGAGGTGCTCGACCGGCTCGTGCGCGGCTGTACCCCGGCCCCCGGCGCGTGGACGACCTTCCGTGGCGAGCGGGTGAAACTCGACCCGTTCGAGAAGGTGGAGAATGCGGCAGGCCTTGGTCTCGGCGAGCTTGACGTGACGCGTAAGCAGGTGGTCGTAGGCGCCGGTTCTGGTGCCGTCCGACTGGGTCTGGTGCGGGCCGCAGGCAAGAAGCCCATGCCGGCTGCTGACTGGGCGCGCGGTGCGCGTCCCAACCCTGGAGAGCGGTTCGAATGAGCAGTGAGTCCGCATCGAGCGGTCGCGGTAGGCCGGCGAGCGGCCGCGGCGCCCGGGCGTCCTCTGGCCGGACGCCCGCCGGCAACCGGCAGAGGTCTCGGCAGGCACCCTCGCAGCGAGCCCGGTCGGGCGATCCGGCCCGTTCGGTGGCCTTCGCCACACTGCGCGCCGTGGCCGAGGAGGATGCCTACGCCAATCTCGTGCTGCCTGGCCTTGTCCGCAGGGCGCGCCTCGACTCTCGCGACGCCGCCTTCGCCACGGAGCTCTCCTACGGCACCCTGCGCTGGCGTGGACTGTACGACGCGATCATCGTCGAGTGCGCGGGCCGTGCCCTGGACGCCATCGACCCGCCGGTGCTCGACTGCCTTCGCCTGGGCGTGCACCAGCTCGTGTCGATGCGGGTGCCGCCGCATGCTGCGGTGTCGGCGACCGTTGCTTTGGCTCGTAGCGAGATCGGTTCGGGGCCAGCAGGTTTCGTGAACGCCGTGCTCCGCAGAGTGGGGGAGCGTGACCTCGCCGCCTGGCGGGAGCAGGTATGTGCGGGCTTGGACGCCACAGCGGCCCTCGCCATCGCGGAGTCGCACCCGGCCTGGATCGTGCGTGCCCTGCGGGAGTCCCTGGTGCTGCACGGGCGCGAGCTCTCTGCGCAGGCCGATGGCAGCGACGAGCTGCGCGCGTTGTTGGCTGCCGACAACGTGGCTCCGAGAGTCACCCTCCTGGCCCGCCCCGGGCTTGCCGACGTGAGCGAGCTGGTGGCGGCCGGCGCCGAGGCCGGGCGGTGGTCTCCGTATGCGGCGGTGCTCGGCGGCGGCGATCCAGCCGGTGTGGCGGCGGTCGCGGAGCGTCGGGCCCGGGTGCAGGACGAGGGCAGCCAGCTTGTGGCGCTTGCCCTGATGAGCGCTCCGCTGGGCCCAGGCATGTCAGACGGCGGGCGAGAAGCTGACAGCAGCGACTCGGTCTGGCTCGACCTGTGCGCCGGCCCCGGTGGCAAGACGGCGCTGTTGGCAGCGCTTGCCCGGCAGCGGGGTGCTCGGGTCGTGGCCGTGGAACCGGCCCCGCACCGGGCGCAGCTGGTGTCGTCAGGCTTGCTGGCTGACGATCCGGTGGAGGTGCGTACCAGGGACGGTCGCACCGTGGGTGACGACGAACCGGCCTGCTACGACAGGGTTCTCGTCGACGCGCCGTGCACGGGGCTCGGCGCCCTGCGTCGTCGGCCCGAGTCGCGGTGGCGTCGTCAGCCGAGTGACCTGGCCACTCTGGCCCCGCTGCAACGTGACCTGTTGGCATCAGGGTTGCGCGCGCTGCGTCCCGGCGGCGTGCTGGCGTACGTGACCTGCTCTCCGCACCCGGCCGAGACACTGCTCGTGGTCGAAGACGTGCAGCGCCGGCTGCCGGGAGTGCGCCTGCTCGACGCTCCGGCGGCCTTGCGCGCGGCGGCCGGCAAGGAGCTGCCGGATCTCGGGGACGGCCCGACCGCCCAGCTGTGGCCACACCTGCATGGCACTGACGCCATGTTTTTGGCGCTTTTCACGCGCGACTGAGCTGGCGAAGCGCCCCACTGGGCGATATGTGCGATAGGTCACCCGCTGGCCGGGTGGGGTCCAGGCGACTATGACAGTGCCCCACCTGGCGGGGCACCGTCATAGCGCCGAAGAGCAACTGCACCGTACGGCCTCGCGGCGAGCCGCGTCGTGCTCACTCGGCACGGAGCGCGGCCACCGGGGCTACCCGGAGGGCCCGGCGCGCGGGTGGTTGTGAGGCGAGCAGCACGAGCACGGCACCGCCCACCGCGATGGCGGCCAGCGCCGGCCACGGCAGGCCCCAGACGAAGCCGGGAGTCAGGGCGCCGATCGAGGGCCTGCGCCCCGGCCGAGCCGTACACGATGCCGAGGGCGACCCCGAAGAGCACCGCCGTGGCTGACAGCGCCACCGACTCCTTGGTGATCATCGCCCGCACCTGCCCGGCGGTGAACCCTAGCGCCCGCAGCAGGCCGATCTCGCGGCGTCGCTGGATGACGGTGAGCGACATGGTGCTCACGAAGCCCACGGCGGCAATGATGCACGAGATCACCACTACGCAGATCATGATGGTGGACACCATCGACATCACCCCGTCGGCCAGCCGGGCCTGCTCCGGGGTGATGCCCTGCCACCGGGTCAGCGACGTCCGCAGCGCCGACGTGCCGGCGGCAAAGGTGGTGATGAGACCCACGCCGACCACCAACCCCAAGGTGGAACGAGTGGTGCGCATCGGATCGGTGACGGCGTTGCGGCGCGCGACCACGCTCGACGGACTGCCGCCGAGGACGCGGCCGCACGTGGTGACGACGAACGGAATGACGAACCGTGCCCCCACGAGCACGCCGGTGGCCGACAGTGCCGAGGCCACGAAGGCGAGCATGAATCCCGCCCCCGAACCTCGCTCGCCCAGCCACATGGCAAGCCCGAGCCCGGCACTGCCGAGCACGATCATGCCCAGCGACGACACCGCGCGCAGTGCGCTGGTGCCCCCGGCTGCCGTACCCACCGCGACATTCGTGGCGGCCTGCACGGGCGAGACGTGGAGCACCGACCGCGAACCGATCCAGCCGGCCGCGGCGGCGCACGCCGTGACGGCGAGCACCGGCAGTACGAGTTGCATTGTCGCCCAGGGATAGTCGAGGTCAGGGATGGTTCCTCGCCGCACGAGCACGATCCGGGCGAGATCGGCGGCCAGGGTGCCGACGAGCATGCCGATCGTGGCGCCGAGGAACCCGACCTTGGCGGTGCCGGCGCAGATGGAGCGGCGCAAGGTTCGGGTGTCGGCTCCCAACAGGCGCAGCAGAGCGATCTGGGCCAGCCGCCCCGCGATGACGGTGGCCACACAGCCCGTGATCACCACCGCAGCCACATACAGCGCGATTGCGATGAACACCGACGCGACTGTGCCGAGCAGCACGCCGATCGCGCCACCCGAAGCACCCTGTGTCCCCACACTCTGTGCCCCCAAACTCTGTGCCGACAGCATGCTGGCGAGCATCAGCAGTACCGCGGCGTAGCCGCCACTGAGCCCGGCCACCACGCCGATCGTGCCGAGTTCGCGGAGCGACCCGAGGACGAGAGAGTCGCCCCTCACGCCGCACTCTCCTCGATGCCGATGAGGAGTTCGGAGATCTGCTGGGCCGTGCTGCGTGGCCGATCGGCCACGAGCCGGCCATCGGCGATCACAAGGATCCGGTCGGCGTAGGAGGCCGCCACCGGGTCGTGACTGACCATCGCGATGGTCTGGCCGTATTCCGTTGCGGCGGTGCGCAACAGGGTCAGTACCTCGCGGGAGGTCCGAGAGTCGAGGTTGCCCGTCGGCTCGTCCGCGAAGTTGACGTGCGGCCGCGCGGCCAGCGCCCGGGCGATGGCCACCCGTTGTTGTTGTCCGCCTGACAGCTGAGCCGGCAGGTGCGTGGCTCGTTCGGCGAGTCCGAGCGTGGTGACGATGTGGTCCATCCAGGCGGCCTGTTCCGGGTCGATCCGTCGGCCGGCAAGTCGGAAGGGCAGGCAGATGTTCTCCGTGACGCTCAGGGTGGGCACGAGGTTGAACGCCTGGAAGATGAAGCCCACCTGATCGCGCCGGAGTCGGGTGCGGGCGGCGTCGTCCATCAGATGCAGGGGCTGGTCGGCGAGGTGGATCTGTCCGGCGGTGATGTCGTCGAGTCCCGCGGCGACGTTCATGAACGTCGACTTGCCCGAGCCGGACGGCCCCATAATCGCGGTGAACCCGCCTGCATAGATGTCGACGCTCACCTCGTCGAGGGCGCGCACCGCGTGCGGGCCGTCGCCGTAGTGCTTGCTGACGGACTGCAGCCGGACGATGGCCTGCGCGCCGCCGGCTTCGTGGGGCGGGCATGGGTTCGCAACCTGGGGGAACGACATGGGTCCAGCCTGGGCCTTGCCGGACCGGGACACATCCGCGCCAGGGCTGACCTTGCGTCCCTCCCGCGTGGGAGCCGGGCTCACTCAAGGGATGCTCGGGCCTGCCCCCGTAGGGCGACACAGCCTTGGGCCAACTGCAGCTGAGGTGGTCAGAGCAAGCCGTGCTCGTAGGCGTAGACCACGAGCTGCACCCGGTCGCGCAACTGCAGCTTGGCCAGGATGCGCGAGACGTGAGTCTTGACGGTGGCCTCGGAAACGTACTCGGCAGAAGCGATTTCGGAGTTCGAAAGACCCTTTGCCGCGCGTAGCAGGATCTCGCGCTCGCGGGTGGTCAACGACTCGAACTCCGGGCCGGTCTCCTCGACGGCGCGCGCCTTGACGCGCTCGAACAGGGTGCGGGTGGCACCTGCGGCCACCACCTGGTTGCCTTCGGCCACGGCGCGGATCGCCGCCAGCAGCAACTCGGGCTTCGCATCTTTGAGAATGAAGCCGCTGGCGCCGGCCGCGATGGCATCGGCGGCCGCCTCGTCGAGATCGAAGGTCGTGAGCACCAGGACCTTCGGCGTCCGCGCAATGGATCCATTCGATGGGCTGCACAGCCGCCGGGTGGCGGTGACGCCGTCCACCTTCGGCATCCGCAGGTCCATCAGCACCACGTCAGGCTGGGTGCGCCGCACCAGCTCGGGCACGTCCGCTCCATCGCCGGCCTCGCCCACGAACTCGAGATCCGGCTGGCTGGCGATGATCATCGCGATGCCGGCGCGGAAGAGCTCCTGGTCGTCCACGAGGGCCACTCTGATGCTCACGGCAACTCCTTCTGCAGGGTCGGGATGTGCGCTCTGACCTCGTAGGTGTTGCCCACCCGCTCGGTCTCGAGTCGTCCACCGGCCATCGTGGCCCGTTCGGTCATGCCGATGATGCCGTGCCCGGTTCCGGCGCCGGGCGGGGCACCCGGGGCGATGGTATTGGTGACCGTCAGCCGGTAGCCGTCGCTCCAGTCGCGCCTCACCTGCACGGGGGCGCTGAGGTCGCCGTGCTTGAGTGCGTTCGTGAGCGCCTCGCTGAGCATCCGGTAGGAGGTCAGGGCGATCAGCGGAGAGCTGGACGGGGCTCCGACGTCGTGTACCTCGACCTTCATGGCCGACGCCCGCATTCGCTCGATGAGCTCGCTCTGCTGCTCGTAACCCATTGTGGTTCCGACAGATTCGCTGTGCCGTAGCTCGTGCAAGATCGTTCGCAGGTCGGTCATCGCCGAGCGGGCCGTCTCCGCGATGACTTCGAGGGCGCGCTCAGCCTGATCGGGAGCGGTGCGCAGGGCATACCGCGCGCCGTCGGCCTGCGCGGCCACTACGGCCCACGAGTGGGCTACGACGTCGTGCATGTCGGCGGCGATGCGGGCCCGCTCCTGCTCCTGGTCGAAGGCCTGCGCCAGGCGGAGGCGCTCGGCGGCGTCGAGCTGCGCGTCGACCTTGGCCTGGATGGCCTGGCGGTTCTGGAACCGGACATAGCCCGCCACCCACCCGCCCTCGCAGACCACCGCCGCTGACATGCCCAGCGCCACTCCCGAGACCACCGTGGGAGTGCCCATGCCCTGGGTCGCCAGCTGCCTCCACCACGTGAAGACGGCAGCCCCCAGCACCGCAATCACCGCGCTGATCAGCCCGAAGCGCCGCACCCGGGAGCGGTGATCGGAGCCGAGCTGGAAGAAGAGGACGGCGTAGCCGAGGTCGGCCACGATGGCGATCTCGCCGGTGGCGACCTGAACGACAGCCGCCACCGCAGCCAGGCCCACCATCGCCGGCAGGCTCACCCGCCGCAGCGCCAGCGCCACCGCGACGAAGGCGGTCGCCACCACGGCGGCGATGCCTTGCCGTTGGGCGACGACGGCCGTGAGCAGGCCGAAGAGGACGGCCGTCGTCACATCGATCGCGACTCGGAACCGGGTGAGGCGTCGAGTGTCCAGCCAGACGTCGCTCATGCCGGCATCGATGCCGACCCGTCGGCCGGCAACGCCTCGTCCACCGGGGTCGGCGGCAGCTCGGCCAGGTAGGCGTGCACGGCCGGAACCACGGAAGCCCCTTCGCCGCTGGCCGAGGCGACCCGTTTCATCGAGCCGCTGCGCACGTCGCCCACCGCATAGACCCCGGCAAGCGTGGTGGCATTCGGCTCCGGGGGCACCCCGTCTGGCCAAGACGCTTGTGGCACAAGGCGTCCCGTGAGAATGAACTCCCGGTCGTCGAGGGCCAGACCTCTGGGCAACCAGGCCGTGCACGGGTCGGCGCCCAGCAGCAGCAACAGTGCACCGGCGCGAACGCGCTGCTCGCGACCCGTGGTGGTGTCGCGCAGCGTCAGCCACGACAACCGTGGCTCGCCGCCCCCACCGACCACCTCGGTGCACGGGCGCACGATGATCCGGGGGTTGGCGCTGACCTCGCGGATCAGGTAGTCGGACATCGTTGCTTCCAGGCCGGGTCGCCGCACGAGAATCGTCACGCTCGAGGTGAACCGCGCCAGGTGCACGGCGGCCTGACCGGCCGAGTTGCCCCCTCCCACCACATACACCTTCGTGTTGCGCAGGCCCTGAGCAATGCTCATCGCCGCGCCGTAGTGCACCCCGCGTCCCACATAGTTCTCCACCTGCGGTACGCCGAGCTTGCGATACTGCGCGCCGGTGGCGATGACGACCGCCCGGGCGCGCACCCGCCCGCCGCCGTCGAGGTGCAGGGTGTGCGGCGCGCTGGAGGCCAGCGCGTCGGCAGTCAGCTCGCCGTCGGTCAGCTGGCCGTCGGTCGGGGAGCCGGGGGTCATGGCCACGACGCGACGCCCGATCAGGAACCGCGCACCGAACCGGAGGGCCTGGAACCTGGCGCGCTGAGCCAGCCGCATTCCCGAGATGCCGCGCGGAAAGCCCAGGTAGTTGCGGATCATCGATGACGTGCCGGCCTGGCCGCCGACAGCTTCGGACTCGATGACCACCGTCTCCAGCCCCTCCGAGGCGCCGTAGACGGCCGCCGCCAGTCCGGCCGGCCCGGCCCCCACGATGGCGAGGTCGGCCACGTAGCCGGCTGGCAGGTCGTCGGCGGTGCCGGACAGCGTGGCTCCCAGATCGGCGATGGTTGGATTGCTGAGCACCTGCGCGCCGGACGTGCGGACCAACGGCAGCTCGGCGTCCTCGCCGGCCAGAGCCAGCACCTCACGTCCCACCTCGGAATCGGGAAGGTACTTGCGGTAGGCGATGCCCATCCGCTGGAAGATGTCCTTCATCCGCGCCAGGCCGGCCGAGGACATCGTTCGCCACGATCTGCACGCCCTCGACCTCGGGACCGTGCGCCGACCAACCCCACTCCGACAGCAGCTCAGCCAGCGCGGTGTGGAACTCCTCGTCACGAGGCCCGCGCGGATTGCCCAGGTAGGCGTCGATCACTCCGTCGGAGACGGCGTCGCGCAATCGGGCGACACCGCCGGAGAACCACTCCTTGCTGACCACCACGCACACGCGGCGCGCGGTGGGGCACAGCCGTTGGAGGTCTTCGAGAGCGTCGTCGAAGCTGCTGTCGGGCAGTTCGGGGGCGATGGCAAACATCGCGATGGGCACGTCGGCGTCCACCAGCAGCCTGGTGAGCCTTTCGGCCTCGTCAGCGGAGACCGCACAGCGTAGGTCGTAGTCGACGGCGTAGCGGGCCTCGAACTGGGTGCGCACGGCGTCGATCTCGTCGGGACCCGCGACCAGCAGGATGACCGGGGTGACCCCGCTCGGGCCACCCCAGTGGATGTTCGTCATGGCACCAGCCTGCCGCATACCCGGCCTATCGCAAGGGTCAGTGAGATCCGGACGAGCTAGTGCGACAGCAAGGGGCATATGCGGGTGGGCTACGAGGGCCGATCCCGAATCCACAGAGCTATCTCGGTTCGGGTGGTCAACTGCAGTTTGGCCAGGGCGCTTCGGACGTGCGATTCGACGGTGCGCACCGACAGGAACAGCTGGTCGGCGATCTGTTGGTTGGTCATGGCCCGGCCGACGAGCAGCGCCACCTCGAGTTCCCTCGCCGTCAGCCCGCCGGTGGGTGTCGACTGGGCACTGGAAGGGTGTCCGACCTGGTCGAGGATCGCGCCGGCAGCCGCCAACGGGCCGGGCATGTCGAGACGGTGGAACTCGTCCGCTGCCACCCGGGCGAGATCACGTGCTCGTGCCGGCGCAACAGCAGCCACGCTCTCCGCCAGCGCGAGACGTCCGAGGGCGGCGAAGGGCCTGGCACCGATCCGGTCGTCGACGACGATGCCACGGTCGAAATGTGCGGCCGCCAGGGCCAGGTCGCCGAACGCTTGCGCGAGCCGGCCGAGCGGATACTCACCCGATCCCAAGGCGAAGGGAGAGCCGCCGCCGTCAGCGCCGCACCAGCCCGCGCACGGCAGTAGCAGGCCATAGCATTCGGCCGCCACCGCGGCGTCCCCGACCACCGTCGCGCCGACGCCGATCTGGCCCAATGTCCCAGCCCAACGAGGGCCGAGCGGCATCCAGGACGGCACTTCGCGTAGAGAGGCGAACTCGGCCCTGGCTCGCTCGAGGTCACCCTGCAACGCGAATATGACCGGAAGCGCCGCGCGTACCAAGGGCATCGGCGGCGCGGCGGCGATCACGTCGAGCCCGTCCGGAAGCAGTTCCGATGGGTCGCCGCGCACCACAGCCAGCTGAACGTGGAAGGCGTAGTGCATTCCGATCATCGAGAGGTCGCCGACCCGGTCGGCGAGCGCTCGGGCCGCCCGCGCGGTGTCACGCGCCTCGTCGAAGCGGCCGACCAGGATGTCGAGCGCCGCCCGGATTTGCAGGGCATGCCACCGAGCCACGGGTGACGAACGCTTTCGGGCAACCCGCTCGACCTCGCTGATCGCCTGCTGGACGGCGGTCAGATCACCCCGCTGGAACGCCAGGTCGGCCTGCCAGAGGTGTCCCCACAAAGCACCCATGGTTGTCGGCGCGGATGCTGCGAGCTGCACTGCCCGGGCAGCAAGCTCGGTACGTTCGGCGATCGCCTGCGGATAGCTCAACACGTAGTGACGTGCCGCGATCGCCTCGAGCTCGGCCTGCTGGTTGCCTGACGCTCGAGCAGCTGCCAGGGCCTGCTCCGACACCGCAGCCGGAGTGGCAGCACTGGTGCGATCGCCCTGCCGATGTGCTGATTGCACCGCCTCGGCCTCCGAAACAGCAATCAGGGCAAGGAGTCTGGCGCGCCGGGCGACCTCCGTCATCGGTAGTGCGCCGAGCGCTCGCTGACACATCGCCCCCGCGACGCGAGCGACGTCGGATGAGCCGACGCCCTGAGGGACGAGGGCGAAGTCGGCCATCAGGTCGGGCCTGCCTGCGGCCTCGGCGAGGTCGATCCCATCGGCGCACGAGCTCAGCGACTCCCGCAGCATTCCCGCCGCCCACTCGAAACGAGTGACGAGCAGGAGCCGCTCGGCGATCTCGTCGTCCCCGGCGTTCAGCGCCCGAGCCGACCGCAACGCAAGGAGCGCCAACTCCAGGCCGCGCTCCGGTGCGAAAACCTCAGCAGCGGCTGCGCGTGCCGCCAGGTCGCGACAGCGAGCTATGGCGTGTGGCTCCTCGACCCGGGCCCAATGCATCGCTGCCGGCCCAGCCAGCTGCGGATCGTCGGTCGCCTCGAGGGCGCCGGCCACGCCCGCGTGGGCGCGCGTCCGATCGGTCGGACTCAACTCGGCCACGATGGCGTCGCGGACCAGCGCATGCCTGAAGGCCAGCCCCGTCTCCCCGAAGTGAAGAATGCCTGCTCCAATCGCCGCAGCGAGCTGATCGGACACCTCGCGCACAGGCCGGCCGAGTGCCACGGCCAGCAGCGCGGGTGCGGGTCGTTCGCCGAAAACCGCAGCGGTGCCGACGGTTTCGCGGGTCTGCGCGGGCAACGATCGGTAGGGCGCCACCAATACGGCGCGCCACGTCGGCCGGCGGGCAAGCACGACCGACAGGTCGGCACCCGGCTCTGGCCCGAGCTCTGAGGTCAGGCTGCGAATGTAGAACGGGTTGCCGTGGGTGCGGCGCACCAGATCGTCGGCGTGCGCGGCCCAAGAACTCGTCTGCTCGTCGCGGGCCAACCAGGTGGCGACGGCGTCGGCGGTCAACCCGGTGAGCGCGAGGTGCAATGCGCTGGGATCGCGGAGCAGCTCCGGCACCGCCCGGCCGAAGGGTGACTCAGCGAACGGATCTTCCCGGGCGGTCGCCACGACGAGCACCGGCAGGGTGGCGAGTTCCGGCATGAGCCGCCGCAGCAGATCGAGCGACGCGCGATCAGCCCAGTGCAGGTCCTCCAAGACGACGGCCAGCCCGCGCTCGGCCGTGAGCTGGCACAGCGCATCTGTCACAGCCTCGACCAGCCGGAACCCGGCACCGTCTGCGGCGTCGAGATCCGAAACGCAGTCCAGGGCTGCTCGAAGCGCGGGCAGGTCTCTGGCCGCCCGGCGCCATGGCCACAACGTGGGAGCACCTGGGGCATCCACGCACCAACCGCGTGCGAGCGCCAATCCGAGCTCCACGGCCTCCTCGGCGACAGCACTCGCGAGCCGGCTCTTACCGATGCCGGCCTCGCCGCTCAGGAGGACGAGTCGTCCTACGCCACGTCCGGTCTCCTGGCAGACGGCGGCGAGCCGTGCCAGCTCGACCTCGCGCCCGGGCAGGGACCTCATCTTGGTCAGTATTCCCGTCGGCGGTTGATCGACGGTTGGTTGGTGGAATACGGCTCAGAGGCAGCCAGAAGAATGACCACGGCAGGTATGTCCCGGAGCACCTTCAGTAGCCGAATCCGTAGCAGCACTGAGGCCGACGAGGCCTGCCCGCGCGCACCCTGGCGTCATCGGCTCCATCAGGGGGCCAGGACGAGGAGGAGCCCATCATGTACGTGCAGATCCTGTTCTTCGACGGACCTCGCCGTGCCGAGTTCGTGGAAGCGTCGCGACGGGCCGGCCGCGAGCGGATCGCGCCGCTCATAGATGCCGATCCCGAGTTGCGGACCCGCCTGATCGGGGGCTTCCGCGGGCTCGGCGCGGACGGCGCCGAGGTCATCCTGTCCCTGGCGCGGGACGAGGCTGCGATCGATGCTCTCGAGCGTCTGGTCATGACGTCCGAACTGCTGCCGGGTGAGGATCCTGCGCTGCTCACAACTCCCAGTCGAGTCGTTCGCTACGCCGTGGACGATGTGCAGGACGTCTTCGGTGCTCTCGGCGCGATGCTCGCCAACACGGGCGTCCAATAGTCTGGACGGCATGGGCGTCCAGATCTCTCCGAGCATCCTCAACAGCGACTTTGCCGACCTGCGAGGCGAACTGGAGAAGATCTCGACGGCCGACTGGGCGCACGTCGACATCATGGACAACCACTTCGTGCCGAACCTGACGTTCGGCTTGCCCGTGGTGGAGCGCATTCTCGACGTCAGCCAGGTGCCCGTCGACTGCCATCTGATGATCACCGACCCCGACCGCTGGGCGCCGGCCTACGCCGAGGCAGGGGCGCAGTCGGTGACGTTCCATGTGGAGGCCGCCACTGCCCCGATCCGGCTGGCCCGCGAGCTGCGCCGGCTCGGGGCGCGCGCGGGCATGGCGTTGCGGCCGGCCACACCCGTGGAACCCTTTCTCGATCTGTTGCCCGAACTCGACATGCTGCTCGTGATGACCGTTGAGCCGGGGTTCGGTGGTCAGTCGTTCCTCGACGTGTGCCTGCCGAAGGTGCGCCGGGCGCGCCGGGCGATCGAGGAGGCAGGACTCGACGTGTGGGTTCAAGTCGACGGCGGAGTCTCGGCCAGCACCATCGAGCGGGCGGCCGAGGCAGGCGCCAACGTCTTCGTAGCGGGCTCGGCCGTCTACGGTGCCGAGGACGCCGCAGCCGCGGTGGCGCAGTTGCGGGAGCTGGCCGGCGACTGCGTGCATTCCTAGCCGACGATTCCAAGCCTGCGGAGACTTCAAGTCTGTGGAGACTTCAGGCCGGCCGAACGATATGCGACTCGGGACACCGGGCCGGCCCGGTAGGCTCGACCGCTGTGAAGTCGTTCGACGCGCTGTTCGCCGAGTTGAGTGAGAAAGCAGTCTCCCGACCGCCTGGTTCAGGCACGGTCGCCGAGCTCGACGCGGGTGTTCATGCCATCGGCAAGAAGATCGTGGAGGAGGCCGCCGAGGTCTGGATGGCCGCCGAGCACGAGACCACCGACCGCGCCGCGGAGGAGATCTCACAGTTGCTCTACCACCTCCAGGTGCTCATGCTCGCCAAAGGCCTCACGCTCGACGACGTCTACGCCCAGCTCTGACGGCCTTCCCTGCACCGTCTCGGCGTCTGCTCGCCGTCCCCGCCAGCCCCGATCACAGCTCAGTCCTGAGGAATCATGATTCGAATTGCCGTGCCCAACAAGGGATCTCTGTCGGATCCTGCCGTCGAGATGCTCAGCGAGGCCGGGTACCACCTGCGTCGCGACGGGCGCCAGCTCGTGCTTGCCGACGTGGCCAATGACGCGGAGTTCTTCTTTCTGCGTCCCCGGGACATCGCGGTCTACGTCGGGGCGGGAACGCTCGACGTCGGGCTGACGGGCCGCGACCTGCTGCTCGACTCGAGGGCCGCCGCGCAGGAGGTGCTGCCGCTGTCGTTCGCCCGTTCCACGTTCCGGTTCGCGGCGCCGACCGGAACGATCACCGAGCTGGCTGAGATCGCCGGCAAGCGGGTGGCCACGAGCTACGACGGTCTGGTTCGGGCCTTCCTGGCCGAGCACGGGATCGAGGCGTCGGTTGTGCGGCTCGACGGGGCAGTGGAGTCGTCCATCCAGCTCGGGGTTGCCGACGTCATCGCCGACGTGGTCGAGACCGGTTCCACCCTGCGGGCAGCCGGGCTCGACGTGTTCGGAGAGCCGATGCTGGAGTCGGAGGCAGTGCTCATCTCGCGCAACGGCACCCGACCCGCGGGCCTCGATGTGTTGGTGCGCAGGTTGCAGGGGGTTCTCGTGGCGCGGCAGTACGTGCTCGTCGACTACGACGTGCGGGTCGACCTGGTGGAGAAGGCCTGTGCGGTGACGCCGGGGCTCGAATCCCCCACGGTCTCCCCGTTGCACGACAAGGGTTGGGTGGCGGTGCGTTCGATGGTGCCCCGGGCCCGTACGAATCAGGTGCTGGACGAGCTCTACGACCTGGGTGCCCGTGCCATCCTGGTGACCACGATTCACGCCTGCCGGATCTGAGGTCTTCGATGCCTGGGCCAGAGCCTGCCGATCTCTACGCGGTGTTCGCGCCAAAGGCGGCCAAGATCGTGGCGGTGTTCACCACGATCCTGTTCGGGGCCCTCATGATCTCGCTCGCGCTGGTGGTTCCCGGCCTCGGTGTGCCAGATCAGGCCGGGTTCGTCTCGCTCGCGGTGCTGGTCGGCTGGCTGATGAGCCGGTTGGCCGGGGTCAAGGCCATCCCGACCCCCGAGGGACTCCTGGTGCGCAATCTCTTCGTCACCACCCGGCTGGAGTGGGCACAGATCGTGAACGTGCGCTTCGGCGACCTGCCCTGGCCGCTGCTCGATCTCGCGGACGGCGACACCTTGTCGGTCATGGGCATCCAACGGGCGGACGGCTACCGCTCGCGGGCCGAGGCCGTGCGGCTGGCGAACCTGGTGGAACTGCATTCGGCTCCCGACCACTGAGCCGACTCCGCCAGGACTCATACGAGCTGCACTTCGCTGAGGGTGTCACGCTGTGGACGCGGGGATACCTGAGCCCCGTGGAATCCTTGGCCTCCCCGATGACGACACCCGACAACACAGTGTCATGTGTAGAATCCTGTGTAAGGAGGTGGTTATGGCTACAAATCTTGCCATCGACCCGCAGTTGCTTGACGACGCGCTCGCCGTCAGCGGCGTACGGACCAAGAAGGAGGCAGTGACGATGGCTCTCCGTGAGTTCATCGCACGTCGTGCTCAGGCGAAGCTCGTTGACTCTTTCGGCACTCTTGACTGGGACGACTCCTATGACTACAAGAGGATCGCCGATCCCGAGATCTCAAGCTCATGCCGGACGATTGATGGCGCTTCTGATCGACACGAGCGTGTGGTCGCTGGCCTATCGTCGTGACACGCCGATCCATCAGCCGGAGGTTCGGATGCTGCGCAGCGCGCTGACCAGCGGCGACGCCGTGGTCACCACCGGCATGATCCTGCTCGAACTGCTGCGAGGGTTCGTCCCCACCAAAGCTCAGGAGACGATCCAGAAGGCATTCGACGTCCTGGAGTTCATCGAGCCCACTCGGCGCGACTACGTCGAGGCGGCTTCGGTCGGCAATGCCTGCCGTCGGGCTGGGGTTCAGCTCGGGTCCGTCGACGCGCTGATTGCCCAACTCGCGATGGCGGGAGATCATACGATTCTCACCGCCGACAACGACTTCCACCTCGCGGCCCAGCACCTCGAGTTGCGCGTCTGGCAGCAGCCTGGCTGACGCTTGAGCCTTGTGCCTGCGAGCGACCCGGAGCCGCTCTGCACAACTGGTCCTCATGTCAAGAGGAGAGCTTGAGAGCCGGAACGCCGGGTCCCGCTACGGTAGGACGCATGGGCTGGACCTGGACTTACCACGACACTGCCGGAGCCGACCTCGCCGCTGACGCGGGAGGCAGCCTCGCTGCCACCGAGTTCCCCACCCAGGCCGACGCTGAGTCGTGGGTGGGAGAGGCCTGGCACGAACTGGTGGAGGACGGCGTCGACGCGGTCACGCTGTTTCACGACGGGGCCAAGGTGTATGGTCCCATGTCGTTGCGCGCAGCCGAATGAGCTGAGGCCGTCCGCGCTCAGCGCCGGGGAGACTCGCCTCGCTGGACGCCGGCCCGGGGCAGCCGCCAGCGGCGGAGCTGCAGCGAGCGCGAGACCCCGTACGAGACGTGGCCACGAGTATCGAAGTCGGCGCCGAAGCGCTCGCGCAGGCGGGAGCGCAGCAGCCGGGTGAGGCGCCAGGTGTCGAGCCCGACGAGGACGATCGTTCCCCAGAGCACGGCGGTGGAGATCAACTGGATCCGCGCGGCGCTGGCGACGGGCAGCCTCAGCAGTTGGGGGCCCAGCACCAGCACGATGGCCACGAGCGCGAGCAGCAAGTAGAACTCGCCGACGTTCCACCGGGCGTCAACCGTGTCACGCACGAACCTGCGCACCGGGCCCGCGTCGCGAGGGCCCATGCCTGCCTCGTCACCGGACAGCACGGCCTGGCGCTGGCGGCCGCGGTCGGACTTGAGCCGCTCCCGGTCTGCCTTGGCGGCGGCCTTGCGGTCTACCGGCACCATCGGGCGCCTGCGCGCTTCCTCTCGCTCCTTGCGGGTAGGCGTGGGCCGGTTCTTGGCCCCCTGCCGCTGAAGTTCGGTCTGCGGCTCCGGTACGGCCGTCTCGTCGGCTTTCTTGCGTCCAAACACTCCATGATCGTAGCGGGGACGTTCCCCTTCCCTGTGCCTCGTCGATCTGCCGGTGCGCCGGGCGGCTCGGACCGCCCGCCTAGCCTGTGCGCAAGCCACCGCGCAGCCCCGCGTGGAGCCTATTGCCCGATCTGTTTGCTCGATTTGCCCAACCCGTTTGCTCGACCTGGGAGCAGCCTCTCGGGACCGTTCACTGGGCCTGAGAGCCTCCCTGGGCGGACGTCCCGACTCCGCCAGCCGGATGCCCGTCGAGGAGATGACCTCAGAGGCACCCGGCTTGTTGCGACGGGCTCGCACTAACGGTAGAACGGTTGAGGCACGCACTATCCGGCATCGGTAGGAGAACTCATGACCGTCACGACCGAGCCCCGTCCTGGGGTCGTCGAACGCCTCGGGGGTCGACTCTCCCGTCCGGAGTGGCTCACGATCGCCGCGATGGCGGCGTTCATCGCGCTCCTGCATGCGCTCGGCTGGGGCACCTTGGTGGGACTCGTCGATCCGCAGCACTTCGCCGTGGGATCGGGTGAGGTGTTCGGGGTGGGGCTCGGGATCACGGCGTATACCCTCGGCATGCGGCACGCGTTCGACGCGGACCATATCGCGGCGATCGACAACACCACGCGCAAGCTGATGGCCGACGGCAAACGTCCCGTATCGGTGGGGTTCTGGTTCTCCTTGGGGCACTCGTCGATCGTTTTCGGGTTGTGTCTGCTCTTGGCATTCGGCGTCCGGCAGCTTGCGGGGCAGGTCAGCACTGAGTCGTCGACGTTGCAGAAGGTCACCGGACTCATCGGCGTCAGCGTCTCGGGCACCTTCCTGGTGTTGATCGGGCTCATCAATCTCGTACTGTTGCTGCGGATCGCCAAGGTCTTTCGCGCCATGCGTTCAGGGCATTTCGACGAGCAGGAGCTCCAGGAGCACCTCGACAAGCGGGGTTTCATGAACCGCCTGCTCGCCGGGGTCAACAAGTCCGTCACCAAGCCGCGGCACATGTACCTCGTCGGCCTGCTCTTCGGGTTGGGGTTCGACACCGCCACGGAGGTGTCGCTGCTCGTGCTCGCCGGTGGCGCAGCGGCTTTCAGCCTTCCTTGGTATGCGATCCTCACGCTCCCCGTCCTGTTTGCGGCCGGCATGACGCTGTTCGACACGATCGACGGCTGCTTCATGAACTTCGCCTACGGCTGGGCCTTCTCCAGCCCGGTACGCAAGGTGTTCTACAACCTCACGATCACGGCGCTGTCGGTAGTCGTGGCCCTGGGCATCGGGGGCATCGAATTGCTCTCGCTCCTCACCGACAAGCTCGGCATCGACTCCGGACCGGTGGCCGCTGTGGCACAGCTGAATCTGGAGAATGCGGGCTATGTCATCGTCGGGTTCTTCATTCTCGCGTGGGTGGTCGCGCTGTTGATCTGGCGATTCGGCAGAATCGAAGAGAAGTGGTCGAACGATCTGCGTCCCCCGCAGCCGCAGGCAGACTGAGCGGGCTGATCTCGTCGGTTGCGGTTGGCGGATCGTGCGGTGGCGACTTCTGCCGTGGCGAGGGCTTCTGTCTCACAGCAGGGGTCACGGCCGTTTGTACAGCGCCCGCGCGGGGCACAGTGTCACGAACCGTGCCGCCTGACCGGTGGGCAAGATGACGCTCGACTCGATGGGGTATCCCCACTCGTCCAGGTGAATTCGTCCGGCGGCGAGCTCGGCGCAGACGCCGCGTCCCACGCAGGCGACCCGATCTACCGCTATGACCTGGCCCTCGACGCCTTCGCGGGGCGGGGCAGTGCCGGACGCGCGCTGTGCGTGAGGTGACAAAGGGCTCATCGTTGCGCTGCTCCCGACTCGGCGGGCACGTCATGGTGAAGCCGGCACGTGCCGTGCACATGGGCCAGTATCACGTCGGCAAAAGTGTTGAGGGTTGAGCCGATGAACGCGGCGACACCGTCGGGAAAATGACAGGCTCCGCGGCCGTTCAGTCGGGCCAGTCGGTCGTTCAGACGTGCGTTCGCCCGGGAGTCTCCCCCGATCACGTCCCGCAGATCGTCAGCCATGGCCGGCAGAGCGAACATGCAGGGGCCGCATTGGCCGGCCGATTCTCCGGACGCGTAGTCGACGAGGCGGGAGGCGTAGGCCAAGGGACAGTCCTCCACGCCCACGAGCGTGAGGGTGGCGGCGCCCAGAGCCGCCCCGCGGGCGCGTAACCCTTCGCGCGACCAGAGCGTGTGCTCCACGTCGCGGTCGCGCACCCAGCCCCCAGCCAGGCCACCGGCGTGCACGTGGGCCCGAGCGCTCCCGGAGGAGGCGACCAGCTCGGCCAGCGGCACACCCGCCGCCGACTCATAGACACCCGGGCGCGTGACCGCTCCGTTGATGCTGACCAGCCGCGGTCCCGGATCGGTGGCGGTGCCGAACGATCGAAACCAGGTCGGACCGTGCTGGACGATCTGGTCGACCCGCAGCAACGTCTCGGCGTTGAGCACCAGGGTGCGGGGGAGGCGTCGTCCGTTGAGATCGATCAGGCCTTGTGCCAGGTGGGTGCGCTTGGTCAGCGGCCGGGCGTCGCCACCCTGGGCCAGAGACACCAGCGCCGAGGCTTCGGAGGAGACGTAACGGCGGGGCGTCTCGAGCACGTCGAGGCCGGCGCGCCGCAACCGTGCTGCCAGGTCGCCGCCGCGGTGCACGGCGAAACGCGTCGAGCGCGGCGCTATCAGCTGGGTTGCCCGACACACCTCGTCGAGGCGATGCGTCAGCACGGCCGTGTCCTTGGCAGAGCCGAGCTCGCCGTCGCAGCCGTTGACGATGAGGTCGGCTCCGCGCGCTTGGGCGATCTTGGTGGCGGTGGCGAACCCTGCGCCACCGCGTCCGTCGAGACCGGCTGCGCGCAGCAACTCGACCAGCTCCGGGCCGCCGGCCGAACCTGCCGGCTGCCCCGACTCGATGACTGAAGTGCTGCTCATCGCCACTCCTGCGCTGCGATCAGGCGACGCCGGTTGGCGTCGCGGGTGGAGTGCCAGGTCGAGTATCCGGCGGCGGCAAGCCCGGCGATCCCGCAGCAGACAGTGAGCCCGCGCAGCACCGGCTGGTCGGACGTGCCCATCGCGAAGCCGTGCGCCAGCGCGCACAGCCACAGCACCCAGCTGCTGTAATGCACTGCACGCCAAAGGGGCTCAGGCAACCGGTGCCGAAACACCGAGGTCACCGTCACGGCGAGCAGCAGGTCGAGGGCGATGCTGCCCAGGCCCACCCAGAGCTTCTGGTAGCCCGACGCGAACGGCACCAGGGCCGACAGCCAGCCGAGGTCGACGTACGCGTCGACGATGGCCGTGACGACGTGCGCCAGAAGAAAGACCACCAGGCCCAGCCCGAGAGTGCGGTGCAGGCCGGCGCTGACGGTCGTCCGCCGCGACGACTGCAGACTGGTGCTCGCCACCCCGAGCACGAGCACTCCGGTGAGCAGCAGCAGGCTCACGACCCCGGTGGCGCGCGAGATGTACCACAGCAGCTCACTCATGGCTGGTGCTGAGTCTCTGGCTCTTGCCGAAGCGGTCACCTGTGCTGGAGCTGTGACCTGTGCCGGTGATGTGACCCTGCCGGTCTGCGACTGGCCAGCCGCCCACGCGCAAGGCGGGGGAGTCGTGCAGAGGTAGCAAGAGCGCGGCCAAGCCGTGGGCGTGCAACCAGGCCGGGGCGGTGCCACCGAGGACGAGCGCCGCAGTGGAGGCGGCGTTGGCCTCCAATGCCGTTGCCGCGCAACAGGTCACCTGGGCCCAGACCGGCTCGGCCACCGCGCCCGTGGCCGGATCGATGATGTGATGGGCCACGCCCGCCTCGGTGCGCCACGTGCGATGCCGAATGGACGAGGTAGCCAGCGCCTGACCGTGACTAGTCACCACCTGCACGGTGCGGCCGCGGGAATCGTCCACCCCCAGCTGCCAACCACCTACGGGCAGATCGCCACCGATGGCGATGTCGCCACCGAAGTTGACGACGAAGCCTCCCGGCAGTGCCGCACTCAGCATCGTTGCCACATGGTCGGCGGCCATGGCCTTGGCGCTGGCGCCCACGTCGAGCACGGTTCCGGCGGGCATCGTGAGCAGCCGGCTGGAGGGGTCGAGCTGGATGCGCGTCCACCCTGGTGCTGGGGTGGGTTGCCACCGCGGGTGCGGCGTGTGTGCGGTGCGGGCGCGGACGGCGTCGAGGTCGCTGTCGTAGCCGGCGGCCTCCAGGGCCGCGCCCACCGTGGGGTCGACCAGGCCGCTGGTGAGCCGGGCGACCCGTAGCGCGGCCGCCAGGGTGCGAGCCAATTGCGAGGAGACGACGGCGGTGACGTCGCCGGTGCGAGCGGCCGTGTTCAGTCTGCTGAGTTCGGAGTCGGGACGAAAGCGGGATGCCGCTCGGTCGAGGCCTGACAGGTAGCTCCGCGCGAGGTGCAGGGCATCGTCGAGGGCATCGGGTCGGCAAGCCACGATCATGTGTTCACAGCCGATGGCCGTGAACGTGTCCGCCTGGGGCGCTTCGTCTCGAGTGGCGCTCGCCGCGGAACGGGCCGCGGGAGAAGGAGACTGATCGAGCAACATGCTGCTCACGACCCGTGAGTGGATGTCTGTGCCGAGGTGGACGAAGACTCCGAGACGCTGTTGCTCGGGGTGAATCCCGAGCTGGTGGAGTCGTTGGAGCTGGCGGAGCTCGATGAGCTGGTACCAGTGCTGCTCGCGCTGCCTGACGCCGCCGCATGAGTCACCGCCAAGCCCGCGGTGAGCCCCAGGCTGGTCAGGCAGGCCGCTGCGATGGTGCTGCGGCCGAGGCGTCGAATGACGCGGGCGGCCGGTGGTCGCTTCGTGTTCATCTGCTGGCTCGTCTCGTGGTTCGGGCCCGGGTCGGGCTCTGGCCCTAGGGTGACCCGGGCTTGTTACAGACGAGACTGGCGAGCGGAGATGCGGTGGGGCTGGATGGTGGCTGGGGGTTGGCTGTCAGATCGCGTTCAGGCGTTGGGCAAGGCCCAGCGCTGCTCGACCTTGGCCAGCCTCCAGTACCCCACGGCAGCCACCCACACCACCACGAACAGTCCCACGATGATGAAGCCGACGTTGTCGAGCTGCAGGTTGGCGATCCAGGTGCTCACCGCATCGGTCAGGTCGAGCTTGTCGTGCAGCACGCTGATCAGCTCGATCATGCCGATGAGCAGGGCCACGGCGACGCTGAGCCCGGTGAGCGTGAGGTTGTAGTAGATCTTGCGGATCGGGTTGGCGAAGGCCCAGTCGTAGGCCACGTGCATGAAGGCGCCGTCGAGAGTGTCGAAGAGCGTCATGCCCGCCGCGAACAGCAGAGGCAGCACCAGTACGGCGTACCAGGGCAGCCCGGCGGCGGCGCCGGTACCGGCGAGCACGAGCAGCGCCACCTCGGAGGCGGTGTCGAAGCCGAGCCCGAACAGCACACCGACGCCGTACATCTGCCAGGGCCGGTTGAGCGAGCGGGTGAGGCGGCCGAGAATGCGGGTGATGAACCCGCGCGAGTCGAGCGCCGCGTCGAGGGCTGCCGCGTCGTAGTGGCCGCGACGCATCTTGACGAAGACCCGCACGATGGCCACGAGGGCTGCCAGGTTCACCAGGCCGATCACCAGCAGAAAGAGGCCCGACAGCGACGTGCCGAGGACTCCCAGCGTCTGGTGGGTGGCGGAACTGTCGTCGAGCAGCACTCCGGCCGCGCGCGCCCCGGCGGCGATCAGCAGCGCGAGCAGCACGACGACGCTGGAGTGGCCCAGGGCGAACCAGAATCCGACCGACTGCGGACGCCGGCCCTCGGCCAGCAGCTTGCGCGTGGTGTTGTCGATGGCCGCGATGTGATCGGGATCGAAGGCGTGCCGCATGCCGAGCGTGTACGCCGTGACCGCCAGCCCCACCCCGAAGACCTGGGTGCCCAACTGCAGCTGCTCGGGAAGCACCGCGAACACCAGCACACCCCACGAGATCAGGTGCAGCACGATCACGCCGGTGAACATGGGGGCGTTGCTGCGCCACGTCGGGCGCTCGCGGGTGAGTGCGGGGCCCGGTGACGTCATCGGCATTACTCTCCAACTCCTCGTGGACGAGAGGTGCAAAAGCGCCGTGGCCGGTCTCCTGGCTGACGGGGCCTGATCGCTCAGACGCAGACTCGCCTTCCCGGTCTTAGGGCCCGCCGGCACATAACCACTGCGTGTCGCTTCCTGGATCGGACGCCTGACGGCGTTGTCGGCCGCGACCACGTAGCTCCGCTACGCGGGCGGACCTCCGCCTTGTCTTACATCCCGCCCAGAAACCCACACTGCAGCGCTTATGTACCGGCGCGCCTTTACCAGTGGCTGTACGCCTTGGCGGGCGTACGTGAGTCGCTGTTCCCGTTCACAGTGGCGAGGGCCGCGCCGGTCTTACACCGGCTTCCCGAACACCACGGCTCGGCGGAGCCTAGCACCGGGTGGGTCAGGGCCTGGCTGTTCTGGCAAGGCCGGTCAGTTCGAGCCGTCGGCTCGCGCGAACGGGTAGCGTCGGTAGGCATGAGCTCCGAACATTTCGGCACCCCATCCGGCATCGACACGGGCGCGGTCACCGCCGCGGTCGAGGCGCAGCTCGCGGCCGGTCAGGCCGACCTGCGCGAGCTGGTGGCGATCCCGAGCATCTCTGCGGACTCCGGCGATCCCACACAGGTGCAGGCCAGTGCCGCCAAGGTCGCGGCGATGTTGGGCGACCTCGGCCTGCAGACGCAGGTGCTGCGAGCCTCGCGTCCCGACGGGAGCGAGGGTGCGCCCGCCGTGGTGGCTCGACGCCCGGCCCCGCAGGGCAAGCCCACGATCCTGCTGTACGCGCACCACGATGTGCAGCCGATCACCGATCACGGCTGGGACACACCGGCTTTCGAGGCCACCGAACGCGACGGCCGGCTCTACGGGCGCGGTACGGCCGACGACAAGGCGGGGGTGATGGTGCACGTCACGGCGCTGCGCAGCGTGTTGTCCACGTGGGGCGCCGATGAGGGTCTGGGTGTAGTGGTGTTCGTCGAAGGCGAGGAGGAGGCCGGCTCGCCCTCGTTCGGCGACTTCCTGCACCGCTATCGCGATCTGCTGACGTGCGACGTGATCGTCGTGGCCGACTCCGACAACTGGAGCGTCGACGACCCCTCGCTGACCGTGAGCCTGCGCGGGCTGGTAGACGGAGTGCTTGAGGTGGCGACCCTGAAGCAGGGCGTGCACTCCGGGATGTTCGGCGGGGCGGCGCCTGACTCGATCCTGGTGCTGATGCGGGTGCTCGACCGGTTGTGGGACGCCGATGGCAGCGTCGCGGTGCCAGGGCTGGTCAGCGGGCATGCGGCCGACCTCGACTACGACGAGGCGCGGCTTGTGCGCGACAGCGGGATGCTCGACGGGGTTCGCCCGCTCGGCGCCGGACCACTGCTCGACCGGATCTGGACCAAGCCCGCCGTCACGGTGGTGGGCCTCGACGTACCGAGCGTGGCCAACGCGTCGAACACGCTGGTGCCGCTGGCCCGGGCCAAGGTGTCGATGCGGCTGGCTCCGGGGCAAGACCCGGCGGCCGCAGGCCAGGCGCTGAAACAATTCCTGGAGGCCGACCCGCCCTTCGGCGCGCACGTGCGCTTCGATGTGCAGGAGAGCGGCCAGCCTTTCCTTGGCGACCTGGAGGGCCCGGTGTACGAGGCCGCGCGGTGGGCGCTGTCGACCGCGTGGGACGGTGCCTCGGTCGTCGAGCAGGGGGTCGGCGGATCCATTCCCTTCATCGCCAGCCTGCAGGAGGTCTTCCCCACGGCGAGCGTGCTGGTGACCGGGGTGGAAGACCCGCACACCTACGCCCACGGCACCAATGAGTCCTTGTCGCTGGTGGTCTTCCGACGGGCCGCCCTGGCCGAAGCGCTGGTGCTGACCCGGTTGGCGGCCGACGGGCGGTAGCCGGCGGGCGGTTGGCGGCGGGCGGTTGGCGGCGGGCGGTTGACCGACGCGGTAGCCAGACCTGGGCGCCTGGTGCTGGCGTCAGCAGGGACTGGAGGCCGGTATCTCGTCAGGTGCCGATGCTGGGTCGGCGTGATCGATGCCGCCGCTCTGGCGTGGGTCAGACCTGATCGATGTCCGGAATCCGACGCCAGTGCCAGTCAGTCGATGACAGCTGAGCACGAAATCCGAACCCGCTGCGCTGATCGAGTCGGATTCCGGACAACCGAAGGCTGAGACAAGTCCGCTACTGCCGTGTCGGCCGCCGGCCTGGCCTGGGGCCTCAGGCCACGTCGAACTCGCCGAGTCGGTCCCACTCCTGTTTCTGGTCCTGCAGGTTGCGGATCTCGGGCGTCTCCTGCAGGTACTGCGGGATCTCACGTTGAGCCTGCTTGCAGTGCTCCGACGTCACATGTGCGACCGCGGCGTCGTCGGCGAAGCCTTCTAGCAACACGTACACGGTGGGGTCATCGATGCTGCGTGACCAGTCGAAGAACACGTTGCCCGGCTCGGCCCGCGTGGCCTCGGTGAACGTACGGGTCAACTCCGGCCATGCGTCGGCATACTCGGGCTTGATCTTCCATTTCACACAGATAAGGATCATGGTTGCTCCCAGGTCGAGGGCGGACTTTCATCTTCTTGTCCAGCACCGGCGGGTCGGGTCACCAAAGCGGCCCACCCGCCGGGCGGGTGTTCTCACTCTGCCAGCCAGCACTGGTGCTCGCCTGGTGCGTCAGAGGAGGAGACGCTGAGCCTGCCGGCTGCCGGGTTCAGGAACGTGGCGAGCGACCGCGCACGATTGTGGCGTCGAGGTCGTCGTCGGTGACGATGTCGGTCTCAAGACCTGCCTCGTCCAGCAGCCGGACCGTGCGGGCCGCCTGCCGTCGCCCGGCCTCGATGAGCAGCCAGCCGCCGGGGGCGAGCCAGCGCCTGGCCCCGGACGCCAGCCGGGCGTGCAGACTCGTACCGTCTTCACCGCCGTCGAGCGCCACCAGCGGCTCGTGGTCGCGGGCCTCCGGCGGCATGAATGCGATCTCCTGTGTGGGCACGTAGGGCGCGTTCGCGGCCAGGACGTCGATGCGTCCGGCCAGGGTGGCCGGCAGCAGCTCGAACAGGTCGCCCCCCACCACGTCGATGCCGGGCAGGTTGAGGCGTGCACAGGCGGCGGCCGCCGGGTCGATGTCACCGGCCAGAAGCCTGGCCCGAGGTACCCGCTGGTGTACCAGGGCGCCGACAGCGCCTGCGCCGCAACAGAGTTCGACGACGAGTGGCGAGCCGGGCAGCTCAGCAGCGAGGGCGACGGCCTGACGGGCCAGCAGGATCGTCCGCTGCCTGGGCACGAAGACCCCGGGCCGGACGGCCAACCGCAGACCGTCGAACTCCACCCAGCCCACCACGTGTTCCAGAGGTTGGCCGGCCACGCGGGCGGCCACCAGATCGCGGAGCTCACCCGGCGAGCCGGCTGAGGCGATCAACACGGCTGCCTCGTCCTCAGCGAAGACGCAACCCGCCGAACGCAACTCGGCTACGAGATCAGGCTCGCCCGGCGTCACACCGGCCGCGATGCCGGCTCGCCGGGCAACGCCAGCATCTGGTCGAGAGCCGCCCGGGCCCAATGCGCTACCTCGGGGTCGACCACGATCCGGTTGACCACTCGTCCCGCGGCGAGCGACTCCAGCGACCACACCAGGTGCGGCAGGTCGATGCGATTCATGGTGGAGCAGAAGCACACCGTCTTGTCGAGGAAGAAGACCTGCTTGTCGGCGTGCTGCTCGGCTAACCTGCGTACCAGGTTCAACTCGGTGCCGATGGCCCAGGCCGAGCCGGGCTCTGCCGCGTCGAGGGCTTTGATGATGTACTCCGTGGATCCCACCTGGTCGGCGGCCTGCACCACTTCATGCTTGCACTCCGGGTGCACGAGCACGTTCACGCCGGGCACGTTGGCCCGGGCGTCGTCGACGTTGGCGAGACTGAACCGGCCGTGCACCGAGCAGTGCCCCCGCCACAGGATCATCCGGGCATTCTTGAGTTGCTCCACGGTGAGCCCGCCGCCCGGCTTGTGCGGGTCGAACACGACGCAGTCGTCGAGGCCGAAGCCCAGATCGCGCACCGCGGTGTTGCGGCCCAGATGCTGGTCGGGCAGGAAGAGCACCTTGCCCCGGCCCTCGGGACGCTGCGAGAACGCCCAGGCCAGAGCGGTCTTCGCGTTGGACGATGTACAGATCGTGCCGCCGTGGCGGCCGGTGAAGGCCTTGATGGCAGCCGTGGAGTTCATATAGGTGACGGGCACGACGTCGTCGGCCACACCTGCGTCGACCAGGGTGTCCCAGGCGTCGTCCACTTGGGCGATGGCCGCCATGTCGGCCATAGAGCAGCCCGCGGCGAGGTCGGGCAGCACCACCTGCTGACTGTCGCTGGTGAGGATGTCTGCCGACTCGGCCATGAAGTGCACACCGCAGAAGACGATGTGCTCGGCCTCGGGACGGGCGGCCGCCAGCCGGGCCAGCTTGAACGAGTCGCCGGTGACGTCGGCGAACTGGATGACCTCGTCGCGCTGATAGTGGTGCCCGAGCACGAACGCCTTCTCGCCCAGAGCGGCCCGCGCCACCCGGGCGCGTTCCACCAGATCGGGGTCGGACGGCGACGGCAATCCACCGGGACACTCCACCCCGCGCTCGCTCGACAGGTCGGCGGCGCGTCCGAGGAGCAGCAGTGCGGACGGCGTTGCGCCGGGCTCGGTGAAGATGCTCATCCGACGATGATCCCACGCGCACGTGGGCGATCGTTCGGACGACGCGACGATCCGTCCGGCAGGATGGGTGACGTGCGAGTGCTGCTGTGTCCCACCGCGTTCGAGCCGTGGCTGTCGGCAGGCCAAGCGGCCGACGCCATGGCCGCCGGCTGGCTGGCGTCGGCGCCGCACGATGAGGTGACGACGCGGCCACTCTGCGCCGGGGGCACCGGACTGCTCGAGGTCGTGGCGGCGGCTCGTCCGGCGGCGCGGCGCGAGCCGCTGATCGTCTCGGGGCCGCTGGGGGAGCCGGTGCCGGTCGCGCTGCTGGTGGACCAGGACGGCGAGGGTGCCCCGGTCGAGGTCTTCATCGAGACCGGACTCGTGCTGCAGGCCGGGCCGGCTACGTCCAGCGCCCGGGAGCGCGGCACGTCGCTGGGGGTGGGGGAGTTGCTCGTCGCCGCGCGCAGGGCGATCCCCGCGGGACTGCCGGGGCGCATCGTGATCGGCGTGGGTGAGGCAACCTCGCACGACGGGGGTGCAGGACTGCTGGCCGCCCTCGGAGTGGGGCCCGAGCGGTTGTTGCGGGCCGGCAATCTCGGGCTTGCCGAGGCGGCCGGGCTGGGCTTGACGGGGCTTCTCGAAGCGAGGTCGCGATTCGCCGGCGTGCCCATGACTGCGGCGATCGAGCGTCCGATTCCACTGCTCGGTCTGGCGGGTGCCTCAGCTGATCTGCCGGAACCGCCTGAAACGACCCAGAAATACGAGTCACGGCTGGGTTCCTACGCCCAGGCCGTCTCGGCCGCCCTCGGCTCGCTGAGCGCAGAGCTGCTGGCAGGCGGGCTTCGCAGGTTGTCGTCGCTGCCCGGTGCGGGCGCGGGGGGCGGTGTGGGCTTTGCGCTCGCGGCTCTCGGTGCCGACCTGCGCCCCGGCCCGAGCGTGGTGGCGGAGGAGACCGGCCTGGCGGCGGCCGTCGCGGCGTCCGATCTCGTGGTCACCGGCGAAGCGTGCTTCGACTGGGACTCGCTGCGTGACTCCGTTGCCACCACGGTGAGCGGGCTGGCGCTGGACGTCGGCCGGCCCGTGCTGGTGATCGCGGGGGAGGCCCTCGTGGGACGGCGCGAGGCCACGGCCGCCGGAATCGAGGCGGTCTACCCGGTGGCCGGCACGACCTACGGTGGGCCGACGGGAGATCCCGGGCAGTGGCCGGGCGCGGATGCAGCGGCCGCGCTGTCGGCCCGCACCGCACGGGTGGCCCGCACCTGGTCGCGGCTGCACTAGCCTCGGCCCGTGCCGGATCTGCCCGATGAAGCCGCTGAAATCCTGCCCTTGAAGGCCGGTGAGCCGCTCGCGCCGCCGGAGGTGCTGCGCAAGCTGGAGCTGATCGTGCGCCGCGAGCAGGTCGAATCGCGGCTGCCGTCGCTGTCGGTGGCCGTGGCTCGCGACGGACGCATGTGGCAGCTCGGCGTCGGGCACCTCGATGCCCGGCCCGGTGGCCCCGTACCCACACCGACCACCCAGTACCGGATGGGTTCGATCAGCAAGACCTTCGTCGCGGTGCTGGTGCTGCGGCTGCGCGACGAGGGCCTGCTCGATCTGGACGACACCCTGCAGCAGCACCTGCCCGGCACCGCCATCGGTCAGGTTCGGATCGCCGAACTGCTCTCCCATACTTCCGGGCTGGCCGCGGAGACCCTGGGGCAGTGGTGGGAACGCACCCCGGGCGGCAGCTTCGACGACCTGCTGCCGTCGTTGCGGCTCGTGCACCGCCCTGGCTCCCGGTTCCATTATTCCAATGTGGGCTTTGCCGTCTTGGGCGAGCTGGTGGCCAGGCTGCGTGGCCGACCGTACGGCGAGATTCTCGACGACGAGCTGCTTCGTCCGCTGGGGCTCGATGACACCACCGCCCTGCCGCGCATCCCGTTCGCACGGGGCCTGGGGGTGCATCCGCGCGCTGAGGCAGTGCAGGCCGAACCCAGCTTCGATGCGCGCGCCATGGCACCCGCGGGTCAGCTCTGGTCGGTGCCGACCGACCTGCTGCGGTGGGGTGAGGTGCTGCGCGGGGGTGCCGAGGGCGTGATCGCGGCCGACACCGTGGCCGAGATGCGCCGACCGCGTGGTGTGCACGATGAGCCGGGGGAGCCGTGGGACTCTGCCCACGGGCTCGGCCTGGAGGTCACGAACGAGGGCGGGCGCAGGTTCGTGGGGCACGGCGGTTCGATGCCGGGCTTCCTCGCCGGGTTGGTCGTCGACGTGGCCGAAGGCTCGGCCGCCGCGGCCATGTGCAATGCCACCAGTGGCGGCCGGATGAGCGCACTGGCTCTGCGCCTGCTCAGCACGCTCGCCTGTGAAGCCCCGCAGCCCCCGCCGGCCTGGACCGCCGACGCCGGCACCTTGGCCCACCTCGACCTGAACGGCGAGTGGTTCTGGGGGACCACGTCGCACCTGGTGCACGTCTCGTCGGCGTCGGAACTCGAGCTGCGGGTTCCCGGGCCGGGTCGCCCGGACCGGTTCATAAAGGTCGGGGATGGTGAGTGGCTCGGTCTCGACGGGTACTTCGCAGGTGAGTCGTTGCGAGTCGTGCGACGCGGTACGGCCGCGGCGTACCTCGACATCGCGTCGTTCCGGTTCAGCCGTACGCCGTACGATCCGGCGGCAGATGTCCCGGGTGGCACCGTTCCCTGGCGATGAGGTCTCCGGCCGTTGAGCGAGCGGCGTCCTCAATGTCTACCTGAGAGTTAGACCCCTGCTTCCGGACGGTTTCGGCGACAGAGCGGGAACAAATTTCCCGCCCGGCCAAGTTGGAGGTTGATGGCGAGTCAACCGGGCCGGCTGCCTTTCGGGTGGGCCGTCTTGGCGGCAGGCGGGTGGGAGTGGTTCACTCGAACTGCGGTCTGGATCCTCGGCCGACCTGCAACCGACGCACCGCACTGGACGGAGATATCCCCCGATGAGCACCACTGACACGGTGACCAGCACTGAGACCACCCCCGCGGAGACCGAGGCGCACGGCGTCGTCCTCACCGACGTGGCCGCCGGCAAGGTCAAGAGCCTGCTCGAGCAGGAGGGCCGCGACGACCTGCGGCTGCGCGTTCAGGTGCAGCCAGGCGGCTGCTCCGGTCTCATCTACTCGCTCTACTTCGACGAGCGCATGCTCGACGGCGACGCCGTCCGCGACTTCGACGGGGTCGAAGTGATCGTCGACCGGATGAGCGTGCCCTACCTCGACGGCGCCACGATCGACTTCGCCGACACCATCGAGAAGCAGGGCTTCACCATCGACAACCCCAACGCCTCGAGCTCCTGCGCCTGCGGAGACTCGTTCAGCTGAGGGTTGTCCTCGGGCTCGCCTGATCGGGCTTGACCACCCGCGGCTGAGTTGGGCTCGGCCGCGGGTGCCATCCTTGCCGGGTGAATGTTGCCGTCACCGGGTCCATAGCGACCGATCACCTCATGACCTTCCCCGGAAAGTTCGCCGACAGTCTCGTCGTCGAACACCTCGACAAGGTCTCCCTGTCGTTCCTCGTGGCCGATCTGCAGATCCGTCGAGGGGGAATCGCGGCCAACATCGCGTTCGGCCTCGGCAACCTCGGAGTCACGTCGCTGTTGGTCGGTGCCGTGGGTGCCGACTGGCAGGAGTACGAGTCCTGGCTCGACCGGCACGGAGTGGTCACCTCGCACGTGCTGGTGTCCGAGGTGCAGCACACGGCCCGGTTCGTCTGCACCACCGACGCCGACCATGCCCAGATCGCGTCGTTCTATGCGGGCGCCATGGCCGAGGCCCGCAACATCGAGTTGCGTCCCATCGCCGACGCGGTGGGCGGCCTCGACCTCGTGGTGATCAGCCCCAACGACCCGATGGCCATGCTGCGGCACACCGACGAGTGCCGGCAGCGCGGCTACCCGTTCCTGGCCGACCCGTCCCAGCAGCTTGCCTGGCTGGACGGTGACCAGATCAGGCGGCTCATCGACGGTGCCGCCTATCTGTTCACGAACTCTTACGAAGCCTCGATGATCCAGCAGAAGACGGGCTGGTCCGCGCGCGACATCGCAGACCGGGTGGGCGTGCGGGTCATCACCCACGGCCGCGACGGGGCATCGGTCGAGACGAGCGAGGGCACCATCGAGGTGAGCGCGGCTCCCGAGGTGGCCAGACTCGACCCCACAGGTGTCGGCGACGCGTTCCGGGCCGGATTCATCGCAGGCCTGACCTGGAAGCTCGGCTACGAACGGTGCGCCCAGGTCGGCTCGATGCTGGCCGCGCATGTGGTGGAGACGGTGGGCACGCAGGAGTACGAGCTCACCCGCAGGGGCTTTCTCGATCGGTTCGCCGGTGCCTTTGGCTCGGCCGCGGCGGCCGATGTGGCAGAACACCTGAACGGGATGGCTTCGTGAGCTTGCCTCCCCGCGAGGTCGGGCGAGGGCCGCAGGGAGCCGACGGTGACCCGCCACCAACGTGAAGCGAACGTCGCGGCGATCGGCGCTGAGTTCGATCGGCTGCTAAGTCGCGTCGAACCAGGGGACGACCTGGTCTGCGTGGGCGCCGACCTGCGTCCGGCAACCCTGCTGGCGGCCTATGCGCGCGGGCTCTTTCCCATGGGGCTGGGGCGCCACGGCCACGGCCAACTCGGCTGGTGGTCACCTGACCCGCGGGGCGTGCTGCCCCTGGACGGCTTCGTCGCATCGCGGTCGCTGCGCCGCTCGCGGCGTCGCTTCGAGATCACGCTCGACACGGCCTTCGACCAGGTCGTGCTCGGCTGTGCCGCACCCCAGCGGCTCGGACGCTGGATCACCCCGGCCATCGCCGAGGCCTATTCCCAGCTGCACCGGGCCGGGCACGCCCACAGCGTCGAGATCTGGCTCGACGGGCGACTCGTGGGCGGGCTGTACGGCGTCGGCGTGGGCGGCCTGTTCGCGGGGGAGTCTATGTTCCATCGCGAGCGAGACGCCTCGAAGGTGGCTTTGCTGGCCCTGGTGGGGTTGCTGCGCGCCGATGCCGCACCGAGACTGCTCGACGTCCAGTGGCGCACCGAGCACCTGGCGTCGCTGGGCGTTGTGGAGGTGTCTCGTGCGGATTACCTGCGGCGGCTAGCCGAGGTGCTTGACGCGCCACCGCCCTGTTGGACACCGGGGCCGTGGCCGCACTAGGGATGGGCCACGTCTCGGATCAGGCCAGGCGGATCTCGACAGTGACCAGGTCGGGGGTGCTGGTGAGGGTGAGCACCTCGTGGCCGCGCAGCCGGGCCCAGGCGGGCAGATCGAACTCTGTCGCCGGGTCGCTGCTGTAGACCCGTAGCACGCTCCCGGACGGCAGCCCGCGGGCCGCTTGGGCCGCCCTGATCACCGGCAGCGGACAGCGTAGGCCGCGCGCGTCCACCTCATGCGGGTGTGCGTGCGGAGTACTTTCCTGAGTGCTCACAGGCCCAGTGCCCCCGCCCGTTCGCGCACGGCCTGTACGGCCTTCGGCAGCACCGCTTCGAACGCCGCCACCTGCGCCTGCAGGTCGGCGGCGCTGGTGCCCGCCGGCAGGCTGATCCGCACGTTGCCATGAGTCAGCACGCCCATCGCCGCCAACACGTGTGAGGGCCGCAGCGTGGCCGACGTGCAGGCCGACCCCGAGCCGACCGCGAACCCTTGGACGTCCAGCGACTCCACGAGCGCCTCTCCATCGGCGAACAGCACCGAGAACGTCAGCACGTGCGGCAACCGCAACTCGGGCTCACCCACCACCTGCAGATCCGGGACGAGGCCCGGCAGCACCGCGCGCAACCGGTCGACCGCCGCCCGGCGAAGGCTGTCGCCCTCGGCCTGCCGGGCTTGCGCCACCTGCAGCGCGACGGCGGTCGCGAGGGCCTCCGGGATACTGACCCCGCCAGGGGCGGACGGAGTGTGCCCAGGCGCTGCGCTGCCATCGTCCGGCCAGGGGCTTCGCCAGCGCACTCCGGCCCGGCAGATGAGCACTCCCAGGCCGCCTGGGGCGCCCCAACCGCCCGGCTCCGCCACCAGGAGGTCGTAGCCGGGCAGCGGCATCTGTCCGGCGGCGGAGGACGCCTCCACGAGCAGGGGCACCCCGGCGGCCCGGCAGCGCTCGGCAACGGCCCCGACGGGCTGCAGGGTGCCGACCTCGCCATTGCCCACCTGGAGGACTGCCAGCGCCACGCCGGGCTGCTGCACCGCCCGCGAGTAAGCGGCGAGGTCGACGAGACCTGTGCCGCCCACCGGGATCGAGACGACGTCGCCACCGCGCTGCTCATGCCATCGGGCGGACGAGGCCACGACGGCACGCTCGACGTCCGAGAGCACCAGGGCGCGGCCGACCCGGCTGCGACCGGCCAGGGTGCCCAGCATGGCGGCCTGCACAGCCAGAGGGAACGATGAGGTCAGCGCCACCTCTTCCGTGCGTGCGCCCAATCCCGCGGCGATCGCCTCCCGCGCTCCGTCGAGCAACATGCGCGCCGCACGACCCTCGCGATGCAGCCTCGTGGGATCGGCCCAGCCCTCGTCCAGGGCTGCCAGCAGTGCCTCACGCGCCTGCGGCCAAGGTGGGCTGAAAGCCCCGGCGTCCCAGTAGGCGCGGGGGGCAGACGAGCATGAGGGTGACGCCACGCCGAAAACGTTACCTGGGCCCGGAGCCGCTGGTACCCGCGTAAGCGGTATGGTGCGTGGCGTCCACGACCGCAGACGGACCCGTCACACCTGGAGCGCGCCCGTGAAGCTGAGGCTCAACTCACCGACCGGTAGGAAAGGAGGCAACATGTCGACATCACCCCAGCAACGCCTGGCGCAACGTATTCGTGCCCGGTGGGCGGCGGCGTCCATGGGCCTGTTTGTCCTGATGGCCGTCGCTGGCTGCTCGAGCGAGCAGGTCAAGACCGGATGGCTGCCCAGCCAGCCCGACATGACCGACCACACCGGTCGAATCATCAGCCTGTGGACGGGGTCGTGGATCGCTGCCTGGATCGTCGGCGGCATCACCTGGGGCCTGATGTTCTGGTGCATGATCGCCTACCGGCGCCGCAAGGGCGACACCTCGTTGCCGGTGCAGCTCAAGTACCACATGCCGCTGGAGATCATGTACACGATCATCCCGATCTTCATGGTTGGCGTGCTCTTCTTCTACAGCGCGCGCGACATGTCGGTGATCAACGCGGTAGACCTGCACAAGCCCGGGGCTGTGAACATCCAGGTGATCGGCAAGCGCTGGGCCTGGGACTTCAACTACCTCGACTCGAAGGTCTACGACACCTCCGAGCAGGTGCCGCTCGACGGCACCGACGCTCCGGAGAAGGACATTCCGACGCTCTATCTGCCAGTGGACAAGACGATCACGCTGAAGCTCGACTCGCGCGACGTCGACCACTCGTTCTGGGTACCGGCCTTCTTGTACAAGCGCGACATGCTGCCAGGCGTCACGAACAACTACTACCAATTCACGCCGCACATCAAGGGTGTCTACCAAGGCAAGTGCGCCGAACTGTGTGGGGAGTACCACTCCGAGATGATCTTTCAGGTGGCAGTCGTCTCTCAGCAGGAGTACGACGCCAAGATGGCCGAACTGCGCACCAAGGGACAGACGGGTTCTCTACCGATCAACCTCGGCCGCGCCGATGGCGGAGAATCGACGAGCACGGGAGGCGGTGAGGGATGAGCACCTACGAATACAGCCCGGCATCGGGTTCTGGCAGCGCAACGCTGGCGGCCCCGAAGGCTGAGAAGGCCGGCACGGTGATCGTCAAATGGATCACCAGCACCGACCACAAGACGATCGGGCTGCTGTACATGTACAGCTCGTTCTTCTTCTTCCTGGTCGGCGGCGTGATGGCGCTGTGGATCCGGCTCGAGCTGTGGGAGCCGGGCATTCAGTTCGTGCAGAGCAAAGAGCAGTACAACATGCTCTTCACGATGCACGGCACGATCATGCTGCTGCTGTTCGCCACCCCGTTGTTCGCCGGCTTCACGAACTTCATCATGCCGCTACAGATCGGCGCGCCCGACGTGGCGTTCCCGCGGCTCAACATGTTCGCCTACTGGCTCTACCTGTTCGGTGGCACCATCGCCTCGCTCGGGTTCTTCACCCCCGGCGGCGCGGCCGCGTTCGGGTGGACGGCCTACGCGCCCTTGTCGAGTGAGGTCTATTCGCCGGGCATCGGCTCCGATATGTGGATCTTCGGGCTGGCTCTGGCCGGCTTCGGCACCATTCTGGGTGCCGTCAACTTCATCACCACGATCCTGTGCATGCGCGCCCCGGGCATGACCATGTGGCGGATGCCGATCTTCTCGTGGAACGCGCTCATCACCTCGATCCTGGTGCTGTTGGCGTTCCCACCGCTGGCCTCGGCCCTGCTCGTGCTCGGTGCCGACCGCCGGTTGGGTGCCAAGGTGTTCGACGCCCAGAGCGGCGGTGCCATGCTCTGGCAGCACCTGTTCTGGTTCTTCGGCCACCCAGAGGTCTACATCATCGCGCTGCCGTTCTTCGGCATCATCTCCGAGATCCTGCCGGTCTTCAGCCGCAAGCCGATCTTCGGATACAAGACGCTGGTGATGGCCACGATCTCCATTGGCGCGTTGTCGGTGGCCGTTTGGGCGCACCACATGTACGTGACCGGCCAGGTGCTGCTGCCGTTCTTCTCGTTCATGACGATGCTCATCGCGGTGCCCACCGGAGTGAAGTTCTTCAACTGGATCGGCACCATGTGGGGCGGATCCGTGACCTTCGAGACACCCATGCTGTGGTCGCTCGGCTTCCTCGTCACGTTCCTCTTCGGTGGTCTGACCGGCGTGATCCTGGCCATGCCGGCGCTCGACTTCCACGTCAGCGACACGTACTTCGTGGTGGCGCACTTCCACTACGTGGTGTTCGGCACCGTGGTGTTCGCGATGTTCGCCGGCTTCTACTTCTGGTGGCCCAAGTTCACCGGGAAGATGCTCAACGAGAAGCTGGGCAAGCTGCACTTCTGGATGCTGTTCATCGGCTTCCACGGCACATTTCTCATCCAGCACTGGCTCGGTGTGGAGGGCATGCCCCGCCGTTACGCCGACTACCTGCCCTCAGACGGCTGGCAGACGATGAACGACATCTCGACCACGTTCGCCTTCGTGCTGGGCGCCTCGATGTTGCCGTTCATGTACAACGTCTACCGCACGTGGCGTACCGCGCCTCGGGTAGAGGTGGACGACCCCTGGGGTTATGGTGCCTCGTTGGAATGGGCTACCACCTGCCCGCCGCCGCGGCACAACTTCAACTCGATCCCCCGCATTCGCTCTGAGCGCCCGGCCTTCGACCTCCACCACCCTGAGGTGACGGGTGTCGACCTGGTGAGCCCAACTGTCAAGCGAGGTGACGCCCGATGAAGGTTGAAGCCTGGATCTTCTTCATCCTGGGCCTGTTCTTCATCCCGGTCGTGCTTGTCTACATCGTGATGGGTGGTGAGCCGGTCGGCATCGGCGGCCTCATCCTGGGCTCCGCGCTGTGCCTCATGATCGCCGGGTATATCCGGATCAGCACTCGCAAGATGGACGATCTGCCCGAAGAGGATGATCACGCCCTGATCAGTGACTACCCGGGGGTCCAGGGCGAGTTCTCGCCCTGGTCCTGGTGGCCGCTGCCCCTCGGCCTCTGCGCTGCTCTGGTCTTCTTCGGATTGGCTGTAGGCTATTGGGTATCGGTGATCGGAGCCGCTTTGGGAGCTTTGGCACTCATTGGCTGGGTCTACGAGTACTACCGGGGGGCGCACGCTCACTGATAGTGCTTAACCTTTCCTCCTTTCGTGCCGATACATCAAGTGGGCGTTGCTCTTGCAGCGTCCACTTGATGTAGTTGTCGTTGATGACAGACGTCAAGATCATGGGGTGGCCGGTCGGTCACCGCGTCGCGAGAGAGCAGGGTTGGGCACTTGGAGATTACTCGTCGTCGTTCGGCATTGGCCGGAACGGCTGCGTTCTTCGTCGTCGTCGCGCTGGCAGGCTGCCAGGGCTCGGTGGGCGCGGCTGGGCAGTCAGTGACCCAGACGCAGCAGGCTGTGCCTGCCGCAACCATCGCGGTGAACGTTCCCGAAGGCGCCACTGACGTTCGTCCTGACACGACCGTGACCGTTGCGAGCACGCGCGGCACCATCGACAAGGTGCATGTCACCGCTGCCGACGGCAGCAGCGTCGCGGGCAAGCTCTCCGCTGACAAGACGAGTTGGAAGTCCGACGGCCCGCTCGCCCTCGACACCGCATACACCGTCAAGAGCTCCGCGGCCAACGCCGAGGGAGACAAGACTCCTCTCGACAGCACGTTCACGACCATCAAGCCCCGCGCCACCGAGACGGCGTCGATCACCCCGTCGGCAAGCCAGGGCGTGGTCGGTGTGGCCATGCCCATCGTCGTCCTCTTCCACCAGGCCCCGGTCGACAAGGCGGCGGCGGAGCGCAAGCTCACCGTCACCTCGACGCCGGCGGTCGAGGGCAGCTGGCACTGGATGAGCTCGAAGCAGGTCGTCTACCGGCCCAAGGACTTCTGGACCACGGGTACCAAGGTCGATGTGACCGCTGACATGACCGGCGTCGAGTTCGCCAAGAACACCTGGGGTGTCAACCGGGCGCCGGTGCACTTCGAGATCGGACGCAACCAGGTCTCCACCGTCGACATCCGGGCACACAGGCTCACCGTGCAGCAGGACGGCCAGACGGTGCGGACGATCCCTGTCACCACAGGCATGGGCACGGGCAAGTACGCCACCCGCAACGGCACCAAGGTCATCATCACCAAGGAGTCGTCGCACCGAATGACCGCCCCGGGCGTTGCCCAGGACGACCCTGAGTACTACAACCTCGTCGTGCGGTATGCCATGCGGCTGACCTGGTCGGGCGAGTTCATTCACGCCGCGCCGTGGTCGGTCGGCTCTCAAGGCCGCGCCAACGTGAGCCACGGGTGCACCGGCATGTCCACCGCCAACGCCCAGTGGATGATGGCCAACTCGATGATCGGTGACCCGGTGAACTACGTCAACGGCGTACGGTCGCTGGCCATCGACAACGGCTGGGCGTTCTGGAACATGCCGTACGACCAGTGGGTGCAGGGTTCGGCCCTCTACACCCCGCCCGCTCCCGCTGCGCCTGCAGCTCCGGCCGCCGCGGCGACGGCGAGCCCGAACGCCTGAAGCGATAGCAACACGAATGGCCCGTCCCGTTGGGGCGGGCCATTCGAGTGCTTTCCGATGACTAAGACTCCGTGCCCAGCCTTAGTGCACTGATTGTGCGGCTTGCAGGATGGTGTCGTTGACGACCCGTGGTTGAGCAGCCGGTACGTCGTGCCCGGAGTGGGTGGTGACAACGGTGGCGTGTGCCCGGTTGGCCATGAAGAACTCTGTCTTGGTGGGAATCGCGTGGTCTTCGAGGGCGACGATCTCCCACTTAGGTGTCGCTGCCGGTGGGTTGACGGTGGCCTGGTCGCCCAGCGCCGAGGCAGTGATCGGACGTTGCACGACCGCTGCGGTCGCGATGTCGCTGGGGGATAGACCGCCGGCGTAAACCTGGCCGAAGGTGGCCTGGTTGATGTAGATGTCGGAGCCGGTGGGCTCGGTGCGGGTGACGAGATTGGTGCCGGTCAGCAGTGAGCCGGGGTTCATGTAGGTCAGGTCGGCGGGGCTTTCGCCTTTGATCGGGATGTAGGCGGCAACGTAGACCAAGGCTTTGACGTTGGGATTGTCGGCGGCGGCTTGGCTGATAAGGAAGCCGGCGTAAGAGTGTCCGACGAGAACGATCGGACCTTGGATCGTCTGCAGGACGCTTTCGAGGTAGGCCGAGTCCGACCCGACATCGCGCAGCGGGTTAGAGACGGCGATAACGGGGTAGCCCCGCCTCTGCAGGACCGGGATCTCTGCGCTCCAACTGGAGGAGTCGGCGAACGCGCCGTGGACGAGGACGATCGTCGGCTTGGGCGCGGCGGAGTGCGACGGGGTAGTGCTCGCGGTGGCATCGGCGGTTCCGATTCCAGCCAGGACAGCGACTGCCGCGAGGGCTACGGCCCAGGCGCGTGTGCGTAACTTCATGGGAGTTCCTTTCACATGAGGGGGATGATTCCGATGAGGCGATGTCGGTGTTAGCGCTGGGTTGAATGCAGCATTAGTCCGTTGCCCACGGAGTTGGCGACGCGGGTAAAGGCCGTTGTCTCCGCTCTGGCCTGGCTGCTGGGTGCCGGCCCAGAGTCCATCGTTTCTGGAGCAGAGAGCCTCGCGCCAATGCCGATTCGGGCGCAGGTCATGCCCATCGGGCACCAGCCCGCAGCCCTAGGATTCGTGGTGTGGACCTTGACTTGCGGCGGCTGCGCTACTTCGTGATGGTCGCGCAGGAACTGAGCTTCACCCGCGCGGCGAGCTTGCTCTATATGACCCAGCCCGCGCTGAGCCGCCAGGTCCGCCTCCTTGAGGAGGAGCTCGGTGTCGTCCTGTTCGACCGCGACCGGCGAGGCACGATCCTGACCGAGGCGGGCCGGGAGTTGCTTGACGACGCCCAGGCGATACTTGCATCCTCGGTCGCTCTGGAGAAACGCGTCCGGGCGGTTGGCCGGGGCGAAACGAGGTTCACGATCGGGTTCATGCCCGGTGTGGACTCGACCCCGATCATTCGTCAGTTCATGACCGTCGCCCCGCACCTGGAGATCGACGTCGTCTACACCTCGCTCACCGACCAGGCCGACTACCTACTGGATGGCCGCGTCGACGTTTGCTTCGTGCGGATGCCCCTCTCGGCGCCGTCCCTCAAGGTCATCCCGCTGTTCCCGGAACCACGGGTCGCGGCGTTGCCCAGTGAGCATCCGCTCGCTGGGTCGGAGGCGGTGTCGATCGATGAGCTGCGCGACCTACCGCTGCTACAGGATCCCCGTGACGTCCCGGAGTGGGAGGGGGAAGCCAAACGTTCACGGCGGTCGGAGCCCGCCGGAGCCGGGCCTCGGCCGCCGACGATCGAGGAGAGCTTGGAACGTGTCGCGGCCGGAGCAGGCTTCTATGTACTACCTGCGGGGTTGGCCGACTTCTACCGTCACACCTACGTCCGATACGTGATGCTGTCGGATGTCGCCCCCCGCATGGTGGCTCTCGCCTATACCGCCAACCGTCGGATGCCGGAACTGGACGAGTTTGCGAAGATCGCCGTGGCACAGCTGTTGGCTGATACCGCCGAGCAGGACGCCTGACCGAGGGCTGGCGAGGGCGCCGATCAGGGCGCCGATGACGCTGCCGGTCCAGAAGCTGTGTTTGCTATCGACGTAATCGCGGTATCGACTGCGAGTAGTGCTTGTTCGAGTACTTCAGTGAGGGCCGGGTGGATGTAGAGGACATTGTGAGCGAGTTGATCGATGGTCTGGCCCAGCTGGCAGGCCTGTAGCAGGGGCTGGATGAGCGTTGATGCCTGAGGTCCGATGATGTGTGCGCCGAGAATGAGTCGGGTGGTGGGGTCAGCCAGGATCTTGACGAAGCTCGTGGTGTCCTCCAGCGCCCATCCGTACGCGGCTTCTGAGTATGGCCGCACGGCCACCACGTGCCTGACGCCACGGGCTTGCTGCGGCCTGTTCGGTGAGGCCCACGCTGGCGATCTGGGGGTCGGAGAAGACCGCGTGTGGCACGGGACGCTCTGGCAGGTATCTGAGATCTTCGGGGTGGCGAAGGTTGTGCCACACGACGCGCCCTTCGGCGTTGGCCAGGTGCTTGAGCTGGAGGTGGCTGGTGGCGTCGCCGAGCGTCCATACGCCAGGCACCGATGTTCGTCCCGCGCGGTCGGCGGATATGTATCCCCGCTCGTCGAGATCCAGTCCGCCGGTCCGGGCGTTCAGCAGGTCGGAGTTTGGCTGGCGTCCGACCGCGACGAGCAGGGCGGCGGCTTCGAGCGTTGTCCTTTTGCCATCCTCGTGCGCTACCTCGACTCGTATTCCATCCGGGCTCGGGCTGACCGATTGAGGTGTTGTGTTCAGCAGAACGCGGTGGCGCTGGCTGGCGATATCGGTGAACCTGCGTGACACTTGCTCGTCCTCGCCCATCAGGAGACGGGGGCCGCTCTGGACGATGGTGACTTTCGATCCGAACGCGTCGAATACGTGCCCGAACTCAGCGGCGATATAGCCGCCGCCGATAATTACCAGGGAATTCGGCACGGTGTCGACGCGCATGATCGTGTCCGAGGTGTGGAACGGAACCGTGTCCAGTCCCGCAATCGTTGGGATTCTCGGCCGTGCGCCGTTCGCGACGACGATGGTGTCGGCGGAGATCTGTTGACCCGCGACGTCGATCACCTTGGGGGCGACGAAGCGCGCCGGTTCGGTGTAGACGTCGATTCCAGCGGCTCGCCGATACGCGACCGCCTGCTCGTGGAGTGGATCGATCCGTCTGAAGATCCGCTGCTGCACTGCAGTCCAGTCGACGCCGTCGAGGCTCGCACGCACGCCGAGGCGTCCGGCTGTCTTGATGCTGGTGGCGAGGTCGGCGGTGACGACGAACATTTTCGAGGGGATGCAGCCGCGGTTGAGGCAGGTGCCACCGAAGCGGTCCTGTTCTACGATGGCGGTCTTCAGTCCGGCGAACTCCTCGGCGGAGAACATATTTCCGCTGCCGGCTCCGATGATGATGATGTCGTAGTGAGTCAAAGTCGCTCCGTCCGGTGTGGGTCAGAAGTCTGCGGCGGGGTCGTCAAGGTGGGCATTGTCAGGCTTCCCCAGCCGGCTCGCGTCCGATCAGGTTGCGCCACAGCCGCCGCAGATCGGTCAGTCCGCCGGCGGTCGAGCTCCAGACTGTCGCGTCGGTGACCAACAGGTCCCCGGCGAATGCCCCGGACCGCGACTGCAGCATCGCGTCGAAGTTCGACCGTCCGCCGCGGGTGAACGGATGAGGCGGCGCGGCTAGGTCGATCGACTGGCGGGCCACGACAGCCAGCCGGCTGGCCGTGTCCGCCAACCGCTCCAGGTGAGGAAGGTGAGGGTGCGCGTTGAGCCGCTGGACACCGTCCAGGAATCTCGAGGGTCGTTGCACAGTCGAAAAGTCGATCGGCGCCGGCTGCCCGTCGTCGTCGAGTGCGGGCCGCAGCCCGAACCGGTTCTCTACCGGCATCCCGAGACCCGCGAGCAATGATCGGCCGAAGCCGCTGAAGCCCTGTTCGGGCGGGATCGTCAGGTCACCGTGGTGCCGGAACTCGGCTTCGCGCTTGCGCCGGTTCACGGCCGCATCGTCGCTCGCCAAGGTCGTGCTGGCATGGCCGATGTCGTGGTGTAGCGAGACGACCAGAACGTTGCCCGGTTGGTCGAGGAACCAGCGGGCGGCATCCACTTCGGACTGTTCGGCCCGCTGCCCGGTCCGCAGCGAGTCGAAGCTGACGACGATCAACGTATCGACACTACGGACCAACGCATCATCGAGCAGACTACGGGTGCCGGCCGCGTCGACTCGTTCAATCTCGCGGACGGGCGATCCGATCTGGACCCGGGCCTGCTCGAGGAACTCGCCGTAATTCCTTCGCAGTATGTGATTGTCAAGGGCCAGTGAGAACTGCCCAGTGGCGGACATGAAACCTGCCCGCTGACGGTCACGAGATCTGCCCGGTGGTGGCCATGGGATCTGCCCAGGGGGGCTGCGGCCACCACCGACCAGGGTGCTCAGCTCAACGGGCTCACCCCTTGGCCGGCAAGTGCCTGGGTGAGGCGTACGGAGTCCCCGCTGGTCTGGCAGACGTGGGCGTGGTGGAGCAGCCGGTCGACGGTGGCGGTGGCCAGCGTCTTGGGCATCAGTTCATCGAACCCGGACGGGTGCAGATTCGAACTGATCGCGACCGAGCGCTTCTCATAGGCGGCGTCGACGAGCCGGTAGAGCCCCTCGGCGGCGTCCGCGGCAACCGGTAGCAGCCCTATGTCATCAACGACCACGAGATCAGCTCGCAGCACGCGGGCGATCGCTTTGGACACGGTGTCGTCGGCACGATGACGCCTGAGCAGGACGCCGAGGTCTTCCAGGGTGAACCAGGCGACCTTGAGGCCCTGTTCGACGGCTTGTTGCCCGAGTGCCTCGAGTAGGAACGTCTTCCCCGTCCCCGACGGCCCACACACGACGAGGTTCTCTCGTCGGTGGACCCACTCCAGGGTGCGTAGCGCTTGTTGGGTCGGGGCCGGGATCGAGGATGCGTCGGGCTGCCAGGCGTCGAACGTCTTCCCGGTCGGGAACCCGGCCGCTGCTCGTCTGGTGGCCAGGGCGGAACGTTCGCGGCCGGCGACCTCCTCGACGAACAGGGCCTTGAGCACCTCGGCCGGTTCCCAGCGTTGGGCCTTCGCGGTCGCCACGACCTCGGGTGCGTGACGACGGATGTGCGGCAGCCGCAGCCGGCGTAGTAGGTCCTCCAGATCGGCCGGCAGCGGCGGCGCCGTGCTGATCGGGCTCGCGGTCGTCATGCGATCACCTCGCTGCTGTCGCTCGACGTGGTGGACTGCCCGATCTGTTGGCCGAGTCGTGCCCACGCTGCGGTGCCCTGAGTCAGCGAGGAGTCCTCACTGGCCCGGTGCTCACCGGCAGATGGCCGGCTCGCGTGGTGGTCGAGGATCGAGGACAGGTCGGCCTCGGCGAACCGGCCATGCACGGCGGCGTGGCCAAGTGCCCAGTCGACCTCGACGGGGTCGAACAGCTTGGCCAGGCTGAGGGCCTCGGTCATCTTGACCCGCATCCGCGGCGTGCCCGCCGCGGCGGCCTCGACCAGCCACAGCCGGGCACCTGCACCCAGGTCGAGGAACTCCGCTTCCGCGGTGTTCTTGGCACGTGGCCGACGATCCAGCGGTCCCTCGGGCTGGGGCGGGAAGTGCTCGTCGTTGATCTTCGGCATGCCCGGTGTCGCGCGTGCATGGCGGGCGACCTCGACCGGACCGTCGTCGCTGACGTGGACGATGACGACCTGCTCGTCGATGCCGACGCCCTGGGTGCGGACCCACACCTTCGCCCCGAGCAGACTGCGCCCGTTGAGCGTGTGCGGGACTGAGTACTGGCCCGATTCGAAGGTCACCATCGGCGTGTTCGCCGGCACCACCCGGGTGGTCCCAAACGCGACCGTGTGCGGCACCCCGGGAACCGGGTGCAAACGGGTCCGTTCCTCGGCGAGCATCTCGACCGGCGGCCGCTTCGTGAGCCGATGTGAGCGGGTGTTGACCTTCTCGCAGAACGCCCCGCATGCCGCCTCGAGCTTTGCGAACGAGGCGTACTCCTCAAGCAGGTTGGTGTCCTTGGGGACCAGGTCGGCCTTGCTGATCTTCACCGACGACTCGGTCCCGCCCTTGGACGCCGGATCCGCGGGCACACAGGTGTGCACGACCACCGAGTAGTGCTCGGCGAAGGTGACGAGCTGGGCGTTGCGGACCGGGATCCCGGCGATGTGCTCGACAGTGACGGTCTTCTCGTTGTCGGTCAGCACATAAGTCGGCACCCCACCCAGCTGGCGGAACGTCTGATCCAGCGCAGCGAACACGCTCGGCATCGTCTTGTCCCGCAGCGCGATCACCACCCGAAACCTCGACCACGCCAACCACGCGACGAACAACACCGTCTTGACGCCGTCGACGACCGGACCGTCGCCGTAGTCGTACTGCAGCCACATCCCCGGCTCGGTCACCCACGGGCGGTGGACCCGCACCTTCCCTGAACGGTAGTTCTCCTTGACCTTCGCGACCGCCCGGCGGGTGGTGCGCTCCGAACCCTTGTAGCCCATCGCGACGAGCTTCTCGTGGGCCTTGTCGGCGCGGACCTTGCCCTTGGACCGCTCGACCCACTCCTCGACCTTGGGCAGGTACTCATCGATCAACTGCGGCCGCGCGGCCACCTGGTCGAGCTCCCAGCCAGCGGCGCGGCGGTCCACGTAGTGCTTCACCGTGTGGTGAGAGCAGCCGGCCAGCTCCCCGGCATCACGCAACGACCCGGTCAGGTCGTAGGCATCCAGAATTTTCATGATCTCCTCGGCAGACTTCAACTCATCCCTTCCTCGGGAGCGGTAGCGACTTCAAGCACCGCTCATCGCACCCGAGGAAGGGGCCTCAACCGCGGACCGCGGCAAGGCAGACGACGTCGTGTCGGGCAGATCCCATGGCCGCCAGCGGGCAGTTCTCATGTCCGCCAGCGGGCAGTTTCGTGGCCGTCTCCGGGCAGTTTCTCGTGGCCGCCGACATGTGATCGAGGAATCCGCCAATTCCTTGGTCGATGCTCGTGGCGTCGGCCAACTCCTGCAGTTGGGGGTACAACATCCGGCGGCTTTCGAACAGACTCGGAAAACGGTTCTCGATGACCTCGAGCCGCGCACTTGTCTCCTCGGGACGGCTCCACGAGTAGTACAAAGCCAGCGACCGCCCCGGCAGATTCACTCGCCCTCACCCTCTCCCTCGCGCCAAGAACTCCCGGCCACACCGGCTCTCGATAGATGCCTCAATCGAGTATTCCGGCCGGGCGGCCACGGCGGCTAATGCCGATCTCGATCGTGTGATGCCGACACGGCATAGACCCTCGGGCCGGCGACACGAAAGTTGCGCGCCCACACCTTCCATGACGAGGGACTGACGGCTGGCGTCAGCACGAGGAACGGTCGTCATGCACATAGTTCTCGCACATCCTGGGGCCAGGTGACACCGGGAGCGCCGGTCAGGCTGGTGGCAACGTAAGCGTGAGTGACAGCTCATATCGCGGCTGGGAGAGCGGGTCGCTTCCATGGACTATGACCATGCCCCGCGTGGTGGGGCACTGTCGTAGTCATCGACAGCTCGGCCATTGTGTCCCACTGCGGTAGGCACCCCTCAGAACGAGTGGGCGCGGGACAGTGAGTTGTGTGGGTGCCGTCGTCACCTATTCGAATCCTTCATCGCCGCATGGCGCCTGCTCATCACATCAGGATCGGCTGGAGGAGGCCAGGATACGAAAATCCCCGGCGAGTTCCGTCTCGTGGTGTGGCGGCTCTGGGCCGGCTGACACATCCGGACGGAACTCGCCGGGGAGCGAGATTCGTGAGGCTAGAGCATCATCAGTGCTCGAGGGCCTTCTGGGGCTCGTGCTCCGCCTCGATGGCTTCGTGCTCACCGTGGTGATGAGCCGCTGCCAGCTCTGCGGGAGTGACCGGCTCAACCCGCTCTTCGAAGAAGAACCGGCTGATCTTGGCGCGTCGCCGACGAGATTTAGCACCCGGCATGGCGACCCCGTTGGCGTCGACCTGGTCGGTTGCGTCGATCGGGAGGTAATCGTGGTAGTCGACGAGAACCCACCGTTCGAACTCGTTGAGGGGCTCGTGGATCTCGTACATCTCACCGGTCTCGGTGCGCATGATGCGACCCGTCTCGCGGCCGTGCAAGACCAATTCTCGATCCTTGCGCTGCAGTCCGAAGCAGATCCTCCGGGTGATGAAGAAGGCCAACGGGGGAGCGACGAACCAACTGATGCGGAACAACCAGGTGAGGTCGTTGATCGAGAGGTGGAAATGGGTAGCCATGAGGTCGTTGCCGGCTGCTGCCCACATGATGCAGTACCACACGATCGCCATGACGCCGAGCCCGGTGCGGGTGGGGGCGTTGCGCGGCCGGTCGAGCAGGTTGTGATCGCTCTTGTCGCCGGTGACCCACGACTCGATGAACGGGTAAGCGACCATGAGCGTGATGATCAGGCCGGGGATGACCGCAGCCGGAATGAACACGTTGAGTGCCAGTGTGAAGCCGAGGAAGGTCAACTCCACGTGCGGGCCGTTGGGACCTAAGGTGCCCGGCATCAGTCGCAGGCCACCGTCGATCCAGCCGATGTACCAGTCAGGCTGCGTACCCGCCGACACCGGGGAGGGGTCGTAGGGACCGTAGTTCCACACGGGGTTGATCGAGACCAGCGAGCTCACGAGCATGACCACGCCGAAGACGATGAAGAAGAAGCCACCGGCCTTCGCCATGTACACCGGCATCAGTGGGAAGCCCACGACGTTGTCGTTGGTGCGGCCCGGGCCGGGGTACTGGGTGTGCTTGTGCAGGGCCACCAAGCCCACGTGGGCACCGATGAGAGCCAGCAGCAGGCCGGGGATGAGCATGACGTGGATGACGAACAGCCGCGGGATGATGTGCGTGCCCGGGAACTCGCCGCCGAAGAGGAAGAACGAGATGTAGGTACCCACGATCGGCAGCGACTTGACGACGCCGTCGATGATGCGCAGCCCGTTGCCGGAGAGCATGTCGTCGGGGAGGGAGTAGCCGGAGAAGCCGGCACCCAGACCCGCGAGCGTGATGATGCAGCCGAGTACCCAGTTGATCTCGCGCGGCTTGCGGAAGGCGCCGGTGAAGAACACCCGGAACATGTGCACGGCCATGGCGGCCACGAACAGGAGTGCTGCCCAGTGGTGCACCTGGCGCATCAGCAGACCGCCACGGATGTCGAACGAGAGGTGGAGGGTGGAGGCGAACGCCTCCGACATCTCCACGCCGTTCATCGGCGCATAGGCGCCGTGATACTCCGTGATGCCCATGCCGGGCACGAAGAAGAGGGTGAGGAACGTGCCCGACAGCAACAAGATGATGAAGCTGTAGAGGCACACCTCGCCGAGCATGAACGACCAGTGGTCGGGGAAGACCTTGCGAGCCATTCCCTTGACCGCGGTGGACAGGCCCAACCGTTCATCGAGGAAGTCTGCCGTTGCTGCTGCTTTAGCGTTAGTCGTCGCCATCGTCAGTGACCCCGCTCCCAGAAGCTAGGCCCAGTGGGCTCGTGGAAGTCGTGCGTTGCGATCAGGTATCCCTCGTCGTCGACCGCGATCGGCAACTGGGGAAGAGGCCGGCTGGCCGGTCCGAAGATGACGGCGCAGTACTGGGCCATGTCGAACGTCGACTGGTGGCATGGGCACAGCAGGTGGTGCGTCTGCTGCTCGTACAGTGCCACGGGGCAGCCAACGTGGGTACAGATCTTGGAGTAGGCGAAGATGCCGTCGACGTCCCAGCCCGCACGCTCAGGCAACTTCTTGGTGATGATGTCGGGGTCGATGCGCACCAGCAGCACCGCGGCCTTGGCCTTCTCTTCCAACTTGTCTTCGAGGTCGTTCATGCCCTCGGGGATGACGTGGAAGACAGAACCCATGGTGACGTCGGCGGCCTTGATCGGCTCACCGTACGGGTCTTTGGTCAACCGGCGCATGCGCTTGACACCGTCGACGGTGATCTTCTGACCCCACAAGGTGTGGAAGAGCGCGGTGCCCGGCAGTGGACCGAGGTCGCGCAGCAGGAGCACGCCGGGCAGCGGGAACAGTGCCATCGCGCCCAGGAGTGCGTTGCGGATGAGCGGACGACGGGCAATGCCCGACTCCTCCGCTCCCTGGTCGAGGATCTTGAGGGCGGCTGCACGGGTCTCGTCGCTGCCCCGCAGGCTGTGCCGCATCTCGATGACCTCGGCGTCGGGCATGAGGGTCTTGGCCCAGTGCACCGCTCCTACCCCGAGGAAGAAGAGCGAGACAGCCATACCGAGGCCGAGGCTCAGGGTGGAGAGCCGCAGCGAGGCGAACGTGTCTTCGGGTCGCCAGACGAAATAGGCGACGATGGCGAACAGAGTGCCCAGCGCCGAGAGCGTCAGGAGAAGGACGACCTGCCGTTCGGCGGTGCGCTCCGCCCGGGGATCGTGGTCGGCCATCCGGTGTCGGTGGGGTGGCAGACCGGGGTTCGGGAAACGGTCGGGCAGATCGAGGCTGCCACCCGTCTCGGAGTGCTTTTCGAGGTTGCTCATGAGGACTTAGCTCCCAGCCACACGGTGCAGGCAATGATCATCAGCATCAGACCGACCCAGGCGAACAGACCCTCGGAGACCGGCCCCAGGGAGCCGAGCCGGTTGCCTCCCGGGCTGGGCTGAGAGTCGACGTATTTGAGGTAGGAGATCACTGCCTTCTTCTCGTCCGGAGTGATGTTGGCGTCGTTGAAGACCGGCATCGATTGCGGGCCGGTGACCATCGCTTCGTAGATGTGAGTGCCGCTCACACCGGCCAGAGGCGGCGCGAACTTGCCGCGGGTCAGCGCACCGCCCGCACCCACCACGTTGTGGCACATGGCGCAGTTGACGCGGAAGAGCTCAGCGCCTTCGGCGAGAGCCTTCTGGTTCTCGGTGGCGGTGGTGTACTCCTCCGACGGGATCGCCGGGCCGGGCCCGAGGCCGGACACATAGCTGGCCAGGTCTGCGATGTCTTGGCCGGTCAGTTCTACCGGGTGGCGCAGCGCCTGAGGTGCGGTCTCCTCCATGGGCATACGCCCCGTGCCGACCTGGAAGTCGACGGCAGCTGCCCCGACCCCGATCAGGCTCGGGCCGCCCTGGTCGCCGACAGCACCGATGCCGTGACAGGTGGCGCAGTTGGCAAGGAAGAGCTTCTCACCATGGGCGGAGTTGCCGGTGAGCCCGGCGGACGAGACGTCTGCCTTCGGGGCTGCCACGGCATACGTGGCGCCGGTGATCATCAGGCCGAGCAGGAGCAGCACCACGCCCGCGAGGGGGTGACGCCTACGGGCGGCAAGTGCCTTCACGACTTCAGTCCTCGTCTCGTTGGGCTCGGGGGAGGGGGCTCACCCTAGCGACTAGTGGTGACAGTGGCGCCGACAGTGCATGCATCGTGCCTCACTTGATGACGTAGATGACGACGAACAGACCGATCCACACCACGTCGACGAAGTGCCAGTAGTACGAGGTGACCACGCACGAGATGGCTTCCTTGTGGCCGAAGCGGCGGACAGCGAACGAGCGTCCGATCACGAGGAGGAAGGCAATCAGACCGCCGGAGACGTGCAGGCCGTGGAACCCGGTGGTCAGGTAGAACACCGAGCCGTAGACCGTGGAGGAGATGGTCAGCCCCTCGTGCACCAGGTTTGCGTACTCGTAGACCTGGCCGGCGATGAAGATGCTGCCGAGGATGAACGTGAGGACATACCACTCACGCATTCCCCACTTGCCGATGTTGAGCGGGCCGCCAAGACGACCCGGCTGTAGCCGCTCAGCCGCCCAGACGCCCATCTGGCACGTCACAGAACTGCTCACCAGGATGATCGTGTTGGTGAGCGAGTACGGGATGTTGAGCATCTTGGGGTCGACCGCCCAGAGATCGGGCGACACCGACCGAACGGTGAAGTACATCGCGAACAGGCCCGCGAAGAACATCAACTCCGAGGCCAACCACACGATGGTTCCCACGGAAACCATGTCGGGGCGGTTGACGCCGGGGTGGTGCGTGGCGGTGAGGGGCGGAGTGGCAGTCGACACGCGCGCCATTATGGCGTGTCTGGACGCCCTGGCAATCCGACGCCCCCACAAAGGTTTGGCAACGATCCTGATCGGGCACTGAGATCGGGTGTGCTGAGCACGAAACTCAGCGTCCTCGTCGGACGTTATTTTTTGGTTTTCCTCGAATCAAGGCCCCCGGCTGACCCCGCGCCCGCTGTCTGGGCTGCGGACTTTCGCTCCGGATCGTCGACTCAGTGGGCGGCTCCGCAGTCGCGCAGGCAGACGATTCGAGCCCCGATCAGCGAGGTGCCCCGGGAGTCTGCCTTGGGTGTCTCCTCAGATTCGCCGAAGGCGCCGATAGAGTGTCAAGGCCTGCCGGGCACCCGGCGGCCTAGGTTGCTGGGTTTCGTGCGGGCAGTGACGTGACACTGGTCCGTCGGACCCAGGATCGATCGGCATCAGACACCAGCGAGCAGGTAGGACGAATGGATACCCGAGCCAGCCGGCCCGTGAGGGTACTGCTTTACAGCGATGACTCCGACACCCGTGCCGCGGTGCGGCTTGCCATCGGACGTCGTCCGGCTCCCGGGCTGCCCGAGATCGAGTGGCATGAGGTGGCGACCCACGCGGCGGTCGTCGCCGCGGCCGACGCGGGTCAGGTCGACCTCATGATTCTCGACGGTGAGGCCGCCCCGGTGGGCGGCATGGGAATCTGCCGGCAGTTGAAGAACGAGATCTTCAACTGCCCACCCGTGCTGATCCTCACCGGCCGACCCGCAGATGCCTGGTTGGCCACATGGTCGCAGGCCGACGCCGCCGTGCCGCATCCGCTCGACCCCTTTGCCCTGGCCGACACGCTTGCCGACCTGGTACGAGCTCTGCCGCGCGATCAGGGGGCGCCGGCGTGAATGAGCAGGCCGCGCGCACGTGGCCCAGCTTGATCAGCCGGTTGGTCGCCGGGGGAGACCTCGATCGCGACGACACTGCGTGGGCCATGGACGAGGTGATGCAGGGGTCGACCAATCCGATCCAGCTGGCCGGTTTTCTCGTGGCCTTGCGCGCCAAGGGCGAGACGATCGAAGAGATCGTGGGGCTCGTAGAGGCGATGCTGGCGCACGCTGTGCTCATTGACGTCGATGGGCCCACGCTCGACATCGTGGGCACGGGTGGCGATCGACTGAACACGGTAAACATCTCGACCATGGCGGCCATCGTGGCCGCTGGCGCCGGTGCCCGGGTAGTCAAGCACGGAAACCGGGCGGCGTCCTCGACCACCGGCTCGGCAGACGTGCTGGAGCAACTCGGAGTGCGTCTTGACCTCAGCCCGCAGCGGGTGGCCGAGGTGGCCAACAGCGCGGGCATCACGTTCTGCTTTGCGCAGACCTTCCATCCGGCCATGCGCCACGCTGCCGTCGCCCGTCGCGATCTTGGTGTACCCACCGCGTTCAATCTGCTGGGACCGTTGACGAATCCGGCCCAGCCGCAGGCGAGCGCCATCGGGGTGGCCGACGCCCGTCTGGCGCCCGTACTCGCAGGGGTCTTCGCCGCCCGCGGGCGCACCGCTCTTGTCTTTCGGGGAGACGAGGGCCTTGACGAGTTGTCGGTGTGCGGGCCGAGCCGGTTGTGGACGGTGACCGGCGGCACGGTGCGAGAGCACCGGGTCGAACCGAGCTCGTTGGGGTTGCGACTGCACGACATGTCGGACCTACGTGGCGCGGAGGCCGACCACAACGCCGCCGTCGTCAAGGATCTGTTGGGTGGTGCTGCCGGGGCGGTGCGCGATGCGGTACTGCTCAACGCTGGCGCCGGTCTGCTCGCCGGCGAGTTGGCCGCTCATCCTGAGGAGGCCGACGGCGACGTCCTGGCGGCTCTTGCCGCGGCCATGGAGCGCGCTGCCGAGTCCATCGACTCCGGTGCCGCGCGTGAGGTGCTGAGCCGTTGGGTGCGCGCGAGCGCCGAGGCAGACTAGGGAACAGATCAGCTCGGCTCGCCTCGCCAGGGGCAGGGCGATGCAGTATTGCCTGACCAGCTCCAATCGCCCGACCAGCTTGAATTGCTTGACCAGCTCGAACGCATTTCGCCCGACCAGCCCGCACGCAGGAGGTTTGTGTGATCACGGCCATCGTCCACGTCGACACCGATCCGGACTGCATTCCCGAGGCGGCGTCTACCATCGCCGAACTTGACGGAGTAACCGAAGTGTTCTCTGTGACCGGCGACACCGATCTCATCGTTACTGTGCGGGTGCAGCAGCACGATGACCTCGCCGATGTGATTGCTGATCGGATCAGCAAGGTCAAGGGTGTGCGGGCGACCCGCTCATACATCGCGTTTCGCACCTATTCGGCTAAAGATCTCGACACCGCCTTCTCACTCGGGCTCGACTGACCCTTCAGCGCAGCCTGGGGCTTGTCGCCGGCTTCGTCGTGCTCTCGGCCGAGCACGATGCCGCACAGGTCGACGTGCACCTGCTCGTGCTCGCCGCGCCTACCCAGATCGACACGTGGACGTGACCGCGTCACGCGCGCGCCGAAGTGTCGCGCGATGTGCGTGGAATCGGTTCGGCGTCCGGCGCCCAGGGCGGTTCGGGTCGCCTCGACAAAGCCCAGATGCTCCTTGAGCCAGGAATGTGCTTGGCCGGCGCCGGCTACCGGACTGCTCCATTCGCCGTCCAACTCCACCAAGCGCACGCCTGGCTGCGCCAGCCAGCCACCGATCAGCTCAGTCTCCTCCACCAACACGCGGCGGCCAGGCACGTCTCCGCTCGCTTGTAGCGCCTGCACGTACGGCATCGGGTCGGCTCCAGCCGGGCTGAGCACGGTGCCGGCCAATTGTCCGCGGCGGACGAGCACGAGCTCCCAGCCGCCCGCCTCGCGCCGTCGCGCAGCGACCAACTCGTTGACAGACTCGAGCGGGGCTCGCCGTTGGGTACGGTCGGCCGCGTGGAGAAAGGACTCCAACCGGTCGCGGTGGCGCGCGGCGTCTTCGAACCGCTGTTGGGCTGACAGCGTGTGGATGCGACCGAGCAAGGCATCGGCAACCGGGGTCACTGCCCCTACGATCACTCGTCGCACGCGGGCGACCACCGCTTCATAGCTCGACCGACTCTGTTGGCCGATGCAGGGAGCACCGCAGCGGCCGATTTCGGCCAAGATGCAAGCCTTGGCGCCTGGCGACGGCGTAAGCGGGATGCGTTGGCGACACTGGCGCAGCGGAAAGGCCTCGTGCAGCGCCTCAATGGCAGCATCGGCGGAGCCTGCCGAACCGAACGGCCCGAGATAGGTGCCGTCGTTGGCCTTGACGTCGCGTACGACGGACAGTCTGGGAAAGGGTTCCGCCGTGAGCTTCACCCAAGGTGCTCGGGCCGGATATTTCGACCTGCGGTTGTACCGAGGATGGTGTTCGGCGATAAGGCGCAGCTCTCTGATCTGGGCCTCGAGCCGGGTCTGGCACGGGATCGGCGTGACCGCGGTTGCCAGTCTGACCATCTCGGCCATGCGCGGGCGCGTCTCACCCGCCGTGAAATACGTGCGCACCCGTGAGCGGAGGTTCGCCGAGGTGCCCACATAGAGCACCTCGGCCCCCGGGCCGGTGAATACATAGACGCCGGGGGAGGTTGGTAGGCCCTCGGCCAAGTAGCGCTTGCGACGGGTCTCGGGACTGACTCGCGACGTGTAGGTGTACAGGTCTTCCCAGGTATGCACGCCGAGGTTGCCCACTCGTTCGATGAGCCCGTGCAGCACGTCGACCGTGGCGCGTGCGTCATCAAGGGCTCGATGGTTGGGCGTGGTGGTGGCGTGGAAGTACGGCGCCAGGGTGGCGAGCTTGTGATTGCGCACCTCGCCACGACCCAGCACATGCCGAGCCAGGTGCACCGTGTCGAGTACTCGCGCAGGCTGCCAGTGCACGCCGCTGCGTTCGGCTGCGGCCCGTAGGAAGCCGACATCGAAACGGGCATTGTGCGCCACGATGACTGCGCCCCGGCTGAATTCGAACCAGGCCGGAAGTACCGCCTCGATACGCGGCGAGCCAGCCACCATCGCGTCGGTGATGCCGGTGAGCGCAGCGATGAACGGCGGAATCGGTTGACTGGGGTTCACCAACGTGGACAGCTCGCCCAGAACCTGACCACCTCGCACCTTGACCGCGCCGATCTCGGTGATGGCGCAGTCGCGCGGAGAGCCGCCGGTGGTCTCAAGGTCGACCACTACGAAGGTGACCTGGGCCAAAGGGGTGCCGAGATCGTCGATCGTCGTCTGGACGAGAGTGCGGGGGTGCACCACGTCGGGCTTCGGCACTGGGGTTCTGAGCGACATGCCTCGAACGCTAGAAGCCACCACCGACATTTCAGGGCGCGCCACGAGATGACTGTGCTTATTCCTGGCGCGCGCCTAGTCCGATCTATTCCATGGGGTCGGGTGTCTGTGGTGTGTTGGTCCGAGATGGCAGGGTTGGCCCGTTCTTGGTCGTCGAGGTGTGGCGTTGTTCGTGGGGGTGTCACCAGGGTTGGGGAGGGGTGGGTGGAGATCGTGACAGGTGGACGCGAGATCGTGCTGTAGTGCCGGTCGTTGGCTCGCGGTCGGGTCGGATCTGGGATATCGACCTGGGCCTGTCGTGGGGAGATCGGCCGTGCCGATGCGTCGTGGCGGTGAGGGCGGTTGCGGGGTGGTTGATCGCTGTTCCCGGCGCTGGGACGTCCGGATCTGACCCAGGGGGTCGACCAAGGAATGGTGGGGTGTGGTGGTGCCAACCGTGTGAAGAAGTCCGCGTTCGGCACCGTCGAGCGAGGCCACGGGCGGGGCGTCTTGGTTGCGGGGTGCCAGCCGCGTGGAATAGACCGCGTTTGGCAGTGTCGAGCGGGCCGGTCAGGCCGGGGCGGGGTGTGGGTGGTGCCAACCGCGGGACGAAAGCCGCGTCCGGCACCATCGAGCACGACCACACGCGAGACGACCTACCAGCGGAGTGCCAAACGCGTCGAATACACCGCCTTTGGCACTGCCGAGCGAGCCGATCAGGCCGGGGCAGGGTGTGGGTGGTGCCAACCGCGTGAAGAAGTCCGCGTCCGGCACCATCGAGCACGGCCACGGCTGGGGCGGCTTGGTTGTCTGGTGCCAGCCGCGTGGAATAGACCGCCTTTGGCAGTATCGAGGGGGCCGATCAGGCCGTGGCGGGTGTGGGTGGTGCCAACCGCGTGAAGAAGTCCGCGTCCGACACCATCGAGCACGGCCACGGCTGGGGCGGCTTGGTTGTCTGGTGCCAGCCGCGTGGAATAGACCGCCTTTGGCAGTATCGAGGGGGCCGATCAGGCCGTGGCGGGTGTGGGTGGTGCCAACCGCGTGAAGAAGTCCGCGTCCGACACCATCGAGCACGGCCACGGCTGGGGCGGCTTGGTTGTCTGGTGCCAGCCGCGTGGAATAGACCGCCTTTGGCAGTGTCGAGGGGGCCGATCAGGCCGTGGCGGGTGTGGGTGGTGCCAACCGCGTGAAGAAGTCCGCGTCCGACACCACCGAGCACGACCACACGCGGGACTTCTTGGTTGCCGGGTGCCAGACGCGTGGAATACGCCGCGTTCGGCACGAAGGAGGGGGGCCAACCCGGCAGCGGCGGACTCTTCTGGTGCCAACCGCGTTGAGATGCACCGCGGTCGGCACCACGCAACGACCCTGCACGCGGGGCGGGTGACTTGGAATAGATCATCCGCAGATTGCGCATCGACTCCGGCGAGCCGTCCAATCGCACCCCGCTCGGCCAGCCTTGGACAGGCTCGTTGTCGGTGCCTCGTTCTAGCGTCTGCGCCATGACCCGCCAACCGGCGGGACGTCGGATGCCGAGCGCGCGAGGCACCCGAGCCAAGCAACGACAGCGAAGCGCGAGTACGAAGCATTCGTAGGAAGCGTCCGTGCGAAGGAGCCGGCCATGATCATCGACTGCGACACCTGCCGGGCCAGAGGCCCGCACTGCCAAGACTGCGTAGTGACGTTTCTGCTGGGCCAACCGGGCCGGGTTCAGCTCGACCGCGAGGAACGGCGCGCACTCACCGTGCTGGCTGACTCGGGAATGGTTCCGCCGCTGCGGATGGTGCCGATCCATTCCTCCCCAGTCCATTCCGCCCGAGTCCCTTGCGCCCAAGTCCCTGCCACCCTGGAGGCGGCCGGCGATGCACAGGCCGGATAGGCTCGTCCCCGCCCGCCTACCGGGCCGGCGGCGCAACTGCTGGACGGCCGCCTGGCTGGCCGGGTGCCGGTTCGTCGCACGTCTGCTCCTGGCTGGCGCCAGAGTCTTTCGAGATGCCGCCCCGCGGCAGGAGGGAGAGCCCGATCCACACCGGTCCTCCCGACTCCAATCCTCCCGACTCCAATCCCCCCGGCCCTCACTCCGGCGCTGCTCCTGTGCCGCATCCGGCTCCTGCCGTGTCGGCGTCGGCTCCGTCCTTGACACTGCCTGTCGCGGCGCAGCCGATGCGCGCGAAGGCCGGTTCGCGACCCGTCATCGTGGCCGTGCTCGTGCTGGCCCTGCTCGCCCTGGGCATCACCGGATACGGCTGGCACGAGTCGTGGTTCGGGGGCACTTCACCGAGCCAGGCTTCCGCTGGTGGCCCGATCACCGCCGCACGGCAGCCCGATCAGGCGCAGGCGCGCGAGGCGGGGCTGCAGAAGCTCCTGACCGATCGGGCGCGCACGCTGCAGACGCGCGACCGATCCGGGTGGTTGGCCACCCTCGACCCCGACGTGCCGAACCTTGCGGCGCAGCAGGCCCAGCTCTTCGACAACCTGGGCCCCATCTCCTTGACGACGGTGTCATTCGACTACGCCGGCCCCGGCCCGGCACTGCCCGCAGCAACGCAGCGACTGCTAGGCCCCGATGCCTGGGTGGCCAAGGTGGTCTTCTCCTACCGCATCGCCGGAGCCGACGCGGGCGATGTACGGCACGAGCAATACCTCACGCTCGCGCCACACGGCTCGCGCTGGTTGGTGGCCGGCACCGAGGACGGCCCGACGTCCGGTGTGCAACACGACCTATGGGATCTCGCACCCGTCTTCACCGTGCGCGGCACGCGCAGCCTCGTGATCGGCACGAGCCCGGACGGCCTGGCCGAGTACGCCAAGCTGATCGACCAAGCGGCCCCGGTGGTCGACGGCGTGTGGGGTACGGCATGGCCGCGCACCGTGGTCGTGCTCGTGCCGAGCACGCAAACCCAGCTCGCCCAACTGCTGGGCCGCTCGGACGAACGCGGCCTCGACCAGATCGCGGCCGTCACCACCGGCGAGCTGGGACGTCCGGCGGGTGCTGTCGCCGATCGGGTCATCATCAACCCGGCCACGTTTGCCAAACTCGACGAGTCCAAGCTGCAGAAGTCCGTGGTGCTCACGCACGAGGTCACCCACGTCGCCACCCGGGCCTCGGGGCCTGGCACGATCCCCACCTGGTTCAGCGAGGGATTCGCCGACTACGTGGCCTACTCGCCGCACCACTTCACCCTCCACAACGTGGCCGGCGACACGCTGGGCTCGGTTGCCGCCGGGGCTCCGCCACCGCCGCTGCCCTCGGCTGCCGACTTCGACCCGACCCAACGAGCGTCGGTCGAGTCGGCCTACTCCGACGCTTTCCTGGCGATCGACTACATCTCGCGCACGTATTCCCAAGCCGCCCTCATCGAGCTGTATCGCGCACAGGCAGGCGCGGCCGGTCCCGACGGCAAGGCCAGCACGCCGGTGCCCTTGGATCAGGCCGTCCAATCGGTGCTCGGGGTCAGTCTTCAACAACTCCAGGCGGGCTATCAGCAGTTCGTGCAGCAGGCCGCCGCCAATCCCACCAGCTGACCGTAGCCTCACCACGTGCAACCCGAACCGGTCCTGGTCATCACCAACGATTTCCCGCCTCGTACCGGCGGCATCGAATCGTTTGCCCTGGAGATGGTTCGGCGGCTGGCGCGCGACCGCCGCGTCGTGGTGCACACCGCCCGTCAGCGCGGCGATCGAGACTTCGATCAGGCTCTCCAGCGCGAGCTTGCTCCGAGCCCACGCACGTCCGCCGAGCCGGGCGCTCGCGGCGGGGTACTCGTCGTCCGGGATCCCTCCCCGTTGCTCGTGCCCACACCCGCGATCACTCGACGCGTCGTGGCCACGGCCACCCGCTACGGCTGCCGACGGGTGTGGTTCGCAGCCGCCGCACCGTTGGCTCTGATGGCCTCCAGCCTGCGCGCCCACGGTGTGATGCGCATGGTGGCAACCACCCACGGCCACGAAGTCTGGTGGGCCACTCTGCCAGGCAGTCGCCAGCTGCTGCGCCGGATCGGCGAGCGCACCGACGTGCTCACGTACCTGGGCGAGTTCACCCGGGCACGGGTGGCCGCCGCGCTCACGCCGGAGGCGGTCTCCACCATGCGACGGCTGACGCCGGGCGTCGATGCGAGCGTCTTTTCACCCGGCGTCGACGGCGGGCCGGTGCGGGCCAAGCACGGCCTGGGCGACGATCCGGTGATCGTCTGCGTGTCGCGCATGGTGGCCCGCAAAGGCCAGGACACGTTGGTGCGAGCCTTGCCACAGGTGCTGGCCAGGCTGCCCTCGGCGCGGCTTTTGCTCGTGGGCGACGGCCCCCATCGGGGTGCGGTGGAAAGGCTCGCGGCGCATCACCGGGTGACGCACCGGGTGGTGTTCGCCGGGCGTCGGCCTTGGGCCGAGACTGCCCAGTACTACGCGGCCGGAACGGTTTTCGCCATGCCCACGCGCACCCGGCTAGCCGGTCTCGAACCGGAGGCGTTGGGCATCTGCTATCTGGAAGCTGCTGCCACAGGGCTGCCGGTGGTGGCCGGAGACTCTGGTGGTGCCCCGGATGCCCTCCTCGCTGGCGAGAACGGGTACGTCGTCGACGGCCGATCGGTGGCCGCCGTCGCCGATCGCCTACTGGAACTGCTTCTGGACCCGGGGCTGTGCGCACGGTTCGGTGCGCGCGGCAGGGCCTGGGTACAGCAGGAGTGGGCCTGGCAGCATCAGGCCGGCGTCCTCGCCGAACTCCTGGACGGGCCGCTCCCCGACCGACCGGCCCGTCGCACCGAAGACAAGCCTTAGTGTCCCGGGCCAAAATTCGCCGAATTTCTGGGCGCCGCACTAGCCTCGCGACACCGCCTGCACGATCCGCGCTCTGGTGGCATGGTCGTCGAAGCGAAGCAAGCTCCGCCTGATGCTGAGAACACTCAGCACCAGCGACGGTACGCAGACGATCACCGGCAGACCCACGAGGCCACTGCGAGCCGCTAAGGCCAGCACGATGGCCATGAACATGGCGGGCCCCACGAGTTGTGCCGAATAGCGCACCATGAGGCCGGGAGTAGTGGGGGAGTCGCGGGCGGTGCGCAGTTCGGCTCGCTGTGGATTGGTGATCGACCACCTCAGGCATCGCGCCAAAACCTGTCCCGTCATCGTGGGAATCGCCATGGCGGCAGCCACGACGGAGGCGGCACGCAGCGTCCCGGTGGCGTTGAGAGCGGCCGTCGCGGTGGCCAGGGTGGCCGTCGCCACCACCATCTCCGCGAGCACCCAGGCCCGAGCGGCCAGCCAGACCCTGGGCTCGACGGGCAGGCTCTCACGCCAGGGTGCGCCTTCGGCGTCGAGGCTCATGGCGTTGACGCCCACGAGCAGCCCGGCTCCCGCGGCCACCACGCCGCTCAGCAGGGCCAGGTCGTTGACTCCCACCCTGGCGAGCAGGCCACCCGCCCCGGGCACGAGCAACAGCACGAGCAGTCCCCGACGCAGCGGCACCGAACGCCACACCAGCGCCCAGTCCTGCCGGCGCCAGCACCGCAGATCGGCGGCGAAGGCCTCGGCGTCGACCAAGGCGCGCGGTTGGTGGAGGCGGGTCTCGGTGCGGGTCTGGTCGCGAGCAGGTCGGCGCTGCAGTACCCGATAGGTCCAACCCCCGCCCAGGACGAAGACCAGCGACCCACCGATCAACCCCGCCAACACGAGCAGGCCGGATCCATAGTCGTTCTGCGCCGCGGCAAGAGTGGCATCCGTCATCATGCGAGGCGGCCCCCACCCCAGCACGCGGGTCAGTGTGGCTGCATTGGCCGAGCGGGTGGACACCACAACGATCAGGGCCAGCGTCAGACGCAGTGCCCACCGCCCGCCGGGAAGGGTGCGCACGATCTCGGCCGCCCAGGCCAGCCATTGACTCAGGGTGGTGGCCGCGATCACCCAGGCGGCACAGACGGCACCGCTCATCACCGTCGCGACCAGCAACGATCCACCAGAGGAGGCCACAGCGAACGCGGTGGCGATACCCATCACCAGAAAAAGACCCAGCACCTGGATCCACCACGCGAGGTTCGCCGGCGTCAGCAGCAGAATCGTCAGGTGCTCCGCCACCGGGCTCACCGGATAGGCCCACAGCTGGGCACGGGGCACCAGCTCGCGTCCACCCGCCGAAGCCAGCGCCGCCACCGCGATGCCCACGGCCACCACCAGGAAGGCGCCCGACACGAGTTCACTGGCCTGCAGCTGCAGGTCGTGCGAGAGCCCGGGAGCAGACAGCACAGCTGCAGCCAGCGTGCCGGGTGCTGCCCCTGCGGCCGCGACGCCGCCGATCGCCAGCCCCGCCCGGGCCGGACGGCTCAGCATCGACCACCGCAACCGCATCAGGTCGCCAACCTGCCCCAGGACGCTGCGCCCGCGTGGCGAGCCGCTCCGCAGGCCCCCGGAGGTCGACGCCTTGTGCGGCAACATCGACGACCCAGCCGTCACGAGAGCAGATCGCGGTAGCGCTGGGCACCGACTGCGCCCGACAGCTCGCTGGCCGCGGCTGCCCCGACCTGGCGTCCGCCCCGCAGCACGATGGCCCGCGAGCAACACTGCACGGCGAGGTCCAACAGGTGGGTCGACACGAGCACCGCCGCTCCGCGGTCGCGTGCGGCGGTCACCAACGCCATGGTCGCGTCGACGCCGAGCGGGTCCACGCCGTCGAACGGCTCATCGAGCAACAGCACCTGCGGTTCGTGAAAGCCCGCCAGCAGCACCGAAAGTCGCCGGCTCATGCCGTGACTGAAGCCGGCGCACACCCGATTGGTCGCCTCGCCCAACTCAAACTGCTCCAACAGGTCACGGGCCCGCTGCTGCCAGTCCGGGCCCATCCGGCGCATCCGCGCAGCAAGCTGCAGATGCTCCCAGGGCGTCGCCTGCGGAATCAGTCCGCCGACGTCGGGGCAGTAGCCACTGACCCGCTTGGCCTGCAAAGGCTGCCGCAGTGCATCGACCCCAGCCAGCTCGACGCTGCCGCTGCTCGCCGGCAGCACGCCGGCCAGCACCTTGAGCGATGTGGACTTGCCAGCCCCGTTGCGCCCGATCAAGGCGGCCGCCTCGCCCGGTGGCACGTGCAGATCGAGGCCCTGCACCGCATGGATGTTTCCGAAGCTCACTTGCAGGTTGCGCACGACGACACCTGAGCGCGCCTGACCAGAACCCCCAGAACCCGCCAGGCTCTGCGGTAGACCCACTGGCACGGCATCCGCGCCGGAATCGCGTCCGAGCCCACGCAGGGGAGAGGGAGGCTGCACATCACCAGTGTCGGCGGCCGCTCGCGAACCTGTCAGGTCAACCAGAGCACTCTCACGCGGGAGCACCCGCTCGGGTTAGTCGTGCCCGGTGCGCCCGCCGCCGCCGTAGTCAGGAATAGAGCCTCTCCACGGCATCGGCGTAGTCAGCCATCACGATCGAGCGCTTGAGTTTCAGACTGGGAGTCAGGTGGCCCGACGCGATCGTGAAGTCGGTGTCCAGCACGTCGAAACGCCGGATCGACTCGGCCCGCGACACCGCCTGGTTCGCGTCGTCCACGGCCGCCTGCAGTGCCGCGCGCACACCCGGATCGTGGACGGCGGTGGCCAGGTCGAGGCCGGTACGACCCTCGGCGGCCGCCCAGGTGGCCAGCATGTCGGGGTCGAGAGTGATCAGAGCTGCGATGAAGGGCTTGCCATCACCCACGACCATGCATTGACTCACGAGCGGATGGGCCCGCAGCCGGTCTTCGAGCACCTCGGGGGCAACATTCTTGCCTCCCGCCGTCACGAGCAGCTCCTTGCTGCGACCGGTGATGCGCAGGAAGCCGTCGATGTCGAGGCTGCCGAGGTCACCCGTCGCGAACCAGCCGTCCACGAACGACTCGGCCGTCGCCTCCGGGTTGTTGCGATAGCCACGAAAAACATGGGGGCCCTTGACGAGCACTTCGCCGGAGTCGGCGATACGCACACTGACGCCGGGCAGGGGTGGCCCGACGGTGCCGATCTTGGTGCTAGCTGGAAGGTTCACCGTGGTGGGAGCAGTGGTCTCGGTGAGCCCGTACCCCTCCAGCACGATGATGCCGATGCCCCGGTAGAAATGCCCCAGTCGTTCCCCGAGGGGCGCGCCACCCGAGACCACGTAACGGGCGCGCCCGCCGAAGACATCGCGCAGCTTGGGGTACACGATGCGGTTGAACAGCGAATGCCGCGCCCGCAGAGCAAAGTCGATGTGGCCGGTGTCGAGAGCCTTGCTGTACTCGATGGCGGTCTGAGTCGCCTGGGCGAACAGCTTGCCCTTGCCTGAGGCGATCGCCCGCTGCTCGGCAGTGTTGTAGATCTTCTCGAACATGCGCGGTACGGAGAGGAAGAAGGTGGGTTGCACCTGGCCCAGCTGCTGGGTCAGGGCGTCGGGGTCACTGCAGTGCGCGACTTTGGCAGCACAGCACATACACAGCACTTCGATGAAGCGGGCGAACACGTGCGCGAGCGGCATGAACATCAACGTGCTCGAGTCGTTGACTGCCACCACATCGCCCAGCCGGGCGGTGGCGTTCTCGGCGAGGACGACGAAGTTGCCGTGGGTGAGCTCGCATCCCTTGGGGCGGCCGGTTGTGCCGGAGGTGTAGATGATCGTCGCCAGGTCGTCCAGGCCGGCGAGTCGGCGTCGGCGCTCGATCTCCTGATCATCGACGTCGCGGCCGGCAGCCACCAGGTCGGCGACCGCGCCCTCGTCCAGCACCCACACCGAAAGATCATCGGCACCAAAGGTTTTCGCCGCCAGTGCCGCATGCGTGCGCGACTCCACCACGATCACGCCGGTTCCGGAATCAGAGACGATCCACTGCAACTGATCGGCCGATGAGGTCTCATAGATCGGCACGGTCACCGCGCCGGCGAACCAGATCGCGGCGTCGAGCAGCGTCCACTCGTAGCGGGTACGGCTCATGAGGCCCACTCGCTCGCCCGGCTGCACGCCGCGGGCCACGAGCCCCTTGGCCACGTCGGTGACCTCGCAAAGGAACTCGGCAGCGGTCACGTCGTGCCAGCTTCCCGCGACCAACCGGGCGTAGACGGCTCGATCGGGACGGGTGTGCGCGTTGCGAACCACGAGGTCGGTGATGTTCGACCTCGGGTCGACCTCGACGGCGAGGGTGGTGCTGGTCTCCTGCACGGAAGTGGCTCCCGCCTACGGGTGGGTGGGCCTTGCTAACCACCACCCTACGTGGCCCGCTCGTTCCTCAAGTGGTGATCGCGATGTACCGATGCCAGCTCACGATGACTGACAACTCCGCCCCTCGCCTCGTCACCGCCCAAGAGCGCTCGACAACGAGCGCGTCGTCGGAGCCTGCACCCGACCTGTGTGGCGAATGCGGGGCGCGACGTGCTCCCGAAGCGACCTGGTGCGGGCAGTGCTATGCGAAGTTCACGCCACCTGCCGCCAGGGTGACAGTGGGCCGACAGCCGACGGCTGCCCGAGCCGGCGTCGAGCAGCCGACCGCCGCGGCGGCTACGAAGCCGCGCAGCAACTCCGACGACTCACCCTCCGACCTCCAGCTCGGAGCCCCCGAGCTCTCCGACTGGGATGCCCGCTATCACGAGGCCGGAGCGGGGCTCGACGACGAAGCCCGACAGGCCCGCGCCGCCGAGCTGCTGGCCGAGATGAGCCTTCGCGACACCGCGACCCAACCGCCGACGCTCACCCGGCTCACCGCGCTCACCAGCACCCCGTCGGGCAAGCTGATCGTGATCGTCGCCGGCACCGCGGTGCTGCTCACGCTGGGACTGCTCTGCATGTGGATAGTCGGCCTCGTCCTCTGACTCGCTCAGAACCCGCACGCTATTCACCGGTTGTCGACCACCAGGTTGGTGCGATGCCACGCGCTGGGCGATAACCTCCACGGTGTTGCTGTCCCGGTTTAGGCAAGGTCGCCTATCGTGTGGCACCACATGAAGATCCCTCAGGAAGCCCACACGGCGGGCTGCTAGTAGTCGCAACGGCACGAGGCGCAGAATCGGGCAGCGGGCGAAGAGGCGGGAAAAGAGGAGTAGATGGCCCAGACCACGAGCAAGGACGCGTTGATCGCGGCCTCCCCGGCCGAGGTCCTCGACGTCGTGGCCGAGCTGGCCGATTACCCAACCTGGGCGGGCGGAATAAAGCGCGTCGACGTGCTAGAAGAGGTGGACGGCTGGCCTGTTCAGGCCCGCTTCACCGTCGACCAGCCGCCGATCTCCGATACCTATGTTCTCGACTACTCCTGGGATGTCGACGAGTCCGGCGCCGGCCTCGTATCGTGGACCCTCGCTCAAGCGGGGTCCGTCATCAGCAAGCTCGACGGCTCTTACGACCTCGTACCGGAAGGCGACGCCACGAGAGTCACCTATCGCCTCACGGTCGACGTCTCACTGCCGTTGCCGGGCCTGGTCAAGCGCAGCGCCGAGCGGAAGATCGTGACGACCGCGCTGAGCGATCTGGGCGCGAGGGTCACCGGCTGACCGGTATGCAGCAAGCAGTGATCCCGCGCACCCTGCTCGTGGCGGGCACGTCCGGGGCGGGCTCGACCACGGTGGCTGCGGCGTTGGCCGTCCGCAGCGCTCGCACCGGTCACAAGACTCTGCTGCTCTCGCTCGACCCTCCCGCCCGCCTCGACCATGTTGTGGGGAGATCTCTCGAAGACGCGGCGTGGACGGCACACGCTCGGGCCCACAGCGGGTCGAACGACAGTGCGCCACCCGAGCCCATCGAGGTCGAGGCAGGTCTGTACTGCGTGTCGCTGGCTGCCGACTCGCATCAATGGCCGGGGATCCGCGACCTGTTGACCGGCCTGCTCGATGATGCGGGCGTCGACCCTGCCGACCTCGACGAGCTGTTGCGAGCCACTCCCGTTGCGGGGATCCAGCGCCTGCTGGCCCTGCGGGGTCAGCTCAGCGACAGCCGCTGGGATTCCGTCGTGGTAGACCTCGGCCGGGCCGGGGCCGCCACCCGTCTGCTCGGACTCCCCGAACGCCTCCTGGGCTATCTGGATCGCGCACTGCCGGTGGCGCGACGGGTCGAAAGGGCGGTTCGCGCCGGGGCCGACGGCGGGCCTGATCCGCTGTTGACCGCGCTGCCGCACCTGAGCGCCGAACTCGGCGCCCTGCACACCCTGCTCGACAGCCCTCGGGTGGAGACGTACCTGGTGCTCACCCCGCAACGCAGTGCGGTGCAAGCAGCCCGCCGCCATACCCTCGCCCTCGCCCTGCTCGGGCATCGTCTCACCGCCCTCGTGGTCAACCAGCTCGTCCCCGACGGCCACGACCCGTGGCGGCGGGCCACTGCGGCCGCTCAACGCCAGGTGCTGGACGATGTCTACGCCCACCTCGCTCGCGGAGCCGACCAGGTTCTGCTCGGCCCGCATACCGGCGGCGAGCCGATGGGCTCCGAGGCGCTGGCCGTCCTGGCCGAGGCGCTCTGCGGGCCCGAACGCAGTGCGGATCCCCGCCGGCCTGCGTCCATGCCCTCGGAGTCGGACGGTCAGCACGAGCAGCGCGATCACGATCAGCCACACCTGCATCGAGGCCGGGGCCCTCGCGTGCACCGCGGTCACGACGCCTATGAGGTGCACCTCGATCTTCCCCTGGCGAGGCGCGAGGAGATAGACCTCGGCCGGCGCGGCGACGATCTCGTGTTCACGGTCGGCTCGTCGCAACGAATCTGGCGGCTGCCCAGCGCCCTGCGTCGCTGCCGGATTGTCGGTGCCAGGCTGAGCGACGGCGTCCTGATCGTGCGCCTGACGCCCGACCCAGCCCTCTGGGGAGGCCAGCCGTGGTGAGCGGTGGATCGGTCGAAGACGAGCTCGCCGCCCTGTTGCGCACGGCGCGCGAGGCGCTCGGCCAGTTCACGACCGCGCGACCCACTGCGGGCCAACCCGGTCATGAGACGGGACACGAGTCAGGTCAGATCCCTACCACGTGTGGCGTGTGCCCGATCTGCCTCGGCATCGCGGCCCTGGCCCGCTCGCACCCCGACGTCCTGGTGCATCTAGGTGAGGCCGCCCGCTCCCTGGCCGCGGCAGCGGCGTGTCTCACCCAACAAGGGCATCCGGCGGAGCCTGCAGGACGCGAGGCCGACGGGGCCGGGCAAGGTGGACATCGCCCTCCGCAGAGTGGTCGAGGCCCTGGTTCTGCAGAGCCGTCTGGTTCTCCCATCTTCGAGCGCATCGAGATTTCCGACTGACAGCGGGGCTCGGGCACGTGCTGGGCCGCGTTGTCGTCAGTCGACGTGGCTCCGCCACGACTCCCTCCTCCGCCTTGCCCAGCACGCACCCGAGCCCCGCTGTCCGCTGGGCAGGCATTGGGCCGCGTTGTCGTCAGTCGACGTGGCTTCGCCACGCCCTCGCTTCTCCGCCTTGCCCAGTACGCACCCGAGCCCCGCTGTCCGCTTGGGCAGGCATTGGGCCGCGTTGTCGTCGCTCAACGTGGCTTCGCCACGCCCTCGCTTCTCCGCCTTGCCCAGCACGCCCCGAGCCCCGCTGTCCGCTCTCGGCTGCGCGTTCGGCGCGGGCCGAACCCATGCACCGCTGTCTGTGTGGCGCTCGGGCATCGCTTGGCTCGGGCTGTGTTTCAACACCACTCACCTGCAGACCCATTGGGGTCATCTGCGGGCACTAGGGTTCAGCACGAGGATTCGTGACAAGGGAGCGCGTGAGATGACGAACACAATCGGCGTCGACATCGGCGGCACCAAGATCGCAGCCGCCGTGGTGTCGGCTGACGGCGAGGTACTGACCCGGCTGCGGCGGGAGACTCCGAGTCAGTCAGAGGTGGCCATCCGGCGCTCGGTGGTAGAAGTCGTCCACATGCTCAAAGGCAAGTACGACTGCTCGGCGGTGGGTATCTCCGCAGCCGGCTTTGTCGACCGCCGTCGCCGCACGATCGTCTTCGCACCCAATCTGGCGTGGCGCGATGAGCCGCTCGCCGACCGGGTGGCCGAGGAGGTCGGCCTGCCCACGCTGGTGGAGAACGACGCCAACGCTGCGGCCTGGGGCGAGTTCAAGCACGGCGCTGCGCGCGACGCCAACGACACCGTGATGGTCACCATCGGCACCGGAATCGGCGGCGGCATCGTCATCGACGGCAGGCTCATGCGTGGCGGCTACGGCATGGCCGCCGAGATCGGTCACATGCGGGTGGTGCGCGGCGGACTGCTCTGCGGCTGCGGCAACCGAGGCTGCTGGGAGCAGTACGGCTCGGGCACCGCCCTGACCAGATTGGGTCGCGAATTGGTCGAGACGGGTGGCGAGGGTTCGCAACGACTCGCTGAACTCGCTCATGGCGATCCCTTCGAGGTCAAGGGCCAGATGATCACCCAGGCGGCACAGGAGGGCGATGGGGCGAGCATCGAGTTGCTCCGGGCGTTCGGCGAGGGCTTCGGCGAGGCCCTGGCGAGCCTGGCCGCGATCCTCGATCCCGAGCTCATCGTGATCGGTGGGGGAGCCTGCGAGGCGGGCGATCTGCTGTTGCTGCCAATGCGGCAGGGCTTTGCCGATCACCTCATCGGCCGTGGTCATCGTCCTTTGGCGCCCATCGCGGTGGCAACGCTGGGCAACGATGCTGGAATGATCGGCGCCGCCGACCTCGCGAGAGAATTCCTGTGACGACTGCTGCCGCCCCGACTCCTTCCGCCGCGGCCGAGACCGACGCTGCTGAGACTGACGCAGGGTCGGCGGGCGCCGGCCCGCTGGCGATCGGCGTCGACATCGGCGGAACGAAGGTCGTGGCCGGGCTCGTCACCGAAGAGGGCACCATCCTCGACACCCGCAGGAGGGCCACCCCCGGTCGCGACGTGGCGGCGGTCGAAGACACGATCGTCGAGGTCGTGCAAGAGCTCGTAGCCCTCGCCGACGGTCGCGAGGTAGAGGCGGTGGGGGTGGGTGCCGCGGGGTTCGTCTCGGCCGACGGCAGCACTGTGCTCTTCTCCCCGCACCTGGCCTGGCGTCGAGAGCCGTTGCGCGACAAGCTCATCGGCCGGCTCGGCCGATCGGTGCTGGTTGACAACGACGCGAACGGCGCCGGTTGGGCGGAGTACCGGTTCGGGGTGGGGCGTGGTCAGCCGCGGTTGGTGTGCATCACGCTCGGCACCGGCATCGGCGGCGCGCTCGTGTTCGACGGCAAGCTCGACCGCGGGCTCAACGGCATGGCCGGCGAGTTCGGCCACATGATCATCATGCCCGGCGGACACCGTTGCGAATGCGGCAACCGCGGCTGCCTCGAGCAGTACGCCTCGGGCAACGCCCTAGGTCGTGAGGCGCGCGAACTGGCCGCCTCCGGCTCGCCGATGGGTGCCGACCTGTTGGCCCGGGCGGGCGGCGATCCCACCCGGATCGTGGGCGCGCTCGTGACGGAGGCTGCTCGTGCGGGCGATCCGGCGGCCGTCGAGATCTTCGCCGAGGTGGGGCACTGGCTGGGGGTGGGTCTGGCCAATATCTGCGCCGCGCTCGATCCCAGCATGTTCGTCATCGGCGGAGGGGTCTCCGAGGCCGGCGACCTGCTGCTCGACGCTGCCCGCAACGCACTTGCTCGAACCCTGACGGGTCGAGGCTTCCGGCCGTTGCCGGAGGTGGTCATCGCCCAGGAGGGTCCGCTCGCCAACGTCATCGGGATGGCCGACCTGGCCCGGCAGGCCGCCCGCACCTGAGTTCCGCCGAAGGAATCGCCGGTGCCGTAGCCTTGCCGCTCGTGGCTGCCGACAAGAACTCTGCCGACATGAACTCTGCCGTTCACACGCCCGCCGACCAGACGTCGATCAACCAGACATCAGTCAACGAGACATCTGTCAACCAGGTATCGGCCGACAGCCGAATCCGTCCCGACGTGCTGCGGGTGTTGACCTGGAACGTCAAAGACCTGAGCGGTGACGTGGCCGCCGTGGAGCGCGTGATCACCGCGGCCCAACCCGACGTCGTGTGTCTGCAGGAAGCGCCTCGGCGACTCGCCAGCCGCAATCGCCTTGTGGCGCTGGCCGCCGATTGCGGTCTGTACTTCGTCGACGGGGGTCGCGCCAGCGCGGGCACGGCCATCCTCACGAGCCTGCGCACCGACGTCGATTCGGTTCGCGCCCAACGGCTTCCGGTTGCCAACTGGCGCACCCGGCCCCGCGGCTTCGTGCGCGCCCTGCTGAGCCTGCCCGGTACGGCACCGGTCTCGGTCACCGTCCTGCACCTCGGGCTGAACGAGGCCGAGCGGGCCCAGCACGTGAATCGGATGCTGGCAGGTCTGACCGACGACGTGCCGGCCATCCTGGCCGGGGACCTCAACGAGAAGCCCGGCCAGCCGTCCTGGCGCTCGCTCACTGATTGGGCAGGCGACCCGGACCCGCACGCGCCCCTGACCTTTCCCGCGCTCAAGCCCAGAGAGCGGATCGACGTGGTGCTCGTCGACCCGCGGCTGGAGGTGCTCGGCTACGGAGACCCGGAGGGCCTAGTGACCGCCGACGTGCAGGCGGGCAGCGATCACCGTCCGGTCCTGGCCCAGGTGCGATTGCTGCCCGCCGCAACCGCTTAGGCCGTGCCGGACGTAAGCGCAGCGTCGGTCTCTGGGCGGGATGGCCGACAACGCGGTCAGGCGTCCGACCCAGGAAGCGGCACGACCACAAGGGCGCTGCGCGGCCCGACAACGCTTGAACCGTCGACGCTCTCGCTGGTCAGCAGGTCACTGCCGCGCAGCCCTGGGACCACGTCGGCGAGGTCGGTCGGCTGCTCGCTGTGGTTGAGCACGAACGTCCACAGCCGATCGTCTCCCGCGGACGTGGCCACCCGATGCACCACCTCCACCCCCTCCGGCAGAGTCAGAGCCTCGACGCCGGCAGCGGCCAGCAACCGACGCACGAGCAGGTCGCTGCCGTGCGGATCGAGTCGCGAAGCCAAGTACCAGGCAGCGCCCTGACCCACCGCACGACGGGTGATGGCGGCCCCGCCCGTGAACAGCCCGTCGCAGTAGCGCGTCACGATCTCGGTTCCCTCGCCCACTGCCACGGGCTCGCTCCACAGCGTGCCGACGCTGCCGTCGTCCAGTCCGAGCTGACGCCCGGCGGGCAACGGAAAGAACTCCTCCACCCGAATGCCCAACAGGTTCCGGAAGGCGCCCGGGTAACCGCCGAGCCGCACTCGATCGTCGAGGTCGACGATGCCCGAGAAGTACGTCACGAGCACCTGCGCGCCCCCCTCGGCCGCTCGGGCGATCGCGGCAGCCGTCTCGTCGGAGCAGGCATAGAGGGTCGGCACGATCACCACCGGGTATCCGGCGAGCCGTTCCTGGAGATCTGGCCCGACATGCACCACGTCGCAGCCCACGCCCGCCTGCCGCAGCGCCGCATGCAGGTCGTGCGCCACCTGGCCGTACTCGATCGCCGACGACGGGTGTGCGTGCAGGTCGCAGGTGGCGCCGCACGCGAAGTCCCAGACGAGTGCCACGTCGGCGGCGACCCGTGAGCCCAGCACCTCACCCAGCCGGGCACACGCCTGCCCGAGGGCGACGGTCTCGGCGAAGCGGGCCGAGTCTTCACCGGCGTGCGGCAGGAGGGCCGAATGGTACTTCTCGGCCCCGGCCCGCGACTGTCGCCACTGGAAGAACCCGAGCGTGTCGGCGCCCCGCGCAATATGCGTGAGGCTGTCGAGCAGCATCGTGCCCGCCGGCTTGGCCTCATTCACGGTTTGCCAGTTGACGGCGCTGGAGGAGTGCTCCATGAGCATCCACGGACGCTGCCCGGCCAACCCCCGGGTGAGGTCGGCGGCGAAGGACTGCTCGGCACGAGGGTCGTAGCGTGGGTCGGTGGCCTCCTCCTGTGGCCGGTGCACCACATAGTGGTCGGTACTCACGACGTCGACATGCTCGGCCCAGCGTGCGTAGTCGAGCAGCTTGAAGTGCTCCATCGTCATGAAGTTCGTGGTCACCGCGACACCTGGCGAAAGCTCTTGCAGCACAGCATGTTCTGCGTCGTATTGGCGGAGCAGGGCGTCCGAGCCGTAGCGCCAGAAGTCCCACGCCTGGGTGGGATTGCCGAACGTCGTGGTCTGCCGAGGCGGCAGCACCTGCTCGAAATCGGTGTAGCGCTGGCTCCAGAACGAGGTGCCCCAGGCCTCGTTGAGCGCGTCGAGGCTGCCGTACCGCTGGCGAAGCCAGCCTCGAAAGCCCTCCGCGCAGACGTCGCAGAAACACGGCAGGTTATGACAGGCGTACTCGTTGGAGACGTGCCAACGAGCCAACGCCGGATGCCCGTGGTACCTCATCGCCATCTGCCGGGTGAGGGCGGTGGCGTGCTCGGTGAAGATCGTCGAGCTCGGGCACCAGGCCTGGCGGCTGCCCGGCCAGAGCCGGTTACCCGCCTGATCGACGGGCAGTGTCTGCGGGTAGGCGGCGCTGAACCACGGGGGAGGGGACGCGGTGCCCGTCGCCAGGTCTACGGCGATGCCCGCCCCGGCCAGCAGGTCGAGTGCCTCGTCGAGCCATCCGAACTCATACTTCCCGGGGGCCGGTTCGAGCCACGACCAGGAGAACACTCCGAGCGTCACGAACGTGATGCCTGCCTTGCGCATCAACCGCAGGTCGTCATCCCAGGTCTCCCGCGGCCACTGCTCAGGGTTGTAGTCGCCGCCGAAGGCGATGGTGTCAGCCGGCCAGGAACGCAACGTTGACCTCCTGCTAGGGGCCGCCCCGGACGGCAGGCCTGTGGTGTGCTCAATCTTTGCGCATCGGCACTTTCAGCGGGCTCAGCGCCTCGCACCTTGGGCAGCTATGAGTGCGTGGCGCCCTCAGCCAGCGGCGGTGGGCCGGATCCGCCAGGTGGCAGGGAGGGGTCCAAGGAAGGGTTGTGCCGCAGGGGAATTGGCGGTAGTTCGGATCCCAGGGCATGTGCCCCGCAGAGTCGGACCAGACCATTTGGTGGGCGCGTACGAATGCCCAGCCATGTCAGGTGATCGTCCGACGCAGCCAGCGTATGATCGTCACAACGCTCATGGTGCCCCACCATTCCTGCTTGCCCACCTGCTGACATTTCACTGCGCGATTCAACACGAACCAGCGATAGCCCACGAGCGATCCACAGGCAAGCTGGGCCAGCGGATCAGATCTCAACTCGTCGCGACGTTTGGTTGCCGGGAATCGATGCGCCGGTGCCGAGGAAGCCGGATAGATCGGGTGAGTCGCGGCTCGCCGGTATCCCGCGGCCGCGGGCTGCGCCGCCGCGCGCACGTGGTGGCCGAGTTGGCGTGGACGTTACGCAGTTTCGACTACATGGCCGGCGACAACGCTGTGCGCGAGCAGGGAGAACGCGGCGGGGTGGGCGGACGATGAAGTCCCAACTGCGTTACGTCTGTGGGCAGGCGCCGCTACATCAGCGGGTGCGCCCAGTTGGTCACGTGCAGGTGCGCGACGTAGTAGCGCTCACAACCGGCTCGGATTGCCGCAATCGCCTAAGGGATACGCATTCACGAAACTGGTGGCGGTGGATGTCCGGAATCCGGCGCCAGTGCCGGCCCTGGCAGCTCAGCTGAGCACGAAACCAGAGCAGGCGGCACGAATCGTGCCGGATTCCGGACATTCGCCGGCCGTAAAAAAATCAGACCGGCCGAAGAATCAGCACACCGTCCAACAGCAGGGCCGGCCACTCACGGGTTGGCGGCCTGGATGGCCGTCAAGGCGATCGTGTAGACGATGTCGTCCACCAGCGCGCCGCGCGACAGGTCGTTCACCGGCTTGGCAATGCCCTGCAGCATGGGGCCCACGCTGATCACTCCGGCGCTGCGCTGTACAGCCTTGTACGTGGTGTTGCCGGTGTTGAGATCGGGGAAGATGAACACCGTTGCCTGCCCGGCAACCGGCGAATCCGGCGCTTTCGACTTGGCCACCGACGCCGTCGTGGCCGCGTCGTATTGCAGCGGCCCGTCGACCAGCAAGTCGGGACGAAGCTGGTGCACCAGTGCGGTCGCCTCACTCACCTTCACCACATCGGCGCCCGCCCCCGAACTGCCCGTGGAGAACGAGATCATCGCGACCTTGGGCTCAATGCCGAAGGCCGTGGCCGAATCGGCGCTCTGAATGGCGATGTCGGCCAGCTCGGAGGCATTGGGATCGGGGTTGATCGCGCAGTCACCATAGATCACGACTTCGTCGGGCAGGCACATGAAGAACACCGACGACACGAGCCCGGCACCCGGTTTGGTGCCGAGCAACTGCAGGGCAGGCCGCACCGTGTTGGCGGTGGTGTGCACCGCACCCGAGACCAGCCCGTCCACCTCGTTGGCGTGCACCATCATGGTGCCGAGCACCACGGTGTCGGCGAGTTCCTCGCGGGCGCGTACTTCGGTCATGCCCTTGTGCTTGCGCCGCTCCACCAGACCGGCCACGTAATCCTCAGCGATGTCCGCCGGGTCGATCACTTCCAGGCCCTCGGGCAGGCTCCGGCCGAGAGTCGTTGCGACAGCTGCCACCTCGTGCGGCGGTGCCAACAGCACACACCGCGCGATCGACTTCTCCTGGCAGATGATGGCCGCCTCGACAGTGCGTGGCTCGCTGCCCTCCGGCAGAACGATGCGCTTATTCGCAGCCGCCGCCAGGGTCGTGAGCTGACGACGGAAGGCCGCCGGCGACAGCCGCCGGGTGTGCCCTGACAAAGCGAGGTCGGCCACCCATGACTCGTCCAGCGACTCGGTGACCAGTTCCATCACCGCGCGGGTTCGCACTTCGTCGTCGATCGGGATGTCGGGGTCGAGGTCGCCCACCTTGCTGGCGACGTCGTAGGTGAAGTCATCCGACAGCAGAATCGGCAGTCCAGCCGCGGCGGCGGGCTGGCACATCTCCATCAGGCGCTTATCGGGCACGATGCCCACGGTGAGCAGCAGTGCCGCCAGTCTCATGCCGTTCATGGTGAGCAGGCTCGCCAGCAACACGATTTCGCTTCGGTCGCCCGGCACCACCACCAGGGAGCCGTCTTCCAGGCCGTCGATCACGCCGGGAATCGCCTGCGCGGCGACCACCGTCTTGCGGATGCGACGGTCCTGTTCGCCGGCGTTGAGCACCCGCAGGCCGAGTTGAGCTACTACGTCCTTGACTCGCGGCAGGTTGATCTCGGCGCGCTCGGGGATGAGCCCCACGGTGGTCAGCTTGTGCCGTCCCAGGGCAGCGCGGCAGGCCTCGCCCTCGTCCAGAGTGCGCAGTCTGTTCACGACCACACCCAGCACCCGGTCGCGATCGCCGCTGCGGAAGTTGGCGGCGGACGCCGAGACGGTCTCGGCCACCTTCTCCGGCGCCGGACGGCCGTCGGCCACCAGCAGCACCTCGGCGTCGAGGGTGGCGGCCAACATCTGGTTCACCATGCTGGAGTGGACGAGGCCCTCACCGGGCGCCAGCCCCTCGAACACCACCACGTCGCTCATGTTGAGGGTGGCTTCGGCGTCGGCCAGCACCTGCTCCATGAGGTCGGGCATGCTGCCGCGCCCCAGGTGCAGGCGCAGCGTCTGGCCGTCGATCGGGTCGGGCGGGTCGAGCGCGGTCACCAGCCGGATCAAATCGGAAGCGTTGTCACGGTGGTCGTCGGTGGCGGGCTGTGCCAACGGCTTGAGGTAGCCGACCTTGATGCCGAGCACGTCCAGGGCGTGCACGAGCCCCAGACTCACCGCACTGGCGCCCGCTCCCGCCAGGGTCGGGACGACCAGGATGCGCCGGGTCACGCGTCCGCTCCCACGCGCGATGCGGCGGCGGAGAGGCGAAGCGCGTCCCGGGCGATGACCAGTTCCTCGTCGGTGGGCACCACGAGCACGCTGATCGGGCCTGGCCTGCTGATTACCCGTCCGCTCGAACCCCGTTCGAGGTTGGCGTCAGGATCGAGCTCCACGCCGAGCCAGCCGAGCAGGTCGATCACCTCGGCCCGGATCTGGGTGTCGTTCTCGCCGATACCTCCGGTGAACACGATGGCGTCGATGCCGCCCAACGGAACCCCGTACGAGGCAATGTATTTCGCCAATCGATACGCGAACACATCAAGGGCGAGCCGGGCCAGCGGGTCTCCGTTGTTCGCCTTCTCGCGCACGGTTCGCATGTCGTTGGACGAGGCTGACAACCCCAACAGGCCCGATGCCGAGTTCAGGGCTTTGAGCACTTCGTCGGCGCTCAGCCCGGCCGCCGACGTGAGATAGGTGATGATGCCTGGGTCGAGGTCACCGCTGCGGGTGCCCATCACGAGCCCCTCCAACGGCGTCAGCCCCATCGAGGTGTCGACGCTGACCCCACCCGCCACCGCGGCCACACTGCAGCCGTTGCCGAGATGTGCCGTGACCAGCCGCAGCTCCTCCACCGGACGCTCCAGGACAGCCGCAGCCTGCTGGCTGACGTACAAGTGCGAGGTGCCGTGAAAGCCGTAGCGGCGAACGTCGTGATCCTCGAACCACTCCCGCGGAACGGCGTACCGGTAGGCGCGGGCCGGCATGTCGGCGTGGAACGCCGTGTCGAAGACGGCCACGTGGGCCACGCCGGGCAGTTCAGCGCTGGCGGCCTCGATGCCCGCGATGTTCGCGGGGTTGTGCAGGGGCGCCAATGCCGAGACCGCGCGCAACCCGTCGAGCACCTCGTCGTTCACCACCACTGAATCGGTGAACTTCCGTCCACCGTGCACCACCCGATGCCCCACCGCCGTGATCGTCGCGTCGTGGTCGCGGGCCCAGCCGAGGCAGGTCTCGAGCGCCTGGGCCACCACGCCGCGGTGCGAGCCGTCAGCGGGTTGCGACGTGGTCCGCACACCGTCGACGTCGAGCCGCACACTCGCGTCCGGGGTGCCCACTCGCTCCGCAAGTCCGGAGATGGGCCGCTCACCCGATTCCGGATCGACGACCGCCAACTTGACCGATGAACTGCCACAGTTCAGAACGAGCACCACATTGGTGGCCATTGGCCCTCCGGTTTCCTAAACGATCGTCCTCAGACGACCGCGCCATCATCCTCTTCGTCGTGGTGGTCGGGCAGCCGGACGACGAGCGTCACAAAGCCGGCTACGAAACCCACCACGGCCAACCCAATCACGATGGCAGGGGCTTGGCGCCAGAAGAGTGCGGCCAACAGAAGGAGAACAGGCGACCCAATAGCCCCAAGCCAGGCCAGACCGGTCACTAGGGTCGGCCGTGGGAGCGGCGGCGGGGTGGCGTCGTAGGGCTCGTAGGTGTTGTCGAGGCCTGCGCCATCTACGTCTGTGCCGTCGAGTCCATCCATCAGCGAGGGACCGCCAGGGTCGACATCGCGCGGGCCGAGGCTGCGGTGCCGCGCTGTGGGCGAAGGTGCAGCCGGGTGCTCGTCGGGCTGCGGGGGAGCCGCTGCTGCCGGGTTGTCGGCACCCCCGTCGGACGTGCCGAATCGCTGCTGCGTACCGGCGCCGCCGACCTGATCCGCTTTACCGGTCTGGCCGAGCGTGGGCTCACCAGTTCCCGTGCTGGTCGCCCCCGGGAGAGTGCCCGCCGAGCCGGCGACGGGTCCGCTCTCGAAGGGCCAAGTCTCCGCCGCCCGACGATCTTTGCTCCCACCCGCTGGGTCGATGGCGTCGCGGCGGGCGTCGATGTCGTCGGGCCGCGCACGGAACTCTGCCAGCCCGTCCCAGCTCAGGTCACCCGCGATCCGATCGGCGTCGGGCACAGTGGTGGTGCGCTCGCCGGGCGGGCCGTCCCAGTTGGCCACGATCTGTGCCCAGGCGGCATCGATGTCGACTTCGCCATCGTCGAAGGGGTCAGGCGTCACGGCTGGCACCGCCCTGACCGGTTGCGGCCGGCCGCGCTGCGCCGGACAGGCGCTGCAGGAACTGCACGCTCTGCTCGGCGATCACGTTCGCCTCGTAGTCCATGGTGGCCACGTGGTAGCTCTCCACAAGCACCACGTCGGTCACGTCGGTGCTTGCCACCCGCGCCAGAACTCGTCTCGCGCTGGCGGTAGGCACCACGTGATCGTGCAGGGAGCGGAACATCAACACGGGCACGTTCACCGAGCTGAGGTCGCGTCGCACGAGTTTGTAGAGCTCCAGGCTCGAGGCGAGCGCCGTCAGCGGCGTACGCGAGTAACTGACCTCGTGCATCCCGGGCTTGGCGATGTCGCTGGCGATACCCCTCACCGAGCTCCTCACCCGGCGCAGCACAGGAAGGGTCACCAGCCGCGGATCGCGAAGCAGCACAGCGGGATTCACGAGCATTAGGCCGGTTATCAGATTGCCGAACTGCTCGGCGAGACGAAGGGCGAGCGCACCCCCCATCGACAGCCCACCCACGAAGACGCGGTCGTGGGTGGCGGACAGCTCGATCAGCTCGCGTCGCACGCAGTCGTACCACTGCGACCAGGTGGTGGTGTTGAGGTCTTGCCAGGAGGTGCCGTGACCGGGCAGCAGCGGCACGCTCACAGTGAAACCCGCATCGGCAATTGACTGAGCCCAATCGGCCATACCGCCGGGGTCGCCGGTGAAGCCGTGGCACAGCAGCACAGCAGTGGACGAATCCGAGAAATGACGGATTGACTCGACGTTGGGCTGCACGCCCCCATAGTCGCACGTTTGCGGGGTCGGAAAATATGACCTGCACGAACTCCAGGGCCCTTGTTTGCGGTGTGTGGACGGTTGTTGTCCGGTGAGGACGGGGACAGTGCGTGAAAGCCCGCGCGTGCGTAGAGTGGCGGGCCAAGACCGAGCGCGCAGGGCGCGAGGTGCGCAGGCCGTCCGGGGGCCGGCCCGCCGATCAGCGAGGAGGCGCGCGATGCTCTATTGGCTACTCAAGTCGGTGCTCCTCGGCCCGCTCATGCGCGCCGTGTTCCGGCCTTCCGTCGAAGGTCTCGAGCATGTTCCCAGCACAGGGCCTGCCATTCTCGCGAGCAATCATCTGTCCTTCTCCGACTCCTTTTTCCTGCCGTTGGTGGTGCCACGTCGCATCACTTTCCTCGCCAAGTCCGATTACTTCACCGGCCGGGGAATCAAGGGCCGGCTTACGGCCGGCTTCTTCAGGGGAGTGGGGCAGGTGCCCGTCGACCGCGCGGGCGGGTCGGCCAGCGAGGGTGCGCTGGATGCCGGTCTGCGGGTATTGCGCGCCGGCCAACTGCTCGGGATCTATCCAGAGGGCACGCGCAGCCCCGATGGAAAGCTGTATCGAGGCCGCACCGGGATGGCGCGGATGGCATTGGAGGCCGACTGCGTGGTGCTGCCGGTGGCCATGATCGGCACCGACAAGGTGCAGCCCACCGGACAGAAGATCCCCAACCTCGGCCGGGTGGGGATTCTCATCGGAGCTCCGCTCGATTTCTCGCGTTACCGCGGTCAGGAGGACGACCGGCTGGTGTTGCGAGCCATCACCGACGAGGTCATGACCGCCCTGCAAGCGCTGTCCAAGCAGGAGTACGTGCCGGACGTGTACGCCTCTACCGTCAAGGAGCAGTTGGCGGAGGCGGTCAAAGAGCGGATCGCGCAAGCCCGAGTACGCGCCCAGACCGCCGCGGCCAGCGCATCCTCGGCGGCGGCCGAGGCGCGCGCCAAGGTAGAAGACGCTCGGGTACGGGTGGACGCCACGATGGTCGAGGCCAAGGCCAAGGTCGACGACGCCAAGGCCAAAGTCGACGCCAGCGTGCACGAGACGCGGGCCAAGCTCGACGCGAGTCTGCAGGAGGCCAAGGCCAAGGTCGATGCCGGCGTCCAGGAGGCGAAAGCGAAGGTCGATGCCGGCGTCCAGGAGGCCATGGCCAGGGTGGATGCCGGTGTGCAGGAGGCGAAGGCCAAGGTGGATGCGCGGCGGACCAGGCCAGACGCCGACGGCGCCGGCTCCGACGTCGCCGACCTTCCCTCCCGCCCGGCCGCAGAGCCGGCCCAACCGGAGCAGCCCCACCCCGCTTCCGAGGTTGACCGGCCCGGCCAGGCTGCGTCCTGATCCTCGAGACTCGAATCTACTCGAAAGACGTTCTCTCGCAATGATCTCTAGACTGCTGGCAGCATGAGCGCGCGCGTGCTCGTGCTGGGTGGCACTGCTGAGGCCCGCGCGCTGGCGGCAGCGCTTCACGAGCGGGGCCTGCAGGTCGAGTCCTCCCTGGCTGGCCGGGTGGCCAATCCGCGGCTGCCGGTGGGTGAGGTGCGGATCGGCGGCTTCGGCGGCGTGCCAGGCCTCGTGGCGTATCTGCGGCAGCACAGTCCCGGCCTTGTCATCGATGCCACGCATCCCTTCGCCCGTCAGATCTCCGCCCATGCCGCACTGGCCTGCCGGCAGGTGGGCGTGCCGGTGCTGCGCCTGCTCCGGCCGGGCTGGCAGCGGCATCCGTTGGCAGCCTCCTGGCATTGGGTGGACGACTACCCGAATGCCCTGGCCACCGCCGAAACCCTCGGCGCACGACCGTTTCTCACCACCGGACGGCAGACGCTGCCGTACTTCGGAGCGTGGGCCGACCGACCGGTGCTGGTACGGGTGGTGGAGCCCCTGGCCGATCCGCCCCCGGCGTGGACGGTGGTTCTCGACCGCGGACCCTACGGCGAGGCGGGGGAGAGGCGGCTGCTGCGCGAGCACAGGGTCGATGTGCTGCTGACCAAGGATTCCGGCGGCAGCTACACGCAGGCCAAGCTCGCCGCCGCTGCCGCTGCGGGGGTGCCGGTCGTCGTCGTGCGCCGTCCCCCGGCGGAAACCGGGGTGCCGACCTTCGACTCGGTGGCCGAACTGTTGGCCGGCACCGCCATGGCCGCATTGATCGGGGACGCGTCCCGGGCGAGCTGAGGCCGCATAGCCCCGCGCCCGCAGCGCGGCGCCGCACAGCACGCCCGATGGCCCGCCCGGAAGTAGCGCCTAATTCCCGGCCTGCCCTCGGCGCGACGCACCTGTGCCGGGTCGTGCAGGATTGGGTAGCCTCGAAGCAGTGGCGTAGTCACGCCCGATATCGGCCAATGGAGGCACAGTCATATGAGCACCCGCGACGTCGTCGTACTGTCAGCGACCCGGTCGGCGATCGGCACCTTCGGTGGATCGCTGTCAGACCTGGAGCCCGCCGACCTGGCTGGGCAGGTCATGAAGGAGGCGGTGGCCCGCTCTGGCGCCGACGCCCAGAAGATCACTTACGTCACCGTCGGCAACACGATCCCCACCGAGAGCCGTTTCCCCTATGTGCCCCGGGTGGCGTCGATCCAGGCCGGCCTGTCGATGGACTCCGTGGCCATGGCCGTCAACCGGCTCTGCGCCTCGGGGCTGCAGGCCATCCTCTCCACCGCGCAGAACATCATGCTCGACGACGCCGACTACGGCGTGGGCGGCGGTGTGGAGGTGATGAGCCGTGGCGGCTACCTCTCGGCCGCGATGCGCAACGGCGCCCGGATGGGAGACACCAGCATGACGGACATGATGGTCGCCGCCCTCACCGACCCGTTCGGTGTCGGGCACATGGGTATCACCGCCGAGAACCTCGCCGCCAAGTGGAACCTCACCCGTGAGGAGCAGGACGCGCTGGCCGTCGAGTCGCACCGTCGGGCCGCAGCAGCCCGCGACGCCGGCTACTTCAAGGGCCAGATCACCCCCATCACCAAGAAGACCCGCAAGGGTGAGGTGGTCGTCGACACCGACGAGCACATCCGACCGGGCACCACCATGGAGAGCCTGGCCAAGATGCGTCCGGCCTTCAAGAAGGACGGCACCGTCACCGCGGGCAACGCCTCGGGCATCAACGACGGTGCGGCCTTCATGGTGCTGGCCGACTCCGCCTCCGCGGAGAAGGACGGCCTCACCCCGATGGCCCGCATCGTCGGCTATGCGGTTGCCGGTGTGCCCAACGACGTCATGGGGGAGGGGCCGATTCCGGCCACCAAGGCCGCGCTCAAGAAGAGCGGCCTCACCCTCGACGATATGGACGTCATCGAGTCGAACGAGGCGTTCGCCGCCCAGGCACTCGCCGTCGCCAAGGGCCTCGGGCTCGACATGGACAAGACCAACCCCAACGGCGGCGCCATCGCACTCGGTCACCCCATCGGCTGCTCGGGTGCCTTCATCGCCACCAAGCTGCTGCACGAGCTCGACCGCACGGGCGGCAAGTACGGTCTGGCCACCATGTGTATCGGTGGCGGCCAGGGCATCGCCGTGGTCTTCGAACGGCTCGGCTGATCGTCTGATCAGCTCCCGCCGGGTGCCTGCAACGGTGGGCGCCCGGCGTTGGAGTCGATGCCGTTCGGTAAGGGGCGGGAGTTGGGTCCAACCGCTGCGAATTGGCGCCAACCGCTGCGAATACGCCCCGAACGGGACCAACGAGTGACCCCAAGTCCGGCTCGGGCACTCAACCCGGTGCCTGACAGCCAAACTGCGGCAATTGCGCTGTACAAGGCACCCCGCCCACGACAGGGGATCGTGATGCGTCAAATCCGGCTTCTGCAGGGTGTGACGGGGGCGATTTCTGACGCTATGACGATGCCCCGCCCGGCGGGGCATCGTCATAGTGCAGGAAACACCGAGGCCTGCCGCCGTCAAAACCTCCTTTTGCGAAGAATTCGGGCAAGCCGCAGCTGTGGCTCCTCATCTCAGGCTCCGTCCGCCAGTCCCCCGGCTCAGCTATGCCGAGTGCGTGCCCGGACGAGCTGCGCCACAGTCACGGCGAGCGCCGCCGAGCCCACCCCGACAGCCTGGGCCAAGCGGGTGCTGCGCGCGATGTCCAGAGGTCGTGGCGTGTGTCCGGTGCCGAGTTGGCCCCGGTTCTCGGCTCGGCCGGCGTACCTGTTGGTGCCGCCCAATCGAACGCCGAGGGCGCCGGCGAAAGCGGCCTCCACCTGCCCGGCATTCGGGCTCGGGTGCTGGTGTGCGTCATGGCGCACGGCATGTGCCGCGGCACCGCAGTCTCCGGCAACCTGCGGCGCCAGGCAGATCGCCAGCAGTGCCGCGACCCTGGCCGGCACCCAGTTGGCCACGTCGTCGAGACGAGCCGCGGCCCAGCCGAACCGTTCGTACCGCGGGCTGTGGTGTCCGATCATCGCGTCGAGGGTGTTCAACGTCCGGTAGCCCACGAGCCCGGGCACGCCGGCTACCGCACCCCACAGCAGCGGGGCCACTACGGCGTCGCTGGTGTTCTCGGCCACCGACTCGATCGCTGCCCGCGACAACTCGGCGGCATCGAGCCCGCTCGGATCACGACCGACGAGCGAATGGATCCGGCTGCGTGCCCCGGCGAGGTCGCCGGCGATGAGCAGGCGATGGACGGCCAGGGCCTCGCGTTCGAGGCTGCGTCCGCCGAGCACTGCCCAGGTCGCAGCGGCCGTCATGCCGGCCTCGGCTACCGGCCCGAGCCGACGCGAGAACCGGGTGGCCGCCGCGCCCGCCGCCGCCGACCCGAGCACCAGCACGAGGGTGTGAGAGGCCCCGCGCGCCCGGTCGTCCGCGTAGGAGCGGGCCTCGACCGCGGCCGCGACTTGGCCGAAGCCGGCCACGGGATGCCAGCGGCGCGGGTCACCCAGAGCACGGTCGAGGATGAACCCGGCCAGCAGGCCGACAGCGGTGGGAGAGAGCCGGTGCACCGGTCGATGATGCGGCACCTGGACCGGCTCGCGCGAAGCGGGGTGCCCGGCTGACTGCCTGTCCGTCTGACTGCCCGTCCGTCTGGCTCACTGCCAATCGCGTGGCAAGGGGATCCGCAGGGCGGCGGGCGGGACGAGGGTGTGCTCGGCGCTGGCGCAGATGCGGCCGTCGCGGCGGGTGATGGCGCCGCTGCGCAGCATGGTGTCGAGGAGTTCGGTGCCGAACTCCTCGGGAGGGCGTCGTAGCAGCCTTGCGGCGTCGCGGAGCCAGGCGCGGGCCTGGAGGTAGGCCTCGATGTCGTTGACAGGCAACCCGTTTCGGATCATGAGGGCGTACGCGAGGATGCGGCGGGCTCCGTACCAGACGGCCCCGTCGGAGTCGTCGACCAAGCGTTGCGCCCGGCGGACGGCAACCGTGAACGCTTCGGCGGTGTCCGTGGGCAGGGGGCCGTGGGCAGGCAGGATGAGGCGTGCCTGCAGGGCTTCTAGCCGGCGGAGCGAGGCAAGGGCGGTGCGTGCGGTGTCCGGGCCGTCGAGCGCCAGGTTGACCCAGCCGACGTCATAGCTCGACAGGGCGTCGCCCACGATGAGGAGTCGTTCGTCGGGTTGCCAGAGCGCGAGATGCCCAGGAGTGTGTCCGGGGCTGGCGACGACCTGCCATTCCGTGTCACCGAGATGTAGGGCCTGTCCGTCGTGGAGGGGCTGATCGACGGTGTACGCGGCCACGGGCTGGTCGAGATACTCGGCTAGGCAGCAGCCGGGGTCACGGCGAGCGAGGGCATCAGCGTCCGGGGTGCTGGCGGCGATGCCGGCGCCGGCCCGCCTGCAAGAGGGCGTTGCCGCCGACGTGGTCGGCGTGCCAGTGGGTGTTGACGACGAGTTCGAGGCGGTTGGTGTGGGCGTTGACCCAGGCTGCCGTCTGATCCGCGTGTCCCACGAATCCGCTGTCGATCAGAGTGGGCCGTCGTCCCGTGAGGAGCAGCAGGTTGGCATCTGGGAAGGGCCGGGGCTGCCAGCTGAGCCACGGGGGCAGTTGTTCGGGGTGGACCATCGATCGTTTGACCTCGTCGTTTCCTTGCTCTACAGCCTCAGCACGCGCCCGGCCACCACCAGATGCACCTCGTCGCACTGTCGAGCCACACCCTGGTTGAGCCAGCCCAGGCGGTCGGCGAAGATCCTTCCCGAGCGATGCTCCGAGACCAGGCCCCAGCCCACCTCATTAGTCACAATGACAACCTGCTGCCGGCAGCTAGCCAAGGCCTCCACAGTGTCGGCCACCGCGGCGTCCAGCTCCGCGCCCCACTCGGCTTCGTCGCGGTGCCAGGCGTCGAGGCGATCGAGCGTCGCGGTGAGCCAGGTGCCCAGGCAGTCGACCAGCAGCGGCAGGTCGGCCTCGGCGAAGACCGCTCTCAGGTCGGTGCTCTCGGTGGTCAGCCAACTCTGCGGACGCCGGAGCTGGTGTGCCGCAACCCGGTCGGCCCATTCCGGGTCTAGTCCAGGGTCGGCAGGCCGGCCTGTGGCCACGTAGCGCACTCGATCGAGATCAGCCAGAAGGCGTTCGGCCACAACGGATTTACCGCTGCGAACACCACCGGTCACGAGGATCTTGAGCATCAGCGGACGGTCCCTGCCGCCAGGCAGCCCAAGAGCAGCACGAACGCCACCTCGACGCCGGCTCCGAAGACGTCTCCCGTTGTGCCGCCCAGCACGCGGCGCGCGGTGCGCGCGAGCCAGGCCAGCCCGGCGGAAGCGACGAGCACCGCCGCCAGAGGCTGCCACCACGGCCACCCCGACAGCCAGCCCACCGTTGCACCCAGCCCCGCCACCACCGTCGTGACCACGACGAGTACTCCCGGCGGCACCACATCGGCCACCGCGGCACCCAGACCGTCGGGCCGGGCCGCCGGTAGTCCGCGCACCGTCAGGGCGGTGCAGGCCACCCGTGAGGCCAGCACCGCCCACCCGATGATCGCCCACCCCCAGGGACGCGTGGCGAGCGCACTGATCGCGGCCGCCTCGCCCAGCAGCACCACTATCAGGGCTGCCGCTCCGAGCGGGCCGACGTCGCCCTTGCGCATGACCGCCAACGCGCGCTCGCGATCCCAGCCGGCCGCCAGCCCGTCGACGGTGTCGGCGAGGCCGTCGAGATGCATGCCGCGGCTGCCTAGGCCGAGGGCACCCACCACCAGCGCACCCGTCAGCAGTGGGGGAAGGGCGACCAACCCGGCGGCCCAGGCGAGCGTCAGCGCCCCTAGGGCGAGGGGCGCGACGGCCAGCGGCGCCAGGCTCATCGCCCAGCGGGCTACGCCCGGCGTGAGAGTTCCGACATCGCCCACCGGCACGATGGTGAGCGTGCCCACGGCCAGCCGCAGCCCGGCGATGACGTTGCTCCGGGCTCTGTTGCTCCCGGCGCCCGGGGGATCGCCGACGGCCTGGTCGTCGCCGGTGGTCGGGTCGTCGCCGGTGCCAGGGTCGCCGCCTGCGCTCACGCTTCCACCCTGGTGTACCCCGTGCGAAACGCCGCGGTTCACTCCCCGACGAGGTCGGCCAGCAGCGCCATCTCGCGGATGAGCAGCACGGCCGAGCGCACCAGCGGCACCGAGGCCATGGCCCCGGAGCCTTCCCCGAGTCGCATACCCAGATCGAGCAACGGCTCCAGGCCCAGGGCCTCCAGCGCGTACGCCTGGGCGGGTTCGGTGGAGCGATGCCCGGCCAGGAACCACTGTTCGGCGCCAGGAGCCAGGTCGGCGGCCACGAGGGCCTCGGCGCAAGCGATCACGCCGTCCAGCAGCACGGGCACCCCGCGTCGGGCGGCCTGCGCGAGGAAGCCCGCGCCGACGGCCAGATCGGCGGAGCCGAGCGAGGCCAGCCGTTGCACCGGGTCGGCGATCTGGCCGTGGCCGTCGCAGGCGCGGGCCAGGGCCTGCCGCAGCACGTCGCGCTTGAGCACGTGGGCCTCGTCGTCGATGCCGGTGCCACGTCCGGTCACCTTCTCGGCATCGATGCCGAGGCTGGCGGCGATGAGCGCAGCCGAGGGGGTCGTGTTGCCGATGCCCATGTCGCCGAGCACGAGAAGCTGTGCGCCGGCGTCGATCTCGGCGTCGGCGATCGTCGCGCCCGTTGCGAGTGCGGTCTCGGCCAGGTCGCGGCTGATCGCGTCGGCAACGTGGATCGCCCCGCTTGAGCGGGCCAGCTTGAACGCCCGGACGTCGTCCGGTGCAGCGGCCAGGTCGTCGTCGACGCCGATGTCGAGCACCCGGACAGTGGCCTGGTGCTGGCGGGCCAACACGCTTACCCCGGCCACGCCGGCCACGAAGGCGTGCACCATCGCGGCGGTCACCTCGCGCGGATAGGCCGACACACCGGCGTCGGTAACCCCATGGTCACCGGCCAGCACCACCGCGCGTACCCGTTCGATCGGCTCGGGCGGGCACTGTCCCTGGCAGGCCGCCATCCAGGCGCCCACCCGTTCGAGTCGGCCGAGCGCTCCCAGGGGTTTGGCCAAGCCGTCGAGGCGGGCCAGCGCCTGGGCATAGACCGCAGCCGACGGTGCGACGACTGTGCTCGGCGAGGTGTCCGCCGACAGCGAGATGGACAGGCTGCCCTCGGTCGCGGCGGTGCTGCTGGGGATATGTGCGGACGTCATCGTGCCTCCACTGGTTGGCCGTGTCGTGCAAGGGGTTCGGGATTGGAATCAGTGCCGGTCAAGGCGTCCACCACGGCGCCGATGACCGTCACGGCGGGCGGCTCGATCCGGGCGGCGTCGGTGCGCTCGGCGATGGCGTCCAACCGGGCCCGCACCACGCGCATGCCGGGGTGCCCGGCGTCGGCGATGGTGGCTGCCGGGGTCTGCGGGTCGAGCCCGTGCCGGATGAGGTGGTCGGCAATGCTCGGCAGGGTCGCCACGCCCATCAGGACGACGATCGTCAGCCCGCTGCGCGCCAGCGCCCCCCACTCGACGTCGCTGCGCGGATCGTCGGGCCCGACGTGACCTGACACCACGATGAACCCCTGGCTGAGGCTGCGATGGGTCACCGGAATGCCCGCCAAGGCAGGGCCCGCCACCGATGATGTGACGCCGGGAATGACGCGAACCGGCACGCCGGCCTGCGCGCACGCGAGCCATTCTTCGCCACCACGGCCGAACACGTAGTTGTCACCGCCCTTGAACCGCACCACCGTGCGGCCCTGCCGAGCGTGCTCCACGAGGATGGCGTTGATCTGCTCCTGCGGGGTGTAGGGCCCGTGAGGAATCTTGCCGACGTGGATGATCCGGGCCTGCGGACGGGCGTGCCGTAGCGAGTCGAGCGGCGCCAACCGGTCGCAGACGATCACGTCGGCCGACGAGATCGCTTCCAGCCCAGCGACGGTCAGCAGCCCGGGGTCACCCGGACCACCGCCCACGAGCACCACTTCACCCGTGACGGGTGCACGCTTGTCGTCGACGTCGGTGGTGGACGCGGAGATCTCGTCGACGGGGATCGCGGTGTAGGCGGCGGCCGCGTGCGCCAGCCGCTCGGCCAGCGCCGGATGGCCCGCCGGGTGCACGTGCAGGTACGACGCGTGCAGGCTGGGCCGTCCCGTGCCGGCGGGATCGAGGCTGAAGCCCTCGGCCTGCTCGGCGGAGTAGGCCGACGTCAGCCGCCACGCCGCGTCGGTGCCGTGGCCGGGAACCGTTGCGGTGCGGTGGAACTCATGTCCCTGCACCACATCGCCCGCAGCACCCGCAAGCCCGTCGCCGGCCATCACGGCGGTGGCGTAGCGCAGGGTCAGGCGGGGACTCATCTGGGCAGTGGCCGGCACCGCACCGATCATCGGATGATCGTCGAGCCGTTCGCACAGGTAGAGCATGCCGGCGCACTCCGCGTACGTCGGCATGCCGGCCGCGATCTCAGACCTGATCTGCCGCAACAGGTTCCGGTTGCCCATCAGGGCGCCGGCGTGCACCTCGGGAAAGCCGCCGCCCAGGTAGAGGGCGCGGGTGCCGGCGGGCAGGGCGTCGTCGGTGGCCGGGTCGAACACGACCGGCTCGCAGCCTGCCGCCCGCAGCAGCTCGTCGGTCTCGGTGTAGCGGAAGGTGAAGGCAGGCCCGGCCGCGATGGCGATCACGGGCCGCTCTGCCCCGGCGTCGAGCGCACTCACCTCGGCCGCCGGGTTCCACGGTTCACCGTCGAGATCGCTCGCGCTGCAAGCGAGCTCGACCACAGCGTCGAGATCGACATGGCCGCCGACATGCTTGGCAAGCCGGTCGAGGGCGTCTTCGGCATCGACCCGCTCGGCGGTTGGAACCAACCCGAGATGTCGCGACGGTGCTCCCACCCGTGCATCGCGCGGCACACAGCCGACCACGCTGATGCCGAGCGACTCCACCGCGCTCGTCGCTTCCTGCGCGTGCCGCGCCGAACCGACGCGGTTGAGCACGACCCCGCCTATCCGTACCCGGGGGTCGAAAGCTGCCATCCCCGCGACCACGGCCGCCACCGACCGCGCGGCACCGGTGACGTCGACAACCAGCAGCACGGGGGAGTCGGTGAGGGTCGCGACGTGCGCCGTCGAGGAGAACCCTTCGGTGCCGAGCATGCCGTCGTAGAGGCCCATCACGCCCTCGATAAGGGCGATCTCGGCCAGCCGCGGCGTGCAGGCTCCGTGCAACAGCAACGGCACGATGCGCTCTTCGCCGCAAAGCCACGGGTCGAGATTGCGGCCCGGACGTCCGGTGGCCAGGGCGTGGTAGCCGGGGTCGATGTAGTCCGGACCGACCTTGGCCGGGGCCACCTCGATGCCTGTGCGGGTGAGCGCGGCCATCAGCCCGGTGGCGATGGTGGTCTTGCCCTGCCCGGAGGCGGGCGCGGCCACGACGAGACGGGGCAGCCTCACCATTCGATCCCCCGCTGGCCCTTCTGGCCGTTGTCGAAGGGGTGCTTGATCTTGGTCATCTCGGTGACCGTGTCGGCCACGTCGAGCAGGGCCTGCGGGGCGCGGCGGCCGGTGATCACCACATGCTGGTACCCCGTTCGCGTGGAAAGGGTCTGCACCACGTCGTCGAGGTCGACCCAGCCCCAGCCGATGGGGTAGGTGAACTCGTCGAGCACATACAGCTGATGGGTCTGCGAGGCGAGCCGTCGCTTGACTTCGGCCCAGCCCTCGGCTGCTGCTGCGGCGTGGTCGTCCTCGCTGCCGGCCTTGCGCGACCACGACCAGCCCGAGCCCATCTTGTGCCATTCGATAGGGCCTCCCAGCCCCTTCGATTCATGCACCTCGGCCAGCGCCTCCAGCGCACTCTGCTCGCCGATCCGCCACTTGGCAGACTTCACGAACTGGAAGACGCCCACCGACCAGCCCTGATTCCACCCGCGAAGGGCGAGCCCGAAGGCGGCGGTCGACTTGCCTTTGCCGTCCCCGGTGTTGACCATCAGCAGCGGCCGGTTGCGGCGCTGCCGGGTGGTGAGGCCGTCGGCGGCGTCGACGGGCGTGACTCCCTGGGGCATCAGGCGACCTTTCTCGGGGTGTTGGCTCTGGGTGTGTTGGCGCGCCGGGCAGTGGCCACGGTCGCCACGAGGGCGTCGGCGTTCACGGCTTCGAGCGGCAGATGCCGAGCACCCATGAGATGAGCGAGCTCGGTGGCCAGACCCAGTCGGAATCGGCCGGTCTCGCAGTCGATCACGATGGTCTGCACCGACTTCTGCCAGTGCCCGGCCACCTGACGGGCCCGGGCGAGGGCGTCGCGGCCCGCGGTGGCACGGCCGTCGGTGAGCACCAGCACGAGCGCTCGTTGGTGCGGGTCGCGGACCCGTTCGACGGCCAGCAGTGCGGCCGTCTTCTCCAGGCCCTCGGCCAAGGGGGTCCGTCCGCCGTGGGGCAGGTCGCGCAAGCAGGCGGCGGCGGCCTCGGTCGACGATGTGGGCGGCAGGGTCAGGTCGGCACCGGTGCCGCGGAAGGTCACCACCGCCACTCGGTCGCGGCGTTGGTAGGCGTCCACCAGCAGCGAGAGCACAGCGGTCTTCACGGCGGTCATCCGCTGGCGGGCACCCATGGAACCCGACGCGTCGACGCAGAACAGCACCAGGTTCGCCTCCGGGCCTTCGAGCACCGCAGCCCGAAGATCGCTGCGCTGGAACATCATTCGCGGCGAACCAGCACCCGCGGAGGGCGTGGTCGGACGCCGGCTGCCCTGGTGCGGTGCGGCCGCCAGGATCGTGGCCGGTACGTGCAGGCGTAGCTGCTCATCGCCGCGCGGCAGCGCCGAGCCCACGGTGCGACCGGTGCTGGTGATGGCCCGCGAGCGACGTCCGGGGGCTCCCCGGCCGACTCCCCGGGCGCGAAGGGTCAACGCGCGGAACGGGTCCGCCGCCTGGCTGACAGCCGTGGGGGCCGGGATCGACTGCTCGTCGGCGGTCTCGTGTTTCTGGTCTGACGGGTGGGCAGGCTGTTCCTCGGCAGACTGCTCGCGCGCACGGGCCGGCGTCGGCTGCGCCGGATCGTGCATCGTCGAACCCGCCGGCTCACTCGGATCCGGACCGTCCTGGTGGTCGGAGGGCCCGTCCGCCTCGGACGGCTCGCCGGGCGCGTCGTCGTCCGATTCCGGATCGGTGGGATCGTTCGGGTCAGGCTCGGGGTCGCGCAACAGCTCCTCGAGCAGATCCTCGTCCATGCCGGGCGCGTCGAACGGCTTGCGTCGGCGGCGGTGCGGCAGGGCCAGTCGCGCGGCAGCGCGCACGTCGTCGACGTTCACCTCGCCCCGGCCTTGCCAGGCCGCGTGAGCGCGGGCGGCACGAGCGGTCACCAGGTCTGCCCGCATCCCGTCTACCTCGAAGCCTGCGCAGACCCGCGCGATGCGCACCAGCTCTCGATCGGAGAGCACTACCGACGGCAACAGGGCGGTGGCGTCGGCGATGCGCCGAGCCAGCTCCTGCTGGGGTCGGGCATACCGCGCGGCAAAGGCCGCCGGGTCACCGTCGTAGGCCATGCGCCGCCGAACGATCTCCGCCCGCAGCTGCGGATCGCGGCTGGCCGCGATCTCGACCGTGAGCCCGAACCGGTCGAGCAACTGAGGACGCAGCTCGCCCTCCTCGGGATTCATGGTGCCCACCAGCACGAACCGGGCCGCGTGCGAGAACGACACCCCGTCGCGCTCCACCGACGAGCGGCCCATCGCCGAGGCGTCCAGGAGCAGGTCGACCAGGTGGTCGTGCAGCAGGTTCACTTCATCGACGTAGAGGATGCCTCGGTGTGCGTCGGCCAGCAGGCCCGGGGAGAACGTGGCCACCCCGTCGCCGAGCGCCCGGCCGAGGTCGAGCGAACCGACCACCCGGTCTTCGCTGGCACCGACCGGCAGTTCGACGAGCCGCGCCCGGCGCGAGCCGGACGCGGTACCCGGGTCGTGCGGCCCGTCGGGGCAGGTGGGATCCGGCGCGGACGGATCACAGCCGAACCGGCAGCCGAGCACCACGTTCTGATCGGGCAGCACATCTACCAGGGCCCGCACCATGGTCGACTTGGCCGTGCCCTTCTCACCGCGCACGAGTACGCCACCCACGTCGGGTGCGATGGAGGTCAACACGAGTGCCAGAGCCATGTCGTCTGCACCGACGACGGCCGAGAACGGGAAGGACGCCACGTTTCTCCTCTGGTGAGTCCGCGCTCACCGCTCAGCTCCACCCACGCGATCGACGTGGGAGCGCACCCACAACGTCCTGACTCCCGTACCGGTCTGATCGATCGGCAGGTCACAGTGGCGGGACCGCTCCGGAGTCGCACCGGATTCCTCGTGGGGGCGCCACCTGGCATCTTGCCACGTCCCAGGTGGGTGCTGTCGACGCAGGCCGTCGCCGGCAGGTGTCGGCTGTTTCCTGGGTCGGGCGCCCGACGGCGCTATCGCCCGTGCCCGGTCAGCCATCCCGCTCAGAAACGACACTGGTGGGGTGGGGTTTGAGGCGCTATGACGATGCCCCACGTGGCGGGGCATCGTCATAGCGTCGAAAAACCCGCCCGGCTAGTGCCGCTTCCGGGATCGGGCGTCTGACCGCGTTGTCGGCCCACACCCACGTAGCTCCGCTAGGCGGGCGGGCCCCCGCCTTGTCATGCATCCCGTCCAGAAACCGACACCTGCAGTGTCTATCTCCCGGCACGCCTTACAGTGTGGGCCGGTCGTGGCCTATCAAGCGCCGAGGAGGAACTGATGATCGACGTCGTCGGGATCGGCGCTGACGGGTTGGCGGGCGTGTCCGCGGAGTCGCGCCGCGCCGTCGCCGAGGCCGACGTGGTGTTCGGTTCGAGGCGGCAGCTTGCCGCCCTTCCCGGAGCCCTCGACGAAGGTGCCGTCCAGCGGCATCGAGTCTGGCCTTCGCCACTGCTACCTGCCCTGCCGGGGCTTCTGGCGGAGGTCGCGCACTGCCGGGTCGTCGTGCTGGCCAGTGGGGACCCGTTGGTGTCCGGCATCGGGTCCACCCTGATCAGACTGTTGGGGCCCGGGGCAGTGCGGGTGCATCCGGCGCTGTCGTCGGTGAGCCTGGCCCGGGCCCGGCTGGGCTGGGCCGCCGAGAGCTGCGAGACGGTCTCGCTCGTGACCGCTCCGGTGGAGACACTGCTGCCTCGGTTGGCCCCCGAGGCGCGGTTGGTGGTGTTGAGTGCGGGCGCGCAGACCCCGGTCGCCGTGGCGAGTCTTCTGGTGGAGGCAGGCTGGCCCCAGGCTCGGCTGACGGTGCTCGCAAACCTCGGCGCCGATGACGAGTCGCGGTTCGAGTCGTCGGCAGAGCAGTTGGCACCGGGGGAGATCGTCGCGGGCGGCTCCGGCGAGCCGGCCTCGGGTGCGCCGGAGCGTGAGTTTGCCGCCCTCAATGTGATCGGCGTCCACTGTGGCCGGCCGTGCAGGCCGCTCGGGTTTGCAGTCGGCACCAGCCCGGGCCTGCCGGACGAGGCGTTCGAGCACGACGGCCAGCTCACGAAGTGGGAGCTGCGGATCGCCGCGCTCGCCCGCCTGCGGCCGGTACCCGGCCAACTGCTGTGGGATCTCGGCGCCGGGGCCGGGTCGGTCGCCCTGGAGTGGGCACGTCATCACCCGACCTGCAAGGTCGTGGCCGTGGAACGCAATCCCGAACGGGCGCAGCGGATCACAGCCAATGCGATGGCTCTCGGCGTGCCCCGCGCGGTCGACGTGCGGGTCGGCTCGGTGCTCGACCTGCTGGCAGAGCTGCCCCCGCCGGACGCCGTCTTCGTGGGCGGCGGGGCCAGCGCCGAGGTGCTGGAGGGGGCGTGGGTGAGGTTGCGGGCCGGCGGTCGACTCGTGGCGCATGCGGTCACCCTGCGGACCGAGGCGGTGCTCGTGGCCGCTGCCGGGCGGTGGGGCGGTGACCTGCGTCGGCTGAGCGTGGAGCGCGCCGAACCGCTCGGGGCCTACCTGTCGTGGACGCCGGCCCGGCCCGTGGTGCAGTGGGCAGTGGTGAAGCCTGCGAGCCTCGAGGCGCAGGACAGCGGCCCGGCGCAGGCCCGGCCCGACGATGATGGAGGAGAGCAGTGACCGTTCACATCGTGGGCGCGGGCCCGGGCGCCATCGACCTGCTGACCGTGCGCGCCGCACGGCTCTTGGCCTCGGCGGATCTGTGCGTCTACCCAGGGTCATACCTCGACCCGGTCGAGTTGGCCGGTGTCGCCAGCCAGGCGCGCCTGGTCGACAGCCAACACCTCACCCTCGACCAGATAACTGCCGAGCTCGTGCACGCGCACCAGGAAGGCCAGTCGGTGGTGCGGCTGTGCTCTGGCGACCCCTCCGTCTACTCCGCGTTGGCCGAGCAGTCGCGCCGTCTAGATCGGGCTGGAGTGCCCTGGGACGTCACCCCCGGCGTGCCGGCCTACGCCGCCGCGGCCGCCCTGCTGGGCCGCGAACTCACTGTGCCCGAACTGGCGCAGACCGTGATTCTCACTCGGGCGCAACGAGATTCCACGGCGATGCCGGCTTCCGAGGATCTGGCGAGGCTGGCGCAGACTCGCGCCAGCCTCGTGCTGCACCTGGCCATCAGGCACGTCCGCCGGCTGGCCGACACGCTGATCCCGCACTACGGGGCCGACTGCCCCGCGGTGGTGGCGGCGTCGGTGTCGCAGCCGAGCGAGCAGGTGCTTCGCGGCACCTTGGGCGACATCGCCGACCAGGTGGAGGCCTCGGGACTCACGATGGGGGCGCTCATCCTCGTCGGCCGGGCGCTGACCGCCGGCGACGACCACGCCGAGTCGCATCTCTACTCCTGCCGTCCCCGCGAGGCAGCACCCGGGGTGTGAGTGTCAGTGCCGGCTGGCTGGCAAGTGTCAACGTCAGTGCTAGCCGGTGGCGGGGCGTTCCCAGCCCCTCCTCGTGCGGGTGATCTCGCGGAAGCCGTTGTGTTCGACGTAGGCCAGCCGTATGGTGTCGCCGATGTCGGCCCGGTGCAGCAGGCGATCGACATGACCGAGCCGCAGCCAGCTCGCCGCGTGTCTGAGCAGCCACGTGCCCACGTTCTGGCCCTGATAGTCGGCCACCACCTCGAAGCTGCCGATGTCGGCGAGCCGCGAGTTGGCGTCGCGGTCGAGGATCTCGATCTCGATGCTGCCGATCGGGGTCTGGTCGAGGCAGGCCACGAGCCGGGTGCCGTTGATGCCGACCTGACGGTTCAGGCTCAGGCCTCGTAGGGGTGGGTCGCCAGGCTCGGGCAGATCGGCCAGGTCGGCGAGCTGGATGATGTGCGTGCAGTCCAATGCCGGGACGAAGCCGTTGGCGGCGTAGAGGTCGGCGATGTGCGGCCATTGGTCGGGAACCCCGTACAGGCCCGGAACCGGCAGGGTGCCATCCGCGTACTGTCGGCTGACGCGCCAATGCTGAAGTTGCGCAAGGCAGGTGTCGAGCACGCCTTGGGCGGCTGCGTGCCCGTCGTTGCAGTAGGGATTCCCTGCGGGCGCCATGGGCCAGAACAGCAGCCAGCGCACCTCGCCCGCATTGCGGTAGCTCGCCCCGACGTCGGCGTCGGCCCGGTACCGGACGAGCAGCGCCGCAGCCACGATCGTGTCGTCCTGCTGGGCGACGATGCACTGGCGATCGCCGATCCACGAACCGACGACGAACTGCTCCGGCTCACGTTCGAACTGGTTCTGCACCGCTTCCACCGAGGCGGCTGCACCCGGCATCACCGCACCAGCGTGGACAGCGACCAGCTTGGTGATCTGATCGCCGTCTGCACGTCGAAACGGACGCACCTGGAACTCTGGCATGAGCGCGACCCCCTCACTTGGGACCTTGCAGGTACGGCAGGACCTGACGTTTGCAGGATATGCCGCCCACGCAGAGCCGCGCCTCGGGAGGAGGGTGCGCGCACGCCTTACCACTGAGGCTTGTCCTTTATCCGACACGATTCGTGCGGCGGCCTTGGATTTCGTGCTCAGCCGACAGCGCTGGCCTGCAGTCGTGTCGGATAAAGGACAGCGGCTCGGTCTGAGATCGACCCCAACGTCCAGCTTGGCCGACGCCGCTGCAGCCCCTCACGAATCACAGCGGCAGCTCAGCCCGCGAGCGCGCCGATCCTGAACTGAGCCAGTTCCTGCGCGGGCCTGGACTCACCAGCGTGCTGATCGTTGAAGGCTTGGCTGCCGTCGTGCCCGCAGAGCCCCAGGATGCGGTCTGGGCCGCCGGGGTGCTGGTTGATCCAGGCGGTCACGTCGTACACGGAGCCGTTGATGGCCGTCCAGCAACTGGAACGTCCGCTGTGCACGGCTACCTGGGCCAAGGTGTACGAACCGGCCGAGGATGTGCTCTGGGTAGCAGACGGCGAAGTTGGAGCAGTTGATGTCGATGTGGTCGAGCTCGGGCTCGTGGTGACGCTGGCCGTTGGGCTCACCGGAGCACTCGCGGCGGCCGTCTGGTTCAGGGTTCCATTCCAGACTCGCTCGGCACCGGAGTGACCGACCAGCACGACCAGCCCGATGGAGGTCGCCGCTGCCAGCACCGTCACCGCACCGACCAGGTTGAGCAGTGCGCGCCGGGCACCGGGGGTTCCCGCAAGGCGTTGCAGCACATACCAGACCAGCGTCACCACCACGAGGACTCCGGCAGAGATCGTGGCCCAGTCGCCGTACTGGGCGTGCACCCCGGGGTCTCCGACGTGTCGCTCAAGTGCCTCGCCCGATTCCTTGGCCACCAAGGTGGCAGCCGATCCGACGAGCACACCGATCACGGTGACGGTGGCAAAACGCGCCCGCAGCCGCGGAATCACGATCAGCAGGATCAAGACGAAGGCCGACACAGGCAACACCACCACGACCACGTGCACCACGAGTGGATGCAGCGGCAAACCGAGGATGCCGTCGAAAAGGTCCGATTCCGCAAGGGCGAATGTCACAAGCTGGGTCCTCTCGGGCAGCGCGAATGGGAGACCTGGAACTCCCCAGTCTCTGCGAGGAATCTCTGAATCTTCTCTCGACAGACTTTGAGTTACCTGAGTACTGGGCTCGAGCGAGTACCGGGTCCGCACCGCTCAGGGTTCGACGAACCTCGGGGTCCAGACCTGGCCGGAGCCGCTCACTCGGGTGCTGCTGGCACCGATGATCAGGAGGCAACCCATGTCGACCTGCTCGGGGTCGAACTCGCCCAAGGTGGTGACCACGAGGGATTGCCCGGGCCGCCCGACCTGGCGGGCGATCACCACCTTGGTGGCCTGGTCCTTGACCTCCAGCAGCACGCTCTTGGCGTCGGCGAGTTGATGCGGTCGGCTGCGCGAGCGGGGGTTGTAGAGGGCGATGGCCAGATCGGCCGAGGCGGCGGCTCGCAATCGGTCGGCCACCACGGACCAGGGCTTCAGCCGGTCGGACAACGACATCACCGCATAGTCGGCCCCCAACGGGGCACCGGCCAGCGCAGCTGCCGCGTTGGCTGCCGTCACCCCGGGCAGCACGGTGATCGACACCTCGGCATAGCGCGGATCGTCGGCCGCCTCGAAGACCGCGGAGGCCATGCCGAACACGCCGGCGTCGCCGCCGGAGACCACAGCCACCTCGGCCCCGGTCAGTGCCGTCTCGAGTGCTTGCCGAGCTCGGTCCACTTCCACGGTGTTGCCACTGGCATGCAGCGAAAGTCCTTCGCGCGCGGGGACTCTGGCCACGTAAGGTGCATAGCCGAAGACGTGGGCCACCTGCGCGAGCGCGTTGGCTGCCTGCGGTGTGAGCCAATGCTCCGGGCCGGGGCCCAGCCCGATCACCGTGACGCTCCCGGGCGGCATGGGCATGGCCGGTGCCGAGGCCGTCTGCGCGCTGCGACCGGCCGAGTCGAAGCGCCGGTCACGGCCCGGCACCAGGACCATGGACATGTACGGGACGCTCGCCGGGTCAACGTCGGCCACCGGCAGCACGCGCTGCCGGGCACTGCTGGCGCGCTCGACGTAGATCGCTCGGTCGAGACAGCCGGCCTGTCGCAACGCCTCCCGCACCCCGGCGAAGGTGCGGCCGAGCTTCATGATCGCCGCGGCCTCGGTGTCGGCGAGGCGGCGGGCAAGCTCGGGCACGGGCAGCGTGCCGGGCAGCACCGTCAGCACGTCTTCGTGGCGGCACAAGGTGGTGGCGGCAGCGGCCGTGGCGGCGCTCACCGAGGTGACGCCCGGCACGATCTCGGTGGGGAACCGGTGGGCGAGCCGGTCGTGCAGGTACATGAACGAGGAGTAGAACAGCGGGTCGCCCTCGGCCAGCACCACCACGCGCCGCCCGGCCTCCAGATGCGCCGCGAGCCGTTGCGCACAGGCATCGTAGAAGTCGCTGATCACGCCGTAGTAGCTGAGCGCGTGGGCGGTCTCGCCGGTGGTCACCGGATAGTGCAGCTCTTCCTCGATGCAGTCCGCGGGCACGATCTCTGCGGCGATGCCTCTGGCCACCGAGGGCTTGTTCGTGCCGCGGTGGTAGGCGATCACCTCCGCACCCCGGATCAGGTCGGCCCCGCGAAGGGTGATCAGCCCGGGGTCGCCGGGGCCGACACCGACAGCGAACAGCTGACCGCTCACAGCGTCCCCAGCGGGCTGTGTGCCTGCGCTATTGGCGCGGCAAGGTCCGATCCAGCTCGGGCCAGGATCTCGGTCTTGGTTGCCAAGGCGTTGAGGGCGGCGGCCGCCATCGCCGACCCGCCACGTCGGCCGTGCACCACCAGCCATGGCACCGGGCCCTCGGGCAGAACATGTTCGGCCAGAGCGACTTTCGATTCCGCAGATCCTACGAAGCCCACCGGCATCCCGACGATGGCGGCGGGGCGCGGGGCGCCGTCCGCTAGGAGCTCGAGCAGGTGGAAGAGCGCGGTGGGCGCATTGCCGATGGCCACGACCGCCCCGGCGAGGTGCGGTTCCCACAGCGAGACGGCGGCGGCCGCGCGAGTGGTGCCCCACTCCCGGGCCAGGGCGGGCACCTCGGGCTCCCGCAAGGTGCAGATGACGTCGTTGTCCGCCGGTAGCCGCGAGCGGGTGACCCCGGCCGCGAGCATGTGCGAGTCGGTGAGGATCGGAGCGCCGGCTTGGAGTGCCGCGAGCGCGGCAGCGGCAACCCCCGGATGCGCCGCCAGCTCCGAGACGATGCCCACGTCGCCGCAGGCATGAATCACCCGCACCGCGACTCGCGCCACGTCATGGCCCAAGGCGGCCAGGTCTGCCTCGGTGCGAATCGTGGCGAACGAGCGACGATAGATCTCGTCGCCGTCGCGCACGTAGTCGTAGCGCGCCGTGGGTCGGCGGGGGATATGGGCCTGGGTCACCGTTCTCCGTCCAGAATCGAGCAGACCTCAGCGAGCGAGGTCGGGGCAAGAATGTCAATGTGATCGAACTGCGGTGCACCGCAACGCCTTTCGCACCCACTGAGCTGCACGGCGCGACCGTGCGCCGGAAGGTGGGGCACCAGCGCGCGCGCCAGCTGACCGGTCGCGACCGTGGTGCGGCGGCAGTACGGCGCGCCGATGCACGCGCTCACTCGATCCCAGGCGGTCGTCGGCTCGCACACCAGACCGGCCGACGCCAGCGCGGAGCGATCGGCCCGGGCAGCCAGCGGCAGCACCACCCGACGCCACGGCGTGAGCACCACGAGGTCTGCGAGCTCATGCAGCGCCTGTACCTGGGCCAGGTCGAGCAGGCCTAGCGGCACGGTGACCACCAGGTCGTCCCCGAAGCCCCCTGATGGCGGCGCGATCGGTACGGGCCCGGCAGTCGGCTCGCAGCCATCCAGAACCGGCGACGAGGCGGGCAACTCCGACACATTCCAGGCCGGGGCCGTCATCGCCTCCCGTTCCGACACGAAAAGCCGTGAGCGCTGGAGGATCTCGTCGACCACCTCGTCACGGGAGACTGCCCGGGCGCGTCCGCCACCGACCAGCAGCAGGCCGTCCTCCGCAGAGCGGCGCAGGTAGCCGAAGTCGAAGCTCTCCCGGAGCAGGTGCCCCGTGCCATCGTCGAACGCGACGAGGTAGCGGCCGGGCAGCCGGGCAAGCATCGGGTCGGCGCACAGGGCGGTGTCGAACTCGGCCACCAGCTCGCCGAGCTGTGCGGCATGGCGCGACCAGGGCGAGGCCAGCACGTTGCGCACGCGCTCATGTGCGGGATGCGGCAGGAGTCCGGCCTCGATCACGCCTGTCACGAAGGCTTCCGGCAGCGGGTCGGGCAGAGCCCGCACCTGCAGGTTGCCGCGGGACGTGAGCTGTACAAAGGGGGCGCCGTGCTCGGCGGCCAGTTCCGTCAAACGCCGCAACGCGGCGGTGCTCACCCGCCCACCGGGCACCCGCAACCTCACCAGGGTGCCGTCGGCCGCCGCGAAACCGCGCAGCAGCCCAGGGCAGCGGTCGTCGAGCGGGCGCGCAGTCACGCCAGCGATCCTAGGTGACCCCCATGGGACGGGTACCCTCACCAGGTGCCACGCATCGCCTTGTTCTCCACGTCCGACACCGATCTCCTCTCGGCCCGTGCGAGTGGCGCCGACTACGTCTGGGCCAACCCGGCCCGTCCCGGGCGCGCCGACCTCGGTGCGGCGATCGAGGCCTGCGACGTCGTGATCGCCCGCATCCTCGGCTCGGTCGACGATCTCTACGACCTGTATGGCGGGTTCCGGAGTCTGCGTGAGACCGGCAAGCCCGTCGTGGTGCTCGGTGGCGAGCAAGCGCCCAACGCCGCATTGATGGCGGAGTCGAGCGTGCCCCCCGGCGTGGTGCGCGAGGCGCACCGCTACCTGGCCGAGGGTGGGCCCGACAACCTCGCCCAGCTGCACGCCTTCCTGTCCGACACCCTGCTGCTCACGGGCGAGGGCTTCGAGCCACCGGTCACGCTGCCGACCTGGGGTGTGCTGGATCGCCCGGCTCCGGCCGACCCGGACGCAGCGAAGGTCGGCATCATCTTCTATCGGGCGCAGCAGGCCGCGGGCAACACCGGCTACGTTCACGCGCTGGCCGACGCGATCGACGCTGCCGGTGGCATCGGGCGGCCGATCTTCGCCACCTCGCTGCGCGAGGCCAGCGCCGAACTGCTCCAGCACCTGGCCGGCTACGACTGCCTCGTCACCACTGTGCTCGCCTCCGGTGGCACCCGACCGGCGATGGCCGGCGCGGGGGAGGACGACGGGTCGTGGGACGTCGCTGCCCTCGCCGCGCTCGACGTCCCGATCGTCCAAGGGCTCTGCCTCACCTGGAGCCGCGACGACTGGGCCGGCGCCGACGAAGGAATGAGCCCGCTCGACGTGGCCACCCAGGTGGCGATCCCGGAGTTCGACGGCCGGCTCATCAGCGTGCCGTTCTCGTTCAAGGAACTCGACGGCGACGGCCTGCCGCGCTACGCCGCCGACGCCGAGCGCTGCACCCGGGTGGCGGGAATCGCGTTGGGGCACGCGCGGCTTCGGCATACGCCGGCGGCCGAGCGCAAACTTGCCGTGGTGCTGTCGGCCTACCCCACCAAGCACTCGCGGATCGGTAACGCGGTGGGCCTCGACACCCCGGTCTCCACGATCCGGCTGCTCCGCGCACTGCGCGAGGCCGGTTACGACCTCGGCGAGCCCGGCGAGATCCCCGGCACCGCACCGCGGCCCGCGGTGGAAGGCGAACACCCTGACACCACCGCCGGCAACGCGCTCGTGCACGCGCTCATCGAAGCCGGTGGACAAGACCCCGAGTGGCTCACCGCGGAGCAGCTGTCGGGCCAGCCGGTACGCATTCCCGCGGCCACTTACGCCGGCTGGTTCGCCGAGCTCCCCGCCGACCTGCGGCAGCGCGTCGTCGGCGCATGGGGCGAGCCGCCCGGCGAGCTCTTCGTCGACACCGCACTCGACGAGCGCGGTGAGATCGTCTGTGCCGCACTGCAGGCCGGCAACCTCGTGGTTCTCGTGCAGCCGCCCCGCGGGTTCGGCGAGAACCCCATCGCGATCTACCACGATCCCGATCTGCCGCCGAGCCATCACCACCTCGCCACCTATCAGTGGCTCGCCCGCGAGTTCGGTGCGCACGCCATCGTGCACATGGGTAAGCACGGCAACCTCGAATGGCTGCCCGGCAAGAACCTCGGCATGTCGGCCTCGTGCGGCACCGACGCCACTCTCGGTTCCGTGCCGTTGATCTATCCGTTCCTGGTCAACGACCCGGGCGAGGGCACGCAGGCCAAGCGCCGGGCGCACGCCACGATCATTGATCACCTCGTGCCTCCGATGGCCCGGGCTGAGTCGTATGGCGACATCGCCCGGCTCGAGCAGCTGCTCGACGAGTACGGCAACGTCTCGGCCATGGATCCGGCCAAGGCGCCGGCGCTGCGCGGCGAGATCTGGACGCTCATCCAGGCCGCCAAGATGGATCACGACCTCGGCCTGGCCGATCGTCCCGACGACGACGAGTTCGACGAGTTCGTCATGCACGTCGACGGCTGGCTGTGCGAGGTCAAAGACGCGCAGATCCGCGACGGGTTGCATGTGCTCGGGGCCGCCCCCGAGGGCGAGGCCCTCGTCAACCTGACGCTGTCGATCCTGCGCGCCGCACAGGTCTTCGGCGGACGAGCGTCCGTTCCCGGCCTGCGGACCGCGCTGGGGCTGGTCGAGAACGGCTCCGACAGGTCGCAGACCGACACCGTCGAAGGCACCGCCCGGCAGCTGGTCGAGGCGCTCGCGGCCGCCGACTTCGCCAGCGAGCAGGTGCCGGCCGTCATCGGCGCGGTGCTCGGCGACTCCCAGCAGAACGACGCCCAGCAGCACGAGGCGGTGGCCGCCTCGCTGCGGTTCGCCTGCGACGAGGTGGTTCCCCGGTTGCGGGCCACCTCCGGCGAGCTCGACGCCGTGCTGCACGCCCTCGACGGCGGCTACACCCCCGCCGGGCCGTCCGGCTCACCGCTGCGCGGCCTGGTGAACGTGCTGCCCACCGGCCGCAACTTCTACTCCGTCGACCCTAAGGCCATCCCGTCGAGGCTCGCCTATCAGACCGGTCAGGCCCTGGCGGACTCGCTCGTCGAGCGCTACCTGAGCGAGACGGGCTCGGTGCCGACGTCGGTCGGCCTGTCGATCTGGGGCACGTCGGCCATGCGCACCTCGGGTGACGACATCGGCGAGGTGCTGGCCCTGCTGGGCGTCACCCCGGTGTGGGACGAGGCATCCCGTCGGGTCACGGGCCTGGCCGCGATCAGCCTCGAAGAGCTGGGCAGGCCGAGAATCGATGTGGCCGTACGCATCTCGGGATTCTTCCGGGACGCGTTCCCGCACGTGATCGACCTGCTCGACGATGCGGTGGCGCTCGTGGCCAACCTCGACGAGCCTGCGGAGCAGAACTTCGTCCGGGCGCACACGCTGGCCAATCTGGCCGAGCATGGCGACGAGCGGCGCGCGCGCACCCGAGTGTTCGGGTCGAAGCCCGGCTCGTACGGCGCGGGCGTCATGCAGGTGATGGATTCTGGAACCTGGCGCGACGGTACGGATCTCGCGGACGTGTACACCGCCTGGGGCGGCTACGCGTACGGTCGAGACCTCGACGGCGCTCCCGCCGGCGACGACATGAAGTCGACGTACCGCCGGATCAGCGTGGCGGCCAAGAACATCGACAACCGCGAGTCCGACCTGCTGGACGCCGGCGACTTCTACGAGTACCACGGCGGCATGATCGCCACGGTCAAGGCTCTCACCGGCGCTGAGCCCAAGGCCTACGTGGGAGATTCCACCACGCCCGATGCCGTGCGCACCCGAGCTCTCAGCGAGGAGACGGCTCGTGTCTTCCGCGCCCGGGTGGTCAATCCCCGCTGGATCGCAGCCATGACCCGGCACGGCTACAAGGGAGCCTTCGAGCTGGCCGCCACCGTCGACTACATCTTCGGCTTCGACGCCACAGCCGGTGTGGTGCCCGACTGGATGTACGAAACCCTTTCGCAGACCTATGTTCTCGACAAGGAGAATCAGGACTTCCTCCGGCACGCCAACCCGTGGGCGTTGCAGTCGATCATCGAGAGGCTCAACGAGGCCGCCGACCGCGGGCTCTGGGCCGAGCCCGATCAGGCGCTGCTCGACGAACTGCGTCAGGTCTATCTCGACGTGGAAGGTGACCTCGAGGAGTAGGCCTGGAGACGGCAGCACAGCCAGCCGGCTTGCGTGATTGTCCGCGGAAGGCGTCGTGACCGACAGCACGACCCACCAGGCGGCGTCCGCGGCGCGGCCTCGTTGGTAGCCTCAACCGAGGGTCCTAAAGTGACAGCATGAGTCCTGCCACCCGCACCGAGACCGATTCGATGGGCGCTGTCGAAGTGCCGGCCGAGCGCTATTGGGGCGCCCAGACGGAGCGCAGCATCCACAACTTCCCGATCGGGCGCAACACCTTCGTCATGGGACGGCCGGTCGTCAGGGCGCTCGGCATCCTCAAGAAGGCCGCCGCCCAGGCCAACGCGGAACTGGGCGAGCTGCCTCAGGAGAAGGCCGAGCTCATCGTGCGGGCGGCCGACGAGGTGATCTCTGGTCAGCTGGACGATAACTTTCCGCTCGTCGTGTTTCAGACCGGTTCGGGCACGCAGTCGAACATGAACGCCAACGAGGTGATCGGCAACCGGGCCATCGAGCTCGCGGGCGGAACCATGGGGTCGAAGAAGCCCATCCACCCCAACGACGACGTCAACCGGGGCCAGTCGAGCAACGACACATTTCCCACCGCCATGCACATCGCGGTCGTGCTGCAACTGCACGACGAGCTTTACCCCGATGTCGAACAATTGCGAAACACATTGGACGCCAAGGCAACTGAGTTCGCCGACATCGTCAAGGTGGGCCGCACCCATCTGCAGGACGCCACCCCCATCACCCTCGGGCAGGAGATCTCCTCGTGGGTCGCGCAGCTCGACCATGCGCTGGCCGAGGTGCGGCACAGCGAGGCCGGACTGGCCGACCTCGCCATCGGTGGCACCGCCGTAGGCACCGGCCTCAACGCGCACCCGGGCTTCGGCGATCTGGCCGCGGAGAAGATCTCGGCCGAGACGGGTTACGAGTTCCGTTCCGCCGCCAACAAGTTCGCGGCCCTGGCGGCACACGATGCGATGGCGCTCACCTCGGCCACCCTGAGAACCCTCGCCGGTGCGCTGATGAAGATGGCCAACGACGTACGGTGGCTCGCCTCGGGCCCGCGCAACGGCATCGGCGAGCTCACCATCCCCGAGAACGAGCCCGGGTCGTCGATCATGCCCGGCAAGGTCAACCCCACCCAGTGCGAGGCCTTGACCATGGTCGCCACCCGGGTCTACGGCAACGACGCCACCGTGGCCTTCGCCGCCAGCCAGGGCAACTTCGAGCTCAACGTGTACAAGCCCGTGATGCTGCATGCGGTGCTCGAGAGCATCCGGCTCATCGCCGACGCCTGCCGCTCCTTCGATGAGCACTGCGCCCGGGGCATCGAACCCAACCGTGCGCGGATCGAGGCGAACCTGGCGTCCAATCTCATGCAGGTCACCGCGCTCAACCGGCACATCGGCTACGACAAGGCCGCCAAGATCGCCAAGACGGCGCACGCCGAAGGGCTCACACTGCGTGAGGCAGCACTGCAGCTCGGGGTGATCAGCGCCGAAGACTTCGATCGCTGGGTAGTGCCGCTGGACATGACCCACCCCTGAGGCCGGCCCGTCCACAGCGGGGTGCCCTGACCCAGTGCCAACCGCGGCGAATACGCCGCGCACGGCACCACAGAACGACCCCAACCCCAGTTCCGGCACTCAACCCGGTGCCAGCCGCGGCAACTTTCACCGCGAACGGCACCACCTAGCGACTCCGGACCGTGATGCGTCGAGTCTGGCTTCAGCAGGGCTGTGAAAGGGGTCAGTTTTTCACGCTATGGCAATGCCCCGCCGGACGGAGCATTGCCATAGCGCAGGAAAGCCCCCCGGCCTGCGACTCTCGAAACCGCCCGTTGCGGAAACCCGGGCAGGCTGCGGCTTCTCATCGCCGGGCTCCGTCCCTGCCGCGCGGTCTGCCCCTGCCCACCCCTAAGGAAGCCCTAGGGGTGGGCAGGTAGCAGGGCGTACGTGTCCATCAACCACCCGTGTCGTGCCCGGAGCTGCGCCCGCAAGGCGCGCAGCTCGTCGATGACGTCTGCCAGCCGGCCCCGCACCAGCACCTCGTCCGGCGAGCCGAGATACGCTCCCCAGTAGATGTAGAGGTCTGGAAACCGTTGCAGCAGAGCCGAACAGCGTAGGGCGGCATCGAGCATGACCACCACGGTGCCCAGGGCCGGGTCGTATTCGTCGAGCAGTCGTCGTCCGGTGGTCACATGGATCGGTCCGCCGATGGCGTTGAGCACGATCTGATGCGAAGCGGCCAGAGCCTGCACCGCGCCGATGCCCGGCACCACCTGCGCCGCCACCTCGAACCGCTCCCGCAGGCCGTCGACGATCCGGATCGTGGAGTCGTAGAACGCCGGGTCTCCCCAGACGAGCAGCCCGACCACCGACGCGGCAGGCAGTGCCTCGATGGCGGTGGCGAACAGGTCTACCCGCCGGGCGTGCCAGTCGCGTACCCCGCGCTCGTAGCCCGGCCGGTCGCGGTCGGCATCGGGTCCGCGGTCGGGGTCGGGGAGCACGACGAACTCGTAATCGCCTTCCGGCCGTGCCGAGGAGCAGATCTCGCGTCGCAGCGCGAGGATCTCGTCGGTGTCCGACCCTTTGTCCATCGCGAGGAACACGTGCACCTCGCGCAGGGCGGCGATCGCCTGCCGGGTGAGGTGCTGCAACGAGCCCGTGCCGATGCCGATGATCCGAATCTGACGGGCGGGGGCGGGGGAGGAACTCACCGGGCGATGCTCCCGCCGTGCGCCAGGCTGAGCAAGCCGGCCACATCCAGATGCTCCTCGACAGCGTCGGCCAGGGTGTCGATGGCAGCCTCCCGGCGCGCGGCAAAGGGGATGGCGCCTGGTTCGGCCACCCAGGTCGAGCCGACCGCTTGCGCCACCTCGCGCAGGAATGCCTGGCGAAAAGCGTCGCACTCCAGGGTGCCGTGCCACATGGAGCCGTACACCGCTCCCCGTCGCGTACCGCCGGGAAACGACTCGACCGGAACGTCCTGCGCGGCAGCCGTGCTCAGCGGAGCGGCGACGTTGTCCTCCACGATGCCGTGGTGGATCTCGTAACCCTCCACCCGCAGCCCGCGCCAGGCACCCACCGGTCGCGCCAGCACCTTCTCGGCCCGGAACCGCACCCAGCCGGGCAACAGGCCCAGGCCCGTGACGCCGTTGCGGCCGGACTCCACCGGATCGTCGATCAGCTGCGTGAGCATCTGGTAGCCGCCGCAGATACCGAGCACCGGCCGGCCGCGGGCGGCCCGCTCCCGCACGACGTCGGCGAGACCGCGTTGCTGCAACCAGTACAGATCGCTGACGGTGGCCCGCGAACCGGGCAGTACCAGGAGATCGGCGTCGGCGCAGAGCCACGGGTCGGTGCTGACGTGCACATCGACGCCCGGCTCGCCCGCCAGCGCGTCGACGTCCGTGGCGTTCGACGTGCGCGGAAATCGCACGACGGCCACCGTCAGGCTGGCTTCACGGCCGGTGGCCGATCCGCGCCAGCGACCCACCTGCAGGGTGTCCTCCCCGTCGAGCCACACCCCGTCGAGCCAGGGCAGCACGCCCACGAGCGGCACGCCGGTGCGTCGCGTCAGCTCGTCCAGGCCAGGTTGCAGCACCGTCGGATCACCGCGAAACTTGTTGACAGCAAAGGCTTTCAGCGTTGTCCGGTCGGCTTCGTCGAGCAAGGCCCAGGTGCCGAACAGCGCAGCGAGCACTCCGCCGCGGTCGATGTCTCCCACCACGAGCACCGGTAGGTCGAACCGACGCGCCAACCCGAGATTCACGTAGTCGCCGGCGCGCAGGTTGATCTCCGCAGGCGAGCCCGCGCCTTCGCACACCACGAGGTCGACCGAGGCGGAGAGTTCGGCATACGCCGCAAAGGCGGCCTCGGCCAGCCCGCTGCGTCCGGTCGCGTACTGGCCGGCCTCCAAAACCCCCGCAGGACGGCCCCGCAGCACGACGTGAGCAGTGCGGTCGGTGCCGGGCTTGAGCAACACCGGGTTGTGCAGTGATGTGGGCTCGACTCCGGCGGCCTGCGCCTGCAGATATTGCGCGCGACCGATCTCGGTGCCGTCGGCGCAGACCATCGAGTTGTTCGACATGTTCTGCGCCTTGAAGGGAGCCACGCGAATCCCGCGCCGCGCGAACGCCCGGCACAGTCCCGTGACGACCATGGACTTGCCGGCGTCAGAACTGGTGCCGGCCACGAGCAGACCGGAAGGGGAGGGGCTCACAAGTGGTGGAGTTTAGGGCGGACCCTCCGGCCAGTTGGGGGTGGCACCCTGCGGTCAGTTGGGGGTGGCACCCTGCGGGTCAGGACTTGCAGCGGCCAGCGGCATTGTTGCGCAGCGGCTAGGCGGCATTGTTGCGCAGCGGCTAGGCGACAGTACTGCGCAGCGGCTAGGCGACAGTACTGCGCAGCGGCTAGGCGGCATTACTGCGGAGCGGCTGGGCGGCATTGTTCTGCAGAGGCCAGCGGCGTTACCGCGGAAAGGGATGGCTGCGGCGTTCGGTGCTCAGTAATCCGCCGGGCCGGAGGTGCCAGCGCGGAGGGGGATGGCTGCGGCCAGAAATGAAGGAAGCGACGGCTGCCCGCTCGGGGGTCCGGGCAGCCGCCGCTTCGCGAGGTTTATCTTTCAACGAAACCGACGATTACACAAGTACGTGGCAAACATTTTTTCTGGTCGGTCTGCAGGTTCACCCGAACCGCCCGAACCTAGACATGTTTGGCGAGCTATTCAGGCTGTCTGGCGGGATTGCCCCGGATTGCGCGGGCCTATCTGTGGCTCAGTCCGCCGCCGACGGCACTGTCTTCCGCTGCTTTCCCGGTCGAACTGTGACGTTTGTCGGCGGGAGGTGACCATCGTGGTAGCCCTTGGGCGACGAACGTCACAGTTCGCTGGCCCACCCCATTCCCTCTGGTTCCGGTTCGTGAGGCTGTCGCGCGGATCCTCGGCCACGGCATCGCGGCAAGCAGGCCGTCCTGCGGCCTCCTGGCCTAATAAGGATCCGGCCGTGTCCCGGCTCGCCTTCCGGGAACGGCCTGCCCTACTGGCCCGCCGGGAACGGCCGTGCGGTCTACTCGCCTGCTAGGAACCTGCTGTGCCCTACTCGACTGCGAGGTACCGGCCGTGCCCTACTCGACTGCCGGGAACTCGACCTTGCCGGGCCCTTGGGCCAGCGCCGCTCGGTGCTGCGCCATCAACGTCGTATAGCTGGCGGCATTGGCGAGGATGCGGGAGGTCTCGTCGGCCGTGGTGGCTCGTCGGACCCGGCCTGGAGCCCCCAGGACGAGTGAGCCCGGTGGCACCTGCATGCCCTCGGTGACCAGGGCGCCCGCCCCGATGAGCGAGCCGGTCCCGATCCGGGCGCCGTTGAGCACGATGGCGCCCATTCCCACGAGCACTTCGTCGTCGATGGTGCAGCCGTGCAGCACGGCCCGATGCCCGATGGTGACCCTGGCCCCGATCGTGACCGGGCGGCCCGGGTCGGCGTGGATGATCGTGCCGTCCTGCACATTTGAGCCCTCGCCCACGCAGATCAGGTCGCCGTCGCCACGTGCCACGCAGCCGTACCAGACGCTCGCTCCGCTTGCCAGCCGCACATTGCCGATCAGTACGGCGCCAGGGGCGACCCAGGCATCGTGGGCCAATTGCGGCAGCGCGCCGGGCAGGTTGAGGAGCACGCATCGCAGGCTGACATGTGGAGCGTCCACGGGCAAGGGTGTGAGTGCTTCCATGAGACTGTCCCCGCACAGTAGAAGCCCTGTTCACCGAACCGGATCACTGAAATCGTCGTGGGGTCGTGGGTGGGCGGCAGGCTGCCCGTCGCGGAGCCCGTGAGACCGCACTCGACATCGAGCGATTCGCTCGACCTCCCCAGCCGTGGCGCTGAACAGCGGTAGCCTTGACCGCATGTCGCAGCAGCCGGCGCCCACCGCCCTGAACCCGCGCCGCCCGTTCGGGTCGGTGCTCACGGCGATCGTCACTCCCTTCATGCCAGACGGTGCCCTCGACCTCGATGCCGCGGCCAAGTTGGCGGCCTACCTCATCGATCACGGCCACGACGGCCTCGTGGTCAACGGCACCACCGGCGAGTCGGCTACCACGAGCGACGCCGAGAAGATCGACGTCCTACGGGCCGTGCTCGAGGCCGTGGGAGACCGTGCCACCATCCTCGCCGGGGTGGGCAGCAACGACACCCGGCATTCCATCGAGTCGGCCGTGGCCGCCGAGAAGGCCGGTGCCCACGGCGTTCTCGTGGTGGCGCCGTACTACAACAAGCCTCCGCAGGCAGGCATCCTGGCGCACTTCAACGCTGTGGCAGACGCCACCGGGTTACCCCTGCTGGTCTACGACATTCCCGGCCGGGCCGGGGTGCCCATCGAGCGCGACACCATGCTGCGGCTGGCCGAGCACGACCGCATCGTGGCGGTGAAAGATGCCAAGTCCGACCTGTTCGAGGCGGCCGACGTCATGGCCAACTCCGATCTGGCCTACTACTCGGGCGCTGACGAGTGGAACCTGGCTCATCTCACCCAAGGCGGCTCCGGCGTCGTAAGCGTGTCGGGGCATGTAGCGGGCGACCAGCTGCGCCGGATGGTCGACGCGGTCGACGCCTGCGACCTGGCCACCGCGGCCGCCATGCATCGCGAGATGATTCCCATCACCAAGGCCATCATGCAGATCACCCAGGGCGCCATCATGGCCAAGGCCGGGCTCGAACTGCTCGGCGTGCTGAGCAACCGCGCCGTCCGGCTGCCTCTGCTGCCGGCGAGCGATGAACATGTCGCTGCCGTTGCTGCCGCGCTCGGTCGATAGCCCCGTCCGGGCGCTCACCCCAGTGGTGAACTCCCCACAGCCACAACCGATGTCATCAGTCTTAGGAGCAATGTGAGTCATCCTCATCCCGAACTTCCGCTGCCCGGGCCGCTGCCCGCCAGGGGAGTTCGGATCGTCCCGCTCGGTGGCCTGGGGGAGGTGGGACGCAACATGGCGGTGATCGAGTTCGGGGGAAAACTACTCATCATCGACTGCGGCGTGCTGTTTCCCGAAGACCACCAGCCGGGCGTCGACCTCATCCTGCCCGACTTCACCTACATCCGCGATCGTCTCGACGACGTACTCGCGGTTGTGCTCACTCATGGTCATGAAGACCACATCGGTGGCGTGCCCTACTTGTTGAGGCTGAAGCCCGATATCCCGTTGCTCGGCTCCCAGCTGACGCTCGCGCTGGTGGAAGCCAAGTTGCGCGAGCACCGCATCGCGCCCTACACGATGGCGGTCAAGGAGGGGCAGGTCGAGCAGCTCGGCTCCTTCTCGTGCGAGTTCGTAGCGGTCAACCACTCCATTCCCGACGCCCTCGCCGTGGTCATCGCCGTGGGCGGCCAGACCATCCTGCACACCGGCGACTTCAAGATGGACCAGTTGCCGCTCGACGGGCGGATCACCGATCTGCGGGCGCTGGCTCGCGTCGGTGAGCGGGGCCTCGACCTGGCCATGGTCGACTCCACCAACGCCGAGGTGCCCGGCTTCACTACTCACGAGCGCGAGATCGGGCCGGTGCTCGACCGGGTCTTCCACGCGGCCAACCGCCGGATCATCGTGGCCTCGTTCGCCTCGCATGTGCATCGCGTGCAGCAAGTGCTCGACGCGGCTGCGGCGCATCAGCGCAAGGTGGCCTTCGTCGGTCGCTCAATGGTGCGCAACATGGGCGTGGCAGCAGACCTGGGCTACCTCAAAGTGCCCGACGGCGTGCTGGTCGATCTCAAGCAGGTCGACGACCTCCCCGACGAGAAGATCGTTCTCATGTCCACCGGTTCGCAGGGCGAGCCGATGGCGGCGCTGTCGCGAATGGCCAACAACGATCACAAGATTCGCATCGGCCCGGGCGACACCGTCATCCTCGCCTCGTCGCAGATCCCGGGCAACGAGAACTCCATCAACCGGGTCATCAACGGCCTCACCCGGCTCGGGGCGCATGTGGTGCATCAGGGCAAGGCACGCGTGCACGTGTCAGGGCATGCCTCGGCGGGGGAGCTGTTGTACGTCTACAACATCCTCAAGCCCAGGAACGTGATGCCGGTGCACGGCGAGGTGCGTCACCTACGGGCCAACGCCGACCTGGCCATTGCCACCGGCGTCGATCCCGAACGGGTCATGCTCGCCGAGGACGGCGTGGTGATCGACCTCGTCGACTCGGTGGCCTCCATCGTCGGTGCGGTGCCATGCGGCTACGTCTACGTCGACGGCTCTTCTGTCGGCGAGATCACCGAGGCCGATCTGCAGGATCGCCGCATTCTCGGTGGGGAGGGGTTCATCTCGGTGTTCGCGGTGGTCGACTCCACCGACGGCACGGTGGTGGCCGGCCCCGAGATCCACGCCCGCGGGGTGGCCGAGGGCGACAGCGTCTTCGACTCGATCAAGCCGCAGGTGTCGAGCGCCCTGGTGGAGGCGATGGCCGGTGGCACGGTCGACGTGACCCAACTGCAGCAGGTGGTGCGCCGGGTGGTGGGCCGCTGGGCCGGCAACAAGCTCCGCCGCCGTCCCATGATCATCCCGACCGTCGTCGAGACCTGATGCGCTGCGTGCGCGCACACCGGCCGTGAGGGCACGCCCGGACATCACCACACAGCGGCTGTCTGCCGGCGTGTCCTAAATGCCCGCGGCACCACGGCAAACCGACCGGACGCCAATGCCTTTCGACCTGGACCGGATCGGCGCGGGGTTGCCGTTCGGCCGCTGTGTCGCGCAGGTGCGGGCGGCGTTGGCGGGCATCGGTGCTGTCGTGGTGCAGGCGCCTCCAGGGTCGGGCAAGACGACGATCGTGCCGCCGTTGGTGGCCAACGAGACCCTGGGCCGGGTCGTCGTCACCGCCCCGCGCCGGGTGGTCGTACGAGCTGCCGCCGCGCGGCTGGGCGCGCTCAGCAACCGCCCTGAGCTCGTCGGCTACACGATCCGGGGCGATCGGCGGGTCACCTCCCGCACCAAGGTCGAGTTCGTCACTCCAGGGGTGCTGGTTCGCCGGCTGTTGAGCGATCCGGACTTGCCCGGCACGTCGGCGGTCATCCTCGACGAGGTGCACGAGCGTGGTCTCGACACCGACTTGCTGGTCGGGTTCCTGGCAGAGCTGCGGCAGTTACGAACCGATCTCGCGGTCGTAGCGATGTCTGCGACCGTCGACGCCAACCGTTTCGCCGAGCTGCTCGGCTCTCTCGAGGCCCCCGTGCCGGTCGTGGTGGGCGTCGCGCAAGGCCATCCGCTCTCGGTCCGCTACGCCCCGTCCCACCTGCCGGTCCTCAACCAGCGTGGTGTGACCCGCGAGTTTTGCGATCATGTGGCCACCGAGGCGTGGAACGCTCATCGGGAGGCCGTCGACCTTGATCCCCGCACGGACGCGCTGGTGTTCGTCCCCGGTCGGCGTGAGGCGGCCCACGTGGCTCGACGGCTGCGCGAGCTCGATTCGGCAGCAACGGTTCTCGAGCTGCACGGGTCCGTTACGGCCGCTCGACAGGACGTCATCGTGCGCGGCCGGGGCCCGGATGATCCGCCGCGGCTCGTGGTCTCGACCAGCCTCGCCGAGTCGGCGCTCACCGTGCCCGGGGTGCGGCTGGTGATCGACGCTGGGCTGGCCCGCGAACCGCGGCGTGACAGCGGACGGGGCATGCAGGGCCTGGTGACGGTGACGGCCTCGCGAGCCTCCGCCGATCAGCGGGCTGGCAGAGCGGCCCGCCTCGGTCCGGGTCAGGTCGTCCGTTGCTACGAGCGCGCCAGGTACGAGCGAATGCCTCCATTCGGCACGCCGGAGATCGCCACCGCCGACCTCACCGGTCTGGTGCTCGTCTGCGCCACCTGGGGATGGCCGGCGGCGAGCCTCATGCTGCCAGGTGGATCGCTGGACGCGCCCCGACTGCCGACTCGGCCGCCGGCGTCAGCGGTCGAGGCAGCCGCCGCCACCCTGCGCGGACTGGGGGCCTTGGACGAGACGGATCACCTGACGCCATTGGGTCGCAGACTTGCCGCCATACCTGTCGACCCTCGCCTCGGCAGGGCCTTGCTGCAAGGTGCCGGCGTGGTCGGCGTTACGGCCGCGGCCGAGGTCGTCGCCGCGCTCTCCGACGACCCGTCAGGTGACCTGGACGAGCTCTTGCACGCGTTGCGTGCCGGGCGGCACCCGCATGCGCGCCGCTGGCGCGTCGCGGCGCGGCGGCTTCGGGTGCTCGTGCCAGCCGACAGCGACTTCGGGCTTTCCAGGGCTGGACAGCGAGGGACAGCAGACGAGTCTGCGGTGGCTGGCGAGGGTCGGACGGCCGGCGAGTCTGCGGCATCTGGCGGGCGGGCGAGAGTCGGTGAGAGTGTGGCGGCCGGCGAGCGTGCGGGGGCTGATGGGCGTGGGACAGCTGGTGGCGTTGTGATGGCCCGCGAGGCCGTCGGCTTCGTGGTCGCCACGGCGTTCCCGGAGTGGATCGCCCGCCTCGACGGCGGTAGCTACTTGCTGGCCTCCGGCACTCGGGCTGCCTTGCCGGCCGGAAGCAGCCTGCGCGGGCACGAGTGGCTGGCCATTGCCGAGGTCTCCCGGTCGAACGCCCATGACGCGGCGGGAACCGGGGCTCTGATCCGGTGTGCCGCAGCGCTCAGCGAAGACTCGGCACTGGCAGCCGCCGGGCCGCTGGTCAGGCAGGACTTGCAGACCCGATTCGTCGGCGGCACCGTCAAGGCGCGCCGTCGGCGTCAGCTCGGCGCGATCGTGCTCTCGTCCACACCGGTGCCCCCGGAGCCCCGCGCCGCTCGCCGGGCTGTGGACGAGGCGCTGCGCCGAGAAGGTCTCGGCCTGCTCGGCTGGAGCGCCTCCGCCGACGAACTCCGGCGTCGGCTGGCTCTCGTCCACCGGGTGCTCGGCGAGCCTTGGCCGGCCGTCGACGACGCTGCCCTGCTGGCCGACCTCGACCTGTTGGCCCCGGAACTCGACCGGATCGCTGCCGGAGCAGACCCGAGGCGGATCGATCTCGCCGAGGCTCTGCGTCGCCGGCTGCCGTGGCCGCAGGCATCCCGGTTCGACGATCTCGCGCCGCGACGACTCGTCCTGCCCTCCGGCAACAGTGCACGGATCGCCTACCCCGCAGTGGACGACCCGGATGCCCGCCCGGTGGTTCGGGCCAAGCTGCAGGAGTGTTTCGGGCTGGCAGCCTCGCCGCGCCTGGTGCAGGGCCGGGTAGCCGTGCTCTTTCACCTGCTCTCGCCTGCCGGGCACCCGCTGGCGGTCACCGACGATCTCGCCTCGTTCTGGTCTGGGCCCTATCGGCAGGTGCGCGCCGAGATGCGCGGACGGTATCCCAAACATCCTTGGCCGGACGACCCGTGGACCGCCCTCGCCACCGCTCGCACGGTGCGTGGCACGCGGTGGGCCTGCTGCGGGGGCGTGGCTAGCGGCTGTGCCGCTTGTTCCACAGGTGTAGATCGTGACCTGTGCTGACGGTGGCTGGGGTCGGGATGACCGCCGCAGGGCGTGGAGACAAGAGGCAGTGATCGCTCGAGAACCTGCGTTGGGGTGGAGACACAGGTGTCGGCTCCGCCGACGTAGCGCAGTCTCGACTACATGGACGAGGCCTGGTGGGCAGTTCTCGTGCTCATCGTGGTGGGGGAATGCTCCGGCATGTAGTCGAGATTGCGCTACGTTCGCGGCTATCGCATTCTGTGCCCGTCACTGACGTCGTTAGGCGACCGGTTCGCCCGGTTCCCTCCGAGATGACGATCTACTCACTCTCAGACTAGATGAGACTAAATGGTCTATTCCAAAGTCAATAAGTGGGTGTAGGTAGTGTGCGGTGGATCAGTTGGTTCGTGCGGTCGTTTGAACCCGATGGCCGCGATGAGCGTGAGGACCCGTTCGAGGTCCAGCCCGGTCGGTGTCCGGAATCCGGCACCAGTGCCAACCGGTGAAGGTCGGCTGAGCACCAAACCCTAGGCCGCGGCACCAAGCGAGCCGGATTCCGGACAGCCAAGCACGGTGAGCCCAGACGCGGCAGGTGGATGACCCCGCTCACCCCCAGCGGTGCCGACGAGGCTGATCTCGCAAGGGCAGCCGGGTCGGTGTTCCAGATTCGACACAATCGCGAGCCAGCGATCTCGGCTGAGCACGAAACCACACCCGCCGCAACGATCGTGTCGAATACGGGACAACCACGGGCTGTGCGGAGGAGACGGCCATATGCGCTCCCGCCGGCAGAGCCAACCAGCCTCGCCACGGTGGCACGATCACGCAGCCAACTGTCACGTTCCGCGCCCATCTCTCGCCAACTTGGTGACATCCCAGCGAACAACGTGACCGTTCGACGACGCCAGTGCGGCCCAGCCCGCGTCAGCACGCAACTCTGACACCCGATCCTTGGAATAGATCATCTAAGGGAACGAGGCCAACGCCCGCTCGCAGCGTGCGCCAACCGGGGAGACGGCCGAGTTGAGAGGGCCGGCCACCGTCCCGAGCACCTCAACGGGTCGATCTCACCCAGTGATGATTTCTCCCAATCCGGCTCTGGCGTGATCTCAATCACCTGTGCTAAGTTCCACCGTTGACGCGCGTCGATTTAGTAGGCGCGTCGGGCGATGTGGCTTTGAGCGCTGCACTGTGGAAAGAGGTTTCAGGACGCAATTCGGTGGTGTACCCACCCGCATTCATGCTGCCCTTTAGGCCTTGTCTACCGCTCGTAGATGCGCATGCCATGCAAGTAATCGAGTTACTCACGAGGAGGAAGCGATGACGCTCCGCGAGCAGGAGATCGCTACGACAGAAGTCGCCGACGCGACAGTCGATCGCGATGATCGACGAAAGCCGCTGCTCAGTCCGAAGACCATCTTCTTGATGAATTTTGGATTCTTCGGCATCAACTACAGCATGGGGCTTCAACAGACCGCCATCAATCCGCTTTTCGCGATGATCGGCGCTCGTCCCGACGAGCTGCCTATCCTCAACCTTGCCGGCCCGATCACCGGCCTGCTGATTCAGCCGCTCATCGGCGTGCTCAGCGACAGAACCTGGCACCCGCGGTTCGGCCGGCGAAAGCCCTTCTTCGTCTGCGGCGTCGTCGGTGCGGCGATCGTGCTGTTCCTGTTTCCCTTTGTGTCAGCGGTGTGGATGGCCGTCCTCCTGCTGTGGCTCATGGATGCCTCTAACAACACCGCAATGGAGCCCTACCGGGCATTGATCTCGGACAAACTGCGCTTGTCGCAGCGGGCCCAGGGATTCCTGATCCAAGGCATGCTGATCGGTGCCGGTACGGTCGTTGCCAACGTCTCCCTGTTCATCTTCCAGCAGATCATCAGCGGGGCCACGCAGGCCGGCGTTCCGTACTGGGTGCCGGCCACGTTCTGGGTCGGGTCCATCTTCGCCCTCGGATCGGTCCTCATCTCAGCTCTCAACACCAAAGAGATTCCACCCACCGATGAGGAGCTCGCCGAACTCCAGGCCAGGCCCAAGGGGCTCGGCGCCATAGTCGGTGAGATCGCCAGTGCAGTCCGCGAGATGCCGATCGGAATGCACAAGATTGGTCTTGTCTACGCTTTTCAGTGGTACGGCTTGTTCGTCTACTGGCAGTTCGCCTCACTCACCATCGGAAAGTCGGTGTTCAAGGCCGCGCCGGGCGATGCAGGTTTCGATCAGGCCGTCGGATGGACCGGACTAGCCAACGGTTGGTACAACTTCGTCACCATCTTCGCCTCGATGGCAATGATTCCGCTGGCGCTTCGTTTCGGGGCCAAGCGAGTGCACGCTACTGCCTTGGTGATCGCAGGAGTAGGCCTGGCCATCTTCCCCTATGTGCACGACAAGTACTTGATGTTCTTGCCGTTGATCGGCCTTGGCATCGCCTGGGCCAGCATTCTCGCCCTCCCGTATGTGATGGCCACCAGCATGGTGCCTAAGGAGCGGATCGGGGTCTATCTGGGCATCATCAACATGATGATCGTCGTTCCACAGCTGTTGGAGACCCTGACCTTCGGTTGGATCTACAACCATCTGCTCGGTGGCGACCCGATCAAGGCGATGGTCTTCGTTGGCGCGATGTTCGCGCTCGCTGGCCTTGCTGCCACCTGGGTGAACGCGCCCAACGCCGACGAGGAATCGCCGATCATGCCGCTGGGATCCCCGCGGCGCATCTCCTCGGTGTACAACCGGGTGATCGTCGGCTCCGACGGCACCCCAGCGTCCTTGGTCACCGTCGGCCACGCGGCTGGAATCGCCTCGGCCGCAGAGGCTCGACTGGTCGTGGTCTCTGCCTACTCCGACGCGCAGGCGCGCGGACGTACCCCGAGCAGCAATGGGACGGACAGGCACCAGGAACTGTACGGGGAGGAAGCTGCTCGCCGCGCTGTCGAGGCATCCGTGCGAGAACTCACCAGCCAACGCTTCCGTCAGATCGAGCGCCGAGTGGTCGCGGGCGAGCCGGCTCACGCGCTCCTGGAAGTCGCGGGGTCGAACCCCGACAACCTGATCGTCGTCGGAAACCGCGGCCTCGGTGCCGAGGATGGCGAAGCCCTCGGTTCGATCCCCCGCGAAGTCGTCAAGCAGGCGGTCTGCAACGTGATGATCGTGCAGACCTCCGAGGAAAGCCCGGCGTCGAATAGCCGCTAAGCGAGTCGCAAAGGTGCCACGGGTAGGGGATCGGCATCGGCCATCCGAACTGGTCCCCACCCGTGGGATCGAATATTCAGGGCGATACGAAGAACGCAATCAGAAAGGAAGCCGTCATGGTGGAGTGGAAGAACATCGTCGTCGGGGTCGATGGCTCGGACAGTAGTCGTAAGGCGCTTAGGTGGGCGTGCGATGTCGCACTCCAGCACAACAGCGAACTCTCGGTGCTGATGGCCTGGCTACCCGTGCCGCCTCCTCCGTCCGGCTCGTCGTCCTCGACCTACGCGACCCACGACGCGGGCGATTTCACGGCACCGGCCGAGCAGCAACTCCTAGAGACGATTCACGACGTGCTCGGGCAGGATCCGCCTCTCGTCGTGCGTCCGATTCTCAAGGAAGGCAATACGGCAAAGGTACTCATCGACGCCTCCGAACATGCCAGCCTGCTCGTCGTCGGCAGCCGGGGCATCGGTGGGTTCACCGGCATGCTTCTCGGCTCCGTGAGTCAGCACGTCGCCGCGCACGCACATTGCACCGTTGTCGTGGTTCGTTGAGCCTTCGTCGTCGGACAAGGCCAGTGTGTTTCTCGCCCACCTGATCGATCCGGTGTCATCCAGGTGTTCGTGCCGGCGGTGCTGAACTGCCTCTGACCGTGAGCGTGGGTGCCAAGAGCACCTGGGGAATCTTTGTGGCGGTGCCATCGATGGCGTCCGCGAGGGTGTCCATGGCCACGGTGGCTATCTGCCTGCTCGGTGGCGACACGGTGGTCAAGGAAGGTATGAACATCTCGGCCGCGACACCGTCGACCGCGAGTCCGACGACCGTGAGCCGGTCGGGGATGCTGGCACCCGCGAGGGCGGCAGCATGCAGTAGGCCTAACGTCGTCATCTCGCTATAGGAGAACACCGCGGTTGGGGGCTCTTCGAGCGCACTCAAGTAGGTGAAACCCTCGTATCCCGCGCGGAGGGTGGCGTTGTTCGGTGCATACTCGAGCCGCACTCCGCGTCGTCGTGCGTGCTGTTCGATGGCCCGATTGATGCTCGCCAGTCCAAGCGGTGACAGGAACAGCGCGTGGGTGTGCCCGAGGTCGGCGAGGTGATCGATGACCTGACGGGCCATGGAATCGAAGTCGTTGTCGACATAGGCGATCTCGTTGACGTGGTCGGGTCGTCCGATGGCCACGAAGGGGATGGGCGAGGATTGCAGGATCGGGATCCTCGGATCGACTGGAAGCACTTCCATCAGGATGACGCCGTCGACCAGCTGTTGGCTGACGAGGCTGCGCAGGTCGTCGACGTCATCGATCGGATTCGACCAGAGCAGGGTGTGGTAGCCGCGTTCGCGGCCTCGTTCAGCCGCTGCCGATACATATTCGAATTGGGTCGAGTCGAGACCGTGGTGGCTCGGCGGATAATGCAGCGCGACGATTCCCTTGCGAGCCCCGGCAAGCGCTTGGGCCACGGCGTTCGGTGTGTAGTCGAGATCGCGCATCGCTCGTCGCACGCGTTCGCGGGTGGCCTGCGAGATGGGGCGCCGGCCACTGATGACGTACGACACGGTGCTCGACGACACCCCGGCAAGCCGTGCGACGTCGTCTCGGGTGGCCATGCAACCTCCAGTCACTAACAATGCGAGGTTCACCCTAGACGTAGGCCTGAATCGGGAACGAAGAACTCGGATGACGGCTGCGCCCCTCGCTCTGGCTCACCCTGCGTCGCCGTCCGCGATCAGGACGTCGAGCTTGGCGTAGCCGTCGTTGACCCCTGACTCCATGCCGCTGGCGAGCCACGCGTCGCGCCCTTCGAAGGAATCCACCAGTGACTGTGCATGCAGCCGGGTGCGTCCGTCGCCGAGGTCCTCGAACCACAGCGTCTCCAGTGACACCGCCTCAGGCATGCCTTCGAAGGTGAAGGTCTGCACGATGCGGTCGGGGCTGACCTCGTGGAAGCTTCCATGGAAGCCGTACTGCTCGTCTCCGCGGACGTTGAGGAAACGCCAGGAACCGCCGGTGCGGGCGTCCCAATAGTCGATCACGGTGGTGATGTCGGCGGGGCCGACCCAGCGCGCGTACAGCTCCGGGTCGGTGTGAGCCCGCAGCAGTTGGGCAGCCGTGGCGGCGAAGTCACGGGTGATGCGGATGAGCGGAACCTTCTCGTCCGCCTCGATGTGTGCGGTGGCGGTGTGGTGGGCGCTGGTGTTCATGATGCTGACTCCTCCTGAGCCGGTTGGGGATTGCTGTCGCTCATCTCGGCCAGGACGGCGTCGAGGCGCTGGTAGCGCTGCTCGGCCTGGCGTTGATACCGCTCGATCCATTTCGTCATGAGATCGAAGACCTCTGCTTGCAGATGCACAGGACGACGTTGCGCCTGGCGTCCGCGAGTCACCAGGCCGGCGCCCTCGAGCACCTTCAAGTGCTTGGACACGGCTTGCAGGCTCACGTCGTACGGTGCTGCGAGCTCGCCGACCGTGGCGTCACCGACCGTCAGCCGGGCTACGAGATCCCGTCTTGTCGGATCGGCCAGTGCGGCAAAGACTTTCGATAGCTGGTCGTCCACCGCTGTCCTTCCTCAACTGATCGGTTGATAAAGAGCCTAAGAGCCCTGGCGGACATCGTCAACCATCTGGTTGAAGATGTTTCAGCGATACCGGCAGTCTCCGAGGGGGCGGAGCTCGCCTCGCGATCAGACCCGCGTGAAACGGTGGCAGGTTGACCGCCTTCGGTAGGTGTGATCGAATGCGAACTGGGCCCAGACCACGCCCGCTGACTGGTCGGCGAGCAGCGGAGGAGTGCAGTGGTCGGCTCGGTTCAAGGGGTGGCGTTCGATCTCGACGGAACGCTTGCAACCCATGACGTGATCTCGGGCGAGGCGCGCGAAGCCCTGAGATCGGTTCGCTCCGAAGGGCTTTCGCTGGTACTCGTAACAGGCCGGGCGTTCGACGATCTGGACGAGCTCTTTCCAGGCCTCGTCGACCTCTTCGACGCGGTGGTGACAGAAAACGGAGCAGCGCTCAGCGTGGGTGGGCTCCGCGAGCGGCTGGCGCCCAAGTTCGATTCCCGTCTCGATGTGGCGCTGAATCAGGCGGGGATGGGGATCGAACGGGGGGAGTGCATCGCGTCGGTCGACGTGAGGGACTCCGACCTGGTGACCGCACTCATCAACGATCTCGGCCTGGACTACCGCCTCCAGCGGAACCGTTCCCGACTGATGATCATGCCCGCCGGTGTCTCCAAGGGCACGGGACTGATACACGCGCTGCACCGGCTGGGCTTGTCGAAGCACAACGTGGTTGCCGTGGGCGATGCCCAGAACGATCTGGCCATGCTCTCCGAGGCAGGTGTCGGTGTCGCGGTCGCCAACGCCATCGGCTCGCTTAAGCGGCATGCCGACCTCGTGCTCGAGCGTGACAATGGCGCGGGAGTGGCGCAGTTGCTGGACGGTCCTCTGCTGCGCCAGTGGGCCAGTGCCATGCCTGGCCATCGGGAACTCATGATCGGCCGCTACCCCGACGGTTCGGCAGTGCGGTTGCCGGCCCGCAACCAGAACGTTCTCATCCAGGGAGCGAGCGGGTCAGGCAAGTCGTACCTGGCTGGACTGCTCATCGAGGGTTGGATCGCCCTGGACTACCGGCTGCTCGTCATCGACCTGGAGGGCGATCATGTCGGCCTGGCCGAACTGCCCGACGTGGTGCTCTTCAGCTCGCACCTGCCAACGGAAACCGAACTGGCCAATCTGTTCCGGTGGCGCGGCGTCTCGGTCGTTATCGACTTCTCGATGGTCGACCCTGTCGAAGCGCAGGCCTACCTTGCGATGCTGCCGATCGTGATCGCCCGGCTCCGTGCCGACTTTGGCATGCCGCATTGGATCGTCATCGACGAGGCCCAGGCGCCGCTGGGCAGACAGGGCGCCATGCGTGGAGATTTCGTGGCCAGCGATCGCGGCTTCGTGCTGATCAGCTACCGCCCGCATGACCTGCCCCCGGACGCCTGGCTCGACGCCGATGTCGTGCTCACCACGGTTTCTCCGTCCCACCGGTCAGCCGGCGGGTCCGATCGGCTGCCGTGCCTTGTGCGGTTCGGTCAAAACCAAGCAACGACAAAGGCGTTTCTCGTGTTCGCACGGATGACGCAGCATGTTCGGCACTGGCACAAATACGCACTTTCGCCGTGGCCCGAGCAGGACTGGTTCTGGTTCACCACCTCGGGGGCGCAGGTGCATGCGGTGGCGCACAGCCTTGGCGAGTTCGCCGATCTGGTTGCCGCGGCCCCGGCGCACGTGCTCTCGCGGCACGCGTGCGCGGGCGACTATTCCACCTGGATGGCGGGCGTGCCGTCGTTGGCAGACCGAGCGTCCTTCGTCCGGGGGATCGAGGAGCGTCACCGTCGGGGCGGCATCACCGCCGACGACGTGCGACACCAACTGGCCACGCTTGTGCTGGCCAGTTGAGGAGCCGGCTGACTTCGGGGGGTTGGCCGGCTCCGGGAGCGAAATGCTCGCTCACCCAGCCTGGTCGGCTGCTGCTGCCAGGTCGTCCACCACGATGCGGCGCATCGTGAGCATGGCGTCGGTGGCCGCCTTGGCGCGGGCTGGGTTGGCATCGGAGAGGAATTCGTACAGTTGCTTGGGAATGATCTGCCATGACACCCCGAACTTGTCCTTCAGCCAGCCGCACTGCGACTCCGTGCCGCCGTCGGCAGTCAACGCGTCCCAGTACCGATCGCTCTCGGTTCTGGTCGGCACACGTCACCGAGAACGAGATCGCCTCAGTGAAGGAGAACTGCGGGCCTCCGTTGATCCCCCGAAAGCTGAGGCCGAACATCGTCCAGTCGCCGGCCATGACCGACCCCTGTTCGCCAAGACCTTGATCGCCGTAGTAGCTCAAGGAGCCCACGGACGAGTCGGGAAACAGGGTGGTGTAGAAGGTGATCGCCTCTTCGAGGTTGCCGTCGAACCATAGGCAGGGCGACAGTTGCGAACCGGAAGTAATCATGCTGGGTTCCTTCCCTGAGGGGGTGCTCGGAGATCGTCTCCAGTGTTCAACCAATAGGTTGAACAAGCACTGTACCGTCTGACCTCGGGTCGGGGCGCGCCGGAAATGAGCGCGGGTCACTTCTGGCACGTCCTTAGGATCCTGTTGCAAGATCGGGGCTTGCATTCGAAGCGCGCGGGAAGACTTCCTGCTCGCCAGGTTTCGGTCAACGACTCCGGATCGGATGAATTAGGACGGCGTGGCTTGCCGGGCTGACACTCTTGAACCCGGCTTTGGGGGGACTTCCCTCCTCAAGGGAAGTCCTCTGACAACTCGAGGGAAGCAGTCGGTCTTGCAATAGGCTCTGTCCGCCCCCTCTGGCACCACCCAAGGACGACGACTCCACTCCCGACACCTCCCGCCGGTGCCAGACGCGTTACCGAGCCTGCCGCTTGTGCAACCGGCTCCATGAGCCCACGGATTACTGGATCGAAGACTGACTGACCGACACCTCGAACTGGTCAGGCATGTCAGGTCACGTGCTGGTTGGATGGCGACATGACTGAATCGCTGGTCACTGTGGCCGTCGAGGGGCAGGCCGGGGTCATCACCTTGAACCGGCCAGCCAAGCGAAACGCCCTGACCGTGCCGATGTGGCAACTGATCACTGCGGCGTGTCACAAGCTGGCCGACGACCGGCGAGTGCGCTCCGTGCTGCTCACCGGAACGGGTGCCTCGTTTTGTGCCGGCGCCGATATCTCTGCTCTGTCAATGGACGACGCGGTGCTGAAGGCCGTTGCCGCAGAAGCAGAATCGGCGTTGCGCGGGCTGGGCGTACCCACCGTGGCTCTGATCCAGGGGCATTGCTGGGGTGGGGGTGTGCAACTCGCTGTGGCCTGTGATCTGCGGATCGGCACTGACGACGCCACGTTCGCAGTACCGCCGTCCCGACTCGGCGTGGTCTATCCGGCTGCCTCACTGCAGGCCATGGTTGCTCTCGTCGGGCCGGCTGTGGCCAAGCGACTGGTGTATTCCGGCGACCCGATCGACGCGGCCACCGCCGCGCGAGTGGGGCTGATCGACGAGGTGGTCACGCCCCACGCCCTGCTGGCCGCGGGACAGGCGATGGTGGCGTCGTTCGAGGGTCGTTCGCTGCTCTCCCAGGCGGCCGCCAAGGCGATGATCAACGCCGCGGTCGAGGGCGGCGATCTGCAGGCTCGCTACGCCGAGTTCATCGAACGCTGGGCGGCCAGCGAGGACGGCCGTGAAGGCCCGGCCGCCTTCCTGGCCAAGCGGGTCCCCGTGTACACCTGGCACCCCGCAGATCAGGGTTAGGTCCTCAACTCGAAGGACCCACGTTCGAGCCCTCCGAACCCGGGTTCTGGGCCAGCCAATCGCGTACCTCTGGCAGGTCTTCCAGGTGCTCGCGGATGTAGGCATCGTGGCGCTGCAACTGCGCCTGGCACCACTCTTTGAGCTCGGCGGAGCCTCGCGGGTGCCGCTTGGAATTGTTCAATACGTCCATCACCAGGTGGTATCGGGAGGCCTGGTTGCGCACCACCATGTCGAACGGTGTGGTCGTGGTGCCCTGCTCGATGAAGCCCCGCACGTGGAACCGGTCGGCGTCGGGCCGACCGTGCACGAGCTGATGGATCGCTCCCGGGTAGCCGTGAAAGGAGAACACAACATCTTTGTCGTTGGTGAACAGTTCCTCGAACAAGAGGCCTGACATGCCGTTCGGATGGTCCTTCGGCCGGGCCAGCGTCATCAGGTTGACGACGTTGACGACCCTGGTCGACAGCTCGGGCAGGCGCTCGCGCAGAATCTGCGCGGCCGCCACGATCTCCATCGTGACGATGTCGCCGGCGCAGCCGAGGATCACGTCGGGTCCGTCGCCGCGCTCGTTGCCCGCCCAGTCCCAGATGCCTGCACCCACCCGAGCGTGCTCGCACGCGGCCTCATAGCTGAGGTACTGCAACTGAGGCTGCTTGTCGATGACGATGAGGTTCACGTGCGAGCGCGAGGTGAAGCAGTGCTCGGCCACCGAGAGCAGCGAGTTGGCATCCGGCGGGAAGTAGATCCGGGCCACATCGCCACGATGCTGCAGCACGGTGGTGATCAGGCCAGGGCCCTGGTGGGAGAACCCGTTGTGGTCGTTGCGCCACGCGGTGGAGGTGAGCAGCACGTTGAGCGAGGGCACCGGGGCCCGCCACGGCAGGCGGGCCGCCTCTTCCAGCCACTTGGCGTGCTGAATCGTCAACGAGGCGCTCACCATGGCGAACGCTTCGTACGTGGCGAACAAGCCGTGCCGGCCGGTCAGCGTGTAGCCCTCGAGCCAACCGTGGCAGTTGTGCTCCGACAGCACTTCCATCACGCGGCCGTCAGCTGAGAGCTTGACGTCGTCGGGCTCCACCCGCTCCATCCACATCCGGTCGGAGACGTCGAACACCGCGCCGAGCCGGTTGGAGTTCGTCTCGTCGGGGCAGAACAGCCGGAACGAGGTGGGGTGGCGTTGGTAGAGACGCTTGACCAACTCGCCGAGCACTCTCGTCGACTCGGCCCGGATCCCCGCCGGAACCGGCACGTCCAACGCCAGAGAGGCGATGTCGCTCAGGTCGAGGTCGTGGGCAAGCACGCCGCCGTTGGCGTGCGGGCTGGCGGACATCCGCAGGTTGCCGTCGGGATTGTTGGCCCGCACGAGTTCGCTCGGAGCGCCGTTCTCGTCGAACAGCTCCTCGGGGCGGTACGAGCGCATCCAGGCTTCGAGCATCGCCCGGTGCGCGGCATTGTCCTTGACCCCGGACAGTGGCACCTGGTGCGCGCGCCAGGTGCCTTCGACGAGTACGCCGTCCACCTCGTGTGGACCCGTCCATCCTTTGAGCGTGCGGAGCACGATCATGGGCCAGTGCGGCCTGCCGGGCGCGGCCGTCCCGGAGCGGGCATCGCTCTGGATCGAGCGGATCCGGGCATAGGCGTAGGCGAGCGCCTCGGCGAACCGGTGATGCATGCCCGGCAGGTCATGGCCGGTGACCTCGATCACCTCATAGCCGTGACCTTCGAACAGGGAACGCACCTCCGCCGGCTCTTTGCGCGCCAGCACCGTGGGGCCGGAGATCTTGGCGCCGTTGAGGTGCAGGATCGGTAGCACCGCACCGTCTCGCCTCGGGTTGATGAACGAGATGCCCTTCCAGGAGCCTTCCAGCGGGCCGGTCTCGGCCTCTCCGTCGCCCACGACGGTGACCGCCAGCAGTTCCGGGTTGTCCATCACCGCTCCGAAGGCGTGGATCAGGGCATATCCCAGCTCGCCCCCTTCGTGGATCGAGCCCGGTGTGGTGACCGACGCATGCGAGGGGATGCCGCCCGGTGCGGAGAATTGACGGAACAGCCGGGTCAGCCCGGCCACATCCTGGGTGACGTCGGGGAAGCGTTCGGTGTACTCGCCTTCCAGGTAGCCGGCAGCCACCAGCGCCGGCCCACCGTGCCCGGGGCCGGCCAGATAGATGGCCTGTTGGCCGGTGTGCCGGATCAACCGGGAGACCTGTGCGTAGATGAACGACAATCCCGGGCTGGTGCCCCAGTGGCCGAGCAGCCTCGGCTTGATGTGCTCGGAGGTGAGGCTCTCGCGCAGCAGCGGGTTGGCCATCAGATAGATCTGGCCGACCGTCAGGTAGTTCGCCGCCCGCCACCAGGCGTCGAGCGCGGCCACCTCGTCGGCTGTGGGGGTGGCCAGGTCGTCGTACGCTTCGGGCGTCCAGTCGTGGCAGGCGTCTGCCTCCGACGAGTGCCGTGGGGGAAATGGGCTAACCATCTCCTTAGTCTCCTGCAATGTCGAAGGTTCCGCTGGACGAAAGGTTGGTGATGGCTCCGCCGTCGGGCGGCATCCGCAGCGGCGTACCCGGCTCAGCGCCGGACGTCAGGTTCCTGTCGGGTCAGCGGCAATCCCGCTGCCAGCCACCCCTCCACCCCGTCGATGACGTCAGTGGTCATCGGCAGTCCGATCGCGTGCAGCCGGGCGACCGCCAGGCTCGAGCTATAGCCCTGCCGGCAGATCAGCACCACCCCGCGGTCGGCGGAGGCCTCGGGGATCCTCGCCCGGCTCGTCGGATCCAGGCGCCATTCGAGCACCGTCAGGTCGATCACCACGGCCCCGGGCAGCTCTCCGACCTCGGCGCGTTGCCGCTCGGTGCGCACGTCTACGAGCAACGCGCCAGCCTCGGTAGCCTGCCGGGCTTGCGGCGCAGTCAGTCGCGTCCACCCCGAACGGGCCTGGGCCAATAGGGCGTCCGCACGCGAAACCTGCTGTGCGGTGCCGAGAGTCACTGGACGATCACCGTCGGGCCCTGGGCCGGCACGAACTCCCCGATCACCTGGGCACCTGGGATCTCGCCGGCGATCAGGAGACCGCCGCTGGTCTGGGCGTCGGCCAGCAGGAGCAGCTTGTCCTCGCCCAGGGACGTCGACAGGTGCGGTGCGACCCAGGCCAGGTTCCGCCGGGTGCCGCCAGAGATGAAGCCCGCTGCCGCGGCCTCAAGCGATCCCTCCAGGTAGGGGACGGCCTTCGCGTCGAGCCTGGCCGTGACCCCCGAGGCGCGCGCCATCTTGTGCAAGTGACCGAGCAGGCCGAAGCCGGTGACATCGGTGGCCGCCCGCACTCCTGCCGCCAGAGCCGCTTGTGAGGCGGCGGCGTTGAGCGTGGTCATCGACTCTATGGCGTTGTCGAAGACCTCGCCGGTGGCCTTGTGTCTGTTGTTGAGAAACCCGACGCCGATCGGCTTGGTGAGGCTCAACGGCGTTCCGGCGACCGCGGCGTCGTTGCGCAACAGCCGCTCCGGATCGGCTACCCCGGTGACGGCCAACCCGTACAGCGGCTCGGGGGAGTCGATGCTGTGGCCGCCCGCCAGCGGGCAGCCTGCCTGCTGGGCGACGGCCAGGCCGCCAGCCAACACTCGCGCTGCCAACTCGGGGCTCAGCAGCTCGCGCGGCCACCCCAGCAGATTGATGGCCAGGATCGGCCGGCCGCCCATGGCGTAGATGTCGGAGAGCGCATTGGCCGCCGCGATGCGGCCCCAGTCGTAGGCGTCGTCGACCACGGGGGTGAAGAAGTCGGTGGTCGACAGCACCGCCACACCGTCGGACAGGAGAACGGCTGCGGCATCGTCGCCGTCGTCCAGGCCGACGAGCAGGTTCTCGTCGGGTTGGGCGATCAGCCCCGCCACCATGGTCTCGAGCTCCCCGGGCGGGATCTTGCAGGCGCAGCCCCCGCCGTGGGCGTACTGGGTGAGTCGGATCCGCTCTGTCGTGCTGGTCATTTCAGGGACGATACGCCGCAGGGCGCAAAGTGGCGGGCACAGTGGGCTGTGTGCCGGTGGCGACCGGTACGGTGACCTGCGGAGGCGTCAGGGTTCCTGGTGGTCCCCCCGGTCTTCAAAACCGGTGAGGCCGAGTATCTCGGTCTGGCGGGTTCGATTCCCGTCCGCCTCCGCCAACCGCGTCGTCAGCCCGCGGCGCCGGCCGGAGCCGGCCAACCGGGCTGGGCTGCGGTTGGCGTCTGGGTCCGAACGCCCGAGCACGGATGGGAGGTTCAACGAAGTGATGGCACGCGACGATCGTCGGCGGATCCCCCGTACGGACGCCGTGCTGGGTCAGGACGCCCTGGCCGAGCCCCTTGAGCGGCTCGGCTACGACCTTGTCCGGAGCACGGTACGCCAGGTGCTGAGCCGGGCCCGGGCCGGAGCGCTCGACCCGGATGCCGTCGTGGCCACTGTGCTGGCCGAGCTGCCGCGTGCCGCCAGCGGGTTGACCCCGGTGCTCAACGCCACCGGCGTGATCATCCACACCAATATCGGCCGGGCGCCCTTGTCGGCCGCCGCACAGCAGGCAGTGGCTGAGGCCGCCGGCTACGTCGACGTTGAGCTCGACCTGAACACCGGCGTGCGGGCAGGGCGCGGACGCTCAACGCTCGCGGCCCTTCGAGAGGCGGTGCCGGCGGCGGCCGGCGCCCTCGTGGTCAACAACGGCGCGGCCGCCCTCGTGCTCGCCACCACCGCCCTTGCCGCCGGGCGCGAGGTGATCGTGAGCCGCGGCGAGCTCATCGAGATCGGCGACGGCTTTCGGCTGCCTGCCCTGATCGAGTCCACCGGGGCCAGACTGCGTGAAGTGGGCACGACCAACCGCACCCACCTGCGCGACTACGCCGACGCGATCGGCGAGCAGACCGGGTGCATCCTCAAGGTGCACCCGAGCAACTTCCGAATGGACGGCTTCGTGGCAGACGTCGGTCTGGCCGAGCTGTCGGGGCTCGGCGTGCCCGTGGTGATGGACCTGGGTTCCGGCCTGTTGCGGCCCGAGGCCACCCTGCCCGACGAGCCCGACGCCGCAACGGCCTTGGCGCAGGGGGCCACGATCGTCACGGCAAGCGGCGACAAGCTGCTTGGTGGCCCGCAGGCCGGTCTGGTGCTGGGCGATGCCGCAGTGGTCGAACGGCTGCGACGGCATCCGCTGGCCAGGGCGTTGCGGGTCGACAAGCTGACGCTTGCTGCTCTCGAGGCCACGGTGCGGGGGCCGCGGCCGCCTGTGCTCGAATATCTGAACGCGGAGCCGAAAGCCTCACGGAACAGGGCGATTCGGCTGGCTGATGCCCTCGGCCTGGGCCCTGCCGACGTGGTGGAGGTAGATGGGCGCGTGGGTGGCGGCGGTGGCGCCGGCGTCCCGCTGTCAGGTTGGGCGGTGGTGTTGCCCGCCGAGCTCGCCCCGATGCTGCGGCTCGGCCGGCCGGCTGTGCTGACCCGGGTAGAGAAGGGCCGTTGCCTGCTCGACCTGCGATGCGTTGCGGCCCACGACGAGCCGGAGCTCCTTGCGGCTGTGCGGGTTGCGCTGGCGAGCCACGGTGCGTCCGAGCCGGGCGCCGGCAACGGGTGACGATGCGCGTCATCGCCACGGCCGGGCACGTGGACCACGGCAAGTCCACGCTCGTCAAGGCGCTCACCGGTCAGGAGCCGGACCGGTGGCAGGCCGAACGCGACCGCGGCCTCACCATCGACCTCGGCTTCGTTTGGACCGACCTGCCGAACCCGGGGTCGGCTGAGACTCAGACGGTTGCCTTCGTCGACGTGCCGGGCCACCAGAGGTTCATCGGCAACATGCTGGCCGGCCTGGGGCCGTGCCCGGCGGTGATGTTCGTAGTCGCCGCCGACGAAGGCTGGGCCAGGCAGTCCCAGGAACACCTGGCCGCCATCGACGCGCTCGGGGTGGCCTCAGGAGTGCTCGTGATCACCAAGTGCGACCTGGCAGATCCGGGGCCTGCCAGGGCCGCCGCGCTGGAGAGGATCGCGGCCTCCAGCCTGCAGCTCACCGACACCGTCGAGGTCGCCGCCCCCAGCGGCACCGGAATCGTCGAGTTGCGAAAGGTTCTGGGCCGGTTCGCAGCCGAACTGCCAGTACCCGACGTGCAGGCCCGGGTGCGGCTGTGGATCGACCGGTCGTTCTCCATCAAAGGTGCTGGCACAGTGGTGACCGGCACCTTGTCACAGGGGCGGATCTGCCTGGGTGACGAGCTTCAACTGCGCGATCGACGGGTGCGGGTGCGAGGCCTGCAGTCTCTCGATGTGCGTCAGGACGTGGTGGCGGCGCCCGCGAGGGTGGCCCTCAATCTCGCCGACGTCGCGGTGGCCGAGGTGGGGCGGGGTGATGTGCTGATGACCCCCGGTGCCTGGCGCACCACGTCGGTGCTCGACGTGCGCCTGCACCCCGTCAGCGCCAGTCCGGATACGGGTCGGCATCGGGCGGCTGAGGCCCTGCCCGAGCAGCTGATGCTGCATGCCGGCACCGCCGCTGAGCAGGTGAGGCTGCGCCGGCTTGCCGAGGACATCACGAGAATCACGCTGCCACAGGCGCTTCCGCTGGCTGCCGGCGACCGGGCGATCCTGCGCAATCCAGGAACGCAACACATCGTGGCCGGGCTGGTGGTCGTAGACGCTGATCCGCCACCGCTGACCCGGCGCGGTGCCGGACGGCGCCGGGCCGAGGCCTTGCAGGTCGCCGACGGCTCGTTACAACTGGTGCGCGAGGTTTCCCGTCGAGGGGCTGTGACCCGGCACGACCTGCTGACCTTGGGATTCACTGAGCAGGAGCTGGCGCCGGTGGCGGGTGTGCACGCCGTGGGGCAATGGCTGGTCGCCGATGAGCAATGGCGCCGATGGGCCGAGGCACTGAGCGCTGCGGTGCAGACACAGGCTCGGCTCGATCCGTTGCTGCCGTCCCTCACCGTGGAAGCCGCACGTGCCGCTGCCGGCATCGCCGCCCGTGAGCTGCTGGCAGACGTGGCACGGGAAGCGGGGCTCGAGGTTCGGGCCGGACGAGTGCACGCCGACGTGGCACCGAGCTTCGGCAGGGCTGAGCCGGGCTTGGCGGCTATCGAGGCCCGGCTGGCCGAGACGCCTTGGGCCGCACCGGAACGCACCGAACTGGAGGCTGCCGGGCTCGGCGCGAAGGAGCTCGCGGCGGCGGTGCAGGCCGGGCGTCTCATCCGGCTGCCCGGTGACGTCGTCCTGCTGCCCGACGGCCCGGCCCGGGCCATGCGGGTGCTGGCAGGCCTGCCCCAACCGTTCACCCTGTCCGCCGCGCGGCAGGCTCTCGGCTCGACTCGTCGGGTGGTCGTGCCATTGCTGGAGCATCTTGACGAGCGCGGCTGGACCAAGCGTGTCGACGGCTCGCTGCGCGTGGTCGTGCGCTGAGGATTCGGCCGGACGATCGGGCCTGCCAGGCCGGCTTCGGGCATACGGTGGAACTTCCCGGCTCTTCGAAGGATGGTGACCGTTATGCCCACTCGTACCGCCCGCACGGCCTGGACCGGAACGCTCGAAGCAGGTTCAGGGCAGGTGGAGCTCAGCAGCTCACACGTCGGCACGTACGAGGTGTCGTTTCCCAAGCGGGCAGCGGAGGATGCCGATGGCACCACCAGCCCCGAGGAGCTGATCGCGGCGGCGCACTCCTCCTGTTACGCCATGCAGCTATCGGCCCTGATCGCCGCAGCCGGCGGCACTCCGATCGCCCTCGACGTGCAGGCCGACGTCTCGCTCGGGCCCGACCCGGCAGGCGGCTTCCGGCTGACCGGCATCGCACTCACCGTGCGGGGCGAGGTGGAGGGCCTGGACGCGGCGGGCTTCGAGCAGGCAGCACGCGACGCCAAGGCCGGCTGTCCGGTGAGCAAGGCGCTCACCGGCGTAGACATCACTCTGGACGCCGCTCTGGAGTAGCTCGGCGACGGGGGTGCAACCTGCGCCACAGCCAGGTGCTCGGCACCTCTTGTCCGGTGGCGATGTACTCCACGGTGGAGTCGTGGAACAGGGTGGCGCTCAGGTCGGAGTACGCGTTGGTGCGTGCTGCCACGATGAGCTGGTCGCCCACCTGCAGTTCGGTGTCCTCAGGGGGGTCGAACATGCTGTCGTCTCCACGGATGAGCACCAACGGCACCGCCGCCAGGTCGTGCTCACGATCCTGCGGGTCGCGGAGCAGCTCGCCGAGCCGAAAGGTGTGCTCTGCCAGCCACCGGACGAGGGCGGGCGCCGACCGGGCATCGACACTGACCCGCGTGATGTAGGGCAGTCGGTTGCCACAGTGCGTCACCAGCCGGTCGATCACGGCCTGGGACTCCTCGTCGGTCTGGGTCAAGGCGTGTTCCACCACGCTCCAGTAGGCCGGTGTCACCACCCGGCTGAGGCACTCTCGGGCAACGAGTTCCGTGGGGATGAAGATCGAGTCGAGGTCGAAGGCCTCCAGCAGCGGCATGTTCGCGTTCGTGCGCTGTCGCACGGAGAGAAAGATGTCAGGGTCGATGCGCCGGGCGTGCGCGGCGGTGGCGAGGTTCGTGGTGTCCTGCTCGGAACCGGCCACCAGGCCCACCACACCCGTGACGTCGGGGTCTCCGTCGGCCGGGTCGGTGATCGTCACCTCCAGGCCGGCATCGAGAAGGTCCTTGGCCACTTCCTGGCCGAACTCCCCGTTGGCGCAGACCACCCAACGGCCGTCGGCCAGGCCGCCGCGATGAGGCGGCAACAGCGAGCCAGTGGGGCTGATCAGCCAGTTGACGAGTTGGTAGGTGGTGGGTCGGCGCAGAGCCAACACCAGAAACTCTCCGTACCGGTCGTAAGGGTTGATGACGGCCTGAGGCAGGAAGTCCAGCATGTGCTCGGCGGTGGCCCGGTCGCTGCAGCGGGCGATGACCGGTAGCTCGGGGCGAAGCATGTGAGTGGCCATCACGACGGCCAGGTTGGCCTCGTCGTTGTCCGTGAGCACCAGGACGCCTTCGCAGTGCTTGTGCCCCAAGCCGGCCAGGCCCAGCACGGTGGGTTTTCGCACGTCGCCTTCGAAGCCCGGTGCGTCGGAGGTGAGCTGATCGGTCTGCATCAGCTCGATCTTGGAATGGCTGCCATCGACGACGACGAACCTGTGGTCGCTCAGGTCGAGGGCCTGACACACCGTGCGCCCCGCGTGACCGTACCCGGCCACGATGAAGAACGGCTCACGCAGGCGAGCGACTCGACGCCGGAACCGTTGCGTGGCCATCGCCTGGCGAAACGCCTCTTCCTGCATGAGCGCGAACATGGTGCCGATCGAGTAGGCCCAGCCGATCACGGAGCCGTAGATCGCCCCGGTGACCCATAGACGTTGCGCCGTGGTGAAGGGATTGGGCAGTTCGCCGAAACCGATGGTGGAGGCCGTGTAGCTCATGAAGTAGAAGGCGTCGAAGACCGTCATCCGGCTGGGGTGCCCGGCGGCGTCTCGTCCCGGAATGAGGCTCAACCCGGCCACCGACACCACGAAGATGCCCACCAGGACCACCAGCGGGGTGCGCATCCGGCGCAGGATCAGGAACACCGCATCGGTGGTGTTCACCTCGGTGGGCACGCCCACCGCCACCTGCCGCAGCGTTCCCCGGCGTCGCCACGGCCTGCTCGTCAGGCTGAGCAGCGGATTGGCCACGAGTCGTCAGTCCGTCAGCGCCGACGGAACGACACGGTCTCGATCACCAGCAGCACCACCGAGACGACGTTGGCCAACAGCGCCCCGCCCGATAGCGACACGGTGCTCGAAAGGGAGTGGATCGATACGCCGCCGGTGGACACCTCCGTCGCGTAGATCCACACCGCCGCCGCCGCGATGAGCTGGATATCGGCCACCAGGCTGGTAGCTAGGTGCACCGCCCCGATCTGCGTGCGGTCACCGAACTTGAGAATGGTCGCGATGATGTTCACCACCACGGCCAGATACAGCTCGTTGATGTTGTGCACGCGCGCATCCGTCACGTCACCGATGAAGTATCCGAAGTTCAGTGTGGCCGCGAGCAGCACAAAGAACCCGAAGACGACTTTCTCGAGGTTCACGGGGACGAGGCTATCGAGTGCGGCCGCTCACGGCGTGCTCCAGGGGCCTACGGTGTGCTCCAGCGGAACTTGGGGCGCACAATCAAGGTATGCGGGTGCTCTTGACTGTGATCATCAACGCCGTAGCCATCTGGGTGGCCACCTGGTTGTTGCCGGGAATGAATGTGACCTCCCAGGGCGGCATGACCCAGGTCGTGTTGACCTATTTGGCGATCGGCGTCGTCTTCGGCGTGGTGAACGCCATCGTGCGTCCGATCGTGAGTTTCCTGTCCATCCCCTTCTACATCCTGACGCTCGGGCTGTTCACGTTCGTGGTCAACGCGCTCATGCTGTGGTTGACGGCCCGCCTGTCGTCCGCGCTCGGGCTCGGCTTCGAGGTGGACGACTTCTTCTGGACCGCCGTGCTCGGCGCGATCATCATCTCCGTCGTCGCGATGATCGGGCACTCCCTGGTGCCGGCGCGCTCGCGGGAGCTCCGGTAGTACGGAAGCCGGGACCGCACGAGGTCGTCGAACTGTCGCCTTGTTCACCGGGATGTCACCAGGTTGGTGACCGTTGGGCGAAGAACGTGACAGGTGGACGCGGGATCGTGATCGGGTGGAAATGGCTGGGCCGTTCTGTCGCCGCTGGGGCGGGCGCCAACCACCATGACGTCCACCGGTGCGGGCGTGTGCCGACCCGGATTGTCCGAGCCACCGGCTAGCCTGCCGGGATGGCCCCACGTACTTCTTCCCCAGTACGTCGGCCCGAAGAGGCCCCGCTGCGCGGAGGTGCACCCCGAAAAGGGTCGCCGCCGGCGCGCGCGGGCAGATCGGCGTCGGCTTCCGCACGCAAGCCTGCTCCCAAACGGCCCGGGCTGCTGACCCGCATGCTCGCCGGCACGTTCGGTGCGCTGGCCCGTCTCGTGGGCGCAGGTGCCCGCAGCGTCGGCACCGGCGCCTCCGACCTCGACCCGGCACTACGCCGGGACGGGATGGGGTTCACCCTGATCGCGCTGGCGATCGTGGTGGCGGCGGTGGAGTGGTGGGGAGTCAGCGGCCGGTTCGGTGAGGTCGTCGATGCCGTCGCCGCAGGCACCCTCGGTTTGGTCGCCTTCGCTCTGCCTATCGTGTTGTTCGGCTTCGGCCTGCACACCCTGCGGCACCCCGATGCCCAGCAGGCCACCAACCGTATGCTCATCGGCATCGTCGGACTCGGTCTGGCCGCGTGCGGGCTCACTCACATCTGGTACGGGCTGCCCTCCCCGAGCGCGGGCGCGGACAAGCTGCGGGCAGCCGGTGGCATCATCGGCTGGCTCGTCTCGGCGCCGCTGGTGGCCGGGGTCACCGTGTGGGCGGCGATGCCGCTGCTGCTGCTTCTGGGCTTTTTCTCCTTCCTCGTGCTCACGGCCACTCCGGTGCACGCCATTCCCGACCGGGTGCTCGCCGGCTACCGCTGGCTCACCGGGCACCGGGCAGAGCCCGGGGCCGACACCGGTGAGGGTCCGGCCGGCGCGGCTGGGGCCGGCTCCGCTCGAACCGCTCGCTCCGCGACGGGCAAGACTGCGGGAACCACCGCTGGGCCGGATGGCCCCCGCGATGGCGATGAGGCCTTCGAGCAGGCTGTCGTCGTCGAGCCTCGCCGACGGCTGCGCGAGCTGTTCGGCAAGCGGGCCGCAGCTCGCGAGGCCGAGGCTGCTACCCAGGCTTCGACCGCGGCTGACCGCAACAGCGCGGCAGCGGACAGCCCGGACGGTGCGACAGCGGCGGGACGCCATGTTGCGTCGCCTGCCGGACGCAGTGGTGCGGCAGCGGCCGCCACCCCTGGCCTCACCAAGGGTTCCGGAACCTCCGCAACACCAGGTGAGGGGAGTTCAGCCACTCGCCCGGGCGGCCTGCGCCGGGACGCACAGCAGCCGGAAGCCGCGGCTGGCGCAGCGGGTCGCGGCCGTGACGAGCCGATGGAGGGTGCAACCACCGGCAAGGCCGGTCGGCCGACCTCGTCGACCAGTGCGTCGGCGAACAGTCCCGGCTCCAGGCGCGAAGCGGCCGACCTCGTCCCGCCGCCCACCCAGCCCCTGCCCGCGCGAGTGGAGCAGCTCGAGCTGTCGGGCGACGTCGTCTACACCTTGCCCGGCAACGACGCTCTCACCGAGGGCGCACCGCACAAGACGCGCTCGGCGGCCAACGACCGAGTAGTCGAGGCATTGACCGGAGTGCTTGATTCGTTCGATATCGACGCCCAGGTCACGGGCTTCACTCGTGGGCCCACGGTCACCCGCTACGAGGTCGAGCTCGGAGTCGGGGTCAAGGTCGAGCGGGTCACCGCCCTGAGCAAGAACATCGCCTATTCCGTCGCCAGCGCCGACGTCCGGATTTTGTCTCCCATCCCGGGCAAGTCGGCGATCGGCATTGAGATCCCTAACACCGACCGCGAGACCGTCGCCCTCGGCGACGTGCTGCGCTCGCAGGCAGCCCGGCGCAATGAGCACCCCATGCTGATGGGCGTCGGAAAGGACGTCGAGGGCGGCTACGTGGTGGCCAACCTGGCCAAGATGCCGCACCTACTGGTGGCCGGGGCCACCGGCGCCGGAAAGTCGAGCTTCGTCAACTCGATGATCGTGTCGATCCTGATGCGCGCCACCCCCGACCAGGTGCGGATGGTGCTGGTCGACCCGAAGCGGGTCGAGCTCACCGGCTACGACGGCATCCCGCACCTCATCACGCCGATCATCACCAATCCCAAGAAGGCTGCCGAAGCGCTGCAGTGGGTGGTCAAGGAGATGGATCAGCGCTACGACGACCTGGCGACGTTCGGTTTCAAGCACGTCGACGACTTCAACAAGGCCGTCAGGGCGGGCCGGGTCAAGCCGTTGCCCGGATCCGAGCGCCGGATCGCGCCGTATCCGTACCTGCTGGTGATCGTGGACGAGCTGGCCGACCTCATGATGGTGGCCCCGCGCGACGTGGAGGACTCGATCGTCCGGATCACCCAGCTTGCGCGTGCCGCCGGCATCCACCTCGTACTGGCCACTCAGCGACCAAGCGTCGACGTGGTCACCGGGCTGATCAAGGCCAACGTGCCCTCGCGGATGGCGTTCGCCACGTCGTCACTGGCCGACTCCCGCGTGGTGCTCGACCAACCGGGTGCCGAGAAGCTGATCGGCCAGGGCGACGCGCTCTTCCTGCCGATGGGCGCCTCCAAGACGATGCGCGTGCAGGGCGCCTGGGTCACCGAGTCGGAGGTTCAGACGGTCGTCGAGCACGTCAAGAGCCAACTCGCGCCCAACTACCGCGACGACGTGGCGGCACCGGCGGCGCAGCGGCAGGTCGACGACGACATCGGCGACGACCTCGACTTGTTGCTGCAGGCCACCGAGCTCGTGGTCACCACCCAATTCGGGTCCACCTCCATGCTTCAGCGCAAGCTCCGGGTCGGTTTCGCCAAGGCCGGTCGGCTGATGGACCTGCTGGAGTCGCGCGGGGTGGTGGGTCCCTCGGAGGGTTCCAAGGCGCGAGACGTGCTGGTCAAGCCCGACGATCTGGCGGGCACGCTGGCCCTCTTGCGCGGCGAGCCCGACCCGGGCGCCGCCTTCGACCAGGATGAGCGCTACGACGGCGACCCGGTCGAGGCGATGTTCGCCACGGCCCATCCCGACGATGACGAGGGCAGTTCGGACGCCTGGGAGTTGACGGGTCGGTAGCCGCTTCAGCCGGGACGCCGGCCTAGGCGAGCTGCCAGGAGCCGGCGCAGGGGAGTGTGCGGTGTCGGCGTGGCTGAGCTGGAACTGCCCAGCAGCCGACGGCGGGGACGCTCGACGTACCCGCCGTCGGCCAATCCCGCCAACCGTTCGAAGACGTTGCGAGAGGCCAGATCTCCCGTCATCAGCCACGACCAGGTCATCGCCGCCAGGTAGCCAGGCAGGAAGCCCGCCCCTAGCACGGCCCATTGCCACGCATGCCGTGCCTCGTGGGCCAACACGGTGTCAGGGATGGCGGTGTTAGGGAGCACAGTGTCAGGGATGGCCGTGTCAGGGAGCACAGTGTCAGGGAGCACGGTGTCGGGCAGGGCGTCCGGCTTGGCCCGCGAGGGCCTTCCCCAGGCAAACCCGCCCTTGGTGAGGATGACGTCTCCGATCGTGAACGCCCCGGCGATCGGCAGGTTCCAGCGATAACCCTCCGCGAGCCGAAGGCGCTCCGGGCCCGGCCGCACCGAGCAGCCACCTGCTCGCGCGAGCAGCAGTCCGAACGGCGTCGACAGGTTGATCAGATTGCCCGTGGCGCGGATCAACTCGGCGCGCGTGCCCGTCGTCCGGCGTGAGTCGCCGTGATCGGCGGCGCATACTCCAGGGCCGGACCTGCGTCGAAGTCGAGGCGCGGGCTGCATTGGCAACAGTGTGAGGCCGTAGTCTCTCCGCTGTGGTCAAGCGTCGAACTCGCCCTCACAGCACTCCCGGTCCGACAGATCTGCCCGATATCGCCCTGCACCCGTCCGCTCCAGCCGAGGCCTCGGCTTCTACGTCCTATCCGGCGGGCATCGTCACGCTGGTAGGGCTGGCGGCCGCGGTGATCGCTATCGGCGGCGCGCAGAGTCTGGGGAGCATTCTCGCGCCCGTGGCGTTGGCCATCATTCTCGTGATCACGTTCTTTCCGGTCAGCACCTGGCTGCGCTCCAAGGGCGTTCCTGGCTGGATCGCCACCGGCCTCACTCTCTTGTCTCTCATCCTGGTGCTGGGCGCCATCAGCGCCTCGCTGGCGCTGGCCGTAGCCCAACTGGTCAACACGTTGCCGAACTACTCCTCCGAATTCATCACGCTGTACAACGAGTCGGTTTCGCTGTTGTCCAAGGCCGGCATCTCCACCCAGCAGATCACCACTGCTCTGCACCGGATCGACCCGCAATCCATCTTCGGCTACGCCCAGGCCCTGCTCGCGAGCCTGCAGGGCTTCGGGTCACTCGTCACCGTGCTGCTCATCACGATGCTCTTCCTCGCCCTCGATGCGGCCGATATGCCGCGCCGCCTGGAGGAGATGAGGAAGACCAAGCCCGACCACGTGGCGGCACTGGAGTCGTTCGCGTTCCGGGTGCGCCGTTACTGGGTGGTCTCGAGCGCCTTCGGTCTGGTGTGCGCGATTCTCGACGTGGTCGCATTGTTGTGGTTGGGGGTACCGATGGCCCTCACCTTCGGCGTGTTGGCCTTCGTGACGAATTACATTCCCAACATTGGCTTTGTGATCGGTCTTGTGCCTCCGGCGTTGATGGCGCTATTGGACGAGGGCCCGAGCCGGTCCGTGTGGGTCGTCGTTGTCTACTGCGTGATCAACTTCGTCATCCAGACCCTCATCCAGCCCCGTTTCACGGGCGACGCGGTGGGCCTCACAGCTACCGTCACCTTCCTGTCCTTGCTCTTCTGGGCGTGGGTGCTGGGGCCGTTGGGGGCCCTGCTGGCCGTCCCGCTCACGCTCTTCTTCAAGGCGGTCTTTATCGACCGCGATCCCCAGGCCCGCTGGCTCAACACGTTTATCTCCAATACCGGTGCCTGACCAACTATCGCCAATACCCGTGCCAGAGCAACCCCCAGACCTGGGGTAGGAGGGGTTACCCGAGCGCCGCCGGGGCCGGGTGGCGGCGCTGTCGGGTGGCCAGGGAAGATGGGGTCCATGCGTGTGGATCCCCCTCGGCTGGTTCGGTGGGCGGGGCTCGCGCTCGGGGCAGCGGTAGGCACTCAGGTGGGTGTCGCGAGCACTATTTTGGCCATCGACCGCACGCGGCAGAAGCGTGAGGTAGACGTCGCCCACCTGTCGTACACGCCGCCGTGGACGACGACGGCCGCCGCGAGCGAGCTCACCACCTATACGTACGGCGCAGACCTGTATCCGCAGATGTTGGAAGCGATCGCGAACGCGCAGGAGTCGGTCTTCCTCGAGACCTTCATCTGGAAGGACGATCTCGTCGGGCAGCGGTTCAAGGACGCCGTGATCGCCGCCGCCGATCGTGGCGTACGGGTGTTCCTCGTCTACGACGGCTTTGCCAATCTCGTCGTCCCGCGTGAGTTCAAGCGGTTTCCCGACAACATCCACGTGCTCGCCTTTCCCGTGCTCCGGCTCGGCTTGCTCAGGTTGAACCTGCGCGACTCCGGCCGAGACCACCGCAAGATCCTCGTGGTCGACCGCGCGATCGGGTTCGTGGGCGGCTATAACCTCGGGTCGTTGTACGCCACTCAATGGCGAGACACCCATCTGCGCGTCGTCGGCCCGGCGGTGTGGGAACTGTCCAACGCGTTCGTCGACTTCTGGAATCACTACCGCAAAGCCCATCACCCGATCCTCGAGGACTTTGGCACGCCACAGTGGGATCCACGGGTCGAAGCCCACGTCAACGCCCCCTCGCACATGCTGTTCCCGGTGCGGGGGATGTATCTCGATGCCATCAATCGGGCCAGCAAACGGATCTGGATCACCCAGGGCTATTTCATTCCCGACAGTGACCTGCTCAGCGCCTTATCCACAGCCGCCACCCGCGGCCTCGATGTTCGAGTGCTGATGCCGCGCGCTTCGAATCACGTTCTGGCCGACTGGCTCTCACGCGGCTACTACACCGAGCTGCTTGCCAAGGGGGTGCGGCTCTTTCAGTACCGCGACGCCATGGTGCATGCCAAGACCATCACCGTCGACGGCCAATGGTGTTCGATCGGCACGGCCAACATCGACCGGCTGTCGCTGCGCGGAAACTTCGAGGTGAACCTCGGCATCTACGACGAGGCACAGGCGGGTCATCTCGAGCGGGTCTTTCTCAACGATCTCGAGAACTGCGACGAACTCACCTTCGAGCAGTGGCAGCGTCGGGGGCCGTTGACGAGGTTCAGCGAGCGAGTGCTCGCGCCGTTGCACCCCTTCTTCTGATCCCCGGCAGATTGGCCGTGTCCGAGCGTGCAGACCGCGGCCGGGCAAACGTGAGCGGAGCCAGCGGGGGCTAGGCTGAAGGTCGTGTCTGTCTCCTCCGCTTCGTCGCGCCGGGTAGCCCTGGTCACTTTGGGCTGTGCCCGCAATGAGGTCGACTCCTCAGAGCTGGCGGGCAGGTTGTCGGCTGCGGGCTGGGAACTGGTGGACGACGCGGTGGAAGCCGACGTCGCGGTCGTGAACACCTGCGGTTTCGTGGAGCAGGCCAAGAAGGACTCGGTGGATGCGCTGCTCGAGGCGGCAGACCTCAAAGACTCGGGTCGCACCCGTGCGGTGGTGGCTGTCGGGTGTCTGGCGGAGCGGTATGGCAAAGAACTGGAGGCGTCCCTGCCCGAGGCGGACGCCGTGCTCGGCTTCGACTCCTATCCCGACCTGGCGGCCCATCTCGACGGCATTCTCGCCGGCCACAGACCGGCCGCTCATGTACCGCGCGACCGCCGCACGCTGCTGCCCGTCTCACCCGTCGCCCGCCGGGCCGCCCTGGCGCCGGCCGAGGGCTCGGCTCCCGACCTGGCAGGCCAGGTCCCGGCGTCCGGTCCGCCGGTTGTGCGGCGACTGCTCGATGGGCGTCCCTGGGCGCCGGTGAAGCTGGCCTCGGGATGTGACCGGCGCTGTTCGTTCTGCGCCATCCCGTCGTTTCGGGGAGCCTTTATCTCACGTCATCCCGACGAGGTCGTGGCCGAGACCCGCTGGCTCGCCGAGCAGGGCATTCGCGAGGTGTTCCTGGTCAGCGAGAACACCACCTCGTACGGCAAGGACCTGGCCGACCTGCGCGCACTCGAAGCGTTGCTGCCGCGGTTGGCAGAAGTCAATGGCATCGAACGGATCCGGGTCTCCTACCTGCAGCCGGCCGAGGTACGGCCGGGACTCATCGAGGCGATCGCCAGCACCGACAAGGTCGCCGCCTACTTCGATCTGTCGTTTCAGCACAGCGCCCCCACGGTGTTACGGCGGATGCGTCGCTTCGGCGACACCGCAGCGTTCCTCGACCTCGTGGCGCGCGTGCGCGCGGCCGCTCCTGCCGCCGGCATCCGGTCGAACGTCATCGTGGGCTTCCCCGGCGAGACCGAGTCAGATCTGGCCGACCTGCAGGGATTCCTCAGTGAGGCCATGCTGGATGTCGTGGGCGTGTTCGGATATTCCGACGAAGACGGCACCGAGGCCGCCGGTCTCGATGGGCATCTCGACGACGACACCATCGCCGCCCGGCTCGCGGACACGGTCGACCTCGTGGAGCAGTTGACGTCGCAGCGGGCCGAAGACCGGCTGGGAGAGCGACTGGACGTGATCGTCGAGGGCATCGACGACGATGGACGGGTGTGGGGCCGAGCAGCGCATCAGGGCCCCGACGTCGATGGCGTCACGCTGCTCGTCTCGCCCGAGTCCGGTACGCAGCTTCGCCTGAAGTCCAGCGGCACTCACAGCGCGGGCACAAGCGCCGCTGGGGATGCTGACCTGCGAGTGGGTGAGCTGGTCGGCGCCGATGTTGTGGCGAACGAGGGCGTCGACCTGGTGGCCGAGGTACGCGAGGTGCGGGCATGACCACGCCAGCACCCGTCCGGCCCAGCAACGTCAACCTGCCGAATGCCTTGACGCTGGGACGTATCGCGGTCGTCCCGCTCTTCGCCTGGCTGTTGTGGCACGACCACGGGGAATCGCCCGCGTGGCGTTGGGCTGCCCTGGCTGTCTTCGGGTTGGCCATCGCCACCGATCGGATGGACGGTGAACTCGCCCGACGCCGCAACTTGGTGACCGACTTCGGCAAGGTGGCCGATCCCATCGCCGACAAGGCGCTGATCGGCACCGCGCTCGTGATCCTGTCGATGCTGGGCATGTTGTGGTGGTGGGTCACCATCGTGATCATCGCCCGTGAACTGTTCGTCACGCTGCTGCGCTTCGTGGTGATCCGCTACGGGGTGATGCCCGCCTCGCGGGGTGGCAAGCTCAAGACCGTGCTGCAGGCCACCTCGGTAGCCATCTATCTGGCTCCGCTGGAGGCCTACGTCGGGTCACTGGGCACGTGGTTGGCTGCCCTCGTCATGGCAGCTGCGTTCATCGTGACCGTCGCGACCGCCGTCGACTATGTGCTGAAGGCCATCCGGCTGCGAACCGAGGCCATAGCGAAGCGATCGTGAGCTGCGGTATCGGCACACGTGGGCGTGTAGGATTGCCGGCTCGGACATCGGAGCCTGCATGTTGGATTCCGGGGCCGGCCCCATGGGCCTGGGAACACGGGTACCGACCGGGGAGTTGAAGTCGTAGCGACCGGCAGCACGGGTGGAGGCCGGCTTCGCCGGACGATGTCGTCCCGTGACCGGTCTCTCACCTGACAGACTTTGCTGAGTTGAGCTGGTTTTGGGTTGGGCCGGGGTGCCACGCTGTCAGCCGAACGGGCGTTCTGTGTGTCCGGTCGGGGACTATAGGTGATGTCGCTGGCGAGGTAAGGGTACGGTTGAGGTTAGTAGGGCAACGCAGTGACGGAGGGAGGCTTGGCGATGGTGGTTCTTCGGCGTGAGATCGGGGATGTGCTGCGCGGTAACCGACACCGCCAGGGCCGCACGCTTCGTGAGGTCTCGAAGGAGGCCCGGGTCTCTCTCGGCTACCTCTCGGAAGTAGAGCGGGGACAGAAAGAGGCGTCCTCTGAGTTGCTGAGTTCGATCTGTGGGGCGCTGGAGGTACCCCTGTCGGCGGTCCTGCGCGAGGTGAGCGATCGAGTGGCCATCGCGGAAGGGTTGACGGTGCCCGACACCATCCCCGTTGAGTTGAGTGACCAGGTCGCAGCCGATCTTGTCGGCGCCGCCTGAACGCCTCGACCGGATGAGCTGAACCGTCGACAGCATGAGGGGGCAAGATGCGCTGGCCCCGCGGTCATGACCCTCCCGACAAGCGGGGTGCGGGTGTGCCGCGGCCCAATCGTGACCCGGTGCTCACGAGTTTGTCCGTGCCGGATGCGGAGCACTTCGTGCAACTGGCGCGTGACGTCTTCCACCATGCCGGAATCCTCTGCAACTACGACGGTCAGGGCTGCCTGGTCACGGAGCGAGGCCGGTACAGCCTCATCGAACTAGGCCGGCTGGCGGCCGGTAGCCCCAAGGCGACCTGGCCGGGCATGCTCACCCGGCAGATGGCGGGCATGGTGGCTGCCGACAAGGTGCCGCCCCCGACCAGCCTCGAAGAGGCGGCTCCGCTGTTGTTGCCCAAGTTGCGGGCCGTGCAAGACCTGCCCCACCCGGCGCCCGCGTACGCGCCGGAGGTCCTTCCCGGCATCCGGCTCGTGCTGGTGCTGCGCTACCCGTCACACGTCACCGAGCTGTTGGCCGACGACGCCATCGACGCCTTCGGAAGCTGGGCCGCTGTGCGATCGGTCGCCCTGGCGAACATGCGCCGGCTGCCACCGCCCACCATCAGCGACGTGTCGGCTGACGGAGACCGCCCGGATGCCACCGTGCACATCCTGCAGTACGACGACTCGTTCGGTGCCTCGCGAGTGCTCGTCCTGGCTGAGCTGCTCGCCGAGATAGGGGTCGAAAGGCCAACGCACGGAGTGCTGTTCGCCGTCCCCAACCGGCACACCCTGATGGTGCATGTGCTGCGCGGCGAAGGCGTGGTGGCGGTGCTGAGGATGCTCGTCGACCTGGTGCGGGCTGAGAACGCCAGCCAACCGGCCCCGGTGAGTCCGCACCTGTACTACTGGGTCGACGGCCAGTCTGCCGAACAGGTCTCCACGATCGATGACGACGGCAGCAGCTGTGTGCTCATGACCGCCTCGCTTGCCGAGGACCTCGTCGCGCTCGGCCTGCTCTAGGTGCGATGCCGTTCGGTAAAGGTTCGGGGGTGGGTGTCATCCCGGCTTCGGGGCTGCGTCTGGCGAGGAACGCGCAACCCTTGAATCACAGTCTTTCCGGACTTCTGCTGCGATCTTCCATGTAAGACGGTGCCCACCGCGGCGGATATACCGCGGACGGCAGCACTGAACGACTCCAATCCGAGTTCTGGTGCTCAACGTGGTGTCAACTGGGGTGGATATACCGCGGACGGCAGCACTCAACGACTCCAACCCGAGTTCTGGTGCTCAACGTGGTGTCAACTGCGGCGGATATACCGCGGACGGCAGCACCGAACGACCCTGACCCCGGTTCCGGCGATCGACGTGGTGCCAACTGCGGCAACGTCACCGCGGATGGCACCACCCAGCGCCCCCCCGGATCGTGAGGGTCGAGTCCGGTTTCTGGAGGCTGTGAACGGGGCCGGTTTCTGGCGCTAGGGCGGTGCCCCGCTGTGCGGGGCATCGCCCTAGCGCAGGAAAGCCCCTGGCCCGCGACTGTCGAAACCGCCTTTTGCGGAAGACTCGGGCAGGCTGCGGCTTCCCCTCGCCCGGCTCCGACCCGCCAACCGCCCGGCTTCGACCCGCCAACCGCCCGGCTCCGACGCGCCAACCGCCCGGCTTCGACGCGCCAACCGCCCGGCTCCGTCCGGCTCGGCCCGCCTGTCGCCGGGTTCCGCCCTCCACCCCTGAGCTGCCCACGCGTCGCTGAGCTGGCCATCTGTCGCTGACCTGCCAGGCCCCGTCGGCGGGCTGGCCCCGTCTGGCGCTGGGCTAGCTGGACAGACCTTGACACCCACACCAGACGACTAACCGAACGGCATTGCGGCTAGGTGTCGCTTCCTGGATCGGGCGCCTGGCGGCGTTGTCGGCCATCCCGCGTAGCTCCGCTACGCGGGCGGACCTCCGCCTTGTCAGCCATCTCGCCAGAAACCGACACTGCAGCGTTCCTGGCGTGCCCTCATGGACCTTCAACGGCGTAGCCTCAACCCCTTCGGGGTGGGGTGGAATCCAGCCGACTGCAGGGCACCTTCCAGCGAATGCCCAGATCCCAGCACAGGGGCGCCGTCAACAGTCTGCACGGTGAGCGCTCCCAGCTGCCCATTGCTCACCACGCGCGCCAATGCCGTTGCGGCGGAGGCCAACTGCTCTGGGTCGTCGGTGAAGGTGAGCAACGTGCGGGCACCTCGTTCCAGATAGGTCAGCAGGTTCCCGTCGGCCAACACCACGAGCGCACCTGCTCGGCGCGCGGGCCGATGGCCGTCGCCCCGGCTATCGGGCCAGGCCACGGCAGCGCCGTAGACGTTGGCAGGATCCGTCGCCGCCAGCACCACGGGACGCGATTCGGACCTTGCACTGTGCATCGGCTCAGAGGATGGCGCTGCGGCACGGAGCCGGTCGACGGCCGCCGCGGTGGCGAACTGGCTGGCGCCGAGCCCTTCGACGAAGTAGCCGCGGCGCACCCGTCCCGACTCCTCGAGCTTGGCGAGCACTCGGTAGGCGACCGCGAAGCCACCGGGATGGTCTTCGGCCAGCACGCTGCCGCGGGTGACCACGCCGTAGCGGTCGAGCAAGGTCTCCGCAAGCACCGCGGCTCTGACCGTGGCGTCCGGGTCAGGCGCCGGCAGGGCCGACCAGCGGCCGCTGTACCGCCCTGAGGGATCCAACAAGGCCAGGCCGTCCGGCGACGTTCGGGCTCCGGGCCCGGGTCGCAGGCGCGTCATCGACGGGCGTCGGCCGTACCGTGCGCGAACCGGCGCACGTCGGCTCGTCGGAGCGCCCCGACGTGAGCTGAGCGCACGAACGGGAGCAAGAGTGTCGCCGCTGACTCGACCGCGCCACACCAGATCCCAGAGCGCTTCACCGATCTGAGCAGGGCCGGCCGGCAACGGATCTCGGGCGGCGTGCTGCTGGCCGGCGCCGGGGGTGAGCGCCGGAACCGGCCGGGCCAGTGGCTGAATCGCCTCGACGAGCTGCCGGATGAAGTATCCGCCACCTCCCTGCAACAGGTGCTCGATGGCCTCCTGCACGGGGGTGAGCGGCGACAAACCCGGGTCGGGCAGCGGCATCGTGTAGGGCGCCAGGTCGACCGGATGCAGGCTGATCCAGCCGTCGTCGCCGCCTAGCGCGCCATGGCCGGCCCACACGATCTCGCCTGCGGCCGTGAGCTCGTCGAGCATGCCGGGGGAGTAGTTGCTCACCCGCGCAGGCAGAATCATCGACTCCCACGCGCTCGCCGGCAGGGCCAGCCCGGCAAGCTGCTCGACGATCCGCAGGACGCCGTCCACCCCCCGCAGGGGACGCTCGATGTGCTGCCAGGCGGGGACGAAGCGTGCCAACTCGCGCGGTGGCACCGGCTCGACCTCTGCCCGCAGCGCCGCCAGCGAACGGCGCCGCAGGGTGCGCATGACCTCGGTGTGGCAGTACTGCACGGGCACCAGCGCTCCAGTCGGCCACCCGAGCAGGTCGTAGCAGGCGCCGGGGAGCAGGTCGCCGGAGACCAGGCGCCCCTGCTGCACCAACCGCTGTGCGCCCTGCCGCACCACGGCAACGCCGAGACCCCAACGGGCAGCGACCTGTTCGGCAGTGAACCCGGCCCGGGTGCGGGCGTGTCGAGCCAGCAGCTCGGTCAGGGGATCGTCGACGAGCTCGGTGAAGGCCACCGGAAGGCCTACCGGCAGCGGAGTACCGAGGGCGTCGCGCAGCCTGCCCGCGTCTTCGGCCGCGGCCATCAGATCGGCCCCGCCGATGCGTACGCGGATCAGTCGACGCGCAGCGACCAGTTCGTCCAGCCACGTCGCCAGGACGTCGTGGTGCTGGCAGCGGGCCGCGATCTCACTCGGGGTCAACGGCCCCAGCACACGCACGAGGTCGGCCACCCCGTCGAGATTGCGGGCCTGGCGCGTGCGGGTGAGGCACTGCAACTGCTCGTGGGTCGTTCGCACACTGTCGGGGTCGAGCAGATCGGCCAGGCCCGCGCCGTCGGCGGAGCCCAACAGTTCGGCCAGCAGCTCGGGGTCGAGCGATAGGGCGGCTGCCCGGCGTTCGGCCAAGGGGGTGTCGCCTTCGTAGAGGAACTGCGCCACATAGCCGAACAGCAGTGACCGGGCGAAGGGGGAGGGTTGCTGGGTCTCCACCTCCACCACCCGCACAGCACCGGACGCCAGATCAGTCAGCAGCCGGCGCAGCGCAGGCACGTCGAACACATCGGCCAGACACTCGCGCACCGTCTCAAGGATGATCGGGAAGGTGGGATAGCGCGACGCCACCTCGAGCAGTTGGGCCGAGCGCTGCCGCTGCTGCCACAGCGGTGAGCGTCGGTCGGGGCGTCGACGAGGCAGCAAGAGTGCCCGCGCCGCACACTCCCTGAACCGAGAGGCGAACAGTGCCGAACCGCCAAGCTCGTCGGTGACCCGCTGCACCACCTCGTCCGGCGAAAGCATCAGTGCCGCCACCACGTTGGGAGCCGCGCCGACGTCGTTGACCATCGACTGAGCGTCACCGCCCATCAGCCGAGCGGCGTCGCCCATCGGCAGAGTGTCGTCGCCCATCAGCAGGTCGGTGTAGGGCAGCCGCAGCACGATGCCGTCGTCGGCCGGCATGGCCTGAACGTCGACGCCCTGCTCGGCCCGCATCGCTCCGGCGATGGCCATCGCCCAGGGAGCGTGCACGTCGCGACCGAAGGGAGAATGCACCACCACACGCCAGTCACCGAGTTCGTCGCGGAACCGTTCGACGACGATCGTGCGGTCGTCGGGTAGATGCGTGGTGGCCTCAGCCTGTTCGCGCAGATAGCCGAGCAGATTGTCGGTGGCCCAGTCGTCGAGGCCAGCTTTCGCCAGCCGTGCTCTGGCTCCCGCCTCATCGAGGGCTGCCAACTCACGAACGAAACCGCCTATCGCCGAACCGAGTTCGTAGGGCCGGCCCTGCTGCTCGCCGTGCCAGAACGGCAGCCTGCCTGCCCGACCAGGTGCAGGGACCACTAGCACCTGGTCGTAGGTGATGTCGGTGATCTGCCATGACGAGGCGCCCAGGGTGAACACGTCTCCCACGCGCGACTCGTACACCATCTCCTCGTCGAGCTCGCCCACCCGGCGCCCTCCGCGGCGGGCGCCTCGGGTGGCTTCGCTGCCCTCGCCCCCGGCGAGGAAGACGCCGAACAGGCCCCGATCGGCGATGGTGCCCCCACTGGTGACGGCAAGACGCTGCGCACCGGAGCGGGCGCTCAACACGCCGGTGATGCGATCCCACACCAGTCGCGGCCGTAGCTCGGCGAACTCCTCACTCGGGTAGCGGCCGGCCAGCATGTCGAGCACGGACTCGAGTACCGGCGCGGTCAGCGCCGAGAAGGGCGCGCTGCGCTGCAGCAGCCGCAGCAGGTCGGCCACCGGCCAATCGTCCATCGCCACCATGGCCACGATCTGCTGCGCCAGCACGTCGAGCGGATTGGCTGGCACCGCCAGCGCCTCGATCTGGCCGTTCCGCATGCGTTCGGCCACCACGGCACTCGCGACGAGGTTGGCGCGGTAGGTGGGAAAGAGCACTCCGCGGCTCACCGCTCCCACCTGGTGTCCGGCCCGGCCCACCCGCTGCAGCCCGCTGGCGACGCTGGGCGGGGACTCGACCTGGACCACGAGGTCGACGGTTCCCATGTCGATGCCGAGTTCGAGGGAGCTCGTGGCCACCACCGCCGGTAGCCGACCGGACTTCAGGTCGTCTTCGATGAGCTGACGCTGCTCTTTCGACACTGACCCGTGATGCGCTCGTGCCAGCAGGGCGGGCGCTCCCAGGCTGATGCCCGCCTGGCCCATGACCTGCGCCGGAGCCTGCCCGGCCGGGGGTTGATGGGCGAACCAGTCGTCGGTTTGCTGCTCGTCGAGCTGTGCGGCAGGCCCGATCTCGTCGAGACCCGCGGAATCATCGTCGAACCCTTGCGATCGCTGGGCCCATTCTTCGTTGAGCCTGGCGGTGAGCCGTTCGGCAACTCGGCGCGAGTTCGTGAACACGATGCTCGACCCGGGCTTGCCGCCCTCGACCGGTGCCACGAGATCTACGACCCGTCGATCGACGAACGGCCAGATCGAGGTGGGCCCCGCAGGGCTGCCGTCGGGATTGGTGCCGGCGGAGAGCTCAGCGAGGTCAGGCACGGGTACCTCGACCCGCAGGTCGAAGGTCTTGCTCGACGGCGGGGCCACCACGCGCACAGGCCGCGGGCCCGCGCCGACCGGCTCGCCCAGTGGCGCCTGCGACAAGGGCGCGCCGCCGGTGAGGAACCTGGCCACCTCCTCGACGGGCCGCACCGTGGCCGACAGCCCGACCCGCTGCGCGGGAGCGGGTAGCAAGGCATCGAGTCGCTCCAGCGAAACCGCAAGGTGCGCGCCGCGTTTCGTGCCGGCCACCGCGTGCACCTCATCGATGATGACCGTGGTGACTCCGCGCAGCTGCTCGCGCGCCTGCGAGGTCAGCAACAGGTACAGCGATTCCGGAGTGGTGATCAGCAGGTCGGCCTGCCCGCGCATGAAGTCACGCCGGCCCGCTGCGCTGGTGTCGCCCGAGCGGCTGGCCACCACCGGCAGATGCACCTCGACACCTGCCCTGGCGGCTGCCTGGGCGATGCCCGCGATGGGGCTGCGCAGGTTGCGCTCCACATCGCTGGCCAGTGCCTTGAGCGGCGACACGTAGACGATGCGGCAGCGCGTGCCCGGCTGGGTGGGAACGGGAGAGGTGATGATCTGGTCGATGGCGGTGAGGAACGCCGCCAACGTCTTGCCTGACCCGGTGGGCGCAACCACCAGGGTGTGAGCGCCGGCCGCGATGCTCTGCCAGGCACCCGCCTGAGCGGGCGTGGGCGCCTCGAAGGCCTGGCTGAACCAGGCCCGGGTCTGCTCGGAGAACCCGGCCAACGCCCCCGCGGCATCGACCTCGATGCTCAGGTGGATCGCCGGCGTGCCTGCTTCCGACGCGGACGGCTCACCCGGACCCCTGGCTGCACCGGATTGCGGGGCGCGGATGGACGGCATGTCTGTGATTGTGTACCGAGGCACCGACAGCCGCCTACCGGCGTGGTGTCGACGCCCGGCTTTGCTCGGGGTCAGACCCCGGCGGTGTCCGGAATCCGGCGCCAGTGCCGACCGGTGCGGCTCGGCTGAGCACAAAACCCGAGGCCGCGGCATCGAAGCGAGCCGGATTCCGGACATCCAAACACCGGGAGCAGCGACCGACCACCCGGCGCCCGGCCCAACTGCGCTCCCGCCGACAGAGCCCCCCACCACCGGCACCTGGCGCGATCGCGCGTCCAGCTGTCACGTTCTTCGCCGATCCGTGGCAACCTTGGTGACGGCTCAGCGAACAACGTCACAGCCCGACGACCCCAGTGCGGTCTGGCACCCCGATCAGCGCCAAACAGACACCGACCTCGGGCAATGGATCAGCTAGTCCGGCGGTGCTGGGCCTCGTGGCATCCTGTTCGGGTGCGTCTGTCTCACCTGCGTCGGCTCATGGACGACGAGTTCGGGGCCGGCTACGCCGCCTCCGTGGCCCACGATCAGGTGCTGGGGGCGCTCGGCGGCCGCACGGCCGATGAGGCGCTCGCGGCTGGCGTGCCGCCCGCCGATGTCTGGGAGGCCGTCTGCGCGGCGATGGACGTGCCGCCCTCGCGCCGGCTTGGAGCAAACCCCAAGACGCCCCCGGCCGGACCGTCCCGCTGAGCCTGGTGCGATTGGGCTAGCACTTTGACTCGGCAGAGTTGCCAGCGTCGGCTCCACCAGCGTTGGTTCCATGCGTGGGCGTCTCACCCTGATTCTCGGCGACTGCTCCGGCTGGGGTTCACAGTCGGCTCGACGCACAGTCGGCTCGCCTCGGCAGCAGGTTCAGCCGAGCTGGGCGGCCACCCGCTGGGCCAGCCCGACCAGGGCGACGTCGCTTCCCACCGGCCCGACCAAGCACAACCCCACCGGACCCTCCGGCGTCTGCCAGGCCGGCACCGACACGGCCGGGCGTCCGGTGATGCCCGCGAGGCAGGTCAACTGCAGGGTGGCGGCCCGGGAGGCGTCGACTTCGCCGCCGCTTGCCCAGACCCGGGGTGCCGCGGAGGCGGCCGACGGAAGCACCAGCACAGAGCTTCCCAGCTGGTCATCGAGCTGAACACGCCAGCGGGCCAGCACCAGGCGAGCCGCCTCATCCTCGCGGGCTGTGATGGCCTCGGCCACCCGGAAGCGATCCGCGGCGGCCCCACGCAGGGCGCCGGGATGGCTGGTGAGGAACGCGCCGTGCTGCTGCCATGCCTGATAAGCCTGATGCACCCGGAACGCCTCGGCGGCCTCGGCCACGTCGCCCAGGTCGCTCGTCGTGAGCTGCCATTCGGGGCTGGAGCCGAGCCGGGAGGGCACGCTCGCGAAGAGCTCACCCACCTGTGCAGTGACCGTCGGCAGCCGCGTGGGGACGATGAGCCGATCGCCCGGCGAGGTCGCGGGGGCGCTGACGAGCACGCCCGCCGCCTGCGCCAGAAAGTCCGGATCGCGGGCCAACAGCCCGACCGTGTCGAAGTCGGGCGCCAAGGGCAGCAGTCCGGTCACGTCGACGCCGCCGTGCGAGGTTCGCAGCCCCCACAGACCCTGATACGACGCCGGTACCCGCACCGAGCCGGCGGTGTCGGTGGCCAGTCCGAGATCGGCGGCCCCGAGGTTGACAGCCACCGCACTTCCGCTGGAGGAGCCGCCGGGCAGCGCTCCGGGAACGACGGGATTGACCGGGGTGCCGTAGTGCGCGTTGTCACCGGCCAGGCTGTACGCGAGTTGATCGGTGGCCGCGATTCCGCGCACGACCGCGCCCGCATCGAGCAGGCGTTGGACGGCTGCGGCATGGCGCGGCTCCACGCGGGCCTGTGCCCGATACGCCGGCACGCCGGCCCCGATCGGGAAGCCCGCCACGGCGAACAGGTCTTTGACGGCGAGCGAGACCCCGCGCAGCGGACCGTCGCCGGCTCCGCTGACCAACGGGTCGCCTACCGCCCGCCACACGCTGGCGTCGTACGTCTGCGGCGCGACGGCGACGTGGGCCGCGCGCACCACCCAGCGCTGGTCGAGCCGACTCCACAGCTGGGTCTGCAGGCCGCGGCCGCCCTTCGCCGGTGCGGTCACCGCGACGACCAGCGCGTTGTCGTCGTTCAGCGGACGGACGTCGACGGACACGATCGTGCGGTTCGGGGCGCCCCCGCGCGCCTGTCGGAACGCCCGGATCTGATCGTGACCGCGCAGTAGCCCGCCGGCATCGCCGCGCAGGGTGTGCTCGCCGGGAGCGAAGAGCAGATCCATGGCCGCGAGGTCGTCGGCCATCAGCGCCCGCTCATACTCCCAGAACGCTTGCAGCAGAGCCGGATTCGCCGGCACGTCGGAGGTGGGTGTGATGGCCTGCGATTCGCCAGGAGCTGGCATCGGTTCGTTCATCGGCAGAAGTCGGCCTTCCGGATTCGCGCATGCGCACCCTTGACCAGATCGACCACCTGCGAGATGTCGAAGTCTGTCGCGGCACTGAGGTAGGCGTAGGCCAGGTGCCGTGACATGCCGTACCGGGCCTGCAGCAATGCCAGGGCGTTGCGCACGCAGTTCTGCACCGCCACGTCGAGGTCGGGGTCCATGCCGGTGGGGACGAGGTACTCGGCTGTCTCGGCCAACGGCTCGACGACATCGCCGAACCTCGCCAGGGCATCGGCCCGGGGCACCACGTCCAGCCTGACGGTGGCCCGTAGTGAGGCTTCCATGGCGGTGAGCGCGACTTCGCCGTCGCCCTGGGCGAAGTGCGGATCTCCCACGTACGCAAGGGCTCCCGGCACCTGCACGGGAAGGTAGAGAGTGCTTCCAACGGTGAGGAGATTGATGTCGATGTTGCCGCCATGCGGCCCGGGCGGCACCGAATGGGGCCGTTGTTCGCCCGCCACCGCCACTCCCATGATGCCGAGGAACGGCAGGAGCGGAAACTCGACGGTGGCCCGGCCGCTCTCGTCGAGCGGCAGCACCCCGCGTGCCCCGGCGGAGTCCTCCCGCACGCCTGCGAAGACACTGACCGTGCCCTCGGAGGCGGGCAGTTCGCCGGGCAGCGCCCCGCGTCCGTGCCGATTGGAGATCACCCCGTAGGGCACCCGACGGCTGGTGTCGAGCACAGTCATGGCCAACAGGTCGCCCACCTGTGCTCCTTGCACCTCGATGGGACCGGTCACCAGGTGGGGACCGCCCAGCGTCGGGTCATGGGGCCTGGCCGAGCCCGCGATCCGGATCGCCTCCGGGAGCACCAGATCGGGCGCGACACCGTGAGCACCGAAGAATCCCAACGGGTCTCGGCCCTGGTCCGCGAGAACCCCCTCGTGGCTGAGGGTATCGATCGTGACCGCGGTGCCGCTGGCCACACTGAGCACCGGGCGATCAGCGGCGCACGGCAGCCGGCCCCAGAAGAGTTGATCCGGGTCGGCCGGCAGATACTCCTCGCCGATGATCGGGCCGGTGTCGCGGGCCAGGAGCGGGCCGTCGAGGGGAAGTGTCATGACCGTCCTTCGGTGCGGGCTGCGGCCACGAACCGGGCCACCTCATGCAGATGGTCCACCATCGCAGCGGTGGCCGCCTCGCCGTCATGGTCGACGACCGCCATGAGGATGGCCCGGTGTCCTTCCACCGACATCCGGCGGCCGGCGCGGCTGCGATGGGAGCGGGCGCGTACGTCGCGCACCCAGGTGTTGGTCAGGCCGCACAGCGAGGCCAGCAGCGGGTTGTGGCTGGCCAGCGCCAGCTGTTCGTGAAAGCGCATGTCGAGGACGAGCGACTCGCTCGGCGTGAGGCCCGAGTGCGATGCGGTGAGCAGGTCGTCCAGCAGCAGAATCTCCGCATCGCTGGCCCGCTCGGCCGCCAGCGCCGCGATGTGTGGCTCGATCACCAGCCGCAACTCGGCGACGTCGACGTCGTCGGGGCCTGTTCCACCGAGTTCCACTTCGAGCTCCGCCGCGCGCTGCGGTGGGTGCGCAACGGTGGTGCCGCGCCCGGGCCGCCGCTCGATGAGCCGGCGACTCTGGAGGTGTTGCAACGCTTCTCGCACCGTCGTCCGGGAGACGTCAAGGGTGTCGGCCAGCTCACGCTCGGGGGGCAGCCGGTCGCCGGGGGCGAGCTGGGTGCGGATCAAGGTTTCCAAGTAGGCGCCGACCCCGCTGCTGATCGCCGGGGCGCGTCCGAGCGAGGTGCGGGTGCGAGCGAGCGGCTCGGATGGTGCCTTCATACCGCTAGCCAACCATGGATTGGTCTGTTGGTCCAACCAAGTGTGCAAGACTGGGCAGCAGCGGAGATGGCGACGGTGCCAGTGCGCAGGATGCCAAGCGCGAAGCCCGCCAGCACGAATGCCTACAGGCACAGTGCACCCCACCCGCTCGCCTTGCCTCAAGCCCCCCGTGGAGAAGAACGTGAGTACTGCCATTCCACCCGCCGACAACCCGTCAGCTGCACAGGCCACCACCTCAGGGCCGGGCCTGACGGAGAGGTTTGCGGCCCGGCAACGCCACCTGGTGCCGCTGCTGGCGCTGACCTTCTCCACCGGCATCGTCGACGCCGTCGGCTATCTCGGGCTCGATCGAGTCTTCACCGGCAACATGACAGGCAACGTCGTGATCCTAGGAATGGCCCTGGCCGGCGCTGACGGGCTCCCGATCGTGGGTCCCACCATCGCACTCGGAGCCTTCCTGCTGGGCGCTGCACTCGGTGGACGGGTGCTGCGCAGTGCTCCGGCCGACTGGGTCGACGCCACCACCTGGCTGATCGCGGTGGTCGGCCTGGGCCAACTCGGGCTGGCCCTGTTCGTGGCGCTCGATCCGGACCCGTCGCACACAGCAGCGCTCGCCGTCACCGGGGTGTTGGGACTCATGATGGGCACCCAGGCGGGAGCGGCCCGGCACGTCGGGGTCAAAGATGTGACGACGGTGGTGGTCACCTCCACCATTACCGGCCTGGCCGCAGACTCCATCCTCGGCAATGGCACCGGCGCCCAGCTGGGCCGGCGCGGCACGGCCGTGCTCGCCATTCTGTGCGGTGCGGCGCTGGGCGCGCTGCTCCTGCGATCGGGGTTGCAGTGGGGCCTGCTGGCCAGCGGGGGCGTCACGGTGCTGGTGGCGATCTCGGTCGAGGTCGGCCGGCGTCGCTCGGGCTGACGAAACCTGCACGAAACCTGAGGTTCCTAGAGTCCGATCAGAGACCGGAGAGACGAGATGCGTTCAGAGCCTGTTAACCCTCCGCCGCGGCTACTCATGGGTCCGGGGCCGGTAGACGCCGACCCGCGGGTGCTACGAGCGATGTCGGCCGCTTTGGTGGGCCAGTTCGACCCCTTCATGACCGAGTGCATGGCCGAGACCTCGCAGTTGCTGCGTGAGGTCTTCCGCACCGACAACGAGGCCACCCTGGTGATCGACGGCACCTCGCGGGCTGGCATCGAGGCTGCCTTGGTCTCGCTGCTCGAGCCCGGGGACCGGGTGCTCGTGCCGGTGTTCGGCCGGTTCGGGCACCTGCTCGCGGAGATCGCCGAACGCTGCGGAGCAGACGTCCACACGATCGAGACCGAGTGGGGCACAGTCTTCGAGCCCGAGCAGATCGCGGCTGCGTTGCAGCGGGTGCGGCCCAAAGTGCTGGCCATGGTGCAGGGCGACACCTCCACCACGATGTGCCAGCCACTTGCCGAACTGGGAGCACTGTGCCGCGAGCACGGGGTGCTGCTCTACAGCGATGTCACCGCCTCGCTCGCGGGCAACGAGTTCGCCGCCGATGCGTGGGGGGTCGATGCCGCTACGGCCGGACTGCAGAAGTGCCTTGGCGGCCCGCCCGGCGCGGCTCCCATCACCCTGTCGCCGGCCGCGGTCGAGGTGATCACCTCGCGTCGGCACGTCGAGGCCGGCATCAAGACCGATGCGGACGCCAATCGGGGCCGGCGGATCGCCTCGAACTATTTCGACCTGGCGATGATCCTCGACTACTGGGGGCCGCGTCGGCTCAACCACCACACCGAGGCCACCACGATGCTGTACGGCACCCGCGAATGTGCCCGGCTGCTGGTGAACGAGGGCCTCGAGGCGGCGGTGCAGCGGCATCGGCTCAACGGCGCCGCCCTGGGCGCTGGGCTCGCCGCACTGGGCTTGCAGCTTTACGGCGACCAGCGCTACCGGATGAACAACGTTGTGGCAGTGCAGATTCCAGCCGGGGTCAGTGACGACGGAGTGCGCGGCGGCATGCTCGATGACTTCGGAATCGAGATCGGCACGTCGTTCGGCCCATTGCGCGGCAAGGTGTGGCGGGTCGGAACCATGGGGTACAACGCGCGCCGCGACGCCGTCCTCACCACCTTGGCCGCCCTCGAAGCGGTGCTACGCGCCCAGGGCCACCCCGTTGCGGGCGGAGCCGGTGTGGGCGCCGCCAAGGAGGTGTACGGGTGAGGGTCGAGAACGAATGCTCCGACCAGACAGCTTCGTCCAGTCCGGTCGGCCGATCCCAGCGGGCTGACTATGAGCAGCAGGCGGAGCTCATTCTGCGTCGGTGCGACCAGCTCGCCGCCCTGTCGGCACAGCCGAACCGCATCGACCGCTTCCACCTCACTCCCGAGCACGCCGCGGCCAATGCGCTCGTGGCCGGGTGGATGAGCGAGCTAGGGATGACGACCTGGGTCGACGCTGCCGGCAACCAGTGCGGTCGGCTCGAGGGTGTCGAGCCGGGACTGCCTGCGCTGATGATGGGCTCGCACATCGACACCGTTCCCAACGCCGGGCGTTACGACGGCCCGCTCGGGGTCGTCATGGCGTTGGCCGTGGTCGCGCGGTTGCGCGATGAGCTGCCCAGGCTGCCGTTCGCCCTGGAGATCGTGGCCTTCAGCGACGAGGAGGGCACCCGCTTCGGCAGCGCGCTGCTCGGCAGCCGGGCCGTCGCGGGCACGTGGCGCGAGGAGTTCTGGAACTACCGGGACGACGCGGGGGTCACTCTGCGGCAGGCCTTCTACGACTTCGGCCTCGACCCCGACCGGGTACACGAGGCAGCGCGGCGACCGCAGGACCTGGTCGGCTATCTCGAGGCGCACATCGAGCAGGGGCCTGAGCTCGAGGCCGCCGGACTGGCACTCGGAGTGGTGAGCTCCATCGCGGGCGCGCGTCGCTTCCATCTGGCCTGCCTCGGCCAGGCCCGGCATGCGGGTGGCACGCCGTACAGCAGGCGTCGCGATGCGCTCATCGGGGCCAGCTACGGCGTGCTCGACATCAACAAGATCGCGCGCCGGCTAGGGGTGATTGCCACCGTCGGCCGACTGCAGGCCTTTCCCGGGGGAGTGAACGTGGTGCCTGGCAAGGTGGAGTTCTCGCTCGATCTTCGTGCCGAACACGACGCCGATCGCGATCAGGCCTGGGAGGTCATGCACGACGCCATTGTGGCGCGCTGTACCGGCCTGGGCCTGAAGTTCGTGGTGGAGGAGGCACACCGGGCTCCAGCCATCTGGTGCGCACCCTGGTTGCAGAAGGCGGTGGCCGACGGCATCCAGCTGGCGGGGCAACAACAGACTCCCGTGCTCTTCTCGCGCGCGGGGCATGACGCCATGGCCATCGCAGCCGTCACCGATATCGGCATGCTGTTCATCCGCTGCGCCGACGGCATCTCCCATCACCCCGACGAGGCGGTGAGCGTTGCCGACGTGGCCATCGCTCAGGAGGCCTTCGAGCAGTCCGTCCTTCAGGCCCTGCAGACTGCCGCCGAGCGCCGCCCGGGTGCGAGCGGCCTTGCCGGCTCGCAGCGACGCGGGGAGGGACCATGAGCGTCGAGACCTGGCAGGCTGAGCGAGCCCTCGTCGCGGGGGTGCTCCAGCCTGCGGAGGTCGGTGTGTGCGACGGGGTCATCGTCGACGTCCGCACCGGTGCGGGGGTGGGCGCGCGCAGCGTCGACGCGCAGCGCGTGATCGGGCCCGAATCCCTTCTGCTGCCAGGCAATGTCGACTCCCACGTGCATGTCAACGAGCCGGGCAGAACGCTATGGGAAGGGTTCGCCTCGGCTACGGAGGCGGCGGCCCGCGGTGGCATCACCACGATCGTCGACATGCCGCTGAACTCGATCCCCGCCACGATCGATTCCGCCTCGCTGGATGCCAAACGCGCCAGTGCCGCCCACCAGGCGCACGTCGACGTCGGGTTCTGGGGTGGCGCGGTACCGCAGAATCTCGGTCGGCTCGAGGCGCTGTGGGACGAGGGCGTCTTCGGCTTCAAGTGCTTTCTCGTCGACTCCGGCGTACCGGAGTTCGCGCCATTGGATCGATCCGAGTTCGGCGTGGCCATGGCGGAGGTGGCTGGGTTCGGCGGACTCATGATCGTGCACGCCGAAGACCCCGACGTGATTGCCGGGGTGGGTGCATGGTCGTCGCGCAGCTATCGCGAGTTCGTGGCGTCCCGGCCCGAGGAGGCCGAGATCAACGCCATCGCAACGGTTGTCGAGCAGTGCCGGGAGTACGGCACGCGCACCCACATCCTGCACCTGTCGAGCGCTCGCTCGCTCGACCTCATCGCCGCCGCCCGGGCCGAGGGCCTGCCGTTGACGGTGGAGACCTGCCCCCACTACCTCGTCTTCGACGCGGACTCGGTGCCCGACGGCGCGGCCGAGTTCAAGTGCTGCCCGCCGATCCGTGACGCGGGCAATCAGACCGCGTTATGGGACGCCTTGCGCGAGGGCATCATCGACTGTGTCGTCAGCGATCACTCGCCCTCCACCCCGGAGGAGAAGAACAGAGGGGACGGCGACCTCGCCCTGGCCTGGGGTGGGGTCTCCGGTCTGCAGGTGACGTTTCCGACCATGGTCGACGAGGCCGCCCGGCGCGGCCTCGACATCGTGGCAGTGAGCGAGTGGATGTCGGCCGGGCCGGCCCGAGTGGCCGGCTTGTGCGGCAAGGGCGCCATCGCGGTGGGCTTCGACGCCGACCTGATCTGCTACCAGCCCGGACGCTCCATCGCCATCGACGGCAGCCGGTTGGCGCACCGCAACAAGCTGACCCCCTATTCGGGACGCACCATCAGCGGGAGCGTCTGGCGGACCGTGGTGGCAGGCAGCACGGTCTTCGACGGTGAAGAGGTCGGCGCGCCATCGGGCAGGCTGCTATCTCGCAGCCACCCGACCAGCCAGGGCTGAGGCGACGCCGATGAATCGCCACCCGCAGCGCAAGGCTCCCATCGTGGCGCTGCTGCAACAGCTTCCAGAACCCGGGCAGGCCGCCATCCTGGCCGAGCTGCGGCGCGTGATCGTAGAGGGCGGCGCACCGCCTGGCTCGGCGCTGCCGTTGGACGACATCGCGACGGTGTTCGCGGTGAGCCGGATCCCGGTGCGGGAGGCGATCAGGACCTTGCAGGGCGAGGGCCTGGTGGAGCAGGTGCCCCGGCACGGCTACGCCGTGGCCCGATTGACCCTTGCCGAGTACGTCGAGCTATACGCCGCGCGCTGCGCCCTGGAGAAGGTGGCGTTGACGCAGGGCCTGCTTCTTGCCGACGACGCCGACTTAGCCCGCGCACAGACGGTGCACGAGCGGGCCAGCCGATCCCTCGAGGTCGGCGACTCCTCGGGCTGGCACCGATTGAGCCGCGAGTTTCACCTCGCCCTCATCGCACCCTCGAAGATGCTCCGGTTGCTGGCATTGATGGAGTCGACCTGGAACATCACCGAGCCGGCACAACCCATGACACTGCTGCCTGCCGATGTACTGCATCAGTTGAACGCCGATCACGATGCACTGCTTGCCCCCTATCGGGCGCGCGACGTGGAAGCCGCTCAAAGCGCTGCTGCCCGGCACACCGAGAACCTGTTGGACGCCTTGCGTGCACTGGCGCCCGATGTCTGGCCTTTTGCCGCAGCAGAGACGCGATGACACAGCATCAAAACGATCGGATATATCTGATCTGCAATACGCGGGAAACATGATGACGAGGTAATCGAAACACAGCGTTCCTACGGTGAGGCCAACAAATTCCCACACCGTTTGGAGCACGCAATGGCCACCGACACCCTGATCGTTCCGGATCCTGTGCCAGTCCCGGATCCTGCGCCAGCCGGCACCAGCGTCATCAAACCTGGGTACGACCTCCGCCTCACCAACGAAGATCTGGCGCCGTTGGCGAAGCAGAGCTGGAGCTCGTACAACATCTTTGCGTTCTGGATGTCCGACGTGCACAGTGTCGGCGGCTATGTCACCGCCGGGAGCCTCTTCGCACTGGGACTCACCAGTTGGCAGGTGTTCATCTGCCTGATCGTCGGTATTGTCATCGTCCAGTTCTTCTGCAATCTGGTGGCGAAGCCGTCACAGCAGGCGGCCGTGCCCTATCCCGTCGCAAGCCGGGTGCCGTTCGGAGTTCTCGGCGCCAACATTCCGGCCATCATTCGTGGTCTCATTGCCGTGGCCTGGTATGGCGTGCAGACCTATCTCGCCTCCGCTTCGCTGAATGTGGTGCTGCTCAAGCTGTTTCCCTCACTGATGCCGTACGCCGAGGTGAGTCAGCATGGATTCCTCGGACTGTCGGCGCTGGGCTATGTGACCTACGCCGCTTTGTGGGTCGTCCAGGCCATCGTCTTCTGGCGTGGCATGGAGTCGATCCGCAAGTTCATCGATTTCTGCGGCCCGGCCGTGTATGTAGTCATGATCGTGCTCTGCGGGTACCTGCTTTTCCAGGCCCACTTCGCCGTGAATCTCAGCCTGTCGGACAAGCACCTCAGCGGCTGGGCGGTGGTGGGCACCATGCTGTCTGCTATCGCGCTCGTGGTCTCGTACTTCTCCGGGCCGATGCTGAACTTCGGTGACTTCTCCCGCTATGGCAAGACCTTCGCCGCGGTCAAGCGTGGCAACTTCTGGGGCCTGCCGGTGAACTTCATCGTGTTCTCCCTGCTCTGCGTGCTCACGGCCGCCGCAACCCTGCCGGTGTTCGGCAAGCTCATCACCGACCCGGTCGAGACGGTGAGCCGCATCGACAACACCTTTGCCATCGTGCTCGGGGCGCTTACCTTCACGATCGCCACGGTCGGCATCAACATCGTGGCCAACTTCATCTCCCCGGCCTTCGACTTCTCCAATGTGAACCCACAGCGGATCAGCTGGCGTGCCGGAGGCATGGTGGCCGCGGTCGGCTCTGTGCTCCTCACCCCCTGGAACTGGTACAACAACGACCAGGCCATCCACTACACGCTGGGCATTCTCGGCGCCTTGATCGGGCCGTTGTTCGGCATTCTCATCGCCGACTTCTACCTGATCCGCCGCCAGAAGATCGTCGTGGACGACCTGTTCACGCTGTCGCCCGCAGGCACCTACTGGTACAGCAAGGGCTATAACCCGGCGGCCGTCTACGCCGTGATCATCTCCGGCATCGTCTCCATCGCCTCGGTGGTGGCACCGCGGCTGGCCGGGCAGGGCGTGTGGATCTCCGACTACAGCTGGTTCATCGGGTGTGGCGCGGGTTTCGCGGCGTATTACCTGCTGGCCCGCCGGGCGGACGTGGCGGGATGCCGCACCAAGGTTCCTGCCTCGTTGGACATCTAGGCCGGCTATCCGGACGGATCTGCGGCACCTGGGTCACTGCGCATAGTCCGCTGGGGAGTTCTGCGTTGATGACGGCCTGCGACTGGAGACGAATCATGCATCTCAAAGTGATCAACCCCAACACGAGTTCGGCCATGACCCAGGTGATCGCCGCCGGCGCCTATCAGGTGCTGCCCGGTGACGTGCAGCTCTCCGTGGTCAATCCTCGGATGGGCCCCCCGTCCATCGAGAGCCACTACGACGAAGCGCTCTGTGTGCCGGGCATTCTCGAGGAGATCGAGGTGGGGGAGCGGCAAGGCGTGGACGGCTACGTCCTGGCGTGTTTCGGCGACCCGGGCCTGCAGGCGGCACGCGAACTGGCGGACGGCCCGGTCATCGGCCTGGCCGAGGCCGCCATGCGTACCGCCTGCTACCTCGGCCGCTCGTTCAGCGTCGTCACCACCCTGCATCGAACTGTGGGACGTGCGCTCGATCTGGCCGCCGCCTACGGCGTCCGGGACGCCTGCGCAGGAGTACACGCCGCCGATGTAGCGGTGCTCGACCTCGATCGGGGTCCGAATGCGTTCGAGACAGTGCTCGGTGCCTGCAGGCAGGCGTTGACAGCCGACGGGAGGGACGTCATCGTGCTCGGCTGTGCCGGCATGACGTCGTTCACTCCGCGGCTGTCGACGGCCCTGGGTGTGCCGGTCGTCGACGGCGTGAGCGCCGCTGTGCTCACGGTGTCGTCTCTCGTGAGGCAGGGCCTGCGGACGTCTACCCGTTCGGAGTTCGCCGCACCCCCGCCGAAACAGTACGTGGGCGAACTGGCCAGGTTCGGCAGCAGCGAACCGATTCCGAGTGGTGACTCCGCCATGCTGGGAGCCTCGGCATGACCAGCCTGGCCGATCCCTCCGGCCCTTGCCTGGGCTCAGCCATACAGGCCGGGCCTGGCCGACTCAGCGTGCACCTGGAGGCGCAGGGGCCGGACGGCGCGGGTGAGAGCGCTCTCGAACGGTTCAACTCGGCACGGCTCGACGAGGCTCGCCGCCTGGTGGCTCCCTGCGCCGACATCGCGTGGTGGGTGGGGCTGGTCGTCGGCGGCCGGCCCTACCCGGACGTGGACACGGCCGTGCGCAGCGCCGGCGTCTTGGCCCGCGACTGGAGCCGCAGCGACATCGAACGCGCACTGGCCAAACACCCGAGGATCGGCGAGCGCCCCAAGCCCGACTCGGCGGAGTCAGCAATGTCGGCCAAGGAGCAGGGCGGTGTGAGCAATGACCCGGATCTCGCCAGGCGGCTAGGGCCTGTCCTGTAAGTGGTTTTCGGCGTGGTCGCTTTCACCCCTGGTCGGGTTGTGTTAATCCGGTCGGGTGGCTGGTGTGGGTCGTGGTGAGCTGACGGACAAGGCGTGGGCGGTGATCGAGCCGTTGCTGCCCGCAAACGGTGGGGGCCGGCGGTGGCGGGAGCACCGGCAGGTGATCAACGGCATCTTGTGGAAGCTGCGCACCGGCGCCCCGTGGCGGGACCTGCCGGAGCGGTACGGGCCGTGGAAGACCGCGCACGAGCGACTGCGGAAGTGGACGATCGACGGGACCTGGGACAAGATCCTGCAGGCTGCGATCGTCAAAGACGACGCCGTCGGGGACGTGGAGTGGATCATCTCGATCGACTCGAGCGTCGTCCGGGCCCACCAGCACGCTGCCGGGGCCCGGAAAAAGGGGGATCCTCACGAGGTGAGATCGAGGCCCTCCAGGTGGACGGAGAGTGCATCGGCAGATCCCGAGGAGGACTGAGCACCAAGCTGCATCTCGCCGTCGACGGGCGCGGCCTGCCGGTCAGCATGATCCTCACCCCGGGCCAGGACGGTGACAATCCGCAACTGCTGCCCCTGCTCGACCAGATCCGCGTCCCGAGGGTTGGCCCCGGCAGGCCCCGGTCGAAGCCGGAGGCAGTGCTGGCCGACAAGGCCTATTCCCACCCCTCGACAAGAGCCGCGTTGCGACAGCGGCGCATCCGATTCACCAGCCCCGAGCGGACCGACCAGATCTACCGGCGGAAAGCCAAGGGCGCACACGGCGGCAGGCCTCCCATGGTGGACCTGACCGGGTACAAGAGACGCAACGTCGTGGAGAGGTGCTTCAACAAGCTCAAACAGTTCCGCGACTTCGCCACCCGCTACGCCAAACGCGCCGCCTACTTCAAAGCTGAGATCACCCTCGCCGCCACCATCCTCTGGCTCCGATAACTTACAGGACAGGCCCTAGCCAGCGTCAACGCCGCCTACGAGGCCAAGTTCGGGCTCGTGTTCCTCATTCGCGCGGCCGGCCGCAGCGGCGAGGAGATGGTGCGCGAATGCGAACGCCGACTCGGCAATACCAAGGATGAGGAGTTCGTCGAGATCGCCCGTCAACTGCGCGAGATAGCCATGCTCCGGCTGCGCGAGAGTCTCGCGGGAGCGGCTGCGTCATGAGCCAGCGGTCATGAGTCAGCAGTCATTGAGCCAGCGCAGCGCGGTCACCACCCACGTGCTCGATGCGGTGGCCGGGGTGGCCGCTGAGGGAATTGAAGTCTCATTGACCAGAAGCGAGGACGATCAGCTTCTCGCCACCGGCTGCACCGACGCCGACGGGCGGGTCACCGCACTCGGACCGGCTGAACTGGCAGCGGGCCGATACCGGATCTCCTTCGAGGTCGGCGCCTACTTCACCGCCCGCGACCAGCCCTGCTTCTACCCCCAGGTCGACATCACGTTCACCTTTCCCGAGGCCGTCGAGGGCGGACCACCGGTGCACGTGCACGTGCCAATCCTGTTGTCCCCCTTCGCCTTTACCACCTATCGAGGAACCTGACCCTGCAGCCGAGGAGGCTCATATGACTCAAGCCACGGACGCTGTAACTCTCACCGAGAAGGCCGTTGCCGCCGGCGACATCGTGCTGGGACCCAACCAGTACGGCAAGGCCGAAGTTCGGGTCGTGCGCATCTACCGCGACACCGACCGGCACGAGATCAAAGACCTCAATGTCACGTCGCAGCTGCGCGGTGATTTCAGCGAGACCCACCTCACCGGTGACAACTCCAAGGTCGTGGCCACCGACACCCAGAAGAACACGGTGTACGCCTTCGCCAAGGAGTTCGGGATCACGTCCCCGGAGGCCTTCCTGCTGCGGCTGGGGGAGCACTTCGTCTCGAGTTTCGACTGGGTCAGCGGGGGACGTTGGGCCGCTGAGTCGTACGTGTGGGAGCGCATCGAGGCCGACGGGGAGAGCCACGACCATGCGTTCGTGCGCCGTGGGCAGGAGACGCGCACGGCTGTGGTCATCCGTGACGGCGACGACGTGTGCGTGATCTCGGGCCTTACCGACCTGGTCGTCCTGAAGTCGACCGGCTCCGCCTTCGAAGGCTTCCCGCGGGACAAGTACACGACACTGGTGGAGACGGACGACCGCATCCTGGCCACTGCGGTGACCGCGCGGTGGCGCTATTCGAGCACGGACCTCGACTTCGACGAGTGCTACGCCACCATCCGCGCCCTGCTGTTGGAGAAGTTCGCCACCACCTATTCGCTCGCGCTGCAGCAGACCCTGTTCGCGATGGGCGAGGCGGTGTTGCAAGAGCTCCCCGAAGTCGCCGAGATCCGGTTCTCGATGCCCAACAAGCACCACTTCCTCGTCGACCTGGCGCCGTTCGGCCTCGACAACCCCGGCGAGGTGTTCTACGCCGCGGACCGTCCGTACGGCCTGATCGAGGCCGCCGTGCAGCGCAGCGGCGCGCCCTCCGCCGACGCCGCGTGGGGCAGCATCCCCGGCTTCGTCTGAATCGGCCCATCCCAAGAGACCCGAAGGAAGACCGTCATGGACCTTGACACCCTCGTGTCGCCGGCGCCGGTGACTCATGCAGCCAAGGGGCAGCGCCCCGAGGACGAGCGACTGCCGCTGGCCAAGACCTTCGGCTACGGACTCCAGCACATCCTCGCCATGTTCGGCGGCGTGATCGCGGTGCCGATCATCCTGGGCGGAGCAGCGGGCCTCGATGCCAAGGGTGTGGCCATCGTGCTGTCGTCCTGCCTGTTCGTGAGCGGTTTGGCCACCCTGCTCCAGACCCTTGGCCTACCCTTCTTCGGTTCGCAACTGCCTCTGGTGCAAGGGATTTCGTTCGCCTCGGTATCGACGATGATCTCGATCATCGCCGACAAGGGAACGGAGGGGCTGCGTACCGGGTACGGCGCCGTGATCGTGGCCGCGCTCGTGGCCCTGGCCATTTCGCCCTTCTTCTCCCAGATCATTCGGTTCTTCCCGCCGGTGGTGACCGGCTCGATCATCACGGTGATCGGTCTGTCTCTGTTGCCGGCGGCCGCGGGCTGGATCACCGGGCAGGCAATGGTGGCGGGCAAGACGAACCCCGGCTACGCCAGCGCATCGAGCATCGCCCTGGCCCTGTTCACCCTCGTGGTGATCCTGGCCTTGAGCAAGATCGAGGTGCTCTCGCGGGTCTCCATCCTGTTGGGACTCGTGATCGGCACGGTCGTCGCGCTGCTGACCGGTCTGCAGACCTTCCACCTAGGTAATTCGGCCGTGTTCGCCGTGCCGCGGCCACTTGCCTTCGGAGCACCGATCTTCGCCACCGGCGCCATTGTCTCCATGATCATCGTGATGCTGGTGATCATGGTCGAGACCACTGCCGACATCCTCGCTGTGGGTGAGGTCGTGGGCACCGAGATCACTCCGCGGCGGGTCGGCGACGGCTTGCGCGCCGACATGGCTGCCTCGACCATCGCGCCGCTGTTCAACGCCTTCCCGGCCACCGCGTTCGCGCAGAACGTCGGCCTGGTTGCCCTCACCGGGATCAAGAGCCGGTACGTCGTGGCGGCCGGTGGCGTGGTGCTGGCTCTGCTCGGCCTCTCCCCGATGCTGTCCGCGTTCGTGGGCATCATTCCGATGCCCGTGCTCGGCGGTGCCGGGATCGTGCTGTTCGGCACGGTCGCCGCGAGCGGCATCCGCACCTTGTCGAAGGTGGAGTACGCGAACAACAACAACATGCTCATCGTGGCGGTGGCGGTGGGCTTCGGTCTGCTGCCGAACCTGTCGGCCGACTTCTGGAGCCACTTCCCGACCATGGTCGGCGTGGTCATGGGCTCGGGCATCAGCGCGGCCGCCATCGTGGCGGTGCTCCTCAACATCGTCTTCAATATGTTTCTGCCCGGTGTGCCCGAAACGCCTTCCCACGAGGCCGCAGCTCCGGCCCTCATGGTGCGTGAGGATGAGCTGGACACCTTGAGCGCGGGCAAGTCTCTGACCGCGGGAATGGACCACTGAGTGGGCGTGTTACGTGCCACAGTTGTTCTGGTATCGGGCTAACGGAGCTCCGTGTCTCGTGACCCCGAGTATCGTGACAAAGTCAGATGTCCACTACCGGGAGAGCCTCTACGATGACCGCTGAGCCCAAGACAATGAAGTCGCCGATCCCGACGCTTTCGCAACTGCCGTCCCTGCCGGGGCTCGACGGGATCAAGTCGAAGGTCGACCCGGTGGGCTTGTTTGCTGCTACCGCGCAGGTAGCTCGTCGCGCAGCCAGCAACCCGGCCAAACTGGCCAAGGCGACCACCCGGTTGGCCACCACCGCAGCCATGATGCCGCTGGCCACATTCGACCGCATGCTCAACCCCGCGTCCGTGCCGCCCATCCCGGTCAACCCGAAAGACCGTCGTTTCGTCGACCCGGCCTGGGAAGGCAACCCCGGTTACTTCGCCCTGCGTCAGCTCTATCTGGCGCTCGGCATCTACGTCGACGAGCTGCTCGCGGCCGGCAAGGCCGGTGGCGACAACCTCGAAGACCAGAAGGCTGCGCTCACGATGCGGCTCGCGGTTGAGTCGCTGGCTCCCACCAACTTCCTCGCTACCAACCCCGGTGCCCTCATCAAGGCGTTCCAGACGGGTGGCCGCAGCGTGGTCGACGGGGCTCGACTCGCGCTCGAAGACGTGGTGGAGCGCGGTGGTCGTCCCAAGAAAGTCGATCGTGACGCGTTCGTCGTAGGCAAAGACCTCGCGGCTACCGAAGGCAAGGTCGTCTTCCGCAACAACCTCGTTGAGATCATCCAGTACGCGCCGCAGACCGAGAAGGTGCACGCGGTGCCGATTCTCGTCAGCCCGCCGTGGATCAACAAGTACTACATCATGGATCTGGCTCCCGGCCGCTCGTTGTTCGAGTGGGCCGTGCAGCACAACCGCACGCTCTTCACGTTGTCGTACCGCAACCCTGACGCCACCATGAAGGACTACACGTTCGACAACTACCTCGCCGAGGGCCCGCTCACGGGCCTCGACGTGGTGCAGTCGATCACGGGTGCCGAGAAGATCGACATCGTCGCCCTGTGTCTGGGCGGGGCCATGGCCTCCATGACCGCCGCGTACCTTGCCGAGCACAACGACGAGCGGATCAACACGATCACGCTTACCAATACCCTGCTCGACTACTCCAAGCCGGGCGAGCTGGCCACCATGGTCGACCCGGCCACGCTCAAGGGCCTTGAGCAGAAGATGAGCAAGTCGGGCTTCCTTGCCAGCGAAGACATGGCCGGCACGTTCGACATGCTGCGCGCCAACGACCTCATCTTCAACTACGTGGTCTCGCGCTGGCTGCAGGGCGAAAAGCCTTCCGCTTTCGACATTCTCGCGTGGAACGAAGACGCCACCCGGATGCCGGCCGCCATGCACGCCATGTACCTCAAGACGCTCTACCACGAGAACCGGCTGGCCAAGGGCACCATGGAGCTCGGCGGCGTCAAGCTCGACCTCGGCAAGGTCAAGAGCGATGTGTACGTCGTCGGCACCATCAACGACCACATCGTGCCGTGGGACTCGTCCTATGCGGCCACCCACCTGTTCGGCGGCGACGTGCGCTACATCCTCTCGTCCGGCGGTCACATCGCGGGCGTTGTCAACCCACCCAGCCCCAAGTCGTGGTACCAGGCCGACGACAGTGGCGAGCCCGCTCCCGCCAGTGCCAAGGAGTGGCGGGAGAAGGCCCCCAAGCACTCCGGTTCGTGGTGGGAAGACTGGACGAAGTGGTTCACGCCGCGCGCCGGTGACCTGATCGACCCGCCCACCATGGGCAACGACCAGTACCCGGTGCTGGCTGACGCCCCGGGAACGTACATCTTCGGCTGAGCTGCTGCACGCTTGCGCCAAACGCCCGGTCTCGGATGAGGCCGGGCGTTCGGCGTCCCCGGTCGGCGCAGTAGGCTCGCCCGCTATGTCGTGCACGAGCGGGCGGGGGCCGTCGGCATGGACCTGAGGCGTGCGAGCCCGCACGAGCCGTCGCCTGTGGTTGGTGGCGAGGCGTTGATCGATGCGGTCGGGCTGCGTAAGTCGTTCGGCGGGTTCGAAGCCGTACGCGGCATCGACGTGCGAGTGAACCGCGGCGAGGCCTTCGGCTTCCTCGGGCCGAACGGTGCGGGCAAGTCGTCCACCATGCGCATGATCGCCTGCGTCTCGGCACCCAGCGGCGGCACGCTGCGGGTGCTGGGACTTGACCCCGCGACGCACGGCCCCGCGATCCGCGCCCAACTCGGGGTCGTGCCACAGCAGGACACCCTCGACGAGGAGCTCACAGTCAGCGACAACCTCATGGTCTACGGTCGCTACTTCGGACTGCCCCGCCACCTCATCCGCCAGCGCACCGAGGAACTGCTCGACTTCGCCCAGTTGAGCGACCGCGCCCGCGCCAAGGTCGACACGCTGTCGGGCGGCATGAAGCGACGGCTCACCATCGCCCGCTCGCTGGTGAATCGGCCCCAGCTGCTGCTGCTTGACGAGCCCACCACCGGCCTCGATCCCCAGGCGCGACATAACCTGTGGGACAGGCTGTTCCGGCTCAAGCGCTCCGGGGTGACGCTGGTGCTGACCACCCACTACATGGACGAGGCCGAGCAACTGTGCGACCGGCTGGTCGTGATGGACCACGGTCTCGTGGTGGCCGTGGGCTCGCCGGCAGAGCTGATCGCCCGGCACAGCACTCGCGAGGTGGTGGAGTTGCGATTCGCCGCCGACGACCATCGCGAGCAGGTGGCGTCCTTGGGCGACCTGGCGGCGCGTGCCGAGCGCGTGGAAGTGCTCCCCGACAGGTTGTTGCTCTACGTCGGGGACGGCGACGCCTTGCTCGATGCCATCTATGCACGCGGGTTGCGGCCGCTGTCGGGGCTCGTGCGACGCTCGAGCCTGGAGGACGTGTTCCTGCACCTCACCGGCCGCACGCTGGTCGACTGAACGATGCCGCGCTGACATGGTCGCCGTCCTGGAGTACTGGCTGCTCGGCTGGCGTCGCACCTGGAAGACGACCGTCGTCACCACGATCCTCGCGCCCCTGTTCATGCTGGGCGCCTTGGGGATCGGGCTGGGCAGCCTGGTCAAGACCGGCTCGGTGGCCGGTGCTCCTAGCTATCTGGCCTTTGTCGCGCCGGGGGTGCTGGCCGCCACGGCCATGCAGTCGGGGGTGGCGGATGCGAGCTATCCGGTCATGACGGGCCTGAAGTGGCAGCGGCACTTCGAGGCTATGCAGGCCACTTCGTTGCACACCCGCGACATCGTCACCGGGCTGCTCGCCTTCGTCGCGGCCCGGCTCGTGCTGACGACGTCGGTGTTCATGCTGGTCGCGGCGGTGCTGGGAGGGGTGCCGTCTTGGTGGGGACTGCTGGCGATTCCGACGGCCGTGCTCACCGGCCTGGCCTTCGCCGCACCTCTGATCGGCTTCACGGCGGCCATCGACTCCGATCTGGCGCTGACGATGCTGCAGCGGCTCGTCATCGTGCCGCTCTACCTGCTGGCGGGCACGTTCTTTCCTCTCACCAGCCTGCCCGTGGGCCTGCAGGCAGTGGCGTGGGTGTCGCCGCTGTGGCACGGGGTGCAGCTGTGCCGCGGGTTCACCCAGGGCCAGAGCGTCGGGGTGGTCACTGTGATGCACGTGGGATATCTGGTGGTGTGGATCGTGGTCGGCGGTGTGCTGGCGGTGCGGATGCTGCGTCGAAGGCTCCGGTCGTGAACGCCGCTTCGCTGCGTACCGTGCTGCCCGGTGGGTTGACGCGGATGGTGGTGGAGCGCAACGTCTATGCGCTCAAGTACTCCTGGCTGATCATCGCCGCCGGGTTCCTGGAGCCGGTGTTCTACCTGTTCTCGATCGGCATCGGGGTGGGTGCGCTGGTCGGCACCGTGCACTATGGCGGGCGGCAAGTCGACTACGCGACGTTCGTGGCCCCCGCGTTGATGGCCACGTCGGCCATGAACGGGGCGATCTACGACTCGACCATGAACGTCTACCACAAGCTGCGCTACGCCAAGCTGTACGACGCCATGCTGGCCGGCCCCATGACCTGCATCGACGTGGCAACAGGGGAGATCTCCTGGGCACTGCTGCGCGGATTGGTCTACTCGTTCGGCTTCTACCTGGTGATGCTGGCTGCCGGGATGGTGCAGCTCGGCTGGTCGATCCTCATGATTCCCGCTGCCTCCCTCATCGGCTTCGCCTTCGCCGCCTGCGGCATGGCCGGCACCACGTTTGCTCGGGGCTGGCCCGACCTGGGGTACGTCGAGCTGGCCACCATGCCCCTCTTCCTGTTCAGCGCCACGTTCTACCCGCTGAGCACCTATCCGGTGGTGGGGCAGTGGGTCGTGCAGGCGACCCCGCTGTATCACGGGGTAGCGATGTTGCGGGAGCTGAGTCTCGGGCAGGTTGGGATCGGGCTGTTGGCTCACGTGGTGTACCTGCTGGCAATGGGCCTGGCCGGGCTGCTCGTCGTCTCGCGCAGGCTGCGTGTGTTGCTCTACTCATAACGGGTGATCCACCTGAGCCGCCAGGCCGCCGGTCATAGGTCGGTCGCGCTGCCGGCTGGGGTGCGGCTTACCATGACGAGGTGTCCGAAACGAGCGAGCCCCTGGCCGAGACGGGCGAGTCCACTGAAGCCGTAGACGGTTCGGGGGTGTCGGCCGACGTCGTGATCCTGCACAACCCCGCCTGCTCAACCTCGAGGCGCGCCCTGGCCGCAGCAGGCGCAGTCCAACTGGGCACGGGTGTGGAGGTGGTGCACTACCTGCAGCATCCGCTCGATGAGGCAGGCCTGCGCGCCTTGCTGGCCAAGCTCATCGATCCACCCACCGACCTGGTGCGCCGCGACAGCTATTTCTCACGGCTGGGTCTGACGGCTGCCGACGTGGCGACGCCCGACCAGATAGTGGCCGTGCTTTGCGAGCATCCGCGGCTCATGCAGCGGCCTGTGCTCATCCGGGGTGAGCGTGCCATCATCGGTCGCCCGCCGGAGCGGGTCGTCGACTTCCTCGCGGAGTAACCGGTTTCTGACACCGACCTGGTAGCTCGAGTCAGACGAATCAGGCGCCATGCGAGCTGGAACGCCACTCCCGTCGGATCTGACTTGGGGGCGACCTGCGTCACAGCAATAGCTGCGCGGCAGCTCGCGTAGGGCTTCTCATTCTGCAACTGGCTGTGAGGCAGTCGGTTCGGCGCCTGGCGGCAGCGCCTGGCGAGGTTGGGTCGGCAGGTCGCAGACACGCCCGGCGAGGTTGCGCAAACCTCGAACGACTGTTCGGTAGAGTCTGTGCACAAGAACACCAAAGGCCCAGCCCTATCCACAGAGTCGTCGGCCCAGAAGGCATTGTCGGTGGTCGCCTCTAGCTTTGCGGACAGACCGACAACCAGACCGCCGGCACCACCGGCCAGTACACACGAGGTGAACAACATGCCCGCTCCCGCAGACCGCGACAAGGCGCTCGAAGCCGCGCTCGCCCAGATCGACCGCCAGTTCGGTAAGGGGTCGGTGATGCGTCTCGGCGACGAGGTGCGCGCGCCGATGGACGTGATTCCCACCGGCGCCATCGCCCTCGATGTGGCGCTCGGCATTGGCGGCCTGCCGCGTGGGCGGGTCGTGGAGATCTACGGCCCGGAGTCCAGCGGTAAGACCACGGTGGCGCTGCACGCCGTGGCCAATGCGCAGAAGGCCGGCGGCATCGCCGCCTTCATCGATGCCGAGCACGCGCTCGACCCCGAATACGCCAAGAGGCTCGGGGTCGACACCGACGCGCTGCTCGTCTCCCAGCCGGGCACAGGTGAAGAGGCGCTCGAGATCGCCGACATGCTGATCCGTTCCGGCGCGCTCGACATCATCGTCATCGACTCGGTGGCGGCATTGGTGCCCAAGGCCGAGATCGAGGGCGAGATGGGTGACAGTCACGTGGGTCTGCAGGCGCGGCTCATGTCGCAGGCGCTGCGCAAGATCACGGGTGCACTGAGCAACTCCGGCACCACGGCCGTCTTCATCAACCAGCTGCGCGAAAAGATCGGGGTCATGTTCGGCTCACCCGAAACCACCACGGGTGGGCGCGCTTTGAAGTTCTACTCCTCCGTCCGACTCGACGTGCGCCGCATCGAGACGCTGAAAGACGGCTCCGAGCCCGTGGGCAACCGCACCCGGGTCAAGGTCGTCAAGAACAAGGTGAGCCCGCCGTTCAAGCAGGCCGAGTTCGACATCATCTACGGCAAGGGCATCTCCCGCGAGGGCGGCCTCATCGACATGGGAGTGGAGCACTCCTTCGTCCGCAAGTCGGGTGCCTGGTACACCTATGAGGGCGACCAGCTCGGCCAGGGCAAAGAGAACGCGCGCTCGTTCCTGCGCGACAACCCTGACCTGGCAGACGAGCTGGAGAAGAAGATCAAAGAGAAGCTGGGGGTCGGTCCGCAAGTCGACGCCCCGGCCGACGTTGTCGACGTTCCGGTCAAGTTCTGAGTCCGGGTGGCTAGCGGGGCCTCGTCCACCCCACGGTATCGACGCCGTGGGGTGGGAGATGACCGCGCACCTCGCGCAGATGTTGCGGCCGATCCTGATGCCGATTCGTATGAGGTAGCGCGCAAGATCGTGCTCGACCAACTGAGCATCTCCGCGCGCTCGCGCGCAGAGTTGGCCGAGCGGTTAGCCCGGCGCAACGTGCCTGACGAGGTGGCTGAGGCCGTGCTCAACCGCATGGAAGAGGTCAACCTCGTTGATGATGCGGCGTTCGCCCGGCTGTGGGTGAGTTCCCGGCATCGATCGAGGGGATTGGCTCGCCGCTCGCTGGCGCTCGAACTGCACCGCAAGGGCATCGAGCCCGAAGTCGCCAGCCTGGCACTCGACGAACTCGATCCGGAGGCCGAACGCCAGACTGCCCGCCAGATCGTCGACCGCAAGCTGCGCACCACCCGAGGTCAAGACCCGGTCAAACGGGTGCGGTCGCTGGCCGCGCTGTTGGCCCGCAAGGGGTACCCGGCCGGGGTGGCGTTCACCGTGGTGCGGCAGGCCTTCAGCCGAAGAAGGCATCGACGTGCCCGACGGCGACTGCTGAACGCTGACGACCCACACGTAAGAGGAGCTGAGGTGCCCGGCGTTCTTCGGACAGTGGGTTTCCATTGATCCTTACGCTGCCCGATTGTTGTCGAGCCATTCTAACTCTACTTCATTCGGAGTCCGGTAGTCAATTGCCGAATGAAGCCTTCTCGTGTTGTACCTCAATTCGATGTATGCGGTCACGTCTTTGCGGGCGCGCTCCCTTGTCGGATACACGGTCCGGTTGCACCGTTCATTCTTCAATGTCCCATTAAAGGACTCGGCCCAGGCATTGTCGTAGCACACGCCGGTCTTACCAACCGACCTGCGGATCCCGTGTCTCTTCGCTGCCACCGAGAAATCAGCGGAGGTATATTGCGTCCCCCGGTCCGAGTGGAATATACTGACTTTCGATGTGATATGCACGCGATGGGCGGCCATGTCCAGTGCCTCGATGACTAGATCCGCGGTCATCGTCGAATCCATGGCGTACCCGACGACTTTCTTGCTGAAGCAATCCAGGACCGTCGCCAAATACAACCAGCCTTCCCACGTCCTGATGTAGGTAATATCGCCCACCAGTTTGGCGCCGGGGGCGGTCGCGGTGAAGTCCCGGCGCACCAGGTCCGGCAGGTCCGTTGCATCGCCAGCGATCGTCGTGGTCGGCCGGAACGGCTTGGGCTGGCAGGGTTCCAGGTCCAGGTCACGCATGATGACCCGCACCGTGTCGTCATCGATCTGCTCCCCGTCACGCAGCAACTGGGCATGCACTCGTCGGTACCCGTAGGTGGAGTCTGAGTCGAGGAAGATCTCGCGGATCAACCGTTCGAACCGAGCCCGCGTGATGTCACGAGGCGATGGCGAATGATTCTTCCAGGTGTAGAACCCAGACCGGGAAACACCCAACACGACACACATCACAGAAATGGCGTGATTGCCTTCTTCGCTGGCGATGAACTCGTACACGCCCGTCACGGACGAGACTTCTTCGCGAAGAAGGCGGTGGCTTTTCCCAGGATATCAACCTCCTCCTCCAGGGACTTCACCCGGCGACGCAATCGCTTCAGTTCTTCCGCCTCAGACTCGCTGATCTCTTCCTCCACAGGATTCTCCACTCGGTGCGCAGCAACCCACCGCGACACCGACTGCGACGACACATTATTCTCTTTCGCAACATCAGCGATAGCCCGCGAATGCTCCACGACCTCGCGGACCACCGACTCCTTAAACTGCTCCGAGAACTTCCGAGTTGCCATCCCAAACTCCAATTCCGTTCAGCCTCAACAATAGTCGAGGTACTGTCCGAAAAACGCCGGGCGGGTCAAGCCGCGGGGTGTGGTGCGCGCTTATCGCACTGGGTGCTGGTCTGCAGGCGGTTGTTCGACTGGTTGCTCTTTGGCCGACGGTTGGTCGCCCTCAGCCGCCTCGGCAACTGGTCGCGGGAGCACGAGGGGGTCAACCGCCGGTTGTTCGACCGGTGGTGGATGACGAACGGCCTCCTGGGCGACTGGTGTCGACTCGCCCAGCATGATGCGGTAGTCCACCAGCAACGACTGCACCTGTGCCCGGATCACCTCTGCCGACAACCCCGCGTCGGGCACGGCGTGCTGCATGCTGCGTGCGATCCGGGTCATCCGGGCGGCCTCGTCACCAGGATCGGGTTGGTCGGCCAACCGCAGGGCCAACTCATAGCTCACGTCGGCCACCTCCTCGAGGGCCTCGAGGTACGTCCCGGGCACGCGTTCACCGGTCTGCAGCGAGATCGTCGTGCGTCGCAACAGCACCCGGGTGTTGCGTATTGCCCGGTCTAGGGGCTCCAGCACCACGGCAACAGCCTGCGCTTCGGTGCGCCGGCTGCGGTGCCAGGGCGTGTAGCGGATGAGTTCCAGCGAGTCCTCGTTGTAGCCGCGAAGCACGCTGAGCGCGTAGTCGGTGGCGCGGGCGTCGTCGAGCGCCTGTTCGGCACCGGGCAGATCGTCGGTACGCAGCGCGGTGGCGGCCCGCGCCAGCAGTTCACCGATGGTGTCGAGGATGGTGGCAGCCTGCCGGCGCGAGCGACGCAACGCCGACCTCGGCACGACAGCAGCCATCAGCAAGGCCACCATCGAGCCGATGAGCGCCTCGAACCAGCGACCGAAGGCCGCATGCGCGCCCCCATACGTGCTGCCGGCCAACAGCGCCACGACCGAGGCCTGCACACCTGCCTGGGTCACCATCAGGTTTCCCGCTCCGAGCAGGGCCGCGCCCGACATCGCCACGACCACGATGAGGGCCACCTGCCAGGGGCCGATGCCCACCAGTCGTACGAAGCCTTCGCCCACGAAGGCCCCAACCGCCACGCCGACGGTGACCTCCAATGCCCGATGCAGCCGTTGTCCGTACGACATGCCGAGGGTCAGCATGGCGGCCACCGGCGCGAACAACGGCACGAGCACGTCGAACACATAGCGCGCGATGGCGTACGACACCGCTGCAGCCACCGCGCACTGGGCGATGAACACGGCCTTCTGCCTCAGGTCGCGAGCGCGCCGCTGCGCCTGTCGCCGCGTCAGGTCTGCTGAGACGTCGAACACGCGGCCGCCGAGATCGGCGCCCCGGCGCAACAGGGCGCCGGGCGTCGGCGCTGCTCGAGAATCCTCGTTCACGATCCAAGTGTGACGTCATCGTGGTGAGGTTTCGCGGAGGATGAGGTCGACCACCCGGATGCCCTGTGTCGATCCTGTGCAGGAGCGCGTCAAGGCGGTTGTCGACGAGCGTCGCGCAGGGTCACGCATCGTCCGGGCGCGGGAGCCGGTAGCCTGCGAACCCAGGCAGGGAGGGAGGCGACGTGTCACAGGCGATGGGTTTGGCCGTGCTCTTGGTGTGCGTCGCCCTGGGCGTAGGCGCATTGCTGTTGGGGCGCCGTGAGGCTGCCAGCGCTCGCCAGCGCGCCGAGGCCGACGCCGCGCAGCGGCGGGAGGCCGCCCACGTAGAGGCGGAGGAGATCCGCCGGGGGGCCGCAGCCGTCCTCGAGGAGGCGCGCAGGGCGCGCGAGGCCGCCGCTGCAGAGCGCGACGAGGCGCTCGAAGACCTGCGGGCCCGTGAGGCACGCCTCGACAAACGTGAGCACAGAGTCGCCGATAGGGCTCAGGTCCTCGACGCCGAGGAGCAGGCCCTCGATAGTCAGCGGCAGCAGCTCCGGCTGGCCCAGGAAGAGGCCAGGGCGGGGGAGCAGGCGTTGGCACTCCGTCAGGCCAAGCACGAGGCCGGTGTCGCGCGCACCATGGCCGAGATCGCCGAGTTGAAGCGGCGCGGCGAAGACGAGGCCGGCGAGGTGGTGCACGCGGCGCAACGTTCGGCCGCCGACCTGGCCGATCAGGCCCGTCAGCAGCTCGAACGCATTGCCAATCTCACGCCTGACGACGCCCGCCAGGAGGTGGTCGACCGGGAGGTCGCCGGCGCTCGCAGACAGGCGTTGGTGACCGTGCGTCAGATCGAAGACGATGCGCGTGCCGAGGGAGAGCTGCGAGCCCGCAAGATCGTGGCTGACAGCATCCAGCGGGTAGCTGCAGAACAGACCGCTGAATCCGTGGTCTCCATCGTGCAGCTGCCGGCCGAGGACATGAAGGGCCGCATCATCGGGCGCGAGGGCCGCAATATCCGCACGTTCGAGGCCGTCACAGGCGTCAACCTCGTCATCGACGACACGCCAGGGGCTGTCTTGTTGTCGTGTTTCGACCCAGTGCGCCGCGAGCGCGCCCGGGTCGCTCTCGACGCGCTGGTGCTCGACGGACGCATTCACCCGCAGCGCATCGAGGCGGCCTATGCCGAGGCCACCGAGGAGGTAGAGCGCCTGATCGACCGGGCCGGTCGCCTTGCCGTGGAGCAGGTGGGTATCACCAATCTGCCTCCCGAGCTGGTGCATACGCTCGGCAGCTTGCGCTACCGAACCTCCTACGGGCAGAACGTGCTCGGGCACCTGGTAGAGACGGCGCACATTGCCGGGCTGATGGCCGCAGAGCTCGGCACCGACGTGGCCCTGGCCAGGCGCTGCGCCTTCCTGCACGACATCGGCAAGGCCCTGACGCACGAGGTCGAGGGCACCCACGCCCTCGTGGGCGCGGATCTTGCCCGCCGCTACGGCGAGAGCGAGGACGTTGTGCATGCCATCGCCGCCCACCACAACGAGGTGCATCCCGAGACCGTGGAGGCGGTCCTGACGCAAGCTTCCGACGCCTGCTCCGGAGGCCGACCCGGCGCCCGACGTGAGGCCCTGGAGTCCTATGTCGAGCGGCTGGGCCGCATCGAGTCGATTGCCGTGGCCCATGAAGGCGTTGAGAAGGTCTATGCCATGTCGGCCGGCCGCGAACTGCGCGTCATGGTGCAACCCGAGGTCGTCGACGACATGGCCGCCGATCTGCTGGCCCGCGACATCGCAGCCCAGATCGCGGACGAACTGACCTATCCGGGCCAGATCAAGGTCACAGTGGTGCGTGAGTCGAGGGCCAGTGCCACGGCGTCGTAGCCGTAGTCGCCCAGCGCCACGGCGTCGTAGCCGTAGTCGCACTGAACCGGGATCTCGGCACTCCGAATGAGGGCCTAGGATTTCATTCAGAATGAGGACTTACGACGTGCGCACCTACGGGTGCCAGATGAACGTGCACGACTCCGAGCGACTGGCCGGCCTGCTGGAAGACGCAGGGCTTTCCCGGCTGCCCTCCGGAGCCGATCCCGACACTGCCGATGTGGTCGTGTTCAATACCTGCGCGGTCCGCGAAAACGCCGACAACAAGCTGTACGGCAATCTCGGTCATCTCGCTCCCGTTAAGCGGGCCAACCCCGGCATGCAGATCGCCGTCGGCGGCTGCCTCGCGCAGAAGGACCGCGACACCATCGTCCGCAAGGCGCCCTGGGTCGACGTCGTGTTCGGCACTCACAACCTGGGCTCGCTGCCGGCCCTGCTGGAGCGGGCCCGGCACAACGACGAAGCCCAGGTCGAGATCCTGGAGTCGCTCGAGGTCTTCCCTTCCACGCTCCCCACCCGCCGCGAGTCGGCCTACGCAGGCTGGGTCTCCATCAGCGTCGGCTGCAACAACACCTGCACGTTCTGCATCGTGCCGAGTCTGCGCGGCAAGGAGAAGGACCGTCGGCCGGGCGACATCCTCGCGGAAGTCGAGGCGCTGGTGGCCGACGGCGTGGTGGAGGTGACGCTGCTCGGGCAGAACGTGAACACCTACGGCGTGGAGTTCGGCGATCGCGGCGCGTTCGCCAAACTGCTCCGGGCGTGCGGCGACATCGAGGGGCTCGAGCGGGTGCGCTTCACAAGCCCGCATCCCGCCGCGTTCACCACAGACGTGATCGAGGCCATGGCGCAGACCCCGAACGTGATGCCGCAACTGCACATGCCGCTGCAGTCGGGTTCCGACCGGGTGCTCCGGGCGATGCGCCGCTCGTATCGCAGCACCCGCTTCCTCGATATCCTCGCCGAGGTGCGCGAGCACCTCCCGCACGCGGCCATCAGCACCGACATCATCGTTGGGTTCCCCGGCGAGACCGAAGCCGACTTCGAGAGCACGCTCGACGTGGTGCGCGCGGCCCGGTTCGCGCAGGCCTTCACCTTCCAGTACTCCATCCGACCGGGCACCCCAGCCGCTGACCTGCCTGAGCAGCTCCCGAAAGCTGTTGTGCAGCAACGATATGAACGCCTCCTCAAGGTGCAGGAGGAGATCTCCTGGGCCGAGAACCGCGCGCTGGTCGGTCGGCAGGTGGAGGTTCTGGTGGCCGAAGGCGAAGGCCGTAAGGACGGTGCCACGGCGCGGTTGTCAGGCCGGGCACGCGATAACCGGCTCGTGCACGTGGGCCAGCCTGAAGGGGTCGAGCCTCCCCGGCCAGGCGACTTTGTGACGGCTGAAGTCACCTATGCCGCCCCGCACCACCTGGTGGCCGACTCCGGCGTCGACGGCGGCCTGTTCGACGTGCGCCGGTCCCGCTCCGGCGACGCCTGGCAGCGTCGAGCGGCGGCCGCTGCCGAAGCCGAGAAGTCGTCCACCCCCGGGGTTGCGCTCGGGTTGCCCAAACTGCGCGTCGGTCTGGGCTGAGGCTTGCGCCCGCGTCGACTCGGCCGGGCGGGCTGTCGCCATGGGCGGCTGCGAGTGTCTGGGTGCTAGCGGCCGGTTAGACCGGTCGGTGTCCGGAATCCGGCGTCAGTGCCCGCTGATGAAATCGGCTGAGCACAAGACCCCAGCCCGCCGCACCGATCGAGCTCCCGCCAACAGGGCCGCCCAACCTTCGCCGCTCTGGCACGATCGCGCGTCCACTTGTCGCGTTCTTCGCCCATCCGTCGCCCCCTTGGTGACATCCCCGCGAACAACGTCACACGTCGACGAACCTAGTGCGGTCCAGCCCTGAGACCCCGGATCAGTGCCCGCGCAGACACCCGACCCCGTGGCATTGATCGGATTAGTGCCCTGAACCACCCATCGGCGACTCGCTCTGCCGGGCCAGCTGTCCCGATTGAGCGGTGGCGCCCGGCTCGCCCTCGGGGATGGGAGAGACCACCATGGCCGTGCCGTAGGCACAGACCTCTGTGAAGTTCTGGCCGATGGAGCCGGTGTCGAAGCGCATGGCCACCACCGCGTTGGCGCCTCGGCGCTCGGCCTCCTGGACCATCCGATGCATGACCTCTTGGCGCGACTCATAGACAATTTTCGTAAATTCGGTGATTTCGCCACCGCCCATCGACCGAAAGCCCGCCACGAAGTTCGCACCGATGTTGGCGCTGCGCACGGTCATGCCCATGACCTCTCCCAGCACCGCCTCAGTGCGGTAGCCGGGAACGTCGAATGTCGTCACCACGATCATGTGCTGCTGCCTCCAGGGGTCTGAATACTTCGTGTGTCTGAAACGCCGTGCGCGTCTGAACACCGTGCGTCTGAACACCGTGCGTCTGAACACCGTGCGCCCGAAGCCGTCGTGTGTCCGAGGCGTGTGCTGTCTCGAACCATTCCGTGCCGTGAACATTGTGTTCTCTCGAAGCATCGCTGTCTCGGAAATGCCCTCGCGACGAACACACCGACGGCCGAAGGGCGTGCAGGCACATAACCACTGCGGTTATTTCCCGGCGCGCCCTAACCGAGACACGTACACCAAAGCATCGACCCCGGGCCTGTCTCACAGGCTCGGGGTCGGAACAGCATGCGATCCTTCGTTGGAGCTACTGGCCGATCCGCTCGTCGGCGGCCTGCTGAACGGCGTCGATCTGGCTGCTGAACTTACCGCCCAGGGCGGAGTCCACTGCATCGCCACCCTTCTCGATCACCTGGTCGGAGACCTGCTCCACCTGCTCGGGATGGTTCGCCAAGGCGCTCTCAGCCTTTTCACGGATGTTGTCGAACATGCCACCCATGCGCTGCCTCCTTCGTCCCCGGCATCTCCGAGGTCACCTGCCAGGGAACCTTAGAATCCGCAGACTCGCCAGTGGAAATGCGCGACACGCCGAGAAGGAGTCGCGTCCTCGTATCCCTGGCCGGCCGCGATCCAGGCCAGGCCGCTTCGGTGACAACGGGGCTTCGGTGACGACGGGGCTTCGGTGACAACGGGGCTTCGGTGACAATGGGGCTTCGGTGACAATGGGGCTTCGGTGACAATGGGGCTTCGGTGACAATGGGCAGGTGAATCCGCAGGCTGGCCATCCGGTGCGTCATGAGGCAGCCACGCTTACTACACCGCTGATCGTCGTCGTCGGAGCCACAGGCACCGGCAAGTCGGATCTCGCGCTGGAGCTGGCTAGCAGACTGGGTGGCGAGATCGTCAACGCCGATGCCAGCCAGCTGTACCGGGGCATGGACATCGGCACCGCAAAACTGCCGCCGGCCGAGCGCCGCGGCATCGTCCATCATCAGCTCGACGTCCTCGATGTGCGCCAGACCGCCAGCGTCGCCGCCTATCAGCGCGCCGCCCGTGCCGCAGTAGACGACATCGCCTCGCGCGGTCTGGTGCCCGTCCTCGTCGGTGGATCGGGTCTGTATGTCAAGGCCGTCCTCGATCCCCTGGAGTTTCCTGGCACGGACGCCGACGTGCGGGCAGGCGTTCAGGAACGTGCGGAGCGAATCGGCCCTCGTGCTCTGCATGCGCAACTGGCCGAGCTCGATCCCGTGGCGGCGCAGGCGATCCATCCGGCCAATGTGCGCCGGGTGGTGCGCGCCCTGGAAGTCATCCAGTTGACCGGTCGCCCGTTCAGCGCCACTCTTCCTCGTGACGGTTACCTACGCCCCACCGTGCAGCTCGGGTTGCGCCGCCCGCGTCCCGAGTTGGACGACGTGCTGGCCGTAAGGGTGCACCGAATGCTGGCGAACGGATTCGTCGAGGAGGTGCGCGCACTGTTGCCGTTGGGCCTACGAGAGGGGCGAACCGCCAGAACTGCACTGGGTTACGCGCAACTGGTACGCCATCTCGACGGTGAGCTGACCCTTGACGAGGCCGTTGAGCAGACGATCGCCGCTACGCGTGCCTTCGCCAAACGGCAGGGCACCTGGTTCGGCCGTGACCAGAGAATCAGCTGGCTGCCAGCCGGGGCGAACCCCTTCGCACTGGCCGATGAGGCGATGCAGGTGATCAGCGCCGACCCGGTGGGGGCGCGCTAACCGGCTGCCTCTCGTGGGCCGAGGGCTCAGGCGCGGTGCCAAGGCGGTCTTTCCTCGCCCGCCTATCCTGGACCCGTGCCACTACGCCTGCCCTTCACCAAAGGTCATGGGACGCAGAACGACTTCGTCATCGTCCCCGACCCCGATGCCGAGCTCGACCTCACGGCCGAGCAGGTCGCCGCGATCTGCGATCGCCGGGCCGGTGTCGGTGGTGACGGCCTGATCCGGGTGGTGCGCTCGCGACACATACCCGAGGCGGCGACGGTCTTGGCAGCCGAACCCGAGGCGGAATGGTTCATGGACTACCGCAATGCCGACGGCTCCATCGCGGAGATGTGCGGCAACGGGGTCAGGGTGTTCGCGGAATACCTGTTCCGTGAAGGACACCTCAGCCTGGAGCAGGTGCAGGCCGGGGTGCCGCTGGCCACTCGTGGCGGGGTCAAGCGTGTCATTCGTCGCCCCGACGGCTGGTGGTCGGTGGCCATGGGCGACTGGGACGTCGCCGGAGGTGCGGTGGCCGTCGAGCGCGGCTACGACGCCGACGTTCATCTGCACGGACTGGACGTTACCCACCCCGCTCTCAGCCTCGACTTGGGCAATCCGCACACCGTGGTCATGCTGACGGCGCAGGAGAGCCTCGACGACGTCGACTTCACCCGGCCGCCCCAGGTCGATCCACTACCCCCGCACGGCACGAATGTCGAGGTGCTCACGGCGCTCGACCCCACTGACTCAGACGGCGAGCTGGTGGGCCGGCTGCGCATGCGCGTGCACGAACGCGGAGTGGGCGAAACCCGCTCGTGCGGCACGGGTGCCTGTGCCGCGGCTGCCGCGGCCGCGCTGTGGGCAGGTGCACAGGCCCCGGCCACCTGGAGGATCGAAGTGCCCGGTGGCCAGGTGGAGGTCAAGCTGGGGCCGGGTCTGGCAGTGGAGCTGTCGGGTCCTGCCGTGCTGGTGGCCGACGGCCGGCTGTTCCTCGGCTGAGCGCCGTTTCCGGGAGGCTGTAGGCCGTGCGACTCGCCCAGGCCGAGTGCAGGCGCCGGTTCGCGGCCGCTCGGGTGGCCCGGTTGGCCAGCGTCGATGTGGCCGGTGGTGCGCACATCGTGCCGGTGACCTTCGCCTTGCTGCCTTCAGGCGGCCGGGGCGCTGACGCAGGTCGCGATCTCATTGTCTTCGCTATCGATCACAAGCCCAAGACGACCACTCGGCTACGCCGCCTCGACAACCTGGCGGCCGAACCCCGCGTGAGCTTTCTGGTCGACCATTACGACGATGTCGACTGGCAGCAGCTGTGGTGGGTTCGCGCCGATGCACGCGCGCGCTTGCCGGAGCCGGAGCGAGACGACGCACTCGCCGCTTTGGCGGCGAAATACCCTCAATACCAAGAGGTTCCACTTACCGGGATGGTCGTTGGTGCGGTGGTCATGCGATGGTTGGGCTGGTCGGGGAGTCCCTGACACGAGGATTCGGATGCAACCTTGCGGCACTGAGGGTGCCGGGGCGACGCTCGTTGGCAGTGCTGACAAGAAGATGATCTTCTTCCAAGGTCTGTCAGTGGCCCGTAGGTGGTGAGTGTGCGGCGGATCGGTGGGTTCCATGCGGTCGTTGTGCCAGATGACCGGGGTGAGCGTGCGGACCCGTTTGGGATCAGACTCGGTCAGACCCGGTTGGTGTCCGGAATCCGGCACCAGTGCCGCCGCTGAAGGTCGGCTGAGCACAAGACCACAGGCTGCTCCACCGGGCGAGCCGGATTCCGGACATCCAAACACCCGGGAGTCCGGGTCGGTGTCCCAGATTCGACACGATCGCGCGTCGAACTGTCACGTTCTTCGCCCATCTGTCGCCACCTTGGTGACATCCCCGCCAACAACGTGACAGTTCGACGACCTAGGGCGGTCCAGCCTGGCACTTCCGGATCGACACGGCACGCAAACACCCGACCCTTGGGCTAGCTCAGCTAGCTGCAGCGCACTTCGATGACCCGGTATCCCTTGGCGCTGGCCAGCTTGCTGGCGAGCAGCTGCGGAGCCTGGGTCGTCAGTTCGGTATTGAGCCACCCGAGCAGTGAATCGGCGCCGAGGTTGCGTTGCACCACGAGGTAGGCGCGTCCGCCCGGAGCGAGCCGGGGCAGCCAGGTGCGCAGCAGCTGGTGCAGGGCCGCCTTGCCGATTCGGATCGGAGGATTCGACCAGATGACGTCGAACCTCAGATCTTCGGGCACGTCGTCAGGGCGTGCGGCGCGTACGTGGTCGAGCTTGAGTCGGGTGGCAGTTGACCTCACCAGTGTGAGCGCGCGTTCGTTGACGTCGACGGCCCACACGGTGGCCGCGGGCGACTGCAGGGCAATCGTGAGCGCGAGCGGACCCCACCCGCAGCCGAGGTCGAGAATCGTTGCCTGTGCGGGCGGGGACGGCACCTCGCGCAGGAGCACCCGAGTGCCAAGGTCGAGCCTGGCGTGGCTGAAAACCTTTGGCGCTGTGTCGACCTCTACCTCGCGACCGGCGAGCTGCACGGTCATCCGGGTGACGACCGAGGGGTCGGGCGGGGTGGCATGGAAGTAGTGCTCGTCGTCGCTCACTCCGGAACCCTAAGGGGCCACCTAGAAACCGATACCTGCAGCGTTCATTCCCAGCGCGCCCTACTGTGCGGTCGCGACGCGCCGCCCGGCCTTGGGCAGCCGTTTCGGCGTGACTGCCTGGCCGGCGCCAGGTGTAGTCCGGCGGCATATCTCGCAGGCGCCCTGGCGCTGGGCGGGCTAGCCTGGCGACTCGGGAGTATGTGTGTAATGGGAGACCGTGGCAATGGCGGCCTCTTGGGCAACCTCCCCGCACAGACGAGCATTTCCGCGTTGAAAGCCGAAAGACAGGGAGCACGATGACCGCCCAGCACGAACCGTTCACCGACGCCGGGCCCGGCGCTCGTACCGGCTCGGGCGACGACGCCGTCTCCAGGATCCTGTCGCGGCACGCCGCTGCCGTCTCCGAAGGCGGCACGGCGCACAGCGACTCCGACGGAGAGCAGTTCGACCTCGAAGAGCGCGTCGCGCTCCGGCGGGTCGGGGGACTCTCCACCGAGCTCACCGATGTCACCGAGGTCGAGTACCGCCAGCTGCGTCTCGAGCGCATCGTCCTGGCCGGCCTGTGGACCACCGGCACCGTCACGGATGCGGAGAACTCTCTGCGTGAGCTGGCGGCGTTGGCCGAGACGGCCGGCTCCGAAGTGCTCGACGGAGTGTTGCAGCGGCGCGCGACCCCCGACCCGGGCACGTTCCTCGGATCGGGAAAGGCTCGGGAACTGGCAGATCTCGTCGCCTCCCTCGGCGCCGACACCGTGGTGTGCGACGGCGAGCTCGCACCCTCTCAGCGGCGCAGCCTCGAAGACATCGTCAAGGTCAAGGTGGTCGACCGAACGGCCGTCATCCTCGACATCTTCGCCCAGCATGCCAAGAGCCGCGAGGGCAAGGCCCAGGTGGAACTGGCGCAGTTGGAGTACCTGCTGCCCCGGCTGCGAGGTTGGGGCGAGTCGATGTCCCGACAGGCGGGTGGACGGGTGGCTGGTGGTGCGGGAATCGGCTCGCGCGGGCCCGGGGAGACCAAGATCGAGCTCGACCGTCGGCGGATCCGGTCTCGGATGGCCAAGTTGCGGCGCCAGATCAAAGACTTCCGTCCTGCCCGCGAGGCGAAGCGCGCCAACCGGACCCGGCATCAGGTGCCGTCGGTGGCGATCGCCGGATACACCAACGCGGGCAAGTCGTCGCTGCTCAACCGGCTCACCGGTGCGGGGGTGCTGGTGGAGAACGCGCTGTTCGCCACCCTCGATCCGACCGTGCGTCGTTCGGAGACCCCCGACGGCCGGCTTTACACCCTGTCGGACACTGTCGGTTTCGTGCGACACCTGCCGCACGAATTGGTGGAGGCCTTCAGGTCGACGCTGGAGGAAGTGGGCGACGCCGATCTGGTGCTCCACGTGGTAGACGCCTCACATCCTGACCCGGAAGGCCAGATCGCCACCGTCCGTGGGGTTCTCGCCGACGTAGGCGCAGACTCGGTACCTGAGCTGATCGTGGCCAACAAGGCCGATGCGGCACCTGCGGAGACGATCGACCGGTTGCGTCGGACGTATCGCGACTGCCTCATCGTCTCGGCGCGAACGGGGGAGGGCCTGCAGGAGTTGCGCGAACGTATCGCCGACCATCTGCCTCGGCCCGAGGCGGAGGTCGATGTGATCGTGCCGTTCGGCCGGGGAGACCTGGTCTCGCGCGCGCACGACAGCGGTGAGGTACTCCTCAGCGAGGCCACTGAGGCTGGAACTCACCTACGGGCCCTCGTCGGGGGTGAGCTGGCGGCGGAGCTTCGGGCCAGTGCTGTGCCCGGGTGAACGGCTCAGTCTCCGGTGACCAGGTCGATCCGTGTGAACGGCTGTCGGTGCCGACACGTAACCTCACCAGGTGAGCAAGCACGTGGTGGGGGAGCGCGATGAGGTCGTCGGCCCTGACGGGGTCGATGATGAACTGCCCGGCGTAGCAGACCTACTGGCGGAGGCAGTTGCCGCCGTGGGTGGGCAGCCGAGGCCGGGCCAGCAGGAGATGGCGGCGGCTGTGGCCGAGGCAATCATCGACAGGTCGGCGCTGCTCGTGCAGGCCGGCACCGGCACAGGCAAGTCGCTGGGCTACCTCGTCCCGGCCGTTCGGCACGCGGTGAGTACCGGTGGGCGAGTGGTGGTCTCGACGGCCACCCTGGCGCTGCAGTCGCAGATCGTCACCCGTGACCTGCCTCGGCTGGCCACCGGGCTGAGTGCCGGTCTCGGTCGCGAGGTCACCTTCGAGATGGTCAAGGGCCGTTCGAACTATGTCTGCCGGGAGAAGTTGGCAGGCGCCATGCCCGAAGACCCCGATGACGCCCTGTTCGCCCAGCCGACGTTGCCAGGCCGCGTCATCACCACCGATCCGGTCGGCAGCCTCGGCAAAGAGGTCGTGCGGTTGCGGGAGTGGGCCAACCAGACCGACACGGGCGATCGGGACGATCTGGTGCCCGGCGTCAGCGAACGGGCGTGGCGGCAGGTATCGGTGTCTGCGCTCGAATGCCTCGGTGGCCAGCGCTGCCCCTCGGCCGCAGACTGCTTCTCCGAACGCGTGCGGGCCCATGCACGCGAGGTCGACGTCGTGGTCACCAATCATGCTCTGCTGGCCATCGACACGTTCGAGGGCAGAGGCATCCTGCCCGAGCACGACGCTCTCATCGTCGATGAGGCGCACGAGCTGGCCGATCGGGTAACCGGGGTGGTCACCGACCAGCTCACTGTGTCGTCAGTGGAGGCAGCGGCAGGAAAGGCCCGGCGCCACGCCGGAGTAGACGTCGAAGCATTGCTCACGGCCGCCGACCGGCTGGCGGGCGTACTCGATGAGCTGCCCGGCGGCCGGTTCGTGCCCCGGCTGCCGCAACATCTCGTCGTGGCACTGGTCGGGGTGCGCGACGCGAGCCGAGCCGCCCTCACCGGCCTCAAAGAGGCAACCGCAGGGAGAACCGCGACGTCGTCCGACGCGGCGGGCGCCCTGTCTGTGGCGCGGGCCGGGCTCACCGAGGTCTTTGACGTCACGGATCGGCTTCTCGAGGAGCGCGACAGCGACGTGTGTTGGCTCGCCGTCAGCGAAAACCGTTCTGGGGTAAGGCGTGTGCTCCAGGTGGCTCCGCTGCAGGTAGCGGGGCGCCTACGCGAGCAGCTGTACGAGAATCGCGCCGTCGTCTTGACCTCCGCCACGCTCACGATCGGAGGTGGCTTCGACGCGGTAGCCGGTTCCGTAGGGTTACGAGGGGCTTCGTCGCCGCCCTATTCGGCTATCGACGTGGGCAGCCCGTTCGACTATCCAAAACAGGCGATCCTCTACGTGGCAAAGTCGCTGCCCGCGCCCGGCAGGGGAGGTGCCGCGCCCGAAGCCATGGACGAGCTCGCCGCGCTGATAGCGGCCGCCGGCGGACGCACGCTCGGGCTGTTCTCATCGCGCGCTGCTGCGGAGGCAGCGGCGGAGGCGATGCGAGAGCGGCTCGATCTGCCGATCCTGTGCCAGGGCGATGACTCCATGCCTGCTTTGGTCAAAGCCTTCGCCAGCGATCCGGCCACCTGTCTGTTCGGCACGCTGTCACTGTGGCAGGGGGTCGACGTACCGGGTAGCTCGTGTCAGCTGGTGGTCATCGATCGGATTCCCTTTCCCCGTCCCGACGACCCCTTGTTGTCCGCGCGGGCCGAGGCCGTGGCCAAGGCGGGTGGCAACGGCTTCCTCGCGGTGTCGCTGCATCACGCGGCGCTGCGGCTGGCGCAAGGCGCGGGACGTCTGATCCGCTCGTCCGACGATCGTGGCATGGTGGCGGTGCTTGACTCCCGGTTGGCCACGGCGCGATACGCGCCCTATCTTGCCGCCTCCATGCCGGCCATGTGGCGCACCGTCCAGCGCGACGTCGCACTGGCTGCGCTCGGTCGGCTTACAGCCGGCTGACGGGTCGTAGCCTGGGGGGCTGCCCGCTCGCAGCGCCCACTGATCGGCCGCGGGTTGTGCGGTATCCCTACGCCGAACGAGTGGCCAGCTTGAGGTGGGGCGTGCAGTCGAGGGAATCGAGGTTGCTACTCGTGACCGTCCGTATGCGGCGATGGCAGAGTGTGAGGCACAAGACGGGGTGCCGCGAGGTCGACGAGCCGGTCGATGGGGGGCGCGGTGACATGGGGGAGCGGGCACGGTGAGAGCGATGCGGGCGGCAAAGGGGCCGCAGTCGCGAAACTCTCACCGTGCTCAGCAGGGCAACTTCTCCGCCCGAGTCTCAGTACTGGGTCTCGCCCCGTTCGCAGGTGCCGTCGTGCTGGCCGCGTCGCTAGGCGGCGTGAGCGGCTGTGCCAACCGTGCACCTGTCGGCCCTACCGAGACCATCACGATCTCCGTCACTGATCGAGGAGCGATCGGTGCCGGGTCCGTTGACGGTCCCACGAACGACGCGAGCATTCCACCACCCGCGCTCCTGGATCCGAGCCTTGCACCCCAAACCGATTCTGGCGCGGCCACGTTCACGCGGGCCTGGTTCACTGCGTTGAATCAGGCCTTTCACACCGGCAACGCAGCACTGGTGACGGCTGCCACCGGGCCCGACTGCACAGCCTGCGCGGAATATCTGGCCCAGCTCGCGAGCGTCACCGCGACCGGTGGCCGTCTGGACGCAGACCCGTTCAGTGTCAACGATGTTCGAGCGGAAAATGCCGAGACCGAGGTGGCTGTCGCGAGTTTCACGTACGAAGTACATGCTGTGGCGGTGGTGGCCGAGGGTGCGCCTCGGGATCCGCTGCAGGGCGAACCCACCACGCGCGCCAGGGCGGTGCTCACCTGGGAGGGTGACCACTGGGTGATGGGCGAGATCGGGCTATGAGGCGTGTCTCAGGTGGCACGGCGACTCCTTGTCATGGATCAGGACTGTGCGACGTCATAGGTCAGGACTATGCGACGCGAGGACGCGACCATTGCGCGATAGGCGAGATCTGGTCATGAGGCGGCTCTCCTGCCTGGCAGCTGCGACAGGGCTGGTGGTCACGAGCTTGGTGGTGGCCGCGCCGGCGCCACCGGCCTCGGCCCGAATGGCTTCGATCGGGGCGCGGCTCGGGCGGACGACGGTAGACGCGTTCGCCACCACGGCCCGGAAGGGGCACAGCCGAAACTCGCACTCGCCTAGGGCGAAACCGCTGCCCCCACGTTTGCAGTACGTGGTGCTGCCGGACTGCGGCACCAACGACCCGGCGTCGCAGGTGGCTTCGACCTGCGCAGAGCAGAGTCTCGGCTGTGCAAGCGGAACGTCGAGAATGAGGGTCTTCGAGGCGCGACTCGGCACGCCTTTGAAGGACGCCTCACTCTGGTCGCGCACCGCCAGTCGCTGTTTGGACCCGACGCAGGCGCATGTGGGGGAGGTGGTGATCCCTCAACTGACCTCTGCCGAACTGCGCAGACTCCCTGTGCCAGCAGGCACCTCGGTCATCGAGCCACCCGGTGGCAAAGCCCTGATCAATCTCCCGGTGAACGTCTACGCCACTACCCCCCAGCCGACCACACTGCGTACGACGGTCATGGGTCTCGACATGGTGATCGCCCTCTACCCGACCTCCTACACGTGGGACTTCGGAGACGGCACGGTGGTGGGGCCTACCTCCGATCCCGGCGGCCCCTACCCCAATCTCACCAACTCGCACGTGTACCGGAAGCCAGGCAACTATACAGTCACGATGACTACAACCTACCGTGCCGAATATGCGGTCAACGATGGTGCAGCGCAACCGGTCACAGGTCAGAGCGCAGTAAGCAGCCCGGCAAGCCAATTGCGCCTGTACTCAGCCTCCGCGGAGCTCAAAGCGGGCAACGACTGACCCAGGCCGGCTCGAAATCAACCCATCCATGCTGCAGGAATGCGCTGCCCGCCGGAGGGTCGCGCCGGGCGGCACTATCACGGGCGGGCTGCACCGACCGCGGAGATCACCCGTGTCAACCGCCGCCCACTCTCAGACGCTGCGCAGCACCGCGACGACTCTGCCGAGCACGGTCGCGAACCGTCCGTCGATCGGCTGGTAGGCGTCGTTGGCCGGCAGGAGCCAGAGGTTTGTCTTGGTGCGCTTGTAGGTCTTGACGGTTGCCTCGCCATCGATCATGGCCGCCACGATCTCGCCGTTCTCTGCGACGTACTGTTTGCGGACGACCACCCAGTCTCCGTCGCAGATGGCAGCTCCGACCATGGAATCACCCACCACCTTAAGCAGGAACAACTCGCCTTCGCCCACGAGCTGGCGGGGGAGTGCGAAGACGTCTTCGACCGCCTGCTGGGCCAGGATGGGGCCCCCGGCAGCGATGCGACCCAGCACGGGCACGTAGGACGGCTCGGGGTAGAAGTCACGGACGCCCGCCGGGTCTGTACCGGCTTCGTCGGGGTTGACGAGTTCGATCGCCCTGGGGCGGTTGGGGTCGCGCCGCAGATAGCCCTTGCGCTCCAGGGTGCCCAGCTGGTGCGACACGCTCGATGGGCTGGTAAGGCCGACGGCTTGGCCGATCTCGCGCATGCTTGGCGGATAACCCCGCTTCAGCACTGACCGCCGGATGAAGTCGAGCACTCGCCGTTGGCGAACTGTGAGGCCGTCGGGGCGATCGGTGTCGGCGAGCTCGAGAACGTCGGCCTCGGCGTCGGCCGGCTTGGGGGCGACCGGGCTTGTCGCCGTGGACTTTTCATTGCGGGGCTCAGACATCGTCGGGCCTTTCGTCGTGATTGATGCGTTGCCCACACCTTACGGGCACTCGCGCAATATTTCCAACACATGTTCGACGTGTGTCGCGAGCGAGTCGGCGTACCGGTCGGCGTGTTCGGCCCGCCTGCCGACCCGCTCAGAGGTGAATGTCGGTGGTCGATGATCCACTTCGATCCATGTCGCAAAGAACCGCGTTCGAGGTCGATCCGGGGCTGCAATCCCGGGGCGTGCGTCGCCGGTCCTGCGCCGGCGGCGCGCGGGCTGCCACGGGTCCCGGACGGTGCGTCCACTCCGCGACGGGCGGCCCGGTGTGGCCTCGCCCGAGGCTGCGCTCGGGCGCTGTCGGGGAGTGGTTTCGGTCAAGGGCTGGACAGGAGCGCCTGGCTCATGCTGTACTCGCACATCTGTTCCCACGAACATTCGTTCGCATCAGGTGGATCGTACGAGCCTCCGAATAGCGACCAGAACGAGAACGGCGAACCGACGAGAACTTAGGAGTCAGCCATGGTGAGACTAATCGGCACCCCAGGCAGTGGCGCCCGCAGGCAGCCGCGCGGCCCAGCCTCCTCGTCGGGCCTCGGGCAGGTCGTGCGCCGGAGCGCCTTCGGCCAGGGGCGCCCGATCGGGCAGGCTCTGGACAGTCACGGGCGACTGGTGCCCTACCCGACGTCCACCCACTGCGAGGTGGTGACCCGGGTGCGTCACCATGCGCCACTGGCACAGACCCCGGCCGAGTCGGGTGCCCCGGCTGGGCCAGAGCTCACCGTGCCGAGGTGGAGCCCTCTCGTGACGGGACGTGCCGGGTCCGGCCGATTGAAGCCGAGCCGCTTCACGACGGGCGGCCTCGGGCCAGGCCGGCTCAAGCACGGAGAGTTCGAGTCGGGCAAGGCTGGATCCTGCCGGGGCGAGGGTGTTGAGGCTGGCGCGCGCCAGGACGAGACGGTTGCCCGCCTCGGCGCCGGGCCAGGGTCGGGCGGAGAGCTGCAACTCCTGAACGGCACCTCCCGCGGCGTGCGCTCTGGCCTGCGGCTGACCCGACGTGGTCGGCTGGTGCTAACGCTGGGCATGCTCACACTGGTGGTCTGCGCACTGCTGGGTGGGGCCGCCCGGTTGATGCCATCGGCGAGTGCCTCGCAACTGCCCTCTGCTGTGAAGGTTCCCTCGGCGACGTCTCAGGTCGCTCAGCAGGTCACGGTGCTGCCAGGCCAGACGTTGTGGCAGATCGCTCGCCAGCTCCGTCCCGACAGTGACCCGCGTGACGTCATGGTCGCCGTGCGCGAGCTCAATCACCTGCCCGATTCCAGGGTCTACGCGGGACAACAGATCGTGCTCCCGCCGCTGTGACGGGCCCCGTGACCTCTTCGTGACACGCCGAACGGGCCAAACACGCGAACGGGCTTGCGCAACATGTCGGGTTTCTCGTACGTTCTAACCCTAGATCTTGTAGTCACACCGGTGTAATTACCCACAGGTTGTGGACCGCAGTTGTCCACTGGTTGTGGACAAGTCGCTCTGGCGAGCGGCTTGGTGCTCGCAAGGCTGTGGATAAGCCGGTGGAGGATCGAGGGTCGCTCAGGCGGCCCGCAGAAGGTGTCGTCGATGGAAGGCGCGTGAAGGGAGGCTCTCGTCCGATGCATTGCCCGTTCTGTCGTCATGGCGACTCTCGAGTCGTCGACTCACGCACTGCGGACGACGGCCAGGCCATCCGGCGTCGTCGGCAGTGTCAGGAGTGTGGTCGCAGGTTCTCTACTGTCGAGACCACAAGCCTCACGGTCGTGAAGCGGTCAGGTGTGGCTGAGCCTTTCAGTCGCGACAAGGTGGTTGCCGGTGTGGCCAAGGCCTGTCAGGGGCGCCCTGTCGGGCGTGATCAGCTCGCGCTGTTGGCCCAGACGGTCGAAGAACAGATTCGCGCTACCGGTGTAGCCGAGGTTGCCGCTCACGACATTGGTGTCGCAGTGCTCGTACCGCTGCGGCAACTCGATGAGGTCGCCTATCTGCGCTTCGCGTCGGTGTACCAGAACTTCGACGGCCTGGAGGATTTCGAGGCTGCCATCGCTCTGCTGCGCGCAGAGCGGGAGTTGCGGTCGATGTCCGACCTTCCGGCGGTGAGTCCGCCCTGACAAGCTCCGGTGGCGGTATCGGAGGGGAAGCCAATACCGCCACCGGTACACCGGGGAATCCTCCTCACGCTGCTCGGCGTTGACCTATGCCGAGCCGCGCATCGGGCGGCCCTGACCGACTCAGTCACATCAATTGAATCCGAACAAAACGTCAACTTCTGAGAACGCAAGGTCTTCGTGACCGTCGGCTGAGCCGGCCAGATGAGGGGATAGACATGACGCAGACCACCAACGGCAACGCGCGCACCACGAAGGCGCGCAAGGGCCTGAACATCGAGCGCATCTACACAACGGCTGGCCGGCACCCGTACGACGAGGTCACCTGGGAGCGTCGCGATGTGGTGCAGACCAACTGGAAGAGCGGGGAGACGATCTTCTCCCAGAGCGAGGTGGAGTTCCCCGACTTCTGGAGCGTCAACGCGTCCACGATCGTCACGACGAAGTACTTCCGGGGGGCGTTGGGCACCCCGCAGCGCGAGCACAGTCTCAAGCAGCTCATCGATCGGGTCGTGAGCACCTACACCGCGGCGGGTCTCGAACACGGATACTTCGCCTCGCCAGAGGTTGCCGAGATCTTCAACCACGAGCTCACGTGGATGCTGCTGCACCAGGTGTTCTCCTTCAACTCCCCGGTGTGGTTCAACGTGGGAACCACGAGCCCGCAGCAGGTCTCGGCGTGCTTCATCCTGGCCGTCGACGACTCGATGGACTCGATCCTCAACTGGTACCGGGAAGAGGGCCTGATCTTCAAGGGCGGCTCCGGCGCCGGCCTCAACCTCTCCCGGATCCGCTCGTCGAAGGAACTGTTGCGCTCTTCGGGCGGCACTGCGTCGGGCCCCGTCTCGTTCATGCGCGGTGCGGATGCGTCGGCGGGCACGATCAAGTCGGGCGGCGCCACGCGCCGCGCGGCCAAGATGGTGGTGCTCGACGTCGACCACCCCGACATCGTGGAGTTCGTCGAGACCAAGGCCCGCGAAGAGAACAAGATCCGGGTGCTCCGCGATGCCGGGTTCGACATGGACCTCGGGGGTCGTGACATCACCTCGGTGCAGTATCAGAACGCCAACAACTCTGTGCGAGTCAGCGATGAGTTCATGCGGGCCGTCGAAGACCACGCCAGCTTCGATCTTCGTGCGCGTCTGGATGGCTCGGTGATCGAGACGATCGACGCCGCTTCCCTGTTCGACAAGATCGCCAAGGCGGCGTGGGAATGCGCCGACCCGGGTATCCAGTACGACGACACGATCAACGACTGGCACACCACACCCGAGAGTGGCCGGATCACCGCGTCGAACCCGTGCTCGGAGTACATGCACCTCGACAACTCCTCGTGCAACCTCGCCTCGCTGAACCTGCTGACCTTCCTGGCCGACGACGGTTCGTTCGACGCCAAGGCTTTCGCCAAGACCGTGGCGCTTGTGATCACCGCCATGGACATCTCGATCTGCTTCGCCGACTTCCCAACCGAGGCCATTGGCGACACCACCAGGCGCTTCCGCCAGTTGGGCATTGGCTATGCCAACCTTGGCGCTCTCCTCATGGCCTCCGGCCTCGCCTACGACAGTGATGGTGGCCGCGCTCTGGCTGCGACCATTACCTCCCTCATGACCGGTACCGCGTATGCCCGCTCGGCTGAGCTGGCTGGCATCGTCGGCACGTATGAGGGCTTCGAGCGCAACGCCAAGGCGCACGCCCGGGTCATGCGTAAGCACGCAGCGGCCAACGACGCCATCCGCACCCTGCACACGGTTGACTCGGCAGTGCACGCCGAGGCCACCGCTGCGTGGGAGCGCTGCCTCGAGGTCGGCGCGATCAATGGCTGGCGCAACGCGCAAGCCAGCGTGCTGGCACCCACCGGAACCATCGGGTTCATGATGGATTGCGACACCACCGGTATCGAGCCCGACTTCGCGCTGGTGAAGTTCAAGAAGCTCGTCGGCGGTGGCTCGATGCAGATCGTGAACCAGACGATTCCGCGCGCGCTCACCCGGCTCGGTTACTCCTCGGAAACCGTCGAGGCGATCGTTGAGTTCATCGCCGAGCATGGTCACGTCGTCGACGCGCCCGGCCTGAAGGCCGAGCACTACGAGGTCTTCGACTGTGCCGTGGGTCAGCGCGCGATCCGGCCGATGGGACACGTGCGCATGATGGCCGCCGCACAACCCTTCCTGTCGGGTGCCATCTCCAAGACGGTCAACATGCCAGAGACCGCCACGGTCGAGGAGATAGCCGACATCTACCTGCAGGGTTGGAAGCTCGGCCTGAAGGCCATCGCGATCTATCGCGACAACTGCAAGGTCGGCCAGCCGCTCGGCGACGGCAAGAAGAAGCAGGCTGCGGCCGCTGCCGAGCCACCCGTCAAGACGGTGGAGGTGCACCGGCCCAAGCGCACGCGCCTGCCGAAGGCACGTCCGTCGATCACCACATCGTTCGCGGTCGGTGGTGCCGAGGGCTATATGACGGCTGGCTCCTACCTCGACGGCGGCCTTGGCGAGGTCTTCCTCAAGCTGGGCAAGCAGGGCTCCACGCTGGCTGGTGTGATGGACGCCTTCTCGATCGCCTTGTCGATCGCTCTGCAGTACGGGGTGCCGCTGGAGACCTACGTGGAGAAGTTCACGAACATGCGCTTCGAGCCGGCCGGCATGACCGACGACCCCGACGTGCGGATGGCGTCGTCCCTGATGGACTACGTGTTCCGGCGGCTGGCGCTCGACCACCTCGACTACGACACGCGCACCGCGTACGGCATCTATACGGCGGCCGAGCGCACACGTCAGGTCGAGACCGGTTCATACCTGCCCGAAGACGACGGCAGCGACGATGCCGATGCGGCTACCACCCTGCAGCAGTCTGCCCCCACGTCGTCGGCGAGCACGGCGAGCACTGTGCAGGCGAAGTCCAAGGCGTCCGCCGGCACCAGCGCTCAGGCCAAGGAGGCGCCGGCCGCGGTGCACTCCTCAGCCGAGCTGCTAGAGGTCATCCAGGGTCGGGAGTCCGACGCGCCGATGTGCTTCACCTGCGGAACGAAGATGCGTCCGGCGGGTAGCTGCCATGTATGCGAGGGGTGCGGCAGCACCAGCGGCTGCAGCTGAGCATCCGGCGGTACCGTCGTCACGGTCTTCTGCGGCTGACGACCATGCGATCGTCCTGACGGCATGTAGTGGCAGTGGGATCGGCCGCCTTGGGGGGCCGATCCCACGTGCATATCGGGCTGAGGCTCCATCAATGCGTGGCCTAACAGCCACGAAATCAGGGAGCCAGATCGAGGAGGGGTGCAACAGATGGCCGTCATAGCGAGCGAACTGCGAGCGGCCGCTGAGCTGGTGTACGCCCACCTGTCGCCGACACCCCAGTACGTCTGGCCGCTGTTGTCGGCCGAGCTCAGGGCAGAGGTCTGGGTCAAGCACGAGAATGCCACTCCCACGGGCGCTTTCAAGGTCAGGGGCGGTCTTGTCTATGTCGATCGGCTGCGTAGGGAGCGGCCGGAGGTAACCGGCATCGTCTCGGCCACCCGGGGCAATCACGGCCAGTCCCTCGCCTACGCCGGCGTCAAGGCCGGGCTGCGGGTCGTCATCGTCGTGCCCGAACGCAACAGCCCCGACAAGAATTCGGCCATGCGCGCCTTCGGCGCCGAGGTAGTGGAGCACGGTCGCGACTTCCAGGAAGCTCGGGAGTATGCAGCCGTCGTGGCGCGTACCGAACAGCTCGAGCCGGTTCCGGCCTTTCATCCCGACCTCGTACTCGGGGTGGCCACCTACGCCGCGGAGCTCTTCGAGGCTGCCGGCGAGCTCGATGCGGTCTACGTTCCCGTGGGCATGGGGTCGGGAATCTGCGCGCTCATCGCGGTCCGTGATCTGCTTGGTCTACCGACGAAGATCATCGGTGTCGTCAGCAATCGTGCGCCTGCTACGGCACTGTCCTTCGCGGCCAGAACCGTCGTGAACACCGACACCGCAGACACCTTTGTGGACGGGGTCGCCTGCCGCAGCCCGGAGCCTGCCGCAATCGACATCATCGTGGCCGGTGCAGCCGAGGTGATCGCCGTAAGCGATGACCTGACCGCCGAAGCGATGCGGGTGATGTTGCGGTGTACCCACCAGCTCGTCGAGCCGGCGGGTGCCATCGCCCTGGCCGGTGCCATGGCGCACCGCGGTGCCGTCGCGGCAGGAGGTTCGCGCAATACGCCGGCCCTTACTCCGTGGCCATCGCGCGAAGTCGAATCCGCACGCCAGCAGATCGCGGTCATCGCCACCGGCGGCAACTGCGACGCCGGCCTGCTGCGCACGGTGCTGGAGGGTGCCACGCCTGACCCGTGACTGAAGCCGAAGATCGAAATCCTGCGGCACTCCTGGCGCGCCTTAAACGACATTGGGCATCGGGCCTGCCGAAGAGACGGGGCCAGGTGCGAGCCTTACCTGCCGCGCACGTCCACGATGACCACGGTGACGTTGTCGCTGCCTCCGGCCTCCAATGCTGCCTGCACGAGTGCGTCGGCTGCCTCATCGAGATCGCTGATGCCGAGCAACAGTGCGATCTCCCGATCGTCGAGTTCGGCGTTGAGACCGTCGGAGCACAGCAGAAGCCGTCCGCTCGTAGAGATCGACACGATCTGGGGCTCTTCGATTCGTGGATCGTCGGCGATCAGGGCCCGAGTCAACATGAACTGGCCTGGATGAGTGCGGGCCTCTTCCGCGGTGATCGCTCCTGCAGCCAACAGCTCCTCGGCGAGGTTGTCGTCACGTGTCAGTTGTCGCAGTCGTCCGTCGCTCAGCCAATAGGCACGGGAATCGCCAACACTGCCTACATGCACATTTCCAGACGCATCGGCATACGCGACAACCAGAGTCGACCCCATTGCTCGTGCCCCCGGAGAGCCGGCCCCTGCGGCGCGGATCGCGTCGTGCGCGCGGGCGAAGGCCTCGTTCAGCACCGCCCGGGGCGACGCGTCGGTCAGCTCTTCGGGCAGCGCTTCCAATGCGGCCTTCGTAGCGGCCGCGGAGGCGATCTCGCCGCCCGCGTGCCCGCCCAAGCCATCGGCCACGATCCAGCGGTCTGGCAGACAGGCGAACGCGTCTTCGTTGCCCTTTCGGACGCGGCCGACGTCGCTGCGGCCAACGGCGGGCCATCTCGACCCGGACGTAGGGGTGCTGGTCATCACCCCAGTCTGGCCCGTAGCCGGTGACGTCGGGAAGCAGATGCCGCCGCACCACCCGGTTACCTCACCTGAAAAGCGGTCAGATTGCTCGCGAATCACAGGCGAACACCTCTCAAGGCCGCGACGTTCTCGGCCGAAGCAACAAAGTGAACGGGCCGCCCCTCATCCGGGCTTCGCCGTCTCGATGGGCGGCTCGCCTGGGTCGGGGGACCAGGCGAGCTCGCCATTTGTGCCTTCCGCAACCCGGCCTTACCGTAGATGGTGGAGGGAGGCAAGATGCTCTGGATCACTGAACACGCGGGGCTCGCGTGGATGGCGACCGCGCTCCTCCTCGCGGTGCTCGAGGTGCTCACGCTCGATCTGTTCTTCATCATGCTCGCCGGGGGCGCGGCAGCAGCCGCGGTCACGGCGTGGCTGGGTGGCTCACCCATCGTCACCGTCGCCGTCGCTGCGGTGGTCGCTCTGCTGCTCATCGTCGTGTTGCGTCCCCTTCTGCTCGACCGGGTCGGCAAGACACCGCACCGGCAGACGGGCGCGGCAGCGCTGGTGGGCCAGGCTGGGCGGGTCGTCGAGACGGTGTCGTCCCACGGCGGGCTCGTGAAGATCGGTGGCGAGACGTGGAGTGCTCGTACCGAGGACGGCAGCTACCTACCCGTTGGCGCGGGGGCTGTCGTTGTCCGCATCGAGGGTGCTACCGCGGTGCTGGCTGCGCGGCGCGAAGCGGTCGAGGCAGATAATTAGGAGTCTCCGGGCTAGGGTGAACTCGTCTCGACAGCCGGGGCCGGGCCAGGAAGTCGGTGGTTAGTGTGGGTGGAATCCTCGTCACAGTCGTGTTGGCGCTCATCCTCATCTTCGTCATAGTCGTCGTGATCCGCACGATCCGCATTGTCCGGCAGGCGGAGGCGGTCATCGTCGAACGACTTGGTCGCTACAGCCGCACGCTGGACGCGGGATTGCATTTTCTCGTCCCGTTCATCGACAGGGGCAGGGTGTCGGTGGATCTGCGTGAGCAGGTCGTCTCATTCCCCCCGCAACCGGTCATCACCTCCGACAACCTCGTTGTCAGCATCGACACCGTCATCTACTTCCAGGTGACCGACCCGATGGCGGCCGTCTACGAGATCGCCGACTACATCAAGGCGATCGAGCAGCTCACGGTCACCACCCTGCGTAACGTCATCGGTTCTCTCGACCTCGAGCAGACCCTCACCAGCCGCGACCAGATCAACGCTCGGCTGCGGGGCGGCCTGGACGAGGCCACCGGCAAGTGGGGCATCAGGGTCAACCGCGTGGAGCTCAAGGCCATCGACCCGCCAGCCTCTGTGCAGGATTCCATGGAGAAGCAGATGCGCGCCGAACGTGACCGGCGTGCGGCGATCCTCACCGCTGAGGGTTTCAAGCAGTCTCAGATCCTGACCGCCGAGGGCGAGAAGCAGAGTGCCATTCTGCGCGCCGAAGGTCAGGCTCAAGCCGCCATCCTGAACGCACAAGGTGAGGCTCGCGCCATCGCGCAGGTCTTCGACGCCATCCATGCCGGTAATCCCGACCAGGGCCTCTTGGCCTATCAGTACCTGCAAATGCTGCCGCAGATCGCCAAGGGCGACGCCAACAAGGTGTGGATCGTCCCGAGCGAGATCGGTGACGCGCTGAAAGGCCTGGGGCAGGTCGTGGGCTCGATGGTTCCCGGCGGCGGCGGGTCGACGCCGCGTCCCAACACCCCGGGCCCGCGCGTCGATTTCGAGACCCCCGTCCTCAAGGATCCTGGCGAGGCCCTCGCTGAGGCTCGGCGTGCTGCAGGCGGCGCCAGCCGGGAAGCGGCCGGCGAATCCCAACGATTCGGCGGTGGGTTCGGTGGCGACAGCGGTCTCGATCCACGCTGAATCTGATCTCTGCCGAATCTGACCCAGGCCGAATCTGACCCGCTGAACCGTCTATTCAAACCGGCTCACGTCACCGGCTCCTACCCGGGCGACGATGGGCTCACCACTGGACAGGTCGATCACGGTGGTCGGCTCGGTGGAGACTCCTACGCCGTCGGGCGCTGAGTCGATGACCATGTCGACCACATGATCGAGTTCCTCTTCGACCTCCCAGCCGACGCCCATCGCCTCGGTGCCGCCCGGCAGGATCAGTGTGGACGACAACAACGGCTCGCCGAGTTCCTCCAGCAGGGCGTTCACGAGTGCAGATCCGGGAATCCGGACGCCGACCGTCTTCTTCTTGGGATGCAGCATGCGCCGCGGCACCTCCGACGTGGCCTGCAGAATGAACGTGTAGGGCCCAGGCGTCAGCGACTTGATCAAGCGAAACGCTGCATTTCCCAGCACAACAAACTGGCCGAGTTGAGCGAAGTCGGCACACACGAGGGTGAAATGATGCCGGTCATCGAGGTGCCGGATCCGCCGGATCCGGTCGAGACCCTCCTTGTTGCCTAGCGTGCAGCCCAAGGCGTACCCCGAATCGGTCGGGTAGGCCACAAGCTCTCCGTCGCGCAGGCGGCCTACCACCTGAGTGACGAGCCGTGGCTGCGGATCTACCGGATGAATGTCGACGTAGGTGGCCATCGACTCACTCTAGAAGGGCGGCTCACCAACGTCGTGTGAAGTGGCGAGACTGGCATGCCGACGGGTGGTCAAGGCCGGGTGGCGTTGTCGGACCTCTATGGCAAGGTGTTCGGCATGGCTGATCCAGACCCGCAAGCAGGGCCCGACCTTCGCCAGGTGCACGTCACCCGGCTCGAGACGGGGGTGTACGAGGCGCGCAACGCGCGCGGTGGCACCCTGCGCTTCGGCAGTAGGGCAGGCGACGACTTCTCACCCGTCGAACTCCTCCTGGCCGCGTTGGCCGGTTGCTCCGCGGTAGATATCGACGTGGTAACCGCACGGCGCACCGAGCCGACCCGGTTCGACGTCACTGCCTCGGCCGAGGTGGTGCACGCCGCTGACGGCAACCGGCTGGCGGATATCGCGGTGCGGTTCGACCTTGGCTTTCCTGAGGGTGCTGCGGGAGACGCTGCTCGTAAGGTGGTACCGGCAGCGGCAAGAGCCAGCCACGACCGCAGTTGCACAGTAAGCCGCACCATCGAGCGGGGTGTGCCGGTAGAGATGTCGGTCGATCCCGACATGCACGGCTGAACGTCGGAGCGGGCGGCTGGGGGTCGGCTCGGATGAGTTAGTCCGGCCGCGGTGTGTCAGGGTGTGGCGTGCCCCCGGGGTGGGCAGAGAGCCATAAGGTGTGGGTCGGGCACGGCCTAGGTCAGGAGGACGAGGGTGTTCGAGCGGGTGGCGATCGTCAACCGCGGCGAGGCAGCGATGCGGCTGATCCACGCCGTGCGCGAACTGTCGGCCGAGACGGGGCGCAAGATCGAGGTCATCGCGCTGCACGTGGAGGCTGAGCGCGGTGCACGGTTCGTGCGTGAGGCAGACGTGGCCTACGACCTCGGCCCTGCCTCGAATCGACCGTACCTCGACCTGGCCGTCTTGGAGCGCGCTCTCATCGAGACAGGCGCCGACGCTGCCTGGGTCGGCTGGGGCTTCGTGGCCGAAGATCCACGCTTCGCGGAGCTCTGCGATCGCATCGGTGTCACGTTCGTCGGCCCAAGCCCCGAGGCGATGCGCCAGCTCGGAGACAAGATCGGCTCCAAGCTGCTGGCCGAGGAGACCGGTGTGCCTGTCGCGCCATGGAGCGGCGGCGCGGTCGACACGCTCGATGAGGCGCTCGCCGCCGCGGCTCGCGTCGGCTACCCGCTGATGCTGAAGGCCACCGCGGGGGGTGGCGGCCGCGGCATTCGTGTGGTCAATAGCGACGACGACCTGAAGGCCGTCTATCAGCTCACGCGCGACGAGGCCGAGCGTTCGTTCGGCAACCCCACGGTCTTCCTGGAAAGCCTCGTCACCGGTGCGCGCCACGTCGAGGTGCAGGTCATCGCCGATTCCCACGGCACCGCCTGGGCGCTGGGTGTGCGCGACTGCAGTGTGCAGCGTCGTAACCAGAAGGTCATCGAGGAGTCTGCGTCCCCCGTTCTCGATGCCGCCTCACGACAGCAGTTGCTCGAATCCGCCGAGCGACTCGCTTTGCGGGTCGGCTACTGCGGGGCGGCCACCGTCGAGTTCCTCTTTCACCCAGGCACGGGCACGCTCGCCTATCTCGAGGTCAACACCCGGCTTCAGGTGGAGCACCCCGTCACCGAACTCGTCACGGGGTTCGACCTGGTCAAAGCCCAACTGCACGTGGCCTCCGGGGGCCGCCTCAGCGGCCCGCGTCCCATCGAGCAGGGACATGCCGTCGAAGCGCGCCTCAACGCAGAAGATCCCGATCGAGACTTCGCGCCCGCCCCGGGCAGAGTCGCAGTGCTCGACCTGCCGTCCGGGCCGGGCGTACGCGTCGACACGGGGTTGGCCGAGGGCGACACCATCCCGGCCGATTTCGACTCTATGGTCGCCAAGATCATCGGCTACGGACGCAACCGCGACGAGGCGCTGGCCAGGCTACGCCGTGCTCTGTCAGACACCCATGTGGTGATCGAGGGCGGGGCCACCAACAAGAGCTTCGCCATCGACCTGCTCGCCCAGCCCGAGGTGCTCGATGGCAGCGCCGATACCGGCTGGATCGACCGGGTGCGGGCCCAGGGTGGGCTGGTCAACAATCGGCACGCCGGCACGGCTCTTGTGGCAGCCGCCATCGTCTCGTATGAAGAGGCCGAACGGGTTGAACTGCAACGCTTTCTGACCACTGCCTACGGTGGCCGGCCGCAGGCCAGCCACAGCCTGAGCCGCAAGTTCGATCTCAAGATCTCTGGCGGTGTGCACACGGTGCAGGTGGCCCAGGTTGCCCCCGACCGCTATCGGGTGCGGGTAGACGAGCGGGCGGCGCTCGACGCGGTGGTGGAGCGTCGCGACGCCTACCGGCTGCGGCTCTCGGTCAACGGAGAGTCGTTCCGGGTGCTCGTGGCGACCCACCCGCCCACGCTGTTCGTCGAGGTCGACGACACCACGCATCGGGTCTCCCAGGACGAGGGCGGTGTCGTGCGCTCGCCCGCGCCTGCCCTCGTGGTGGCTCTTCCCGTATCGGTGGGCGCCCACGTCAGCGCGGGTGAGACCGTGGTCGTCCTGGAGTCGATGAAGATGGAGACCTCACTGCCCTCGCCATCGGCGGGGCGGGTCAAGGAGGTCTTGGTGGCCGTGGGCCACCAGGTGGAGGCCGGTGCCCCCCTCGTGCGGGTCGAGCCACTGCCCGACGAGACGGAGGAGCCCGCCTCGGCCCCCATGGCCGACCTCGATCTGCCCGCCGCCCCGCACGCTACGGCGGATCCACACGAACGGGTACTCGAATCGCTGGCCGAACTCGACGGCCTGTTGCTGGGCTTCGATGTGCCGGGTGCGCTCGAGGCGGAGACGCTGTCGGAGTATCGACGCGCTCGCGCCGGGCTGTCAGCCGGTTCGCTGGACGCCTTGGCGCGTGAGATCGATCTCGTCACGAGCTTCACCGACATCACGGAGTTGTCTCGCAACAAGCCCGACGGGGACGACCTGGCCGACGAGCGGGTGCACTCGGCGCGCGAGTACTTCCACGCGTATCTGCGCAGTCTCGACCCGGCCCGCGAGAATTTGCCGGGCAGTTTCTCGCGCCGCCTCGAACGGGCCCTGGCGCACTACGCCGTGCACAACCTCGATCGCACCCCGAGCCTCGAAGAAGCAGTCTTCCGAATCTTTCTCGCCTTGCAGCAGACGGCCTCTCATCAGCGCGCCGTCACCGCCGTGCTCCAGAACTGGCTGACCGATCCGGTGCCCACGGGCCCGCTCGCGACCCGCGCACAGGGCGTGCTCGAAGAACTCGTCATCGCCGCCCAGGTGCGTCATCCCGCGCTAGGCGATCTCGCGCGCAGCGTACGGTTCAGATGGTTCGAAGAGCCCATGGTGGCGCGCAACCGCGCCGAGGTGCTTGAAGTGGCACGCCAGGATGTCGAGGCTCTGGCCGCCCGCCCCAACGGAGCCGATCACGCAGAGCGCATCGACCGGCTCGTGCGCATTCCGGAGCAGATCGTCGGCTTTCTGGCGGCTCGCATCGAGAACGGCATTCCCGCCTACGATCCGATGCTCGAGGTTCTGCTCAGACGGCACTACGGCGAGCACGGTCTCGGCCCGGTCGAGGTGAGTGAGCGAGGCGGCCATCCCTTCGTCGTGGGCGACTACACCCTCGACGGGGAGCCCTGCCGGGTCATCTCCTGCGAGGCCCGCTACGCCGACCTGCAGCCAGGCACACCCTTCGTCACAGCCCTCGAGGAGTTGCTGGGCGCGGGCGAGCTCGCGGGCCGAGAAGTGGCCGTCGACTGCTACCTCTATTGGCCCGACGTACCCAACGACCTGGCCGACATCGTCATGGCGTCGTCACGGCTGCTCAACGGTGTACCGATCACGCGTTACCCGCGCCGATTCATGCTCGGGGTTGTGCCGGGCGAGGGCAAATCGGTTGTGTACGTGACGTTTCGGCCTGAACGCCACCACGCCGAAGTGCCTGATCCCACTGCCGGTGTGGTCGAAGACGAACTGATCCGCGGCGTGCATCCCATGGTCGCCCGTCGCCTCGATCTCTGGCGCCTGCGCAACTTCGACGTCACACGTCTGGATGCCGCCGACGACGTCCTGCTCTACTACTGTGTCGCGCACGGGAATCCCGACGATCAGCGTCTCGTGGCGCTGGCCCAGATCCGCGAGCTGACGGTGCTTCGCGATTCCGACGGCCGCCTGGTCGGTCTGCCTCAGATTCAGCGGGCGGTGTCCCGCTGCAGTGAATCCATTCGCCGGGCTCGAAGCGCGTTCGGCAGTAGAGGCCTGCGGCTCGACCACAATCACGTGTGGTTGCAGGTGTGGCCGGTGGTCGACGTTCCGGTCACCGAGCTCACCGGGCTTCGGCACACGATCAGCCCGCTCACGGCTGGCCGAGGGATGCACGAGGTGGTTGCGCAGGGCCGGGTGAAGGGCCCGGGTGGGCGGGTGCAGCCGGCCGCGATCAGGTTCACCCACCAGCCCGGGCACGGCATCGTCGCCGCGGTGCGCGGGCCGATGACCGAGCGTCTCGAGCCGCTCGACGGGTACGCCCAGAAGGTGCTGCGGGCCACCCGGCGGGGCAACGTCTACCCGTATGAGCTGCTCCCCGAGATTGCGGGTGAGGGCGGGTCATTCATCGAGTACGACCTCGACGACACGGGCACGCTGGTGCCGGTCGATCGCGGGCCGGGCCTCAACCGGGCAGGGGTCGTGGTGGGAGTGGCCAGCACGCCCACCGAACGCCACCCCGAGGGCTTGAAGCGACTGGTTCTGCTCGGTGATCCCACGAAAGCCCTTGGCGCTGTGGCAGAACCGGAGTGCGCGCGAGTCGTGGCAGCTCTCGATCTTGCGGCTGACATGGGCGTGAGCCTCGACTGGTACGCCCTGTCGGCAGGCGCCCGGATCTCCATGGACTCGGGCACCGAGAACATGGACTGGGTGGCTAAGGCGCTGCGCCGCATCATCGAGTTCACCCAGGCCGGCGGCGAGATCAACGTGGTGGTCGCCGGCATCAACGTCGGGGCGCAACCGTACTGGAACGCTGAGGCCACCATGCTCATGCACACCAAGGGTGTGCTGATCATGACTCCCGATTCGGCCATGGTGCTCACCGGAAAGCAGTCGCTCGACTTCTCCGGCGGCGTCTCTGCTGAAGACAACTTCGGCATCGGCGGCTACGACCGGGTGATGGGCCCCAACGGGCAGGCACAGTACTGGGCGCCAGATCTGCGGGCGGCCGTACAGATCCTTGCGCAGCATCACGAGCACGCCTACGTGGCGCCCGGCGAGTCCGGCCCGCGCCGCGCGTTGACCAACGACCCCTTCGACCGGGATGTTTGCGAGTATCCGCACGAGCATCCCGACAGCGACTTCACCACGATCGGCGACATCTTCTCCGCCACGGTCAACCCTGACCGCAAGAAGGCGTTCGACATGCGCACCCTCATGCGGGCCGTGGCCGACGCCGACCACCCGGTGTTGGAGCGGTGGGCCACCATGGCAGACGCTGACACCGCCATCGTGTTCGACGCGCACCTTGGTGGCCAGCCGGTGTGCATGCTCGGCATAGAGTCGAGACCTGTTGCGAGGCTGGGCTTTCCACCCAGCGACGGGCCGGATCTCTGGACTGCGGGAACGCTGTTTCCGCGGGCCTCGAAGAAGGCGGCGAGGGCAATCAACTCGGCGAGCGGTAGTCGTCCGCTGGTGGTGCTCGCCAACCTGTCGGGCTTTGACGGCTCGCCGGAGTCGATGCGCAATCTGCAGCTGGAATACGGTGCCGAGATCGGCCGGGCGGTGGTGAACTTCCAGGGTCCCATCGTGTTCTGCGTCGTCTCCCGCTACCACGGAGGCGCTTTCGTGGTGTTCTCCAAGCAGCTCAACGACTCGATGCGAGTGTTGGCGGTGGAGGGTTCGTTCGCTTCGGTGATCGGCGGCGCCCCAGCCGCAGCCGTTGTGTTCGCCTCCGAGGTCAACGCTCGCACCGACGCCGATCCCAGGGTCGAGCTACTCGAGGCCCAGGTGGGGGCGGCCCACGGTGCCCGGCGCGCTGAGCTGGTGTCGGAGCTCGAGGTGACCCGCGCTGCGGTACGCACGGAGCGCCTCGGCGAGGTGGCGGCTGAGTTCGACGGCATCCACGACATTGATCGCGCTGTACGGATGGGGTCGGTCGATGCGGTCATCTCCGCTTCGCACCTGCGGCCCCGGCTGATCGCCGAGGTCACGGAAGGCCTGGACCGTTCCCGGTAAGCGCTCACACACCCACCAAGACCTCTCGTCCTACGAAATCTGTTGTGGATGTCGCGCCTTCGCCAACTGGCCCAACACGCGCTGAAGGGTTTGCCTCGACGGGCGTGGTTCTGACGTCGCCTGATGTGTTTGAGCGGCCTCAGACCAGCTGTCGGTGGTCTGCCCTAGGTTCTGGGGTGGAGGCGAGATGGCGATGGCCCAGATTGTGAAGGTGGCGATAGTGCCTATGGCACCGGTGCTGGTGATGGCGCGGGTGTCTGCGTGAGCTGGCAGCTGCACCGTGCTGAGCGGGCCGACACGTTGGTGCAGGCGCTGGCCGCCGTCTTGGCCCAGCCGCTGCCTGACCCGTTCGCCACCGACGTGGTGGCAGTGCCGGCCCGTGGGGTGGAGCGCTGGCTCCGGCAGCGGTTGTCGCACTGGCTGGGTGCCTCGTCGTCTGCAGCTGCCGAGGGCCAGGCCACCACCTCGGACGGAGTCTGCGCGGGCATCGACATGCCTTCTCCCGCAAGACTCTTCGCTGATCTGCTTGCCCAGGTCGACGGCATGCCGGCAGATGCCGATCCATGGCGCGCCGAGAGCCTGCCCTGGCGAGTTCTGGAGTTGCTCGAAGCGGAGTCCGACGCAGCCTGGGCCCGTCCGCTCGTGCAGCATCTACGCGCCAGCGCACACCTGACCAGCGACTCCGAGGCTGGTGCGCACGTGCCAGGCGGGCACCGGCTGTCGTTGGCTCGCCGGCTGTCGCGATTGCTCAGCGGCTATGCGGCCGATCGGCCGGCTCTGGTACGCGATTGGCTGGCCGGTGGAATGGGGGACGGCCGGCCCGCTGCGGGGGAATTGCGTCCTGAGCATCAATGGCAGCCGGAGCTGCTGCGTCAGCTTGCCGGGCGGTTGGCGGTCGCGCATCCGGTTCTGCGCCGCGATGCCGGGCTGGCATCGGTGCGCGACGACCCAGGGGTGATCGACCTGCCATTGAGGGTCAGCATCTTCGGGGCTACGCGGCTCAGCGCGGCTGATCTCGAGGTGCTGGCCGCACTGGCCGTGCATCGTCACGTGCACGTGTGGTTGCCACACCCGTCGCCGGTCTCCTGGCAGCGGGTGGCGGTGTCCGGGGTCGCAACCTCTGGCGACCGGCGAAGCGATCGGAGCGTGGCTGTCGTGGCCAATCCGTTGCTGCGCAGCCTGGGGCGCGATTCCCGCGAGCTACAACTGCGGCTGTCGGCCGTGACCGGAGCTGCTGTGGGCGGCGGACATGTGCCCGCTGCAGCCGACGAACCGCCCCGACAAAGCGCACTGGCTGTGCTGCAGAACGCGTTACGAGACGATGCGCCTCGACCGCCGTCCAACTCGCGGGTCGTCCTGGCCGCGGACGATCGCTCTGTACGCGTCCTGTCGTGTCACGGACGGGCCCGTCAGGTGGAGGTGCTGCGCGAGGTGCTCACCGGGCTGCTTGCCGATGATCCCACCCTGCAACCCCGCGACCTGCTCGTCATGTGTCCTGACATCGAGACGTTCGCACCCATGGTGCTCGCCACGTTCGGCTGCGATGCCGATGGCACGCGCGACGCAGCGAGTGAGGATGACCCGGCTTTGGTGCACCCGGGCCAGCGGTTGCGAGTCCGGCTTGCGGATCGTTCGCTGCGCCAGAGCAACCCGCTGCTCGATGTGGTGGCGAATCTGGTGGCCCTGGCCAATGCGCGAGTGACATCGGCCGAGCTGCTCGATCTCGCCGCCGGCGAGGCTGTGCGGCAGCGCTTCGATCTCGACGATGACGACTTGGCACAGGTGCGGGAATGGGTGCAGCACAGCAACATTCGCTGGGGACTTCGGGCGAGCGGCCGTCAACCGTACGACCTGGGCGACCTACCTGATAACACCTGGCACCGAGGCATCGACCAGTGGTTGCTCGGGGTGGCCGTCGACAGTCAGACGCACGACATCGACCTCGGAGGACTGCCGCTCGACCACGTGGACTCGAGCGATGTCGACCTCGTGGGCCGCTTCGTTGAATTTGTGCATCGGGTGGCAGCGGTGCTGCGCCGGCTGGCGGGGCCGGCACCGTTGAGCGAGTGGATCGGTGCGTTGCAGCTCGGCCTTGACACGCTGACCGCTACGGAGCCCAGCTCGTCCTGGCAACGCGTACAAGCCGACCGGGTACTCGCCGAGGTGTTGCACTCGTGCGGCAATGACGAGCTGCTGCTGGAGTGGGCGGACGTCAGTGACCTGCTGGCCGAGGCGGTCGCCGGCCGGCCTACCCGAAGTTCGTTCCGCACCGGTGATCTCACCGTCTGCTCCATGGTGCCCATGCGCTCCGTGCCGCACCGCGTGGTCGCTCTCCTCGGGGTGGATGACGGTGATCTGCCTCGTGTCGTCGGTGTTGACGGCGATGACGTGTTGGCCGTCGACCCGCAGGTGGGGGAGCGAGACGTGGCCTCCGAAGACCGGCACCTCCTGCTCGACGCGGTGCTTGCGGCCAGCGAGCACCTGGTGGTGCTGTACAGCGGAGCAGATGAACGCACGGGGGCGCGCCGGCCGCCTGCCGTGCCGTTGGGAGAACTGCTCGACGACCTCGACGCTAGAGCCGTCTGCGCGACAGGTGCCAGGGCGAGGTCGCACATCGTCACAGACCTGCCGCTACAACCGTTCGATCCGCGCAATTTCGGGGTCGACGACGATGTGCCACGCTCGTTCGATCAGGTTGCCCTGGAGGGTGCGATGGCCGCCCGCGGGGTGCGGCGTCCGCCTGGCCCGTTTCTGACCCGGGCATTGCCCGCCCCCGCGGCCAGCGACACGATCGAGCTGGAGGAGCTTGTGCGCTTTTTCGCGCACCCGGTGCGCTACTTCCTGCGGCAACGGCTCGGGTTGAGCCTGCGCGATCACACTGACGATCTCGAGACGGAGTTGTCGGTGGAGCTCGACGGACTGCAGCGTTGGCAGATCGGCGACCGGATGCTGGCGGCCCGCGTGGCCGGCGCTGGGGTCGAGGAGGTGCAAGTGCGCGAACATCGTCGTGGGTCGTTGCCCCCCGGACCGCTCGGGTTACAGGTGTTAGGGGAGATCTCCACCACGGTGGAGGCGATTCTCGCCCTGGCACCGCCCCCGCACGAACCTCCCAGCACTCACGATGTGGAGTTCGGGTTACCTGACGGACGAACCGTACGTGGCAGCGTCGCCGGGGTTCGTGGTCACACCCTGACGACCGTGCAGTACTCCACGGTTCGTACTGCCCACCGCCTGGGCGCCTGGGTGCGCCTGCTCGCCTGGCGCGCAACCACGGCGCCCGACGACGCAACGGCTGTGATCGTGGGTGGCGCCCGACCACCACAGCTGCACGAGCTCACGGCTCCCGACGCCGCTCTCGCCGGCCGACTGCTCACTGACCTTGTGGGCTGCTTCGACGCCGGGCAGCTGGAGCCACTGCCGCTGCCGCCGCGTACGGCCGAACGTTACGCCACGGTGGTCGCCGGCGGCGGCACCCGGTTTCCCGAGCGCAATCTCCAGGGCTATTGGGACGGCACCTACGGTGAGTCGAGGGAGGTCGAGTACGAGCTCACGTTCGGTTCGTCTCTCGACGAACTGCTGGCGGTGCGCCCCCGCGCCGAGGCCAGGTGGCCCACGGCGGCCCGCGGCCAGAAGCACTGGTTCGGCCAGCTGGCCATCGGAGTCTTCGCGCCCCTGGTGCAGCGGGCGAGGGTCATCACATGAACGGCCCACGCGTGACGCGACGCTGGGATCCGTTCGATCTCGGTGCTGAACTTCCCAGCGGCACAACGGTTCTCGAAGCCAGCGCCGGCACGGGCAAGACGTATGCCATCGCCTCTCTGGCGGCCCGCTACATCGCGGAGGGCAAGGCAGGCCTCGATGAGCTCTTGCTGGTGACCTTCGGCCGCTACGCGTCCGTCGAGCTGCGTGACCGCGTGCGGGCGCAACTCGTGACGGCCGAAGCGCTCTTGGCAGATCCTGGCCAGTGGGAGGTGTCGCGAACTGATCCCATGCTCGGCCCACTCCTGGCCGGTGACGCCGCGGCACGCGGACTCCGTCAGGAACGGTTGCGAACGGCCCTGGCGAGCTTCGATTCCGCCACCATCGCCACCACGCACCAGTTCTGTCTGCGCATGCTCACCGGGCTCGGAGTGGCCGGCGATCACGATCGCGATGCACACCTCAGCGAAGACATCGATGACCTCGTTCGGCAGGTGGCGGCCGATGAGTACCTCGGCTCGGCCATGCATACCCGCCCCGTGGTCGACCTGTCGGTCGCCCAGGAGATCGCCCGGCACGTGGTCGGGTCACCGTTGACCCGGCTCGCCCCCGACGATCCAGCACCAGAGTCGGCCGACGCCGGGCGACAGAGCTACGCCGCGACGGTGCTCGCGGCGGTCGACCGGCGCAAACGCCGCGAGCGCCTGCTCTCCTACGACGACTTGCAGATCCGGCTGCGCGACGCACTTCTCGACCCGCATCGTGGGGAGCGGACCCGCGAGGTCTTGCGTCGCCGCTTCCGGGTGGTGATGGTCGACGAGTTTCAAGACACCGACCCGGTGCAGTGGGACATCCTGCGGCTTGCCTTCCACGGGCACACCACCCTGGTGCTCGTTGGCGATCCGAAGCAGGCGATCTATGCCTTCCGCGGGGGCGATGTCACCACCTATCTCAGCGCGAGCAGCGAGGCCGACCACACTCAGACCCTGACGACCAACTGGCGCAGTGACGCCCGGCTGGTCGACGGCTTGCAGCACGTGCTCGGGGGCATTGCGCTGGGCGATCCCGAGATCGTGGTGCGGCCGGTGAACGCGCGCCATTCCGGTTCGCGGCTGTCCACAGCCGACCACGAGCACGTGCCCGCGGTGCGGATCCGCAGGGTGCCACGCGAGGTCGTGCAGCCGGGGGCGCCTGTGCGAGGCAAGCTGCGGGTGCAGGAGGTGCGTTCGTTCATCGCCGCCGACCTGGCGGCAGACCTCGCCCGGCTTCTGGCCGCAGGATCGAGATTGCAGTCCGGTGCCGGGCTGCGGCAGGTGTCCGCCGGCGATGTGGCGGTGCTCGTCAACACCAACGATCAGGGCTCCTTGGTGCGCGAGGCGCTCGCCCGGCGTGCTGTTCCGGCGGTCGTCACGGCCGCCAGCAGCGTCTTTGCCACTCAGGCCGCTCAGCAGTGGAAGACGCTGCTGGTCGCTCTCGAATCGCCCCACCGCTCTCCGGCCGTACGGGCCCTGGCCTTGACGCCTTTCCTCGGGTGGAGCGCGGAGGCGTTGGCGACCGCGTCCGAGGCGGAGCTCTCCACGCTGTCGGGTCAGGTGGTGGCCTGGGCGCAGTTGCTCGAGCGGCGCGGGATGGCGGCAGTGGTGCAGGCCGTACAGCACGCGGGCCTGCCGCAGCGAGTGCTCGTCCGCCCCGATGGGGAGCGTGAGCTCACCGATCTCCGGCACGTGGGCGAGAGCTTGCAGGAGGCTGCCCGGGCGCACGGTCTAGGAGCGGCGGCCTTGTTGTCGTGGCTACGCACCCGCATTGCCAACGCGGCGAAAGACGCTGCAGTAGAACGCAGCCGGCGACTCTCGACGGATGCCGACGCAGTGCAGATCGTTACGGTGCATCGGGCGAAGGGCCTTGAGTACCCCATCGTGTACGTGCCGTTCGCAGCCGATCGTTTCGTGCCTGACGAGCCATTTCCACTGCTGCTGCACGACGAACAGGGTCGACGGGTACTCGACATCGGAACCAATCGCAGTGCCGGCTGGAGGCAGCGTCGAGACCAGCACGCGGCGGAGGCCGCGGGAGAGGAGTTGCGCAAGCTGTACGTGGCGCTGACTCGTGCGGGTAGTCAGGTGACTACGTGGTGGATGCCGGCCACCACCACACCACGGTCGGCGCTGCACAGGGTGTTGTTCGCCGAGCGTCAACTGGACGGAAGCCTGGCCGCACAAGCTGGCCTGCCCACCGACGACGAGGCGCAGGCGCGGCTCGCGGCTCTTGCCGAAGCCTCGGGCGGCACGGTCGCGGTCGAGGAGGCGGTTCCGCTTGCCGGCCAAGAGGACGAGATGCAGAAGGCTGCAGTGCCGGGGAATGCGTCGGCCAGCGGTCCGGCTGCGGCCCTCCCGCTGCTGCAGGCTACGGAAGAACGTCCAGAACCATTGCGGGCCAGGCAGTTCGAGCGGCGACTGGACACCGACTGGCGTCGCACCTCCTACACCGGGCTCACTTCGGCGGCACACGAGGTGAGTGCCCGCATTCCGTCGTCTACCGAGGCGAGCGAGCCGGACGAGTACATCCTCAGCGATGAGCCGGCGGTGCCGGCTGAGGGCTTCGGTCTGGATCCCTCGCTGACGGACTGGTTGTTGTCAGGTCGCTCGGCTGCCGCCGGGTCCGCCGGAGACGCTGAGCTGGAGCAGGTTGCGCGGGCCGTGGTCTCACCGATGGCGGAGTTGCCGGGCGGCGCGCGCTTCGGCACGATCGTGCATGAGGTGCTGGAGCTGTTCGAGGCTCCGCCGGATGCCGACCCGGATGTGCTGGGCGAGTTGCTCCGCAACCAATGCGCGGCCGTGCTGGCCCGGCGCGGTGGCGACGTCGCCCCCGACACGCTGGCCGCGGGATTGCTTCCCAGCCTGCTGACCCCGTTGGGGGCAGACTTCGATCACCGTTCGCTATCAGCGATTGCATCGTCAGATCGATTGTGCGAGTTGACGTTCGAGCTGCCTTTAGCCGGCGGTGACGATCCGGTGGACGGTGCTGCCGTCATCGGTGGGGTGGCTGAGCTCATGGCGAGCCGGCTCGGTCCGGGCGACCCGCTGGCCGACTACCCCAATCGGCTCAGCGGGCCGGGCATGGCACAGCATCAGCTGCGTGGTTATCTCACGGGCAGCATCGACGCGGTGCTGCGTCGAGGCGCGCCCGGTGCCGTGCGGTACGTCGTGGTCGACTACAAGACCAACCGCCTGCCTGCCGCCGACCCTGCAGTGTTGACGGCGTGGGACTACCGTCCTGAGGCGATGGCAACAGCCATGATGGATGCCCACTACCCCTTGCAGGCTCTGCTGTATTCCGTTGCGCTGCATCGGTTTCTGCGCTGGCGTCAGCCCGGTTACGACCCGGCTGTGCACTTGGGCGGTGCCGCCTACCTGTTCCTGCGCGGGATGACCGGGCCCGACGTGCCGGTGGTGCACGGATCACCCTGCGGTGTGTTCTGGTTCCACCCTGGCCCTGACCTGGTGGTGGCCACCTCCGATCTATTGGCTGGGAGACGGACATGACGGTGGGGGTGAGCCCCGCGCCGGCCCACGACCCGGAGTTCGGCGGTCCACCGGCGGATTCCTACGATGCCGCGCTGGTGCTGTCGGCTCGGGGAGCGCTGGCGGCGTTCAACCGGGCCGGGATCTTGCACGCTGGCGACGTTCACACGGCGACCCGGATCGGGTTCATCGTGGGGGAGGCTCGCGAGGAGGTCCTCCTGGCCTTCGCGTTGTGCGTGCGTGCCTTGCGCCAGGGTTCGGTCTGTGTCGATCTGACGGCCGTGGCCGACGCTGTCGGCACACCCGAGGGCGCAGACGCCCTGGCGTGGCCGGCTACCGAACCATGGCTTGCGATGCTGCACGCCAGCCCGCTGGTGTCCGTCGCTGACGACCCGCGTCCTCGGCCCGGACGCCTGGTGGGAGCACGGCTCTATCTCGACAAGTACTGGCGCCAGGAACAGCTCGTCGCGCGAGTGCTCGACGAGCGCGCGGGCTCCGAGGGCGCCGGCCGCGCGGGCTCTTCGACCGAGGTGGATGCCGGCGTGGATCAGGTTCGATTCTCGGCAGCTTTGGCGCGGTTGTTGCCGGGCGAGCATGAGGCCAGGCAACGGATCGCCGCCGCGGTGGCCTGCTGGCGGCAGCTGTGCGTCGTGGCCGGTGGCCCCGGTACCGGTAAGACCACCACCGTGGCACGGCTGCTGGCGGTCTTGGCGGATCAACCGGGTCGTCCGCCCCGCATCGCGCTCGCGGCACCCACCGGCAAGGCGGCGGCCAGGCTGGGCCAGGCCGTGCTGGCCGAGGTCGCGGCCATGCAGCTCAGCGACCGTCGCAACCTGGAGGGCGTGCGTGCCCTCACCCTGCATCGTCTCCTGGGCTGGCAGCCGAAGGCGGGCCAGCGCTATCGCCATACTGCAGCCGATCCGCTGCCGTACGACGTGATCGTCGTCGATGAGACCTCCATGGTCTCGCTCACGATGATGGCCCGGCTGTTCGATGCGGTGCGGCCCAGTACCAAGGTCGTGCTCGTGGGCGACCCGGACCAGCTCGCGTCGGTAGAGGCCGGGGCGGTGCTGGCCGACATCGTCGCTCGGGCGGCAACAGCTGCTCAGGACGGTGTGGTTCGGTCCGCCGGCCCGTTCGGTTCGTTGGTGGCGGACGATCTGGCACAACTCGATCACGTGGAGAACCAGTTGGCGCGCCGGGGCGTCGTCCGGCTGCGTCATCGCTTTCGGTTCGGAGGCCGGATTGCCGAGCTGGCCGACGCCGTGGTGGCGGGTGACGGTGATGCGGCGGTAGCCGTCTTGACCCGAGACACCGGCCCGGATACCCAGGTGCGTCTGATCGTGACGGCTGACGAGGGGGAGTCGGATCCGGCCGCGTCGGTGCGGGCAATACTGCAGGCCCCCCAGCTTGATCACGTGCGACAAGCCGCCGTCGCCGCTGCCAGGCGGTGCAGGCAGTTCGCTCTCGCCGGTGACGCCGAGGCTGCGCTCGACAGTCTGGCGGCCCATCAGGTGCTGTGCGCTCATCGCCGAGGACCCTTCGGCGCGCACTGGTGGAACGACGTGGTGCTGTCGTGGCTGCGCGCCGACATCGCCGGTTACGCGAGTTCCGACGGCCTGACCGGCGGTACCTGGTACGTGGGGCGGCCGGTGCTGATGACAATCAACAATCCCGAGTTGGGGGTGTTCAACGGTGACGTCGGCGTGGTCATCGCCGGACAGGCGGGGGCGCAGGTGGCTTTCGGCTCATCGACCCGGCCGGTGCTGATCAACCCAGCCAGGCTGTCGGACGTCGATAGCGTGCACGCGCTGACCATCCACAAGAGCCAGGGCAGCCAGTACGACCAGGTTGCCCTCGTGTTGCCGCCGCCGTCGTCGCCGTTGCTCACTCGCGAGCTGTTGTATACCGCGGTGACTCGAGCCAAGCAGGGTGTCACGGTGATCGGCAGTCTCGCCGCTGTGCGCGCAGCGTTGGCCCGTCCCGTCATCCGCGCCTCGGGTCTTCGATACTGAAGGCCGGTCGGTAGCGAACCGGTGCCGACCGCAAGCGGGATGGGAGCTGTGAGGCGGTACTGACTGCGAGATCGATCACAGAATGGTCACGAATCCTGGGACGTCGGGGCTCAAGGCACTGTGCGACCAGGCCGATTACTCGGCTGGCCGCAGAACTGCGATCAACCGAAGGAGGCGGTCCTCGTGTACCAGCCGACGACCCGAGAGCCGAACGACACCACCTCCGGACCCCTCGCCAGCGCTGTAGACCTCTTGGTGGCTGCCGGCTGGGTCGAGGTGGGCACGGTGCCGTCACCCCGTGCTGAGGCGCAGCGTCCCGACGTGAGACCCGTGGTGCTCGTGGGCAGCGGCGGCGTGTTGGTGATCGGCTCGCACAAGACCGCCGAAGCCGTCGTGCATGACGTGGCCGGTGTGGTCACCGCACTGCTGCCATCGCGGTTGCGTCGATACGTGATCAGCGACAACGGCCACGACGTGCGTTCACTGCCTGAGTTGGCGGCTTCGCTTGACCCTCGGCTGGATCGCCCCGATATCGACGAAGCGGCCGCAGCCCTCGAATTTCTCGTGCAGGCACCCGCGCTGCTCACGTCGGCCAAGGTGCTGGAGTGGACGCGGGACGCCCGTCCGGAGCCTGTCTCCGGGCGTCGTCGTCGCGACGGTCTGGCTCAGCGCCGTCAGGCGCGCCCGGTGATCTTGCGGGCAGCCCACGCCATCCGCTCCAGCAGTCTCACCCTCGGGGTGATCATCAGCGTCTGCTTCGTCGTCACGGCGGTGTTCGTGAGTTCGTGGGGAGGCACCTGGGTGAATGCCCGGCCCGGCTCCTGGAACAGCCCGACGCCTAGCGTCACCGGCTCGTCCAACACCAGAGGCGCTGGCGGCTCGTCCGACACTGGAGGCACTGCCGAGGCGAAGACCGGCAGCTCCGGTGAGTTGACGCCCTCCACGGCCACAGCCGGGCAGCAGGGCCGCTCGCCGGCACGGCAGAGTCCGGCATTCGACTTCTGGTACGGCGCGGTCCACTGAGGAGTCCTCGTTGACCGCCGGGCTGCCTGACCCGGCGTCGACGAGGGCTCCAACGGTGCCGGGCGCGGTTTGTTGAGCCTTTCTCAGCCCCGCCCGGAACAGGGGAAAAGGAATGATCGTTGACCCTGCCATCAGAACTCGTTTGTACTCCATCGGGAGTCGTAGGCGCCCCCCGATCAGACCAGTAGAAGCCTGAAAACCCTTGAAGAAGTCGCCTGTTCGGCTCAAGTCGCTACTCGAACAGGACGAATCACAAAGCACAGCGCCCGACGCGCCATCACGAGTCTGGAAAAGGTGAACCATGGCAGGAAAAGAAGGCACCGTCGCAGCGGTCAGTGCACCGGGCGCGCTCACTCCGGAACTCGCCACCGCCTTCACCGATCTTCAACGCCATGGTTGGCACGTCCTGACGGGCCTACGCCAGCCCGGCCGTGCCGCCTGCATCGACGCCGTCCTCGTGGGCCCTGGTGGGGTCATCGTTCTGGAGTCCGCAGGCGCCCGGCGCCGGCCGTCGGTGCTGTCGACGGTGTCCACCGCCGTGGTCGCCCTCGTGCCCGCTGACGTGCGTCGACATGTGCAGTCGGTCGTGTGCCCACCGGCTGAGCGCGGCGACGGCTCCGCGGTGAGTGTCAAGCCTGCCGTGCTGCCCGGCTTCGTCCGATCGCTGCCCCAGGTGTTGAGCGCCGAGACCGTGTCGAATGTCGCGTTGTCTTTGCAGGATGCCCTGTCCGGTCCGACCGCTCTCCAGCTGTGGACTGTCAACAAGGTGCTCGAGTGGACCAAGGACGCCCGCGGACGTGAGGTGACGCCCAACCGGGCGACCCGCCGGCGCAACGCCCGGCAGAGCGGTCTGCGGCGGATGGCCGGTTGGGTGACTCGACACGCTGCCCTGCTCGTGCTCGGGGCCGTGGCATTCGCCCTGTTGATCATGCTGGGACATTGACGCCCTTATGCTAAGCCCGTGACCCTGCGGGCGATACCAGAGCCGCGGCGACTGGTTCGCCCGCTGCATGACCGTGACGACCTGGCGCCGCCGGTCGGCATCGAGTCCGGCCTCGACTTCACCGCGGAGCTGCTTCGGCTGCCAGGAGTGGTAGCGATCACGGGCGCCGGCCTGTCCACTGAATCCGGCATTCCCGATTACCGAGGCCCCACCGGTCGTGCGCGCAATGCCACGCCGATGACCTATCAAGAGTTCGTGGGTTCCGCCCACGCCCAACGGCGGTATTGGGCGCGCAGTTACGCCGGCTGGCCGGTGATGGGCCTGTCGTCGCCCAATGCGGGCCATCGCAGCGTGGCAACGCTGCAGGCAGCCGGCCGGCTCACCGGGGTCATCACACAGAATGTCGACCAGCTGCATGAACGGGTCGGCACCGATCCGCTGGTAGAACTGCACGGCAGTCTCGGCCGGGTGGTCTGCCTCGCCTGCGGAGACGTGTCATCGCGACTCGAACTCCAGGAGCGGCTCTTTACGGCCAACGCAGGGCTCGACCCCGCCACTCTCGCCTTCGGCGACGATGCGGGCGAGGTCAAGCCCGACGGCGACATCGACGTCATGGAGCAGGCGGTCTTGAGGTTCACGACCGTCGCGTGCCTGCGCTGCGACCAGGGGCCGCTCAAACCTGACGTCGTGTTCTTCGGTGAGAGCGTGCCGCGCGAGCGAGTGGAGCTGGCTATGCGCTGGGTCGAACGGGCTCCGGGCGTCCTTGTCCTAGGTTCGTCACTGGCTGTTATGAGCGCCTATCGCTACGTGCGTCAGGCCGCGCGGGATGGTCGAACGGTTGTCATCGTCAACCAGGGGCCGACCCGAGGGGACGCGGAGGCGACTCTGCGCGTAGACGCCCCGCTGGGAAGGTTTCTTACGGCTCTCGCGCGAGACGGCGGCACTCGTCCGCCAGGGTGAGGTGCGCCACTCGCGTGTCATGACGATCTTGGGTGCGCTGCCGCGGAATGTCACGTACAGTAGTTTCCATCACTGGACGAGCATGGGTGCACGTCTGGGGGACACGTCCGCGTGGCATGTCTGGGTGGCTCGGTCACCAGCCAGCAGCCGCCGGTCACCGACCTGCCGACCGTGCCCCGAGGGAGGGAGTATCGATGAGCGAGAGCACCACGAACCAGCAGGCATCCAACGACGAGGAGAAGGCCACTGCGGTTGCCAACCCCCGCCGCATCCGCTGGAGCACGCGCAACGCCTGACCGCACACGCACACTCTGGAAGCCGGCAGCCACCAACGCCCCCCATCGCGACAGCGGGGGGCGTTCTTTGGTCTCTCCCGTGCCTGAGTCCGCACCAGGCAGGCGGTTTCAGCGAGACAGTGCCAGCGTCTTTGCCTAACGTAGTGGCGTGACCATGACTTCGGCTCCGCAAGCTTCGGCAACCGCCGTGACTGTGACGGTAGATGTGGTTGCGCTGACTATTGACGATGATCTGCTGAAAGTCGTGGTGATCAAACGACAGGCGGCGCCGCTCAAAGGGCGTTGGCAGCTGCCCGGTTTGAGTCTGCAGAGTCCAGAGTGGTTGTCTCGCACTGCAACTGAGGTGCTGTCACGCGAGATCGGCCTGACGGCAACCGATCTACGGTACGAGCAGCTGCACACCTATGACGCGCTTCGCCGTGATCCGCGTGGCCAGGTGCTCAGCGTCGCCTACTGGACGGTGCTGGCGCCCCCGCAGGTGCGGGCTCTCGAACCGGGCCGGGCCAGGCTGCTGCCGGTTGATGAACTCACGTCTGCGCGTTTGGCGTTCGACCAGGCACACGCGGTCGATGACGCGGTCGCCGCGGTGCGAACGCGGTTGCAGAGTCAGGCTCTGGCGTCGCGGTTCTGCGAAGAGGAATTCACCATGGCCCAGCTCCGCCGGGTCTACGAGGTGATCTGGCAGCAGGTTCTCGACCCGGCGAACTTCCATCGCAAGATCAGCGGAATCCCGGGCTTTGTCGAGCCCACGTCACTGCAGAGTCACGACGGGCCAGGCCGACCGGCGCAGCTGTATCGGCGCGGAACGGCCGATGATCTGGGTGCACCGCTCCTGCGCCCCAGCCCCTGACCGGGGAGTGTGGTGGCTGGCTCAGCCCTGGAAGGATGCCTGCGGTCGCGGCGAATGAATTCGACTGGATGATCTGTTTCCAGGGGTCGGGTGTCTGCGTGGCGTGCTGTTCCGAAGGTGCCGGACCGCAGTTGGGTCGTCGGACTGTGACGTTGTTCGCTGGGATGTCACCAAGAGGGCTTCCGATGGGCGAAGAACGTGACTGATGGACGCGCCGTGGCACTCAGGATGCCGACGTCGGGAGGCTCTGTTGGCGGGAGCGCACATGGGGCGCGCTCCTCGCCGACTTGGGTTGTCCCATATTCGACGCGATCGCTGCGGTGGGTATGGGTTTCGTGCTCAGCCGAGGTCGCAGGCTGGCGATCGTGTCGGATCTGGGACACCGCCTGGCTTGTCCTCGCAAGATCAGCCGTACCTCGGCGGGTTCGGGGTGGTGAGGCCCGCGTCGGGTGGTCGGTTCGCCGCTCCCGACGGGTAGATGTCCGGAATCCGGCTAGCTTCGATGCAGCTGCCTGCGGTTTGTGCTCAGCCGAGCTTCACCGGCCGGTACTGGCGCCGGATTCCGGACACGGGTCTGGCGCCGAAACGAATCTCACGATCACCGCCGTCATCTGGCACAACGACCAGAAGAACCCGCAAATCCAGATCTACAGCCGCATGCCGCCGTCGACGGTGAGCGTCTGGCCGGTGATGAAGGAGGCCTCGTCCCCGGAGAGCCAGGCGATGGCGGCGGCGACGTCGTCGGGGGTGCCCACCCGCCGCACCGGCGTCTGCTCGGCCACCATCGTGCGGTACGCCGCCGGCTCGAGCTTGAGTCGCACAGCGGTGGCGTCGGTCATCGCGGTAGCGATGAAGCCGGGCGCCACAGCGTTGACGGTGATCCCGAATGGGCCGAGTTCCATGGCCAAGGTGCGGGTGAGGCCACGCAGACCCATCTTGGCGGCAGAGTAGTTGGCCTGGCCGCGAGCGCCGAGCGCGTTGACGCTGGACAGATTCACGATGCGCCCCCAGCGTTGCTCCACCAGCCGGGCCTGCGCGGCCTTGCAGACGTTGAACGCCCCGCGTAGGTGCACACCCAGCACGAGGTCCCAGTCGTCCGTGGTCATCTTGAACAGCAGGTTGTCTCGCGTGACCCCGGCGTTGTTCACCACGATGTGCAGGCCTTCGAGCTGCTGCACAACGACGTCGACAGCGTTGTTGACCGAATCGGCCGAACTGACGTCCATCGCGACCCCTATCGTGCGTGCTCCTGGCACCGTCTCCGAGACAGTGCGGGCGGCCTGCGTGGCGGCCTCGGCATCGAGGTCGGCGATGGCGACGGCAGCGCCGTCAGCGGCCAGCCTCGTGGCGGTCGCGAGCCCGATTCCGCCGGCGCCTCCGGTGACCAGGGCCACGCGCTGCGACCGGTGTGGGATGTGCTCCGAGCTGGGCATCGAACCTCCTGAGGCAGGCCCGGGCATGGGCCATGATGGTGACTGTCAGGCTCCAGGATCATGTCTCCCCGGGGCTTTGACCGATGTTACCCATCAGTAGCCGCGAGGAGAGCCGTGTTTCTGGGTGCCAGACCCGGTTGGGTCTGTGAGGCAGCTCATGGTGCAGGTTCCGTTGCTGTCTGAGGGCGTGACGCTGTTGCGTTGTCCGCTCTGCGCGGGCGACCTGCACGTCGTCCAGCGAGCGCTGGCGTGTCCCGCAGGACATAGCTTCGACGTGGCCCGGCAGGGTTACGTCAACCTGCTCGGCGGGCGCCGGCCGGCAACCGGCGGCGATGACGTCGCGATGCTGAGCGCGCGCGAACGCGCTTTCGCCGCAGGGCTTTTCGACCCGGTGATCGACACTGTGGCGAGTCGGGCAGGCGGTGTCGACCTTCGCGGTGCGGTGGTCGACGTCGGCTGCGGTCCCGGTGCCTACCTGGCCGCGAGCCTGCGGGCCCGTCCGGGCTCGATCGGGCTGGGCTGCGACGTGTCCGTCGTGGCCGCCCGCAGGGCGGCTCGAGCCCATCCCCGGGCGGCAGCCGTCGTCGCCGACATCTGGGCCGGGCTGCCGGTGCGCGACGGGGCGGCGGCCGTCCTGCTCGACGTCTTCGCCCCACGCAACGGCGACGATTTCGCGCGTTTGGTGCACCCTGCGGGACGGCTCATCGTCGTCACCCCCGAACGTGACCATCTCGCCTCGATCGTGGCTGACATTGGCCGGGTCGGCGTCGACGACGACAAGTCCGAGCGGCTCGAGCGTGCCTTGGGACCGCGGTTCCGGCTCGACGATCGCGAGCACGTGCGCTGGCCCCTTGACCTGAGTCCCGATCAGGCGCTCGATCTTGTGGGAATGGGCCCGAGTGCGCGACATCGCAGCGAAGCCCAATTGCGCGCCGGCGCGGCCGCCCGCCCGCGGTGGCAGACAGAGGGCAGCGTTGTGGTAAGTGTCTTTGCCCGCCGCTGAGATCACCGTCTCCGGCAAGCCTTCTGAGCGAAGAACGCGGGTAGGTCTTCAGCTCCCGCGCGCGGTGTCGCCAGGGTGCGAGCGAGAGCCAAGTGACGACGCAGCATGGTCGATGAAGGCCTCCCTGACTGTGAGCGAGGGTCAGGGGCTCTCGACGTTGGGCGCAACCGGCTGCGCGGGCGGGGGATCGTGAAGGACCTGTCCGCCGGCGGCGAGCTGCGAGAGCCCGCTCCCGTTCGCGATGCGCAATGACAGACCCGTCTGCAGCAGGGCCCGGTAGAGCCGGTTCAGAGTCGAGGCGGGCAGCTCGTGGCGAGTGGCCAGCAGAACGGCGTTGCCGTACCGGCGGCCGCGCAGCACGGCTGTCTCGGCGATCACGCTCACCCCGCCGAAGACGCTGGTGACGGTGGCCACCTCGTCCCACAGTGCTCGCAGCGGTGGACGATCGGCGACGTTGAGCAGATACACCCCCTCCGGACGCAGCACCCGCGCCACCTCGGTGCTGAACTCGGCGGTTCGCACGTGTCCGGGAGTGGTGTCACCGGCGAACACGTCCCGCACGATCACGTCGGCACTTGCGGTGGGCAGACCCGTCAGGCTGGTGCGAGCCTCGCCCGCGCGGATCCGCAGGGAGGGGGAGCGGGGCAGGTCGAACCACTCGCGGACTAGGGTGCACAGCCGGGCGTCCAGCTCGATGGCCAGTTGGCGGGCGCGGGGCTCGCGAATGTGTAGGGCCCAAGCCAGGGCGCAGCCAGCACCACCGAGGTGCACGACATCAAGCGAGTGCTCGGGGCGGGTCAGCTCGATGGCTGTCGCCATGATCTGGAGGTACTCGAAGCCCAACCAGGTTGGATCGGCCGGACAGATCGTGGACGATGGCACTCCGTTGACGTTGAGCAGCCAATGCTCCGGTGGGCCGGCATCGGGCACGAGTTCGGCTGTGCCCGTGTCAATCTCGTACGCGCCCGGTGTGAGGCCGGGTCGGTTGCCGACGGCTCCGGCTGACCGGCGGGCCGAGCGTCTGCTCATCGGCCAGGCCCCCTCGGCGCCACGGCCGGGCGGTCCGTCCTGCGCCGGCGCCGGGCAAGCGGGGAGCGGGCGAGCCGGCAGGCGTCACTAGGTACCGGCCGACCGGTTCCCTGCCGGTCGCGCGAATCCAGGGATGCCATTCAGCGTTCGCTTCCTATGGGTGCGATGGGCGGACAATGCGGCGCCGGCCCGTGCAGGTGAGGGCCTAGGCACGAAGGTAGCGGCGTGCCCGACAGTAGACTCGCCCACGCCGGAGGCCGGACGCCGACACAGTGGCAACGGCAACTAGGCAGACAACCCGGCCAAGGCAGAGCAGGCCAGCAACCCGGCCCGACAGGGCCAGCAATGAGGCGGGTGATCGGCAGCGGTGAGCGACGTGCACGGTGAGGCGCCCCCTGCGGACAAACCGCTCCTTGAGAAGTCCCTGGACGGCTATCTCCATCACCTGCAGGTAGAGCGGGGGCTGGCGGCGAACAGTGTGGCCGCCTACCGTCGCGACCTGAACCGCTACCTGACCTATCTCCTCGGTCTTGGCGTCACCCAGGCTTCGGCCATCGAGGCCGACATGGTGAGCGGCTTCCTGGTGACCGTGCGCGAAGGCAGGGACGGCCGGCCCGTGCTCTCGGCGTCGTCGGCCGCCAGAGCCGTTGTGGCGGTGCGCGGTTGGCACAGGTTTCTCGCCGCCGAGGGCGACGTCAGGGTCGACGTGGCGGTCGGCGTCCGTCCGCCCGCCACGCCACAGCGGCTGCCCAAGGCGATCTCGGCGGGGGAGGTGCGCCGGCTGCTCGATGCCGCCGAGAGCGTGCAGACTCCTGCGGGACTGCGCGACTGGGCTTTGCTCGAACTGCTCTATGCCACCGGCGCGCGCATCTCCGAGGCCGTGGGGCTCGACCTCGACGACCTTCCCGCCATGGTCGTCGGGCCGGCCGAGGACGGTGCGCATCCGCAGGTGCGGCTGCGCGGCAAGGGCGACAAGGAGCGGATCGTGCCGGTGGGCTCCTATGCGCTCACAGCCCTGCAAGCGTGGGTGGTGCGGGGTCGTCCGGTACTGAGCGCGGCAGGGCGGGGCACGCCTGCGGTCTTCGTCAACGCCCGGGGTGGACGGCTGTCGCGACAGAGCGCGTGGCAGGTGCTCGGCGCGGCGGCCGAGCGGGCGCACCTGACGTCGGCAGTCTCACCGCACACCCTGCGACACTCGTTCGCGACGCACCTGCTCGAGGGCGGCGCCGATGTCCGGGTCGTGCAGGAACTGCTCGGGCATGCGTCCGTGGCCACCACGCAGATGTATACGAAGGTCACCATCGAGGCGTTGCGTGAGGTCTATGCCACCGCTCATCCCCGGGCCAGATAGAGGTTTAGCCTAAAACGCCAATTTCTGCTATCGATTCCACTCATCCAACGAGACGGATTTGTGACCTCGTCCGCGCGTTGCGTTGAGTCGAGCCAGACGCCCGACTACCGTCAGTGCCTGTGAGCTCCGCGTACGGTCAGGCCGCAGCCTTCCATCTGCACGACTCCGACCAGCAGCACGCCTCTGGGCCTGACTCGGCGGGGCACCCGACGTCAGGCAATGCGAGCCCTCGCCACGACGGCGCACCTGAGCCGGCCCGGCCTGCCGCACGGGTCAGCATCGCGCCTCCGCTCGGGCCGACGGGGCGTCCCCTGCCTCAGTTCCCCAAGCCACCCGCGCTGACGGGCCATGGCCCGGCGCGGGTCATCTCGATGTGCAATCAGAAGGGTGGCGTCGGCAAGACGACGTCGACGATCAGCCTGGGGGCGGCGCTGGCCGAGTACGGCCGTCGGGTCCTGCTGCTCGACTTCGACCCGCAGGGTGCGCTCTCGGTGGGCATGGGCGCCAACCCGCACGACCTCGACCTGACGGTCTACAACGTGTTACTCGACCGCTCCACCGACATCCGAGACGTGGTGATGCCCACCGACATCGAGGGTCTCGACCTGCTTCCGGCCAATATCGACCTGTCGGCTGCCGAGGTGCAGCTGGTGGGGGAGGTGGCCCGTGAGCAGGTGCTCGCCCGCGCCCTGCGGCCCATCCTCGACGACTACGACGTCGTGCTCATCGACTGCCAGCCAAGCCTCGGCCTGCTCACCGTCAATGCGCTCACTGCCTCGCACGGGGTGCTCGTGCCGCTGGAATGCGAGTACTTCGCCATGCGCGGTGTGGCCATGCTCATGGAGACCATCGAGAAGGTCACCGACCGGCTCAACCCGGCGCTGCAGCTCGACGGCATCCTGGCCACGATGTTCGATGCGCGCACGCTGCACTCCCGCGAGGTGGTGGAGCGACTGGTGGAGGCGTTCGGCGACACTCTGCTGCACACCGTCATCGGGCGCACCGTCAAGTTCCCCGAGGCCTCCGTGGTGGCGCAGCCCATCACGACGTATGCGTCGGGGCATGCAGGCTCGGAGGCCTACCGTCAGTTGGCCCGCGAGTTGGTGGCCCGCGGCCGGATGGCCTGATGCTCGTGAGCGGCCTGGCGGTCGCAGCCTGCACACTCCTGGGGTGAATGTCGTAGCTCCCGGTGAGCCGGGGTCAGCCGTCACGGCCTCCGCACGTGGCGCGGGCGCGTTCGAACTGCACCTGGAGAACTTCTCCGGGCCGTTCGATCTGCTGTTGTCGCTCATCGCCAAACACAAGCTCGACATCACCGAGATCGCGTTGGCGGCTGTCACCGATGAGTTCATCGCGCACATCCGGACGCTGGACGAATGGGATCTCGACCAGGCCAGCGACTTCCTGGTGGTCGCGGCCACCTTGCTCGACCTCAAGGCCGCCCGGCTGCTGCCGGTCACCGAGTTCGATGACCCGGAGGACATCGCGCTGCTCGAAGCCCGCGACCTGTTGTTCGCGCGACTGTTGCAGTATCGCGCCTACAAGCAAGTGGCCGACGCGTTCTCCGAGCGGCTCGACACTGCCGGCCGGCGGCTGCCCCGTACGGCAGGCCTCGACCCGCACCTGGTGGCGCTGCTGCCCGAGCTGATCTTCACCATCACCCCTGAGCAACTGGCCCAGTATGCCGCCGACGCGTTGGCTCCTAAGCCGCCTCCACCTCAGGTAGGTCTGACTCATCTGCACGCGCCCGCGGTGTCGGTGGCCGAGCAGGCCGAGATCGTCGGGCAGCGAGTGCGCAGGCTCGGCAGCGTCGCTTTCCACGACCTGGTGGCCGATGCGGGCTCTGTGCTCGTCGTCGTGGCGCGCTTCCTCGCCCTGCTCGAGCTCTTCAGGGCGGCGGCGATCGCGTTCGAGCAGGCCGAGGCACTCGGTGAGCTGGTGGTGCGCTGGACGGGCGAGGAGCACCTTACGGTGACGATGGCATCGGAGTTCGATGACGAGGTGGAGGAGGATTGAGCGTGGAATCCGTGCTCGACTCTAAAGGTAAAGTAGACATTGAAAGTCTTCCCGAGACGCCACCGGGGGAGAACTCCGAAGCTCTACCCGAAGTTGAGGCCTTCGAGGTCGAGGCGGTGCCAGGCGGTCTGCGTGCGGCCGTGGAGGGCATTCTCATGGTGGTCGAGGAGCCGGTGAGTCAGTTGAGGCTGGCTGCGGCCCTGGAGGTGCCGGCGGAGCAGGTGCATGAGGTGCTGGTCGACCTGGCCGACGACTATCGCCGGGCCGAGCGTGGCTTCGGGCTGCATGAGGTAGCCGGCGGCTGGCGGATCTACTCCCGGGCAGACCTCGCGCCCGTCGTCCAGCGGTTTGCTCTCGACGGGCAGACCACCCGGCTCAGCCGTGCCGCCCTGGAGACCCTGGCCGTCATCGCCTACCGGCAGCCGGTGAGCCGGGCGCGGGTCTCCGCCGTGCGCGGAGTGAGCGTGGACGGGGTGGTGCGGACCCTCACGACGAGGGGCCTGATCTGCGAGGCAGGGGTGGACGAGCACACTGGTGCAGTGCTGTATGCCACGACCAACCAGTTCCTGGAACGGATGGGGCTCACGAGCCTCGACGAATTGCCGGCTCTGGCCCCCTACCTACCAGGTATCGATGTGCTCGACGAGCTGGCCGAGGCCGGCCGATGAGCCCGGGCACGCCCTACGGCGGACGTCCGCAGAACGGCCGCGGCGCAGGCGGCAAGGGTGGTGCGAAGCGCACCTCGCCCGGGCGCGGCAAGGCGACGCCTCCGCGACGGGGCCCATCGCGGCAACCCGCCCCGGGGTTGGCCCCCGACGTGCACGTCGAGGGCGGAGTGCGGCTGCAGAAGGTGCTGGCTCAGGCCGGTGTGGCCTCGCGCCGGGCGAGCGAGGAGCTCATCGCCAACGGCCGGGTCAGCGTCGACGGCGTGGTCGTCCGAGAGCTGGGGGTACGGGTCGATCCGAGCACGGCCGTCATCCATGTCGACGGCATGCGGCTGCAGCTCGACTCCACCAAGGTCTACCTCGCCCTCAACAAGCCACTTGGTGTGGTGACGACCATGAAAGACCCGGAGGGGCGGCCGTGCATCGGCGACATCGTGGGCTCGCGCACCGAGCGGCTCTTCCATGTGGGCCGGCTCGACACCGACACCGAGGGCCTGCTGCTGCTCACCAACGACGGCGACCTCGCTCATCGACTCTCGCACCCGGCCCATGAGGTGCCCAAGGTCTATCTCGCCGAGATCCCCGCGCCGGTGCCTCGCGGCCTCGGCCGCCAACTGCGCGAAGGCATCGAACTCGACGACGGCCCCGCCCGCGTCGACTCGTTCAAGCTCATCGATTCGCGACCTGGCAAGGCGCTCGTGGAGGTCGTGCTGCACGAGGGGCGTAACCACATCGTCCGGCGGCTGCTGGCTGCCGTGGGCCACCCCGTGACCCGGCTGGTGCGGGTGCAGGTGGGGCCCGTGCTGCTGGGCGATCTGCTGCCCGGTCGGACCCGTCCGCTCACCCGTGAGGAGCTGGCCGAGCTGATGCGGCTGGTGGGGCTGTAGTCGCGCCCACCCGTGCCTACGCCGCTCTGAATCGGGTTGCGTCGTAACCGGGTTGTGAGGTTGCTCGCGGACTGCCTGCCACCACGGCAATGCCCAAACCTGGTTGAGTTGACCCGACGGAACCAGCGAGCAACGGAGCAGCGTCATGCGCATCGGCGTGCCGAAGGAGACCAGGGCGGGCGAGACCCTCGTGGCCGCCACCCCGAAGACTGTCGGACAGCTCATCGGCCTCGGCTATCAGGTCATCGTCGAGACCGGAGCCGGGTCGCTGGCGTCCTATCCCGACGAGGCCTATGCCGAGGCGGGGGCTGAGATCGGATCGTCGTCGGCGGCCTGGAGCGCCGACCTCATCCTCAAGGTGCGCGCTCCGAGCGAGACCGAGATCGAGCGGATGCGACCGGGCCAGACCATTGCCTGTCTCCTGGCCCCGGCTCTGAGCCCTGAGCTGTTGCAACGGCTTTCGGCCGCTGGAGTCACGTCGCTGGCGATGGATGCGGTGCCGCGCATCTCGCGGGCGCAGGCCCTCGACGTGTTGTCGTCGCAGGCGAACCTGGCGGGTTATCGGGCTGTCATCGAGGCGGCCCATGAATTCGGTGGGCTCTTCACCGGTCAGGTCACGGCGGCGGGCAAGATGCCGCCGGCCAAGGTCTTCGTCATCGGCGCCGGCGTGGCGGGGCTGGCCGCGATCGGCGCGGCCAACAGCCTGGGTGCCATCGTCAAGGCCTACGACGTGCGGCCCGAAGTGGCCGAGCAGGTGGAGTCGATGGGCGCTCAGTTCGTCACCGTGCCGGGGGCGGAGCAGGAACGCAGCGCCGACGGCTACGCCAAGGAGATGACGCCGGAGCAGCAACAGCTCGTCATGGCGATGTACGACGAGCAGGCCCGCGACGCCGACATCGTCATCACCACGGCGCTCATTCCAGGCCGGCCCGCTCCCCGGCTGCTCACCGACGACACGGTGGCCGGTATGCGGCCGGGCAGCGTCATCGTCGACATGGCAGCCGCCAACGGCGGCAACGTCGCGGCCAGCCGGGCCGACGAACTGGTCGTGACGCCCAACGGCGTCAAGGTGCTGGGCTGGACGGATCTGGCCGGACGGCTGGCCACGCAGGCCTCACAGCTGTACGGCACGAACCTCGTGAACATGCTCAAGCTGACCACGCCCGGCAAGGACGGACACCTGACCCTCGACTTCGACGACCCTGTCCAGCGCAGCATCACCGTGACCCACGATCACGAGGTGTTGTGGCCGCCGCCCCCGGTGACGGTCTCGGCTGCTCCTGCCCCCGTCGCAGCGCCGGCTCCGGTTGCGGTGGTGACGCCGAAGCGGCCGCCGAACCCAGCCCGCCGTGCTGCCGTGGTGGGCCTCGTCGCGGTGATCTTCCTGGCGCTTGCCTCATTCGCCCCCGGCGTCTTCCTGGGGCACCTGACGGTGTTCGCGCTCGCCGTGGTGGTGGGGTACTACGTCATCTGGAATGTGGTGCCCGCACTGCATACCCCGCTGATGGCCGAGACCAACGCGATCAGCGGCATCATCCTCGTCGGTGCCCTGCTGCAGGTGGGCGATTCCAACCTCGTCGTCACCATCATCTCGTTCGTGGCCATCGTGGTGGCCAGCATCAACATCTTCGGTGGCTTCCTGGTGGCGAACCGGATGCTCGCGATGTTCCGGAAGGACTGACCCAGATGGCCACTCCCGCACTCGTTCTCGGCGCCTATATCGTCGCCGGTCTGCTCTTCATCGGCAGCCTCGCCGGGCTCGCACGGCACGAGACCTCCCGCGCAGGCAGCGCCGCCGGCCTGGCCGGCATGGCCCTCGCGCTGGTCGCCACCATCGGGCTCGCACTGCGCAGCCCCGAACGCGGGGTTCCGCTCACCCTGCTGCTCATCGTCGTCGCGATGGCCATCGGTGGTGCCATCGGCGCCTGGCGGGCCCGCGTCGTGCAGATGACCCAGATGCCCGAGCTCGTCGCGATGCTGCACAGCTTCGTCGGTCTGGCGGCGGTGCTCGTCGGCTATAACTCCTTTTTGGAGCCGACCGCGAGCGGCAACAGCGAGAGCGTGCATCTCGTGGAGGTGTTCCTGGGCGTCTTCATCGGGGCCATCACGCTGACCGGCTCAATCATCGCGTTCCTCAAGCTCTCGGCTCGGATGAAGTCGCGCCCGCTCATGCTGCCGGCCCGGCATCTGCTCAACCTGCTGATCATCGTGGCGAGCGTGCTGTTGCTGGTGTGGTTCGTGGTGTCGCACAGCATCGTCCCGCTGCTCGTCATGACCGTCTTGGCGTTGCTGCTCGGGCTGCACCTGGTGGCCTCGATCGGCGGCGGCGACATGCCGGTCGTCGTGTCGATGCTCAACTCCTACAGCGGCTGGGCAGCAGCCGCGGCGGGCTTCATGCTGAGCAACGACCTGCTCATCATCACCGGTGCCCTCGTCGGCTCGTCCGGTGCGATTCTGAGCTACATCATGTGCCGGGCCATGAACCGTTCGTTCGTCTCCGTCATCGCAGGCGGGTTCGGCAGCGACGGTGCCATCACGGGCGGTGACGAAGAGACCGGCGAGCACACCGAGATCGATGCAGCAGGCGTGGCTGATCTGCTCAAGAACGCCAAGTCGGTGATCATCACCCCCGGCTATGGCATGGCCGTGGCGCAGGCGCAGTATCCGGTGGCCGAGCTTACCGCCGAGCTGCGCAAGCACGACGTCGACGTGCGCTTCGGCATCCACCCCGTGGCCGGACGGCTGCCCGGGCACATGAACGTGCTGCTGGCCGAGGCCAAGGTGCCGTACGACATCGTGCTCGAGATGGACGAGATCAACGAGGACTTCCCACAGACCGACGTCGTGCTCGTCATCGGTGCCAATGACACCGTCAACCCGGCCGCCACCAAGCCCGGCAGCCCGATTGCGGGCATGCCCGTTCTGGAAGTGTGGAACGCCAAGGACGTGATCGTCTTCAAGCGGTCGATGGCCACCGGCTACGCCGGCGTGCAGAACCCGCTGTTCTTCAACGAGAACACCAGGATGTTGTTCGGCGACGCCAAAGACCGGGTCGTCGACATCATCCGCAACCTCTAAGGGTCGCCCCGATGGTCAGCAGGGTTCACGTCATCGGCACCGGCTTGCTCGGCGCCAGCGTCGGTCTGGGGCTGCGCGCGCTCGGCAGCGACGTGACGCTCAGCGACCCGTCACCCACCGCGCAGGCCCTGGCGCGTGATCTGGGGGCGGGCCGGGAGGTGGCGCCCAACGACACCCCACCGGAGTTGGTGGTGGTGGCGGCGCCGCCTGACGTCGTCGCCGCGGTGGTCTGTCAGGCGCTGCTCGACTTCCCGAGCGCCGTCGTGACCGATGTCGCGAGCGTCAAGGCAGGCCCCGCCCGGGCCATCGCGGCCGCCGGGGCAGACCTGCGCCGCTACGTGGGCGGGCACCCCATGGCCGGACGGGAACGCTCGGGCGCGGTGGCCGCCCGCGGCGATCTTTTCGTCGGTCGGCCCTGGGTGCTCACTCCGAGCCCGGAGACGGATCCTCGTGCGGTGCAGCGAGTTCGGACTCTAGCCCTCAACCTGGGTGCCGCACCCGTCGTGCTCGGGGCCGACGAGCACGACGCTGCGGTCGCCCGCGTCTCCCATGTGCCGCAGCTTGCGGCCAGCCTGGTGGCGGCTCGCCTGGTGGACGCGCCGGATGGTGCCGTCGGCCTGGCCGGGCAGGGACTGCGCGACGTCACCCGGGTGGCCGCGAGCGACCCGGCGCTGTGGGTCCAGATCCTGGCGGGCAATCCCGCGCCGGTGGCCGCCGTGCTCAGTGAGCTGCGTGAAGACCTCGACCGTCTGCTCGACGCCCTCACCCGGCTGTCGGCCGACTCCGACGCTCTCGGCGCTCGCGCCGATCTGGCCCGAACCCTCGACGCGGGCAACCGTGGGTACACGCGCATTCCGGGTAAGCATGGCGCCGCGCCGACCCCGCTGTCGGTGGTGACGGTGCAGGTGCCCGACCAGCCGGGTGAGATCGCCAAGGTGCTCGTGACGATGGGGGCCGCCGGCATCAACCTCGAAGACCTCCGGATCGAGCATGCGCCCGGACGGCTGGTGGGTCTGGCCGAGATCTCGGTGCTGCCGCCGATGAAGGAGCGGTTGGAGAACGTGCTCCGTGCCGGGGGCTGGGTGCTGGCCGGCTAGGGTCTTCGCCTCGATATCGGGAGCGCTCCACCCTCATCAGCGTCCCGTTCACCGCCCGAGCCGCGCTCCTTGGAAGCCTGCCCACATCGGCTGTAGCCGTCCATCACGGTATGAATGCCCTTGAAGTGCAGTATGCTGCACTTATGGATGCGAGCGGGGAGTCGCTGGCGCGTGCGATCGGTGCGCGGGTGAAACAGAAGCGCAAGGGGCGCGGGTGGACCCTTGACCGGCTTGCTGAGGTGGCAGGGGTGAGCCGGCGCATGGTCGTCAACGTGGAGCAGGGATCGGTCAATCCGAGCGTGGGCACCCTGCTGCGTCTCAGCGACGCGCTCGGCGTCGGGCTTCCGGCCCTCGTGGAACCACCTGAGCCGCGGGCGGCGAAGCTTACCCGGCATGGTGAGGGCGCGGTGCTGTGGACCGGTGGGTCGGGCGGCCGGGGTGTCTTGGTGGCCGGCACGGAACCGCCCGACGTGGTCGAGCTGTGGGACTGGACCCTCGGCCCGGGCGACCGGCACGAGAGCGAGGCGCACTCCGAGGGCACCCGGGAGCTCCTGCATGTATTGGAAGGCTCGATCTCCGTGGCGGTCGATGGTCAGATGCACGAGCTTGGCACCGGCGATGCCCTGACGTTCCGCGGGGACTCCGCGCATAGCTACTGGAATCAGCATCAAGAAGCCGCGCGGTTCTCACTGACGGTCTATGAGCCCGGAGTGGGCACAGCGCACAGAACGGAGAATCGCTGAATGTCTGAAACCTGGTCTCCTGATGAGTTCCTGTTCGCCTGCACGGTGGAGCCCGCAGTGTTCGAACTGCGCCCGGACTACCGGGCGATGCTGCTCGTGATTGACGGGCTCACCCCGTCTGCGACCTCCGCGGCCGCGGACGAGCTGATCGATGCCGCCGAGGCCCATGTGCGTTGCCTCCTGGCGGAGAACCCGGTGGCGGAGCTGGCGCACATCGCGGCCTGGCGCGAGGCCTACCGCGCGTTCGGGGCCAAGCCGCAGCGCACCCGCAACAGCCTCGAAGCGCTCACTCGCCGCGCAGAAGCTGGATTGCCCAGGGTGAACGCGCTCACCGACGTCTACAACGCGATCTCTGTGCTGCACCAGGTGCCGCTCGGTGGCGAAGACTTCCACCGCTACGACGGAGCGGCACGTTTGGTGCGCGCGATTGGAGAAGAGGACTTCGATACCGCCAGCGGCGGGGAGACGGTCACCGAGCACCCGCAGCCCGGCGAAGTCATTTGGCGGGATGAGGCCGGAGTGACCTGCCGCAGATGGAACTGGCGGCAGGGCCAGCGCACCGCCCTCACCGATGACACGAGTGCGGCGTTCTTCATCCTCGACGCCCTCGCGCCCATGACCGACGAGGCGCTCACGGCGGCAGCCGACGCGCTCGCCGATGCCCTCTCCGGTCTCGGCACCCAGGTGAGCGTGTCACGGCGTTTGATCGGCGCACCTTGATCGGCCGCAGCGCGGTTCGCCTTCTAGCCTTGGAGCGTGACCCGCGACGTGGAGGAACGCAATCGGCGATTGTTGCGTGCCCGTGACGCCATGGACCGGGGCTACGCCGGCCCGCTTGACGTACGCGCTGTGGCAGCCGTAGCCCACATTTCGCCGGCACATTTCAGTCGCTGCTTTCGCAGTGTCTTCGGTGAATCGCCTCATCGCTACTTGCAGCGGCGGCGGGTCGAGCGTTCGATGTTTCTGTTGCGGGAGAGTGAGCGCACCGTGACAGACATTTGCTTCGACGTGGGCTTCGGCAGCGTCGGAACGTTTAGCCGAACCTTTCGGGAGATCGTCGGGCAGACGCCCAGTGCGTATCGGGAAGGGCACGGCCCGATCGTGGCGCCGCATTGTGTCCAGCTTGCTGCCATGCGACCTCGCAGCGATGCCGGCCGCCGGGCTGAAGAGAGCACGTTTGGATAAGCAACCCCAGGTGACCGCTATCTAGGATCGGGGCAGCCCACAAGAACGGAGCCCTAGAACACAATGATCACCGCACTGAACGTCACGACCATCTATGTCCTGGACAAGGATGAGGCACTCGACTTCTACGTCAACAAGCTGGGCCTTGAGAAGGGTAATGACGTACAGCAAGGCGACTACCGCTGGCTGACCGTTCGCGTCCCCGGCCAGGGGACGACGGAGATCTCACTTGAGCAACCAGGCCCGCCGCTGCACGATGCAGAGACGGCAGACCAGATTCGCGAGTTGATCACCAAGGGTGCTCTCGGCGGTGGCCTCGTCTTCATCACGGACGACGCACGGGCGATGTACGACACGCTCCGCGAACGGGGTGTCACCGATTTCACCCAGGAGCCGACCGATCACTTTTACGGCACCGACATGGGCGTTCGAGACCCCTTCGGCAACGCCATTCGGATTCTGCAGCAGGGAAAGTTCTGAATGCATGGTGCATCAGTTCTCCTTGAGCGCGAAGTGCGGTTCTGCCGCCTCCAAGCGTGGTACCGCGATACCCAGCCGTCGCGCTTCAGCCAGGGTGTCGCGACAGATCGCACGCGGTTCCGCTGTGTCAGGGTCGGAGTGCGCCTGAAGCGATCGGCCCGCTAGCGCGATGTGGCTTGTCGTCCAGGCGAGCGCGGGCCATCAACCGGCCGGGCGCGCGGAACAGCGCGACAGCGCTACGGTGCCGGCGGAGGTCGATGCCGCGGGCTTCGAGGAGCGGCAGAAGCTCGCGGGTAGCCTGCAGTGCCTCGCGTAGGTCGTCGGTTGCCCCGACCAGCTTGGCCAACGAGCCCACCCTCAAGCCTTGGGAGTGTATGCCGGCATCCGACGCGAAATGGATCCACAGCCAACCGCGGAAATCGGGCTGCTCCTTGACTCTGAACCCGGCTTGGCGAAACACCTGACGCACCATCCGCTCCCGTTCATTCGGCGGCTCGCCCAAGGTGCCGAAGGTGACCGAGCGCAGCAAGGCTCCGCGGAGCACGCCATCCTCGCCGAAGCCACCGCCGGCCCCTGGAAAGCCCCAGGCGACCTGCTCTGCGGAGAGGGGGGCGATCGCGGCGACTGGTTCGGACCAGATGTTGCCGAAGACGAGCACGGTGGCGTGGCCGACATGTGATGCCAAGAAGTCCGCGGCTTCCTCGAGGCGATAGTGCGCCACGCTCAGCACGATGAGGTCGAAGTCGTGCTCCGGCTCCAGCGTCTCCCTATACCGCACAGGCCAGCTCTGGACGATCCGCTGCCCCCATATCCGCCGTCGTGCATCGAGCAGATCGAGGTCTATCGCCTCCCCATACGCCGCCGCACGGCCCGGCCGCACGTAGAACTCGACCTCATGCCCGGCCTGTTCCAGGGCCCAGCCGTAGCTGGTGGCGATCACGCCTCGACCGAACATCAGGATCTTCATGTTGATGCCCTACTGATAGAGTTCAAGTGGAGATTATCTCCAATAAGCAAGATATGGAGACTGTCTCCGCTTGTCAACGCGAGGGATCTCATGACCAGCTCCAAGCCGCTACGCGCCGACGCTCGCCGCAACCGCGACGCCCTGATCGCGCGGGCCCGCGAGATCTTCGACGCCGGAGATGACGACGTGCGCTTCGACGACTTCGCCGGCATGGCCGGCGTGGGCATTGGCACGCTCTACCGCCACTTCCCGACGCGGGAGGCGCTGGCCGCGGCGGTCTATCGGCAGGAGGTCGCGATCCTCTGCGAGCTCGCCAGTCGGCTGCACGCCACGCTGCCACCGGGGGAGGCGCTGGCGGCCTTCCTGCGCAGCATGGTCGACCACATCGATGCCCATCAACGTCTCGCTCGCAGGCTCGCCGCGCTCCTGGCGGCTGCCCCGGACGAGATGGCGCGGAGCGGCCAGGACCTGGAGCAGGCGGTGGCCGACCTGGTGGCTGCCGCCGTGGAGGACGGGGCCATCCGGGACGACGTCCCGGCCGGTGCCGTGATGATGGCTCTCCACGGCATCGGCGCGGCTCACAGCCGCCCGGACTGGCGGGCGGAAGCCGACGCCGTCATCACCCTCGTGCTCGATGGGCTGCGCCAGGACAATCGGCGACGGACAGATGGGCGATGACGACCCTGAGCATGAAGATCGGCATCGCGGAGATGTGCTGCCGCTCCGGGCGCCGGCCCGGCTGACGGCGCCAGCGCTGTCCTGGCTCTTTGCGCACGTCACGCCCGCGCGCGTCAGCTTAGAGGCGCATTCCGATCCCGATGCCGAGGAGCCGCGCGCGGTGTGCCGCGACACCTTGGCGGAGGCGCATCGTCGGCAGGTCGCGGTGCCCCGGCTCGCAGCCGCGGAGATCTATTTCAAGGAGAGGTGACCGCACAGGGCAGAGTCCCAGAACGCGACACGCCCAAGGCTCGCCGAGCCACCGCTCGCACACTGCGAAGCGCATGACTGGATGCTCCGCGTTCGGGCACCGCCTGCGTCCTGCCTCGACGCGTGATGCGCGAGTCTCAGTGCGGCGCAACGAGTCCCGAGATGATGATGTCTATGCCGGCGAGGAACTCCACGCGGTCATCATGGACTCGCAACTGGCCAGCTATCCGTCTGACGAACGGATACTCGGTCGGGTTGAGGCTTTCCCAGCGGTCGGCGACCGTGCCGACGAAGTCCTCGCGCTTGTAGTGCACAGCAAGGGAGTGCGTGTTCACCGCATTCTGGCTTCCCACGCCGACGATGTAGCTCACCAAGGTTGAAACGGCCGTGAAAAGGGACTTCTCAGGAACCCCCAACTCTTCGACCGGGCGTCCGACCTGTTCCCAGAGCTGCGCCATGGCAGGTTGCCACGGTGTGGCGAACAACTGGGGGCCTAGCCACGGATGGGTTTCGATGGCGGTGAAGACGCCGAGGGCGACGGCGTGAATGGCGACTCGTGGCGGTGTCCCCGGCGCCGGCGTCGTCAGCGCCCGGATGAGGGTGGTCATCGTGGCCGCGACCAGAAGCTCTTCCTTGTTCGATATGTGCCACTGGATGGCGCCGTGGCCTGTCTCCAGCTTGAGGGCCAGCGAGCGGAAAGTGAGTCCGCTCTCGCCCCCCGCGTCGAGGAGCTCGATTGCGGCGTCGACGATCCGATCACGAGTGAGCCCGGGCGATCGGGCGCCCGAGGCGCGACTCGTCGTTGCCATGAACCCATCTTGACACGTCCGGTACGTCGTACCACGATTTCCTGGTACGACGTACCAGAAAGGTGTGTGCGCGCCACCAGATCGTCGATTCGGGAGGGACCTTCGTGACAACACCTGTAACGATCATCGGAGCCGGCCTCGGCGGTCTGACTCTCGCCCGAGTCCTTCACCTGCAGGGCATCCCGGTGCGCATCTATGAAGCGGAGCCCACGGCCGAAACGCGTCCTCAGGGTGGCCAACTCGACCTGCATGAGTACAACGGTCAGCTCGCTCTCGCGGACGCAGGATTGACCGCGGAGTTCCCCGCGATCATCCATCTGGGCGGCGAAGCGACGCACGTGCTCGCTCCGCAGGGCGCCTACCTTCTGGACGAGCCCGACGACGGAAAGGGTGGTCGTCCGGAGGTTCTGCGTGGCGATCTGCGACGGGTCCTGCTCGAGTCCCTTCCCGAGGGGACGATTCACTGGGGCAAGAAGCTCACCGGCGTCGAGCCACTCGGCGACGGCCGGCACACCGTGACCTTCGCGGACAGCACGACGGAGACTACTGAGCTTCTCGTCGGTGCCGACGGTGCGTGGTCGAAGGTCCGCCCGCTGGTGTCGACCGCCGAACCTGACTACGTGGGCACGTCATTCATCGAGACTTACCTGTACGACGCCGACCGGCGGCACCCTGCCGCGGCCGAGGCGGTCGGAGCAGGTGCCCTTTTCGCCCTCGCTCCGGGCAAGGGCATCCTGGCCCACCGGGAGCCGGAGGGCGTTCTGCACACCTATGTGGCGCTGAACAAGCCGCAGGAGTGGATGGCCGACGTCGACTTCACGCACTCTGCGGCGGCGACTGCCCGGGTGGCGGCCGAGTTCGACGGATGGGCGCCCGAACTCACCGCCCTCATCACCGACGGCGACACACCTCCCGTCCTCCGAGCCATCTATGCACTGCCCATCGGACACTGCTGGGACCGGGTGCCCGGCGTGACGCTGATCGGTGACGCCGCGCATCTCATGTCTCCCTTCGCCGGCGAAGGCGCCAACCTCGCCATGTTCGACGGCGCTGAACTCGGTAAGGCCATCGCCGCCCACCGCAATGACGTGGAAGCGGCCCTGGCGGCGTACGAGGCGGCGCTCTTCCTGCGGAGCGAGCAGTTCGCCATGGAGTCCGAAGAGAACCACAGTCGCCTCTTCGACGACCAAGCACCGGCAGGTCTGCTCGCCCTCTTTGCCGCCGGTCACGCCGAATGAATAGCAAGGAGGAGCCCACGATGAGCGAACACACCACTCCCGCCGGCCGGAGTTGGGTGCCGACCTGGACCCAGGCCATGACGGACTTCCGCGGCGAAGATGACGAGCCACCCTTCAACGACGTAACCGTCCGGATGACGCTGCCGGCAGGCCTCGGCGGCAGCGCCGTCCGGGCGGAACTCAGCAACTGCTTCGGAGATGAGCCCGTTCGGATCGGACGAGGTGCGATCGGCGTCGCCGACCGCTTCGTCGAGGTCGCCTTCGAGGGACAGCACTCGATCGAGATCCCGGCCGGCGAATCGCGATGGACCGACCCCATCGAGCTCGACGTCTGCCACGGTGACCGCGTAATCGTCGATCTCTACCTGCCCGGCCCGACGGCCTACGCGACGGCGGCCGGATTCACGTTCGACCGATCGACGCCGGGCGACTTCGCCGGCTCGCGCACGTTCCCGTTCGAGGGCTTGACGCCGGTAGAGGTCGACGCCTCGCGCGAGTTCCCGGCCATGAACACTGGCACCGCGTCGGAGCCCGACGGGACCGGCTGGTCGCTGCCCGCGGGCGGCCCCTTCCTCCGCACGATCGAGGTCGTCGGCCCGCGGCCACAGGCGGTGGTGGTGGCTCTCGGCGGCTCCAGTACCGCGATGGGCTGGCCTCAGTACGCCGCGGCTCTGCTTCCCGCCGACACGAGGATCTCCGTCGTCAACCGGGGCATCTCGGGCAATCGGATCCGCCTCGACGCGCCACCGCAGAGCCCGTCCTGGGGCCGAGCCGGGCTGTCCCGATTCGACGAGGACGTGCTCGACACCCATGGCATCACCCACGTGGTCGTCGCCTACAACAGCAATGATTGGGGTCTCCCCGGCAGGATCACGTCTCTGGAGGAGATGCCGACGCTCGATCAACTGATCGCCGGTTACCAAGAGCTCATCGATCGAGCCCGGGCGGCAGGACTCACGGTCATCCTCGCGACCGTCACGCCGCTCGACCCGGAGCTCGCGGTCGCCCCGGACAGAGAAGGCTTGCGCCTCGCACTCAACGACTGGATTCGCACCTCCGGCCACGACGTCATCGACTTCGACGCCACGATCCGCTCCGAAATCGATCCGTCCCGCCTCGCAGATGAATATGCCGCCCCCGACCACACCCACCCCAACGTCAACGGGTCGAAGCGTCTCGCGCGGGCGATGGTTGAAGCTCTCGCTCGGTTGCAGCTCTGACTGGCGGATTTTCCGGCTACCAAGCTGTGGAGTCAGTGACGCATGGGGCGACTCGCTCATCATCGCGGTAGCAGCGCATGCGATCTATAGTGCGGTCGAGGGGAGAGGTCTCGGCCCGCATGATGAGCAGAACCGGTACCGCATGATTTCGAGGGATCTGAGCCTCAGGGACAAGAAGCGACGAGGTCCAGGAGAGAGTGCTTCTCAGCTAGGTTCTTTGTCCGACTGAAAGGATGTGAACCTCTGGCTCATGCGCTGGCCGCCAGCAGGTGACGCAAAGCGTCTTCGGCTTTGTCCGGCTCTCGGCCCGAACCGGCGAAGGCATCGAGTACGCCCTGTGCCCGGGACACGAAACGGATGCCGCCGTCGACGTCGACACGCGCGAGCTCGTCGCTCCCGGGAGAGATCAGCAGCACTCCCCGGCCAGGAGTCGTCTCTTCGAGGCCGAGTTCCTCCACCACCCGAGAGGGATCCGCTACGTAGATCACCGGGTTCACAACCGCTGCGGTGGCTCGATCTTCGCGGGTCGCGACCAGACCCGAAACCGCATAGTCGATGCCCGCCTCGCCCAACCGCCGCACAAGGGTCCGCCATCCGTCGTCAGCGACCACGATGCGACGAGGGACGTTTCGGTGGGCGATCTTGGCCGCGTTGCCCGCGGAGACGGCCAACGTCACCATGTCATCGGCATCTGCCTTCTCCGACAGCCACCCGGCACGCGCCCACCGCCCAAGCCACCGAGCGATCGTCTCCGTTGCTGTGTCGACTATCGCCGGAGACGACTCGGACGTGTCCTGGGTCGTCTCAATCGCTCCTTCGGAAACCGGCCGCCCGACATCACGAGTGACCGCATTCACCCCCTCCGTTGTGGGACCGAGCGTCTCGGAACCCGTAGCGGAGAAGGCTCCGCGGTAGGACTCGAGGAGAGACTCCAGGACGGGCCGCGCCGCTGCAATCGCCGTCGGGTCGCCTGCGGAGATCAGAGTGTCGCCGCTGATGCGATATCCCGTCGCTTCGAGAATCCGCGAGAGCGTCCCCCACGTCGGATCCAGCGTGCCCCGCTCAATCCGACCGATTGTCGAGGGAGAGAGTTCGGCGAGTTCGGCGAGCTCTTGGTGGGTGATCCCGCTGAGCGCACGGATACGTTTCACGATCGTTGCGGCATCCACACCATCACCTCACGTATTTGCGTATACGCAATCCTAACCCAATACGCCGACCACACAATGGGTGCACCAGAGGCATCGCAAGCGATCGGTCGGGCCGACGGGGAATTGCGTCCGGACATGAAGAAGCCCAGGCGAGGAATCCTTCTCGCCTGGGCCTTTTTGTCGAGCTGACAGGATTTGAACCTGCGACCCCTTGACCCCCAGATTCGGCCGGCGGTCAGAAACTGGCCAATTGAGCGTGGCCGGGTGATGGTGAACGTCCGTGAGTGTCCGCTGGTTTGCAGTGTTCACCGGTGGCCTTGGTCCCAAACTGGTCCAAAGTTGGCTTCAATCCCCCGGTCCGCTCCTGAAGGCCAAAATCGGTTGGAACGATGGGTGTCAAGGCTCGGGCTTTGCCCGATCGCGTAGCGACGCGCAGCGGCCTTGACACATATCGCGGAGACCGAACAATCGTGCGAGAGCGGACCCCGGTCGCCGCCCCACTCCACCCCCCCGTTTCTTCCGGCGGCGTAGCGGCCCGCAGCGCAGCGAGGACACGCGGAGCCGGCGGCGGCCGAGCGCAGCGAGGCCCTTGAGTCAGTATAGAAATTCATAATCGCTGTTACCGGTCAGCCGATCTTGTCCGCAGATCTGGATCCTCGATCCTCGCTGGGGCGTCTCCCGGACCTCATGGATGCTCGATAGCCTTGATGCTCGGACCTCCGCTCACCGCGGCGGCGAGATGGGGTGTGTTCTCAGCTTGGTCGGTCGCCCTCGGGTCGGCGAACGGGTCGGTGATCTCTCGCAACGCCTCCAAGGTGCTGCGCAGCTCGCGCGTCCTGGCTTCGCCGAGGTGGGCGCGCCAGGCGCTTTCGATCTCGCGGACGAGCGGCAGACTCAGCCTTACTAGCTCCCGACCGAGATCGGTCACGACCACCAGCCGGGCGCGGGCGTCGGTGGGGTCACGAACGCGCTTGACGTAACCCGCGCGTTCGAGCTGGTCGACGACCGAGCCGACGGTCTGCTTGGTGACCTGTGCGGCCTGGGCCAGCTCGCCGAGCCGCGAGCCATCCGGCGCGATGCGCTGAAATACCCGCGCTTGGCTCAGGGGAAGGTCGTGGCCGTGCGCCTTGAGGTGGGCGAGCACAGCGGATTCCATCGACCGGTATGGGATGAATAGCAGCAGACCGAGGTTCAGCGGCTCCGCGGCGTCTGACTCACCCGTAGTCACTACACCATGGTGACAGAGTCCGATCTTCGGACTAAGATGCGGGAGAACTTAGGGGAAGGACTTCGTGATGAGCGAGGAGTACTGGTCGGCGGTTCGGACGGTGCGGTTGAGGGTCGCCGACATGCTGGATACGCTCAGCCCCACCGAATGGGACGCTGCCTCGCTGTGTGAGGGCTGGCGGGTCCGCGATGTCGCCGGTCACCTGGCGCTCGTGTCGACGATCACCACCGGCCAGATGATCGCGGCCGCGCCGCGCGCCCGGTTCAACCCAAACCGCATCAACACGCTCCTGGCGGTACGCGCCGGATCGGTCGCCACCTCCGAGATCGTTCAGAAGCTGCGTGACCACGCCGGGGATCGGACGACCGCCAAGGCCCTGGACACCCGCAACTCGCTCTTCGACGCGATCGTGCACAGCCAGGACATCGCGATCCCGCTGGGCCGGACCTTCCCGATCCCAGTCGACTTCACCCGCCAAGGGCTCGACCGGGTTTGGGCGATGGGCTGGCCCTTTAATGCACCTCGCCGCCTCGCCGGGCGAAGGTTGACAGCCACCGACACCGACTGGTCTGTGGGATCCGGGCCCGAGATCTCCGGCAGCGCGCTGTCCTTTCTGCTCTTGCTCACCGGGCGCATCACAACCGCCCGAAGCGAACTCGTCGGTGCTGGACTTGAGGGCCTGCCGGCTTGATTGGTTGTGTTCGCACACTCTTCTGTTGCAGCTCAGCGCTGTGGCTTTGGGCGTAGCGAGCTGAATACTTGTCGCTATGGACCGCCAACTCGCAGAAGCCATCGCCAACGGGTACGAACGCTGGGGCGCGACCGGAGACCCGTCTCTCAAGACGCTGTTCTAACCCAACTTTTATGACAACGTCAGCGGCCAGAGAGGGTTGGCGATCTTCGACATTGTTGGACGGTGGTTCGATGAGAGCTTTGCAGACCGACGCATCGATCATCACGCCACGATGTTTGATGGCGACCGGGTCATGGTTTGGTACACCCAGTACGGGCGTCATATCGGCAACGGGTTCCCGCGCATGCGCGGTCCGTGCGGTGAGTGGCGCTGAAGTGGCGTGGCCCCAGCTCCACGTCTTCCGGGTGCAAGACGGCAAGGTGGTAGAACACTGGGCCGTCCGGGACGACTGCACCATGCTCGAACAGCTCACGAACTCTGATCTCTGACAGCCGGCCAGCCCAGTTGAAGGGTATGTCGACAGGGCTCTTCCAACGAATCGGCAACGACGCTTGCGCCATCGAATTGATTAGCAAACTATTCACGCGCGTAAACGGACACCAGTGGACATCAGTGGGCAGTGGTGAGCAGTTCGGCGCCCATTTCGGCAGCGGCAGTTGTCGTACCCATGTCGTATGCTGTTGAAAGACGGCAACAACACCAAAACCCATGGGCATGGCCCCGGCGAGTCGGCTCCTCCACCCCGGCCCGAGTGGCCATTCAAGCGATAGCCGCACAACACGCCCCTCACGTCTCCGGCCGTCTTCCTGAAATCTGTTTCAGCGCGCCCGGCGGCTTCCCGGACGCGTCCGCCAGCCATTCCGGTGTGGCGGGTGACCTTGGACCGGGTGGGTCGCGCGTTGGGCGCCGCCAACAGATGCGCGACCCGCCCCCTGGGGTGGTGTGGACAGTGGCGGCGTCGAATCTCAACCTGGCGGCGATCGTCGCCGACCAGTTCGCCGGCTAGTCTCCGCAGATGCTCGACCAGCTGCAGCGCATGTTCGCGACCAATCAGTTCATGCCGTTCGTTGACGCGCTGGCCCGGGTCGGCAACTGCGCTCACCCGATCCGGCTCCGCGGTTCGTCGATGCGGATCGACCCGACGACCGGGGAGTTCCTGTCGAGCTATGCCAGCAGCGACGCACCCCTCGGCGTGACCTACATACGCTGCGGCAACCGGCGGGCTTCTGCATGCCCGGCCTGCTCACGGGTGTACGCCGCTGACATGTTTCATCTGATGCGGGCCGGCGTGGTGGGTGGCAAGACCGTGCCCGTGTCGGTGGCCGAGAACCCTTTGGTATTCGCCACGCTCACCGCCCCATCGTTCGGGCACGTGCACAGCACCGAAGCCTGCGGACGGCCGCACGGCAGCCGCCACTGCGAACACGGTCGCCCTTTGAACTGTCTGGTCCGCCATGGCGACGAGGACCTCGAGCTGGGACAGCCCCTGTGCGTCGACTGTTACGACTACGCCTCTCAGGTGGTCTGGCAATGGTGGGCGCCGGACCTGTGGCGCCGGTTCACCATCACCCTGCGTCGGCTGATCGCGAAGACTCTCGGGATCCCCGGCAAGGGTGTGTCCGACCTAGCGACCGTGCAGTACGCGCCAAAGTGGCCGAATATCAGCGCCGCGGCGTCGTCCACTTCCACGCCCTGATCCGCTTCGACGGACCCCACACACCGGACGGCTTCGCGGCCCGCCGGCCCAAATCGACAGCCGGCTCCTCGCCCGCATCGTGCAGGCCGCCGTCCAGACCGTGCGCCTGACCGTGCCCGGGGCCGACGAGGATGATCCGGCCCGGACTCTGGCGTTCGGGCAGCAGCTCGACGTCCGGCCCGTCCGCCTCGGCCGCCGCTCCGACGACCCCACCGCACCCCGCGTGCCGGAGCAGGTCGCCGGCTACCTGGCGAAGTACGCCACCAAGTCCGCCGACGATACCGGACTCGGCGGCACCGCCCACGGACAGCGGATCCGCGCAACCATCCGCGACCTCGCCCAACGCGCCCGCTTCGCCAACGTGCAGGCTCACGACGGCGCCGACGGCTATCTGCTGCTAGGCAAATGGGTGCAGATGCTCCGATTCCGCGGCCACTTCGCCTCCAAATCCCACCGATACGCGATCACCCTCGGCGGCCTCCGCCGGGCCAGCATGCTCATCGCCGAAACCCGCGAAAGTGGTCGGCCGCTCGACCTGGCCGCGCTCGAGGCCGACCTCTACGCCGACGCCGACGACGACACCACCCTGATCATCGGCCGCTGGAGCTACGCCGGCGCCGGCTGGGACAACGACGCCGAACAAGCACTCGCCCTCTCCGCCGCCTGCGCCCGCGAATACGCCAACAGTCAGCCGCGAACCGATCCACTGTCCTGCTGGCCCAAACTGAGAGATTAGATGTCTGAGCCGCGTCGTACCACTGGACCGCCGGCCCCCACTGGGCGTGCGCCTGTCGGTCGACATCGAGCCGTTCACGGGACCTCGGGGACCGGTGTGGCGCGCGCGGGTGCGCTGGCAGGACCCGGTCACGCACCGCCGCGAACTGATCAAGCGGACGCATCACAGCAAGACGGCCGCGGCAGAGTGGATCGAGCAGATGCGGCACACCGCGAGAACGGGAGTCGACACCGGGCAGACGCTTGCCACGTACGCCGCCTCCATCGGCGACCGGTGGAGCCGTGGCATCGACACGACGTCGACCTACGACCCCTATTCGGCCGGACTGCGCCTGCGCGTGCTGCTAACGCTCGGTCATCTGCCGGTCGCCATGCTGACCGCCGGACTGGTCGACCGTGCGATTGACCAGTGGGAAATCGAATTCGGGCGATCGACCGTCAAGAACACCGTGGCCGTGCTCGTCTTGGTCCTCGATGAGGCAGTGCGCGACGGCATCGTCGCGCGCAATCCGGCCAAGGACCGGGCTCGGCGGCGCACCGTCGGCCGTTCATCCGCCTCGGTGGATGCCGGCAGCCCGTGCGACCTCGCCCTGCCCGATGTGGAGACGCTGGAGCTTCTCGTCGACCGTGTCGTCGAGGCGGGCGAGCACCAGTCCTGGGGCGACGTGGTGACCATCCTGGCAACCACGGCCCTGCGAATCAGCGAGGTCGCCGGCCTCCTAGTGGGAGATGTCGACCTGGGCCGCGGGCTGCTGCTCGTGGCTCGCCAGACCTACCCCGGCCGAGGCGGATTGGTCACGAAGACGACGAAAGGACGCCGCCAGCGCACAGTGCCGATCATCGAGCCTTTACGTCCGACGCTGATTCGGCTCACCGCGGGTCGCCGGGGTGACCAACGGCTGATCACCGGCCCGCGCGGCGGCGTCATCACCACGGCCACGCTGCGCGACGCGACAGGCTGGGACGCCCTGGTCACTGAACTCGGTCAGCCCGGACTCGTGCGGCACGGTCTGCGGCACACCGCACTGACCTGGATGGCCGACGCCGGCGTCGAGCTGCACATCCTCCAGCGGGTGGCCGGACACCAGGATCCTGCCGTCACGAGCCGCTATTTGCACTCCGATACGCAGGCGATGTTGGACGCCGGAGCAGCGTTCTCGGTCTGGTGGTCCAAATCTGGTCCAAAGCCACCGACCCTCGGAGTTATGAAGGGCGGCCGCGAGGCGGGGTGAAACGTCGCCCGACTAGGTCGGATGCGTGGAGTGTCGCGGTCGGGCTGACAGGATTTGAACCTGCGACCCCTTGACCCCCAGTCAAGTGCGCTACCAAACTGCGCTACAGCCCGATGCCCCCTGACGGGCCAACCAGTAGCTGGTTGACCACCTCAGCGGGCCGGTACAGCCTACCTGACCCGAGACGGTGCCACCGACAGGGTTTGGTTCCGGCTGCCCGAGCTCACTTGGAGCGGCGGCGCTTCTCGCGCACGCGCACCGAGATCTCGATGGGCGTGCCCTCGAAACCGAAGGTCTCGCGCAGCCGGCGCTCGATGAAACGGCGGTAGCCGGCCTCCAGGAAGCCGGAGGCGAAGACCACGAACCGGGGCGGCCGGGTGGATGCCTGGGTCGCGAAGAGGATTCTCGGCTGCTTGCCGCCGCGCACCGGATGCGGGTGCGCAGCCACCAACTCACCCATGAAGGCGTTCAACCGTCCGGTGGGGACGCGGTAGTCCCACGAGTCGAGAGCCACGTCGAAGGCCGCGACGAGCCTATCGACGTGCCTGCCCGTACGGGCCGAGACGTTGACCCGAGGCGCCCACTGCACCTGCACGAGGTCTTGTTCGATCTCCCGCTCCAGGTAGCGGCGACGCTCCTCGTCCACCAGGTCCCACTTGTTGTAGGCGATGACGACCGCGCGTCCGGCTTCTACGGCCATCGAGATGACCCGGGTGTCCTGCTCGGTCAGGGTCTGGCTGGCGTCTACCAGCACGAGCGCCAACTCCGCCTTCTCCAGGGCGGCCTGGGTGCGCAGCGAGGCGTAGAAGTCGGCACCGCGGGTCTGGTGCACGCGCCGCCGGATGCCGGCGGTGTCGACGAACTCCCAGGGCCGGCCACCGATCTCGACGAGCTCGTCCACGGGGTCGCGGGTGGTTCCCGCCACATCGTGCACGACCACCCGCTCGCTGCCGGCGAGCTTGTTGAGCAGCGATGACTTGCCCACGTTGGGCTTGCCGACCAGGGCGATCCGCCGCGGGCCGCCCAGGCCTCGGTGCGCCAACCGCCGACTCCTCGGGCAGCACCGCCAGGCAGGCGTCGAGCAGATCGCCTGATCCCCGCCCGTGCAGCGCTGAGACGGGATACGGCTCTCCCAGCCCTAGGTTCCACAGCGCGGCCGCATCCGCCTCGCCCCGCGCGTCGTCGACCTTGTTGGCTACCAGCACCACTGGCTTGCCGGCCTTGCGCAGCATCCGGACGACCTGCTCGTCGGTGGCTGTGGCCCCTACCGTGGCATCGACGACGAAGAGCACCGCGTCGGCGAGTTCAACCGCCACTTCTGCCTGTTCGGCCACCCGGGCCTGCAGGTCGGCGACGTCCACCTCCCAGCCGCCGGTGTCGACGAGGATGAAGTCGCGCCCGGCCCACTCGGCGCGGTACTGCACCCGGTCGCGGGTGACGCCGGGCACGTCTTCGACGACCGCCTCGCGGCGCCCCAGGATGCGGTTGACGAGCGTCGACTTGCCCACGTTGGGCCGCCCGATCACGGCCAGCACGGGCAGGGCCACGGACGGTTCGGTGGTGCCCTCGGCCGGCCCGTTCTCGATCAGCGCGAGGTCTTCGTCGCTGAGCTCATAGTCTGCGAGGCCCGCGCGCAATGCCTGGGTGGGGTCTTGGATATCGTTCACTGCGAAGGGTTCTCACTTCTGGTTGAATCAACTAATGCGATGATGGCGGCGACGGTCTGCTCGAAGCTGAGGTGGGAGGAATCCACCGTCACCACGCCGTCGGCGGCGGTGTGAAAGCTCGCGACCGTGGCGTCGTGAGCGTCGCGACGAAGCACCTGATCGCGAGTGTGGTGGCTGGCCTGGGCGGCTCCCGCTGCCTCGTCCTGCGCCGCGCGGCGGGCCAGTCGCGATTCCTCGCTGGCCGTGAGCAGCACCCGTACCGCGGCGTCGGGAGCCACGACGGTGGTGATGTCGCGCCCCTCCGCCACGATGCCGTGATCGGCCTGGGCGATCAGGTTGCGCTGCTGCTCGATGAGCTGGGCCCGCACGTCGAGGTTGGTGGCCACCGCACTCACCGCCGCACTGATCCGGGGCTCGCGCACCTCGCTGGAGACATCTACCCGACCCAACACAGGATGTGTGGCGATCACCGACGGCCCGGCCGGGTCGGTGCCCAGGTCGAGCACAGTGGCGTGCGCCCACTTCGCCACCGCGGCGCCGTCGGCCAGGTCGAGGCCGCCGGCCAGGCACGACCAGGTGATCGCCCGGTACATCGCTCCGGTGTCGAGGTAGGCCAGACCGAGTCGCTGCGCCACTGCGCGGCTGACGCTCGATTTGCCTGATCCCGACGGTCCGTCGATGGCGACGACGATGCCGCTGCTCACGCGCTGGGCCTCCTGATCAATCCGGTGCTGACATCTCGGTTGACAGCCGACCACTTCGAGGCGAACCAAACACGACGCAACGAACGGAGTCAGGCTGCCGGGGCGATGAACCAGACTACCCGTTGATCCCCACCCACCCTTGCCGAGAATCACCGACCCCGGCGGGCAAGGCGGCTCCGAACCAGGTCGGCAGGTGGCGGAGCAGGTCGTTCTGGTCGTCGCCGATCCACACGACGTGGCCATCCGGTCGCAGTAGGACGGCGGGCACGTCCAGTTCGTCGCTGACGTCGATGACGTGGTCCACCCGGTCCGCCCATCCCGCCACGGAGAGTTCGCCGGTCTGGTCGAGCAACAGTCCACGACCCTCGCGAGTCAGCTCGTAGAGCCGACCCCGCGACAGGCGGAGGTCACGCAGTCGACGGCCGAGCAGTTCGGGGCCTTCGCCGACGTCGTAGCGGATCCCGATCGCGGTGATCTTCTCAGCCAGGAAACGGCGGACGTCCTCGAAGGCCATCAGCTCGCTCAACAGCCGGCGCACAGCTTGAGGGCCGGGTTCGGGGAGAGCAGCTCGCTCTGGGCGCGCGTGGTGTTCAGCACATCGGCGGCGACCGGGTGACGCTCGGTGTGATAGCTGTCCAGCAGTCCTTCCGGCGCCCACCCATTGACTTCCGCGGCTAGCTTCCAACCGAGGTTGAACGCGTCCTGGATACCGAGGTTGAGCCCCTGCCCGCCCAGGGGTGGGTGAACGTGTGCCGCGTCGCCGGCCAGGAACACCCGGCCTACCCGGTACTGCTCGGCAAGCCGGGTGGCGTCGCTGAAGCGGGAGAGCCAGCGGGGGGAGTGGACGCCGAAGTCAGTGCCCGCGTAGGCCCGCAACTGCGTCCGGAACTCTTCCAGGGTGGGCGTGGTGGTGCGGTCCTCGGCCACGGTTGCCGCGGGTACGACGGCGCGGTGCAACCCGTTCCCGGCGGGGCCGATGCCGAAACCCTTATGGGTCTTGCGCACCTCGTCCGACACCGCAGCAAGCTCGTCCGACGGCATGGTGACCTCCACCTCGCCCAGCAGCCATTCGGTCTTGGCGGGTTCGCCCGGGAAGCCGACACCGAGCAGCCTGCGGACCAGGCTGCGTCCGCCGTCGCAACCGACCAGCCAGCGCGAGCGCAGCCGGGTGCCGTCGACAAGCTCGACGCTCACCCCGTCCGCGTCCTGCTCAATGCCGGTCACCTCGCAGCCGCGCCGGATCTGTGCGCCGAGCTCGCCGGCGCGCTCGGCCAGCAGGCGATCGGTGACCGGCTGCGGGATGCCGAGGGTGTAGCCGTGTGCGGTGTCGAGGTTTGCCGGCCGTGGCTTGTCGATCGCGGCGAACCGGCCGACACTCGGATACTGCCGTCCGTTCGCAAGGAACCGGTCCAGTAGTCCGCGTTGATCCATGATCTCGATGCTGCGCGCGTGCAGGCCCAGCGAGCGGACTAGCTGGCTTGGCTCCGCATCCTTCTCCAGCACCAGCACGTCCACGTCGTGCAGGCGCAGCTCGCTGGCCAGCATCATGCCGGTCGGGCCGCCTCCGCTGATGATCACGTCGACCATGGAACCCCCATTCAAGGACGTGCTTTTGGGTCTGGCAATCCGGTAGCGGAGCCATTCACAACGGCCCGGTCTGCGTCGGATTCCGAGCAAGGCCAACCATTCTGCTCGCTGATTGGGGCCTTGCGGCAAGCCCCCTGCTGAGTCATATCCTGAAAGTGGCGGGGAGTTCCGACGTCTTGCCTTCTCGCTCAGGGTGACAGCTCCCTTGAGGGGAAGCGGTCAGCCCCGGATGGACTCCACAGGATTGTGCTCAAGGTTTCTGATGGTGTTGCACGAGGGGGAGGAAAAGTTCGTCGATGATCGACTGGATGCGTGCAGCCTTCAGGGGTTTGAGGTCCATGAGCAGGTCGTGGCGCACCAGATCGAACGGCATGGCGAGCACTGCGGAAGGGATCTGTTCCAGGTCGATCTCGCCACGGTCATGGGCTCGTTGATAGATGGTCCGGACGGGCGCAAGCTGCTCGACGTCCATGACCTTCTCGCGGGCTTGGGCGGGGGTGAGGCCAGTGTCGGCCAGGAGCCCTGAGAATGCCGCGGCTGCCGCGATGGCGAAGAATCCGGCGAGGGAATCGCTCACAGCCGTCAGATGAGCGAGCAGGTCGCTGCGCAGGGTGCCGGTGTCGGGCTCCGCAACCGGGTTGGCGCTCCGGTATTTCTCGAGTGCGGCGAGCACGAGTTCGTCCTTGTTGGCCCAACGACGGTAGAGCACGGGCTCGCTGGTGTGAGCGCGTACGGCGACCGATTCCATCGTCAGGCGGCCGTATCCGACCTCGACCAGCTCGTCCCAAGCAGCGCTGAGCAGTGCGGACTCGAGCTGCTCGCCGTACCGTCGACGGCGGACGGGTTCAGACGCCTCGGTGATCATCGCGTCACGATAGAAAGGCTTGCCTTTCTTGATCAAGCGTTTCTAGTTTACTTAGAAAGCAATTACTATCTTAGATTGGAGATGGACGATGACCGCGACAACCGAGCTGTCCTCGCAGGCGCGGGACGGGCTGACGGTACTGATCGTCGGCGCCGGCCCGACCGGGCTGACGCTCGCCTGTGAACTCGCCCGCCGCGGCGTCTCCTTCCGCTTGATCGAAACGGCGCTCGCTCCGCAGCCCGGCTCGCGTGGCAAGGGCGTCCAGCCGCGCAGCCTCGAGGTGTTCTACGACCTCGGCATCGCCGATCGCGTGATCGCCAACGGCCGAATGGCAATGCCGATCCGGTCGACCGCTCCCGACGGTCAGGTCACGCTGGGTGGCGCCGAACCAGAAGCGTTGAAGGATCGCCCCGACATCCCCTATACGACAAGCCTGATCACACCGGAATGGAGGGTCGAGGAAGCGCTGAGGCTGCGGCTGGCCGAGCTGGGCGGCGAAGTCGAGTTCGGCATGGCGCTCGTCAGCGTCGAGCAGTCGGACGAGGCTGTGTCGGCGGTGGTCGTCACCGGTGGCGAAACTGAGACGATCACCGCGCGTTGGCTGGTTGGCTGCGATGGTGGCCACAGCATCGTCCGCAAGCAGACCGGTATCGCGTTCATTGGGGAGACTCGCGAGGAGGTGCGGATGCTCGTCGCCGACCTCGAAGCCGCCGGTCTCGATCGCGACGTCTGGCACATGTGGCGGCATGAGGAGGGCTTCGTCAGCCTCTGCCCGCTACCTTCCACCGATCTCTTCCAATTCCAGGCCAGCATCGCTCCGGGGCAAGATTCTGGGCTCAGGCTCGCGAACCTGCAGACGATCCTGGATCGGCGTGCCGGTCGCACCGACATCCGCCTCCTCGCGCCCGCGTGGTCGACGTTGTGGCGCGCCAACATCCGCCTCGTCGACCGCTACCGCGCCGGTCGCGTCTTTCTCGCCGGCGATGCGGCGCACATCCACTCGCCTGCCGGCGGCCAAGGGATGAACACCGGCATCCAGGACGCGTACAACCTCGGCTGGAAGCTCGCGGCAGTGGCCAAGGGCGCCGACCCAGCGCTGCTCGACAGCTACGAGGCCGAGCGTCGACCGATCGCAGCCAGCGTGCTCGCGCTCTCCAATGCGCGCCTAGCGCAGGCGATCGAGCAGAAGGAGATGTCCATCCGCCGCGATGCCAGCACGATCCAGCTCGACGTGGGCTACCGCGGCTCTGCTTTGGCACACGACGATCGCGACGAGACCGCCCAACTCCGCGCCGGCGACCGTGCCCCCGATGCCACCAGGTTGATGACGGTGGAAGGTGAGCGCCGCCTGTTCGACCTGACACACGGTGGGCGCTTCACGCTGTTGAGCTTCGGGGCTATGCCTCCGGTCGAAGCCTTGTCGCCAGACCTGAGGACGCTTCACGTCGTCGCCGAGCCAAGCAGCCCCGCCGACGTCGCCGACACCGAAGGCAATCTGGCCTGGGCCTACGTCGCGACCCACCGCACCCTCGTGGTCATCCGTCCTGACGGCTACGTCGGATTGATCTCTGATGCCGGCGATGTCTCGGCGGTGTCGGATTATCTTGCCGCGATCGGCTGAATTGTCTGTGCCTGCGACGCGACGGATGTCGAACCCAGGCCGCCCGACGTAGCGCAGTCTCGACTACATGGGCGAGACCTGAGGGGAGGGGCTCGTGCTCAGGATGAGGCGAGGATCTTCCCCATGTAGTCGAAATTGCGCAACGCTCGCGGACATCGCCTCCGGGGCCGGGCCGGAGGCTGCTTCTTCGGAGCATTAAGAGGCGGGTGCGTCGTCCTCAACCGCAGCGCTGCTCCCGCTGGGTGTGTCGTCTCGCGGGGCGTGCGGGACGAGTTTGAGGCCGATGACGGCCAGGATGATGCCGCCGATGAAGACCACCTTGCCGATTGAGATCGTCTCGGCGCCGGTGGCCATCGCGAAGCTGACGGTCAAGGCCGCTCCGACGCCGGTCCACACGGCGTAGGCGGTGCCGATCGGGATGTGCTTGACCGCCCAACCCAGCCCACCCATGCTGACGGCGAGACCGAGGAGGAACACGATCGTCGGGACCGGCTCAGTGAATCCGTGTGACAGGCCCAGCGCGGTCGCCCACACCGCCTCGAACACGGCGCTGATCAGAAGGATGATCCACGGCATTCAGCTCACCGCCTTGAGGCCGATGACCGAGCCCACCAACAGGACGAGCAGCAGGATGCGGGCAATCGTCGGCCGTTCCTGCTTGGTGACGAACCCCCACAGCACGGTCAAGGTGGCGCCGATGCCGACCCACACCGCATAGGCGGTGCCCGTCGGCAGGGACCGCATGGCCCACGCCAGCCCGGCCATGCTCAGGGTCGTAGAGAGGAAGAACAGCGCGGCAGGCCGCCACCGGGTGAATCCCTTGGATGCGGACAAGGCTGCGGCCCAGACGGCTTCCAGCATGCCCGAGACGATCAACACGATCCAGGCCACGACAACTCCTCGTGAGTCAGTCTTGTCGTGGTGCGGGTACTGCTCCCTCGTCCGCGAACCCAATCGCCGGGCTCCGCAACCCAGCCTACCAAGAGCAATGCAGCGTCCCGTGTCGCTCGTGGACGGCAGGTTCGAGCCCGGTGTCGCCAGAGCATTTGCTCAGGCCAAGGGCACAGTGCCAACCCTTCTCGGTGCAGGCTCTGTCCGGCGAGCGCGGTCAGGCATCCAGGATCGTGCCGTTCAGGCCTCACATGCGAAGGTGTGTGTAGTCGGGCAGTTCGAATTGGTCAGCAGGTGGCTCAAACAGTTTGCGGGAGAGGCGGCGTGCGGGAGCGGTGGCTGCGAGTCTCAGGATGCTGTGCAGTGTTGCGATGCCGGCGCGCGTGCGGGGAATGGCCAGTCGGGGCGTGCCTAGTGGAAGGTCTTGGGCTTCGGCGACGTAGGGGCGCATGATCCGCTCGTAGGCGCGGAAGGCGTCCTGGTGATGGACGTGTGCGGTGAGTTCCCCGGCGAGGACGTAGGCACCGGTCAGCGCGAGGCTCGTTCCCATTCCGCTCAGCGGTGAGGCGCAGTACGCCGAGTCTCCAAGGAGTGCGGCACGCCCACGCGACCAGATGGGGGAGTGAACCTGTCCGACATGTTCGAAGTAGAACTCCGGAGTCTGCTGCAGTTGTTCGACCACTCGAGGCGCGAGCCATCCCGCATCGGAGAACCGTTCGGCCAAGAGCGCGCGTTGTGCCCCCTCGTCGAGGTTTTCGTAGCCGCGCGGCGGTGAAAGGAACGAGAGTGATGCGCAGAGGGTGCCGGTGTTGCCGGGACGCAGGTTCAGTGTTCGCCCGCCGGGTGCGGAGTACCAGCGCCACCAGTCGGAGTCCTCGCCCTCTCGCGGGATGGTGAAGTAGGCCGTGTACACACCCTTGGGAACGATGGTCGCCGCGTTGCCGACGATGAGCGGCCGGGTGGTGGAGCGCATGCCGTCGGCGGCGATGACGAGGTCGAAATCCTCGTCGGGCCGGTTGGCGAAGCAGACGTTGACACGGTCACCGTGGTCGTGCAATTCCGTGATGGATTCGTCGAATCGATACTCGGTGCTATTGCGAGTGTGTTCGACCAGCAGTCGCGCGAGGTTGCCGCGGAGGATCTCTAGCTTGGTCGCTCCTGCCGTGTCGTCGGTCCCGGCCCGGAACTCCGCCCGCGTGGTGCCGTCACGCCCAACGAACCGGGTGCCCAGCTCGCCAGTCGTGGCGTCGGCGATGGCGTTTTCGATACCCATCAGTCGTGCGACCTCGCGACCCGCACCGCGCAGGTCGATGTTCTGCCCCGCTTCACGCAGTGCCGGCGCGCGCTCGATCACGACCGGTTCCCAGCCGTAGCGGCTCAGCCAGTAGGCGAGCGCAGGTCCGGCGATGCTGGCCCCGCTGATCAGGACGTGGCCTCTGGTGCTTCTCATGCGTCGATCGTCCTTCTTGTTGTCCGCGAGAACGAGGTCAGTGGGTCGCTTCCGTGGCGGGCGCGTCGAGCTGTTCCAGTGGGCGCGGTGGGTTCGGGATGAGGAAGGTGGCGATCACCCCGAAAACGAGGAAACCGGCCGCGAGGGAGGACCCTAACGCCAGTGCCTGGGTCATGGCCTCGCGTGCGGCATCGGCGGCGAACGCTGTCGCGGGGTTGGCCGCGAGAGGCCCGATCGCTGCTCCGGCGCTGACGGTGACGGTATCGCTGAGGTGTGCGGCGCCGGCCGCCGTGAGGCCAGATTCCTCCAGCTTGCTTTGCAGGATGCTGGCGAGGGAGGAGAAGAAGACAGTCGTCAGGGCGGCGATGCCGAGGGCTGAGCCCAGCTGGCGGAAGGTGCCCTGAATGCCGGAACTCTGTCCGCCTTCATCCGTGGGGACATCGGCGAGCACCACGTTGGTCACCTGGGCAGTGGCGAACCCGACGCCGATTCCGTAGAAGAGCAGCACCAGGGCGATCAGCCACCAGTTCGCGCCGGTGAATGCTGCGACCGCGCCGAGTCCGGCCAGGCCCAGGACCTCCAAGGTCAAGCCGACCCGCACGAACATCAGGGCGCTCACCTTGTCGGAGAGGGGGAAGCTGGCACCGCTGGCGACGAAGCTGCCGATCGCGATCGGCACGAGCGCGAGACCGGCCTGCAGCGGCGTGTAGTCGAGGGTGAACTGCAGCCACAGCGGAAGCACCGCGATGATCCCGAACTCGCCCAGGCCGATGATCAACGTGGCGATGTTGCCGTTGCGGAATGACACGATCGAGAAGAGCTTGACGTCCATGAGCGGCTGGTGGTTGCTGTTGCCGCGACTGATCACGACCTGCCGCCAGACGAAGATCGCGATCAACACGGCTGAGAGCACGAGGGCAACGAACGCGGGGGAGAACCCGGAGTCCCAGGTCGCGCCGAAGACACTGAACGGCTGCTTGCTCGTCACCCACCCATACACGCGGCCCTCCACCAGGCCGAACGCAAGCAGGCCCAGACCGAGGATCGACAAGGCTGCGCCGACGACGTCCACTCGCCCCTGCGAGCGTGGCGGTTCGGCCAAGAACAGGATCGCGATGATCAAGATGACAATCGTCAGAGGGATATTGATCCCGAACGCCCAGCGCCACGACGCGTGCTCGGAGAGCCACCCGCCCAGGACGGGGCCGAGGGCGGTGGCCGCGCCGATCGTGGAACCCCAGACCGCGAACGCCTGGCCGCGGTCTGAGCCGGTGAACGTGTGGTTCAGCAGGGCCAGCGAGGTCGGAAGGATGCATGCGGCGCCGACCCCTTGGAGGAATCGGGCGAGGATCAGGATCTCGCCGTTCGGGGCTAGTCCGGCGAGCAGGCTCGTCACGCCGAAGACGACCACACCAACGACGAACACCGTCCGGGCGCCCCGCAGGTCGGAGATGCGTCCGATCACCAGCAGGAGCGCAGCGAACACGATCGCATACGACTCCTGGATCCACTGCGCCTGACTGGAGTTGACGCCCAGATCATCGATCACCGACGGGGTGATGACGTTCACGATGGTCGTGTCGACCACGATCAACGCCACCCCCAGCGCTACCGCGATCAACCCGATCCAGCGCCGCGCTCCTTCCGAGACAGCCACAAGGTCCTCCTAGTTATTTCATCGAGTAATGATTTGACTATAGAACAACTTAGCCGCGTGATAAAATCGAGCTGTGTGCTTGAGGAGGCGCTGATGGATGAGACGACGACGGGCGAGGAGTCCGTCCCCCAGCGCGACCGTGTGAACGACGCGCTGCGCGCGTACGGTGCGACGTATGCCCAGCTAGCTCGGGAGTTCGCCGCCCGCGAAGGGTTGCACTCGACCGATGCCACGGCTCTGATCGAGATCCTCGCGGCTGAGGAGCGGGGAGCACCGCTGTCGCCCGCCAGGCTGAGCGACCGCATCGGCCTGACCTTCGGCGCGACCTCGACGCTGCTCAATCGGTTGGAGGCCGCGGGCCATATCGCCCGCAGTCGCGTACATGCTGATCGCCGGATCGTGACACTGCACTCGACCCCGGGAATCCAGGTCATCGCCGATGCGTTCTTCGAACCCCTCGGCGAAAAGATCGGGGCAGTGATGGCCGGGCGCTCGACACAGTTCCTCGACGAGTTCGCACGACTCCTGGACGACCTCCGACAGACCATGGAGGCCTACATAGCCGATACTGCCATCGCCTAAACGTGAGGCTGTCGGCGGATTGCCGTGCGCTAGCTGCAGTGCACTGTTTCCTAGGGTGTCGGCGAGCAGGAAGCAGGCTCGCAGACGTGGCAGCGATGGCCCGGGAACGACCCGACCTACCGACTGCTCACTGAATCAACGTTGGCTGCGAAGCTAGAATGGCTACAACGTAAGCGCGCGAGTCGGAGGAGGGGCGGGTCATGGGACATGCTGTCGTCAGCAAGCGTGTCGCGAAGCGATGCGTCATTCAGTCCACCAAGGCATCGGCTTCGCTTGAATGCCGCACCGTGCCCGCCGGATTCGTGCGCCCGCCGCGCGTCGAACGATCTCTGGCAGCGCACCGCCAGCGCGGTTGATGCCGGTCATGCCGGGCTACAGCGGCGACTCGGAGCAGCCGGACCGTGAGCCGGCGGCGAGGCTGCCGCATCTGCCTCTGGTGGAGTCGAGCGCGCAGCAAGCTCCGCCGACGAAGCCCACGTGGCGCGGATGGATCCATGTCGGGACGTTTCCGCTGGCGCTGGTCTTGGGGATCATCCTCATCGTGGTAGCGGATGGGGTTGCGGCGAAAATCAGTTGCAGCGTCTTCGTGGCGAGTTCGCTCATCCTCTTCGGCGTCTCTGCGCTTTACCACCGTCTGAACTGGTCTCCATCCGTGAAGCGCATCCTGCAACGAGTGGACCATGCGAATATCTTCTTGCTGATCGCCGGTTCATACACGCCGACCACTGTCATCTGTCTCCCGACGCACAAGGCAACGGTTCTGCTCAGTATCGTCTGGGGCGGGGCTATCGCTGGAATCGGCCTTCGAATGCTGTGGACGACAGCCCCACGATGGCTATTCGTTCCGTTCTATCTGCTGCTCGGTTACGGCGCCCTGATGTACATTACCGATTTCTTTGCAGCGAACGCCACGATGATGACGTTGATCCTAGCGGGTGGTCTCTTCTATTCGATTGGTGCGGCCGTATATTCGCTCAAGAAGCCCAACCCAATTCCCGGCGTGTTCGGATTCCATGAGGTGTTCCACGCGTTGACGTTGGTAGCTTTCCTCTGTCACTGGACGGGCATCCTCATCGTGGCAGTGAACCCGCCATCGCTCGCTTAGCCCGGTTCCCCAGCCGGGGCTTCACCTTCCCACGCACGGTTTCTTCTGGGTTCATCCGCTCAGAGCGCGTCGAGCGGTTGCTCGCCGAACGCCACCACCGCGGCTGACGATCTCGCCTTCGCTGCCGCACAGGACACCGAAGCCGCGGAAATCTACGACTGGAACCTCGATAAGCGCCGCTACATCGATCTGCTTCGCGAATGTGGCCAGCACCGGCGTCCGGCCGAGCTAGCGATGTTACAAGCCGGACCATTTAGGGCTGCAAGGCAGTCGGCGTATCGTGACGCAACGACAAAGTCGGTGCGCTCGCGATCCGAGGCTCGACTCGCTGATCGAACGCTGGCGTCGCGGCGATCGCATTAAAGACCCGTGAGCCGCGGCGGCGCATCGTTTCTAGCCCTTGAGAATGTGAGTGATCCCTTTGCGGTAGCCCGTGACCTGGAAGTCTGGGAATCGTGTCGCGAACTTCGCGGAGTCGAAGATGTTGTCGTGACGGTAACGCGGCAGTAGCTCTTCCGTTTCCTTGACCGACGGGTTGAGTAGGGCGCCGATTCGGAATGCCAGTCGCGGGATGGTGACGTACGAGATCTTCTTGCCCGTGACCTGCGAGGCGATGTCGATCAGCTCCTGGTAGGTGAGGCGATTCGGATCGCACGGCAAGTGCCAGGTCTGTCCGTACGCGTCAGGCGTGTTTCCGATCCGTGCCATGGCCCGGCTGGCGTCCGGAGTCCAGATCAGGGTGCGCCTAGTGTGGGCGTTCAGAGGCACCATCGGCCGCTTGCCCTGTCTGATGCGGTCGAAGATCGCCGCGTTGGTCAAGCTCTGCGTCTTGCCGGGTCCGTAGAACTCGGGTGCTCGGCAGATCACGGCGTCGATCGCGCGCGCACGCATCTGCGTCAGCAGCATCGCCGCGATCTGCGCACGCACCATGGCCTTACGTCCCATGGGCTCGAACGCGGTCTCCTCGGTCTGAGGCGCTGACGTGCGCGGGTACATGTAGGTGTTGTCGAAGAAGACGAGCTTGCTGCCGTGCTCCTGGCAGGCAGCGATCGTGTTCGCCATCATGGTCGGGAACCGCTGCTCCCAGAGCCGAGAGTCCATGGGCAGACCCACGGTGAGGTAGACGATGTCGCTGCCCTCCACGGCTGCGGCCGTAGTCTCGGCGTCCATGAGGTCGGCTGGGACCAGCTGGTCGGTCTCGTGGACCTTGCGGGGATTCCGGCTGACCAAACGAATGTCGCGGGTGAAGTTCCGGTGCAGCTCGCGGGTGAGTTCCTCGGCGATCTGGCCGCCTGATCCGAGAACTGTCTGCATGTGGTCCTGCGCTTCCGGTCAAGGTGAGTGTCGTTTGGGGGGTGGTCAGAGCAGCGCGGCGACTTTGGTCGCGGTCTCCTTGGCCGATCCGGGGTTCTGGCCGGTGACGAGGTTGCCGTCGACGACGGCATGGGAGACGAACGGCAGCAGCGCCTTCGAGTAGTGCGCGCCGCGCTCCTGGATCCGCTCCTCGATGTTGTAGGGGACGAGCTTGTCGACCCGGGCGAGGACCTCCTCGCGCCAGGAGAAGCCGGTGAGGTTGCGGCCGGCGACGAGGTAGCTGCCGTCGGAGAGGGTGGTGTCGAGCAGGCCGCAGTAGCCGTGGCAGACCGCGCCGACGACACCGCCGCGCTCGAAGATCTCGCGGGTGATCCGTTGCAAGCCTGCACTGCCGGGAAAGTCGAACATCACGGCGTGGCCGCCGGTGAAGTAGATCGCCTCGTAGTCAGCGGAGTCGATGGTCTCCGGGCCGACGGTGTTCTCGAGCAGCGCCATCCGCGCCGGGTCGTCATGCCATGACCGGGCAGACTTGTCGTAGTTAGGACGTCTCAGTGACCGCGGCTCCAGCGGCGATTTGCCGCTTGCAGGGCTGACGATCGTTCGCTCGAAGCCGTTTTCGTCGAAGATGTCGCAGGCGTGGGTCAGCTCCGAGAGCCACAGCCCGGTGGGGTGCGCCGGGTCGACCTCGTAGTGGTCGACGTTGGTGACGACGATCAGGATGCGCGGGCTCACGAGGCTCGACTCTCCGTCTGGGCAGGTGGTGGGAAGACAGCGGCAAAGGTTGAGCGCACGCGGTCGTCGAGGGAGGCCTGGTCGATGACCGCCAGCTTGCCGTCGAGGTGGAGGAAGGCCAGCCCGTGGGCGAGCGACCACCCAGCCGTGGCCAACGTCATGGGGTCGGATTGTGGGAAGACCGCGGCCATCACGGCGGCGAGATACGCGTGCAAGGCTGTGGCCGCGCGTACTCGATCGTCGTCCTGGTCGTCGCATGGTCGCCCGAACATGAGCCGGAAGAGCGCGGGCCTGCGCAGTGCGAAGCGTACGTAGCTGACGGCGAGCTCGCCGACCTCGGCAGGGGACGCCGGCGGTTGCCTGCCTGCCGTGAGCTCGCTCATCAGATCACGCAACCCCTGCACTGCCAGCGCCGACTCCAGCGCCTCACGGTCAGCGAAATGACGGTAAGGAGCGGCCGTAGACACGCCCGCCCGGCGAGCGAGCGCACGCAGCGAGAAGGGCTCGCCAGCCTCGAGCATTTCCAGGGCGACCAGGACCAGCGTCGCATGTAGATCACCGTGGTGGTAGCTGAGCTTTGGGGAGGTCATGGCCACCGACGTTCCCCTCTCGCGCGAAGTAAGCACTGTTTACATTATCACGGCAGCACCATCTGGCCAGATTTTCGTCCCGATCTAGGAGTCGGCGCTGTGAACCACTGCAGCCTTGAGAGCGCCCGCACGTTGCGCTGGTATATCGTGATCCAGGCCGTTCCCAGTCTCGGCGCTGCCCTATCTATGGGAACGCCTGCAAGTGCGGAGGGCCGTGAATGCTCACGAGGATTCCCGCAGTCCGCATGATTGAACAACAAGGTGGAGTGCGGTTTGATAGCGCACTTGACTGGGGGTCAGGGGGTCGCAGGTTCAAATCTCGTCAGCTCGACCAGAAGCATGGCGTCGGCGGGTGCTCTGACCTGTTCTGATCCGCAGTCGGAGAGCCTGGGGACGGCTGCAACCCAAACCGGCGCGGCCATCCACACCGTATTCAACAACTCTCACCCCCCGGGCCGGCACATCATCGGGCCCGATGATGTGCACGTACTCACCGGACAAGACGGGCAGGTGCCTAGATGGTCCGGATCAGTGGCCGTCGCCTCCGCCCAGCGCTTGCCGCGCCGGTGTGATGACCCGACGACTGATCCGCCAGCTGCCGTTGTGGCGACGCAGAGTGTCGTCGTGCGTCACACCCTGAATCGCACCATTCCCCATGATCATCAGCCCGCGTCGGTGTCCCTTGTGGAGCGCAAGCGACGTCTCGTGCGGGAGCGCATCATCCACGCCGCGGACGAGCTCTTTTCCACGCAAGGCTTCGACAACGTCTCGGTGAGCGACATAGCCGCGCGCGCGGATGTCGGCCGCACCACGTTCTTCCGTTACTTCGGGGACAAGCAGGAGGTCGTGTTCGCCAAAGAGCAAGAGATGCTCGACGCCATCGCCAGATCCGCGGCGCAAGGCTCCGGCGGTATCTCCCGAACCGCGAGCGAGGCCATCGAGCAGTTGTTCCCCATCGTCCTCGAGCTCTGCGAACAGGCGACCGCGGACCCTGAGGCGTACGCGCGTCACTTTCAGCTCCTCGATCAGCACGTCGAGCTGCGCGCCCGCGACGCCCTGAAAATGCAACAGATTGCGGACATGTTGACCGAGATCCTCACCGGCCGCGGTACGGATGAATCGATCGCTGTGTTCGCGGCTCAGGTGGCCCTTGCCTGCTATCAGGCAGCTAAACGCCGCGCGGATACCCCGGGCGCCCTACCGGCTGAGACGCGGGCTGCCTTCGAGCTGGCGCTGACACTGGGTCAGTGATGACCGCACGTGAAGGCGCGGAATGGTGATGATGAAACGCATCCCATATTGCTCTGTGGCTCTCTAACCGCTATCAACCTCGCTGTCGGTCGATGCTAGGGCTGCGTAGAGATCATCTTGTGTCGGATAATCTGACGTCGTACGATGTGGACATGCCGACGCTTCCCGCGCCAACGTTTTGGTCAGATCCCCTGCCGTGGGCTGCTCCGCCACCGGGCATGGCGATCTTCCAACTCCCGACGGGTACCTATGAGACGCGGGCGGCGTTTGCGTTTCGCGGTGGGTCATTTCGTGACAAACGACACTTTGCGGCCACGGCCATCCTGGTAGAACACCCGAAAGGCGATTTCCTTGTCGATGCGGGCTTCGGCGCTGACGTCGCCGCACATGTGGCCATGCTGTCGCCGTTTGCCCGCGCGCCTTTCCGGGCGGGCGAAACCGTGGGGCAGCAGCTGGACGACGCCGGTTACGACCGGAGCCGGCTTCGTGGGGTGTTCCTGACGCATTCGCACTGGGATCACTCGAGCGGGCTGGACTCACTCGAGGTTCCGATCTGGATGAATCGGGGCGAGCTCGATTACGCTGCGTCGGACGGTGACGGGAAGGTCTTCCGCTCTGTTTCTGTGGGGCATGAGATTCATGAATACAGCTTCGACGGTCCGTCCTATCTCGGTTTTGCGTCGAGCTTCGATGTCTATGGTGACGGATCGATGGTGTTAGCTCTGGCAGGCGGACACACCCCCGGATCAGTGGTTGTCTTCGTGACCCTCCCGTCCGGCAAGAGGTACGCCTTCATCGGCGACCTGACATGGCAGTTGGACGGGATCCGCCGCCGGGTGGAGCGTCCATGGTTGCTGCGAACTCTTGCCGATAGCGACGCCGAACAGGTTCGCCACGGCATCGTGCGCGCAGCGGCTTTGACCGAGCTAATGCACGTGGTGCCCGCACACGACCGTGACGCTTACGACGGAATTCCCCTCCTGCATGGATCGGAGTCGCACAATGACTAGCCCAGCAGCCCCGACGGTCGACTCGGAGATCACCTGGTTACTGCATCGAGCCGCGCAACGGATGCATGTGGCGACGGGCGAGAAAGCCGAGAAGCATGGGCTCCAGTTGCGTGACTATATCGTGTTGAGTGCGTTGGAAAAGTCGCCGGGGTTGACGCAGGTCGAGCTGGCGAAATCCCTCGGGCTCGACAAGACCACTCTCATGAGTCAACTAGACAAACTGGAGCGGGCCAACCTGGTTGTGCGTCATGCCGACCCCCACGACCGCCGTCGGCGCATCCCCGAGATCACCACGATGGGCAACGAGCTGCGTGCGCAGGTTGCACGCGACAGTGCCGAGACGGAACGGGAAGCCCTCTCCGGCTTCGACGAGCAAGACATCGGCATATTCCGGCGGATGCTCTTCGCGATCATCGGCGATAGCGAAGACCCGGGTTCATGCTTGTAAGGGCTGATCGCGATGGTGAGAGTGAGCATCGCCAGCCTCACGACCGGCACGCATCGCCGCTCACGCTCCGGGCATCGTGAGCACGATCTTGCCGACAGCCTCACCTGAGCGGAGCCGGTCGGCGGCCTGGCGGAAGTCGCTGAGGTGCCGGTACGACAGGTGGTCGAGGTCGATCTGCGAGATGGGGCCGCCGAGCCGGGCGATATTGACCACGTGCCCGTCCTCGGTGGTGCCTCGCATCCCTGTCACTCGGTGATGTCGAGGTCCAAGCCGAGCTCACGGGAGGCTTCGGCCTGCGCGGTGATGAGGCGGCCCTTGTCTGCGACCGCGGGAATCGCGTCAGAGCCTGCGACGAAGCGCAGCGGCGGCTCGTCCAGCTCCGCGACCGAGATCAGTGCCCTCGCGAGCTTGACGGGATCGCCGGACTGCTGCCCGTTCATCGACCGCCAACCTGCCTTCGTCTGCTTTGTGCGCTCTGCGTAATCATCGATCGACAGGTCCGCCCATGAGGTGGAGGCCTCCTCGAGCAGCTCGGTGCGGAAGAAGCCGGGCTCGACGATGGTGGTCTTGATGCCGAACGGCTCGAGGTCGAAGCGCAGCGATTCCATCCACCCCTCCAGAGCGAACTTCGTGGTGGCATACGCGACGCAGAACTCCTGGCCGATGATCCCGGCGAGCGAGGTGATCGTCATGATGTGCCCCGAGCGCTGATGGCGCATCACGGGCAGCACCGCGCGGGTGACGTTCATCGGGCCGAACAGGTTCGTCTCCACCTGCGCACGCATCAACTGGTCGGAGATCTCCTCGAAGTAGCCTGCCTGGAACATCGCCGCGTTGTTGAGCAGCACGTCGATGCGGCCGAACTGGCCCACCGCAGCAGCTACGACGGCTCCGGCGGCTTCGGGCCTCGTGATGTCCAGCGACGCGGTCAGCAAATTCTCGTGCTCGCCGAGCAACTGCTCGACCTTCTGCGCGTTGCGGGCGGTCGCGATGACCCGGTGACCGCTATCCAGTGCCTGGCGGGCGAGGTCCGTGCCCATGCCGCGTCCGGCACCGGTGATCAGAATAACCTTGCTCATAGAGTGTGCTCCATTGTGTCAGAGTGGTTTTCGTGTGTCTTCCTGCTCGCCCTCTCGAGGACGTGCCTCATTGCACACCTGGCTCCGGGTGCGCGGGAGTGTCTGGCGTTCCGGGCACTGCCAGTACCTCCCGCCGGAAAGGCGCCCGCCCACGAGCTATGCCGGGAAGGGCTTCTCCAGGTAATGACAGTGCCTGTTTCTGCCAGGTGCTGGTCGCGCAGGATGGGCAAGACACAGCACCGCCGAAGTCTCGCAGCACTCACACCCCGAACCTGAACCAGAGAAAGCAGGTCTGTCATGCAGTACCGTCCGCTCGGCGGCACCGGCGTCAAGGTCAGTCCGCTCTGCTTGGGTGCGATGATGTTCGGCCCGTGGGGCAATGACGATAAGCAGGACTCGATCCGCATCATCCACCGCGCGCTGGATGCCGGCATCAATTTCCTCGACACCGCCGATGTTTACTCGGGTGGCGTCTCCGAAGAGATTGTCGGCGAGGCGCTGCAGAGTCGCCGCGACGAGGTATTCCTCGCCACGAAGTTCTTCATGCCAATGGACGATGATCCGAACCACCGCGGCGGGTCCAGGCGATGGATCCTACGCGAGGTCGAGAACTCCCTGCGCCGTCTGAACACTGACTACATCGACCTCTATCAGGTCCACCGTCCCAGCCCCGACACCGACATGGGGGAGACTCTCGGCGCACTCACCGACCTCGTCCGTCAGGGCAAGGTGCGCTACATCGGATCGTCTTCCTACTCCGGATCTCAAATCGTCGAAGCGCAATGGGTTTCGCGCGAGCGCCGCCTGGAACGATTCGTCACTGAGCAGCCGCCCTACTCCTTGCTCGTCCGCGGCATCGAGGAAGACATCCTGCCGACCATCCGGCGGCACGCGATGGGGTCACTCACCTATAGCCCGCTCGGCGGGGGCTGGCTCTCGGGTCGTTGGCGCAAAGGCTCGGCCTCCGCCCCGACGTCGAGCGCACGCCCCAGCACCCGGTTCGACATGACGACGCCCGCGAACCAGCGCAAAACTCGACGTCGTCGAGAACCTCGCTCTGCTCGCCGAGCAGGCGGGGATAACGCTCATTGAGATGGCGATCGCGTTCGTGATCCACCACCCGGCGGTCACTGCAGCGATTGTCGGCCCGCGCACCATGGAACAACTCGAGTCCTACCTGCCGGCCGCCGACATCGTCCTGCCCCTCGACGTGCTCGACCGCATCGACGAGATCGTCGCCCCCGGTGTCACCCTCAACCCCGACGACAACAGCTACGGAGCCCACGAACTCACCCCGGGTGAACGTCGTCGCTAGCTCGGGCTCGCCTGTTCCGCTTAACCTCTGTATGCTCAGTGATAATTGAGAATACAGAGATTTGGGGGCGGGTTCATGAAGGTGTTGATCTCCGGGGGCGGTGTCGCCGGCCTGGCGTTGGCCGTCGGTCTCGATCGGCTCGGGCTCGACGCGACGGTCGTCGAGCGAGCGAGTCGGTTCGAAGCGCTCGGGCATTTCATCGCCTTGAAGGGGGCAGGCTTCGACGCGGTCAGGGAACTCGGGCTGGAGGAAGCCTGTCGAGCGCGTGAGGCCTCATTTCGACAGGTGATGATGATGAATGCCGGAGGCAGGCTGCTACGGCTCGGCAGCACCGACGAGTTCGACCAGAATCTGGGCGGATATATCCTCTTTCGCCGCTCGGATCTGCACGCCGCACTCTATGGAGCGCTCGGCGGGGGAACCGACCTGAGACAAGGCGTTTGGATCACTTCGTTTCGAGGCGTTGGGTCGAAGGTGGAAGTCGATTTCAACGACGGTTCGGAAGGGTCTTTCGACTTCGTTGTTGGTGCGGATGGGATTCACTCTTCTGTCCGCAGGAAACTGTTCGGTGAAGGCTACCTCCATGCCTTTGGCGGTCGTTACCTGGGTCTGACCCTAAGCTATGAACACGGGCTTTCCACGGATTTCGAGCGCGTGTACTTCGGTCCGGGGCAGACCGTAGCCCTGATGCCGACAGATCCCGGTCGGGTCTCCGCGATTGTTTACCATGGTGATGGCGGGGATCCGGTTCCCGAAGACCCTCGCCATTTTCGTAGGTTTCTGACGACGGCATATTCCCACTTTGCCCCTGAGGTTCTTCGGGTATTCGACGCGCTCGACGACACCTCGTACGTGTTCGCAGACACGATCGCGCAGGTTAGAACGCCGCACATCGTCAAGGGCAGAATAGCCCTCATCGGTGATGCCGCCCACAGCCCGACGTTCATGTCAGGTATGGGCAGCGCACTGGCGCTCCAGGACGCTCGGTCTCTCGCGCGCCATCTGGCGCGAACCCAATCTCCAGCCGCTCTACTTGACTACCAGGCCGAGATGAGTCCGATAGCGAGTAGTTATGCTTCGAATGCTCGCGCGATGCGTCCGATGCTGCTCAGCAGGCGGCCATGGGTCTCTTCCGCAAGAGATGCTGCTTTGAGAGTCGCGCCAGCGTGGCTCATGGATCGTGGTTCGCGCGACTTCTACAGCACGAAAGGTTCGGGTGTGACGTGAATCAGGACATCGAGCACTTCATCGAGCGCGCCGGGCTCGTCTTCGAGGCAGAGGGGATGCCGAGAATGGCCGGCCGCATCCTGGGATACCTCATGGTGAGCTCTCCGGCAGAACAGTCGATCGCCGGGCTGATGTCGGCTCTCGCTGCAAGCAATGGGTCGATCAGCACAATGACGAGGTTTCTTGAAGGCCAGGGTTATCTACGGCGCGTGGTTGTCAGAGGTGATCGGAAGGACTACTTCGTGCTTCGTTCGGGAGTCGCCGAGTCCATCCTCGACGCATCAAGGCGTAGTTTCACACGCCTTGCGGCGCTTTTCGAAGAAGGACTGGTGATTGCCGGCGATGACCGGCCTGCGCTGGCCGAAGCCCGCGATCTCTTCAGCTTCATCGGGGAGCGGTACCCAGCATTGATCGAAGAGTGGCGCGCGAGTCGCTGAAACGCACCTCTCCGGCGCCTAGGGCGAGCCGGGAATGCCGCTGACGGGTTGTCTGAGGATGGTACGTAGCTTCTCTGGGGCGCTCTTGCGAGGGTCGCTGAAGTAGATCTCGTGATGTTTGCCGACCAAACACAGGCCGTTGTCCGGAATGAATTTGTGGTGCATCCGTGCCAGAACAGCAGCTTCGTCGTCGAAGGAGCCGATGTGCAGTGTCTGCACACAGCGCCCTTCGGACAACGTTTCCAGACGGACATCGCCGAGGCGCGTCGGGCGATCTTTGGCTCCGGCCTGCTCGACGGCGGTGTCGAACATCTGCTGGTCGATCCAGGCTGGAGCCAGGATCATCATCGTCCAGTCCCATCGAGACTTGTCGCGCGATGCGGTGAAGGCGTCCATGTCCTCGGCCCACCACAGGCCCTCCAAGGGTGGGACGACGTAGTCGCGTTCGAGGTCTCGTTTGCTGGCGAATTTCAGCTTGTAGGCCACGGGATAGAGCGCTCGGACTGCTTCGGTGTAGTCCGGTGAGGTGTTCGGGTCACCGTGGCCGTCGATCATGAGGTATTGCAGGTCAGGCAGGTGCACGATCCGGAACTGGTCTCGTGTGGCCTGATAGCCGTCGAGCGTCTTCTTGAAGTCAATCTTGTCGGTCATCCTGGCGTGCAGCGGCTCAGCCCTGCGTGTCCTCCTCTGCCAAATCTCTGTCGCTCGCGGCTAGTGCCGTGGCGATGGCACGGGTGCTTGACCTTCCTATCAGCTTGCGTAATTGTGTTCCACGCTCCAATTTATCTGACTATGATCAGAGAATGGATCGACAGCAGATCAACGTGATCCGGCGGTTCAACCGAACCGTCACTCAGCGGATCGGCGCGCTTGACGACGAATACCTATCGAGGCGTCGCTCGTTGGGACTGTCACGACTGCTCTGGGAGGTCGAACCCGCCGGATCGCAGGTGCGCTCGCTTCGGGCCCGTCTCGGGTTGGATTCCGGGCACGCCAGCAGACAGTTGCGGCAGCTTGAAGCGGACGGGCTCATCACCACCGACTCCGACATCGGCGACGCGAGGGTGCGGAGAGTGCGACTGACTGAAGCAGGTCTCGCCGAGCGAACAGTTCTTGACCAGGCATCGGACGAACTCGCGGAATCGATCCTCGAACCACTCAGTACCGCCCAGCGAGAGCGGCTGGTCGCGACGATGACCGAGGTCGAGCGACTGTTGCTGGCCTCTCAGGTACACCTTGAGATCACCGACCCACGCGCCCGGGATGCACGTTCGTGCTTGCGTGCCTACTTCGCTGAATTGGGGGAGAGGTTTGAGAACGGGTTCGACCCAGGTGAGGGCATTTCGGCCACAGACGAGGAGATGACCCTCCCGAACGGATTGCTTGTGGTGGCGACGCTCGCAGGCGCGCCGATCGGGTGCGGGGCGCTGAAGCTGCATCCGGACACCCGGGTCGCCGAGGTCAAGAGGATGTGGACCAGCCGAGACTTCCGTGGGCTTGGGCTGGGTCGCCGTCTCCTGGAACACCTCGTCAAGGAAGCGGACGATCGCGGGATGGACACGGTGCGACTGGAGACGAACCGTTCTCTCGTGGAAGCCCGCCACCTCTACCAGAGCGCCGGCTTCGTCGAGGTCGACGCGTTCAACAGCGAGCCCTACGCCCATCATTGGTTCCAAAGGAACCTTGGCTGAACCTGGGCTCGGATGATTCTGCGTTCGGGAAGGTGTAGGTGACAATAGGGCCGATGCGGCCGTTGAACGATTTACTGGTGGAAGCAGAGTCAGCCGACACCACGGGGTGGGGCTTCGGCTGGTTGGACGGGCGAGCCACCGAGGAACGACCGCCGTGGGGCTACGCGCGGCTCCTCGCCGGTCGGCTGGCCGCCGTGGACAGCGCGCTCGACATCGATACCGGCGGAGGCGAAGTCGTCAACGAGGCGCCGGTACTGCCGGCGCAGATGGTGGTCACCGAGTCCTACCCGCCGAATGCCGGGCGCGCCCGCCACCTACTCGCGCCGCGCGGAGTCCGTGTGGTCGAACCGGACGATAGCGTGCAGTTGCCTTTCGCTGACGCATCCTTCTCTCTCGTCTCCTCCCGCCACCCGGTCAAGCCGAACTGGACCGAAGTCTCCCGGGTCCTCGTTCCCGGAGGCCGCTACTTCGCCCAACACGTCGGTCCCGCTTCCGCGTTCGAGCTCATCGAGTATTTTCTCGGTCCTCTTCCGGAGAATCGGAAATCGCGCCACCCCGACTCGGAAGTCCGCGAGGCGGAGCAGGCTGGTCTATCCATCGAGGATCTGCGCACGATTCGTTGCCGGATGGAGTTCTATGACATCGGAGCCATTGTGTGGATCCTGCGCAAGTGTCCGTGGTGGATCCCCGACTTCTCCGTTCGGAAGTACCTCCCACAGCTCACTCGACTTGATGAGCAGTTACGTCTCGGCGAGCCTTTCGTCGCGTATTCCTCCCGCCACCTCATCGAAGCCAGGCGCGTCCTGCCATGACGGAGGGCGACAGGACCAGGCTGATCACCTGGAGCCAAGAACTTCGCGGTGTTCACCAGCGACTGCGCCAAGCCCTGCGAGTGACCCGCGAAACCCTGTCCGGCGGCGATGATAAAGGGTTCGCAGCACGCGATCTCTTTGCTGTATTGCCACGGCTTTTGCGCTGCGCTCAGCGGCCACCATGAAGGCGAGGACGGCACGCTGTTCCCCGCCATCGCCGCGGCACATCCCGAACTGCGCGAGACGCTCCGACGTTTGGAACAAGACCACTCGATGATCGCCCAACTGGTGACAGAGTTGCAGGCGGCGGCCGAACGGTCCGCATCTGACGCTGAACTCGATCGCCACTTAGCTGGGATCGCCGCGATCATGGAGTCGCATTTCCGCTACGAAGAACGCCGGTTATTGACCGTCCTTGACACGCTCGCGCTCGACGCAAACCCCCACGACGTCTTGGGCCCGCTGTAGCACGGCGGTGGGTCGAGCACAGTCGGGGGTCCTAGAGCGTCAACCCGTACCACCTCGCCTGGGGACGGGTACTTTCTCCACGACGGCACCGCCGGCCCTGGTGGCGAAACTCTCCGGGCGGTCTCCACGCGCGGCAAAAGGAGTTTGCGTCCTCTCGGGAGGTTAATAATCTAACCGGGTGAACCTCTGCCGTGCGACGGAGGAGTCTATCCTAGTTCGTCATCGTATTAGTCAATGTGCAACTTTCCTAGCGCTACTCTGCCGCGCCTTGCTCCCATCACTCGCGCAAATACCGCCAACCCAGAGCGCATCTCACAGGCGGATGGATAGGAGCCTCTAGTGGCCCTGGAATACAGCACCGACGATTTCCCTCTACAACTACGGCATTGTCGCCGTTGGCGTATCTGTCCGCACTTATGACGATATCCCGTACTATCTGGAGGCGACTTTCGAGTTGACCTCTGCAAGCATCGATTTCAGCATCACCGCCGGCGACGCGGCCACCTTCGCGGCCAAGCTAGATGACCACATCGCCGCCATGCGGCGGATCGTCGATGCAGCCTCATTGTTGATGGAGACGCTCCAATTCGAGCGGAATAGCCTTTAGGTAGCCTCTATTGCCGGTGCTGGCTAGTAATAGAGCCCTAGCCTCGACGGCCGGGGGGCTCGTTGCCGATCGCCGAGCGGGATGCGGGCGGAGCCCGTCAATGGACAGCTTGCATGGATGCTGACACCCGGCCCCTCAGTCGGGGGATGTCAAGCGGCATTCGGGCCGTCAAAGCTGTGCTCGACGTTGTTCGAGCCAAGCCCTTGCGCGTGGGTTGTCGGTCAGTTCGATGGCGCGGTCGAGGGCTTCGGTGGCCTCGGGTGCGCCCTGCCGGAGGAGCAGTTCGGCTCTCGCAGCCTGGAAGGGCTGGAAGGTTTGCGTGCGGTCGGTCGAGCGGGCGAGTTCGTCCAGCAGGGCGAGCCCCTGCGCCGGTCCGTCCTGGTGCCCGACGATCACGGCGTGGGCGACGTGCGCGCCGATGCTGGGCGCAACCCGCAGCAATGCGGCGGCCAATGAGGCCAATGCGGCCCAGTCGGTGAGACCGGTGCGTGCTCGATCGGCGTGGACTGCCTGCATCGCCGCTTCGAACTGAAACCGGCCGGGACGTCCGAGCGCGGATGCTCTGCGCAGCATCTGCTCGCCTTCTGCGATCAACGCCGCGTTCCAGCAGCGCGGGTCCTGCTGCTCCAACGGCACGTATTCACCCGTTCGAGCCGGCGCTCGTGACAAGGAGAAGGAAATCAGGGCCGCGAGTCCCCAGGCTTCGGGCTCATCGTCGAGCAGTTGGCCCAGAGTCTTCGCCAGGTGACGTGCCTCGCCCGCCATGGAGTCGGCGGTGTGGGGTCCGGTGCCGTCGGCGTCGTCCCACGCGATCGCGAAGCAGCCGTAGATCGCCTCGAGCACGGCCGGGAGCCGAGCCGGGATCGTGGACTTCCCAGGGACCACGAAGGGGATTCGGGCGTCGCGGATGCGGCGTTTGGCGCGGACCAGGCGTTGGGCCATCGTGCTGGTAGGGACGGCGAACGCGCGCGCGACGTCGACAGCCTCGAAGCCGAGCACGCTCTGCAACATGAGCGGGCTGCGGATGGCCGGATCGATCGCGGGATGGGCGCAGACGAACAGCAGCGCGAGGCGACGCTCGGGGATGGCATCCGGATCGAGAGCAGCCAAGGATGGCTCGATGGCGCCGACATTCAGGGCTGTGTCGAGCGGCACTGTGCGGCGTCGCGCAGCGGACTTCCACGCGTCGCGCTGATGGTTTCGGGCCACGGTGAGCAGCCATCCCTCCGGATTGTCGGGCACACCACGGGCAGGCCAGGTGACGAGCGCCCGCTCGAAGGCGGAGGCGACCGCGTCTTCGGCGAGACCGAGGTCGCCCGAGGCTGCGGCGAGGACCGCGACCAGCCGCGCACGCGAGGTGCGAGCGGCGCTCTCGGCAGCGGCTCGCACTTCATCGTGTGTCACGTGTCGCGGACCCACACGCCGTTCACCGTGTGCGTTGCGCCAGGCCGGATCTCTATCGCCCCCCACCGCGCTGCGGGCGCCTCTTTCGCCCATTCCAGGGCAGCATCGAGGTCGGGTACGTCGATGACGAATGTGCCGCCCAGTTGCTCCTTCGTATCCGCGAAGGGCCCGTCCTGCACCCGCAACGTTCCGTCCACCGCCGTCAACGTGGTGGTGAGAGCCGATGGTGCGAGCACTTCGGCGGCGATGAGCACACCCGCCTGCTCCAGCGCGGCCGCGTAGGCGGTGAAGGCTTCGCGTCCGGCTTGGATCGCCTCCGCACCGATCGATTCCTCATCGGCCTCCGGATAGTGCATCAGCAGTGTGTAACGCATGATCTGATTCTCCCAGTCTGTATCTGGCGCAGTCAGCGCCGCTCACGGAGGAACTCCTCCGTCGGGACCGACTCTCGGTCCTTATGCAGGTGACGATCAGAGAGCCGGCTGATCGACAGGGCGCTGCGGATTCGTCGCGGAAGTTGCCCGGAGAGGAGCTGGGAACTCAGTTCTCGTGCTTGCGCCAGGCATGGGTGCTGAGCCGTCGTCTAGCCGAGTCGGATTGGGAGTGCGTCGACCTCGAGGCCAACTTGCGCTTCGCTGACAGACTGTGCGCATGGCGACTTCTGCTCAGGTGTCATGGCAGTTGGAGGGGATCGCGATGGAGGGAACAGTCGTGCGGCCTGATGGCGATGGGCCCTTCCCGGCTGTGGTCCTTGTGGCCGGTAGCGGCCCGACCGACCGGGATTGGTGTTCGCCGCTGCTGCCGGGCAGTAACGGTAGCGGGCGGCTCTTCGCGGAGGCGTTCGCCGAGGCCGGTATCGCGTCTCTCCGCTTTGACAAGCGGGCAGCCGGCCCGCATGCCATCGAGAACGTCACCCGGCTCATCGGAACGATGAGCATGCAGTCACATCTGGACGAGCTCGTCGCGGCCGTTCAGAAGCTGGCAGTGCTCGACTTCGTGGACTCCTCGAGAATCGTCGGGTTCGGCAACAGTGAGGGCGCCATCCACGTGCTGCACTACGCCGTCAGCGCCCAGGCAGTCTCGTTCGCGGGGATCGTGCTCGCGGCGCCACCCGGTCGTCCCATCCAGGCTGTTCTGCTGTCCCAGTTGGCTCTTCAGGCCGCTCGGTTTCCCGGTGGCCTCGAGCTCATGCCGAAAGTCGAGGAGGCCGCAGCCCGTTACGCCGCCGGGCAGCCGATGAATCCTGACCCTGGCCTGCCCGAGAGTGTGAGGATGGTGCTGGCAAGCTTCGAGACGCCGGCGAACCTCCCGTTCGCGCGCGAGCTGTGGGTCGAATCCGCGTGCGAATCGCTCGCGAGGGTGCAGATTCCCACGCTCGTGCTGATCGGCGGCAAAGACGTACAGATCGATCTGCATGCTGACGGCGAGCCTTTGCAGAGGGCGGCCGCCGGGATGACGAACGTGACTTTCGCGTTCCCACCCACGGCGAATCACGTGTTCAAGGAAGACGCGCGTACCCCTGCCGACGTGGCCGCATCGCCAGGCAACGGATACAACGAAGCCGGCACCCGTCTCGACCCAGAGAGCCTCGAGACGATTCTCGGTTGGCTACACGCCGTCTTCACGTAGCTTGCGTACTACTCCACGAGTGACTGGTCGGCCGGATACCTGGCCGCGGGTCATCTGGAGGCCGGCGACGAGCCCGGCCACGAGGTCCGCCTGATCCTTGGGGGGTGCGCGAGAGACGGTCGAGCAGTCTCCGTGAAACGCCGCTCGGCTACGACGTATTCGACGTCTGTCTTCGGCTTCTGGTTCGGCCTGCTGGCCGCACGCCGCTTAGTTGGATGGCTCACTCCGGTGTTCAGGCGAATGGACGATGAGCACCGGGCAGTGGGCGTGTTCGGCGCAGGCGGAACTGACCGATCCGAGCAGCAGGCCGGCGAAGCCGCCGTGTCCGCGACTGCCCAGGACCAGCATGTGGGCGTCCGCGCTCTGCTCGATGAGTGTGCGAGCGGGCGATCCGCACAGCACCGTTCTGGTGATCGGCGGTGGTCCGTCGGGAAACGCCTCGTTGATCGCTGTGTCGAGGATGGCTGCGGCATCGTCCTCCGGATGCAACTCCGGTGGGGGAACGTAGCCTGGGGCGCTCGAGTAGGCCCAGGTCGTCACTGCTTCGAGCGGAGCACCTAGCGCGTCAGCCAGGGTGAAGGCGTACGCAAGGGCGTCGACGGAGGAACTCGATCCGTCGACACCAACGAGAATGCGGCTGGAATCGGGAGTGCTTGTCATGGCACCACCCTTTATGGTGGTTCGCCGTCGAAACAGGGCCAAAGGTCACCTAGGTGGGCAGCATCCCAGCGCGTCAGCCCGCCTGCGACGATCCCTGTTCGGCTGGACGTGGCCTCTCGCTGAGGCCCAATCCCTGCCCACCATCGCTCAGTCGGGCCTGAATACGCCGTCCGACCGCTGTGACCGTGCGGATTTGGTTGGCTGTCAAAGGCTCGATGACGTATCGGCGAACGGCTTCGACATGGCCCGGCGCAGCGGCCAGGACGACGTCATAGCCGGCGGGGGTCAGAGTTGCGACCGTGCATCGGCCATTGCAAGGATCGGGCTCGCGATGCACCCAGCCGCGATGTTCGAAGCGTTTGACAACGTTCGACAGTCGCGAAGGCGAGCCGTTGGACAGCCGAGCGAGCTCGCTCATGCGCAGCGTGAACTCGGGTGCCATCGATAGGGCGCTGAGGGTCACGTACTCGAACAGCGTGAGGTTGGAGTCGCGTTGCAGTTGGCCGTCCAACGTCCCTGGCAGTTGCAACACCAGCATGAGGAGGGCCTTCCAGGCATCCTTCTCCTCGGCTGACAGCCACTGCGGTTCGGCGTCAGCGCTAACGGCTGACGTCTCTGCATTCGCCGTCGACATGGCGGGAGTCTATCCGCTCTGGCTCCACGATCGAACTGTCACTCCAGCGAGGACGGGCCTGAGCGAGCCCCCTGGACTGTTCATGATTGAAATATTGTGAGGTATTCTGACTTCACGCGTGAACCAATCTAAGGAGCCCGTATGACCCTGTTCCGGCTGGACGCCAGCATCCGTGTCGACCACTCGGCGAGCCGCGAGATCGCCGACATCGTCGAGCAGGAATGGCGTACCTCCCACCCAGGGGACACTGTCGAACGGCGCCACATCGGGGTAGACGTGCTCCCTGCCGATGCCTGGGCTCTCGCAGTGGCCGCGTCAGCCACCGACCCGCGTGAGCGCACCGCTGAGCAGCAAGAAGCAGTGGACTTGGCTGGCACCCTCGTCGACGAGCTGCTCGCCGCCGACGCGATCCTGCTCGCGGTGCCGCGGTACAACTTCGGGGTCTCCCAGCACATCAAGACCTGGATCGACCTGATCATGACCGACCCCCGGGTCTCCAGGGGCGGAGCGCCGCTGCTGGCCGGCAAACCGGTCGTTCTGGCCACGGTTCGGGGCGGCGCCTACGGCCCGGAAACGCCACGTGCCGGGTGGGACCACTCGACTCCATACCTGCGCCGCATCCTCGCCGATGTGTGGGGGGCCGAGCTGACTGTCGTCGAGCGCGAGTTCACCCTTGTGGGAGTCAACCCTGCACTCGACGCTTTCACGGATCTCGCCGCCGAGTTACATGCCGGCGCGCTGGCGTCGGCTCGAGAAGCAGGCCGTGCCCTCGGCGTCCTGAGTGCCGTCCACAGCTAGAGCCGCCGTCAGCTCGCCGCACGTGGCGATCTCGCCATGGCGAGGACGTACTGAAACAGGTGCCCATTCGCGAGGCTTGGGGCCGCCGGCCTGGCGGTTCGCGGAGCCCGGCCTGGCAGCATCGACGTCACGGCAGTCAAGACCGAGAAAGCGCACCGTATTCGAGGCAGCGCCCCGGACGACGCTGGCATCGGGTCGAATTGGCGTGCAAATTGGCGCATCTCGGGCTGCGTCGGCCTTCTGAACGGGCAGACCGGCCGTGAGCGAGCGGAAAGCTGCCGCGCGCAGGACGACTCCGACCGGGGGTAGCGCGATCTGGACTACATCGAGCCGCGCGCTGCGATCGGACTGAGCAGGTATAGGCCTGCAGTGGCCGTATCGATGTAGTCCAGATTGCGCTACGGGTGGGCAGCTCGGCTCAGGCGCGGGCCGTTACCTGCCGCAGGCCCGGCTAGGCCCGGCTCGTGGAGGTCGATCCCTGGGCCACGCTCATGTGATCGCTAGTCGGCCTTTCTCCACCGGCACAACGCTGGTTGTCGAGGAGGAAGACTCCATCGCGTGCGCCCGACCACGTCGTCTGCTGCCACCGAAGGTTAGGGTCCACCCGGCAATAACCACTGCATGGCGCTTCCGGGGGTCGGACGCCTGACTTCGTTGTTGGCCACACCCACGTAGCTCCGTTACGCGGGCGAACCTCCGCCTGGTCAGCCATCCCGCCCAGAAACCGACACTGCAGCGATTATTTCCCGGCGGCCCCTTACGTTGAAGGCATGTACTCCACGACGATCACCCGGCATCTGCGTGTGCCTCGTTCCGTGGTCTACCAGGCGCTGCTCGATCCGGTCGCGATCGCCGCTTGGCGGGTTCCGGACGGCATGACCGGTCACGTGCACGAGTTCGATGCCCGCGAAGGGGGACGATTTCGGATCTCGCTCAGCTACGACGCGCCAGACGCGATAGGCAAGACCGAGGCGCGCACCGATACCTACCACGGCACGTTCGTCAGACTCGTTCCCAACGAGCAGGTCGTGGAGGTTTCCGAGTTCGAGACCACGAATGTCGCGCTACACGGCACGATGACGATGACGACAACCCTGACCGATGCCGGAGACGGCACCGACGTCGTCATCGTGCATGAGGGAATTCCCGACAGCGTGCCGTCGGCCGACAACGAGACCGGCACGCGCATGGCACTCGATAAGCTCGCGCGTCTCATCGAGCCAACTGAGCCGAAGCGCTAACGGCGGCCAGGTCGTCTGATCGTTCTCGCCGCTCGACGACCCGACGCTGACGCCGTCGCGGCGAAAGGGCTCGCCAGAGCCCAAAGTTGGGGCATCTGCCCCACGCGAGCCATTGGAAGGACTTCATAGCGTGGCGTTGTCCCGGGCGGCTGCCCGTGGACAGGACCTGAGGAGGACACGATGGCAACCATGGCACCCGACAGCATCGAGCGAATCGACTACGGCCCGGTCGAGGTGGGCACGGCCGAGCTCGGGGGGTACTCGGCCACGTTTCTGCATGTCATCGGTGAGGTCGACATGACGGTGATGTTGCACGGACTTCCCGGCGACGTCTGCCCGTGTCCGCACTGGGGCGTGCTCACCGAGGGCCAGATGCTGGTTCGGTACGCCGACCACGAGGAGGTCGTCGAGGCCGGCGACGTGTTCTATATGCCGCCGGGCCACGTGCCGGTGTACCAGCCCGGAACGAGGCTGATCTTCTTCAGCCCGACCCAGGAGATGAAGCTGGTCGATGACACGATCATGCGTAATCAGCGCGAACTCCAATCGTCCTGATCGGCGTACCATCGAAGGGTCCGCACTTCGGGCGGGGTGAACTGGTGGCGAACGAGCCTGCGACATCCTCGGGGGACTCGGGTATGCCGCAGACATCGGGCGTGTCGGAGTCGGGTGTGTCGGAGACCTCAGGCATGTCGCAGGATCCTGGGGTGCGCCTGGCCGAACTCATCGCCGCTCTCTCGCTCGGCGTCGATCTCGGATTCGACCAGCCCATGGAGCACGTGCTCCGGCAGACCGTCATCGCCCTGCGCGTCGCGGATCGGCTGGATCTCGACAGCGGCGATCGGCTGGTCGTCTACTACAGCGCACTGCTGGTTAATGTCGCGTGCCACGCAGACGCGCACGAGCAGGCACGGTGGTTCGGCGACGACATCGCACTCAGGGCGACCAAGTACCGGCACGACGCCCGCAGTCTGCCGGGCGCCCTGGCCGGGCTACGGCTGATCGGCTCGGGCCATCCCCCGGTGCACCGGCTGCGAGTAGCCCTGGAGTTCGCGCTGAGCGGGCACCGCGAGGTCGATTCCATGATCAGCCGGCATGCCGAACTCGCCACCCGGTTCGCTGGCCTGCTCGGACTCGATGTAGCCGTGCAGGACGCGGTCGCCTCGTCGTACGAGCGGTGGGACGGCCGCGGCTGGCCAGGACGGTTTCGCGGCGACGAGATCCCGTTGGCGGCGCGGATCTGTCAGTTCGCCGAACATGTCGAGGTGGCACATCGGCTAGGTGGGGTCGAGGCAGCTGTCGGTCTGGCCCGCCAACGATCTGGCAGGCAGTTCGACCCGGCCCTGGTGTCGCTCCTCGATCGGGCCGGGGCCACCCTGTTTCCCGACGTCGAATCGCCGCGCACCTGGCAGACGGTGATCGCGGCCGAGCCGATGCTCGCGCAGCCGCTGAAGGGTCGAGAACTGGACGATGCCTTGGGAGCGGTCGCCGACTTCGTCGATCTCAAATCGCCGTACACCCTTGGGCATTCGCGGGCGGTGGCCGATCTGGCGACGTCGGCCGGGCGAAGGTTGGGGCTGTCCGGCGTCGCCCTTGACCGGCTGTATCGGGCTGGACTCGTCCATGACCTTGGTCGGCTCGGCGTGTCCAACGCCATCTGGGACAAGGCCGGACAGCTTGGCGCCGGAGAGCGGGAGCGGATCCGGCTCTACCCCTACCTGACCGAACGGATCCTGAGCCAGTCCCCGGTCCTCGCCGAACTGGGAGCGCTCGCTGTCCAGCACCGAGAGCGCCTCGACGGCTCCGGCTATCCGCGGGGTCTGACTGCCGGCTCTCTGCCGATCGCGGCCCGCATCCTGGCAGTCGCGGATGCCTACCAGTCGCTCCGCGAGCAGCGACCCCACCGAGCCGCGCTGAGCATCGAACAGGCATCGGTGCGGCTCCGGGCCGAGGCCAGGGGAGGACATCTGGATGCCGATGTCACCGAAGCGGTTCTCGCAGCCGCCGGACATAGGTCGGTACGACACCACAGTCGAGCGTCAGGCCTGTCGCCCCGCGAGGTCGAGATCCTCCGGCTGATCGCCCGCGGACTGTCCAGCCGGCAGATCGCCGAGCAGCTGACCCTCTCCACGAAGACGGTGCGAAATCACACCGAGCACATCTACGCCAAGACCGGAATAGCCAATCGGGTCTCGGCAAGCCTGTTCGCCGTCGAACACGGATTGCTTTCAGCTGACTGACAGCTCTTCCTTTCCCAGGCTGTCGTACGGCTCGTCGCCTGTCTTCATCGGTAATGTGTCGAGATGGGCACGGTGGAACGTGATTGCGTGATCTCCGGTGGCGGCCCGGCGGGCTTGATGGCCGGCTACCTGCTGGCCCGTCGCGGGCTGAGGGTCACGGTGCTGGAGAAGCATGCGGATTTCCTGCGTGATTTCCGCGGCGACACTATCCACCCGTCGACCATCTCGCTGCTCGGCGAGCTCGGGCTGCGTGAGCGATTCCTCGACCTGCCTTTGACGAGACTGTCGACGCTCGACGCCGTGATCGACGGCGACCGAATGACTCTGGTCGACTTCTCAACGCTGCCGGGCCCCGACGATTTCCTGGTCTTGGCGCCGCAGTGGCACTTCCTCGACTTCCTCGCGCGCGAAGGCGCGGCCTTTCCCGGCTTCGAGTTGCGCAGATGCGCCGAGACGACAACGCTCGTCACGGTCGGCGACGCCGTGGTCGGCCTGCGAGCCTCGACTCCGGATGGGGAGGTCGAGTTCCGCTCGCCGCTCACGGTGGTCGCTGATGGCCGCACCTCGCGCATCCGGAGCGAGGCCGGCTTGGTGCCCCAGGAACTCGGCGTGCCGATCGACGTGCTCTGGTTCAGTCTTCCCAAGCCACCCGAGGCACCACCCCCGACTCTCGGCTATCTCGACGGCCGCGGCATGGTGCTCACGATTGATCGTGGCGACCATTACCAAAGCGGCCTGGTCATCCCAAAGGGTGGATTTGACGTTTTGCGGTCGCAGGGACTCGAGGAGTTCCGCCGCGTCCTGACGTCGATCGCCCCGGTGCTGGAGCCGGTGGTCGGCACGCTTACCGACTGGGATCAGGTGAAGCTCTTGTCCGTCCGGCTCGACCGGCTGGCGCGCTGGTACCGGGAGGGTCTTATCTGCATCGGCGACGCCGCCCACGCGATGTCGCCCGTCGGGGGAGTCGGCATCAACTACGCGCTTCAGGACGCCGTCGCCCTTGCCAACGCAGTGACCGGACCGCTGCGTGCCGGAGCAGTTCCCGTCGCCGTGCTCGATGCCGTGCAGCAGCGCCGGATCCGGCCCGTGCTGCGGATGCAGCGCATCCAGCGGCTGGTGCACGCTCGGATCGGCCGGCCCGAAGACGATCCGCGACGACGGGCGGTCCCGGTGCCCGCTCGCGTCGGCCTCCGGCTGCTGCAGCCGGTGGTGCGTCGGCTGCTGGCGCGGCTGATCGGGCGAGGGTTCCTTCCCGAGCACGTGGTGACGTGATCGCTGCCCCAACCAGCCTTCTGCTCTGGACTGCAAGCCCGACCGGGGCGCTCGCCGGTTAGAGTTGAACCTGGTGTGCCGGGAAGACTGGTCGGCGGTCTTGTCGGCGACCCGGTCGGTGAGGCCGTGAGCCTCTTGGAGCCGGATGACAACGCGAGCGCAGATCCCGAGCCGACGTGCACGGATGCGCCGATGGCTCACCTTGGAGACGACAGGGGGAGCCCTGTTGCTCATGGCGGCGACCATCGCGTTCGTGTGGGCGAACTCGCCGTGGCGAGCTGGCTACTTGGCCATGTCCGACGTCGTGATCGGCCCGGCCGCACTGCAGCTGGACCTGCCCCTGTCGGCGTGGGCCGCAGACGGTTTGCTCGCAGTGTTCTTTTTCGTCGTGGGTGTCGAGCTGAAGCACGAACTGGTCGCGGGGAGCCTGCGCAGTCTGCGGCAGGCAGCGGTACCGGTGCTGGCCGCGATAGGCGGGATGGCGGTGCCGGCGGTTCTGTTCACCGTGGTCGCGCTGGTGTTGGGAGACCGGTCCGCCTTGAACGGCTGGGCCATCCCGACCGCGACCGACATCGCGTTCGCCCTGGCGGTTCTGGCGATCTTCGGACGAGGCTTGCCGCAGGCATTGCGGATGTTTCTGCTGACCCTCGCCGTGGTGGACGACTTGCTGGCGATCATCGTCATCGCCGTCGCCTATACCGCCCGAATCGACTGGATCGCTTTGCTGACGGCTCTGCTAGCGGTGGGACTGTTCGCGGTTGTCGTCCGATCGCGCCAGCCGCGTTGGTGGTTGCTGGCGCCAGCCGCGCTGGTTGCCTGGGGTTGCATGCACGCTTCGGGCGTGCACGCCACGATTGCGGGGGTGCTGCTGGGCTTGTGCGTTCCCGCCCAACCGGTGTTCGCCGAGGCGAGCGCGCGGACGCATCGCTTCGAGGATGTGATCCGTCCGCTCTCGTCGGGGATCGCGTTGCCGGTCTTCGCGTTCTTCTCGGCCGGGGTGTCGCTCGTCGATGGTGACGGCCCGGCCGCGGTGTTCGGGCAGCCGATCGTCGTCGCGATCGTGATCGCCATGGTGCTGGGCAAGCTCGTGGGAGTTTTGGGTACGACCGCGCTGGTCACCAGGTTGACGCCGTTGCGTCTAGCGGATGCGATCGGACTGCGGGACCTGCTTCCGATCGGCCTGCTGGCAGGCATTGGCTTCACGGTCTCCCTGCTGATCGCCGAACTCTCGTTCTCGGACTCGAAGCACACCGACGGCGCAAGAGTCGCCGTCTTGACCGGCACGGTGCTCGCTGCCTCGCTCGCTGCAGCGACCTTGCGGTGGGACGCTCGCAGAGCGCGCGACCGTGACGGCCGCAGGTAGTCCGTACTGCGCTTCCCGTGGCGTCACATCCGTGCGGGAGCCGTTCGCAGCCGACCCTGATTCCTTAACCGGGCTATGTGTCATATGCAGATAAAGTCCACTCAGCAAGTTGCCCGACGACTGGATGGCCAGGAGTTCTACCCGGCGAACACAAGGGACGGCGTGCATGGAGCTTCGATGGATGCAGGCGTTCGTCGCGGTCGCGGAGGAGTTGCACTTCGGTCGCGCGGCGGATCGGCTCCAGATGGCGCAATCGCCGCTGAGCCCAGACCATCCGCAAGCTTGAGAAAGACTTGGGCGTAACGCTTTTCGAGCGAAGCACGAGGTGGGTGGCGCTGACCGCAGCCGGGCAGGCGTTCCTGCCTCATGCCCGCGCCGTCCTGGCCGAGGTCGAGACGGCGCGCACGGCCACCAGGGCATCGGCGGGTGACGTCTACGGGCGGGTCGTGATCGGGTTCAGCGGTGTGGTCAACCACTTCTCACTGCCGCCGCTGGCCAGAGCTGTGCGCCAGCGTTACCCCGATATCTCTCTCGACCTGGTCGGACAGGTGATGACCCGCGACGCCGTCGATCAGCTCGACTCCGGACGCCTCGACATCGCCTTCGTGGGCCTACCCGTCGATTCGGCCATCGTTCACACGCGGTTGATCGCGGTGGAGCGTTTCGGGGTCGTTCTCCCTGGAGATCATCTCTTCGCAGCTCGCACCAGCATCGACATCGCCGAGCTTGCCGATCAGGACTTCATCACCACTCCGGTGCGGGCGGGGTCGGCTCTGCAAGAGCTGGCTCTTCAAGCGTGCGTGGACGCGGGGTTTCGTCCCCGTGTGGTTCAGGAGATCACTGATCCGTACATGATCTTGATGCTCGTGGCAGCCGGAGTGGGGATCGCTTTGATGGCCGAAGGCATGGCCCGGTTTCTGCCGCCCGGATCGCGGTACGTGCCGCTAGTGGGTACCAGCGCGCGGATGCCGCATGCCATCGCGTGGTCGTTACACCACCGTTCCATCGCCCGCGACACCGTGCTGGCTCTTGCGGAGAAAGTGCTACCCACTCCCGATTAAGACAGATCTACACCTTATTTCAGACGATATTGGTGTTGGACAGACTTAATTCTCATGGCCGAGACTGAAGAGGACAAGGCACGGGAACGCACAACGCCCGTGCTCCGCTATACCCCCTACCTGAGGATGTGGACGTCGATGTCACTCCCACCGCCCTCCCATAGAGTGGCACCCCGCCGGATAGGGCTGGCCCCACTGTCCATGCTCGATGTGGACCCACCGACCTTCGTCGACGTGGCCGCCGACGCCGGCTTCGACTTCGTCGGACTACGCGTCCGCGCCGTGACGTCGGCTGAGACGCCCTTCGATCTCAGCGTAGGCAGCCCGCTGTTGGCTGCCACCCAGGATCGACTAGCTGCACGCAACCTGACCTGTGTGGATGCCGAGTTCGTGCTCCTCAACGGTCAGACCGGCGCAGACGATTGGCGGCCCGCTCTGGAGTCGGCGGCAGCGCTCGGCGCGGCCTCGATGACCGTCGCGATCAACGACCCCGACGATGCACGGATGGTCGACGATCTAGGGGCCCTCGTCGCCGATGCGAGGGTCGTCGGGGTGGCCTGCACCATCGAGCCGATCTCGTACAACCTCCTGAATTCACTGCCGAGGGCGCAGGAGTTGGCCCGGCAGGCCGGCTGCCAGGTGCTGATAGACACATTGCACCTGACCCGATTCGGCGCCACGGGCGCCGAGGTGGCGGCGGTTGCCGACCTGGTGCCCCTGATCCAACTCTGTGACGGCCCGACGATCAGGCCCGCCGACCGCGATGCGTTGGTGGCCGAATCCCGTTCCAATCGGCTGGCCCCCGGGGACGGAGACTTTCCGCTCGCCAGCTACCTCACCAACCTGCCGCCAGATCTGCCGGTCAGCCTCGAAGTGCCGTCAATCCATTTGCGGCAGAACCGATCACCTCTCGAATTCGCCCGGTATCTGCGCCAGCGTGCACTTGCCGTTCTCGCCGCAACCACCCGGGCCACCAGCAACTCGGCCACCCCAGAAGGAGAGCGTTCATGACGTTACATTCGCAGCGAGGGATCGTCGGCGAGCCGGACGAGACAGTGGACGTCCTCGTCGTCGGCTCGGGCGCCGGTGGTCTGGCTGCCGCCGTCACCGCCGCTTACCACGGTCTCGATGTGCTGGTGGTGGAGAAGGGGTTGCTTTGTGGAGGGGCGACTGCGTGGTCGGGTGGCTGGATGATGGTGCCCGGTAACCCCTATGCGCTGGCAGACGGCGTGGTGGACGGGGTCGACGGTCCGCGAGAGTACCTCCGAAACCGATTGGGCGAGAACTACAACGCCCCGAAGGTGGAGGCATTCCTTGACAACGCAGGGCAGATGATCGCGTTCTTCGCGAATCGCACTGCGCTGCAGTTCGTTCCGGGAAAATGGATCGCCGATATCCATGGCAAGACCCCCGGTGCCGGCACCGGTCACCGGTCCGTGGGGCCGCAGCCGATCAGCAAGCGCTCATTGTCCCCGCAGGTCCGCACCATCATGGCGCACCAGCTGTACGAGACGTCTTTCCTCGGTATGGGCATCATGGCCGGACCCGACCTGCAGAACTTCCTCAAAGCGTCCCAGCTCAAGCCGAAGGCCTTTCTGCACGCCGCCCGGCGAGTCAGCAAGCATGTTCTCGACCTCGGGATCCACCGTGAGGGACAGCATCTCGTCAACGGGCTGGCGCTGGTTGGGCGGTTGATGCAGTCCGGGCACGATCTTGGCGTCCGGTTCGATGTCTCCACTCCTGCGGTGTCCCTGGTCAAGGACGACGACGGGCGAATCACCGGCGCCATCGTCGAAGGACCCAGCGGGTCGCGGTATGTCGCCGCTCGCAAAGGGGTCGTCCTCGCCGCGGGCGGCTACCCTGCCGATCGGCTCCGCCGTGTGGACACCTTCCCCCGCGGGCTGGGCGATACCCACCGCACCCTGGCACCGGGCACGACCACCGGCGACGGGTTGCGTCTGGGCGAATGGGCCGGCGGTCGGGTGGACACCACTCTGGACTCCCCGGTGGCCTGGTGCCCGGTGTCGGAGATCCACTACACCTCCACGAAGAAGGTCGGGATCTTTCCGCACATCATGGACCGCGGCAAGCCGGGCGTCATCGGCGTGCTGTCCACCGGCAAGCGATTCGTCAACGAAGCCAACGGATATCACGACTACGTCAAGGCAATGGTCGAGCAGACGCCAGAGGGTGAGGAGGTGCAGTCGTGGCTGATCGCCGATTCGATGTACCTCCGCAAGTACCCCTTGGGAATGGCCAAGCCGTTCCCCGTCCCGACGCTGCCCTATTTGCGCAACGGATACCTGATCAGCGCACCCACCTTGAGCGAACTGGCGTGCAAATGTGGGATCGACCCGGACGGGCTCACCGAGACCGTGCGTGAGTTCAACGTCCACGCCGCGGTCGGCCAGGACCCGGCCTTCGGCCGCGGCGAGACTCCGTTCAACCGGTACTCCGGCGACCCTGACAACACCCCCAACCCGACACTGGCACCGATCGAGAAGGGACCGTTCTACGCGGTCCGGCTACTGCCCGGCAGCTTCGGCACCTTCTCCGGGCTCATCACCGACCCCCACGCTCGGGTGCTCGACGGCGATGACCAGCCGATCCCAGGCCTGTACGCCGTCGGCACCGACCAAGCGTCCGTCTTCGGCGGGCACTACCCCTCAGGCGGCATCAACATCGGTCCAGCCATGGTCTTCGGCTATGTCGCCGGTAGGGACCTAGCCCAGGTTCGGGAACCAGAAGTCGACCTGAGCGAAGCGATCGCAAGCGCACGATCGCAGGCCTGATCTCATGCCGGGCTGGGTTCGTTGCGCTCAGGCCTGCCGGTGAAGATCGAATCGGATGCCGGTGAGCTCCTCGGACTGGGTCCACAACCGGGTGGCGAGGTCGCCGTCCGGCTCGGCGAAGCGGGGGAGTGGCCGGACGAGGACGGGCGGCCCGGAGGTGCGCCGTGCCGGGCCGAAGTAGTCGCCGCCCTTGGCGTCGGGATCGGTGGCGGCGCGGACGGCGGACCAGGCGCCGGATTCCTTGCTCTGGCCGGCAAAGCCCCACAGCGGTTCGCGCCATCTACTGGTCCGGGGGATGCCTGGACGGGGCGCAGTCCGGGAGTCGACGGCCATTCCAGGCCTGCTCATGATCGAGGCGGTGGGCCCGCCGGCCGCGCGGAGTCGCCGGTCGAGTTCGAAGCCGAACACCTCGATCCCGGTCTTGGAGCGCGCGTATTCGACCATCGTGCCGCGCGGCGGCGCGGTCAGATCGCTGACGTCGACCGAGTTCTTGACGTAGCCACTGGACGTGTGAATGATCCTGCCCGGGTCGCTCGCTCGCAGCAGAAGGGCGGTGAAAGCGAAGTTGCCGAGGTAGCTGCCGATCAACGGCGGGAAGCCGTCCTCGGTCGTCTCGCCCTTGTGGGGTGGTGACACGACGCCGGCGTTGAGGATGATCGCGTCGAGGTGTGGCAGCGCGGCCAGCTCGGTCGCGGCCGCCCGGATCGATGCGAGCGAGGTGAGATCGACGCGGACGAAGCCCAGCGAGGCCCCCGGTACCTCACTGCGGATGGAGGTCTGCGCGGTCTGCGCTTTCGACGCGTTCCGGGCCGCGATGATCACGTGGCCGCCTGCACGTGCCAATTGCTCTGCCGTGAAGTAGCCGATGCCGGCGTTGCCGCCGGTGACCACGAAGACCTTGCCATGCTGGCTCGGGAGCTCGAGCGGGTTCCAGTTCATGATCCGGCCTCCAGCACGCCGCCGAAGAATGCCGCGATACCCAGCGGTGGGCCGTCCACGAACATCATCTCGAGGCCCTGTTGCGAGTCGGCTGCCGACTTCGCGCCGCGCGGGAACATCGTCGTCTCGTAGACGGTGAGGGCGGCGTGCAGGTCGGGCTCGTCGATGATCGCGCGGGCCAGGTCCGCGCCGTCGATCATGGCGAGGTTGGCGCCTTCGCCGGCAAACGGGGACATGAGGTGTGCGGCGTCGCCCACCAGGGTCACGCCGGGCACGCGCTCCCAGCTGGTGCCGGTGGGCAGGGCGTAGATCGGACGCGGCCGGATGGTGTCGTCGCAGTCGCGGATCAGGTTGGTCGGGGCGGGCGACCAGTCGCCGAACTCCCGTAGCAGGCCGGCGCGTGCGGCCTTCGGATCGCCCCAATCGATGCCGCTGGCCTCCACCCAGTCCTGGGGTACGCGCAGACCGGCGCCGAGGGCGATCTGGGCGCCGCCGTGACCGCCGATGTACTTGTTGTCCGACAAGGCGAACAAGCTGCCCTGCCCGGTGACGGCGAGCGCCTCTGGGTGCTTCGTCGTCGCATCGGCGAGGCGGAACTCGACGATGGTGATCCCGACGTAGCCGGGTCTGACGTCGCTCAGCAGCGGGCGCACCTTCGACCAGGCGCCGTCAGCGCCCACCACGAGGTCCGCGTGGATCGTGCTGCCATCGGCGAACTCGTTGCCAGCGTCCGACTGCCGGACTGCGACGACCTTGCGTCCCCACTGGATGGTGCCGGGCTCGAGGGAGTCGACGAAGATCTGCCGAAGCGCCGTGCGATCGATCTCGGGACGTCCGTGGCCGCCTGCCGGTTCGGGGTAGTCGACGTAGACCTTGGCGTCCTTGTCCAACACCCGGATCGACTCGCCCTGCGGGTGCGTACGCGTCACGAACTCTTCATAGAGGCCGGCCTCCTTCAGGGCTATCTGGCCGGTGTCGGCATGGATGTCGAGGGATCCGCCCTGCTGGCGTGCCTCAGCCGACCCGTCCGCCTCATACACAGTGACGGCGATGCTGTGCTTCTGGAGGATGCGGGCGCAGACCAGGCCCGATAGGCCTGCGCCCACGATCGCGATCGTTGGTGTGGTCATGTTCGGTTCGTCCCTCGGCTCGTGCACGGGTTATTCGATCTGACGATTGTTCGATCTGACGATACACGAACATGTTCGCTACGAACATGTTTGGCAGGAACCAGTTCGTGATAGCGTGCAGGCATGGTCGCGGGTTCGAGCATGAAGGCGCCGCAGAGTCGGCGGGAGCGTCCCTCAAAGCCAGCGCTGACCCGGCAAGGCATCGTCGAGGCGGCGTTGACGATCCTCGAGGCTGAGGGACTGGGCAAAGTGACGATGCGCCGGATCGCTGCTGCGCTCGATACCGGTCCGGCGTCGCTCTATGTCTACGTCCGCGATACCGAAGACCTTCATGCGCAGATCCTGGACGCGCTGCTCGGTCGGCTGCCCCCGATCTCCGCTCGTGGCACCTGGCGCGAGCGCCTCCACGAGCTCTTGTCCTGCTATGCCCAGCTCCTGCTCGCCCACCCGGAGATCGCGCGGATGACGCTGACCACGCATCCGGTCGGACCGCACTATTTCGCACTCGTCGAGTCCGTTCTCGAGCTGCTCAGCGAGGGCGGCGTGCCCAATGACCGGGCGGCCTGGGGTGTCGATCTGCTCCTCGCCGCCGTCACGGCGACTGCCGTCGAACACGGTGCGGTCGAGGGTGCCGCGGCGGTCGAGGGTCAGGACGCCCACGACCTGGCGACGATGGCGGCGGCCATCGCGAAGGCATCGAGCCAGAGCTACCCGCGCATCGTCAGCCTGGGCGACGATCTGCTCTCCGGCACCGGCCTCCAGCGCTTCCACTGGGCACTCGACGTGCTCATCAACGGCATCTCCGATACGCCCCGTGCCAGCTCGGCAGAGAGCGGCTAAGTGCAATGCCGTTCGGTTAAGGTTCGGGGCGGGTGTCAGCCTGGCTTTCGGGGTTGCGTCTGGCGAGGAAGGCGCGACCCTTGAATCACAGTTTTTCCGGACTTCTGCTGCGATCTTCCACATAGACGCCTGACAGTGCCAAGCGCGGCGGATACACCGCGGTCGGCAGCATTCAACGACTCCAACCCCCGGTTCCGGCGCTCAATCTGGTGCCAACCGCGGCAACGTCACCGCGAATGGCACCCCCGAAGGACCTCAACCTGAGCTCCGGCGCTCAACTCGGTGCCAAGCGCGGCGGATATACCGCGGACGGCAGCACTCAACGACTCCAACCCGAGCTCCAGCACACAACCGGGTGCCAACCGCGGCGAATACACCGCGGCCGGCACCACCGAAGGACTCCGACCGCGGTTCCGGCGCTCAACCTGGTGCCAACCGCGGCAACGTCACCGCGGACGGCACCACCAGCAACTCCGGACCGTGAGGGTCGAGTCCGGCTACTGGAGGGCTGTGAACGGGGCCGGTTTCTGGCGCTATGGCGATGCCCCGCCGGGCGGGGCATCGTCGTAGCGCAGGAAAGCCCCTACCCCGCGACTGTCGAAACCGCCCTTTGCGGAAGACCTGGGCAGACTGCGGCTTCCCATCGCCGGCTCCGCCCGCCCACTGCCCAGCTCGGGCCGCCTACCGCCCGGCTCGGCCCGCCGGGCGCGCCCTCTACCTCTGGACTGCCCACGCGTCGCTGAGCTGGCCATCTGTCGCTAACCTGCCGGGCCCCGTCGGCGGGCTGGCTAGTACAGACCTTGACACCCACACCGGACGACTAACCGAACGACATCGGCCCTAATTGGCACTGATCCAGCGGGCAGCCGAAACCAGGTCTGGGTGCTGGAACTGATAGCCGGCATCGAGCAGCACGGTGGGTTCCACCCTTCGGCTCGCGAGAATCTCGTCGGCGAACTCCCCGATGCCTACCCGGAGGGCGAGCTCAGGCACCCGGAACAACGCCGGACGATGCAGGGCCCTGGCCAGGACCTGCGTGATCTCGGCGTTGGTAGCCGGGTTGGGGGAGACAAGGTTGACGGGACCGTCGATGTCGTTCTCGAGCAGGAACGCGATGGCGCCAACCTCGTCGGGCATCGTGATCCAGCTCCACCAGGCATTCCCGTCGCCGAGGCGGCCACCTAACCCGAAACGCATGGTGCGCAAGAGCGGTGCGAAGGCGCCGCCGTCGGGGCCCATCACGAGTCCGGTGCGAAGATAGGCCACTCGCAGACCGGCATCGAGTGCCGGACGCGTGGCCGACTCCCAGTCAAGGCACAGATCTGCCAGGAAGTCTGTGCCCGGGCCGCTGGCCTCGGTGAGCCGGACACCGCCGACGTCCTGGCCGTAGTAGCCGATCGCCGAGGCTTGCAACAGCACGCCGGCGCCCACGTGGGCGAGAGCGGCGCTGAACGTGCGGGCGCTGTCGGTGCGGGACGAGCGGGCGAGGCGCTTGTACTCCGCGTCCCACCGTTTGCCGGCGAGTCCAGCACCGGCGAGGTTGATGCCGGCCTGCACACCCTCGAGCCTGGCGACGTCGAGCGACTCGGTGGCCGGATCCCATTGAACCTCGTCGCCGGCTCGCGGCGGGCGCCGCACGAGCGCGAGCACCTCATGGCCCGCAGCCCGCAACCGTGCAACGAGATGGCTACCCACATAACCCGACGAGCCCGCGACTGCGATGCGCATGAGCACGACCTTAGGCGACTGGTGTCATCTGCGGCCTACTGTGCGGTCCCCAGGTGACTCCACGCAGCCTGAGGGGCACAGACGACGTCCCCGCCCGGTCACGCCGAGCGGGGACGTCGTCGTGCTCAGTCGAGGTCGGCCGAGCGATGGAGCATCAGCAGATCAGAGGCCTACCTCAGCCTCGAACTGGCCACCCTCGAGGCGAGCCTTGACCAGTGACAGGTACCGAGCGGCGTCGGCGCCATCGACGATGCGGTGGTCGTACGACAAGGCGAGGTACATCATCGAGCGGATCGCGATGGTGTCGTTGCCGTCGCGATCTTGCACCACAGCCGGCCTCTTCACCACGGTGCCGCAGCCGAGAATGGCCATCTGCGGCTGGTTGATGATCGGGGTGTCGAACAGTGCCCCGCGGCTGCCGGTGTTGGTGATGGTGAAGGTTCCACCGGAGAGCTCGTCCGGTGTGACCTTGTTGGTGCGCGTGCGGGCCGCAAGGTCGGCAATCTTACGGGCGATTGCCGGAAGATTGAGGTCGCCCGCGTTGTGGATCACCGGGGTCAGCAGCCCACGGTCGGTCTCGACGGCCAGCGCGAGGTGCTCGTTGTCGGGATAGATGAGGGTGTCGCCGTCGAGCCGCGAGTTGACCTTGGGGTACGTCTTGAGTCCCTCGATGGCTGCGATACACACGAACGGCAGGAACGACAGCCCCACACCCTCACGGGCCCGGAACTTGTCCTTGACCTTGCCCCGAAGCGTGGCGATCTTCGTGACGTCGACTTCGACGACGGTGGTCAGCTGGGCCGAGGTCTGCAGCGATTCCATCATCCGCTGCGCGATGACCTTGCGCAGGCGGGTGAGCTTCTCCGTGGTGCCGCGTTGCGACGAGATCTCCGCGACCGGGGCCGCAGCCGAAGCCGCGGGAGCAGCAGCAGGGGCCGCGGGAGCAGCAGCGGCCGCCGGAGCCGGGGCTGCCGCAGCCGCGCTCTTGTCGGCGGCGGCCAGCACGTCCTCCTTACGGATTCGACCACCCACGCCGGTGCCCTTGAGGGTGGCGACGTCGATGCCGTGCTCCTTGGCGAGTTTGCGCACGAGCGGGGTCACGTAACCGGCCCCTTCCGTGGCGGCGGGTGCTGCCGGCGCGGCGGGTGCCGATGGGGCTGCGGGCGCAGAGGGTGCCGAAGGGGCTGACGGTGCTGCGGGGGCTGACGGCGCTGGGGGCGGCGGCGGGGCAGCAGGGGCTGCCGGAGCAGCCGCCTTCGGCTCCTCCTTGGGCGCGGGGGCCGGTTCAGCTTCGACGGCGCCGTCACCGACGAGTGCGAGCACCGAACCCACTTCAGCTGTCTCGTCCTCGTCGACGAGGATCTTCTGGAGGGTGCCTGCCACCGGTGAGGGGATCTCGGTGTCGACCTTGTCGGTGGAGACCTCCAGCAGCGGCTCGTCGACTTCGACCGACTCACCGACCGACTTCAGCCAGCGGGTGACCGTGCCTTCGGTGACTGACTCGCCTAGGGCGGGCATCTTGACCTCGGTGCCGCCACCGCCGCCTCCGCTGGAGGGCTTCGGCTCCTCCTTGGGTGCGGCCGGGGCGGGGGCTGCGGCCTGCGGTTCCTGCTGAGGTGCGGCGGGCGCTGCGGGCTCGGCCGCGCCTTCGCCGATGTCGGCGAGCTTGGCACCCACCTCGACCGTCTCGTCTTCTTCGACGTAGATCTTCTGCAGGGTGCCCGAGAAGGGGGAGGGGATCTCGGTGTCGACCTTGTCGGTGGAGACCTCCAGCAGGGGCTCGTCGGCCTCGACCTGGTCACCGACGGCCTTCAGCCAGCGGGTGACGGTGCCTTCGGTAACGCTTTCACCGAGGGCCGGCATCTCGACGGAAGGGGACATGGTGCTCCGATCTATTGGACGTATGCGGGGGTCTGCGGGCGGATGGACTAGTTGTGGACGTGGAGTGGCTTGCCCGCCAGGGCCATCGCGGCCTCGCCGAGCGACTCGCTCTGGGACGGGTGGGCGTGCAGGATCGGCGCGATGTCTTCGGGGTAGGCCTCCCAGTTGACCAGCAGCGCGCCCTCTCCGACCTGCTCGCCCATCCGTGCCCCGACGGCGACGAAGCCGACTACAGGGCCGTCCTTCTCGCGGATGATCTTGACGAAGCCGGCGGTGCCGAGAATCTGGCTCTTGCCGTTGCCGCCGAGGTTGTACTCGATGCTCTCGATGTTGTCGGCGCCGTACTTCTCCTTGGCGCCGGCCTCGGACAGACCGACCGAGGCGATCTCGGGGTCGCAGTAGGTGACCCGGGGAATCATCGAGTCGACCACAGGGGCTGGATGGAGACCGGCGAGCTCCTCGGCCACGAAGATGCCGTGGGCGAATCCACGGTGTGCCAGCTGCAGGCCAGGTACCAGGTCGCCCACCGCGTACACACCGGCCACGTTGGTGCGCAGCCGCTCGTCGGTGGGTACGAAGCCACGATCGACGGTGACGCCGACCTCCTCGAAACCATTGCCCGCGCCGTTGGGACCGCGGCCCACGGCAACCAGGAGCAGGTCTGCGTCGAGCACTGTGCCGTCTTCGAGACGCACGTGCACGCCGGAGTCGTCCTGGGTCACGCCGCCGAACCGGGCGCCGATCTTCAACGCGATCTTGCGCTTGCGGAACGCCCGGTCGAGCGCCTTGCTGGCCGCCTCGTCCTCGACCGCGACGAGCCTCGGCAGCGCCTCGACGATGGTGACGTCGGCACCGAACGAACTCCATACGCTGGCGAACTCGACGCCGATCACGCCGCCGCCCAGGACGACGACCTTGCGGGGCACCCAGTCGAGCAGCAGCGCCTGGTCGGAGGTGATCACGCGCCCCTCGATCTCGAGGCCGGGCAGCGAGCGCGCGTACGAACCGGTCGCCAACACCACATTCTTGCCCGTGAGCGTGCGCCCACCCACCGACACAGTGGTGGGAGAGGTGAGCTTGCCAACGCCTTCAACGATTTCGATCTTGTGCGCCTTGAGCAGACCCTGCAGGCCCTTGTACAGCCGGCCGACTACGCCGTCCTTGAACTTGTTGACGCCGGCCATGTCGATCCGGTCGAGGGTGGCCATGACGCCGAACTTGGCGCCTTCGCGCGCGCCGTCCGCCAGTTCTGCGGCGTGCAGCAGGGCTTTGGTGGGAATGCAGCCGTTGTGCAAGCAGGTGCCACCGAGCTTGTTCTTTTCGACGAGGGCCACCTTCATGCCCAGCTCAGCCGCCCGGATGGCACACGCGTATCCGCCACTGCCACCCCCAAGAATGACGACGTCGAAGGTGTCCGTGCCTGATTCGGCCATCCGCTCTGCTCCTTCTGCAGTTCGTCCTCGATCGATTCTGTGCACCGAGGTCCGCCCAATGTGACGGGCAGCACCATCCTGGCACTAGTGAGGCCCGTTGGGGCAACCCGGCCCACATGCGTTTGATCGGCTGCGCCGAGTCGCTGCCGGAGTCTCTACTCGGCGCTGTCGAGGCCGCCGCGCGCTGCCCACTCGAGCAGCTCGTCGAGGGTGAATGCCGCGGCATCGATGCCCGCGCACAGGTCGCCCAGCTCGGCGAAACGCTGCGGCACCGTGCTGATCGTCAGCTCCTGGGGCTGCACGTCCTCGATCTCGTGCCAGCCGATCGGGGTCGAGACGGTGCCACGCGGGGTGCCCCGCACCGAGTAGGCGCACGCAATGGTGTGGTCGCGCGCGTTCTGGTTGTAGTCGACGAAGACCGCCGTGGGATCGCGGTCTTTGCGCCACCAGGCGGTGGTCACCTCCGAGGGCGCGCGGCGTTGCACTTCGCGGGCGAAAGCCAGTGCGGCAGTGCGCACTTCGCTGAATCCCCAGCGGGGTTCGATGCGCACGTAGATATGCAGCCCGCTGCCGCCGGAGGTTTTGGGATAGCCGGTGATGCCCAGGTCGTCGAGCACCTCGTGAGCCACGTTGGCCACCCGGCGCACGCGGTCGAACGAACACTCCGGCATCGGGTCGAGGTCGATGCGCCACTCGTCGGGCAGCTCAACCTCGGGGCGCCGCGACGTCCACGGATGGAACTCGACGGTTGACATCTGCACCGCCCACGCCACCGCCGCGAGCTCGGTGACGCACAACTCGTCGGCCGTGCGTCCGTACCGCGGAAAGTAGACCTGCACCGTCTCGACCCAGTCGGGCGCACCCTTTGGCAGTCGCTTCTGATGCACCTTCTCGCCGGCCAGGCCGGTGGGAAAACGGTGCAGCATGCACGGCCGCTCGAGCAGCGCGCGCACGATGCCATCGCCCACGCTGACGTAGTACTCCAGCAGGTCGAGCTTGGTGAGCCCGAGCTCAGGGAAGTAGATCCGGTCGGGGTTGGTGAGGCGCAGGGTGCGGTCGCCGACCACCACGTCGGTTGCAGGCGAGGCTGCCGCACTCACCGCGCTCGGCTCTCCAACAGCGCCAGCATCGTCCGCACACCGACGCCGGTGCCGCCCTTGCCGGTGTAGCCCCACGGAGCACCCTCGTTGAAGCTGGGGCCGGCGATGTCGAGGTGTGCCCAGGGGATGGGCGACCCGTCAGCCGCCTCGCCGACGAACTCCGCAAGGAAGAGACCCGCGGTGAGCATGCCGCCCATCCGGTCGCCGATGTTGGCGATGTCGGCCACGCTCGAGTCGAGCGAGGCGCGCAGCTCGACCGGCAGCGGCATGGGCCAGAACTGCTCGCCAGAGGCCTCCGCCGAGGCCACCACCTCGCCGCGGAGGTCGTCGTCGTTGGCCATCACCGCCGAGACGCGATTGCCGAGGGCGACCATCTGAGCCCCGGTGAGGGTGGCGATGTCGATGATGGCGTCGGGGTTGTCGGCCGAGGCGCTCACCAGCCCGTCGGCCAGCACCAGCCGGCCTTCGGCGTCGGTGTTGAGCACCTCGACGGTCTTGCCGCCGAGGATCGTGATGACGTCGGACGGGCGTTGCGCGGTGCCTGAGGGCATGTTCTCGGCCAGGCAGAGGTAGCCGGTGATCTCGATGGGCAACTGCAGTCGGGCGGCGGCGACCACCGTATTGAGCACCGCGGCGGCCCCGGCCATGTCGAGCTTCATCGTCGTCATCGAGGCTGCCGGCTTGATCGAGAGGCCACCGGAGTCGAACGTGATGCCCTTGCCCACGAGGGCCACGTGCGGAACCTTGCCGGCCTTACCGCCTCGCTTGGTGGGGGAGTACGACAGCCGCACCAGCCTCGGACCGCGGCGGGAGCCCTGGCCCACGGCGGTGAGCCCGCCGAAGCCGCCCGCACGCAGCGCCTTGTCGTCGGTGACGCTGGCCTTGACGCCGTGCGCCTTGGCCGCAGCGACCGCGAGCTCGGCGAACTTCTCCGGGTAGAGGTCGTTCGGGGGGCAGTTGACGAGATCGCGGGTGGCGTTGACGGCGTCGGCCAGCACCTCAGCGCGCGCCAGAGCCGCCTTGACGGCCTTGCTGCGGGCATCGTCGGTGACGACGATGACCCGCGACAGGGTCTGCTTGGCGCTCTCGCTGGCCCCGCTCCGATATGCCGTGTAGCGGTAGGCGCCGAGCAGGGCGCCCTCGGCCACAGCCGCCACCTGCTCTACCGACGTGGTGGGCACCGCGATGGCAATGCTGTCGTTGTCGCTCAGCCCGCGCACCGCGGCGCCGACCGCGCGCCGGAGCGTCTCGGTCGTAGGCTTGTCGCCCAACCCGACGAACACCACTACAGGTGCCGAAACCCCTTGCGGGGCGGGGATCTTGGCCGACTCATCGACCTTGCCCGTGAGGCCCAGAACAGCGGCAGCGCTCGCCAGCGAGGCGAGAGCGGATGCCGATAGCCCGCTAGCCGAAACAACGGGTTGCTCGGCGCCCGGCCTCAGGCCGACGAGCAACGAGGCGGCCTTGGGCGGGGTGGCCTTGGCGTTCAGGGAGATGGTGGGCACGGGTTCGACTCCTCTGTCAGGTGGCCGTTGGTCTGTCTGGGCTGTCTCGCCAGACCCTATCCCCGCGCACCGACACACCGGTCTGGGAACGGGCCGAACCGCGCGCCTGCCGTCGTGCTCTGCGCCCGGGCGAGGTCACGGCGTGTGTGTGAGCGCAGGCGGACGTCCGCCCATGGGCCGGGGGCCTCGGGAGGAGTCCGCCTGAGGGAGCCGGTGCAGGTCCTCGGTGGCCTCACGAATGAGGTCCATGACCCAGGCCATCGGGTCGCTGCCGTGCTCGGGATGGCGCGCAGCGAAGCCCGCACTGCACACAAGGGGAGAGCCGTAGGCCCAGATTCCGTTGACCGCTGCGGCGGCCTTATATGCGGCGCGGCGACCTTCGTCGGGATCGCCCAGGCTGATCAGCACGAAGTCGTCGCCACCGATGCGCAACAGTGTGTCTTCGGCCCGCGAGGTGCGGTACAGCACGCGGCCCACCTCGGCCAGCACCTTGTCACCGGCCGGGTAGCCGTAGCGCTCGTTGATCTGCCAAAAGTTGTCGAGGTCGATGACGGCGGCCGAGACGGGCACCAGCTGCCGACTCGCGCCGGCCACAATGGCGGGTGCCCGTTCTTTCAGCAGCCTGCGGTTGGGCAGGCCGGTGATCTGATCCGTCGTGGCGAGTTCGGCGCTCTGCCGGATGAGCTCTTCGCCGTTGCGGCGCATGAGATACAGGCCCAGTGCGGCGATGACCACCGCGCCGGCCTGGATGACGGCGTCGAGCACCGCCGTGGCAACGGGCAGGCCTACGCTGCGCATCACCACGAACATGAGCGGAAACGTCAAGGCCAGCTGCACGGTGAACAGCTCCCGCGAGAGCAGCCAGGCGGCACAGCCGCAGGTGATCACAGCAGGCATCACCGGCAGGAAGCTGTCGGATCGCCCGATCAGCAGGCATGAGGCCGCCCATAGGAAAGACGCGCAGAAGATCACCACGGCCACCACATCGACCTGGGCCTTGCGACGGATCAACAGGGTCACCCCAGCGGCGAGCATGACGACGAGCAACGCCACGACGAGATCGTTCAACACGGTGTTCGGGTTCTTGTCCCGGACGTGGTGGAACCACCAGGCGCATGCCAGGGCGATGACCGTCGCGACCCCCCCGATGATGCGGGCCACGCCGTCGAGTCTGGCCCACCGCGGGTTCGTCAATGGCTCGGGGGCCTTGGCAACCGTGGAGGCGGGGTTGATCCGGGCGGTCACCACTTCCAACGCGTCGCCGAGCACATCGCCGTTCTGCCGGGCGGAGGCGATCCGGTCGCGCCCAGACGCCTTGGCCGCGGCCAGCGACTCCTCGGCGACCGCCGTGAGATTCCAGATCCACTCGACGGGGTCGACGCCCTGGCCGGGGCGTGCCGTGGCGACGCCGACCGAGACGGTCACGTCGGCGGCCAGGTCTGCCCGCTTGATGGCCAGTCGCAGCCGTTCCGCGATACGCACCGCTTCGAACTGGCTGCGCACCAGGCCCGCGCCGAGCAGCTCTTCGCCGCCGATCCGCGCCAGCAGGTCTTCGGGTCGAAGGGCCTGCCTGGCCACCTTGGCGACGCCGCTGATCACCTCGTCACCCGTGACCGGGCCATGCTCGTCGTTGACGGCCCCGAGCCGGTCGATATCGAGCACGAGGGCGTACACCTCACGTTCCTGCCTCAGGCCGGAGGCCAGCAACTGTGCCGAGATGGTCTGCACATGTCGTCGGTTGGGCAGGCCCGTGAGATCGTCGAGCACGGAACGGGCATGGAAGCCTTCGCGCAACATCCGGGCGCGGCGGCGGAGCAGGTAGACGCCCACGGTGAAAAGCAGCAGCGCCACGAGGTAAGTGATGATTCGACCGACCAGCACGGGGTCGGTGACGAAGTGCTCGACGTCCACCGTGCTTTTGCCGAAAAGCGCGATGTAGACGATGCCGGCCCCCAGGTCGAGGGCGATCTGCAACATCAGCACCTGGGTCCCGCAGAAGGCTGCCGCACACGCGCCGGTGTAGATGAGCGCGATCGGGGTGATCACGCGGCCGCCGTCATCCCACGTGAACAACATGGCCGTCCAGATCACCGGCCCCAGCGTCAGCGCGGCCACCAGGGCAACGTCGCTACGCATGGGCATGAGCACCAGCCAGCTGCCCAACGACAGCAACACCACGAGCGTCAGCACGAACAGGACGATGGCTGTCGCACCGCTCGCGATGGTGCCGGCCACCAGCCCGGTGGCGACGGTAGTTGTGGCCAGGGCCAGGATGAACATACCCACCAGGCGCGCGACGGGTACGTCCTCGGTGAACCGGGCCCACGCCCAGGACACTCTGTTCTCCCGCCGGTCGGGAAGCAGCGTCAGGTCCGGCACCACATCAGTATCGGGCATCGCTCGGCCGTTCGCTCCCGATTCGCCCAACATGTACCCCGGGGGGCTGGGGCCGACGTGTCCCGTCGCGCCCTAACCTAGCCGCGTGAGTGTTGCCGTGCGGGTGATCCCCTGTCTTGACGTCGATGCCGGCCGGGTGGTCAAGGGAGTTAATTTCGCGAACCTCCGCGACGCCGGCGACCCGGTGGAGCTGGCGGCGCGCTACGACGCGCAGGGGGCGGACGAATTGACCTTTCTCGACGTCACCGCCTCCAGCGGTGACCGGGCCACCATGCTCGACGTGGTGCGCCGCACCGCGGATCAGGTCTTCATACCGCTTACCGTGGGCGGTGGCGTGCGTGCGGTCAACGATGTCGATCGGCTGCTGCGCGCGGGAGCCGACAAGGTGGGCGTGAACACGGCGGCGATCGCCCGTCCCGAGCTGGTGGCCGAGATCGCCGACCGGTTCGGCTCCCAGGTGCTGGTGCTCTCGCTCGACGTGCGTCGAGTGCCGGAGGGCGGTGCGGCCACCGAATCGGGATTCGAGGTGACGACCCACGGCGGACGCCGGGGCACCGGCATCGACGCTCTCGACTGGGCCGCTCGGGTGGCCGACCTCGGGGCCGGCGAGATTCTGCTGAACTCCATGGACGCCGACGGCACCACGGCCGGTTTCGACCTGGAGCTGATCACCGCGGTTCGGGCCCGGGTGCGGATTCCCGTGATCGCCTCGGGTGGTGCTGGGCGGGTCGAACACTTCCCACCCGCCGTGGACGCCGGGGCCGATGCTGTGCTGGCGGCCAGCGTGTTCCACTTCGGCACCCTGACGATCGGCGACGTGAAGAATGCCTTACGGGCGCACGGGCGGCCCGTGCGCTGAGCTGAGCTGTGCGATTGAAATGAGCTGTGTGCTGACTTGAGCTGTGCGCTGAATTGAACTGCCCTGTGCTCGCCCGTGCGTTGGGCGGTCGCAACAGCTAGCGGCTCAGTGACCTGCGAGCCAGGCCCGGAACTCCGTGACGGTGTCATCGAGACCCGAGAGCTCGTAGTTGGCGTGCGCCAGCCGTCCGCTGGTCATCAGCAGCAGGTCGGGGCAACTCGCCGTGACGACGACCCTGGGCATGCCCGGCTTGGCCACGGTGGTGAGCGCGTCGGGACCCTCCCCGGTGCGCAACAGCACCCCCACGGGGCTGTGCCGGAAGAACAGTCTGCAGGTGCCCGCGATCTGCCACCAGAGCGAGGCGTAGAGGGCGGGGTCGACAGAGCAGGCCAATGGCTCGGGTTGGGCACGCAGCACGTCCTCGTGGTGGATGACGTACTCGATCCCGTTCCCGTACCGGTCTGCTCCCGGAATCGAGAACCCGCTGAATGCGGGCGGCCCAGACCGGAACGTCGCGATGAGGTCTTCGTAGGGCTGCGCCCGAAAGCGTCTGGTCAACTCCTCTGCGTGCCGGGCCAGCATCGGGAACTGGTCGGCGAGCATCGTTGTGATCATGTCGGGCCGGGTTTCGCGGAGCACCAGGTGGGCGGCGAGATCGTGGGTGTTCCAGCCTTCGCACAGGGTGGGGGCGTCAGGTCCGACCTGTTCGAGAGAATCTGCCAGGGCTGCACGCTCGGCCTGCGCCAGCGTCGACGTGGGGTTGCGCATCAGCACAGTGTGGCCCTGGCAGGATGGAATCGTGACATCCCCCCTCGATGACGCCTTGGCCGCCCGTCTCACCCGCGATGCCGCTGGCCTGGTCTGCGCGGTCGTTCAGCAGCACGACACGGGTGAGGTGCTGATGGTGGGGTGGATGGACGACGAGGCCCTGTACCGCACACTCACCACCGGTCGGGTCATCTTCTGGAGTCGCAGCCGGCAGGAGTACTGGCGCAAGGGGGACACGTCCGGCCATGTGCAGTACGTACGCTCAGTGGCTCTCGACTGCGACGGCGACGCCTTGCTCGTGCGGGTAGACCAGGTGGGCGTGGCGTGTCACACGGGTGCTCGAACCTGCTTCGACGCCGACGTGCTGCTCGAGGTCGACGCGCTGGCCATGCGTGAAGTGGCTGGCCGTGAAGCGGCTGGGCGTGAGGCGACCCTGCGTGAGGCGGCCCTGCGTGAGGCAGCCGGGCGCGAGGTGCGATCGTGAGCGCCGGTCCGGGCCCGGAGCTTGGGCGGGTGTGGCCGAGCCTCGATACCTTCCGGGAGCTGGCCCGCGACCGCAGGGTCATTCCCGTCGTGCGGCGGGTGCTGGCCGACGCCGAGACCCCGCTGGGGGTGTACCGCAAGCTGGCCAAGGACGCGCCGGGCACGTTCCTGCTCGAGTCTGCCGAGCACGGCGGCCTGTGGTCGCGCTATTCGATCGTGGGGGCCCGCTCGCGGGCGACGCTGACCGAGGTTGACGGGCAGGCGCACTGGCTGGGGGAGCCGCCTGCCGGGGTGCCCACGTCGGGGCCGGTGATCGACGCGCTGCGGCAGACGCTCGCGGCCCTGCACACTCCCCGGTTGCCCGGCCTGCCACCGTTCACCGGGGGACTGGTGGGCGCTCTGTCGTACGACACCGTGCGGTATTTCGAGCGACTGCCTGACCTCACGGCCGACGAGCTGGGCGTGCCCGACGTGATGATGTCGTTGGCCACCGACGTCGCGGTGTTCGATCACAGCGACGGCACTCTCCTGCTCATCGCCAACGCCATCAACTACGACGCCACCGACGACCGGGTCGACGATGCCTGGGCTGATGCGGTGTCCCGGCTCGACCGGATGACTCGCGAACTCGGCGAACGGGCACCGTCCACCGTGGCAGTGACCGACCCGCCGGAAGAGATCCACCCCCGTCGGCGCACCGCGCGGGACGACTATCTCGCCGCCGTACGCGTGGGCCTGCAGGCGATCGTCGACGGCGAGGTCTTTCAGGTGGTGCTCTCGCAGCGCTTCGACCTCGACTGCCCCGCCGACGCGCTCGACGTCTACCGCTGTCTGCGCGCGGCGAACCCGTCGCCGTATATGTATCTGCTGCGGTGCCAGTCGCCCGACGGCACCTCGTTCGACGTGGTCGGGTCCAGCCCGGAGGCGCTGGTGAAGGTGGAGTCGGGACGGGTCTTCAGCCACCCGATCGCCGGCACCCGCCCGCGCGGGGCCAAACCGGAGGACGACGTGCTGCTGTCGGAGGATCTGCTGGCCGACGTGAAGGAGCGCAGCGAGCACCTCATGCTGGTAGACCTCGCGCGCAACGACCTGAACCGGGTCTGCGAGCCCGGCACGGTAGACGTGGTGGACTTCATGAGCGTCGAGAAGTACTCGCACGTCATCCATCTGGTCTCGACGGTGATCGGTGAGCAGAAGCAGACGGCCTCGGCGCTCGACGTTGTGGCGGCCACGTTCCCTGCCGGAACGCTGTCGGGGGCGCCCAAGCCGCGGGCGATGGAGCTGATCGACGAGCTCGAACCGGTGCGCCGCGGCATCTACGGCGGTGTCGTCGGATATCTCGACTTCGCCGGCGATCTCGACCTGGCTATTGCCATCCGGACGGCCACCCTGCACGGCGGCGTGGCCTATGTGCAGGCGGGGGCGGGCATCGTGGCGGAGTCGGTGCCGGAGAACGAGGAGGCCGAGTGCCGGCACAAGGCCGCGGCCGTGCTGCGCGCAGTGGCAGCCGCGGCGACCATGCGACCGGCGGCAGGGATCGACCCGGTCTGATGTCGCACACTTCGCCGGAGCCTAGGGCGCCTCGATTCGTGATGCGCCGCGTGCATGTGGTCATGGGCCTGCTGGCCGTGGCGATCGCGTTGTTCGCGGTGAGCCGGGCACCGTGGGTGCATGTGAGTGCGGCAGGGGCGACGGGCCGAGTGGCCCTGGCGGGCTCGGGCAGTGAGGTCGCAGCTGCGGTGTCGGCGTGCGCCGTGGTGCTAGGGGCGGCGGCGGTGGCGGTGACGCTGGCCGGGAGGCGCGCCTATGGCGTCATTCTCGGATTGGCAGGGCTGGCGAGTCTCGTGGCTGCGGGTGACAGCTTTCGGGTCTTTCTGCAGCCCGCGGCTGCGGGTGCGGAACTGGTTGCCTCGGCGACTGGAGCGTCCGGCTCGGCGGTGGCGGCTTCGGCGACTTTTTGGCCTTGGGTGTCGATCGTGGTGGCTGTTGTGGGGTTGGTCTGTGTCGTGGCGGGATTTTCCGCTCGGCCTCGGGGGACGAGCAGCCGGTTCGAGCCTGCAGGGGAGGCTGGCGCTGGGCCTGCTGTTGAGCCGGCCCCTGGAGAGGATCCTGCCGGGGCTTGGGATGCGCTGAGCCGGGGGGATGACCCCACCTCGGCCCGTGACGACTTGCCGTAGGGCTGGATCGTCACACTGCTTCAGGCTGTCGGCGATGGTGCCCGCCGAGAAGGAACCGGATGCTTACAGCCCCAACCAGAGAACTTCCTACCTACGGCGGTTGGGCTATCTGGATGACTCTTGCCGAGTCCGACTCGCCGCATTGGGCCATCCAGATTCAGCACGAGAACCCTGTCCGCCACGGGGTCAAGGGTCAGCTGATGTGGACGGCGACGATCTGCGGGTCGGCACTACCTCCGGTGACGGCATAGACGACGTCGCCGGAGCGCGAACCCGCCAACAGTCGTGACGTAATGGCGCAAGGACCTGGTGCAGGCGTCTTCCACGGACTCGACGATGGGGCATCTGGGTCGGGCGGCGGCATCCCGGGGGCGTAACCACAGTCTTGCTGCACCCCGAGTGGTACGTCATGACTTGTGCCTGTGGCCAGGTTTATAACCCGTAGTCCGGTCTCAGTGGCCGTGACAGTCCGTGCCGTACCACTCGCGATGTTGCCGATGACAACCGTGCCCGCGCCTGGGTCGCTGGCTCCCGGGCCGGTCGTGCTGCCCTTGGCAACATCGGCCACCCGACTACTGGTGAAAGTGGTACCGCCCGCCAGGAAGGTGCTGCCGTCACTGGTCAACTGGCTGCTGTCATCCACCTTCGTTATCTGCGTGGCACCCGCCGCTGTACGCACGAGCACCTGATGTGGGCCCGCCCCTGTGAGGCTGTCCTGCAGACCGATCGCCAGCGTGCCGTCATCGGCGCCCGCCACCTTCACCGCCTCCTGGCCGGTCGGTAGTTCGATGGGGTCGAATCTGCCGGTCGTGGGATCGAACGTAAAGGCTTGGGTTGCGTCATCAAGCGTGACGCCCACCAATGACCCAGCGCAAGCAACTCCTTCGACACCGGACAGCCCCTTCACCTGTGGGGGCCGGTACCGCTCGACGGCAGGAATCGGTGTCGTCGCCGGCACCTCGATCACCGACATGACCTTGCCCGCTTCGACATGCACCAGATGTCGGTTGATGCCGAACCACACACCATCGGAACACACGGCCAGCGCCGGCGGTCTGCTGGCAAGGCGGAACTCATCGCCAGTGGGCAAGGGCACCGACACCGCGTTGCGGTCCGGTACCGCATACACCAGACGTGACTGGGTGGCGGAGGTGACCCAGGTCCACACTCCCGTACCGTCGGAATCGGCCGCGAGCGTGCTCAGCGTGTTGACTGGCTCGTCTCCCAGTGACAGAGCCGCAGCGACACCCGGCGCCAGCGAGATCCCACGCACCACGTCGGAGACCGTGGCAGAAGACTCTGCGCCGTGGGCGGCCGAGCACGCCGTGACCGCAACTAGTGTCAGCATCGGCCAAAGCTTTCGTGCATCCATGACGTCACTACCCCCCGGAAGCTTGGAAGAACCAGTTCGGATTGTAAACGGCATAGTTGTACGGATTGTCGCGCGTGACCGTGACCGAACTGGTCCACGCAGACCAAGATCCTGCCGGATATCCCGTGTTCGACAGAGAGTTGAAGCTGGTTGGGGTGGTCACGCCTATACTCGGGCACGTATTACTGGCGTTGTACGCCTCAAGCGTTACATTCTGGCGCAACTTTGACGGGAATTCTGCGGTCGTCCCAATCAGTTGAGGCGTTGATGAGACAAGGCCTGCATAACTCTGGTAAACATACAAACCATTGATGTCTCGCTGGCCGGTAGCGTAGTGGGTAAAGAACCAGTCCTGACCTGCTTGAGCTCCCATGTTGTAGAACATTTGCACGTTGTATGCATATGGGTTAGCCGTCTCGTAGTATACAGCCGTATCAGGGGAGTATACCCAAGCTTGGCCCGATCCTATCGTGCCGCGCAATAAGCCAGACTGAAGCCAACAAACGCCGAGATTGGCGCAAGAATGCGTGTAGTCCGTCAGCCCATTCCATTGAACTACGTGATCGTTAACGTTTGCAATCGAAGGCACGGCGTGGGTTTGAATCCTTCCCTCGCTACCGCCGAAGAGGTGATCGGACGTACTTATTTAGCCTGAATATCGAAATCCGGGGAGAGCAAGTCGTAGCGGAAGCAGCCTCAGGTAAAACGCCTGCAACCAACACGGCCAAGGCTAGTGATAGAGACAGTCTGCGAAATACCATGATCCCCCATTGGCACACAGTTTCCTCAGGCTAGTTACTCCCGGACGCTAGGCTCCGCAACTCAATCTGTCAACACTTTCTCACCCGTATGGGTTAACCATACGGCCCAGCACCATTGCCCGGGCGGGCTCTGATCGGTGACGGCCTGTAATTCACGCAGTACGTGGGCATTGCATAGCGCATGGCTGGCGGCGCGGTAGGTGTCATAGGGTGTCCACGCGTCGTGCACCGAGACACCGGTGAAGTTGGGTAGCACCCCGGCGGTGTCCATCGCGGCAGTGCCGCGTTGTCGTGCACGGTGATCAGTGAGTACGTGCGGGTCGAGGCCGAATGCACCCACCGCAGCTTGCCGTCCACCCGCAGCCCGGTCTCATCGAAGTGCGCCACCGGCGCCGCCGCGATCCGGCCACGCACCAGCTCCAGGAAGTCGGCTAGGCCCACCAGCGGCGCGGCGGTCATCGTCGCGACGGTGCCGTGCGAGATCGGGGTGCCGAACAGTTCGACCAGCGCTTAGCCTCGATCCACCGATGGGCATGGCGGGGAGTGTGTGATCTTGTTGGGCGGGTTGGGGGCTGTTGGGGCGTGCGGATGCTCCGGGCCTTGCTGTCCGGGATGTTCCATTGTGGTGCTCGGGTCGCGCAGTGGTGGCTGCTGGGTGGTCAGGTCGTGAGGGCCGGTGGTGGGTCGTTGACGCGGTCGAACATGGTTGTCCAGGCGGTCTGCCAGGGCCATGCGACCGGGAGGTGCATGGTGATGCGTCGGGCCGAGGATGCGATTCGTGCGGGGATGGTGATGAGCTTGCGGCGCAGGGTGGCGGTGGTCGCTCGTGCGAGGTCGGGTGCGGCGAGGGTGCCGGCGGCGCGGGTGAGGTTGAACGCGATGACGGCGAGGACCAGCCAGGCGGCGTTGGCGTTGAACGCTGCGGATGGCAGGTGAGCGAGTGCGGAGCTCTTGAGGTCGGCGTGGACCTGTTCGATGACCGCGTGGTGGCGGTGGGTCGCATCGGCGGTGACGGTGTCGAGGATCTTGGGGTCGGCGGTGGTGAAGAGGGCGTGGAAGCGCCAGGTGTCGAACAGGGTGTCCTGGCCGGCGGCCTTGTTCCTTTCGGCGTTGAGGTCGGGGATCCGTCGCACGACCAGCCGACCGGCGACCCGTTCGGACCTCTTGGCCGAGGCGAACGCGGTGAACGGTACTTCGGCGACCTCGGCTCGCGAGATCCACGTGCCGGTGGTTTCGTCGAGGATGGCGTCGGTGTACTCGATCGTGGTCCACGCGTTCTCGTCGATGGTGGTGATCGCCTTCTTGACTGCGGGGTCCATCCGCACGGTGACCGAGACCGCGGCACCGCCGGATAGGGCGGCGTGGACGGGTCCGCGGCCGTAGAACGCCGAGTCGGCACGCACCAGCACCAGCCGAGTCTTGCCCAGGATCCTTCGCGTGGTCTTGACCGCGTCGGCGACCAGCCGCTTCGCGCCCCGTGGCGACCCGGTTGAGCCTTTGCGCAGCCGTTGGGCCACGATCACCGGCGCCGTAGCGGGCATGGTGAGTGTGGCCAGCAGCGCGTTGAGCCCGCGGACACCGGAGTAGCCGAACCCGGCGCCCTGCTTGGCATACCCGTGGACCTCGATGATGGTGTCGTCGACATCGACCAACGCGTATCCCTGGTCAGTGCCTGCGGCAGCGTCGTGGCCGGGTTCTGGCAACAGGCGCGTCAGCGAAGCCAGGGCGATCAGGAACCGAGAGGCGATCGCGTCGAGTTGGCGGACGTGGCCGAAGGTGAACGAGCGCAGGAACGACCCCAGCGTCGAGGGCGCATAAGCCTTGGCGAAGAGCCGACCCAGCCCACCGTGGCGCAGCAGGCCCATGTCATCGATCGAGTCCGCGCCGGCGACCATCCCGGCCACCAGCGAGGCGACCTTCAACCCCGGGTTCGCGCCCTTGTCCGTCGGGACACTGAGGTGCTCATCCGCCAGGTCCCGCAACCCAGCCCGCTCGGCCAGCGCCACCACGGGGAGCAGTCCTGCTGCCGACACGAGATTCGGATCGTCGAACGCCACCGAGGTTCGACCAAGGGTGTGAGAGAGTCGCATCTTGAAGATGCCCTCCTGACGTTGGGTGATTTGGACCGTCGCAAGTCCCAAACTCCCAGCCCAGAAGGGCATCTTCGCGTAACGGCACGCCAACACCTCAAAGTCGATCGGTGGATCGAGGCTTAGGCGGTGCGTTTCTTGGACAGGACTGACCGATATACAGGTAGACGATGATCGCCGCGATCCGCGGCCCGTACTGGACCGGACTGTCCAGCCCGGTCGGCGCGTCGGCGCCGGTGCGGGTCCCGCAGGCGCATTCACGTTCGATCAGCCGGTGCTCGCTCACCCTCACCGCAACCGGCGGGTGTCGAACAACTGACGCCGAGTGATGCCGGTGACCGGGCGAACGTCCAGCCCGACCCGGCAGCACCGGCAGGCGCGCGGTTAGTGGACGATCACCTCGTCAGGATTCTCCACCTGCCGCAACGTCGGCCCACGATGACCAGGCTGACCGCCCGGCCTACGACCCGAACGCCGCCGCAACGACGCTGGCGCCGGCCTCTCGAGCGACGAATAGGTGGACGGCGGCTTGCTGGAGTTGCCCGAGTTCATGCCCAACCGACGCCGTTTTTCCGCGTTCTCGGCCTGCAACTGCGCGCACATCACGCTGGGTCAGTGCCCGCTCCAACGCGGCCAGCCGCACCAACATCGACTCATCAGCCGAAGTCCCAGACCACACCAGCATCACCAGTCACACGCGAAGGACCTGACCAGTTACAGAATACCTAGGACAATTAGGATTGACACAAATCAGTTTGATGTGACGGACCAAGGAATCCCCCCTCGCCACCGGGATGCGGCCGAGTCTCCACCTCAAGGCTAATGCAACGCTGCCGCCATAGGACGCAAGCAATCGTAGAAACCAAAAAGATACGCCAAAGCGGGGCAGACGAAATAATTCGTCTGCCCCGCTTCAACGGTGAACCGAGGTTACTTCTCCGCGGCCTTGTCCGGGTCGTAGAGCACTACGCCCATGCCGTTGATCCACTCGTAGATGGCCTCGTAGTCGAGCACGTCAGCGGGCTGGTCGCCCATCGCCCCGTGCACGGCCACCCAAGCCCGAACCTCGCCCGTGCCGTTGCCGGCCTCGGCGAGCTCGTCGTTAGGCAGGCTCAAGATCTCGGAGATGTCGCCCTTGGCCAGCTGGTTCAGAAACCAGTTGTCGAATTCCTCATCGATGTCGCCGACCCGCGGCTCCCCGACGAAGTGCGACAGACCGCCGCCGCCGACCAGGGCCACACGCTCAAGGCCGGTGTACGACCGGATCGCGTTGCCCAGAGCCACTCCGAAGTCGTGGAACTGCTGCACGGTCATGAGCGGCGGGGTGGTGCAGTTGACGACGATCGGGATCATCGGCAGCTGCATCTCGGGGTCGAGCCAGTAGTAGACCGTCATGAACCCGTGGTCTACGGCCATGCCGTACGACAAGGCCGGCTGCTGACCCTGCTCGATGAGGCTGGCCGTGATGTGCGCTGCCAGGCCCGCGTTCGAGGGAACCATCTTCTTGGGAACCTGCAGCCACACCTCCTTCGGGCCGAGGTGTGCATCGTCGAGACCGATGGCCACCTGGGGGAGCCCGTCGAGGAAGAAGTTCGTGAAGTGCTCGCCCGTCACCATGACGATGGCCTGCACCTCCTTCTCCTTGCACAGGTCGCGCACCTTCGTGAGAGCGCCGAAGAAGCGCTCGGCCTTGTCGGGCGGGGCAGACCCAGGGTCTGCGGTCATCATCGGCGCGTGTGAGGCCGAGTAGGCCATCACGATGTCTGCCATCTGGTCCTCCTTGGTTCGGGGACGGCGCCTGAGGCCACGAGCAGTTCGCGGTAGTCGGCGCGCTTGTAGCCGAGAGCACGGCAGAAGCCGTTGATGATGACGGGGTGCGTGCCCATCGCATAGACGGCACCGATGTCGGGCTCGGTGACTGCGCGGATCTCTTCGGGCGTCAGGTCGTACTGCTCGGTCTGGACGGCCGGCTTGGGGCCGTCCCCGGCGTCTTCGAGTCGTCGCAAGTGGTCGAAAAGGCACCGTTGAACTTGGTACAGCGACATCCGGTCTCCCTTCCAGGTGTCAGGGCCCTACTCGCGTGGGCACTTGGACGTGCTCCGGGCAACTGCCCAGAACCGGGTGGAGGCGCGGGAAAGCCACCTCCAGGTAAGGCGACGCTAATCCCCGCGGACTCGGGCATCCACAGGGGTCCCCCGCTAGTCGTCCAGGTTGCTGCGCAGTGGAAACACCGCAGCGCCTTCCGCGAGAGGGGCCGACACCCCGGCAGAGCGGACAACCCTCTCGCGTCAGCGGTGCTGCGTGCCATGATGGGCGCATTACCCGGCCCGACCCGAGTGGAGCACTGATGTCGTCGACCCAAGAGCAGCAGAACGCGTATGTGGAGCCGGGCCACGGCAACAGCGTCGCGGCGTGGACCGGCGTCGCCATTATCTTGTTCGGATCGCTCGTGGGCTGCCTGGCCGTGGTGTGGGCATCGGTGATCGGCTTCATCCTGGGTCTGATCGTCATCCTGGTGGGCGCCATCGCGTGGCCGGTCATGGTCCGCATGGGTTATGGGGAGAAGCCGCACGGGCACTGATCCGTCGGCCGAGGCAGATCGGGCGGGTCTCGACCTCGTCGGCCCGCTCGATGGATTTGCCACCCGCCTCGGGCCGCCGGTCGGCATCGGCGTCCTGGGATTGGCTGCCGTGGCCGCTGTCGGGCTGCACGATCCGCACGTGCCCGGCAGCTGGGGGGTCTGCCCCTTTCTTGCGGTCACCGGCTACTACTGCCCGGGTTGCGGAGGTCTACGGGCCGTCAACGACCTCGTGCACCTGCACCCGCTGGCGGCGGTCAGCTCGAACGTTCTCGCGGTGCTGTTCGTCGTCCTGGGAAGCCTGGGGTGGGCGGTGTGGTTCTTCTCGCGGCTGTTCAACCGACGGATTGACGTCGACGTCTTGCTGCCTAGATGGGCTGGGTTTGCAGCCCTGGCTGTCGTGGTCGTCTTCACGGTGGTTCGAAACACCCCATGGGGTGCTTGGCTCGCGCCCTGATCAGCGTGCCTGATCGTCGTTGACATCCATCAACGCCGAACGGCGGACGTCGACCGGAGTCGTCGTCCGCCGCAGCGGTGATGCGCGTGCTGTGGGTGGATCGCCTCAGTTGTTGGTCAAGGCAGACTTGAGACATTCCTGCTGCTGGTCTGCGGGCAGTGTGGAGCACGACCCGACGTCGGAGCTCTTGCTGAGGACGAAGAGGGTGATGATCAGGAAGACCACGGCTACCACGATGCCGATGGCACCGGTGATGATGCCGGCGATGGCCAATCCACCCTGGCCGAGCTGGCCGAGCTTGACCCGCTTGCGGGCCATCACACCCGTGATGATGGCGGCAATGCCGAACAGGGCGCCTGTACCCCAGAAGCACGCCGACAGCAGCGCGGCGATGCCACAGATCAACGACGCGATCGCGAGCCCGTTGTTGCCACGTGGGGGCGGGTAGGCGCCCGGCGCCGCCGGCGAGCCGTACGCAGGCTGGCCGGGGCCGTAGCCAGGGATGCCTGACCCGTACCCGGGCTGGCCGGAGCCATAGCCGGGCTGGTCTGACCCGTAAACGGGCTGGTCCGATCCAAAGCCGGGTCGGTCTGATCCATAGGGCTGCTGCGCCCCGTATGACGGAGTACCCGCCCCATACGGGGACGGCTCGCTGGAACCGTAGGACGGCTGCCCGTACGAAGGTTGGCTGGCGTTGCCAGCGTCTGGCGTGTCTGAACCCATGCTGGCTGGCTTGTTGAGACTCGGTCGTTGCGGGTCGCCCACGGGTGGCGGCTCGTCGGGGGTGCTCATCGGTCAACCTCTCGCTAATCGGCAGTAACCCCCAACGTATCGGGTGCGCGAAGATCAGGTAGGCAGACCCGTTAGCATCGCGGTGGGTGTTATTGGGTTGTGACGTGCTCAGACGCCGTTGATTTCAGATGGCGTTGATTTTCAGACGGCGTTGATCCAGGACAGCATGATGTTGATCCAGGACAACGTTGACTCTCAGACAAAGGGAGGTCCGGTGACCGTTCTCGACGACATCGTCGAGGGGGTGCGGCTCGACCTGCAGCGACGGGAAGAGCGCGTCAGCCTCGACGAGCTCAAGGAGCGCGCGCAACGCGTTCGTGAGGCGCGGTGTGCCTACCAGGCGCTGGCCAAGGACAAGGATCAACCTGCGGTGCGGGTGATCGCGGAGGTCAAGCGATCGAGTCCGAGCAAGGGCGCCTTGGCTCCCATCGCCGATCCCGCCTGGATGGCAGCTCAGTACGAGGCCGGCGGTGCCAGCGTGGTCTCTGTTCTCACCGAGGAGCGCCGCTTCGGCGGCAGCCTGGCCGATCTGGACGCGGTGCGGGCAGCCATAGACATCCCCGTGTTGCGCAAGGACTTCGTCGTCACGCCCTACCAGGTGTGGGAGGCGCGGGCGCACGGTGCCGATCTGGTCTTGCTGATCGTCGCCGCACTGGAGCAGAACGCCCTGACGGCGCTGGTGGAGCGCGTGCACTCACTGGGCATGACCGCCCTGGTAGAGGTGCATGACGCCGACGAGGTGGCTCGAGCCCTTGATGCCGGCGCCAGAGTGGTCGGCGTCAACAACCGCAACCTCAAGACGCTCGAGGTAGACCGCGGCACGTTCGCGGCCTTGGCCCCGCTGATCCCGGACGGTGTGGTGCGGATCGCCGAGTCGGGCGTGCGCGGCCCACGCGACGTGTTCGAGCTGGCTCGCCAGGGTGCCGACGCCGTGCTCGTGGGCGAGGCTCTGGTCACCGGGGGAGACCCACGCGCCGCGGTGGCCGACCTCGTCAGCGCCGGCCTGCACCCGGCCGGACAGGGCAGCGCCCGATGAGCACACAGGCGAATCCCGGCCTGCAACCGGGCATGCCGGGGCCCTGGTTCGGCGACTTCGGTGGACGCTACCTGCCCGAAGCGCTGGTGGCGGTGGTCGACGAGGTGGCCGACTCCTATGACAAGGCAGCCGTCGACCCGGAGTTCCTCGCCGAGCTCACCCGGCTCAACCTGACCTATGCCGGACGGCCGTCGATCATCACCGAGGTGCCGCGCTTTGCCGCCCACTGTGGCGGAGCACGGGTCATTCTCAAGCGAGAAGACTTGAATCACACCGGTTCTCACAAGATCAACAATGTGCTGGGCCAGGCTCTGCTGGCCCGGCGGATGGGCAAGACCCGGCTCATCGCCGAGACCGGGGCGGGGCAGCACGGCGTGGCCACAGCCACCGCGGCGGCGTTGTTCGGCATGTCGTGCGTCGTCTACATGGGCGAGGAGGACACCCGCCGCCAGGCCCTCAACGTGGCGCGGATGCGGCTGCTCGGCACCACCGTGGTGCCGGTGACGGCCGGCTCGCGCACTCTCAAGGACGCCATCAACGAGGCCTTCCGCGACTGGGTAGCCCACGTCGACGACACCTTCTACGTGTTCGGCACGGCCGCGGGCCCGCACCCGTTCCCGGCCATGGTGCGCAACTTCCAGCGCATCATCGGCGTCGAGGCGCGCCAGCAGGTGCTCGATCTGACCGGACGCCTGCCCGACCTCGTGTGCGCGTGCATCGGCGGCGGGTCCAACGCCATCGGCATCTTCCACGCGTTCTACGACGACGCCGACGTACAGCTGCTCGGCCTCGAGGCGGCCGGCGAGGGCGTCGAATCGGGACGGCACGCCTGCTCGATCTCCGGTGGTGAGCCCGGCGTGCTGCATGGCTCGCGCACGTTCATGCTGCAGGACGACGACGGCCAGACCATCGAATCGCATTCGATCTCGGCCGGGCTCGACTACCCCGGCGTAGGCCCGGAGCACGCCTGGCTGCACGCCACCGGCCGCGCCCGGTATGAGGGCGTCACCGATGTCGACTGTATGGACGCACTGGCCCTGCTGGCCCGCACCGAAGGCATCATCCCGGCCATCGAGAGTGCCCACGCGTTGGCCGGCGCCATGCGCGAGGGACGCCGACTCGGCCCCGACGGGCTGATCCTGGTGAACCTCTCGGGTCGGGGCGACAAGGACGTCGACACCGCCGGGCACTGGTTCGGGCTCTTCGACGACGACTCGGCCGCGCATCCGTTGCCCGACCCGGCGCCGCCGACCGGCGCCGGGGCTACCAGCCGACCCGACACCGCAAAGGACGGACAGTGACCTCGACCGCCCCCGTGCTCGACAAGACGGCGGCCCAGGCGCGCTCGGCCTTCATCGGCTACCTGCCGGCCGGCTTTCCCGACGTGGACACCGCAGTGGAGGCCGCCAAGGCGGTCGCCGACGCCGGCGCCGACATCATCGAGCTCGGGCTGCCCTACTCCGACCCGTCGCTCGACGGCACGGTCATTCAGCAGGCCACCGCCACGGCCCTGGCCAACGGCGTGCGCACACGTGACGTACTGGCCACCGTGGAGCGGGTCGTCAGCCACGCGCCCCACGTGGCCGTGCTCGTGATGACCTACTGGAACCCGGTGCTGCGTTATGGCCCCGAGCGGTTCGCGGCCGACCTGGCCGCGGCGGGAGGCGCAGGGCTGATCACACCTGACATCACGCCCGACTACGGGCAGGAATGGATCGCCGCGGCGGACGCTCACGACCTCGACAAGGTGTTCCTGGTGGCGCCGTCCACGACGCCGGAGCGGATGGCCATGACGGTCGGCAGCTGCCGGGGCTTCGTCTACGCGGCGTCGCTCATGGGGGTGACGGGGGAGCGGGCCAGCGTGGACGCGTCCGCCCGCTCGCTCGTGGCGCGGGCCCGCGAGGCGGCGCAGCTCCATGGTGGCGAGCACCGCGTCTGCGTCGGGCTCGGAGTCTCGACGCCCGACCAGGCGCGCGAGGTGGCCGGCTACGCGGATGGGGTGATCGTCGGCTCGGCTCTCGTCCGCGCGTTGGCGCAGGGGTGCGCGGAGGCGAGCGGCACCGAGCGGCTGGTCCGGCTCAGTCAGACCACTCAGGCTCTGGTGGCCGGCGTGCAGGCCGGTCGGTGATGCCGTTCGGCCCCACCGTCGCAAGCCTGCTGCATCCCGCGCTGCTGTTGACACCCGTGCTGGCCTACCTGCCGAGCCCGCCGCAGGGGGTCTGGTATCTGGGCCCGCTGCCGATCCGCGCGTATGCCCTGTGCATCCTGGCCGGCATAGTCGTGGCGATCATCGTGGGAGAGCGGCGCTGGCAGGCCCGCGGCGGCCGCGAAGGCGGCATCGCCGACGTCGCCATGTGGGCGGTGCCGTTCGGCGTGGTGGGGGCCCGGCTGTATCACGTGATCTCCTCGCCGCAGGCCTATTTCGGCCCAGGCGGAGACCCGATCCGCGCCCTCTACATCTGGCAGGGCGGTCTGGGTATCTGGGGGGCCGTTGCGCTGGGGGCGGTCGGTGCGTGGATCGGCTGTCGTCGCAACGGTTTTCGGCTGTCGTCCTGGGCGGACGCGATCGCGCCCGCGGTGCTGTTGGCACAGGCCATCGGACGGCTCGGCAACTGGTTCAACCAGGAGCTCTTCGGCGCACCCACCACGCTGCCGTGGGGACTCCAGATCGATCTGGCGCATCGCCCGGAGGGGTACGCGCAGTACGCCACGTTCCATCCCACCTTCCTCTATGAGCTGGTCTGGAACGTGCTCGGTGCACTCGTCCTGATCTGGCTCGACCGGCGATACCGGTTGGGCAACGGCCAGGTCTTCTGGGGCTATGTGGCGATCTACACCCTGGGCCGCACCTGGATCGAGATGGTGCGCATCGACGACGCCAACCATTTCCTCGGCCTGCGGCTCAACGTCTGGACGAGCTCCATCCTCTTCGTCTTCGCGCTGGTCATGTTCATCCGAAGTCGGCGCCGGCACCCGGAGCGCGAGGCCGGTGTGTACGTCGAGGAGCGCGCCCAGGCTGCCGGATAGCGCACGGCTCGCCAGGTGAGGTCGGCCACCGGTAGGAGCAGGCCCGAGCACCCCAAGACGCCTCGATGATCTATTCAACGCGGTTGGCACCGGAGGAGTCCGCCGCTGCCGGGTTGGCCCCCCTCCTTCGTGCCGAACGCGGCGTATTCGACGCGTTTGGCACCCCGCTGGCAGGTCGTCCCGGCCGTGGTCGCGGTTGATGGTGTCGGACGCGGCTTTCGTCACGCGGTTGGCACCACCCACACCCTGCCCTGGCCTGACCGGCTCCCTCGGCAGTGCCAAAGGCGGTGTATTCGACGCGTCTGGCACCCGGCAACCAAGCCCTCCCGGCCGTGGTCGTGCTCGATGGTGCCGGACGCGGCTTTCGTCACGCGGGTGGCACCACCCACACCCTGCCCTGGCCTGACCGGCCCTCTCGGCGGTGCCAAAGGCGGTGTATTCGACGCGTCTGGCACCCCGCTGGCAGGTTGTCCTGCGTGTGGTCGTGCCCGATGGTGTCGGACGCGGATTTCTTCACGCGGTTGGCACCACCCACACCCGCCACGGCCTGATCGGCCCCCTCGACACTGCCAAACGCGGTCTATTCCACGCGTCTGACACCCGACAACCAAGCCGCCCCGGCCGTGGCCGTGCTCGATGGTGCCGGACGCGGACTTCTTCACGCGGTTGGCACCACCCACACCCTGCCCCGGCCTGATCGGCTCGCTCGGGAGTGCCAAAGGCGGTGTATTCGACGCGTTTGGCACTCCGCTGGTAGGTCGTCTCGCGTGTGGTCGTGCTCGATGGTGTCGGACGCGGCTTTCGTCACGCGGTTGGCACCACCCACACCCCACCATTCCTTGGTCGACCCCCTGGGTCAGATCCGGACATCCCAGCGCCGGGAACAGCGATCGACCACCCCGCAACCGCCCTCACCGCCACGACGCATCGGCACGGCCGATCTCCCCACGACAGGCCCAGGTCGATATCCCAGATCCGACCCGACCGCGAGCCAACGACCGGCACTACAGCACGATCCCGCGTCCACCCGTCACGTCCTCCACCCACCCCTCCCCAACCTGGTGACACCCCCCGAACAACGCCACCCCTCGCCCACCCAAAGCGGACCAACCCTGCCACCCCAGATCAACACACCACAGACACCCGACCCCATGGAATAGATCATCTGGTCACCTCCGAGTCAGTTCTCAGGAAGCGTCCACCCGGTGTTCAGCCGGCAGAGGTGCACTTGACATTGCCACCAACGGCACCTGCACGAAGGGTCTGTGCCATGTCGATGTCATCAGCTCGATCATTCCGTCGCCGCACCATCGTCGGCGTTGGCGTCGGCCTTGCTGCCCTCCTGGCCGCGGGGAGCGTCGCCACCGCCGAAGTAGGCAGCCATAGCGCCATCACAGCCGAAGCGGCCGGAACCTCGGCGTCGTCGCCGACCTCGAACGGAGCCTCGTCGACACCGGCCTGGTCGTACACCGGCCCCGGCCGCCGGTTCTGGGGAGAGTTCCACTCCGGGTACGGGTACGGGTACGGGTCCGGGAGCGCAGGCGGCAGCGAGCAGCCAGGGTCCAGCTCGGGGGGCAGCGGTTCGTTCGGGGGCGGTTGGACCGGCGATGGTTCGGGCAGTGCGCCACGTGATGGCTACGGTTCGGGCAGCTCGGGCACTGCCACCCAGACGGCCAATGCCGATGCCACGGCCACCCAGATCGCCGGCGTCGTCAACATTGTCTCCGAGGTCGATTACGGGCAGGGCGAGGCCGCCGGAACGGGCATGGTGCTCACGTCGAGCGGCCGCATCCTCACGAACAACCACGTGATCGACGGCGCCACGTCCATCAAGGTGACCGTCCTCAGCACGAACAAGACGTACTCTGCGAAGGTGGTCGGCACGAGCCCGAGCAATGACATCGCCGTGCTCCAAGTGCAGAACGCGTCCGGTCTCACGACGGCGAAGTTCGCTCCCAGCGCCTCGGTCGGAGTGGGTGATTCGGTTGTCGGCGTGGGCAACGCGGAGAACGCGCCCGGTACTGCGGCGGCCTCGGGCACCGTCACGGCCATCGGGCAGTCCATCACCGCGACCGACGAGGGCGGAGCCAACCCCGAGCAGCTGACCGGCCTCATCGAGACCGACGCCGCCATCCTGTCCGGCGACAGCGGGGGACCGCTCTACGACGGCAGCGGAGGTGTCATCGGCATCGACACCGCGGCCGAGACCGGCGGCAACGGTGCCACCGTCGCCGGCTACGCCATCCCGATCGCGCACGCACTTGCAGTGGCGAACGAGATCGACTCCGGCGCCGACAACGCGACCGTCCATCAGGGCCTGCCCGCCTTCCTGGGAATCCAACTGAGCCAGACCGGCACCGACACCACCATCGCCGGCACCGTGAGCGGCTCAGCGGCCGAGCAGGCGGGCCTGGTGGCCGGAGACCAGATCACATCGGTGGCGGGCACCTCGGTGACCTCGTCCGAGCAGCTCTCGGCGGCGATCGCGGCGCACCGGCCTGGTGAGCGGGTCTCGCTCACCTGGATCGACGGCTCCGGAGCGACGCAGCAGGCCACCGTCACCCTCGGATCGGGTCCGGCCGACTGACCCGCCCGGCGCGGCAGGATCGCCACGCCAGCGGACAGGAGCACTTCCGCAACCCGCGCGTATACCTGAGAGTCTCTCCGCAGAATATTCACCTGTTGAGCGCGAATCGTCTGTTTGCGATTCGCGCTAACGGTCAGGTAACGGGCCTAACCTGATCGAGGATTCCGCAGCCAGCCCCGGTCGGGTGTTGTTCGGCCGCCCTGGGCCAGCTGTTCGGACGAGGACACGGTCGATGACGACTCGGTCACCCACAGCACGGTCGGAGAAAGACAGGACGCGCAATGACGACGACTCCGCACGCACAGGCCTACACCAGCTGGTGGCAGTTCCGGGCTGACGCCTGGTCGAGACTGGAGGAGGCCACGGCGCGCCTGGCGCGTCAGCGCGGCAGTGACGACGGCGAACGCAGCGCCCAACTCATCCGACAGGTCGCGGCCGAGCTCGACGAGCTCGCCACGATCGAGCGCTTCTGGGCCTACCCGGGTGGCGAGGTCGTGCGGCAGGTGCGCGAGGCCCTCGATTCCGGTCACCACGGAAAGCTCGCCCGGCTGGTGGCGCGCATCAACCATGCGCTCGTCAACGAGACCTATCGCACGGGCATCGAACCCATCTCGTTCGACGGGGACGACGACGCCACGCTCACCGAGGCGGTCAAGGCGGCGGCGCCGCGGCACGACGTCAAGCCGTACTTCGAAGTGCTCGTCGTCGAACGCATGACCACGGCCCAGCAGGAGGAGTTCCGCGAGGAGCTGCGGCGCTGGCGCCGGCCCGACGACCCGTTCGTCTACGAGGTGGTCATCGTCGACAGCGGGGTGGAGGCCCTGATGGCGGCCCGGTTGAACGCGGGGATCCAGGCCTGCGTGATCCGGCGGCGATTCGGTCACGACTGCTCGCTCGATCTGAGCTCGCTGGGCGACTTCACCGATCCGACCATCGCCGACGACCTGGCGGACCTGTCACCGGAGGACAGGGCCCAGGTGCTGGCCCGCCGGATGGCGCAGCTGCGTCCCGAGATCGATCTCTACCTGATGGCCGACATCGGCGTGGAGGAGATGGCCGGGCGGGTCAGCCATCACTTCCGCCGGGTGTTCCATGCCCGGGAGGGCCTGCTCGAACTGCACCTGTCGCTGCTCGCCGGGGTGGGGGCGCGTTACCGCACGCCGTTCTTCGACGCCTTGCGGACCTACAGCCAGCGCCCCACCGGGGTGTTCCACGCGCTGCCGATCTCGCAGGGCAAGTCGATCGTCAACTCGCACTGGATCAAGGACATGGTCGGCTTCTACGGCCTCGACATCTTCCTGGCCGAGACCTCGGCGACCGGCGGCGGCCTAGATTCGCTCCTCGAACCCACCGGTCCGCTGCGGGAGGCCCAGAAGCTGGCGGCCGAGGCCTTCGGCGCGCGGCAGACGTACTTCGTGACCAACGGCACCTCCACCGCCAACAAGATCGTGGCCCAGGCCGTGGTGGCCCCCGGCGACATCGTGCTGGTCGACCGCAACTGCCATCAGTCGCACCACTACGGCCTGATGCTCGCCGGTGCCCACGTGAACTATCTCGACGCGTATCCGCTCAACGAATACGCGATGTACGGGGCAGTGCCGATCCGCGAGATCAAGACCAAGCTGCTCGCGTTGAAGGCGGCGGGCAAGCTCGACCGGGTCAGAATGCTGATGCTCACCAACTGCACGTTCGACGGCATCGTCTACGACGTCACGCGCGTGATGGAAGAGTGCCTGGCGATCAAGCCCGACCTCGTCTTCCTCTGGGATGAGGCCTGGTTCGCGTTCGCCCGGTTCCACCCCGTCTATCGCCCGCGCACGGGGATGCGCTCGGCGCGCTCGCTGGCCACCCGGCTACGCACGCCGGAGTACCGGGCCGAGTACGCGGCCTACCTGGCCGAGCACGGCTCCGACGCCGATCAGTCGGACGAGGCACTGCTCGACCGCCGGCTGCTGCCCGACCCCGTGCGCACCCGGGTTCGGGTCTATTCGACCCAGTCGACACACAAGACGCTCACCTCGCTGCGGCAGGGCTCGATGATCCACGTGTGGGATCAGGACTTCGCGCACAAGACCTCGGAGGCCTTCCACGAGGCATACATGGCGCACACCTCCACTTCGCCGAACTATCAGGTGCTGGCCTCGCTCGACCTCGGGCGTCGGCAGGCGTCCCTGGAAGGCTTCGAGCTGGTGCAGCGTCAGCTCGAGCTCGCAATGCGCCTGCGCGACGCGATCGACAACCATCCGTTGCTGTCGAAGTACATGCGCTGCCTGACGACGGCAGACCTGATCCCGGACGAATACCGGCCGTCCCACATCGGCCAGCCGTTGCGCAGCGGGCTCAAGAACATGACCACGGCCTGGGAGCAGGACGAGTTCGTGCTCGACCCGTCACGGGTCACCCTGTACATCGGTGCCACCGGCATCGACGGCGCGACCTTCAAGCGCGAGCAGCTGATGGACAAGTTCGGCATCCAGATCAACAAGACCTCGCGCAACACCGTGCTGTTCATGACGAACATCGGCACCACCCGCAGCTCTGTCGCCTACCTCGTGGAGGTGCTGGTGGCGCTCGCCCGCGACCTCGACGACCGGGTCTCGGAGATGGGCCCGGCGGCCGAGGCGGCCTTCGCCCGTGCGGTGGCCCGGCAGACCAATCCGTCGGCACCGCTGCCCGACTTCAGCGGGTTCCACCCGTCGTTCCTGTCGTCCGGGGCGCCCCCCACCCCTGAGGGCGACGTACGTTCCGCCTTCTACCTCTCCTACGCCGATCAACGCTGCGAGTACCTGTTGCAGGAGGAGGTGGAGGCAAAGGTGGAGGACGGCGTGCCGGTGGTCTCGGCCACCTTCGTCACCCCGTACCCGCCCGGGTTTCCGGTGCTCGTGCCGGGTCAGGTGTTCAGCAAGGAGATCCTGGCGTTCATGCGGGCGCTCGACACCCCCGAGATCCACGGCTACGTGCCCGACGTCGGCTACCGGGTGTACACCGACAAGGCGTTGGAGATCCTGGCCAGCGAACGCGCGACGCCTGATCTGCCTGCCCGCGCGTGAGCCTGCTCACCGCCTGGTCGCCCGACCTGGTGGGGGTGGTGCTGCCGGTCGTGCTCGTCCTGGCGCTGGCGGGCGCCCGCTGGGCGGCGCGCCGGCATGGCCTGGCTTGGCCGGCCTGGCGGGTGACGGTGTACCTGCTCGGCTGCGCTGTGCTGGTCTGGACGCTCAACGGGGCCCCGGCGGCGCAGCGCACGTCCAGCCTGTGGTTGGGCGGGGTGGCCGTCGGGCTGCTCACAGCGGTCATCCCGGCGCTCTTGGCACTGGGCCTGCCGATGGGGTTGGCCTCCCTGGCTCTGCGCGGGCCTGCCCTGCGGATCGTGCGAGTGCTGCTCTTCCCCCTACTGGGTGGGGTGATCTGCCTGGCGGTCACGACCGCCACGTTCACCGCCGGCTGGTACGGACAGGCGCTGCGGTCAGGTGGTGCCCGCGCGGCGCTCATGACCGGGCTGCTGGCGGTGGGCGTGCTGGTGGCGCTGCCGCTGCTCACCGCCGACCTCGTTCCGGCCTGGTGCACACCGGGAGTTCGCGCGCTGCTTGCCTTCGCGGACGGCCTGCTCGACGCGGTCCCCGGGATCGTGCTGATGACCGCCACCCATCCCTGGGTGCCCGGGTTCACGCTGGGCCAGTTGCACCTGGCCGGGGGAGCCCTGTTGGCCACCACCGAGGCGGTGGGCCTGCCGATGATCCTCATCGTGGTGATCGAGTGGATCAGGGCCGACGCCCGTGAGGCCCGCCGGGTGGATGCCGAGATCGATGCCCTGGACGATCCCCAGCAGCCCTGGTGGCAGCGCCCGGCCGGCCCGGACTGACCAGCCGCCCTCGACGCTCATCCTTTACACCTGCGGCACAGCCGAGCAGGATGGGAGGCTCTCGATGAGACGGTGATCTCATCCCTGGTCTCACCAAAGCGGCCGAGGCGGCGATGAGCGGGTCAAGCGCACTGCGGCAGCGGCATTGAGTGGAAATTTTGCGGACACCGGCTCCCTCACAACTAATCCCACATTGCAAGACCGGAAATCTCATAACGCGGACTCTCGTCGGCGAAAGGGAACTGCGCGCGAGTCGTGTAGATTCGCACCAGCCAGGAGCCGAGGTCGTCCCCTGCGCTCCACCCGCGCCCCGATCCCGCCTCGGCGGATCGGCGGTGGGTGCCCACCCTCGACGGGCCCGACACCGGGTCCGTCACATGCGTGCCGCCGGCTCAGGCCGGCGTCCAGGACCTGGACGGTGACCCATGCGTTCGCCCTTCGCGAGCTTCTCCGCCGCCCCTGCCCCGCAGGGGCTCTACAACGGCGCCTACGAGCACGACGCCTGCGGCGTCGGCTTTGTCGCCACGCTGCGCGGCACCCCCGGCCACGACATCGTCGAGAAGGCCCTGACGGTTCTGCGCAACCTCGACCACCGCGGCGCGGTGGGCGCCGAGGTCAACTCCGGCGACGGCGCGGGCATCCTCACCCAGATCCCCGACGAGCTGCTGCGCGCCGAGGTCGACTTCGACCTGCCCGAACAGGGGCACTACGCCGCAGGCATCATCTTCCTGCCCTTCGACGACGAGGCCGCCGCCGAGGCCGCCGCCACGATCGAGGAGATCTGCCTCGACGAGGGCCTCACCGTGCACGGCTGGCGCGAGGTGCCCACCACGGCCGACCTCGTCGGCTCCATCGCGGCCGGCGCGATGCCGAGCTTCCGCCAGCTCTTCGTGAGCAAGCCGGGGCTGCAGGGTCTCGAGCTCGACCGGCACGTCTACTGCGCCCGCAAGCGCTTCGAGCACGCCACCGGGGTCTACGCGGTGTCGCTGTCGAGCCGCACCATCACCTACAAGGGCATGCTCACCACCGAGCAGCTCGAGCAGTTCTTCCCCGACCTGTCCGACCGGCGCTACACCACCACGCTGGCCGTCGTGCACTCCCGGTTCTCCACCAACACGTTCCCGTCGTGGCCGCTCGCGCATCCCTACCGGCTGCTCGCGCACAACGGTGAGTTCAACACCCTCAAGGGCAACCGCAACTGGATGCGGGCGCGCGAGTCACAGCTCACCAGCGACCAGCTACCGGGCGACCTCAACCGGATCTTCCCGATCGTCAGCCCCGACGGTTCCGACTCGGCCTCCTTCGACGAGGTGCTCGAGCTGTTGCACCTGGCGGGTCGTTCCCTGCCGCACGCCGTGCTCATGATGATCCCGGAGGCGTGGGAGAACAACCTCACGATGGACCCCCAGCGCAGGGCGTTCTACCGGTTCCACTCGATGATCATGGAGCCGTGGGACGGCCCCGCCGACCTGGTGTTCACCGACGGCTCGTTGATCGGCGCGGTGCTCGACCGCAACGGCCTGCGTCCCTCCCGGTTCTGGGTCTGCGACGACGGCCTCGTGGTGCTGGCGAGCGAGGCCGGGGTGCTCGACGACCTCGACCCCGCGACGATCGTGCGCAAGGGCCGGCTCCAGCCGGGCCGGATGTTCCTCGTCGACACTATCGCGGGCCGCTTGGTGGACGACGACGAGATCAAGGCCGAGCTCGCCGCAGAGCACCCTTACGACGAGTGGCTGCACGCCGGCGTCATCAACCTGGCCGACCTGCCCGAGCGTGAGCACATCATGCACACGGCCAAGTCGGTGACCCGTCGCCAGCAGACCTTCGGCTACACCGAGGAGGAGCTTCGACTCCTGGTCACGCCCATGGGGCAGAACGCCGCCGAGCCGATCGGCTCGATGGGCACGGACTCACCCATCGCGGTGCTGTCGGCGCGCCCGAGGATGATCTTCGACTACTTCACCCAGCTCTTCGCCCAGGTCACGAACCCGCCGCTCGACGCAATCCGCGAGGAACTCGTCACCGCGCTCACCTCGAACGCGGGTCCGCTGGGCAACCTGCTCGACGCCAACCCTGCTCACGCGCGCCAGGTCGAGCTCGACTTCCCGGTGATCGACAACGACGAGCTCGCCAAGATCGTCCGGATCAACGCCGACGGCACCCTGCCCGGCTTCCGCACCCTGCGGGTCAAGGGGTTGTACCCGGTCAAGGGCGGTGGCCCGGCGCTGGCGGCCCGACTGGAGGAGATCTTCGCCGAGGTCAGCGCGGCGATCGACGAGGGAGTGCGCTTCATCGTGCTCTCCGACCGCGACTCCGACGCCGACCACGCGCCCATTCCGTCGTTGCTGCTCACCTCCGCCGTGCACCACCACCTGATCCGGGAGAAGACCCGGACCCGGGCCGGGCTGTTCGTCGAGGCCGGCGACGTGCGCGAGGTGCACCACGTGGCGCTGCTCATCGGCTTCGGCGCGGCCGCCGTGAACCCCTACCTGGCCATGGAGTCGGTGGAACAGCTCTGCCAGCGGGGCCGCATCACGATCGAGCCCGAGAAGGCGGTGCGCAACCTCATCTACGCCCTCGGCAAGGGCGTGCTCAAGGTGATGTCGAAGATGGGCATCTCGACGGTCGCCTCGTACGCCGGCGCCCAGGTCTTCGAGGCCATCGGGCTCAGCCACGACCTCATCGACCGGTACTTCACCGGCACCACGAGCCAGCTCGGCGGCGTGGGCCTCGACGTGATTGCCGACGAGGTCGCCGCCCGGCACGCGTTCGCGTACCCGCCCAACGGCGTCCGCCCCAGCCACCGCGAGCTCGTGATCGGCGGGGAGTACCAGTGGCGCCGCGAGGGCGAGCCGCACCTGTTCGACCCCGAGACGGTCTTCCGGCTGCAGCACTCCACCCGCACCGGGCGCTACGACCTGTTCAAGCAGTACACCAAGCGCGTCGACGAGCAGGCCCGACGGCTGATGACGCTGCGCGGACTGTTCGAGCTGCGCACCGACGAGGCCACGGCCATCCCGCTGGAGGAGGTGGAGCCCGTCAGCGAGATCGTCAAGCGGTTCTCCACCGGGGCGATGTCGTACGGCTCCATCTCCATGGAGGCGCACCAGAACCTGGCGATCGCCATGAACTCCATCGGCGCCAAGTCGAACACGGGCGAGGGCGGCGAAGACGTCGAGCGGCTGCTCGACCCCACCCGGCGCAGCGCGATCAAGCAGGTCGCCTCCGGCCGCTTCGGGGTGACGAGCATGTACCTCACGCACTCCGACGACCTGCAGATCAAGATGGCCCAAGGCGCGAAGCCCGGTGAGGGCGGCCAGCTGCCCGGCACCAAGGTGTACCCGTGGATCGCCGCCACCCGGCACTCCACTCCGGGCGTGGGGCTGATCTCGCCCCCTCCGCACCACGACATCTACTCGATCGAAGACATCGCCCAGCTCATCCATGACCTGAAGAACGCCAACCCGCAAGCGCGGGTGCACGTCAAGCTCGTCTCGGAGGTTGGGGTCGGCACGGTCGCCGCGGGCGTGTCCAAGGCGCACGCGGACGTGGTGCTCATCTCGGGCCACGACGGCGGCACGGGCGCCAGCCCGCTCACCTCGCTCAAGCACGCCGGCGCGCCCTGGGAGATCGGCCTGGCCGAGACCCAGCAGACGCTGCTGCTCAACGGCCTGCGCGACCGCATCGTCGTGCAGACCGACGGCCAGCTCAAGACCGGCCGCGACGTGGTGATCGCCGCCCTGCTGGGCGCCGAGGAGTTCGGCTTCGCCACCGCGCCGCTGGTGGTGTCGGGCTGCGTCATGATGCGGGTCTGCCACCTCGACACCTGCCCTGTAGGAGTCGCCACCCAGAACCCCGAGTTGCGCGCGCGGTTCTCCGGCAAGCCGGAGTTCGTGGTGAACTTCTTCGAGTTCATCGCCGAAGAGGTGCGCGAACTGCTCGCCTCGCTCGGCTTCCGCACGCTCGAAGAGGCCGTCGGGCACGTGGAGCGGATCGACGCCAACACCGCGATCGAGCACTGGAAGGCCGACGGGCTCGACCTGACGCCGATCTTCCACGAGGTCGACCTGCCCGAGGGGGCAGCGCGCAGCCAGAAGGTGGGCCAGGACCACGGCCTGGCCAAGGCGCTCGACCACAACCTCATCACCATGTGCGCCGACGCGCTCGACAATGCCGAGCCGGTGCGCGGCCAGATCGCGGTGCGTAACGTCAACCGCACGGTCGGGACGATGCTCGGGCACGAGGTGACCAAGCGGTACGGCGCCGAGGGGTTGCCCGAAGGCACCATCGACCTCACGATGACCGGTTCGGCCGGGCAGTCGTTCGGGGCGTTCGTGCCGCGCGGCATCACGCTGCGCCTGATCGGCGACGCAAACGACTACGTGGGCAAGGGTCTGTGCGGCGGCACGATCGCGGTTGCCCCCGACGCTGCGGCCCCGTTCGCACCGGAGGCCAACATCATCGCCGGCAACGTCATCGGCTATGGCGCCACCTCGGGCGAGCTGTACCTGAGAGGCATTGTGGGAGAGCGATTCTGCGTCCGGAACTCCGGCGCGCGGGCGGTCGTGGAGGGCGTGGGCGACCACGGTTGCGAATACATGACCGGCGGCGTCGTGGTGGTGCTCGGCAAGACCGGGCGCAACTTCGGTGCCGGCATGAGCGGCGGGGTGGCCTACGTGCTCGATCTCGACGAGTCGCTGCTCAACCCGCAGGCGGTGAAGTCGGGCGACCTCGCTCCGGTAGCGGTCGACGACGCGGACGCCGAGGTGCTGATCGAACTGCTCACCCGGCACCGCGACCACACCGGCAGCACCGTTGCCGCAGCGCTGCTCGACGACTTCGACTCAGCGAGAGCCCGGTTCAGCAAGCTCATGCCACGTGAGTACGCCACGGTCAGGGCTGTGCTCGCCGCCGCCGAAGACGAGGGGCTCGACCCTGCCAGCGACGTGGTGTGGTCTCGGATCATGGCCGGCATCAATGGCTGACCCGCGCTCCACCACCGCCGACCACCACCCCCAGACCGAATCCGAGCCGGGAGAGACCCATGGCTGACCCCCGAGGCTTCCTCAAGAACCGCGATCGCGAGCTGCCCACCCGGCGCCCTGTTCCGGTGCGGATCAAAGACTGGCACGAGGTCTACGAGCCGCAGGATCCCGACCAGCTCACCCGTCAGGCCGGTCGCTGCATGGACTGTGGAATTCCGTTCTGCCACAATGGTTGTCCGCTCGGTAACCTGATTCCGGAGTGGAACGACCTCACCTGGCGCGGTGACTGGCACGAGGCGATCGAGCGGCTGCACGCCACCAACAACTTCCCGGAGTTCACGGGCCGGCTGTGCCCGGCGCCGTGCGAGGCGGCGTGCGTGCTCGGCATCAACCAGCCTGCTGTCACGATCAAGCAGGTCGAGGTCTCGATCATCGAGAAGGCCTTCGCTGCGGGCGACGTGCGACCCGAGCCGCCGGACCGGCTGACGGGCCAGACCGTTGCGGTCGTCGGTTCGGGCCCGGCAGGACTTGCCGCGGCCCAGCAGCTCACCCGGGCCGGGCACACCGTCGCGGTCTACGAACGGGCCGACCAGATCGGCGGGCTGATGCGCTACGGCATCCCCGAGTTCAAGATGGAGAAGGACGTTCTCGATCGGCGGCTCGCGCAGATGACCGCCGAGGGCACCCGCTTCCGGCCGAGTGCCGACATCGGTGGCAGCACGCCGGGCTCATTGACCGGCGACCAGTTGATCGGCCGGTACGACGCCGTGGTGCTGGCCATCGGCGCCACACTGCCGCGTGATCTGCCGGTTCCAGGCCGCCCGCTGGGCGGGGTGCTGCAGGCGATGGAATACCTGCCCCCGGCCAACCGAGTGGCCCGTGGCCAGGGTGTGCAGGGTCAGGTGACGGCCGAGGGCAAGGACGTCATCATCATCGGCGGCGGCGACACCGGCGCCGACTGCTTGGGCACCGCGCACCGGCAGGGTGCCCGATCGGTGACCCAGCTCGAGATCATGCCGCAGCCGGGGGACGATCGTGCGCTCGGCCAGCCCTGGCCCACGTACCCCATGCTCTACCGCGTGACGAGCGCGCACGAGGAGGGCGGCGAGCGGGTCTACGCCGTCTCCACCACCGAGCTGGTCGACGACGGCACCGGCAATGTGGGCGCGCTGCGGCTCACCGAGGTTGAGTTCGTCGCGGGCCGGTTCACACCGGTGGCGGGCACCGAGCGTGAGCTGCCCGCCCAACTCGTCCTGTTGGCAATGGGTTTCACCGGCCCGCAGCAGTCGGGACTGGTGGAGCAGCTTGGTCTCGAGCTCGACCCGCGCGGCAACCTGGTGCGCGACGACGGCTACATGTCGTCTCGTGAGGGTGTGTTCGTGGCCGGCGACGCCGGTCGCGGACAGTCGCTCATCGTGTGGGCGATCGCGGAGGGCCGCGCCTGCGCCGCAGCCGTCGACACCTATCTCACGGGCAGCACGTCGCTGCCTTCGCCCATTCCACCGACCGCCCGGCAGTTGCTGGTCTGATCCGCGGCTGAGAACGCGAAAAAATCAAACCATCCCCCGGTACGTGGTGTGCACCACGTGCCGGGGGATCGGCATAGGGTTGGGGACATGCGCCGAGCCAAGATCGTCTGCACTCTGGGTCCTGCCGTCTCCTCGTACGAGCAGATTGTTGAACTCGTTGAATCGGGTATGGATGTCGCCCGAATGAACATGTCGCACGGTAAGTACGCCGCCCACAAGGTGGCTTACGACAACGTCCGCAAAGCCTCCGACGAAGTGGGCCGCGCTGTATGTATTTTCGCTGACCTGCAAGGTCCCAAGATCCGGTTGGCCACCTTCATCGACGGCCCGGTGATGCTCGAACGCGGTGCGCGTTTCATCATCACCGTCGACGACGTAGAGGGCACGGTCGCTCGAGTCGGCACCACCTACAAGGGCTTGGCCAAGGATGTCTCCAAGGGCCAGTTGATCCTCATCGACGACGGCAAGGTCGCGGTCAAGGTGATCGACATCGTAGGCAACGACGTGGTCACCGAAGTGGTCGTGCCGGGCATGGTCTCGAACAATAAGGGCCTCAACATGCCCGAGATCGCGGTGAACGTGCCGGCCTTGTCCGACAAAGACACCGAAGACCTGCGCTGGGCTTTGCGAACCGGCGTCGACATGGTCGCGTTGTCGTTCGTCCGTAGTGCCGCCGACGTCGACGACGTGCGCGCGATCATGGACGAAGAGGGCATCCGGGTTCCGGTCATCGCCAAGATCGAGAAGCCACAGGCGGTCGACAATCTCGAAGAGATCACCGCTGCCTTCGACGCCGTGATGGTCGCCCGCGGCGACCTGGGTGTCGAACTGCCGCTGGAGCAGGTGCCGCTCGTGCAAAAGCGCGCCGTCGAACTTGCCCGGCGCAACGCCAAGCCGGTGATCGTGGCCACCCAGGTGCTCGAGTCGATGATCACCGCGCCGCGGCCCACCCGGGCCGAGGCCTCCGACGCCGCCAACGCGGTGCTCGACGGCGCTGACGCCATCATGCTCTCCGGCGAGACGTCGGTGGGGGCGTGGCCGTTCGAGGCTGTGCGCACCATGGCGCGCATCATCGAGAACACCGAAGAGCGGGGGCTCGAGCAGATTCGTCCGCTCGGGACCATTCCCAAGACCACCGGTGGCGCGATCACCGCCGCCGCGGTCGAGGTGGCCACCCGGATCGGGTGTCCCTACCTGGTGACGTTCAGTCAGTCGGGCGACTCGGCCCGGCGGATGTCGCGCATCCGGTCGCGAATTCCCGTGCTCGCCTTCACCCCGGAGCCAAGGGTGCGCTCGCAGCTTGCGATGACGTGGGGCATCGAGACGTTCCTCGGCCCGCAGGTCAAGCACACCGACGAGATGGCCCGCCAGGTCGACTCCACTCTGCTCGACGCCGGGCGTCTGGAGCGCGGCACGATGGTGGTCATCGTGGCCGGCTCTCCTCCCGGCATGTCGGGCACCACCAACGCCCTGCGGGTGCACCAGATCGGCGACGCCCTCGACGATGCGTGGCCGTCCTATCACGACCCGGTGGAGCTGTCTGCCGCGCAGCAGGCGGTGGCGGACGCGCCCCCCGTCAAGGAGCCGCATGAGGCTCCGCAACACGACTTCGAGCCCGCCGAGCCGTTGACGCCGGAGCCCGACGCCGAACCGGTCTCGGTTGAGCACCTCGAGAGCCCGAATGGCGCAGTCATCCCCGAGTGATCATGAGAGCTGCCTGAAAGGCCAAGGCCCCAGTCTTGACGACTGGGGCCTTGTGCTGTGGTGCCGGGTGCGGGATTCGAACCCGCACGCCCTTTCGGACGGAGCATTTTGAGTGCTCTGTGTCTGCCATTCCACCAACCCGGCCAGGTACGTGCTGCTGTGAAGTTATGTGTTCTGGATTGCTTTCTGGCCCCTGGACCGCTGTAAAAGGCCAGCCGCTCCAGCAGCCGATACTAGGCTAGCGGACGTGACTTCAGAACCCACGCCAGGAAACACCGCGCCGGAGGACACCGTGCCAGAGCCGGCCGGCCTCAGCCCGGTCACCACGGCGAACCCGCCCCGGCGGCGCATCGTCGTGGCCGAAGACGAGGCGATCATCCGGCTCGACCTCGTCGAGATGCTTCGTGAGAAGGGCTTCGACGTCGTTGGCGAGGCTGGTGACGGCGAGGCCGCCGTGCGTCTCGTGGAAGAGCTGCGTCCCGACCTCGTGGTGATGGACATCAAGATGCCCATTCTCGACGGCATCACGGCGGCCGAGCGCATCGTGTCGGCCCGGCTGGCTCCCGTCGTGCTGCTCACCGCTTTCTCGCAGACAGAGCTGGTCGAGCGCGCCCGCGACGCCGGCGCGATGGCGTACGTGGTCAAGCCCTTCACGGCGGAGACCCTGCTGCCATCGCTCGAGATCGCCCTGTCGCGGCATGCGGAGATCCTGGCCCTTGAATCCGAGGTGGCCGAGATCACCGAGCGCTTCGAGACCCGCAAGCAGGTAGAGCGCGCCAAGGGCCTGCTCATGCAGAGCATGGGCTTGTCCGAGCCCGAGGCCTTCCGCTGGATCCAGAAGACAGCCATGGACCGTCGGATGAGCATGCGTGAGGTTGCGCAGGCCGTGGTGAGCCAGGCGAGCAAGCCCGCGCGCTGAGCTTCGTCGTCGTCACCTTGGTCACGACTGCGCAACAACCAGTCAATTTAGCTGATTCGGGCGCAGCAGCCCAGGCGGACATGGATAGGTTGCAAGGGCGTCAGTCGTCGTCGTTGGGGTGCGCTGGGAAATAGGCAGATATTTCTCGGGGCCCTTTGGCCCGGGTGATGCCGTGCTTTGCCGCGCACGAAACGTGTGCGGTCGAGCGAAGGGCGCGGCGGCAAATAAGCGCAGTGGTTATTTGTTGGCGCGCCCTAAGACCAAGATTCGGGGCGGAGTCTTGCGGCATTCACGGTGCCTGCAGGCACGCTGGAAGCGCTGAGATGAGCGGCGTCCACTGGCGAAAGGGTTTGGCATGAGGCGAGGTTCTGCGCTGGGGGCGTGGTTGACGCTCGGAGTGCTGGCGTTGGCTGGTTGTACCCAGAACGACCCGGTCCATTCTTCCCGCTCGGCCACTGCCACCGCCTCCGTGGCCCCACAAGGTGACGGCAGGCTGGTGATCGCAACCCTGAGCGGCGCTCAGGGCGCTGCGGGAGCGGCGCAGCGGGCGGCGGTCAAGGTCGCGGTCGGTGAGATCAACGCCGCGGGCGGCGTCAATGGCAGCCCAGTGAGCCAGGTGGACGTCACCGACACCAGCGCAACCCCCGCCGTCAGCCAACTGAGCACGGCGAAGGCCGACGCCGTTGTCGGCACGCCGGCGACCTCCGAGGAGGCCGCTGCCCTGGTGGCGGCCAAGTCAGTGGTGTTCGAGCCGACCGCTGCAGTGGGGGAGTCGAGCGACGGCATGATCGTGCGGATGACCCCCGACGCGGCGGTGCTGACCGGCGCGCTGGGATCGGTGATCGAGGCAGACGGCCATAAGTCGCTCGCGGTGCTGGCCGCCGGCGATGGACCGGGCAAGAGCGTCGCCAAAGCGCTTACTGCAGACCTGGCCAAAGACACCGGCAACAAGGTCGAGCTGGCGACCGACCCGGTGCTGTACAGCCCGGCATCGGATGGCTTCACGGTGGAGGTCACCAAGATCAAGGGCGCCAAGCCCGATGCGGTCGTGCTAGCTGGTGGCCAGGAGATCTCGCGGATCGTTCCCGAGCTGGCGATCCAGCGCCTCGGACCGGCGGACCTCGCCACCTACCTCGTGGGCGCCGGCGCCACTGACCACACCGACCTTGCGGCCGGAGCGTTGAAGGGTGCCAAGGCGGTGCGCCCCGGCACCGGACTGTCGGAGCAGTTGAAGCAGCGGCTAGTGGCTGTCGACCCCACCCTGACCGACTTCTCGGGTGCCGAACAGGCCTATGACGCAACCGTTCTCATTGCCCTGGCCGCCCAGGCGAGCAAGGACGACGCGGGTCCGGTGCTGGCCAAACAGGTCGACGCCGTGGCCGAGAAAGGCAGCAAGTGCACCACGGCCGAGGCCTGTCTCAGCCTGGCCAAGTCGGGCAAAGACCTGCGCTACGTCGGGGCCTCCGGGGCGCTCGGCTTCGATGCCGCCGGCCGCCGGACGGTTTCTTCGGCCACCGTGGCCGACTACGACGACGCCAACCGGCTCGGCGCTACGACACTCGTGACGGTGAACTGACCGACCACTCGCGTGCGTCTGTGTGGTTGGTCTGGTGGTGCCAGCCGCGTGGAATAAGCCGCCTTTGGCATGGTGCAGCGAGGCCAAAGGCGGAACGGCCAGCCTGCCGGGTGCCAGCCGCGTGAAATACGCCGCCTTGGGCACCACCCGGGCAAAGCCAACGGCACGATTTATTCCTCGCCGAGCCGGATCAGTACCCGCGAATTTAAGGAAGATCCGCGGCTACGACAAGCGATTTGATCGGCGGCAACTCGGCCCGCGTTTCGTCAGACGCCTCGCTCCGACGCAAGCAGCCCGGCCAACCCCTCAACGATCGACGCAAGAGACTTGGCGTCTCGAAGCATCGTCCAGGTGTCGGCATCGCCGTCGAGCCAACGGAATAGCCGACGTACGCGTTGAGCGGCCGAGAAGGGTGCAGACCGGCTACTCATGCCCCAACCTTAGGCAACGAGCAACTCGTCCTTCCGATTGATGAACGCTTCAGATCGTTCAGCCCAAGCTGCCACCGACGGCCTCGAACCAGCAGCGTCGTTACGGGAGTCGAGGTTTCATGGGGAGGGCGATCGCGGAGCGTCCCGGCACTTCGCCGAGAGTCCCAGCCAACGTGGGGGCCTCGCCGGGTCCGCGCGCAAAGCGATGTCGGTGCCGACCCGTACTCTTTTCGGGTGAGCCCCAGCAGAGCTAGCAGCACCCCAGCGAGCACCCCCAAGACCGCGCCGGCGCGAGGGCGGCTGACGCCGTCGGGTCGTCCCAGCCGGGCTCCCGAGGCGCCCATCAGGCTCGGCAGCGCGGCCAGCGGCCGGCCGAAGCTGTTGCTCATCGACGGTCACTCCATGGCCTACCGGGCGTTCTTCTCGCACCCGGCCGAGAACTTCTCCACGAGCACCGGGCAATACACCAACGCGGTGTACGGGTTCACGTCCATGCTCATCAACCTGCTGCGCGACGAGGCGCCCACCCATGCCGGTGTCGCCTTCGACGTCTCTCGGCAGACCTTCCGGGCCCAGGAATACGTCGAGTACAAGGCAAACCGGAGCGAGACCCGGGAGGAGTTCCGCGGTCAGGTCGACCTGGTCAAAGAGGTGCTGGGAGCGCTGCGCATCCCAGGGTTGCAACTCGATGGCTTCGAGGCCGACGACATCATCGCGACGCTCTCCCGACAGGCGGTAGCCGAGGGCTACGAGGTGGTGATCTGCTCGGGCGATCGCGACTGCCTGCAGCTGGTCGACGAGAACTGCACCGTGTTGATGCCGGCTACGGGTGTCTCCGACCTACGCCGGATGACGCCCGAGACCGTGCAGGAGAAATACAAGGTGCCGCCCCGGCAGTACCCGGAATTGGCCGCGCTGGTGGGCGAGACGAGCGACAACCTGCCGGGGGTACCCGGCGTCGGTGCGGGCACGGCTGCGCAGTGGCTGCACAAATTCGGCGATCTCGACTCCATCATCGCCCGGGTCAACGAGGTCACGGGCAAGCGGGGTGAGGCGCTGCGCGAACACCTCTCCGACGTAATTCGTAACCGGCGGCTCAACGCACTGGTCACCGACCTGGCGCTGGAGCTCGGCCCCGACGATCTCAAGCTCGTTGGCTGGGATCGCGAGCAGGTGCATCAGGTCTTCGACGGTCTGGAGTTCCGAATCCTGCGCGAGCGGCTCTTCGAGTACATCGCGCCCCCCGAACCGGAGGCGGAGGAGGGCTTCGATCTGCGCCTCGCGCGGCTGGCCGGCGCGGCCGTCGAGCCCTGGCTGGCCGAGCACGCCCAGCAGCCCGTGGGGGTTTCGGTCAGCGGCGATCTGCGGGTCGGCGGCCTGGCCGACGGCATCGCGGTGGCATCGTCCGACGGGTCGACGGCCTGGATCGACCTCACGGCCGACGATCCGCTCGGTCAGGAGGCACTGGGGGAGTGGCTGGCCGATCCAGCCCAGCACCTCTACTTCCACGATGCCAAGCCGTCGTTGCATGCCCTCCGAGGTCGTGGGCTGCCGGTGGCCGGCCTCGCCGGTGACACCCAACTGGCCGCCTATCTCTCCCGGCCCGATCAGCGTTCGTACGATCTCGCCGACCTGTCGGTGCGGCACTTGCACCGCGAGCTGCGGGTCGAGCCTGCCGAGATGGCCCCCCACGACGACAACGGCCAAGGCCTGCTAGACGTCCTCGACGACGCTCCTGCGCTCGATCCGGCCGAGCCCGCAGCCGTACGGGCCACTGCAGTGCTCGAGCTCACCGACGTGTTGCGCACCGAGCTGGCCGAGCGCGGTGGCGACGCACTGTTGGGTGAGCTCGAACTGCCCTTGGTCGAAGTGTTGCGGCAGATGGAAGAGACCGGCATCTCGGCCGACGTCGACCTGCTGCAGCAGTTGGCCGGCACCTTCGACTCGGGAGTGGCGCAGGCTCAGGCCGACGCGTACTCGGCCCTGGGCGAGCACGCGCTCGACGAGTTCGGCCGGCAGATCAACCTCGGCTCGCCCAAGCAGCTACAGGTCGTGTTGTTCGACAAGCTCGCCATGCCCAAGACCAAGCGCACCAAGACGGGTTACACCACCGATGCCGAGGCCCTCACCGATCTGTTCATCAAGACCGACAACGAGTTCCTACGCCACCTGCTGATCCACCGCGACATCATCCGGTTGCGGCAGACCGTCGATGGGCTCATCAAGTCGGTGGCAGACGACGGCCGCATCCACACGACCTACCAGCAGACGATCGCCGCCACCGGGCGGCTGTCGTCCACCGACCCGAACCTGCAGAACATCCCGGTGCGCACCGAGGCGGGCCGCCAGATCCGCTCGGTATTCGTAGTGGGCGACGGCTACGAGTGCCTGCTGGCGGCCGACTACTCCCAGATCGAGATGCGGATCATGGCGCACCTGTCGGGCGACGAGGGCCTCATCACCGCGTTCAACTCCGGCGAAGACCTGCATTCCTTCGTCGGTTCGCGGGTGTTCGGGGTGCCGCCCGAAGAGGTCACGTCGGCCATGCGCTCCAAGATCAAGGCGATGTCGTACGGGCTCGCCTACGGGTTGTCGGCGTTCGGGCTGAGCAAGCAGCTGCGGATCGGCACCGACGAGGCGCAAGCGCTGATGCAGGAGTACTTCGAACGCTTCGGCGGAGTGCGCGACTTCCTTACCGGGGTGGTCGCCCAGGCCCGCAAGGACGGGTACACCGAGACCATCCTCGGACGCCGGCGTTACCTGCCAGACCTGGTGTCGGACAACCGAAACCGTCGGATGATGGCCGAGCGGATGGCCTTGAACGCTCCGATCCAGGGGTCTGCCGCCGACATCATCAAGGTGGCCATGCTCGGTGTCGACCGAGCGCTGCGCGAGGAGAACCTGGCCTCCCGGATGTTGCTGCAGGTCCACGACGAACTCGTGCTCGAAGTGGCGCCTGGGGAGCGGGAGGCCGTCGAGGCGCTGGTGCGTCGCGAGATGGGTGCTGCCGCAGATCTCAAGGTGCCGCTCGACGTCTCCGTCGGGGTCGGACGCTCCTGGCACGACGCCGCCCACTGAGCCGAATCCACCACCGCTCACGCACGCATCGAGGTGGGCACGTAGCTCGGCGGGTGAGCCCGGGAAGGCTCCTCCGGTCTTGCCACCGGAGCGCCGGTCCGGTCAGACTCGCCCCGTGACTGCATTGGTGCATGGTGACGAGGATCAGCTCGCCGCGGAAGCGCAGACCCGTCCGCAATTGGCAGCGGCCTTCCGGTGGGCTGCCCGACTCGGCTTCCACGAGGCGACTGCCAATCACTTCAGCGCCGCAGTCAGTCCTGACGGCCGGCACTTTCTGCTCAATCCCAAGGGAAGCCACTTCTCGCGGATGAGGGCCGGTCAGCTGCTTCTGCTCGACGCCGAGGCGGCCGCAGACAGTTACCCCGAGGCTGACCCCACAGCCTGGGTGCTGCATGGGCAGATCCACCGGCTCGTGCCTCGGGTCCGGGTGGTGATGCATACGCACATGCCTTTCGCCACCACGCTCGCCTGCCTCGCCGACTACGAGTTCGCGATGCTCGACCAGAATGCCTGCCGGTTCTACGGCCGGGTCGGCTACGACCGCGACTACGCAGGCATGGCGCTCGACCAGGGCGACGGAGAGCGAGTGGCCAAGCTGCTTGGCGACGACATCAGCGTCCTGATGCTGGGCAATCACGGCGTGATGGTGATCGCGGACAGCGTCGCGATGGCTTTCGACGAGCTCTACTACTTCGAAAAGGCTTGTCAAGTGCAGGTTCTCGCGCTCAGCACCGGTCGCGAACTGGCGATCATTCCTGACGATGTGGCAGCGCTGGCGCAGTCGCAATGGCGCGACTATCCCGAAGTGGCAGACCTCCACCTCAACGCCCTGATGGAGATCCTCGACACTGACGAACCCGACTACCGCAGCTGAGATTGGGACGCGGGACATAGCTGTTATTTCCTGACGCATCCTCCAGATCTCGCACTAAAGACCACGCGGCGCGGGGGGCGAGGTCGGCCGACAACCGGGCGCGCCCTTAGGTGCCAACTGCGGCGGATATACCGCGAGCGGCACCACGCAACGACCCCAACCCCGGTTCCGGGGCTCAGCTTGGTGTCAACCGCGGGGATGCACCGCAGCTGGCACCACTCAACGAGCCCGACCCGGGTTCCGGCGCCCAATCTGATGCCAACCGCGGCGGATAGACCGCGAGCGGCACCACGCAACGACCCCCACCCCGGTTCCGGTACCCAACCTGGTGCCAACCGCGGCAACTTCACCGCGAACGGCACCACCCAGCGACTCCGGAGGGTGATATGTCGAGTCTGACTTCTGCAGGGCTGTGAACGGTCGGGTTTCTAACGCTATGGCAATGCCCCACCGGACGGGGCATCGTCATAGCGCAGGAAAAGGTTCCTGGCCTGCGACTGTCGAAACCACCTATTACGGAAGAACCGGATAGGCCGGCGCTTCTATCTCCCGGCTCCGTCCACCTGTCGCCCGGTTCTGCTTCTCCGCCCCTGGGCTGCCCGCGCGTCGCTGAACTAGCCCACCTGTGCCCCCACCGAACCTGCCTCGCGACACTCCACGCCCAGAGCTGGACACCCAGTTCACTTGACACCCAGATCAGACGACTAACCGGACGGCATTGCCCTAGCCAGGCAGGTGGCTGACGAAGACCGCCGTCCCGGGAAGGAGCGCTCCGCGCAATGGCGACCAGCCGCCCCAGACGTTGGCGTTGCCCGGCTGCCACTCCGGCTCCACCAGGTCGTCGAGCTGGAAGCCGGCAGCGGCCAGATCGCGTACCCGGTCGCCCACGGTTCGGTGATGTTCGGCGTAGACGAGACGGCCGGCCTCATCGAGCTCGCGGTAGGGGGTGCGGTCGAAGTACGAACGATTGACGGTCAGACCGCCCTCGCCCGGATCGTCGGGAAACGCCCAGCGGATCGGGTGGGTCACCGAGAACACCCAGCGTCCACCCCTGCGTAGCACCCGGGCCACCTCGCGCATGATCGCGCCCGGATCCTCCACGAACGGCACCGCCCCGTAGGCCGAAAAGGCCAGATCGAAGGAGTCGTCGGCGAACGGCAGTCGGGTCGCATCGGCCTGCACCAGAGGAGGCGCAGCACTGGGACCGGCGGCTGATGACGGGTGTGGCCGCTCCGGCCCGACCGCCTCCACCGGAACACTGATCGCCTGGGCCTGCCGCAGCATGCCGAGCGAGACGTCGAGCGCCACCACCTCCCGCGCTCCGGCCGCGGCCGCCCAACGCGCCCCCTGGGCCGCGCCGCTCCCCACCTCGAGTACCCGCAGGCCCGTCAGATCGCCGAGCAATCCGGCGTCGGCCTCGCGGAGGCCCTCCGGGCCCCAGCACAGGTCGTCGTCACCGAGGAAATGGCCGTGCTCGGCGTAATAGCCCACGGCCTCGCCGTCCCACCAGAGCCGGTTGGCCGACTCGCTACGACCGGGTTCGACGGGGCCGTAGCCGTACCTGGCGGTCAGGGCCGTGACCGTGGACGCCGGCTGGACACGCGGGCGCGGCCAACCCCTGCGCCAGCGCGGGACGGTGCAGCTGGGATGCGCATCGGACCATGCTGTCATGTCGGGGCTGTCATGTCGGGGCTGTCCACGATGAGGCTGTCATGCTGACTGTCACGACGCGCTGACTGTCACGACGCGGACGACCAGCCCAGCACGCCGCGCCGCGTTGACCGGTGCGCCCGGCTATCGGTAGTCTCTACGGTGCGCACGAGCGTGGCTTTGGCTGTCTAGCAGCAGAACAGTGGTCCCGTCATCTCGGTTCTCTTCTCTCCGGCCTCATCGAGTTCTCACGAGGGCTGGATCTCACGAGGGCTTGGCTTCGTCCCGGGCGTCATCCTGTCCATAACGGGGCCGGCCGGCCCCCCGAGCATCTGCCCACACGGAGCCACTCCTACATGACAAGCACCAGCGTTCCTCAGGTCGCGATCAACGACATCGGTACGGCTGAGGATTTCCTCGCTGCTATCGACGGCACCATCAAGTACTTCAACGACGGCGACATCGTCTCCGGCACCATCGTCAAGGTCGACCGCGACGAGGTTCTCCTCGACATCGGCTACAAGACCGAGGGCGTCATCCCGTCTCGCGAGCTGAGCATCAAGCATGACGTCGACCCCTCGCAGGTGGTCAACGTCGGCGACGAGGTCGAAGCCCTCGTTCTCCAGAAGGAGGACAAGGAAGGCCGCCTCATCCTGTCCAAGAAGCGCGCCCAGTACGAGCGCGCCTGGGGCACCATCGAGAAGATCAAGGAAGAGGACGGCGTCGTCGAAGGCACCGTCATCGAGGTCGTCAAGGGTGGCCTCATCGTCGACATCGGCCTGCGGGGCTTCCTGCCCGCATCGCTGGTCGAGATGCGCCGGGTGCGCGACCTGCAGCCCTACGTGGGTCAGAAGGTCGAAGCCAAGATCATCGAGCTCGACAAGAACCGCAACAACGTGGTGCTCTCGCGTCGTGCGTGGCTCGAGCAGACCCAGTCGACGGTGCGCATCAACTTCCTGAACACCCTGCAGAAGGGTCAGGTGCGTTCCGGCGTCGTCTCCTCGATCGTCAACTTCGGTGCGTTCGTCGACCTCGGTGGGGTCGACGGTCTGGTGCACGTCTCCGAGCTCTCTTGGAAGCACATCGACCACCCGTCCGAGGTCGTCGAGGTGGGCCAGGAGGTCACCGTCGAGGTGCTCGACGTCGACATGGACCGCGAGCGGGTGTCGCTGTCGCTCAAGGCCACTCAGGAAGACCCGTGGCAGCACTTCGCCCGCACCCACGCCATCGGCCAGGTGGTGCCGGGCAAGGTCACCAAGCTCGTTCCGTTCGGTGCGTTTGTGCGGGTCGAGGAAGGCATCGAGGGTCTGGTGCACATCTCCGAGCTCGCGGTGCGGCACGTCGAGATCCCCGAGCAGGTCGTGCAGGTCAACGACGACCTCTTCGTCAAGGTCATCGACATCGACCTCGAGCGTCGCCGGATCTCGCTGAGCCTCAAGCAGGCCAACGAGGGTGTAGACGCCGACTCCGAAGACTTCGACCCGTCGCTGTACGGCATGGCTCAGGAGTACGACGAGGCCGGCAACTACAAGTACCCCGAGGGCTTCGACCCCGACACCCAGGAATGGATGGAGGGCTTCGAGGCTCAGCGCGAGGAGTGGGAGCGGCAGTACGCCGAGGCCCACGCTCGCTGGGAGCAGCACAAGAAGCAGGTCGCCGAGGCCGACAAGGCCGAGACGGAGGCCACCAGCGGCGCAGGCGCCGAGGCGGCAGCCACGTCCTACTCCAGCGGTGGCAGCACCGAGTCCGCTCCCGCTGCCGAGGGTACCCTCGCCTCCGACGAGGCTCTGGCCGCTCTGCGCGAGAAGCTCACCGGCGGCAACTGAGCCTGAACCCCAGGCCATAAGCACGCCTCACGAGCGCGTCCTCTCCGGAGGGCGCGCTCGTGGTCGTTTAAGGGCGCTCCCACAGACGCACGCTGCAGGGGCGGCGATACCGGTCGTGAACTCAGGAACCCGCTGCTTGGCGAGCCAAGCACGGGGGGCGATTTGCACAACAACGCGGCATGCCGAGAGAGCCGTTGCCATACCGTGTCCCATTCGTAGCGCCGAACAGGTGACCAACCTGGCAGGAGCCTGTGTATTGTCTGCCAGCAAGGCGGGCCCGTCCGGGCCGTGAGCACGCGGTGAATCCGTGCGAAAGGTGAGGCTATGCATTCCACCAAGAAGAGAACTGTCGCAGCAGTGTTCGTTGTTGCGGGTCTGGCGCTGTCGGGCTGTGCGAACTCCAGCAGCTCATCGAGCAGCAGCTCGGCATCGGGCGGCGGCAAGGTCGACCTGCCAGCGATCTCGAAGATCGACACTCCGGCCGATGCCGTGCTGCCCAAGGGCGACGGCAAGGGCAAGTGCGCCGCCACGACCACGCTCGGCTATGTCGGGGCGATGACCGGCCCCAACGCCCAGCTCGGCATCAACATCTACAACGGCGTGCAGCTAGCCATCAACCAGCACAACCAGGCCAACAAGGACTGCCAGGTGCAGTTCGTGAAGCTGGACACCGGCGGCACCCCTGACGGCGCCACCGGCCCGGTCACCCAGGCCATCAACAACCCGAACATCATCGGCGTCATCGGCCTGCCGTTCTCCGGTGAGTCGAAGGCGACCGGCAACATCTTCGACCAGGGTGGCCTCGTGCACATCACCCCGTCGGCCACCAACCCGAGCCTGACCCAGAACGGCTGGAAGACGTTCTTCCGCGGCCTGGGCAACGACGCGGTGCAGGGCCCGGCCGCCTCCACGCTCATCACCAAGGAGCTCAAGGCCAAGAAGGTCTACGTCGTCCAAGACGACTCCGACTACGGCATCGGCCTGGGCACCACCACCTCCAAGGCTCTCGGCAGCGACCTGGTGGGCACCGACAAGGTCACCACCGGCCAGAAGGACTTCGGCGCCACGGTCTCCAAGATCATGAACGCCAAGCCCGACGCTGTCTTCTACTCCGGCTACTACGCCGAGGCAGCGCCCTTCACCCAGCAGCTCGTCACCAAGGGCTACACCGGCCTGATCGTGGCACCTGACGGCGTCAAGGACGACCAGTTCATCAAGCAGGCCGGTTCGTCGTCCAACGGCGTGTACTTCACCTGCCCCTGCATCCCGGGTGAGCTGATCCCGTCCTTCGCCGACGCCTACAAGGGAGTCAGCGGCGGCGCCGAGCCTGGCACGTACTCCATCGAGGGTTACGACGCGGCAACCGTGATGCTGTCGGGGATCGACGGCGGCAAGCAGAGCCGCGCCGACCTGCTGGCCTGGGTCAAGGGCTACGACAAGGATGGCCTGTCGAAGCACTACAAGTGGGATGCGACCGGCGAGCTGCAGGCGCCGGACGTGTACGCCTACAAGGTTGAGGGCGGCAAGATCGTGCCCGTCGGCAAGATCGAGAAGTAGGAACAATGCGCTGATGCCGCAGGGTCGCAATGAGGCGGCCCTGCGGCATTAGTCGCGTTCAGTGCTCAATGACACTTTTCGGACGGAGCCCTCGATGCAGCACGAGCTTCTGATGCTCGTCGGAAACAGCAACTGGATCAGCTTCGATGTGCAGTCGCTGGCCCAGAACTTCTGGTCGGCCACCATCGACGGGTTGACCTTCGGTTCCATCTACGCGCTGGTTGCGCTTGGGTACACGCTCGTCTATGGCGTGCTCAACCTGATCAACTTCGCACACTCTGAGGTCTTCATCTCGGGTGCCTACGCGGTGTCTTTCACACTGACTGCGCTGGGTTTCGGACCGTCCTTGCCTACCTTGGGCGTGTTCTCCATCGTGGCTGATTTGCTATTGGCATTGGTCGCAGCCATGATCACCTCGGCAGTGGTGGCTCTGCTCCTGGAGCGGATCGCCTACAAGCCACTCCGAGATCGCAACGCACCGCGGCTGGTCTTCCTCATCACGGCGATCGGCATGTCGTTCGTCATCCAGTACACGATCTTCCTGTGGCGAGGTGCCAACCCCGAGGCGAGCGTCATCATGTTCCGGCCGGCGCCGGTATTCGACATCGGCGGCACGATCATCGACTCGCAGCAGCTCACCATCATCGTGGCGGCGCTGATCATGATGGTGGTCACCGACCAGATCATCGCCCGCAGCAAGATCGGCCGCGGGATCCGGGCGGTGGCCCAGAATCCCGATACGGCGACGCTCATGGGCGTCGACAAAGAGCGAATCATCATGACCACGTTCGTGCTGGGCGGTCTGCTGGCCGGGGCGGCGGCTCTCTTCTACACGATGAAGGTGCCGTCCGGAGTTGTGTACAACGGCGGGTTCATCCTCGGCATCAAGGCGTTCGCCGCCGCGGTGCTCGGCGGCATCGGCAACGTGCGCGGGGCCCTGCTCGGTGGTCTGGCGCTCGGCCTGATCGGCAACTACGGGCAGATCCTGTTGGGCGATGCCCAATGGGCCGACGTCGTCGCGTTCGTCGTGCTCGTTCTCGTGTTGCTCGTGCGGCCGTCGGGCATCCTCGGTCAGACGTTGGGACGGAGCAAGGCATGACGATGGACGGCCAGACTCCGATGCCCAGCGCCGAAGGCGCCAAGGATGAGATCAATCGAGAAACCGCGACCCGGCAGCCTGGCCGTTGGCGGGATAAGTGGGATGGCCTGGCTCGCTGGCAGCAGTGGCTTGTGCTGGTGGTCCCGTTGGTCATCGTCTATCTGCTGCCGGTGCTCAATCCGCCCATCCTTACGACCGAACCCGGCAACGACTGGCCGCTGGCGTGTGCGGAGATGGCCCGCTATGCGCTCGTGGCGGTGGGACTCAATATCGTCGTCGGCTATGCCGGCCTGCTCGATCTCGGCTACATCGCGTTCTTCGCGGTGGGTGCCTACACGGCCGCCCTTCTGACGAGCCCCGACTCGCCATACCACCACATTCCGTACTTGCTGGCCTTGCCAGCGGCCATTGCCGTCACGATGTGTGCGGGGGTGCTGCTCGGCATCCCCACGCTGCGACTGCGCGGAGATTATCTAGCCATCGTCACCCTGGGCTTCGGCGAGATTATCCGCGTGCTCGCCACGATCATCCCGGCCATGAAGGGCCAGGTCGGATTCCAGAACATCGGGCGGCCGCCCGGCACCACCGCCGCCGGCACTCCGATCTTCGTCAACTCCTCCGGCACCCCTTGGTTCTGGCTGTCGGTCACGCTCATCGTGATCGTCCTGATCCTGGCGGGCAATCTCGAACGTTCCCGGGTCGGCCGCGCCTGGGTCGCGATCCGCGAGGACGAGGACGCTGCCGAGGCCATGGGGGTGCCAACCTTCAAGTACAAGGTGTGGGCTTTCGCCCTGGGCGCCGGCATCGGCGGATTGTCTGGTGCGGTCTATGCGGGCCAGGTGGGCTTCGTCAACAACCAGAAGTTCGATGTCGTCACGTCCATCCTGTTCCTCGCGGCGGTGATCCTGGGCGGAACGGGCAACAAGGGTGGCGCAATCCTCGGCGGCATCATCGTGGCCTACATTCCTTTGCGGTTCACAGCGATCGCCAACTACAAGTTCCTCATCTTCGGCATCGTGCTGGTGGTCCTCATGCTGTTCCGCCCCCAGGGCCTGATCCCGGCCCGGATGCACCTGTTGACGTATGCCCGCGAGGCCTACCACAAGGTGCGCCCGCGCAGCGCTGGCACGAAGCTGACGAAGGAGACGCCCTGATGACCAGTCTCCCTGAGCCGGCCGAATCGCTGGAGCCGCAGATCGACGAGGCACTCCTCCAGCAGAGCGGCATCCAACCAGAGGTGGCCGAGGCGATCGCCCCGGACCGCGACTTCGCCGTGAAAGTGGGGGAGCCCGTCGTGGAGGTCCGCAACCTCACGATGAGGTTCGGCGGCCTGACGGCCCTCGACGACGTGACCTTCGACATCAACCGCGGCGAGATCCTCGGCCTGATCGGCCCGAACGGTGCTGGCAAGACCACGTGTTTCAATGCCATGACGGGCGTGTACAAGCCCACGTCGGGCAGCGTCACCCTCGAGGGTAAGCGGCTCAACGGCCTGAAACAGCACAAGATCACCCGGATCGGCATAGCGCGTACGTTTCAGAACATCCGCCTCTTCGGCGAGATGACCGCGTTGGAGAACGTCGCCGTCGGCCTCGATGCGCGACACAAAACGAGCGTCGTGGGAGCGCTCACGCGGTTGCCGCGTCACTATGCCGAGGAGAAGTCCACCATCGAGCGGGGGATGGCTCTGCTGGAGTTCGTAGGTATCGCCGACCAGGCGGCCCAACTGTCGAGGCACCTGCCCTACGGCTATCAGCGACGGTTGGAGATCGCCCGCGCCCTGGCCACCGACCCGAAGCTGCTCTGCCTCGATGAACCCGCCGCCGGCTTCAACCCCGCGGAGAAGGAAGAGCTGATGGAGCTGATCCGCACCATCCGGGCGGACGGCTTCACGGTGCTCCTCATCGAGCATGACATGAGGCTCGTGACGGGCGTGACCGACCGAATCGTCGTGCTGGAGTTCGGCCGAAAGATCGCTGACGGCACACCCGCCGAGGTGACCTCCGACCCGAAGGTCATCGCCGCCTATCTGGGGGTACCTGACGATGAGCTTGCTTGAGCTGCACGGGATAGACGTGCATTACGGCAGGATCCAGGCGATCCGGGATCTCTCGTTCACCGTTGACGAGGGCGAGATCGTCTCGCTCATCGGTGCCAACGGTGCCGGCAAGACCACGACGCTGAAGACAATCTCCGGCCTGCTACGGCCCACCGCGGGAAACATCTCCTTCGACGGTCATGACATCACCAAGATGAAGGCCCACCTGCGAGTCGTGCGGGGTATCTCCCAGTCACCCGAAGGTCGGGGGGTCTTTCCCGGGATGACAGTGGGCGAGAACCTCGATATGGGGGCCTACACCCGTAAGAGCCGGGCCGAGATAGCCGAAGACCTGGAGCGCTCCTTCACTCTTTTCCCGCGGTTGCGAGAACGGCAGAAGCAGGTCGCGGGCACCATGTCGGGCGGCGAGCAGCAGATGCTTGCCATAGGCCGCGCATTGATGTCGCGGCCGCGATTGCTGCTGCTCGACGAGCCCTCGATGGGCTTGGCGCCGCAGATCACCCAGCAGATCTTCCGGATCATCACCGAGATCAACTCCCAGGGCACCACGGTGCTGCTGGTGGAGCAGAACGCCACCCAGGCGCTGGCTCGCTCCCACCGGGCGTACGTGCTCGAGACCGGTTCGGTGACCCACACCGGGACCGGCAAGGAACTGCTCGCGAATCCTGCCATCAAGGAGGCCTACCTAGGCGCAGCCTGAGTTGGAGGCGCCCGGGCGTTGGAGGTGCCCGGGCACGCACCTCGCGGCGCTCGACTCGGTCAACGTGGCTCCCCCACGCCCTCCCTCACCTCCCTTGCGGGTTGGAGGTGTCCGGGCACGCACCTCGCGGCGCTCGGCTCGGTCAACGTGGCTCCGCCACGCCCTCCCTCACCTCCCTTGCGATGCACGCACCCGGACACCTCCAACCTGGCGCAACACAACCCCAACCACGCCCCCGGGGGCGTGCCCGGACACCTCCAACCTCACTTCCCGACGGAATGAAGGCACTAAGGTCTCAATGTGAGCACTTCGTGGACTCCGGACAAGGGAGCGGTCGGCGCCTATATTCGTCAGCAGCGTGAGTTGGCCAGCTTGTCGCTGCGCGAGCTCTCGAAATTGTCACAGGTGTCCAATGCCTACCTGTCGCAGATCGAGCGCGGGCTGCACGAACCGTCCCTTCGTGTGATGAAGGCCGTGGCCGAGGCTTTGTCCGTCCCGTTGGAAGACCTGCTCGCGCGCACTAACGAGCCGACCGACGCGGCGCTCGTGCCGGCCAAGCCCAAGGTTGACGTCGAGGCTGCTATCCGCGCCGAGGATCGGCTTGCCCCCGCGCAGCAGGAGGCGCTCATCGCTGTGTATCGCAGCTACCTGGCGGTCTCTGCCGCGATCAATCCCAGCCGCGGCCGTCGGTGACTGCCGAGCTCGGTACACCGGGCTCGGGTTGGCGGGCAATGAGTTTGGTGGGCAGTGAGTTTGGTGGGCAGTGAGTTTGGTGGGCAGTGAGTTTGGCGGACAGTGAGATGGGACGTGGCTCCGGCCCGCGCGGGGCACCGGTGCTGTATGTCGGCCTCACCGGGGGGACAGGATCAGGCAAGTCAACGTTGGCGCAGGCTTTCGCCGAATGCGGGGGCCTGATCATCGATGCCGACGCCTTGGCACGTGAGGTCGTAGCGCCCGGCACGCCCGGACTGGCGCAGATAGCCGAACGGTTCGGGCCCGAAATGCTCGATGAGGCCGGCGCGTTGCGGCGAACGGCCCTCGCCGGGCGGGTGTTCTCCGATGCCGGCGAACTGCACGCGTTGGAGGCGATCACGCATCCGCTGATCGAAGCTCGAACCGCCGAGCTCGTGGCTCAAGCGCCGGCCGGCTCGATCGTCGTCCACGATATGCCTCTGATCGTGGAACGGGGCAATGCGGCTGACTATCACCTTGTGATCGTCGTGGATGCGCCGAGCGAGCAACGCGTCGAGCGTCTGGTGCGCAGGGGGCTGACGGCCGAGGATGCCCGGCGACGGATCGCCGTCCAGGCGACCACCGAGCAGCGCAGGCGCGTCTCCGACATCTGGATCGACAACACCGATGCCGCTGCCGACCTCGCGCTGGCCGGCGTCCGGCTCTTTCATGACCGGCTCGAACCGTTCGCTGCGAATCTGGTGGCCCGCCGCCGGGCGCCGCGGCCGGAGCGACTCGCGCTCCGTGACCCCGACCCCACCTGGCCTGTCCAGGCGGCGCGGTGTCTCGCGCGGATCGAGCGCGCGGCCGGCGAGCCGTTGCGTTCGGCTGAGCACATCGGCTCCACATCGGTGCCCGGCCTGCCCGCCAAGGACGTCATCGACCTGCAAGTAGTGGTAGATGACCTCCCAACCGCGCGACGAGTGGGCGACAACCTTGCCAGGATCGGCCTGGTGCCGCTCGACGAGCAGTGGTGGGACGAGGTGCCCGACCTGGCGAGCGATCTGGCCGTGCCGCCCACGACGACCCGGGCCAAGGTGTTCTGCGGGTCGGCCGACCCCGGGCGAGCAGTCAACGTGCACATTCGCGACGCGGCGAATCCGTTCGCGCAGTACACGCTCGTCCTACGTGATCGGCTGCGGGCCGACCCCGCGGCAGCGGCCGCCTACGCCGATCTCAAACGGGGGCTGCTGACAGCCGATCCCGACCTCGCTGTCGAGGAGTACGCCCGGGCCAAAACGCCGTTCATCGTCTCGGTGTTACGTCACCGGAAATAGCGTTGTCGGTGGTCGCGTTTACCGTGATCTCATGCGCCCCACCACTGATCTCCAGCGCCGAGTCGCACCCTTCGAGGTGGTCTCTGAGTACACCCCCTCGGGCGACCAGCCCACAGCCATCGCCGATCTGACCCGTCGAGTGCGTAACGGTGAGCAGAACGTCGTGCTCCTGGGTGCCACCGGCACCGGCAAGTCGGCCACCACCGCCTGGATGATCGAGCAACTCCAGCGGCCCACCCTGGTCATGGCCCCCAACAAGACGCTGGCTGCGCAGCTGGCCACCGAGTTCCGAGAGCTGTTGCCCAACAACGCGGTCGAGTACTTCGTGTCCTACTACGACTACTACCAGCCCGAGGCCTACATCGCGCAGACCGATACCTACATCGAGAAAGACTCGGCCATCAACGACGAGGTCGAACGGCTGCGACACTCGGCCACCAACTCGTTGCTCACCCGGCGAGACGTCGTGGTGGTGGCCTCTGTGTCGTGCATCTACGGCCTGGGCACTCCGCAGGAGTACGTCGACCGCATGGTGCAGCTCAAGGTGGGCGACCACATCGAACGCGACCAGCTGCTGCGCCGGTTCGTGCAGATGCAATACCAGCGCAACGATCTGGCGTTCTCGCGCGGCACGTTCCGGGTGCGGGGCGACACCATCGAGATCATCCCGGTCTACGAAGAGCTCGCTGTGCGAGTAGAGATGTTCGGCGACGAGATCGACGCCATTTACACCCTCAACCCGCTCACCGGTGAGGTGATCCGCGTCGAGCAGGAGATGTACGTCTTCCCGGCCACCCACTATGTGGCCGGCCCCGAGCGGATGGAGCGGGCGATCGCCGGTATCGAGGTCGAGCTGGCCGATCGGCTGGCCGAGCTCGAACGGCAGAACAAGCTGCTCGAAGCCCAGCGGCTCCGCATGCGCACTACCTACGACATCGAGATGATGCGCCAGGTGGGGTCGTGCTCAGGCATCGAGAACTATTCACGCCACATCGACGGCCGCGCTCCCGGCACCGCACCCAACACCCTGCTCGACTACTTTCCCGAAGACTTTCTGCTGGTCATCGACGAGTCGCATGTCACCGTCCCGCAGATTGGCGGCATGTACGAGGGCGATATGTCACGCAAGCGGGCGCTGGTCGATCACGGGTTCCGGCTGCCATCTGCGATGGACAACCGCCCGCTGCGCTGGGAGGAGTTCCTCCAACGCATCGGTCAGACGGTGTACCTCTCGGCCACCCCGGGGAACTACGAGATGTCGCAGGCCGACGGCGTCGTGGAGCAGATCATCCGGCCCACCGGGTTGGTCGATCCCGAGATCATCGTCAAGTCCACCAAGGGCCAGATCGACGACCTGCTGGCCGAGATCAACCTCAGGGCGAATCGCAATGAGCGGGTATTGGTCACCACGCTCACCAAGAAGATGGCCGAAGACCTCACCGACTACTTCCTCGAACGTGGCATCCGGGTGCGTTATCTGCACTCCGAGGTCGACACCCTCCGCCGGGTCGAGCTGCTGCGCGAGCTGCGGCTGGGTGAGTTCGATGTGCTGGTGGGCATCAACTTGTTGCGCGAGGGGCTCGACCTGCCCGAGGTCTCCCTCGTGGCGATTCTCGATGCCGATAAGGAGGGCTTCCTGCGGTCGGGCACCTCGCTGATCCAGACCATCGGTCGCGCGGCCCGCAACGTCAGCGGGCAGGTGCACATGTACGCCGACACCATCACCGACTCCATGGCACGAGCCATTGACGAGACCAACCGCCGCCGGGCCAAGCAGATCGACTACAACACCGCTCGCGGCATCGATCCCCAGCCACTGCGAAAGCGCATCGCTGATATCTCCGACATGCTGGCGCGTGAAGATGCCGACACGGAGACGTTGCTGGGAGGCGGCGGCCGACAGCAGTCGCGCGGCAAGACGCCCGTGCCGGGCATGGGCTCGAAGGGCGCCGGGGCAAAGGCCACCGGTTCCAAGGGTGCAGAGTCCGATGCCCAGGAGAAGAAGCGTCACCTGTCGTTGGTTCCGGCCCGAGACCTGGGCGCGCTCATCGAGCAGCTCAGCGATCAGATGCACGCGGCGGCGACACAGTTGCAGTTTGAGCTTGCGGCCCGGTTGCGAGACGAGATCGAAGAGCTCAAGAAGGAGCTCCGGAGCATGAAGCGGGCCGGTCATGCCTGAGCGAGTCACCACTTCCCACAAGCCTGACGAGTCAGCCGACTCCGGCGAACGTGAACCGTCCACCACGTCGGGTCGCCCTGACTTCCTGGCCTACGCGCTCTCCAAGCCGGGGGCGTGGCGTGACGAGCCGTGGGAGGGCGACGTCGTGGCCAAGGTAGGGCCAAAGATCTTCGCGTTCCTCGGCGGAGCCGGAGTGGGAGTCAAGTGTGGACGCACCCGGGAGGAAGCCGACGAATGGGTGCACCAGTATCCCGATGATGCGGTGTCGATGGCTTATATCGGCCGATTCGGTTGGAACACTCTCCATCCCGGCGGTGCCATCAGTGACAGCGAGCTGTTGGAGGCCATCGACGCCTCCTACGAAGAGGTGGTGTCGCGATTACCCAAGTCGAAACGACCGCCCCTGTCCTGACAAATGGGCTAACTCTGGTCGGTATCTACCGATATTCGTCGATTAAATAACTAAACAGAGAGTGCCGATAACTCACCCTGAGTGACTCCGAGCGTCGGGTCGCGATGGGGGGCGGAGATGGACGTCGTTGCTGTGGCCAGCGCGTTCGTCTTCGGCTATCCCGTGATCATGGCCTACCTCTGGATGGTCGGCGGGGTCTATTTCCACCTCCACCGCGAGCGTGACCATCGGTCGGTAGAGCATCCGCCGCCGTTGGCGACGTACCCGTTGGTGTCGGTCCTGGTGCCCTGTCACAACGAGGGTCCCAACGTGGTCGAGACTCTGACCTCGGCGCTGGAATCGAGTTATCCGAACCTTGAGGTCATTGCTGTCAACGACGGAAGCACTGACGACACCGCCCAGATTCTCGACGAACTGATCACCCGCCAGCCCCGGCTGCGGGTGGTTCACCTCGCCGGAAATCAGGGCAAAGGGGTCGCATTACGCACAGCTGCCTTGGCTGCGCGCAGCGATTACCTGGTCTGCATCGACGGCGACGCGCTGCTCGATGAGTACGCGGTGCACTGGATGGTCTTTCATCTATCCACGGGCGCGCGCGTGGGGGCGGTCACGGGCAATCCGCGTATCCGCAACCGCGGCAGCCTGCTGGGCAGGGCTTCAGGCTGGAGAGTTCTCTTCGATCATCGGGCTGATCAAGCGCGCCCATCGAACCTACGGTCGGGTGTTTACCGTCTCCGGCGTGATCGTGGCGTTCCGGCGCACTGCTCTCGACGACGTGGGCTACTGGGATCCGGCAGCCATCACCGACGACATCGATATCTCGTGGCGTCTGCAACTGCGGCACTGGGACATCCGATACGAGCCTCGCGCGCTGTGCGCGATTCTCATGCCCGAGACTCTGCGCGGTCTGTGGCGGCAGCGGCTGCGCTGGGCTCACGGCGGGGTGCAGGTGTTGCGTGCGCATCTACCGCAGTTGCTTCACTGGCGACGCCGCCGGTTGTGGCCGCTTGCCCTGGAGTCGGTCTTGAGCCTCGTCTGGGCGGCCACGTTGGGGGCCCTGACCGCCTTGAGCCTGGTTCGCGGGGGAGTGGCCCTCGTGCGTCACCAACAGGTGCCGGTCTCTGGGAGCCCACCTGGTACACGGTGGTGCTGGCCTCCACCTGCCTGATCCAGTTTGCCGTCAGTCTCGTGATCGACCGGCAGTTCGACCGCGGCATGATGCGGTCGTATTTCTGGATCATCTGGTACCCGTTGGCCTTCTGGCTGATCGGTTGGCTCACCTGTCTCACGGCGCTGCCGAGCATGCTTCGTCGTCGCACCGCCCGCGCCGTCTGGGTAAGCGCCGACCGCGGGTTGCAGCATGACCCGTCAGCAGCGATTGCGTCGGGTTCGCAGGTGCCAGTGGCCCGGCGATCGCAGGTGCGGGCCGGCGGGGTCGTGCCGGGGGGCACACCGCTATCTGTGACGGCCGAGGTGCCATCACCGGTGGCGCAGGTCCGGCAGCCGTGAACGCGAGCTGCGGATGAGGGCCTACCAATCGGTGCAGACCGCCCCGGCCACGCGGACCGCACGGGTCATGCAACCGGTTGTGACGGCAGCAGCTTGGCTGATGTATCTCGTTCTGTGGGCGCCGGCCTTTGCCGCGCTGGGTGCTCTCGCTGGCTGGCGTCCGGCATGGCTGGCGCGCTTCCTTACCTCACCCGGCGACGACTTCAAGGTGCTGGCCGGCGTGGCCGGCCTGACCGTTGCCGCGAGCCTCACGTTGGTGCTCTGGGCTGCCAATGAACGCCGGCGCTTCGCAGGACTCGACCGACGCCGGCGCAGCCCAGCGGTGGGCATCTCCACCGTGGGGAGAGCCTGCGCGCCAACCCCGATGCCGTCGCCGCCCTGCAGTCAGGGCAGGTGATGCGGGTGCACTGCCGTCCGGACGGCAGTGTTGCGGTGGCCGAGGTGCTCGTACCGCAGGCGGCCGAACCGCCCCGCGCGGGGGATGAGTCGTCTACCCAGCCAGTCACCCGGGTTCCACTGCAGCGGAAGCCGCCTGACGCAAGGCTGGCATAGGCTCCGCGGGCACCCCCTACCGCCGCCCGTCCCGTGCAGGGTCTATCCGGCCCGCGTACCGTCGGTGTCATGTGCCGAAACATCCGCGTCCTGTACAACTTCGAACCTCCGGCCACCCGTGACGAGGTGCGCGCTGCGGCCATGCAGTATGTCCGGAAGGTGGCGGGCACCACGAGCCCGTCGGCAGCCAACGCCGAAGCCTTCGCGACGGCTGTCGATGCGATCACCGCCGCCACCCAGGAGTTGCTCGACGCACTCGTGACCTCAGCCCCGCCCAAGGACCGTGAGGTCGAGGCCGCCAAGGCAAAGGCTCGCAGCCAGGCCCGGTTCGCGCGTTGATCCGCTGAGCGCATTGACCATGCGGTTCCGACACAACAGTGAGCCCATCGCCTAAAGAAGGACGTTGGCATCGCATTCCACGCCTGTGTAAGGAAGCCGGATCCCAAAGACTGCAATTGCGCCGATCAGTCGAGCGTTGGGCGTCCGCGCTCAACAGGTGCCACCGCGACGACGATCGCATCGTCCCATTCGCGCCGCATGCGGGCGACGCGTCTGCGTTGTTCCTTGTTTAGATTGGCACGTGGGCCGAGCAAGTGAAATACCGAGGCGACGTGGCCACGAAGTTCTTCGACTGGCCCGGCGGTTGCGCCTGCAAGGATTCTGGCGGCAGCCGCTGCATCCACGCCCTGTTCGAGCAGTCGCGCGATTTCGCGGGCGTCTTTGAAGCCCTTCTCCGTGTCGGGGCGATCGAGCAACGCCGCAAACTTCGAGATAGTGTGGGCTTCAATGGCGAGGAGCCGCCAGTTGCCATGGCCGAGTTCATCGGTGTGCTCAGCAAGAACTTCCACCTTCAGTCGCAGCTTCCCGCCAAGTTCGGACTCATGCGAAAGCTAGACGTCGACGTGGACGCCTTCGACTTCACCGCGCCATTTCCGTCCCTGGACCCGCTGCCGCTACGAGATGGTCAAGCCGTTCTGGCTGCTCTTGTAGCGCGAAGCATGGACCAGCCCACGCCAATGACGAACGCGGCAATGGCGCCGGCGTAGGCGGGCGATGCGATGAGCCCGATCGCGCTGAACACCAGGGCAACGACGAATGCGACCCCCGCTGGAGCTACTCCTGCGGTGTGCCCTGCCCGCCACGCCGCATCGCTGCGCATCAGGGCTGGTAGTCGGATACCGACGAAATGGTTCAGCGGTATCGTGCCCCGACCGGCCCCGATGCACGCCAGAACCAGCACGAGCAGGAGCCCGGTGAACACCCACCCCAGCATTTGTGAAGGGAACATGTGGCGCGCCCTAGCCCTTGTCGATGTGGCCGTCGAATAGCTGTCCAGCCCACTTCTTCGGGGGCGGATAGACGTAGCGGGCGATCGTTGTGCTGACCCAGCCGATGCAGAACCCACCGAAGATCAGGAGGACCGTCGAGCTGGCCGGACTCTTGAGGTTGAAGACGATGATCAGTAGGACCCCCCAGACGACGACGAGGCCCGTGCTGTAGACCCAGAAACTCCGATGCCTGAACATGCGGAAGCCTTCCTGTTGCGACCGCGACCGATATACAAGGCCTCGGACACGTCCAGGATACGCGCGGGAGTTTCGGCGTGCTCATAGCGCAGATGACGGCAGAGCTTCACGTAGGGCGGACCTTGCCGAGTCTGCCGCCAGTCCTTCCACAGCGCGTTCGGGCAGGCGTAGCAGCTCGCGCTGAGTGCAGTAGCCGAGCGGTACCGCGTCGAGCAATCCGGTCCATCCCTGGACTCGAACCAAGAACGACCGAAACACGGCAGGCGCTGCCGTCCTGGTCAGCCTACGTATGCCGAACCGGCACCCTTGACTCGGGAGAGGTGGCTGTCAGCTCGCCGCGCGAGCAGGGGCACAGTGCCGAGATCGGCCAGCACACCCGGCACCTCAGCCTCCGGCACGGCGCGCGACCAGAGCCAACCCTGACCCCAGCGCACACCGAGCCGGCGCAACGTGGCCGCGGTCTGCTCGGTCTCGACCCCCTCGAGAATCACCTGCAGACCATGCGCCTCGGCCACCCAGACCAGTGCCTTCACGACGGAGCGCGTGCGGGAGTCGTCCACCTGGGAGGTCAGCATTCGATCGACCTTGACCGTCTCGATCGGCAGCCGTGACATGTATCCAAGCGAGGAGTACCCGGAACCGAAGTCGTCGATGGCGATGCCAATACCGAGCCCGGAGAGCCGACGCAGGTTCTCCACGGCGGGGTCGTCGTGGTCCATGAAGATGCCCTCGGTCACCTCGAGCTTGAGCATCGACGGCTCGGCACGCAGCGCTGTCACCAGATCTGCCACCTCGTCCACGAACTGCGAGCGGCGCAATTGCAGCGGCGAGACGTTGACCGCCACATAGCTGAGGCGTCCGGCCTCAGGACCGGCGCCGGCAGCCACTCGCAGCGCCGACTCGATCGCCTGCCGACCAAGGTCGTGGATCAGCCCGGTCTGCTCAGCCATCGGCACGAAGTCGGCGGGGGAGACGTGGCCCAGTTCCTCGTCCTGCCAGCGGGCCAGCGATTCCATCCCTAGGACGCGCCCGGAGCGCAGGTCGACGATCGGCTGATAGTGGAAGGTCACGGCGCGCAGGTCGATGGCCCGGCGTAACCGAGTCTCGAGCTGGGTGCGGCGCACCGCTTCAGCAAGCAGGTCGTGGGTGTAGAACCTGACCCGGTTGCGATCCTGTTTGGCCACTCGCAGTGCCTCGGCAGAACGAGCCAGGACGGCGAGCGGATCGCCGTCGCATTGCAGGGGAGCCACTCCGACGCTGGCCGTCAGCGCGAGATTCTCCATGCCGGGCACCGCCCGAGTGTGCCGAACGACCGCGGTGCGCACCCGCTCGGCCAACATCAGCCCAACGTCGTCGTCGCCCACCGCGATCACGGCGAACTCGTCGCCCCCGAGTCGGAAGGGTTGGGCAGCAAGCGGGCTGCAGGTCTCGCGCAACGCCACGCCCACCGACGCCAGCACGTCGTCGCCGATGCTGTGTCCGAACTCGGTGTTCACCAGCTTGAAACGGTCGACGTCGAGGGTGAGCACGGTCGCCGGCAGGCCCGACTCGGCGAGCTCGGCCAGCCGCTCGCCCAGCGCCCGCCGGTTCGACAGGCCGGTGAGCGGATCGTGCATCGCCTGGTCGGCCAACAGCTCGACCAACCCGGCCGATTGCCGGGCTCGCACGAGCTCGCGGATGCCGAAGGCCAGCACCACAAGCCCGGCCAGCAGGATCGACGTGCGGTCGATGGTCAGCAGTGCGGCGAGCCCTCCGAAGGCGATACCGACGGGCACGAGCACGTTGAACAGGGTGACCAGACCGACCCGCGGGTCGGGGTCGAGATCGCCCACCCGGGGCAGCAGGGAGCGACCAGAGAAGATCACCAGACCCGCGATCAGCACCGGCCACACCAGACACATGAGCACCGAGCCGAAAAGCACGTTGAGCGGGGCGGGGATCCGGTACTGGGCACCGGCCAGGCCGGCCACCACGATCACGTCGGTGGCGGTAATCAGCAATACCGCCGTCGTGGTCATCATCACGCCAAGGTCGGCCAGGGTGGTCGCCACGAGCACCACCAGGCACAGGACGAAGAGGTCGAGCGCCACCATCCACAGGTCGGCCCACCCGGCGTCCAACAGCCATGGCTGGCCCTGCCAGATGAACTGCCGCCACAGCATCGTCAGCCAGGCGCACGCCATCATCGCGGCGTCGATGAACAACAGCGTGAACGCATGCGGATTGGAGTGATGGTGCTTGCGGTCGAGCCGCAGCCCGATCCCGAACACCGGGGTTGCCGCCAGCCAGGCCAGATGGCCACCCTGGTTGAGCCAGCCGCTCGTGGCGCCCGTGACCAGGTAGCAGGACTGCAGCGCAGTGCCGAGCGCGAAGAGGGCGCTCGCGAGGGTCACGCTGGGACCAAGTTGGTGCCGCCGGCGAACCAGGCCGATCGCGATCACGGGCAGCGAGGCCCCCGTGAGCAGCGCCAGCAGTTCGCGCGGGGCCAGGTAGTCGCCGTGGCCGACGGCGAGATAGGGCACTCCGCTGAGCACCGTGACCAGCAACAGGCACAGCGCGCCCAGCACATAGGGCACAGCGGGGGGCGAAATCCTGGGGTTGACCCGTCTCCGCCGAGCCACGTGACGTCCACGTCGCGACGGATCCGGTGGGGTGCGGGGCCGGGGGATCCGGGCAACGTGCGCCTGCTGGTGCTGGGTCTGCCAGTCGGGAACGAGCGGTTCCGTCCGGCCGACGGGCTGGTCGTCGGTGGCCGCCGATCGCACCACGAGGCGTGACGGGACGCGCGACATTCGCCGTTGTCCGCCAGGCAGCCCGGTACGACCGTCCAGAGTTACCAGCCCCGCTCTCGCCATTCCGGCAGGTGGCCGCGCTCGGCGCCGAGGGTGGTGGTCTCCCCGTGCCCGGGATACACGATCGCCTCGTCGGGGTAGACGTCGAAGAGCCGGTGTTCCACGTCGTCGATCAGGCTCGCGAAGTCGTCGGCGTTGCCCCAGGTATTGCCCACTCCGCCTGGGAAGAGGCTGTCACCGGTGAAGAGGTGCACCCCGCCCCCGCCGTCCGTCCAGGCCAGGGCGATAGAGCCGGGGGTGTGCCCGCGCAGGGCGATCACCTTGAGGCGCAAGTCACCTACCTGCAACACATCGCCCTGGTCGAGGCGCCGATCTACCACGACCGGAAGTTCGTCGGCGTCGGGTGCGCCTGCCGAGGTGCTCGCCCCGGTGGCCGCCACGACCTCCGGGAGAGCCCGGTGGTGATCCCAATGCCGGTGCGTGGTGACGACGTGGTCGATCCTGGGCTCGGACTCACCGTCGTCAGTGGCCAGGGAGAGGATCTCTCCGGCATGGTCGGCGGCGTCGATCAGCAGCCGCGCGCCCGTGGCGTCGCAGGTGAGCAGATAGCAGCGGTTGTCCTGCTCGGAGACCGACGCGGCTCGCAGCACGGCACCCGGTAGCACATGGTCCACGGAAGTCACAGGGCAATCCTGGCATGTCGGGCCTCACGGACGATGCCTTTCTTGAGATAAGGCTGGTCTGCGCTCGCCTGGCAGGTGTGGGTGAGCCGTTGTCGGTGGTTCGACCTAGGCTTCCCATCGTGTCCATCTCCACTCCTGCCAGCACCATCCGGCCCACGCAGAACACCTCTTCGGCGCGGGCGGCGCGGCGTCCGGGCGGTTCGCTCGTGGTGCGCGGCGCGCGCGAGCACAACCTCAAGAACATCGATCTCGACCTTCCGCGCGACGCGCTGATCGTCTTCACCGGCCTGTCGGGGTCGGGCAAGTCGTCATTGGCGTTCGACACGATCTTCGCCGAGGGCCAGCGCCGGTATGTGGAGTCGTTGTCGGCCTACGCGCGACAGTTCCTCGGCCAGATGGACAAACCCGATGTCGATTTCATCGAGGGGCTCTCCCCGGCGGTCTCCATCGACCAGAAGTCCACCAACCGCAACCCGCGCTCCACGGTCGGCACCATCACCGAGGTGTACGACTACCTGCGGCTGCTCTGGGCGCGCGCCGGTGAGCCGCACTGCCCCGTATGCGACGCCAAGATCGTGGCGCAGACGCCGCAACAGATCGTCGATCGGTTGCTCGAGCTGCCGGAGGGCACCCGCTTCCAGGTGTTGGCGCCGGTGATCCGCGGGCGCAAGGGCGAGTACGCCGATCTCTTCGCCGAGTTGCAGAGCAAGGGCTTCGCCCGGGCCCGCGTCGACGGCGTCGTGGTGTCGTTGGCCACTCCACCCGCGCTGGAGAAGAAGCTCAAGCACTCCATCGACGTGGTGATCGACCGGCTCGTCGTGCGTGAGGGTGTCATCCAGCGGCTGACCGACTCGATCGAGACCGCCTTGAGTCTGTCCGGCGGTCTGGTCGTGGCCGAGCTCGTTGACCTCGACGAGGCAGACCCAGGCCGGGAGCGGCGTTTCTCCGAGAAGCTCGCCTGCCCGAACGACCACCCCTTGGCCCTGGACGAGATCGAGCCTCGCACCTTCTCGTTTAACGCCCCCTACGGCGCGTGCGACACGTGCCACGGCATCGGCACGCAGCTCGAGGTCGACCCCGAGCTGATCGTGCCCGACGAAGATCTCTCGCTCGACGAGGGTGCTCTGGCGCCGTGGGGCACTGGCGGAGGTCCCAACGACCACCACCATCGGCTTATGAAGGGCTTGGCCGAGCAACTGCACTTCTCCACGGCTGTGCCGTGGCGGGCGCTTCCGGCTCGCGCGAAGGACGCGCTGCTGAACGGCGAGGGCTACGAGGTGCACGTCAAGTATCGGAACCGGTTCGGCCGCGAGCGCTCCTACACGAGCGGCTTCGAAGGCGTGCTGCCCTTTGTGCGCCGCAGGCACTCCGAGACCGAGTCGGAATGGTCACGCGAGCGGTACGAGGGTTATATGCGTGAGGTGCCGTGCCCGTCCTGTGGCGGCGCGCGACTCAAGCCCGAAGTGTTGGCGGTCAAGATCGCCGGCTGCTCCATCGCCCAGGTGTGCGCGTTGCCGGTGATCGACTGCGCCGCCTTCCTCGACACGCTGACGCTCACCCCGCGACAGGCGCAGATCGCCGCGGCCGTGCTCAAGGAGATCCAGGCCCGGCTGGGCTTCCTGCTCGACGTCGGTCTCGACTACCTCTCCCTCGACCGGCCGGCCGCAACGCTCAGTGGCGGTGAGGCGCAACGTATCCGGCTGGCCACCCAAATCGGCTCAGGCTTGGTGGGAGTGCTCTACGTGCTCGATGAGCCCAGCATCGGCCTGCACCAGCGCGACAACCGCCGGCTCATCGCCACCCTCACCCGGCTCCGCGATCTCGGCAACACGCTGATCGTGGTCGAACACGATGAAGACACCATCGAGGCGGCCGACTGGATCGTCGACATCGGTCCCGGGGCCGGCGAGCACGGCGGCTACGTGGTGCACTCGGGTTCGGTGGGCGGCCTGCTGAAGCACCGCACCTCGATGACGGGTGCCTACCTGTCGGGGCGGCGACAGATCGAAACCCCCGCGATCCGGCGGCCCATCGATCGCAAGCGGCAAGTCACCGTCGTGGGGGCGCGTGAGCACAACCTCCGCGACATCGACGTGAGCTTTCCGCTCGGCTGCCTGGTGGCCGTCACCGGGGTCTCGGGGTCGGGCAAGTCGACCCTGGTCAACGGCATCCTCTACAAGGTGCTGGCCAATCAGCTCAACGGGGCCAGGCAGGTGCCTGGCCGGCACAAGCGGGTCAACGGCCTCGACCAGCTCGACAAGGTCGTGCACGTCGACCAGTCCCCGATCGGGCGCACTCCGCGGTCCAACCCCGCCACGTACACCGGCGTGTGGGATCACGTCCGCAAGCTGTTCGCGGCCACCACGGAGGCCAAGGTGCGCGGGTATCAGCCGGGCCGGTTCTCGTTCAACGTCAAGGGTGGTCGCTGCGAGAACTGCCAGGGCGACGGCACGATCAAGATCGAGATGAACTTCCTGCCCGACGTCTACGTGCCGTGCGAGGTCTGCCACGGCGATCGGTACAACCGAGAGACGTTGCAGGTGCACTTCAAGGGCAAGACGGTCGCCGACGTGCTGGCCATGCCCATCGACGAGGCCGCCGAGTTCTTCGCCGCCGTGCCCGCCATCGCGCGGCACCTCACGACCCTGGTCGACGTGGGGCTGGGCTACGTACGGCTCGGGCAGCCGGCGCCGACGCTCTCGGGTGGTGAGGCCCAGCGCGTCAAGCTGGCGTCGGAGTTGCAGAAGCGCTCCACGGGTCGCACCGTCTACGTGCTTGACGAACCCACCACGGGCTTGCACTTCGAAGACATCCGCAAGTTGCTGCTCGTGCTGCAGGGATTGGTCGACAAGGGCAACACGGTCATCGTCATCGAGCACAATCTCGACGTGGTCAAATCTGCCGACTGGGTCATCGATCTCGGGCCCGAGGGCGGATCAGGCGGTGGAGTGGTGGTCACCGAGGGCACGCCCGAGCACGTTGCCGGAGTGCCGGAAAGCTATACGGGTCAGTTCCTCGCCCCGCTGCTGGCTGCCCAGCCCGCCGCTGCACCACGCCGCGCCGCCGGGCCTCGTCGTAAGGCGACTGTCTGACCATGGCCGATCCGTCGACCTACCGCCCGGCTCCGGGGCAGATCCCGGAGTCACCGGGTGTGTATCGGTTCCGCGACTCGCACGGACGGGTCGTGTACGTGGGCAAGGCCAAGAGTCTGCGACAACGGCTGAACTCCTACTTCGCCGACCCCGCCTCTCTGCACCAGCGCACGTACACGATGCTCACCTCGGCCGCGTCGGTGGAGTGGACGGTCGTGTCCACCGAGGTCGAAGCGCTGCAACTCGAGTACGCCTGGATCAAGGAGTTCGACCCGCGGTTCAACGTCAAGTACCGCGACGACAAGTCCTACCCGTACCTCGCGGTCACGATGGGGGAGGAGTTTCCCAGGGTCCGTGTCATGCGCGGCGCCAAGCGCAAGGGCACCCGGTATTTCGGGCCCTACGCTCACGCCTGGGCCATCCGCGAGACGGTCGACCTGATGCTGCGCGTTTTTCCGGTGCGAACCTGCTCGGCCGGCGTGTTCAAGAGCGCGAAGCTGAGCGGACGGCCCTGCTTGCTCGGCTATATCGACAAGTGCTCGGCGCCCTGTGTCGGGCGCATCTCGGCCGAAGGCCACCGAGAGCTCGCCGAGGAGTTCTGCGACTTCATGGCCGGCGCCACGGGCAAGCACATCCGTCGGCTCGAACGTGAGATGCGCACTGCCGCAAGCGAACTGCGCTTCGAAGACGCGGCCCGGCTGCGTGACGATCTCGCGGCTCTCGGCAAGGCGCTGGAGAAATCCGCGGTCGTGCTGCCCGACGCCACCGAGGCTGACGTGTTCGCCCTGGCCGAAGACGAGCTCGAAGCAGCGGTGCAGGTGTTTCACGTACGCGGCGGTCGGGTTCGCGGTCAACGCGGATGGGTGGTGGAGAAGGTCGAAGACCTCGACACAGCGGGCCTGGTAGAGAACCTGCTGCTCCAGATCTACGGCGAGTCCGATTCGAGCGCCATCCCGCGTGAGGTGCTCGTGCCCGCCCTACCCGAGTCCGCGCCTCAGCTGGCCGCCCTGCTCAGCGAGGCGCGCGGCGCCCAGGTAGAGATTCGGGTGCCGCAGCGCGGCGACAAGAAGCGGCTCCTCACCACGGTCGGCCGCAATGCACTCGAAGCACTTGCCCGGCACAAGGTGGCCCGAGCCGGTGATCTCACCGTGCGCAGCAAGGCGCTGGCCGAGATCGCCGAGGCTCTCGGCATGGACGAGGCCCCGCTGCGCATCGAGTGCTATGACGTCTCCAACCTCCAGGGCCACGAAGTGGTCGCCTCGATGGTGGTGTTCGAAGACGGGGTGGCGCGCAAGTCGGAGTACCGCCGGTTCGCCATCAAGGGAGTCGAGGGACAAGACGACGTGGCGTCGATCCACGAGGTCATCACCCGACGGTTCAGGCGCTACCTCGCCGAGCGCGATCTGCCGGACGACCGGACCGAGCCCGCCGATTCCGCAGGGGAGGGCCAGCCGAACGAGGTCACCGATGTGCACGAGGCCTCGCGAGACCGTCTGGGCCGCACGAGGTTCGCCTATCCGCCGCAGCTCGTCGTGGTCGACGGTGGCCCGCCCCAGGTGGCGGCGGCGGCCGCCGCGATGGCCGAGCTGGGTATCCAGGGCATCACCTTGTGCGGCCTGGCCAAACGGCTCGAAGAGGTCTGGTTGCCCGACGAGGAGTTCCCCGTCGTACTGCCGCGCTCCAGCGAAGGGCTCTACCTGCTGCAGCGCGTCCGCGACGAGGCCCACCGGTTCGCCATCACGTTCCATCGCCAGCGCCGGAGTACGAGCATGACCCGGAGCGCCCTCGACGCCGTGCCAGGGCTCGGGCCCACCCGGCAGGCCGCCCTGCTGAAGCATTTCGGCTCCGTCCGGGCAGTGCGGGCCGCGAGCATCGACGAGCTCGCCGCGGTTCCCCGCATCGGTCCAGCCCTGGCCGCCACCATCGCCGAGCATCTGGCGGCTGCTCCGGCCGAGCCGGCGGTCAACGTCACCACCGGGGAAGTGCTCTAGTGCCCCGGGTGATCTCACCGGATACCTCGATGGGCACGCGTTCGAGCCGGCCACCTGCCCCGAGTACAGGTGCTGACAGAATTGCTCGGGTGAGCTCCGACGCACCCGCCGCCACGCCGCCCTCCGACACCCACAAGCCCGAGATCCTCGTCATCACGGGGATGTCGGGCGCCGGCCGCGCCACCACCGCCAAGGTGCTCGAAGACCTGGACTGGTACGTGGTCGACAACCTGCCCCCTGCGCTGATCCCTCCCCTGGCCAGGCTCACCACCAACGCCACTCAGGCGCTGCCCCGGGTTGCCGTCGTGGTCGACGTGCGGGGCGGCACCTTCTTCAACGACCTCCGCGAGGCCCTCGACAAGCTCTCCGAGTTCGGCGTGCACTCCCGGCTGCTCTTCCTCGACGCCAGTGACCCCGTGCTCGTGCGGCGGTTCGAGTCGGTGCGCCGGCCGCACCCCATCCAGGGCAACGAACGCATCCTCGACGGCATCGCCCGCGAGCGCGAGATCACGCAAGACCTGCGCGGCTGGGCCGATCTCGTGATCGACACCACCGAGCTCAACGTGCACCAGCTGGCGTCCAAACTGCATTCGCTGTTCGCGTCCGAGTCGGATCGTGGGGTGCGGTTGACGGTCATCTCTTTCGGGTTCAAGTACGGCATCCCGGTAGACGTCGACCACATCGTCGACGTCCGGTTCCTGCCGAACCCGTACTGGATCCCAGACCTGCGCGGGCACACCGGCTTGGACGACGACGTGCGCGACTATGTGCTGGCACAGCCGGGCGCCGAGGAGTTCATCGATCGCTACGTCTATGCGCTGGCGCCAGTTCTTGAGGGTTACGAGCGGGAGAATCGCCCGTATGTCACCATCGGTGTGGGCTGCACTGGCGGTAAGCACCGATCGGTCGCGATCACCGAGCGAATCGCAGCCCGGTTGGCCCACGACGGCGTGCGCGCGACGGCGATGCACCGAGACCTAGGACGGGAATGACAGCAGTCGTCGCGTTCGGCGGAGGACACGGGCTGTCCGCCTCCCTGTCGGCGCTGCGCCTGCTCACCGATCAGCTCACCGCTGTGGTCACTGTGGCCGACGACGGTGGTTCGAGCGGACGCCTGCGCCGCGAGTTCGGTGGACTGCCACCGGGCGACCTGCGAATGGCCCTGTCGGCGTTGTGCGACGACACCGAATGGGGCCGCACCTGGCGCGACGTGCTGCAGCATCGGTTTCCCGGCGACGGCGAGCTCGGCGGGCACGCGGTGGGCAACCTGCTGATCGCCTCACTGTGGCAGCGACTCGGCGATCCGGTGACGGGCCTCGACTGGGTGGGCCGGCTGCTCGGGGCGCGCGGCCGGGTACTGCCGATGTCGCTCGATCCGCTCGCCATCGAGGCCGACGTCACCATGCCCGACGGCAGCGTGCACCTCGTGGTGGGCCAGGCCGAGATCGCGACCGTCACCGGACATATCGACGCCATCCGGTTGACACCTGCCGACCCCCGCCCATGCGAGGAGACGCTGGCCGCAGTCCGGGAAGCGGACTGGGTGGTGCTCGGGCCCGGCAGTTGGTTCACCAGCGTGATCCCGCACCTCCAGGTGCCGCCGCTGCGCCAGGCCATCGAAGAGACGGCAGCCAAACGCTGTCTCGTGGTGAATCTCGGTGTTCCCACGGCCGGCGAGGCGGCCGGACTCACGGCAACCGAACTGGTGCAGGCAGTGCACGCGCACGCCCCGACCCTGCGCTTGGACGCGGTGCTGGTCGATCCCGAGGCGGTGGCCGACGTCGAGCAGTTGCTCGCGGCGGTACACGGCGTTGGCGGCACCTTGCTGCTTCGGCAGGTGAGCACAGGCCGGGGCAGTGTGCGGCACGACCCGCTGCGACTGGCGGCAGCACTGCACGACATCTTCCTCGGGGTCGCCGACGAGCCGTAGGCCCGTCCCGTTCGGTTACGGTTGCTTTTGGCCCACTGACCGAAAGATTTCTCTGGGGGTCTTCACCCGATTCGAGCGGCTCTGCGGGGGCGATAGCGCTGCGCATATGTCCGAAAACCTCGATTGGGCCTCCTTTTAGCAAGAATCACCAGGAAACTCCCGGGGGATTCCGCATCATGGCTGGCGCGTCGAGGCGTCTTGTTGGTTGCACGGCCTCGACCCGAGACATGTGAACCCCACTGAACACGAATGGCAGGATGATTCGCATGGCGTTGACGGCACAGGTGAAGGAAGAGCTCGCGCGTCTGAGTGTGAGCAAGTCCTGCTGTCGCAAGGCGGAGGTCTCCTCGATCCTTCGCTTCGCCGACGGGCTGCACATCATCTCGGGGCGGATCGTCATCGAGGTCGAACTCGACACGGCCATCGCCGCGCGCCGGCTGCGGCAAGACATTCTCGAGGTCTACGGCCGCCCCAGCGAGATCCTCACCATCTCCGGGGGCGCGCTCCGCAAGGGCAAGCGCTATGTCCTGCGCGTGGTGCGCGACGGCGAGTCCCTGGCTCGTCAGACCGGCCTTATCGATCCACGCGGACGGCCCGTCCGCGGCTTGCCGCCGCAGGTCGTCTCGGCGTCCGTCTGCGACAGCGAGGCCGCCTGGCGAGGAGCCTTTCTGGCGCGTGGTTCGCTCACCGAGCCCGGCCGCTCGGCAAGCCTGGAGATCACCTGTCCCGGCCCCGAAGCAGCGCTGGCTCTCGTCGGTGCCGCACGCCGGATGGGGATCGCCACCAAACCCCGTGAGGTGCGTGGGGTCGACCGCGTGGTCATCCGCGACGGCGACGCGATCGGCGCCATGCTCACCCACCTTGGCGCCCACGCCACGTTCCTCGACTGGGAAGAGCGCCGGATGCGACGCGAGGTCCGTGCTACCGCCAACCGGCTGGCCAACTTCGACGACGCCAACCTCCGCCGGTCGGCTCGCGCCGCCGTGGCGGCCGGTGCCCGGGTCGAACGGGCCCTGGAGATCCTGGGCGACGACATCCCCGATCATCTGCGAGTGGCAGGTCAGCTCCGGCTCGAGCACAAGCAGGCATCGTTGGAAGAGCTGGGCCAGTTGGCGAGCCCTGCGATGACGAAAGACGCTGTCGCAGGCCGAATTCGGCGTCTCCTGGCGATGGCAGACCGACGGGCCGGCGAGCTCGGCATAGCCGGCACCGACGCCAACGTGACTCCCGACATGCTCGACAACTGAGGCCTGCGCCCGGCCCGTCCGGGTTCGCGGCTGCGCTTCCGAGGGCTCGTGTCCAGCGATCTGCTGTGGCCAGACGGCACCCGGGTGGACGTCCAGATCTGGCCCCTTGCACCTGCCCCCATGGCAATGGCGGCCGGAAAACTCGTGCCGGGATTTCGCCCAGCGGTGTTCCCCCAAAGGTCACGGTTTGGACTAGGGTCGGTGCTGACCCGAGATCAGACTGGCCCGCCCCGGGCCGGCTCAACGAAATAGGAGCGCACGTGACCGTCCGTGTAGGGATCAACGGCTTCGGCCGGATCGGCCGCAATTTCTTCCGCGCCATCCAGGCTTCGGGTGCCGACATCGAGGTTGTCGGCGTCAACGACCTGACCGACAACAAGACCCTTGCCCACCTGCTCAAGTACGACTCGGTGCTCGGCCGCAATGTGGGCGAGGTGAGCTACACCGACACCGACATCACCGTTGACGGCAAGTCGTTCCGCGCCCTCGAAGAGCGCGACCCGGCCAAGCTGCCCTGGGGCGAGCTCGGCGCCGACATCGTCATCGAGTCCACCGGCTTCTTCACCGACGCCAACAAGGCCAAGGCCCACATCGAAGGTGGCGCCAAGAAGGTCATCATCTCGGCGCCCGCCAGCAACGAAGACATCACTATCGTGATGGGCGTCAACGACGATGAGTACGACGCCGAGAAGCACACGGTGATCTCCAACGCCTCGTGCACCACCAACTGCCTCGCCCCCATGGCCAAGGCGCTCAATGACGGTCTCGGCATCGTCAAGGGCCTCATGACCACGGTGCACGCCTACACCGGCGACCAGAACCTGCAGGACGGTCCCCACAAGGACCTGCGTCGTGCCCGCGCGGCCGCCATCAACATCGTCCCCACGTCGACCGGCGCGGCCAAGGCGATCGGCCTCGTGCTCCCCGAGCTCAAGGGCAAGCTCGACGGCTACGCGCTACGCGTTCCGGTGCCGACCGGTTCGGCCACCGACCTGAGCTTCACCGCCGGCCGGGAGACCTCGGTCGATGAGGTCAACGCCATCGTCCAGGCCGCGGCCGAGGGCGAGCTCAAGGGCTACCTCAAGTACACCGAAGACCCGATCGTCTCCTCCGACATCGTCACCGACCCGTCGTCGTGCATCTTCGACTCGGGCCTCACCAAGGTGATCGGCGACCAGGTCAAGGTCGTCGGCTGGTACGACAACGAGTGGGGCTACTCCAACCGACTGGTCGACCTGACCGTCAAGGTCGGCGAGAGCCTCTAGAGCGTTTCCACTCCTGAGCACCGCTGAACAACGCGATGACCGACGCCGGACGGGGTTTACTCGTCCGGCGTCGGGTCGTTCCGGGCCGGATTGCTGCCTGCGCCCGTGGCTGGTGCCAGACGCCCGTCCGGGCCCTCGATTTGGTTCGCGCAACCCCACGCGAACAGCTCTCTCATCTCGACAACCCTTCTGCTGGAGGCTGATTCATTTCATGGCCACACTTCTCGACATCGACAGCCTGGGCGACCTCGCCGGTCGCACCGTGCTCGTCCGCAGTGACCTCAATGTGCCGCTCGACGGCAAGACCATCACCGACGACGGCCGCATCAAGGCGTCGCTGCCCACCTGGCGGCGGTTGCTCGACGCCGGCGCCAAGGTCGTCGTCTGCGCGCACCTCGGCCGACCGAAGGGTGCTCCCGAAGACAAGTACTCCCTCGGCCCGGTAGCCGACCGGATGCGCGAACTGCTGCCCGGCGTCGACATCACCTTCGCCTCCGACACCGTGGGCGAGTCGGCCAAGGCAGCCGTCGCCGCCGCGCAGCCCGGCAGCATCGTGCTGCTCGAGAACCTGCGCTTCAACCCCGGCGAGACCTCCAAGGACGAGGCCGAACGCAGCGCCTTCGCCGACGAGCTCGCGGCCCTCGTGGGTGCCGACGGCGCTGTGGTGAGCGATGGCTTCGGCGTGGTGCACCGCAAGCAGGCCTCGGTGTACGACATCACCAAGAAGCTCCCGCACGCGGCGGGCGGCCTGGTGGCGGCCGAGGTCGAGGTGCTCAAGAAGCTCACGGCCAACCCCGAGCGGCCCTACGCCGTGGTGCTGGGCGGCTCCAAGGTCTCCGACAAGCTCGGCGTCATCGACAACCTGCTGGGGGTGGCCGACCGGTTGCTCATCGGCGGTGGCATGGTCTTCACCTTCCTTGCCGCTCAGGGCCACGAGGTGGGCAAGTCGCTGCTCGAACGCGATCAGATCGAGACGGTCAAGGGCTACCTCAAGTCCGCGCAAGACAAGGGCGTCGAGATCGTGCTGCCGGTCGACATCGTGGCGGCCACGGAGTTCTCGGCCGACGCCGATCACGAGGTGGTCGCCGCCGACGCCATCCCGGCAGACCGGATTGGCCTCGACATCGGCCCCGAGTCGGGCAAGTTGTTCGCCGAGAAGCTGTCCGATACCAAGACGGTCTTCTGGAATGGGCCGATGGGCGCCTTCGAGATGGCCCCCTACGCGGCCGGCACCAAGGCGGTGGCCGAGGCACTGGCCGGTGCCGAGACGTTCTCGGTGATCGGCGGCGGCGACTCGGCGGCCGCGGTGCGCCAGCTCGGCTTCGCCGACTCCGACTTCGGGCACATCTCCACCGGCGGCGGCGCCAGCCTGGAGTACCTGGAAGGCAAGGAACTGCCCGGAATCACTGCGCTCGAGGCTGACTGACCTCGCACTCACCCACCGAGGGCGGCCGGCTCCGGCCATCCGCCCCCGACGACCCTGACCGGGCACGAAGCCCGGCGGAAAGGCTGAACAGACATGGCACGTACCCCCTTGATGGCCGGCAACTGGAAGATGAACCAAGACCACGTACAGGCCACGCACACCGTGCAGAAGCTGGCGTGGACGCTGTCGGACGCCAAGCACGACGCCTCGACGGTCGAGGTCGCCGTCATGGTGCCCTTCACCGATCTGCGCACCGTGCAGACCCTCGTCGACGGCGACAAGCTCGACCTCAAGTATGGCTCACAAGACATCTCCGAGCACGACTCGGGCGCCTACACCGGTGAGATCTCGGGCGAGATGCTGGCCAAGCTCGGCTGCGCTTACGCGGTGGTGGGTCACTCGGAGCGTCGCGAGTACCACGGTGAGACCGACGAGACGGTCGCCAAGAAGGCCGCCGCGGCCCACAAGGTGGGCATCACGCCCATCGTGTGCGTGGGGGAGGGCCTCGACATCCGCAAGGAGGGCCGCCAGGTGGAGTACACGGTGAATTCCCTCGACGGCTCGCTCGCGGGGCTGACGGCTGAGCAGGTCGCCGGCACGGTCATCGCGTATGAGCCCGTCTGGGCTATCGGCACTGGCGAGGTAGCCACCCCTGCCGACGCGCAGGAGGTCTGTGGCGCCATCCGCGCGCGGCTGTCCGAGGTGCATGGTGCCGAGGTAGGCGACGCCGTTCGCGTGCTCTACGGCGGTTCGGTGAAGTCGTCCAACGTGGCGGCGATCATGGCCGAGACCGACGTCGACGGCGCGCTGGTGGGTGGCGCCAGCCTCGACCCCGAGGAGTTCGCCAAGATCGCCCGGTACCAGTCTCACCAGACCGGCTGACCCGAAGGCAAGAGACGCTATGACAGGAGGGCCGATCGGCCCTCCTGTCTTTGGGCGCGCCCGGAAGCAACCACTGCGCTTGTTCCTGGGCGCGCCGTTAGTTCACGGGACGTGAACCTGGCGGGGACATCCGCAAGAGTGGCGCTCGGTGGCAGCCAGGCTTGGTAGGCTGTCGAAGTTGTCCGTTCTCCGTCATGTCAGGACCCCACGTGTCAGTGCTTCGCATTTCCCTGCTCGTCATCCTCGTGTTGACGAGTCTGTTCCTGACCTTGCTGATCCTTCTCCACAAGGGTCGCGGTGGCGGCTTGTCTGACATGTTCGGCGGAGGCATGACAGGCGGCGCCGCCAGTTCAGGGGTCGCCGAGCGCAACCTCAATCGCATCACCGTCGCCATAGCCGTGGTGTGGTCGGTGGCGATCGTTCTGCTGAACGTGCTCGAGCGGTTCGCACCTTCCGGCCGTTGAGTCGCCGGTCGAGGTTGACCCTAGGGTCTGGGCACGCAACCTGATCGTTGCCCAATCGGGGAGTTACATCGCCACGTTGGTGTCATGACAAGAGGGCATGATGTGGTGAGATCGTGTCGACGACTGAACGTCGAGGATGAAGGAGAGCGACAGTGGCTGGTGGAAACGCGATTCGGGGTAGCCGGGTTGGTGCCGGACCCATGGGCGAGGCCGAACGTGGAGAATCTGCACCCCGGGTGCTGATCTCCTACTGGTGTGCCAACGGGCATGAGACCCGTCCCAGCTTTGCCGACGACGGCCAGGCTCAGGCACCCGAGATGTGGGACTGTCCGCGGTGTGGTCTGCCGGCGGGCCAAGACAAAGAGAACCCGCCCATTGCGCCCCGCAACGAGCCGTACAAGACGCACCTCGCCTACGTGAAGGAGCGTCGTTCCGAGGTAGACGGCGAGGCCATCCTCACCGGAGGCCCTCGAGGCACTGAGGGCCAAGAACATCGTTCGCTGATCTGAGCGAGCGCCGAATCCATCGGTCTCCGGCACCCCTCACCCAACCGTTGCGCAACCTGATGACGCTCGGCACCATGCCCGCGGTGGAGTAGCACGTCTCCTATTCCTCTAGAAGGTGGGCACCCGCGCCGTACACTTGGGGCATGGCATTCAAGGCTGATGAGGTTTACGAGGCCGGGCTCGAGCTCGAGCTCGATGAGCGGACCGTCGTCGCTCACCGTCTCCTGGCTAGCCTGCACTCGGAGGAGAGCCCTGACCAGTCTGAGATTGACGCCGACTGGCTCGAACAGATCGGTTCTCGAGTCGACGACATCGTGAATGGCAAAGTCGAGCTGGCCAGCTTCGAAGAGGCGCGGGCTAAGGCGCGTGCGCTGCTGGACGACCTGCGCAAGTGACGCTTCGCCCAAGCATTCATCCGGAGGCTGACGCGGAGTTTCTTGATGCCATTCGCTACTACGAGACCCAGGAAGCTGGACTCGGCGACGATGTAGATGCGGAGATTGCGCGGGCCGTCGACGACGCGCTGTGGAATCCCGATGCCTGGCCGAAGTTCCCCGGCTGGGATCGGCTGCCCGTCGTTCGGAGCAGGGAAGTCGACGTCTTCCTTACCGGGTCATCTACTTCGTGAGCCACGACGAATTGGTAATCGTCGCCTTCGCGCATCAGAGCCGCCGGCCCGGCTATTGGAAACACCGAGTCGCAGGCTGATGCCGGGCCGCTCTCGAGAGCCCGGCGCGCCGTTACCTCACGTCGGTCGCCGGCTCGATGGGTGACGAGATGGTCTGCCGCGACTGAGTCGCCCAGTTGCGGATACCGATCACGACCATCACGAAGAAGACGCCATACACGATGCCCGAGAAGTACAGGCCTGACGACCAGGCGAGTGGCACGCCGATCAGATCGACAGCCAGCCAGACGAACCAGAACTCCACGAGCCGCCGCGCCTGCGCATACATCGCGAGCACCGAGCCAACGAAGATCCAGGAGTCGGAGAGCACGAGGTGCCAAGGGGCGCCGGGGTAGAACGAGGCGTTCGTGGCGTGTAACAGGGCGCCGAAGGCCGCGGTGCCGGCCAGCATGGCAACCACCAGAACCACCCGCTCGGTCCACGTGGCCCACCGAACGGTGATAGTGCCGGTCTCGGCGCGGTTGGCACGCCATCGCGACCACCCCCACAGAGCGGCCCCGATGATGACGACCTGCCGTGCCGCGTTGCCGCCCAGATGCGCCGACACACTGGCGGCCAGCAGCAGGAGCGAGCCGACGATCTGCACGGGCCACGCGATCATCAACCGGCGCAAAGCCAACACCACAGTGGCAAGTGCCAGCAGGTTTCCGACGAAATCAGACCAGCGCACCTGTAGGCCGAACAGCGGGAACGTCGAGTTGAGCCAGTCGAACCAGGTCACGATGTAGAACGCTAGCCGGGAGGAGCGTCGGTGACGGTCGACGTGGCCGCAGCCGACGTCGCCGGTGTCGACGTGGCCGGTGTCGACGTGGCCGTACCCTTCTTGGCAGCACTGCTTTTGGTGGCACTGCGCTTGGTGGCACGGCTCACCCGCGCGGAGTTCGCTGACGCGGCGGCCGAGGTTCTCTGGGCTGCGGCTGCCTTGGTGTCCGGCGCGCTCGATCTCGTCGCAGTCGATCCGGACTCGACTGCACCAGAGGCGGCTGAACGAGCACGGACAGACGCCGACCGCCGGTAGTTGGCTGGATCGACCAGCGGCAGCCCCAACGTGACGACCTCGCCATAGACGTCGTCCGGATCGAGTCGACGCAGTTCCTCGGCGATGCACTCATCGTCATTGCGCCTGGTCAGCGAGACCTCCCGAACCGGCTGGCCGGGCTGGGTCAGCACCGCGATGCTCGATCGCTCTGGACGGTTCAACGACAGCACGCCGGAGGGCCGGTGCAACTCGACCCCGACGAGACCCGAACCGGGCGCCGTGCGGCTCAGCGTCGCTGGCGCCTGCAGGTAATAGGCCAGCCAGGCGGCCAACAGCTCGGTGCTGGGAGAGTCGGAAGCCCCCTTGACGACGATCGAGGTGACCGGCTCGTACGGCGGCTGGTCGAGGGCCGCGGCCAACAGCGAACGCCAGCGGGTGATCCGCGTCCATCCCAGGTCGGTGTCGCCGGGGCGATGGGCGGCGGCAAGCTTGGCCAACGCCTGCCGAGGGCGCTTGGCTCGTGAAGAGTCACTGACCCGACGCTGGGCGAGGCGTCCGATCGGATCTGCGGACAGATCGGCCGGCGGATCGCCCGGCCACCACGCGACCACCGGTGTATCCGGTAGCAGCAGCGGCATGATCATCGCCTCGGCGTGCTTGGACAACTCACCATAGGTACGCAAGACGATGACCTCGCTGGCGCCGGCGTCACCACCGATCCGGATCTGGGCGTCGAGCCGGGCCGCACCGCGCGCAGAGCCTCGGGCGATCACCAACACCCGGCATGGGTGGTCTCGGCTGGCCGAGTTGGCAGCCTCGATGGCCTCTTCAGCATCTGCATCCTCGGTGCAGATCACCAGGTTGAGCACCCGGCCAAGAGCGATGGAACCGCCTTGCTCGCGGATCTCCATCAGTTTGCGGATGACCGCCGAGGTGGAGGTCGAAGAGAGGTCGATGATCACGGTCGCCTCCAGGTGCGCCCGTGCCGGGCCAGCATCTCATCGGCCGACGGCGGCCCCCAGCCGCCCGAATCGTATGGTTCGGGCATTGTCCCTAGGTCCTCCCAGTGCTGCAGGATCGGGTCGAGGATCTTCCACGACAACTCGACTTCCTCATGCCGTGGAAACAGCGGTGGATCACCGAGCAGTACGTCGAGGATGAGTCGCTCGTAAGCCTCGGCGGGGGAGTCGGTGAAGGAGTGGCCGTACCCGAAGTCCATGGTCACATCGCGCACCTCCATGGACGGCCCCGGCACCTTCGAGCCGAATCTGATCGTGACGCCCTCGTCGGGCTGGACCCGGATGACGATCGCGTTCTGGCCCAGCTCCTCGGTGGCGGTGTGCTCGAACGGTAGATGAGGGGCCTTCTTGAAGATCACCGCGATCTCGGTGACCCGTCGGCCAAGCCGTTTGCCCGTCCGCAGATAGAACGGAACGCCGGCCCACCGGCGGGTTGCGATGTCGAGCCGGATCGCGGCGTACGTCTCGGTGGTCGACCTGGGGTTGATGCCGTCTTCCTGCAGATAGCCGACGACCTTCGACGTGCCCTGCCAACCGGCCGCGTACTGGCCGCGGGCGGTCTCGGCATCGAGATCGTCAGGCAGCCGAACCGCTGAGAGCACCTTCTCCTTCTCCGACCTCAGGTCGGACGCGTCGAACGAGACGGGCTCCTCCATGGCCGTCAGCGCCAGGAGCTGCAGCAGGTGGTTCTGGATGACGTCGCGGGCCGCGCCGATGCCGTCGTAGTAGCCCGCCCGGCCACCGATGCCCAGGTCTTCGGCCATCGTGATCTGCACGTGGTCGACATAGTTGGCATTCCAGATGGGTTCGTACAACTGGTTGGCAAAGCGCAATGCCAGCAGGTTCTGCACCGTCTCCTTGCCGAGGTAGTGGTCGATCCGGAATACCGAGTCGGGCGGAAACACCCGCTCTACAACGGTGTTCAGCTCTTGCGCACTCTGCAGATCGTGGCCGAACGGCTTCTCGATGACGACCCGGCGCCACATGTTCTCGTGCTGCTCGGCGAGGCCGTTGTCGGCCAACTGCTCGCACACCACGTCGAAGTACTTCGGTGGGATCGAGAGGTAGAACGCCGTGTTGCCTCCCGTGCCACGCGTCTCGGCGAGCTCACCGATGGTCTCGGCCAGGCGCCGGAAGCCCATATCGTCGACGAACTCGCCGGGCACGAAGCGAAAGCCTTCCGAGAGGGTCTTCCACACCGATTCCTTGAAAGGCGTGCGGGCGTATCGCCGGACGGAGTCGTGCACGACCTCGACGAAGTCTTCGTTGGTCCAGTCGCGGCGGGCGAAGCCGATCAAGGAGAAGCCGGGCGGCAGCAGCCCCGACTGCGCCAGGTCGTAGATGGCCGGCATGAGCTTCTTGCGCGCGAGGTCACCCGTCACGCCGAAGAGCACGAGGCAGCAGGGGCCGGCGATCTTGGCGAGCCGCTTGTCGCGCGCATCGCGAAGCGGGTTGCGGTGCAGGCCGATGACGGCGGGGCTCACCGCGCCCCGCCCGCCGCCGACTCGTGCACGGTGACAACCGATCCAGGTCGGCCTTCGAACAGCCGTCGACTCACTGGCCCGCCTCTTCCTCGCTGTCGGTGGCGCTGGCGCGGGCCAGTTCGTCGTTGACGGTTCCTTGCAGTTCCTTCCACGACTGGTTGAACTTGTCGAGCCCTTCGTTCTCGAGCAGTTCGGTGACCTCGGCGTAGGAGATGCCCAGCTCCTCCAGGTCGTCTATCAGCTCATCCGCCTCGCGCTCAGTGCCCGCGATGGTGTCACCCGAGACCTGGCCGTGCTCCTCGACAGCCACCAGGGTCTTGAACGGCATGGTGTTGACGACTCCGTGGGCCACGAGCTGGTCGACATACATCGTGGGCGAGTAGTCAGGGTTCTTCACACCCGTCGACGCCCAGAGCGGACGCTGTGGGTGGGCGCCGTCGTCGGCCAGCACCCGCCAGCGCGGAGTGGAGAAGACCTCTGTCCAGGCGTGGTAGGCCAGCCGGGCGTTGGCGATGCCCGCCTTGCCCTTGAGCGCCTTGGCCTCGTCGGTGCCGATCTTGTCGAGCCGGGCGTCGATCTCGGTGTCGACCCGGGAGACGAAGAAGCTCGCCACCGACTCGATGCGGGCCAGGTCGAGGCCCTTCTCCCGCGCCTGCTCAAGGCCGACAAGGAACGCCTGCATCACGGCGCGGTACCGGTCGAGGCTGAAGATCAGCGTGACGTTCACCGAAATGCCCTCGGACAGAGCGGCACTGATGGCAGGCAGGCCTTGGACGGTGGCCGGGATCTTGATGTGGGTGTTGGGCCGGTCGACCGTCTGCCACAGCCGACGGGCCATCTCGATCGTGCCCTCGGTGTCGCGGGCCAGGCCCGGGTCGACCTCGATGGAGACGCGACCGTCGACGCCGTCGGTGTTGTCATAGACCGGGCGTAGCAGGTCACAACCATTGCGGACATCGTCGGTGGTGATCTCGAAGATGGCCTGGGCCACGTCGGCACCCTTGGCGGCTAGCTCGCCCACCTGGGTGGCGTAGCGGTCGCCCTTGCTGAGCGCCGCCGCGAAGATCGTGGGGTTCGTCGTGACGCCGACGACGTGCTTGTCGTCCACGAGCGACTGCAGGTCGCCCGACTCGAGCAATTCGCGTGAGAGGTCGTCGAGCCAGATCGAGACACCGGCGGCCGAGAGGGCCGCAAGCTGGTCGGTGGCGGGAGACGCCGGGGTACTGGTCATCGTATGCCTTCCAAATTGTCGGGAATTTTGGTTGGTTCAGATCTAGGGCGTGTTCAGTTCTCTTCGTGAGGTCGGGGCAGGAAACCGGGCCAGACAGCTGAGGCCACCCGGATGCCGGGTGGCCTCAACAGCTCAGTGCGACGAACCCGTGTCGGGCATGCCACCGATAGGAGTGGCGCGACCGCCCCCGCCGGGGACCGGGGAGGCCTCGCTCGCGGCGATCGACTCCTTGGCCGCCGCGACGACCGCGTCGGCAGTGATGCCGAACTCGGTGAAGATCCGCTTGAAGTCGGCCGAGGCGCCGTAGTGCTCCAGGCTCACGCAACGGCCCGCATCGCCCACGTAAGAGCGCCAGCCCATGGCAATGCCGGCCTCGACCGACACCCGAGCGCGCACCGCAGCGGGCAACACCGACTCGCGGTAGGCCGCGTCCTGAGCGTCGAACCATTCCCAGCAGGGCAGCGACACGACCCGGGTGGGGATGCCCTCGTCTTGTAGCTTCGCGCGCGCCTCGACCGCCAGCTGCACCTCCGAGCCGGTGCCCAGCAGGATCACCTTCGGCTCTCCACCCTCGGCCTCGGCGAGCACGTAGCCGCCCTTGGCCGTGCCGGCGGCGCTGGCGAAGGTGTCGGCCGTGGCCTCGCCGTCGCCACGTTCGAAGACCGGCAGGTTCTGCCGGGTCAAGGCCAGGCCCGCGGGGTGCGAGGTGTCTTCGAGGATGGTCTTCCACGCCTGGGCCGTCTCGTTGGCGTCGGCCGGCCGAACGAAGTTGAGGCCCGGAATGGCTCGCAGTGCGGCATAGTGCTCGACGGGCTGGTGAGTGGGACCGTCTTCGCCGAGGCCGATGGAGTCGTGCGTCCACACGAAGATGCTGGGCAGTTCCATCAGGGCCGCGAGCCGCACCGCGGGGCGCATGTAGTCGCTGAAGGTCAGGAACGTGCCGCCGTAGGCGCGAGTGCCGCCGTGCAAGGTGATGCCGTTGACGATGGCCCCCATGGCGAACTCGCGAATGCCGAAGTGCAGAGTTCGGCCGTACTCGTTGCCCTTCCACTCGCGGGTCGACTTACCCGCGGGGATGAACGACGGCTCGCCCTCCATCGTCGTGTTGTTCGACTCGGCCAGGTCTGCCGAACCGCCCCAAAGCTCGGGAAGCACGTCTTTGATGGCGTTGAGAACCTCGCCCGAGGCCTTACGGGTGGCGACGTCTTTGCCTGCCGGGAACGTGGGCAGGGCGTTGGCCCAGCCTTCGGGCAGGGTGCGCGTGCTCATCCGCTCGAGCAGGGCGGCGGCCTCGGGATTGGCCGACTTCCAGGCCGAGAACTTCTGCTCCCACTCGGCGTGCGCGGCTTTGCCACGGTCGGCCACCTTGCGAGCGTGGGCGAGCACCTCATCGGCCACCTCGAAGGTCTTCTCCGGGTCGAAGCCCAGCAGTTCCTTGGTGGCGGCCACCTCGGCAGCGCCGAGCGCCGAACCGTGCGCCTTGCCGGTGTTCTGCTTGGTGGGCGCCGGCCAGCCGATGATGGTGCGCAACGCGATGATCGACGGCTTGCCCGTCTCGGCCTTGGCCGTCTCCAGCGCTTCCCACAGGGCGGGGACGTCTTCGTGGTAGCTGCCGCCGGCCGTCCAGTCGACGCACTGGGTGTGCCAGCCGTACGCCGCGTAGCGCGCCAGAACGTCTTCGGAGAACGCGATGTCGGTGTCGTCTTCGATTGAGATGTGGTTCTCGTCGTAGAGCAGCACCAGGTTGCCGAGCTCCTGGTGGCCGGCCAGCGACGACGCCTCCGAGGTGACGCCCTCCTCCAGGTCGCCGTCGGAGGCGAACACCCAGATGGTGTGGTCGAACGGGCTCTGGCCCGGCGCCGCGTCGGGGTCGAGGAGGCCGCGCTCACGGCGGGCCGCCATCGCCATGCCGACGGCCGAGGCCAGCCCCTGCCCGAGCGGACCGGTGGTCATCTCGACGCCCGGCGTGTGCCGGTATTCGGGGTGGCCCGGGGTCTGGGAGCCCCAGGTGCGCAACTGCTTGAGGTCGTCGAGCGTCATCGGATAGCCCGACAGGTAGAGCTGGATGTACAGGGTGAGGCTGGAATGCCCGCACGAGAGCACGAACCGGTCGCGGCCGAGCCAGTGCGGATCGCTGGGGTCGTGCGTCATCGCCTGCTGGAAGAGCAGATAGGCAGCCGGTGCCAGGCTCATCGCCGTGCCAGGGTGGCCGTTGCCGACCTTCTCGACCGCGTCCGCGGCCAGGACGCGCACAGTGTCAACGGCCTTGGCGTCGAGATCGCTCCAGTCGAGCGTGCGTTGCGTGGTCATCAATGTGCCTTACCTTTCCGTCGTCGACGGCTGGACGACGCACCTGCGCTGGCTCGCAGCTGAGCTTCGTTGGACGTTCATCCACCCTAGTGCGTGGGACTGACAGTCGCCCGAGTTGGACCGCTGAGGTCCGGCTCGCACGCGCAGCGGGCGCGCGCACCCGGGTCGTCCAGCTGTGACGTTGTTCGTGGGGATGTCACCAGGTTGGTGACGGATGGGTGAAGAACGTGACAGGTGGCGCTGTCGACGACAACAAGCAGGACACGACTCCCTGGACAGGGTGGAGTGCCACGGGTTCGCCCGCCCGGGCATACACTCGCAGGCGGCACCGGTTCGGCTGGGTAGAGATCGCGCTCACGAGAGCCTGCTGCGTTAGCCCATGAAGGTTGTGAATCCGTGAGTGGCCAGCTTCGGCGAAAGGCGCGAGTGAGCATTCTGCAGTCGTCCACCCGAACCAGACCCAACGCCGCCGGTACGGCGCGTCGAGTCGTGGGTGCCTACCTCGCGCTCATGAAGCTGCGCGTGGTCGAACTGCTGCTGGTCACCACCGTGCCCACCATGCTGCTCGCGGCGGGCGGCTTTCCCTCGCTGTGGCTGGTGATCGTCACCCTCATCGGGGGCACCCTGGCAGCCGGCAGCGCCAACGCCATCAACATGTACATCGACCGCGACATCGACGCGGTCATGAAGCGCACCCAGCGTCGTCCGATCGTCACCGGCGACATCACCCCCCGCGCAGCGTTGATCTTCGCCATCGCGATCGGCGCACTGGCCACCGGCTGGCTCGGTCTGCTGGTCAACTGGCTCTCCGCGGGGTTGGCTCTGGGCGCCATCCTCTTCTATGTCTTCGTCTACACCCTGCTGCTCAAGCGCCGCACCCCGCAGAACATCGTCTGGGGCGGCGCCGCCGGCTGCATGCCCGTGCTCATCGGCTGGTCGGCGGTCACCAACAGTCTCAGCTGGGCTGCCGTGGTGCTGTTCATGATCATCTTCTTGTGGACGCCGCCGCACTACTGGCCGCTGTCGATGCGTTACCGGGCCGACTACTCCGCGGTCGACGTACCCATGCTCGGCGCCGTCGAACGTCCTGTCGTGGTGGCGCGGCGCATCGTCGCGTACTCGTGGGCCATGGTGGGTTGCTCACTGTTGCTCTGGCCCGTGGCTCCCACCGGCTTCTTCTACCTCGGTGCGGCCGTCGTGCTCGGTGCCTGGTTCCTCATTGAGGCGCACCTGCTGGTTCGCCGGGCTCGCGTAGCGTTGTCAGCCGAGCAGGCCGGGGCCATGCGCGTCTTCCATGTCTCCATCACGTACCTGACGCTGCTGTTCGTGGCCGTGGGCCTGGATCCCTTCCTGCGCTTCTGAACCTCACTTTGCGTCGGCGTGGTTGCCGGTCACCACGAGATTCAACGCGAACTCCACCCGGGTGTCGCCGAAGAGCAGCCATCCGGCTTCGTCGGCCGCCGCCTGCACGATCTGCGCCACGTCGGGCGCCAGCGCTGCCGGCGTGTGCACCACGATCTCGTCATGCAGGAAATAGACCAGGTCGGGGCGGCCCTGCCCAGTCGGCCCCATCGCCGACGCCAGTGCCGTGAGGTCTCGCCGGATCGCGGCCAGCCAACACAGCGCCCACTCTGCCGCGGTGCCCTGCACCACGAAGTTACGAGTGAACCGGCCCCAGTCGCGCGCCTGTCTTCGGGCGGCTCGTTCGTCTGCAGCGCTGGCGTCTACCAGGGCGGCCCGGCGTTGTGTCTGCCGCCAACTCTGTGAGGGCGCGGGTGAGGTGCGACCCAGCCAGGTGTGCACCTGACGACCCGCTTCGCCCTCGCGGGCGGCCTGTTCCACGAGTCCGGTGGCACGCGGAAACGCCCGCAGCAACGATGGCATGAGCTGGCCGGCCTCGCCGGTGGTGGCCCCGTAGAGGGCACCGAGCATCGCCACCTTGGCCTGTGGCCGGGTCGGCACGACACCGCGGTCGACCAGGGCTGAATACAGGTCGGCGCCCCGGCTGGCCTCGGCCATGGCCGTGTCGCCGGCCATCGCCGCGAGCACCCGGGGTTCGAGCTGCGCAGCGTCGGCCACGACGAACGTCCACCCAGGCTCGGCCGCCACGGCGGAGCGGATCTGTTTGGGCAGCTGCAAGGCCCCACCTCCGCGAGCTGCCCACCGGCCGGTGACCACCCCGCCAGGCACGTATTCCGGGCGGAACCGGCCGTCGTGCACCCACGTCTGCATCCACCCCCACCCGTTGGCCGAGAGCAACCGGGCCAGCTTCTTGTACTGCAAGAGAGCCGTCACCGCAGGATGCTCCTCCAGCCGTTCGAGCTCCCATTGCCGAGTGCTCGTGACCGATAGCCCGGCTGCCGTGAGGGCCCGCAGCAGAGCGGGCTGCGAATCGGGATTGAGCCGCGGCGCGTTGAGCCCGGAACGAATCTCGTCGGCCAACGCCTCGAGCCGCGCCGGACGACCTCCCAGGGCCGGTCGGGGCCCCAGCAGCTCGGTGAGCAGCGCGTCGTGCGCGGCGGTGTCGAAGGGCAGACCGACGTGATGCAGTTCGGCGGCGATGAGAGCACCTACCGACTCTGCCGTGGTCAGCAGCCGAAGCCGTCGCATCTCGGGTGAGCCGGCAATGGCCGCTCGTTGGCGTTGGTGTTCAGCCAGCACCTCCTCCAGCGGCACCTCGTCGAGCCGAGCCAGGTCGTCGAGCAGGGAGGGCGGTGAATCGTCGACGACGACAGGGGTATCCCAGATCGATTCGGGGCCCGTGGCGAGCTCACTGGCATGCGCGAAGGCCGAGCGACGCAGGATGGCGTGCGACAGCCGCAGATCGACGCAGCGCGCCACCCGAACGCCCTGGTGCAGGAGACCGGGGTAGATGGCTGTCGTGTCGGCCCACACCCACCGCACCGGCTCAGGGGAGGCCCGCTCGCGGCGTGTGACCTCGCCCGCCAGATCGGACGCCGGCAACCGGCAGACCAGGGCTTCTGCAGCGCCGGAAGGCTCGACGAGGCTGACCTCGTCGCCAACCCGGGCCACGCAGATGTCCATACCTGCGACCCTAGAACTGACCACCGACAATGCATCTTGGCCTAGATCATCTGTTCCCGGGCCGGTTAGTGGCAATGCCGTTTGGTTGGTCGTCTGGACGGAGCCGGGCGATGGGAAGCCGCAGCCCGCCCGGGCCTTCCGCAAAGGGCGGTTTCGACAGCCGCAGAGCGCGGGGTTTTCCTGCGCTATGACAATGCCCCGCCCGGCGGGGCATCGTCACAGCGTCAGAAACCGACCCCCTTCACAGCCCTCCAGAAGCCGGACTCGACACCTTACGGTCCGGGGTCGCTGGATGGTGCCGTCCGCGGTGAAAGTTACCCCGGTTGGCACCGGTTGAGTGTCGGGGCTGGGTTGCGGTCGTTGGGTGCTGCCGTGCGCGGCGTATCTGCCACGGTTGGCACCAGGCTGAGTGCCGGGGCCGGGTTGAGGTCCTTCGGTGGTGCCGTGCGCGGTGTATCCGCCGCGGTTTGGCACCAGCTGGCCTCGCGTGGTCGTTGTGCAGACGAACGTGAGGACTCGTTCGAAATCAGGCCGGTCCGGGCGGTGTCCGGAATCCGGCGCCAGTGCCAGCCGGTGAAGATCGGCTGAGCACAAAGCTCCGGCCCGCTGCACCGAAACGGGCCGGATTCCGGACACCCAAACACTGGGAGCAGAGACCAGCCACCCGACACCGCCCCTTATCGCCCTGGACCCGCCGAGTACGGGCTGATCTTGGCGGGGGCACGGCCGCACCTGGAATGGATCATCTCGGCTGCGATCCAAAGAAAGATGGCCGCCAATCGTCAGGAGCGCAGACCGGTCAGCGGACTCGGGCTCGCCCCGGCATCGCCGACCAGCGTCACCCGTCCACTCGACCAGGACGGCAGCCGCACCTGACCCAGCTCGGCGAACGCGAAGTCGTCGGCGGTCTGCAGCGCCGACAGCATGGCCGGCACTCGCCAGCCGATCCCCTCGACTGGCGCGTCAGCAGCCCTCTCTCTGCTGTTCGCGCTCGCTCGGCAGCAGGGTCCCGAGCTGGATCCGCAGACCGAACGAGGCCTTGGCCTCCCCGGTCACCCGACCCGGCCTGATCGAGGCGACCCGGCCCACAGATATCGGCTATCCGAACTTCATCGAGCTCGTGCACACGCCGTACGACTTCAGCCTCGACTGGATCTTCGAGCGCGGGTTGCGCCATCTCCTGGACGGGCTCGCGGCCGAGCTCGATTCGGGCCGAGAATAAGCATCGCCTGACGATCGGTTGGTGTGCCGGGGGTGTCAGGCCCGGGGGCGCTCAGCCGGCCACCGATCGGCTCGTCGCGCAGCGAGCTGCGGACTCGCGCCGCGCGTGCGAGATCGGCTCGGCTCAGTGCACAATCATCGTCATGATACCGGGCCGCCTCCGCAGACTCCGCGATGAAAGTCGAGCTCGTCAGCGTGAGCGCTGGATGCGCAGGACGATCGCCAAGCACGGCTGGGCCGTCCAGCACGTTGGCCCCGGTGAAGAAGGGGAGGCTCCGTTCTCATATACGATCGGCCTGACTGCTGTGGACCACCCCGAACTCGTCATGACCGCCATGCCGTTCGAAGCAGCCCAAGACTTTCTCAACCTAGCCGGTCAGCAGATCCACGAGGGGTACCGATTCGAACCTGCCACCATGGACGCTTCACTCACCGACGGCGCACGGGTCGCCCTGATCACGGTGGAAGACACCTCCGGCCTCGTGGGTGTCGAGATCATGTACAACAACGTCTCCGCCCTGCAGATCATCTGGCCCGATTCACTCGGGAATCTGCCATGGGAGGACGGATACCGCAATCAAGCCGACACCCAGCAATTGCTCGGGCCGCTGCCGGCCGAGTGGATAGCACGGTGACTCTGCCGCACCTCTCTTGAGCTACGCCTAGCCTGGAACGACACTGTGCTCCGGCACCTCACCGGTCACGAGTGTGACTTGGGCGATGCCAGCCTGCGTTTCATGCCATCCACAGGCGCAGGTTCAGACGACCTGGGCCTGGCGTGAGGTCGCCCCGCGCGGCACACCAGGCAGGCCGGTGCGGCTCGTCAGATTGTCGATCACGAGCGTGAGCACCACCACGAGCAGGCTGGCGCCCAGCATGTGGGCCGCCACGAGGGCCGCCGGCAGACCGGTGAAGTACTGCAGGTAGCCGATCGCCCCCTGGGCAAGAGTGACGACCAGCAATGCGGCAACCGCGCGCCGGAGCGCCCGCGGGGCAGCCACGAGCCGTACGGCCACCACGAGTCCGACCGTGAGGCCGACGAAGACCATGACGGCATCGGCGTGCAGCCACGACACGGTCCGGGGGTCGAAGCCAAGCCGGGCCGGTGTCTCGGCGTCGCCGGAGTGTGGGCCCGAGCCGGTCACCACGGTGCCGAGCATCAGCACCACGGCACCGACGACTGTGGTCAAGCGGGCGAGCCAGCGCACCTCGGAGCGGACGGCGGGCTCAGCGGGGGAGTCGGCGGCGTTGAGCCGCACCAGCGCGTGCACCGACGCGGCGATCAGCAGCATCGAGACCAGGAAGTGCGCGGCCACCATGACGGGGTTGAGCCCGGTGAGCACCGTGATGCCGCCCAGCACCGCCTGCGTGAGCACCAAGGCCGCCGGCACGGTGGAGACCGCCAGCAGCGCTCGCGGTCGGCCGTTGCGCATCACCGCGTGCACCCCGATGGCCAGCACCAGCAACGAGGTGACCAGCACCACGCCGGTGAGAGTGCGGTTGCCGAACTCGATGTACTTGTGAAAGCCCTGCGCCTGGTGCACCACCGGCGTGTACGAGCCGGGCACGCACTGCGGCCAGGTGGGGCAGCCGAGCCCTGAGCCGGTCAGGCGCACGAGGCCGCCCGTCACGACGATGCCCACCTGGGCAACGACATTGAGCAGCAGCAGGCGGCGGGCGAGGGGGCTGAGCACGTCGCCCAGCCTACGCGGCGGAGCTGCCAGGCTCGCTCACGACGCCCAGCAGCGCACCGAAGACCGCCAGGTTGGCGAAGAACGCGTTGCGGTGGGCGATCACCTTCGCCGGGTCGGTCTCTGCCCAGAACCGGTGGCCGGCCAGAGTGGTGGGCACCAGCACCGCCGCCAGGGTGGCCGCGCAGAACCGGGGCTTGATGCCGAGGGCCAGACCTGCCCCGGCAACTGCCATCACGGCTCCGTTGACCATCACCAGTTCCTCGGGCTCCACCGGAACGGTGACGGGCACCTTCTCCAGCAACCCCGCAGCCAGCTGGGCCGAGCCGGCCACGTTCGAGAGCTGGTTGTACGAGCCGGCCAGGAAGACGCTCGCCAACATGGACCGCGATGCACGACGTAGAAGCGACATGCCGCCACGCTACCCACGACGTGCTGGGGCCACACCTTCGGGCGCAGCCCTTGCCGATCTTCGGGCAGCCCCGGCGCCCCCGCGCCGAACTGTCACCTTGTTCGCCGAGCCCTCACCAAGCTGGTGACACCTCGGCGAGAAACGTCACCGTTCGACGGTCTGACGCCCGGCCCGGCCCGACGATGCATGCGGGCGGTGGAGGCCACGCTGGCCCTGGGCCTGCAACCTGGCCAGGGCAGCCAGCGCGGTCTGCTCATCGACCACCACATCGGTGGCCACGCCCGCGCGAAGGGCGCCGAGCAAGATCGGGACGCGACCCGCACCGGCCGCCACGCACAGCCTGCGCGGCATCCTGGCCAACTGCGCCGGGGTGGGGCCGGTGGCCCTGGCGTTGAGCGGGATATCGGCGTAGGTGCCGTCTTCGCGCAGGAACGTCGTGCAGACATCGCCCACCGCCCGCGCGGCGTGCAGGGCGGCCATGTCGTCCTCCCCGAGGAAGCCGCCCGCGTAGACCTGCGAGGTGATCTGGCCCTGCCAGGCGCCTACCCCGAAAACCACCAGATCGCAGGATCTTTGCACCTCGACCACGCGCGCGATCGAGCGTTCCCGCCACACCGCGGCGCGGGTGGCGGGCTCGTCGAAGAAGGCCGGCACCGGAAAGAACACCGGCCGCGCCTCGAAGGCGTTACAGGCGCCTGCCAACAGATCGGAGACGAACTGGATCTCGGTGCTGGCCGAGTGCACTGCCCCGTTGAGCTGCACCACTCGGCTGCCGCGGGTGGGCTTGGGCACCAGGTTGTCCATCACTGCCGACATGGTCGTGCCCCAGGCAACGCCCATCGTCATGCCCGAGGTGAACCACTCGCTCAACATTCGCCCTGCCACCCGGGCCACTTGAAGCAGCCGGTGCCCATCACTGGCGGTCTCGCGCACGGAGACCACGCTCACCCGCACGCCGAACCGCTCGCCCAGCTCACGCGCCACGCTGCCCGTCTCTGCCTGGTCGAGCACGCTGATCCGGACGATGCCCCGATCGCGGGCCTCCTTGAGCTGGCGCGAAACGGTAGAGCGCGAGACGCCATGCCGAGCCGCAATCGCCTGCATGGTCTCCTCCTGCACGTAGTAGAGCGTCGCGACCCTGTGCAGTTCAGCCGTCGTCCAAGGGATCTCATTCATCTGTGCGGTCTCCTCCATCCAGGCCTGCACGTTCGTGCACAAGGGTTGATCTTACGTGCAGGTTCCGGCAGGTTGGTGTCACGCCAGGAACCCCCGGCTACGGCGCAAGCCAATCGGCAATGCAATGCGTCACACTCGAAGAGGAGACCAGATGACAGCCCTCACAGTTCAATCCCGACAAGCGGCACTGGATGCGATGGCCGACGACGAGGGGCTCGACGTCCTCGTCATCGGTGGCGGAGTGACCGGCGCAGGCGCAGCCCTCGACGCCGCCACGCGCGGGCTGCGAGTCGGCATCGTCGAGGCGCAAGACTGGGCGGCGGGCACATCGAGCCGATCGAGCAAGCTCGTGCACGGTGGCCTGCGCTATCTGCAGATGCTCGACTTCAAGCTCGTCAAGGAAGCCCTGGCCGAACGCGGCCTGCTCATCGACCGGATCGCGCCGCATCTCGTGCGCGCCGTGCCGTTCCTCTACCCGCTCAACAAGTGGTACGAGCGGCCCTACGTGGCGGCCGGCATCGGGCTCTACGACGCCCTGGCCACCATCGGCACCCGCAACCGCCAGGTGCCCACCCACCGTCACCTCTCGGAGAAGGGCGTCGAGCGAGTCTTCCCGGACATCAAGCCCGGCGCCTGCCACGGCGCCATCCGCTACTACGACGGTCAGGTGGACGATGCCCGCCTCGTCATCTCCCTGGTGCGCACCGCCGCGCAGTTCGGCGCCCTGTGCGCCAGCCGCACCGAGGTCGTCGACGTGCTCAAGAACGCCAGCGGCCGGGTGGAAGGCGCCAGGGTGCGCGACCTCGAATCCGGCGCGGAGCACACCATCAAGGCCAAGGCCATCATCAGCGCCACCGGTGTGTGGACGGAGGCCACCCAAGACCTCGTCACCTCCGACGGCGGCCTGAAAGTATTGGCCTCCAAGGGAATTCACATCGTGGTCGATCGTGACCGGATCAACGGGACGAATGGGTTCATCCTGCAGACCGAGAAGTCGGTGCTGTTCATCATCCCGTGGTCGCGGTACTGGGTCATCGGTACCACCGATACGGCCTACCACGGTGACCTCACGCACCCGGTGGCCTCGGCGGCCGACATCGACTACGTCCTCGAGCATGCCAACACGATCCTGGCCAAGCCGCTGACTCGTGACGACGTGATCGGCACCTGGGCCGGCCTCCGCCCGCTGTTGCAGCCCGGCACCAAGAAGGGTGGCGAATCGAGTTCCACCAAGGTCTCGCGCGAGCACACGGTCACCGAGGTGGCACCCGGCCTGGTCTCCATCGCCGGAGGCAAGCTCACCACGTACCGGGTGATGGCCGAGGACGCGGTCGACTTCGCCCTGGGCAAGGAGCGGGCCGAGGAGCTACCGTCCGAGACCTCGACCACACCGTTGGTGGGGGCGGTCGGCTTTCACGCCTACGTGCGCCAGACCGACCGCATCGTCTCGAAGTACGGCTGGGACGACTTCCTCGTCGCCCACCTGCTGCACCGGTACGGGTCGTCGCTTCCGGAACTGCTGGCCATGGTCGACGAACGTCCTGACCTGGGCGAGCGGGTCAAGGGTGCGGAGGCCTACCTGCGCGCCGAGATCGTGTACGGCGTCAGGTACGAGGGTGCTCTGCACCTCGAAGACATCATGACGACCCGTACCCGGCTCACGTACGAGGTGCGCCACCACGGTCTGGCTGCCGCCGATGAGATCGCGGACCTCGCGGCGGAGGAGTTGGGCTGGGACGCAACCCGGCGCGACGCCGAGCTGGCGGCTTACCGGGAGCGTTGCGCGGCCGAAGAGGCGGCCTCGCAGGCTCCGGACGACACGCGGGCCCAGGAGGCCAGGGGCCGTCACGGTGACGTACTTGCCGACCTTCCGGGGGCGAAGGTCACCTCTCTGTCCTGAGTTCTGACCTGGATGAGTTCAGGCCTGAGTAAGGGCGGCCCTGAGTAAAGGCAGGGCCGAGTACATGGGGTCTGAATCAACTCGGGTCTGAGCACTGCGGGCGGCGCTCGGGGGCGTCGTCGCTTCACATGGATTCACCAACCGTGCGGGGGATCGCTAGAGATCGCCGCTCGGTCGATGCAGCACACCCAATTCCTTGCGAAGTCCCCCAATCCGCACGCGAGACAACGCGTGCCCCCAATCTGCACGCGATCGCGCGTGCACATCAATCGGCACGCGACGACGCGTGCCAAGACAGGAGTTACCCATGCATGTGCTGACCGCAGCGGCGACCTCAGCGCCATCGCTGCTCACAGTGTTCATCTCGGAGACAGCAGGCACCGCAATGCTTCTCCTTCTGGGATGTGGTTCGGTCGCCACCGCCATTCTCCCTCGTGCCAAGGGCGGCAATGCCAACTTCCATATGATCACCTGGGGGTGGGGTCTCGGCGTCTTCGCCGGCGTCTACGTCGCCTATCGCTCAGGAGCCCATCTCAACCCGGCGGTGACAGTCGGTCTCCTGGCCAATGGCGCCAAGGAATACGCGCCCGGCGTCCCGGTCTCGTTTGCCTCGACCTTTACCTACTTCGGCGGCGAGTTACTCGGTGCCTTCCTCGGTGCGGTGTTGGCGTGGCTGGCTTATCGAGATCACTTCAACGCCGAGGGCCCCGCGGCCGCGAAACTCGGAGTGTTCTCCACCGGCCCCGAGATCCGTTCGTACGCAAGCAACTTCATCACCGAGATGATCGCGACCTTCGTGCTGGTATTCGTCGTGGTGATGTTCGGCAAGACCCCCAGCGGGCTCGGCCCGTTAGCGGTCGGGTTGCTGGTGGTCGGCATCGGCATCTCACTGGGTGGCCCCACGGGGTACGCCATCAACCCGGCCCGCGACCTGGGCCCCCGAATCGCCCACGCCATCCTGCCGATCAAGGGCAAGGGCAGCAGCGACTGGAGCTACGCCTGGGTTCCCGTGGCCGCGCCATTGGTGGGCGCAGTCCTTGCCGGACTGGCCGCCCACGCCTTTGTCGGCTGGCTTCCCAGTTAGGGCTCAGGTCTCGCCGCAACGGGGCACCGTCCATCAGCAGACGATTCTCAAGAACGTCTTCAACCATCCCCACTATTGCAGCTTCTACTTGGACATCCTTAGTACAACCCACTGAAAGGACTCAACGATGAGTGACAAGAAGTACGTCATGGCGATCGACCAGGGCACCACGAGCAGCCGGGCGATCATCTTCGATCACGCGGGCCAGATCGTCTCGACGGGCCAGAAGGAGCACGAGCAGATCTTCCCCAAGGCGGGCTGGGTCGAACATGACCCGGAGGAGATCTGGACGAACGTCCGCGAGGTCGTCGGGCAGGCTTTGACGACCAAGGACATCTCTCCCTCAGACCTCGCCGCCGTGGGTATCACCAATCAGCGTGAGACGGCCGTGGTCTGGGACAAGAACACCGGCAAGCCGGTGTACAACGCGGTCGTGTGGCAGGACACCCGCACGATGAAGATCGTCGAAGACCTCGGTGGCGAAGAGGGCGCCGACAAGTACCAGAAGATCGTCGGGCTGCCGCTGGCCACCTACTTCACCGGCCCCAAGGTCACCTGGATCCTCGACAACGTCGAGGGGGCGCGCGAGCGGGCCGAGGCTGGTGACCTGCTGATGGGCACCACCGACTCGTGGGTGCTGTGGAATCTCACCGGCGGCGTCAACGGCGGCCTGCACATCACCGACGTCACCAATGCCTCCCGCACGATGCTGATGAACATCGACACTCTCGACTGGAACGAGAGCATCTGCAACGACATGCGGATCCCGGTCTCGATGCTGCCCGAGATCCGTTCGTCCTCAGAGGTTTACGGCGTGGGCCGGGCTGGGCGTCCGCTGGAGGACGTGCCGATCGCGGGCATCCTGGGCGACCAGCAGGCAGCCACCTTCGGGCAGGCCTGTTTCGAGAAGGGCATGGCCAAGAACACCTACGGCACCGGATGTTTCCTGCTGCTCAACACCGGCACCCAGCCCGTGCGCAGCGAGAACGGACTGCTCACCACCGTCTGCTACAAGATCGGCGACCAGGACGCGGTGTACGCACTGGAGGGTTCCATCGCGGTGGCGGGTTCGCTGGTGCAGTGGATTCGCGACAACATCAACCTGATCACCGACGCCAAGGAGATCGAGGGCCTCGCGGCCGAGGTGGACGACAACGGCGGGGCCTACTTCGTCCCGGCGTTCTCGGGACTGTTCGCTCCCTACTGGCGTTCGGACGCCCGTGGGGCGCTCGTGGGGCTCACCCGGTATGTGAACAAGAAGCACCTGGCACGCGCCGTGCTGGAGTCGGTGGCGTTCCAGACCCGTGACGTGGTGGAGGCGATGAACGCCGACTCGGGCGTTGCGCTGTCGGAGCTCAAGGTCGACGGCGGCATGGTGGTCAACAACCTGCTCATGCAGTTCCAGGCCGACCAGCTCGGCGTGCCGGTGGTGCGTCCCCAGGTGGCCGAGACCACCGCGTTGGGGGCCGCCTACGCCGCCGGTATCGCGGTCGGGTTCTGGAAGGGCGAGCAGGACGTCATCGACAACTGGGCCGAAGGCAAGCGCTGGGAGCCCGAGATGGACGACGACGAGCGGGCCCGGCTCTACCGCAACTGGAAGAAGGCCGTCGACCGCACGCTCGACTGGGTGGACGACGACGTCAACTGACGTCTGAGGGTTCGATCCACCTGAGGGTTCGACCCACCTGACACAGCCGCCGGCTCCGCAACGTTTTGCGGGCCGGCGGCTGTGCTGTCAGAGCTGGAGCTCAGGATTCCGACGGCTCCAAGGGCAGTTCGGGACCATGGTTCCAGGCGAGGATGGCCGGCTGTTCCCGGTAGAAGCCCAGCACGCTGACCGATCCTGCGTCCAAGGTGATGGCGGCCCCGAAGCGCGGTGCCATCCGGAGGAACACGGCGGTGAGAATGCGCAGGTAGTGGCCGTGGGCGATGAGGGCGACGTCGCCGACCTCCATGGCCGGCAGCACCCGGGTGAGCACCCGCGAGGCGCGGGCCGCCACTTCTTCCACCGTCTCACCGGGGGTTTCGCCCCTGATCACACCGTGCGTGAAGGCCGACCAGTTGTACCCGAGGTCCTTGCGGATGTCTTTGGTGCGCCGGCCTTCGTAGCCGCCGTAGTCCCACTCCACCAGCAACGGGTCGATGTCCGCCTTCAGGCCGGCCAGCTCCGCCGTGCGCCGCGCCCGCTGCAACGGCGAGGAGAGAATGAGCTTGAAGTCATAACCCGTGACGAGAGCGCCGGCCGCGCGGGCGAGATCTTCCCCGCGGGGCGTCAACGGGATGTCGGTGAGGCCGGTGTGCTGGCCCGACTTCGACCAGGCGGTCTCGCCATGCCGAAGCAGCACGAGTTTGCCGCCGGGGTTATCGGGGGCTGGGCGATCTGGCAGCGGGTCGTGGGTCACGGGTGCAACGTTAGTGCCCTGGCGATCGCTATGGTTGAGGTCTGCTGAAGGTCCCGGATCATCCGGCCGAGGGCATAGACAGCGGGCGCTCATTCGAGCGGCCCCGAGGCAACGTCGCCGCTTCCCTTGTAGTGAAACCATCCTTTGCACACATAGTTGGAGCACGTTCGCATGATTCGCAAGACCGCCGCCGGCACGTCCCGCAAGCTCACCTTCGTCCTGCCCGCTACCGAGCCCGCGGGCCGCGTGAGCGTGGTGGGCGACTTCAACGGCTGGACGCCCGGCGTCCACGAGCTGCGCAAGCGCAGCAACGGAACCCGCAGCGTGTCGGTGCAGGTGCCTAAGGGCAGCACCGTGACGTTCCGCTACCTCGGTGAGGACGGGGTCTGGTTCGACGACCCCGAGGCCCAGCTCACCGACGACGGTGGGCTGCTCGCCGTCTGACGCGGCCGGCTCACAGGGTGCGCCCTGGCAGGTCTCAGGCCTGGGGGTGATACTTCACAGGAGGCGAGTCAGCACTCTCGCCTCTCGTGAAGGAGATGGTCGTCGTGGCGAACAGCGGTTCGCCCACACCACCGTCCATGCCGAACGGCTCCTCGGGGTCGTCGGCCGGAGGTGGGTCACCGCGGTCGCCGTTCCTACGGCCTCGGTTCTGGTGGCCGCTGTTGATGTGGCCGGTGCTGCTGTTGGCGAGCTTCCTGCTGTTCAGCCCGACGAGTACGTCGAGCACGTTCAGCTACAGCCAGTTCCTCACCGAGGTGACTGACAACAAGGTCAAGACGGCCTCGATCGACCAGACCGGGGCTGTCACGGGCACGTTGCTCAACGGAACCGACTACACCTCGCGCATCCCTACCGCTCTCAACGACCAGACCCTGTCCGGCCTGCTGCAGACGCACAAGGTGGCGGTGAGCGGGGTCGTGCAAAGTACCTCGTCGACAGTGGGCACCCTGTTCACCTGGTTGCCGCTGCTGTTGCTGGCAGCGTTTCTCCTGTGGAGCGTGAACTCCACCCGCAAGCGGATCTCCGGTTCCGGTGGCCTGGGTTCGGTGCTGGGCATCGGCAGGTCGACGGCCAAGGTCTACGACGAGGAGCGTCCCGCCACACGCTTCAGCGACGTGGCCGGCTACCGGGGTTCGAAGCTCGAGGTGATGGAGGTGGTGGACTACCTCAAGCACCCCGAGCGCTATGCCGAAGCGGGCGCAGTAGGGCCGAAAGGCGTGCTGATGGTCGGCCCGCCAGGAACGGGCAAGACGCTGCTCGCGCGCGCCGTGGCGGGCGAGGCCGGCGTGCCGTTCTTCGCCTTGAGCGGGTCGAGCTTCGTCGAGATGTTTGTGGGGGTCGGGGCGGCTCGCGTGCGGTCGCTGTTCGCCGACGCCCGAAAGCGCGCGCCGTCCATCATCTTCATCGACGAGATCGACGCCATCGGCGGACGGCGGGGCCACGGCTACGGCGGCAACGACGAGCGGGAACAGACGCTGAACCAGCTTCTCTCGGAGATGGACGGTTTCGAGCCCGGCACCGAGGTCGTCGTGATCGCCGCCACCAATCGGATGGAGATTCTCGACCCGGCGTTGCTGCGGCCGGGACGGTTCGACCGCACGGTGGAGATTCCACTGCCGACCTTGCGCGAACGCGCGGAGATCCTCGCGATCCACTGCCGGGGCAAGGTGCTTGCGCCTGACGTGATTCTCGACGATGTCGCCCGGGGCACCGTCGGATTCTCCGGAGCCGATCTTGCCAACCTCGCTAACGAGGCCGCTATCAACGCTGTCCGCGACCGCCGCAGGACGGTGCAGGCCGCCGACTTCGACGCCGCCCGCGACCGTCTGCTGCTGGGGCGTCGCGACCCCACCAACGCACTGCTCGATGCCGGCGAGAAGCATGCGGTGGCAGTGCACGAGGCCGGGCACGCGGTTGTCGCCATCCTCACCGACCGAGCCGATCCGGTGGCGAAGGTGACGATTCTGCCGCGCGGTGCCGCACTCGGCGCCACCCAGCAGTTGCCGGCGATCGAGCGTCATCTGTATCAGCACAGCTATCTCAGCGCCACGCTTGCCGTGCAGTTGGGCGGTCGGGCCGCCGAGCTGGCGGTTCTCGGGGAGGGCTCGAGCGGCGCCGCGAACGACCTTGCCGTCGCCACCGCCCTAGCCACCAGAATGGTGCGCGAATGGGGACTCTCAGGCGTGGTCGGGCCGGTGGGCTACACCGCCAACGACCCGGAGTCCCCGCTCGCCGGGCGCCCCTACGCCGAGGCCACCCAGCGCAGCATCGACAGTGAGGTCGCCAGGCTTCTGCGCGAGGCTGAGACCCAGGCCACAAGCCTCATCGAGGGGCACCGGGCCGGCTTCACTCGCGTGGTCGACCTGCTCCTGGAGCAGGAGACCGTCGACGGCGCTCAGGTGCAGGCCGCGCTGGTGGGCCCTCCGGTTCTGCTCAAGTCCTCCGTGCCCTTGAGTCGGGACAGTGGCCCGGAGCAGCCCGGCGGCAGCCGCGCAATTATGCGGCCGGTCTTGCCCTAGGCGCCCGGGCGATATTCAATACGTATCGTCCAGTACCCCAGGCAGCGGTAGACGTGGGCAGCCACGCTGCCGAAAGTCCATGGTGCCAACTTTCATGTGCTAACTGCGGTGCTGGGGCTTCATCCACCGCGGTTGACACCAGCGATGTGTGTTTTGCCGTTATGGCCTGGCTGGGGGGTGTCAAGCGCGGGATATTTCACGCGATTGGCACCGGTGAAGTGTGTTTGCCGTGATGGCGCGGGCTTGGGGGGTGTCGAACGCGGACTATTCCACGCAGTCGGTACTAGCCATGTGCGCCCTCCCGGGGTGGCCGCCCTCGACGGTGCCATCCGCGGCGTATTTCACGCGGTCGGCACCACACAAGACCCCGGCACCAGCCGGACCGCCGCCCTGGTGCCAAACCCGGTGAGTCCCCGGCACGTCGGGGGCAATCCGGTGCGTATAGACGACTCGGGAGGACCGCGCTACGCAGCTCGCCCGGAACTCACCGTCCACTTGCGACTGCAGAATCCAGCCAAAGGCACTAGTCCCAGCGAAACCACCGACGAGCAGCCAGCGTGAACACCAGGGCCCAGGCAAGCAGAATCAGGGTCTGCGACCAGGGCAGGGCGCCATCGATCAAGGCGGTGCGGAGCCCGTCTCCGAGCGCCCCGGAGGGCAGCAGTCGAACCACCTGCCCCAACACACCCGGTCCAGGCGGCAGCAGCATGCCGCCGCCGGCAGTCAAGATGACCCAGGCCAGGTTCGCGACGGCGAGCACACCCTCCGCCCGCACAGTGCCACCGAGCAGCAGGCCGAGAGCGAGAAAGGCCCAGCAGCCCAGCACTCCCACCACCACAGCTGCGCCCACACCCGCGCCAGCGGGCACCCAGCCAAGGGCAAATCCCAACGCTCCCAAGACAATCCACTGCGCCACCGCCACCGCTAGGACGGCCAGAAAGCGGGCGGTGAGCAGCCCGCCGCGGCCCAGGGGAGTGGTGCCCAACAAGCGCAGCACGCCATACCGTCGGTCGAACGCGGTGGCGATCGCCTGACCCGTGAACGCGGTCGACATCACCGCCACCGCCATCACACCGGGCACGGCCAGATCGACCCGCGAATGATGCTCGCCCGGCGTGGAGAGCGGAATCCACGTCAACCTCGTCACCGCCACCAGCGCGAGCACCGGCAGCACGATGGTGAGCAGCAGTTGCTCCCCGTTGCGCAGAATGATGCCCGCCTCGAACAGGCTCTGCCGCAGCACGCGGGTGCGCGCGGGTGCTGCCGCGCTCACAGCTGGCCCCCGGCCGCACTCGTGAGCGCCAGCACCACGTCTTCGAGGGAGGGCGGGCGCAACTGCACGTCTGCCCCGGTCAGGCCGGCACGCGCGCACCACTCGCCGGCTGCTGCGAGCATTGCCGGCCCCACGTCCACTCCACTGACGCTGAACTGTCCCGGCGAGCTCTCCCGCAGCGCCGGCACGGCGTCCACCAGTCCTGCTCCGTTCACCCCGGCCGGCAGTCGGACGACCAACGTCCGGGGCAGGCCATCGGTCAGCACGGCGGGGGAGTCATCGGCCACCACTCGGCCCTGGTTCATCACGACGACCCGATGCGCCACCCGCGCCGCCTCATCGAGATCGTGAGTGGTGAGCACCACTGCCACCCCGGCGGCGCACTGCTCCGACAGCACTTCGCGCACCACCACCTTCGACTGCGGATCGAGCCCGGCGGTGGGCTCGTCGAGAAACAACAGCCGCGGCCGCCCCACCAGCGCCGCGGCCAGGGCGACCCGCTGCCGCTGCCCGCCCGAGAGCCGGCGGATCCCGGTGCGGGAGAAGGACGTCAGGCCAAGGCGCTCAGCCAGCTGATCGACGTCGGCCGGTGCGGTGTAGAGGCCCGCAAGGTGCCGCAGCAGCGCCAACGGCCGCGAACCCGTGGGCAGGCCACCGTCCTGCAACATGACTCCCAGCTCGGCGCGGTGGGCCGGCGTCTGCGCCGACGCGCCCGTGCGCCCCAGAGCGACGATGCGCCCCTCGGACGTGCGGCGCAGTCCCACGCAGCACTCGACCGTGGACGTCTTGCCGGCTCCGTTCGGGCCGAGCAGGGTCGTGATCTCCCCGGCGTGCGCACGCCATGACGCGTGGTCGACCGCCGGCGAGCCGGCTCCTGGATAACGGACGACGAGGTCATCGACCACCAACGCGGGCTCAGGCACGGCCATGAGGCTAACTCGCCACCCATTCAGGCCCCGCCTGCGGTCGACGAACGACCTTCTGGTGCATGGCCCGACCACTCAGTCGCAACGGTTAGGGAACCCTTACTGGCGCAGGGGAATTGAATTAGCGAAGATGGGTGTTGTGAAAAGCGTGACCAACCCCACTGCGCCCTGCGCACGCACGGACGACGGCCCCCGGGCCGACGCCGGCGCACGCGCAGACGTGGGCACGCGAGAGCAGTTGGCCCGCTTGATCGGCCAGGAGGGCCCCATCACTGTGGCCGATCTGGCCGAACGTCTGCACGTCACGGCAACGGCGATTCGTCGCCACCTTGACAACATGCTGGCCGAGGGCCTCGTCGAGGCTCGCGAACTCACCGGGCCTACCCGCCGGGGCCGGGGGCGTCCGGCCAAGGCATTCGTCCTCACCTCCACCGGCCACGTCGCCATGCCCACCGGTTACGACACGCTGGCCGCCCAGGCGCTCGACTTCCTGGCCGAGAACTTCGGGCACCAGGCCGTCACGGCCTTCGCCGAACGCAGGAACGATGAGCTGGCCGCCCGGCTGGCTCCCACGGTCAACGCAGCCGGCGACGACCCGGCGCTGCGCGCCACCGCCCTCGCCGACGCCCTGTGCGTCGAGGGCTTCGCCGCCTCGGCCCGCCCGATGGCCCAGGGCACCATGGCCGAGGCGGTGCAGCTGTGCCAGGGGCACTGCCCGGTGCAGCACGTCGCGGCGGCCTACCCCGAGCTCTGCGAGGCCGAGACCGCCATGTTCGCCAAGCTGGTCGGTGTCGACGTCCGACGGCTGGCCACGCTGGCCGGTGGCGACCACGTCTGCACCACCCACATCCCGGTCGGCCCGCCCGAACAGCGCCGCCGTCCGGTCTCCAGCCCGATTCACGCAACCACAAGCACCCCAGGCCCGGAGAGTTCCGGCCACGCACCCGTTCCCACCACGACCGCTCCAACCGCTGAGAGGCAGTCATGACCGACACCGTGAGCACACCCCTTGACATCGAGGCCCGCAACCCTGAGCTGGCCGGCATCGGCCGCTACGACTACGGCTGGGCCGATGCCGACGTGGCCGGTGCCAGCGCCCAGCGTGGCCTGAGCGAGACTGTCGTCCGCGACATCTCGGGCCGCAAGAGCGAGCCGGAGTGGATGCTCAAGACCCGGCTCAAGGGGCTGCGGCTGTTCGACAAGAAGCCGATGCCCACCTGGGGCAGCGACCTGTCGGGCATCGACTTCGACAACATCAAGTACTTCGTGCGCTCCACCGAGAAGCAGGCGGCTTCGTGGGAGGACCTGCCCGAAGACATCAAGAACACCTACGACCGGCTCGGCATCCCCGAGGCCGAGAAGCAGCGCCTGGTGGCCGGTGTGGCCGCGCAGTACGAGTCCGAAGTGGTCTACCACCAGATCCAGAAGGAGCTCGAAGACCAGGGCGTCATCTTCCTCGACACCGACTCGGGCCTGCGCGAGTACCCGGAGATCTTCGCCGAGTACTTCGGCAGCGTCATCCCGCCCGGCGACAACAAGTTCGCCTCGCTGAACACTGCAGTCTGGTCGGGTGGCTCGTTCATCTACGTGCCCAAGGGCGTGCACGTCGAGATCCCGCTGCAGGCCTACTTCCGGATCAACACCGAGAACATGGGTCAGTTCGAGCGTACGCTGATCATCGCCGACGAGGGCTCCTACGTGCACTACGTGGAAGGTTGCACCGCGCCGATCTACAAGTCCGACTCGCTGCACTCCGCGGTCGTCGAGATCATCGTCAAGAAGAACGCTCGGGTGCGCTACACGACCATCCAGAACTGGTCGAACAACGTCTACAACCTGGTCACCAAGCGCGCTACCTGCGAGGCCGGCGCCACCATGGAATGGGTCGACGGCAACATCGGCTCCAAGGTCACCATGAAGTACCCGGCGGTCTTCCTGCTCGGCGAGCACGCCAAGGGCGAGACGCTGTCGATCGCCTTCGCAGGCGAGGGCCAGCACCAGGACGCGGGGGCCAAGATGGTGCACGCCGCTCCGCACACGTCCAGCTCGATCATCTCCAAGTCGGTCGCTCGCGGCGGCGGACGCACGTCGTACCGCGGGCTGGTGCAAGTGCTCGAGGGCTCGCACGGCTCCAAGTCGACGGTGCGCTGCGATGCCCTGCTCGTCGACACGATCTCGCGGTCCGACACCTACCCCTACGTCGACGTCCGCGAAGACGACGTGGCCATGGGGCACGAGGCCACCGTCTCGAAGGTGAGCGAAGACCAGCTCTTCTACCTCATGTCGCGCGGCATGACCGAGGAAGAGGCCATGGCGATGATTGTGCGGGGCTTCGTGGAGCCCATCGCCCGCGAACTGCCCATGGAGTACGCCCTGGAGCTCAACCGGCTGATCGAGCTGCAGATGGAGGGTGCAGTCGGCTGACGCACCCGAGCCGGTGGTCGCCACCACCGGTGAGCACACACGAGTTTCGAGCAAGGAGCAGATCATCACTACCGATACCGCGGCCCCTGCCCAGCACGGGCTGACCGCTCACGGCCACGGCGGGCCCGCCAAGGTGCCGGCAGCCTCGCGCGCCGAGCGGCGCACGTCGTTCGCCGTCTCCGACTTCCCATCGCCCACCGGCCGGGAGGAAGAGTGGCGCTTCACCCCGCTGCGTTCCTTCGCCGCCCTGCTCGAGGCACCGGGCACCCCCGCACCGCTGAGCCTCGACACCCGGCTGCCCGCGAACGTGACGGTGCGCAGCATCACGCTGGAGCAGGCCCGGGCGGCGGGCATCCTGGCGCCGGGCGACCGCGCTGCCGCGCTCGCAGTCGAGAACTCCGGTGGCGCAATCGAACTCGCGATCCCGGCGGAGGCCGAGTTCGCCGAGCCGGTGCGGGTCACCCTCACCGGAACCGGTGCGGCCGCCAGCTTCGGGCACCTGGTCATCCGGGCCGGACGGCACAGCAAGGCCACCGTGATCGTCGAGCACACCGGCAAGGCCACGTACAGCGAGGTCGTCTCGACTGTCGTCGACGACGGGGCGAGCCTCACCGTGGTGAGCCTGCAAGACTGGAGCGACGGCAGCATCCACATGGGCCAGCACGACGCGGTGGTAGGCCGCGATGCCACGTACAAGTACGTGTGCGTGACCTTGGGCGGGGTGGCGGTGCGGCTCAACGCCAACATCCGCTACACCGGCCCGGGCGGTGACGCGCAGATCCTCGGCGTCTACTTCGCCGACGCCGGCCAGCACCTGGAGCACCGCTCGTTCATCGACCACAACGCCCCGCACTGCCGCAGCAACGTCGTCTACAAGGGCGCCTTGCAAGGTCAGACCGCGCACACCGTGTGGGTGGGCGACGTGTTGATCCAGGCTGCAGCCGAAGGCACCGACACCTACGAGCTCAACCGCAACCTGGTGCTCACCGAGGGGGCTCGTGCCGACTCGGTGCCCAACCTCGAGATCGAGACCGGCCAGATTGAGGGTGCCGGACACGCCTCAGCCACAGGCCGTTTCGATGACGAGCAACTGTTCTATCTGCAAGCCCGGGGCATTCCCGAAGACGTGGCTCGCCGGCTGGTGGTGCGCGGCTTCTTCGCCGACGTCGTGGCCGCCATCGGCGTTCCCGAGATCGAGGAGCGGCTGATGGCCGCCATCGACGACGAACTGGCCCTGACCATGGGCGTCCCCGACACCAACGACCCGATCGAAGCCGTGGCCGTCGCCGCGTACGAGGAGAACTGAACTAGCTATGGCAACCCTGGAGATCAAAGACCTGCACGTCAGCGTGGCCACCGAGGGCGAGGACAAGGAGATCCTCCGCGGTGTCGACCTCACCATCCGCGCCGGTGAGACGCACGCGATCATGGGCCCGAACGGCTCCGGCAAGTCGACCCTGGCCTACTCCATCGCGGGCCACCCGAAGTACCAGATCACTTCCGGCAGTGTGACTCTCGACGGCGAAGACGTGCTGGCGATGAGCGTCGACGAGCGTGCCCGCGCCGGGCTCTTCCTGGCGATGCAGTACCCCGTGGAGGTGCCTGGCGTCACCGTCTCGAACTTCCTGCGCACGGCCAAGACGGCAGTAGACGGCAAGGCGCCCAACCTTCGGCACTGGGTGAAGGAAGTCAGGTCGGCGATGGCCGACCTCAAGATGGATCCTGCCTTCGCGGAGCGCAACGTCAACGAGGGCTTCTCCGGCGGCGAGAAGAAGCGCAACGAGATCCTGCAGCTCGAGCTGCTCAAGCCGAAGATCGCGATTCTCGACGAGACGGACTCCGGCCTCGACGTCGACGCGCTGCGCGTGGTCTCCGAGGGAGTCAACCGGTACAGCGCGCGCGGCGAGAACGCCGTGCTGCTCATCACCCACTACACGCGCATCCTGCGGTACATCAAGCCCGACTTCGTGCACGTCTTCGTCGACGGCCGGATCGCCGAAGAGGGTGGGGCCAGCCTGGCCGACGACCTCGAGGAGAACGGATACGACCGCTTCGTCAACGCCAAGGCCGGAGCCTGAGGTGACTCACCAGCTCGCGGGCACGCACGAGGTGCGGGTCGAGGGCGCGCCCTACGACGTGGATGCCGTCCGGGCCGACTTCCCGATCCTGAGCCGGCGGCTCGCCAACGACCGGCCGCTGGTGTATCTCGACAGCGCCAACACCTCGCAGAAGCCGCAGCAGGTGATCGACGCGATCGCTGAGCACTACGCCGGCCACAACGCCAACGTGGCGCGCGCCATGCACCAGTTGGGTGCCGAGGCCACGGGCGCCTTCGAAGACGCGCGCACCGAACTGGCCCGGTTCATCGGGGCGCCCCGGCGCGACGAGGTGATCTTCACGAAGAACGCGTCCGAGGCCCTCAACCTCGTGGCACGCACCGTGGGCGACCTCGGCCAACCGGGCACGGGCCAGGTCGCGGGAGTGAACCTGGGTGCCCTCGGTCCGGGCGACGAGATCCTCGTCACCGAGCTGGAGCATCACTCCAACATCGTGCCGTGGCAGCAGCTCGCCGGGCGCACGGGTGCGAGCCTGCGCTGGATCGGGCTCACCGACGACGGCCGGCTCGACCTTGACGGCGTCGCCACCGACGCCAACGGCGTTCGCAACCAGCCGCTGGAGGCGTTGCTCAACGAGCGCACCCGGGTGGTGTCGCTGGCGTGGGTCTCCAACGCCCTGGGCACGATCAACCCGGTGAGCGAGATCGCCCGCCGGGCGCACGAGGTAGGCGCGATAGTGGTGGTCGACGCGTCGCAGGCCGTCCCGCAGTTCCCGGTGGACGTCGCACGGCTCGGCGCCGACTTCGTGGCCTTCACCGGCCACAAGATGGTGGGGCCTACTGGCATCGGAGTGCTCTGGGGCCGCTATGACCTGCTGACCGCTCTGCCGCCGTTTCTCGGTGGCGGCGAGATGATCGAGCGGGTCACGATGGCCGCCAGCACGTTCGCCCCGCCGCCGCACCGGTTCGAGGCCGGCACTCCGCCGATCGTGCAGGCCGTCGGTCTGGGCGAGGCGGCGCGGTACCTGTCCGCCCTCGGGATGGACGCGATCGCCCAGCACGAGCGCGAGATCACCGGCTACGCACTGCAAGGCCTGGCAACCGTGCCCGGCCTGCAGGTGATGGGTCCGTTCGACGTCGACGCCGACGGGTTGCCCGTGGCGCGCGGCGGTGCGATCTCGTTCGAGCTGACCGGCGCCGACGGCTTCGTGCACCCGCACGACGTGGCTCAGGTGCTCGACTCGTTGGGCATCGCCGTTCGGGCCGGCCATCACTGCGCGGCCCCCGTGCACCAGCGGTTCGGCGTGCAGTCGTCGACCCGCGCCTCGTTCTACCTGTACACGACCCCTGCTGAGATCGACGCGCTCGTCGACGGCCTCGGCCAGGTGCGCAGATTCTTCGGAGGCTGATCGATGGACCTCACCGCCCTGTACCAGCAGCTCATCCTCGACCATTCCAAGCGGCCCGTCGGGGCCGGTCTGCGGGAGCCGTTCGAGGCCGAGGTGCACCACGTCAACCCCACCTGCGGTGACGAGATCACTCTGCGCGTGCACCTGAACGACGGCGAGGTGGCCGACGTCTCATACGACGCCAAGGGCTGCTCCATCTCGGTGGCCGCCTCGTCGGTGATGGCCGACACCGTCACCGGCAGCTCAGTGGCCGAGGCGATGGCCGAGTACGAGCTGTTCAAGGGCATCGTGGCCGACAGCAAGGTCGCCGGCACCGACCTCGCAAAGCTGGACGAGCTCCAAGTGGAAGAGTTGGGCGACGCGGCAGCCTTCGCCGGGGTCGCGCAGTTCCCCGCCCGAGTGAAATGTGCCCTTCTCGGCTGGGCTGCCATGCGCGATGCCGTGGCGCAGGCGGTCGCCGCCTCCCACAGCACCCCGAACGGCACACCCGCCACGAGCATGACCGAGACGACCGAACCCGCCAGCGTCACCGAACCCGCCAGTAGTTAGGCAACGCCATGACAGAAGTCGCAACTCCCGCCGACGTCGCCGACGTCGAAGAAGCCCTGCGCGACGTCGTCGACCCCGAGCTCGGGATCAACGTCGTCGACCTGGGCCTGGTGTACGGCATCACCGTCGACCCCAACAACGAGGCAGTCATCGACATGACGCTTACCTCGGCGGCCTGCCCCCTCACCGACGTCATCGAAGACCAGACCGCTTCCGCGCTGGAAGGTCTCGTCGACTCGTACCGGATCAACTGGGTGTGGATGCCGCCGTGGGGCCCCGACAAGATCACCGAGGACGGCAAGGAGATGCTGCGCGCGCTCGGCTTCAACGTCTGACCCGCGCGTGGCTCACCGCCTGGTCGAGGTGGCCCCCGAGCGGGCTCGACGGTGGGTCGACGGCTTTGCCGAACGGCATGGACCGCCCGCGACGGCCTTCGACGCGCGCTTCGTCACGTTGTCGGCCCCTGACGGCGCACGAGCCCAGCTGGAGCTTCCGTTCGCTCCGGCCGCCGAGGCACCCGCCACCCAGTTCGGCGACGATCCGATCGGGGCGCTGGTGGAGCGCTGCTCGCTCGCCGAAGACGCCTTCGTGCTCCTCGTCCGACGGGGTGGCTTCTCGATGGGCAGCCTGCAGAGTGGGCGGTTGGCGCTGCATCGCACGGGCACTCGATATGTGCAGGGACGCACCGCGGCCGGGGGTTGGTCGCAGCAGCGTTACGCTCGCCGCCGGGCCGGGCAGACGTCCGTTCTCGTCGACGCTGCGCGGGAGGCGGCGGCAGCCTTGTGGCACCAGGCGGAGCACGCCTCGGCCTGTCTGGTGGTGGGTGGCGACCGCCTGCTGATCGCCGAGGTGCTCGCCGACCCACGACTCCTGGAGCTGGCCCAGTTACCCCGCAGCCCTCTGCTGAACGTGCCCGATCCACGGCTGTCGGTGCTCAAGGACACGGCACGGCGAGCCCGTGCCATTCGGATTCGAGTCGACGACGCGCCAGAGTAGGCGCCGCAGGATCGGTTCCCCAGGTGGGGCACCCAGGTGGGGCAGCGCCGCACACCGGAGCGGCCAGCATGGCGCTTTCGCGCGCTGTGACAATGCCCCGCGACATGGGGCACGGACGCAGCCGGCATGGGCCCACTCTCGCGTGCTGTGACAATGCCCCGCCACCTGGGGCACGGACGCAATCGAAGCGGCCGGCATCGGCCCTGTCGTCGCGCACTACGGCAATGCCCCGTCAGGTGGGGCACGGGGAGTCGGGGGGAGCAGCGCAGCTTTTTGGGGCGCTATGGCAATGCCCCGCGACGTGGGGCATTGCCATAGTCTCCCAAACCCGCCCTGCCCACCGGCCACTGAATCGTCTATATCGCCCTATAGCGCGCCGAGGTCAGTAGAGACTCGGGCTGACCCACCTGCGAGCAGGTCCCGAAGCGCCGGTCCTGCAGGATCGTGCGGATGACTCCGGGCGTGCGCAGTTCCGCTCGTTGGTGACCGTGCCGCATCACGATCCAGGCGATGGCCACCGGCCGGATTCCGATTCGGGCGACGGCCGTCGAGTGAGTGGGCACCCCACTCTGACGGCTCACAGCGACAGCCTGTCGCCAGCAGATCATGAGCCTCGCGGAAGAAAAGTCAGTCGTCCACCCCACGCGCAACGAGCGCGTCACCGGTGGTCAAGGCATGCCGCACCGTGCGCACCACCAAGGGCACGAGCAGCGCGCGCGGGCTGTGCTCGAGACCGCGTGCCCGGCGGGCGTCCGCGGCGTCGCGCGCCAGCCCCTGCAGAACGGAGACCGACCGGACCGTCAGCGCCAGGAGCAAAGCCACCCGGTCGGGATCGACGCCCAGTCGGGCAAAGGGACGCAATGCCGCCGTGAAGAGATCGAGCAGGTCGTCGAGGCGGGTAGTCAGACTCAGGAGCGCGGCGGCCGCCACAGCCACGAGCAGCGTGCCCACGAGCACCAGCGCACGGGCAGGCCCTACGAGCCACCACTGGAAGGGCACGAGCAACACCACCACCCAGCGCAGCGGCCAGAGCTGACCGAGCAGCACCCGAGGTCCGAAACCTGCGCACAGGTAGCCGAGGGCCGTCAGCGTTGCGACGACGGCCAGCACATACGGCGAGCGTGCGCCGGCCAAGGGGAGTTCGAGCGCTGCCAGCGCCAGCAGCTTGAGCCAGGCGGGGCTGCGATGCAGCGCAGAGGAACCGGCCCGGTACACCGCCACGGGTCCCTCGCGCCCGCTCATGAGAGCATCCGCCGGCGATAGAACGCGAGCACCTCCGACGACTCCCCGTCGGCGATGACCCGGCCCTGCTCGATGCACACCACGCGTGGCCAGCCGCCTAGCGCGTCGAGGTCGTGGGTCACGAGCAGCACCTGCTGCGGCAACTCGACGAGCAGCTCGGTGATCCGGCGGGCGTTGCGCAAATCGAGCAGGGTGGTGGGCTCGTCCGCCACCAGCACGCTCGGCTCGGTGACCAGCACGGCGGCCAGGGCGAGCAGCTGCTTCTGCCCGCCGGAGAGCAGGTGCGCCGGGTGATCGGCGTGCTCACCCAGCCCAAAGCGTTCGAGAACGGCCGTGACCCGTTGGCTGCGTTCGGCTTTGGAGAGTCCGAGGCGGCGAAGCGAGAAGGCGACGTCTTCGGCCACGGTGGGCATGACGATCTGGGCGTCCGGATCGGTGAAGACGTAGCCGACGCGTCGGCGCACCGCCCGGCCCTCGCGGGCCACGTCGAGACCGTCTACTTCCACGATGCCGCTGTCCGGTCGCACGAGCCCGTTGACGCACCGCGCCAGCGTCGACTTGCCGCCCCCGTTGGGGCCGATCACCGCGATCCGCGGCTCGGACAGCGAGAGGGTCAGCGACTGCAGCACCGTCCGGTCGCGGTAGCTGACCGAGACGTCGTGGAAGCGGATCATCCGACCCGCTCGGCGAGCAGGGCCAGCCCCTGCCCGCCGCCTACCGCGCAGGTGGCGATGCCGCGCCGCGCGTCACCCGGCGAACGTACGAGCTGGCTGAACAGTCGCACCAGCAGCAGGGCCCCGCTGGCGCCCCAGGGGTGACCGCGCGCAATGGCACCCCCCTGCGGGCAGACGACGGGACGCTGGCCCTGAGCCAGCGGATCGAGCCCCCAGGCATCGGTGCAGGCCAGCACCTGGCCCGCGAAGGCCTCGGTGATCTCGAGGACGTCGACCTCGCCCAGGGTGAGCCCGCAGCGCTGGAGCAGGGCGTCGACGGCAGGCACCGGTCCGAGGCCGGGGCGGCAGGGGTCGACCCCGCGCTGCGTCCACCCCCGAAGGGCCAGGCCGGGCACGCCGGCGCCTGCTCGACGCCATTCGGGCACCAGAGCCAGCACTGCGGCCCCGTCGCTGACCCCGCAAGAATTTCCCGCCGTCACCGATCCTCCCTCGACGAAGGAACCCGGAAACCGTTGCAGCACTGATGCTTTGAGCACCCTGGGTCGATCGTCGTAGGGCAGATCAGCGAACGGGACGAGCTCGGCCTCCTCCTGTCCACCCGCCCGAGACGCCAGCGCCAGCCGGTGCGAGCGCACGGCATAGGCGTCCTGCCGGGCTCGGGTGACGCCGCACTCGTCGGCCACCAGTTGAGCTGCCGGGCCCATGTCGGGATCGCCAAACTCTGTGGGCGCGAACGGGGCTCGGGTGTAAGGCTGCGGGCTCGTCGCGCCGGCAGCCCCGCCGTCGACGGTCAGCCCGGGCGTGTAGGTCAGGGGCTGCGTGCTCGCGCTCTCGGCGCCTCCGGCAAGCATCAGGGTGGCTTGTCCGCTGGCGATCTCGCTCGCGGCGGTATGCACGGCCGCCTGCCCGCTGCCGCACTGCCGATCGATCGTGGCGCCGGTGACGCCGGCTCCCAGGCCTGCGGCCAGCGCAGCCACCCTGGCGATATTGCCGCCAGGGCCCCGGGTGTTGCCGAGCACCACGTCGTCGACGGGGTCGTCGATGCCGAGGGCGGCCACGTCGCGGGCCACCGCGCCAAGCACCGCGGCAGCTAGCCTCACCACGTCCACCTGCGCCAGCGCGCGTCCCACCGTCGCGATGGGAGTGCGCCTGGCGGCAACGATGACAGGGGTTGTGGCCGTGAGCCACGACGCAGGAGCGCCGGCCGGCCGGGAGCCAGACGTCGTGACAGGCCAGGGGGCGTGTGTGTTCATGGTCGGCAGTCAGCCTACGGTCGCCGCTCGACCGACCCGACTGGGCCGTGCTGTGCCCATGCCCTCACCGGAGGCAGATGCCCTCACCCGGAGCCGACAAAGACTTCAGCGCATTCCGCGAGCTGGACCTCCTGTTCGCCGACACTCAGGGTGTGCCTTCAGCCGGAGCCGCCGATGGCCTCCGCGCAGGCGGCCCGATCTGGCTTGCCGGCAGCGGTACGGGGGAGCACGGCAACGACGAGCCACCGCCGCGGCCTGGCCGGGGCGGGTAGTCGCCGGGCCAGGTCGCGGACCACCGAGACATTCAGATCGGTCTCCACCAGGGCGGCGACCACCTGACCGAGACGCGCATCGCGCACTCCGCTCACCACAGCCGCCCGCACGCCTGGCAAAGAGCTCAGAAAGGCTTCGACCTCGGCCACCAGCACGGTGTGCCCGCCCGTGCTGATCGTTCCGGGCCGGCCTAGCAGCTCCAGCCCGGCACCGCTGGGGCGCGCGAGGTCGCCGACGGTGAGCCAGCCGCCATCCCAGCATGCCGGGCCCTCGCGGTTGAGGTAGCCGGTGAAGGCGAAGGGCGATCGGCTCCACAGCCGTTGGTCGTCGCCGACCCGTACCTGAACTCCCGGAAATGCCCGCAAGGCAGTGCCTGGCTCTCCGGTTACCAGCACAAACGATGCCTCGGCACTGCCGTAGTACTCCACGATTCCGACTCCGGCGCCGCTCATCTGGGCCCGCAGGTCAGGGTCCACCCGGTCGCCCGCCAGCACCAACCGGCGCAGGCCAGGGGGCAAGTGCGCCCAACCGCGCACCCGGCCGGGCACTGCGTGCACCACGCTCACCCGCGCGCTCGCGGCGGCCCACTCATCGGCCAACACCACCTCGTGCCCGAGTGTCACCGCGTGCCAGGCCGCGTACAGATAGAGCGACGACGACAATGGCCCCGGTATTCCCACCACATCGTCGGGACGCAACTCCAGCACGATCCGCAGGGGCTCGACACTGGCCAGCCACGATTCAACGGTGCGCACCAACCCACGCGGTCGCCCCGTGGACCCCGAGCTGAAGACCACGATGTCGCCTGAGCGAACCCGGCCGTCGCCCAGCGCGGCAGCGACGTCACGGCGCGCCCGCTGCTGCGCCGCCGCCGGCCAGCCGGAGTCGAGAACGCCTACGGGACAACCAGTCTCGACCGCCGCGCAGAAGTCCTCGAGCACCTGGCGCTGGCTGCCCGCGCCCAGCAGTCTCACGGCCTCGACAGCCTCATCGACGCAACGATCTCCTCGGCTTGCACGCTTGTCGACCGGGCAAACTCATCGGGATCAACAGGCTCAGACGCGCGAGCGTTCGCGCCGGCCCGGAACCGCGACGTCGGGCACCGCGCGCAGCACGGCTGCCGCAACGGCCGTGGCCAGCGCCGCTTTGATCGCATCGCCCGGCAGGAAGACGAGAGAGCCGAGCGCGACGGTCTTCAGGCTCAACCCCAACACCGCTGCCTGGACGGGGATCCCGATGGCATAGATCACACCGATGCCGCCGACCACGTTGGCCAACGCGCCCCGCCACACCCGGTACGGCTGGCGCTGCGCCAGCAGGCCGATCGCGAAGGCCCCCGGAAGAAAGCCGATGAGATATCCGGCCGAAGGCCCGGCGAAGACGGCCAGGCCACCACGTCCACCCGCCAGCAGGGGTAACCCGGCCGCCACCAGCACGAGGAGCACCCCGACTGCCGCCGCCCCGCGCCTGGCTCCCAGAATCGAACCGGCGAGCATCACGCCGAACGTCTGCAGGGTGATGGGCACGGCGTTGCCGAACGGCGACACGGTGCCCGGCAACCCGAGCACGGCGATGAAGGCCGCGAAGACCGCCACGAGGGCGAGCGAGCGGGCACCACCGGCGCTGGGAGAGTGTGGGGTCGCAGGGGTCATGGCGGGAGCCTAACCGGGGGCAGCCTCGGACAAACGTCCTCCCGCCGCCGATGATGCGGACGGTTGCCTGCACCTACGATCGAAGGCATGCCGATGCCGGCTGATCCCACGCCGCCCACGCCTTGGCCCACGGCGAGCGCGCTCGATCTCGACGACCTGCTCGCCGAGCTCCGGGCCCGCGCGTCCTCCGCCCTGAAGTCGCAGCAACGCCTCCACGACCTGCTCGGCGCCGTCGTCGCCGTCACGACCGACCTCGAGCTCGCGGAGGTCCTCGGCCGGATCGTCGAGTCGGCCATCGCACTTGTCGACGCCCGGTATGCCGCCCTGGGCGTGCTCAGCGGCGACGGCACCTACCTCACGGAGTTCATCACCCGAGGTGTGTCCGACATCGAACGTGCCCGGATCGGAGATCCCCCGCGGGGGCTGGGCGTGCTGGGGCTGCTCATCCGGCACCCGCACCCGCAACGCATCGACGACATCATGACCCACCCCGACTCCTTCGGCTTCCCGCCGAACCACCCGCCGATGCACTCCTTCCTGGGCACGCCCATCCGGATCCGGGACGAGGTCTACGGCAACCTCTACCTGGCCGAGAAACAGGGGGCCGCCACCTTTACGGCCGAGGACGAGGCGACCCTCGTAGCCCTGGCCGCTGCCGCCGGGGTCGCCATCGACAACGCCCGCCTCTTCGAGTCCGGCCGCAGACGTCAGCGGTGGGCCGATGCCGTGGCCGACATCACCCATCTCCTGCTCGAACGGGAGGACGAACAAGGGGCTCTCCAGCTGCTCACGACGCGCTGCTGCGAGGTCGGCGCAGCAGCGTACGCCGCGGTAGCGACCCTCGAGGAGATCGAGGACACGATGGGCCTGATTCTGCGGGCGGTTCACGTGGCCGATGCCGGAGACCGGTCGAGCCATTCGACCATGGCGACGGTCCTGGAGGGCCCGGTCTGGTCGGCCCTGCGCGCGACCAAGCAGCTGACGGTGTACCGCGGTCCTGCCGATCCCGGATCCGTCGGTCTCGCCCCGAGTGGGATCGGTAGCCGAAACAGCTCAGACGGCGCCGACGAGGCAGACGAGGTCAGGGCCGAGGTGACCCGTGCCGTCGGCCTGTGCACGCAACGCGCAGACGCCGTCCCGATCGCCGTGCTGCCGCTGGCTGCCGGTCCGGACGAGCTCGGGTTGCTCGTCCTCGGGCTCGCGCCTGGCACTGGCTCTGGTTCCAGCGCGCGGGAGCGGCTCGGCGAGATCGCTGCCTTCGCCCAACAATCGGCGCTGGCTCTGCTCGCCGGCCGGGCCCAACGCGACCGCACGGTGATGGCTCTGATGGGAGACCGCGACCGGATCGCGCGCGACATGCACGACCACGTCATCCAGCGCCTCTTCGCGACTGGCCTGTCCCTCCAGTCCGCCAGCCGAATGGCGCAGAGCCAGGTGGTGAGAGGCCGGATCGAGGAGGCGGTCGACGACCTGGACGTGGCTATCCGCGAGATCCGCTCGGCGATTTTCGAGCTGCACCAGGCGCCGCAGTCGTCCGCGCGCCATGAGCTGGACCTGCTCGTGGCGTCGTTCGCGGGCGGGATCGGGGAACCGCCCGCGCTCCACCTCACGGGCAACCTGGACGGCCTCACGCCAGTGCAGTTCGCCGATGTGACGGCCGTCATCAGCGAGGGTTTGTCCAACATCGCCCGGCACGCCGAGGCGATGCACGCGTGGGTCCGGGTCGAGATCACCCACGAGGTGAGCATCGAGATCGAGGACGACGGACTCGGCGTGGATCCCGACGCCGGCCGCAGCGGCCTGGTCAACCTCGCCCAGCGGGCCGAGGCGTCCGGGGGAACGTTCACGTTCTGCCGCCGCGAACCCTCGGGGTCGGTCCTCAGGTGGCGGATTCCCCGGGCGAGCTGAAACCGGCTGCGGGACCAAGGGCCCGGGGCGATGACGTCCTCAGGCTTCATCATTGACGGCATGACCGTTTCCGTCTACCTGCTCGACGACCACGAGATCGTCCGTCGTGGGCTCCGTGAGCTCATCGAGGCGACCGACGACCTGGTCGTCATCGGAGAATCCGGTCTGGCGCGGGAGGCCGTCCGCCGGGTTCCCGCCTTGCGCCCTGACGTCGCCATCTTCGACGCCCGGTTGAGCGACGGGTCGGGAATCGACGCGTGCCGTGAGATCCGCTCCATCGATCCGTCGATCAAGGGTCTGATCCTCACGTCCTTCGACGACGAGCAGGCATTGACCGGCGCCATCCTGGCGGGCGCCTCCGGCTTTCTCCTGAAGGACATCCGGGGCAACGGCATCATCGACGCCATCCGTCGGGTCGCCGCGGGGGAGGATCTCCTGGCGACCGAGGACGCCCGACGCCTGATCGAGCGCTGGGCCGTGCACGACGGCGCGGACCCGCTGCTCCGCACACTCACGCCGCAGGAGCGCCGGGTTCTCGACCTCATCGCCCAGGGCCTAACCAACCGGCAGATCGGTGCCGCCCTGTCGCTCGCCGAGAAGACCGTAAAGAACTACGTGACCTCCATCCTCGCCAAGCTCGGCCTCGAGAGCCGGACCCAGGCTGCTGTCTATGCAGCCACCCAGGGCGGGCAGGCCCCGCGCGCCCGGAAGCCGTGAGCAACACCCGGATCCCGCCGACCGTGACCCGCCGACCGTGATCCCGCCGTCAGTGCCCGGGCAGGCCGGCAACAGCTGGATTGCCCAACGACGGAGGAGCAGGCCGGGGCGACAGACGGTTAGAGCCCGGTGATGCGACGCTGTCGCCTGCCCGAATATTCCGCATAAAGCAGTTCCGACAGCGGGTTGGCGGGGCTTTTTCTGCGCTATGGCGATGCCCCGTCCGGCGGGGCATCGCCATAGCGTCAGAAATCGCCCCCTTCACAGCCCCGCAGACGCAGGACTCGACGCCCACGGTCCGGGTTCGTTAGGTGGGTGCCGTTCGCGACGTAGTTGCCGCGTTTGGCACAGGGTTGAGTGCCAGGGGCTGGGGTTGGGGTCGTTGGGTGCTGCCGTTCGCGGTGTATTCGCCGCGGTTGGCACCGAGTTGAGTGCCAGAGCCGAGGTTGGAGTCGCTGGGTGGTGCCGTTCGCGGTGTATTCGCCGCGGTTGGCACCGAGTTGAGCGCCAGAGCCGGGGTTGGAGTCGCTGGGTGGTGCCGTTCGCGGTGTATTCGCCGCGGCTCGCACCAATTAGGCACCTGGGTAGACATGGCAGCTCGCACGCCCGAATCGCGTTGCGTCCGGATTCGCTCCCTGACCCTCGTGGCTGTCAACAGCCGAGGAATAACCGGAAGCCGACCGGTCATTCCTCGGCCGTGAACTCCGTTCCGGCTCGCTGACCGGGCTCAGCTCTTGTCGGCCTCGCCGTCGGTTCCACGGACGACAGCCACCGGACAGGTCAGCGGTGCGTGCAGGACGCCCTGGCTCACCGAGCCCAGCAACAGGCCGGCGAACCCGCCGTGTCCACGGCTGCCGACGACGATGAGCCCAGCCTTCTCCCCGGCCTCCAACAGCTCGTCGACAGGGTCGCCGCAGACCACGACCCGATCGACCGACACATTCGGGTACTTCGCCGCCAATGGCCTGACTATCTCTTCGACGAGCGCACGGTGGTCGTTCTCGATCGGCGAGCTGAGGGGCGCCATGCCCTTGGGATCGGGGATTCCGATCCACCAGGCGTGCACCACGACGAGTGGGCGGCTGGTCTCTGCCGCATGGGCGAAGGCGAACTCCAAGGCTGCTCGCCCGGATGGCGAACCGTCCACGCCGACGACGACAGGGCGCTCAGCGGTAGGCGCGTCGCCGGCCGGGACGACCACGACGGGGCAGCTCGCGTGGGCGGCCACCTGTGGTCCGGTGGCGCCGAGAAGGAGCTCGCCGAGCCGGGGATGCCGCCGGCCACCGACCACGACCAGGCCGGCAGTCCCTGATGCGTCGAGGAGAGCCGCGGACGGGCCTGACAAGGCAGCCTCAGTCTGCAGGGTGATGCCGGGAGAGCGCGTGGCCGCATGGCTTCGGGCGGCAGCCAACACCTCTTCGGCCGCCTCGTCGGGCCAGTCGTTCATCATCGGCACCATTGGCGTGGAGATCATCGCCGCTCCGGACGCGAGGATCGCCACGACGTGCGTGCGCCGTCTGCCCGCCTCATCGAGCGCCCAGTCCAAGGCGGCATACGCCACCTCGGATCCGTCGAAGCCGACAACGATCGCCTTGGATTCAGTAGCGGGGTCTGCGGTCATGGGGAAACCTCCTGTGTCAGGTCTACCCCTTCAGCCTCCGACTGTCTCGCTGGACGGAACAGGGCCATTGGTCCCTGTCTGTCACCCGGTCTGTTGCCCGGCCAGATCAGTTGAGGCTCGACGCGTGCAACGTGTCGCACTGGTCAGGATCACCGGTCTGGTAGCCCGTGGTGAACCACTTCTGGCGCTCGGCACTGGAACCGTGAGTCCACGACTCGGGGTTCACCCGACCCTGTGTCTCCTGCTGGATCCGATCGTCGCCCACCGACGAGGCCGCGCTCAGGGCGTCGTCGACGTCTCGCTGGGTGAGCGGCTTGAGGAACGTCAGGCCAGTGTCGGGGTCTTTGTTCGTGGCGGCCGCGTGCGCCCAGACGCCGGCGTAGCAGTCGGCCATCAGCTCGATCCGCACCGAACCCGAGCTGGCGCCTTGCGGGTTCTGCTGGGCGGCGCCGAGGATGCCCTGCAGGTTTTGGATGTGGTGGCCGTACTCGTGGGCTATCACGTACTCCTGCGCCAACGGCCCACCGCTGGACCCGAACTGGGTTTGCAGCACCTGGTAGAACCCGGTGTCGATATAGATCACCTGGTCGGTGGGGCAGTAGAAGGGGCCTACCTGCGAGGTGGCCTGGCCGCACCCGGTGTCGGTCTGGTTGGTGAACAGCTTGATCTGTGGCTTGTTGAACTGCAGCCCCATCTGCTGCGCCTGGCGCGGCCAGAACGTGTTCAGGCTGTCGTAGGTGGCCACGACCCGGCAATCGACCTTGGAGTTGGCGTCGGCGCCGGTCGTGCACTCCTGTGCCAGGCTCGTGTCCGTCGTGTCCTGCGAGGTGGAGCCGCCGCCACCCAGGATGTCTGCGGGGTTCACGCCTAACAGCAGAGCGATGATGACGATGACGATGGTTCCCAGTCCGCCGCCGATCATCATCGGTCCGCGGCCGCCCCCACCTCCTCGGGAGGCTCCGGAGGAGTCGATGGTCACGCCTTCGTTGAAGGTCACGAGTTGCTCCTTCGTCCTCGTGCCAGACGATGCCACCTGGCTGCGCGTAGCGTATGCCGCCCGGGCAGCAGTGCGCAGCAAGAGACGCGACGCAGGCGGCCACTGCGCTGTGACGGGCGGAGCACCGACGCGTCACGAGCCGGGTGATCGCGCGGGTAAACTCGACGGGTCGACTTGTCACCGGGCATCGATGGGGTGCCTCCAGGCGCTCCTGGTCAGCCTTGAGGCGCTCTTGCTCAAAGGTGCTCGCTCTCTACGGTGTGCTTCAAGCACGCAGCCGCTCATGGTCGGCCGAGCGAACCCTTGACAGCGCGCCGGTCACGACCGGGTCGCATCGGAGCACCATCACAACCAGCACCACGAAAGGACGGCGCGCGTGATCACCGCGCAGGGGGTAGAGCTACGCGTCGGAGCGCGCCTGCTGATGTCGGACGTGACGTTTCGCGTCGGTCCGGGCGATCGGGTCGGCCTGGTGGGGCGCAACGGCGCGGGCAAGACGACGCTGACGAAGGTGCTCGCCGGGCAGGCCCAGCCCACGGCCGGCTCCATCCGGCGAAGTGGCCCCATCGGCTACCTGCCTCAGGATCCCCGCACCGGCGACCTCACCGTGCTGGCCCGCGACCGCATCCTGTCCGCCCGGGGCCTCGATTCGCTCGTCGCCAAGCTGCGCGACACCGAGGGCGCCATGGCCTCGGCCGACGACGAGACCCGGATCGCCGCGATGGAGCGCTACGCCAAGCTGGAGGCACGGTTCACTGCGGAGGGCGGCTACGCCGCCGAATCCGAGGCGGCTCGGATCGCGAGCAACCTCGGGCTGCCCGATCGGGTGCTCGCGCAGGAACTCCAGACGCTCTCCGGTGGCCAGCGTCGACGGGTGGAGCTCGCTCGCATCCTGTTCTCGGACGCGTCCACCCTCCTGCTCGACGAGCCCACCAACCATCTCGACGCCGACTCCATCGTGTGGCTACGCGACTTCCTCAAGGCTTACGCCGGTGGACTCATCGTCATCAGCCACGACACCGACCTGGTGGAGACCGTGGTGAACAAGGTCTTCTACCTCGACGCCAATCGCTCGGTGATCGACATCTACAACGTGGGCTGGCGGGCCTACCTGGCCCAGCGCGAGGCCGACGAGCGCCGCCGCCACCGCGAGCGGGCCAACGCCGAGAAGAAGGCGGCAGCGCTGCAGAGCCAGGCCGACAAGATGCGCGCCAAGGCCACGAAAGCCGTTGCGGCGCAGAACATGGCCCGGCGCGCCGAGAAGCTGCTGGCCGGCTTGGAAGACGTGCGGGCCAGCGACCGGGTGGCCAAGCTCCGGTTCCCGAAGCCTGCCCCTTGCGGACGCACCCCGCTGCGCGCCAGCGGGCTGTCGCGCTCGTTCGGCTCCGCCGAGGTGTTCACCGACGTCGACCTTGCGATCGACCGCGGCTCCAAGGTGGTCGTGCTGGGCCTCAACGGTGCCGGCAAGACCACCTTGCTGCGCCTGCTGGCGGGCGTCGACGCTCCCGACACCGGCGAGATCGAGCCTGGCCACGGCCTGCGGCTGGGCTACTACGCCCAGGAGCACGAGACCCTCGACACCGACCGGACGGTTCTCGAGAACATGCGCAGCGCCGCCCCCGACCTCACCGACACCGAGGTGCGCAGTGTGCTCGGGTCGTTCCTGTTCAGCGGCGACGACGTCGACAAGCCCGCCCGGGTGCTTTCGGGCGGGGAGAAGACCCGCCTGGCCCTGGCCACGCTGGTCGTCTCGGCCGCCAACGTGCTGCTGCTCGATGAGCCCACGAACAACCTCGATCCGGCCAGTCGCGAGGAGGTGCTGGGCGCACTGCGCAACTACGAGGGCGCCGTGGTGCTGGTGACCCACGACGACGGCGCCGCCGTCGCCCTTAACCCGGAACGGGTGCTGTTGCTGCCGGACGGGGTGGAGGATCTGTGGGGGCCCGATTACGCCGATCTGGTCGCGCTCGCCTAGGGCCCGACCTAAGGGCGCGCACCCATCCGGCAGAGGTCGGTTCGCCGTCGGGCTACGACTGCTGAAATGCCGACCGGCCCCGGAGCGTTGGCAGCCATGAGTTCCCGTCGGAAAGTGAGTTGCCATGAGCATGCAGGGCTGGACGCTGATCAGGACCCTGTCGAATGATCCGAACCTGACCAACCGCAAGATCTCCCGGCAGACCTGGCCCCGGATCTGGGGATTCGCACAGCCCCAGCGCCGGCGGATCTCGGCCTTCCTCGTCCTCGTGATCGTCGACTCGCTCCTGGTCGTCGCAAGTCCATTGCTGTTGCAACGACTGGTGGACGACGGCATCACTCCCAAGGATCGTGAGGTCGTGGTGGTGCTGGCTCTCATCGTGGCCGGTATCGCGGTGCTCGACGCAGTGGTGGGCCTGGTGGAGCGCTGGCTGTCGGCGCGCATCGGCGAGGGGCTGATCTTCGACCTGCGGACGGCGGTGTTCTCGCACGTGCAGCGCCAGCCGATCGCCTTCTTCACCCGGGCCCAGACAGGCGCGCTGGTCACCCGGCTGAACACGGACGTGATCGGCGCGCAGCAGGCGTTCACGTCCACCTTGTCGGGGGTCGTGTCGAACTCGATCTCGCTCGTGCTGGTGGGAGTGGCCATGCTGCTGCTCTCGTGGCAGATCACGGTGGCCGCGCTGGTGCTACTGCCGATCTTCTACCTGCCGGCCCAACACGTGGGACGGCGCCTGCACGCGCTGACCCGGGAGTCGATGCAGGTCAACGCCGACCTGGGAGCCCGGATGACCGAACGGTTCAACGTGGCCGGTGCCCTGCTCGTCACGCTGTTCGGCCGTCGCGACGAGGAGGACGCCCAGTACGCCGACCGGGCCGGGCGGGTGCGCGACATCGGGGTGCGGATCGCGATGATCCGCTACGTCTTTCTCACCGCCCTCACGCTGGTGGCGGCGTTGGCGACGGCCCTGGTGTACGGGGTGGGCGGCTGGATGGCCGTCAGCGGCCAACTGACGATCGGCACCCTGCTCGCCCTGGCCGCTCTGCTGGCCAGGCTGTACGGGCCCATCACGTCTCTGGCTGGGGTGCGGGTCGACATCATGAGCGCCCTGGTCTCGTTCGAGCGGGTCTTCGAGATCCTCGATCTGCCCGCTCTGGTACGCGACCCGGAACACCCCGTCCGGCTGCCCGAGGGACCGCTGTCCGTAGAGCTACGCGGGGTCGACTTCGCGTACCCGCCCGCCGACAAAGTGTCACTGGCCTCGCTCGAAGCGGCTGGCACGGGGGAGCGGGCCGACGGCGCCCCGGTGCTGCGGGCCGTCAACTTGCAGGCCCGCCCGGGCGACCTGGTGGCGTTGGTAGGTCCCAGCGGGGCCGGCAAGACCACCCTGACCGCATTGGTAGCGCGGCTCTACGACCCCACCGCCGGCGCCGTGCTGTTGGGCGGAGTCGACGCCCGTGACGTCACGCTCACCGACCTGCACAAGCGGGTGGGGGTGGTGACCCAGGAAGCGCATATGTTCCACGACACGGTGCGCGCGAATCTGCTCTACGCCCGGCCCGAGGCCACCGAGTGCGAGCTGATGGCGGCGCTGCAGGCCGCCCAGGTGGCAGACGTGGTGCGCGCGCTGCCGCAGGGCCTCGACACGGTGGTGGGCGATCGTGGCCACCGCCTCTCCGGCGGCGAGAAGCAGCGGATCGCGTTAGCCCGGCTGCTGCTCAAGGCGCCTTCGATCATCGTTCTCGACGAGGCCACCGCACACCTCGACTCAGAGTCGGAGGCCGCCGTGCAGCGTGCGCTCGACAGCGCCCTCGCGGGACGGACGTCGCTGGTCATCGCCCACCGGCTGTCCACGGTGCGCAATGCGAGTCTCATCGTGGTGGTGGACGGCGGCCGCATCGTGGAGACGGGTCGCCATGCGGAGCTATTGGCCCGCGGCGGCCTGTACGCGAACCTGTACAGAACCCAGTTCGACGCGAACTCGACTGCTGCACAAGAGGAGTCGCTCGAGCTCCCACTGAGCTGAAGGCGCGCCAGGGAGTCATTTCCTGGCGGGCTCTGAGTCTCGCTACAAGGTACGCAGCATTCCGCCGTCGATGGCGAGCGCGGTGCCGGTGACGTAGCTGGCCGCGGGGGAGAGCAGGAACACAGCGGCCCGCGCGAACTCCTCGGGGTAGCCGTACCGGCCGAGTGGGATCTGCGTCTCCATCGCCTGACGAGTGGCCGACGGGTCGTTGCCCGAGGAGTCGAGTTCGCGGGTGCGGTCGGTGTCGATGCGGCCGGGCAGCGCACTGTTCACGCGAATGGCGCGGGGCCCCAACTCGTCTGCCAGCGTCTTGGCAACCATGGCCAGCCCTGGCCGAAGCCCGTTGCTCACCGCGAGCCCAGGAATGGGGGTCTTCACCGAGCTGGACAGGACGAAGACGATCGAGCCGCCCTCGGTGCCGATGCCCCTGGCCACGGCCTTGGCGGCCCGGATGGCGCCGAGGAAGACCGATTCGAAGCCGGTGCGCCAGGTTTCGTCGCTGGTGTCGAGCACGGTGCCCGCCGACGGGCCACCCACGCTGATCAGCGCGCCGTCCACCCGGCCGAAGCGGCCCACCGCGGCGGCCACGCACTGCTCGGGTGCCTGCGCGTCCGACAGGTCGATCGGCAGCCCCAGCACCCGGTCGGTGGTACCCAGCTGCTCTGCGGTGGCAGTGATGGCGGCGCGATCGCGGGAGGCGATGACCAGGCGGGCGCCTTCGTCCGCCAATACCCGTGCACATGCACGACCGAGCCCCCTCGAGGCGCCCGTAACGATGTACACACGGTCAGACAGGCCAAGATCCATGTGCCTATCGTGCCGTATCCGGACTTGTCCGTCGGGGCAGGGCACGCCGCGTCACCCGAACGCTCAGTTGCGCGAAGATCCCGAGCCGGCGCGCTCCGCCTCATCGATCAGGGCGTCCTCGGCTTCCTCGTCGCTCGGGCCGCGTCGACGCGATCGCCAGCCCCGGCGTGCAGGGCCGCGGGAGGCGGCCGGCGCGCGGTGGTCAGGCTCGTTCGGCCCGGTGCCGGCGCCGGTTTCAGGTGTCGCAGAGGGCACGTCGCCGGCACCTGCATCGCCTGAGGGCGGCACGGCGAGTGGCACCTCGGATTCCTCGTGAGCGCTCGATGGTGCCTCCGACTCCTGCGCCCGCGCCTCGGCCTCTTCCTCCGCGCCTCGCCGAACGAGAATCACGAACCAGGAGATCGCCACCAATCCGAAGAAGATCCACTGGATGGCATACGAGAGATGCGGACCTTCGTCCAGCTCTGGCTCGGGCAATGGCGTCGGGGCGCTGGAGGGGGCCGGCTTCTCCGAGGCGATCAGGCCATAACCGCCGCCGACGACGTCGCGAGCCGCGATCTGTCCATGCGAGCGTGTCGCCACAGCGGCTGCGAGCTCTGCAGGCCGGATCCGGTAGGCCTCCCCGGCCACCGGCACCTGGCCGTTGGCTGACTCTGGCGGCTGCGCGCGGGCCACCACGACCACGTGATCGCCGCGCGGTGGGGCCGGTACCGGGCTCGCGGAACTGCCGTTGTTGGAGGTGGGAATGAAGCCACGGTCAACCAGCAGCACCCGGCCGCTGTGGTCGCGGAAGGGCACGAGCACCTCGAACCCGGCTACTGAATCCATGGGCCGGTTGCGCACGAGCAGCGTGCCCGCGGGCACATACTCACCCTCGAGCCGCACCGGCATCCAGGTCTTGGAGGTTGCCAACTCACCGCTGCCGAAGACGGCGGACAGAGGCGCCGGCGTTCGGTTGTAGTTGGACTCGATCAAATAGTTGGCGGCCAGTCGCTGCTCGCGGCGATGCCATTGCCATTGCGACAGCAGCACGCAACTCACCGCTACCACCACGACGAAGACGAACATGCCCGCCCAACGGCGGCTCAGCAGGAAGCGGTACACGCCCTCACGCTACCTACCGCTGTTCGGCTGTGAACGCAGCGTCCAGTCGGGCGGTCGGCGCGTCCGTCAAGCTGAGAGAATGCTGTGCCGCTCGGAGGCGGCGACGAGCAGTTCCTGCTCACGCATGAAGCCGCGCAGAACCAGAAAGCTCGTGAGGTGCTCGCGATGTTCATCGCAGGCGAGCCACGTCTTGCGGCGCTCCGGAGAGTGCAGTCGTGGATTGTTCCAGCGAAGCGCCCAGACGGCTGGGGCGGTGCAGCGGCGGGAGCTGCACATCGGGTCGCAGGGAGGTTCGTGTAGTTCGCTGTCGTGCATTGCGTTGGCCTGGCTGACAGCCTCGGTCACAGAGTCCACCTCGGGTCGCCTCGGCTTTGTCGCCGAGTTGGTTTCGTCAAGCGGTACCGGCAAGCCCAGGAACGTTGCAAGGGAAGCGAGGGCCTTTGGCCAGACTGGCACCAGGACGCGGGTGTTTCAACCTGCGACGGGCGAGTCTTGTTGCCTTCTTCGTCACATTTCCTTTGCACAGCCGTGACCCTGGGGCTACCCGCTGTTCACTTCGGGTGCTTGTCGCGAGTCGGCAGCTCATGCCGCACCGGCTGCGCAATCGAGATCACGGGATGCTCGGGACGCACCGGCTCCTGCTCCTTGGCGGGTGGCGCCACGGCGTTGGCCAGAATGACGGCTACGTACGGCAGCACCACCGCTCCCACGATCAGCACCCAGGTGTAGATGCCGAAGGGCAGGAGCACGGCTCCTATGAAGCACAGGAGCCGGATCGTCATGGCAACCGCGTACTGAATCTGGCGTTTCGTGAGATCGGCGCTGCGCGGCTTGCCGACGCCCGTCACAGACTGCACCGGCCCGCCTGGGTGGTGCTCGTGTCGCCTGAGAATGCTCACCCTCTCAACCTACGCTTCCCCGCCGCACGTGCGTACTCGACCTGCGGTCGGTGACTGGCTGTACCTAGGCGGTCGGTGTCTTAGTCGGTTGCGTGGGGGTGGGATTGTCGGTGGTCGCTAATACAGTTGTTCTATGGTTGAGGACGAGCCGCCGTGTGTCGCGGAACCCGGTGCGGGTGGCGAGGCGGCTGCAGATTGGGTGGTGCCGGGGTGCTCGCTGCCTGAGGGTGGGGGTGGTTCGGTGGTGTCTGAGGTGGTGGCTGGTTTGGGGCAGGTCGCGGCGGGCTTGGATGCGGTGTCGGCGGGGTTGGACAGGGTTGTGGCTCTGACGGATGGGCAGGTGCGTGACGCGATCGTGGCGGTGGAGGGGTTGGTGGCCCGGGTGGAGGCGGTGCGGTTGCGGCTGGTGCGGGCCAGTGTGTACCGCGAGCCGGAGGGGCGGGGGCGGGGGCGGGTGACGCGGGCGGTGTTGCAGGATCGGTGTCGGCGGGGGCGGGGGACGGCGCGGGCTGATCTGGTCGGCGCGGAGGTGACGGATCCGCAGGTCGGGGTGTTGCGTCGGTTCGGGGTGGCTTTGGCGGCGGGTGAGGTGTCGGCTCGGCATTTGGATGTGGCTCGTCGGGCGGTGCACCGGATCCCGCGGGAACTGCTGGCGGAGCACCGTGTCCAGATTGATGAGGTGTTGACCGGGCATGCGTTGCAGTGGTCGCCGGAGGTGTGTGCCACGTTGGCTGAGCACTTGGTGGCGGTGTTGGATCCGGACCGGGCGGAGCGGCAGTACGCGGATGCGTGCACGCGGCGGGGGTTGGCTGTGGGGCGGGACGCGTTCGGGATGACTCTGCTCAAGGGGCAGTTGGACGAAGCGGCAGGGTTGCAGTTTCGTGCGGTGCTCGATCACCTGGTGAATACGGGTCGCGGGCGGGTCGACGCTGAGGGTGTGCAGGGTGAGGTGCTGGGGGTGCCGGTCGATACCCGGACGGCGTCGCAGCGTCGGGCGGATGCTTTGACCCTGATGGCGCAGTTGGCGGCGGAGCAGTTGGCGTTGATCGTGGGTGAGGATGGGCTGCCTGTGCGGGACGGTGTCGGTGGCCTGATCAACCAACGCCCCGCTCGTAGCGTGCCGCACGTCAGCATGAGCGTCACGGACCATCAACCCGACCCGCCCGGTCGCGACACGGCGGCGGGTGACCCGGTCGGGCGTGATGCGGGGGTAGGTGATCCGGCCGGGCGCGACATGGCGGCGGGTGATCCGGTCGGAGGTGATGCGGGGGTAGGTGATCCGGCCAGCCGCTGCGCTGGGGCGGGTGGTTCGGTCCCGTCGTACGTCGCCGCTGACGGCTCGGGCGCGGCCGCGGGCGTGGGGTCGGGTCTCGATGACAACGCGGTGGCCTGGGGCAGCGCGGACTGGCGGAGCGGCCCGGCCGGGGCCGAGCGCGCGACGGCCACGGCCCCGTCCGGTGGCGGGTCGGGGAGGGTGTGGTCTGCGGTAGACAGTGCCGGACGACCGGTCTCGGCGGCGGTGTTGGAACAGTTCGTCTGTGACGCGGTGCTCGACCGGATCACCCGCAACAGGTCGGGGCGGATCCTGTCGATGCACAGCACCGGTCGGCTGGCGAGCCCCGCACAGACGGCCGCGGTGATCGCCCGCGACGGCGGGTGCGTGTTCCCCGGGTGCGCGGCACCACCCTCAATGTGCGAGGTGCACCACGTCCGATTCTGGTCCCGCGGCGGCCCCACCCACACCAACAACCTGGCCCTGCTGTGCTGGCGGCACCACCGCCTGATCCACGAACCCGTCACCCACCCCGACAACGGCTGGCGACTACGGATGATCGACGGTCTGCCCTGGGCGATCCCACCCGCCTGGCTCGATCCCGCCCAGAAACCACTACGCAACACCCTCCGCCAAGCCATCAACCGAACCCGACACACCGCACAGCAACTCACCCTCGACTACCCACTCAGGACCTGAGACCCGAGACGCACACCCGCTGCACTGACTGCGTTGCTTCGTGAAACCACAAGTTGCGCAACGGGTTGGCCCTGAAGGCATGCCATCGAGAAGGCCGCAACAGCCTAAGCCTCGATCCACCGATGGGCATGGCGGGGAGTGTGTGATCTTGTTGGGCGGGTTGGGGGCTGTTGGGGCGTGCGGATGCTCCGGGCCTTGCTGTCCGGGATGTTCCATTGTGGTGCTCGGGTCGCGCAGTGGTGGCTGCTGGGTGGTCAGGTCGTGAGGGCCGGTGGTGGGTCGTTGACGCGGTCGAACATGGTTGTCCAGGCGGTCTGCCAGGGCCATGCGACCGGGAGGTGCATGGTGATGCGTCGGGCCGAGGATGCGATTCGTGCGGGGATGGTGATGAGCTTGCGGCGCAGGGTGGCGGTGGTCGCTCGTGCGAGGTCGGGTGCGGCGAGGGTGCCGGCGGCGCGGGTGAGGTTGAACGCGATGACGGCGAGGACCAGCCAGGCGGCGTTGGCGTTGAACGCTGCGGATGGCAGGTGAGCGAGTGCGGAGCTCTTGAGGTCGGCGTGGACCTGTTCGATGACCGCGTGGTGGCGGTGGGTCGCATCGGCGGTGACGGTGTCGAGGATCTTGGGGTCGGCGGTGGTGAAGAGGGCGTGGAAGCGCCAGGTGTCGAACAGGGTGTCCTGGCCGGCGGCCTTGTTCCTTTCGGCGTTGAGGTCGGGGATCCGTCGCACGACCAGCCGACCGGCGACCCGTTCGGACCTCTTGGCCGAGGCGAACGCGGTGAACGGTACTTCGGCGACCTCGGCTCGCGAGATCCACGTGCCGGTGGTTTCGTCGAGGATGGCGTCGGTGTACTCGATCGTGGTCCACGCGTTCTCGTCGATGGTGGTGATCGCCTTCTTGACTGCGGGGTCCATCCGCACGGTGACCGAGACCGCGGCACCGCCGGATAGGGCGGCGTGGACGGGTCCGCGGCCGTAGAACGCCGAGTCGGCACGCACCAGCACCAGCCGAGTCTTGCCCAGGATCCTTCGCGTGGTCTTGACCGCGTCGGCGACCAGCCGCTTCGCGCCCCGTGGCGACCCGGTTGAGCCTTTGCGCAGCCGTTGGGCCACGATCACCGGCGCCGTAGCGGGCATGGTGAGTGTGGCCAGCAGCGCGTTGAGCCCGCGGACACCGGAGTAGCCGAACCCGGCGCCCTGCTTGGCATACCCGTGGACCTCGATGATGGTGTCGTCGACATCGACCAACGCGTATCCCTGGTCAGTGCCTGCGGCAGCGTCGTGGCCGGGTTCTGGCAACAGGCGCGTCAGCGAAGCCAGGGCGATCAGGAACCGAGAGGCGATCGCGTCGAGTTGGCGGACGTGGCCGAAGGTGAACGAGCGCAGGAACGACCCCAGCGTCGAGGGCGCATAAGCCTTGGCGAAGAGCCGACCCAGCCCACCGTGGCGCAGCAGGCCCATGTCATCGATCGAGTCCGCGCCGGCGACCATCCCGGCCACCAGCGAGGCGACCTTCAACCCCGGGTTCGCGCCCTTGTCCGTCGGGACACTGAGGTGCTCATCCGCCAGGTCCCGCAACCCAGCCCGCTCGGCCAGCGCCACCACGGGGAGCAGTCCTGCTGCCGACACGAGATTCGGATCGTCGAACGCCACCGAGGTTCGACCAAGGGTGTGAGAGAGTCGCATCTTGAAGATGCCCTCCTGACGTTGGGTGATTTGGACCGTCGCAAGTCCCAAACTCCCAGCCCAGAAGGGCATCTTCGCGTAACGGCACGCCAACACCTCAAAGTCGATCGGTGGATCGAGGCTAAGTGCCCTGGGATCGGGTCGAGAGATTGAGTCCGCTGACCCGCAGTGCCGGCATGGCGCTGAGGGTGAAGTAGTCAGACCACTCCCGGCTGAGCGCTGCCTCGGTGCCAGTGCCCGCCTCGACTCGCGCGAGCAGGTCGACGGGCGAGTCGTTGAACCTGAAGTTCGAGGTCGCGCCCACAACCTCGCCACCGTCCACCACGTACACCCCGTCGCGGGTGAGCCCGGTGAGCAGCAACGTCACGGGGTCCACCTCGCGGATGTACCAGAGCGACGTGACGAGCAGGCCGTGGTCGGTGCCGGCGATCAGGTCGTCGAGGGTGCCGGTGGCGCCGTCGAGGCGCAGCACGAGATTGTCCACCTCCGGATGCGGAGCCAGCCCCGCGAGCTCTGCGCTGTATCGGCTCGCGGGCAGTGCGGTGAGGGTCCCGTCGTCGATCCAGGTGCTTGGCCGCAGGTCGAGACCGTTGTCGAACACCGAGGCGGTGGGCCCCGACGCAGCTGTCATGGAGAACGGGCAGCACTCGATGCCGGGATAGCCAGGATCCGAGAAGAGCGTGAGCGGGCTGGCGCTCAGCGTCTCGCCCAGCCTCGTCCGGGCACTCGGCTGGTCGACGCTCCCGGAGCGGGAGAACACGCTGCGACCCTCGGCGGCTGAGCGCGCATCCGCGCTCCAGTACGCACACACCAGCAGATCGGCCACCGAAGACGCCGGCAGGAGCGTGTCATGCCGCCCCGGTGTGACGTCGAGGGTGCGGGCCTGCCAACCCAGCCGGATGCTGAGCTGAGCGGCCAACGCCACCAGGTCGACGTCGGCCAGGTTTGGGGTGGTGGCGTTGGCGAAGCTCGAGCGGGTGCGCCCGTGCGACTTTCCTGTGAGATCGACTGTGCCCCGGGGCTGTACGTGCCGGCGGCGGGCTCCGGCGCTGGTGCCGAGCCAGCTGGTGGTGCTGCACGCGAACGCATAGCCGAAGAGCTCCTGGCCGGCCGTGCGAAACGCGTCGAGCGCCGCTCCCGCCTGCTCGGCGGTGGTGGCCAGGGCGTCTGGGCCGATCTCGACTGCTGGGTCGGTGAAGTCGGCATCGACGCTGCCGGGCGGCAGCTCGCGGGCGTCTTCGGCGGCGGGAGCCTTTCGGGCCTGCGCGAGCGCCGAGTCGATCAGCTGGACGATCGCGCTGCCGTCGCTCGTGCGCGTGAGACTAGCCACGCCGATGCCGGCAGGCCCGCGCACGGCCGTGATGACGCTGACGGTGCGTTGAGTGCTCGTGCCGTTCGTCGTCAGGGTGTTGCAGGCCAACCGGAGATTGACCGTCGAGGAGTCGACCACGATGACCGATGTGCTCACGTGGTCGGGCGCGGTGCCGGCACGAGCGAGCCCGATCTCGATGATGTCCGCCGGGTTCATTTGCCTGCCTCCTGCAGCGTGTTGAGGATGTTGACGCCGCGGAACACCGCAGCCGGGCAGCCGTGGCTCACCGCAGCCACCTGGCCTGGTTGGCCCTTGCCGCAGTTCATCGCCCCGCCGAGCCGGTACGTCTGAGGGCCGCCGAGATCGCTCATCGAACGCCAGAAGTCCGTGGTGGTCGCCTGGTAGGCAACGTCCTTCACCTGTCCTGCCAGCCGTCCCGACCGCACCCGGTAGAAGCGCTGACCGGTGAACTGGAAGTTGTAGCGCTGCATATCGATCGACCACGACCGGTCGCCCACCACGTAGAGACCGTCGTCCATCCGGTCGAGCAGGCCGGCCTGATCAGGGCCGCCGGCCAGCGGCTGCAGGCTCACGTTGGCCATCCGCTGCATGGCGATGTGGGCCGGGGAGTCGGCGTAGGCGCAGGCGTTGGATCGACCAGGCGGGCTGCTCAGCTCCTGATCGCGGTTCTGCTGGGCCATCCGCCGGTCGAGCTGATAGCCCACGAGCACGCCGTCGCGGATCAGGTCCCACGACTGCGCGGCGACGCCCTCGTCGTCGAAGCCGACGCTGGCCAGCCCGTACGGGTCGGTGCGATCTGCCGTGACGTGCATCAGATCGCTGCCGTACTGCAACGACCCGAGTTGGTCGAGGGTGGCGAAAGACGTTCCGGCGTAGGCCGCCTCGTAACCGAGCACCCGGTCGAGCTCGGTGGCGTGACCGATGGATTCGTGGATCGTCAGCCACAGGTTGGTCGGGTCGATGAGCAGGTCGTACCGACCGGCCTGCACCGAAGGGGCCGCAAGCTTCTCGGCCACCAGGTCGGGCAGCTCAGCCAGTTCGGCATCCACGTCCCAGCCACCGTGAGCCGGACCTGTGACGTACTCCCAGCCTCTGGCCACCGGCGGCACCAGGCTGCTCATGGTCTCGACCCCGGCCGCGCCGATCAGCACGACCTCGATGGCCGGTTGCAGTCGCACGCGCTGCTGGGTGAACGACGTGCCCGCCGAATCGGCGTAGTACTTCTGCTCCTTCACGGCCCGGAACGACACGTCGATGTGACTCACGTTGCCGGACAGCCGTGCCGACCAGTCCGCCAGCAGGGCCGACCACTCGTCACTGCCCACCGCGAACGGGTCGATCTCGTAGTTCGAGACCCACATCCGTCCGGCGTAGGTCGGTTCGGCCGCCAACTCGACCGCTTCGCTCGACAGCGGCCGAGACACCCGGGCGAGGGCGACCGCCTGACGGGCAGCGCTCACGGCGGCCTCTGTCGTCAGGTCGGCGACGGCCGCGAAGCCGAAGGTGCCGTCGACCACCACCCGCACCCCGAGGCCGGAGCTGGTGGCGTCGAACGACGACGACTGCCGTCCATCGCGATAGGCCAGCCCCGCATCGCGGAGGCGTTCGATCCGGAGGTCGACGTGCTGGGCTCCGGCCGCGCGGGCCGCGGCAATGGCCGCATCCGCCAACCCCGCTCGATCGAGGGCGCAAAAGTCTTCGTCAACTGCGGCGGCCCGGTTCGTCATGCGTCCATGTCTACCTGTCTATCGGTCCGCAGCGAGCGCTTCGTCCGACTCCAGATCGCTTCCAGCGGCTCCAGTTCGGCACCGGGTCGACGCGTGGCGAGACCGGCTGGCGGCACACCACGGCAACGACCGGCCTCGACCACCTAAACCGCGATACGGTCGCCCGCATGACCGACCAACCAACTGCTCGCAGCGTGCTCGTCACTGGCGGAAACCGTGGCATCGGGCGTGCCATCGCCGAGCGACTGGCCGCCGGTGGCGACAAGGTCGCCATCACCTCCCGCTCCGGTGAAGGGCCCGAGGGCCTGCTCGCGATCAAGTGCGACGTCACCGACAGCGCGGCCGTGGACGCCGCCTTCGAGCAGGCCGAGGCCGCGCACGGCCCGGTGGAGGTGCTCGTGGCCAACGCCGGCATCACCAAGGACACGTTGTTGCTGCGGATGAGCGACGACGACTTCGACTCCGTCATCGACACGAACCTCACGGGTGCGTTCCGCTGTGTTCGCCGGGCGGCCAAGTCGATGATGCGGCTGCGTCGCGGACGGGTCGTGCTCATCTCCAGCGTGGTCGGGCTCTACGGCAGCCCGGGTCAGGTCAACTACGCCGCCAGTAAATCCGGTCTGGTGGGCATGGCCCGCTCACTCACCCGTGAGCTCGGCGGCCGGGGCATCACCGCCAATGTCGTGGCGCCGGGCTTCATCGACACCGACATGACGGCCGCGCTGCCCGAGGCCACCCGCAAGGCCTACCTTGCCGGCATTCCCGCAAAGCGCTTCGGCGACGTCGCCGACATCGCCGAGACGGTCGCGTTCCTCGCCGGTCCTTCAGCCGGCTACATCACCGGGGCCGTGATTCCCGTCGACGGCGGCCTCGGCATGGGCCACTGACTCAGCCGGAATCTCATCCACCTGTCTACCAACAGCACAGCCTTTACTAACAGCACAGCGAAAGGACCTCCACCGTGGGCATTCTCGAGGGTAAGACCCTGCTGGTCACCGGCGTTCTCGTCGACAGCTCGATCGCCTTCCACGTGGCCAAGATCGCCCAGGAGCAGGGCGCCAAGGTGGTGCTGAGCTCGTTCGGCAAGGCCATGCGGATCACGACGACGATCGCCAAGCGGCTGCCTGAGCCGGTGTTGGGTGTGGTCGAGCTCGACGTCTCCAATCCTGAGCATCTGGCCGCCCTGCCGGCCGCGATCGGCGAGTACTCCGACCGCATCGACGGAGTGCTGCACTCCATCGGGTTCGCTCCCCAGGGCGCCTTCGACTTCCTCAACGCCACCTGGGACGACGTCTCGACGGCGTTGCACGTGTCGGCCTACTCGTTGAAGGCGCTGGTCGTGGGGCTCGGCGAGCGACTGCCCGACGGCGCCTCGATCGTGGGCCTCACGTTCGACGCCAGCGTTGCCTGGCCGGTCTACGACTGGATGGGCGTGGCCAAGGCGGCCTTCGAGTCGACCAACCGATACCTGGCCCGCGACCTCGGCAGCCGGGGTATCCGGTGCAACCTCGTGGCGGCCGGTCCGCTGCGCACCACAGCCGCAAAGTCGATCCCGGGTTTCGCCACCTTCGAAGAGAAGTGGGACTCCCAGGCCCCGCTCGGCTGGGACGTCAACGACCCGGTACCCACAGCGAAGGCCTGTGCAGCCCTGTTGTCTGACTGGTTCCCCGCGACAACGGCTGAGATCGTGCACGTGGACGGCGGCGTCCACGCCATGGGGATCTGATCGACACGCCCTAAGACGCGCCACCACCGGCAACACTGCACGGCATCACTGAAGGGGAGCTGACCCATGACGAGCCTCGTCGAACTCCGCCTGCTCGAGGGGCCCAACCTCTACTTCCCGCGGGCTGCCGTGAAGTTGAGCCTCGACGTCGCGGCCATCGAGGGCGTGCCGGCCGAGGAGGCCAGGCGGATGGCAACGGCGCTGGGAATGCCCAGGGTAGCCCCCGGCGAGCCCGGCACCACGGCCCGAATGTCGTTCGTGCTCAGGCTGCTTCGGTTCACCGCACGCCGGTTGGCGGCGGCGGCAGGGCTGTCCCGGCTGGCTGTACGGGTGCGTCCGGGCTCGGCACCCGACCAGGCGATTCTCGCCTTTCCCTGGAAGCATGCCGGCCGCGCGACGGCCTTTGGCAATGCGCTCGTGACAGTGCTCGACGAGGTGCCCGGCTGCGACGCGCTGGCGCTGACGGCGCTGCTCACCGCCGGTGGGGAGCAGGTGCGCGACAGTGAGCCCGGCCGGGCGCCCAGCGCAGTCAAGCCGCACGTGCCCACCATCTGCGTCACTGGCACCAACGGCAAGACCACCACCACGAGGTTGCTCGCCCACATGGGCATGACCGCCGGCCTGCGCACCGCGTGGAGTTCCACGGACGGCGTGGTGGTGCAGGGCGAGATGGTGGAGCCCGGCGACTATTCCGGCCCCAGCGGTGGTCGCACCGTGCTGGCCACCGACGGTCTCGAACTGGCCATCCTCGAGACGGCCCGCGGCGGCATGCTGCTCAAGGGCATGGGCGTGGTGAGCAACGACGTGTCCGTTGTCACCAACGTCAGCGCCGACCACCTCGGGCTGCAGGGCATCGACACCGTCGACCAGTTGGCCGAGGTCAAGGCCATCATCACCAAGGTCACCAAGCCCGACGGCTGGGTGGTGCTCAACGGCGACGACCCGCGCGTGCTGGCGATGCGCTCGACCGCCTCGGGCCGGCCGTTCATCTTCAGCCTCGACCCGGCCTCGCCGTCCCTACGCGAGGCGCTGCAGCACGGGGGACGTGCCATCACCGTGATGGACGGCTACGTGACGCTGATGTCGGCCGGTGGAGATCCCAGCCCGCTCGTGCGGGTGCTCGACCTGCCGATCACGATGGCCGGTCTGTCGGAGTACAACGTGGCCAACGCACTGGCGGCTGCTGCCGCCGCACTCTCGATCGGCCTCAGCCGGGAGGTGGTGGTGGCCGCCCTCAAGTCGTTCACCACCGATGCCAGCCTCAATCCCGGACGTCTCAACACGTTCACGCTGCCCATCGACGGCGGCACGTGCACCGTCGTCATGGATCTGGCCCACAACGAGGCCGGCCTGCAAGCCATGCTCGGCGTGACCCGCGGGCTTGTTGCCCCCGGCGCCAGCCTGCTGTTGCTGCTGGGCGCCGTGGGCGACCGCGCCTCCGACATGCTCACTGCCATGGGCGAAGTCGCCGGCAAGGGAGCCGATCAGCTGCGCATCGCCCACAAAGACCGGTACCTGCGCGGCCGCACGCATGCAGAGCTGGAAGCGTTGTTGCGAGCCGGAGCGGCGTCGGTGGGCGTGCACAACGTGCCGGTCAGCCCCACTGAGGTGGAGGGCCTCGCAGACCTGGTGGCTGACGCGCGGCCGGGCGATGTGGTGGCGGTGATGGTGCACGAAGACCGGCAGGGCGTCTACGACTGGCTGGCCGAGCACGGGGCGGTTCCCGACGGCCCTGCCCAGGTGCGGGCCAAGGTCGCCCTCAACCGAGGCCTGCACCCCGACGAGGACGAGCTCATCGCGGCCGCCTCACTCGCACCGCCGGCTCGAGTGGCACAGCTCAAGGAACTGGCCGAGCGCCGTCCTCGCGACGCCCGGTTGATGTTCGAGCTGGCCCGGGCCCAGGAAGATGCCGGAGCACCGGGCGAGGTGGTGCGCAAGGGCTTGGCTGCCGCACTGGCCGGTGGGCTGGCCGAGCCGTATCGGCGCGAGGCATCGCTGTCCTTGGCGTTGTCGCTGTTGGGCTCCGGGGCCCCCGCCGAGGCGCTGGAGATCCTCGAGCGGCTACGTGAGGAGCGGCGCGGGCAGGTGGCGGTGGATGCGGCAATGGCGCTCGCTCTGCGCGGGGTCGGGCGGGCCGACGATGCGCTGCGCCTGGCCGTCACCAGTCTCGCCGATTTCGCCGACGTCGAGTCTCGCACCGAAAGACTGCGCGAACTCGCAACCCCTGACGAGCCCGGCATCTCTGCGGAGCCCGCCACCTCGGGGAAGCTCGCCGCCTCCGACGCCTGAGCTCAACCGAAGAAGATCGGGTCGGCGCCGCTGCCGATGTACTCCAGGAGCAATTGCACATATCTGTTCGGCGGCTTGCGGCTGTACTGATGAAATTCGAGGTTGCGGTCGCGGGAGTAGATGGTCCACAGGCCGGTGCGTTCGCTGAAGTACAACCGCGCGATCGGCATCCGGGTCGGATCGCCCTCACCGTCCCAGGGTTGGCGAACCTCCACGATGGTGACGTAGTCGGGCCCCAGGTCGGCCTCGACCTTCACCTCGTTCCACAAGTGCCTCGGCACCCGCGCCCGGCACCAGCGCTCGATCCGATGCAGGTCCGTCTCGGGAAGGCTCATGCCGTCGACTCTAGGTCGAAGATTCGCACCGGAATCTTGCGGCACCCACGGTGCGGGCAGCAGGGCCGCCGGGAATGCTGACGCGCCCGTCGGACGCCCCTACCGACAGCATCGGTGCTCTCGATCCGGCAGCGCCGCTCACGATGCTCCGGCTCCTCAGGTGGCTCCGGCGGTCACTCGAGCGGCGCGGCGCTCGGCGAGACTCGGATGGAGGTCGTTGTGGCGATCGCTCCCGTCTGGATTGGTTCCTCGGTCCTTCGTCCAGCCGACGTTCACCCTGGCTCGCAGCACACCAGCCGTGACGAACGGGCGGATATTCATCCGGACGCCGTCATCGAGGTCGGGTTCCCAGCCGATCGGCTGCTGGGCAAGCGGCTTCCAGCGGATGTAGACGTCGTATGGAGACTCCCCGGCCAGAATCAGCTCGAGCCGGCGTCTCAGGTCGAGGGCAGCTGCCAGCCGGAGCTCAGCGCCTGCCGGATCGTGGTCCACATCCGTGCGCTGCTTGTCGATCCACGAGCCGAGCAGGGTGAAGGCGAGCTTTTCCAGAGTGCGGCGATCGAGCCTGTGGTAGTTGACGATCGCGGCGAACCCGTCTTTGCGACCATCCCAGATGTGCCAGAGGAACGGCCGCTGGTGGAAGACCTTGGTGTGCTGCTTGAAGAACTCGTCACGGAGCCACTCGGCCAGCCCGATCCGCTTGCCGCAGGCCTGCTGCACCAGTTGCTGCTCACGGTGGGTCGACCACTCGGCGGCGTAGGAGCGGGCCAGCACAGCACGCAGTCTGGTGGCGGCATTGAGCTCGCCGGAGAGCGCTGGCAGGGCCACGATGCCGTCGGCGTCGGACGATGAGTCCAGTGCATCGGGCAGCTGATCGGGCCAGCGGTAGCCCAGCAGGCGGGCAACAGCCACCTGGAGAGGCTCGGCAGCAGTGCGGACAGAGCCCTTGAACAGCCACTGCGTCGGGTCGTCGGAGTGCGGCGTGGAAAGTGCCCCCTCGTCCAAGGCCTTACGCTGCCAACGGTCCCGATCGAAGGTGACTTTGACCAGCGTTGCGTTGGTCACCTTGAGCGCATCGTCGATATCGCGGACATCCTCATGGAACTCGGAGCTGGAACAGTAGGCCCAGATGGCCGCCAGGTCGGCAGAGTCATCGGGAACGATCACGGCCGTGTTGTTGTCGAAGAGCTCGCCGGTGTAAAGCGTCACCGCCAGATCTCCCATCTGGGAAACGGCGATTCCTGGCTTTCCCCAGGCTTTAGAACCCCGGATACAGACGCCGTCGAGGTCGTGCAGAACGCCTTTTCCTTGCTGCCACCACACGATATGCTCACGGCCTCCGTAGGGCATTGTCTGCGACACTGTGCTTTGCTGGAATTCCCAGTCGCAATGGGGGAGGGTGCGCTCCCAGAACACTCTGCCGAACCGCGGGTAGTCGGCGGTGGCGATGCCCTGCAGGGCACGTGCCCGACCGGCGAGTAATTGCCGCTGACTGATCGTCGTCGCCGTGATCCGGTGGTCGGGGTTGGCGGCTTGGTCGGCCTGACGAGGGCGATAGAGCCTGCCCTGGCGCAGCTGCTCCGATTTGGCGCGAGCATCCTCGGCCCGGTGCGCCAGCAGACCCGATAGCCGATGGTCGGCGGGTGGTGGAGCAGCGCTGATGATGGTCAGCCCCACCTTGACGATCTCTCCGCTGATCTGCCGGAAGGCACCCGATCCCAGCCGGGCGACCAGCTCGAAGGTGCGGCACCCGAGGAGGTTCTTGCGCAGAGCCGCATAGGTTGTCAGCAGCAGCCAGTTCTGCGGCGACACAACGGCGATCGAACCGCCGGGACTCACGAGCTGCAGTGCACGCTCGATGAAAGCCGTCGCAAGGTCTCCCTGTGCCCGGGGATGGGCTGCAGAGAGGTAGCCCTTCAGCTCGGGTGCCATGGATGAGCGCTTGAGGTATGGGGGATTGGTCGCCACGAGCACGTAGCTCCTTGACAGCAGGCCTGCCGCATGCACGACGGCGGCGGCCGTACCGGTGACACTGTTGTGCTGCCCCTGCCCCTGCAACAGCTGGAGAACACTGCCGGCCAGTAGCCCCGACTCCTCGGACGTGCCATACCGGGATAGGAGGGCATCGCCTGGGTCGAGCCGGGGGTCGATCAGTGAGCCGAGCGAATCGGCGTCGTGAAAAAGGCGGTGCAGCTCGGCCATTGCTGGGATCAGTTGGGGGATATCTTCGACTTCCCTTTCCCACTCCTGTCTCGTCGCTGTCACAGTGGTGCCGGAGCAGGCGATCTGCACTGCGGGCAACTGCCGTAATCCGCCCTGCTTCCACGCTTCGAGAACAACGTTGAAGAGGGCAATCTGAGTGCACCGGGAATCAAGCTCCAGGCCGAACAGGTTGTCGCGCAGCGCCGCATTCTGGGCCTGTGCCGGAGTGAGACCCTCTTCCTCGGCGCGCATCCGCCACAGCATTCCGAAGGCAGCCACCAGAAAATGACCAGAGCCGCAGCACGGATCCAGCACGGTTATCTCGGCTGCGGTGCTCGGCCACCGGTCGAAGCTGCCTGCCGCCGGAGTGCCGTCGTCGAGTCGTCGCAGATACTCCCACTCAGCCAACAGGGGCGAGTCCGGATGCCGACCCGACCACCAGGCGCCAAGCGAGTTCTCCAGCAGGAAGCGCACCATGTAGTCCTCGGTGAACAGCTGGGTCACCGGTGCCAGGTCGGCCCCACCGATCTTGCGTTCGGAGTCGTTGACCTGCTTCTTCTCGGCGGTCTGCCAGAACTGGTAGACCCAGCCGAGGGCGTCTTCTGCGGTCAGCGTGTCCTTGTCCAACTCCGCCACGATCGCGTCGAGCTCGGCTCGTCGCTCCGGCGCGAAGCGCAGACGAACCGCGGGATCGCTGGCCCGGAACACTCCAGGCAATATCGCCTCGGCATACCGCGCCGCCCCCGACCAGCCGTCGGGCTCGTCCTCCTCGCTGGCAAGCTCGTGGCAGTCGTCCAGTGTCAGCGCGACATCCGGCACGTCGGGATGACGCAACAGTCCGTTCACCTCGAGAAAGCGCGCGAACAACAAGCGATGCCACTGTGCGTACGCGACATCCTCGATCAGCAGTCGCAGATCGGTTTCCGGCCCGGTCGAGTCGCCCAACAGCTTCGCCTTCTCGCGCAGGGCGATCCGCAGCGTGTGCCCGTCGTCAGCCAGATAGTCGGGACGGTCCTCACGATCGACGGCCAGGTGGCTGAGCGCCTCTCGCGCACAGACATGGGCCAATCCCCGTGCTCGTTGCACCGTCCTGTCCAGGCGTCTGCGCTGTTCGTCCGTGAGGATGCTCATGAGCCGCGCACCACGATCGAGCCGTGCTCGGCCAGAGCTGACGACAGCGACCGGCGAACAGTGTCGAGATAGCCGTCCAGCTCGGTCACCCGGCTGATCGAACGACCCGGAAGTCCGACGGAGACCGCCGCAGGTGCGCTCAGCCGCACGGCCGCCTCCAGTGCCTGAGCCGCTCTGGAAGGCACGGCGTCCTGACGATCCGACCACCTGGCCAGCGGCGTGCCGTCGATAGCCTGCACCACCGATTCAGTGCTCGCCAGGCTGGTCGCGGCAGCTGCCAGAAGCCGATGATCGGCAAGCAGGCGCTCACGGTCGTCAGGGTCGAGTGCCATCCAGGTGGCTTCGCCTTCCAGCCCGCGGATCGCTGCAGCCCGGGCAGCCTCGTAGCCGTTGGACGCCTGAGTGATCGCCGCACGGCCCAGGTCGGTGAGGTCGCACACGATCGGGCTGACCCGGTCGTCGGCCGCCAGCAGCATGCGGGTCGATTCGAGGCTGCTGAGTCGCCCGATCGGCTCGTGGGCGGCGTCGAGCTCGGCCAGGGCGGCAGCAAGCCTTCGGGCCTGGTCGAGTGCTGGGCAGCGTTCTGCCCGGCGCTGCTCGAGCGCGGTCAGGTACTCGGCGAAAGAATGGAGGTCATCGTGTGCCCTCGACGAAGCCCTTGACCAGGGCATTGCCTGTCAGGCCGTTCAGCTTGTCGAGGGTAGACGGCAACGACACGCAGGGCAGTGGTGGCGCTCCCGACACCTGCTCGGCGCGCTGTGCAAGGGTGTCGAGGGTGGTCTGCACGACGGTCATCGGCGGTTCGTCTGCGGCAATTCGACGACCAAGAATCCGCCCGCACAGGCTGCGGACCTTGAGCCGGTCTTTCGCGCCCACGGCCACCGTCTCTCGTCTGAACCGTGCCGGCCCGAGACGGGACCCGAGGGTCATGAGGCCACGCGCATCCACAGGGTTGTCGTTCACCTCGACGGCGATGATCCCGGACAACAGCAGGGCGCCGAGAATTGCTCGCACCGCGTTTGCGCTCCAGCCGTAGGGGGGGCGGTGAAGGTCTCCACGAGTTGTCCGCCGCCGGTCCACGACCCGCCGATCGCGGCCAGAACCTTTGCCACTGCTCGATGATCCTCGATCGGCCCGGCGTACCCGACAGCTGCGAAGGGCTGATCGTTGCCCTCGCGAATCCGGTCGATGACTTTGGGCCAGCGGCGGTCGTCGGCGAGCGGGAACTGCTCGAACAGTCGCTGGACCATGCGCTGGGCGCCTTTGCGGATCTGGTCTCCCACCAACTCTCCGCCGGGTGTGGCGCCACCGGCGAGCTCGACCGTGGCGTTACCGACAATCTCCTCCACGATGGCTTCCAACCTCGTGATCGCTGAGCGCAGTCGGCTCCATCGCCCGCCGGGCCTGCTCACCCTAGGCAGTGGTGGGGGTGGGCCGGGTCTGCAAGACCTGTTCGGTGGCGCGCAGATCCAGCACAGCGTCGTTCAGCTCGGCCGCCCTGAGGCGGTGGACGTAGACGTAGACCATCGAGCTGTCGTGCCCGGCCCCGCGGGTCAGGTCGGCGAATTGGCGCGGACCCCATCCGTTCCACTCCGACAGCACCCACACCGGGACCTTGTCAGTGATGACTGGAGGGTCGTCGCCCACCTGCAGGTCGATGGTGCGGGAGACCTTCGACTCGCCGTGCTGGATACGATGGACCGGGACCTGTCTGTCAATCTCGGCGCGCAGGTGGCGATCGCGAACCTCAGCGATCTCCGCAGTGTCACCGCTCAGCGCCGCCCGCCTGCTGCGGAAGTCGTCGTTCCACGCTCGCCCCTCGGTCGTCTGGATGACGAACCGATCGGCGTCCTGTTGGACGACGCCTTCGCGCGCCATGGTCTCCAAGAGCACTGGCACGCGTCGTCTCAACTGCGCGCCGTCGGCTTCCAGGTTGCGCACCAGCAGGTCGGCAACGTGCGGAGCGCTCGCTCGAACACCTTGATCGGCAGGACCTTCGGTCGGCAGCAGAGCGATCAGGTGCAGAACGGCCAGCACCCGGGCGCGCAGCGGACCGTCGTCGACGTGCCCGGCCTGCTCGGCGATCAGCAATTGGACACCGGGTGGCAGCTTCCCCGACGCATTCAGGTCCGCGCTCTTCTGGTCATAGAGGAAATCGGCCCCGACCACAGTGCCGATCGGCTCTTCGGCCACAGACCGGTTGGCTTCATGGACCACACGCAACTGGGAGCGAAGCTGTCCGGCGCGGCCACCTTCGTCGGCGGCTCGGAGAACCGACTCCCAGAACCGACGCCGTGCCGGCAGCAAGGGGTAGTCGCGGGTCAGCAGAGCGAGGTCGGCCTCGTTGGGCCGGAGCGTGGCTCCTTGCAGTTGGCGTCCGATCTCTCCGCAGGCCTGGTCGAGCGTGTTGGTGAGCGCCTGAAGTTGGGCTGGTCTCTTCTGCAGCAGAAGGCGGCGCACCACCTCGTCGATGTCCTGGTTCTCCAGGTGGGCCTTGACGGTGAATCGGTCTCGGATTTGCTGCAGCCCGGGAGTGGCCGTGAGCTCTTGCTGCCCGGTTGCCACGAACAGCACGCGTCCGTCGAACTGCGAGGTCAGCGCCTGGGCGAGTCCTTGGACTTCGAGCGCTAGCTGGCTGCTGTCACCGATGTATTGCTGCACCTCGTCGACGACGATGAGGATCGGCGGCATCCCGGCGCCGCCGACTTCCGACAACACCTCACGGAGCAGTTCGACCGTGTCCGAGGTGGCAAGCGGCCGCTCGATGAACTGGTTCCCGAGTTGCTTCAGCAGCGTTCTCGGGTCGAGGGCGATGTCGGGTCGCTCGGCGAGGATGGCCTGCGCCAGGCGCACCGACAGGTTGAACTGCCGAGCCTCGGCCACTAGGTCGGTTCCGGCGGCGCGAAGCCGCTCTGCCACCGTGTCCGCCAGTCCTTCCCGGCGCAACCACAGAACCACCTGAGCCGGCGCTACGTGTGCGGGCAGCCCCGCCGCCTCCAGCACGATGCCAAGCACGGTCGTGTTCACGTTGTGGACACTCGCGGCATCCATGCCGCCGGCGGCGGCCCAGGGCGTACCACCCTGCCGGCGTGCGATGGTGTCGAGTTCCTTGAGGCTGTCGCTCACCTCGCTGTCAAGCGACCTGACCAGGCTGCGTGCCGACGCACCGTCGGGAAACCGGGTGTTTCGCCACAGGTGCTCGAGTACTCGCAGGAGGTGAGACTTGCCGCTGCCATAGAAGCCACTCACCCAGACGGCTGGTTGGATCGACCGATCGAGGTTCGTGAGATACGACGAGAGAATCCGCTGCAGTCCGCGTGCGTACTCACCTTCGCAGACGAAGCTCTCCAGCTCATACCGCAAGACCTGCCACTGGTTGGCTGTGGTCGGAGTCCCTACCGTCGACACGCCGTCGTTCGGAATGGCGAAAGACAGCGGATCCCGGTGGAACAGGTTCCGGTTGAGCGTCATGGATGCTCGACCTTCGACAGCCCCACCAACACAGCTCCTCCCGAGTCGTTGCCCGTCAGCTAGCCGCGCGGGGCGGACCATGACCACAAGGCCATGTAGACATGGCTGACCTTGGCGCGCCGAGTAGCGAGCCTTCATCCTGTGTCCGCCGACCTCCAGCTCGCCGAGGATCAAGCTCGGGCACTCGGTTTGAGGCTCCAGGCACTGCGGCATCGGGTGGGCCGGACGCAGGAGCGAGTGGCGGCCGACGCCGGGCTCAGCCGGAACCACTACCAACTTCTGGAGCGAGGGCTCTCCGACCGCGCGCACGGCACGCCCGCGAACCCACGCCTGTCGACGCTGATCGCCCTGAGCGGTGCGCTTGAGACCTCAGTGGCCGACCTGTTGATCGACATCGTGTACCCCGGCACCGACACCCCGATCGTGAGCCTGGGACTCACGACGACGATCGCTGACCGCAAGCCAGTGCGCGAGCTGGACACCTGACTGCGATCCGGCCGCCAGGCGGCCTCCACAGGCCGGAGTGGTGAGTGCTACGGCGTAGGTAAGCGGGCTGTCGCAGGAGTTCCCGATTCGGATCTCGCCCTGAGCCCGGCGGTAGCGTGCGGAGCTATTCACAGGCCTCCCAACCGATCCCATCCGGAGCCGATGGGTTGCCCGGCTCGGCTTCTGCCGGATTGTCATGTCCGAATCATGCGAACTATCAATATTTGGGGAGCTGAAGTGCGATGGGTTTGAGGCGCTATGGCGATGCCCCGTCGGGCGGGGCAACGTCATAGCGTCCCAAACCTTCCCCCGCTGCTCGCTGGATCTCCGTCGATCGAGTGCGAATCAGGGAATGCGCCCGCTACCGGGTTGGAGTGTTAGTGATGTGGCCGCTCTGTACGGGTGGGGTGCGTTGAGGTACTGGTCCCGGATGACCGCCGCGCGGTATTCGGCCGAGGCCGTCGGCGCCCTGGTCGCGCAATTGCTCATCCACAGGCTGTCCGTGTGCGCGTGCTTGAACACCCCACGGAAGATACCGTCTCGCAAGATCCGTATGGCGGGAGGTGAGGGTGCCGATTGGCGGCGAGGACGGGCAAGCCAAGAATGCACAGACTGCCTCGACATGGGTTCCCACGCGTCCCGCCTTTATCGCAGGTGCAGCCATGGACGCGCGCGTAGTTCTGTTAGCGACGGATGGGGTTCGATTCAGTCAGACAACCATTACGAGCCCGACTCGGTTGAAGGGGGTAATAATCACGTTGTCCGACCTGGTGGAGACGTTTCGGCGCGACGGGTACGTGAGCGATCCGATCGAGGTCGTGCCGATGAGTGACGGCGAGCTGACAAGTCTGGACAACCGACGGCTTTGGGCGGCCCAGCAGGCGGGGCTGGAGTCCATCCACGCCATCATCCTTCGCCCCACACAGCAACCAACGAGCCATCTACGCAGGTCCCTGAAGCTAGACAGAGATCTCGTGGACGAGCGAGGCGAGGTAGGTCCCGCAGGTGAGTTGCTCTTCTTAGCAAAGAGCTTTCCGGCAACGGTTGAACAGGCCGTAGTGTTCAGGTGCTACTTGCAGTTTGAACGAACTGGAGTGAAGGGATATCCGTTGCTGGGATCTCTGGAACAACCGCAGTTCCTGGGGGAGCGAAAGCCTCCACATCTTCCCGACAACAAGCCTGACCAGGCGTCCGGCTCGCGTGCCAGTGGGTTCGAACACGGCTGGCGTGACGCCGTTTCGAACCTGCCTATCGGCCAGAGTAGGGGATCGGGGCGGGCCCAGGTAAGACAGATTCGTCGAGAAACAGGAGGTATGGAGCGGTGAATGGTAATAGTAGCGGGGTAGGAAAGCTGAGCGCAGGAGCTGCCTTTGCGAATCACCTCAGGGAACGCAGCGCATCGGCTGCGCTAGTGCTCGCGGACCGTCTCAGTGACCTTCGCGAGCACGAACGTGCCGAACTACTGCGAGCCTTTGTCAAGAGTGGCGACCATGTTGTGCCGGCTGAGTGGTGGGCTCCGGGCGCTACGTGCCGGATCGCGTTGCAAGTCCCCGACGCGACGGCGATCGGCGAGTTGTGGTTCGACCCCTTAGAGGTGTCGTGTGCGCTCGTTGAGCCATCGGTTCTCGGCACCTCCAGTGAGCAAGACAAAGGCTTGGGAAATCCCGGTCTGATCGACTGGGTCTCGCTGGAGCCCGTGGCCGCCTGGCAGGTGCGTGGCGCGCACGAGATCACCCCGATCGTGCCTGCGACTGCGGACAGCATTTCTGGTGAGCAGTCTGCTTACTATGCAGGATTATTCGGCAAGGGATTGGTCGGCTCGTTGGATTGGCGCTATCTCAAAGCCGCCTACGGGCCTTCGATCATCGCTCGATTGTGGGGCGACGAGGAGATGCAACTCGGCACCTTCACGCCGGTCTCGGGTGACATGGAAGTGTTAACCCTGACCGAGGTTCTGCAGTGGGACGCAAAGGAGCGCCCCGAACTGCAATTGACCTCCGAACTCTTCGAGACGGGCTTGCCGTTCCGCACGGTGGCATCGGTGCAGCATCGGGATCGGGGCGACAACAGCGCACTGGAACGAACCTGGAATGCGTAGAGGGTGGCCCCAGCCGTGAGCCCGGCGGTCACCAGGCTGCAGCGAGGTTCGTCTGCGTGAAGTCGTTGCTCTTGTAACCCAATGGCACGCCAAGCTCACAGGAGGAGGCACCCACCGCGAGGCAGGTCGACCACCTGTGGCTCTGGCGGAGACGCGTCCTACCCTTGCGAGGATGACAACCGGGCTGCTCGATCGTGTGCGCCACGCTGTGCGCGGCTTGAGTCCCGCCTATTTCGCCATCGTCATGGCCAGCGGCATCATCTCCGTCGGGCTGTTCTTGCGGGGTTACCAACGATTGTCCGAGTTGCTGCTCGGCGTTGCCGCCGTCGCCTACGTCACCCTGGTCATTCTGTCGGGTTGGCGGCTAACGCGTTACCGCATGGCGATCTTGAAGGACTTCCTCGACCTGCGTCGCGGTTTCGGCTTCTTCACGGCGGTGGCCGGCACCAACGTCCTGGGTGTTCGCCTGGCGATGGACGGGCGGCACGCGATCACCGCGGCGCTGCTCGTCGTGGCCGGCCTGCTCTGGGTCGTTCTGGGCTACGTCATCCCCTGGACTGCGGTGCTGGGCCCGCATGAACGTCCGATCATCGCCGCCGCCAACGGCACGTGGTTCGTCTGGGTGGTCGCGAGCCAGTCGGTCGCCGTCAGCGCCGCAACCTTGGAGCAGGTCTATGCGCCGATGCGCAACCTGCTTGCGGTGGTGGCGGTGTTCTCCTGGTCGGTCGGGGTGTTCCTCTACGCCGCTGCAGGATTGTTCGTCGCCGCCCGGATGATGCTCTACGACCTGACACCGCACGATCTCACGCCGCCCTATTGGGTGGCGATGGGCGCCGCAGCGATCACGGTCCTCGCCGGGGCACGGATCGTCGAGATGGCCGACGCTCCCATGGTGGATGCCACTCGCGGGCTGATCGCCGGCGCCTCGGTCGTGTTCTGGTCGTTCGCCACCTGGTTGATCCCGGCGCTTGTGGCGGCCGGCTGGTGGCGCCACAAGGTGCACCGGGTGCCACTCGGCTATGACGCCACCCTGTGGAGCATCATCTTTCCGCTCGGCATGTACGCGGTCGCCGGCATCTACCTCGGGCGAGCCGATCAGTTGCCGCTCGTCGGTGCCATTGGTGGTGCCGAACTGTGGGTGGCGTTCGCGGCCTGGCTGGTCAGCCTCTGCGCCATGGTCGTGCACGTCCTGCGGACGGTCGTCCTCACACCCGGCTGACCGGGGTCGATTGCCCCGCCACCGACTCACCATCCCGATCGACGCGGCCGTCGTAGGACGGCGTGTCCGGTGGATCGGAGGGTGCAGCAGTTCCCAACCCATTCCTTCGGCTGTCGGGATTCGGCAACGGGCATGCCGGATTCCGGTCATGCTGGTCAGATGTCTGACCGGATCATGTTCGTGCAACTCAAAACCGGCTATGACCTCGACCGCGGTCCGGCGTGGATCAGCGTGGTGTCATTCAACGGGTCGTGGAAGTCGGCTCGGTGGCACGGCAGGACGCTGCGCCGTTGGCGGGGGAGCGAAGCGAACTTCTTTGACGTGGAGACCGACGAGGAGTTCTGGGTCTCCGGTCCGCACCGTGACCGCCGAGACACCCGTTTCAGCTCGGTTGTGCCCACCGTCGACGACGACGCACGTCCGGCGTACGAGGCGTTTCTGGCGAGCGCGCCGCTGCCCGGACGGGAACGCGGCTAGGGCACAACGTCAAGGCCGGCTCAGCCGGCTTCGTGCTCGATGGCGTGCTGGGTGAGCTCGGCGGGGTCGAGGTCGGGGTCGGCCACGAGATCTCCGCTGCGGGCACCTGCCTGCGCGTGCCGGGAGTAGGTCTCCAGCACGCTCATCACCTCGGCATGCTGATCGACGCAGAGCACCACCAGGTCTCCCGGGTTGGCCCGTGCCATGCAGTGCTTGGCGGCCGTGGTCTCCGACAGCACCACCTCAACCTGCTTGCACCGCACGTCGCCTTCGGCCATCTGCGCCTTGGCCCCCTGGGCCACCAGGTCGGCGACCTCGCCCACGGCACGGCCGCGACGGTTGACGTCTTCGCGCACCACGAGCACGTCGAAGTGCTCAGCCGCCACGGCGCCGAGCTGGCGCATGTCCTCGTCGCGGCGGTCGCCGGCGGTGGCGATCATGCCGATCCGCGACGGACGGGCCAGGTCGCCGCCGCGCTGGCCGGCGTACCGGTCGACGAAGTCGCCCAGCTGACGCATACCCGGCACGTTGTGGCAGTAGTCGACCACCACGTCCACCAGTCCGTTGGGGGTGGTGACTTGAATGAGGTTCATCCGGCCGGGGGAGAGGTAGTAGGTGGTCGTGAAGGTGCGCAGACCCTGCCTGATGTCGTGCAGCGGCGCCCCCGCGGCGAAGGCGGCACCGGCAGCGGCCATCGCGTTGGCCACGTTGAAGCGGGCCGCCCCGTCGAACGTCGCCGGCAGCAGGTGCGTCCAGGCCAGCTGCATGGCGCGCTTGCCGTCCTTGATCACGATCATCTCGCCGCGGTCGGTCTGCTCCAGCACCACCGCGATGCCGCCGCGCCGGCAGTGCCGCTCGATCAGGTCGCGCTCGGGCGAGCCGACAGGCTGGAGGCTGAACCACACCACGGCCCCCGAACAGGCCTTGCGGAACTCCCGCACCAACTCGTCATCAGCATTGAGCACTGCGTATCCATTGCGCGGGACTGCTTCTACCACAACACGTTTCACGTCGGCCAACTGCTGCAACGTGTCGATGCCGCGCAATCCCAGATGATCCTCGGCCACATTGGTCACCACGGCTACATCATTGCGGTCGTAACCCAGACCCTCCCGGATGATGCCGCCCCGGGCCACTTCGAACACTGCCATGTCGACTCGCGGGTTCTGCAACACCATCCGCGCGCTCTTGGGTCCCGAGGCGTCGGAACGAATCACGAGCCGCTCGTCGATGACGATGCCGTCCGTCGACGTCATGCCCACCTTGCGACCGATGCCCTTGAAGATGTGCGCGATCATCCGCGAGGTGGTGGTCTTGCCGTTGGTGCCGGTCACCCCGATGATCGGCACCCGCGAGGGTGAGCCGGGCGGGAACAGCGTGTCGACAACGGGTTTCGCGATGAACTGGGGCTCGCCGATCGACGGGTGCGTATGCATCCGGAACCCGGGAGCGGCATTGACCTCACAGATCGCCCCACCGGTCTCACGAACCGGCTCGGTGATGTCGGGGCAGATGAAGTCGATGCCCGCCACATCGAGGCCGATGACCCGCGCGGCCTCTTCGGCGATCTCGACGTTGTCGGGGTGGGCGTCCATGGTGCGGTCGATCGACATGCCGCCCGTAGACATATTGCCGGTGAGCGCCAGCTTGACCGTGGTTCCGGCCGGGATCACGTCGTCCATCGCATAGCCCTGCGCGGCAACGAGTTCGAGAGCTGCATCGTCCACAGCGATGCGCGTCATCACCTTCTCGTGACCCACCCCGCGCCGCGGGTCGGCATTGGTGATGTCAACCAGTTCGCGGATGGTGTGCTCGCCGTCGCCGGTGACTCCGGCCGGCACCCGCTCGGCGATGGCCGCCATCTTGCCGTCGATGATGAGGCAGCGATAGTCCTTGCCGGTGATATACGTCTCTACGACGATAACGCCGCGTCGAGACTGCTTCTTGGCGATCGGATAGGCCGCCCGCACCGCCTCGTCGTCGGTGAGATTGATGCAGACACCGCGGCCATGGTTGCCGTCCAAGGGCTTGACGACCACCGGATAGCCGATCCGGCGAGCCACCGACAGCGCACCCTCGAGCGTGCGCACAGACTCCGAGCGGGGTACGGGCAGACCGGCCGAGCCCAGCAGCGTGGCCGTGAGCACCTTGTCGCCGGCGATGTCGACAGCGAGCGCCGACGTGTGCGAGGTCATCGTGGCGCGGATGCGCTGGGCATGCTTGCCCTGACCGAGCTGTACGAGGGAGTACTCGTTGAGCCGCTGCCAGGGAATGTCCCGTGCCTCGGCCTCTTCGATGATGGCCCGTGTCGACGGCCCGAACGCGTAGCGCTGGGCCCGCCGAAGGAAGAGCTCGATCTCCTCAGCCGGGTCGAAACCGTCCTCGGGCTCCACGAGATGATTCACGAGCCGGACGGCGAGCTGCCCGGCCGAGGTTCCCACCCGCTCGTCGGCGTAGGCGTAGATCACGTTGTACCGGCCTGGCGCACCCTTGACCTGCCGGGTCTTGCCGCGAGTGAGGTCGGCGCCCGTCTCCTGCTGCAGTTGCAACGCCACATGCTCGGCCACGTGACCGACCCAGGTGCCCTCGCGCAGTCGCTCGATGAACCCGCCGGCGTGCCCGCGTGAGCACGCGTGCCGCTGCAGACCCGGCAGCAACTCCAGCAGCCTGTCGGTGAAGCCGGCCGTGCCGTGCTCCGCCGCGCGCGCATCGAGCAGATTGGTGGGGTACTCCTCCAACGCGCCGAGGTCGACCACCAGGTGAATCGCCGGTCGGTACGACCACACGTTGGGCCCGCGCAGCACCCGCGTGGAGACGATGGTGAGCTCCGGGGCGGCCGCCCGGTGCGGTGTTGTTTCGGACTTGCTCACCGATGACCTCCTGGCTGCCGCGACACCTGCGGTGTCACGAATCTTCGTTCACGCTCGGCCTGCACCCGACCCGCCGTTCCGGGCCGTACCCACCGCCACGGCAGTGCGTCAGACCCTGATCTAAGCGGGTCGAGGCACCGCGTGGCAGCACGGTGTCACAGATCTTCGTGCCGGTGGATGGAGGCGAGCAAACTGGCGGAGAGACGCTTGGCCTCGTCTCGGTCGGTATGAGGCATATTGGCCGGACGCTCTGGGTGCATCTCGGTGAAATCGACCAGGCGGCGTTCCTGAAGATCGAATCTCGCGCCAGCGGGCAGGGTGTGCACCGTGGCCCCGGAGAACAGCAACGGCCCGCCCCTGCGGGTGGCGAAGGCGCTGCTGATCACGTATTGGCCGTCGATGACGAAGACGCCGCCGGCACCGATCACTTCCACCCAGCGGCGTTCGGTGACGACGATGGCCGTGTTCTCGTCGATGCCGATGCCCAGCAGGGAGGGGGAGGCGGCCACCACCGACATCAACCGGCCGTACCGTCCGCGCTGGTCGAAGTGCTGGTCGATGATCACGCCGTCGAGCAGCCCCAGCCCGGCACTGACCTGGCTGGCGCCCTGGCGCGGCGTGATGCCCTCCGGTCCCAGCGCGATCATGTGGTTGCTCATGATCGAGGCCCCCGCGCTCGTGCCGCCCACCACCACGCCACGGTCGTGAGCGTTGTGGATGGCATTGCCGAGAGCCGTGCCCGTGACGATCTGGGAGAGCTTCACCTGGTTGCCACCGGTGAGATAGATGCCCGTGGCAGCTGCCGTGGCCGCCGCCAGCGCCGGATCGTCCGCCTCGCGGCGGCTCATCGGGCGGACCGAGGTCACCTCGACGGCCCCGAGCCGGGTGAAGACGTCGGTGTACATGGCGATCATCTCGGGCTGCACCGAGGAGGCCGTGGGCACCACCAGGATGCGGGCCCGGCCCTTGCCGCCGGCCTCGCGGACGAACCGGCGCAGCACGGTCGAGCGTCCGACCTTGTCTTCGGCGCCACCCACGATCACCAGCGGTCCCGGCCCGTTCGCCCGCCGGGTCGGCCCGCTCGACGATTTCGCGGCGATCTTGTCGCCGGAGAGCCGTTTCGGCTCGGGCTGGCCGGAGTCGGGCGCGGTGGGCATCGGCACACCCTAGTGCCCGGCGCTCACGGCTCCTCAGACCACGCGCCGGGCGGCCGGAGAACCTGTTCGGCAGGTCAGTTGGCAGCAGTGCCGACTGCTAGGGCAGGATCTCCGGATGAGTATTAGCTCCGAAGACCCCGTCCATAGCGGCCCGGGGGTGCGCCTGCTGCTCATGCGGCATGCCAAGGCGGCCTACCCCGACGCCTGCACCGACCACGAACGCCCCCTGGCCGGCCGCGGCCGCAACGACTCTCCGATCGTGGGCGCCTGGCTTGCCGACGTGGGCTGGATCCCCGATCTGGTGATCTGCTCCGACGCCGCGCGCACGATCGAGACCGCCGATCTCGTGGTGTCGGGCCTGGGCCGGCGCACGCCGCCGCCGGTGCGTCCCGAGGCCGAACTGTACGAGGCCGGCGTCGAGACGGTGCTCTCCGTCGTGGCCGACACGCCGCCCGGCGTGCGCACGCTGCTCGTGGTGGGGCACGAGCCGATCATGTCGGCCTCCACCGGGGCCATCTGCGGCAAGTACGCCCACTTCCCGACGGGCACCGTAGCCCAGATCGAGCTGCCCGACGGGTTTGCCTCCATCGCCCCCGGGGTGGGTCGTCTGGTGGCCGTGCACACCCCCAAAGACTGAGCCCGATGCCTTCTCGCGGAGCCGGCGGTGCGATCCCGGCAACCGACATCAGCAGAGTGGTCTCGCACGCCTTGCGCCACGAGCCCTGGCTGTACGAGCTGGAGCTGGACGAGCACGGCTGGACGTCGCTGCCGGCCCTGGTGGAGTCGCTCCGGCGCGAGCGCGGCTGGCAGGCGCTGACCGAGGCGGACGTCGAGCGCATGGTCGCCGGGGCCGCCAAACGCCGGCACGAGATCCGGGACGGCCGCATCCGGGCGCTGTACGGGCACTCGGTGCCCGGCCGGATCGCGCTCACCCCGGGGACCCCGCCCGCGGTGCTGTTCCACGGCACCTCGCCGGCGGCTGCCGACGTGATCGGCGCCGAGGGCCTGCACCCGATGCGGCGTCAGTTCGTGCACCTGTCGGTCGATGTCGAGACAGCCCGGGCGGTGGGCTCTCGCAAATCGCCGCACGCCGTGATCCTCGAGGTCGCGGCCGGGCAGGCAGCGGCCGCCGGAGTGCCGTTCTACGTCGGCAACGAGCGGGTCTGGCTCGCCGATCAGGTGCCGGCCACGTTCATCGCGCGGCGTGAAACCTTGTCTGATTAGCAGGCCCAGAACCATAGCCTCAGAACCACAGGAGATTCGAGTATGGCCACACAGCCGGCACCCGAACGGCACGTCGCCGACAGCCACGAGATGATCCGCGTGCAGGGAGCGCGCGAGAACAACCTCAAGGACGTCAGCCTCGAGCTGCCCAAGCGCCGGCTGACCGTGTTCACCGGCGTCTCGGGCTCGGGCAAGAGCTCCCTGGTGTTCGCCACGATCGCCGCGGAGTCCCAGCGGATGATCAACGAGACCTACAGCGCCTTCGTGCAGGGCTTCATGCCCACGCTCGCCCGTCCCGACGTCGACCTGCTCGACGGGCTGACCACGGCGATCATCGTCGACCAGGAGCGGCTCGGCGCCAACGCCCGTTCCACGGTGGGCACGGCCACCGACGCCAACGCCTTGCTGCGCATCCTGTTCAGCCGGCTGGGCCGTCCCCACATCGGCGGCGCCAAGGCCTTCGCGTTCAACGTGCCCTCGGTCAGTGGCGTCGGCTCGGTGCGAGTGCAGACGGCGGACGGCGCGTCCAGGTCCCGAACGCCGGGAGTTCAGCATCACCGGTGGCATGTGCCCGCGGTGCGAGGGCCGGGGCACGGTGAACGACCTCGACCTCACCCAGCTGTACGACGAGAACAAGTCGCTCAACGAGGGTGCCATCACCATCCCCGGCTACAGCATGGACGGCTGGTACGGCCGCATCTTCAACGGCTGCGGCTTCTTCGATCCCGACAAGCCGATCCGCGCCTTCACCGCGAGGGAGCTCGACGACCTGCTCTACAAGGAGCCGACGAAGATCAAGGTCGAGGGCATCAATCTCACCTATGAGGGCCTCGTCCCCAAGATCCAGAAGTCCATGCTCTCCAAGGACGTCGACTCCCTCCAGCCACACATCCGGGCGTTCGTCGAACGGGTGGCCACCTTCAAGGCCTGCCCCGACTGCGACGGCACCCGGCTCAACGAGGGTGCACGCTCGTCCAAGATCAACGGCATCAACATCGCCGACGCCTGCACGATGCAGATCAGCGACCTCGCCGAGTGGGTGCGCTCGCTCGACGAGCCGTCGGTGGCGCCACTGCTGGGCACACTGCGGCATGCCCTCGACGCGTTCGTCTCGATCGGGCTGGGCTACCTCAGCCTCGACCGCCCGTCGGGAACGCTGTCGGGTGGGGAGGCCCAGCGCACGAAGATGATCCGGCACCTCGGGTCGTCGCTCACCGACGTCACCTACGTGTTCGACGAGCCGACCATCGGGCTGCATCCGCACGACATCCAGCGGATGAACGCCCTCTTGCTGCAGCTGCGCGACAAGGGCAACACCGTTCTCGTGGTGGAGCACAAGCCCGAGGCGATCGCCATCGCCGACCATGTGGTCGACCTCGGCCCCGGAGCCGGCACGGCCGGCGGTCAGGTGATGTTCGAGGGCAGCATCGAGGGGTTGCGCGCCAGCGACACCATCACCGGGCGCCACCTCGACGATCGGGCGAGGGTGAAGACGTCGGTGCGCTCGCCGTCCGGGGTGATGGCTGTGCGCGGTGCCACTGCGCACAACCTGCGGGAGGTCGATGTCGACATCCCGCTGGGAGTGCTGGTGGCCGTGACCGGCGTGGCCGGCTCGGGCAAGAGCTCCCTGATCAACGGCTCGGTGGCGGGGCGCGAGGGAGTAATCACGGTCGACCAGGGCGCGATCAAGGGCTCACGGCGCAGCAACCCGGCCACCTACACCGGACTGCTCGATCCGATCCGCAAGGCGTTCGCGAAGGCCAACGGGGTGAAACCTGCTCTGTTCAGCGCGAACTCGGAAGGGGCCTGCCCAACCTGCAACGGCGCCGGCGTCATCTACACCGACCTGTCGTTCATGGAGACCGTGGCGACCACCTGCGAGGACTGCGAGGGCAAGCGCTTCCAGGCGGCGGTGCTCGACTACACGTTCGGGGGTCGTGACATCGCCGAAGTGCTCGCGATGCCGGTTGCCGAGGCCGAAGAGTTCTTTGGCTCGGGCGCGGCGAAGACGCCTGCCGCGCACACGATCCTCAAGCGGCTGGCAGACGTCGGGCTGGGCTACGTCAGCCTCGGACAGCCGCTGACCACGCTGTCCGGCGGGGAGCGGCAACGGCTCAAGCTGGCCACTCAGATGGCCGGCAAGGGCGGCATCTACATCCTCGACGAGCCCACCACCGGCCTGCATCTGGCCGACGTCGAGCAGTTGCTCGCTCTCCTGGATCGGTTGGTCGACGCCGGCAAGTCGGTCATCGTCATTGAGCATCACCAGGCGGTGATGGCGCACGCAGACTGGATCATCGACCTCGGCCCCGGCGCCGGCCACGAGGGCGGCCGGATCGTCTTCGAGGGCACACCGGCCGACCTGGTAGCCGCCCGCAGCACCCTGACCGGCGAGCACCTGGCGGCGTACGTGGGCAGCTAGGGGCAGACGTTGGGGCCTCTCCGCCGCGGTTGGCACCGGGTTATGTAGGCCCTCCCGTTATGTAGGCCCTCCCGCGTTGGCCTCGCTCGAGGGTGCCAGACGCGGGCTATTCCGCGCGGTTGGCAGCATCTAGTGAGCCCTCCCAGCGTTGGCCTCGTTCGACGGTGCCAACCGCGGCGTATTCCACGCGGTTGGCAGCAACCAAGGTCGCCACATCTGCGTTGGCCTGACTCGAGAGTGCCAAACGCGGCCTATTTCACGCGGTTGGCAGCAACCAAGGTCGCCACATCCGCGTTGGCCTGACTCGAGAGTGCCAAACGCGGCCTATTTCACGCGGTTGGCAGCAACCAAGGTCGCCACACCCGCGTTGGCCTGACTCGAGAGTGCCAAACGCGGCCTATTCCGCGCGGCTGGCACCACCCAACTGAGCCCTGACCGCGTTGGCCTCCTTCGACGGTGCCAACCGCGAACTTCTCCACCGCGGCTGGCACCACCCAAGTCGCCACACCCGAGTCGGCCCCGCTCGAGGGTGCCAAAGGCGGGCTATTCCCCGCAGCTGGCACCACCTAAGCGAGCCCCCCGCGCAAAGCCAGGGAGGATCGCCGACTCGGCCAGTAGGCAACTCTCGCCGGGGGTCGAGCCGTCAAGGCCGGCTCACAAAGCGCGGTCGGCCTCGTCCACCTCGTCGCTGCTGAGGCCGAGCAGATACAGCACGGCGTCGAGGTTCGGCACCGAGAGAGCGGCTTCGGCCTGGGCTCGCACCAGCGGCTTGGCGTTGAAGGCGATGCCCAGGCCCGCTGCCCCGAGCATGTCGAGATCGTTGGCACCGTCGCCGATGGCCACCGTGCGCGACAGCGGCAGCCCTTCGGCCGCGGCGAACTCCCGGAGCGCCGCCTCCTTGCCCGCACGGTCGACGATGGGGCCGGCCACGCGGCCGGTGAGCCGATCGTCGGCGAGTTCCAGGCGGTTGGCGCGCACGTAGCGCACCCCGAGCCTGGCGGCGAGCGGCTCCACCACCTCGGCGAACCCGCCGGAGACCAGGCCGATCGACCACCCGAGCCGAAGCAGGGTGCGGCACAACCGTTCTGCGCCTGGGGTCAGCCGCACGGCGGCGCGCACGTCGTGCAGAACCGCCGCCGGCAAGCCCTCAAGGGTGGCCACACGCTGCCGCAGGCTCGCGGCGAAGTCGAGTTCGCCACGCATGGCCGCCTCGGTGACGGCCGCCACCTCGGCCTCTCGTCCGGCGTGCCGGGCGAGCAGCTCGATGACCTCGTCCTGAATGAGGGTGGAGTCGACGTCCATCACCACGAGCCGGCTGCCGCGACGCGCCAGACCGGCCTCGCAGACCGCTACGTCGACTCGCAGCCTCGACGCCTCCACAGCCAGCGCCGCACGAAGGCCCGACCCGTCGGCACCCGAGACCTCCAGCTCGAAGGCCGTGACCGGGGTGCGGGAGAGCCGTCTGATCCGGTCGATCGTGGCCCCGTGCGCCGAGACCACGCCGCTCAGCTGCGACACATCACCCGGGGTGAGCTCGGCAGCCAACAGCGTGACGGTGTACCGGCCGGCCCGCCGGTGCGGGTTGTCTCCCTGGCCTACTCGCGACTCCACCGTCATGCCCAGCTCGGCGCCGAGGGCCTGCACTCGGTGTACCAGCGGTGCGAGCTCCGCTGCCGTGGTGGCACTGACCAGCGCGCTCAACACGAGTTGACCGCGCATCACCACCTGCCCGAGGTCGTTGAGCAGCAGACCGGGCGCGTCGAGCGCGGCCAACACCTGCCTAGCGACCCCGGGCCTGTCGGCACCGGTGAGCGTGACGAGAAGAGTGTGGGGGGCGTCCCTCAGGACTCGACCTTCTGGCCCTTGCCCACCACCGTGATACCCGACTCGGTGACGTAGAAGCCCCGAGCCCGGTCTTTCTCAGCATCGAAGCCGATCTGGACGCCCTCGGGCACCACGACGTTCTTGTCGATGATGGCCCGCCGCACCTGGGCGTGCCGGTGGACGACGACGTTGTCCATCAGGACGCTGTCGGCCACCGTGGCGTAGGAGTGCGTGCGCACCCCCGGTGAGAGCACCGAACGCTGTACATCGGTGCCGGAGACCACAACCCCCGCCGAGACGATCGAGTCGAGGGCATGGCCCACCCGGCCCTCGTCGGCGAAGGTGAACTTGGCCGGCGGCTGGGTACCCGAGGAGGCGGTGTAGATCGGCCACGCCGTGTTGTACAGGTTGAACACCGGGTCGACGGAGATGAGGTCCATGTGGGCCTCGAAGTAGGAGTCCATCGTGCCCACGTCGCGCCAGTAGTCACGGTCGCGCTCGGTGGAGCCGGGCATCACGTTGTCTTTGAAGTCGTAGACGGCGGCATCGTTCTTCTCGACGAAGTAGGGAACGATGTTGCCGCCCATGTCGTGCGCGGAGTTCTCGTCCTCAGCGTCTCTCGTCACGGCCTCGACGAGGGCGTCGGCGGTGAACACGTAGTTGCCCATCGAGGCCAGGACCTCGTTAGGGGAGTCGGGAAGGCCGGTGGGGTTCTTGGGCTTCTCGAGGAACTCGCGGATCTCGGACGGGGCGTCGGGCTTGACGTCGATGACCCCGAACTGGTCGGCAAGACTGATGGGCTGCCGGATAGCCGCCACCGAACAACCGGCGCCGGAGGCGATGTGCTGCTCGACCATCTGCGAGAAGTCCATCCGGTACACGTGGTCGGCGCCGACCACCACCACGATGTCGGGCTTCTCGTCGCCGATCAGGTTGAGGCTCTGGAAGATCGCGTCGGCGGAGCCGAGGTACCAGTGCTTGCCCATGCGCTGCTGCGCAGGAACGGGGGTGACGTAGTTGCCGAGCAAGGACGACATGCGCCACGTCATGGTGACGTGCCGGTCGAGACTGTGTGACTTGTACTGGGTGAGGACGACAACCTGGAGGTAGCCGGCGTTGACCACATTGGACAACGCGAAGTCGATGAGTCGGTAGCTGCCACCGAACGGCACGGCCGGCTTGGCGCGGTCTGCAGTCAGGGGCATCAGACGCTTGCCTTCACCGCCAGCGAGGACGATGGCAAGAACTTTGGGAGCAGCCATGAGCCCCACCCTATGGCCTTGCCCAGTACGGTTGGGGCATAGATCGACCGCGTTTTCCCCCGATCCGAAGGAGACAAACCTCGTGCGTGTGGACCTGCTGACGAAGGAGTACCCGCCGGAGATCTACGGCGGTGCCGGCGTGCATGTGGAGGAGCTGACGAAGGAACTGCGTCGGCACGTGGAAGTGCAGGTTCGCTGCTTCGGAGCGCCTCGCGACGAGGCCGACGTCACCGCTTACACCGAGTCGGGTGAGCTCAAGGCCAAGAACGCGACACTGTCGACCCTCGGCGTCGACCTGTCGATGGCCGGCGACTGCGGCGGCGCCGACATCGTGCACTCGCACACCTGGTACGCCAACATGGGGGGCCACCTGGCGCACCTGTTGCACGGGGTGCCGCACGTGATCAGCGCGCACAGCCTGGAGCCTTTGCGGCCGTGGAAGGCGGAACAGCTCGGCGGCGGCTACGCGGTGTCGTCATGGGTAGAGAAGACGGCTTATCTGGGCGCTCAGGCGGTCATCGCGGTCAGCGGCGGCATGCGCGACGACATCCTGCGTTCCTACCCGGACATCGACCCCAACAGGGTGCACGTGGTGCACAACGGCATCGACACCCAAGCCTGGCGACGCAACGACTCGCCCGAGGCCGCCGCAGACGTTCGCGCCCGGGGCATCGACCCCGACCGGCCCAGCATCGTCTTCGTCGGACGCATCACCCGACAGAAGGGCCTGCCCTACTTCCTGAAGGCTGCCCGCGAACTGCCGAAAGACGTGCAGCTCGTGCTGTGCGCCGGCGCGCCCGACACCAAGGAGATCATGGAAGAGGTCTCGGGTGCCGTGGCTCAGCTGCAGAAGGAGCGCGACGGTGTGGTGTGGATCGAGGAGTTCCTGCCCAAGCCCGAGCTGAGCAAGATCCTCTCGTTCGCCACGACCTTCATCTGCCCGTCGGTGTACGAGCCGCTCGGCATCGTGAACCTCGAGGCGATGGCCTGTGGCGCAGCGGTGGTCGGCACGGCCACGGGCGGCATCCCCGAGGTGATCGTCGAGGGTGAGACCGGCTGGCTGGTGCCGATCGAGCAGGTCAGTGACGGCACGGGCACGCCGATCGACCCAGACAAGTTCGCCGCCGATCTGGCCGCCACCCTCACCGAGGCCACCTCTGACGTCGAACGCGCCAAGCGGTACGGCCAGGCCGGCCTGCAGCGCGCCAAGGAGCACTTCTCGTGGGCGGCCATCGCCGACCAGACCCTCGAGGTCTACAAGGCCGCCCAGGAGGTCGAGGCCGGCAGCTGACCTCTGCCGTCACGTAGGCCTCTGCCGTCAGATGGTGCGGAGCCGTTAGCTGCTGTGCCGTCAGGTGGGGTGCCGTCAAGCGGCTCTGTCGGATAACCCTGGCGAGTGACCTCGCGCCCATTCGTGGGTGCGGGGTCACTCGTAGGTGGGGGCTGCGTTGCCCGCAACCACACTTGATGCGTCGTGATCACCACGGCGAGCCAGAGCAGGCCGAGCGTCCAGCCCACGGCGACGTCGGTGAACCAGTGGTGCCCCAGCCACACCCGGCTGGCGCCCATCGCCAGCGCCCAGGAGATGGCGCCCAGGAGAGCGAGCGTGCGAAGCCAGCGGCGGTGAACTCCCCGGATCACCACGTAGGCCACCACTCCCGCGATCACCGTGCTGTTGAGGGTGTGCCCGCTCGGGAACGACGGAGAGGTCTCGTAGGGTGGCACGGCATCGCGCAGCGGAGGCCTCGCCCGGGCCACCAGGCGCTTGCCGACGATGGTCATGACGAGCGAACCGGCAACGGCGCTTGCCATCAGGATCACCGGCGTCCACGACCGTTGCCAACGAGCCAGCAACACCGTGCAGACGAGTGCGATGATCGACATCGCGATCGGGCCACCCAGGGTCGTGAACCCGGTGAGCGCTCGGTCCCAGAACGGCGTCCGCGTCGCCAGGGCCGCCTGCAACAGAGGATGGTCCACCGCCGCGAGCTCGTCGTGGGCGGCCACGTCTTCGTAGATCTCACCGCTGGCCTTCGCCATCAGAGCCACCACGCTCAGCCCCACCAGCAGGGTGACGATCGGCGCGGAGCGAGCCGGCAGCCGGCGCACGATCCAACTCGACAGTGCGTCGATGTGATTGCGCATCAGGCCAGGCCGCGGGGAATGGTCACGGCCACGAGGGCCTGCCGGGCCGCCGCATCGAGTTCGCGCAGCACCTGCGAGCGGCGCCCGCTCTCCCAGCCCGTGATGGCGGCCCCATCGTCTTCCCGGGCAACGTGCACGATGCCTCGCACCCGCACCGCCTGATCGAGCACCTTCACCGCACGCGCGGCGGTAGCGGGCGGTAGCCGAGTGCCGTTGACGGCCTGGGCGCGGAGCCTGCTCAGCTGGGTGCCCGAGTCCCGGCGCCAGCGGGCCACGTCGAGGCCGTCGAGCTCGTCGGTGGCCGCTGCCAGGGCCAACCGCAGTCGCTGGTCGGCCTCGGCCACTCCGATCCAGGCTGCCGCCGTGGCCGGTGCCAGGCCCGATACCCGGTGCTGCTGCCACGTCACCCGCCAGCCTGGTTCGAGGTCGGAACCGAATTGCTGCACCTGTGGTACGAGCACCCACACCGGATCGCCCAGCTCACCGGCGATCGTCACCACGGCCTCCCCGGCCTCGATCGCCATACCCGAGAGGTCCGGCCCCCCAGGAACGCCGAGGGCATCGCCCGGTACAGGCAGCACCGCACGCAGCCCGACGGCCCGACCGGCCAATTGATCGAGCAGGTCGGCCAGACCCGGTCCGGCCGGATTGGCGCTGAACGGCAGGTCTTCACCGATGAGCAGATGCGCGCCGTCGTCGCCGGTGACGGCGGCAACGGCCGCGTCGAGGGTGGCCGTGCCGTCGAGCACGGCAGAGCCCCATAGCGACAAGAGGACAGAACGCGGCACGTCGAGCACCCAGCCAGAGTAGATGGACGACTAGCCTCGGGCATGACGAAGCCGACCGAGCCGATCAAGGGGCGATCCAACACAGATGAGCGACTACGACGAGGCCGAGATCGTGCTGGAGCTCGACGGCGTGACGATCAGGCGAGGCACGAACACCTTGCTCGACGAGATCGTCTGGACTGTGCACGAAGGCGAACGCTGGGTTGTGCTCGGGCCGAACGGCGCCGGCAAGACCACGATGCTGCAGGTGTGCTCCGGGCGCATGCATCCCACCCTCGGCGTGGCCACCGTGCTCGGTGCCGAGCTCGGGGCGGTTGACGTGTTCGAGCTTCGTCCACGCATTGGCCTGGCGAGTGCCGCTCTGGCGGAACGGATTCCGCGGGGCGAGCGGGTTCTCGACGTGGTGGTGACGGCCGCCTACGGGGTCACGGGCCGCTGGCGAGAAGATTACGAAGGCTTCGACGAGGCCCGCGCCGGCGCCTTGCTGGAGGCGCTCGGCGCCGCCGCATTGGCCGAGCGCACTTTCGGCACCCTCTCGGAGGGGGAGCGCAAGCGGGTGCAGATCGCGCGTGCCCTCATGACCGATCCGGAGCTGCTGCTGCTCGACGAGCCGGCTGCAGGCCTCGACCTGGGTGGACGCGAAGACCTGGTGGCCCGGTTGTCGGCACTGGCCCTCGACGAGGCATCACCGGCCATGGTGCTGGTGACCCATCACGTGGAAGAGATTCCGCCCGGGTTCACCCATGCTCTGCTGCTCAGGCAGGGCGCCATCGTGGCGGAAGGGCCGCTGGTCGAAACGCTTACCGCTGCGAACCTCGAGGCCACGTTCGGCCTACCGCTGGAGGTGGAGCAGCGCGACAACCGCTGGGTCGCCCGGGCGGCACAGCCAGCCCCCTCTGCCGCGCCTGCTGCGCCGGACTCCGCCTCCTGACGTGGCTGCCGGCGCTAAGCCTCAACCCGCAGATGGCCGGGTTGGTGTGAGTCGCTGACCGCAGGCACGAGGGCAGCGCTGTCTGGGCGTGGGTGGTCCAGCTCTAGATGATCAATTCCAAGACGTCAGTGGTCGTGGGTGGTGATGGCGCGGCGGATTGGTGGGTTCGTGTGTCCGTTGTGTGCCGGCTGAGCGTGGTGAGCGTGAACACTTTGTTCGAGGTCTGGCCCGGGTGGTGTCCGGAATCCGGCGCCAGTGCTCGCCGATGAGGGTCGGCTGAGCACAAGACCCGAGCCCGCTGCATCGCTCGAGCCGGATTCTGGACATCCCAGCGCCAGGAGCAGCAACCGACCAACCGGCCTGGTGTTATGCCGTGGACGTGGATCGGACCGGGATGCCGCTGCGGGTCAACCAGCGTCGACCACACCGATGTGATCGCACCCGTCGCATCGACCTGACTGATCGCAATCTGGACGATCCGATCGCTCGGTGCGAGGCCTGTCGTCTCGACGTCCACCACTACGAAGTCGTGCTGTGGCCTCTCAGCCGTCATCGTCGTGGTACGTGTCTCACCCGTTACCGTCATGGTCCCCCGTCGATGGGTATCTCGGTACCCATTCGCGCCGGCTTGAGACGGCGGGTGGTAACCCGAATGTCGCGGCAGGATTTGCTGCGGGAACGAAAGAGCCCCGGTTGCCGCCAGAAATAGCCGCTGCGGCTATTTCCTGGCGCGCGGTTACCTTGGCAGGTACACCACACCGGCACAGGCAGCGGCCCACAGCACGCTCGCGAAGGTGCCCACGATGAACCGTTCCGAGGTGCCCGGGGTGCGCAGCTCCGGGTAGCGTCCGAGTGCCTTGATGGCCAACGCGATGGCCAGCCCCTCAGGCCAGCCGGCGAGCAGCGCACTGGCCACCGCTGTGCGCTCCAGCAGTCCGATGGTGGCGCCGGCCCGCAACACCTGAGCCGACGGGCGGTTGGACGAGGTGTCGGGAGCCACCCGCAGCACACTCACCGTCACGGGGCCGCCGCCGACAATGGCGCAGCCGGCCCCCAGTAGCACGCCCGGGATCCGGAGTACGGCCGTTGCCGGCAGCAGGCTCGCAGCCAGGGCGCTACAGGCCAACAGCCCTGCGCTGACCACCACGAGTTGCCATCGGGCCGGCCATCGCCACGCGGCAGCCGAAGCCAGGAGGGTGAGTGCCAGGCCCACCAGTACCCAGACGCTCACGCTCGATCGCCTGCGCTCATGCCTGCCTGCTGGGGGCGCGAGTCGTCTGCTGCAGCGACCAGCGACACGAGCAGGGGAGTGATGCGTTGTTCATGGGCCCACAGGGCAGCGCGCACGCGGGCACTCACCGCTTGCTTGCTGATGGCCAGCCGTTGGGCCACCTCGGTCTGGCTGAGACCTTGTTGGAGCAGGTCGAGCGCCTGCCAGCCTTCGGGACTGCGGCGCTGCCGTACTGCGGCCAGCAGCGACAACAGAGCGTCGGCGGCTGCGCCGGCCGAGGTATCGGCAGCCTCGAGAGCCACCCGCTCGGGGCTGCTCTTGGCTCGGGTGACAGCCTCGCGCGCCAACACGAAGGCCGGCCCGCGGCCCGCTCTAGCGGTGCGGGGGAGCGGCTCTTCTACTGGCCCGCAGCCGATTCCCACGCTCCAGCCCCCACGGCGCACCAGGGACAGGGCGGTGTCGACCACGACCGCCGGGTCGTCGAGCACCGCCTGCACCTCGTCTCCGGCGGTGCGCTCGAAGGGGCGCACGCTCGACACGTCAGCCAAGTCGGCCAACAGTTCGTCGACAAGGTCGGCCCGATGACGGCTGTCCTTCTGATCCACGGTCATGACGTACAGGTTTGCCACCTCCCACCGACGACAAGCATGCTACATTGACTTCTATTAGTCAAGCTCTAAGCATTGATATATGTAGGACAACCCTCAAGCATGGATAGTTAAAGATCAACCTTCGATGCTTGATGCGCGGCTTCCGGTTCCCGCACCGGAGTCTCGGCCTGGGCACTAGGGTTCCCGGCGTGCTGTCTTCGCTGCTCATCTTGCTCGCCGGCATCGGTGCGGGCACCATCAACGCCGTGGTGGGCTCCGGCACGCTGATCACGTTCCCGGCGCTGCTGGCCTTGGGTTATCCACCTGTGGCCGCGAATATCTCGAACAACCTCGGCCTGGTACCGGGCGCGGTGAGCGGCACCTGGGGCTACCGCGCCGAACTGGCCGGGCAGCGTGAACGTGCGATCAGGTTGGCGCCGATGTCGCTGCTCGGTGCGGTCATCGGAGCCGTCCTGCTTCTCGTCCTGCCTGCGGACTCGTTCAAGACCATCGTGCCCGTCCTCATCGCGCTCGCGCTGGTGCTGGTGCTCGTCCAGCCGCGACTGCAGGCCCGCCTGCGCGCACGCGTGACCGCAGCCGGAGCGACCCCCGCTGATTACGCCGTGAGTCGACGCCGTTGGGCGGCGCTCATGATCGGAGTCGCGCTGGCCGGGGTCTACGGCGGCTACTTCGGCGCAGCCCAGGGCATCATCCTGATCGCTCTCATCTCCTCGCTGCTTCCCGAGCCTCTGCAGCGGGCCAACGCCCTGAAGAACCTGCTCTCCGTGGTCGTGAACGGCGTGGCGGCCATCGTGTTCTGCGTGGTGGCCTGGAGCCGGATCGACTGGTGGGTGGTGCTGCTCATCGCGGTCGGCTCGACGATCGGCGGAGTCATCGGCTCCCGCTACGGTCGACGCCTGCCGGCTCCGGCGCTGCGCGCGGTGATCGTCGTGGTGGGCTTGGCGGCCATCGCGAAGATGTTGCTCTCGTGAACGACTCGACATGGACGCCCGGCAACACGGGCCTGCACGCCTCGGGCGATCTCCGGGAGCGCGTCATCGTGGTCGACGACCCCGACGATCCCCGCGTGCGCGACTTCACCCGGCTCACCGACATGTCGTTGCGCAAACTCCGCGAGCCCGCCGAAGGCCTCTACATGGCCGAGTCGCGCGAGGTCATCACCCGTGCTCTCGACGCCGGCCACCGGCCGCGCGCCTTCCTGATGGGCGAGCGCTGGCTGCCGCAGTCGCTCGACGTGCTCACCCGGCCCGAGGCGGCCGGCGTACCGATCTACCTCGGCGGCAAGGACGTGCTCAAGGGCATCACCGGGTTTCACCTGCACCGCGGCATCATCGCCGCCATGCACCGGCCGATCCTGCCCACCCTGGACGACGTCCTCGCCGGGGCGCATCGGGTCGCGGTGCTCGAAGACATCGTCGACCACACCAACGTCGGGGCCATGGTGCGCAGCGCCGCCGCGCTCGGTGTCGACGCGGTCTTCGTCACTCCTCGTTGCGCCGACCCGCTCTACCGACGCTCGGTCCGGGTCTCGATGGGCACTGTCTTCCAAGTGCCCTGGACCCGGATCGACCCCTGGCCGGACGGCATCGAACTGCTGCGCGGCCACGGCTTCACGGTCGCCGCCATGGCGCTGCGCGACGACGCCATCAGCCTTGATGCGCTGGCCGCCGATCCGCCCGACAAGCTCGCACTCGTGCTCGGCACCGAGGGGCAGGGACTGGCCGCCGCCAGCGTCGACGCCTGCGACCTGGTCGTCCGGATTCCCATGAGCGGGGGGGTCGACTCCCTCAACGTCGCGGCAGCCAGCGCCGTGGCCTTCTGGGCAACCCGACGCGTCCGGTAGCGACCCCACGCCCCCGGCAGGGGGCGCACTTCACACCGTTCAAACTTGCACAACGCCCAATCGTTGCGTGTAGCATTTGATTGCACGACACAAGCAACTTAGTTGGGGCACGCCGCCTGCGGTAAGCCGTCCTGGCAGACCCGTCACAGGCTCTCAACCGCTGCCCCTTGCGACGAGGCCGTCGCTGACGCTCGCCCGCCAAGCAGGCGAGCCACCAGACACCGCTCACCAGTCCTGAAAGGAAGGTCGTGACCAACGCCGCAGCCGAACCCGGCACCACCACGGAAGCGACCCACGAGCCGAGCACCCGCGAGCTCCACGAGGAACTCGTGCGCTTCAGCCGCTCCCTGCACCTCATCAAGCAACTGGGCGTACCGCGCTTTGCCGGGGCAGCGCCTCTCTTGGGCCGGCTGCAGGCCAGCGGTCCGCTCCGCTCGCGCGATCTCGCCGAACTCGTCTGCCTCGATCCGTCGACGGTCAGCCGTCAGGTCGATCAGCTCGTCAAGGACGGTCTGGTACGCCGCATGGTCGACCCCGACGACGGCCGCGCTACGCTCCTCGCTCTCACCCCGAGCGGCCTGAACGAGCTCCAGGCGCACCGAGCCCGCATCGGAAGCCTGCTGGAGCACATCCTCGAAGGCTGGACGAGCGAGCAACTGCGCGATCTCACCGCATCGTTGCGGCACCTCAACGATGCGACCGCTCTGAAGGTGCCCCGGCTCGTCGAACGTGGACGCCACCTCGATCTGGTGCCACCACCACCTGCCTCAAACCCCGATCCAACCAATTCTCAGGAGAAGAACTCGTGAGCTCCACCACACCACAGGCTGTCGGCGTCACCTCGCCACCAGCCCCGACGCACGCGACGGCGTCCGCACCTGACGAGCAGGTGAACTATCCGTCGCACGCCCAGGTGCTCACCATCCTGGGCGGCCTGATGTTGGGGATGTTCCTGGCGGCCCTCGACCAGACGATCGTCTCCACCGCCATCCGCACCATCGCCGACGACCTCGGCGGCCTCGACCGGCAGGCCTGGGCCACCACCGCCTACCTGATCACCTCCACGATCGCCACGCCGCTCTACGGCAAGCTCTCCGACATCTACGGCCGGCGGCGGTTCTTCCTGTTCGCCATCTCGGTGTTCATCATCGGGTCACTGGCCTGCTCGTTCTCCACCTCGATGTACATGCTTGCCGCCTTCCGCGCCCTGCAGGGCATCGGCGCCGGTGGCCTGTTCTCCCTGGCGCTGGCGATCGTCGGCGACATCGTGCCGCCCCGCGAGCGCGCCAAGTACCAGGGGTACTTCCTCGCCGTCTTCGGCACCTCGAGCGTGCTCGGCCCCGTGGCCGGCGGCTTCCTCGCCGGACAGAACACCATCCTCGGCATCACCGGTTGGCGCTGGGTCTTCCTCATCAACGTGCCGATCGGCATCATCGCGCTGTACGTGGTGTTCCGTAACTTGCACGTGCACCAGACGCGCGTGCATCACCGCATCGACTGGGCGGGTGCCTTCACCCTCGTGGTGGCCCTCGTGCCGCTGCTCATCGTGGCTGAGCAAGGCCAGACGTGGGGTTGGGACTCCACCAAGGCGATCGTCTGCTATGTGGTCGGCGTGGTGGGCGTGATCGCCTTCCTGTTCGCCGAGCGTGCCGCCGGCACCGAGGCCCTGCTGCCCACCCGGCTCTTCAGCAACCGTGCCTCGGGCGTGCCACTCGTACTCGGCGCCTTCATCGGTATGGGCATGTTCGGCTCGCTCACCACGCTGCCCCTGTGGTTCCAGATCGTGCGGGGCGACACCCCGATGCGCTCGGGTCTGTCGATGCTGCCGCTCACCGCGGGAATCATGATCGCCTCGATCATCTCCGGTCAGCTGATCTCGCGCACCGGCCGCTACAAGATCTTTCCGATCGTGGGCACCGGTCTGATGGCGGTGGCCGCGTTCGGGCTGTCGCGGATTCACGTCGACACGAGCATGTGGACGGTCAGCAGCTTCATGCTCCTCTTCGGCCTCGGCCTGGGTGGCTGCATGCAGCCGCTCACCCTCGCCGTGCAGAACGCCGCCGAGCGTCGCGACATGGGCATCGCCACCTCCTCCGCCACGTTCTTCCGGCAGATGGGCGGCACGCTGGGCGTCGCGGTCTTCCTCTCGGTGCTGTTCTCCACTGTGGGCGACAAGCTGAAGGACGCCTTCACCGCCGCCGCCAAGACCGCGTCCTTCCAGGCCGCGCTCACCGACCCCAAGGTGCTGGCCAATCCCGAAGACGCCGGCGTGGTCAAGATGCTGAAGTCGATGCAGTCCGGCGGTGGCACCGCCACCTCGTCGGCCACCACCGACTCGTCGTTCATCACCAAGATCGACTCCCGACTGGCGCACCCCTTCCAGGTGGGCTACTCCGACGCGATCACCGGTGTGCTGTTCATCGCCGCGATCCTGCTGGCGGCCACGTTCCTGCTGATGTTCCTCATCCCCGAGCGTCGCATCCTGGCCCGGGGCGCAGCCCCGGCACAGTCTGCCGAGGCTGCTTCGCACGAGGCATCACTCACCGACGCACACACAACGGATGCGGTCGTCGCCCCTGCTGCTGCCGCCCCGAGTGGAGTCCCCATGGGAGCCGAGCGTGTTCCGGCGGCAGTCTCCGTCGCCAAGGAGCCAGCACCGGTACAGGCCACTGCCCAGTTGCCGCAGTCGGCTCCGGCGGCGTTCGCCCAGCCGATCAGTGCACCGGCCCCCGCTGTTGCGCCGAAGCCCACGATGATCGAGTACCCCTTCCCGCTGCGTCCTGGCCTGCAGGCCAAGGTGCAGTTGCCCGAGAACGTCACGGAGCAGGAGATCGGCCGCCTCGTTCGCTATGTGCAGAGCCTGGCAGTCAACGCCGAGTGGCAGCACCCGTCATCGAGCCGACCGTCGGCTCAGTACCCCGTCGGACGGAACGGGGCCCGCGATAACGGCGTGCCGGAGAACGGGTTCCGGGTCGATTCTGGCCAGAACGGCGCACCCCGGCAGAACGGTGTCAACGGCTCGGCCAACAGCCTGGGTGCTCGCCCTCTCGCCGACGAGACCGCTAACGGCAACGCCCCCGCCGACCCGAGCGACGTAGGCCCCGCGGGCAGCGTTGGCGGACCAGGCAGCGTCAACGGCCTGCAGTCGAAGGACAGCGAGGTGGCATCGTCCCCGGCGGATCAGGGAACGCCGCCGAGTTCCCCATGGCCACCCCGCACGGGCCCTGATGCACCGTGGACTCCACTCTCGGATCGCTACTGATCCCCAACTGAACGGCAGCACCATCGCACACTCCTGCCCACAGGTGGGCTTGACTAGGCGTCATGCTGCTGAGCGAGGTCGTCGCCACGTCCGCTGAGGTCGCCGCCACCAGATCGCGGTTGACCAAAACGCGGTCGGTGGCGGCGACCTTGCGTCGTTCTGCATCCGATGAGTCCCGAGTCGTCGCCGCCTACCTGGCGGGCCGGCTGCCGCAGCGGCGGATCGGCGTGGGCTACCGCTCCCTGAGTGCCCTGCCCCAGCCGGCGGAGGCCGCCACGCTCACCGTGGCAGACGTCGACGCCACGATGCGGGCCCTCGAGATCGAGGCCGGCACCGGCTCGTCCGCCCGCAGAAGTGAGCTTGTGCGCGCTCTCTTCGCGCGCGCCACCGCGCAGGAGCAGACGTTCCTGCGCGCGCTCATGACCGAAGGCGTACGACAGGGAGCCATGGACGGCGTCCTCATCGCCGCCATCGCCGCGGCGGCCGAGCTCGACGAGGCGGCGGTCCGACGCGCCGCCATGCTCACTGGCGACCTCGCCTCCGTGGCGCACGTTGCGCTCACCGAGGGCCTGACGGGCCTGCAGCGGGCGCACCTGGTGCCCGGCCGCCCGGTGCAACCGATGCTGGCCGGCTCAGCCCCTGACGTGCCAGCCGCACTGGCGGCGATGGGTGAGGGCACCGAGGTCGCCGTGGAGCGCAAGCTCGACGGAATCCGACTCCAGGCCCACAAGGTCGGCCCACAGGTTCGGCTGTTCACCCGCTCCCTCGATGACATCACCGACCGGCTGCCCGAGGTCGTGGAACTCGTGGCGACGCTGGGGTGCGACACAGTCGTGCTCGACGCCGAGGCCATCGCCTTGAGATCCGACGGCCGGCCGGAACCGTTCCAGGTCACCGGCGCTCGCACCGCCAGCCGTGGCGAGCCGGGCGCCCTCCGGGCGAAGACCCCGGTGTCGACCTTCGTCTTCGACGTGCTGCATCTGGACGGCGACGACCTGCTCGACGCCCCGTACGCACACCGAAGCGCGCGGCTGGCCGCTCTCGTACCGGCCAGCTCGATCGCTCCCTCGGTGCGCACGGCAGACCCCGGTGTGGCCCAGCAGTTCTTCGAGGCCCAGGTGGACGCAGGACACGAAGGCGTCATCGTCAAAGACCTCGCCCTGCCATATGCAGCAGGCAGGCGGGGCGCCGGCTGGATCAAGGTGAAGCCCCGGCACACCCTCGATCTGGTGGTGCTGGCGGTGGAGTGGGGGAGCGGGCGGCGCAGGGGCCTGCTCTCGAACATCCACCTGGGCGCGCGCACGCCGGACGGCGGTTTCGTCATGCTGGGCAAGACCTTCAAGGGCATGACGGACGAGATGCTCGCGTGGCAGACCGAACGCTTCCTCGCCCTGGAGACCCATCGCGACCGGCACGTCGTGTATCTGCGGCCCGAGCAGGTGGTCGAGATCGCCTTCGACGGGGTGCAACGCTCCACCCGCTATCCGGGCGGTGTAGCGCTGAGGTTCGCCCGGGTGCTGCGTTATCGCGACGACAAGCCGGTGGACGAAATCGATAGCCTCGCAACGGTTGTCGCCCTCGGTGGCTGAGGGCTGATCAACCCCGAGCGCGGCTCATTGTCGCACTCGCTGACCGCGACCCGCGGCGATCGCCCGGGCCAGCACGACCTCGGCCGCCGCCGCATCCTGAACGCCGACCCCGACGGAGTTGTAGAACACCAGGTCGCTCGCATTCGCCCGGCCGGGGTGTGAGCCGATCAGGATGTCTCCGATGCTCGCGATCGAGACTGCCTGCAGCGCACCGGATTTCACGGCCGCCATGATCGGTCCCGCGTGCTCGAGGGAGCTGGGCAGGTCATCGACCACCACGAGCTCCGCCTGCCTCACTGTGGCCTGTTGCACCTCGCAACGCTCTGGGGTGAACGAACCCACGCTGATCAGCGTGGTGCCCTCCCGCAACCACTCGTGCTCAAGGACAGGCGTGGAGCTTGTGGTGCAGAGGGCGACGATGTCGGCACCCGGCACTGCGGTGGCTGCCGCCAGACTGGGGCTGACAGATTTTCCCAGCTCCTGCGACAGGGCCGCGGTCAGCGCTCGAGTCGGTTGCTCGCGCCGGCCGACCACGGTGATCGAGGTCAGCTCCCGCACTGCGGCGATCGCCCGGACATGAGCTGCCGCCTGCACGCCCGTGCCGATCACCACGAGGCTGACCGGCCCGTGGGGTGCCAACACGTCGGCCGCAACCGCGCTGGCGGCGGCGGTACGCAGAGTGGTGACGCTGGTTCCGTCCATGATGGCGGCCACCTGACCTGTGGCCGGGTCGAGCACGGTGATGACGGCGTTGATGGTGGGCAGCCCACGTCCGGCGTTGGTCGGGTTGACGCTCACGAACTTGGCGACCGCCCCGGCCTCCGGGGCGAGCCGGGCCGTGTAGTTCAAGGCCAACGAGCCGTCACTGCCGTCCACGCCCACCTTCGGGGCAAGCCGCGCCACACCGTTGGCGAGAGCCTCGAACGCCCGGCGCTGGGACGCGATGGCGTCATCGAGGCTCAGCAGCTCCGCCACGTCGGCGGCGGACAGCACGACACATTCGATCGGCATCGGTATTGCTCCTCACGCAGGTTCGGACACCTGGGCGTGGCAGCGCGCCTGGGTCGCTGACCACTATCGCGTAGAGAAGTTATTCCTTGGGGCCTGCGTAGCCGTGCCAGATCCGGGATCTGGACCAGCTCGAACTGTGACGTTGTTCGCGGGTTTGTCACCACGTTGGTGACGGATGGACGAAGAACGTGACAGGTGGACGGGCGACTGAGTGCACCGAAAGACCCATATCGAACCTATGTCTACTAGCCTGCCCAAAGTCGGCGATGACGCCGACCGCGCCCAATCCGCCGGCGTGCCATGTCTTCGGCGAGGAGTACCCCTTGACCAGACGAACCGCTCGACTCGGAATGATCGCAGGTGCAGCCCTCCTGGCCTGTACCGCCAGTGGGTTGGGGCCTGCTCTGGCCGCGCAAGACCCCGCGACGAACGCGGCCACCGCCCGACGTGCCGCCGCCGGCGACGTACAGGTCAACCTCTTCGAATGGAACTGGCCATCGATCGCCATGGAATGCACCACCGTGCTGGGGCCGGGCGGCTACGGCGGCGTACAAGTGGCCCCGCCGCAGGACTCGACGAAGCGCACGGAGCTGGGCAACGGCAGCGACACGATTCTCCACCCGTGGTGGGAGGTATATCAGCCGGTCGACTACAACCTGACGAGCCGGATGGGCACCGAGGCCCAGTTCAGGAGCATGGTGAGCACCTGTCGGCGGGCCGGGGTCAAGGTCTATGTCGACACCGTCATCAACCACATGACCGGACAGGGTGCAACGTCCTATGGGGGCGTCGCCCATACCAAATACGACTACCCGGGCGTCTACACCTTCGACGACTTCCACTCCAGCCCCAAGAACTGCCCCGTGGCTCCGGCCGCGGGCAGCACCGATCTAGAGGGGTCGATCGCGGACTTCAACGACTACACGCAGGTGTTCAACTGCGAGCTGGTGGGCTTGTCAGACCTGAACACCTCCTCGCCCGTGGTGCAGCAGCGGTTGGTGGCGTACTTGAACAAGCTGCTCAGCTATGGGGTGTCAGGGTTCCGGGTGGACGCGGCCAAGCACATCGGCCAGGCCGACCTGTTGGCCGTCAAGGCTCGCCTGCACAAGACGGTCGATGGCACCCAACCCCAGTTCGCCCTGGAGGTCATGCCCGGCAGTCCCGGACGGCTCTCGATGGCCGCCTTCACCAACGTGGGTACTCTGCTCGGCTTCGATTACGCCAGCCAGCTTCAGACGGCGTTCCAGAGCTACAACGACCCGCCCAACGACGGCAACATCGGCAGCCTCAAGGGGCTGGGCACCGGCTCGGGCCTGCTGCCCAGCGCGTCGGAGCTCGTGTTCGTCGAGAACCACGACACTGAGCGCAACGGCTCGACGCTCAACTACAAGCAGCCCAACAACATTGCGGCACAAGAATTCATGTTGGGATATGGCTACGGCACCCCGCAGGTCTACAGCTCCTTCGCGTGGAACACGCCTGACGATTCGCCGCCTTCTGACGCCGACGGCCTCATCACGAACACCGACTGCTCCACTGCGGCCTGGGTATGCGTACACCGCAACCCCGGCGTGCTGGCGATGGTGGGCTTTCACAACATCGTGGGCAAAGCGGCAGTGGGCAATTGGTGGGACGACGGCGCCAACCTGGTGGCCTTCAGCCGCGGCAAGGTCGGCTTCCTCGCCGTGAGCAACGAGGCGACCGCCAAGTCGATCACCGTCAAGACCGGTCTCAAAGCCGGCGTCTATTGCGACCGCATTCATGGGTCGCGCAGCGGCGCACAGTGCTCCGGACCGACGGTGACCGTCAATGGGCGTGGGATGGCCACCATGACTGTTGGCAGCTACGACTCCGTGGCGTTCACCGTGGCCGATCGCATCGGGTGAGGCGCTGCGCTGGCCCTGCACCGCACCGTTCCCTGTGCAGCGCGGGCGGGGAGTAGTGCAGTGCGATAGGCGCGGCGCGCGCGGGCAGGCGAGCGCGGACGACTGATTTGGGCCCAGCACTAGCCCACCCAGGCCGCGAGGAGTCGGCAGCCTTCTTTGGGCGGTTCGGCCCCGCGAGCCAGGCCCGGGTCTTGACGCTATGACGATGCCCCACCCGGCGGGGCATCGTCATAGTGCTGGATCGCGGGCGCCCGGCCCCGGGCACTGGGCGCCCCTCGGCCCGCCTCCCCGCCAGGCGGGGCATCGTCATAGCGCGCTCGAGCGCACCGACCCTGCGGCACTGCGGTATTGAGCAAATCGGGCGACCTAATACCCGCCGCTGGTGGGTGCGGTGCCGCTGATCTTCGAACCATCTGGTGCGACCACCCACCACACACCACCAAGGCCCTGGCCCTTGGTCTGGCCCGCAGCCGAGTCACCGACGAAGTAGTACAGGGGCCAACCGTTCAGCGTCACCTGATGCTTGCCGTCCGGGCTGGTGATGGTGCCCAACATGCCGGTGACACCGCTGGCTTTGGGCACGCTCGAGTCCGCTGTGACGATGGGCCATTGGGTCAAGCAGGTGCCCGTGCAGGCGCTCACGCTCGCGCCCTTGGTGTCCTTGTCGAAGACGTATACCGTCAACCCCTTGCCATCGACCACGATCTTTCCCAGGGCCGAGTTCGCCACGCCCAGCTCACTGGAACCCGTTGCGGTGCCTACGGTTTGGCCCGCGCCTGCGCTGCTGGACGAACTCGAGCCGCTGCTGCTGGGCATGGAGCCGGATGAGCTTGAGCAGCCTGCCATCAGGATGGCCGCCAGCCCGGCGGCTGCGAGGGTCGGGGTGGCGCGTGACCAGGCGGTCTTCATGGTGCAGCTCCCTATCGGGGACCCAACGCCCAGCTCGAGGCTGGCTAGGTCGTACTACGCAACAGCATCCGCTGCGGTTCAATCGGCCGACTGATTGCCATCCGGCATAGCCGAGCTGTCGCTGACTCAGCCCACGGGTGCGGTGAGCAGAATCGTGCCGGTGCTCTCCGACCGCAGCTGCACGTCGGCGATGTCGACGGCGGGCACCGCAGTCGCCGATGTCGTGTGAACCGTGCTGCCTGCTGCAGTCGTCCAGCTTGAGACCCGCTGCGCGTTGCCCTGGCGATCGACGACGTAGAGGCCGTACATCCAGCTGTGTGAGTCCCCATCGCTGTCTTCGTCTGCGTAACTGCACGTCATGTCGATGCGGGTTCCCCATGGCTCGGAGTACAGCTGCACCTGTGCGGTGAGCTGCGGAGCGGCCGGGGACGCCAGTTGCACAGCTGCGGTCGGCGGGGTGGGAGCCGTCGGGCGCAGCCAGGGAACCGACAGACCGACGCCGATCACCACGACGGCCGCCACGAGGCCGGTCAGCAGGCGACGCCGCCAGCGTCGCTCAGCCGGTGGGCCATCCCAGTGCACAGGGCGTTCTCGGGCGGCCGCGGAGACACGCTCGACCAGATCGGGCGGCAGGTCCGGTACCGCGTCCAGGGCCCGGGCGGGGGAGAGCAGTCTGTCGTCGGCGGGCTCAGCTGTGGCCTGTGCCAGGAACTCATGCGCCGCAGCCGATTCCACCCTGCTCAACATGCCCGGCAGCCCGGCCAGCTCCATGACCGCCGCCTCGCATTCGCCGCAGCGCTTACGGTGCTGCTCGAACTCGGCACGCTCCGAACTGGAGAGCGCTCCCAGCAGATAGGCGGCATCCCAGTCCGCGAACCGGGCATGATCGTGAGTGCTGCCGACGGCATCTGACCCGTAGTCGTGCGTCATCGTGTCACCCCCCGTTCCTGCAATGCCAGCCGTAAAGCCCGCAACCCATAGTGCAACCGCGATTTCACGGTGCCAGGTGGAATAGCCAGATCTGCTGCGATCTCCGCCACGCTCCTGCGACCGAAGTAGGCCATCACCACGACTGCCCGATGCTCCTGACTCAACGTGCGCAAGGCATCGGTGACGATCATCGAGTCGAACACGGCGTCCGTTGCATCGCCCACCGACACCTCCGGGAGCGGATCCGTCGCGTGTTCGTACCGACGCCGAGCACTGCGGGCATCGTCGATCACCAGATTGCGCGCCACGGTGAACAACCACGCCCGTGCAGTAGGCCCGGCGATCTCGACCGGAGCCTGCCACGCGCGCAGCAGGGTCTCCTGCACGATGTCCTGGGCACGCTGCGGATCGCCGGTGAGCCGACAGACATACCGCCACAGCGGCGCTGCGTGATCGTCGTGCAACTCGCGCAACGCGGCCTGGCTCCGGGACGTCATGACTCACCTCCACCCACAGTTACGTGGCAACGCAGCGGCTGGTTCACCGGCTCAACAAACGCCGGTCAATGAGGGGCGGATTCTCTCGGGTGAACCGTAACCCCGATCGATACGTACTTCGAGCATGAGGAACTTTCTCGGCTCAGGCTTGCCGCTGCACCCGCTCATCGTGCACTGCACGGTGGTGCTGCTGCCCCTCACCGCGCTCGCGGTGGTGCTGTACGCACTCTGGCCGGCGGCCCGCCGCCGGCTGAGCGGCCTGACGCCCTTCGCAGCCGCCGCCTGCCTGGTACTGGTGCCGCTGACGGTCGCTTCGGGACACGCGCTGGCCGACGTCGTGGGCATCAATCCGGCAATCGCACGGCACGAACACCTGGCAGGGTTCATGCTGCCCTGGACCATCGCCCTGGCCGTAGCGGCCGTTGCTCAATGGTGGTGGTTCCGGTTCGCGCTCGGCAGCTGGCCCTGGACCCGCCGAGTCTGGGCCACGGTGTTGGCGGCAGTGCTGGCGCTCGTCCCGGCGGCAGGAACAATGGTCATGGTGGTGCTGGTGGGCGAAGCCGGCGCCAGAGCCGCTTGGGGTGGGGTCGGGTAGGAACCCCTGAGCACCGATGGTGCAACCCACCTCAGCAGCTGGAAACCCGCATCGAGATGCGTCCTCTGCTCGTTGCCACCGGGCGACCGATCGGGCGGGCGGGACGTTCCACGGCGGACAGATCGCGCCGTCAAGACCCCCGCTCTGATGGTTTCGCCGGTGGTCTTCAGGCAGCCACCCGATGAGATTGGTGATGTGCCGGCTGTCGTAGGGCCAGTGATCTGCTGCGGGTTGGTTGGGTGTCGAGGTGACGGAGGGTGTGTCGGGCGAGGAAGTAGACGGGTGGGATGCCGAGGAGGACGAGCATGGCGGCGTACGGGGCGGCGGCGGTGAAGTCGAGGGATTCGCCGTTGGTGGTGGCCCAGAGTTGGGTGGAGAGGGTATGGCTGTTGTAGGGAACGAGCATGAGTGTGGTGGTCAGTTCTTTGCTGGCGTCGAGGCCGACGAGTAGCGCACCAGCGAGAATGCCGGGCAGGGCCAGGGGCAGGTTGATCCGGGTGAAGCTGCGCAGGGGCCGTGCGCCGAGCGATGAAGCGATGTCGTCGTAGTTGCGGCGAGCGGCGTCGAGGCCGACGCGTTGGTTGGCGACGGCAAGGGGCAGGAACAGGATGACGTACGCGGCGATGAGCACGGTCGGGGTCTTGTAGAGGGACGGGACGAGCCGGGTGGCGAGGTAGACCAGGGCAAGGGCAAGGATCGCGCTCGGAATGGCGTGCGCGATCCAGACGGCGCGTTCGGTGACTGTCGAGCTGATAGAGGGACTGCGGACGACCCACCAGCTGACCGGGAGCGCGACGGCGGTCGCGATGAGCGCGGCAGCGACCGCGTAGCCGAGCGTGGTGGATAAGGAGGTGCCCACCTGCCCCCAGTCGACCTCGACGCTGCGGTCGCTGTTGGTGAGGCCGCGGATGGTCATGAAGACGGTAGGCCCGACGGCTGTGAGCGGTATGACGAGACCGAGTACCGCGGCCGGAAGGCGAAGAGGACCGAGCGACATGCGACGGGGCGGACGGGTTGTTCCGCGAGAGACGTGCTCGGTGCGGCTGGGACCGGTGAGGACTCGGGTGGCTAGCAATATGGCGATGGACAGGACGGTGAGCAGCAGCGACAGCGACCGGGCGGAGCGGTAGTCGCCGTAGTCGAGCATCTCGGCCATGATCTTGGTGGTCAGGGTGCTGCGGCCGAGTTGGACCATGCCGCCGTATTCGGCCAGCACGTGCAGGGCGACGATGAGTACTCCAGCCGCGATCGCCGGGCGCAGCGCGGGCAGGACAACCCGCCAGAGCGTCGTGATCCGGTACGGCCGCAGGCTGGCGACCACATCTTCTAGCGCCGGGTCGATCGTGCTCAACGCGATGACGCTGGGCAGGAACACGTACGGGTACAGGGTGAGGGCCATGACCAGCGACGCGCCACCGAAGCTGGTGACCAGGCTCAGGTGTGGGGCGTAGGTGAGTTCGGTGGAGTAGTCGGCGTAGGCGCTGACGAATCCCGGTACGGCCAGCGGCAGCGCGAACAGCACGGTGAACAGCCGCGGGATCGGCAGTGTGGTGCGGACGACGAGCAGTGCGCACCCGACACCCAGCAGCACCGTCAGGGCGCTGATCGCCGCGGTCAGCTCGATGGTCTGCCACAGCGCCGCGACGGTAGCCGAGTAGCCGAACTGCTCCCGGACATCGTGCAGCGAGATGCCGCTGACGAACAGGTAGACGATTGGAACAAACGAGAAAACGGCGACGGTGACCGCGCACAGCACGGTCACCGTCCGTCCGGCCAGGTGGCCGCGCAAGATCATCCGCTGGACATCCCGAGCTGCTTGAGAAGGTCTTCGGCTTGCTCGGTCTTGGCGAGCTTGTCCATGTCGAATGACGGGGACTTGATCTCGCCGAGATCACCGGAGATCGAACTGGCCAGCCCGGGCGCAACGGGGTACTGCGCCTCAGACACGTTCGCGGGAGCGGTGGCGATCAGCTTCTGCCCGCCGTCCTTGGCGGTCATCCAGGCGAGGAACTTCTGCGCCTGTTCGGCGTTCTTGCTTGACTTCAGCACGGCCGCGCCGGAGGACAGGATCAGGTTGCCCGGGTCTTCGGTGGGGAAGTGGTGAATCTTGCTCGTCAGCTTGTCCGGACCGCCCTTCTCGCTGGCCAGCACCCACCAGTAGTAGTGGTTGGACAGGCCCATCGCGTGCTTGCCTGCCTCCACCGTGTCACGGACGTTGCCGTTCTTCTGTTCGTTGACACCGTTGGCCTTGATGCCTTCCAGGAACGTCTTGGTTGCGTCCTCGCCCTGGGTGGAGATCAGGTACTGCGTCGTGGCAACGAAGGCTCCGGAAGGAGCCCAGGCGAACTTGCCCTTGTACTGCGGCTGGGTGATATCGGCCAGCTTCGTCGGAAGCTGGTCTTCCGAGATCAGAGTCGGGTTGTAGTACAGGACGCGGCTTCGCGCCGCGTAGGCTACCCACAGCCCCTTGGGCGAGCTGAGGTTGGGGCGCACCGAGTCCAACGTCGACTGATTGACAGGACTCAGCAGCCCGTCGGCGCCGAGTTCGGCGACGGGAGTGGGGTCTTCGGACAGGAAGACGTCGGCCTTGCTTGCGCCGCCCTCAGTCTTGATCTGGCCGACCGTGGCGTCGTTCTGAATGTTGAACTTGACCCCGGTCTCCTTCGCGTATTCGTCGGTCAGACCCTTGATCAGGTCGGCGTGCTGGTCGGTGTAGACCGTCAGAGTGGTGTCAGAGCCCGATCCGGCCGATCCGCTCGGGCTGGATCCGGCGTCATCGCCACCACCTGAACTGCCACACGCAACCAGCGTTGTAGCCAATCCAAGTGCGATGACGGCAGGCGCTGCTCGCCAGGGGTATCGGAACCTCATAGTACGAACCTTCCTGAGAGGATGCCGTGAACGGCAGCACCCTAACAGGTTAGGTTAGGTATACCTAACAAACACTGCCTGATTGGGCGGACACAGGGTAGGTCGAGACGGCTTGGGTGACCTCGAGCGCCGCGTGGTCTCCGACGCGGTAGACCGTGCCACCGGGGATCCGCACCGAGATCGGCTGCGTCAGACCCGGCACACCGAGGCGCATCAACGCGTCGTGCCCGAAGTACGACTGAGACCGGACAATGCCCAGCACCGCAGCATCGTCTGCTGGCCCCACGCTGATCTGTTCCGGACGGATCAGCACCTCGCAATCGCCCTCATCGCCGTGCCAGTGTCCGACCTCCAGGCGGCCCAACGCGCACATCACCCGCACGCCGTCCCGGCCGCGGATGATGTGGCCCGGCATGACCAAAGCCTCCCCAAGGAAACGGCCCAACTCGGCGTCAGCGGGACGGTCGTACACCGCGCGTGGATCGCCCGCCGCGACCACCCGACCGCCACGCATGACAACGAGATGATCCGCCAACGACATCGCCTCAGCCTGATCATGCGTCACCAGCAAGGTCGTCGACCCAAGACTGCGCAACAGATCACGGACCTCCTCCCGCAGTTCGGCCCGCAGTTGCGCGTCCAGCGCAGAGAACGGTTCGTCCAACAAAATCAGCGCCGGCTCAGGAGCCAGCGCCCGCGCCAGGGCAACCCGCTGCTGCTGGCCGCCGGACAGCTGGTCGGGTCGCCGCTCGCCCAACCCGGCCAGGCCCACCAGGTCCAGCAGCGATTTCACGCGATCACGCCGGGCACGACGTGACCTTCCGACCAGGCCGAAACCGATGTTCTGCCAGACCGTCAGGTGCGGAAACAGCGCCCCCTCCTGTGGCACGATCCCGACCCCCCGCTCATACGCTCGGACAAAGGCGGTGGGTGAGACGAGCTCCCGGTCGCGCAGCGTGATCACCCCAGCATCAGGACGCTCGAACCCTGCAACGCAGCGCAACAACGTCGTCTTGCCCGACCCAGAAGGACCTAACACGCTCGCAAACGCGCCAGAGGGCACAACAAGATCGACTCCATCGACGGCAACCGTCACAGACGCACCCCGATGGGTCGCCGGAAACGTCTTACAAAGCCCCTGCACGCTCAACACAGCTCACTACCGTAATCCGCCGGACCCGACTCGCGATCACGATCCCGCCGGCGAACAGGCAGGGCTGCTCGCAACCAACCGGCACGAGCCGGATGCCTCGCTCAGCGGCAGGTCGGAGCCCTATTCCTCAACAGGGGGAGGTTGCGCGCCACCGATGGACACTTCAATCCCTGGATACGACGAGAGGCCCCGGAATCCAGGGCCTCTGTAAGTGTCCGAGGGGGGACTTGAACCCCCACGCCCGATAAAGGGCACTAGCACCTCAAGCTAGCGCGTCTGCCATTCCGCCACTCGGACAAGCGCAACCATCTCGGCAGCGCGGCGATTAGATTAGCACGCCTGTGACCGGCTTCCAGCCGGGCCTGAGGGCGGCGACGTTGCTACACAGCGGATAACGTCGCAGCAGCCGACAACCTCCGGGAGGAACGTCATGAGCACAGCCTCGTCGAACCAGCTGAGCACGCATCCCTCGGCCACCGACGAGGTGGTCGAGCTGTGCCGCGACCTGATCCGCATCGACTCCTCCAACTACGGCGACGGCTCCGGCCCGGGGGAGCGGCGGGCCGCCGAACACGTGCTGGGGCTGCTCGACGAGGTGGGCATCGAGGCCGAGCTGCTGGAGTCGGAGAGGAACCGTTCGAGCGTGGTCTTCCGGCTCGAGGGCGAAGACTCCACCAGGCCCGCGCTGGTGCTGCACGGCCACCTCGACGTGGTGCCAGCCCAGGCCGCCGACTGGCAGGTCGACCCGTTCGCTGGCGAGATCCGCGACGGCTGCCTGTGGGGCCGCGGCGCGGTGGACATGAAAGACATGGACGCGATGATGCTGGCCACCATCCGCGAGCTGGCCCGCACCGGAGCCAAGCCCGCGCGCGACGTCGTCGTGGCCTTCTTCGCCGACGAGGAGGCCGGTGGGGTCAAGGGCGCGCACTGGGTCGTCGACCACCGTCCAGACCTGTTCGCCGGCGCCACCGAAGCGATCAGCGAGGTGGGCGGCTTCTCGATCGAGGTGGGCGGCCAGCGCTGCTACCTCCTGCAGGTGGCAGAGAAGGGCATCAGGTGGCTGCGGCTGGTAGCCCACGGCCGCGCCGGGCACGGCAGCCAGGTTGCCACCGACAACGCCGTCACCCACCTGTGTGAAGCCGTCGCCCGGATCGGCAGCCACCGCTGGCCGTTGGAGATCACTCCGGCGGTGGGCGAGTTCCTCGACGGCATCAGCGAACTCACCGGAGTGGCCTTCGACCGCGACGATCCGTCGGAGCTGCTCGAGCAACTCGGCACCACGGCCCGATGGGTCGGGGCGACGCTGCAGAACACTGCCAACCCCACCGTCTTGCAGGCGGGCTACAAGCAGAACGTCATTCCCGGCAGCGCCAGCGCGCTCATCGACTGCCGCTTCCTCGCCGGCCGCGAGGACGAGTTGATGGCCACCATCATCGAGCTCGCTGGTGAGCACGTTGAGGTCGAGACCCTCGTTCGGGACGTCGCGCTCGACGCGCCGCTCGACGTGCCGTTGCGCGACTCGATGATCAGCGCCCTGCTGGCCGAAGACCCCGAGGCACGCGTGTTGCCGTACTGCCTCTCGGGCGGGACGGACAACAAGTCGCTCAGCCTGCTCGGCATCAACGGCTACGGCTTCGTGCCGCTTCGGCTCCCCGCCGACCTCGACTTCTCGGGCATGTTCCACGGAGTGGACGAACGGGTGCCGCTCGACGCGCTCCGCTTCGGCACCCGAGTGCTGGGCCGCCTGCTGAGAAACTGCTAAGGGCTAGCCCTAAGCCGTTCGGGGAATTCTTGCTTCGGCGCCGCGTCCGACCTTGCATCGACGCGCCGGTCTGGCAGCCTGCTCTGCGTGACAGTCATAGCGGCAGCGGACGGTTCGGCACTCGGCAACCCCGGCCCGGCCGGATGGGCCTGGTACGTGGACGAGGACACCTGGGACGCCGGCGGCTGGCCTCGCGGCACGAACAACATGGGCGAGCTGACGGCGGTCCTGGAGTTGCTCCAGCAGACTGCGGATCTCGATGACGATCTGCTGATCTACTGCGACTCCAAGTACACGATCGACTCCATCATGAAATGGATGCCGGGCTGGAAGGCCAAGGGCTGGACGAAGAAGGACGGCAAGCCCGTCCTCAACCTCGAGATCATGAAGGCGCTCGACCAGGCCATGTCCGGTCGCCGCAGCGGTAAGCGCGAGGTGCGGTTCGAATGGGTGAAGGGGCACTCGGGCCACCCGCTCAACGAGGCCGCGGACAGGCTGGCCAACGCCGCGGCGGCGTCGTGGGCCAGCGGCATCGCGCCGGATCCTGGCCCGGGCTTCACCGGGACCCGGCGCGAAACGGAGTCCTCCGGCGCGCTCCAACACCCGCCCGAGCAGGACACTCCCGAGCAGGACGCGGCCGAGGTCATCGAGCTTGAATGCCAACTGCTGAGCGAACAGACGCGCCGCGACCCGGAGGCCCTCGACCGGCTCTTGCATCCGGCTTGGCGCGAGATCGGCGCCTCCGGGCGGCTGGTGTCACGCGCGGAGGTGCTGAAGGGCCTGGCACCAGCGGCGGCGACCTTGGAGGTGATCGAGGTCAGCCGGCCGGCCCCGGACGTGCTGATGCTGCTGTGGCGGGCGTCGTCACCCGTGCGGGGGTCTTCGCTGCGGTCGTCCCTCTGGACACGCGAGCACGGACGCTGGCAGCAGCTCTTCCACCAGGGCACCGTCGAACCCGGCTGAGCAGCCGCAGTTCCGGAACGCGCCTGGGGTCGGTCACGGCCCAGGCGTCGGGCAGCTTGCCCACGTGCTGTTCAGGGACTCGACCGCGGGTGGCGTCCCCGCCGCCCGGCAGCCTTCTTGCGCACCTGCTGTTCAGGGACTCGACCCTGCAGATCCGGTCGGCGCAGGCTCATCCGGCGACAAGGACGCGGGGTGGCACCTGATGCGGGCCGCTGGCCCGCTCAACTCGTGCGCCGCACCCGCATGATCCTGCGGCGCAGCCAGACCTTGCGCGCGCCACCGACATAGACGACGACCCTGGCCAGCTCCCATCGGCCGTACTCGGCCTCCTCGGTGAGCAACTGGGACGCGGCGGAGCGCGAAGTGGAACGCGGCAGGGTGAGCACCCGATACTCGTAGTCGGGGCCCGTCGGCCGAGGCCGGGAGTGTGTGAACTGTGTTGGCATCACTGACATTGTGCCCCCACACAGGATACGGTCGGGTCATGACCACAGACCCGCGCGCCGCGCTCGATCGACTGGTGGCTGCGCTGGAAGCACACCTGTCTGCGGCCCAGCAACGGCGCGGTAACGACGACCCTGCCGTCTCCCGCGCCTACGACACCCTGGCCGACGCTTTCGACACCTATGACGAGGCACTCTTCGACGCCTACGGCGAGACCACGCCGTTCGAGTTGTACGACGAAGACGACGACGATGACGACGACCTTGACGACGAACCCGACGAAGAGGATCTGGATCCCGACGACCTCACGGGCAACGACTTCGACGACCACGTCGACGTCGAACTTGAAGACAACCTGGGCCACGAGCGCGCCTGAGGCGCGAGTGGGCCTCGCAAAACCGGCAGGCTCGCGAGAGGATTGGCTGCCCGGCTGGCATGCCTCACCCGGCTCGCTCAGGTGGGTCGCTCAGTCGGTTCGGGGGTGGGTGTCAACCCGGCGTTCGGGGTTGCGTCTGACGAGGAAGGCGCAGCCCTTGTGGGTGAATCACAGTCTTTCCGGACGTCTGATTCGATCTTCCACGTAAGACGCCTGACGCGGTGCCTACACCGCGAACGGCACCACTCAACGACCCAACCCCAGCCCCGACACTCAACCGGATGCCAACCGCGGCGAATACCCCGCGGACGGCACCACTCAACGACCCCAACCCCAGCTCCGACACTCAACCGGGTGCCAACCGCGGCGAATACACCGCGAACGGCACCACCCAGCGACTCTGGACCGTGCGGGGTCGAGTCCGGTTTCCGGGGGCTGTGAATGGGGTCGGTTTCTGGCGCTATGGCGATGCCCCGCCGGGCGGGGCATCGTCGTAGCGCAGGAAAAGCCCCTGCCCCGCGACTGTCGAAACCTCCCTTTGCGGAAGACCCGGGCAGACTGCGGCTTCCCACCGCCGGCTCCACCCGCCTACCGCCCCGGATCCGTCCACCTGTCCCATGACTCGGCCCGCCTGTCGCCCGGTCCCGCCCCTCCACCCCTGGGCTGCCCACGCGTCGCTGAACTCGCCATCTGTCGCTGACCTGCCGGAGCCCCGTCGGCGGGCTGGCCCCATCTGTCACTGGGCTAGCTGGACAGACCTCGACACCCACACCAGACGACCAACCGAACGGCATTGCAGTGAATCCAGTCGGACGGGAGACCTCAAGCGGGTGCGGACACGTCGTCCAGCGCTTGCCGGATCGCCGGCGGCAGCACGAGGTCGTCCGAACCCAGAACGATCTGCAATTGAGCGGCAGTACGGGCTCCGACCACCACGCTGGCCACCTGGGGCGCGTCCCGCGCCCAGGCCAGCGCCACCTCGGCCGGGGCGGCGTCGAGACCCTTGGCGGCGGTGTTGACGGCTTCCACGATCTGCGCGCAGCGTCCGCTCAGGTAGGGCCGAATGTAGCCGGCGAAGTGATCTGAAGCGGCCCGGGAGTCCGGGGGAGTGCCGTGCCGATACTTGCCGGTCAGCACTCCGCGACCCAGCCCCGACCAGCCGATCACCCCGGCTCCCACGGCAGCGGCCGCCTCCATCACGTCGCCTTCGATCGTGCGCCTGAGTAACGAGAACTCCTGCTGCGCAGCCACGATCGGCGCCTCGGAGGTCTCTGCCAGGGTGGCGGTGCGGGCCAGCTGCCACCCGGAGAAGCCGGCCACCCCCACATACCGGGCTCGGCCGGTGCGCACGATGTACTCCAGGGTGCCGAGCACCTCGGGCAGGGGCACCGCGTCATCCCAGGCGTGCACGCAGAACAGGTCGACATGGTCGGTGCCCAGCCGGATCAACGACTGTTCGAGGTCCGCCAGCAGGGCCCGCCGTGAGACGTCGATCACCGGCTGACCGACGCCTCGGCGCACGCCAGCCTTCGTGACGAGCACGAGCTCACGCCGGTCGACCACCTCGGCCAGCAGCTTGCCGATCAGTTCCTCACTGGCCCCGGCGCCGAAGCTCGATGCCGTGTCGAGGTAGCGACCGCCCGCGTCGAGATAGAGGCCCAGCTGCTCACGCGCCTCGTGTTCATCGGTGTCGCGACCCCACATCATGGTGCCCAGCCCCACCGCGGACACTCGAAGCCCGCTGATGCCGACCCGCCGCTCCTCCATGTGGCCAACCCTAGGGGCATGTCCGACAGGCCACCCCCAACGAGACGCACGGCACGCGGAAACGTCAGAAATGCCTCAACAGTCCTCGCTACGATGACGGCATGCGCCTGGGACTCAACCTGGGGTACCGGAGTCGAGGCGAGACCTTCGACCTTCACCGTGCCCTCGTACGACAGGCCGAAGACCTTGACTACGCGGTGTGCTGGGTGGCGGAGGCATACGGCTCTGACGCCGCCACGGTGCTGGGGGCCCTGGCGGTCTCGACGACCCGGATCGGACTGGGCTCGGCGGTCTTTCAGCTGCCCGCACGGTCGGCAGCGATGACCGCCATGACGGCGGCCACCCTCGACGAGATCTCCGGCGGACGCTTCCACCTCGGCCTCGGGGTCAGCGGTCCACAAGTCTCCGAAGGCTGGCACGGGGTACGGTTCGACGCGCCTTTGGAACGTACCCGTGAATACGTCGACGTGGTGCGCCTGGCGCTGGCCGGCCAACGGGTCGCCTACTCAGGAAAACACCTGACGCTGCCCCTTCCCGACGGGCCGGGAAAGGCTCTGCGGCTCACGATCAGCCCCCTGCAACAGCATCTGCCGATCTATCTGGCAGCAGTGGGCCCGCGCAATCTGCAGCTTGCCGGCGAGATCGCCGACGGGTGGCTGGGCATCTTCTTCGCTGCGTCGCAACCAGCCGCGTCGCTGGATCACCTGATTGCCGGCCGCAGGAGGGCCGGTCATGACGGTCCCGATCCCTTGACGGGCTTCGACGTCTGCGTGTCGGTGCCCACCGCCGTGCACGACGATCCGCAGGCGGCGGCCGACCTGGTGCGCGGCTACTACGCGTTGTACATCGGCGGAATGGGTAGCCGCGACAAGAACTTCTACCACGCCACCGCCACCAGACTGGGCTTTGGCGCCGAAGCCGATACGGTCCAAGACCTCTTCCTCTCGGGCAGCCATCGCGAGGCGGCCCAGGCGGTGCCGTTCGATCTCATCGACGCCACCGCACTGCTCGGACCGGTGGCCCGAATCGCCTCACGACTCAAAGGTTTTGCCGAAGCCGGGGTTAGCACGCTGGCCGTCAGCCCGTTTGCCGCCGATGCCGCCGGACGCGCGCAGGTTCTGTCCACAGTTGCCGATGCCGCCCGCGGCTCCGGCGTCCTGACGAAGTAACGGAGTTCGCATTCATGGGTTGGCTCGAAGCCATCGTCCTGGGTCTGGTGCAGGGCCTCACGGAGTTCCTGCCGGTCTCCTCCAGCGCGCATGTGTTCATTGCGGGCAAGCTCTTCGGCGGCAGCGATCCCGGCGCAGCCTTCACCGCCGTCACCCAGTTGGGCACCGAGACCGCGGTGGTCATCTATTTCTGGCGTGACATCGTCCGGATCGTTCGGGCGTGGGCCTTGGCGCTGGTGGGCAGACTGCCCCGGAACGACCCCGACGCCCGGATGGGATGGCTCGTCATCATCGGCTCCATCCCGATCGTGCTGCTCGGCCTGCTCTTCCAGGACGCCATCGACTCCACCTTGCGGAACCTCTGGATCACCGCGGCGATGCTCGGGGGAGTGGGGCTCGTCATGGGGTGGTTCGACGCCAATGCGCGGCATCGCAAACACCTCGACCAGCTCACCTGGCGCGACGGCATCTACTACGGGCTGGCTCAGGCCTGTGCCCTGATTCCGGGTGTGTCCCGCTCAGGCGGCACCATCACGGCCGGCCTGGCGATGGGCTACACCCGAGAGGCCGCGGCACGGTATTCGTTCTTGCTCGCGATTCCCGCCGTGCTCGGCTCCGGGCTGTTCAAGCTCCTGGACATCGCCAAAGACCCGGTAGCGCCGGCCTGGGGCCCCATCGCCGCTGCGACGCTTATCGCCTTCGTCGTGGGCTATGCGGTCATCGCCTGGCTGCTGCGCTACATCTCCACGCACAGTTTCCGGCCATTCGTCATCTACCGGGTGGTGCTGGCCGTTGCCCTGGTGGTGTTGATGCTCACGGGAGTGCTCTCTCCGACAATGCCGGGCTCGGGCAGCTGACGGTTACAGCCAGCCCGAGCGTTTGAACCAGCGGTATAGCAGGATCGAGGCCAACACCATGACACTGAGAGCGCCGTAATACCCGAACTCCACATGCAGTTCCGGCATGTTGTCGAAGTTCATGCCGTAGATGCCGGCCACCATCGTCGGAAAGGCCGCGATCGCCACCCACGCTGAGATCTTGCGCATGTCGGTGTTCTGTTGCACGCCGACGATGGCCAGATGCGCGCTGAGTACGTCGGAGAGCAGCCTGTCCTGGCTTTCCACCATCTCAGTCACCTGCAGGAGGTGATCGCTCACGTCGCGGAAGTAGGGCTGGGTCTCGCCCGCCACATAGGGCACCGCGCCGTGCGCCAACCGCCGTACCGGCTCGGCCAGGGGAGTGGCGGCACGACGGAACTCCAGCACTTCGCGTTTGAGGGCGTAGATCACGGCCACGTCCGACTCGCGCGAACCGGCAAACACCTGGGTCTCGATGCGATCGAGGTCGATCTGCAGTTCGGTCTCGATGGCCAGGTACGAATCCACCACGGCATCGAGCACCGCGTACAGCACCACGGAGGGGCCTTTGGCGAGTACCTCGGGCGTGCTCTCCAGCTGCTGGCGCACCTTCCACAACGGCATGCCGTCACCGCGCCGCACGGTCACCACGAAGCGGTCGCCGAGAAAGACCATGATCTCGCCGGTCTCGATGTCAGACGTGTTCTCCACGTATTTCAGGGTTTTCACAACCGCGAACGTGGAATGCTGGTACGTCTCGAGTTTCGGTCGCTGGTGGCCGGTCACCGCGTCTTCGACGGCCAGCGCGTGCAGGCCCAATTCTTGGGCGACCATCACGAACTCCGTGTGCGTGGGCTCTTTCATGCCGATCCAGAGAAAGCCCTCGTCTTCTGCCCGGCGTTGGGCCAGAGCCCACGCATAGTCAGTGCACGCCTGTCGCTCACCTTTGACGTAGGTGGCCACGTCGATGATCACGGCTCAGTGTCCCACTGGATTCCCTATGAATTCAGCAGCTTCCTCGCGCTCTCTCTCAGCGCGTTCTCAGCGTTCTACGTCGCGTCCACGTCGTACGCAACCGCCCGGAGGAACGGCCCACGACCGGCCCGTACCCTGAAACTCGTGCCCACTCTGCTGCTCGTTCGTCACGGCCGCACCACCGCCAATACTGGAGGTCTCCTAGCCGGACGAACACCCGGAGTCGTCCTCGACGAATACGGAGAGAAACAGGCCGACGAACTGGCCGAGAGGCTGGCGGAGTTGCCACTGCGCAAGGTCGTGAGCAGCCCGCTGGAGCGCACCGTGGCCACTGCCACGCCACTGAGTGAGCGGGGCGGGACCAGTCGGGTTCCGCGTCCTCCGGTGACGCTCGACGATCGCCTGCTCGAATGCGACTACGGATCCTGGACCAACCGCAAGATCTCCGAGCTCACGAAAGAGCCGATGTGGAAAGTCGTCCAGGGCCACCCCAGCGGGGCGATCTTTCCCGGGGGAGAGACGCTCTCCGGCGTCCAGGCCCGCGCCCTGTCAGCCATTCGCGAGCACGATCGGCAGGTGGCTGCCGCGTACGGCCCCAACGCGATCTGGGTTGCGGTCAGTCATGGCGACGTCATCAAGTCGATCCTCGCCGACGCTCTGGCGATGCACCTGGACTCCTTCCAGCGCATCGTCGTCGACCCCTGCTCGGTCTCCGTGGTGCGCTACACCGACCTGCGTCCCTTCGTGCTCTCGACCAACGGCAACGGCGCCGGGCTGCACTCGCTGGTGCCCTCCACCCGAAAGCGTCGCAAACCATCGTCCGACGCGGTTGTCGGCGGTGGGGCTGGGTAGGGTCGTTGCATGGCCGGACGCATTCTGGAGTACGACCCGCCCACCCGCTTCGTCGCCGGCACGGTGGGCCAGCCGGGCAGTCGCACCTTCTTCCTGCAGGCACGCGGTGTGCCGGCCGGGGGTGCGAGCAGTTCGCTGACTTCGGTGGTGCTGGAGAAGCAGCAGGTCCTGGCGCTGGCCGAACGCGTCGAGGAGCTGCTCGATGAGGTGCTGCGCCGCTCGGGTGGCACCGCGCCCGCCATCGCCTCGGACGCTCTCGACGACCTGGCGCCACTTGACACGCCCATCGAGGAAGAGTTCCGGGTGGGCACGATGAGCCTGGTGTGGGACGTCGACCGTGAGCGCGTGGTCATCGAGTGTTTCGAGGTACGCCCGGACGACGACACCTCCGACGACGACGAGGACGAGCCCAGCGGCACCGGCGGCGATCGCCAGGTGCTGCGGGTGGCCGTCACCGCCGGGGCCGCCCGGGCCTTCGCCAAGCGTGCCCTCGCCCTCGTGAACGCGGGTCGCCCGCCGTGCCCGCTGTGTGCGGAGCCGCTCGATCCGGAGGGACACATCTGCCCGAGGGCGAATGGCTACCGACGCTGACTCTGCGCCGCAGGTGGCGCCCGACGATGCCCGTAGCACGGACGAGCAGGCCCTGCACGCGCTCCGGAACGCAGAGTTGACGGTGGTCGGCGCCATGACCGACGCCTCCAACGCCACGCTGTACACCACCCTCAGTCTCGGCGGCGCCGACGTGGGGGCGGCGATCTACAAGCCTGTCTCGGGCGAGCAGCCACTGTGGGACTTCACCCGGCACACCCTGCACAAACGCGAGGTGGCCACCTACGTGCTGGCCAGGTTCACCGGCCTCGACGTGGTGCCGCCCACCATCCTGCGGCGCGACGCCCCGTTCGGGCCGGGCAGTCTTCAACTGTGGGTCGGCCCCAGACCCGGTGCGGCACAACCGGAACCGGGCGCCGGAGTGGTCGACGTCTGCCCCCTCAACAAAGTGCCCAAGGGCTGGCGGCGGATCATTCGCGCGCGGGACGGCAACTCGTCGGTGGCACTGTGCCACGCCGACGACCCCCGGCTGCAGGCGATGGCGGTGCTTGACGCACTGGCCAACAACGCCGACCGCAAGGGCGGGCACATCATCGATCGCGGCGACGGCCGGCTCGCCGGCGTCGACCACGGGCTGACCTTCAACACCGAGCCCAAGCTGAGAACCGTCCTGTGGGGTTGGGTGGGCGAGCCGCTGCCGGAGCGGTGCCTGCAGGCGGTTCGCGCGGTGCGCGACGACCTCGCCTGCACTGGCAGCCTGTACGCCGACCTTGCGCCCCTGCTCGCGGACGACGAGCTGGCCGCTCTCGCCGACCGGGCCGAGTCACTTCTGGAGGCCGGGTGCTTCCCCGCTCCGCACGGGTACGGGCCGGCGATTCCCTGGCCGGCTTTCTGAGGGCGCGCCAGGAAATAGGGCCTCAGTGTCGGTCGTGGGCGGGATGGCTGACCAGGCGGAGGTGCGCCCGCGTAACGGAGGTGCTCGGGCGCGGCCGACAACGCGGTCAGGCGCCCGATCCAGGGGGCGGCACTAGCGGATGGGTTTTCGACGCTATGTCAACCGTTCTTTTCGAGGTCGTCGGCCAGGCTGGCCCCACCGCGGCAATAGCGGGTGGGTTTTCGACGCTATGACAATGCCCCGCCACGTGGGGCATTGACATAGCGCCTCAAACCCCACCCACCAGGGTCGGGCTTCTGGGCGGAATGGCTGACCAGGCCGAGGCGTGGTCGACAACGCTGTCAGGCGCCCGATCCAAGAAGCGACACGCAGTGGCTATGTGCTGGCGCGCCGTAAGGATGGCGCGGCACGTTGGGCGGGCGACGCCAAGTAAGGTGTCCCGGTGATCGCCTGGCCGAACCCGCAGCTGCCCTCTGTCCCCGGCACCTCGCGGGTCGTGCGGCTTTACGACACCGCTACCGGAACACTCAAGCCGAGCGCCGAGGGGCCGGCCGCCGGGCTGTACGTCTGCGGCATCACGCCCTACGACGCCACCCACATGGGGCACGCCGCCACCTATGTCGCCTTCGACCTGCTCAACCGCGCCTGGCGCGATGCGGGCTTCGACGTGACCTATGTGCAGAACATCACCGACATCGACGATCCGCTGCTCGAACGGGCCGAGGCCACCGGCGTCGACTGGCGTGACCTCGCGGCGTCGGAGATCGCGCTGTTCGGCGAAGACATGACCGCGCTCGGGGTGCTGGCGCCCGAGGTGTATCTCGGTGCGGTAGAGACGATTCCGCTGGTCGTGGCCGCATCCCACGAACTGGAGGCCAAGGGCGCGGCCTACCGGCTGCCGGTGCAGGAGCCGGGCGTGCAGCCCGGGGCGGTCGACGTGTACTTCGACGTCTCGTCCGATCCCTGCTTCGGGTCGCTGTCGCACCTGAGTCGCGAGGAGATGCTCCCGCTCTTCGGCGAACGCGGCGGCGATCCAGAACGGCTCGGCAAGCGCGACCCGCTCGACCCGCTGCTTTGGCGGGCCGTGCGTCCGGGCGAACCTTCCTGGGACGGTGGCGATTTCGGCCCGGGACGGCCGGGTTGGCACATCGAATGCGTCGCCATCGCGCTGGCACATCTAGGGCGTCCGTTCGACGTCAACGCCGGCGGCAGCGACCTGGTCTTCCCGCATCATGAGATGGGCGTCTCACACTCAAACGTGCTCGTCGGGCCGCCCTACGCCCGCGGATATGCCCACGCGGGCATGGTGGGTCTCGACGGCGCCAAGATGAGCAAGTCGCGGGGCAACCTGGTCAAGGTGTCGGTGCTGCGGGCCGAGGGCGTCGACCCGATGGCGATTCGGCTCGTGCTGCTGGGTCAGCATTACCGCAGCGACTGGATGTGGACGCCCGAGCTGCTCGCCGAGGCCACCGAGCGCCTGGAGCTGTGGCGCGCCGCGATGTCACGCGAAGGTGGCCCCGACGCCACGGACACGGTGGCTGCCATCCGGGCGGGGCTGGCCGACGACCTGAACGCCCCGGCCGCGCTTGCGGCTGTCGACGATTGGGCCGGCCACAGCCTCCACGGCGACGGTAGTGACTTCGTCACCGGAGCTCCGGGCGTGTTGTCGAGGGCGGTGAACTCGCTGCTGGGTGTGCGCTTCTAGTGGCGTGCATGGAAGGTTCTTGTGCCTTTGGACCCAAAAGTCCTTCCAATGCGGGCTAGCGACGTCCGATGGGGTCGGTCCCGTTGCGCACATCGTCTACCACCGCGGCCACCGCACTGACCGTGCGCGCCCGCACAGTGGAGACGGGCTCGCCCGCGTCGACCGCCGCGAAACCCACGCGAAGCATCGCCTGACTGAGCTGGGTGTAGAAGTCAGCCTCCGGGCCGGCTAGCTCGGCCCACGCGTCGCGAAGCATGCCGGCGAGATCGCCATGAGCCGTGTCGAGGGCACTTTCAGTCTGCCCCGTGGCGCCCTGCCTCAGCCCCATCAGCCATCCGTGCCCCGACTCGGCCGCCTGATCGAGATTGGCGGCACACCAGGTGAGCACGCGCTCGCGCGGCTCGTGCATCCCCACGAGGGCGGCTCGCACGCCGGCCAGCCAGCCGGGCAGGTGCCGGGCCAGCACCAGACCCTGCAGGTCGTCCACCGACTCCACGTACCGGTAGATGCTGTTGCGGGCGATACCTGCGCGTTCACTCACCGCTGCTGCGGTCAACTCGCCGTCGGTGCGCAGGATCTCCTCGGCCGCGTCGATCAGGCGGGCGCGGATCTGCTCGCGATGCTCCCGGACCGTCGGTGCCTGGATCTTGGGCATCTCAGCATTCTGTCTCACAATCCAGACATCTGCGTTGTCGAACTGTTACGTTCTTCGCCCGGCTGTCACCACGTTGGTGACGACCCGCGGAACAATGTGACGGTTCGGCGGCGCAAGGCGGCCCTTACCCCTTCGGGTTGTCGCCCTCGTCGCCGCGGCGACGCAGGTAGCGTTCGAACTCCCGCGCAATGGCCTCGCCCGAGGCTTCGGGCAGATCGGCGGTGTCTTTGGCCTCTTCGAGCTGCTTGACGTACTCCGCAATCTCCTCGTCCTGGCCCGCGAGCTCGTCCACCCCGTGCTCCCAGGCCTGCGCTTCTTCAGCGAGATCACCCTGGGGAAGCGGCACGTCGATCAGCTCTTCGACCCGAGACAGCAACGCCAGCAACGCTTTCGGCGACGGGGGCTGGCCCACGTAGTGCGGCACCGCTGCCCACAGCGACAGCACGGGCAACCCGCGGCGGCTGGCCACCTCGCCCAGCACGCTGACGATGCCTGTCGGCCCCTCGTAGGTGGACTTCTGCAACGCCAGCCGTTCGAGCAGGACGGGGTCGTCGGAGGTGGTCGTGACGGGGATGGGCCGGGTATGCGGAACGTCGGCGAGCAGGGCGCCGAGAGTGATGAGGGTCTCGACCTCGTACTCGTTGAGGTAGCCGAGCACCTCGTCGGTGTAGCGGCGCCACCGCATCGACGGCTCGATGCCGTGCACGAGGATGACGTCGTGTTCTGAACCGGGCGGGCTCGCCCAGGTCAACCGGGTGGTGGGCCAGGTAGTGCGCCGGGTGCCGTCTTCGCCCAGGCTCACGTGCGGACGAGTCACCTGGAAGTCGTGGTACTCCTCCGGGTCGAGCGCCACCAGCGGCTGCGCGTCCCACACATCCTGCAAGTGCTCGATGACACCGGTGGCCGCATCGCCCGCGTCGTTCCAACCCTCGAAGGCCGCCAGCGCGATGGGGCGTCGAAGTTTGGGTCGCCCCGCTGCCATCCCGCCTCCACCTCACGCACATCCGTCTCGTTTGAGCCAGATCGCCAGCCTATTGCACGGCAGCCCGCTTCTTCGGGAGCCCACCGGCTCACGTTCGCCAGAGCAACCGGGTCGGTGTCCGGCAGAGCAACCAGCTTCGTGTCCGGAATCCGGCGCCAGCGCTCCCGCGGAGTGCAGCGTTGAGCACGAAGCGTGCGGACAGGTCCCGCACTGGCGCCGGATTGTGGACAACGCACTCCGCACAGCCGCCGGATCGAGCCGCCGGGTAGCCCGATCGGGCGTCGGCCTAGACTCAGGGATCCCGCAGAATCAGAGGTAGGAGCGGTATGACCGGACGGCCAGACAGATTTCGACGTGCGCTCACGGGGGAGCGAGCACTCGTGGCAGACGGCGCGATGGGCACCATGCTGCAGTCGTACGACCTGACCCTCGATGACATGCAGGGGCACGACGGCTGCAACGAGATCCTCAATGTGACCCGCCCCGACGTGGTCACCGAGATCCACGAGGCGTACCTCGCCGCCGGCGCCGACTGTCTGGAGACCAACACCTTCGGCGCCAACTGGGCCAACCTCGCCGAATACGGCATCCAAGACCGGATCACCGAGCTGGCCCTGGCGGGTGCCCGGCTGGCGCGCGCCGCTGCAGACGCCGCCCCCGGCCCAGAGCGTTACGTGCTCGGCTCCGTGGGCCCGGGCACAAAGCTGCCCTCCCTCGGCCACGCGCCGTTCGCCCTGCTCCGCGACGCCTACCGCGAGCAGGCACTGGGCCTCCTCGAGGGCGGGGTAGACGCGATTCTGATCGAGACCGTGCAAGACCTGCTCCAGGCCAAGTCAGCCATCATCGGCGCCCGGCGAGCGATGACCACCACGGGAATTCACGTGCCCGTGCTGGTCTCCGTCACGGTGGAGACCACGGGCACCATGCTGCTCGGCACCGAGATCGGCGCTGCCCTCACCGCCCTGGAGGCGCTCGGTATCGACGCGATCGGCCTCAACTGCGCCACCGGGCCCACCGAGATGAGCGAGCACCTGCGGCACCTGTCGCGGCACGCCCGCATTCCGGTCACCTGTATGCCCAATGCAGGCCTGCCCCAGCTGACGAAGCACGGCGCGCACTATCCGTTGACGGCCGCGCAGCTCGGCGAGGCGCACCGCACGTTCGTCACCGACTACGGCCTGGGCTTGGTGGGTGGGTGCTGCGGCACCACGGCCGAGCACATCGCGGCGGTGGTCGCGGCCACGTCCTCGCTGGTTCCGGGCACCCGCACGCCGACCCACGAGGGCGGGGTGGCCAGCCTCTACCAGCATGTGCCGTTCCGCCAGGACGCGTCCTATCTCTCGATCGGTGAGCGCACGAACGCCAACGGCTCCAAGGCCTTTCGCGATGCGATGCTGGCGCAGGACTGGGAGAAGTGCGTCGAGATCGCGCGCGGCCAGACCCGCGACGGCGCCCACCTGCTCGACGTCTGCATCGACTATGTGGGCCGCGACGGGGTGGCGGATGCCCGGGAGGTCGTGAGCCGGCTGGCGACCGCGTCCACCCTGCCGCTGGTGCTCGACTCCACCGAGCCCGAGGTGATCGAGGCAGGGCTGGAACTCGTGGGCGGGCGCGCGGTGGTCAACTCCGTGAACTTCGAGGACGGTGACGGCCCCACCTCCCGCTTCGCCAGGGCGATGCCGATCGTGCGTGAGCACGGGGCGGCCGTGGTGGTGATGTGCATCGACGAGCAGGGCCAGGCCCGTAACGCCGAGAAGAAGGTGGCGATCGCTGCCCGCACCATCGACGCGCTCGTGCAGGAGTGGGGGATGGCGGTAGAGGACATCATCGTCGACACCCTCACCTTCCCCATCGCGACCGGACAGGAGGAGACCCGACGCGACGGCCTGGAGACCATCGAGGCCATCCGGGAACTGAAGCGCCGCTATCCCGACGTGCAGACCACGCTCGGCGTGTCGAACATTTCGTTCGGGCTCAATCCGGCAGCGCGCGTGGTGCTCAATTCCGTGTTCCTGCACGAGGCGGTAGAGGCGGGGCTCGACTCCGCCATCGTGCATACGGCGCGCATCATGCCCACGGCGTCGATTCCCGACGAGCAGCGCCAGGCCGCCTACGACCTCGTCTACGACCGCCGCGGCTACGACGACGCCGGGAACCTCGTGTACGACCCGCTGCAGAAAGTGCTCGACCTGTTCGAGGGGGTCGACACCAAGGCGCTCAAGGCTTCCCGGGCGGCCGAGTTGGCGGGGCTGCCGCTCACCGAACGCCTTTCGCGGCGCATCATCGACGGCGAACGCCAAGGCCTCGAAGCAGATCTCGACGAGGCGCTCGAGAGCTATCCGCCGCTCGACATCGTCAACGAGTACCTGCTCGACGGCATGAAGGTGGTGGGGGAGCGTTTCGGGGCCGGCCAGATGCAGCTGCCGTTCGTGCTGCAGTCGGCAGAGGTGATGAAGGCGGCCGTGGCCTTTCTGGAGCCGCACATCGAGGCGGCCGCGGTGGCCTCCGGTGGGGGCGGGGGACGACGGGCGAAGGCCAAGATCGTGCTGGCCACCGTGAAGGGCGACGTGCACGACATCGGCAAGAACCTCGTGGACATCATCCTGTCGAACAACGGGTACGAGGTCGTGAACCTCGGCATCAAACAGCCGGTGAACGACATCATTCACGCCGCCGAGCAATCGGGGGCCGACGCCATCGGGATGAGCGGGCTGCTCGTGAAGTCGACCGTGGTGATGAAGGAGAACCTCGAAGAGCTCAACACCCGAGGCCTGGCGGCCCGGTGGCCGATCATTCTCGGCGGCGCCGCGCTCACCCGCGCCTACGTCGAGAACGATCTGGCAGAACTCTACGAGGGCGAAGTGCGTTACGCGCGTGACGCTTTCGAGGGCCTGCGGCTGATGGACGCGGTGGCCAAGGCCAAGGCCGACCCCGACCTCGAGATCGCCCAGGCGTTGCCGCCGCTGCGACCGCGCCGCGTCCGGCAGGTAGATCGTGGCGCCGAAGAGGCCCCGGTGGACGACTCCCGGTCGAACGTGGTGGCCGACAACACGATCCCGACGCCGCCCTTCTGGGGTACCCGGGTGGTCAAGGGCGTTCCGCTGAAGGAGATCGCGGGCTATCTCGACGAGCGGGCCACCTTCCTCGGGCAATGGGGTCTGCGGCCGACTCGCGGTGGCGACGGGCCGGGCTATGAGGAGTTGGTCGAGAGTGAGGGCCGGCCGCGGCTGCGGATGTGGCTCGATCGCATCGTCGCCGAGCAGATCATGAACCCGGCTGTCGTCTACGGCTATTTCCCCTGCTATTCCGAGGGCAGCACTGTCGTGATCCTCGACGCGAGCGAGAACGCCGACGGCAGCACAACGTTCGGCCCCGAGGTGGCTCGATTCACCTTTCCTCGGCAACGTCGCGATCGACGACTCTGCCTGGCCGACTTCATCCGCTCGAAGGAGCTCTTCGAGGCCGACGGCCAGCCCGACGTCTTGCCTTTGCAGTTGGTGACGATGGGCGACCATGTCTCGGAGGTGACCGCAGAGCTGTTCTCGCGCAATAACTATCGGGACTATCTGGAGTTGCACGGGCTATCCGTGCAACTCACGGAGGGGCTGGCCGAGCTGTGGCACGCCCGGGTCCGGGCGGAATTGGGCTTCGCCGATGAGGACGCTCCGGAGCTGCCGGGAATCCTCGACCAGAAATACCGCGGATCACGGTATTCGTTCGGCTATCCCGCCTGCCCCGACCTGGAGGACCGGGCGACCATGGTGCGCCTGCTCGAACCGGAACGGATCGGCGTCAGCCTGTCGGAGGAATTGCAGCTGCATCCCGAGCAGTCCACCGATGCGCTGGTGATCCATCACCCGGAGGCCAAGTACTTCAACGCGACGTAATTGGCACAAGCCAGGACACCCCCGCGTAGCTCACTAATCGGGCGGACCATTCGTACTAGGGTCACGCCATGAGTTCAGCCTCCGATCTGCCCGGCCGCCTGGCCCGCAGCGCCGCCAGAGCCGCGTACCGCACCGTGTGGCCGGTGGCGCGTCCGGTGCTGGGGCCGGTGGTGCGTCCAGCGGCACAGCGGGTGGTGACTGCGGCTGCCGTTCGGGGCTGGGTCAACGTCCCGCCCGCCCAGCCGCAGGTGCCTACTGCGGAACCCGGCAGTGCCGAGGCGGCGACTGGTCGGCGGAGTCGGGGCTTCGGCGATTTCAACGAGATGTTGCACGAGCTGCGCAGCATCGAGATGAGCCGGATGCCGCGCACCGACGGCACCGTGCTCAGCGCAGGCGCCAGCGGCACGCTCTACTTCGAGTGGATCACGCGCTGCTACGGGCCGATCAAGCGGCATATCGGCCTGGAGCTGTACTTGGCCGAGCCGGCAGAGCTGCCGGAGGGCGTGGAGTGGCTGAAGCGGTCGGTGTCGAACATGGAGGGCGTGCCCGACGGCTCCATTGGACTGATCTTCTCCGGCCAGAACTTCGAGCATCTCTTCGGCGACGACGCCGCGGGCTTCCTGCTCGAAAGCCATCGGGTGCTGGAGGTGGGCGGGCAGCTGGTGATCGACTCGCCGAACCGCGACATCACCAGCCCGCAGTGCTGGAACATGCCCGAGCACACCATCGAGTTCACGGTGGACGAGGCGATCGACCTCGTGACGCTGGCCGGCTTCGACGTGAACTCGGTGCGGGGGCTGTGGCTGTGCCGCGACGACAAGACCGGCGAGGTGCTGCCCTGGTGGGACGACACCGACCCGCCGGACGCCGCAGAGGTGACCCGCCGAGCGGTACTGGGCATCGACCGTCCGCAGGACTGCTTCGTCTGGTGGCTCGAGGCCACCCGCGCCGACCGGGCGCCCGACGAGCGCGCGCTGCGGCGCCGGCATGCGGAGATCTTCGACATCGCCTGGCCCGAGCGGCTGCAGCGGGTGCGATACCTGGTGGGGGAGAAGCGGTTCGAGCTCGGCGTGCCCTACGTCTCGGCCGAGGTCGGCACCGCCGGCCACCTGCTCTTCGGGCCGTATGCGCCGCTCACACCAGGTTCGTACGAGGTCACGCTGTGGTTGCGTGCGCCAGGTAAGAGCTCCGAGTCTGGGGGACGCGAGCCGGATGCACTGGCGGAGCTCGACATCACGTCTGTGACCGGTGACCTGGCGCTGGCCCGCACGCTCACTGCAGACGACTTCCCGGACGACGGCTGGACGCCCGTCACTCTGGCTTTCCAGGTGGACGACCTGCAGTGGGGCGTTGAGTTCCGGGTGGTGTCGACCGGGGCGCGGGCTCTGGAGGTGCAGCAGCGGGTGGCTCTTAAGGAAGAGGGGACCTCGGTCGCACCGACCCGTGAGGTCTAGTTCCGTGTGCTGAGTTGGCCTGATACCTGAGCTTCGATGAGCTATCTGCCGCAGCAGGGGATAGGGGCTCTTTGCCGTTGACGGCGTCGAGGTTCTGGCCCGGTCGCGGTGGCGGTGGGCATCTGATTCACATGCCTTTAGCTCGTGAACATTGGCGTGGGATTTTCTCAGAATTCACTCATGATTGCCCTGCATTTTCTCAGGGTTCCCTTATGTTTTGGACCATTCGGGTGAATGCGGTGGGAAGGTGGTGGCGGGTGATTGTGAAGGTGTGGTGGGGTTCGGGCACTTCATTAGTGCACCTTGGTGTGAGGGGTGCTGTCTTCGGGGGTTCGGGGTATGCCTACTCGTCGTCGTGGTTCGACGCCTGCCGCACTGGTTGCGGTCTCTTCGACTATTTCGCGGTGGGTGCCGCAGGGCCGGCGTGTGGTGGTCGGGGTGTTGGCCACGACGTTGGTGGCCTCGGTGTTGTCCGTGGCCTCTCCGGCGGAGGCGGTCCCGGCCTCGGTGACGGCGCTGAAGCCTGCTGTGGCGGATCAGGGGCCGTTGGTGCGTCCGGATCTGGTGTCGGCGGGTGTGACCGCGCGGGCCACTGGCAAGCAGGTCGAAGTCGAAGGCTTACGCACGGAAACAGCGCAGACGTATGTGAATGCGGATGGAACCCTCACCACACAGGCGCATGCCGGGGTGCAACGGTTCAAAAATGCCAAGGGCGCGTGGGTGACTGTCGATTTGAGTTTGGCGAAGTCGGGTACGGATGGTCTGGTCCGCCCGAAAGCCCAGCCGAATGGGTTGGTGTTGTCCGGTGGTGGGAAGAACCCGGATGTGTGGAGTGTGGAAGCCGGGCCGGACGCTGCCGGGGCTGCCCGGCAGGTGAAGGTGGGGTGGGCGGGGACGTTGCCGGCCCCGTCGTTGGACGGGTCGACCGCCACGTACCGTGAAGCGGCTCCTGGGGTGGATGTGCGGATGGTCGCGACCCGGTCCGGGTTCGAGCAGTTCCTCGACGTGAAGTCCCGGGACGCGGTGCCCGAGGGTGGGTTGTCGTGGTCCTTCCCGGTGAAGACGAAGGGCCTGACCGCCCGGTCGGAGAAGGACGGGTCGGTCTCGTTCGTCGACGCCAAAGGCGGTGTGATCTCCCGGATCCCGCCGGCACTGGCCTGGGACGCCGCCGAAGGCACCGCCAAAGGCACCGCATCCTCGCAAGCCCCGGTGACCCTGTCGGTGACCCAGGCCAACCCCGGGAATGCGACGTTGACGGTGACCCCGGACCCGAACTGGGTGGCCGACCCGGCCCGGGTCTTCCCGATCACCGTCGACCCGGTCTACGCCTCGGGATCACTGGCCCCGACCTTCGACACGTACGTGCAGTCCGGAGTCTCCAGCGACATGTCCGGCTCCACCGAACTGCGGGCCGGCACCTACGACGGTGGATCAACCAAAACCCGGTCATTCGTCTCGTTCGCCATGGGCTCGGTCTCCGGGCTCCTCGTGCAGTCGGCGTCGTTGTCGTTGCAGGAAACGTACGCGTACTCCTGCACCGCCCGTGACGTCACCGCCTGGGGCGTCTCCTCCGACGCCAACACCAGCACACGGTGGACGAACCAACCAGGCCTGGTCTTCCAGACCGGCAGCGTGTCCGCCGCCAAGGGATACTCCTCCTCCTGCGCGGCCGGGCGGGTAGCGATCCCGGTCACCAGCCTGGTGCAACGCTGGACCGGTGCGGCCCCGGTCTGGGTGCCCGGTGCCACGGCGTCGATGCTGGGGTCGGGGCAGCAGTTGGCCGGGGGTCAGTCGATTGTGTCGCCGTCGGCGAAGTTCTATGCGGTGATGCAGGCTGATGGGAATCTCGTGGTCTACGGCCCCGCGGGGCCGGTGTGGGCGTCGAACACGTCCGGGAACCCGAATGCCCGGGTGGTGATGCAGACCGACGGCAACCTCGTCATCTACACGACCGGTGGCACCCCGGTCTGGAACTCGGGCACGTCCGGGCATGCGGGGTCGGTGTTGCAGATCCAGGATGACGGGAACCTGGTGGTGTACTCGGGCCCGAACCCGGGGGCTACCCCGTTGTGGGCGTCGGGGACGCCGCCGGTGGTGACGGGCACGATCGCGGTGGTGGCGGGTAGTGAGACGGATTCGTACGGGTGGAAGAAGTTCGCCTCCTCCGAGACCACGGACGACCCGGTGCTGACGTACACGTACAACCGGGCCCCGGCCGTCCCGACAAGCGTCACCGTGGTCGGTGCCGGCACCTCCGCCGGAGTCCTCTACACGGCCTCAACATCCCCGAGTGTGCGCGCGACGGTCTCGGACCCGGACGCGAATCAGGTGTTGACCGAGGTCGAGGCCTACCCCTCAGCCAACGGCACGTCCCCGGACAGCGGGTCGACGGCGGTCAAATGCACCGGCGGGTTCGCTGCCTCAGGCGGCACCTCGACGTGTGCGCTGAGTGGGTTGACGAACAACACCCAGTACGTGACGAGGGTCCGGGCCCGTGATGATGCCGCCGCCCGAGGCTCCTGGTCGGGGTGGACCGCGTTCCGGGTCGCGGCGACCACTCCACCCGCCCCGGCGATGGCCTGCCCCGGGTACGCGGACGGGTCGTGGGCCTCCACCGCGCCGGGCTCGCCGATACCGTGCACGATCACCTACCCGACCCGGACGAACTACTCCGGTGACGGAGCCCTGCGGGTCATCGTCGACGGCACCCCCACCACCGGCGCCCTGAACAGCAACGTGTCCGTCCAGGTGGCGAACACGGACGGGGCACATCACGTCTCGGCCGCGGTCGTGGCCGCGACCGGGGTGGTCGCGCCCACCGCTACGGTCTCGTTCGGGTTCGGCACCGCCGGGTTGTCCGCCCCGACCTCGGGGACCACCGCGACCGGAGCGGTCCGGGTGACCGCGGCCGGACCACCACCCGCCTCGGGTGGCAGCGTCACGGGCACCGTGCAGTACCGGCTCGGCGGCGGGACCGGTGGCACGTGGACCTCCGACCCGGCCGCGACCAACCTGCCGGTCTCGACCAGCGGCGGCATGTCGACCTTCGACAAGGTCGTCAACGTCTCCGGATACACCACCGGCACCGACCCCCGCGTCCCCGTCCAAGTCGACCTGCAGGTCTGCTTCACCTACACCGGCACCGGCGGTGGCGGCTCGACCACCACCTGCACCAACGGCGGCACCCCCACCACGCTGACCCGCGTCCCGAAAGCCTTCGGCGACCACTTCCCCACCAGCGACGCCGGCCCCGGCCAGGTCGCGTTGTGGACGGGTGAGTTCCAAACCTCGACCACCGACGTATCGATCCCCGCCTACACCGGCACCCTCGCGTTGTCCCGGTCACACGCCACCTACGACGGCCCCGACAACCTCGCCAACTGGCCGACCCTCCCCGCTAGCGGAGTGCTCGGGCCGGGGTGGACGTTGAGCCTGGACGGTCCCGACGCCGGGTCCGCCGGCCTGGACGTCTACGACCAATCCCTCGTGGACGGCACCATTTCGTTGGTCGATGGTGACGGCACCGCCCTGGTGTTCACGACCCCGACCGGGACAACGCGCACAGGTGCATCGCTGCCGGGTGGGGTTTGGCCCGCCGCGAATGACGACACCACCGACTCGGGGGCAACCCTGTTCGTCGGAGACACCGTCAGCGTGGATGCTGCGGGGACTACTCAGCCCGGCGCCGACGGCATCCCCGACGTCACCCTCACCGAGGACGACGGCACGATGACGACATTCGCGGGCAAGACCGCCCCGACCGCCACCACGGCCGCCGTCTTCACCCCGGGCCTGGTGAAGGAGGCCGGGCAGGCGGGCACCACCACCTACACCCGGGATGCCACCGGGCGGGTCACCCAGATTCTGGCTCCGACCGGGCCGGGGGTGACCTGCACCGGGGCCACCCCGACGGCCGCCGGGTGCCGGTACTTGAGCCTTGCGTATGGCACGACTGGGTCGAGTACGGGGAAATTGGTATCGGTGACGGCGAACCTGTGGAACCCGGCCAAGGCCGGTGGTGCCGGGATGGACACCACGACGGTGGCCACGTATGCGTATGACGCGTCGGGGCGTTTGGCCTCGGTGACGGACCCCCGCACCAGCTTGGCCACCGCGTACGCCTATGACGGGACCACGCCCCGGCTGAGCACGGTGACCCCGCCGGGGCAGGCGACGTGGCGGCTCGCCTACACGAACGGGCCGGTGAACGGGTTCACCTCCACCCATCTCAGCAGTGTGTCGCGTGACCCGGCGGATGGGTCCGCTGGGAGCCCGGTGCGGGTGTCCTCGTACGTGTATGGGGTGCCGACGTCGGGGTCCGGGCTCCCGGATGTGTCCAAGGCCGCGGCACCGGAGTCCCTGGGCGGGTGGGGTCAAGCCACGGCGCCGACGGTTGGGTTTGCGGTATTCGGTGCCGACCGGCCCGCCGGGTCGACCGGTGACACCCCGGGCAGTGTCTCGTCGTCGGAGTGGGCGTTGGCGGACCTGCAGTACACCGACGCGAACGGGTACACGGTCAACACCAGCTCCTACGGTGCCGGGGACTGGCAGACCACCTCCACCGACTACGACACCCAGGGCAACATCACCCGGGAACTGGATGCGGGGAACCTGGCCGCGTGGGCGGCGGACTCGGCCTCGGCCGGCTCACCGGTCTCGACGGACCCGTACGCCACGATCACCGCGTACAACCCGGACGTGACCTCCGTGTCGGCGGTCACCGTGACCGATCCGGATGGCACCACCCGGACCATCCCGGCGGGGACGGTGATCGTGCCCGCTGGAACCAGGGTGAGCGACACGTGGGGTCCGGCACGGCTGGTGCCGGACACTCGTACGGGTGCCGTGGCGGGGTCGTTGATGTCGGCGCGTCCGCATACCCGGACCGTGTTTGATGAGGGTGCCCCGAACAGTGGTGTCGACCCGAAGACGGGGTTGGGGTATTCCCTGGCCACGACCATCATCACCGGGGCGGTGGATGCGTCGTCCGCGACGTACAAGACCGACCCGGACTACACCGCCACGAGTGTGACGAAGACCGACTACGCCGCCCATGACGGGAACCCCGCGACCGGGGATACCTCCGGGTGGGTGTGGGGGTCACCGACCCGGATCACCACGATCGCTGCACCCACGCCGACTGCTCCCTCGTATGGGGCGGGTGCAGGTGACGTGGTCAAGGACACCGTTCTGGACAGTACGGGTCGGGTAGTCGAGCAGCGGCAGCCCTCGGAGTCCGGTGGTTCCACCGAGCCCACCGCGGGGGTGGGGACGTGGCGGACCCGGTTCTACACCGCCGGGGTCAACCCCGCCGATGCCGCGTGTGGGAATCACCCGGAATGGAACGGGCTGACCTGCACCACCGGCCCCGCCGTCGCCGCCGGGACCCAAACCCTGTCCCGGGTCAGCGGGTACTCGATGTGGCTGGCACCCACCACCACCGTGGAGACCACCGCGACCGCCGGGGTCACTCGCACCACCACTCTCGGGTACGACACCGCGTCCCGTCCCACCACCAGCACGCTCGCTCTGGTGGGGGTGTCCGGGCCGGCGATCCCGGCGACGACGACGGCGTACTCACCCACCACCGGGCAACCGGTCTCGGTGACCGACGGCACGAACACGGTGACGACGGGGTACGACGCGTGGGGCAGGTCTACCACGTATACCCCGTCGGGTCAGCCCGCCTCGACCACGACGTATGACAGTGTGGGTCGGGTGGACACGGTGACCGACCCGAAGGGGTCGACCACGTACGGGTACGGGACCGACGCCAACGGCAAGGACGAGCACCGTAACCTGCCCACGTCCGTGGAGCACACCACGAACGGGCAGACCCTCACCTTCACCGGGGCGTATGACGCCGCGGGTAGGTTGGTCACGCAAACCCTGCCGGGTGGGTTGACGCAGTCCACGACGTTCGACGTCGTGGGGGATCCGACCGGGTTGAGGTATACCGGTTCGGGTGGGCAGGAGTGGTTGGCGTGGACTCAGACCAGCGACCCCGCGGGGCGGGTCACGTCGGAGACCACCCCGAATCTGACCACCACCGTGGGGGCGAGTACTCCGTCTGCGCATAAGACGTACGCGTACAACGGGTTGGGGCAGCTGACCCGGGTCGTGGATACCACGTTGGATCCGGCGAATCCGGCGATCAGTACCGGGTGCGCACGCCGGGACTACACGTTCACCCCGAACGGGGCCCGGACGGGGTTGACGACCACGACGGCGGGTGCGGGGGTCGACTGCACCACCACCGGGACGACCACGAGGACGAGGGCGTGGTCGGTGAACTCGGCGGACAAGATCACCACCGCCACGTCGACGACGTCGGCGGGTACGGTGAATGGGACGTATGCGTATGACGCGTTGGGGCGGGTGACCACCCTACCGGCGGTGGACACGATCACCGGCACCACGAACGCGACCATCATGTACCGGGCGGATGACACGGTGGATTCGATCACCTCCGACGGCACCACCCAGGCGTACACCTACGACGTCATGGGCCGCCGCCTAGCGGCTACATCCACCGGCAGCAGCAGTGACACGTTGACCCGCGGATACGCTGATACCTCCGACAATCCTGCGTACACGGTCGACACAACTCCCGTGACCGGTGGGACACGGACCACCACCACCCGGTACCTGTCCGGACTCGGCGCAGAGCTCGGCGCCACCACCGACACCGTCACCGACCCCATGACCGGAACCGGGACCACCTCCACCCTGCTGCTGGCGGACCTGCGGGGGAACACCCCCGCGACCATCACGCTGCCCAGCTCCGGCGCACCCGCTGGGATCGACACCTGGGCAAGCACCGACGAATACGGCAACCCGGCCACCCCCGCTTCAGGGGCAACCCCAGCCAACTACAACTGGCAAGGAGCTGCTGAACGCTCGGCTGACACCCCCACGGGCCTCACCCTCATGGGCGCACGCCTCTACAATCCGTCCAATGGTAGCTTCACGAGCGTTGACAAGGTGTTTGGCGGCAACACTACAACCTATGCCTATCCCTCGGATCCCATCAATTCAAATGACTTGACTGGCCTCTATACATGTAACAACACGTGCCAGTGGACCGCATGGGCAATTCAAACAGCCCTAGGTTCGATGTCCTCTCTTGTCGCCGGCATCGTTTGCAAGTTCCTTCCAGGCGGCATCGCATGCTCAGCAGCTGTCGGCGCTCTAATTAATCTAGTTTCGGTAACTATCTACACCAAAATGACCACAGGGAAGTATCCCTCTTTGGGCGACGCAGTCAAAGCGCTTGCTCAAGGTGCGATATGGGGCATGATTCCCTCTGCGGCTGTCGCCAAGAAATTTGGGCAGTGGATCAGTAAAGCGGTCGTAACGGTTGCATCTAAACTGCGCGCCTTTGGATATGCAAATGGCGCTGCAATATTGACTGCATATGGAACCGGATTTACTACTATGATCGTTGGAGTATATAACAGCAAGAAGAAGAAGAAGAAGTGACGATGCTACCGAAGCGTATGAAATCGACGCCAGGGCCTAAGGTGACCGTTCTTGAGGCTTGGCTACTCCTCATACCGTCAGCGATACTTAGCATATTCGTAATACACGTGACCCCAGCGCCGGGAATGCAACTCCTAAAGTGGGTCTGCCTACCCGTTTTTCCCGGCCTCTGTGCCATTTGCCTACTCATCATATTTCGGCGGAGGCCAAGGATGGTGCTTGCTTTCTTCATAGCCTGGGCGCTCTACCTGATCGTTGTTCTTGCTATTATGGTGGCACTCTAGCCACATAGGGCACCTCCTACGCCATCGCCCCCGACAACGGCTGGAGCAATTTGCAAATTGGTCATTCTCTGCCCGACAACGGCTGGAGCAATTTGCAAATTGGTCATTCTCTGCCGAGAATACCGATTCCATCGAGGCCGCACTATACTATACGGGTGGCAAGATTGCCCTTCTATGCAACGAGATATCTGACAGGAGCCTTATTGAATAAGGTCAAAGCTTTCGGTTCATCCTTGACCTCAGTTTGCTGCGCGCATTCGGAAGCGTTAGTCGAGTGTTCATAGTTATGGCGCTTCAAATTGTCGCCATGTTGGGGCTATTTGGGTTAGCCATTGGGAGTCTTACGAAGCAGTCGCCCAAAAATGCAATAGCTATTGCTTTAATACCGATAGTCATCCTTGTTCTGACTGATCAGGCCAACTTATACTTGGGACTCATGCTTCTAATTGGGGGATGTCTGGCCTCAACCTTGGGCTGGAAGTTGGGTAGGAGTCTGAAGTCTCGCCGGGAATGAATCCATGCTCAATCCCGCTAGGTGCGCACGACCCCCACGCCTTGAAAACGAGGTCCGGCCCGACTACGGCAAGAACTCGCGGACGGCTCGATCATCGTCGAGGTGATCGGGTGAGCGCCGGCGAACCTGCGGAGCTGGAGAACTCGGTGGAGGTCGGGTGGTGTAACCAGTCCTGTGGTCCTGCAGCAATTGGATGCGCCATTATTGTAGGCGGGATGCTTGGCGCGGGCGCAGGCATAGCTTCGCAAGGGGCCCTTTCAGTTCATTGGCGGCAACGCGTACGGGTTCGGGATACAGTCCGTTGGGGCGGTATGGGCGCATTAAGCGGTGCTCGTCGTGCCGGCTTGGCCGCCTACAACGCTACTAAGTTGGCAAAAGGAAGTGGTCAGAAAAGTCGCTTCGGTAAAATCCTATACCGAGTCTCGCCCACACCGTAAGGACCATCATCCACCCGGCCGCAATAATGCAGTCGGAGAGAGTGAGTTCCTCTTGAGTGATGTCGTCGACGCGGCGCTAGTCCTCCTGGCGTCCCTTTTCGGCTCGTATATAGCGTTCTTTCTGATCTCAAAGTTCCGGCAGGGCCGGCTGGGTTCGGCTAGGGCAGCGAGGACCAGGCAGGAAGCCTATTCAAATGGTCAAGAGGTGAAAGTCCCACTCCTTTATACCCAGCTTGGACTCCCCACGTCCGAGCCTAGAACACCGATAGTCTTCACGTCGGCACCATTCACGCAGGTTTTCTGCAGCCAGTCTCATGTGAGATTTCGTCCCACGGTTGAGCTTGGGGATTTAGATGCCCTCGTTAGAGGTCTCAGAGCGAATGGATCGGTCGACGGGTCCGTCAAGGGCGACTTGATAGCCATTCGCACCCCGCTACGATTTCCTCCAAATTCCACCGCCACGCTCATAATGCGGAGATCGGACTGGGGAATTCTCAAAGATTCCCTGAGTCGTCACTAGTAGACTGTCGCGGCTAAGTATTTGGGTATAGGTGTCGGAGTTTGATGCGGGCGTCGTTCGCGGTGAATTGCCAGTCGACTTGGCGTTGGTCGGCGTTGGTCGCGGCCTGCCAGGCGGCGAGTTCGGTGTTGAGCAGGTCGAGGTCGTCGATGCGTCGCTGGAGGCATTGCCGGGTGAGGGCGGAGAGTTCGATCTCGGCGATGTTCAGCCAGGAGCCGTGCTTGGGCGTGTAGTGGAGTTCCAGCCGTTCGGCGAGGGCCCTCGCTTTGACGGGCTCGAAGGCTTCGTAGAGCGAGCCGAGGGTGTGCGTGTTCAGGTTGTCCATCACGAGCACGACGCGCTTCGCGTCCGGATAGTCGACAGTGAGGAGCTCGTCGATCTCGGCCGCCCAGTCGATCCGTGTGCGTCGCGGCCTCGCGTCGACGCGGCGGCGCCCGGCGAGGGGTTCGGCCCAGACGAAGATCGAGCAGGTCCCGTGCCGGACATACTCCGAGTCTTCCTTGAGGTCATGGCCCGGCGCCGCGGGTATCGGATCACGGGCATGGCCGAGCAGCTGATACGGCTTCTCATCCATGCACACGACCGGCACTGCGGGATCGAACGGGCGATGGTAGACCTCCAGGACGTCTTCCATCCGGGCGACGAACTCACCGCTGGCGTGAGGCGGGATCGTCCAGCACTTCTTCACGTGAGGACGAAGCCCCTTTTTTCAGGGTCCGGCCGATCGTGGAGTGATCCAGCGGCGGAAGCCCGTCGGTGAGCAGCACATGTTTCTCCAGCAACCTGAGCGACCACCGGTCAAACCCCTCCGGAGGTTTCGTGCACGCCAACGCGATCACCCGCGCCTCAACATCTCCGGTCACCTTCGCCGGCACCGGCGGCGTGGCCCGCTTCCGGCGCCCGATCACATCATCCACGTTCCCGTGAGACTCGGTGAACCGCTTCGCGATCACGTAGACGGTCTGCTCCGACACGCCCGCGTGCTCGGCAACGACCCGCCGCAACGGCACCACGCCCGTGCTCTCGTCCAGCTCCAGCAGCACTCTCGCCCGCATGATCGTCCGAGCCGGATGCGAGCCACGCGACACCACCCTCGTCAACCGCGTCCGATCCGCAGCAGAGAGCACGACGACGTGGTCCTTCGGTCTGGGCATGACAGTCCACTCCTCCCAATCAAGTATCGATCAGGACAAGCCAACCCATCAATTACCAAACTGTTAGGAGCGACACGCTACTAGACCAGGCTTCGGACCAATCTTGGCCTCGCGTAGACACGCTATTAATAGAAGATTGCGATCAGAATACTATAAAGATGCCAGTGTCGAGGATTACGTTGCGCCCCCTTTCAAACCTTTTGGGGTGGTTTCAATTGCTACAATACCGCCAACGGGCCGAACCGGGCTCACGACCACTACCGCAGGTGCGGGGGTCGAGTACTGCAATCCACCACCCCAGCCACGGGCCCTACCCAGCGGTAAAAGGGTAGACTGCGCGGTAGGAATCGCTAGCCTCGCTGGTAGATTCGCTGGTGGCGCGCTCGTTAGGTCCCGCACACGCCTGGCCAGCAAGGGCGCTAGGCTAGTGAGGCGCTAGTGAGGACGGCTGGCAACAAGAGAGGGCTTTTACCCTCACTCGGAAGTGGACTGCAAACATGGCGAGGAAATCGTTTGACCCGCATCGGTCTCGCCTCGCCATGACTCGAAGATCTGGCATGCTCATTCACAGCGGATTCTTCCCAATATGGAGTGCGCCTAGAGTCGCCCACACCACCCTTGAGTTTCAGGTAGATGGGCAGGTAGTCGGAAATTTTGTGGCATTTCGAGACCCATGGACGCGCATATATATCCCATCAGGCGAGTACTCCCTACAAGTCCTCCACTTTTAACGGAATCATCCTGTCGACGCTCCTCGGACGGGCAAACATCCACGTTACCGTGGAACCCCAAACGCTAACGAAGTTGCGATGTCGAAGTGATGGCCCCCTGGGTTTTCTAGATAGACGCAACCCGATCAAGAGAATCGAAGCGATTGGTCATGCGAGCTGGTGGCTCACGACAAACAATTTGAGTTGCGCCGATAACACCCCATTTACGAGTCTAATGGTGAGTAAATTCGCACAAGAGATGCAAGTGCCGCGTGGCTAGGGAACGAGAAGAAGTTATGGAATGTGCGAAATGTTCGCCAGCCGCGCAAGGATTGCGGGCCGGCTACCGGGTTGGGGGCATATTGGGAGCTCCATTCTTCGTCGCCGCCCTGTTGCCAATGGTCAGTGAGGAAGCCCGCCTGGGCTTTGGTCTCATCAAAGTCCCCACGGCCTTAATGGAGTTGCGACAATGTCAAGACAGGTACGGGTCGGGAGGTTAGATGAATTCGCGCAATCGAATGCGCATTGAACCCGCACATGTGCTGGTCGCTCCGGAGCGGAGCGTGTGCTGGCGTCCAGTCTATGTCAGTGTGGGTTTGGCCGCTCTCTTTTCTCTCGCGATCATCATCATTGGAACACTCTCTGATCACCAACAAATCCCTTGGGACGCGGTCATATTTGTGAGCCCAATTTGCATATTGATGGGCATTATCCGCGGGTTCATGTAGTTGATCGGGCCGGGTCGCCGATGGCTTCTGTGTGATGACAATGGAATCCGCTACATTAGGAGCACTCCGCTACCGGGGTGGCGCGAACTGGCATGGCCTCAGATTGAGGCAATATCCGTAAGTCCGGCGTCAAGTCACCCTGAGTTCAAGAAATATATATTCTTGCTTCAAGTACGATTCACCCTGAAAGATAGCTCGCGCGAGACTAGGCCAACGACCACATTTGTTCCCGGTCCCCGCACCAAATCGTGTGAGCTACTTGTGCTGAGCGATGCGAAATTCTCAGCTGCCTTCGATCAGATTCAACGCGAGGCGGCCAAGCATGGAATCAAAGTCTTTTAGGGACCTGATATCGAAGCTCCGGATTATTTCACCATTCGACCGCCCTACCCGCATGGACGCGCAACTTTCCCTTGACAGCGGGCATATTTATGGCAAGTAGGAGTTACGTAAGATGACAGACAGTTGGCGGACGCGCCATTTCTCTCTAGCTAATCCCGCAGGAACGCCGCAGACTGCCAACACCCCATTCCTGCTTCGACGACTGGCGGATTACTTGGATGACATGGGGCCAATAGACCTACTCGACATAGTATTCCGGCTCGATGATCCGGAAAGTCCGACATGCACCGTCTACTTCGACTATCCGGACGACGATCGATAAGGGCATGACGTCAGCGGGATGAGCCGCCATGACGAGGCGTGAGCTCAGAGGGGGCGCAGCCGAACTGACGGCGGATCGCGGCAGCGAAGCCCGCGTCGCTATAGCCGACTGCTCCGGCGACCCTGGAAGGTGGGCGGCCGGCGCGCAGCAGCGAGAGTGCGGCGTGCAAGCGGTGCTTGGTACGCCATTGCGAATAGGTCAGGCCGGTGTCGGCCTTGAAGGCGCGGCGGATCGTCGCGGTGCTGGTGTGCAGGTCGCGGGCCCACTCGTCGAGGCTGCGGTCATCCGCCGGGTCGCGGTCGAGCGCGCTGGCGATCAGGCGGGTCACCGCGCCTTTCGGACGTGGGGGAGGGGTCGCGCCTTCGGACCCTTGTGACTCCAGCGCCGCACGGGTGGCGACCAGCTCGTCGTCCGTGCGCCACCTGGCTGCCAGGAGCTCTGCGCGAACGCTTGCGTCGACCACGAGAAGCTGCACGTCGGTCTGGCTGGAGTCGGGATCGAGCATGTGCACGGACGGGCTGAAGTCGGGCTCGAAGCGCGCGCTATGCCAGGTCATCGGCGGGATCCAGATCGCGGTGGTCGTGTCGACGGCATGGCTCGCCACGACGGTGCCGTCGAGGTCGTGCATCGAGAACGTGGCACGCCCGCTGATCGCGTGAATCAACTGCCCGAAGGTGTGGGCGTGCGCCGCGTGGCCCCACGGGTGGACCGCGAGATCGAAACCCAGCGTTCGCTCTGTGTCCGGGGTCACATCGTCGCAGGTCAGCATTCCCAGCGGGCCTTGTGCCCCTGCGGTGGGTGCCGCAAGGTCCCGACCTAATCTTCGCGTCAGGCGCACTTCTGAGCGCTGAGTTGAGGTGCTTGAGCGCTGAGTTGACGGCATGGTGCTTAGGCTAGCCTAACGTAACTTCTGCCCGGTTTCGGGTCTCAGACAGTGTTCAGTATTCGGCGGGCCAGGTGCCCACGCCGTGGCTGCCGCGAGGTCCCGTCCGGATTTCGCGTCGGACGGCGGAACGAGCAGAGGGGGATCATCGCGTGTCCGCAGGTCCGGCGAGCACGGTGGCGGCGTCCCACCCGACTCCTGACCGGCAACCGGACGTCGACGCGCTCGTCGCCGGGCTGCGGACCAGCTCCAGACGCCGGGTGGCCGGTCTGATGGTGCTGCTCGTCCTGGCCTTCGTCGGCGTGATCGCCTCACTGGCGCTCGGCGCCCGCGAGATCTCACCGGTCACCGTCATCAATGCGCTGCTGCACCCTCGGCTGGCCGACACGTCCTTCGACGCCGCCGTCGTGATCGACGAACGGCTCCCACGCTCGGCGCTCGGGCTGCTCGTCGGAGCCGCCCTCGGTGCTGCCGGCGCGATCATGCAGGCCGTCACCCGCAACCCTCTGGTGGACGGCGGCATCCTCGGCACCGAACTCGGCACCGCGGTGGCGGTCGTCATCGCGATCCTGTTCTTCGGCGTCACCGGCGCCGCCGGATACTTCTGGGTCGGCCTGGCCGGTGCAGCGCTCACGACGGCAGCGGTGCTGCTGCTGGCCCGGCTCGCGACCGGCACGTCGGAGACCGTCAGCCTCGTGATCAGCGGTGCAGCGGCCTCGGCGCTGCTGGCCGCGCTGATCACGGTGATGACGATCCGTGACCCCGGCGTCTACCACCACTACCGCTACTGGTCGGTCGGCCAGCTCGTCGGCCGCGCCTCGGTGCTCGGCGATTTGTGGCTCTTCGTCGTCGCCGGGCTCGTGGCGGCGCTGTTCCTGGGCGGCACGCTCAACGTCCTCGGACTCGGCGACGACGTCGCAGCCGCGCTCGGGGTCGGGGTCGCCCGTGCCCGGCTGATCGCGATGGGCGTCGCGGTGCTGCTGTGCGCGGCGGCCACCGCGGCCACCGGGCCGATCGGCTTCGTCGGCCTGGTCGGTGCGCACGTCGCCCGGCTGCTGGTGGGCGCCGACTACCGCTGGACGCTGCCCTACGCGATGCTCACCGGCGCCGTGATCCTGCTGGCCGCTGACGTGCTCGGCCGGCTGACGCCGGGCAGCGGTGAGATCCAGGTCGGGGTGATGACCGCCGTCGTCGGCACGCCGTTCTTCATCGCGTTGGCCCGGCGGCGACAGGTGGCAACCGGATGAGCCCAACCAGAAGACTCAGCCGGAACCTGGCGGCAGAGCCGGCGAAGGCAGCCGCCCCGCTGGGCACGCTGCTCACAGACCCTGAGGTCGACCTCGTCCTGGCGCGCCTGCGTGTGGCGGGCCGGCGACAGAGCCGGCGCCGGCTGGGCACGATCGCGCTGCTGAGCGCCCTGCTGCTCGTGCTGCTCGTGATGACCGTCACGCAGGGTAGCTCGGTCGCGCTGCCGTTCGGCGATGCGATCGAGGCCGCCGTCGGCCGCGGGTCGGGGTTGGCGGAGTTCATCGTCTGGAGAGACCTTTTGCCGCGTGCCCTGACGGCGATCCTCGCCGGGGCCGTGCTTGGCAGCTCCGGCGTCGTCTACCAGCGGCTGGTCGGCAACGTGCTGGCCACCCCGGACATCATCGGCGTCTCGGCCGGCGCCGCGGCGGGCGGGGTGATCGTGCTCGTCGGCCTCGGCCGCTCGGGTGCCGCCACGCAGGTCGGCGCGTTGCTCGGCGCCTCGATCGCCGTCGTCGCGATCATGCTCCTGGCGACGGGGCGATCGGCCGTCGTGCACCGGATCGTGCTGGTCGGGATCGGCCTCAGCGCCTGTTTCGCCTCGGTGACGAACTACGTCCTGGCGGGTGCGGACGAGGTCGGCACCCAGCGGGCGATGCGCTGGCTGGTGGGCTCGCTGCACGGCGCCGACTGGTCGGACGTCCGGTTGCTCGCCGCGACCATGCTGGTCGCCGCCGTCCTGCTCCTGCTGACGGCGCCTGGCCTCGAGACGTTGCGGCTGGGGGACGACCTCGCCGCGGGACTCGGCACGCGGGTGCAGCGCACCCGGTTCGCGCTGCTGCTCGGCGGTGCGGCGATGGCGGCGATCGCGACGTCGGTCGTCGGTCCGGTCGCCTTCGTCGCGCTGGTCGCCGGGCCGATCGCGGCCCGGCTGCCCGGCGGCGGCATCACCGCGTCGGCTCTCGTGGGCGCCCTGGTGCTGGCCGGGTCGGACCTGCTGGCTCAGAAAGGGCCCGGCATCAGCCCGGTGCCGACCGGTGCGATCACCGCGTTGGTCGGCGCGCCCGTGCTGGTTGTGCTGCTGCTGCAAAGGAGAGCCTCGGTATGAGCACCCCTGACGCCGCGCCCCTGCAGGCGCGGGGTGCCGCCGTCGGCTACGGCGGTGAGCCGATCGTGCGCGGGCTCGACCTGAGCGTCGAGCCAGGCCGGATCACCGCACTGGTCGGACCCAACGGCTGCGGCAAGTCGACCGTGTTGCGCGCCCTGGCACGTCTGCTGCCGGCCACCGAGGGCACGATCCTGCTCGACGGCGCCGACATCGCCGCGCTGCCCACTCGCGAGGTCGCCCGGCGGCTCGGCATCCTCCCGCAGGAGCCCGTGGCACCGCACGGCATCACCGTCTCGGAGCTGATCTGGCGCGGCCGGCACCCGCACCGCCGGATCGGTCAGCGGCCGACCCACGCCGACGAGGTCGCGATCGCCGAGGCGCTGGTGCGCACCGGTACCGCGACGCTGGCGCACCGCCCGGTCGAGTCGCTGTCCGGAGGCCAGCGCCAACGAGTCTGGATCGCGATGGCCCTGGCGCAGCAGACCGGCGTCCTGCTGCTCGACGAGCCGACCAGCTACCTCGACGTCGCCCACCAGCTCGAGGTGCTCGATCTGCTGGTCGACCTGCGCGACGCCGGCACCACGGTGCTGATGGTGCTGCACGACCTCGGCCAGGCCGCTCGCTACGCCGACACGATCGTCGCGATGCGCGACGGCCGGGTCGTCACCTCCGGCCCGGTGCGCGAGGTGGTCACCACCGAACTGCTGCTGGACGTCTTCGGCGTCGCAGCCCGAATCATCGAGGACCGACCTGCTCCGCGACGCCGTCGCGGCGCGACCAGACGGCCTGGCGGTCGTCGCCGTCGACGACCGGCTCGACTACGCGGGTCTGGATGCGCGCGTCGAGGCCCTCGCCTCGGGATTGCTGGGGCGCGGCATCGGCCGCGGTGACCGGGTCGTGGTGCAGCTGCCCAACGTCGCCGCCTTCGTCGTGGCCGTGTTCGCCCTGTGGCGGCTCGGCGCCCTGCCCGTCTTCGCCTTGCCAGCGCACCGCCGGGCCGAGGTCGAGTACTTCTGCCGGCACGCCGAGGCGGTCGGCTACCTGACCTGCGGCGAGCATGCGGGGTTCGACCATGCGGCGCTCGCCGGCGAGCTGGCCGCCGAACTCGATCTGCGGGTGGTGGCCGTGCACGCCCCGACGGCCGAGTTGCCTTGCGGCGTGCTCGATCTCGCCGACGTGGAGGCGGACGGCCGGGGCGGCCCTGAAAGCCGTGACCGACACGCCGCCAACCCCGCCGACGTCGCCTTCCTGCAGCTGTCCGGTGGCACCACCGGCATCCCTAAGCTGATCCCGCGCACGCACGACGACTACCTGTTCTCGGTGCGCGAGAGCGTGCGGATCTGCGACCTCGACGCGTCGTCGGTGCTACTGGTGGCGCTGCCTGTGGCCCACAACTTCGCGATGAGCTCGCCGGGTCTGCTCGGCGCGGTCGCAGCGCACGGCACGATCGTTCTGGCGCCCGACGCGTCGCCGACCACCGTGCTGGGCCTGATCGAGCGCGAACGCGCCACGATCGTTCCCGCCGTCCCGGCACTGGCGCTCGCCTGGCTGAACAGTCCCGAGGCGCGCACGGCCGACCTCGGCTCGCTGCGCGTTCTGCAGGTGGGCGGGGCGCGGCTTGCGGACACCGTCGCGCGCCGGGTGCAGCCAGAGCTGGGCTGCACCCTGCAGCAGGTCTTCGGCATGGCCGAGGGGCTGGTCAACTACACCCGGCTCGACGACGACATCGAGACGATCACCAGCACCCAGGGTCTGCGGATCAGTCCGCACGACGAGGTGCGGGTCGTCGACGACGCCGACGAGCCGGTGCCCCCCGGCATGCCGGGGCACCTGCTGACCCGTGGCCCGTACACGATCCGCGGCTACTTCCGGGCCCCCGAGGTGAACTCGCGATCGTTCACCGCCGACGGTTTCTACCGCACCGGCGATGTCGTCATCGAGCGCCCCGACGGCTACCTCGTGGTGGTCGGTCGTTCCACCGACCAGATCAATCGTGCGGGGGAGAAGATCGCGCCAGCCGAGGTCGAGGAACACCTGCTGCGGCACCCGGGCGTGCACGACGCCGCGGTCACCGGCGCGCCCGACGAGATCGTCGGCGAACGGATCCGCGCCCACGTCGTGCTTCGTGAAGGGTTTGGACCGCTCCGCCCGGCCGACCTGCGCCGCCATCTGCGGGCCTGCGGCCTGGCCGCCTTCAAGCTTCCCGACGAGATCGTGCTGACCGACCGGCTGCCCGCCACCGGCGTGGGCAAGGTCGACCGCCGCACCCTGACCCGACAGGAGCCCCGCTGATGACCACCCTCACCAGTCCACCCGAGGTGCTCGACGTGTTCGGGGTCGGCTTCGGCCCCGCGAACATGGCGTTGGCCATCGCGCTCGAGGAGTACAACGCCTCGGCGCCCGAACACTGCCGGCTGTCGGTCGCCTTCGCCGAGCGCCGGGACGTCCCGTCGTGGCACCCGGACATGCTGTTCGACGACGCAAGCATGCAGATCTCGTTCCTGAAAGACCTCGCGACGTTCCGCAACCCGCAGTCGCCGTTCACGTTCGTGAACTTCCTGAAGAGCGTTGGGCGGCTGGTCGACTTCACCAACCGCGGGTCGATGGTGCCGCTGCGGATCGAGTTCGCGGCGTACCTGCGCTGGGTCGCGACGCAATTGGCCCCCTACGTGCGCACCGGCACCGAGGTCCGGGGGATCCGTCCGGTGGTGACCGACGGCGAGCTCGCCCACTTCGAGGTCGACGTCGTCACCGCGCAGGGCCCGGAGACCGTCGCGGCCCGGCAGGTCGTGGTGGCCGCGGGCCTGGTGCCGCGACTGCCCGCGGGGGTCGAGTCCGGTGCGCGGACCTGGCACTCGCATCACCACCTGGGCCGGATCGGACAGGTCGAGGACGCCCGCGACGTCGTCGTCGTCGGCTCGGGGCAGAGCGCCGTCGAGGTCGCGCTCGATGCGTACCACCGGTTCGGCGAAGCGCGGGTGCACCTGATCAGCTCGCGGTACGGCATCGCGCCGTCCGACCAGGGGCCGTTGGTCAACCAGATCTTCGACCCGGCCGCGGTCGACGACTTCTTCGACGCCTCGCCGGCCGTGCGCGCGCAGCTTGACCGGCTGCACCGCAACGCCAACAACGGCGTCGCCAACCTCGACCTGATCGGCGAGATCTTCGACACCGTGTACCGCGACCGGTGGCTGGCCCGCGAGCGGTTGCACGTGCACCGGATGAGCCGGCTGGCCTCCGTGGAGGAGGCCGCCGATCGAGTCGTGGTCGAGGTGGCGCACGACCTGACCGACACCGTCACCCGGATCGACGCCGACGCCGTCGTGCTCGCCACCGGATATCGGACGTTCGACGTCACGCACCTGCTCGGTGAGCACGCCGACCTGGTGGCACGTGACGACGAGGGCCGGGTCGAGGTCGACCGCGACAGCCGCGCGCGGCTCGGGCTCGACGGTCCCGCCGGCCTGTATCTCGTCGGCCAGGCCGAGCATCTGCACGGCTTCGCCACGTCGCTGCTGTCCGTCGTCGCCGTACGGGCCGGCGAGATCGCCGACTCGATCCTGGCCGGCCACCTGGGCCGGCACCCCAGCACCAATCAATCCCTGACCCAGGAGCGTTCCCATGCCTGACACCACGACCCTGCAAGAGGCCCGCGACCTGGTGGCGGCCGTCGTCGTCGACGACGTCACCGATACCGAGGCCGACGACGACCTGCGCGATGTGGGGCTCGACTCGATCCGGCTGATGAGCCTGCTGTCCGGGCTGCGGGCCACCGGGATCGCCGTCGGGTTCGAGGACGTGGCCGGCGACCCGACGTTGCGCGGACTCGCCGCCGCGATCGAACGAGCCCGCGCCTGACGGCGCTGCTGACCGCCCTACCAACCACCCCCGACACCTCCAGGAGGACCCGATGACGATCAATCCCTTCGACGACGAGAACGGCACGTTCAGCGTGCTCGTCAACGACGAGGGCCAGCATTCGCTGTGGCCGGCGTTCGCCGCAGTGCCCGCCGGCTGGACGGTCACGCTGGCCGAGACCGACCGGGCGACGTGCCTGGCGCACATCGAGCGCGAGTGGACCGACCTGCGTCCGCGCAGCCTGCGCGACGCGCTGGCAGAGTCCTGATGGGCTCGCCGGTCAGCTACGTCGACTTCCCGGTCCGGATCCGCACCGCTGAAGTCGTCCGCACCACCTGGATCTCCGCGACGTCGATCCGACTGACGATCGGCGGGCCCGGCACCGTGGGCTTCGAGAGCGCGATCTTCGACGAGCACGTCAAGCTGATCTACCCCGACCAGGACACCGGTGTGCTCACCCTGCCGACGCCCGACGGGGACGAGCTCGACTGGCCCCGGCCGTTCCCGACCAGTCGCGAGTACACCGTGCGCGCCCACCGGCCTGAGGCCGGCGAGGTGGACATCGACTTCGTCGCTCACCCTGGCGGCCTCGCCGCCGACTGGGCCCGCGAGGTGCGCCCCGGTGACCCGGTGCACATCGCCGGACCGCCCGGTGGCTACCGCGTGCCCGACGACTACTCGCACTACCTGCTGGCCGGGGACGAGACCGCGCTGCCGGCGATCGCCCGCTGGCTCGAAGAGGCACCGCGCGACACCCGGGGCTGGGTAGTGATCGAGGTGGCCGGACCGGGGTCGCAGGTGCCTGACGGGACAACGATGACCAGCACAACGGTGAGCGGGGCAACGACCGGAGCAGACCTGAGCCACCGGCAGCGCAGGCGTTTCCTGCGCTATGTGGCGCGCCAGCAGACAGGTGTGCTGACGCTCGCCCTGACCGCCGGCGCGGTCCGTCAGCTCGGCTTCCTCGCCTTGCCGTTCTTCCTCCAGCACGCGGTCGACGATGGGGTGGTCGCGGGCGACACCACCGCGCTGGCGTACTGGGCGGCCGCGGTGGTCGCCGCCAGTGTCGTGCAGGTGCTGGGTGTGTGCTGCTGGGACTGGTGGGCCAACGTCGCCGACGGCCGCACCGGCATCGGCCTGCGCGCCCTGCTGGCCGATCGGGTGGTGCGCGCCGACGAGGCCGCGTTCGGCGCCGGAGACCTGATGCTGCGCTCAGGCCGCGACGTAGATCTGGTGCGGGTGTGGGTGCATGGCCTGCCGACCTGGTCGGTGATCGGCACGACGCTCGTCGTGCTGGTGCCGGGCCTGTTCGTGCTCGACCCCGTGCTGCTAGCGGTTGCCGTGGCCAGCGTGCCGTGCCTGGTGTTCGTCGGCATCGTGCACCCGCGCCGGTATGAGGCGGCCAGCTCGCGGGTGGCCGAGGCGCACGGCCGCCGCGCCGATCACGTGCAGCACGCCGTCGGGTCGGCCGTCACCTCGCGGGGGATCGGTGGGGCAGCGGTGCTGGCGGAGCGGCATGCGCGCGCGTCCGCCGAGCTGACCCGGCACGCCGTGGCGGCGACCGACCGGCTGGCTCGGTGGCAGGCCTGGGGCACGGGTGTGCCGACGATCGCGGTGGCGGTCGGCGTTCTGGTCGGCGTGCTCGCGGTGCTCGATCACCGGCTGACGGTCGGCGGTCTGGTGGCCTTCAGCACCTGGATGGGCACGATCGGCGTCGCCGTCGAGGTCGGGCTGATCCGGATCGCGCAGACGCTCGAGGCGCGGGTCGCGGCCGACCGCCTGGTCGCCGTCCTCGGCCCCGATGGTTGGCTGCCGATCGTCGACGACCCCCCCGCGGAGCGCCCCGCGGTGTACGAGCTTCACGTGGACGGCCCGGTGCCGCTGCGCGTGCGCCGCGGCGAGATCGTTGCCGTCACCGGGCCGACCGGGTGCGGCAAGTCGGCGCTGCTGAGCCGGGTGGCCGCCGAATGCCCGTCCGCTGTGCTCGTGCCGCAACGGCCTTTGGTGCTCGCCGGCACGGTCCGCGACAACCTAGGCCTGGGTGGCGACGTGCCCGACGACGTGCTCACCGCCGCGCTCGCCGACGTCGCGCTCGACCACGAGCTGAGCCTCGACGACCAGCTGGCCGACGGCGCCGACGGCCTGTCCGGCGGCCAGATCCAGCGCCTGGCCCTGGCGCGGGCGCTGGTCAGCGACCCGCCGGTGCTGCTGCTCGACGACATCACCTCGGCCGTCGACGCGCAGACCGAGGCCTGCATCCTGGCGTCGCTGCGCCGCCGCGCGGCCGAGCGGATCGTGGTGATCGCAAGCCATCGCAGGGGCGTGCTCGCGGCCGTCGACTCCGTGATCGCGTTGACGCCGATAACGGCGGTGTCGCCATGATGCGGCAGCTGAGCGAATCGCCGAGCCGGCACGCGATCGGGCGGATGACGCTCGGGCTGGCCGGCCCGCACCGGCGAGTGCTCGCCGCCGGCGTCGCCGCGACGAGTGTCGCCAGCACGCTGGCGATCGTGGCGGTGGCAATCGTCGGCCGGCTGAGCGACGCGGCTCTGCGCGGCGACGAGCAGGGCGCTGTGGCCCTGGCGCTCGCGGGCATCGGCTGCGCCATCGTCCAGGCGCTGGCGACGGGTTACGGGCAGGCGTGGCTGGCGCGCGCCGGCGAATACGTCGTGCGCGACCTGCGCGATTCGATCGCCCTGCGCCTGCTGCTGGCCCCGTTGCGCTTCATCGAGCGGCACCGGCCGGGCGATCTCGTGCAGCGCGGCACCGCCGAGGTCGCCGCGCTCTCGACGTTCGTCCGGGACTCGCTCGGCCGGCTGGTCACGACGCTGACGACGTTGGTGGCGGCCGCGGTGGTGCTGACGCTCGAGTCGTGGCAGCTCCTGCTCGCGGTGCTGATCGGGTTCGGTCCGGCGAGCTGGGTGGCTAATGTGCAGGTTCCGCTCGGTGGCCGGGCGGGCGTTCGCCGCAGAGGCAGCGGCCGAGGCCGACGTGATGGCCGGCGTCGCCGAGATCGTGCGGACCCGCTCGGTGCTCCATCAGGCGACCCCGGTGGAACGCCGGCACTTCCTGACAGTGCTCGACGAGCGTGGCGAGCGGGCGCTGGCCGCCCAGTTGCGGACGGTCGTCGTGTCGCGGTGGGTCAACGCGATGGCACTGGTCGAGGGACTGAGCCTGGCCGTGTTGCTGGTGGTTGGCGCACTGCTTGTCGCCCACAGCTCGCTGACGGTCGGCGTGGTCGTGACGTTCGTCCTGGCGGGCCGGACGCTGTTCAGCTCGTTCTCCGACCTGTCCGGCCTGGTCGCGGACGCCGAGGAGGCCGCCACGGGCCTTGCCCGCGCGGGTGACCTGATCGAGGCGACCGCGCCGGCGGTCGCACCGCTCGACGACCTGCGCCAGCTGCCCGCCGCTGTGAGTGCACGGCCGGTCGATCGCTCGCTCGTCGTGGACTCGGTCGTGTTCGGCTACGGCGACGGCATCGTGCTGGACGGCATCGACCTGGTCGTCGAACCGGGGGACCGGGTGTGCCTGGTCGGCCGGACGGGCGCCGGCAAGTCGACGTTCGCCAAGTTGTTGGCCGGCCTCTACCCGCCGGACTCGGGCAGCGTCCGGCTCGGTGGGGTGGAGTTGTCGTCGCTCGACCCGGCGCAACGTGCCGGGTTGGTGGCGTACGTGCCACAGCAGGTGCAGCTCGGCCCAGGCAGCCTGCGCGACGAGCTCCTGCTCGCCGCCCCGACGGCGCAGGACGCCGAACTGCTTGCCGTGGCAACGCAACTCGGTCTCGACCGCTGGCTGGCGGGCCTGGACGCCGGGCTCGACGCCCTGGCCGACAGCGAGCTCTCGGCCGGTGAGCGTCAACTCGTGGGGCTGCTGCGAGTCGGGCTGTCGGAGGCGGTCGTGCTCGTCCTCGACGAGGCGACCTCCGACCTCGATCCGGTCACGGCCGGCCTTGTGGAACGAGCGCTGGATCGGCTCGCCGCCGATCGCGCGGTCGTCGTGGTGGCGCACCGACCTGAGACGATCGCATCGTTCGACCGGGTGGTCGACCTGAGCCGGACGGTCAGCCGGGCCTGACCCGGGCATTGAGCTGTAAGGGCCCCGCCAGGAATACGTGGCTATCTCGGGCGGGGCCTGAGGTCACCGGCCCTGGCTGGCGCCGCCGTCGACCAGGAGGTCGTGCATCGTCACATGCCGCGCCGCGTCGGACGCGAGCCACACCACCGCCTCGGCGATGTCGTCCGGCTCGGCGACTCGACCGAGCGGGATGCCGGCCTTGAACGTGCCGGCATCTCCCGCCAGGATCCGCTGCTCGCCCGTGGCGTCGGCCAGGATGCCAGTGGTCATGGCGGTGCGCGTGGTGCCCGGCGACACGACGTTGCAGCGAATGCCATGAGCGCCCAGCTCGAGCCCCAAAGACTGCGTGAACAGCGCGGCCGCCGCCTTGGAGGCGCCGTACGCGGCCATCGAATGGCGGGGCAGGCGGCCCGCGTTCGACGCGATGGTCACGATCGACCCACGCCCGCGCGGCACCATCCGGCGCGCGACGGCGGTGCTCACCAGGAAGACCCCCGTGGTGTTGACCGCGAACGTGCGCTGCCACTCATCGGCGGACAGCTCGAGCGCCGGCCCGTGGCTCAGCACGCCGGCCCCATTCACGAGGACGCCGATCGGGCCCACCTCGCGCTCAATCTCGTCCACCGTGGCCTCGACGTCGTCGGGGCGCGTGACGTCGAGCGAGCGTCCGGCGTGAGCCTGCAGATCGAGCCCGATCGTTCGATAGCTAGCTTTGTCCAATGCGGCGATGACGGCTTGACCGATGCCACCCGCCGCTCCTGTTACCACGGCAATCTGTTGCATTGGTTCATCCTAGCGATCTAGTATCTGCCACTATTTTGCGGGCTGGACATGCTCGGTGACAGCTGAACTCCGCTATGGATTTCAGACTCGGAGACGTTATGTCGTCGTCAATCGTTAGCGGCCGCAGCATGTCGTCCAACCTGATCGACAACCGCGGACAAGCCCTGCATGGCGGCGAGCAAAGACGACAGTTCGTCGGTCGGCATGAGGTTGGCAAGCGCGCCTGCAGCGGCCGCGTGACCCGGATTGATGCGCGCCATCGCCGACCGTCCCTCCGGCGTGGGCCGCACGAGTCTGGCCCGTTTATGCGCCGGATTGCTGACGTATTCCGCCAGCCCCTTCTCGACGAGGAGGTCGGCAATGCGTTGCACGCTCTGCCGGGTGATGCCCATCTCGCGAGCAATACCCGCAACCGGCAGTGGATCATTCACCACGGCGCCCAGGACCTGCCACCACGCCGCAGTCAGACCCGAGGGCTTGGCGAGTTGCTCCGCAAGAGCGAGGAACTGGCCGTTGAGCTTAAATGTCGCCAGCGCCAGGCCGCTCAGCAGTTCTTGATCGCTCAACGCGAGGAGGCCAATTCGAAGTAGCCCGCCGGATCCTGATAGCGATAGAGCTTGAACCACGACTCCAGCGTGGCCTCGGAGTACACACCGAGTTTCTCGAAAATGGCCCTGGCGAACTCGACGGGATAGACCCCGCTACCAGTGATCAAGGGACCATCAGTCACCGCCGGATCGTCTCGATACAGCGCGCCGCCCGCGTACCCGGTGGCAGCCAGAAACTCACGTGCATTGCTCGTGTGCTGGCGATCGTCGAGCAGCCCGGCCATAGCGAGTGCACCCGTTGCCCCACAGATGGCGGCCACGGGCGTACCTGCCTCGAGAAAGTCCCGGGCAGCCGCGACGAAGGGAGCGAACTCGTCGGTAGCCCAGAGATTGTTGCCCGGCAGGATCAACATCGCACTTGCGGCTGGATCGAGGTCGGCGAGCGTCAGGTCGGGCGTGACGCGCAGACCACCCATGGTCGTGACAAGGGCGTCGCTCGCTCCCACGGTTCGCACCGAGTAGGCACCAGGAGACACCTGCCAGTCGGGATTCCTGAGGTGAGCGGTGGCGTAACCGACCTCCCAGTCGGCAAGAGTGTCGTAGACAGCGACGTGCACGATGGCGGGTTCGTTGGCTAGCATGACAGCATGTTGTCAATTTGCCAGCATGCTGTCAAGATTGATCGCGCAACACACGGTGCTGGTCCGACAGTGGATTTACCATCCGGCCGGCCTGGTTGACGCAGGCCGGGCTCAGGCCAGCAGGGCTGCCGCGTCCGCGTAAGGCAGGTCGAGCGCCTCAGCCACGGGCTGCGAGACGAGGTTGCCGCCCAGGGTCGACAGGCCCGCCGCCAGTACGGGGTTGGCCACCGCGGCACCGCGCACACCCTTGTCAGCGACTTGCAGCAGGTAGGGCAGCGTGGCCGACGTGAGCGCCAGCGTCGACGTACGAGCCACGGCGCCGGGAATGTTGGCGACGCAGTAGTGCACCACGCCGTCCACCACATAGGTGGGGTCGGAGTGCGTGGTAGGCCGGCTCGTCTCGAAGCAACCACCCTGGTCGATGGCGATGTCGACCACCACGCTGCCGGGGCGCATGCTGGCGATCATCTCGCGGGTGACGAGCTTGGGCGCCTTGGCACCGGGCACCAGCACCGCACCGATCACCACATCGGACTCGGCGACGTACTGCGCGAGGCGGGCACGGTTGGGCACCACGAGGTCGAGGCGGCCCTCTGAGATGTCTGACAGATAGGCCAGCCTGGCCGGGTTGGTGTCGAGCACGCGCACGATCGCCCGCATGCCGAGGGCGATCTTGGCCGCCTCCGTGCCGGAGACGCCGCCGCCGATGATGGTGACCTTGGCCGCCGGCGTGCCGGGCACCCCACCGAGCAGCACGCCCGAACCACCGGCGGGGCTCTCCAGATGGTGCGCCGCGGCCTGCACCGACATCCGGCCGGCCACCTCGCTCATCGGCGTCAGCAGCGGCAGCTTGCCGTCGGAGGTCTGCACCGTCTCGTAGGCGATGGAGTCGATGTCGGTCTTCAGCAGGAACTCGGTGAGCGTCTTGTCCGCCGCCAGGTGCAGGTATGTGAAGAGCTGCTGGCCAGGCCGGAACCGGTGGTACTCGGCGGCCACCGGCTCCTTGACCTTCACGATGAGCTCGGCCGCTGCGAACACGGCGTCGGCGTCGGGCAGCACCTCGGCGCCCGCGGCGCTGAACTCCTCGTCGGTGAACCGCGAACCGGTGCCTGCGCCCGATTGCACCAGCACGGTGTGCCCGTGGTGAACCAGTTCGGCCGCGCCGTCCGGCTGCAGCGCCACCCGGTTCTCGTTGTCTTTGATCTCGGTCGGCACGCCAACGATCACGATGACTCCCATTCGACGATGCGGATTCTGCGGCATCGACGCCGCCCCATAATCATCGAAGATTTGCTAGCTAATTCCTAGCCTTACCGAATAATATTCGTCTCCGTAGAGCATTTCCGCATTGTCCTGCGGGAAAGGACCGTCCAGGCATGGCTTCGTCGAACATCCTTCGCGACTCGGGCACGCTACCTCCGATAGACGCCCGCATCCTGGCGATCCTGCGGCGCAACGCGCGCACTCCGAATAACGCCATCGCCGCCGAGGTGGGGGTTGCGCCGTCCACCTGCTTGGCCCGCACCCGCGCGCTGGAGAAGTCGGGAGCGATCCGCGGCTATCACGCCGAGGTCGATCCAGCCACCTGGGGAGCCCCGCTGCAGTTCCTCGTCTCGGTTCGGCTGCGGGCAGGGGCTCGACATCGGCTGCGAGAATTCACCGAACAGATGCGCTCTCGGCCCGAAGTGCTCAACATCTACTTTCTCGGGGGCAGCGACGACTTCCTGCTGCATGTGGCCGTGGCCGACAGCCAGCACATCCGCGACTTCATCCTCGACCAACTCTCGGCCAACCCCGAAGTGGCGTCCACGCAGACCAACATGATCTTCGAGCACGTGCGCGGGGCAGGCGGCTGAGCCGTCGCGCACCGGGTGCCGCAGGCTTCCGAGGGTTCGTGCTGACATCATGGACGCACCATGACGCGACCCTCACACATCTCCGACTCGTTGCCCGCCGCCGTTCTCTGGGACATGGACGGCACCATCATCGATTCCGAGCCCTACTGGATGGACGCAGAGTTCAACCTCGTCGCCGAGCACGGGGGTGAGTGGAATGACGAGAAGGCACACCATCTCGTCGGCAAGAACCTGTGGTACTCGGCAGAGTTCCTGCGCTCCCAGGGAAACGTTGCGATGCCGGCGGCCGAGATCATCGATCACCTGCAGTCGATCGTCATCGAGCGCATGGGCGAACTCACTCCGTGGCGGCCCGGGGCTCTGGGATTGATCTCACGCTTCGCCGACCTCGGCGTGCCACAGGCCTTGGTCACGATGTCGTGGTCGCCCCTGGCCAATGCGCTGGTCGACATCCTGCCGCCCGACACGTTCTCGACGGTGGTCAGTGGCGACCGGGTCACCAATGGCAAGCCCCATCCGGAGCCCTACCTGCTGGCGCTTGCCGAACTCGGCCTCTCCGAACGGCGAGCCGATGTGGTCGCCATCGAAGACTCGCCCACCGGCATCGCGTCAGCGGTGGCCTCGGGGGTGCAGGTCATTGCGATTCCGCACATCGTCGAGATCGTCCCGGGGCCTTACCGGATCGTGAACTCGTTGACGGACCTCACGCCCGACCTCATGCTCGCCCCGGTCTCCGTGGAGAACTGACGTCGGTGCGCAACTGAACCTGACGCATGGCTGAGCAACGCCGCGCAACGGGCGACGTTCCGGAGCAGCTCAGTCGACGTCAAGGCCGTGGCATACGTCCGGGTCGCAACCCTGGCCGCTGCAGCGGCAGCTGTCGCAGTAGTAGAGGGCCGATGCGTCGTGCAGCTCCTCCACAGTGTGCGTGACGGCCGGGAAGTCGAGCTCAGTGATACTCATGGTTCTCTCTGTCGTGAGGTGCTTGCTATCTGACGTGCTGCCTAAATCCGCATTCAGCGGATGTGTCCAGACTCGACCCCGAGAGGCCGTCGGCTCAAATGTGACACGCCCTCCGGCGGGCATGTCAGGCCATATTGCCGCCGATCGGGTGACTGTGGAATAGCAGGCCGGGTCTCGATCCGATGACAGTCGCATGGGAATCGAGAACGTGGACGGCGAACCCGCGTGTGCTTGTGGGGCGCGCCTACGCCCGGGGGACACGTGGTGCTGGCGCTGCCACGAACCCGTCAAGGACGCTGACACCTCGCAGCCGCCTGCCCTGTCTGCGCGATTCGGCGGCGCTGCCATCCCGTCGCAGTTCGGCACCGGCACGCCGCAGTTCAGAGCTGCCCCCACCGCGGCACAGTTCAGCGGCGGCACCGCCACACCGCAGTTCGGCAACACTGCTCGCCCCGGCCTTGGCCAACCCGCTTATGCCGGTGACAGCGTCAAGCCCTTGGCGCGCAAGAGATCTCGCTGGGCGGGCAGTGAAGTGACGTTCGGGCCGGTGGGCAGAATGGTCGCCAGCGTGCTCGTGCTGGTGCCGTTGTGCTTCTTCATCTTCGCCGGCAGCCTGATCGGGATAGCTGCCTACGGCGTGGTCGTGGTGCCCTGGGCTCTTCGAGATATCTGGCGCAAGGTGTAGCTAACCGCCCTTGTCAACGCCTGCCGGAAACCGCCAGCAGATGCTAGATCTGCGCCGTCAGACGATCTCTTCCAAGGTCAGGTCAGTGGCCGTAGGTCGTGAGGAAGCGATCGGTTGGTTCATATCGGTTGGTTCATGTGGTCGTTGTGCCAATTGACAGCGGTGAGCGCGAGGACCCGCCCGGGGTCAGACCCGGTCGGTGTCCGGAATCCGGCACCAGTGGCCGCCGATGACGATCGGCTGAGCACAAAACCCTAGCCCCGTGGCACCGATCGAGCCGGATTCCGGACATCCAAGCACCGGAAGCAGCGACCGACGACCCAGCAATGCCGGTCAAGTCCTGGGATGTGGTGTATCGGTGTTCGTGTGATCTTTCGTGTCGTGGTCAGGCTGTGAGGGCTCGGAGGTCGGGTTCGATCACCTCCTCGATGGGTTCGCCGACGCGGCGTGCGGCGGCGAGGGCGTCGAGGCCGAGGTAGCGGCGCTGTTCGGCCCATTCGTCGTGCTGCTCGGCGAGGACGGCGCCGACGAGCCGGATGATCGCGTCTCGGTTGGGGAAGATCCCGACGACGTCGGTGCGGCGGCGGATCTCCCGGTTGAGTCGCTCGTTCGGGTTGTTCGACCAGACTTGCCGCCAGATGCTCTTCGGGAACGCGGTGAACGCGAGGATCTCCTCGCGTGCCGCCTCGAGGTGCTCGAACGACTTCGGGAGCTTGTGCTCAAGCGCGTCCAGGACGCGGTCGAACTGGGCGTGCACCGCGTCGGCGTCGGGCTGGTCGAATACCGTCCCGAGCAGCGTCTTCACCCACGGCCAGGAGCTCTTCGGGGTCACGCTCATGAGATTCGCGGCGTAATGGGTCCGGCATCGCTGCCAGCTGCCGGCGACGGTCGCGCCAACCGCGGCGACAAGACCCGCGTGCGCGTCGGACGTGACGAGCTTGACGCCAGTCAGGCCGCGGGCGACGAGGTCGCGCCAGAACGTGAGCCATCCGGCGCCGTCCTCGGTGCTGTTGACCTGCAACCCCAGGATCTCTCGGTAGCCGTCCGCGTTCACGCCCGTGGCGACCAGCACCGCCACCTTCACGACCCGGCCGCCCTCGCGGACCTTCATGGTGAGCGCGTCGGCGGCGACGAACGAGTACGGGCCGGCGTCCAGCGGCCGGGTGCGGAACGCGGTGACCTGCTCGTCGAGGTCCCGCGCCATCTCCGACACCTGGCTCTTGCTGAGCCCGGTGATCCCGAGTGTCTTGACCAGGTCGTCCATCCGGCGGGTCGAGACGCCGAGGAGGTAGCTGGTCGCGACGACAGTGGTCAGCGCGGCCTCCGCGCGGCGCCGCCGCTCCAACAACCACTCCGGGAAGTACGTGCCCTGCCGCAGCTTCGGGATCTTCACATCGATGGTGCCGGCACGGGTGTCGAAACCGCGGTGCCGGTAGCCGTTGCGACGGTTCACCCGGCCGTCGCTGATCGTGCCGTAGGCGGCGCCGCAGACCTGGTCGACGTCCGCGGACAGCAACTGGTTGATGAACGTGCCGAGCATCTCCCGCAGCAGGTCCGGAGACGCTTGCGCAAGGTGGTCTTCGAGGAAACGGGAAGGGTCGATATCGTGGGGTGCGACGGTCATCGTCGGGTTCCTTTCGAGATGGATGTGAAGAGTTCTCTCGAAGGATCACACGGTGACCGTCGCCTCATTCAGAGCGACGCGGTCACCACGATCCGTACACCACCTTGCCGGACGCAACCGCAATGCCCTCACCGCCCCGGACGCGCAGCGGTACAGAAGGGCCTCAGCCCCGCCTGTAACCGATGAGGCAGATCTTGCGGCGGGCGAGCCCGGGTGGGTGCCCAGATTCGCCACGATCACGTCCACCTGTCACGTTCTTCGCCCATCCGTCACCAACCTGGTGACAGCTGAGCGAACAACGTCACAGTTCGACGACCAGATGCGGCGCAGCCTCGGAATCAGCAGCCGCACAGACATCCGAACCCTGGGAACCAACCATCCACAGCAGCCACGGTTTGAAAGCCTGGTCAGATGGCGAAGCGGCGGCGACTGTCGGACGTCGTTGACTGGTCGTCGACCCCTTGTTCCACTCTGGCGCCACGTCGCGAGATGGGCGTTGAGCCTGGTGGTATTCGTGGCCCTGGTCCTGATCAATGCCTCGTATTGGGAACCGCCTGAACCAGGGGATCCTCGCCTGGATTCGGACGATGGGCACTCCGAGCAGGTTCTTGGTCGCGTCACCGTGGGGGCACCGGTGGCGGTATGCCAGAGCGATATCCAGCGCCCCAGGCCGTTACCGTCCATCCGGGACGGGCCACGATCTGCCCTGGCTTGACTGCCCTCGACCTGCCCCCCTGAGAGATCTGGAGATCACCTCTGCCTATCCCGTCAGGTCAGCGTTCCTGAGGAGGAAAGCGTGGACCGCTCCTGGCAGGTAAGAGTGCGAGGCAAGGGGATCGACCTCACCTTTCGCGGCCACTGGCTCCTCATTTGCGCAATTGGGCACCTTGGGCGGCTGGCCCGAACCTCGCTGACTACCCACATTGGCTGTCGGGCAGAGCACAGTTCTTGTCTGAGCGACCACCACCTACAGCACGTACCTCCGGAACCCGCCCTCGCTGGCGATCACCTGACCCACCACCCAGCGGGCCTCGTCTGACACCAGCCAGGCCACCAACCGGGCCGGGTCGTCGGGGTGGCCGAACCGTCCCAGCGGCATGCGGGCACGCAGGGGTGCCAGGTGCTGCTCGGTGAACAGGCCGCCTTCCGGGCTGAGGTAGCCGGTGTCGACCGGACCTGGGTTGACGACGTTGAGCACAATGCCCCGCTCGATGAGCTCGTCCGCGACAGTGGGTGCGATGCCCGACAAAGCTGCTTTAGACGCGGCGTACGCGATCTCGCCGCGCATCGGCCCTTGCGCCTGTCCCGACGTGAACCACACCACTCGCCCAGTACGGCCCTCCGGCTCGGCCGGCGGAGCAGCCCCGGGGAACTGCTCCGCGAAGTAGCGCGTCAGGAGCAACGTGGATCTGGCATTGACCGCCCAATGCGTATCGAGCATCTCGGCGTCGCACTCGAGAAGGTCTCCGTCGCCGCCGCTTCGCGCATGCACGCACACCAGCACATCGAGCGCGCCCAGCCGATCTCGGGCCTGCTTCACCACGGCGGCCGGTGCCTCGTCGAAGGCGAGATCGGCTCCCACATCGACAAGCCGCCGCGCGGGAAACTCCGACCGCAGCCCATCCAGCAGCGCGGCGACGTCTTCGCCGCCCCATGGCTGTTCGGTGTCCGCCGCATGGTGGTGCGTGGCGAAGACGTCGGCTCCCAGCGACAGCAACCGCCGCACTACGGCGTAGGCGATGCCCTGCCGGCGGCTGACGCCGGTGACCAGGCAGCGTCGGCCGCTCAGCGGACCGTCAGGGTACGGGTGGGTCATCGATCGTCCTCGGGTTGGTACCCGGCCCGGCCGGGCAGATGTCGGCAAACGGGCACCAGCCGCAGCGCGCCCCGGGGGAGGGGTGCCAGTCGTCGGTGACCCGCGCGGTCTCGATGGCTTCGCTAAGCGCGGTGAGCACGCGTTCGGTGGCCTTCAGCTCAGCCTCGCTGGGAGCGTATTCGAGAAAGGTGGAGTCACCCAGGTACATCAGCCGCAGGACCGCCGGAACGACCCCGCGCGTTCGCTGCAACAGCACGGCGTAAAACCGCAACTGAAACATCGCGGCCGCCTCGAAGCCGGGGTTGGGGGAGCGACCCGTCTTGTAGTCGACCACGCGTAGCCGCCCGTCGGGTGCCTCGTCGAGACGGTCGAGCACGCCGCGCACGACGAGCCCGCCGTCCAACGTGGTCTCGAGCTTGAGCTCGCGACCGGCGGGCTGGTAGCGAGCGGGATCTTCGAGCCCGAAATAGGCCGCCAACAGCGCCTCGGCCGAGGCGAGCCACGCCGCCTCCGCCCCGGGCTCCGACTCCTGCCAGGCGCCGGACAGGGCCACGGCGTCGGGATCGAGCGCCCGCACCCGTTGCCACACCGACGGCAGCAGACCCACCGCCGTGGCCAAGGTGCGTTCGCCGGGCGGCAGGTCGAAAAGCTGCTCGAGCACCGCATGAACGAGGGTGCCCCGCACAGCCGGCGGGCTCGGCGGCTCAGGCAGCCGGTCGATGGCACGGTATTTGTACAGCTGCGGGCACGACTTGAAATCTGCTGCGCGAGAAGGCGACAGGGATGGGCCCTGCTCCGACGGCGAGTCTGGAACGGCACTGTCCACGGATTGGGGCGCAAAGGCACTCGCCGGCTCGCCCCCGAGGTTGGCAGCCGCACCGCGCACCGACCGCTCAGGTGCGGGCGGGTTCTTGCCTATCGAGGTTGCTGCCATGACGACACCGTAGAACCCACCCCTGACAGTCGCTGATCGATAGCCGTGCTGCGCCCGCCCCGCGCCACTCGACCGTGGCGCCACGCCCACCCGCGCCACTCGACCGTGGCGCCACGCCCACCCGCGCCACTCAACCGTGGCGCCACGCCCACCCGCGCCACTCAACCGTGGCGCCACGCCCACCCAGCTGCCCGCGCTGGCAAGGAACAGCCACGGTGGTGCGTACGCTGGCGGCATGGGACAAGGCCTGCGGATCGGTTCCCTCGCCGGTGCCCCGATCTATCTGGCGCCCAGCTTCGCGCTGTTGGCCGTGGTACTGGGTGTGGTCTACGCGCCGGGAGCGGTGCAGCAGCAGGTCTACGGCTCCGCCGCCTGGCTGCTTCCGGTGGGGTACATCGTCATCCTCGTGGTCAGCGTGCTGCTGCACGAGTTCGCGCATGCGATCGCCGGGCTGCTCACCGGTCAGCGTCCGCTGGTGATCATCGTCAACGTGTGGGGTGGGCAGACCCAGTTCGAGTCGGCACACGACTCGGCCGGCCGCTCGGCCCTGATCGCAGCCGTGGGCCCGGCCACCAACCTGGTGCTCAGCGCTCTCGCCTTTGTGGCCAGCGGGCTCGCGCCCGGGCCGCCGTCGATCGCGCACGAGCTGGTCATGGGTGCAGCCGTCGTCAATCTGCTGCTGGGCGTCATGAATCTCATTCCCGGACTGCCGCTCGACGGCGGTCAGATCCTCGAGGCGCTCGTCTGGGCCGGCACCGGCCGCCGGTACCGGGGCACGTACGCGGCGGGCTGGGTTGCCCGGGTGCTGGCGGTGCTGGTGGTGCTGCTCGCAGGCGCCGCTGTGCTTACCGGGTACCTGACGCCCTTCGGCCTGATCTGGACGATGATGATGGCCGTCTTCCTCTGGCAGGCCGCCTCCGCGGGCCTGCGATCGGCTGCCGTGCGGCGGCGGGCCGATCAGCTCGACCTGCGTCAGCTCGTGCAGGCCGCCGTGGTGGTGCCCCCCGGCGCGACCCTCAGCCAGGTGCTCGACGCCGTGGCCCACAACGTGGCCCTCGATCCGCACTTCGTGATCGTGGCCGGCCCAACGGGCCCGGTGGGAGTGCTCGAACCGGCTCAGCTCCTGGCGGTGCCACAGGAACAGCATCCCCTGGTGCGGGTGGAGCAGGTGGCAACCCCGCAGGCGCCCACCGACGTCATCGACCTCGCCAACTCCGGCGGCGCGTTGCTGCAGCGCATCTCCGGGCTGTCCAGCCCGGGACTCGTAGCGGTCGACCAGGGGCGGATCGTGGGCGTGATCGCCGGGACCGCCCTCATGACGGCCCTCACGAGGGCGCGAGGCTGAGGCACTCAGGCCGGCATGGCTCGATAACCGTTCGCCACGTACGTGAGATCGACCGGGTCGCCGGCACCCAGCGTGGGGAACGTCGCCTCCACCTGGGCGGACACCTCGCCGGCCAGCCTGCGCCGGGCGGACTCGTCGAGTTCGAGGTAGTAACTGCGAGTCGTCACGAGCTCAGCCAGCCCCCGCTTGGTGAGCCGGTACCGCCACGGCACCTGCAGCGTCTGCACCGGGCCGAACTCGGCCGGGAACGACGGACTGTGGTTCATCTGCTCGACGAACGAGTCGGACGGCGCGTGTCGCATCACCTGCACCAGTGCGGCCTGCCACTCGATGCTCTCGTCGATGACGTTCCACACGACGCCCAGCCGTCCCCCCGGGCGCAGCAGCCGTCGAGCCTCGCGAGCCGCGATCACCGGATCGACCCAGTGCCAGGCCTGCGCGTACGTGACGGCATCGGCGCAGTGATCGGGTAACGGCACCTGCTCGCCCGTGCCGATGAACGTGGACACCTGCGGCAGAGCAGCCGCCAGCTGGGCCAGCATGTCGGCGGAGGGATCGACGGCCCGCACCCGACAGCCGAGTGCCACGAGCTGACGGGTGAGCTTGCCGGTGCCGGCACCCACGTCGACGACGTCGACCGGGGGAGGGGCCCCCACCAGCCAGGCGGCCAGCTCGCTGGGATAGCCGGGCCGCAGCGATTCGTAGTTGGCTCCGCCCTGCTGGAACATCTGCCCCAGCTCCCGGCGCCGCCCGGGGTTCGAAACCGAGGTGTCTGCCATCCACCTAGACTCCCACCTCGTGAGCGAACCCACCGGAGCAGCCGCCCGCCGCGGACCCTTTCGCGCCGGAGAGCGGGTGCAGCTGACCGACCCCAAGGGCCGCCTGCACACCATCACCTTGCAGGTCGGCAACCAGTTCCACACGCATCGAGGCATGTTCGCCCACACCGACCTCATCGGGGCACCCGAGGGCACGGTCGTCACCAACACCGCGGGGATCTCCTACCTCGCGCTGCGGCCGCTGCTGTCCGACTACGTGCTCTCCATGCCGCGCGGCGCTGCCGTCGTCTACCCGAAGGACGCAGGGCAGATCGTCGCGATGGCCGACGTCTTTCCCGGCGCGCGGGTCGTGGAGGCCGGGGTGGGTTCGGGCGCGCTGTCGATGTCGCTGCTGCGCGCCGTGGGCGACGAGGGCTACCTGCACTCCATCGAGCGCCGGGCCGACTTCGCCGACATCGCGCGCGGCAACGTGGAGACGTTCTTCGCAGGCCCGCACCCGGCGTGGAAGGTGTCCGTCGGCGATCTCGTGGACGTGCTGCCCGCGGCCGAGGAATCGGGCAGCATCGATCGCGTCGTGCTCGACATGCTCGCGCCCTGGGAATGTCTCGACGCGGTGGCTGCGGCGTTGGCCCCGGGCGGAGTGCTCATCGGGTACGTGGCCACCGCCAGTCAGCTCTCCCGGCTGGCTGAGGACGTTCGGGCCGACGGCCGCTTCACCGAGCCCACCGCGTGGGAGTCGCTCGTGCGTGGCTGGCACCTCGAAGGACTCGCCGTGCGGCCCCAGCATCGGATGGTGGGCCATACCGGATTCCTGCTGACGACCCGCCGGCTGGCCGACGGCGTCCTGCCCCCAGTTCGGCGCCGCCGGCCGGCCAAGGCATCCGTGGACGGTGCCCAGGCCTGGGACGACCTCGAGTTCAGCGCGCAGGAACTGGGCGAACGTCCGGTCTCGGACAAGAAGGTACGAAGAGTGCGCCGCGACGTAGCGACATTTCACACATCCAGCTCTGAGGCGGTAGTTGGGCATACGCCGGACGGCGGGACGAGTTAACGTCGAGTGAAGATCCCCATTCGGGAGGTGCGGCATGACTGAAGAGACCGCCACGCTGCAGGCGGAGATCGACGCATTACAGGCCGAGATCGCCATGCTCCGGCGGAGGATGGCCGATCAACCCGCCCGCATGCGCGCCCTGGAAGACCGCTCAGCCGCCCTGCAGCAGCAGGCGAAAGAACTGGCAGGTCGTAACGACCGATTGCAGCGCACGCTCACCGATGCCCGTGACCAGTTGCTGACGCTACGGGCCGAGGTGGAGCGGTTGGCCCAGCCGCCCAACGGGTACGCCACGATCCTGGCCACGCACGATGACGGCACCGCCGACATCATGCAGTCGGGCCGCAAGCTGCGGGTCGGCCTTGGCCCCGGCATGGACGCCGAGAATCTCAAGCCCGGCCAGGAGGTCATGCTCAACGAGGCCCTCAACGTCGTGTCCCCCAGCGGCTACGAACGCGTGGGCGAGCTCGTGACGATCAAGGAGTTCCTCGGCGACGACCGGGCGCTCGTGCTCGCCCGGGCCGACGAGGAACGGGTCGTCCGGCTCGCCGGCTCGCTGCTGGGTGAGAAGCTGCGGATAGGCGACGCGCTCACCTGCGAGCCCAAGTCGGGATTCGTCTACGAGAAGATCCCCAAGGCCGAGGTCGAAGAGCTGGTGCTCGAAGAGGTGCCCGACATCGACTACACCGACATCGGTGGGCTCGCCGGTCAGATCGAGCAGATCCGCGACGCCGTAGAACTGCCGTTCCTGCACCCGGACCTGTTCCGCGAACACGGACTCAAGGCGCCCAAGGGCATCCTGCTGTACGGGCCTCCCGGCTGTGGAAAGACGTTGATCGCCAAGGCGGTGGCGCATTCGCTCGCCGCACAGTCGGCCGAGCGGTTGGGCCACGATGAGGTGCGCAGCTACTTCCTCAACATCAAGGGTCCCGAGCTGCTCAACAAGTACGTGGGCGAGACCGAGCGGCACATCCGGCTCATCTTCGCCCGGGCTCGCGAGAAGGCCAGTGAGGGAACGCCAGTCGTGGTGTTCTTCGACGAGATGGAGTCGCTGTTCCGCACCCGCGGCTCAGGCGTGAGCTCCGACGTAGAGACCACGATCGTGCCGCAGCTGCTGGCCGAGATCGACGGTGTGGAGCGGCTGGACAACGTCATCGTCATCGGGGCCTCCAACCGTGAGGACATGATCGACCCAGCCATTCTGCGCCCCGGCCGGCTCGACGTGAAGATCAAGATCGAACGCCCGGACGCCGAGGCCGCCCGCGACATCTTCGCCAAGTACCTCACCCCCGACCTGCCGATCAATGCCGAGGATCTCGCGCACAACGGTGGCAGCGCGCAGGCCTGTGTGGAGGCCATGATCCAGGCCACCGTGGAGCGGATGTACGAGGAGTCGGAGGAGAACCAGTTCCTCGAGGTGACCTACGCCGGCGGCGACAAGGAGATCTTGTACTTCAAAGACTTCAACTCCGGCGCCATGGTGCAGAACATCGTCGACCGGGCCAAGAAGATGGCCATCAAAGACCTGTTGACCTCTGGGCAGCGGGGCCTTCGGGTCGAGCACCTGCTGGCGGCTTGCGTCGACGAGTTCAAGGAGAACGAAGACCTCCCCAACACCACCAACCCCGACGACTGGGCGCGCATCTCCGGCAAGAAGGGTGAGCGGATCGTCTACATCCGCACCATCATCCAAGGCAAGAAGGGTGCCGAGCCCGGCAAGACCATCGACACCGTGGCGAACACGGGCCAGTACCTCTGAGTCGCGACGGATGGTGAGTGGCAAGCTCACCCCGGCCTGTCCCTGCGGCCGCACCCGCGGGGGCAGCGTCCTGGGTTTCGATGAATGCTGTGGGCCTTTGGTGCGCGGCGAGCTCCAGGCCGGCACGGCCGAGCAGCTGATGCGCTCTCGGTACACGGCCTACGCACTGGGCGAGCTCGATCATGTCTTTCGCACCTGGCACCCCCGCACTCGCCCAGCCGACCTGAGCCTCGACCCGGGTCTCACGTGGTTGGGCCTGCGCATCTGCGACGTCGAGGCCGGCAGCTCCGACGACGACACCGGGACGGTGGAGTTCATCGCCCGCTACCGAGACGCCACCGGGCCCAACGAACTGCACGAGCGCAGCACGTTCGCCCGGCGAGCCGGGCGGTGGGTCTACGTGGCGGCGCTCTGAGACCGGTCTGAGGGCAGGCTTCTCAACCGCGGCGTTGCGAGATCACTGCTCGGGCCACCAGCCGCCATCCCAACAGCAACACCCCCAACGCGATGGCGGCCACGATGAGGAACGACACCGCGACACCGCGGCCGGTCGCCAACCGCAGGACCATGCCGACGGCCCAGGTGCTCACCCACACGATGCTCGCCAGCCGCCACGACAGCGGCGCTCGCCACACCCGGCCCACCAGCCAACCGGCAAACGTGCCGGTCAGAAACGGCCAGGCGGTGACCAATACACCCACCACCGCCCCCGACTCGTCGTGCGAACGCCGCCCGATGGCGGCGAAGGCCAGCACGGCCACCACGTCGAGGGCAAGGCCCAACCCGGTGCGGCGAGCCGAGGCAACCGGGCGCAGAGGGGCGGGCACAACGTCGGGATGGCTCGTGGCCGCACCACGGCCGGGAGTCGCGCTGGGGGAGGTCACCGCTCCACCGTACGACGATCCCAAGAATGCTCAGGCAAGGACTTGACAGGATCCACTTCTGGCTTACTATCAAGATATATCGGTGACAGTCACCGATAGTTTTACAGAAGGTAGGTTCGCATGAACGAGCGCGGACATCATCATCACCCGCATCACCCCCACGGAGCACCGATGGGGGAACACCACGGCCCGAGGCAATGGCCCGGCCGCAGCTTCGAGGGCCACGGTGGCTGGGGCGCAGGCCCCGGACGCGGCGGCCCGCCGCCATGGCTGGCCGGCATGTTCGGCGCCGGCGGCCCCGGCCAGGGACGTGGCCCAGGCCGCGGCCCACGCGCCCGGCGAGGCGACGTACGCGCCGCCATTCTCGATGTGCTGCAGGCTGGTTCGCTGAACGGCTACCAGATCATCCAGCAGATCACCGAACGCACCGGCGGCGCCTGGAAGCCCAGCCCCGGCTCGGTCTACCCCACCATCCAGCAACTGCAGGACGAAGACCTGGTGGAGACCGACGAGGCGAGCAAGGGCAAGCAGCTCAAGCTCACCCAGGCCGGCCGCGACTACGTCGCCGCCCACCCCGAGGAACTGGCCGCCGTCTGGCGTCCGTTCGTCGACGACAGCCAGGCCAGCGACAGCTTCGAGTCGACCCTCAAGCCCGAGCTCAAGAAGCTCGGCGGAGCGGTCTGGCAGCTCGTGGTCGCCGGCACGGAGGAGCAGCAGCGCGCCGCCGTAGACGTCCTCGTCGAGGCTCGGCGCAAGCTCTACGGCATCCTCGCCGACGAGTCCGAAAGCTGAACCGACAGGTCAGCAACACCACAACGCGAGGCCGGCAACTGAGTTGCCGGCCCTTCGCGTCCGCAGGTCCAGGCCTACCTCAGTCCGGGGTCAAGAAGGGGCCGGCTCGCCCAGGAGGCGATAGCCGAGGCCTGGTTCGGTGATCAGATAGCGAGGCGTGGCCGGGTCGGGCTCGAGCTTGCGGCGGAGTTGATTGGCATACACGCGTAGGTAGTTCGACTCGCTGCCATAGGCCGGCCCCCAGACCTGGCGCAGCAGCTCCTCGCGGGTCACGAGCCGTCCGCCTGCCCTGGCGAGCGCCTCCAGGAACCGCCATTCGGTGGGCGTCAGCCGCACCGGCCTGCCCTGGGCGACGGCGCGACGGTCGGCAAAGTCGAGTGTGAAACACCGGGTGTGCACGCTGGCGGTTCCGGCGATACCCTCCGGGCCGGGGTCGGCGTGCCGAAGGGCGACGCGCACCCGGGCGAGCAGCTCGTGCATGCCGAAGGGCTTGGTGACGTAGTCGTCGGCGCCGAGGTCGAGCGCTTCCACCTTGTCGAGCGAGTCAGTGCGGGCCGACAGGACGATGACCGGCACGCCCGAGGTCTGGCGCAGCTGTCGCAGCACGTCGATACCGTCGAGGTCGGGCAGGCCGAGGTCGAGGATGACGAGGTCTGGCGAGCCTTCGAGGATGAGGTGCAGGGCGGCGCGCCCGTCGGCGGCGACCCTGGCCTCGTAGCCGTAGGCGGCCAGGCCGATGGCGAGTGTACGGCGCAGGTGTGGGTCGTCGTCGACGATGAGAACGGTGGTCATGCGCTCGCCTGCGCTCCGGGAGACGTGACCGGGTCCGCCGGCGCCATGAGCGGGATCTCGACCACCATGGTCAGGCCACCACCGGGAGTGTCCTCGGCCGCGACGGTGCCGCCCAGGGAGTCGAGGAGGCCGCGGCACACGGCCAGTCCCAGGCCGACCCCGTCTCCGACCGGGACGTCACCTGCCCGTCGAAAGGGAGCGAAGATGACGTCCTTCTGGTGCTCCGGGACTCCGGGGCCGTGGTCGACGATGCGCAGGTGGAGCCGGCCGGGCAGGGTGGATGCCTGAATGACGACCAGGTCGTCGCCCCCGTAGCGAAGAGCGTTCTCGATGAGGTTGGCCAGGACTCGTTCGAGCAGAACCGCATCAGTCGTCACCGCGGGAAGGTCGCACGGCAGGTCGAGTCGCACCGCGGCGCTCGACGGCAGTCCCACGAGGGCCCGTTGGAGCAGTTCGGTCACCTCGATCGCGGTGGGGTGGGTGGGTAGGGAGCCGCTCTGGATGCGGGACATGTCGAGCAGGTTGGCGACGAGCGACGAGAGCCGGTCGGTGGACTCCTCGATGGTCTCCAGCAGATCGGCGCGGTCGGCGTCGGTAAGGGTCAGCGCAGGTTCGCGAAGCGTGGAGACCGCGGCCTTGATCCCCGCCAGCGGAGTTCGCAGATCGTGCGAGACGGTGGCAAGCAGAGTGGTGCGGGAGCGGTTGTCCCTGGCGAGCCGGTTGGCGGCTCCGGCCTGGGCGGCAAGCTCCGCACGGCTGAGAATGGCCTCGGCGTGTGCGGCGAAGGCGCTGACCAGACGCCGGTCGGCGGCTGAGACGACCGGGCCTTGCAGGACGAGCACGGCGTCGCGGCCCACGGGTGCCCGAACTGAGGAGTCCTCCACCCGGTGCATGTCGAAGCCGGTCGTCGCGGCCACGAGCTGCCATGGCTCGCGCGACGTCGCCCGCCGGACGACTCCGGCCGCGTCCATCCCGAAGGCCTGGACGGTGCCATCCAGGAGTGCGGGCAGCGGAGCGATCTGGCCGAGGAGGTTCTGCGCGGCATCGGCGAGCAGCTGCGCCTCCCGCTGGGCGGCGCGGGCTGCGGCCGCGCGACTGTCACTGAGGTGCACCGCCGAGCCGACACCGACGGCGACGACCACGAAGACGACGACCACCACGGCGTTGCGAGGGTCGCTGATCGAGAGGGTGTGGAGCGGGGGAGTGAGGAACCAGTTGAGGCACAGGCTGCCCAGCAGCGCACCGACCAAGGCCGGCAGGAAGCCTCCGACGAGGGCGGTGAGCACGGTGAGGGCGAGGAACAGCAACACCTCGAGCGGGAGGCCCTGCAAATCGCGGGTCGCGACGAGCGCCAGGGTGAGCAGGCTCGTTCCGACGGTGGCCAGCAGCCAGCCGCCGACGATTCGGCGGCGGCTCATCCAGACGTCGGCCTCCGCCGGCAGCCGGACCCATCGCCCCGGAGCCGCCCCTTCCCGGCGACTGCCGCGGCGCCGCCCGGGGCGCGCGGCCTCGTCGTGGGTCACCATGACGACGTCGATGTCGCCCGACCCCGCGACGACTGCGTCGGCGACGCTGCTGCGCACGGCCCGCAGCCAGGGAGCAGATCTGGAGGCCCCGAGGATGATCTGCCGGGCGTTGACCGCGCGTGCCACCTGCAGAATCGAGCCAGCGACATCGCCGCCGGAGACCATGTGGAAGGTGCCACCAAGCTCGGACGTCAGCTCGCGAAGCGCCGTGAGCCGCTCGAGGTTGGCCTCGACCAGCCCGTCCGCCGCGGTGACATGCACAGCGACGAGCTCGCCGCCGGACCCCCGCGCCGCCACCTGGGCACCCCGCCGAAGCAGGGTCGCCCCCTCGAGCCCCCCGGTGAGTGCCACGACGACCCGTTCCCGGGTCGGCCATGGGTCGTGGATGCCATGGGCGGCCCGATAGGCCTCCAGGCCCTCGTCCACCCGGTCGGCGAGCCATAGCAACGACAGTTCGCGCAAGGCGCTGAGGTTGCCTTCGCGGAAGTAGTTCGCCAGTGCAGCGTCCACCTTGTCAGAGGCGTACACGTTGCCGTGCGCGAGCCGGCGACGCAGGGCGTGGGGAGACATGTCGACCAGCTCGATCTGATCGGCCGAGCGCACCACCTGGTCGGGCAGGGTCTCCTGTTGCCGGATGCCGGTGATGGCCTCGACGACGTCGTTGAGGCTCTCCAGGTGTTGGACGTTGACCGTGGAGATGACATCGATGCCGGCCCGCAGGAGTTCTTCCACGTCCTCCCAGCGTTTGCGATGCCGAGAGCCGGGCGCGTTGGTGTGGGCCAGTTCGTCGACGAGGGCGACCTGTGGCGCGCGGTCGAGGATGGCGTCGAGGTCCATCTCCTGCAGCCTGGCCCCCCGGTAAGTCACCTCTCGAAGGGGGACCCGCACCAGGCCCTCCAGCATCGACACCGTGTAGGCGCGGGCGTAGGTCTCGCAGACTCCGACGACGACGTCGGTGCCCCGCTCAAGCCGCCGCTTGCCTTCGTCGAGCATGGCGACGGTCTTGCCCACGCCGGGGGCAGCACCTAGATAGATGCGCAGCCGACCGCGTCGCATAGTCCGATTCTCCCCCCGATCAATCGCGCAGCCTGGCCACGGCGAGGTTCAGTTCCACGACGTTCACCCGCGGCTCACCGAGAAACCCGAGGGTCCGTGGGGTCGTGTGCTGCCGGACGAGCGAGCGCAGCTCGGCCTGCGAGAGCCTCGTCGCCTTGGCGACCCGGGGAACCTGGTCAAGGGCGTACCCCGGTGAGATGTCCGGGTCGAGACCGCTCGCCGAGGCGGTGAGCGCATCGGGTGCGGCGACACCGGTGGCCGATACGTCCCCGGCCAGGGTGAGCGCTGCCAGGCGCCCCGCGACGGTCTTCTGCTGAGCGGGGTCGCTGCCGGGGAGGTTCGACCCGCCGCTGGTGTCACCGGCATAGTCGCTCGCCGAGGCCCGGCCGTGGAAGGTGTCCGCGCCCGTGAAGGACTGTCCGAGCAGAGAAGACCCGATCACGCTGCCGTGCTGCCGCACGAGGGACCCGCCGGCCTGCTCGCTGAAGGCGGCGCGCCCGATCCCCCAGATCAGGGCCGGGTACAAGGCGCCGAGCAGGATCGACAGAACGAGGAGCAGTCGCAGGGCGCCGGCCGTCTGGCGGAAGAGGTTCATGGTCAGCTCAGTCCAGGCAGGTGGGAGACGACGAGGTCGATCAGCTTGATGCCAATGAAGGGCGTGATGACGCCGCCCACCCCGTACACGAGGAGGTTGCGCCGCAACAGGGTCGCGGCACCCGCCGGGGTATAGCGAACTCCCTTGAGCGCCAATGGGATCAGCGCGACGATGATGAGCGCATTGAAGATGACCGCCGACAGGATCGCGGAGTCGGGCGAGGCCAGGTTCATGATGTTGAGCGCCGACAGCCCGGGCAGGACCCCAACGAACATGGCGGGGATGATGGCGAAGTACTTGGCCACGTCGTTGGCCACCGAGAATGTTGTCAGCGCACCCCGGGTGATGAGCAACTGCTTGCCGATCGCCACGATGTCGATGAGCTTCGTCGGGTCGGAGTCGAGGTCGACCATGTTGCCGGCCTCCTTGGCCGCCGAGGTGCCGGAGTTCATGGCGACGCCCACGTCGGCCTGGGCCAGCGCAGGGGCGTCGTTGGTGCCGTCACCGGTCATCGCGACGAGTCGTCCGCCCGTCTGCTCCTGGCGGATGAGGCGCATCTTCTCCTCCGGCGTGGCCTCGGCGAGGATGTCGTCGACGCCGGCCTCCTTGCCGATGGCCTGAGCCGTGAGGCGGTTGTCACCGGTCATCATCACGGTGCGCAACCCCATCGCCCGCAAGGTCGCGAACCGCTCAGCGATGCCCGGCTTGACGACATCCTTGAGGCGGACGACGCCGAGGACCTGCGCCGGCTCTCCTGCACTTTGCCGGGCGACCACGAGGGGCGTGGCACCGTCGGCTGCTACCGCGTCGACGAGCGGCGTGGTCTCGTCCGGAACGTGGCCGCCGGTGCCCTCGACCCAGGCCGCGACGGCTGAGCCGGCGCCTTTCCGCAGCGCGACGCCCGAGACGAGGTCGATGCCACTCATCCGGGTCTGTGCGCTGAACTCGACGAGTTCGGCGTCGGTCGTCGACAGTTCCTGCGCTGCTTGCAGGGCCTCGGCCCCGTGCTGCAGCAGTGCCAGGTCGACGATCGAGCGTCCCTCGGGTGTCGGGTCGGCGAGAGATGAGACGTAGGCCGCGCGCGCCAGGTCGAGCTGGGCGATGCCCGGCAAGGAGAGGAACTCCGTGGCGCGCCGGTTGCCGAGCGTGATCGTGCCGGTCTTGTCCAGGAGCAGCGTGGAGACGTCGCCCGCCGCCTCGACCGCACGCCCCGACATGGCCAGCACGTTGTGCTGGACGAGCCGGTCCATTCCGGCGATGCCGATGGCCGACAGGAGTGCCCCGATGGTGGTCGGGATGAGACAGACCAGCAAGGCCACCAGGACGACGAGCGATTGTTGCCTGCCGCTGTACACGGCGAAGGGCTGCAGTGCCATGACCGTGACGAGGAAGACAATGGTCAAGGTGGTGAGCAGGATCGTCAGGGCGATCTCGTTAGGGGTCCGTTGTCGTTCGGCGCCCTCGACGAGCGCGATCATCCGGTCGATGAACGACTCGCCTGATTTCGTCGTGATGCGCACGACGATGCGATCCGACAGGACCGTCGTCCCTCCGGTCACCGCACTCCGGTCACCGCCGGACTCCCGGATGACCGGAGCGGATTCACCGGTGACGGCGGACTCGTCGACAGAGGCGACACCCTCGATGACCTCCCCGTCGCCGGGGATGACCTGACCGGCCTCCACGACGACGACGTCCCCGACCCGCAGTTCGGAGCCGGGCACCTGCTGTTCGCTGCCGTCCTCAGCGAGCCGGCGTCCCACCGTTCCGGTTCGGGTCGCGCGCAGCGAGGCCGCTTGGGCCTTGCCGCGACCTTCGGCGACGGCCTCCGCGAGGTTGGCGAACAGCACGGTCGCCCACAACCACACAGTGACGCCCACGGTGAACACGCCCGGGTGGGCGATGGTGAGGACCGTGGTCAGCACAGCCCCGACCCACACCACGAAGATGACGGGTGACCTCCAGACATGCCGCGGGTCGAGTTTGCGACCGGCCTCGGGCAGAGCCGCGGTGATGCTCGACAGGTTCATGACAAGGCCTCCGCGATGGGACCGAGGGCAAGGGCGGGAAAGAAGGTGAGGCCGGCGACGATGATCGCGACGCCGATGAGCAAAACGAGGAACAGCGGCGTATGCGTGGGCATCGTCCCTGCCGTGACGGGCCGCTTGGACTGCACGGCGAGCCGCCCAGCCAGCGCCAGGACGAGCACCATGGGCACGAACCGGCCGAACAGCATGCCGGCGGCCAGCGTGAGGTTGAACCAGGGCGTGTCGCCCGACAGGCCGGCGAAGGCCGAGCCGTTGTTGTTCGCGGCCGAGGTGTAGGCGTACAGCACCTCGGTCAGTCCGTGTGGCCCGTGCGCCAACATCGACTCCCGGGCCGCCGGCAGAACGATCGTGGCCGCCGCGCCGGCCAACGCCAGGGACGGGGTGACCACCGCATAGAGCGCCGCCATGGTGATCTCGGGCCGGCCGATCCGCTTGCCGAGGTACTCCGGCGTCCGGCCCACCATGAGACCGGCGAGGAACACGGTGAGGATCGCGACGATGACGATGCCGTAGAGGCCTGACCCGACTCCGCCGGGACTGATCTCGCCCAGCGCCATGTTCGTGAGGAGAACGCCACCGCCCAAGGGGCTGAAGCTTTCGTGCATCGAGTTGACCGCTCCGGTGGAGGTGCTCGTCGTCGACGACGCGAACAGAGCCGAGGTCCAAACGCCGAAGCGGACCTCCTTGCCTTCCATCGAGCCGGTCGCAGCCGAGGCTGCCTGCACCTCCGCCCACGTCGTGAGGGCCACCCCGGCGGCCCACAGCATCCCGGCGAAGCCGAGCAGGGTCCAGCCCTGACGGCGATCGCCGACCATGACCCCGAACGTGCGGGGAAGTGCGAACGGGATGAGCAGGAGAAGGAAGATCTCCAGGAAATTGGTGAAGGGGTTCGGGTTCTCGAAGGGATGGGCCGAGTTGGCGTTGAAATATCCACCACCATTCGTGCCCAGTTCCTTGATTGCCTCCTGGGAGGCGACCAGGCCCCCGGGCACCTGCTGGGTGCCCCCGAGCGCGTGGATGGTCTCCGGGGCGGAGAGGTTCTGGATGACACCGCCGGCGAGGAGCAGCAGTGCGGCGATGACGGCGATCGGCAGCAGGATTCTGGTGATGCCGCGCACCAGATCGACCCAGAAGTTGCCGAGGTCGCTCGTGCTCTGGCGTGCGATGCCGCGGATGACGACGACGGCGACGGCAAGCCCTACCGCGGCCGAGGCGAAGTTCTGGACGCTCAGGCCCACGGTCTGCACCAGCGGTGACGTGCCGACCTCACCGGCGTAGTTCTGCCAGTCGGTGTTGGTCACGAAGGAGATGGCTGTGTTGATCGCCGTAGTGGTGCCCATCCCGTGGGTGCCTTGCGCCAGCGGAAGCTGACGCTGGAGGGCGATGACGAGATAGAGCAGAACGATCGAGACTCCGGAGAAGACGACCAGGGAGCCCGCGTAGGTCTTCCACGTCTGTTGGGCACCCGGATTCACCCCGACGCACTTGTAGACGAGATTCTCGATGCGCCAGTCGTTCTCGTCCGTGTAGACGCGCGCCATCCAGTTCCCGAGGGGCACGTGCGTGCCGGCCAGGAGCACGACGAGGACGCCGATGGTCCACAGCCCGGCCGCGGCGTCGCTCATCAGAACTTCTCCGGGTGCAGCAGGGCATAGGCCAGATAGGCCAGGAGTCCGAGTCCCACGAGGAGGCCGACTATGTTCTCGATCACGCTTTCAGCGTCGGCCTCGGACCCGTTTCACCGCGCCGTGCTTGACGCTCTCCTGACACCTCTTGACGCGATCTTGATGCCGCCCGGATGTATCGCACGGATGTCTGTCACGGCAAGCGGACGTGGCCAGGAAGTCTGGCAATGAAGCCGCTTCGGTGGCAGGCTCGCAGGTGTCCCCCTTCGCACGCCTGCACCGGAGCACGTGATGAACAACGAATCCACCGCCCTCGTCCTCATCGAATACCAGAACGACTTCATGAGTGAAGGTGGTGCACTGCACGGCGCCGTGGCCGACTCGATGACAGCCACCGACATGCGCGCCCACACCCTCGATGCCGTGGCCGCAGCCAGGAAGTCGGGAGTCAGCGTCGTGCATGTGCCGATCAGCTTCGCCGACGGCTACGGCGAGATCAGCTCGAGCCCGTACGGAATCCTCAAGGGCGTGGTCGATTCGCATGCCTTCGTGGCCGGCAGCTGGGGCGCCGAGATCATCGACGAGCTGACCCCCGTCGAGGGTGACATCGTGGTGGAGGGCAAGCGCGGGCTCGACGCGTTCGCGTCCACCAATCTCGACTTCATCTTGCGTAGCAAGGGCATTCAGACGGTGGCGCTGGCGGGCTTTCTCACCAACTGCTGTGTCGAGTCCACCATGCGAACGGCCTACGAGCGTGGCTATGAGGTGTTGACGCTCACCGACTGCGTCGCGGCCACGAGTGCGGCCGAACACGAGAACGCCATCACGTATGACTTCCCGATGTTCTCCAAGCCGGTCACCGCGGCCGAGTTCGCGGGGGAGTTGGCGGCTGAGTCGGACACGGTCGACGCCAGCCGGGGCTACTGACCCGCTTACCGCCCCCCGAGCCCAGCCGGGCTGCCTGCGTAGGCTGCCCGCTATGGGCGTGCGACGGATCATGGGCATCGAGACCGAGTACGGCGTCAGCGATCCGGGCGACTCGGCCGCCAACCCGATGCTGATGTCCGGCCAGGTCGTCAACGCCTACGCCGCGCCGCTGGGCACCCGGGTGGGACGGGCCCGTTGGGACTACGAGGACGAGAACCCCTTGGCAGATGCTCGGGGCTTCCAGATCGGACGCAACGCCGCCCACCCCAGCCAACTCACCGACCTGCCGGGCGGCGAGTTCGCGGCCGAGCTCGAAGACCCGACGCTGGCCAACGTGGTGCTCACGAACGGAGCGCGGCTGTATGTCGACCACGCTCACCCGGAGTACGCCAGCCCGGAGGTCACCAACCCGCTCGACGCGCTGTTGTGGGACAAGGCCGGCGAGCACGTGATGCTGCAGGCGGTGCGCCGGATCGCCACAGCTCCCGGTATCAGGCCGGTGAACCTGTACAAGAACACCACGGACAACAAGGGCGCCTCGTACGGCACCCACGAGAACTATCTGATGTCGCGGGAGACACCGTTCCCGTCCATCGTGGCGGGGTTGATCCCGTTCTTCGTGACCCGTCAGATCATCACCGGCGCCGGCCGCGTGGGGCGCGGTCAGGGCGGTCAGCAGACCGGGTTCCAGATCGGTCAGCGTGCCGACTTCTTCGAGGTGGAGGTGGGGCTGGAGACCACGCTCAAGCGGCCGATCGTCAACACCCGCGACGAGCCGCACGCCAACGCCGACCGCTACCGGCGGCTGCACGTGATCGTGGGCGACGCCAATCTCTGCGAAGTGGCCGACTACCTCAAGCTCGGCATGACGTCGCTGGTGCTGTCGTTGATCGAGGCCGGTGAGATGCCGAACTTCGCCGTGAGCCAACCCGTGTCGACGCTGCACGCGGTGAGCCACGACCCAACGCTGCGGCATTTGCTCACCCTCACCGACGGCACCAAGCTCACCGCCATCGACCTGCAGCGCCGCATCCACGCGGCCGTCACCGCGTTCGTCGACGACCGCGAGGGCAGTGACGCCGACGCCATGACGCGCGACGTGCTCGAGCGTTGGGTCGACCTGCTCGACCGGCTCGAACGCGACCCGATGAGCTGCGCCCGCGAACTCGACTGGGTCGCCAAACTGCGCCTGCTGCAGGGGTTCCGAGAGCGTGAGGGCCTGGCCTGGGATCACCATCGGCTGCAGGCCATCGACCTGCAGTACGCCGACGTGCGACCCGAACGCGGGCTCTACCACCGGCTCGTCGCCAAGGGCGCGGTCGACCGGCTGCTCACCGACGAAGCCATCGCCGAGGCCGTGTACTCCCCGCCCACCGACACCCGCGCCTATTTCCGCGGCCAGGTGCTGGCCAAGTTCGGCGCCAGCATCACGGCCGCGTCCTGGGACTCGGTGATCTTCGACGTGCCCGGCTATCCCTCCCTGCAACGGGTGCCCATGCTCGACCCCTACCGCGGCACCCGCGAGCATGTGGGCTCACTGCTCGAAGCCGCCACCAGCGCCGAAGACCTCGTGCGCACCCTGGCAGGTCGCTAGGGCTGCACGGCCGACCCGCCGCCGGGGTGATGCGCGCGCCTGGGCGAGGTGCGCCGATAGCCCTCCGTCGTTGGGTGGGTTCGGGCGACTATGACGGTGCCCCGGGCGGCGGGGCATCGCCTTGGCGGCCCACCGGTGAGGGCGGGTTCGGGGCGACTATGACCGTGCCCCGGGTGGCGGGGCATCGTCACAGCGCCCAAAGACCACCACGTCTCCAGCGTTAGCTGATCGCCCGTAACGGGCGGCGGCCTCGCGGGCGGCGGCCTCCCGCCAACCGCCCATCGCCACCTGATCAGCCCTGGCACGCAAGCCGCCGGCTCGCGGAAATCAACTCGCCGGCTTGTGGCAATCAACTCGCCGGCTCGTGGCAATCAACCTGTCGGCTCGCGGCAATCAACCCGTCAGTGGCTGTCCTTCGTCCCAGCTTCACCCCCAACCCCGGGTTCGGCGAACGACTGTCGGCGGCTACGCCTAGAATTGGCAGTAGCCAATCGAGGGAGAACCCGAATGCCTGGTCAGGAGCAACAACGCCCCTCTCGTCGCGACGCCGACGACCCCGACGAGGCGCCCCCCGCCCCCGCCGCAACCCATGTGAGCACCTCTGACGTCGACGACCTGCTCGACGAGATCGACGACGTGCTCGAAGAGAACTCGGAGTCGTTCGTGCGCGGCTTCGTGCAGAAGGGCGGCCAGTGACCTCCGCAGGCGGTCGGCTTCCCGCAGCGTTCATGACCCCTGGCTCGTCGTCGTTCACCGAGTTCGTGGCCGGGCATCGTCCGGAGTTGCTGCCGGCCAATCGCGCGCTTCCCGCGGGCTCGCTGCCGGAGGTGCCGCATGGCACCACGATCGTGGCGCTGACCTTCCCCGGGGGGGTCGTGATGGCCGGCGACCGGCGGGCCACCATGGGCAACGTCATCGCCAACCGTGAGATCGAGAAGGTCTTTCCGGCCGACGACTACTCCTGCGTCGGCATCGCGGGCTCCGCCGGCCTGGCGGTGGAGATGGTGCGGCTCTTCCAGGTGGAGCTCGAGCACTTCGAGAAGATCGAGGGCGCGCTGCTCAGCCTCGACGGCAAGGCCAACCGGCTGGCCCTGATGATCCGCTCCAACCTTCCGCTGGCCATGCAGGGGCTGGTGGTGGTGCCGTTGTTCGCGGGCTACGACCTCGACGCCGGCCTCGGGCGCATCTTCTCCTACGACGCCACCGGCGGCCGCTACGAAGAGCACCGGCACCACTCCGTGGGCTCGGGTTCGCTGTTCGCCCGCGGCTCGCTCAAGAAGCTCTACCGGCCCACCCACACGCAGGACGAGGCCATCCGGGTGGCCGTCGAGGCCCTGTACGACGCAGCCGACGACGACTCGGCAACGGGAGGTCCCGACACCATCCGGCGGATCTGGCCGGTCATCGCCACGGTGACCGCCGACGGCTACCACCGGGTTCCGGACGAGGCGCTCACCACCGTGGTCGAGACCGTGTTGGCCGGCCGGCTCCGGCAGCCCGATGCCGGCCCCACCCACGACGCGGTGACGTCATGACGCGCCGCGACGCGAATCCTGCCGGCACGCTCTGCCGGTCGGCCCGTCGGCCCCTTCCGGAGGTAACCCGATGACCGCGCCGTTCTACGTCTCGCCCGAGCAGGTCATGAAAGACCGGGCCGACTATGCGCGGCGCAACATCGCCCGCGGCCGGCCTGTGGTGGTGGCCCCCTACGTGGGCGGCATCGCCTTCGTGGCCGAGAACCCTTCTCGTGCACTGCATAAGGTCTCCGAGATCTACGACCGGATCGCCTTCGCCGCGGTGGGCAAGTACAACGAGTTCGAGAACCTTCGGGTGGCCGGGGTGCGTTACGCCGACCTGCGCGGCTACTCCTACGATCGCACCGACGTCACCGCGCGAGGCCTGGCCAACGCCTACGCGCAGACCCTGGGCACGGTGTTCACCACCGAGCAGAAGCCCATGGAGGTGGAACTGGTGGTGGCCGAGGTGGGCCGCACCGCCGAGCAAGACCAGGTGTACCGGCTCACCTACGACGGCAGCGTCTTCGACGAGCAGGGTGTGGTGGCCATGGGCGGCAACGCCGCCCAGGTCAGCGCCGCCATCAGTGAGCGGTGGAACCGCGAGATGGCGCTGTCTGAGGTGCTGAGGCTGGTAGTGCCCGCACTGGGCACCGATGCCGACGGCAACGCCCGGCAGCTGGAGGCCGATCAGCTCGAGGTGGCTGTGCTGTCCCGGCGGCGTACCCGGCGAACGTTTCGGCGCATTGCAGGCACTCTGCTGACCCAGTTGCTCGCCGCCGACAACCTCACCCGCGACCTGCCCACCAGCGACGATCCCGGCCCAGGTCCGCACGACACGCTCACCGGAGTCGAGCGCCAGCAGCCCAGCGGCGGCGGAGCCGGCACCCCCGAAGGCGGCCACTCCGGGTTGCCCGACGACCATCACGCCTGAGCCGGTGAGGCCCAATCGCCGCATTGAGCCCGGTCATCGGGCCCGGTTCGCGGGGGCGGGTCTCAGGGTTCATGCTGGAAACAGGGCTCATTCTCAAGGCACCGCACAGCCTGCTGCCGAGATTGAGCTGTCGCATGCCGCGTAGACGAACTCGGCTGACCCGTCAGCCCCGCTGACAACCCAAACATCCGATCGAGGCGACCACGTGTCCTTCCCAGTCCCGCACCGCATCCGACCCGCACGCGCCAATGACGCCGGTGAGCTGCTCACCCTGCAGCGCGCGGCTTTCGTCAGTGAGGCGCAGCGCTACAACGACGCTTTGCTGCCGCCGTTGCGCGACACCGTGCACGATGTTCAAGCCGTGATCGACCAGCCGAACCGCCTGGTGCTGGTGGCCGCCACCACCGAGAACGGGGAGTGGGGTCACCGGGGTCGTCTGGTGGGGGCGGTGCGGCTCACGTTCGACGGCGTCGTGACCCGGCTCGGGCGGGTGGTGGTGGCACCCGACCTGCAGGGCCGCGGCATCGGCTCCGACCTGCTCGAGGCGGTGCACGAAGAGGCTGTCGCCCGCGAGATGGAACGGATCGAGTTGATCGCGGGCGCGGCATCGTCCGACAGCCTGGCCTTGTACCGCCGGTTCGGCTACCGCGAATCGGGCACCGATCGCGACGACCGCGGCGTTCGGCTGGCAGTGTTGTCCCGTCCGGTCTAAGGCCGTCACGCCCTCGTTGGGCTGGTCGCCCGCGCCGGCCGCTCACCTGCGCGTAGGGTGATCAGAGAAGTCACGTCGGGAGGCCTGGTGGACCGTCGCATCTACGGCATCGAGACCGAGTTCGGTGTTACCTGCGTGGCCGACGGCCAACGCAAGCTGTCGGCCGACGAGGTTGCGCGGTATCTCTTCCGCAAGGTCGTCTCCTGGGGGCGCTCGTCCAATGTCTTCCTCCGCAACGGGGCCCGGCTCTATCTCGACGTGGGTTCGCATCCGGAGTACGCCACCCCCGAGTGCGACGACGTACGCGAGCTGGTGATCCACGACCGCGCCGGCGAACGCATTCTCGAAGGTCTCATCGTCGATGCCGAACGCCGGCTCATCGAGGAGGGTGTCGACGGGCAGGTCTTCCTGTTCAAGAACAACACCGACTCCGCCGGCAACTCCTACGGCTGCCATGAGAACTACCTGGTGACCCGTGGTGGAGAGTTTGCCGAGATCGCCGACGTGCTCATCCCGCACCTCGTGTCGCGGCAGATCCTCGTGGGTGCGGGCAAGGTGCTGCTGACCCCGCGGGGGCCGATCTACACGTTCTCCCAGCGCGCCGACCACATCTGGGAAGGCGTCTCGTCGGCCACCACCCGCTCGCGCCCCATCATCAACACCCGCGACGAACCGCACGCCGATTCCGAGCGATTCCGACGGCTGCACGTGATCGTGGGCGACTCCAACATGTCGGAGACCACCACCATGCTCAAGGTGGGGGCCGTCGACATCGTGCTGCGCATGATCGAGTCGGGCTACGGGTTGCGCAACCTCACGTTGGAGAACCCGATCCGGGCCATCCGCGAGATCAGCCACGACCTGTCAGGCACAGCCAAGGTCAGGCTGGCCAACGGCAAGCAGCTCTCCGCACAGGAGATCCAGCAGTCCTACCTGACTCGTGCCATCGAGTTCCTCGATCGCGAGGGGCTCCACACCCCCACCACCAAGCGCGTGCTCGACCTGTGGGAGCGCGGCCTGCGGGCAGTACAGCAACAAGACCCGGGCCTGGTCGACCGGGAGCTCGACTGGGCGATCAAATACCAACTCCTGCAGCGGTACATGGCCAAGAACGGGCTGGGTCTCGGCAGTCCCCGGATCGCTCGGCTCGACCTCGCGTATCACGACATCTCGCGCCATCGAGGCCTGTACAACCTGCTCGCCGCACGGGGTCTCGTCGAACGGGTGAGCACCGACATCGAGATCCTGGAGGCCACCGTCAGGCCGCCGCAGACCACCCGCGCCAAGCTGCGCGGCGACTTTGTGCGGCGCGCCCAGGAGAAGCGCCGCGACTTCACCGTCGACTGGGTGCACCTCAAGCTCAACGACCAAGCTCAGCGCACGGTGCTGTGCAAAGACCCCTTCGTGTCCGTCGATGAGCGGGTCGAGCGGCTCATCGCCAGCATGTAAGTCCCTATTCGATCGATCCTGGTGAGAACTCCCAGCCAACCGGGTTAGGGTTGGGCGGCTTCTTCCACCGACCTGTGAGGCTCAATCGTGCGTCGCCTGCTTGCCACCGTCCTGCTCGCCTGCCTGGTGCTCACCGGATGCGGCTCGTCGGGCAGCACCAGCCTGTCGGATGTAACCGTCAGCGGTAAGCCCGGTGCCAAGCCCACCGTCAAGTTCGAGGGCGTCTACACCGCCACCAAGACTGTGACGAAGGTGCTCAAACCCGGCACCGGTGCCACGGTGAAGATGGGCGACAAAGTTGCCGTGAACTACATCGGCATCAACGGCAAGGACGACAAGGAGTTCGACTCCTCCTTCAATCCGAAGCAGCCCACCGAGTTCACGCTCGCCGACGGCGCCCTGATCAAGGGCTTTATCAGCGCGCTCAAGGGCAGCAAGGTCGGGTCGCGGATCCTGGTGGCGATTCCGCCGGCCGATGGCTACGGCACCTCGGGGCAGCCGTCGGCAGGGATCGGCAAAGACGACACCCTGCTGTTCGTCATCGACGTGCTCGGCGCTCGCACCGTGCTCTCGCGGGCACAGGGCAAGGCCTTGCCGCAGACCGCCGGCAACCCGACGGTGACGCTCGACGCCAAGGGCGTGCCCACGATCTCCAAGCCGGTGGGCCCGCCGCCCACCAAGCTCGTCATCTCACCACTCATCCAAGGCACCGGGGCCAAGGTGAAGACCGGTCAGACCATCACGGTCAACTACTCGGTATCGGCCTGGAGCGACGGGCACGTCATCGAGTCGTCGTGGCAGAAGGGGTCACCCGCCGAATTGAGCGTCGGGCAAGGACAGCTGTTGCCCGGGCTCGACGCGGGTCTGGTCGGCCAGCCCGTGGGATCGCAAGTGCTCGTGGTGGTGCCCCAGCCGGACGGTATCCAGACACCCAGCACCGCCACCGCCTCGCCGAAGCCCGCCGTGGTCAAGCCCGACGCCTTGGTGTTCGTCATCGACATCCTCGACGCCTCCTAGCTCGAGGAGGCGCCGCGACGGGCCGGAGATCGAGACGGGCCGGAGATCGAGCGGACCTCAGGCCTGTAGCCGGTGCCCGTCGGTAGCGGAGAACAGGTGCATGTGCTCGGGGTCGGGACGCAGCCAGACCCGGCTGCCCACCGCCGGGGCGGCACTGTTCACCCGGGCCAGTAGAGGAGAGTCGAACGGCGCGTCACCGTCGGCATCGCCCTGCGCTTCGACCCGCACATAGTCGCCGGAGGCGGTCTGCACCACTTCGACGACCGTGCCGGGCAGGCCCTCGCCCGCGACGACGAGGTCTTCGGGCCGGACCCCCACGACGACGACCGGGTCTGATGTGCCCGGCTCGGCCTGCCAGGCACCCAGGCACACCTTGCCGTCACGCACCGGACGGGTGACGAGGTTCATGGGCGGCAGCCCGATGAACCGGGCCACGTTCTCATTGGCGGGGGAGTCGTAGATCTCCCGCGGGGTGCCCACCTGCTCAAGACGGCCGCCGTCGAGCACGGCCACCCGGTCGCCCATGGTCATCGCCTCGACCTGATCGGCTGTGGCGTAGACGGTGGTGACCCCGAGCTGCTTCTGCAGGCGCACGATCTGCTCGCGAGTCTGAGCGCGTAGCTCGGGATCAAGGCTGACCAGAGGCTCGTCCATCAGGAAGACCTGCGGCTTGCGCACCACGGCCCGGCCCAGGGCCACCTGCTGACGCTGCGTCGACGACAGCTCCGCCGGCTTGGTATCGAGCATCGCGGTCAGATTGAGGATCTCAGCGGCTTCCTCCACCCGACGCCGCACCTCCTGCGCGGCGATGCCGGCGATCTTGAGGGAGAATCCCATGTTGTCGGCAACACTCAAGTGCGGGTACAGGGCGTAGTTCTGGAAAACCATCGCGACGTCGCGGTCTTTGGGCTCAACGCGCGTGACGTCGCGCTCGCCGATGTACACCCGGCCCGCCGACAGGTCTTCCAGTCCGGCGATGATGCGAAGCGCCGTGGTCTTGCCCGATCTGGGCGGGCCGACCACAACGAACAACTCCCCATCGCGAACGCGCAGGTCGAGACGGTCGATGGCCGGTACCTCCGAGCCGGGATACAGGCACGAGGCCTGATCGAAGGTGATGCTCGACATGGAGTGACAGTCCTTCCTTGGGCTGACGGCCAGTTTGGTGCTCCCGCGGCCACGCGGGCAAACGTACGCATGTGAAATCGCTCGAATCAGCCGCTAGGCGAACCTCACCCTTCCAGAAGCCTGGCGCACAGTCGACCTCCGGCGGCCGCCGCGAGAAAGGCGGCCGGGTCCGCGTCGAGCCCACGGCCCATCGTCGACAGCCCCACCGGGCATTCGGCGAGCGCCTCGTAGAGTCCCGTCACGCTCACCTCGAACAACTCGTGCCCGGCGGGACACTCGGCCAACGGCCGGGCCTGCGCCAACACCGTCGACGCCAGGTCGTCGTCCACGCCGGGAGCGCCGCGCAGAAGCGGCACGGCCACCGCGGCCGGCGTCAGCGCCACCCGCGAATAGGCGGTGAGGCTGTGGTGGGAGATGCCGCGGTGTCGCGGCCGGGCGTCTGCGCCGGAGACCCGCAGGCTCGCCACCGGACGCCCGCCCAACACCCCCGCGGCGTTGATGGCCTCGCCGGCGGCCACCCCGCTGAAGCCCCAGCGGGTGCCGGTGCCCAGATTGCCCGGGCCCTGCGCGATCACCGCCACGTCGGCGCCCAGCACGTGCCGCGCGGCCAGCAGCCCCGTGTGCACGGTCACGGCTTCCAGCTCCCCGCCGAAGGCCTGACCGACGCTGACCGTGCCGGCCAGCCAGCCCGCCTCGCGCAGGCCGGCCACGGCCCGTGAGAACCACAGCGGCAGCGCACCTCCGTCGCTCATCACATAGACGACCCTGGCCTCGGCGCGCTGTTGGCGCAGGCCGGCGAGGATGGCCGGCACCGCCGAGTGCAGATCGGCCACCACCACCGGCATCCCCGCCAGGTCGTCCCCGGCGGCCAGCACGTCGTGATGGGGCGATTCCTGGTCGTCGACGCCCAGCACCATCGGCTGCAGCGGGGTGTAGCGGGCCTTCACCAGGTGGCCCGGCGCCGCCGGCGGGTCGGCGGGCAAGGCGTCGGGCAGCGCGACGACGAGGGCGTAGCCGCCCGTACCGAGAGCGCGGTCGAGCGCGCCGGTGTTCAACAGCACAGTGTCCCCGGGCCCCGGCCGCCCAGTCAGGGCCGGGTAGGCGAGAGCGCGGGCCTGGCGGGTGCTGCCGTCGGGGTCGTCGATGAGCACGTCGAGTTCGAGGGCGCCGGGCCAGCTGCGACGCTCGCGCAGCACCCGCCCGCGGCGCCAGCGCACCAGCAGGTCGTCGCCCACGAGGGGCTGGTCGGCGGCGCGCATGTTCTCACTCACCCGGATTTCTCACTCACTCGGATTTCTCACTCACTCGGACGACGCTACTGGAGTACGTTGAACGACGATGTCAGCGCAACGGACCGAGCGACTGCTCAATCTCGTGATCGCCCTGCTGGCCACCCGGCGTTGGCTCACCAAGGAGCAGATCCGCGCAGCGGTGCCGCAGTACTCCAGCGCGGCCTCCCCCGAGTCATTCGATCGGATGTTCGAGCGCGATAAAGAAGAGTTACGCGAACTCGGAGTGCCCATCACCACGGGCAGCCATGACCCGGTCTTCGAGGACGAACCGGGCTACCGCATCGACGCCGAGGCCTATGCGCTTGCCCCGATCTCGTTCACGCAGGCCGAGCTCACCGTGCTCGGCCTGGCCGCCCGGGTCTGGCAGCAGGCCAGCCTGGCCGGGCCGGCCGCCCGTGGCCTGGTCAAGCTCAAGGCGCTCGGCATCGCCGTCGACGACTCCGCCCTCGGTGGCCTCGAGCCGCGGGTCCGCACCAGCGAACCGTCGTTCGCGGCCCTCTACGGTGCCACCCGCGACCACGCTCCGGTGCGGTTCGGCTACCTCAAACAAGGCGCCAAAGAACCGGAACGCCGCACCGTGGAGCCGTGGCGGATCGTCTCCTGGCACGGTCGGTGGTATCTGCACGGCTTCGATCGAGACCGCGCTGCCGACCGGGTCTTCCGGCTCTCGCGCATCCGGGGCGCCGTGCGCCGGGTGGGAGCCGACGGCAGCGTGACGGTGCCCGACGGCATCGACTCCAAGGCCGCCGTACGCCAGGTGTGGGGCGATGGGCCTGCCCGCACCGCCCGGCTGCGGCTCGACCCGCATTCCGGCCCGCTGCTGCGCCGCCGGGCGGGGGTCGACACGGAGCGGGTAGAGGTGGAGGTCGACTTCACCGATGTGGATCAACTCGCCGGCGAACTCGCCGCCCTCGGCTCGCGCGTGCTCGTCGTAGAGCCGGCCGACCTGCGCGAGGCAGTGATCACGCTGCTGCGTGCTGCCGCCGCAGCACACGCCGGCTCGTCCGCATCGGGTGAGGAGGCCCCGCAGTGAGCACCACTCCCCAGTCGGCTGCCGATCGACTCTCCAGGCTGCTGGCGATGGTGCCGTATCTGTTGAGACGGCAAGGCATCGAACTCGACGCCGCCGCACGGCATTTCGACATCTCGGAGGAACAGCTCGTCCAGGACCTGCAGTTGCTGTTCGTCTGCGGGCTCCCCGGGCATCTGCCCGACGACCTGATCGAGGCGGAATGGGAGTCGGGGCAGGTCTATCTCGACAACGCCGACGCGATCTCACGTCCGCTACGACTGGGGATGGACGAAGCCGTCACCCTGCTCGCCGGCCTGCGCACGTTGGCCGAGGCCGAGGGCGCCGCCGACGTCGAGGCGCTGGCCGGAGCCCAGGCCAAGCTCACCGAGGCCACCGGCGATGCCGCGCGGGCGGCGGGCAGCGTGGCCGTCAGCCTCGACGACGAAGCCGACCCGGCGCTGCTGGCCCGGTTGCGGGGGGCGCTCGACGCACACCGCCGGGTGCATCTCAGCTATGTGGTGCCGGGTCGCGACGAGACCACCGAGCGCGACGTCGACCCGATGCGGGTGCTGTCTCTGGGCGGGCACTGGTATCTGGAGGGCTGGTGCCACCGGGCACAAGACGTGCGGCTGTTCCGGCTCTCCCGGATGCTCCAGGCGATCGTCCTCGACCTGGACGGCACCCCTCCCGACACAGCCGTGGGCCGCGACCTCGACGATCTGTTCGTGGCAGCGCCCACCGACCTGTGGCTCACAGTGCGGTTGACGCCGGAACAGGCCTGGGTCAGCGATGCCTACGGCGGGGTACCCGCCGACGACCCGGCAAGCGATGGACCGGCGGGCACCGGCGAGGGCGAGCTGGTGGTGCTGCGGGCGGCCGAGACGGGCTGGCTGCGGCAACTCGCACTGCGTACGGGTGGGGGAGTTCAGGTGCTCGCTCCGGCCGCGGTGGCGGCCGAGGTTCGCAGCCAAGCGCTGGCCGCGTTGGCGCGGTACGGCATCGTCGGCCCTTCCTGACGGGTGACAGCTCGCCTGAATGGCAGCATCCCCATCCGCCTGAAATGGCACGGTCACCCGATCTGACCACCACGATCCGTGAGCGCCTGAACATCCGTTAGGCCGTTCGAGTGACCGCCGCGTAATACCGCAACTCTGCGTGAGCATGCACCCGAATCCCGAAAGTGCTCAGAATTCTTTCTGGGGTTGGTGCTCAAGACTGCTGGGCAGCGGTCCGATTCTCCCTGTATCGCCGAGCCAGCAGGGCGCGGCACGAAGACTGAGGGAGGCGGGCATGACCACCATCAAGGCTTCCTGCCCCTGCTGCGGCGACGTTGACCTGACTCCTCCGCAGGTCCGGCTCGTCGTGTGCTCGGTGCAGAAATGGTCGTACTACACGTTCGTCTGCACGAAGTGCACCGACGAGGTACGCAAGCCGGCGGCGCCGGAGATCGTGCAGCTGCTCATCACCGGCGGCGTCGTCGCCGAGCGGTGGGCCGTGCCTGCCGAGGCGCTCGAGGAGCACGACGGCCCCACGATCGCCTACGACGACGTGCTCGACTTCGCCCTCTGGCTCGACTCGGTCGACCTCGTGGCCGCCGCCGCGCAGACCGTGCAGCAGTTCGAGCGTCCCGTCGCCTGACGGCGTCCGGGCGCAGCGCGCTGCGACACCACAACTCACTCCGAGACGGCAGGCTCCTAGCGGGGCCTGCCGTCTCCGCGTTTCACCCCTCGTCCCGCCGCTCTTCCGCACATCGTTACGCGGCAATTCCGCCGAACCTTCCCATTGCTGGGGGTAGCGGGGACAGGTGAGGGATAGAGTGGGCTGTGTGTGGGTAGTGATCTGGGTGGTGCTGGTGCTGGCCGCGGTCGTCGTGCTGGCAGCGCTGAGTTGGCGCATCTTCACCGCGGTCCGGCGCCTGCTGTCCACCGTGGGCCAGTCCACCAGCGCGCTGTCGGCGGCAGGCGTCGAGGCCGAAGAGCGCCATGAACAGTGGTTGGCCACCCGCGCCGCTGCCGACGAGGCCTTCTACGCGGCCCGCATCGAGCAGGCGCGACCCGTGCCACGCGGCCTGCTAGACCGTGGCGACCTATCATTGACCACGGACGCACTCAGAGAGGCACCCTGATGTTGTTGAGATCCATCGCAGAGCACCCACTCACCCTGGTGGTGCTCGTCGTCATAGTCATCGCCGTCTTCGGCGCCAACCGGCTGCCCGGCGCGGCTCGCTCTCTCGGCCGCTCCATGCGCATCTTCAAGTCCGAGGTCAAGGCGATGCACGACGACGACGAGACCAAGCCCCCGTCGGGTACCCGCGAAAGCCCCCTGGAGGGGCGCGTCGTCGACGAGCCGGCCAGCTCCCAGTCCCGGCAGAAGGACGTCTGAGCACGCCCAGCCCCTAACCCCACGCTGATCACCGGATGGCCATTCGCCGTAGCCGTCGACGCACCAATCCCGATGGCAGGATGCCGCTGCGCGAGCATCTCATCGAACTGCGCAACCGCGTCCTCAAGGCTGCGCTCGGCCTGATAGCGGGAGCGGTCGGCGGCTGGTTCCTGTACGACCCGGTGTTGAGCGCGTTGAGCAAGCCCATCATCGACGTGGCCAGGCAAGCCGGTCACCGAGCCAGCATCAACTACCCCACGGTAGCCAGCGCCTTCGACATGCAATTGCGTGTCTCGTTCTTCATCGGCGCCATCGTCTCCTCGCCCATCTGGATCTACCAGCTCTGGGCCTTCATCACCCCCGGCCTGACGCGGCGCGAACGCGGCTACGCCCTCGGCTTCTTCGGAGCCTCCGTTCCGCTCTTCCTGGCCGGCGCCTACCTGGCCTACCTGGCCTTGCCCAACTTCGTGCACTTTCTCGTGGGCTTCGCACCCACGGGCTCGTCGAGCATCATCGACGCCCAGGTCTACCTGGGCTTCGTGATGCGGCTGATCCTGTCGTTCGGCCTGAGCTTCCTGGTTCCCGTGGTGCTCGTGGGGCTCAACGTGATGGGTCTGCTCGCCGGTCGCACGATGCTGCGCGGCTGGCGGTGGGTGGTGGTGCTCACATTCACCTTCGCCGCCATCGCCACCCCCACTCCTGACGTCATGTCGATGTTCCTGCTTGCCCTGCCCCTGCTCGCCCTGTTCTTCATCGCGATCGGAGTCTCCATGCTCAATGACCGCAGGCGCACGCGCCTCGATCCCGACCGCAAGGCACTCGACGACCTCTCGGGGCTCTCCGACGACGAGGCGAGCCCGCTGTGAAGGTGGGCGTGGTGGTCAACCCCACGGCGGGCAAGGGCCACGCCGCCCGGTGGCACCAGCCGGTTCTCGACGAACTGCACCGATGCGGCATCGAGGTCGACGACCTCAGCGCCAACACGGCCGAGCAGGCCCAGGCCGACGCCGTGCGGGCGGTCAGCGGCGGCAGCATCGACGCGCTCATCGTCGTGGGCGGCGACGGCATGGTGCACCTCGGCGTCAACGCCTGCGCGGGCACCGCGGTGCCGCTGGGCATCGTGGCGGCCGGCACCGGCAACGACTCGGCCGCCACCCACGACCTGCCACGCGATCCGGTGCTGGCCACCCGCTCGGCGGTGCAGGCTCTGCAGGCGGCCGAGTACCGCGAGCTCGACGCAGCCATGGTGCGCACCGCCGATGGGGTCAAGCACTGGTTCCTCGCCGTGCTCTCCCTGGGCTTCGACGCCGTGGTGGCTGAGCGGGCCAACCGGATGCGCTGGCCCACCGGGCCCGCCCGCTACAACGTGGCGGTCGCGCTGCAGCTGCCGCTGTTCCGACCCCCGACCTACCACCTTCGGCTCGACGACGAGCCGCTGTCCACCCGGGCCATGCTGGTCTCGGTGGCCAACGGCTCCACCTTCGGCGGGGGGATGAAGATCGCGCCCGACGCCGCCTCCGACGACGGCCTGCTCGACGTGGTGCTGTTGCGTCCGGTGCCGATCCTGGAGTTCGTCAAGGTGTTCCCGTCGGTGTTCAAAGGCACTCACGTGCTGCATCCCCAGGTGAGCATCCGGCGGGCCCGCCGGATTGAGGTGAGCGTCGACCGCCCGCTCATCGCCTACGCAGACGGCGAGCGGCTCGGCCCCACGCCGCTCACCTGCGAGGTCGTGCCGGCCGCCCTGCGGCTGCTCGCGAGCCCCACGCCGCGCTAGACCAGTTCGATCTCCGAGATCTCGATCTCGGACAGCGTGAGCTGGCGCGCGAGCCGCCGCACCTCATGATGGGTCGGCTGGTCGATCGACAGCTCGCAGTCGGTGACGAGCACACTCTCGATCCAAGCGGCGAAGGAGTCCATGACTTTCTGCAGCTCGATCAGGCCGCGGTGGGTCACCGCGAGCCCGCCGGCCGTGTCGGCCAGCAGCTTCGCGTCGATCGCCTCGGCGATCGCCGGCTCGATCACTCCGACTGGCAGCCGATGATCGCCGGCAATCTCCACCGGGTCTGCTGCTCGGCCCCCGTGCCGCACCTGCACCACTGCCACCTGACGCACGATCCAGAACCGCACTGGGTCGAGCTCGGTGTGGGCGTTCTTCAGAATCGCCGGTCCGGCCGAGCTCAGGTCGGACACCACGATCCGGGCGACCCTGGCCTCCAGCTGTTGCACGGCGGTGCGCTGGTCGGGCATCCCAAAACCGGGGCCTACCTCCGAGGCCGCGGCCTTGGCCACGCCCCGCATCGGCACCTGCTTGAGGAACAGCGCCACCAGGCAGGCCAGCACGGCCACCGGGATCGCCCAGAGGAAGACCGACTGGATCGACGTGGCGTACGCGTGCACCACGGCCGCGTGCTGGTCGGCCGGCAGGGTCTTGACAGCCTCGGGTGTCGTGACCTTGGTTGGGTCGATGTGCGTGGTCGCGATGGCTTCACCCAGCGTGGGCTTGAGCTTGTTGGCGTAGATGGTGCCGAACACGGCCGAGCCGAACGACGAGCCCATGGTGCGGAAGAACGTCACGCCCGAGGTGGCCACCCCGAGGTCGGCATAGTCGGCTGTGGCCTGCACCACGATCGTCAGCACCTGCATCGCCAGCCCGATCCCCGCGCCCAACACGAGCAACGAGCCGACGATCTGCCAGCCGCTCGAGTACTCGTCGAGCCGCGAGCACGCCAGCATGCCGAGGCTCATCACGATGGCACCGGCGATCGGGAAGATCTTGTAGCGGCCGGTCTTGCTCACGGTGTTGCCCGCGCCCAATGAGGCGACCAGCAGGCCGATCACCATCGGCAGCATCCACAGCCCCGAGCTGGTGGCCGAGGCGCCGTGGCAGTACTGCAGGAAGGTGGGGAGAAACGTCATGGAGCCGAGCAGCGCGAAGCCGACGATGAAGCTCAACGTGCTGGGCACGGAGAACGTGTTGGCGCGGAAGAGCCGCAGCGGCAGCAGCGGATTGACGGCTCGCGCCTCCACGGCGATGAAGATCCCGAAGCAGATCGCTGAAGCGATGAACAGCCCGATGATCATGCTCGAACCCCACGCGTACTGGGTGCCACCCCAACTCGTGGCCAGGATCAGGCTGGAGGCGCCCGCCGAGACGAAGGCGATCCCGAGGTAGTCGATGACCGGCCGCGCCCCGCGGGGTACCGACGGCAGCAGCTTGAAGGTCGCCACCAGGATCACCACGGCGATGGGCACGTTGACGTAGAACACCCACCGCCACGACAGATGGTCGGTGAAGAGTCCGCCCAGCAACGGTCCGAGCACGGTGGCGACACCGAAGACACCCCCGATGGCGCCCTGGTATTTCCCGCGTTCACGCATCGGGATGATGTCGCCGATCATGGCCGTGGCGGTGACCGTCAGCCCGCCGCCGCCGATGCCCTGCACCCCGCGCATGACGATGAGCCAGGTCATGCCGTTCGACAGCCCGCACAGGCCGGAGGCGACCACAAAGATCACGATGCTCACGATGAACATGGTCTTGCGTCCGAACAGGTCGCCGAACTTGCCCGCGAGCGCCGTCGCGATCGTCTGGGTGAGCATGTAGGCGGTGATCACCCACGTCATGTGGTCGGCTCCGCCGAGATCGCCGACGATCGTGGGCAGGGCGGTGGCCACGATCGTGGAGTCGAGGGCGGCCAGCAGCATCCCGCCGGCGATGAGCGAGAACGCGAGGTTGCGGCGCTGCACGCTCAGCTCGGGTGGTTGGGTCTGAGAGGTCTCGTCAACCGCGGTGGACATGCGTCACTCTAGGCCGGTCCGGCTCTGCCCGCATGGGTTTCGAACCGTCCGCCGGGTGCGTTCGCCCGGGTTGCGCGCACAGGCCGACTGCCCGCTAGGTCGAGCGCGACGCACAGAATCCGGACGGCACCAGACACCATGGCCGCGTACGCTGACCAGGCCATGTCATCCAGCAGGTCGTCCTCCGAGCCGTCACCGTCCGAGCGCTATGCGTCGTTCGCCCGGCGGGCCTCGCGTCCGCCGCGGCTGGAGGCGTTCGTCGACAGTTTGGGCTTCCCGCTCGATGAGTTCCAGGTCGTCGCTTGCGAGGCCGTGGAGGCTGGTGAGGGCGTCCTGGTGGCGGCACCCACCGGCGCGGGAAAGACCGTGGTGGCGGAGTTCGGCGTGTACTGCGCGCTCTCGGAGGGCCGAAAGTGCTTCTACACCACACCGATCAAGGCGTTGAGCAATCAGAAGTACGCCGACCTGGTGGCCGTCCACGGCGCGCAGCAGGTGGGCCTGCTCACCGGGGACACCTCGCTCAACCCGACCGCCCCGGTGGTTGTGATGACCACCGAGGTGCTGCGCAACATGCTGTATGCCTCGTCCGACCTGCTCGAGGGGCTCGGCTATGTGGTGATGGACGAGGTGCACTACCTCGCCGACCGGTTCCGCGGGCCGGTGTGGGAAGAGGTGATCATTCACCTGCCGGCCTCGGTGCAGGTCATCTCCCTGTCGGCCACGGTCTCCAACGCCGAAGAGCTCGGCGACTGGCTCGACACGGTACGCGGGCACACCAGGGTCGTCGTCAGCGAACACCGGCCGGTGCCGCTGTGGCAGCACGTCATGACTCCCGACGGCCTGAGCGACCTGTTCGTCACCGACGACACGGGCGCGTCGGTGCTCAATCCCGAACTCGCGCAGCTGGGCCGGTCGTCGTCGGCCGCAGCCGGGCGGGGTGGCCGCAGCCGCGGCCCGCGGGGGCCGGGCCGGCGGGGGTACCGGGGCGGCGAGCGCGAGGCCGGCCGGGGAGGCCGGCGCTGGCCGGACGACGGCCCGCGCGACGACCGGCCGCGGCCGATGTCGCGCGCGCAGATCATCAATCGGCTGGACGCGGACGGCCTGCTGCCGGTGATCACGTTCATCTTCTCCCGTGCCGGCTGCGAGGCGGCCGTGGCGCAGTGCCTGGCGGCCGGAGTGCGGCTGACCACGCCCGACGAACGGCGCCGGATCCGTGACATCGTGGCCCGCCGCACCGCCGGGATCAGCGCCACCGATCTGGCCGCCCTCGGGTACGACACCTGGCTGCAGGCGCTCTCCCGCGGCCTGGCCGCCCACCACGCCGGCCTGCTCGCCACCTTCAAGGAGGTGGTGGAGGAGCTGTTCAGCCTCGGCCTGGTGAAGGCGGTGTTCGCCACAGAGACTCTGGCGCTGGGGATCAACATGCCGGCGCGCACGGTGGTGCTCGAGAAGCTGGTGAAGTACAACGGTGAGGCCCTCGTGCCGGTGACGCCAGGGGAGTACACGCAGTTGACCGGGCGCGCGGGCCGGCGCGGCATCGACGTGGAGGGCCACGCCGTCGTGGTGTGGCGGCCCGGCCTCGACGCGTACGAGGTCGCCGGGCTCGCATCCCGGCGCACCTTCCCATTGCGTTCGAGCTTCCGGCCCACGCCGAACATGGCGGTCAACCTCGTCGATCGGGTGGGACGCGAGGCCGCGCACGCCGTGCTGGAGAGTTCGTTCGCGCAGTTCCAGGCCGACCGCGCGGTGGTGGGACTGGCTCGCCAGGTGCGGGAGATGGACGAGGCCCTGGCCGACTACACCGAGGCGATGCACTGCGACAGAGGCGATTTCGCGGAGTATGCGGCGCTGCGCGACAAGCTCGGCCGCGCCGAGAAGGACGCCGCCGCACAGGTGCGCAACAGTCGGCGCCGCGGCATTGTCCAGTCGCTGGAGGCGCTGAAGGTCGGCGATGTGATCAGGGTGCCTGCGGGCCGGCGCGCCGGCATCGCCGTGGTGCTCGACCGGGGCCGCGCGGCCGGGCACGAGGGCCCCCGACCCACAGTGCTCACGCTCGACCGCCAGCTACGCCGGGTGACCCTCGATGATCTGGCCGAACCGGTGCAGGCGATTGCGCACGTGCGGGTTCCCGCGGGCTTCAATCCGCGTAACAACACCGCCAAGCGCGATCTCGCCTCGTCGGTGCGCAACGCCCTCACCGAAGGTCGCCGGGCATCGGCTCCGGCCCCGGGCCGGGCCGAGTTCGGCGGCTCTGCCGAACGGGCTGACGCTGCTGAGCCGGCTGAGTGGGCTGAGCCGGAGCGGGCCGGAGACTCCCGACCCCGGCAGTCTCGGGCCGCCCGCCGCGAGATCGAGGCGTTGTCGGCCCAGCTCGCGGCACACCCGTGCAACGCCTGCCCCGATCGCGAGCAGCACGCCCGCTGGGGGCAGCGCTGGCAGCGGCTGGCCAAGGAGCGGGCGGGTCTGGTGCGCCGGGTGGAGGCCCGCACCAACACCCTCGCCCGCACGTTCGACCGGCTGTGTGAGCACCTCACCGAACTCGGCTATCTGCGTGCCGACGCCGACGCCCCGGGTGGACTGCGCGTCACGGCAGACGGGCAGCGGCTGCGTCGCATCTACACCGAAAAAGACCTGCTTGTGGCCGAATGCCTGCGCCGAGGCGTCTGGCACGACCTCGACGCCGCGGGCCTGGCCGCTCTGGCGGCGGTGGTGGTGTACGAGGCCCGACGCGAGACCGCAGCAAACCAAGTGCCGGCCGGCCGCACCGCCACGGCGATCGAGCAGACCCAGCGGATCTGGAGCGAGCTGGTCGCCGACCAGGTCAGGCACCGGCTCGACCCGATCGACCCACCCGATCTCGGGCTGGCCGAGGCCGTGCACAACTGGGCCCGCGGCCGCGAGCTCGACCGGGTGCTCGAGGATGTCGACGTCTCCGCAGGTGACTTCGTGCGCTGGACCCGGCAAGTCGTCGACCTGCTAGGACAGATCGCGACCGCGTGCGAGAACGGATTGGGCGCCGACCGGTCACTGGCCCGGACGGCCCGCGCGGCGATCGCCGCCGTCGACCGCGGAGTCGTCGCGCTGGGCGGCGGGCGAGCCTGAGCAGCTTCCGGACGGGGTAGAGGTTGCGGCCGCAGACCACCTGGGTGGCCGTGGTCGGTTGCGCTGATTAGTCTGAGGCAATGAGCGACCTGCAGACCAGGCCGGGTCTCCAGTGGTGCGGAGGCACGAACGACGCGACGGAGCGCGAGTGCCTCGAGGCGATCGCCGGCCGTCCGGTGTCGCTGACCACCCGGCTTACGCCCAGCCCCGGCAATCCGCGTCAGGGTCTGGCCGTCGAGCGGTTCCTGCCGAGCAAGGAGCGCCGGATGGTGGGTGCCTGGTGCTTCGTCGACCGGTTCGGCCCCACTGACATCTCGGGTACCGAGGGCATGATGGTCGGTCCTCACCCGCACACCGGGCTGCAGACGGTGACCTGGCTATTCGAAGGTGCCGTGCAGCACCGCGACAGCCTGGGCAACGACCAGCAGATCCGACCGGGCCAGCTCAACCTCATGACCAGTGGCGAGGGCATCAGCCACAGTGAGGAGACTCCGTCCGAGGCGCCCACCGGCTTGCACGGACTGCAGCTGTGGGTTGCCCTCCCCGACGTTGCCCGGCGCAACGCGCCCGCTTTCGAGCACCACGACAAGGTGCCCTGCCTGAAGCTGCCTGGCCTGGAGGCCAGCGTGCTCATCGGCGACCTGGGCGGCGTGGGGTCGCAGGCCACCACGTTCTCACCCATCGTGGGAGCCATCGTCAATGTCACCCCCGGCGCGGGGCACGATGCCGCTGCCTGGCTGCCGCTGCGCACCCGGCATGAGTACGCCGTGTTGCCCGTGCGGGGTGATCTCACGCTCGACGGCCACGAACTCCACGACACGCACCTTTATTACCTGGGGCAGCATCGCAGCGGCGTCGATCTCACCTCGGACGGGGGAGCGACGTTTCTGCTCATCGGCGGCGAGCCGTTCACCGAGGAACTCGTTATGTGGTGGAACTTCGTCGCCCGCACACATGAGGAGATCGTCTCGGCCCGCACGCTCTGGAACGCTCAGGCACCCCGGTTCGGCGTGGTCAAGGGCTCCAAGGCTGCCCGGCTGACGGCACCCACCATGCCGGCCACTGTCTTGCGCCCGCATCGGCCGCGCGCCAGGGTTGTTGAGGCCCCAGGCCCCACCGACCCGCCCGTCGACGCTCCGGGCGGCACTCAAGACGGCTGACGCGCCAGTACCTCCAGCAACCGCTGGACGCTGCTCTCCACACCCCACCGCCGGGCCAGATCGTGGAGGGTTGCCGCATCGCGTGGCTGTTGGGGCAGTGTGTCGTCAGCCTCAGGCAGGTCGGCGTCGCGAAGCACCCGCACGACGGTCGGGGCCACCGCCAGGTACTCCGCGCCATCGAGCAGTCGCTTGCGTTGGGCCGCGGTGAGCCCGCTCCTGGGGTCGTCGAGCGCGGCCAGAATCCCACCCAGGCCGCCGAACCTGCCGATGAGCGTGGCCGCCGTTTTCTCGCCCACCCCCGCCACGCCGGGGATGCCGTCGCTGGAGTCGCCCCGCAGGGTGGCCAGGTCGGCGTACGCGTCGCCGCTGGCAATGCCGTACCGCACGGCGAGCTCGCCCTGGTCTACCGCGATCCGGTTGCGCACGCCGCGTGCCACGTAGAGCACGCGCACCGCTCGTGCATCGTCCACGAGTTGGAAGAGGTCTCGATCGCCGGTCACGATGTCCACCGGCGTGCCGAGGCCGGCGCGGGTGGCCAGCGTGCCGATCACGTCGTCGGCCTCGCAGCCCGGCGCCCCCACGCGCGCGATGCCCAGCGCCGCCAACAGCTCCGCGATCACCGGTACCTGCGGCGCCAAGGTGTCGGGCGTCTCCTCGGCCACGGGGGCACCGTCGGGCGGGCAGGGGTCGGCCCCCTGTGCCACCCGGTGGGTCTTGTATGAGGGCAGCAGGGCAACCCGCCAGGCGGGTCGCCAGTCGTCGTCCCAGCACGCCACCAATCGAGTCGGACGGTGCGCCTCCACCAGGACGGCGATCATGTCGAGAAAGCCGCGGATCGCATTGACGGGGATGCCGTCGGGCGAGGTGATGTCTTGCGGCACACCGAAGTACGCCCGGAAGTACAGGGAGGCGGAGTCGAGCAACATGAGCCGGCCGGCGGAGGTCACCGACCCAGCCTGGCATAGCCGGGGGACTCGACCGGACTCATCCGCGGGTGAGGTGGATGATGTCGCGGTGAGCAACGACGCGGTGCCGCGACACCGGGTGCAGCCGCGCGGTACCGCTCGCGTGGGCGCGTATGGCATCGACGGTGGGGCCACCGTCGTGCCGGTGGTCGGGCTGGCGGAAGTGGGGGTGGCCGGCGCGATGGCGTGGGCATTGCACCGCCGCCGCTACCGGACGGCATTGCTGGCCGGGGCCGTAGGGGCTGCGGTGGCCGCCTTCACGACCAGTTATCTGTACAGCTCCCTGCGCGGCAAGTTCGTCGTGTGGGCCGAGGTGCTCGACGAGCTGCGACTGCGCGGCGATGAACGGCTCGTGGACATCGGGTGCGGCCGCGGCGCGGTGCTGCTACTGGCCGCACGGCGACTCCCGGCAGGCCGAGCGGTCGGGGTGGACGTGTGGCGGCGTCGCGATCAGACCGGTAACACCCGCGCCGCGGCCGAGCACAACGCGACCGTGGAGGGGATGGCCGATCGGGTCGAGTTCGTCGACGCGGACGCGCGGGATCTGCCCTTCCCCACCGGATCGTTCGATGTCGTGGTCAGCAGTCTGGCGATCCACAACATCCCTGGCGTCGACGGACGACACCAAGCCTTGCGCGAGGCAGTGCGCGTGCTGCGCCCCGGTGGCCGGTTACGTCTGATCGACCAACACGTCAGCCACTACCCCGACCCCGAGACGCTGGAGGACGCCGGTTGCGTCTCAATCAGCGTGCGGCGACTGGATTGGCGGATGTGGTTCGGCACTCCCGGTGATCCCCTGATTCTGGTCTCCGCCACCAAAGCGGACTGACCTCCGCCGGCCAGCCATCCCGCCCAGAAACCGGCACCTGCAGCGGTTATGTCGCAGCGCGCCCTAATACACTCCCCGCCATGGAAGACACCGACCGCCACATCCTGCGGCTGCTGGCCGCCGACGGTCGGATGAGCTACACCGACCTCGCCCGCGCCACCGGCCTGTCTACCTCGGCGGCGCACCAGCGCGTGCGACGACTCGAAGAGCGCGGCGTGATCCGCGGTTACTCGGCGATCATCGACTCCGCAGCCATCGGGCTGCCGTTGACGGCGTTCATCTCGGTGACGCCGTTCGATCCGTCGGCTCCCGACGACGTTCCGGACCGGCTGTTCGACATCAGCGAGATCGAGGCCTGTCATTCGGTGGCGGGGTCGGAGTCATACATCCTCAAGGTGCGGGTTGCAGGCCCGCTCGAGCTCGAAGACCTGATCGCCCGCATCCGGGCCGCAGCGAGTGTGGCGAGCCGGACGACGGTGGTTCTCTCCACCCCCTACGAGGCCCGCTCACCCGCGATCTGAGGCTGAGCGTCCCCAGGGGGAAGGCACTATGCCAGAGACCAGAACTGACCCTCAGCCCCCAGAGCCCGCGTGTTCAGTCTGCTGGGGTGGTTAGCCACGACGCTCGCCGGGCCTTGTTCCGGAGTGGGTCGTGTTCTTGTCGGGTCCTGGGTCTGGGGCCTCAGGCTGGGGTTGCTGCTGGGCCAGCCGCTGTTGCGCCGGCTGCTCCGGTCGTTGCTGGGGTGCGTGCGGTTGGTGCGCTGCTGGCTGTTCTGAGTGTGGCTGCATTAGCGGCAGAAGTTGGGGGGCGCTGGTGGTGTAGGTGGGCTCGTGTGGGGTGTGGAGGGTGATGTCGGGTGGTGGCTGGCTTGGGCCGGGTCGTCCGGTGGTGTTGGGTTCGGTGGTGGTGGTCCAGCCGGGGTGGTTTTTGAGGTAGTTGCAGGCTTCGCAGAGGCCGTTGCCGTTGTGGGTGGTGGTGGGGCCGTTGTGGGTGTGGTTGGTGGTGTGGTCGATGTGGTGGATGGGGGCGGCGCAGTGTTTGGTGCGGCAGCGTTGGTCGCGGGTGGTGATGAAGCGTTTGAGGTTGCCGGTGAAGAGGCGGCGGGTGGATTCCATGGCCACGAGTTGGTGGGTGGTGGGGTGGAGGTAGAGGCGGCGGAGGCTGACGTGGGTGTGGGGGTCGGTGCTGAGTTGGCGGGCGAGGAAGGCGGGGATGGGTTCGCCGTGGAGGAGGGCGGGGGTGGGGTCGTCGCCGAAGAGGGTGGTGTCGGTGATGATGAGGTTGAGTTCGATCGGGACGCGTTCGTGGATGTTGTCGATGGTTCCGCAGTGGCCGCAGGCACCGACTCGTGGCTGGTGGGGTTTCGGCTTGCCTTCGGGTGATGGCCCGTCAGGGCTGGGCGGCGAGGAATCGGGACTGGGCTGCGTGGTCTGGTTGGTCTCGGTCGGGCCGTTGTCATCACCGTGGTCGGATTCGCCGCGTGTGGTGACGTCATGGCGGGTGTCGTGCTGGTGGTGAGGGTCGTGGCCATCCTGAGCGGCGGAGTCGTGGTCGTCGGGCCGGTCGTCGGTATCAGGCTCGTCGTCACATGGGCAGTGGGGTCTGCAGGTGTGGGGCGAGGGCTTACGGGATTGGGTGGCGGGTGTGGCCTGGTCGTCGGCAGGGTGGGGGTGGGTGCTGGCGCGGTAGCCGGTGAGGCGTTCGACGAGTTCGTCGGCCATGGCTTGGCCGTTGCTGCGGGGGTCGCTGCCGTCGGCGCGGATCTGGTCGGCGTATCTGGTGAGGGCGGTGAGGGCGGCGGCGGCGTCGGGGGTGGGTAGGTGCGCGGTGAGGTTGGTCATGCCCTCCCCGAGCGGGCGGGCCGAGACGTACCGGCCGGTCGGGGCCTGGCGGGCGCGGGCCAGGACGGCGTCAATGTTGGCGTGGGCGGCGGCCATGTGCGCGTGGGTGCGCAGTTGCCGGGAGGACCCGGTGCCGAAGTGCCCGGTGAGGGTGGTGTCGACCTGCGAGCACTCGTCAGGGGTCAGGCCCTGGACCTCGGCTACGACCGCCTGGGCGTCGCGGTCGCTGATCTCACCGGCGGCGAGGGCGGCCGCGGTCAACGGCAGGTCGTGGAGCAGGGTCTGCGACCAGGCCACGAACCGTTGCCCGGCCCGCGGTGCTGACCGCATGGCCAACCCGGCCTCGGCACCGGCCGAGGCCCGGATCCGACGCGCCGAGACCGGCACCTGCGACCGGGCCTCACCCGTGGCCGCGCGGGCGGCGTCCTCGCCCGCCCGGGCTACCGCGAGTTCGTGCAGGCAGAGATCGACGAACCCGGTCGCGACCCGCGCCATGACCACGGTCAAACCCCGCCGCAATCGTTCCAACTCCTCCAGCACCGCCAACGCCTGGGCAGTGTCGGTACCCGCTGACACGCTCCCCACCCGCACCCGGAACGCGGCCACCTCACCCGCCGAGACCGACCGCCCAGCCCCCGCGCCGGGCTGGACACCAGTTCCCTGGGCACCGCTGAGGTCGGTGCCGGGGTCGGTGCCGGGGTCGGTGCCGGTCGGGTGGGTGGCCGTGAACATGACCTGAGCCTATCTCATAGTCGAAACTGTGTTCAAGACATAGTTGCGAGTTAATTCGAACGTATGTAGGGTGTAGGCATGAACAGTGCAACCACACTGCAGGTGCCCGCGGTGTGGAGGTCGACATCGACCTACAGTCCGGCGCGGGTTTCGGGGGCTGCGAAGGTACTGACGAAGACTTCGTGGCCATACGGGCCCAGCCCCGCAGTTCGGTGGCACACCGACGAGTGGTCCTCCACAGCACGGGTCCTCGCGATGGGTCGACTTGACCGCTGCCAACAGCGCCGGCGGCAGCCCGGATCTGGCTGGTCGGCCAGCTTGTGCACGCCCCGACCCTTCGGGTCCGGCTCAGCGGTGGGGCCCTGGAACCCGGCTCGTCCACTCCGTTCTGGATCCGGGGCCAGGGAGCTCCTGAAGCCCGCCGATCGCGGTAATGCCGCCCTGGCCCAACGCGCGCGCCTCGGCGGGGGCGCCAGTCGAGCCGCCCGGTCATCCAGATGCGGCAGCACCGCCTCGAACTTGGCCTTCAACACCGGCTCCACGGCCCCAGCAATGGCGATACCGCACAATCGGCCAACCAACCTGACCCGGAGTGGTTACGTACTGACGCAGTCCTTAACGGCTGGCCGGGGACGGCAGGCTCAAGAGTCGGCGGGCGGGGGAGTGTTGTAGACGCCTGTCTCCTCCTGCCCGGTCAGGGCCGCGATCCGGTCCATGACAAGATCGGTCAAGGCCCGCCGCTGTTGGGCAGGGGCGCTCAGATGCGCCACGTCGCTGACCCGCACCGGTTCGCCGAAGGTCACGCTGATCTTGCGGGGATAGAGCGCCCGGGCACCGATCGGCTGGGCCTTCTGGGTGCCCTTGAGCCCGACCGGGACGATGACCGCCCCGGTCTTGAGCGCGAGCCAGGCCACCCCGGTGCGGCCACGGTAGAGGCGGCCGTCACGCGAGCGCGTGCCCTCGGGGTAGATCCCGAATGCTTCCCCCTTCTCCAGGAGACCGCGGGCGATGTCGAGCGCCGCCTGGGCATCGCTGTGCGTGCCGCGGGGAAGGGGCACTGCCCCCACCGAGGAGAAGAAGAACCGGTACCAGGCGCCCTGCAGGCCCTTGCCGGTGAAGTAGTCGCTCTTGGCAAGAAACCGCACCCGACGCGGCACCGCCACGGGAATGACGACGTTGTCGATGAACGACAAATGATTGCCGGCGAGCAGTACTGGGCCGGTGCGCGGCACGTTCTCCAAGCCCTGGACCTGCATCCGATTCCAGATGGCGAACATCACCACGGCCAGCAGCCTTGCCACGTAGTACCTCACGCCCACCTGCGAACCGTAGCGCTTGATGCAGGGATTACGCGGGAACCTTGCTGCGCTCGGCCGAGGTGCGCAGTCTGCCGTGACTCCCCGTCCGGCGTGCGGAGCGACGAAAGGCGCGCGGAACGACGAGAAAGACGAACAGCTCGAGGCCCGCCGAATCGCCGCACCCAACGCGTCCGCCGACACGCCCAACTGCTCGACACGCCGCGAATTGCCACTGCGCACAGCCGGTTTCACACCGCGCTGACCTGCACCGATGAACCATCGTCGCAGGTCAGCGCGGTCTTGACTCTTGCCCAGCGCGCGGTAGTTTCGAAGTTCGTGGTCGCGGAACGGACTCGATCCACTCTCGGGACTCGCGGAAACGGCGTGACCCGTGCGTTCAGTAGAAAACATCGCCAGTGACACGTTGTTGGTGACGGCCCGAAGGACGCACGGGTCAGCCGTCACCTTCCGGTGAGTCGTTCCCCCTGCACGTATCATCCGAGGCGTGACCTCCTCGTGGCGACTGCCTGCGTGGCTCGCCTTCCTGTTCGCCGCCGGGGGTGGCGCGCTGTCCGTCCTTGCCTTTCCGCACTACTCGATCTGGTGGCTCGCCCCGATCAGTCTCACGTTGCTCGCGCTCGCCGTGCGCGGGCGCCGCGGCCGCGGTGGCGCCTGGCTGGGTTTCGTGCACGGCCTCGCCATGCTCATCCCGCTCCTGAGCTGGACGGGCATCCAGGTAGGCGCACTGCCCTGGCTGGCCTTATCGGTGCTGGAGGCAGGGTTCCACGCCGTCGGCGGTCTCGCCCTGGCCCTCACCATTCGGCTGGCTGCCTCGCCGGGTGAACTGTCTCGGTGGCGGCGCCTGGCGTGGGCGGTCGCACGGCTCGGTGGAACAGCGGCGGTCTGGGTCGGCGTCGAGGCCCTGCAGTCTCGCATCCCCTTCGGCGGGTTCGGTTGGAGCAGCCTGGCCTTCAGCCAGGCCGACGCTCCGACCCTCGGGCTGGCCGCTCTCGGCGGCGCCCCACTGGTCACGTTCGCCGTCGGGCTGGCCGGGGTCTCGCTGGCCGAACTGATCGTCGTTCTGACATCAGGCCGCCAGTGGACGTCAAGCCGCCTGCGGGCCCGCGGTCCTCAGCCGGAGACGTCCGGCACTCGGCAACCTCATGGTGCGCTGGCACGCTGGGGACGCGCTGGTGCCCTCCTGACGGTCGCAGTCGTCGTCACCCTGGCGGGTGTGGCGGTCCCACGGCCCACGGCGGCTCAGGACGGCACGATCGACGTGGCGGGCATCCAGGGCAGCGTCCCGCAGATGGGGATGGAGTTCAACGCCAAACGGCGGGCCGTGCTCGACAAGCACGCAGGCCTGACCCAGCAACTCGCGGCCGACGTCAAGGCCGGCCGCTACCCGCAGCCCGACCTCGTGGTGTGGCCCGAGAACGCCAGTGACATCGACCCTTACGCCAATCCCGACGCCTACCAGGAGATCAGCGCGGCGGTCGACGCGGCGGCCGCGCCCACGCTCGTGGGCACGCTGGTGCTGAACCAGAACTCCGGACGCATCCGCAACACCGTCCTGGTGTGGCAGCCCGGCATAGGCCCCACCGCTGCGTACGCCAAGCGGGATCCCGTGCCGTTCGCGGAGTACGTGCCCTACCGCAGCTTCTTCCGCGCCATCACCCCGCTCGTCGACAAGGCGGGTGACATGGAGCCGGGCACTGCGGTCGGCGCCCTACCCGTGGCGACCCGGCGCGGGTCGGTGACCGTCGGCATCCTCATCTGCTTCGAGGTGGTGCCCGACACGCTCGTGCGCGATGTGGTCGATCACGGTGCCCAGATTCTCATCGTCCCCACGAACAACGCGACGTTCGGGTTCACCGACGAGTCGCGTCAGCAACTGGCCATCTCCCGGTTGCGCGCCGTCGAGACCGGTCGTGCCGTCGCCCACGTCTCCACGGTGGGCGTCAGCGCCCTGATCGCCCCCGATGGAACCGTCGTGTCTGGTTCGCCGTTGTTCAGTCCGACGATCCTGTCCGGACGCCTGCCGTTGCGGAGCAGCGTCACGGTGGCCACCCACCTGGGCAGCCTGCCCGAGTGGACCATCACGGGGCTCGCGGTATTGGCGGCGGCCCTGGGGTGGCGCCGGCGGTGCGTCGGCTCGGCAGCGGTTGCAGCCGTGCCCGCGGTGCACACGGCAGACGAACGGGCGGACGTCACACCGACGCACGCCACGGAAGGGCAGTTCACACCATGACGGCCTCCAGCACCCGACCCACCGCCCCCACCCGACCCGCACTCTCCGTCCGACGCCGGCCGGCCTGGGTACTGCTCACGCTCATCGGCGTGCCGGTGTTGGAGATCGTCGTCATCATCGCCGTGGGCCACGCCATCGGCTTCTGGCCCACCGTGCTGGCGCTCATCGCCATGACGGCCCTGGGCAGCTACCTACTGCGTCGGGAGGGGCACCGAACCTGGCAGTCGCTGCGCGACTCGATGCGCGGGGTGAACGTGGACGGGGTCACCGTCCGGCCCCGGGCGATGCCCACCCAGCAGTTGGGTGACGGCGCACTCGTGGTGGTCGGTGCTGTGCTGCTCATAGTGCCTGGCTTCCTCACCGACATCCTGGGCATCGTCTGCCTGCTTCCCGCCACCCGCCCGCTTCCCCGCAAGATGCTTGGCCACCTGCTCGCCCGTCGCACCCAGCGCCTGATCGGCGGCGGCTACGGCCGTGCCGAGCCCGCCGTGCAGACCTGGACCGTGGTGCAGGAAGACCCGCAGAACGGTTCGGGACCGGCCAAGCCAGCCGGCCCGCGCATCATCGAGCCTCCTCGCTGACCCGAGGCATCAGCGTTACAAACGACAAGAGCCGGAAACCTCACGGGTTCCCGGCTCTGCTCGTGGCTGGTGCGTCAGGCGCTGCGCTGGTGGTGCAGCTGACCCTTGCGAAGCAGTTCCAGCCGCTCGCTGAGCAGTTCCTCCAACTCGGCCACCGTTCGACGCTCCATGAGCATATCCCAGTGAGAACGCACGTGCCGCGTGGGCACCGCCTCGGGACGCTCGGCGTCGCGGCGCAACGCCTCGCCACCACAGCGGCATTCCCACAGGGTGGGCACTTCGGCTTCCGTCGAGAACGGAAGAGAAGTCACGTGGCCACTCGGGCAGACATACTCAACGACCTGGCGAGCGGCAGCGATGACGCCGACCTCTGACTCCATGCTCGCCGAACCCAGACCATGGCCTCGTAGAACCTTGTCACTCATCTCGGCTCCCCTCCGACTCAGGACGGGCCGCATGGTGCGACCCTTCGAGTTGTCCAACGCATTCGCTGTCTTCTGCGTTCCACGGCTGTCGTGCACGTGTTGTGAAGAAGACCGGGCACCGCCCGACTGATGACGCGGTAGGGGCCACCGGATGACAAAACCCCCAGCCGTTCAGAGTTTGGACGGCACCACGTTGCCCGCGGCGCGCACCCCTTCTGCCACCCGCACCTGGCTGAGCAGCAACGCACCCACGATGAAGAAGACCATCAACGAGATCAAAGCCGGACGATATGAGCCAGTCAACTGGAACATCAGTGCGAATAACAGTGCGCCGGACCAGCTCGTGCCCCGCTCACCGGCCTGGTAGAGGCTGAAGTACTCCGCCTCGCGACCACGCGGGATGAGCTGGGAGAACAAGGAGCGAGCCAACGCCTGAGTGCCACCCAGGACGAGCCCGATGCCCACTGCGATAGACAGAAACGCGAAGAACTGCCCAGCCGGCACCAGATACGCGGCCACTACCACCACCAGCCATCCGGCCAGCCCGACGAAGATCGTGCGCGTAGCCCCCACCACCGCCGCCAGGCGTCCGAACAGCAAGGCTCCCACGAAGGCGACGAGCTGCACGAGCAGGATCACCATCAGCAGTTGCGAGTTGACGAATCCCAGTTCTTGGGAGGCGTACGTGCTGGCGCTGGTGATCACCGTCTGAATGCCGTCGTTGAACACGAGAAACGCGAGCAGGAACAGCCAGGTGTTCCGATATCCGCGTAGGTGCCGCAGCGTTGAGACGAGGTGACCGAACGATCCCCGAATCGTCTCGCCGAGGCTTGCGGAGGCAACGACGCCGTCGGTGGCGATCGGCTGATTGCGCAGTCGCAGCACCGGGTAGATGGAGAACACACCCCACCACAACCCGGCCGTGAGCAGACTGATGCGCACCGCCATCGGCTGGTCAATCCCGAGCCGTCCTGCCTGCGCGAGCGAGATCACCGCGAGGTTCACGCCGAGCATGAGGAACCCGCCCAGGTAGCCGAGCGCCCACCCTCGGCTCGACACCCGGTCGCGTTCTGCGGGTAGCGAGATCTGCACGAGGATTGCGTCGTAGACCGCCTGGGCCAGGGCGAGCGCCACGTTGGCCACCAGCATCAGCACGACCCCGAGCTGCCAGTTCGAGCCGGCGATGAAGAACATCAGGCTCGCCGCCCCGGCGCCCACGGCCGCGCACCCGCCCAACAGTCGCTTGGGGGCCGGGCTCCGGTCGGCCACCGCGCCCATGATCGGCAGCGCGAGGAAGGCGATGACCGTCCCCAGAGCTACGGCGTAGCCGGGTAGCGAGCCGGGCGCGACGGGGATCCCGAGCACCGACAGACTGGCCCGGCACCGCTGGCCCGAGGCCAGGTCCGGACACGCGGCCTTGGTGGCTACGGCGATGAGGTAGGGCGCAATGAGTACCGTGCCGGTCGAGGTCCAATAACCGGAGTTGGCCCAGTCGTAGACGTACCAGGCGCGCTGCTGGCTGCGCCGTTCAGCCGGTTCTAGAGTCTCGGCGATCGGTCGCGACTCGCTCACGACCACGTCCGCAGCAAGGCGGTGGCGATGTCGCTGCGGTCGGTGATGAGGGCGTCGACGCCCAGCGCGAGCAGGCGTCGCATCAGGGGCTCGTCGTCGACGTCGAAGACGTGCACCTGCACGCCCTCGGCATGGGCGGCCGCGACGAACGCTTCGTCCACCACCATCGGCCCGTGTCGGGGCGGCACCTGCAGGCACACCACGTCACGCAACGCGCGGGCCCGCAGCCGTGCTCCTGCGCGCCCCATCCGCAAGCCGGCCCAGAACATGGCAACCCGGCGGGTGCCGGCAGACGATGCCACCGACCGAGGCAGCCGGCGCAACACCGCCAACCGGCGATCGTCGGAGAATGACGCGATACAGACCCGGTCGTAGCTGTCGGTCGCCGCGAGCACGTCGAGCAGCGGTCCCACCGCGCTCATCGCTTTGACGTCGATGTTGAGCCGCGCCTCGGGAAAGCTCCCGAGCACGTCGGCCAGCAACGGAATCGGTTCGCGGCCGGCGATCTTCGCGTTCCTGACCACCTGCCACGGCAGCTTCGCGACGACTCCCGTGCCGTCGGTGACGCGATCGAGCTCGTGATCGTGGAAGGCGATGAGCTGGCCGTCCGTGGTGGCGTGCACGTCGGTCTCCAGGTAGCGCACACCCAGATCGAGCGCGGCCTGGAACGCCGCCATCGAGTTCTCCAGACCGTCGAGGCTGAAGCCACGGTGCGCCATGACAAAGGGCACCGGCACGTCGAGGTAGCTCACGGCGCCAACGGTAGTGGGCAGGACGCCCCGCGACCTCGCACTTCACGCGTGCCGATCAGGCAAGTCCACCCGACCGTGCCGGAATACTGGTGGAAAGCACCATTCGTACCTCGTCGGTCAGCGGAATCCGGTTGTGCGCTGCGCAGCGGGCGACTGCGAGGCAGCGGCGGTCGGCGACAGGTCGGCCAACGTGAGCAGGTGCTCAGGCGCCCGCGGGAACGGCCGGCTGCTGGTGATGGCCAGGTTCCGGTCGACTCGGATGAGCTCACCGGAATCCATCAGCCGCCAGCCGGTCTCCCCATCCATCGGCTCGCTCGCGACGACCACCGCGGGTTGCGCGGCCAGGTCGCGGCTGTAGGTGCAGATCCGCGGAGAGGCGACGGACAGCGGTTCGGGGACGGCCCGGCGGTCCAGTACGTACAACTCGTGGCTGGCGGGGTAGCGCAGCGCCCACAGCTCGTCCGCCGTCCCGATGATCAGGTTCACCGAGAACACCCCGACGGTGTCGGCGATCCACCCGATGGCCGCCTCGATGCCGTCACGGACCAAACCACCGTGTCGCCGCGTCTCGGCTGTGATCAGCGCGAAGATCCGCTCGCTGTCGGTGTCGCCCAGCACGAGGCCGGCGACGCCCAGGTCCTGCAGACGCTCGTTCACCAGGTCAAGACCCTCGATCGTGCCGTTGTGCGCGAAGATCCGGCCGTCCATGGCGAATGGGTGCGTGTTCGTCATGGTGTGCGCGCCGACGCTGGCGTACCGCACGTGCGCCACGAACGTCCGGCTCCGCGAGGTTCTCGCCTCCCGGGTGAACTCGTCATCCTGATAGGCCGCCAGCGGTTGCTTGTCCAGCACCGGTTCCCCGGCGGCGTCGAACACCCCGATCCCGGCCCCGTCCGGTGCCCGGTGGCTCTGCTCACGCAGGCTGTCGGGCGCGTCGAGCAGCCAGAACGAGGCGGTGACCGGTGTGGCACCGGCATGCAGTCCGAAGAGTCGGCACATATCCGCAGCCTGACATGCCCGAGCCCTTGGGGCCCGTCGGGCGGGGGATCAGTGCACGCAGTCCATGTACTGCCAGTGCCACGGCTCGGGCTTGCTGCCGCCCGAACGCGCCCACATGGGGTCGCACCAGCCGAACTTCGGCGCGTTCTGCTGCATCCACACGTGCTGGGGGGTGCCGAAGCCCTGGATGCCACCGCAGAGGTCGACGGCCACGGCCAGGCCGTGGCGCGACGTGCCGGGGGTGGCGGCCAGGCCCGGCTTGCTCGCCTTCACGCTGACCTGCTCCGACAGCGAGCGGTAGGAGTCGGTCACGCAGATCGTGTTCCCGAATTGCAGGGCGTACGCCATGCTCATGTCGTTGAAGGCCTTGGCCGCATCGGCGCGCAGGTGGTGCTGGGGATAGTTGACGAGCGGGCACAGCAGCGAGACCGGGATCTGGCCGTTGGCGTAACCGCTGACGTCGCCGCCAGGGCACGACGGGTCGACCGGGCCCACCATGACGTTGTTCGTAGCGGCGCCGCCCTTGGCCAGCATCGACGTGGTCATCGAGTTCATCATGGCCTGGTTCTGGTTCTGCGCCGCCGTCATCTGGGCCTGAGACTGGGCAAGCAGGGTCTGGATCAGCATGAGCTGCTCGGTCTGCTGCGTCATGGCCGCCTGCGCGCTCGCCTTGGCGGCTGCGGCGTCGGACTGCGCCTTGGTGGCCGCTGCGGCAGCCGCCTGGGCACGGGCGGTGGCATCGGCCTGCACCGCGCGCGCCTCCTCGACGGTGTCGACCACCGAGCCCCGCCAACGTCCCACGAGGTTGAGCATCTGCATCCGCTGGGCGAGGTCGTCGGTGTTGCGCGAGCTGAGCAACGCCATCATCTTCTCGACGCCGTCGAGCTGACCGTCGCGGTAGGTCGTGGCGGCCCACTGGCCGTCTTCCATCTTGCGCTGCTGCACCAGGGCGGTGGCCGCGGCGAGCCGCTGGTTCTGGGCGGTCTCCTCGGTCTGGGCCGTGGCCTGCGCGACCGTGGCGGCCGCTTCGGCCTGCTGGGCGGCGGCCAACTGTGCCTGCAACCGCTCACTCTGCGCCTGTGCTGCGGCGAGGGCCTTGCTCTGGTCGCTCACCTGCGCGGCCAGCTTGGCCACCTGCGCCTGCTGGGCGGCGAGTTCGGCGGCCGACGGCAAGGTGTACGTGGAGGGTGTGGTGGGCGCTGCTTCGTCCCCGCCGCTACTGCTGGGGGCGGCCGCAGCCGAACCGGTGAGGCCGCTGCACAGAGCGAGCACCACTACCAGAACAGGGGTGCCGGCCACGAGGCCGCGAGCGCGGCGGCGAAACGGCGAAGATCTGTCGGTCACGGTCTCTCTCACGGCTTGGGATCACGGCGTGGGTGGCGCGCACCGCACTCACCGGCTGTCACCCAAAGTGCCATGTTCTCACCGGAAGCGCCATGCCGTTGACCGTTCGGGACGAATCCGGCCTAAAGTCACAGCCTGTTCCCAGCAAGCCCCTGATTCGTCGAGCGAAGCAGTGGCGGTGACACCTGAAGCGGGTGGCGCCGTCATGATCGGCAGTGGCCAGGCTGGGCTTGAGTCGCAGCCGCGCAGATCGCTCAAAGCCAGCCGAACGATCAAGCCGAACGATCAACCGGCAGAGCGCGCGTACAGCGCGTCGACGTCATCGGCGAAGTCAGCCATCACGGCCGCCCGCTTGAGTTTGAGGCTGGGCGTGAGATGACCGGAGGCCTCCGTCCAGTCGGCTCCCAGGATCCGGAATCGGGCGATCCGCTCGGCGGACGAGACTGTCGCATTGGCCTCGTCCACGGCCTTCTTGATCTCTGCCCGCACCTGCTCGTCGTTTACCACTTCGGCCGGCGTAAGCACCGGGCGCCCCGCCTGATCGCACCAGGCCGCGAGCGCCTCGGCGTCGAGCGTGACCAGGGCAGCGATCTGCGTGCGCCCGTCGCCCACAACCAGAACCTGCGACACCAGCGGGCTCGACCGGACGACGTCCTCGAGCGGCCCGGGCGAGACGTTCTTGCCCGCGGAGGTGACCAGGATCTCCTTCTTCCGACCGGTGATGGTGAGGAATCCGTCCGAGTCGAGCGAGCCTAGGTCGCCGGTGTGGAACCAACCGTCTCCCGACAACGCCTCACGGGTGTCGGCATCGTCGCGCCAGTACCGCTTGAAGACATGACCGCCCTGGATGAGCACCTCGCCGTCGCCCGCGATCTTGACCTTGAACCCGGGCAGTGGGCGGCCCACCGTGCCGATCCGCTGGGCCGCTGCGGTGTTCACCGTGGTGGCGGCGGTGGTCTCGGTGAGCCCGTACCCCTCCAGGATCGTCACTCCGATGCCCCGGAAGAAGTGCCCCAGCCGAGGGCCGAGAGCCGCGCCGCCCGAGACCGCCCACTGGGCCGAGCCGCCGAGCGCGGCCATGATCTTGCCGTAGACCAGCCGGGCGAACAGTGCGTGTCGTGCTCGCAGCAGCAGGGAAGGCCCGCGCGAGGAGTCGAGGGCCTGGCTGTAGCGGATGGCGGTCTCTGCCGCACGATCGAAGACGCCGCCCCGGCCGGCCTTGACCGCCTTACGCCGGGCCGAGTCGTAGACGCGTTCGAAGACCCTGGGCACGGCCAGCACGAACGTGGGGGAGAAGGTGGGCAGGTCACGGGTGATACGTGCCACGTCACTATGCCCGGTGTGCACGCCCTTGAGCACTACCGCCACCTGGATCATCCGGCCGAAGACGTGCGCCAACGGCAGGAACAGCAGGGTCGAGGCGTCCGGGTCTTCGAAGAGCTCGGGCAGGAACTCGATGGCGGAGAACACTTCGGCCAGGAAGTTGCCGTGCGTGAGCTCGACCCCTTTGGGCCGGCCTGTGGTGCCACTCGTATAGATGATCGTCGCCAGGCTGTCGCCGTCGCGGCCCTCGCGACGGGCCCGCAGCTCGGCCGCAGCGGCTGCGGGGTCGCGGTCACGGCGGGCGGCCCCGGCTGCGGCCAGCTCGGTCAGGCTCGGATGCACTGCAGCCACGGGTGCGGAACCACCGTTGGCCTTCGCGTTGCCAGGATCGATGATCCAGACCGCGTGCAGGTCGCTGAGCTCTTCCTGGCTCCGGGCCTGGGCGAGAACTGCGGCATGGCCCTTGTTCTCGACCACGAGCGCAACGGCCTGGGAGTCGTCGAGGATCCAGCGCAACTGCGCGGCCGACGAACTCTCATAGACGGGGACCCCTACGGCCCCGGCCGCCCAGACGGCAAGGTCGACGAGCGACCATTCGAACCGGGTCTTGGCCATCAACGCCACCCGGTCGCCCGGCCGGACGCCGTGCGCGATCAGTCCCAAGGCCAGTTCCTCCACCTGCCGGCGCAGGGTGGCGGCCGTCACGGGCACCCACACCGACCCGTCCCAGCGGCTCATCACCCGGCGGCCGGGAGTGGTCTCGGCATGGTGAACGACAAGGTCTGCGAGGCTGCGCGGAGCGCCCGAACCCAGCCACCAGGGCTGGTTCGGGCGCTCGACAGCGGAGGGTCGTGCGGTTGGCATGGGGTCACCCTAGGGTGTAGCGCCGCCGAATCGGGCGTGCCAACCCTTTACTGGACGAGACGTGACCGGTCTCGCCCGGTATGGCTCAACCCACCAGGTACGCGCGCGACTCCCAGGGCCGCAGCGACCCGGGCGCACGGTTGCCCGCGCCGTCGGCGTAGTTGCCGAGCACCAGCTCGCCGGCGGGCTCGGCCGCCTCGCCCAGTTCGACGTCGAGCTCGTCCGAACTGCAGTTGGCCACCACGAGCAGGCGGGTCTCGCCGAGCGAGCGGGTGTAGGCGAACAACTGGGGGTGCTCTGGCAGCAGCAGCTCGAAGTCACCCTCGACCACCACGGGCAGGTCGTGCCGCAGCCGAATCAACGCCTGGTAGTGCGCGAACACCGAATGCGGGTCGTGCACCTGAAGCTGGGCGTTGATCTCCTCGTAGTTGGGGTTCACGGGCAGCCACGGGGTGCCTGTGGTGAAGCCGGCCTCAGGGGTGTCGTCCCACTGCATCGGTGTACGGGCATGGTCGCGGCTCTGCTCGGCCAGCGCCTCGAGCATCTCGTCGGGCTCTCTACCGTGCGCCACGGCGAGCGCGTAGACGTTGCGCGCCTCGATGTCGTCGTACTGCCCGATGGCGGTGAACGGGTAGTTCGTCATACCCAGCTCTTCGCCCTGGTAGATGTACGGCGTGCCGCGCTGCAGGTGCAGCACCGTGCCCAGCGTCTTGGCCGACAGCTCTCGGTAGACGGGCCCGTCGTCGCCGAACCGGGAGACGGCCCGCGGCTGGTCGTGGTTGTCCCAGTAGAGAGAGTTCCATCCGGTGTCGCCCAGCTCGCGCTGCCAGCGCCCTAGCACCTCCTTCAGCTTCACCAGCTCCAGCGGGACGGGGTCGTAGCGCCCGCCGGGGCCGTGGTCGACGCCCATGTGCTCGAACTGGAAGACCATGTCGAGTTCCTTGCTGGCGGGGTCGGAGAACTGGCGTGCGTGGGCCGTGGTCACCCCCGGCATCTCGCCCACCGTGATGAGCGGGCGCGAGTGCGTGGCGATCACCGACTCGTGAAACTCCTGCATGAACTCGTGGATGCGCGGCCCGCAGACCGTGTACGGCCCGGCGTCGCCCAAGGGGGTGTTCGGGATCGGCTCGCCATCGGTGAGGGGCAGGCTCTTCGACACGAGGTTGATGACGTCCATCCGGAAGCCGTCCACACCCCGCTGCAGCCACCACCGCAGCATCGCGTAGAGCGCCTGGCGCACCTCGGGGTTCTCCCAGTTGAGGTCAGGCTGGTCTACGGCGAACAGATGCAGGTAGTACTGCGCCGTGCGCTCGTCCAGCTCCCAGGCCGACTCACTGAAGTAGGTCATCCAGTTGGTGGGCTCGGCCCCGGCCTGGCCGGGCTCCAGGCCCTCGCGCGGCTCACGCCACCAGTACCAGTCCCGCTTGGGATTGTCTGTGCTCGAACGGGACTCGATGAACCACGGGTGCACGCTCGACGTGTGGTTGATGACCACGTCGATCACCAGCTGCATCCCCCGCTCGTGCACGCCCGCGATCAGCTCGTCGAGATCGGCCAGTGTGCCGAACAGGGGGTCGACGTCCTGGTAGTCGGAGATGTCGTAGCCGTTGTCGACCATGGGGGAGCGGTAGAACGGTGAGAGCCAGACCACGTCGACACCGAGCGTCTCCAGGTAGTCGAGGTGATCGATGACGCCGCGCAGGTCACCGATACCGTCGCCGTTGCTGTCGGCGAACGATCGGGGATAGATCTGGTAGACGACTGCAGAACGCCACCAGCCAGGTTTGGTCGTGTCGAGGTGAGCCATGGCGCGAGGCTATCGCTTCCCAGGATCGCCCTCCGCGGATCGCCACGCCCCCTCAGCGTGCCGTCAGCCGCAGCGGCAACCGGGTCCAACCGCGAAGAGTGTTGTGTACGAAAGGTTCCGGCTCACCGGCGGGCTCGATGGAGCTGACTCGCCGGAACAGCTCGTTCACCAGCACCTCCTGCTCCAGCCGGGAAATAGGCTGCCCGACGCATTGGTGGATGCCCATGCCGAAGGCCAGGTGACCACTGGCGGCTCGCTGCACCAGGTAGCGGTCGGCGTCGTCGCCCCACTGCCGGGGGTCGCGGTTGGCCGAGCCGGGAAAGAGCGCGACCTTGGTGTCGTCGGCAATCGGGTGACCGGCCACCGAGACCTCCCCGCTGGTGGTCCGGAAGAACGACGTGAAGGGCGACTCCAGCCGCAGTGCCTCGTCGACGGCGAACTTGACCAGCCGCGGATTCTGCGCCACGAGCTGCTGCTGATGAGGCGCCCCGGCGAGGCATTGCAGGGTGTTGCCGAGCCCCAGGATCGTGGTGTCGAGGCCGGCCGACAGCAACGCCCGCACGAGCAGCGTGGCCTGGTGAGCGCTGATCAGACCCGCATCCGCGGCCTGCCAGAGCCTCATCCCGAGCCCGTCGGGGCTCAGCCGCTCGCGCGCACAGTTGGCCATCACCCACGGCACCGTGTGCTCACCGGCGGCCATGAACTGGCGATAGCGATCGTTCTCCGGCCCGAACTGGGAGAAGTTCATCGCGCCGTGGGCGAGCAGGTTCTCGTGCCGGCCCTCGTCCGGAATGCCGACGGCGTCACCAAAGGCCTTGAGGGTGAAGGCTTCCGCCAGGTCTGTGACCCCGTCGACGACGTCGAGCTGCAAGGCCCGCTCGACCACGTCGCGGGCCACCTGCTCGAACTGCGCCCGCAGTGGACGCAGCACCCGCGGTGTCATGACGTCGGCCATCGCCGCCCGCATGGGCGTGTGCTGGGGCTGATCGGCGTCGAGGATGCCGGGGTCGCGCCAGGAGCCCTCGTGCCGGTGGTTGCGCGGCCCGACGCCGGCGGAGTTGATGAAGCCTGTGTGGTCGGTGAGGATCGCGCGCAGCTCGGCGAACCGCGCCACAGCCCGCACGTTGTAGGCGCTCAACCACACCACCGGGCCGGCGTCCCGCAGCCGCTCGAACAGCGGATAGGGATCTCGCAGGTTGGCGTCGCTGTACGGGTCGTCGTCGATGATCGGCAACCCTGCGGGTGCCGGGGCCAGACCAGGGGCTGCACGGGAGGTCATGGCCACAGTCGTACGGGCACCCGTCCGCTGCGACCAAGTCGGATTCTCAGTCCGTGAGAATGAGGGTTGGCAATCCGCGAGGATGCGGCGCGGTCTCCTCCCGGAAGGGCGGCGAACGCTGAGCACTCTTCGACCTAGGCTGTGACGTCGTATGACTCGTTGCATGGAGCGTTTTCGGAGGTCGTCCTGAGTACCGTCCAATCCAGGGAACCCGCAGGTCAGCCCGCCGATGCTGGGTTGCGGCTCCCCAAGGCCGTGCTCTGGGACATGGACGGCACCCTCGTCGACACCGAACCGCTCTGGACCCAGGCCCGCACGGAGCTCGCCGCCGAATATGGCCTTGACTGGGTGCAGGGCGAGGCCAACGCGCTCGCCGGTAGGTCGATGCTGGAGACCGGTCGGAGCATGCACGAGCTCGGCGTCCCGCTGACGCCCGCCGAGGTGGTGGCCAGACTGGTCGACAGAGTCGCCCGCGCTACCTCGGAGGCCGAGCCGCCATGGCGGCCCGGGGCACGCGAACTGGTGGCGGCGCTCGCGGACGCCGGCATCGCGTGCGCGCTGGTGACCCAGGCCTACCGTCCGGTCGCCGCCGCCGTAGCGGCCGCTGCCCACCCCACCGCTTTCACAGTGGTGGTGGCCGGCGACGACGTGACCAAGGCCAAGCCCGACCCGCAGCCCTATCGGATGGCCGCCGACGCCCTGGGTGTGGACGCCACCCGTTGCGTCGCGATCGAAGACTCCGACCCCGGCTGCCGCTCGGCGCTCGCGGCGGGTTGCCTCACCCTCTTCGTGCCGCACGGCACCGACGTGCCGGACCAGCCCGGACTGACCCGCCGCGAGTCCCTGGTGGGAGTGAGCGTCGACGACCTGCGAGCGCTCATGGCTGCCCGGCACCAGGAGTCCAGCGGTTCAGCCGACGGGTAGCTCGTCGTCCAGCCTGGCTTCGAGCCCGGCGGTCTCCGCCCGCAACAGGGTCAATGCCCGGCGCACCCAGGCCGGCCGGTCGCAGCGCGTCAGCGGGCCGGCGATGGCCAGCGAGCAGACCACCTCGCCTCGATGCCGCACCGGCACCGCGACGGCGATTCCCTCGGTCAGCTCAGCCCGGGACACAGCGAATCCCTCCCGCCGGATTCTCGTCACCTCGGCCCGTAGCTGCTCTGCGCCGAGCGTGCCGGGGGTGTACGCGAGCGGGTTGGCCAGCACGGCGCTGATCACCGCGGCCGGGGCATACGCCAACAACACCCGCTGCCCCGCTCCGGCGTGCAGCGGCAGCAACTGGTTCACCACGAACGCATCTCGTTCGGCACGCGTGCTGGCCACCTGCCTCAAGCAGATCGCCTGGGTGCCTGCGCGCACCGTGAGCACCGCGGTCTCACCGGTGGCGGCGTGCAGCGTCCGCAACGACTGGCCGCCCAGGTCGGCCAGCCGTGTGGCTACCAGATGCGGACCCGCAAGCGAGAGCAGCCTCCAGCCCGCCACGTAGCGTCCGCCATGTTCTTCGACGAGAGCGTGCTCGCGCAACGTCCTGAGGTAGCGGTACACGGTAGAGCCGGGCAGGTGCACCGCCTCGGCCAGCGTTGCCGCGTCGATCTCCCCGGCGTCGGCAATGGCCATCAACACCGCCAGCCCCCGCTCCAGTGACCCCGACCCGCTCACTGCCGGGACGATCCCGCACCCTGCGGGTAGTGCAGCTCGACGCCGTCGGGCACGTCGTCGAGTTCCGAACCGACGTCGACCCACACCGGCAACCCGCGCTCGCGGGCGATGAGCACGCCGTGACCAAGCTCGCCGCCGCTACGGGTGATGACGCCCGCTACGACGGCAGGATCGAGCAGCACCGCCGTGACCGCGTCGAGCTCGTCCACGAGCACCACCCCCGACAGGGACGCCGGGTCGGGCAGCCGCGCTCCGAGCAGCCAGGCCCGCATCCGGCGCTCCAGACTGCTGAGGTCCTGCGCCCGAGCGCGCAGATACGGATCAGCGAGCCGCTCGAGGGGCGCGCGTGCCTGAGCCAGCTGCTCGTTCCAGGCCTGCACCGGGGGAGTACCTGCCTCGATCCTGCGCCGCACCGCAGTTGCGATGGCCGGGTCGTCGAGCAGCACCCGCTGTACGTCCACCATGTCGGCGGCTGCCTCACCCACCACGGAGCGAGCCCGCTCCACCATGCTCGCCAGTTCAGCGCGCACGGCGTGCACCGCCTCGTCGAAGGCTTGCAGCTGCGCTGCCGGGTCGCTGTCCCGGTCGTCTGCAGGCTCGTCGGCGGGGGAGCCGGGGTCGATGACGAGTCTCGTCAGCCTGCCGTGGATCTCGGGTCGGTTCGACGGCGGGGTCACGGCTGCCGGCGGTGCAGGTGAACCGGCCCCGAAGTCATCGGCCGCCGAGGCCGTCAGAGCAGCCACCAGCTCGCTTGCCTGTGGCCCAAAGGTGTTGAGCTGCAGCCGGTCTCCCTGCCGCGCGGCCAGCCCGGAGATGGCGGTGAGGCTGCTCCCGTCCACCGGTCCGATGCCGCGGGTCGCGTTGGTGACCTCCAGAGTTGCGTCGTGCCGGTTCACTAGCTGGACGAACGCCGCAGCCGGGCGGGCGTGCAGGCCGTGCGCGTTGGGCAAGACGAGAGAACCCTGCGCATCGGGCAGCCCGGACGCCCCAGCGGCCACCACGGGGCCCCCGGTGCCGACCGTCGCCGCCCCCTCGTCCTCCTGACCTAGCTGCGCGCGTTTAGCCACCAGTGCCCGCTCGGCCTCCTCGGCCACGCGCTCGAGTCCGGCACCACTGCTCGCCGTCACGAGCGCCGTCACGAGGCCCTCCACGAAGGGGGCCGACGAGATCCGCACGCGCGCTGCCAGATCGGGATCCACCAGCTCACAGGCCAGTTCGGCACTCAGCAGCGCGCTGCCGAGGTCTACCAGGACCAGCACTCCTGCACCAGAGTCTGCCTCCTCGATCGCGGCGCTCACCGCTGTGGCGTCGGTGCCGGTGGAGCCGTCGGCCAGCCCAGCGGCCACCCGCACGACGGGCCGTTGAGCGGCGCTCATCATCTCCGACGCCAGCTCGACGGCCGCCTCGGCCAACTGCCGGCTGTGCGAGACAACCACGACCCCGATCACGCTGACGCCCGTCAGGCTTCGGCTTGCGCTGGCAGTGTGGCCGCCGCCGCCTCGATCAGGAGTGCGGTGGAGGCCGCACCCGGATCAAGGTGGCCCGCGCTGCGCTCACCCAGGTACGACGCCCGGCCTTTGCGTGCCACGAGGGGCAGGGTGGCGTCCCGGCCCGCCGCGGCGGCCGTGGCGGCGGCCTCCAATGCAGCCGGCAGACCCTGCTGCCTGGCCGCGTCATAGGCCGCGCACGCCGGCAACCAGGCATCGAGCATCGTCTTGTCGCCTGCTTGCGCCTTGCCCCGCGCCGCCACGCCGTCAGCTCCCGCCCGCAAGGCGTCGCCCAGGTCGTCGACGTCCAACTCGCTCTTGCCCGCGGTGCTGCCCGCAAAGCGCAGGAAGAACGTGCCGTACAGCGGGCCGCTGGCACCGCCGACGGTGCTCACCAGCGTCATGCCCACCTTCTTCAGCAGCGCCTGGATGCTGTCGAAGTCCGCGCCCTGCACGGCGCCGATCACGGCGGTCATGCCGCGCTGCAGATTCGTCCCATGGTCGGCATCGCCGATGGCGGAGTCGAGTTCGGTGAGATACGCGGCGTGGTCATCGACAGCGGCTCGGAAGGCCGTCAGCCACGCGACGATCCGATCCTGGCCGACCGAGGCCTCGGCTGACATCACGCTCCCCAGCGCAGGCCCGGGGTGTTCACCGGAGCGTCCCATAGCGTCAGCAGGTCGTCATCCGCACGCAGCAGGGTCAATGAGCAACCGGCCATGTCGAGGGACGTGATGTAGTTGCCCACCAGGCTGCGCGCCACCTCGATGCCCGCGGCGGCCAGCCGCTCGGCCACCTCGGAGTACACGACGAACAGCTCGATCAACGGTGTGCCGCCGAGTCCGTTGACGAAGGCGATCACGGGTGCGCCGTCAGCCCGGGGCAACTCGGCGAGAATCGGATCCAGCAGCAGCCCGGCCACCTCTCGGGCCGGCACCAGGGCCGCGCGTTCACGGCCGGGTTCACCGTGAATGCCTACGCCGACCTCCATCTCATCGGCACCCAGGTCAAACGTCGGCTTGCCGGCGGCGGGCACGGTGCCCGATGTCAGGGCGATGCCCATGCTGCGTCCCGCGTCGTTGACCCGCTTGGCCAGGTCGGCACAGGCACCCAGCGGACGAAGCTCCTCGGCGGCGGCCCCGACGATCTTCTCCAGGAGCACCGTCACGCCCACTCCTCGACGCCCGGCCGTGTACAGCGAATCCTGCACTGCCACATCGTCATTGGTGACTACGGTGGCCACCTCGGTGCCGCCTTCCTCGGCGGCGAGCTCGGCGGCCATCTCGAAGTTCATGACATCGCCGGTGTAGTTCTTCACGATGTGCAGCACACCTGCCCCGGCGTCCACGCCCGTCGTGGCCGCCATGATCTGGTCGGGCACGGGAGACGTGAAGATCTCCCCAGCGCAGGCCGCGTCGAGCATCCCGGGGCCGACGAAGCCGCCATGCAGGGGTTCGTGACCCGAACCGCCCCCGGAAACCAGGCCGACCTTGCCAGGACGGGGTAGCTGGGCGCGGAAGATCACCCGGTTCTCATGATCGATGCGAAGCCGGCCCGGATAGGCGGCGGCCATGCCTTTGAGTGCATCCGAGACGACGTCGGCTGGATCGTTGATGAATTTCTTCACCCTGCCATGGTGGCCCAGCACACAGGGCTGCGACACGGTGTGTCAGGCCACCTTGTGCAACCACGCGAGATGCACCACCCGCACGCCTCGCTAGGAGGGCTGACTGACCTGGAACCGATCCGCGAGATCGGCGAGCAATGCCTGCTCACGGGCCGGGCCGTAGCACCGCTCGATCAGGGCGGCACCCGCTGCCTGTTCTCCGCCGGCCCAGCGAAGCACCCCTTCGCGGCCCACATGATCGGCCGGCACCTGCCCGCGGGCCATCAGCCGTTCGCGGTGTGCGCTCAGGTAGTCGGCCACTTCCGACCAGGACGTCAGGCTCAGCCAGGCCAGGGCGTTGGCCTCCAGCAGCGAGACCAGTTCGTCCTGGAACTCCTTGCCCGCGGGCATCTGGCGCAGCGCAGCCGGGATGCGGACCGGAGCACGCAGCCTTGCCGCCATCCTGCCGCGCCGACCGGCTCCCGTGAGCTCGAAAATCCTGACCGGAGAGTCGTTGTCGCCGACCCGCAAGAGGTTGCCCGACAACAGAGCACTCGCCTGGCCTGGTTCGGCCGGCGAACGGGCGTCCACCAGCCGGCACAGCAGGGGCACCACCACACTCACATGCACCTCGAGCTGGTTCGCCGCCAGCGGCGCCCCCACCTTGGCCTGCACGCGATGCCACACCTGTGCCGAACGACGCTCCCACGAGCCTGGTGTGACCTGTCGAAGGGCGAGCCCCGGAAGTCGGGCCACCGCCTGGTCGAGGTCGAGAAGAAGCGGCAGCACGGTCACAGCGAGACTCTACGTTTGCAGTTCTCGCGGGGTCTGCGGAACCGGCAATCCTCACCCGGACAGCCGGTGGGCTACCTGTGCCGGCGCCGCCGGCTGTCTATTTGTGCCGGCGCGGCCGGCCATCTACCTATGCCGGCGCGGCCGGCCATCTACTTATGCCGGCGCGGCCGGCCATCTACCTATGCCGGCGCGGCCGGCCATGCGCAGCAACCGCTTCGACGGCCGGCGTCGCGGCCGGCTCCTCCACGTCGCGGACGGCCGCCAGCACGGGCGCCAGATCGAGCCACCACTGCTTGCGTGGCCGGCGGTGTTCGACGTCGATCTCGTCGAGCATGTGCGTGATCGGAAACGACTTGGGATTGCCACCGACGAGGCCCACGTAGCGTCCCTCGGCCGAGCCGACAGCCAGCTGCTTGGAGATCTCGTCGATGGCGAAGGCAATCAATCGCGTGGCGAGCACGCGGTCGCCGGGGGACGGGCTGCCACCCTGCTGGATGTGTCCCAGAACGGCCTGCCGCACGTCGTAGCGACCCTGGCTCTCGGCTTCGAACATCCGGGCCAGGACGTCTGTGGTGTACAGGTCCGAGGCCTTCTCATTGCGAATGGCCAAGAAGAAGCGCCGGCCCGAATCGAAGGCGTTCTGCATGCTCGCGACATCGTTCGTGAGATTCGGCAATGTGATGCCGTATTCGTTGAGATAGACCCGCGCCGCGCCCGCGGCCAAACCTGAGGTGAGAGAAAGGAAGCCACACATCCGGCCCATGGTCTCGGCGACGAAGCAGCGCTTGGCCGCACTGGCCGACTGCCGAATGCGGTCGAGGGCCCAAACTGCATTGTTCACCGCCGAATCGGCGCCGATCGACATCTCTGAGCCCGGCAGGTTGTTGTCGATGGACGCCGGCACACACACGATGGGAATGCGGAAGGCGGGGAAACGGTCGCGCTCGCTGACCAGCGCGTTTCCGGTGAGGTAGGCGTTGAAGCCGCCGATAATGATGAGCGCATCGACCTCGTTGTTCTCCATCGCCCGCCCGATGGAGTAGAAGTGCTCCAGCGTCGGCACCGAGCGGCGGGTTCCGAGGTCGGCACCACCCTCGCTGATCCACGAGTCGACGTCACCCCAGGTCAGCTCACGCACGTTGCCGTCGATCAGGCCTGGAATGCCGCCGAAAACCCCAAGCATCGTGTGACCAGACTTGATGCCCAGTCGTACCGCTGCGCGCACTGCCGGGTCCATACCCGGCGCGAGACCGCCCACGTGCACGATGGCGACCCGATCGCCGGTCGTCGGAGCATCAGCCTGCGGCGGCACCGAGATGAGGTCGAACATCTTCAGCAGCTCGTAGAACGTGGCACCTCGCGCCTTGACGGCGCTGGTGTAATTACCGGCCTCGATGAGGTCTGCCACCTCACGGGTCTTGGCAACGGCTTCCACCAGGGGCAGTCGCGCCACCTTGTTGCCCTTGACCGCGAGGATGTTCGCCGTGTCGTCGGGGCCGGCCTTGAGCACATCGAGCGCGGCGTAGTAGCCGAGCACTGTCGACATCCAGCGGTCGTACGCGCTCGGGGTGCCACCTCGCTGCACATGCCCGAGGATCGTCACGCGAGTGTCTTCGCCCAGCTTGTCTGTGATGATCTGCTGCACCTCGGCCGACGTGATGGCGTTGCCCTGCCGGTCGCGCGCCCCCTCGGCGACGATCACGAGCGAATCCCGGCGGCCGGACTCCCTGCCTTTGCGCAGGGACTGGCACATGGCGTCCTGCCACCCGTCCTTGGGGGGCTGCTCGGGCACGAGCACGTAATCGCAGCCGCCCGCGATGGCCGCCATCAGCGGCAGATAGCCACAATGCCGGCCCATGACCTCCACGACGAACGACCGCTGATGCGAGGCGGCCGTGGATGACAGGGCGTCGATGGCCTCGACGATGCGGTGCAGGGCGGAGTCTGCCCCGATCGTGGAATCGGCCCCCACCAGGTCGTTGTCGATGGAGCCGACCAGCCCGGCAATGCGCAGGCTGGGGTGAGCATCGGCAAGCTCCTGGGTGATCTCGCCGGTGGCGACGAGCTCGGCGAGCAGGCCCGTCCATTCGCTGCGGAACAGGTCGGTGCCGGTGAGGCTGCCGTCTCCGCCGATGACGACGAGCCGGTCGATGCCGTGCTCAAGCAGGTTCTTGGCGGCCTTGAGCCGGCCCCAGCGCTGCCGGAAGTCCATGGAGCGGGCGGTGCCGATCACGGTGCCGCCCCGATGCAGGATGCCGCCCACCGAATCGCCGACCAGCTTCTTGACCCGATCCCCGCCCTCGACCGCGCCCTGCCAGCCTTCGAGGATGGCGTACGGCTCGGCGCCCATATAGAGAACGGTGCGGACGACGGCCCGCACGGCCGCGTTCATGCCCTGCGCGTCGCCACCACTGGTGAGCACCCCGACCTTGATCGGGTCTGTCGGCTTGTCCATGCCCCACTCCCTGACGGATGCATCCTCTTGCCAGGAGACCCTAGTGCCGCATGTCTACCCAGTGGGACGCTCGACACGCATCGGCGTCTCGTCAGGGACTGGACGTGATCTCTAGACGGCTGCGGTGTGACCGGCCTGCTTGGCTGTGGGGGCCACGCTGGAGGTGTCGGTGGGGGTGTCGAGCGCCAGTCCGAGGTCTTGACTGCCGGAGACGAGTTGACGCAACAGCTTGCGCGCCGACAGGAGGAGCTCGCGGGCTTCGGGGCCGACGAGTGAATAGATCACCACGCCACCCTCCCGGCGCTGACTCACCAGGCCGGTACGGCGCAGCACTGCCAGCTGCTGGGAGAGGTTGGCCTGCTCTACGGAGATCTGCTCGAGCAGCTCGTAGACCGCATGATCACGCTCCGCCAACAATTCCAGCACCCGAATACGCACGGGATGACCCAAAGACCGAAACAATTCGGCTTTCGCCTGGTAGAGCGGTACGCCGTTGATCATCCAACTGCTCCTTTCGGGTGATCACCCCCTTAGTGCCAACATGCATATCTTCGCACATGTTCTACTGATCCCACAAGCCGAATCCGGCTCAAAAGCGCAGTACCACAATGTATTTCACCTCAGAATGGAGTCCATCACAATGGGCAACGTAGACGTCATCCTCAAGGAAGCCATGCAGATCAGCGGAGCCATCGGCGCCGCGCTGGTCGACTACGAGACGGGCATGTCGCTGGGTTAGGCAGGCGGTGGCGACCTCGACCTCGACGTGGCGGCCGCCGGCAACTCCGACGTGGTCAAGGCCAAGCTGCGCACGATGAACGCGCTCGGCCTCAACGAGAAGATCGAGGACATCCTCATCACCTTGAGCTCGCAGTACCACCTGCTGCGCCCGATCACCGCGCGCAACGGCCAGGGCCTGTTCCTCTACCTCGCCCTCGACAAGGGCAAGGCCAATCTGGCCATGGCCCGTCGTCAGCTCACCAACCTGGAGAAGGACATCCAGGTCTGAGCTGCTTGCCCGCAGCTTCGCGGGCACAGCCCAGTGTGTGGAGGGGCTGCCTTCGACGTCGGTCGGTCGCAGCCCCTCCGGCGCGTCCGGCCACTCCCGCGGCTACAGCTGGCTGAGGCTGCGGACGTCCAGCCGCTCCTCGCGCGCCTGGGAGCCCTCCCGGAACACCACATAAGCGCCCTTGCCCGCACGCTCTGAGACGGCCTCCACACACTCGGTATCGCGATAGACCAGCCCGACCCCGTCGTCGGTGCAATACGTGGTGGGCAGCGTGCCGTCGGCCACCAGCCGATGCACGGCAGGACGACGATCGGGCTCGGAGTCGTAGTGCACACCGTTGCCGTATGGGACGAACCCCAGTGCATTGGTGAGCGGGCGAACCGGGTGCCCCCACGAGTCGGTGGTGCCGCCTACATGCCAGCAGATCGACCCGGCAGAGACTCCGGCCAGCACCACGCCGGCCTGCCAGCAGCGGCGAAGGATCGGGCCCAGGCCGTGCACCTGCCACACGGCCAGCAGGTTCGCGACCGAACCGCCCTGCACCCAGATCACGTCCTGAGCCAGCAGATGACCCTCGACGTCCTCGACGTTGGGCATGGTGAACAGCTTGAGCTGCGACAGCGCGAAGCCGGCAGCCCGGCCTGCCTCGTCCATGGCGGCCGCCACATGCGCCTGATCGCCCTGGGCGGTACCCAGGTAGCAGAACCGCGGAACACCTTGCGCTCCCGACAGTTCCACGGCGTACCGGATCAGGGGACCGAACCCGAAGGCCAGCCGTGGGTGCGGCACGTAACCGCCAGAGGTAGCAAGGATGGTGGGGGAGTCTGCTGGCATATCGTCAGGTTAGGGCGCGCCCTTATTCAGCAGGTTAGGGCGCGGCCCTTATTCAGGGTGGCGTAATCTCCAGTTCGAGGCTGTCCCCACCCGAGGAGCGCGATCGTGGACTACAACAGCGGTGTGATCGATGAGTTTCGAGCGAACGGCGGCGTGGTCACCAAGGCGGGGCCGTTCGGTTCCCATCTCGTGCTCGTGCACCATCGCGGTCGCAAGAGCGGCACCGAACGGGTGGTGCCCCTCATGGGCTTCCCACAGCCGGACGGCTGGATCGTCATCGGCTCCAAGGCCGGGGCGCCGACCGACCCGGAATGGGTGGCGAACCTGCGTGCGACTGGGCAGGCCACGGTGGAGTATCCGAGCGACGGTGTCGTCGAGCAGACGCAGGTCAGCGTCTCCACTGTGGACTCCGCCGATGAGCACGCCGAGCTGTGGCGCCAGATCGTCGCGGCAGCGCCAGGATTCGCGGAATATCAGGTGAAGGCCGGCCGACGGATCATCCCGTTGATTCGGCTCTCCCGCACGCAGTCACCCCAGGCGTAGCCCGGGACACTCCCCGATCGGGGTCAGATCCGGTCGATGTCCAGAATCCGGCGCCAGCGCCAGTCGGTGAAGGTCGGCTGAGCACACAACCCCAACCCGCTGCACTCAAGTGAGCCGGATTCCGGACATCCCAGCGTCCGGACCAGGGACCGACCTCCCGGCACCCGCCCTCACGGCGAGGACGCATCGGGTACGGCCGATCTTCCCAGAGCAGGCCGGGGTCGGGTCCCAGATTCGCCTCGATCGCGTGTCCACTTGTCACGTTCTTCACCTACCCGCCACCAACCTGGTGACACCTCCGCGAACAACGTGACAGCTCGACGACCTAGCCAGGGCGCCTCACCAGCTGCTTTGTGCGCTCGTGAAGGCGTCGAGAACAGGGCGCGGGATGCGTCCCCGGTCGCTCATCGTGTAGCCGTTGGCCCGAGCCCAGCGCCGCAACGTGTCGGAACTGGGCTGCAGTTCGGTGCGCACGGTGGCCGGGCGTCCGGTGTCGGCGCGACGACTGACCTCGATCCACCGGTGCAGGTGCTCACGCAGCTTGTGGGCATTGGCATCGGTCAGATCGATGGCGTACTCGACACCGTCGAGCCCGAAAGTGACCGTCTCGTGAGCCGTTTCACCGGTGATGTCGTCGACGATGATGGTGTGCTGGGCCATGGGGCCGGGCCTCCGCTGGAGAGAGAATGCTGGTTGTCGCGCTCTGGCCCTCAGCCTAACCAGTCTTCAGCGAGGCAATGGAACCACCTTGGCTTGGGCCATCTGTCCGCTTTAGTTCAGATCGATGCGTTCCTAGTCCGTTCACGGACGACCCCAATGGATAGCGTTGCAGCCACCGCAGTCGATCCAGGTGGGGAGTGCACGGATGAGTAGGAGCGCATAGATGAGTCTGTCCGGACGATTCACGGTCGCCGTCGTCGGCGCCGGGTCGGTGGGATCGACCCTCGCCTATGCCACCTTGGTGCGCGGCATGGCGGAAAGAGTCGTGCTCTACGACATCAACACGGCCAAGGTGCACGCCGAAGTGCTCGACCTGGCCCACGGCCGCCAGTTCTTTCCGGAGGCCGAGGTAGACGGCTCCGACGACATCGAGGTGTGTCGCGGCGCCGACGTCGTGGTCGTGACCGCCGGCGCCAAGCAGAAGCCGGGCCAGTCGCGGATGGAGCTCGCGGAGTCGACCGTCGCCTTGATGCAGAAGATCATTCCGGCGGTGACGGCGGTGGCTCCCGACGCTGTTTACGTCATGGTGACCAATCCGGTGGACGTCGTCACCTATGTGGCACAGAAGATCTCCGGCCTGCCCGCCGACCGGCTGTTCGGCTCGGGCACGGTGCTCGACTCCTCACGGCTGCGGTTCCTCGTCGCCGAATCGGTGGGGGTGGCCGTCGGCAATGTGCACGCCTACATGGCCGGCGAGCACGGCGATACCGAGGTGCCGCTGTGGAGCTCAGCCACGATCGGCGGTGTTCCGTTGCCGCAGTGGGAGTTTCTGACCGGCAAGCTCGGCGCCGCCGAGCGCGACCAGATCGCCTACCAGGTGGTTAACGCAGCCTATGAAGTGATCGCCGGCAAGGGCGCCACCAACTATGCCGTCGGCCTCGCCGGCACCCGAATCATCGAATCCCTCCGGCGCGACGAACGCCGGGTGCTTCCGGTGTCGACGCTGATCGACGACTGGCACGGCATCAGCGATGTGTGCATGTCGGTGCCCACGGTCGTCGACGCCGGGGGTGTCTCGCGCCGGCTGCTGGTGCCGGTCTCCGACGACGAGCTCACCAAGCTGCGCGCCAGTGCCGAGTCCATCCGCAACAGCGCTCGTCAGCTCGGATTCTGATTCCACTCGCATCCGGAGCTGGACAGACCGCTCGGGTGCAGACTGCTCAGGTGCAGGCACACGCGTATTGGACGATAGGCCGCTGCCGCGGCGAGCTCCGCGCCGAGTCACTGTCAGTCCCAGGCCGCGACGAGGCGCTCGTGCGCACGCTCTACTCCGGGGTGAGCCGAGGCACAGAGGTGTTGGTGCACCGAGGTGAGATCCCCGACGCCGTGGCGGCTCGGATGCGCGCCCCGTTCCAGGTGGGGGACTTTCCGTGGCCGGTGAAATACGGCTACCTGTCGGTGGGGGTCGTGGAGGAAGGCGACGCCAATCTGGTGGGTCGGCGAGTGTTCTGCCTCTATCCCCATCAGGACCGCTACGTCGTGCCCGCCGCCGCGCTGTCGGTGCTGCCCGACGAGGTGCCCAGTCAGCGGTCCGTACTCACCGGCACGCTGGAGACCGCGGTGAACGCGGTCTGGGACGCCTCGCCCCGCTACGGCGACCGCGTCGCCGTGGTGGGCTTGGGTATGGTCGGCGCAAGTATCGCGGCCCTGCTCTCCGCCTTCCCGCTGCAACGGCTGCAGGTGATCGACACCGACGAGAGCACAGCGACGCTGGCCCGGCACTGGGGTCTCGACTACCGTCGTCCAGCCGAAGCCGCCGGCGACTGCGACATCGTCGTGCATGCCTCAGCGAGTCAGGCCGGCTTGGCGTCCGCCTTGAGGCTGGCGGGCGACGACGCCGAGGTCGTGGAGGTCTCGTGGTACGGCGATCGCGCCCCCCTGGTGCCGTTGGGGGAGGACTTCCACGCGCGCCGGCTCACTCTGCGCGCCAGCCAGGTCAGCGCCGTCAGCCGCACCCGCAGAGCACGGCGCAGTCTGCTCGAGCGCCGCACGGCAGCCCTTCGCGCGTTGGGCGACGACCGGTTCGACGCGCTGCTCGGCCCGGTATGCGACTTCACCGAGCTGCCTACCGTGATGCAGTCGCTTGCCGACGGCCATTCCGCCAGGCGGTGCGCCGTCGTCCGATACCCCGACGGCGCGGACCCCGCTCAGCAGCATCACGTCGAACCTAGGAGCAACCATGTACAGCCTCACCGTGCGTGATCACGTGATGATCGCCCACAGCCTCGACCGACCCGAGTTCGGGCCCGCCCAGCGCTTGCACGGCGCCACCCTCGTCGTCGAGACCACGTGGCGCAGAACCGAACTCGATGAGCTCGCCACCGTTCTGGACATCGGAGTAGCGGCCGGCCGACTCCGCGATGTGCTCTCTGGTCTAGATTACCAGAATCTCGACGACCTCGACCTGTTCGCCGGTCGACTTACCACCACGGAGACGATCGCCACCTACATCGCCGAGCAGCTCTGCGCAAGCCTCGACACCTCAGGATTCAGTTCGCTGGAGGTGACGCTGCGTGAGCACCCGGACGCGTGGGCCTCCTACACGGTTGAGCTCGGGTGATGACTCGGGCACACCCCTGCGACTCCTCGGCGTGCTCCCACCACGCGCGGGTAGGCTGACGTGAGCGTCACGTTCGTCGTGCCCTGCCAGTCACGCGCCAGCGGGGGCCACACCTACAACACTGCCATCGTCGAGGCCCTCCGCAGGGCGGGCTGGCGGATCGCCACCCATCACCTGGACGGAGACTGGCCACATCCCACGGCCACCGAGCGGTCAGCGCTGCGCACGATCCTGCGCACGTCGGACGTCGTCGTGCTCGACGGGTTGATCGGCTCCTGCTGTCCGGAGGAGGTCAACGCCGCCACACCCCATACCCGGGTGCTGCTCCTCGTCCACCTGCCCTTGCCGGCGGAGCTCGGCCTCACCGCTGCCGAAGCGGCCCGGCTGGCAGATCTGGAACGGCAGGCCGTGCGCGCCGCGACAGCGGTCATCACCACCAGCCGCTGGGCGGCCGACGACGTCCGCCGCCGGTACGGGCGCGAGAGCGTCGTCGTCAGGCCGGGCACTCATCCGGCGCAGATCGCCCAGGGCAGCTCGCCGCCGCACCTGCTCATGCTGGCCGCCGTCACGCCGGTGAAGAACCACCGGACGGCGCTTGCCGCGCTGGCCGAGCTAGGCGACCGTGCGTGGCGACTGACCCTGGTCGGAGCGCATCCAGACCCCGCAACAAGCCGAGACCTTCTGGATCGGGTGGCGAAATCACCGGTAGCCGAACGGATCACGGTCACGGGGGAGTTGACCGGCGAGCGCCTCGACGCCGTCTGGGCAGACACGGACCTGCTGCTCGTGCCGTCGCTCACCGAGACGTTCGGGCTGGTCGTCACTGAGGCGTTGAGCCGCGGCATCCCGGCCGTCGTGGCCAAGGGCACCGGCGCGGTGGAGGCACTCGGCGTCCAGGAACCCGACACCGCCTCCGCCACTGATCCTGGCGACCGGGCCGTAGCCGGTGTCGCTCTCGACCCACGGCAACCCGCAGCCTGGGCCGCGACGTTGCGGCACTGGCTCACCGATCCCGACCTGCGCCACGGCTGGCGGGCGGCCGCGCTCGAGCGACGGCTGAGTCTGGGCACGTGGGCCGAAGCGGCCAACGACTTCGCGCGGGCGATCGGGAGCCCAGTGTGATCAGGAGTCGGAACCCCTCCGGGATCGGGCGGCGGGCGTGAGCGGACCGGCACAGGGAAGCCGCCCCGAGCGCCCGGCATCCGCCGCCTGGCTGGCGCAGCGCCGGGCCGCGGACAACAAAGCCCGGAACTCCGCAGCAGGATTGCTCACTCGGCTCGTGCGGCACCTCACCGCCGCACCGGACGGCGGGCCGGTGCACGTGTACGACCTGGGGGCCGGCACCGGCGCCAACCGGGCCTATCTCGAACTACGCCTGGGCGTGGCCACCGACTGGACGTCCGTCGACCACGACCCGTTGCTGCTGCGCCAACACACGCACGGCAACGCCCGGCGAGTCCTCACAAGTGTCGACGAGATCGAACGCCTCGTGACGAGCGACGCTCATCCTCGTCGGCTGCTGACCTGTTCAGCACTGCTCGACATCCTGACGCTCACCGACCTGGATCGACTCGCCAACACGACAGTGCGCACCGGCACGCCCGCGCTGTTCAGCCTGACCGTCACCGGCAGGGTCCGGTGGACGCCGGCCGACCCGTCTGACGGCGTGATCGCCCGGGCCTTCGACGCGCACCAGCGACGTGCGGCTCGCGCGGGACCGCAGGCAGCGTCCTATCTCGGCGAACGGCTGCAGGAGCTCGGCTGCCAAGTCGAGTTCGCCGGCACGCCCTGGCAACTGGACGCCCGCCGCGACGGCGCCATGATGAGAACGTATGTGATGGAACGCGCTTCGGTGGCGGCGGAGCAGAACCCTAGCCTGCGCCAGCTGGTGGGTCGTTGGAGCGAGCGCCGACGTCGTCAGCTTCTGGCGGCCCGACTGACGATCGAGGTCGACCACGTCGATCTGCTCGCCCTGCCGGCAGAGCTCACGCGCCCGGGGGTGGCTCGGGCTCGCGGAGAATGAGCTCGGTGCATTCGTCCGGGCCGAGTTGGAATCGGCGGCAGCGGCCGCGCAGAGCGTCCCTCAGCGCGTCCTGCCCGGCGAAGCGCAGGCCGGGAACACCGTCGCCGATGAGCAGCGGAGCCGTCGTCAGGTAGAGCCGATCGACCACGCGGGCGGCCACGAACGACGAGACGAGCCGTCCGCCGCCTTCCACGAGAACACGGCGGAGCCCACGCTCGGCGAGCAACGCCAGCACAGTGCCCGGGTCGGCCAGGTCGTCGGTCGAAAGCCGTACGACCTCGACATGGGTCGCAGGGGTCTCGACGACAACCGCGGAGGGGCCGATCAACCACAGTGTCCGCGCGTCGCCGCTCGTCAGAACGTGGGCGTCGAGCGGCGTGCGCGCGCGTGGATCGATCACCACGCGCACGGGGTTCGGGCCGGGCACGTCCCGCACCGTGAGCCGTGGGTTGTCGGCGGTCACCGTGCCCACCCCGACGACCACCGCGTCCATGAGTGCTCGCATCCGGTGCAGCCGCACCCTGTCCTGGCTCCCCGTGACGAACTGCGCGTCGCCCGTCCGGGAGGCGATGAATCCGTCGAGGCTCTGCCCGAGCTGCGCGATGACCAGCGGGCCTGCCGTCACGATCGGCCCGTACAGGTCGACGAGCGGATCGTCGGACAGGCCGGGCACCCGGCCCGAGAGCAGTTCCGACCACACGTCCCCCGCCGGGTCGGGGGCCTCGGGGGGACCGGCCTCGCAAGAAAGAGCGCGTCCGGATCGGCGTGCCAGGTCGGCGAGCTCAGCGATGACGCCGATCGCACCGGCGTCGAGAAGTGCGCGCACCCGGGCCAGCGACGTGGCGAGCCCGATGCCCACCACCCGTGCCGCGGCAGCCGCCTGCAGGTCGCTCACCGTGTCGCCGATCATGACCGCCTGGTGGGGTTGGCAATCGTGCTCGCGAAGGGCGTCGAGCAGCAGATCGGGTCGTGGTTTGAGCCGCTCCAGGCCGGATGCGGTGCGCGCGTGCACGCTGACGCGTCCGGCCAACGATGTGCGGTCGAGCATCAGTCGGACGACCTGCGCGCTGTTGTTGCTGACGACTGCTGCGGCGCCACCGGCATCGAGCCATTCGGCAATGACCTGGACAGCAGCGGGGTAGACCTCTTGCCGCCCGGCGGCGGCAAGCTCGGCGGCGGTGCAGAACTGCTCCGCGGCCTCGGCCAGCTGCGGACGGTTCTCTGCGACGTACCGCAGCAGGTGGACGTGATCGCCGGCGGCGGGTGGTTCAAGGCCGTGCGCCCGCAGCCAGTCCGCCAGCCGGTCGGCCAGCCGGAGCTGCTCGGGGTCGGGCAGCAGCCGGGTGAGGGGACCGTCGAAGTCGATCAGCAACAGCAGCTTTCCATCAAGGAAGGAGGGCCACATGATCCGACCCTATGAGTCGTCCGGGGTACCCGGCATCTGGTGAGTCTGAGTGCGCGGCGCTAAGGCAGGGCTCACGGTGACGGTCCGGAGAACGCGGTGATGAACCGGTCGCGAAAGGCGTCCATCGGCCAGACCGGTGCGGTCGGTCTCGGCGTAAGGCCGCGCTGCCAGTTCCACCCGTCGATGCGCTGGAGCACGGCAGGGTCTCGGGTGATGACCGACACCGGCACGTCGCGGTCGGAGTGCTGGCCCGACACCACCGCAGCCGGTTGATGATCCCCTAGCACGACGAGCACGAGCTCCTTGCTGGAGGCGGCCTGGGCGAAGGAGACGAGCGATCCCACGGAGTAGGCGATCGAGTGGGCGTAGGCTCCCTGCACGCCCGCCGCACTGGCCCAAACCCGTTGTCGCGAAGGCGAGTTCGCGGCCATGGGAGCCACCGCGCCGGGCTGCTCGACCTGCGACCAGGTCAGCAGCGAGGGCAAAGGAGCCCAGGGGGTGTGGCTGGAGTCCAGGTCGACCTCTGCCATCACCGGCTGCCCAGGCGCCGGCGACGACGTGGTCAGCTCATCACGCAGGAGCGCATCGAGCGTGAACTGGTCTGGCACCCGGGCATAGCCGAGCTTCGGCCCGGGGTAGCCGAGGTTGCGCGCGTCGTAGACGGTGTCGAAGTGGTAGAAGGTCGAGCCCTGCGGCCAGTCGCGCGTGTTCGACGGCACCAGGTCGACGGTCCGCCAGCCGGCCCGACCGAAGGCGCTGCTGAGCGTCAGCCGTCGCATCGTCATGAGCTGGTCGTAGCGCTGCTGGGTGTCGACCCACACCCCGGACTGCAGCGTCGAGTGGGCCAGCCAGCTCAGGCCACCGAACGTAGGCGACGTGAGAAAAGCGCTGCGCGAGGAGTAGCCGGCCTCGCGCAGAGCCAGATCGCCTTGCCGCAGAGCCGGAAGCACCGTTGTCGCCGGTGCGCCCTGGAGTGCCGTCCGGCCGTAGCTCTCGACGAAGACGACGACCACGTCCTTACCACGCAGACCGCTCAGCAGGTCATCCGGCGAGGCGCTCGCCAGCTCGTCGCGGCTCATCGTCCGCGCGAACTCGCGCTGTTGCTTCAGCTCGTCGCGCGCTTGAGCGACATGCTCGCCGACGAGCTCCGTCGCAGCCGGCACGGCTAGCCGACGCTGCGTGCTCGACTGGTCATCGATGGCCGCCGTCGTGGCCCAGGCGGCGATCAATACGACGACAATGCCCGCGCCGACCATCGGGTGGGCAGCCCCGGCCGCCACCAGCGCGCCCACGGCTCGGAACTGGGCTATCGCCAAGCACGCGATCACCAACGTCAGGGCCACCACGACGAGCACGGCACCGGCCGTGCCGAAGGAGTCGACGAGCAGCCCGGCTGCCGATCCGGCGTAGCTGACATCGGACAGCGGCTCGAAGGCCCTGCCGAGAGCGGCCCCGAATCCGAGGTCCGCAACGGTGAGGAGCGTGATCGCGAACAGTGCGATGCCCCCGACCACGACCCAGACTCGGCGCACCGCCGGCGGCAGCACCCAGCCGAGGACGAGGAAGACGACACCGTCGATCGGAATCCGCACCAGCGACGGCCACGGTGCGCCAGAAGCGCTTGGGGAGCCGACGACCGCAGCGGGCGCGACGAGGCACAGCCACACGAAGCTGCCGGCGATCGCCATCCAGGCCGGGCCCGGCGTGCGCGCTGCGGCTCCGGCGTGCCTTCCACGCAGCGAACGGGTCCGACCTGTGGCGGCCCTGTCGGCTTCAGGCACGATGGGTCACCCGATGGCCGGACGACAGGGTGCGCCCGGCCGCTGCAGAGGGACCGGCAGCCGGACGGACGGCTGCGCCACGAGCTGAAGGGCCGGCTGCGCCACGAGCTGAAGGGCCGGCTGCGCCGCCAGCCGGACGGGCGGCTGCGCCACGAGCCGGACGGGCGGCTGCGCCACGAGCCGGACGGGCGGCTGCGCCGCCATGGGACGCGTGCGCCAGTCGCCACAGGTGCCAGATGGAGTTGGCAAACGACTCCACCAACAACCCCAGCGCAACGGTCAGGACCGCGAGCGCCCCCGGCCGCGGCAGGACCTGCGACGTGACGACACACAGCGCAACCCCTTGAATCACAGCGACCACTTTGGCCCAGTACCTGGGAGGTAGGGTGGCGCGGAGCCACGCGTACCGCAGGCCGAAAGCCACGAAGACGTACCGCGCAGCACCGATCGCCAGCACCCACCAGGCGACGGCGAACGCGACGTGCACGCTGAGGACGAGGATGAGGAAGGCGTCCACCTCGAGATCGAACCGCGCGCCGAAGGCGGACAAGGTGCCCGACCTGCGAGCGAGCCGCCCGTCCACGCCGTCCAGCAGGATGGCCAGGCCCGCCAGCCCCGCGATGGTCAGGGGAGGCGGCGGCGCAACAAAGGCCTGAGCCACCAAGGCCGCCACCCCACAGCTGAGCACGACCCTCGATAGCGTGACTCCATCGGCGAGCGACAACCGATATCTCGAGCAGCGCACCATCCCCACGGCCAGCACGACGAGGCAGCCGACCCCACTGGCCAGCCCGGAGAGCGCGCCGAACGCTCCCAGGCCTGCGACCAACTGCAGCGCGCCCAACAACACCACGAGGCCGGTCAGAGCCATCCCCACAGCCGACTGAACCCCGCGCATCGCGCCTCCGTATCTATCTTCTGACAGAGTCCTACGACGGTGTACGGATGTCGCGCCGGCCCGGTTCATTCGGTCGCCCGCGAGGGTACCCAAACCCCGGACGAGAGCGACGGAAGGAGACGGATCATCGACACCTGGCGGAAGTGGTCTCACGGGTGGACGACATCGCGGGCCGGCTCGTGGGGTCAGTTCGTTGCCGGGTTGGCCGTGCTGGCCGTTGTCGTATGGCGGGTGGGAACCGGGCCGTTCACTGCGGCGCTCGGACGCCTGCACGCGGGGCCGGTGGCTGTGGCCGTGATCCTGGTCTCCGCGACCACATTGTGCTCGGCCGCCCGCTGGCGCCTGGTGGCCGCAGGTCTCGGCCTGAAACTGTCGTTGGGCAGCGCATTGGCCCGGTGCTATCGGTCGCAGTTTCTCAACGCGATCCTGCCCGGGGGAGTGCTGGGAGACGTCCATCGCGGAGTGCTCGTCGGCGCGCAGTCCGACGACGTGTCTCTCGGGTTGCGCACTGTGGTCTGGGAACGATCGAGCGGTCAGGCGGTGCAACTGGTGATCACCGCTGCCCTGGTACTGCCGCTGCTGGTGAGCCCCGGCGTCGCAGCGCTCGCCATCCTGCTCGGAGGCCTCACGCTGGTGAGTCTGGGAGTGCTGGTGCGCACCTCTGCGGCACGCCCTGCGTCCGTCGTGCTGGTCGGTCTGCGGGCACGGGCGCGCCGTGCGGTGCTCGACGACGTGCGACGGCTGGGCACCCGTCGGATCATGCTCGGCGTCATCGTCACCTCACTGGCGGTGCTGGTCGGCTACGTCGCGGTATTCGCCCTCGCGGCCCGCGTCAGCGACCTACGGCTGGGCTGGGCCGGCATCGTGCCGCTCGCCCTGACGGTGCTGGTGGCCGCTGCGATCCCCGCGAACGTGGCCGGCTGGGGACCACGCGAAGCTGCCGCTGCCTGGGCCTTCCATGCCGTCGGCCTGTTACCCGGACAAGGTGTGACGGTCGCGGTGCTCTACGGCCTGCTCACCACGGTGGCCACCGTGCCCGGCGGTGTTTTACTCGCACTGGGGCTCTTCCGACATCGGCGCCCGGGACCGTCCGGGTCACAAGATCCGGCCCCCGCCATCGGGCGCTGATCCACTACCGCGGGTTCACGCCTCGCGAACGGGTCGACACTAGGGCGCACCCGGGAACCGGAACCTGCCGTGCTTATTTCCTGTCGCGCCCGTAGAGCGCCATCGCGTGCCCGACAGGCGATAGTGGATGACGATGAATCCGGGACCTCGAGACCCTCCCAGCCCCAGCGGCCTACGTATCCAACTGCTTGGCTCGTTCGCGGTGCGGGCCCCTGGACGTGCCGCAGCAGTCGGGCAATGGCGGCTGCGGAAGGCACGGGCCCTGGTGATGATGCTGGCCTTGGCGCCGGGCCAAGCCTGTCACCGCGACCAGATCCTGGACCGGTTATGGCCGGAGCTGGAGCCGGCGGCCGCTGCCCGAAACCTGCATCAGACCCTGTACATCGCCCGGCGCACACTCGCCGCACTCGGTGCCGCCACCGAGAACCTGCTGGTACTGCAGGACGAGCGAGTGCTGCTGGACGCCGGCGGTCCAGTCGAGATCGACGTGCTGGAGTTCGAGCGACTCGCCGCGGTGGGTCTGGCTCCGGGAGGCGACGCCAGCCTACGAACGGCGGCCGAGCTGTACGCCGGCGACCTTCAACCAGATCCTGCGGATGCGCAGTGGCTGACCACCCGCCGAGATGAGCTCCGAGCAGTGCATCACGAGGTCATGATCAAGCTGGCGTCCTCGGTGCGGCACCAGGCGCCCGAGGAGGCATTGGTATTGCTTACCCGACTCCGCGAGGCCGATCCGCTGCACGAGGGAGCCGCGCGCGCCCACATGCAGGTTCTGGCCGACCTCGGGCGACGATCGGAGGCCCTGGCTCGCTACGAACAATTGGTCGACGATCTGCTGGAGGAGTTCGGCACCGACCCGGATCCCCAGACGACGGGCCTGTTCCGCGAGCTGTTGACCACGTCGACGTCAGCGCAGCGTCCCCACCCGCGGGCAGGAGACGCCGGAGAGCCCATCGGCTCCCTCCCGGTTCCGGTGTCGAGCTTCATCGGTCGCGAGCGCGAACTCGCTGACGTCGATCGGCTGCTCGACCATGCCCGGCTGCTGACCCTCACCGGGGCGGGCGGCTGCGGCAAGACCAGGCTGGCCATAGAGGCCGCGAGGAAGGCGCGCGGACGCTACCCGGACGGAGCGTGGTTCGTCGATCTCGCGGGAGTCGCCGAAGCACCGCAGGTGGCCACCGCCGTGGCCGCGGCACTCGCGCTCGATCCGGGGACGGGCTCCAGCCAATCCCAAGCACTGGTCGACCAACTTCGCGGCCGGGCGATGCTCATCGTGCTGGACAACTGTGAACACGTGCTCGGTTCCTGCGCTCAGTTGGTCGCCGCACTGCTTTCGGGATGTCCCGGCGTGGTGGTGCTGGCCACCAGCCGAGCACCACTGCATGCCCCGGGGGAGTACACCTTCCGGGTGCCGTCATTGGCCCTTCCGGCGCCGGTGCACACTGATGCGCCAGACCTTGCCGAGCTGGCCCGGCAGTCCTCTGTTCGGTTGTTCGTCGAGCGAACCGGGCAGGTGCGAACGGGTTTCACCCTCACGGCCGACAATGCCCGGGCCATCAGCGAACTGTGCCGACGGCTGGACGGGATCCCCCTGGCCCTGGAACTGGCTGCGGCCAAAACCGCCGTCCTCGAGCCGGCCGAGATCGTTCAACGGCTCGGCGACGCCTTGGACTTGCTCCGCGGAGCACCGGGCGGGGTGACCCGGCATCAGACGCTGCGCGGCACCCTGGAGTGGAGCCATGACCTGCTTACCGACCCGGAGCAGATCCTGCTGCGGCGGTTGTCCATCTTTGCCGCCGGCTTCACCCTCGAGGCAATGGAAGCCGTCTGCGCCGATGCCCGGCTGCCCCGAGAGGATCTCTTCGACCTGCTGGCCACGCTCGTCGATCAGTCCCTGGTGGTCACGCACGACACCGGCCTCAGGACGCGGTATGGGCAACTGGAGACAGTCCGGCAGTTCGGTCGTGAGTGTCTTCGCCAGGCCGGTGAGGAGGCGCAGCTGTCCGCTGCCCATTGTGCCTACTTCCTCGCCTTTGCCGTCTCGCACAACCCCGAACGCGCCAGGGGTGTCGTAATCGAAGAGCCAAGGCTGCTCGACCTCGAGCACGACAACCTACGCGCCGCGTTGCGCTGGTCGTGTGTCGAGGAACCCGAGTCGGCATTGCGGCTCGCGGCCAGTCTGTGGCGCTTCTGGTTCGTCCGGGGCCACGCCGTCGAGGGTGCCGCCTGGGTCGAGCGCGCCCTGGCCGCCTCACCGGCACCCTCACGGCCTCGGGCAGCCGCCTTGATCGGTCTCGCCGGCCTGGACAGCCGGCTCGGGCGCAGCGACCGGCATCGGGCGCTGGGCGCGGAGGCGCTGGCGATCGTGCGCCAGGTCGGCGACCCGGACGAGATCGTGGCCGCCCGGCTCGTGGAGGCCGCGCTCACCTGGTGCACGTTCGACCTGGACGAGGCGGAACAGCTGACGGCCGCAGTGCGCACCAGGGCAGTCGCTCACGGCCGACCTGAGCATGTGGCGGCCGCCAGCTGGCTGTCCGGTCAGTGCGCGCTTTCCCGCGAGGACGGCCCCACGGCGACTCGACACTTCAACGCGTGCCTGACCGAGCTCACTCAGTGCAGGTCAGCGCCGGCACCCTTCCTTCCGGTCATCACGGCCAGCCTGCAACTGGTTCATCTTGCCGGTCGCCTGGTGCCGTGTTTCGAGGAGACCCTGCTGCTCGGGCGACGGGTGGGCGCGATCCAGGGCGCTGGGTTCGCGCTGTCCGCACTCGGCGATGCGGCCCGGCTCTCCGGCGATCAGCAGTCGGCGATCGCCGCTATTTCGGACGTGGTCGAGCAGTTCGCCAGGTTGAAGGATGACCTGGCCTCCGGGCAGGTCCTGCACCAACTCGGATGCGTCCTGCGAGATGCCGGCGACCATGGCGCGGCCAGAGAGGCGTTGTCCTCTGCCCGAAGGCTGCGGCTCGGTGTGGGAGACCGGCGCGGGCAGTTCCTGACCGAGATCCACTTGGCGCTCCTGGACGCCATGGAAGGCGACGTCGAGCGGGGTATAGCCGACGCGAGGCGCTGCTTGTCGAGGTTCGAGTCCGTGGGGGATCAGCCGGGAATGGGCGGCACGCTCACCGTGCTGGCAGCGATCGAACTCATCGCCGGACGCCTGTCGGCGGCGCGGGAGCTGTACCGCTGGGCGGCTGAGCTCTTCGTCCCCTGGCGGCGGCACGCAGGCTGGGCCCGATTGATGGTGGCCGAGCTGTCCACCGACCTGGGCGATCCGCATCGTGCGGCCCGCGAAACGGCGCTGGCGCTGGCTGCTTTCCACAGCACCCGCTGCCTGGTTGCAGACGATCGACTGGCCGCCTTGCGCGGGCGCTGGGGCGACAGTTGTTGAGATTGTGTTGGGTTTGCGCTGACGAGGACTGCCTAGCGTCGTAACTGACACCAACACAGGAAGCAGGACGACGCCATGACCTTGAACCAGACACGAGAGAACGTGATCGGGGACGCCACCATCGCAGAATTCGCCGCAGGACTGCGCGGCACGGTGGTCCTCCCGACGGACGCTGACTACGACATCGCACGCAGGATCTGGAATGGGGCGCACGACCGCCGACCGGCACTGATCGCGCGATGCGTCGGAGTGGCGGACGTGATCCGTACGGTCGACCTCGCGCGCAGCGTGGGACTACCGCTGGCAGTCCGCGGCGGCGGTCACTCGATCCCGGGGTTCTCCACCGTCGATGACGGGATCGTGCTGGACCTGTCGCTGATGAGTGGCATTCAGGTCAGTCCCCGGCTCCGGCGAGTGAGTGCTCAGGCCGGTTGTACGTGGAAAGACCTGGATGCGGAGACGCAACAGTTCGGCCTCGCCGTGACCGGTGGTCTGGTGTCCTCGACGGGCATCGCAGGCTTTACCACCGGCGGCGGGCTCGGCTGGTTGATGCGGAACTACGGACTGGCCAGCGACAACTTGGTCGGGGCCGACGTCGTCACTGCCGACGGACAGTTCGTTCATGCCAGTGCCGATGAGAACGCCGACCTGTTCTGGGGACTGCAGGGCGGCGGCGGGAACTTCGGTGTGGTGACCTCGTTCGAGTTCCGGATGCACGAAGTCGGCCCCACGGTGTTCTCGGGTCTGACCTTCTATCCCGCGGACGAGGCCGAGCAGATCCTGCGCGGTTACCGTGATGCCTGCGCAGCTGCCCCGAACGAGCTGACGACGCTGGTCAACCTGACGACAGCACCTCCGGTCCCGTTCCTGCCGGAATCGGTTCACGGCAAGCCAATCATCGGCGTCGGAGGTTGCTGGTCAGGCGAGGCCGGCGCGGGGGAGACCGCCACTGCCCCCTTCCGCACCCTCGGCACGGTGATCTCCGACATCTTCGCCGAGCATCCGTATGCGGCGTGGCAGCAGGCCCTGGACCCGCTGTATCCGCGTGACCTGTACAACTACTTCCGTTCCGCCTTCATGCGGACGGCCGACGATGCGTCCTTAGAAGTCCTCCTCCAGGCTTTCGCGACAGATCCGAATGCGCTGACCGAGATCCACCTGCAACACCTGGGCGGAGCGGTGAACCGCGTCCCGGCCGACGCCACGGCGTTCGCCATGCGCGACCAGGACTTCATCGTCAACGTCGTCGCCCGCACGCCCAGTGAGGCGGGGTTCGCGGAGGTCGTCGAGTGGGCGCGCGGGGTGACCTCCGCCCTAGGGCCCGACGCGGCCACCTACGTGAACTTCACCGGTGAGGCCAACGACTCGCTGGTCAAGGCGTCGTATCCGAGCGGCACTTACCGCCGGCTGCTGGAGCTGAAGAACCGTTACGACCCCACCAACCTCTTCCACTTGAACCAGAACATCGTGCCGGGACTCACCGGGTGAGTTCGCCGAGCAATCGTTCGATCTCGGCCCTCAGCGGATCCACTCCGAGACCTGACCTGGTGAGGGGAGCGGCCGTCGGACCCTCAACGGCCGCCGACAGGATGAGGTGCTCGGTGCCGATGTAGTTGTGTCCGTAGTGCAGCGCGATGTCGAGGCTTCGGGCGATGAGCTTGCGGGCCTCGACGCTGAACATCACCGTGCGCACCGACGCAGGACTCGCATCTGCGGACGACGCCGGCGCGGCATCAGCGGGGGGAAGGGGCAGTCCGAGCGACTCGCTGACCACGGCACGATCAACCCCGATCGCCGCTACAGCGCGAGCCGCCACGCTCTCCGGATCGACGAGAAGACTCACAACGATGTGCCGCGGCTCGACGGGAACCGGACTGTCCCCCTCCCCGGTCGCCGTAACCGCTGCCAGGGCGCGCGCGGCGACCAGCGCAGTGCGGGCTCGGGCAGCGAAGCGGCTGAACAATCGTTCGGAGGCGCCGGGCGCGAACTCGCCAGACCGGGCCACGAAGCGTTTCTGTGCGGCCTGTTTGGTGACGCCCATGCTTTCGCCGATCTGGCTCCACGACGCACCCGAGCGCCGAGCCTGATCGACGAAGTGACCGATGAGCGAATCGGCCTGATCCTCGATCCGGCTCGAGACGCGTACAGCGTCACTGAGGTGTGAGAGTTCGTCGCCCTCGGGCTGGATCGCCCGCACGAACGCAATGAGATTGTCGAGTGAGACGGGGAACTGTTGCATGATGTCAACTGTAGGTTGACGAGGGGGTCCCGTCAACCTACGGTTGACCTCGTCGGCGACAATCCTTGTGGTCTACGAATGTCCGGAATCCGTCACGATTGGTGTGACGAGCTTGAATCTTGTGCTCAGCCAGCCTCGCTGGCATGGCACTGGCGTCGGATTCCGGACAAGGTCCAGGCCCGACCCCTATGCCATGCCAGTTCGATGACCCGTTCCCTGTGGACAGCTACCAGACAAATGGGACTAGCCGAGCACGGCCAGTGGCGAAATCGCGATACCTGCCTCCGAGCGCGGCATAGAGGGAGAGCTCCTCGATCCGGATGCGATACACGAGAGCGATCACGACCAAGACCACCGAGCTGGCGGCGCTGACCCAGTTCCCGAACATCAAACCGCAGCCCACGAACACAAGCAGCAGACCCGTGTAGCTCGGGTGTCGCAGCACCCGATAAGGACCGCGGTCGACGATCGGTTGATCTTGGCTCGTCGTGAGGACGACGGTGAAATACCGCCCCAGGACAACAATCGACCACCAGCGAAGCAGTAGACCCAGCCAGCCGATCAGCACCCCGAGAGAGAAGACCCAGACGCCCCCTCCGATCACGGCGCCGGGCGCCACGACCAGACCGAGGGGGGTAGCAGGATGCCCGCAAAGAACATCACCCTGAACAGCGCCTCCCCACCCAGGTTGGCGCGGGTCGCCCCGCGTCGCACCCGCCACACCTGTGAGAACTCGCCTACCACGAAGGCCACCACACTCACGTCGAAGACGCGGCCAGCCGCATTGGCCTGCTGTACATAGGGCAGGAGCACCTCAGGATTATCGCCGAGCAACCGTGAGTGAGTAAGGGCAGCGGGCGCGCCCGTGGTCAGGACCCGGAGAACCACGCCGCACCACCACCGCTGACCGCTCCGCACCGGTCAGTGTCGCCAGGGATCCCGCGGGCTGTTGGGGTCGCGACGCAGGAAGCCCTTGCGCCCGAGTACCTCGGGTCTCAGGCGAAGGCTGCGGCGCATTCGCTGATGAATGCGTGCAAGCTACGCGGTGCGTGGCCTGTGATTGTTAGCACGTCGTCGGTGATCCAGGCAGCGTCGCCTTCGGCGATGAGCCCGAAGGCCTGGGCATTGGACGTTGCCACGTGCTCGGGAAGGCCCCCGCGGATCATCAGTTCACGGTGCTCTTCGGGTGAGATGCGTCGATACTCGACCGGGTGGCGGAGAGTGCGGGACAGTTCGTTGGCTACGTCGGTGTACGTGATCAGCGCTGGTCCGGTGAGCCAGTAGGTGGCACCGGTGTGGCCGGAAGGGTTGGCGGCGACGGCCGCGACGTCGCGGGCGTCGATCATGCCGACCTGTCCGTCACCGGCGGACATGACGAATCCGCTGGTCTGCTTCACGATCGGAGCCAGGGCGAGCAGGTTCTGCAAGTAAGCGTTTGAGCGCAGCAGTGTCCAGGCCAGACCCGATGCCTGCAGGCGTTGCTCGATCTGAGCCTGGCCGCGGCGCCGCTCGACTGGTGAGTCGGCCGACGCTTTACTGGTCGCCTTGATGACGTGCGTGGCCCCAGCCCGGGCGGCGGCGTCGATGACTGAGATCTCCTGCTGGGGGAGCGCCGGGCTGATGAGTACGACCGTGTCGACGCCGTCCATGGCAGCATCCAGCGAGCCGTGGTCGTCGAAGTCGCCGGTGACTACGTCGACACCCGCCCGCTGGAGGCGGGAAGGGTCGCGCACTAGGGCACGGACAGGCTGTTGCTGATCAGCCAGTAGCCGTACGGTTTCCGAGCCGACCTTGCCGGTGGCTCCGGTCACGAGGATCATTGGATGTCTCCTTCCCAGCCCGAAACGGCTGAGTGCGGGTGAATAGCGGTTCGCGTTGTGGCCGAGGTGATGTTCAGAGGGCTGCGGTGCGCCCGGCGTCGACGGCGAGGACGACTCCAGTGAGCGGGCGCGCCATGTTCCCGGCGAGGTAGGCGATGACGTCCGCGACCTCGTCGGGATCGTTGGCCACTGCAGCGGGCTGGCCACTGCAGCGGGCTGGCCGCCGCGAGGATGGCCAGCACGTCGCCGCAGCGACCTGCTGGACGCGCTCGTTCTCGCGGCACCCGACTGTGGCGCCGGCGTTGGCGGACAGTTGTGCCGTTGCCCGGCCGATGCCGGATATCCCGGTGATCAACGCGCTCGCGCCGTCGAAGTCCATGAGCTTGCTCCATTGAATGGATTGATCTATCCACTCTGCCTGTGGCACGATTGGATTGTCAAATCCAATTTGATGGAGGAGGGTCATGGACTCGATTCACGCTGGGACAGCGCCAGCGCCCAGTACAAAGAAGGGCCGCGCCACCCGTGAGCGCATCATCGCGGCGGCGGCCGATTTGATGTATCGGCACGGGGTTGCGGGTACGAGTACCCCGTCTGTCCGCGACGCTGCCGGGGTGAGTTCTTCGCAGATCTACCACTACTTCGGCGACAAGAACGATCTCACCCGGGCGGTGATCGCCCACCAAACCGACGTGATCGTGGAAGGGCAGACCCAGCTCCTCGAGCGCGTGGAGACCCTCGACGCGCTCGAGGAGTGGCGCAGCGTTCTAGTTGAATACACTCGCCAGCAACGCGGCATGGGCGGCTGCCCGCTCGGCAGTCTCGCCAGCGAACTGGCAGATGACCACCCCTGGGCCCGCCAGGCACTTTCGGCCTCGTTCGACCGCTGGCTGGCCGCGATCCGTACTGCCCTCACCACGCTGGTCGACAACCACACCCTGCGCAGCGACACCGATGTCGACCAGCTCGCCCTTGCCTTGCTGGCAGCCATCCAAGGTGGCCTAGTCCTCGCCCAAGCCCGGCAGGACACCGCCGCGCTCGAAGCCGGTCTCGACACCGCGCTAGCTGCGGTCCGCTCGCACGCCACCGCCGGGCCTAGCACCGGTCAGGCCAGCAGCAGGCTACCGCGCTCCTGACCCGAAAGCCGTCTCCTGGCGCACGGCGAGGACCTGCCGCGGGCGGCGCCTGAGGCGCTGTTGCGCGATCACTGCCGCCCCTGTCAGGGACCGTCGGGGCATCGCTCGCCTCACGGAATCTCGTGCCGACAGAGTGGGTCGCGTCTACCCAGATGCCGCTCGCTCGCATCCACACTGACCACTGATCCCTTGGCTGGCTGCGGTGTTGCCGCGGTGGAACGGAACCGGTTCACGACCGGATCGAGCAGCCGCGCATTGATGTCGCCCGGTGAACGACCCCAGCGGTGGATCTGCCGGGGCCGTCGCACGCCCCGGGATCAGCTGGCGACGATGCCTTCACCGCCTGCGCCTGCGGGGACGGTGACCGAACCGACGGAGGTCAGTGCGCCGTTACCCCCGATCGAGAATTCGTCGACGATGCCGTTGCGGCCGGTTTGCACATACAAGTACCGACCATTGGGGGAGACGGTGGCGTCGATCGTGCCCGGGTCGGTGCTGGTGTTGCCGACCGGGGTCAGGGTGCCGTTCTGGTCGGTGTAGCCGGAGACGCTGGCGCTGCCGGCGTTGGATCCGTACAGCTTGTTGCCGGTGCTGGTGACCCAGCAGGTCGCGGCCTGCCCGGTAGTGGTGCGGGTGATGAGGGTCAGAGTGGCGTTGCGGTTCACGGTGAACGTCGCGAGCGCCGACGGTCCCGCTTCGGCGATCACCAGGTGATCTTGCCGGTCGAAGGTGATCGCGAACGGCACGTTGCCGGGGTCGGCGGTGATGACTGGCTGGGCGGCCGGCCCGAACGGGCTGACCGGGTACACCTCGATGCTTTGGCCGTCGCCCTTGGTGGTGACGATCAGCTTGGAGCCGTCCGGAGTGAACGCGATCTGGCCGGGGGTGCTAGTGAATTCCGGGCTCGGGTCGGGGTTGAACCCGAGGTCGCGGTGCCACGAGGGGACCTTGACGAGTAGACCGCCGAGGCGCAGGTAGCCCTGGATCGAGCCGCCCTCGCGGGCGTTGAGGACATACAACTGGCCACCGTGCACTGTGACGCTCACCGGAAAGGCGCCTCCCGAGCTGATGGTCTGCAGACGGGTGAGGTGGTCGCCGCGGACCGCGAAACTCGTGATGGTATTGCTGCCGGCGTTCACGGCGTAGAGCAGATGGCTGGCCGAGTCGTAGGCCAACGCACCCTGGGAGGCGGTGTGGTCGACCATGGAACCGGACAGTTGCCCGCCCAGCCCGCCGGTCGGGTAGACCCCGGCCTGGGTGAGGGCTCCGTCGGATGCTTGATCGTAGGCAACGACGGTGTTGCCGGTCAGGCTGTCGCTCTGGACGAACACCGCACCGGCCGCGCGGGAGGTCGGTGGATGGATGGTGGACGCGGCGGCGGGGCCGGCCAACAGCAGGGCGCTCGCGGCGGTGACGCTGGCGACGATGGCGATCCGGGCAGGGGTCTTCATGACGCTCCTCGATGAGTCGTGCACTGAGCTGGACGAGGAATTAGTGCCAGCACCGGCCGTCGACTTACGGGTTGCATCGGGCACGTTCGCGGTTCGTAAGATCCGGAACCCCGTGCGCTCGGCGGCGTAGCTGTCCAGGCGGGGGGTAACCACAGCAGTAGGTCCGAGCGGGGCACCGCAGATGGCGGTCGGTGATCCGCGTGGCGGTGGTCAAGGTCGTTCCGGGGTATCGGCGCGGCCTGGTTCACCTGCGGCGACGTGGGCGGCTAGTGGTTCTTCACGCCTGTGACTCGACTGCGGCCAGCAGTCCCTGGAAGTCTTCTCCGCAGGGCCCACAGGCGGCCAGGTGCGCGGCAACACCGGGATAACGGTCGGCGGCGACACCGGGGGCGTGCTCGTCTACGAGTTCGACGTAGATGTGCAGGATCTGCAGGGCCTGATCGCAGCCGACGTCGCGGGGATCGGTGGCTAGGAACTGATCCAACGCCGACCAGCCGGTCATGATCGCCTCCTCGCATCTACGTCACGTGTTTCCCCTGCGGCGGGGTCACCGGAGCGGACCAGATATCCGTTGGCGATCAGCGCCGCTCGCAACTTACGTCGCGCGTCGAACATCGTCTTGTAGATCGCGTTCCGGTTCGACCCCAACTCGACTACCAGTGCGTCGAGGGGGACACCCTGGAGCACGATCGCCACGAACACGTGCCGCTGCCGCTCGCTCAACTCGTCCTCGACCGTCCGGCGCAGCGCGTCGACCAGCCCCTGCCATTGGGCGTGGTCAGCCGGGCCCATCCCGAACCGGTCTGGCAGGCGATCCCAGTCCTCGGCCTCCAACACCACCGTGGGGCGCTGCCAGAAGTGCCGGCCAAGCTTGCTCGAAACCTCGAGGATGACGAACCGGTACGCCCAGGTCGTGAACCTGCTCTCGCCACGAAAACGATCGAGCTTGCTGGTGATGGCCAGCAGCGCATCGGCCGCGGCCTGGTACGCGAGATCGTCCAGTTCCGGACCAGTGATCGGGTGCTGCCCACTGCGCCGGCGCAACTCGCCGCGAGCGATCCGCAGCAGCAGTTCATGCAGCCGGGCCACCGCCTGCTCCTGCCCAGGCCCGGCGTCGCGCAGGTCGCGGAGCCACTGGGCTGACTCGGCATCCAGCTCCCGCGCCTGGGGGATCGACGCAGCGGTCACCGTGTCGCGGCCATCGCCAACGCGACCGGTCGACTTCGCGCCAAGATCGTCCAGCGGCATAGCACCGATCCTACGGACCGTCCCCGTCTGGGTGTCCGCTTGCTCACAGGTAAGACCGGCCCGCGGCTGGTCGCTAACGATGAGTTGCAACCACGGCGAGACCGGTGGGGGAGCGCGGCGGGGATGCACTCGCCTTAGCAGCTGACGTCAGTGACCCCGACCAACTCATCCACTCGACACCACCGACTTCAGGAGATCCGCGATGACCTTGCTGTACCCGGGAGACCCGTTCCCGACCCTGGCCCTCACCCAGCCCGGCGGCAACAAGACCCTCTCGGTGCCTGATGTTTTCGACGGCGGATACGGGGTGGTGCTGTTCTACCGCGGGTCTTGGTGCCCGTACTGCAACGCCCAGCTACGGGCCTTCCAACGCGCCACCGCCACCTTGGCTCAGGTCGGGGTCAGCGTGGTGGCGCTGTCGGTCGACGACGAAGCCACCACCACGGAGTTGATCGCCAAACACGGATTGACGTTCCCAGTTGGGCACAGCGCCGACGCCACGGCGATTTCGGCAGCGACTGGAGCGTTCGTCGACCCGGCCGGCGGGTTCCTGCAGTCCACCGGCTTCGTCCTCGACCCGTCCGGCAAGATCATTGTCAGTGTCTACTCCTCCGGCGCGATCGGGCGCCTCGTGCCCGAGGACATCGTCGGGCTGATTCGTCACCTGCGCGAGCACGCCGTCAGCACCACAACCACATGAGCAGCCGCCAGCCCGAGCCGGGAACTGTCAAGCCTCGCAGTGACGACCGATCAGGTCTGCCTGCAGGAGGACTGGCACAGCCGGGTCGGTACTCGCGACGGAGGGGCGGGTTCCCGGACAGACTCCCTTTATTTGACATAATGTATATTATCGGTATTTTATACTAGTCTCTAGAACTAAAGCCATGCTACTTGCGCCACGTCAGGGAGTTTCCTTCTGGAGAAGTTGGCGGGAGGACGCGAATCCTAGTCGCTCGTACACCGGAACCGCCTTGCGGCCGGAATGAACTGTCACGCGGCCGACTCCCAGCTGCGAGGCATACTCCGCCGCAGTTTGTACGAGTGCCTGTCCGATTCGCCTTCCGCGATGCTCCGGCAAGACGAAGACACTTTGAATGTCTGCCGAGCGACGATTATTCGCACCTGGTCGCGGCACCCTTGAAACGAGGGCCAGCCACGCGATGCCCACAACCTCGGACTCGGAAAGTCGAGCGATAAACGCGACGTGTGACTCGGCGTGGTCTGTCCACCATGCCGCGAGGTCGGACTCGAAGGACGTGACGGATCGCCTCGCCTGCTCGTCTGGCGCGGCAAGCAGCCAGAGCAGGCGAGCCAAGTGATTCAGGTCCGCCATGCTGGCCACGCAGATGTCCATGACGACAGTGTCTCCGGAGGCGGTCCCCGACCTTCCGTCGCCTCGCGGACGGCGCTGCCAACCATCCTCAGTTTCCAAGAACGGGCTATGGGTTCCGTCCAACTTGTTGAAGGCTGCACCGTAGTTGCGGCCGATGCCCGTCAACTGGTCAGCCTGCGCCCGATCGTCGTTCGACGCAGTCAGCGCGCTCAGGACGGCTCTCCTTGTAGCCCTGTACTGGGCAACGGCCTTGCGATACCGGCTGGCACTGATGTTCCAGCGACCATCCCACTCCCACAACGGGTTATCCCAATTCTCGGCAACCCAGTCAGGCTCGCGAGGACTGGTCACCTCCACGTAGGTACCGTTGAAGATCTCGGCCATCCATGTCTTCTTCATCATCCGTGCATATTCGATGGGACGCTATGCAGCGAGAGTGTCTCCAGAAGCGGTAATGCGCCGGGCAGCACGCAATCTGATGCTGCCATGTCGAACAGATTCATGATTGTCAAGGCACGGAGCCTGTGGAGTTGATTGAGGCTGGTCGAATTGGTAAGAACGCCAAGATCTCCGATAAGCGTGAGCCGGGTAAACATTAGGGAAAATGGCAACAATGTCGGCGCAGTTTACTTCATGGATATCTAAGATCGAGGCGGACCATACTTCAGTCAGTCTCGTGCCCGCAGTTGCCAGGTCATCGATCTCGGCGTGGCAGAAGGAACGCTCACCGGGGTGAACCGATCTTCGTTCCCCTCGATCCCAGCGTCTCTGCGCCGCTAGCGCATCACCCAGGCGCCAGCCAGAGCCTGGTGGGTAGCTATTCGATTCGTAGTCGATCAGAAGTCGATCAGAACCGGAGCGTTGCCGATAATGGTACAACTGCGTGGAAGTAGCCAGTCGAAGTTGTTGTGCGGCACGTTGCCGGTGCTCGCCCCGTCTGTGAGGCGAAGCGGTGCCAGCTCTCCAAGTTCCTCTAGCGATTCGGGTTGCGGTCCCGCCCAGTCCAGATCAAGCACGGCGGCCGTGCCCATGGCCGAGTCGAGATCCGTCACCTGCGCAGCGGTCCACTCTGCCAGTTCGTCGGAGAAGGCGACCACGACATCACCGGGGATGATCCGTCGAGGCGGGACAGAAAGCTCTTGAGGCACCCCACGATCGTAGGGAACTGCGGGTGACCGAGACATGGCGCCGGTACGCAGTTTCGACTACATGGGTAACGCCGGATGGGCAAGGACCGTGCTCGGCTGCGCTGGAGAGAACGTCTCGATGTAGTCGAAACTGCGCTACGTTCGCGGACCAGCTCGCATCGTCCGACACAACCCGGCCTCGGTTTCGAAACCCACTGCGGAGCAGAGCTTCTCGGATTCAGCTACGCTCAGATGTCAGGGTTTGCGCCACGTGGAGACGTGGCTCTGGCTCGCGGCGGTGAATGGCTTCCCGTTCCAGTCCGCGAACCGTGACTCCAACTCAAGCCCAGCCAGTAGCGCCATGAGATCGCATTCGGCCGGCCAGATGTAGCGGAAGTGACCGACTCCGTAGCGGACACTTCCGTCTGGCTTGCGGTGGTAGTGGTGCGACGAGCATTGCTGGGTGACCACGTCGTAGGTGTCGAAGACGAGGTGATCCTCGTCGACTCTCATCGGGACTGCCTCATGCCCTGGTGTGAGTCGCTGGATTGGTGGCACCCACAGATCGATGACGAAGCGCCCACCCGGGCGAAGATTGTGCGCGGCGTTTCGGAGGCACTGGACCTGCTCCGCTTGCGTTTGCAGATTGGAGATGCCGTTGCACTCCAGGATTACCAGGGAGAACTCCCCCGCCCCTGGAACAATCGTGGTCGCCATGTCGCCGACCTCAACAGGCAACTGGCTATCGTCGACCTTGCGCCGGAGTTGGGCCACCATTGGTTCGGAGAGTTCGACGCCGGTCCTGAGACTCCTCGTGCTGCCAGTGGGATACCAACCCGTCCTGTGCCGATGGCGAACTCCAACACCGGCCCTCCGGCGGCCAGTCGCGCGAGATACTCCACCGTCGGCTCCAGCACCTCAGGAGTGAAGTCCGAGGCCGCATTGTCGTCGTACGTTGCGGCCCTCTCGTCGTCCCACACCTCGTTACTCGTCACGAAGCCAAGCGTTCCATCAAGTGATGTCGTGTCACCAACGGTTTTCTGGGTTGACTACTTCTCACCCTCACACTGGCCAGCCTCGGCACACGCTGCCAAGAACAGGCACATCACGACCAACACGAACTTTCGAATGCATTCGTATCGGCTGCTGCCTCGAACTTTTGGAGGCCATCTCCCCGCCGAACGGCACCGTTCTGGAGGCGAACGCCAGCTGCCCGGGCGTCCCGAATCAAACGGTCGCGGACCATAGAGTTCCACCCATGGAATTGACATCGCCCCGAAAGGCCAGGCCGGGCGACAAGGTCGCGGTGCTGTCACCCTCCTTCGCTGCTCCCGCGGTCGCCCCAGCCGTCCATGAGCAGGCTCTGGAGCGGCTGCAAGCCCTTACCGGGTTGATTCCCGTCGAGTTTGCGACCACTCGTCAGCTCGGCGCCTCAGCCCGTGAGCGGGCAAACGACCTGAACGCGGCGTTCGCGGATCCGGAGATCCGTGCCGTGCTGGCCACGATCGGTGGGGACGACCAGATCACGGTCATTCCACACCTCGATGCCGCCCTCATCGCCCGTGACCCGAAGCCCTTCCTCGGGTACAGCGATAACACCAACCTGCTCAACTGGCTCTGGACGAACGGCGTCGCCGGCTTCTACGGCGGCTCGACGCAGGTTCAGCTTGGGCCGGGCCCGCGGGTCGATCCGATCCACGAACTGTCGTTGCAAGCGGCCCTCCTGACAGGCGAGCGGCTCGAACTCACCGACCCAGGCGAATCGGAGGACACCGGGCACGACTGGAATGACCCTCGGGCGCTGACGGAATTCGGCGATCGGGAGCCCACTGAGCCCTGGACCTGGTCAGGGCCGGAGCGGGCGGTCACCGGCCGCACCTGGGGCGGTTGCATCGAGGTCGTGCAGGCAATGCTGACAGCCGGTCGGTTTCCGGCCGACCCATCCGTTCTGGCGGGCTGCGTATTGATCCTTGAGTCGTCGGAGGAGCTCATTCCGGCCCGGGAGTTCGGCCGGATCATGAGATCGCTTGGCGAGCGCGGAATCCTGGCGTGCGTGGACGCGGTCGTCGTCGCTCGTCCACCAACCTCTGACTTCGCGATCCGGCCTTCGGCCGAACAGCGGCGGGCCAAACGCGACGAGCAGCGTGACGCGGTGTTGGACGTCGTCTACCGGTATAACTCCGAAGCCATCGTCGTAGTCGGGCCGCCCTTTGGCCACACCCGCCCGCAATGGATCGTTCCCTACGGCGGATTCCTCACGGTCGACGCAGCCAGACGCCAACTCTTCGCCGACTACGGCTGATCCCCCGTCTCGCAACCGACGAGCGAGACTCAAAACGGATCTGCGATCGCGAACTTCAAGCCCGCCGCGCACAAGCACAAGAAGCACCTTCAGTGAGAACGGGAACGACTGTCGACGCCACGATGGCGCCCACGCCCAACTGATCTTCGAGTGCCGGACGCAGTAAGTCGTCGACGGCCAACCTAGCCTTTGCCGTAGCTCAGTCTGCCGTGACCTGAGTTGCGCATCGTGCCGGGCAGGCGACGGAGGCACAAGCCCGACGGCGTTGCACCCAAACGCGTGACTGTGTCCCCCGTTCTCGCAAGGCAACCGGATCTCTGCCGACCAAGAGAGAATGCAGGAGACAAACTTCAGTCGATGGCGACGCTATGGTCACGATCGCCTTTTCGTATCAGTTGACGGCGAGCAAATCGGCTGGCGCGATCTACAGACCGGGGAGGATCATCCCCGTGACGATGGCTCGGCACCCGCCTACCGGGAGGCCGTCGCCCGCTGGATCGTCGAGCAACGAGCGCCCGTTGACGAGGCCGGGCCGCGGGCGGCCATACCCGCGCAAAGAGCGTCGGGCGCACTCGCCAGGACGGAGCCCAGCGCTGCTGCGCCCGAGCCGCGGAAGCCGGAGCCGAGCAGTTCGCCATCAACGACCCACGTGTGCGTCGACCTGGCAGGGATTTCCCCTGGAGCATCGACTGCCGCTCGCGCAGAGTAGAGGCGTCAGGCCTGCTCGGGAACCGCGTCCCCAACAGGCTCAGTCGCAGCAGTTTTGGCAACGCGCCGGGTCCGGACGATCCCCCACCCGACGAACGCTGCTGCCACAACAGTGAGCGCAAGGCCCGCCATGGTGACAGCTTCCTGGAATTCCGCGGTCTGCTGGGTACTCCAGTTGGAGGTGGCGATGTCACCGGTGAACAGCGCTGCGAGGATGGTGCCGGTGACGGCGATGCCCACGCCGGAGGCGACTTCGGTCGCAGTGTCGACGAGGGCGGCACCGATCGTGGTGCGGTTCTTCGGCAGACCACGCAGCACGTTAACCCCGGCGACAACGCCGACCACGCGCATTCCGGCGGCCACGAGCACGAGGGCGATCGCGACCCATAGGTATCCGAAGCTGCTCATCAGGGCGTAGACGGCGAGCCCGAACACGACCGCTGCGGCACTGAGCCAGGCAGCCCGGTCGAGGCCGACCCGTTGCACGAACGGATTGATGAACGCGCCGCCCGCGATGAGGACGACGACCTGCGGCAGCATGCCGATGGCCGCGAGTGCGGGAGTCCATCCCCAGTCCAGTTGCAACTGCAGCGTCACCAGGTAACCGAGGCCGGCGGTTGCCAACCCGGCCGCCGCCTTGAACGCCAGACCGCTCGAAACCAGAGGATGCGCAACGAGTTTGAGGTCAAGGAGCGGATAGCGCGCTGAACGCTCGCGGAGGACGAAGAGCATCGCCCCCACAACGGCGGCTGCGCTGCTCCCCCACGGGACCCACGATCCGGTGCCCTCGTTGACGAAGAGCGTCGGCGCCACGAGCGCAAGCACGATCGTCGCTGTGCCCAGCACCGCCCCGGCAATATCCACCGGATCTCGATGCAGGTCGCTCACCTCGTCGGCGGCGATACCGATCCGCACACCGATGAGCGCGAGCCCGGCGATCGGCACGTTCACCAGCAGCAGGACTTGCCAGGGAGCGATCGCGAGCACGAAGCCCCCCACCGTCGGGCCGATCGCGAGCCCGACCAGACCAACGGTTGAGATGAGGGTTGTCGCACGGACCCGCAAGCCGTCGTGCTCGAACAGTCGGAAGGCCAGCGCCATCGAGCCTGGTGTCGTCATCGCCGCTGCGATACCCATCAGCGCCCGGACGGCGATCAGTTGCCCTGCGGTGGTGACGAAAGCAGTGGCCAGACTGGCAATGCCCAGCAAGGCCAGGCCGATGAGCATGATCCGGCGTCGGCCGAATCGATCGGCTACCGCGCCAAACGCCAGCATCAACCCGCCGAAGACGACGGCGTAGGCACCTGTCACCCATTGCAAGGCGACGGTCGACGCATGCAGTTCGCGTCCGATGGTGGGCAGCGCGACATTCAGGATGGAGTTGTCGAGCATCTCGAAGAGAAATACCGCTGACAGCCCGGCCAAGGCCACCCACGCCTCTCGCAACGAACGCGGCGAGCGGCCTGCAGCGTGCTCAGGCACCGAGCGCCCCCTGGACGCCTGCGAAGGCCGGCTTGGCAACGGGGAGCAGGCCCGTGGGGTCTGCTCCGACGATAATGACGGTGGTCTGTTCGGAGGACATGCCACTAGCTTAGGCGACTAAGTTTAGTTACACAAGAGAGTGAGGCCGAATGCCCAGGACTGGCGAGCGAGGAGGCCCGCAGACGCGTGCGCGGATCTTGCAGGTCGCGACGCAGTTGTTCCTCGACCGCGGGTACGACTCCGTCACCGTCGCCGAGGTCGCGCGGCAGGCCGGGGTCTCGAGCGTGACGGTCTTCAACCACTTCCCGCGCAAGGAGGATCTCTTCCTCGACCGCGCGGACGACGCCGTCGAATTCCTGCGCTCAGCGGTACGCGACCGCGCGTCAGGCGACGACGTGCTGACGTCTCTGCGGGCTATGGCGCTCCACCTCTTCGATGTCCGCCACCCGCTCTCGGGCGTCAACGACCGATCCATCCCCTTCTTTCAGACCGTGGCAGGCTCGCCCGCCCTTATCGCACGCGCGCGAGAGATCGCCTCCGACCTTCAGCAGATCCTCGCCGAGGAACTCGAACACGACCCTGCCTTCGAGGGGGACGCGACGTTGCTCGCCGCCTTCTTCATCTCCGGCTATGGCACGGTGATGGTCGAGACGGCGCGTCGCCGCATCGCCGGAGAACCGCGAAGCGTCGTGGAGGACGACCACCGCGCGCGCCTGGAGCGGCTGTTCGATGCTCTGCGCAGTGGCGTCGGTTCGCGCCCACGCGCCCAATAGGGCGCGGCGGTCACGGTTGAACGTCGCGCTCCCAGTACCGCAGAGCACCGCACGTCTGCACGAATTTGGCGGCGTTCGACTTCGTGACCTTGACGCAGCCGGCATCAAGCAGGTCAGCCACCCCGGCAGCCTGCAGCAAGGGCTGGGCGGCTGTGGTGTAGCCGATGAATTTGTGGTGCGCAAAGGCGTCGCTCACGAAGTCCTTGGCGGTGCTGCGCGAGGCCAGCGCTTGCACTTCACGTGCGGAGGGAAGCAGGACGACCGCGTCGTACAACACTGACGGACCGCCGTCGATCATCTGATCGGCGAACAGCTCCGAACCATCGCTCAACCTGACGCCGCCCACCACAGGGGCGATCGTCTCCAGCACAGCGTGAGTCTCGACGAGCGCATCTCGCACAGCCTTGAGCACAGCCGCATCGGTGCCATTGGTCACCAGCACTCCCAGCTTGCGGCCCGCAAAGCTGTTCGGTCCCTTCTTGAGGATGCTCAGCGCATCCGAGGGCGGCAGGTCGGTGCGCGGTGGCACAGCTGGCGTGGCCGGCTCGGGCAGGTCCATGCCCAGGCCCTGCGCGACGGCCTCCGCCAGGTCTGGGTGCACGTTGAGGAGGTGGGCCAGGATGCGCGATCGCACCTGCGGGATCTCGCACTTGCTGAGCTCGAAGACGTACGCCTTGATGATGTGATCCTGCTCCACGGGCAGCTGGCTGATGTAGAACTGCCGAGCCTGGCTGTAGTGATCGGCGAAGGTCGCCGATCGTGCTCGCACCTTGGGCCCGTCGACAGGCTCCGGATACGTCTGGTAACCGTGGACGGCATCCGCGCGCGGGCCTCGCTCGGCGTCGCTGAACCCATTGGGCTCGTAGTTGACTCGGCCAGTTGGCACTGTGGTCTGCATGTGACCATCGCGCTGAAAATGCGCCATCGGGCAGCGTGGTGCGTTGACTGGTAGCTGGGTGAAGTTTGGGCTGCCCAGCCGAGAGATCTGGGTATCGAGATACGAGAAGTTACGACCTTGAAGCAGTGGATCGTCCGAAAAGTCGACGCCGGGAGGAACATTGGCGGTGCAGAAAGCGACCTGCTCGGTTTCGGCGAAGTCGTTGTCCACCACTCGGTCCAAGGTCAGCCGACCGATGACCTGCAATGGCAGGACCTCCTCGGGGATGATCTTGGTGGGATCCAGCACATCGAAGTCGAACTCCTCGACGAAGGAATCGTCGAAGATCTGCACGGCCAGATCCCATTGGGGAAGGTCACCGCTGGTGATCGCATCCCACAGGTCACGTCGGTGAAAGTCGGGGTCGGCACCGTTGATCTTGACAGCTTCATTCCACAGCACCGATTGCAGCCCTTGCAGCGGCCGCCAGTGGAATTTCACAAAGTGCGACTCGCCTTGCGCATTGACGAAGCGGAAGGTGTGGATCCCGAAACCCTCCATGAAACGGAAGGACCGCGGGATCGCCCGATCGGACATCTGCCATAGCGTCATGTGGATCGACTCAGGGGTGAAGGACACGAAATCCCAGAAGCGGTCGTGCGCCGACTGCGCCTGCGGAAAGGCCCGGTCGGGGGCTTCCTTCACCGCGTGCACCAGGTCGGGGAACTTGATGGCGTCCTGGATGAAGAACACTGGAATGTTGTTGCCGACGATGTCCCAGTTGCCCTCCGTGGTGTACAGCTTCACGGCGAAGCCGCGCACGTCACGAGCGAGGTCGAACGATCCCTTGGCTCCAGCGACGGTGGAGAACCGGACGAAGGCCTCCGTCTTGGTTCCGCTCTTGGCGAAGATCGCAGCCCTGGTAACGTCCGACAAGTCCGTGGTGGTCTCGAAGACGCCGTGCGCTCCGTATCCGCGAGCGTGCACGACACGCTCGGGGATTCGCTCGTGGTCGAAGTGGAAGATCTTCTCCCGCATGGCGAAGTCCTCCAGCAGCGTCGGGCCACGCTGACCGGCACGCAGGCTGTTCTGATCGTCGGACAACGGGATGCCAAGGGCCGACGTGAGGACCTGACCGTCCTCGACCGGCTGGTGAACCTCTCCCCCCGTGCCGATCACGGGATCGCCGTGAGCAGTCGGCAGATCCGCCGCATCAGTCGCCCCTTTGCCCGAGGCACCCTTCGTGGTCGCGTTCTTCGTGGTCTCTGTGGACATGACTACCTCTCGCTCCGATGACGAAGTCTGCAGATCAGCAGCGGTTTCTACCTTCGAGCACCTTCTTCACCCGCGGCCTCAACACACTGGCCATACCCAAAGAATTCGGACTGCAAACCCCACCCCCGAGGAGCGCGCAGAGCGAACCTCTGCGCCAGGGTTGGTTGACCCAGGAGGCCGATTTCTCGGTGCAACCTGATTGCCAGGTGTCGAAGTGGGTATGCCGATGGCATGAACCAGACAGCGCAGCAGCAAGACGTCCCCGGACTGCCGTCGCAGATGACCCCGATCCCGGACTGCGGAGAGCACAGCTATGTCGGGAGCGGGAAGCTGGAGGGAAAAAGGTCGCGGTGATCACCGGTGCCGATTCGGGTATCGGTCGCGCCGTGGGGATCTCTTACGCCCGAGAAGGCGCCGATGTGGTGATCAGCTACCTGAGCGAAGACAGCGATGCCCAGGAGGTAGCTGGTTACGTCGAGGAGGCAGGGCAACCAATGCTGTAAGGCAATGCCGGGAAATATTCCGTAGATTGCGAGGAGAACTGTCATGTCGACATCAGAACACGAAAGCAATGCGCCCGAGCACGAGAGCAATCGGCCTCGGGGGCTGACTATTCAAATCAGCGGGCCCTGGGCGGAAGAGCAGGGGCCAGACGCCGAACGCCGCTACGCCGAGGTCATTGCCAAAATCCTGGAGACGGAGGATCTTCGCGGCGAGGACCTTGCGGAGCGCATCCGTACGCAGCTGGATCAAGCGGGTCTCATTGTCGCGGATCAAGCGTCTGAGCGGCTCGCAGAACAGCTACGAATGGCCGAACCCGGCTACGTCAGCATATTGGACAGCCACGACCGCCTGTTGTTCGGGCAGCCTGATGCGACTCCCCTGTGCCACGATCCCGGGGTCGATGGAGCTGAAGACCCTGCGAGCCCCGACCGCCCTCTATACACCTGAGCCAGTACGTCGTTCCCCAGAACGTGCCGTGATCAGGTCTGGGCGCTCGTGGCCGGTTGTCCTTTGCGGAGACCGTCCACGAGTTTGTGCGTTCCGTCGCACCATGGCTGAATAGCTGACTTGCCGCACCGACACACGGCACTCACGGGCCGAGTGGTGCGGTGTACGCGTCCGGAGGGATCCGTCACCTCGTGTTCGCCGCGCAACAACATCGGCCCGTCGGGACAGAACACGACAGCCGGGTGATCGAAGGCAGTCTCGTGGTGGATCGCAAGCTGCTCATGAACGGAGTCCGCCTCCACGTGCTCGTCATAGTACGCAGCCATCTCCCCCGGAAACCCGAGCCTGCGCAGCCCAGATCGGCGTCCCACTCCCGCTCCGGGTCCACTCCGTCGAACCCCCGGTAGTGCAGTTCGTAGAGCGTCCACAAGGTGAGCTGCGCATCGTGATCAGACCCCGGCGTCACCCAGGTGTCCGCTGACCTTCCCGTTCGCAGCGCAGTGAGCACCACCGAACTGAGCGCACCGCGTGGTGGTGGCAGCGTCCTGACCGTTCCGTGCTCAAGCGATGTCAGACTGAAGCGGCACAGCTGATTTCGGCCAGTTCGACGACGGCCTGGTCCAGTCGTCCATGCCTGGCAAAGACTGCTCGCTGGCGCTCCGCCCCGGTACCCCTCGCGAAGAGCTCGCGGAGAGCTCGCTGCACCCTGTCCTCGTCCCCGAACGCCCGCAGCGCGGGTGCCACCTGGAGCAACAGATCGTCGATGACCGCCCTGGCGGGCCGTGGCCGGTGCGTCACCGGGTCGAGAAGATCGCCGCCGAGGCCATAGCGTCCGGCCTGCCAGGTGGCAAGCCGCAGGACAGCCGCCGGAACCGGTGCGGCAGGCGTGCCGTCCATCCACGCACGGGCGGCCATCTCGACCAGCCCCCGCGACAACGCCGCCACCAAGACGGCATCGCGCACGTCAAGGCACACATCGGCGACGCGCACCTCCACGGTGGGATACCGCGCAGAGGCGCGAGCATCGAAATAGATCATCCCCTCATCCATCGCCACGCCGGTGCCCACGAGGGTTCGGACCTGGTCGCGGTAGATGGCTGCCGAGCCGAAGAGCTCCGTCGGACCATTGGTCGGCCAACGGGTGACCACCTGCGAGCGAAAGCTCGCGTAGCCGGTGTCGCGTCCCTGCCAGAACGGGGAGTTCACACTCAGCGCGAGCAGCACAGGCAGCCAGACCCGGATCCGGTCGAGCACTCCGATGGCCTCATCGTCGGACGCCACGCTGACGTGCACATGGCAGCCACAGCTGAGTTGCTCGTCGGCAGTGAGGCCGAAACGTTCACTCATCTCGCGGTAGCGCGGATCCTGGAACAGTTCGGGCGTCACCCGCAGTGGTGCCGTCCCACTGGCAAGGATCAGGGACCCGGTCTCCTGAGCAGCCACCCGTGCCTTCTCGCGCCAGCTGCGCAGATCCAGCTCCAGCCGGGTCAGGTTCTCTTCGGGAGGGGTATCGGTCTCCACCATCTGGTTCTGGAACTCCGGCCCCAGAGAGCCTCCCGGGACGTCCGCTCCTCCCCCTGAGCGTTCGTCCGTTGTCCAACCCTGGATATCGGCAACCCGCAGCACCTCGCTGGCGGCCGAGCGCGCTTGCCCGGTCTGCGGGTCGACCAGCAAGAGCTCCTCCTCCACTCCGACGGTCCTCATCGGCGGATACCGCGTGCGCCGGTGAGCTGCACATACCTCTGCACATACCTCTCATGCTCCGGTACGGCCTGGTCGATCGCCACCTCGCGGACCTCCACCCGATGCCCGAGCCCGGCACGGTCGGCGTTCGAGCGGATGAAGGCACAGGCAACCGGGTTGACGTCAACGCACACCAACCTGTGGGATGGGGCCAGCGAGATCGCGAGCAGCCCGATCTGTCCGGCCCCCGAACAGAGCTCGAGCACCGGCCCATCGGGCAGCTCTGTCAGCAAGTCCGCCGCCCATTCCGACTGCCTGCTGGTCCAAGGCCGCGGTGAGAGCACTCGGTGGTCGAAATCGATATCGAGGTGGCCGAATCTGATCACCTATAGGTAGTACCCCACCGTGGGCCTTTCAGTCGTCAACCGTCTACCGCCGCCCGCGGTACGTTGCATCGAGACCAATCAGTCCGTCAGCGTGCTGCACGTTGCCAACAGGCCGTCCAGTCCGACAGAAAACGCTGAAGTCCGTAGTGCTGCAACGCATGCGCTCGTCCGCGGTGTCCGCACTCACGAGCTGCGTCAGGGTCGTGGAGCAGTCGGTGTGCGGCCTGGACGAGGTCCGCAATATCGGTGGACCTCTCCCCCGCCGATCTGGGCACGGCACGGGCCGCCTCTGTCGTCTCCAGCGCGAGCACAGGCAATCCCAGCAGCATCGCCTCGATCAGCGACAGGCCCAAGGACGTCCATCTGGTCACATGCAGGTAGGCACGCCGAGCCGCCAGCGTCGTCGCGAGCTCGTCGGGTTTCAGGTTGCCACCGAACCGCAGCTGCGGGCAGTGCCCGGCGAGGGCGGCGGGCAGCAGTTGGCCGTCAATGCCGAAGGCGTCAATCGGCAGGTCGCCGAAGTGGGTCAACAGATCAGTGCCGGTCGTACGCCAGCGCCGCACCGGCTCGTTGACGACGAACCCGAGATGAGGCACGGATCCGGTGTAGCGATAGCCCGGATCGGGCAGACCATGCTCGATGACTGCCGTCGGTGTAGTGCCACACTCCCAGAACAGTCGATTGAAATGTGTGACATGTACCAGCAGCCAGGTCTGCTGGTCCGCGAGAAAGTGCCGGCTGTCGGGGACGCCTCCCTTAGGAGTGTTGTGCTCCACATACACCGCGCCGACCTTGTTCAACTGCCCGCGGCTACGCAGTCGCGCGCAGGCATCGACCTCTATCGGTCGTTGGGCCAGCACGACATCGGGCGGCTCGTCGACCAGCTCCTCCAGTGTCACCTCACGCAGGTTGCTGGGCCGCTCGTCACCTAACCGAGCCAGGCCCTTTGCCACCACCTCGTCCGGAAGATCGGCGGCCTCGTCACGCAGGAACCAGAACTCCTGCGGCCCCTTCGTCAACGCGTCGGTATAGCCGCCGTGGACGTCCCACATCAAGATCCGCACGATCGCAGCCATACCCCGATGGCCGAAGGCGAAACAACACGGACCCTGGGATTGAAAGCGGGGAGCCACGGGTATTGATGCTCTGCGACGGAAAGGGACAACGTTGATGAGGATCGCCTTTGTTTCTGAGCATGCGAGCCCCCTGGCCACCCTCGGGGGCGTGGACGCCGGCGGCCAGAACGTGCATGTGGCCGAGCTGGCGGCAGGTCTGGTCCGGTTGGGTCACGACGTGACCGTGTTCACTCGGAGAGACCATCCAACGTTGCCGAAGCGCGTCCTGACGGACTCCGGCTACATCGTCGCCCATCTCGATGCAGGTCCCGCCGAGGTCGTGGCCAAGGACGATCTGTGGCCGCTAATGCCCGAGTTCGCGCAGCATCTCGCGGCTGCCTTCGATGCCGAGCACTTCGATCTCGCTCACGCCCATTTCTGGATGTCCGGATGGGCAACCCTGATGGCGCGTCACGACAGGCGGCTGTCCACGGTCCTGACCTTCCATGCCTTGGGTGCGGTCAAACGCCGCCACCTGGGCACCGACGATCCAAGTCCCGCGGTGCGGCTGTCGATCGAACGGGAGCTGGCTGCCGGGTTCGACCGGGTGATCGCCACATGCACCGACGAAGTGGCTGAACTACATGCCGCCGACCTGCGCCCTCGGCAGATCTCCGTGGTGCCGTGCGGCGTCGATGTCAATCACTTCACTCCCACGGGAAGCGTTTTCGGAGAACGAAGGCAGCCGCACCGGATCGTTGCCCTGGGACGTCTAGTACCTCGCAAGGGTTTCGCCACCGTGATCGAGGCGATGCCTCACCTACCCGACACCGAGCTTGTGCTGGCGGGGGGCGAGCCGGGCTTTGAACCAGAACGCGAGCGACTGCGCCGGCTGGCCTGGCAACTCGATGTCTCGTCCCGCGTGCTGTTGGTGCCTCAGATCTCCCGCACCGAGGTACCCGCGCTGTTGCGCTCGGCCGACGTCGTGGCCGCGACCCCGTGGTACGAGCCGTTCGGCATCGTTCCGGTGGAGGCCATGGCCTGCGGCGTTCCCGTCGTCGCCTCCGCCGTCGGCGGCATGCTCGACACCGTGCAGCCTGGAGTGACCGGCCTGCTGGTCCCTCCGCGTGAACCGCTGGCTCTGGCTGCGGCGATCGAGGCCCTCCTCGAGCAGCCCGCGTTGCGCGCCGCTTACGCCCGTGCCGCGGCCACCCGCGCTCGCGAGCAGTACTCCTGGGACAGGGTTGCCCTGCGCACCGTCGAGGCCTATCGACGCACGACGCACAAGCATCGGCCACGGGCCGCGCGACTCGCGGTAGCCCCGCGATGAGCCGCGGGCGCGCAGTGGTTCTCGGGGGCGCCGGTTTCATCGGGTCACACCTGTGTGAGGCGTTGCTCGGCACCGATCTCGAGGTGGTCTGCATTGACAACTTCTGCACCGGACGTCGGAGCAATCTCGCCCACCTGAAGGGCTGCCCGGGATTCAGCATCATCGACCACGACGTCACGACAGGACTGCCGGAACTCGGCCGTATTCAATGGATCTACGTATTGGCGTCAGCCGCCTCGCCGCTCGATTATCAGCGATTGCCCATCGAGACCCTCCGCGCTGGCGCGCAAGGTACCGAGCAGGCCTTGTTGCGGGCGAATGAGCAGGGAGCAAGGTTCATTCTGGCCTCCACGAGCGAGGTCTACGGAGATCCGGATGTGCATCCTCAAGTCGAGGCCTACCCGGGCCGCGTCAATCCAGTCGGACCGCGAAGCATGTACGACGAGGCCAAACGTTTCGCCGAAGCATTAACCTCGGCGTATCGGCGCAGTGCCGGAGTCAACACCGCGATCGCCCGCATCTTCAACACCTACGGCCCCCGGATGCGAGCCGACGACGGGCGGATGGTTCCGACGTTCATCCGGCAGGCCTTGGCCGGCGAAGCGCTGACGGTGCAGGGATCCGGTGTGCAGACCCGCTCGCTGTGCTACGTCACCGACACCGTCGCCGGGTTGATCGCCCTCGCCGATTCACAGGAATCGGGGCCGGTCAACATCGGCAATCCGCACGAGCAGACCGTCCTGGAGGTGGCTGAACGCATCTCCCGGCTGGCGGGACGTTTGCCAGATTTGAGCTTCGGCCCGGCCGCCGAGGACGATCCCCACCGCAGGTGTCCCGACATCACCTTGGCGCGGCAACGATTGGGCTGGGTGCCCCACGTTGCGGTCGACGTCGGACTGCGCTTGACCATTGAATGGTTCCGGCGCAGCGACGTGCGCCTAGGCGTTTCGGTCGCCTGATCGGGGGTAGTCCACCACCATACCTGCCTCTCCGACATTCTCCGGAGCGTAACGATCATCGCTGGAGAATTCCTTTGTTATAAGGAAAGGGACTATGCGCGTTCTCGGTATCAATGCCGTCTTTCACGATTCTGCGGCGGCGGTGGTCATTGACGGACGCACTGTCGCGGCAGCCGAGGAGGAAAGGTTCTCGCGCCGAAAGCACGGAAAGCGACCCGTGCCGTTCTCGACCTGGGAATTGCCGGAGCAGGCCATCACGTGGTGCCTGAGCGAAAGCGGCCTGGAACCTGCCGATCTCGATGCCGTGGCTTACTCCTATGACCCGAGCTTGGTCGATCCGACCGCGGCCGGCCTGGACCCGGGCTGGGAGCACCTGCGTACGACGTCCGCGCAGCGGGCGCCGCTGTTCTTGCGGACGCTGTTGCCGACATACAACCCCGACCGCTTCCATTTCGTCCGCCATCATGTCGCGCACGCCGCATCGGCAGGACTGGTTGCCCCGTTCGAAGACTGTGCGGTGCTGGTGGCCGACGGTCGCGGGGAGGCGACATCTTCCCTGCTGGGGGAATACCGGGACGCCAAGCTGGACATCCTGGCCACCCAATCCCTCCCCCATTCGCTGGGGCTCGTGTATGAAGATCTGACCGAGCACCTGGGCTTCACCCGTTCAAGTGACGAATACAAGGTGATGGCACTGGCCTCGTATGGCACGCCGCGGCACCTGTCATTGCTGTCCCGGTTCATCCATCGTGATGGCGGCGGCTTTCGAACCGAGCCGATCGATTGGTCGGTGCTGGCACCGGCGCGGCCCCCCGGGGGCGAGTTCGATGAACGGCATGCCGACCTGGCCGCCAGCGTGCAGGCTGCGCTGGAGGACGTGCTGATCGGTCTGTGCGGTTGGCTGTGGGACCGGACGCACACTCCCAACCTCGCGCTGGCCGGTGGCGTCGCGCTCAATTGCGTGGCCAACACCCGCCTGTACACCGAGTCCCCGTTCAGCCGGCTCTGGGTGCAGCCGGCCGCCGGAGACTCCGGCACCGCCCTGGGGGCGGCTCTGGCGCTCGCCGCCGAGGCCGGGGATCGGATCGAGCCCATGCACGATGCCGCGCTCGGGCGTGGATTCAGCGAGGACGAGATCGAAGCCACTCTCCGCACAGCCTGCGTGCCCTATGAACGCCCGGACGATCTTGCCGACGCGGTGAGTGAGATTCTCGCCGCCGACGGGGTGGTGGCCTGGTTCTCCGGCCGCGCCGAATTTGGTCCGCGGGCGCTCGGTCATCGGTCGCTGCTCGCGCATCCGTCACGCCCGGACAACGTGGAACGGCTCAACGAGATCAAGGGTCGGGAGCAGTTTCGACCAGTAGCTCCGATGGTGCTGGCCGACCGGGCCGCCGAGATCTTCTCGCGCGGCCCTCTCCCCAGCCCTTACATGCTCTTCGTGCACGACGTTGCCTCCCACTGGCAGGTGAGGCTGGCGGCGGTCACCCACGTGGACGGCACCGCCCGAATCCAGACCGTCGATGAGCAGACCAACCCAGGCATCGCTGCCGTACTCCGGGCTTTCGACCGGCGTACCGGCATACCGGTCGTGATCAATACGAGCCTCAACACCGCAGGCCGGCCGATGGTCGACAGCCCGCGAGACGCCCTCGAACTCTTCGGCGCCTCGCCGGTGGATGCCCTGGCGATCGGCCCGTTCCTGGTCCGGCGTCGATGAGCACGAGCACGCCCGCGGCCGGCGCGGACATCGCCGTAGTCATCCCGACAGTAGGCCGCAGTGGGCTTGGCCGCCTGATAGCCACCATCGCCGCCGGCGAGCCGAAACCAGCGCTGATCGTCGTGGCCGACGACCGGCCCGTTTCGATCCCGCCACTTGAGCTCGCAGCCGGCGACGTCCCCCTGCGCATCGTTCACAGCGCTGGACGAGGCCCGGCTGCGGCGCGCAACGCCGGCTGGATGGCCACGGATACCGAGTGGGTGGCCTTTGTCGACGACGACGTCCGGTTGGAACCCGACTGGTGCCTGGCGTTGGCCCGCGATCTTGCCGACCTGCCGCCCGACGTCGGTGCATCGTGTGCGCGGATCGTGGTGCCGTCCCCGCCCGGCCGACGACCCACCGATGAGGAGCGTCGTACGAGTGCGCTGGCCTCGGCCCGGTGGATCACCGCCGACATGGCCTATCGACGCACTGCCTTGTTGGCGACCGGCGGCTTCGATGAACGCTTTCCCCGCGCCTTCCGGGAGGATTCGGATCTTGCGTTGCGTACGGTGCGCAGCGGCTTTCGCATCCTCGACGGGGCGAGGGTGACCACGCATCCGTTGCGTGGTCGAGGCGGGTGGGCCGGGAGCGTGCGCGCCCAGGCAGGAAATCTGGACAACGCTGTGCTGCGGGCCAAGTTCGGCCCGAGCTGGCGGGCGCACATCGGTGAGTCGCGCGGACGTACCCGCCGACACCTGCTCACCGTCGCAGCCGGCGCGGTGGGCGTGTGCGCCGTGGCAATTCGTCGCCCGCGGCTGAGCGCATTCGCCCTGGCCGGTTGGGGGGCCTTGACCGCAGAGTTCGCGGTGCGGCGCATCATCCCTGGCCCGCGCACCCCTGCTGAGATCGCTGCCATGATCGCCACCAGCGTCATCATTCCCCCGGTCGCCGTGGGCTATCGGCTGGCGGGTGAGCTCAAGCTGTGCCGGAGCCGACGGCCCTGGCCGACCAGTGCCGTTCTGTTCGACCGGGACGGCACCTTGATCCACGATGTGCCGTACCTCAGCGACCCCGACCTGGTCGTACCGATCGACGGTGTCCGCGAGTCGTTGCGCACCTTGCGTGCACGAGGCCTGTCTCTGGCAGTGGTGAGCAACCAGTCCGGGGTGGCCCGGGGGTTGATCACGCCGGCACAGCTCGCGGCCGTCAACAGCCGAGTGGACGCGATGCTAGGGCCGTTCGACACCTGGCAGATCTGTCCGCATGAGCCCACCGACGGCTGTTCCTGCCGCAAGCCACAGCCGGGACTCGTGCTGGCCGCTGCGCGCGCCCTCGGTCTACGCCCCTGGCAGTGTCTTGTGGTCGGCGACATCGGCAGCGACGTCCAGGCGGCCTTGCGGGCCGGCGCCCGTGCCGTTCTGGTGCCCACCGCGATGACCCGGCCCGGCGAGATCGCGCAGGCGCGCAGCTTCGCGGCCGTCGCGCTGAGCGTGGCCGAAGCGGTGGACTCTGTTCTGGAGCCGTCCTCATGAGCGCACCAGAAGCGGCTCGTAAGGGACACGTTGCCCTGCTCCGTCTCGACAGCATGGGGGACGTCCTCTTGACCGGTGGAGCGGTGCGGGCGGTTGCTGGTTCGGCGTCTCACGTCACCATGGTCGTGGCGAAAGGCCAAGCCGCAGTAGCGCGGATCCTGCCCGGCGTCGACGACGTGATCGAGTTCGACGCTCCCTGGGTGTTGTTCGACTCGCCCCCGGTGAACCATCGCGTCGTACGCCGCACGATAAGACGTCTGCGCCGCCGCACGTTGTCGGCTGCACTGATTTGCACCTCGTTCCATCAGTCTCCGTTGCCGATGGCCCTGATCTTGCGATTGGCCGGCGTCCCCTGGATAGGCGCCATCAGTGAGGACTACTCAGGCACGTTGCTGAATCTGCGACACCGGCTGACAGCGGATGTTCCGGAAGCGGAGCGAAACCTGTCCTTGGCCACCGCAGCAGGCTTCGTCCCGGATGCTGGGGGCGCACGACCAGCTGTACGACGACTGCCCTCTGCACCTAGGTGGATTCCGCCGCAGCCCTATGTCGTCCTGCATCCTGGGGCAGCCGTACCGGCCAGACGGCCTTCCGCAGAACGCACCCAAGCCATGGTCACAGCGTTGGCCGAACGTGGCTGGACCGTCGTGGTCACGGGCGGGCCGGGCGACACCGCTCTGACCGCCGCAGTCTCGGGGACCACCGGCATCGACGCCGGCGGCCGACTCAGCGTCCAGGAGTTGAGCGCCGTCCTGGCCGGCGCTGAAGTCGTCGTGGCGGCCAATACCGGCCCGGCCCACCTGGCAGCCGCCGTCGGCACACCAGTGGTGTCCTTATTCGCCCCGGTGGTGCCCGCCTCTCGCTGGGCGCCCTATGGCGTTCCCGTCGTGATACTCGGCGACCAGAAAGCGCCTTGCCGAGACACCCGGGCGCGGACCTGTCCGATTCCCGGACATCCCTGTCTCGATTCCATCAGATCAGAGGAGGTGGTGGCCGCCGTGCACACCCTGGCCCGGAGAGGGCGTTCCCCGCAGGGCAGCCCGATCGCTCCGACTATGACAGGGGGAAAGCAATGACCGACAACATCACCCGCGATCACCTGGTTGAGCTTGCGGCTGCCATCCAGCACAACCTCGATGCCGCCGAGACTGCGGCACGGTGGGGTCGTGAACTGGCCACCGTCCTGACCTCGGGTGGGCGACTGTTGGCGTGTGGTAACGGTGGCAGTGCGGCCGAGGCCCAACATCTCACGGGAGAGCTGGTCGGCCGCTTCCGGCATGACCGTCGGCCGTTCGCAGGCATCGCGCTGCACGCCGACACGTCAGCAAGCACCGCGATCCTCAACGACTATGGCGCTGAGGAGATCTTCTCCCGACAGGTGTGGGCCCATGGCCGTGCCGGAGACGTGCTGATCGCCCTGTCGACGAGCGGCAGCAGCAGCAACGTCGTAGCAGCAGCAAAGGCAGCGCGCGACCTCGGAGTTACGGTGTGGAGCCTGACCGGGCCGCCTCCGAATCCTTTGGCCGCCATCTCCGATGACGCGATCAGTGTGGAGGCCGCCAGCGTCGCCACCGTGCAGGAAATCCATCTCTGCCTCATCCATGCGCTGTGCCTGTCGCTGGACGCCACCTTGGGAGTGGGGGCGTGAACTCCCGATCGCGCCGAACCGGGCCACTGGTCATCGTCGGCGACAGCCTGTTGGACGTCGATCTGGCCGGACGCGCGGAGCGGCTGTGCCCGGACGCGCCGGTCCCCGTCGTCGACCTCGACCATCAGCTGGTGCGCCCGGGTGGCGCCGGGCTGGCCGCCCTGCTGGCCGCCCGGGCCGGGATTCCCGTCGTGCTGATCAGTGCGATGGGTTCCGACGAAGCGGGAGACACTCTGCTGCACTTGCTCGCGGGCGAACTTGACGTGCTGAGGCAGCCGCTACGCGGTCAGACAGTCGTCAAGACCCGGATCCGTACCGACGGGACGACGCTGGCCCGGGTGGATGTGGGTGACGGCACCGCCGCAGGGCCGCTCAGCTCCGCCGCCGCGCGAGCCATCGACCACGCCGGCGCGGTACTCGTCTGCGACTACGGGCGCGAAATGACCCGCCAACCCGAGCTGAGGAGACTGCTACGCAGTCGCCCGGACCACCTCCCCCTTGTCTGGGATCCGCATCCGCGCGGTACTCGACCGGTGGCCGGCACCACTCTTGTCACCCCTAACGAGTCCGAGGCGAACCACGCTGCGGCCGACACAGAAACCGCCCATGCCCGCGGATGCGAACTCCGCGAACGCTGGGAGGCCGACGCCGTGGCGGTCACCATCGGCGACCGCGGCGCACTGCTCAGCTCCGGTACACCCACACTCACCACTCACATCCCCTTGTCCGCGACCTTGTACCGGCACCCCGATGCAGCCCTCGACACTTGTGGTGCGGGTGACCGCTTTGCGGTATCGGCTGTGGTCGCCCTGCGCGCAGGCGAGTCCCTCGCGAAGGCTGTGGCTCTGGCGGTGGAGGAAGCGGCCCACTATGTGCTGGGCGGGGGTGCCACCCTCTACTCGACCGAGGTCGGACCACGGCCGTTGCTGCCCCGCCCGGAGCCGTACCTCGATGCGATAACGCTGATCGAGCGCACTCGCCGCGCCGGAGGACGCGTGGTGGCCACCGGTGGATGCTTCGACCTCCTGCATCGTGGGCACATCGACCTGCTGCAGCGCGCCAGAGCACTCGGCGACCTGTTGGTGGTCTGTCTCAACTCGGATAGCTCGGTGAAGCGGGCCAAGGGTCCGGGTCGCCCAGTCGTTCCTGAGCAGGACCGGGCCCGCGTGCTCCGCGCGCTTGCCGCTGTGGACGCCGTGGCGATGTTCGACGAGGACGACCCCGCAGAACTTCTGGGTCAGCTCCGGCCCGACGTGTGGGTCAAAGGCGCCGACTACAAGAACCGGCGCATTCCCGAAGCAGAGGTCATCACTCGACATGGCGGGCGAATCGTGTTCCTACCGCTGGTCTCCGGATACTCGACCACCCATCTGGTCAACGCGGCACAGCTTGCCGGCACCGCATGCTGACCCGTGCGCCTCGGGTCTCGTGATGAAGGAAAGGGAATCCATGGCAACCTCCACCCGCCCACTCGGCACGATCCTGATCACCGGCGGCGCTAGCGGACTCGGAGCCGCCACCGTCGACGCCGTCCTAGCAGCCGGTGGCAGGCCGCTCGTGCTCGACCGCGCAGCCCCCGTAGGCGATGTCGCCCACAAACTGGTCGACCTGGCCGATCGAACGGCCACCGAAGAGGCGGTCGCCGAGATCGTCGCCGAACACGACGGCCGACTGGACGGTGTTTTCACCGCGGCAGGTATCGACTCGTGCGGACCGCTCGACTGCGTCCCGGCGACAGAGTGGGAGCGCGTGATCCGTGTCAATCTGCTGGGTACGGCATCGGTGGCGCGCGCGGCACTGCCGTTGCTCAAGGCCTCCCGCGGTCGGATCGTCACGTGTGCCTCCACCTTGGGCATCAAGGCGGTGGCGGACGCGACGGCGTACTGCGCATCGAAATTCGCCGTGGTGGGCTTTACCAGGGCGCTGGCAACGGAGACAGCCGGTCAGGTCGGGGTCACACTGCTCATTCCCGGAGGCATGCAGACGCCCTTTTTCGACGGTCGCGATGAACAATACAAGCCACCTCCCAGCGCAATTCTCAACAACCCGGGCAATGTAGCTGCGGCCGTTGTCTTCGCCCTGTCTCAGCCCGCCGGTTGCGAGTTGCGAGAACTCGTGATCTGCGCGTCAGTCGAGGACTCGTGGCCGTAGAACACCATCGGATCCACGTCATTCGAGCCCTCGGGCTCGGTGATCTCCTGACGGTCGTGCCCGCATTGCGCGCGTTGCGGCGAACCTATCCGGATGCGGTGATCACTCTTTTCACGCCAGCCGGCTTATGGCCAGTGGTCTCCTTGATCGGCGCGATCAACGCCATAGTCGACGCGTCCGACCTCGGTGCGATCCATCTCCAGGGGCCGCCACCCCACCTCGTGGTCAATCTGCATGGGTCCGGCCCGCAAAGCATTGAGGCGGCGCTGCGGCTGTGCCCGCGCGAGCTACTGACCCATGCTCACGGGAGTATCCCGCAGATGCCGGGACCCGGCTGGAAGGCTGGGATGCACGAGGTCGAACGCTGGTGTGGTCTTCTCGCATGGGGTGGCATCCCCAGCGATCGCCACGACTTGAGGCTGGCCACGCCACGCGACTCGCCGCTGGAGGCGGACGCCGTGATCATCCATCCGGGAGCCTCGGCACGGGCACGACAATGGCCGCCCGATCGGTTCGCCGCGGTCGCGGCCGAGTTGGCCGATCGCGGACTGACGGTCTTGGTCACCGGCAGCGCTGCCGAACGGCCCCTGGCCGGCTGCGTTGCCCAAGCAGCATGCCATGCCCGAGTGCATTGCATCGCAGGATGTCTCAGCCTGGACGCACTTGCCGCTCTTGTGGCCGCGGCCCGGCTGGTGGTCAGTGGTGACACGGGCGTGGCGCATCTGGCCACCGCCTACGGCACGCCGTCCGTCGTGCTCTTCGGCCCCACTCCGCCGGCGCTGTGGGGACCTCCCAGCTCAGGTCCGCACCGAGTGCTTTGGCGCGGAGGTACGGGCGACCCGCACGCTGCCACCCTCGATCCGGGCCTGCTGCAGATCAGCGTGGCCGACGTGCTGAGCGCTATCGACACGATGAAAGCTGCCGGGCTGTTCACCGTCCCGCGTCCGCATTTCGATGTAACAGAGGGATCAGGACGAGCAGGACGATCAGTACAGCCAACACGGCACTGCCGCTGAGGATCCCCGCAATGCGGTTGCTGGTGACAACGTCCACGATGAACAGCACGACACCAGCCGACAGCAGGGACAAAAGGATGAGAATGATGCGCAGATAATGATCCCCGATAGAGACCAGCATCGGCTTGCGGTGTCGATGAAAAAGGCCTCTGTGCATGCTGACGGGAGCGATCCCGAACGCGGTGGAAAGTGCCGCAAGAAAGACGAGTATCAGGTAGACCGTGACCTGGTAGGTGTCCAGGTATTTGAACCGTTGCTGGAACGCGAGAGTCAGCAGGAATCCAGCGATGATCTGTGTTCCGGTCTGCGTGACCCGTAGCTCTTGAAGGATGTCTCCCCAATTGCGGTCCGCCTTCTCGTTCGGTGATTCGTCACGGCCGTCAGGGCCGTCCGACAGGGGGCCGGGGGCGCGGCGCTCAGGCTCGGGTGAACTAGTCATTGTCCGAAGAATGTGAACCAGACGCCGTAGCCGCCGGCGATGCACATGATCACGGTCGTGATCCAGCCCAAGATCTGAGCCAGCCTGCCGTTGCGGTATCGACCCATGATCGTCGCATCGCCGGAGATCAGCATGACCACGATGAGAAACGGCCCGGCGGCGATGCCGTTGACGACCGCGGACAGGACCAACAGCTGGATCGGATTGTGGACGAACACGCTGAGAATCGTTCCCGCGACCATCCCAACGCCGAACAGTGCGTAGAAGAGGGGTGCCTTGCGCAGGGATCGCTCCAGACCCCAGTCCTTGTTCAGCAGGCCCGCCATCCCCGTGGCACCCGACGCGGCCAGGATCGGCACGGCGATGATGCCCGACCCGATGAACCCGATGGCGAACAACGCACCCGCGTAGGTGCCGGCGATTGGCTCCAACGCCTGAGCCGCCTCGGCAGCGCTCGTGACCGTCTCGTGGCGTGCACCGAGGGTCGCGGCGGTGGCCGCGATGATCGCGAACATGATCAGCACCGAGAGCACCATCCCGGTGAACACGTCGACACGTCCGTTGCGGAGGTGGCGGCGGGCCTGCAGGTTCGTTCGATCCGCGAGCGGCGCCGCGCGTGCGCCGTCAAGGTCCTCGTCGCGGAGCTCTTCTATCCGTTGGGAGGATTGCCAGAAGAACATGTAGGGGGACACCGTGGTACCAAGCACAGCGACCACAAGACCCAAGTACGCCGGGGTGAACCGGAGCTGCAACCCGACGATCCCCGATGCGATATCGGCCCAGTCGACGTGGCTGACGAAGAGCACCGCGACATAGACCAGAAGCACAAGACATAGCCACTTGAAGATGCGGACGATCATCTCGAACGAGCCGATGGCGGTAGACACCGCGATGGCCACGCCTGCGATCGCACTCCACAGCGCAGCGGGCCCCGCATGCAACAACTGCATCCCCTGGCCGATCGCCATCAAGTCGGCAGAAAGGTTCAGAGCGTTCGCCACGATCAAAGCAGCCAGCAGCACGCCGATCGCGATGCTGGACCTGCGAGTGAACTTGCGCCGGATCAGTGTGCCGAGACTATCCCCGGTAGCCAGCGCCATTCGATCGGTGATCTCCTGGGCGGCCATCATCATCGGCAACGTCAGCGGAACGGTCCACAGCATTCCATTCGAATAGGTGGCGCCGACTTGCGCGTACGTCGCGATGCCTGACGGATCGTCATCGGCCGCGCCCGTCACCAGCCCCGGGCCGAGAATCCGCAGAAATCGCACAATAGGATTCCGGCGCGGGGAACCCTTGGAATCATCGGCGGAATCGGGCCCGCCCTGCTTCGTCTCAGCGACCACACGACTCAACTCTCTTCACTTCGCCTGCATGCGATGGCGATCGACCTCGGCATGCAGGGGGTCAACCACCAGCGGACATCGCCGCCCCGACGATCGATCGGTGGCCGCTTCTCCAGGTGAAGAACCCTCTCCAGCAATGGTATGGCGACTCAGCCGACCGGCAACCGCTACGGAATGTGCTGGTGCCGAGTCGGGTGTCATGCGGCGACACGGAGGGGCTCAGCCTCGAGTTCTCCCGGCGATGACAGGAAGGGTGCCGTGGTAGGCAACTTCGCGAGCTCGTCCGAGGAAAGGGAACGATCCGGATGCATATATCCCTCCGCGACGGGTACCTGACGGAGACCTGACGACAACCATCGAGCAGGAAGGAAAGGTGTCATGACCAAGGCCACGATGCAGGACGTCGAGCGCGTTCTGACCGAACAGCACCAGCACATCAAAGATCTCATGCAACAGATCATTGACGGCTCCCAAGGGCATCGAGACGCCTTGTTCACGGAGTTCGTGCAATTTCTCGCTGCGCATGAGGCAGCGGAGGAGGAATGCATCCATGCGACCGCCACAAAGGATCTGGCCTCGGCCGGCGCCTCCGTCGTCGATGAACGGTTGAAGGAGGAGGACGATGCAGGAGCTGTCATCACCCGGCTGGAGAAACTCGGGCCCGATGCCGACAGCTTTATGGCGGCCTTCACCAAGCTGAGCACCTCCGTCATTGCGCACGCGGAGGCCGAGGAGCACCAGGAATTGCCAAAGCTCGCCCCCAAGGCCACCGCCGAGGACTTCGAGCGAATGCTGGCCGCGCTCGAGCGCGTTCCTCGAGTTGCCAGTACGTTCGGCTCTGCCCCGTTCGTCGAACAACTCGCCGCTGCCCGGACGATGTTCACGGACGTGTCCACTCCCACGTAGTAGTAGTAGTAGTAGTAGTAGTGACGCCGGCGCTTTTCGCACCATGTTCCTCGCGGCAAACCTGACGCACGAGCACCGGGATGGCCGGTGCCCGTGCGAGGTGGTCGTGACCTCAGTGCTTGTCGTGACCTCAGCGCTTGTCGTGACCTCAGTGCTTGTCGTGACCTCAGTGGTTGCGGAGCGCCTTGATGAGTTCGCTCTTCGTCATCCGGGAACGGCCTTCGATGCCGAGTTCCTTGGCCCGGTGGCGAAGCTGCTCCACGGTTCGTTCGTCGTAGTCCTCGGCTTTGCCGCCGCGGCGTCCCACATCCTGCCGCGACGAGGCAGCGGCTGCGTTCGAGATCCGGGCAGCCTTCTCCTTCGAGGCTCCGTCCTCGCGAAGCGACTCATACATGTCTTTGTCTTTGATGCTCGGTCCTGGATCACGCTTGGCCATGCCGAAACTCCCTTCGTTGCGGTCCCGAAGGACGGGCCCTTCGAGGCGGACATCCCGTTCATACCCGGCTGCGGCGTCCTCAATCACCCGGCCACACGTCCGAGTCCTGTACGTCCCAGCCTGCTCCTGAGCCGTCGACCTCGATCAGCTGTTCCGCACCTGGCCCGCTGCGCACGAGAGTCTCCTGGGGCGACTCTCCGTATCGCTCGCGATAGGCCGCCGCGAACCGTCCGTAGTGGCTCAGGCCCCAGCACGCCGCGACAGCGGATACCGTCGCGGCACTGTCGCTGGCGCGAAGCTCCTCGTGGACCCGCCGGAGTCGCGCCTCCCGGAGACAAGCCATCGGCGTGGTGCCCAGCCGGTTGCGGAACAGGGTCTGAAGACCCCGCACGGACAGATTGCAGGCACCGGCGATGTCGGCCACGGTGAGGTCATCCCCGAGATGGTCTTCCAGGTAGTCCAAGGCCAGCGACAACGTGCTGTTGGAGTCGGTGAGACGTTCGGCTCCGAAAGCGGTGTCGAGGCATCGTTCCACCAAGCGCGACGCGTCGCGGACGGTGAGCGAGTCGGCTGAAGCCACCGGATTGGCAAAGACTCCGTGGACGACGTAGTCGATGACATCGCGGCACAGTTGGGCATCGCTGGCGGTCGTCGGAGTGAGCGAGGTGACGCTGCGCCGGGGGTGATCCAGAATGACGACGTCACCGGCCGCGCCGCAGGAGCTGCGGAGGCTATAGGCCAGACCTGGATAGGCGACCAGGAACACATCGCCCGCAGTCGCGGTGACGTGGTCATCAAGGCAGTTCCGCTCCAGGCTTCCCGTCGACAACCTCAACAGGACCAGCCGATCCGCGGGCGGGCGCCGACGGCGACGGGTGGCAGGCCAGCGCAGGGACCCCGCCGCCAGGCGACCATGCCGTGGAACGGACGATGCAAAGTCGGCGGCCACCCGCTGCTCGGCCAGCACGACAGGAGAGGTGGTGGACATTCAAAGGTCCGATCGAATCCTGCACAGCCACCGGGCCCGTGGTTGGACTTGGCGGTGCTGCCTTCACCTTACGATCTAAGCCTACTCTCGTCGCTCCGAAACGGCACGTATCCGAAAACGGCGATAAACCCAACTTGCGCCCTGCGTTTCGCGCTGTACAGAGACTGCGTTTTTCGGCTTTCGCAACGATCACGCCCGTGGTGGGCTGGAAGAGCCGTGGAACGGGCCGAACCCGTTGCCGGGTTTCACGGCATACAACGGGAGTAGTCATGTCGGCGCAACCAGTCACTTTGCACCAGCGCGAGAGCCACGCTCGCCCCGAGGTTAATCGGCTCCTTCACGAGATTTCGTTGTGCAGCGATCCGTGCCGGCGCCGCGCCGTGGAGAACGAGGTCGCCGTGCGCCTGCTCGATCTCGCGGAGAGCACCGCGCGGCGATACCGGAACCGAGGCATCCCCGACGATGACCTCGTCCAGGTAGCCCGAATGGGCTTGGTCAAGGCCGTTCGCAGGTATCGCCCCGGGGTGGGGCACGACTTCGCTGCGTTTGCCACCCTCACCATGAGTGGCGAGATCAAGCGTCACTTCAGGGATACCGGCTGGGCCGTCCGGCCCCCACGCCGCCTGCAAGAACTACGCGCAGCCACGGTGATCGAGACCGAACGCCTTGGCCAGCGACTGGGACGGCAACCCGTAGACACGGAGATCGCTGAATCGCTCGGCATCTCCCGGCATGAGGTCGATGCCACGCGTCGCGCGTCTGCCGCTTTCGCCTTCCACTCCTTGGACGCGCCATCCGACGACGCACCCAGTCACCAGATCCCCGACCCGTTCGATGCCTTCGAAGTCATCGAGAACCGTGACGTCTTGGGCCGGGCCCTACGAAAGCTCACGCCCCGGCAACGGCGTATCGTTCGGATGCGATTCGTAGAGGAGCGCACTCAACGCGAGATCGGGCAGGCCATCGGCGTCAGCCAGATGCAGGTGTCCCGGTTGCTCTGTTCGGTCCTGGCCACCCTGCGCGCAGAGTTCGAGGTTGCTGCAGAGACGGTGAACGGGTCGGAGGATTCGTCTGCCCCGGAGCTGCGGGCCGCCGGCGGAACCGTCACGACGGCGGCTTGACGTCACCCCGGAGCTTGGCGCTGGGCCGCACTCGCGTGCCGAACAAATTTCCGGATGTCCGAATTCTCGTCGTCGTGCAGGTCGCTGCCTGAAGCCATAACATGTGCCCAAACAGGCGGTCCAGCAATGTCGCGCGCGAGGCCTGGTCAGGGTAGACGTCGGAGGTGCCGTGGTCCCTTACAGCGGAACAGATGAGGACGTGGCGCCGACTCGCCGGGCGGCGAGCGTGCCACCGGTGGATGTGGCGTGGCTGTCGCGCCTGGGCGGAGACATGGCTGGACGAGTTCTCCGCAAAGACTGGTCGGCCACGCCGCTCGGCCCCATCACGCAGTGGCCGGAAACACTACGAACCGCCACGAACATTTGTCTGACGTCCAAGTTCCCCATGATGATCTGCTGGGGACCCGAACTCGTCATCCTCTACAACGACACCTACCAGCCGATTCTCGACCGGTCCAAACGTGAGTCGGCCCTCGGCGCTCCGACCTCGGCCATCTGGCCCGAGAGCTGGCCGTTCATCGGCCCGATGCTCGAGGGTGTTCTGGAGTCCGGGTTAGCAACACGCTCCGACGACCTGCGGCTGCCTGTGGAGCGCAACGGCTACCTCGAGGAGGGCTACTTCACCTTCTCCTACAGCCCGATCTCTGATGCATCCGGCTCGGTGCAGGGGGTCTTCTGCGTCGGCGAGGAGACGACCGATCGGGTGTTGTCCGAACGACGGTGGGAGACATTGTCCGAGCTCGCGGCATTGTGCACGGGCATCTCCGACGTCGACGACCTGGCAATGCGCGCCCGAGCCGCGTTGCAGCGCAATCAAGCCGAGCACCTGATGGTCGCGGTCGTGGAGGTAGCGGAAGACAGTTCGCTCCGGTTCGCCGGCATGGACCCGGCCGTTGAGACCTTCCCCGAGTCGCTCGCGACAGAGGTGGAGCGACTTGTCAGAGTCGTCGCCGAGGACGGTCGCCCCCACTACTGGCCTCGCCCGCACGGCTCCAGCACGCAGGATTCCAGCGCGCCTCGGCAGGTGGGCCTGTACGGGCTGCCCATCGCGTGTGCTCCCACCGGGCAGCACGTCGTCCTCGTACTCGGCAAGTCCGGCCAGCAAAGGTGGGATGCCGGCCTGCGCGCCTACGCCGAGGGCTGCGTCACGCACCTGCACACTGCGCTCATCTCACTGTGGGACCGGGAGGAGGAGCGCCGTCGGACAGCTGCGCTGCGCGAGCTCGCTGAGGCCAAGAGCCTGTTCTTCACCAATGTCAGCCACGAGTTCCGCACCCCTTTGACCCTGCTCGAGGGTCCCATCGAGCAGGTCCTCATGGATCGCAACCTGTCTGCGGAGCACCGCGCTCGCCTCGGCATCGTCCAGCGCAATGCCAGTCGCCTCAAGCGCCTGGTAGACGCCATGCTTGACTTCTCGCGCATCGAGGTGCATGGAGTCTCGCCGCACCCGCACACCTTCGATGTCGTCCAGGCCATGCAGGGTCTGGCCGCGGGGTTCGCACCCGTCTTCGCTCGCGCCGGGCTCGAACTCACTACCGAGTGGGGATGTCCGAGACTGGACGTGACCCTCGACCGGGACATGTACGAGCGGATCGTGCTCAACCTGCTGACCAACGCCCTGAAGTACACCCAGTCGGGAGGCGTCACGGTCCAGCTGAGTACTGGCGCCGACAGCACGTTCGAGGTGACGGTCACCGACACCGGCACAGGGATTGCAGCCGAAGACCAGGAGCGGATCTTCGCGCGCTTCGAACGTCTTCCACCCCAGTCGTGGGCCCGCTCGCGCGAAGGAGCCGGCATCGGTCTCGCCATGGTCAAGGAATTGGCCGCCCTGCAGGGAGGTGGTGTGACCGTCTCGTCGCGGCTCGGTGTGGGTTCGCGGTTCACCGTCCGGCTGCCGGTGGCCGGTCCCGCGATCGAGGGCGGACGCTTGCCGTCGATCACACCCAGACGGGCAGACTCCTTCCTCGCCGAGATCGAGGGGTGGGCCGATGCCGAGGCACCGTCCGCCGAGGGTCCGGCCGTGATCGACGCTGCCGCCGAGTCGCCGGCGCCGACCCTGCTCGTCGTCGACGACAACAGTGACATGCGGCGCTATCTCGCCGACGCTCTAGGAGGCCGGTTCCGGGTCATTCTGGCCTCCGGCGGGGCGGCCGCTCTGGTGCGCATCCGCAAGGAGCACCCGGACATCGTCCTGGCCGACGCCATGATGCCCGAGGTGGACGGCCTCCAGCTGGTACGGGAGATCCGCGCCGATCCCGACCTCACCGACCTGCCGATGGTCCTGCTCTCGGCGCGCGCCAGTGAGCAGGCCACCGAAGAAGGCCTCGACATCGGCGCAGACGACTACCTCGTCAAGCCAGTCTCCGTCCGCGAACTGCGGGCACGGCTGTTGTCGAACCTTGAGCGTGCGCGCTCTCGACTACGCGATGCCGCGTGGCGACGGGCCATCACCGGGTCGTACCGCGATCCGCTGCTCATCGCCGAGGAGTCGGGCCGCGTCCTGGAGGCGAACGACGCCTACATACGCCTGTTCGGCGAGCGGCCGGAGGCCGTTCCCAGCACGGTGGCCCACGCGGGTCCGAGAGATGTGGCCCTGCCCACCAACGACGGGGACACCCTCTGGGTGGCCGTTACCCGGCACCGGGTCGAGGGTGTCGCGGGCAGACCACCGGTCGTCGTCCACATGCTGCGCGACGTCACGAGAGAGCACCAGACCCTCGAGCGGCGGCGGACGGCCGCGCAGCTCTCCTCCGAGTTCGTCACTGCCGACGACCTCAGCCAAGTCATCGGCGTCGCCATGACGGGGTTCGCCGAACTATTCGGGGGTGAATGCACGCTGCTCACGCGGATCGGCACGGAACCGACCGCGTTCACCAGCGCCGGCCCCACCTCGCTTCACCAGGTCAGCCATTCCCTGCGCGATGCCCTCCTCGGAGTGGGTGGACCCAAGGAAGCAGGGGCTGACAACGGCATGGAGGCCATGCCCGGTCTCTTGCTCGTGCCTGACCATCGTCCCGAGGAGATCAGGGTGTGGGTGGAGTTCGGTCGCCCCAGGCCGATCTCTGCGGACGAACAGATCGTCGGAGATCTCATGATGCAGTCCTTCTGCCTTGCGGTCGCCCGAGTCACAGCGGCGCAGAAGGCCGCCGAAAGCCAATATCACTTCAAGCGGGCGTTGGAGAGCCACGAACTCGTCGGCCAGGCCGTGGGCATCATCGTCGAACGTCACCGGGTGACCACCAAAGCCGCCTTCAGTTTGCTGAAGCAACTTTCCCAGGACCGCAACATCAAACTGCGCGATCTGGCGGCCAGGATCATCGAGACCGGCGAAGACCCGTGACGTGAGCAGTGAGACCGGCTCTCGCAGCTGCGGAGCCGGTCGCACGCTCACGCCGTCCGTCGGCTTGCCCGTGGAGCCTCAGTCGGTCAGGGCATCCTTGACATTCTCTTTGGCCTCACGCAGGTCGCCGACCCCTTGGTCCTTCTTGCCTTCGGCTTCGAGCTGCTCATCGTTGGTCGCCTTGCCGGCCGCTTCCTTGGCCTTGCCCTTCACCTGCTCCGCCATGCTGCGCGCCTTCTCCTGCATTCCCATGATGGTTCTCCCGGGTCGAGTCGCTGCTGTTGCGGGCCGGAGATCGCCGGTCCAATGGGTGGTATACCCGTGATGGGCGCCCGCAAACCCGTAAGTCGCACACGTCGACGTCTTGCCGGCTCGATCGACCGAAAGAATCGCCACAGCACACGTTGGCCAGCGCAGCTGACTGACAATCCACGACCCGACGTAGCACGAGCCACGTCGACCGGGATACTGGCTCGGTGCAGCCAGATGCCGGCGACTGGCAACGCCCAGTAAAGGGTGCCGCCCGGATGCTGCGCGCCTGCGCCCTCCTCGCGTCATCCCTCATCCTCGCTGTGGGGGCGCATGCCATCGGGGGCGGTGGAGTACCCGCGCCGGTGGCCGTCGCGCTGGCCGCATCGATTCTCGGCCCGATCGCGATCGTGCTGACCCGGCGCCGCTGCCGGTTCTGGGGTCTGCTGGCAATCGTGGGTCTGCAACAGGTCCTGCTGCATACCGTGTTCGCGAGCATGGGCGCCCGGGTCGGCTGCTCCCCCACCGCCACCATGCTCGGCTCTGACCATGCCGCACATCTCCAGGCCGCCGCACTGAGTGCCTGCGCTGGGATGGCCGCGTCCATGGGCCCACACATGATGATGCCCAGCCTGTCGATGATTGTGGCGCACGCCGCCGCCACCGTGGCCACCGTGTGGCTGCTCGCGCGCGGCGAGAGCTGGCTGTGGCGGGTGGTCTCGAGGCTGATCAGCAAAGCCGAGCCGGCCCCCGAGCTGACGGCCGTCGAATCAACCGGCTGGGTCTGCAACCCCCTGCTCCAACTCGCAGGCCGTGGGTGGCAGCCCGCGGCGCCCCGGGGCCCACCACGGGCCGGCGCTGCCCTGCTCTGAACCACAGAACTTCCCGCAGACCCGCCGTACGACGGGAGCTGCGGCATTGCCGATCCCGGCCCGGAAATCGTCGTCGAGCCTGCCGATGCGCGTACGCGCGCTGCCGCTCAACGCAGGGGCCTTACTACGAGTTAGGACTTCATGATTACGTCAATCGCATCCACCCCCTTGGGCGTCGGACGGTCGTCGGGGCACAGCTCTGGCCGTCGTCTGCTCCAGTTCCTCCTGGCCGCCCCGGCGGCCGTCCTGTTGTGCCTGTTGACCGCAGTCTCCGCGAGCGCGCATGTGCACGTGCTCCCCGACTCCACCGTCGCAGGGTCCTTCAGTGCCTTGACCTTCCGCGTGCCCAACGAGTCGGACACCGCGGGGACAGTAGGGGTGACGGTGAGCCTGCCCACGGCCAAGCCGTTCCTGTCCGTCAGCGTCAAACCGGTGCCCGGCTGGACCGCCAGCCTCACATCGGCGCCCCTGCCCAAACCCACAGTGGTAGACGGAACCACGATCACGACAGCGGTTCGGACGGTGACCTGGACTGCTGCCCCGGGCACTCAGATCGGCCCCGGCCAGTACCAGGAGTTCTCGATCTCGGTCGGTCCGTTGCCGGGCCCTGGCACGATCACGTTGCCCACGACGCAGACCTATTCCGACGGCAGCGTGGTGACCTGGGACCAACCGACGCCGAAATCCGGCACGGAGCCGGAGCACCCGACGCCGCAGTTCGTGGTCACCGCCGCATCGCCGGCGCCGGGCACCGGCCAGACAACTGCCGGGTCCTCCGATGACCTCGCGCGTGTCCTCGGTGGTCTGGGTCTGCTGGCGGGTGTCGCCGCTCTCGTCGTGTCGCTGACTGGGCGACGGCGCGCGACCGGCGAAAAGGCCCCAAGATGACCTGTCCGAGCGCCCGCCGAGCGGCGGTCCAACGGCTGCACCTCGGCCGACTGACGGCCATGCTGATGGTGCTCGGGACGTGCGTCCTGGGAGCCGCCGGACTTACCCTGGCGAACGCTTCGCCCGCCCAGGCGCACGACGTCTTGCGGGGCACGTCGCCCGCCGACGGAGCCAGCGTCGCCACCCTGCCGAGCGAGGTGGTGCTGACCTTCGACCAACCCGCCCTGGCCTTCGGCACCGGGATGGTCGTCACCGATCCGGACGGCAAGCAGGTGCAGGTCGGCAAGGCGACTCTGATCGACAACACCGTGCACCAGGGCCTGGGCAGCGCCGGTGCGGCCGGACGCTACACGGTTCTGTGGCGGGCGACATCGGCGGACGGACACCCGATCTCCGGAAACTTCGCCTTCACTGTGCAGAACGGTTCCGCCCACGAGCAGGTACCGACCACGACGCCGGCGCCTCGCCCGGCCAGCACCACTTCCGACAGCCGCCCACTGGTCATCGGCGTTGCCGTCGTGGTGGTGCTGTTGCTCGTGGTGGTGGGCGCGCTCGTCGCCAGGAGCCGACGGCGACGGAATGGTTTTGGCGGCGATCTGGCGTGACGCCATAGAGGCGTGTCCGTTAAGTGTTCGGGCGATTGACGGACACGCCCTGGTGAAGGTAGCGCAATCTCAACTACATGCAGAGGCACTCTGCACCCATTTGTGAGCACAAGCATTACCCCCCCAGCTCCGCCCATGTAGTCGAGATTGCGCTACGTGGGCGCAGCAACCTAACCTTCAAATCGTTGTCTCCTGACGTGCCGAGACCCTCGGCCAGTCGGCCACCTGCCGGGCCGCTTCCCGGTAGCGGCTCACGACCTGGTGTGCGGGTTCTGCGATGAAGGTCTGCCGCCCCGGGTCCGGCCATTGCGGTGGTTCCGTCTGCTCGGACAAGACCCAGGCCGCCTGGCGAGCCGCGCCGAGGGCCACGTACTCCCTTGGCGGTGGGATATCCACCGGCACGCCGAAGACGGTAGGCGCCACCGCCCGAACGGCGCGTGACCGGGCACCACCGCCCACCAAGGTGACGCGGCCTACGACGACACCCTGCCGGCGGATCGCCTCGATCCCGTCGGCCATCAGGCACAACACCCCCTCGACTGCGGCTCGGGCGAGGTTCTCCCTGGTCAGGTTGGCGAGTGTCATACCGTGCAACTGCCCGGTGGCGTCGGGCAGGTTCGGAGTGCGCTCGCCCTCCAGATACGGCACGTGCACCAGACCTCCGGCGCCGGGCTCGGCGGCGAGCGCGAGGTCGCTGAGACCTTCGTGGTCGACGCCGAGCACGCGGGCAATCGCATCAAGCACCCGGGATGCGTTGAGCGTGCAAGCGAGCGGTAAATAGTTGCCGGTCGCGTCGGCGAAGCCCGCCACCAATCCGGTGGCGTCCGAGGTGGGGGTGGCCGACACGGTTGCGACCACACCCGACGTGCCGAGCGAGACCGAAGTGTCGCCGACAGCCAGGCCGAGGCCGAGGGCTGCACCGGCGTTGTCGCCGCAGCCGGGACCGATCCGTAGCCGGGACGACGCCAGCGCGACGTCACCGGCCCGTTCACCGGGAGCCAGAACACGAGGCAGCTGGATCCGGCTCACGGCTCGCTCGTCCAGTCGTAGGGCCAAGGCCAGCAGGTCCCGGCGATACCTTCCGGTCGTGGAGTCGAAGTAACCCGTGCCGGAGGCATCGGAGCGGTCCGTGACCAGGCAGTCCAACGAGGCGGTGCCGAGGAGCCGCCAGGTCAACCAGTCGTGCGGCAACGCCACGGCCGACAGCTGCCGTGCCGACTCGGGCTCGTGGTCGGCCAGCCACCGCAGTTTGGCCACCGTCAGCGCGGCGACCGGCACCGAACCGATCGCTTGCGCCCAGCGTGCGGCGCCCGCGGCCGGGTCGCCCTCGCCGAGCTCGCGGATCAGGTCGTCGGCCGCCTGGGCGGATCGAGTGTCGTTCCACAACAGTGCCGGGCGCACGACCTCGCCCGCGCTGTCGAGGCAGACCAGGCCATGCTGCTGCCCCCCGACCGACAGCGCCTCGACGTCCGCCAGTCCCCCGGCCTCGCCGATGGCCTGGTTCAGGGCATCCCACCAGTGTCGAGGGTCGATCTCGGTGCCGTTCGGGTGCGACGCTGCCCCTTGGCGCACCACGCGCCCCGTGCGGGCGTCGCAGACAACGACCTTGCATGACTGGGTGGATGAGTCGATGCCCGCGACCAGGGTCATGACGAAGCTCCCTACCGCTCAGCCGATGAGGTGCTCAATCGCCAGTTGTTGCAGCTTGACGAAGCCGTAGTCGCGTTCGGCCGTGCGGGCAGGATCGAAGCCGTCGTCGGTGACAAGGAACTCGTCGAGTGTCTCACCTTGGCCGAGCGTGGGCTGGGCGAGATCGAGCACTCCGGCGTACGTCATCGCCTCGTGTACCCGGGCATCGGCACGGAACGCGCGGGCCTTGTCGGCGAGCAGGATGTACGTGGCCATGCAGGCGCTCGCCGACTCCCAGACCCCGTCCAGGTACTCGGTGCGGGAGGGCTTGTAGTCGAAATGACGCGGACCGGTGTAGCGGGGGCCTTCGGGGTAGCCGGGAAAGCCGTTCTCGAGCAGATCGACGGTGAAGAAGGCCGAGGTGAGGTCGCCGTGGCCGAAGACAAGATCCTGGTCGTACTTCAACCCGCGTTGGCCGTTGAGATCGAGGTGAAAGAGCTTGCCGCTCCACAACGCCTGGCCCAGGCCGTGGTTGTAGTTGAGGCCGGCCATCTGCTCGTGGCCGGTCTCCGGGTTCAGCCCCACGATGTCACTGTTCTCCAGTTCGGCGATCAGAGCCAGCGCGTGCCCCACGGTGGGCAGGAAGATGTCGCCGCGTGGCTCATTCGGTTTGGGCTCCAACGCGATTCGCAGACCGTACCGCTGGGCTTTGATGTAGGCCGCCACCGTGTCGACGCCCTCTTTGTAGCGTTCCATTGCGGCGTAGACGTCCTTGGACCCGTCGTACTCAGCGCCCTCGCGCCCACCCCACATGACGAAGGTGCTGGCACCCAGCTGCGCCGCCAGGTCTACCGCGCGCAGCACTTTGCGTAGGGCGAAGCGCCGCACACCGCGGTCGTTGGAGGTCAGGGCGCCATCCTTGAATACCGGGTGGGTGAACGTGTTGGTGGTGACCATCTCGATCACCAGGCCGGCGGTGTCGGTGGCCTGCTTGAAGCGGGCGACGATCTTCTCTTTGGTGGCTTCGTCGGCGTCGAACGGGAATACGTCGTTGTCGTGGAACGTGACGCCCCACGCCCCGAGTTCGGCAAGCCTGTCGGCGTACTCCCACGGCTTCAAGGCCGGACGGCTGGCCCAACCGAACGGGTCGATTCCCGTCCAGCCCACCGTCCAGAGGCCGAACGAGAATTTGTCTTCAGAGGTGGGCTGACGAACCACAGCAATTCTCCTTCGAATATTTGTTGCTCGGTACAACATATTGACCGGACTGGGTAGAGTCAAGGGGTGCCGATGAGTCCCCGACGATGACGAACCACCGAGCCGTGCTGCCCGGCGACCGGCGCTCCGGCCGGACCTCGGGCGCACGTCAGTCGACCCTGCGCGAGAGCAATCTCGCCCTCGTCGCTCGGACTGTCTGCGCCGCACCTGGCCCGCTGTCGCGCGCCGGCGTGGCCGCCCGCACCTCCATGACGAGGTCCACGGCCTCGCGTCTGGTCGACGACCTCGTCGCCGGAGGGGTGTTGGCCGAACTCGAGCCCTCGTCCGTCACCGGGCCCGGACGACCGGCCATTCCCCTGGTGGCCGGAACCGGGCTGGCAGCCTTGGGGCTGCAGGTCAATGCGAGCTACCTGGCCGCCCGAGTCGTCAACCTGCGCGGCCAGGTCGTAGCCGAGCACCTCGTCTACGACGACTTCGTCGGCTGCGTGCCCGGCCCGACGATGTCGCGGCTCGAGCAACTCGCCGACCAGGTCCTCGCCCAGCTTCCTGGCGGCACCCGTCTCGTCGGCGCAGGCTTGGCGCTGCCCGGCATCGTCTCGACCGCGAGCGGCCGCCTGCTGTTGGCTCCCAACCTCGGCTGGTCAGACCTCGACGCCGTCCGGCTGCTCGATCTTCCGGCGCTCGCGGGACTGCCACTGCGCATCGGCAACGAGGCAGACCTGGCGGCCCTGACCGTGGCCGAGGTCTCCCCCGGACGGCCCAGCGACCTCTCGGACTTCATCTACCTCTCCGGTGAGATCGGCATCGGCGGCGCGGCCGTCGTCGACGGTCAGGTGATGACGGGCCGGCACGGCTGGGCCGGCGAGATCGGCCACGTTTGCGTCGACCCGGACGGTCCGCCGTGTCCGTGCGGGTCCACGGGCTGCCTGGAGCGGTACGCCGGCAAGCACGCAATCCTCACGGCTGCAGGTCTTTCCACGACCTCGAGCCCCGACGAGCTCGCCCAGCGGGCACTGGCCGGTGACCCGCAGGCGAGCGCCGCCGTCACCAGGGCCACGGATGCCCTGGGCGTGGCCTTGGCCGGCGCCATCAACATCCTTGACATCCCCGTCGTCATTCTCGGCGGCCACCTCGGCCAGATCGCCGACCTGCTGCGGCCCGGCCTCCAACAGCGGCTTCGGCAGCGCGTCCTGTCCGCTCGCTGGGTGAGCCCCATCATCGCTTCGGCGGCCACAGACCTCGCCCCCGGTGCGACAGGCAGCGCAATGCAGGAGTTGACGTCAGTGCTCGCCCACCCGGCCCGATGGATCGACTAGGCAGCCTTCTGACTGGTGCGTATGACAGTCCCGTTTGTGCCAGATGCGCAAACAGCATGCACCTGGCATCGCTTGACTTCTATCCGCGCATGAGGCCGCCGACGGCCGCGGGGGCAAAGGGACAGCAGCAGGGTTGGGTGGTGCCAGGTGCGTGCCATTTCCCGCGGCTGACACCCCGGAGACCTCGCAAGCGCCGGCGAACGGCACTAGGTACCGCCAGACGCGTCCCATCTCCCGCGATCGGCACCCCACAAACGCCGCAACTGCCAACCGCGGAAACAGCATCCACCGGGCACCACGCAATACCCACCCCCAGGCCCTCGACTGTCCGCATCTGGCATCGTGGTCGCAATGACGACTCCGAACCTGACTGGCAACCCGTTCGCCGCGCCCAGCGACCTGCCGTTCGAGTTGCCGCCCTTTGCTCAGATCCGCACCGAGCACTACCTGCCGGCCTTCGAGGCCGCCATGGCGGAGCAGCTCGCGGAGGTCGAGCAGGTGGCCGCTGCCAGCGAACCGGCCACCTTCGCCAACACCGTCGAGGCGTTGGAACGGAGCGGCCAGCTGTTGAGCCGGGTGTCGATGACGTTCTTCGCTGTCCTGGGCAGTCACAGCGACGATGCGCTGCGCGAGGTGCAGACGCTTGTCTCCCCCAAGCTGGCCGCACACGCTGACGCGATCTCGCTCGACCCGCGGCTCTTCGAGCGCATCACCTCGCTGGCCGCCGACCTCGACGGCCTGGCCATGCTCACGTCGGAGCAGCGCTACCTCGTGCAGCGTTATCACACCGATTTCGTCCGCAGCGGAGCCGGACTGAACGAGATCGACAAGGCACGGCTGCGTCAGCTGAATGAGCAACTCTCCACTCTCGAAGCGGATTTCACCAGGAGATTGCTCGCTGAGGCCGCCGATTCGGCGTTGCTGGTGGCCGATGAGGCCGACCTTGACGGCCTGTCGCCCGCCCGCATCGCGTCGGCGCGCGAAGCGGCCAAGGCCCGGGAGCTGGAGGGCTACCTGCTCACTGTCGTGCTGCCCACGGGTCAGCCCGACCTGGCCGCCCTGACCAATCGCGCCGTCCGGCAGCAGCTCTTCGAGACGTCGCTACAGCGCAACTCCCGCGGCAACGACAACGACACCTCCGACATCGTGGTGCGGGTCGTCGCTCTGCGAGCCGAACGTGCAGCCCTGCTGGGCTACCAGAGCCACGCCGACTACGTGGCAGCTGACGCCACGGCCAAGACCACCGACGCCGTCAACGCACTACTCGACAGCCTGGTCGGCCCGGCGGTGCGCAATGCGGCCCGCGACGAAGCCGAGCTCACCGAACTACTACATGGGGACGGACACCCGGGCGCGCTGCAGCCCTGGGACTGGGCCTACTACCAGTCCAAGGTGCGCGCTGATCGATACAGCGTCGACACCGAAGCGATGAAGCCCTACTTCGAGCTGCGCAGCGTCGTCGACAACGGCGTGTTCCGGGCGGCCAACGCCCTGTACGGGGTCTCGTTCGCCCGCCGTGACGACCTGCCGACCTACCACCCCGACGTGGAGGTCTACGACGTGATCGACGCCGACGGATCGACCCGTGGGCTGTTCCTGGCGGACTGGTTCGCGCGCGACTCCAAGCGCGGCGGCGCATGGATGACAAGCTTTGTGCAGCAGAACGCGCTACTGGGCCACCACCCGGTGATCGTCATCAATCTCAACGTGCCCAAACCGCCACCTGGCGGGCCGGCACTCATGACCCTCGACGAGGTGAACACCGCCTTCCACGAGTTCGGTCATGTGCTGCACGGCCTGTTCTCCGACGTCACCTACCCGCGGTTCTCCGGCACCTCCGTGCCCCGCGACTTCGTGGAGTACCCGAGCCAGGTCAACGAGATGTGGGCGCTCGACAGCAATGTTCTCGGCCACTATGCCCGGCACTACCAGTCGGGTGAGCCGCTACCGGCCGACCAGGTGGCCAAACTGCAGGAGTCCCAGATCTATGGCCAAGCCTTTGCCACCGTGGAATACCTCGGCGCGGCGCTGCTCGACCAGGAATGGCACCTGCTCAGCGCCACGGCGGCCAGCGCCCTGAAGCCCACTGAGGTGCAACGGTTCGAGGCCGAGGCGCTGGCCCGGCGAGGAATCGCCGTCGACGCCATTCCACCTCGTTACCGCAGCACCTACTTCTCGCATATCTTCGGTGGTGGCTATTCGGCCGCCTACTACTCCTACATCTGGTCAGAAGTACTAGATGCCGACACCGTCGACTGGTTCACCGCCAACGGCGGACTGAGCCGCAGCAACGGAGCCGAGTTCCGAGAGAGCATTCTCGCGGTCGGCGGCTCTCGCGACCCGCTGGAGTCGTTCCGCAGCTTGCGAGGCCGCGACGCGATCGTCGAGCCATTGCTCACGCGCCGCGGCCTCAGCGACTCCTGACCAGCCCTCATTCAGACGGCTCTGCTGCACCACCCACCGAGAGCACCACTTTCGCGCCGAACGGAAGTGCCTGCAGCAGTTTCAGTTGCGCCAATGCCGGGTGATCGTCCAACAGCTTTGCGGTGTTGGCCTGCGCCCGCAGCGCAGCGGTCTCGGCTCGCGCCGCCTCCAGCTGCGCGGCGGCGCGCTGCCGCGACGTCGCCAACTCCATCGCCGCAGCCCGCACCTCCGCGGGCAGCATGATGTCCTTCACCACGATCTGGTGGACGTCGACCCCGATCGCCGCAGCTACCGAACGCACCTGGTGCACGACCGTCTCGCCCGGCAACGCCATCCGACGCTGGGTGAGTTCGGCGGCGGGCAGACCCGCCAAAGCCTCGCGCAGCGCCACCTGGGTCGCCAGGTAGACACCCGCGCGAGGGTCGTCGGTGATCTCGAGGTAGGCAACCGGGTCCGACACCGAGACCTGGACGGCCGCCGACATCTTCACCGGCACTCCGTCGGACGACGGAATCTCCTGCGGCGCAACCTGTATCCACGTGCGACGCAGGTCGAGACGGATGTCGTCACCACGCCAGGCCCTGCGGTGCCGGCCCGGGGGCAGCACGGCGACGACGGCGCCGTGCCGGTACCGAACGACGCAGGTGCCCGCGGGCACGACGATGCGGAAGACAGACATGGCGACCTCCTTCGGCCGACGGGTTCGGGAACCGACTGGTTCGTGACATGGACGATCACTACGCACCGGCACTCAGGACGACGCCGCCGGAGGGTAGTGTCGTGGCGGACCGTCGGCCGTCGTACCGACCGGCGCGGGGCGCAAAGCCACGACGCACCCGGTTTCCGGCGGCGCCGCCAATGGGGATTCGAACCCCAGGCACCCGAAGGCGCTTACCTTATGTGAGAGCTGTTTGCAGCAGCGGGCGGACGAGATCGAAACGCGCAGAACCAGATTCGGCTATCGCCGACTGACTGCTCCCTGCCGCCGAAATGATTGTGACGCACCCGAATCGGCGTGCGCCACTGAATAACGATCCCGTCAGCGAGCCGCCAGCCAGTCCTCGAAGGTCGGTCCGTCGATGATTGCCGCAGGCCCCGGCAAGCACGCGCCCGCGCGAACCGCACGCTCGGTAGCACCCGGCAGCCAGGCCTCCACCACGAGCATGCGACGCCCCTGCGCCTGTGTGGTGCGGCGAATCTGTGAAGCCAGAGTGTCTTTGCGCGGGCCCGCCACCTCAACGATCTGACCATCTCTGCTCTGCTCGTCCGTGAGCAGACGTACCAACTGCCGGACCACCGTCGGCACTGCCACCGTCTGCACCGGCTGGATGGGGCATACCACGAACGGACCCTTGCTCATCCAGCTCAGATACTGGCCGGCGAAATCGTGGAACTGGGTCGCTCGCAGAATCCGGCTGGGCACCGGCCCCGCTTTGGTGACGGCCTCCTGGGCAAGCTTGCCCGCCACATGCCCCCTACCCGGTGTGCGGTTGGCACCCACGATCGACAGCGTCACGATGCGTCCCACTCCCTGTTCGGCCCCGGTGCGCTGCAGGTTGGCCGCCACGGCGGTGAAGAAGGCCTTGGCCTGGGCCGCGCTCCGGGCCGGCGTCGAGGTCGTGTCGATGATGGCCTCGACACCGTCGAGTGCCCGCGCCAGGTCTGTGCCGGTGACGAGGTCAACACCCTCGGAACGGGCCAGCACCACCGGTTGGTGACCGTCAGCCGTCAACTGCGACACCACCTCACTGCCCACGAGTCCTGTTCCACCTGCGACTGCGATCCGCATGACGGCCTCCTTTGCTGCTTGCGACGCCAACCCTTGGGTTGTTGCTCAGCAACGTAACCCGCACCCATGGGCGACGTTGGGTGAGCGTGCGTGATGATCTAAAGTTCAGGACCATCATGTACATCTAGATGACAAACTTGTACATTGTCTGCATGGCAGTCACGATGAGCGTCGCTGACGCGCGCAATCACCTCGCCGAGGCAATCGAGCGTTCCGGAGACGGTCCGGTGTTCATCGAACGCCGTGGACACCGGGCCGCAGTCTTGATCAGCCCTGAAATGTACGAGCGACTACTCGACGCACTCGAGGAGCAGGAGGACGTCGCTGCGTTCGACCAAGCGATGGCAGAAGAAGGTCCGAACATCCCGTGGGCCCAGGTCAAGGTCGATCTTGGCTGGGCATGATCTACCTGATCGAGTTGCGTCCGGCTGCCGTGCAGGCGCTGCGGAAGATCGACCATCACAGCCGGCGACGCATTCAAGGAGCGATCGCTCTCTTGGCGCACGACCCTCGTCCGCCCGGCGCCAAGGCGCTGTCTGGTCGCCCCGGGCTGCGGGTGCGGGTCGGTGACTACCGAATCATCTACACCGTCCAAGACGGCGTCTTGCTCGTCGTGGTGGTGACCATCGGGCATCGCCGCGAGGTCTACAGAACCTGAGCCGCAAACCCTTCGGACGACCTGACCCGCCGATCACGAAGTTGCCGGCGATCACGGAGGTTGGTGAGTTTGATGCTCCGCTCGCCTGGCTCTCAGCTCGGGAGTTTCGGGTGCAAGAGCTCCATCAACCAACGGGACAAGACCAGCGCGGTCGGCGCGAGGAGCACCAGGAACGCCCCGACGAGCACCCAACTGCCACCAGGGGCGCCCCGTCGGACCATCTCGACAGCCATCGCGACGAGGGCGGCGAGCATCCAGGCCATAAAGCCGAGCGCCGCCACGGCCGCGGCATCGACCACGGACGAGCCGACGCGCTGACCGATACCGATCATCACCAGCAGCGGGATGACCACCCCGAGATCGAGATACTTGACGAGCCAGAACAGCGCCGTTGCCGACTCGTACTCCTGGCTCGGGCCCTGCCGATAGTGCCCGACTGCCTGTCCGATCCAGATCAGGGCGAAGACGATTCCCAGTCCGAGCAGGAGCCAAGCAGTCGCCTGACGCGGAACCGCCCCACGGCCGCCGGACTCGACGAGTAACCGAGCAGCCAGGACGAGCAGAACGACCGCCGTCGCGGTGATCGCCGCATACAGCAGAAACGCCTTCTCGGCATTGCCGGGATACCGGTCGTAGTCCTGGCCGGCGACGACCGTGGCCATCGTGTACACCACGTAGGCACAGCCGCCGGCACTGACGGCGGCTGCCCACGGCGCGCCTGTCCACCACGCCGGAACCGCAACAAGCAGGACGACGGCCAGGACGAGGGTGACGATCTCGCCGCCGACGTACTGGATGAGCGCGTCCTCGGACAGGTGGAAGCGGACAATGCCTGACATGAGCGGGCCGAGGGCAGCTGCAATGACGAGAAGCGCACCCAGCAGGCCCGAACAGACCGCAGCAGCGCGTGCGGCGGTCTCAGCAGTCATGACCCCACATCCCTGTCGATTACGGCGGACCCCTTCGTCATGGACGCTACGCCAGAGCTCGACGTCCAGGCCGCTTACGAAAGGAATCGGACATACCCGTTTGCGCCGTCCAACAGCTCCCGCCGCCTGCGTGACGTGACTCGCGCCGATCGGCAGCACATGCGCCCGCCGGCTGCCAGTAGGCTTGGCAACTCCGGACAGCGCGGTCCTTGACCATTCGCCCGTGCACCCTCACGCTGGCCCCGCCCACCCGCCCCGGGAGATTTCGTGACTGACACCGTCCCAGCCTTTCCCGCCCTGGACGATTACGGCGATGCCTGGCTGCGCCGCGATATCCGCCGACTCGGCGAGTTGCTCGGCGAAACCCTGGCGCGGCAGGAGTCCCCCGCCCTCGTGACCCAGGTGGAAGAGATTCGCAGTCACGCCAAGGAGGCGCTGGCCGGCGACACCCAGGCGCAGCAGAACCTGGCAAAACGCCTCAACACGGCCGACCTGCCGACTGCCATCAACCTGATCCGCGCCTACCGCACGTTCTTCCACCTCGCCAACATCGCCGAGCAGGTGGCTCGCATCCGAACCTTCAACGACCGGCCCGACGGCGCCGGCTGGCTCGCGCAGGCTGTGGACAAGATCGCTGACGAGGCCGGTGCCCCGGCGCTCACCACAGCCCTGTCGAAGCTGCAGGTGCGTCCCGTCTTCACGGCTCATCCCACTGAGGCCAGCCGCCGCACCACCCTCGCGCAACTACGCGAGATCGGCGATGCGCTACTCGCCCAACCCGCCACGATGACCGAACGGCAGGAGCGCGCCAGAGACCGCCGGCTCGCCGAGATCATCGAGGGCCTGTGGCAGACCGACGAACTGCGGGTCGACCAGCCCACCGTGGTCGACGAGGCGCGCAACGTGCTGTTCTACGCCGGCGCGCTGATGACCGGCACCGTGCCCGAACTGCTCAACGACCTGGCCAACGAGGCCGCCCAGCACGGCGCGTATCTGCCGCCGACGGCACGCCCGCTCTCGCTCGGCAACTGGATCGGCGGCGACCGCGACGGCAACCCCAACGTGAGCCCGCAGACCACATTGGAGGTGTTGACCCGCCAGCACCTGTTGGGCATCGACGCCCTCGTCTCGCTGCTCGACGCCGTGGTGGCCGAGCTGTCGACGTCGTCGCGCCTGCGCCGGATCAGCCCCGAGCTCACCGCGAACCTCGAGTCCGATCTGGCGACCCTCACCGAACTCGACCCGAACGTGCGCCGGGTCAGCGTCGAAGAGCCGTACCGGTTGAAACTGAGCTGTATTCGACTGCGGCTGATGAACACGCGAGCGCGAGTCGTGAACAACCTTCCGCACCGCGAGGGGCACGACTACGTGGGCAGCCTGGCGCTGCTGCACGATCTGCTCCTGGTGCGCGACTCCCTGGTGGCCAACCAGGGCGAGCTGATGGCCAACGGACGCCTCACCAGCCTGATCCGGGTCGTGAGCGTGTTCGGGCTGGCCGTGGCCACCATGGACGTGCGCGAGCACGCCGACGCCCACCACCACGCGGTGGGCCAGCTCATCGACCGGCTCGACGAGCGTCGCCCCTACGCCAGCCTCACCCGCGACGAGCGCACCGAGGTGCTGCGGGCCGAGTTGGCCAACCGTCGGCCGCTGGCTCCCACCCCTCCCCCGCTCGACGAGGCCGGCCGGCGCACCTACGACACGTTCGGCGCCATCCGCACGGCCCAGGAGAGGTTCGGCGAGGAGGTGGTCGAGTCGTACATCGTCTCGATGACCCAGGGCGCGGACGACCTCTTCGCGGCCGTGGTGCTCGCCCGGCAGGCGCGCCTGGTCGACGTCACGGAGGGCTACGCCTCGATCGGTTTCGTGCCCCTCCTCGAGACGGTGGCCGAGCTTCGTGCGGCCGGAGACATTCTCGACGCGCTGCTCAGTGACCCCTCTTATCGCGAGATCGTGCGGTTGCGCGGCAACACCCAGGAAGTGATGCTCGGCTACTCCGACTCCAACAAGGACGCAGGCATCGCCACGAGCCAGTGGGAGATTCACCGGGCCCAGCGCGTGCTTCGTGATGTGGCAGCGCGGCATGGCATCAAGCTGCGCCTGTTCCACGGCCGCGGCGGCACCGTCGGGCGCGGCGGCGGCCCCACACACGAGGCGATCCTGGCGCAGCCGTTCGGCACCTTGCGCGGCGAGATCAAGGTGACCGAGCAGGGCGAGGTGATCTCGGACAAGTACACGCTGCCGGCCCTGGCGCGGGAGAACCTCGAGCTGACCCTTGCGGCCGTGCTCGAGGCCAGCACCCTGCATCTGAAGTCGCGGCAGAGTGCAGAACAGCTGGCGCACTGGGACCACGCCATGTCAGCAGTCTCCGATGCGGCTTTCACGTCGTACCGGGCCCTGGTGGAGAACCCCGACCTACCGGCCTACTTCTGGCAGGCCACGCCGGTCGACCAGCTGGGCGCACTCAAGCTCGGTTCGCGCCCGTCGAAGCGTCCCGACTCGGGCGCCGGCCTCGGCGGCCTGCGTGCGATTCCCTGGGTCTTCGGCTGGACGCAGTCCCGGCAGATCGTTCCCGGTTGGTACGGCGTCGGCAGCGGCATCGAGGCCGCTATCGCGGCCGGCTACGGTGACGAGCTGCGCACCATGTACCAGGAGTGGGCCTTCTTCGGCACCTTCATCTCCAATGTCGAGATGATGCTGGCCAAGACCCGACTCGACGTGGCACGGCACTACGTCGATGCTCTGGTGGACGACAACCTGCACCACATCTTCGACACCATCTCGGCCGAGTACGCCAAGACCGTCGAGGCCGTTCTGTCCATCACAGGTGAACGCGAACTTCTCGACTCGCAGCCCGTTCTGCGCCGGACGCTCAGCGTGCGAGACGCCTACCTCGACCCGGTGTCCTACCTGCAGGTGGCGATGCTGGCGCGGTTGCGGGCCGGAGACACCGACCCGCACCTGCAGCGCGCGCTGCTACTCGCCGTCAACGGCGTGGCCGCCGGCCTGCGCAACACCGGCTGAGCGCTAGGGGTACGCCGAGAAATAGCTACCGCGCATATTTCTCGGCGCACCCTAGGGCTGGAGCTTGGGCGACCTACCGGCAATCATGACAGCCCGAGGATGTTGCCGTCGGCGTCGATGTCGATGTTCTGGGCGTTCGGAGTGCTGCCCAGGCCGGGCATGGTGCGCATGTCGCCGCAGATGGCGTAGACGTAGCCGGCACCAGCGGCCAGCCGCACCTCACGCACCGGCAATCGCCAGCCGGTGGGCGCGCCGCGCCGGGTGGGGTCGTGACTGATCGACAGGTGGGTCTTGGCGATCACCACCGGCATATTCGAAAAGCCCAGTCGCTCATAGCGTTCCAGGTCGTTGCGGGCCACGGCCGAGATGTCGATGCCGTCTGCCCCGTAGACGTTGCGGGCCACCTTGTCGATCTTGGTCACAATGGGGTCGGACAGGTCGTAGGTGTACCGAACCGTCGAGGGTTCCTCGGCTGCCTCCACCACGGCCTGCGCCAGCTCGGCCGCACCTGCGCCACCGTCGGTCACGTAGTGCCCGATCGCCACCCGGGTGCCGGTCTCGGCCGCGACCGAACGGATCGCGTCGTGCTCGGAGGGATGGTCGGTGGGGAAGGCGTTGATCGCCACCACCGGAGTGATGCCGAACCCCCGGACGATGTCGATGTGCTTGCGCAGGTTGTCGGCACCGGCGAGCACGTCGTCGGGATCCTCACCGAGCATGGCGGGCGGCAAAGGTCTGCCGGCGACGACCTTGAACCGTCCTGAGTGAGTCTTGAGCGCGCGCACGGTCACGACTAGAACGGCTGCGTCCGGTGTCAGCCCCGAGGCACGACACTTGACGTTGAAGAAGCGTTCAGCCCCCATGTCGGCGCCGAAGCCGGCCTCGGTGACGAGCATGTCGGCCATCTTGATGCCGAGCTGGCACGCGACCACCGAGGAGTTTCCGGTGGCGATGTTGCCGAACGGGCCGGCGTGCACCAAGACCGGGGTGCCCTCCAGGGTCTGAAGCAAGTTGGGCTGCAAGGCATCTCGGAGGATGACGGTCATCGCACCGGCCGCCTTCAGCTCCTCGGCCGTCACCGGACTGCCGGTGGAGGTATATCCGACCACAATGCGACCCAGCCGTTCGCGCAGGTCGTGCAGTGACGTGGCCAACGACAGCGTGGTCATCACCTCGCTGGCGGCCGTGATGTCGAAACCCGACTGCCGTGGAACGCCGTCGGCGCGCGCGCCGAGACCGGTGACGATCTGCCGCAACGACCTGTCGTTGACGTCGAGCACCCGCCGCCAGTCGATGGCGCGCAGGTCCAACCCCAGCCGGTTGCCGTGATGCAGATGATTGTCGAGCATGGCCGCCAGCAGGTTGTGCGCCGCGGTGATGGCATGGAAGTCGCCGGTGAGGTGCAGGTTGAGCCGCTCCATGGGCACCACCTGGCTGTACCCCGCGCCGGCGGCACCACCCTTGATGCCGAAGGTGGGACCCATCGAGGGCTGCCGCAGCGCGAGCATCGACGACGTACCGATGTGCGCCAACCCTTGTGCCAGGCCCACGGACGTAGTGGTCTTGCCCTCTCCCAAGGGCGTCGGGGTCACCGCCGTGACCACCACGTACTTGCCAGGAGGCTTGTCACGCAACCGTTCTCGAGCGGCGAGGTCGATCTTGGCCACGTGCCGCCCGTAGAGCTCCACTTCGGAGTCGAGCAGTCCCGCCTGCTCGGCAACCTCGGCAATGGGCCGCAAGGTGGCTGCACGGGCGATCTCAAGGTCGGACTTCAGCGTCATAGCCGTGAGTATGCGGGAGGAGTGCGCACCGGGGAGTGGTTGGGCAGCAGGCGATGTCGGTCACCCGGCGGATCAGGCCAGGTTCAGTGCGAGGTCGCGCGGGCACCGCTACGCGGACGCGTATGCCACAACCAGGCCAATCCGAGCAGTGGCAGCACGAGCGGCACATACCCGTAACCCTGCCCGTAGTCGCTCCACACCGTTGCCTGGGGAAAGGCGGCCGCATCGAGCAGCGTCAGGGTGCCCACCACGAGAACACCGCAGAGCTCGGTACCCACGGCGAGCAGGGCGATCGCCCGTCCGGTCCGACTGCCCTTGGCGAGCGCAAAGGTGGCCACGATATAGACGACGGCAGCGAAGGCAGACAACAGGTACGCCAGCGGGGCCTCGGAGAACTTCGTCAGGAGTTGCACGCCGGCCCGGGCCGAGGCCGAGATGGCGAAGATCGCATAGATCGCGATGAGCACCCGCCCTGGACCTTGCCGGGTCGACTGTCCCGCACCATCACTCGAGCGACGGCCCACCGGGGCCGTAGGTTGCCTAACCACCAGTACTCCAGATCTGCATCAGGCGCAGCACCAGCACCGCTTCCGTGGCGCAGGCGATGGCGAAGACGCCGTTGCCCCAACGGCTCCGGTCGGCGATGCCCCAGAAGACTCCGGCGATCAGCACCACCAAAGCCGTGAGGTTGTAGCCGAGAAAGGTCACTCGATCGAGTGGTTCCACCCTGCGCAGCATGAGCACCACGCCGAGAACTGCCTGCCCCAGCAGGCCTGCCTCCAGGGCCAGCGCCGCGATCAGCTGGGCCTTTGACGGACGGGCTCCCCGGACTGCGGCCAGCATGCACCACAGGGCAAGGGCGAGGCTCGCCACCACGAGGACAACTGCGACGGGGACGACCACCAAGGCCCTCCTTCGATCCGTGCGCGGCAGGCAATAGTCGGTGCGGCCGAAGTGCGGCCACCAGTCCGCGAGCACTTTACCCATCGAGTCACGTGGGAGGCACTATGGCTCTAACCCCGCACCGTGTCTGCGTGAGTGATGCACACTTGGTATCCCTTTACGACCGGCGAACATTCAACCTGGAGGACGTCTCGATGCGGAAGGATGCGCCGTCGAAGGGGGCCCCGTCGATCGACTCCGTCTCGGTCGACTCCCGGCCCGAGGTTCTCGTCTCGACCGAACCCGAGTCGACCGAGCCGGTACCGACAGAATCGGGGTCGAGCGAACAGTCGCCCGCACCGGCACGCCCGGTGAGCACATCGACACTGCGTGCCCTGCAGCTGTTGGAATGCTTCTTCGAGACGCCGGTACTGAGTCTTGCCCAGTTGGTTCGGGCCAGTGGGTATTCCAAGACCACGACCCATCGGCTGGCCACCACCCTCGTGGAGGCCGGCTGGCTCACTCGCACCCTGTCCGGTTATCAACTGGGCCTCAAGGTCTTTCGGTTGGGGCAGGCGGCAGCAGACGCCATCGACCTGCGCCGCGCTGCGTTGCCTCTGATGAACCGGCTCGCGGAGGAGACCGGCGATTCGGTGTACCTCGTGGTGCCCGACGGCCATCGAGCGGTCTGCCTCGAGCGGATCGACGGCCCCGAGGCCCTGCGGGTGGCCGATCTCACCGTCGGAGGATCGCAGGATCTGCACCTGGGAGCAGGCCCGCGCGCGCTGTTGGCCTTCGATGAGGAGCGGCTGCTCCCCGTCTTGCTCGGGCACGGATTGACGAGGCGTACCACCGTCTCCTTGGCTGATGAGGCAGCCCTACGCGCCGATCTTGCCGCTACCCGCGAGCGCGGGTACGCCATCTCCCGCGGCGATGCGACAGCCGGGGTCGGTGCCCTCGGCGTACCCGTGTTCGACCAGGGTGGCTCGGCCGTAGCAGCTCTGTCGGTGGGTGGTCTCCTGGAGCGAGTGGCGCCGGAGCGCGAGATCGAGCTGGCCAGGTTGTTACTCAAGGCCGGCAGCGACCTATCGAGGCGATTGGGCCGTTACACCGGCGAATGATTCGAGGCCGCCCGACAGGCTCGAACAGCCCGGGATTTGTTGTAACAAACTGGCGACACACTCTTGACCGGACCGGATTCACTGCCCTAGCTTTCAAGCTAGACGGAACGCAGTTCCGCCATTCGGAACATCCAAGAGACTTGAACAGCTCAACTCGACTCTTCCGACTGGCAGCACCGCCGACCGTGACAGCGTCGTCACCGCCTTCGGCGGTCGAGAATCGGAGGAATCATGTCCCACGGAGGTTCGAACGTCGGGGTGAAGTTGCCCCCGCTGACGGCAGGCCCCCACCAGAGACGACTCGATCAGGTCGCCATCGTGGCCACGTTCGGGGGGCTGCTCTTCGGCTACGACACCGGCGTGATCAACGGCGCCCTGGAGCCGATGAAGGCAGACCTCGGCCTGACGTCGTACACCGAAGGCCTGGTCACGGCCTGTCTGCTCATCGGCGCCGCCATCGGTGCCATGGCCTGCGGGCGGATGAACGACAGCCTGGGCCGCAAGAAGACGCTTACCGCTCTTGCCGTCATCTTCTTCATCGGCACCCTCGGCGCCGTTTTCGCACCCAACCTCGAAGTCATGCTTCCCGCGCGATTCATCCTCGGCTTCGCCGTCGGCGGCGCGTCGGTGACCGTGCCGGTGTACCTGTCGGAGTTGGCACCCACCGAACGACGCGGCACCCTGTCGGGTCGTAACGAGTTGGCGATCGTCATCGGTCAGATGCTCGCCTTCATCATCAACGCGATCCTCGCCAATGTGTTCGCGGGCCACGACGGTGTGTGGCGCTACATGCTGGCGGTGTGCGCCATTCCGGCCGTGTTTCTGTTCATCGGAATGCTGCGGATGCCGGAGTCACCCCGTTGGCTCATCTCCAAAGAACGACACCAGGACGCTCTGGACGTGCTCAGGCAGGTGCGCTCCGAAGAGCGCGCCCGGGCAGAGATGGCCGAGGTCGAAGCCCTGGCCGACGAAGAGAAGGAAGCCCACATGGGGGGCTGGTCTGATCTCAACGTCGGCTGGGTCCGCCACATCTTCATCGCCGGCATCGGTCTGGCCATCGCCCAACAGGCCACGGGTATCAACTCGGTGATGTACTACGGCAGCCAGTTGCTCACGGTGGCCGGCTTCAGCTCCAGCGCGGCGCTCATCGCCAACATCGTGCCGGGCGTCATTGCCGTGATCGGTTCAGGGATTTGCCTTTTCGTTCTCATCGACCGCGTTCCCCGGCGCAAGATGATCATCGGCGGCCTGATCGCGACCACCACCTGCCACGGTCTGATCGTCCTGGCAGCCGCCTTCATGCCAGACGGCGTCACCAAGGCCTATGTGGTGTTGTTCTTCGTCGTCGCGTTCGTGTTCTCTATGCAGCTGGCGCTCAACGTTCCGGTCTGGGTCTGCCTGTCCGAGCTCTTCCCGCTGCGCATGCGCGGTCTGGGCATGGGCCTGTGTGTGCTCGTGCTCTGGGTGGCGAACGCCATCATCGCGTTCACCTTCCCGATCATGGTTGCGGCCACCGGCATCGTCGGTTCGTTCCTGGTCTTCTTCGTTCTCGGCCTGGTCTTCATCGTCTTCCTCTGGAAGATGCTGCCCAACACCAGCGGCCGGTCGCTGGAGGAGTTGGAAGAAGCCTTCGCAGCAGGCGATTACCACTGACCTAGCCTCATCGCTGCCACTCAGCGCCGTACCGCGAAGGGCGCCACCATACCGGTGGCGCCCTCCGCGTTGGGGTGTGCCGTTTCAGGCGGGCTCGCGCCGCAGCGCCCGGCTACTTCGGAACCGGCCAGGTGTGCACGGGTTGATTGGTGTGCATGAGCTCCCGGTAGCGACCGAGCATCTCTGCCAGCGCCCGGGGCCGGGTGAGTCCGCGCCGTTCGAGGGCGGCCACCGTCTCGGACTGCCACCTGGCCCCGGTACGGCCCGACTTGGCCCGGGCCTCGATGATGCCCAGGTACTTCTCGCGCACCGCGGCATCGACGCCCCACTGCTCCAGGCCCTCATGGGCCATGGGCAGCAACCGGTGCAGCACCAACTCGTCCACCGTCACGTCGCCCACCTGAGGCCAATAGACGTGGGCGTCAAGACCGTTCTGGCAGGCGGCGGCGAAATTCTCCTTGGCCGTGTTGAACGCGAGCTTCGACCACACCGGTCGGTCGGCCTCGGCCAAGGTGCGCACGGCGCCGTAGTAGAACGCTGCATTTGCCACGATGTCGACGACGGTGGGCCCTGCGGGCAGCACTCTGTTCTCGACCCGTAGATGAGCCGCACCGTCGACCACGTCGTAGATCGGCCGGTTCCAGCGATAGACCGTGCCGTTGTGCAGGCGCAACTCCTGCAGCCGAGGCGCCAACCCACTCGCGAGCACCGCTTCGGGGTCTTCATCGGTGAGCTCGGGCAGCAGCGAGGGAAAGTAGCGCACGTTCTCCTCGAAGAGATCGAAGATGGACGTGATCCAGCGCTCGCCGAAGAACACCCGCGGGCGCACCCCTTGGTTCTTCAGCTCCTGGGGGCGGGTATCGATCGCCTGATGGAAGAGCTCGACGCGGGTTTCGTCCCAAAGTCTGCGCTCGAAGAAGAACGGCGAGTTGGCAGCGAGCGCCACCTGTGGGGCCACGAGCACCTGGGCGGCATTCCAGTACTTGGCAAAGTCGCCCGGACTGACCTGCAGATGCAGTTGCACTGACGTGCAGGCCGACTCGGGGGCGATGGACGTGGCATACGTGGTGAGGCGTTCCCCGTCGTCGCCCGCGGCGATGTCGATGAAGATGTCTTCACCGCGAAAGGTGAAGATCGAGTCGTTGAGTGCCTCATACCGCGGCGAGGGCGACATCCATTCGCCGGAGAAATGCTCAGGGTTCAGGGTCGGCAGAATGCCCACCATGACGATGTGCACGCCGATGGCCTCGGCCGCATCGGTGGCTGCATTCAGCGTGGTGCGCAGCTCCTGCTCGAGATCGAACATCGCGGTGCCGGCCAGTGGTGTGGGCGGCACGTTCAGCTCGATGTTGTAGCGGCCGATCTCCGTCTGGTAACTGGAATCGGCGATCGCGTCCAGGGTCTGGCTGTTGCGCATGGCCGGCTGGCCGTCGTCGTCGACGAGGTTGAGCTCCACCTCGAGACCGGTCATGGCACCGCCTGCATCCAGGCGGTGGTCGCTCAACATCTGCTCGAACACGTCGAGGCAGAGCTGCACCTTCTCCCGATACCGCTGGCGGTGCTCGCGCGTATAGGTCGTGGCGATGACCTCGTCACCCATGACGGCTCCTCAAGACGTGCAACAAAGCTGGCGAGCACCACCCTAGTGCGAGAACAGGCGGCGGACGGGGTAGGCGAAGCCGGCTACGGCTGCTGGCTTCTGGCGCGGTCCAACGCCGCCCGGCCGCTCGCGGCAGCGCGGTGCACCGCAGACGCCATCGGCTGTGATCGGTGCTCGTCCGAGAGAATCTCGACCCCCCACGGCCCGGTCCATCCGGCGGTGCGCAGAGCCGTGATCATGCCCGACAGGTCGAACACGCCGTCGCCGCAGTATCGCCGGCGATGGACGGTGTCTTCGAACAGGGTGCCGATCACCTGCTCGTCGGCATCGTTGAGCTCGACCCCGACGATCCGTTCGACGGGCACCGACGCGAGATCCGCGATCGGCGTGTGGGCGCGGGCGATGTGCCAGGTGTCGATGACGACGCCGCCTGCCTCATGCCCGGCGTCAGCCACGAGCTGCAGGCCGTCCTGCAAGGTCTTGATGTTCGACCACGGGAAGAACTCGATGCCCAGCCGTGCACCGAGATCCTGGGCCTGAGCGGCGAGCTCGGCGAACCTCGCAGCCCAACGCCCGCGGTACCAGGGACCGTCATCGCCATCGGGAGTGACCTTGAGGTGTCGAGGCTCCAGCGACTCAGCCGCTTCGAGCACCTGGCGCCGCACCCGATCAGACTCTCGCCGCCGGGATCCGTTGTCCCACCAGTAAGGGATTCCCTCGAGCTCGAGCTGGACGATTCCGTTGTCGGCGAGCATGGCTCGGATTCCGGCCAGCCCATACTCGGCAACGGCCGCGGGAAGGTCATCCGAGAGCAGGCCGAACCCCTCGGAAACCGGCTGCCGAGGCAGCCTCGATCCGATCGCGAAGCGCCAGCGGACTGCGCAGGTCAGTTCGATCGGAAGCAGCATCGCCGGCGGTGGTCCAACAGGTGGCGAGCAGTTCATCCGAGGTGGTCACGGCTGTCGGGTCCGGGGTCGCTCCCCCAGCGGTCGGCTCGGTGGACGCCGTCATGCGCGGCCGGCTTCGGCATTGGTCAGCAGGCCACGAAGGTAGTCAGCGCTGGCCCGCACGTCTTGCACTGGTCCCTCGCCGCGAGGGTCCTCGGTGAGGATGGTGTCTTGCTCCAGGGTGTACCAACCCTCATAACCGTTGTCCTGCAGGGTGTTCACGACGGCGGCGATGTCGACGTCACCGGTGCCCAACGGCCGGTACATGCCTCGCGACACCGCCTCGGTGTAGGTGAGTCGCCCTGCCCGCACCTTCTCGGCCATGCCCTTGTCCACGTCTTTCAGATGGGTGTGGGCGATCCGCTCGGGTGCCTGGCGGGTCAGCTCGGACGGATCGGTTCCGCCGATCAGCAGGTGACCCGTATCGAGGCACAGCTCGATGGAGGACCCCTCCAGAACGCGCTGGACCTCGGGGCCGGACTCGATCATGGTGCCGACGTGCGGGTGGAGCACGGCCCGCACACCGTGCGAGGACGCCACCTGCGAAATCCGGTCGAGGTTGTCGAGAAGCCGCTTCCAGCCGTCGTCATCGAGGATCGGCCGGGTGTCGTACCCGTCGAGGCCGGACACCGCCGAGAGCACGAGCACTTCCGCGTGCGTGGCGTCGTATCCCGTGAGGATGCGCTCGATCTCGGGAAGAGGATCATGACCCGGCCGATGCATGAGCACCGGCGTGAAACCGCCCACCGCTGTCAGGCGATGGGTGTCGAGCACGTGGGACATCTGCTGCGGGTCGGCCGGAAGGAAGCCCTCCGGGCCGAGCTCGGTAGCGGACAGGCCGACCGCCTGCATCTCGGCGAGCACCCGCTCCGGGCTGAGCTGGTAGCCCCAATTCGGAACCTCGCACAGACCCCAGGAGATGGGGGCCCCGGCGATTCTGCTGTGGGAAGTGGCCGCGGGACCACCTGTGTGCTGGGTGAGGTCAGTCATGACTGTCGGACCTTATCATCTGCACCGGGCGATGCTGTTGTAGGGACAAAGTGGCGGCCTCCGCGATGAACGCGACGGCCAGCGCGTCGTCGACGGTGCACGGTGGGGTGCGCCGCCCCGCGACGACCTCGGTGAAGGCGCGGAGCTCGGAGTAGAAGGCACTGGTGAGCCGGTCCATGAAGAAGACCGCTGGCGGCCCGGCCTGGCCAGGTAGCGCCTGGTTCGAGGTTGCGAAGTGGGGTGGTGTCGCTCCAACCGGCGGCAACGCTGTCGTCGGTGCCGTGCAATTCCAGCCGGACGTCATGCCCCCGTGCGTTGTACCGGGCGTTGGACACCACTGCGGTAGCCCCGTCGTCGAACGTCAGCAGCGTGGCCGCCGTGGCCACGTCGCCGAACTCGGCGAAGAAGTCGGCACCCCTGGCGCTGCCGGTGGCGTAGACCTCGACCACTTCCCGGCCGGTGACCCACCGGACAGTGTCGAAGTCGTGCACGCTGCAGTCCCGAAAGATTCCACCGGAGCTTTGGATGTACTCGCGCGGCGCGGGTGCGGGGTCCAAGGTGGTGGACCGGACCGTGTGGACCCAGCCGAGCTCCCCGCTCTCCACCGCGGCGCGGGCTGCGCTGAAGGCCGGATCGAAGCGGCGCGGATAGCCGACCTGAACGGGCACTCCGCTCTCGGTCACGTACCGCGCGATGGCTTCAGCCTCGCCGAGGTCGCCGGACAGCGGCTTCTCGCAGAACACCGGAATCCCTGCGTCGACGCCGGCCTTGATGAGCCGGGTGTGAGCGTTGGTGGCGGCCGCGATGACGATGGCGTCGACCCCGCCGCTGAGCAGGCTCTCCGGAGAATCGGCCGCGAGTGCACCCACTCGCTCGGCTACCGCCTGGGTGACGGCCGGCACGGCATCGGTAACGACGAGGGAGTCGACCTCGGCAAGCGTAGACAGCGTATCGGCATGGAATGAGCCGATCCTTCCGAGACCGATCAGGCCAAGGCGCATGGTTGTCTCCTTTCTCTAAAGTGTTGTCGCTGACTATTGATGAGCAGGCGTTCGATCAGCCGAGGCCACCGATGACGTTCTGGTCCCAGTCGATCACCGATCCGGTGACCACGCCGCTACGGTCGGATAGCAGGAAGACCACGAAGTCGGCGATCTCGTCGACCTGACCGAGCTTTCCCATCGGTAACCGGTGCAGCCGCTTCCTGCTGCCAGTCGGCACCGGCCCCATGGGCCTGTTGCTGGGTGGCATTCTCCCCGTCAGTGGCCGACCACCCCATGTTCAGGCCGTTGATCCTGATCCGATCCCAGCGGTGAGCGTGAGCTGCGTTCTTCGTCAAGCCCGCCAACCCTGCCTTCGCCGCCACGTAGGGGGCGAGAAACGCCTGCCCACCATGGGAGTCAATGGACAGGATGTTGACGATGGTGCCCGGCTCACTCCGGCGCTTCATGTCTGCAATGGCCGCCTGCATCAAGAAGAACGGAGCGCGCAGATTGACGGCCACATGCCGGTCGAACAGCTCCGGCGTGGTGTCGAGAATGGTGCCCCGGGTGGTCAACCCGGCCGCATTGACCAGGCAGTCGATTCGGCCGTGTCGCGTGATTGTCGCTGCGACGGCAGCCCTCGCCTGGTCGACGTCGCTGATGTCGGTGCGAACGAAATGGGCGTCAGCGCCACTGCGCTGAAGCTCAGCGGCAACCTGCTCACCGTGCGCGACGTTGCGCCCGGCCACAACCACGGCGGCGCCCTCCCGGGCTGCGGTCCGGGCGATCTCGGCGCCAAGACCCTGGGTGCCTCCGCTGACCAGCAGCACCTTGCCTGTCAGCAAGTCCTTCATGGCGTTCCCGAAACGGCCGACGGCTGCCAACCGGGGTTGGCAAGTGCAGCCGGCACGCGGCCGTCGAGCACGTCGAGCACACCCTGAGCTGCATCGGTGAACGTGGCCGCCGTCGCCTGCCGGCTCAACCCCATCAGGTGCGGCGTGAGCACCACATCGGGATGATCGAACAAGGGGTGGTGCTGCGGGGGTTCAGGATCGAAGACATCGAGCCCCACCCCACCGAGCCGGCCACTCTGCAAGGCCACGTAGACCGCGTCCAGGTCGGTGAGTCCGCCGCGTCCGCAGTTGACGAGGACAGCTCCCGGCTTGACCTGCTCGAGCAGCTGCGTTCCCACCAGATGATGAGTCGAGGGTAGCAACGGCAGGTGCAAGGTGATGACGTCGCTTCGGCTGAACAGATCGCGCAGGTCGGCGCAGCGGACGTCGGCAGGGGGCTCGCTGACCGGGTCGTAGGCCAGCACCTTCATTCCCAGTGCCGCGCCGAGGGCTGCGGCCCGTTGCCGATCCGGCCGTACCCGACGACACCGAGGACCGATCCGCTCAGATCACCAACTGCGACGGTGCCACGCTCGGCCCACTGCCCGGACCTGACCAGGCGGGTGAGCCGACCGAAGCGCTTGACCAGATGCATCGCCATGGCGATGGCACCCTCGGCAACAGCGTTGGTGCCGGCGCCCGGTGTGATCACCACGGCGATTCCCCGGGCCGTGGCAGTCTCCACGTCCACCCGTTCGACACCAACTCCGGTGCGCGCGATAACCCGTAGCCGAGGAGTACGGGCCAGGAAGTCGCTGTCTACCAGGGCGTCGGCCCGGGCGATGGCACCCTGCGCTTGAGCCAAGTCGGCTTCGGTCGGTGCCTCGATGAACCGGCACCGACCGCCGAGAACCGGGTTCACCAGGTCAGGATCTACGACTCCGAGTCCGACCACCACCGGCACGTCGAAAGCCTCGGCATCGCCGAGCCCCCGCTGCGAGGGGTGACCGAAGGTGGCACCCGGAACCTGGGCGACCTTGTGCCATTGCCCATCTACGGCCGAGCGTGCTGCCGCAGCGATGACCTCGGCGTCCGCGAGCGCTTCCTCGATGGTGGAGTTGCGCTGCTCGCCCCCGGTGACGGCGGCCAGGAACTTCTTGGCCTCGATGACCTTGAGGTCGTCGTAGCCCATGCTATTTCCCGGTCCCGGTTGGAATGCGGCGTAGTCACCCTGGGAGGCGTTGCCCAGGATGGTCGTGTAGCCCTGGTTGGCTGCCGGTGCGGCCCAGAGCCAGCCTGAGTTCGTTCATCTGCTCGAAGTTCCACGACGCAGATCCTTCGGTGCCGTACACCTCGAAGCCGAGCCCGCACTGTGGTCCCACGATGACCCTCGACGCCTCCAGGGTTCCCACCGCTCCGGCACCGGGAGAGTCGGCTGCGAATCGCACGAGAGCCGCTGCGTAGTCGTCGTTTTCCACCTCACCCAGTTCGCCGTTCTCGATCACGGCGAAGTGCGTGGCCTGTCCCATCGGCAGCACCGGACGTTGCTTGTGCACGGTGGAGAGCATGCCGCTGACCTCGGTGATCGGGCCGACGACGTACTGCATCAGGTCGACGACGTGGCTCAGCAGGTCGCCGAGTGCCCCGCTGCCCGCGAGATCCTTCTTGAATCGCCAGGACAGCGCTCCGTTGGGCTCGGATGCGTATCCGTTGAAGAAGACGGCGCGGACGTTGGTGATGCGACCTAGGTCACCGGCGGCGATCAATTCCGGATGCGCTCCACAGCGGGTGCGTTCCGGTAGTTGTAACCGATAGAGGTGGCCACACCGGCAGGCTGGCCGCGGCGGCCACCGCGGCGGTGTCAACGGCGTCACGGCCGACCGGCTTCTCGATCCAGAACGGCTTGCCGGCCGAGCGGCGGCGACACCGATCTCCCGGTGCAGCAGGTTCGGCGCGCAGATGGAGACGACGTCCACGTCAGGGTCGTCGAGCACGGCCCGGTAGTCGGTGCTGGCCTTGGCGTAGCCCAGCACGTCGCGGGCGTATCAGCCCGGTCGGGGGCGGTGTCTGCGGCGTGTACGAGCCGCGGCCGGATGTTGAGCTCTGGGTAGACCAATGGAATGGCCTGATAGGCGCGGCTGTGCAGCTTGCCCATCCAGCCGACGCTGATCAGGCCGACGCCGAGCTCGGTGATGCCGGCTTGTCGGATGCGTCCAACCATGATGGTGCTCTTTCAGTGAGTTAGGAGTATTGAGAGCTTTCGGTGGGGGTGCGACGGAGTGTCAGGCGTCAGGTGCGGGCGCGATTCAGGCCGACTGGGAGGCCGCCGCCAGCAGGGTGGAGTCCGAGCCGATGGCCGACGAATCTCCAGCCCTGATGCCGGCGGGCGGCGGCCGCGTCGCCATCGACCGACGAGGAGGCCGGCAGGCCTTGCCGTGCCGCTTGCGCGGCGGCCAGAACCGTCTCCAGTGGCATCGACGAAGGCCGGGGCGGTGGTGTCACCTGGCACACCGAGGTCATGGCTGAGGTCTCGAGGGCCGATGAACAACACGTCGACACCCTCGATGGCGGCGATCTCATCGACCGCCGCAACGGCTGCCACCGACTCAATCTGGACGATCGTCAGGATCTCATCGTCAGCCCGGTCCAAGGCGCCTGGATCGAGCCCGAACCGGCAGGCACGGTTATACGTGGCGACTCCACGATCTCCGCGCGGCGAGAACCGCAGGTGGGCCAACGCCTCTGCACCTGTGGCGCGGTGTCCATGCGCGGGAGCATGACTCCCGCGGCGCCAGCTGTCCAGTACCCGACCGAGCCGGATCCGTGCGTCGGACTCGACCCGGACCAAGGTGGGCACGCCGTAGGCGCCTGCGGCTGGGGACGATGTCGCGCGCCTGCTCCTGACCGCCGGCACCGTGCTCCAAATCAAGCAGCAGCCAATCAAACCCGGCAGCTGCGCAGACCTCGGCGGTGACGGCGGAGGCGCTGCCCACAAACGTGCCCAGGGTGGTGGCCCCGGCGCGGACGGCCCGCGCCAGGGCACCGTCGATTGAGCGGACGCTCATAGGCTGACTCACCCGAACCACCGTTGGGCTTGACGGTCGCGCTCGTACTCGACGCGCAGCGTGGGCGACGGTGAGAACCTCGGAGACCTCGGCCGGGGCGACGTCCCACCAGCACCCGGCCGGAGGCAGGTCGGCGTGCGGAATGGCCGGCACGACGATGACGACCGTGCCCTGGTGGCCGCGCGTCTCCTCCAGCGCATCACGCAGCTCGTCGGCTGTGTGAGGGCGCAGTGCCTTGGCGCCGAGCCCGGCGCCGATCTGGGCCAGGTCGACCGACAGGTAGTCGCCGTTCAGCCGGGCCGCGGTCGACGTCGGTGGCCTCGGCGAGCGCCAGTGGCTCGGTGCGGTAGCGGAACTCATTGCCGAACTCGCGACCGCTGCGGAACATCTGCAACCGGTGGATCACCTGGTAGCCGTGGTTCTCCGGGATCACCACGGTGATCGGCAGGCCTTCCTGCGCCGCGGTGACCAGCTCGGTGGGCGACATGAGGAAGGTTCCATCGCCCAGGAAGGCGGTGACCCGCGCGTAGGGGTCAGGGTGCGCCATGCGCACTCCCATCGCCGCCGGGATCTCATATCCCATGCAGGAGAACCCGAACTCCAGATGGCAGGTCCGTCCGTCGGTGGCGTCCCATACCTTCTGCAGGTCTCCGGGCGGGCCACCGGCGGCCGCGACGATGACGTCGCCCGAGCGGGCATGCTCCTGCAGGACGTCGATGATCTGGCCCTGGGTCAGCACCGCGTCGGTGGTCGTGACAATGTCGGAATCGGCTGCGACCGTGGACTTGTCGAACAGCTGGTCGGGATCGAGGGCAGCAGCGCGCTCGATCTCCCAACCGTCGGCAAGCTCCTCGACGCGGGTCCGCCAGGACGGGTCCTGGTGGCGATTCGCCTCCGCGATCGCCGCCGTGAGCGCGACCAGCCCGCGTTTGGCGTCGCTGACGATGCCGGCGGCACCGAATCTGTCCGCGTCGTGCACGTTGACGTTGATGCTGGCGAACCGCACATCGGGGTTGGCGAAGATGGAGTGCGAGCCCGTGGCGAAATCCGTCAGCCGGGAGCCGACCGTGAGCACCACGTCAGCCTCGTTGGCCATGATGTTGGTTGCCGGTGTCCCCTCCAGCCCGATGCCACCTACCTGCCACCACGCAGTGGTTTGCACAGCACCCTTGCCGCCGAAGGTCTCGGCAACGGGTGCGCCGAGGGCATCGGCGAGCTGTTCGAGCTCGGAGGTGGCGTCGGAGTAGATGACACCGCCCCCCGCGATGATGATCGGCTTCTTCGCCGAGGCGAGAAGCTCTGCGACGGCAGCGACTTCGGCGGCATCGGGCGGCTGGCCGACGGATCACCCAGTTCCGTTCGGCGAAGAACTCGACCGGAAAGTCGTACGCATGGGACTGCACGTCTTGCGGCAGGGACAGCACCACGGCGCCCGTCTCGACCGGGTCCACCAGGGTACGCATCGCGGCCGGCAATGCGGTCAGCAGCTGCTCGGGGCGATTGATCCGGTCGAAGAACGCGACTGATCGGCCGGAATACATCGTTCACCGTGAGGTCCGCGTCGATCGGATGCTGAAGCGCTGCAGCAGCGGGCCCTGGTGACGAGTGGCGTACGTGTCACCCGGCAGCAGCAGCACGGGCAGCCGGTTCACGGTGGCCAACGCGGCCCCGGTGACCAGGTTCATCGCGCCAGGACCGATCGAGGCGGTGACGGCCAAGGTGGCGCGGCGCCGAGAATGCTTGGCGAACCCGACGGCAGCGTGAACCAGGGATTGCTCGTTGCGGCCCTGGATGAAGGGCATCGTGTCGTTGAGCTGGTCAAGGGCCTGGCCGAGACCGGCGACATTGCCGTGGCCGAAGATGCCGAGGGTGGCGGGGATCAGCCGGCGGCGCTCACCGTCGGCTACGGAGTACTGGCGGGATAGGTAGGTCACGACGGCCTGGGCGACGGTCAGGCGAATGGTCGGCAGAGGTCATTCAGAGTCCTCTTTCTAGAAGCTGTGGGTCGAACAAAGTCGGAACGGACGGGGTCTCGGGTCGATGCGGGCCGGCAGGGCCTACCCGGTGATTCCAGAGCTGACTGGTCGGGTCTGCCTTACCAGGGGCGGCCGTGCAGGACGATCGTCTTCACGTCGGTCATCTCGGCGACAGCGGAGCGTGGGCCCTCCTTGCCGATGCCGCTGCCCTTCAAACCGCCGTAGGGCATCAGATCGGCGCGCCAGAGCGGGGTCCAGTTGATGTGGACGGCGCCGGCATCGATCTCGCGGATGGCCTGCACCGCGCCGGCGACGTCGGAGGTGAAGATTCCGGCGCCAAGGCCGTAGGCGGTGCCGTTGGCCTGCGTGATCGCCGACTGCCAATCCGCCGCCGTCGACACCGCGACGGCAGGGCCGAACAGCTCATCCTGGCTGAACGAGGAGTCAGGGTCGACATCGCAGACCACGGCCGGGCTGAGATGATGGCGCCGTCCCGCTGTCCACCGGTGAGCAGCGTGGCGCCATGCGCGACGGCGGCCGGATGGATGGCCTCGACCCGTTCGGCTTCCTGCTGGTGATCAGGGTGCCTATCGCGGTATCGGTCGAGCCCGGGTTCCCGGTGCTGATCTTCTGCACCTTGGGGAGCAAAGCGTCCAGGAAGTCACCGGTGATCTTCGGGTGCGTGATCACCCGCTGCACCGAGATGCACACCTGCCCGGCGTTCACGAATCCCCCGAGAGCCACTGCGGCCGCTGCCGCTTCGATGTCTGCGTCGGGCAACACGACCACAGGACAGGAGGCGCCCGAGTTCGAGGGAAAGCTTCTTCACCCCGGCCTGTTGGGTGATCCGGGTGCCGGTGGCGGTCGACCCGGTGAACGAGATCTTGCTTCACCCGGGCATCGCCGACGAGAGCATCACCGAGCTCGCCTCCCGGGGCCAGTGAGCACCGACAGCACGCCCTCCGGCAGACCTGCGTCCACGAAGCACTCGGCGAGCGCGAGAGCCGTCAACGGGGTGGTGCGGGCCGGCTTGAGGACGACGGAGTTGCCGGCAGCGAACGCGGGCGCGATCTTGTGCAGCACCAGCAGAGACGGGTAGTTGAACGGCGTGATCGCCACGACCACTCCTACTGGCTGGCGGACCGTGAAGCCGACCTTGTCCAAGCCGGTGCCGGGATTGGCGTCCAGCGGCAGAGACTCACCGTAGAGCTGAGTACCCTCGAACGCCGCCAACCGGATCAGTTCGCCGGAGCGAGAGGCTCACCGCGAGCCTCGTGATGACTTGCCGCCTCGGCGCAGATCGTCTGCGCGATGGCTCGGCCGCCACGGCCAAGCGGCCGCTCCAACAAGACCCGCACGCTCAGCGCCGGGCCGCCGCCAGAGCCGAGCCCCCTCCGTGCGCGCGAGAGCAGTGTCGACGTCGGCGATACCTGCCTGAGAGACCGACCCGACGACCGACCCATCAAAGGGCGACGTCACATCTTCCCGGCGCCCGAAACAGCCTCGACCCACTGGCCTCCGATCAACAGCTTCACGCTGGACTCCATCCTCGACGTTGAAGGGCGAAACCGCGGGCGAACGACGCGCATAACCCGGCGGTCAGGTTCCATCAGCGTGATGGCTACCGCCCTCAGGTGTCAAGGTGGATCATCCATCAAAAACCCCTCACGAAGTACGCGTATCGCGCACGGCAACCAGGCCAGAGCAGGTGCTGTAGGTGAAGTTGTCGATCCATCAGGAACCCATCATAGTGTGCGGATGCCCCACCCCTATCCCATCCGTGAGATCGCCCGCCAGGCCGGGCTGAGCGAGGCCACCGTCGATCGGGTGCTGAACAGGAGACCGGGGGTGCGTGCCAGCACCGCAGCGAACGTCGAGCAGGCGATCGCCGATCTCGACCAGCAGCGCAGCCAGCTCCGTCTCCACGGCCGTACCTTCATCGTCGACGTCGTCATGCAAGCTCCCGAACGGTTCTGCGCCGCCGTGAAGTCCGCCATGGAACTCGAGTTGCCGATGTTCCGGCCGGCAGTCATACGATCCCGGTTCTCTTTCCGAGAGACGGTGCTCTTCGGCGAATTGGTGAAGAAGCTCGACACCCTTCGCCAACGCGGCTCCATGGGGGTCATCCTCAAAGCCCCCGACCAACCGGAGGTCAGTGCGGCGATTGCCCGGCTACACGATGCCGGGATCCCGGTGGTCACTCTGGTGACCGATATCCCGCTGAGCCAACGGGTCGCCTATGTGGGCATCGACAACCGAGCAGCCGGAGCCACCGCCGCATATCTCATCGATCAGTGGCTCACGGGAGATCGCGATGCCATCCTGATGGCGTTGAGCCGGAGCACATTTCGCGGTGAGGAGGAGCGTGAGATGGGCTTTCGGAGCACGATGCGCGAGCGTGCTCCCGGTCGCGCACTCATCGAGGCCACTGATAGCGACGGCATCGATGCTGTCGTCCGCGGCCAGATCAGGTCCATCCTTCACGACCACCCGCAGATCACGGCGGTCTATTCCATCGGTGGAGGAAACAGGGCGATCCTCGACGCCTTCGAGTCCATGGACCGCAAGCCCAGCGTGTTCATCGCTCACGATCTGGACCGCGACAACCTGTCGTTGATCACTCAGCGACAGATCACGGCGGTGCTCCACCACGACCTGCGACGCGACCTGCGACGCGCCTGTCACATCATCATGCAAGCCAACGGGGCCATTGACGGGCCCATCGAATCCATCTCGTCACAGATCAATGTCATTACGCCGTACAACGTTCCATCGCATCTGACCCGAGGCCTCTGCCGATCGTCCGAGTGAACCCTGTCGGGTCTCGTCCAGGTCCAATCCGGTCAGACCGATCCGGCAGTTCCCGCTCAGGGTGTGTCGGTCGGAGGCACTGTCGGTGGTCGAACCTAGCGTTACTGGCATGCGCCTGCTCCACACCTCAGACTGGCACCTCGGCCGTGCCCTCCATGGGGAGAGCATGCTGGCCGCCCAGGCCGGCTTCCTCGACCATCTCGTCGAGGTCGTGCGCGGCGAACGGGTCGACCTGCTCGTCGTGGCCGGCGATGTCTACGATCGGGCGTTGCCGCCCGTCGATGCGGTCGCCCTGCTCGATGAGGCACTCGACCGACTGCTCGACACCGGCGTGCAGATTCTGCTGAGCTCGGGCAACCATGATTCCGCACAACGTCTCGGCTTCGGTCGCCGGCGCAGTGCCCGGGCCGGGCTGCACGTGCGCACGGGGCTGCACGACGCAGCCGAACCGCTGGTGCTGTCTGACGCCTCCGGAGACGTGGCCTGCTACGCCCTGGGCTATCTAGAGCCCGCACTCGTGGCACCCTCCCTGGGCGTGGCCCGCTCGCACGAGGCCGTGCTGAGCCGGGTGATGGCAGATGTCCGGGCCGACCGCGCCGGCCGCCCTGCCGGGCGCGCCATCGTGGCCGCCCACGCCTTCGTGGCCGGTAGCCAGCCGAGCGACAGTGAACGCGACATCAGGGTCGGCGGTGTCGATCGTGCGCCGGTCGCGGTATTCGACGGTTTCGACTATGTGGCTCTCGGCCACCTGCATCGTCCCCAGCAGGTGCTGCACAACGTCCGCTACAGCGGTTCGCCCATTGCCTATTCGTTTTCCGAGGCCGGCCAGACGAAGGGCAGCATCCTGGTCGACGTCGGGCCGGCCGGAGTGGCAGGGCTACAGCAGATCGAGGCGCCCGTCCATACGCCGCTGGCCCGCCTGCGCGGCCGGCTCGCCGACCTGCTGGTAGACCCAGCGCACGATGCCGCCGAAAGGGCTTACTGCCAGGTGGTGCTCACCGATGCCGAACGCCCGCGCGCACCCATGGAGCAGCTCCGCGCCCGCTTCCCCAAGACGCTCTCCCTGTCGTTCGAGCCGGAGGGTGAGCGCCCTGCACGCGTCAGCCCCCAGACCAGATCCGGCTGGGACGACGAAGCTCTGTGCTGTGGGTTCTTCGAGACGGTGCGTGGCCACCATGAATCTCCCGAAGAACGGCGATTGCTGCAATTGGCGCTCGAGGCCGGCCGGATTGCCGAGGCCGCCCTGTGAGACTGCACCGATTGGAAGTCGAGCGGTTCGGCCCGTTCGCAGAACGGGTCTGCATCGATATCGACGCCCTCGCCGGTCAGGGGCTCTTCCTGCTGCACGGCCCTACGGGCGCAGGCAAGACGAGCCTGCTCGACGCGATCTGCTTCGCACTGTATGGCGCGGTGCCCGGGCCCCGAGCCAAGACCGAACGGCTCACCAGCGACCACGTCGATCAGGCCACGCCCGAAGTGGTCTGCGAGTTCACGGCCGCTGGCCGCCGGTTCGAGGTCACCCGCTCCCCCGCCTGGGATCGGCCCAAGTCGCGCGGCCGCGGAACCACCAAGCAACAGGCGAAAGTCGTGGTGCGCGAACGCATCTCGGGGCACTGGGTAGTGCGGGCAGACCGCCTCGACGAAGCCGGGCTGTTGCTGGGCGACGTGCTGGGCATGGGCAAGGAGCAGTTCACCAAGGTGGTCCTGCTCCCCCAGGGCGACTTTGCGGCCTTTCTGCGAGCGGGCGCCGACGAGCGTCGAACCCTGCTGGAGAAGCTGTTCGGCACGTCCCGGTTCACGGCTGTGGAGAGCTGGCTGGCCGAACAGCGCAGTGGCACCAGGGTCGAGCTCGAAGCAGCCACCGGCCAGCGCAACGACCTGCTCGCCCGCGCCGACGAGCGAGCCCGGGCCCTCACCGACTACGAGCCGGATGCACTGGCCGCCATCACCGCCCTGCCGGCCGAACGCGCAGACGACGCGGCATGCCAGCTGGTGCAGCGCTGGCGCCAGCTGGCGTCGACGAGTGTGGCGGCCGCCATCCGAGCGCGGCACGACACTGCCGCCCACGCCCTTGCCGCGCGAAACCGTGCCGAAACCGTTCAGCACGAACTGAACACGCTCGGTCAGCTCCATGCGCTGCTTGCCGAACGACAAGCCCTGCTCGACGCTTCCCGAACGCACGAGGCTGACCGCGAGCAAACTGCGCGGGCAGAGCGCGCCGAACACCTGCGGCTCAGGCTCGACCAGGCCGACGAGGCCGACGAGGCGGCCGCCCAGGCGCTGACCCGTGAGCTCACGGCTCGCAAGGCCGTCGCTGGGGTGAGCACGCTGCTGACTCCAGGGCCGGCGTTGCCGGGTACCCAGACGCGCCAGGGCACGCAGAGCCAACTGACCGGCCAGAGTCCACACGATCCGTTCGGACAGTTGGCGTTCGACTTCGACGACCTCGCCCTCACGGCATCCAGTGCCGAACCCGCTCAGTCGGCAACACACGATGGTGGGCCGACGGACGAGCAGCTCCCCGCCGAGATCGAAGCCCGCAAGCGCCTGGTCGGTGTGCTCGAGAGCCTGGCTGACGACGAGGCTTCGCTGGTGGCCGGTGAGCAGGCCCTCGCCGAGCTGCAGGCCGACGTGAACCGGCTTGGGTCACTGGGCGACGAGCACAGGTCTCAGCAGGCCGAGGCCGAGTCGGCCCAGGCCGGCATCGAGGCTGACCTGCGCCGGCTCGCCCCCCTCATCGCCTCGATACCCGTCCTGGTCGAGCGTCGAGACCTGGCGACCGCCCGCGCCAAGGCGGCCCAGCAGGCGCACGATCTCGCTGTTGCGGTGGCCACGGCCGTCGATGCGCACCAGCGCGCCGCAGACGCCAGCCTGCGCGCCCGCACGCACCATCTCGACCTGGTACAACGTCGTCTCGACGGCATGGCCGCGGAGTTGTCCCGCGAGCTGGTAGACGGCACTGACTGCCCCGTATGTGGCGCCACCGAGCACCCCCGCCCGGCCGACCCGGCGAGGGTTCACGTCGACGCCGACGATCTCGATCGCGCTGCCCAGCTGTCCCGTGAGGCCGATCACCGGGCGGGCGAGGCGGCACTCGAGCGCTCAGCGTTGGAGGCCCGACTGGCTGCGGCCCGAGCAGCTTCGGACGGCCTTTCCCTGAGCGCTGCCGCCGACGCAAGAGCCGACACGCACGCAGCGGTCGACGCAGCTGAGCAGGCCCGGGCCAGGGCAGGTGGTCTCAACGCCGAGCTCGAGCGCCTCCGACACACCGTGGCCACAGCCCGACACGCCGCGGAGGCCGCCCAGGCGCAACTGCAGCAACGCACTGCCCAACTCAGCAGACAGCAGGTGCTCGCCGATGAGGTGCGTGCCCGGGTCGAGTCAGCACGTGCCGGCTTCGACACGCTTGCCGCGCGACGTGCCCGGCTTGAGGCCGATATCGAGGCTCTCACCGCCCTGGTTGCCGCGGTGCAGGCCCGCACGGAAGCCACCGACCGCGCCGAGCGCGCTCACATTCTGGCCGACAGAGATTGTGCGGCAGCGGGTTTCGACACCAGGTCAGCAGCACGGCAGGCCTTGCTCGATCCCGCCACCCGCACTGCGCTGCAGGCACAGCTGAAGGCGCACGACGACGAGGTGACTGCTGTGCTGAGCCGACTCGCGAGTCAGGAACTCCGGCAGCTGGCGTCGGCGTTGTCGCTCGTCGACGGCGATGCGCGCTGGCCCAGCGCGGATGACCTCGTGGAGCAGCACCTGCAGCGGGTCGGGCTACACCTCGACGCGGTGCGCGCCCTCGTCCGGCAGTGCAGCGAAGACGCCGCGCACGCAGACGCCACCGCAACAGCTGCCGCCGCCCGCGCCACCGAACTCGAGCCTGTGGCCACCGCCCTGGCTTCTCTGGCCAAGCAGGTCAGCACCCTCACCGCAGCCACCGCGCCGCTACGCGAGCGCTACGCCGTCCTCGACGAACTGGCCGGCACCGCCTCCGGACTGTCGTCGAGCAACTCCCGACGGATGCGGTTGTCGGCCTTTGTGTTGCAGGCGAGGCTCGAGCAGGTGGCGCTGGCCGCCAGCCAACGGCTGCAGCTGATGTCGCAAGGCCGTTACACGTTGCACCACAGCGAGGTTCGCGAACGCGGCGGTCAACGTTCAGGCCTGGGCCTGCGCGTCATGGATGCCTGGACGTCCCAGCAGCGAGACACCGCCAGCCTCTCGGGTGGAGAGTCGTTCCTCGCCTCGCTCGCACTCGCCCTGGGGCTGGCCGACGTGGTGCAGGCGGAGTCGGGCGGTATCTCGATTGAGACGTTGTTCATTGACGAAGGCTTCGGCACCCTCGACGACGAGACCCTGGAACTCGTCATGGAATGCCTCGACCAACTCCGCGAAGGTGGGCGGGCCGTGGGTGTGGTCTCGCACGTCGGCGAACTCCGCACCCGCATTCCGACGCAGCTCCACGTCACGAAGACCAGGTCGGGCTCATCGGTGCGGCACGTGGAGGGGTTGGCGTCCTGACGACGAAACCCACCGAGCGCGTCGCCCGGTGGGTTTCGTGTGGAGCAGCTCTGCTCAGTCGTTCTGGGGGAACCCGAGGTTGAGTCCACCGTGGCTGGGGTCGAGCCAGCGCGAGGTCACGACCTTGCCGCGGGTGAAGAAGTTCACGCCCTCCATACCGTGAGCGTGGGTGTCACCGAACAGCGAGGCCTTCCAGCCCCCGAAGGAGTAGTACGAGACGGGCACCGGGATCGGCACGTTGATGCCCACCATGCCCACCTCTACCTCGTTCTGGAATCGGCGAGCCGCCCCACCGTCATTGGTGAAGATCGCGGTGCCGTTGCCGTACGGGTTGGAGTTGATGAGGTCGAGGCCCTCGTCGTAGCCAGACACCCGCACAACCGACAGCACCGGGCCGAAGATCTCATCGGTGTAGATGGACATGTCGGTCTTGACATTGTCGAAGAGCGTAGGCGCCAAGAAGTAGCCGTCGCCGTCAGCGTCGAACTCGCCGTCACGGCCGTCGACCACCAGGGTCGCGCCCGCCTTCTCGCCCGCGTCAACGTAGCCTGACACCTTCTCAAAGTGCTGGCGCGTCACAAGCGGGCCCATGTCGGCGCCGCGGGTGCCGTCACCCGTACGCAGCTTGCCCATCCGGTCGACGATCTTCGACACCAGTTCATCGGCAATGCTCTCCACAGCAAGCAGCGCCGAGATGGCCATGCACCGCTCGCCCGCCGAGCCGAAGCCGGCGTTGATGGCGGCGTCGGCCGCCAGGTCGAGGTCGGCGTCGGGAAGCACCAGCATGTGGTTCTTGGCGCCGCCCAGAGCCTGAACGCGCTTGCCGTGCGCGGTGCCCTGCTCGTAGACATAGCGCGCGATCGGGGTCGAGCCGACGAACGACACCGACTTCACGAGCGGGTGGCTCAGCAACGCGTCGACGGCCTCCTTGTCACCGTGCACGACCTGCACCACACCGTCAGGCAGGCCCGCTTCCTTCCACAGCTCGGCCATGGCCACGGCAGCCGAAGGGTCCTTCTCCGAGGGCTTGATGACAACCGCGTTGCCGCAGGCCACCGCGATCGGCACGAACCACATAGGCACCATGGCCGGGAAGTTGAAGGGCGAGATCACTGCCGAGACACCGAGCGACTGACGGATCGAGTACACGTCGACCTTCGTCGACGCGTTCTCGGAGTAGCCGCCCTTGAGCAGGTGCGGGATGCCGCAGGCGAACTCGACAACCTCCAGACCACGCTGGAGCTCGCCGGCCGCGTCCGAGAGCACCTTGCCATGCTCGGCCGTGATCAACGCGGCGATTCTGCTGATGTTTGCCACTAGCAGTTCGCGGTACTTGAAAAGCACCGCCGTGCGCCTGGCGAGCGACATCGAGCCCCACGACTTCCACGCCTCGTGTGCCCCGGTCACCGCGTCGCCTACCAGCTCGGTACTCGCGAGATCAAGCTTGCCGGTCAGCTCACCCGTAGCCGGATTGAACACGTCAGAAGTGCGTTCGGCAGTACCGTCCCAGGCACTTCCGCCGATCAGGTGGGTGATGCGGGTGGGGCTCACGTCGTCTCCTCGTTCTCAGCGTCGGTTGCCCGCAGCTGTGCGGGCGAACGGCTACCAGCCTGCCAAATGAAGCCGTCCATAGTCAAGAGTTTGTAATGACAAAGAGGGGTATTGCTAGGAAAACATGAGGGTCCAGGCAGGAGCGTCCGGTCAGGCGTCGTCAAGTCTGGTCTGCGTTGCGGCCACCTCGGGCCGAATCGCGTCGCCGGGCGATAGTTGCCGGCCAACTCGCCCGCGTGGATCTTAATGCTGACGTAGGCCTCCAGCTTCTCCTGGGCAAGACTGGGGTCGGCCAGCTCGCCGGCCCAGGCGCGGGGAACGACGATGATGCCGTCGCGATCGGCGACCAGCACATCACCGGGATACACCGCCACCCCGCCGCAGCCGATGGGCACCTGCAGGTCGGCCACGTGGTGAAAGGCCGCCCGGGTGGTGATCGTCACCTGACTGGCGTACGTCGGAAACGGCAATTGCGACAACACGTGTCCGTCGCGCAAGCCGCCGTCGGTCACAAAGCCGGCCACCCCACGCTTCCACGCCCGAGTCATCAGCATGTCGCCACCCGAAGCGGCACTTGCATCGCCCCGGGAATCCACGACGATGACGCTACCGGCGGGGGCGAGCTCGATGCTGTCCCATTGCAGGGTGTTGCCGCTGGCATACGGGTCAAGAGTGTCGACATCTTCACGCGCAGGAATGAATCGCATGGTGAACGCCTCTGCCACGAACCCGTCGGCCACCTGGCTGAGCGGCTTGACCCCCATCATCTGGGGCTGCCGGTAACCGCGCTTGTAGAGCTGGGTGGCAATGGTCGAGGTGCTCACCTGGCGCAGCTTGTCCAGGGTTCCCTCGGGGAGCGGTGCGAGGTCGGGCAGCGTCATGATTCGTTCCTCATCTCACAGAGTGCCTAGGGCAAAATGTGCTCGTCGTTCGCTCAGATGACCGCGAGCCCGGGCAGCATCGGCATGCCGTACGTGGCATCGCAGTTCTGGTGTGCCGTGGGGGGCGGGGTGGTCAGGCAAGCCCGGCGCTCATCGGCGCGGTAGAAATTCCGGTCGCTGACCACCTGGGCATCGTAGACGAATTCGCCGGAATAGTACGAGCCAGTGGTGGCGGGTCTGCTTCTCATGCCGGGTGTTGTCGGCCGCCCACACCGGACACGCATCCGGCTCGGCCTGCTCAGCACGTGCGCGGCCAATCACTGATCCCTATGAGTTCCATTGCAGTTCAGTGGATCTCAGGCTCAGCTTGGCCCGAGTCGGGCTCTGGTGCGGCGGCCAGGAAATCGAAGTCGCAGCCCTCATTGGCCTGGTTGACGTGATCGAGGTAAAGCGCCCCATAGCCCCGCGAGAACTTGCGCTTGGGTGGCACCCAGGCCTCGCGACGACGCTGCAGCTCGTGGCCGTCGATCTGCAGCTCGAGCCTGCGGTTGGGCACATCGAGGGTGATCAGGTCACCGGTGCGCACGAAGGCGAGTGGCCCACCCACGTGCGATTCCGGCGCCACATGCAAGACGCAGGCACCGTACGACGTGCCACTCATTCGAGCGTCGGAGATGCGCACCATGTCACGCACCCCCGTGGTGAGAATCTTCTGTGGAATCGGCAGCTGACCCCATTCGGGCATGCCCGGCGCACCTTGCGGCCCGGCACTCTTGAGCACGAGAACCGAGTCGGCGGTGACGTCGAGGTCGGGGTCGTCGATCATTCTCGCCATCTCGTCGTAATTCTCGAACACCACGGCAGGACCGGTATGCGTCAGCAGGTGTTCCTGTGCGGCAGCCGGTTTGATGACCGCACCGTCCGGGGCGAGGTTGCCGCGCAACACCGCGAGGGTGTCCTTGGCCACCACCGGGTTGTCCCGCGAACGGATCACCTTGCGGTTGTATACCTGGGCCCCCTCGATGTTCTCCCCGAGAGTGTGCCCGTTGACCGTCATGGGCGTGGGATCGATCAGGTCGCCCAATTGCACCAGGAGGGCGCGCAGGCCGCCTGCGTAGTAGAAGTCCTCCATCAGATACGCACCCGAAGGGCGGATGTCGGCCAGCAAAGGAGTCTTTCGCGCCAGCTCGTCGAAGTCGTCGATCGTCAGCTCAACCCCGAGCCGACGAGCCATCGCCACCAGGTGCACGATCGCGTTCGTCGACCCACCGATAGCCAGCACTGTGGTGACGGCGTTGAGAAACGCTGCTCTGGTGAGGATCTGGGAGACCTTGACGTCGTTCCACACCATCTCCACGATCTGCCGCCCCGTGTGCGCTGCCATCACCGAGTGCCGCGAATCCGGCGCCGGAATGGATACGGCCCCAGGCAGAGTGAGGCCCATGGCCTCCACCGCGGAGGTCATCGTGGACGCCGTGCCCATCGTCATACAGTGGCCGGGAGAACGGGCGATCCCGCTCTCGATTCCTTGCCACTCCTCCTCGGTGATGACCCCCGCGCGCAGGTCGTCCCAATACTTCCAAGTGTCCGAGCCCGAGCCGAGGATCCTGCCGGCCCAGTCGCCGCGCAGCATGGGGCCGGCCGGCATGAAGATGGCAGGCAGATCGACGGCCTCGGCGCCCATGATCAAGCCGGGAGTGGTCTTGTCGCACCCGCCCATCAGTACGGCGCCGTCGATCGGGTACGACCTCAGCAGCTCCTCGGCTTCCATGGCGAGCAGGTTGCGGTACAGCATCGTGGTGGGCTTTTGAAACGGCTCCGACAAGGACATCGCCGGCATCTCCACCGGGAAGCCCCCTGCCTGCCACACCCCACGCTTGACCTCATCGGCCCGTTGTTTGAAATGTGTGTGACAGGGGTTGATGTCACTCCAGGTATTGATGATGCCGATGACTGGCTTACCCCGGTAGTCTGCCGCGTCGAAGCCCATCTGGGCAGTGCGCGAACGGTGCCCGAACGCCCGCTTGTCGTGGACGCCATACCAACGATGGCTGCGAAGCTCCTCCGGTGTCTTGCGTGCCATGATCCGGCTGCCCTTCCCCTAGGCGTAGAAGTCTGGCTTCGCAATCATCTCGATCGGCACGGTGTTGCCCGAGTCCAGCCCCTTGACGCCGGCATCGCAGACACAGGCATCGGCATAACCGTCCCATGCGCTGGAGCCGGTGGCGCCGCCCTCGGCGGCAGCGTTGATCCAGGCCTGCACCTCGGCCACGAAGGCGCCGTAGAACCGGTCGTTGTGGTCGGTGGTGATCCGGTTGTTGCGCCCGTGGGCATCTCGCCGGGAGATCAGGTTCTGATCCGACAGAGACAGAATCCCCGTCTCGCCGACCACCTCACAGCGGATGTCATAGCCGTACTGGCAGTTGACGAAGATCTCGTCGTCAACGCGCACGCCGGACTCGGATTCCATGATGAACACGAGCGGGTCTTGAAGGTGCGCGAACCGTTTGGAGGTCTTCTTGGGCTTGTCCACTCGGGCGGAGACGAACTCCTCGCCGAGCAGCCAGCGCATGGTGTCCACCTCGTGGATGGCAGTGTCGTTGATGGCCATGTCCCAGGTGTAGATCTCCGGGACGGTGGGGTTGCGGTGGGCGCAATGGATCATCAACGGCTCACCGATCTCGCCAGCATCGATGGCGGCCTTCATCGTCCGGTAGGACGCGTCGAAGCGGCGCATGAACCCGACGGTGACGAGCCGCTTGCCGGCCTTCTGTTCGGCGTCCATTACCCGGATCGCGGCCGCGGCGGTGGGGGTCAGCGGCTTCTCGCAAAACACCGGCTTGCCGGCCTGGATGGCGGCGATCAGGGGCTCCTCATGCGCCGGTCCGAAGGAGCAGATCATGATCGCATCCACGTCGGGATCCGCGATCAGCTCGTTGGCGTCGGTGTAGGCCTTGCCGCCGATCCGGGCGGCCACCTCGTTGGCCCGGGCAGCGTCGAGGTCGGCGACGGCCGTCACGCGACCTCCAGAAAGCACGGTGTGGATGCGCTGGATGTGGGCTTGACCCATGCCGCCGGGGCCGACCATACCGATTCGCAGTGTCATTCAAATTCCCTTTCGTGCGCAGTCAGTCAGTGAGTTCGTGCGGGCTCAGACTTGGCCCAGGCCGTGCCGGGCGAGGAATTCCCGGGTGGCTGTGGCGATCGGCAGTGGTTGAGAAGGCGGGCAGGGGTACATGTCTTGCTCGGTCACGACATAGAGCTCCTTGTCGAGATCTGCCAGCGCCTCGATCAACGACGGCATGTCGGGCTCGCCCGCCGGCGGCGCCACCGAGCAGCCGTCGGCCACGGCCTTGCCGAAGGGCCAGTCCTCATCATGAGCCTGCTTCACGAGAACGGGATCCATGGCCTTGATGTGTACGTACCCGATTCGCTCCGGATACCGGCGGGCAATGTCGATGGGGTCGCCACCGCCGTAGACGATGTGACCGGTGTCGAGGCAGAACGATACATACTCCGGGTCGGTTGCTTCGAACACCCGGGCAATCTCCTCCGGCGTCTCGATGTGGGAGTCGCCGTGCGGGTGCAGCACCATCGTCAATCCGTAGTCCTGCTTCATGATCCGACCCAGCTTGTCGGCGTTGGCGATGTACAGGTTCCACGCCTCCGTCGACAGTTCCCGGTCGTCGGTGTACTCCCAGGTCTTCTCATCCCGATACATCGGGGGCAGATGCACGACGTACTCCGCGCCCACGGCTGCGTGGGTCTCCCCGATCTCTCGGAACAGCTTCTCCGTGGCCGCCCAGGCCTCAGCCTTGTGCAGGATGCCCCACCCGGTGCCTGCCACCACTCGAAAGCCGCGCTTGTCCATCTCCTCCTGCAGCCGCTTCGGGTCGTTGGGGAAATACCCGAACGGGCCGGTCTCCATCACCGAATATCCCGCCTCGGCCATCTCATCCAACGCCGTCTCCCACGGAATCTGCTTCTCGTCGTAGGGAAACCACACACCCCACTGATCGGGACACACGCCCATCGTCAACTTCGAATAGCGCGGATCAGGGTTGACCGCCTTGCTCGGGTCGGCCTTGGGGTGCTCGCTCATTCGTCCTCCAGCTGCTGTGTGAAAAGTGAAAGTCGTGTGGGTAGGGCTTCGTTCAGGAACGCTCAGGCCGTGCCGCCGTGCTTAGCGACGTAGTCGGAGATGGTCTTCAACTGGTATGCGGAGACCTGGTGTGCCGTCTCGTCCTCGGCGAAGACCGAGGAGCACATCACCGTGCCCTCCCGATCGTAGAATCCGATCTCGCCGAGGGTGCCGAAGAATTCGTCCCAGTTCAGGTCGCCGTCGCCGATCTTGAGGTGCTGATGCACCCGGACGGGATTGCCGGGGGGGTTGGTGATGTAACGCAGGTTGTGTGACCGGTGGTGGTCCATGGTGTCGGCAACATGCACGAGCCTGATGAGATCGCCTGCCTCCCGCATGATCTCGACCATAGGGTGCCCCATGTGATAGGTGTGGCAGGCGACGTAGACCATTCCTACGTTAGGCGAGTTCAAGCCCCGGATCACCCGGATCGCCTCGAGGCCGTCTTCGCAGTAGTCGTCGGGATGCGGGTCGATTCGCACGTCGATGCCTTCCTTTTCGAAGATAGGCAGCAGCTCCTCCATCGACTTGTAGAAGCACGCCTCTGACCGCTCAGGGTCCTCAGGTCGTCCGGAGAACTCGGTGTTCATCACGTTGCAGTCGAGCATGGTGGTCAACTGGATGGCCCGTTTCCAATATCTGACGGCAGCCTCGCGCTGCCATTCCTGCGGGCCCGACCAGCGCAACACGGGCAACACAGAGGCAACCGTGATACCGGCATGATCGCAGGCGGCCTTGAACTTCTTCGCCAGTGCGTCATCGGCCTTCGGCGCCCGGAAGAACGGAATGAAGTCCCGGTGCGGGGTGAGCTGGATATGCGAGAATCCGCACTCGGCCACCACGGCAGGCAATTCCAGCAGGGAATAATCATGGTGGAACGGGGTCGGATCAAGAGCGATCTTCATCGGAAATCCTTTCTTGAGGCACGAATTCAGAAACGGAAAAATGCCAACTCAATGGGGGTAGGATCATGGGCGGAAAGGCTAGATGCAGAAGCCCCCCGCCTGCGACAACCCCGTCACATTCCTATGCCCGAAAATCCCCAGGTACCCCGCCACCCACCGATGCTCCACCCCATCACGCTCACCAAACCGACACTCCAATAACCGCACCGACGCCTGACCAGCCGCCAAACGAACCGTCTCAGACATGGACTCCCTCTCCATTGCGATCTGGCACTACCGACACGAGCGACCTCGTCGCGGACAACAGTGGATGAACGAAACTAGTGTCCCACATATGGGACGGCGTTCCGAAGTGCGGAACGACAAAAGGGCCGATCGAGCCGGCCGATCACAGCCGGCAGCGACGGGCCTTCAGGCTTTGACGACGAGAACCGCCATCTCGGCGTTGAGGATGATGGTCTGCGCCACCGAGCCCGTCAGCGCTTTGCCGACCGGGGAGCGCCGGCGGGCCCCGATCACCAGGAGCTCGGCTCCCACCGTGGTGGCCAGCCTGAGGATCGTCTCGGCAACGTCGTCATTGTGATCCGGCGTGATCAGCTCAAGCCGCCAGGTGACGCTCTCGATCCCCCCTGCGACCAGAGCCTTTTCCACGTCGTCGGAGATTCCCGCCACGTAATGGTCCGCGTCATCTTGGTCGAACGTCTCCGCGACATGAATGACAACCAAATCGGTGCCGCGGAAGAGGGCCTGCTTGATGGCCTCTCGCAGCGCAAGCTGGGTGGAGGCTGGAAGCTGATAGGCGATGGCAACGCTCACGGCGATCTCCCTCGATAATGGCTAGCAGTGCGGTTAGCGGTACTGATGGCTAGCGGTGTTGATGGCTAGCGATGGCGTCCTGCTCGGCGCCTCACACCGTTGACGGGTGGACGCGTTGGTCAACACGCCACCCGTCAACTCTTCAGGCCCTAATGTTCAGCAGCCCGCAACTCGTGCGTGAGTTCGGTGAGCTCGTCGCCGCCGGCCATCTGCCGGGTCAGCTCATCGAGCGAGACCTCTGAGCGGGTCTTGTCGAGCACTGCCCGGCCCAGTTTGAGGATGATGAAGTGATCGCCCACCAGATAGGCGTGGTGCGGGTTGTGGGTGATGAACACGACGCCCAGGCCTGCATCGCGGGCCGCCGCCGTGTATTTGAGCACGACGCCAGACTGCTTGACACCGAGGGCGGCTGTGGGCTCGTCGAGGATGAGCACCCGGGCGCCGAAGTACACGGCGCGCGCAATGGCCACACATTGACGCTGGCCACCCGAGAGCTCACCGATGGGCTGGTCGATGTCTTTGACGACGATCCCCATCTTGCGCAACTCGGTGTCGGCGATCTCCTTCATTTCCTTGATCTTCAAGGCACCGAGCGGGCCCTTGCCCGTCGTGAGCTCAGACCCGAGGAAGAAGTTGCGCCATACCTCCATCAGACCGACCACAGCGAGATCCTGATACACGGTGGCAATGCCGTGCCCTAGCGCGTCACGCGGCGAGGAGAAGTTGACGGCCTTGCCATCGACGAGCATCTCGCCTTCATTGTGAGGGTGCAGGCCGGCGATGATCTTGATGAGGGTGGACTTGCCGGCGCCGTTGTCGCCCAATACGCAGCTGACCTCGCCCGCGTGCACCGTGAGGTTGATGCCGCGCAGGGCGCGAATGGCGCCGTACGCCTTGCCGACGTCTTTCATCTGGACGAGCGGCTCGCCCTGATGGAGCGTCGGGTCCGCGTGTTCATTGAGAGTGTCAGTCATCCGGCTAACCCACCTTTCGAGACGTCGAGAGCTTCTTGACCCCTAGGTTGACGATAACGGCGAGCAACAACATCACGCCCAGGAAGGCCTTGAACCAGTTGGGGTCCCAGCCGGCGAAGACCAAACACTGCTTGGTCATACCGAAGATGAACGCCCCGATGGCGACGCCGATCGCGTTGCCATAGCCACCGGTCATGAGCGTGCCACCCACGACGACGGCGATGATGAAGAGGAACTCGTCCCCCACACCGTTGTTGGCCTGCACGGTCACGAAGTTGAACAGCTGGTGCATGCCCGTGAACCACGCGAGGAACGACACCGTCATGAACAGGCCGATCTTCACCCGTAGCACCGGCACACCGACGGCGCGGGCGCTGGCCGGGTTGCCGCCGACGGCGTAGATCCAGTTGCCGACTTTGGTGCGCTGCAGGATCCAGGCCGAGATCGCCACGAAAATGATCCACCAGAAGACCGTGATCGGAATGCTCACCCCAGCGATCTGAAAGTTTGAGGCAAAGATCGCGTGCAAGGCCGAGAAACCGGCCATCTGGCTGATGTCAGGTGAGATCACGGCGCCGGTGACCATCTTCGTCACGCCGAGGTTGGCGCCCTGCAGCACGAAGAACGAGCCGAGGGTGATGAGGAAGCTCGGAATTCCCGTCTTCATCACTAGATAGCCGTTGAGGAATCCGACGCCAAGGGCGAACACCAGCGAGATCAGAGCGCCGACCCACAAGTTGATGCCCAGCTGATAGCAGAACATCGAACAGAACAGCACGGCCGAGAAGACCATGACGCCTGCGGAGAGGTCGAACTCTCCGCCGATCATCAGCATGCCCACACCGACGGAGACGATGCCGATGGTGGAGGCTGCATAGAGAACCGTGGCGAAGGAGGCGCCTGACCGGAAGGCCGGAGCGGCCCAGATGAAGAAGATGAGGATGACGATGGCAGCAACCAGGGCGCCCACCTCGGGGCGGGCCAGGAGTCGGTTGGTGAGCCCGAGCTGTACGCGGTTGCTGTCTTCGGCTGGTGCGCCCTGAATACGGCTCGACGTTGAACTGCCCGATGAGCCGGCGGGGGTTTTCGAAGGCGAGGGTGTCTGAGTCATAGCGACCTCCAGTGTTCGGCCGGAGGGGGCCACCGGCGGCGGCGACCCCCTCCGAATGAACTAGCGGGTGTTCTTCTCCGCGAACGGGAGAATCTTGGCGATGTTGTCCTTGTCCACGATGGACGGACCAGTGAGGACGGGCCCGCCGCCCCCGATGTCGTTGCCGTTCTTGACGTTGAGGTACAAGGCCGTCACGGCCATGTAACCCTGCACGTACGGCTGCTGGTCGATGGAGAAGTCGATCGAGCCGTCCTTGATGTCCTTGGCCACCGCGGAGTTCAGGTCGAAGGTGATCACCTTGGCCGTGCTGCCCGAGCTACCCTTCGCCTTGATGGTGTCGAGCGCCTGCGGGGCACCCAGCGTCACGACGTAGTCGATGGACTTGTCGGTGGCCAGCTTCGCCTGCAGCGTCGACGTCACGTCAGCATCGTTGGCGCCGTTGACCTGGATGTTCTCGGTGCCGGGCACCTTCGACTTCACACCTGCACAGCGAGCCTCCAGCGCAACCGAGCCGGACTGCTGGATCACGCACAGTGGGTGTTTGCCGCCGGCGGCTGCGATCTTCTCACCGGCCGACTGGCCAGCGAGGGTCTCATCGGAGCCGAAGTACATGGAGGCGCCGACCTCCTTGTACTCGCCGATGCCGGAGTTGAACGCCACGACCGGGATCTTGGCCGCATCCGCCGCCTGAACGGCACCCTTGAGCGCGTCCGGCGTGGCCAAGGTGACGGCAATGCCATCCACCTTGGAGTCGACCGCGTTCTGCACCAGCGTCGCCTGCTTGGTGGCGTCGGGGTCGTTGGAGTACTTGAGGGTGATGCCCTCATCCTTGGCTGCCTGGTTGGCTCCGGCCTTGATCTTGTCCCAGAAGGTGTCGCCGGGGGTCTCGTGCGTGATCATCGCGATGGTGTAGCCGGAGTTGCCACCGCCACCGCCGCCGCCGGTGTCGGTAGCCTTGGGGGCGCCGCCGCTGCTACACGCGGCCAGAAGCACTGCCGTGGCGGCCGTCAGGACGGCGGCTCTCCCGGCGCGGGATCGGGTGGACGTCATGAGCTTTCCTTTCGGGTGGGGACGCTGCGCGACAGTCGCGACGCGCCTGAAGAGATGGAACTGGTCAGGAGGTCGTGGTCCGGACTGAATGAGGGCAAGCGCTATAGCGCCCCATGGTCTGAGCAGCATGTGGCCGGGATCGCCGGCGAGACTGCCGCGCAGGAGAAGACGAGAAGGAGTTGGGCATGCGAAGGTCAGCACAAGCGGAGGACACCGCACCGAGGACGAGGCTCACAAGCTGCTCATCCGCGCGCTGAAAGGTAGAGCGACCCAACGTGCGCACCTCCCGGTGTCAGGCGTCGGCACCGCTGCCAACGGCTCATAGCCTCGCGCGCCGCGACGGCCTTGTCAAGCATTTGTTCTGACATTCTTGGACGCCGAGTCGAACGTGATGAGATCGCCAAAGACGTTGCTACGCAACGAGAAACTACCGGCAACGGACATGACTGAACGCAACCGTTGCCAATCTGTGACCACCCTGGCTCAGGATTCCCACATGAGACCCGACACGGACAGCGCGCGCGGCACGGTGCCAGGGAAGGTACCCGTGCCGCGTAAGGGCGCCCGAGAAGGGTCAGCCCCGTAGCGGAAGTCTCGGGTCGATCTGCTGGTCGGGCCACGTCTGCCGAACCCACGCGTGGGCTGGGTCGTCGCAGATCAACCAAGCGCGCTCGGGGCCCGGGCCCGCCATCACGTTGAGGTAGTACAGATGGTAGCCAGGCGGTGCCATGGCGGGGCCGTGCCAGCCGTGCGGCACGAGAACCACGTCGTCATTGCGAACCTCGGCCAGGACGTCGATCTCTCGGTCGTCCGCACCATAGACCCGCTGGTAGCCAAAGGCTGCCGCCTCCTCGGGTGCGGACCCCTCCGGCTGGGTCAGGAAGTAGTAGATCTCCTCAAGATTCGTCTCGATGCCGGGTCGGTCCTCGTCGTGCTTGTGTGGTGGGTACGACGACCAATTGCCCGCCGGAGTGATGACCTCACAGGCGATGATCGCGTCGGCGTCGAGCACTGCGGGCACACCGAAGTTGCGCACCTCGCGCGAGGCGATGCCTGCCCCGCGCAGCTCGACCGGCACATCCTGTCTGGAGACATGACGAAACGGCTTGGCCTGCGGCGACTTTGACGCGACGGCGAGGGCAAGGGCCACCTTGCTCGTGGGCTGGCCGGACGAGTTCGCGTCGACGCCAGCCGTACCGATGACCCGCAGGGTCGACTCGCGCGGCACATAGGCGACATCGGTAGCGCCGGCGAACACCGATGCCCGTCCGGCCAGGTCGACCTGATGCTCGATCCCAGCTGCGTCGCTGGCCTCGACGCGTACGCCGCCACTCAGCGGAACGACGATGACCTCCCAGCCATGGGTGGAGATCTCCCGAGACTCCCCAGGGGCCAGGGTGGCCACCAACAGCCCCGTGTGCGCCCAGCCGGGGTCGCCGGGGAGCACCCGTACATCCCAGTCAGGATCCGAGCTGCTTCCTGCCGGACGTACCCACTGTGAGTTGTCGTTCACCACTTACCTCCGCGAGCGTCGTTCATCGGTTGTCAGCTGTAGGTCGGTCGGGGTGCCGTGCACCATCTGGGCTGCGATGTCGACGGCTGCGGCCACGTCGCCGTCGAGCGGCCACAATAGCGCCCGGCCCACCACCAAGCCGCGAACTGCGTTGATCTGCAACGCATTTCGCCATGTCTCATAGGTATCTTCCGGGTCGCCATGGGGGTCACCGCCGAGCAGCAGGGTGGGCAGTGAGGTCGCGTCCATCACCCGGGCCAGGTCATCGACCACCGGCAGCTTGAGCCAGGTGTAGGCGCTGGTCTCACCCAGGCCCTGTGCCACATGGATCGACTTGATCACCGAGTCGGGGTCGAGCAGGTTGACGACACGCCCGTTGGATCGAGTGGACCAGAACGGTTCCGTCATGGCCATCACTTTGCGCCGCGCCAGCTCGGTGATGGCGTGTGCGCTCTCGTGCAGCGTGTACGACGTGCCGGGGTCATCGAGAGCGATCCGGGTCAACATCTTGCCGCCGTCGAGGCCTGCCCCCACGATCGCCTCAGGGGTGTAGCCGGTGAACCGGTCTTCCAGCTCCCAGACCCCGCCCTGCAGCCCGCCCCGATTCATCGACCCGATCACGACCTTGCCCTCGAGGGCGCCCATCAGCAGTAGGTCTTCGAGCACGTCTGCAGTGCCCAGCACACCGTCCACCCCTGGCCGTGACAGCGCCGTGGCCAGCCGGGCCAGGGTGTCGGAGCGCGAGCCCATCGCCATCGGCGCACCCCGCACCCCGAGCGCGCCGCGGGCTGGATGGTCGCAGGCCACCAACAGCAGCCGGCCGTCGACGCCCAGCAGCTCACGCCGCCTACGGGCCGCCCAACGCTGGGCGATGACGTCGGGATTGCGAGTGCGTTGCTCGTTGAGCTCTGCCAGATCGACGGGAACCAGCGCGCTCATCGTCCGCCGCCCGCGGCGGCGGCAACTAGACCGACGTTAACCTCGTCCTCGGTGGGCATGGCCGTGGAACACTCCAGTCTGGAGGCCACGATCGCCCCTGCCACGTTAGCGAAGCGGAGGGTGGTCTCCAGATCCCATCCGCTGAGCAGACCATGACAGAACGCGCCACCGAAAGCGTCGCCCGCGCCCAGGCCGTTGATGACTTCGACGTGGTAGGGAGCCACCTCCACCCTGGCCTGCCTGGTCTTGGCCAACACACCCTTAGGGCCCTGCTTGACGATGGCCACCTCGATGCCGTGATCGAGCAAGGCATCGGCCGCCCGGTCCGGCACCGTCTCCCCCACCGCCACCTCGCACTCCTCGCGGTTGCCGATGGCGATGGTGCACTGCGCCAGGGCCTGGGCAATGATCGGTCTGGCCTCCTGAGGATCGGACCAGAACCTCGCCCGCCAGTCGAGGTCGAGGATCGTGAACGGCGCCCGGGCACGCGCGGCCCAGGCTGCCCGGTGCGCTGCCCGGCTCGGCTCCACTGACAGGCCCGTCACGGTGGCCCAGAAGACACGGGCCGAACGGATCGCGTCAAGATCCAGTTCATCAGGCTGGAGGAGCAGATCGGGCGCGATGGGGTTGCGATAGAAGTAGAGCGGGAAGTTGTCCGGAGGAAAGATCTCGCAGAACGTGACTGGCGTCGGGACGGTCGTCTCCGTGGAGACGAAGCGGTCGTCGATCGCCAGCTCGCGAAGCGCCTTGTGCACGAAGCGGCCGAAGGCATCGTCGCCCACCTTGGAGATCACCGCGCTGCGACGGCCGTACCGGGCTGCGGCACAGGCGACGTTGGTGGCACTGCCTCCGAGGAACTTGCCGAAGGTCTCCACATCTTCCAGCGGCACCCCGATCTGATGCGGATAGATGTCGACGCCGATCCGGCCCATGGTCAGGACGTCGAAGACTGGGGAGGGCTCGGGGACACTCATGCGGGGATCTCCTTGAGGCTGACCGTGCGCTGCTCGCGGCGGGACAGGTCGCAGGCTTCTGCCACGCGGAACGCCTCCAGCGCGTCGCGCGCGGAGCAGGGGGTGGCACGCTTGCCGGCTGCGACCTCGCAGAAGGCCGTCAACTCGGCCACGTAAGCCGCGCGGAACCTGTCCATGAACGACCAGTGTCTCTTGCCTGCCGGGAAGGTGACGTCCGGCTCGGTCGAGACGAGGGCGGTGTTGTCGTCCAGGCCTACCGCCAGGCTGCCCTCACTGCCGCACAGCTCCATCCGCACGTCGTGGCCGCCGCCGTTGTACCGGGTGCCGGTGATGGTCACCAGGGTGCCGTCGTCGAGGGTGGCGAGCGCGGCCACCGAATCGCAGTCGCCGGCCTCGGCGAAGAAGGGCGCGCCCTTGTTCGAGCCGCGTGCGGTGACGTCGACGAACTCGCGGCCGGTGACGTAGCGGATGATGTCCGCGTCGTGCACGGTGCAGTCGCGGAAGAAGCCACCCGAGGTTGCGATGAACTCGGCCGGGGGCGGCGCCTGGTCGCCGGTGGTGGCCCGCACGTGGTGCAGCCAGCCGATGTCGCCTGCCTGCAATGCCTGCTTGGCTCGGTTGTAGCCGACGTCGAAGCGACGCTGGAACCCGAGTTGCACGGGAGTGGACGCAGCTTCGGTGAGGGCGACCACGTCGCGGTTGGTCGCTAGATCGAGCGCGATGGGCTTCTCGCAGAAGGTGGGGATGCCCGCCTCGACGAAGGTGCGGATCAGAGGTGCGTGCGAGCCGGTGGCGCTGGTGATGACCACGCCATCGATGCCGGCGCGCACCAAGTCGCTCACCGCCGACACACTCTCGACACCCAACTCATGTGCCACGGCTGCGGCCCGGGCAGCATCGAGATCCGCCAGCAGGACGCTGTCGATCTCGGGAAGTGCCGCGATGGTGGTGGCATGGAACTGGCCGATCCGGCCAACTCCAATGAGCCCTATGCGCATCCTCACGCCTCTCTGTTCGCACGGCGACCGCTGATGTCGCCCTGGAGCAGCCTTCCCTATGGCGGCCCGTTGCGTCAAGAGTTTGTCAGGACATTTGAGGGCGGAGTCGAGAGTTGTCGACCCTCAGGCGTCACCCTCGCTGACCGGCCAGCCGACGGCTTGGAGGCGATCGAGTACGCGGCTGATCTCTTCCGGCTTGGGTAGATCGTCGACGGACTTGGTGATCTCGACGCCTACGTCCACGCGGCCGGCCGGCACGATGCCTGCCATGAGCAGCGCCTGGCAGATCTGGTCCACCTCTTCATCGGGCAGCCTGCGATGCAGCAGGGCCAGCAGCGGCGGATAGTCCTGGACCGGCACACCGCCTGGGTAGCCCAACCGGATCCAGTCGACGAAGCGGCGCGCAGGATTGACCCGGGGGGCCGTCGGCGGATCGTCCGGCTCCGACACCTCCGCCAGCGGCCAGCCGGCGGCGGCGAGGAGCGCCGAGACGCGCCGAACGTCCGCCTCACTGGCGGTCTGGAGCGTGTGCGAGCGCAGCATGTCCCGGATGGAATCCGGATGGATGTGCTCGTCCTCCTGCGAGCTGGCGGCGAGCTTGCCCGCCACGATTTCGATCTCGCCATCGGTCAACTTGCGGCGCAGTACCTCGAGCAGCGCCACACTGTCTTCCGGCGGGATTCCGCCGGGATACCCCGCACGCAGCCAGCCGACGACCTGACCTGCCAACTGTTCAATCGGGTTCATCTAGTCCTCCGCATACTGGGCGGGGGAATCGCCCTTTGCCCGGTACTTCGAGAGGCAGACCTGACCCTCAGTCGCTTCCATGCGAACTATCATGCGCTGGCGGGGCGTCGGCCGCCACGACCGCAGCCAGCGGCCAGCCGCCGGCCGCCAATGTGGCCGAGACTCGACGCACGTCCTCCGGGGTTGCCTGCTGGTGGGTCGCCGCTTCGAGCAATTGTTCGATCTCGCTGTCGCTAATCTTCGGACCGTTGGCTGTGGCCGCGTACTGGCGTGCGATCTCGGCGACCTCCGCGTCGTCCAACCGTCGGTGCAAGATGCCGAGCAGTGCGACGTAGTCCTCTTGGGGTACCCCCGCCGGATAACCGGCGCGCAGCCACTCCAAGACCTGCTCCAACGTGTGCCGGAGTCCCATGGCGGTGCCCTTACTTGTCGATGATCGTCGGGTAGATGTGCTCGAAGCTCAACATCTTGCCGAAGCCCGAGGCCACGATGAACGTGATGCCCAACGCGATGGCAGCGATGACGATGAGGAAGCAGATCGCCGCCAGCACCTTGCCGATCGGATGCACCGAACCGGTATCGACCGTTCCCGAGTTTGTGCCGTAGGCGAGGGATCGAACACCGAGGGCGAACATGGCGGGCAGCCCTGCGCCGAGCAACAGGCCCACGATCAGAACCTTGTAGGCACCGTCCAGAGCGAAACCGAAGTTATGCATGAGTGGATGTCTCCTGAAAGATCAGTGGTGGGTCGGGGTGGCGGAGCGAGGAGCGTCGGTCGGTGAGCCATCCCATTCCGTGTTCACGTTGTGGTGATCGATGGGCTCCTTCTTCGAGCGCAGGTACATGTACCCGTTGGCGGCCACGAGAATGCCGAACACCACGAGCGCGCCGGCAAGGCCACCGAGCAGGTGCCCGATGTACCACATCGCGGCCCCGACGATGCCCGACAGGGGCAGGGTGGTCAGCCAGGCGACGACCATCCGGGCCGCGACGCCCCAGCGCACCTCGGCCCCCTTACGCCCGACGCCGGAACCGAGAATGGAACCGGTGGCCACGTGGGTCGTCGACAGCGCGAAGCCCAGATGGCTGCTGGCCAGGATCACAGCCGCAGACGCACTCTCGGCGGCCATGCCCTGCGGCGAGGCGATCTCCACCAGTCCCTTGCCGAGGGTGCGGATGATGCGCCAGCCGCCGATGTAGGTGCCCGATGCGATGGCGACGGCGCAGGCGCACTTGACCCACAGCGGAATGGCCGCCAGGTCAGACCAGTGACCGGTACCGATCAGCGCGAGCGTGATGATCCCCATCGTCTTCTGGGCGTCGTTGGTGCCGTGCGCAAGGGAGACCAGCGAGGCGCTGCCGATCTGGCCCCAGCGGAACCCCGACTCTCTGAAGCGCTCCGCGACCCCCTGGGTGATCCGGTAGACCAGCCACGTGGCGCACATGGCAACCACACCCGCGATGAGCGGTGACACCACAGCAGGCAGGATCACCTTGCCCACCACGCCATCGAGCTTGGTGCCGTCGCCCACCCAGTTGACGCCGCTGAAGCCCAACCCGGCGATAGCTGCGCCGATCATGCCCCCGAAGAGAGCGTGCGAGGAGGACGAGGGCAGACCGAGCAGCCAGGTGAACACATTCCACACGATCGCCCCGGCCAGCCCGGCCATGATGATGAGCAGCAGGCCCTGACCGCCGTTGGCGAGAAACTCTGCCTTCGGCGCTCCGGTCTTGTCTTGGATCTTGATCACCGCGTTGGTGACGGTGAGCGCCACTTCCACCGAGAGGAAGGCGCCGACGAGGTTGAGAGTGGCCGACAAGGCCACGGCAACCTTGGGCTTGAGTGCGCCGGTGGCGATGGAGGTCGCCATGGCGTTGGCTGTGTCGTGGAAGCCGTTCGTGAAGTCGAAGGCCAGGGCCGTCACCACGACAAGTCCGAGGATGATGAGCTCAGGGGTCACGCCTCAATCGTGGGGCAGCGCAGGGGTGCTTGAGGCCGATAGCAGCTCTCCGGAGCACTGATTCACCTAAAGTTCATTCGCAGATTTCTTCGACGCAAGCTTGCCCGGCCCGAAGACGCGAACGGAGCCTTGCGCCGCGCGCGGCGCCGGCGCTGGGCCTCCCGTTCGGGCTCGCCGGTCACCGGGTCACAGCCATCCTCAACTGCTCGTACTAGGGTTGGTGCGCATGCTGGTCGTGAGCGTGTGCAGCCTGAAGGGCGGCGTTGGAAAGACCTCGATCGCGGTGGGCCTGGCCTCGGCGGCCCTGTCTCGCAACGTGGCCACCCTGGTGGTCGACCTTGATCCGCAAGCCGACGCCACTACCGGTCTCGACGTCCTGACCACCCGCACCGCTGACGCGGCAGACGTGCTGGCACGCCCTAAGCGATCCGTCGTCGACGAGGCCATCGTGCCCAGCGGCTGGACGGCCGACTCCCCCGGCCGAGTCGATGTCTTGCTCGGCAGCCACCGGTTGGCCGCACTCGACGCGCTACGTCCCGATGGAACGGTCGATCCTGAACTGTTGGCCGCACTGCCGACGGCCCTCGGCAAGCTGCCGGCTCCGTATGAACTGGTGCTGATCGACTGCCCACCGAATCTCGCGGCCCTCACCACGACGGCGCTCGCCGCCAGCCAGCGTGCGCTGGTGGTGTGCGAGCCAGGCCTGTTCTCGGTAGCCGCAGCAGATCGCGCCCTGCGGGCCATCGACGACGTGCGCACCTCGCAGGGGGTCGATGTGCAGCCACTCGGCCTGGTGGTCAACAGGTATCGCCAGCGCCGCCGAGAACACGCCTACCGGCTCTCGGAACTACGGTCGTTGTTCGGTCCGTTAGTGCTCAACCCGGTGATCGATGAGCGCAGCGTGCTGCAGCAGGCGCAAGGTGCCGGTCGCCCGATTCACGAATGGCCCACGCTGCCCGGTCGGGAGATGGCTGCCGTTTTCGATCGGCTGCTCGACCGGGTGCTGCGCGCGGCAGGTCCGTCGCGGCCGAAGCCGCTCAAGGCGCGGGTGAGCACGCCTGACCCCGTGATCAAGACTGGCGCCACGGGCAAGCCAGCTGGTGCGGCTAAGCCCGATATCGAGGAGAAGGTTCGACCGAGCAAACCGAGCAAGGGATCAGAGAAGCCGAAGTCCGAGCGCGGCTCCAAGCGCCGCTGATCGAAGACTGGGACGACTCAACCGATACGGCGGAGGCGACGCTGGGAGAACTCGTCGTCACCGGGTGCGGCGTCGTCGGCTCGCTCGCTCGGCAGTTCGGCGAGGGTGCCCTCCACCTCGCGCCACACACGTCCCACAGCGATGCCGAAGACGCCCTGGCCACCCTGCACGAGATCGATCACCTCATCGGCCGAGGTGCACTCATACACACTGGCCCCGTCTGACATCAGAGTGATCTGCGCCAGGTCGTCGACACCGCGCTCACGGAGGTGGCTGACCGCCGTGCGGATCTGCTGAAGCGAGACCCCGGTGTCGAGCAGTCTCTTGACCACTTTGAGCACGAGAATGTCGCGGAAGCTGTACAGCCGCTGCGAGCCGGAGCCTTTGGCCCCACGCACACCGGGCTCGACCAGGCCCGTGCGAGCCCAATAGTCGAGCTGGCGATAGGTGATGCCGGCCGCCCGGCACGCCGTAGGCCCGCGGTACCCGGCCGACTCGTCGAGCGTGGGCAGGTCGCCATCGAACAGCAACCCTTGAGCACTCGAAGGGACGATGGCTCGCTCATCCCTCGCGTCATGCCTGCTCACGCTGACCTCCACTGTTCGGTAGCCGCCGACGTACCTCTCCGCCCGAGTCGCGGACTGGGCTCGCGAGGCTTGTTGCACCAGTGACCCGTTTGAACGAGCAACCAGCCTGCACGACTGACCAGCCAGATCACAGCGGCGGAACTACATCAACGACGATTCTGATAGTGAAACTATGACTCGACGGCCCCTAGGTCAACGACCGGAACTCTCCATGCGACGGCGTGTCGCGTCCGATCTAACCTCCTGAACCATCAAGCGCAGCCTGAGACTTTGTGCTCGGCCGTCAGGCCTGCCCGGTGTACGACCGGTTCGGCATGGGCCTCAGGCCGACCCCGGCCCCTCTTCGCCCTCGGGTTGCTGGAAGTCCTCGGCCGAGACGTGATCGAGGAACTCGCGGAATCGCTCGAGCTCGTCGTCGTCAGCCGAGTCGTCCTCCGGCGGTGGGACGCTGCTGCTGTCGAGCACCGCCTCTGCGCCGAGAATGGGGCAGCCGACTCTAAGTGCCAGCGCGATGGCATCCGACGAGCGGGATCCTACGGTCAGGCCTGAGTCGAAGCCGAGTTCAGCGTAGAACACGTTGTCGCGCACCTCGACGATGCGCACCTGCTCCAGCCTCCTGCCCATGGCGGTGATCACGTCACCGAGCAGATCGTGGGTCAGGGGGCGGGGCGGCACAACCCCCTGCTGAGCGACGGCGATCGAGTTTGCCTCGGCCGAACCGATCCAGATGGGTAGGTAGCGGCCACCGTCGCGCTCTCGCAAAAGAACGATCGGCGTCCGCGACGGCATCTCAACACGAATCCCGACAACCTCTAGTTCGCGCACGCCTTCAGCCTAAGCTGTTGGGCCGGAACAACGCGCAGGGCGCCCTGGGCGGGGATGGCTGAGCAGACGGACGTCCGCCCGCGTAGCTGGGCTACGCGGGCGCGTCCGGCACACAGGCGCCCGATCCAGGACGCGACACACAGCTGTGATCTCCCAGCGCGCCCTTACTTGCGCACGACCTGAGTGTCGGCGACGTTGCGCTCGACCCGATCCCCCGGGGATGCGGTGCGGTGCAACGGAACGGTTGTCAAGATTGCCCGCACCGCAGAGCCAAGGGGGTCAGCATCGGCTATTTGCGGTCGTACAGCACTCCGGCGAAGGGGAGGCGTCGCGGCAGCGAGTCGTAGATCGAGCCGTCCAGGAGCTGCTCCTCCAGCGATTCCAGCGACCGGCCTCGCGTCTCGGGCACCTCGTGCCAGATGAACCCGAGCATGACCACGCCGATCACCGCAAACAGGAAGAAGGTCCCCATCCCCAACGTGGCCAGGAGCGTCGGAACATACAGCGCGAGAAGCCCGTTCACGAACCAGCCGAAGAACACCGAGATCCCGATCGCCAGACCGCGGACCTGGAGCGGGAAGATCTCCGCGAGCCAGACCCAGACCGCGACGTTGAGGAACGACTGCATCGACAGGACGAACGCAATGATCAAGACGAGGATCACGTACGGGCGGATCGGGCTGGCGTCCGGGATGATCAACGAGGCCACGGCGATGAGAAGGTGGCAGGTCGTGGTCAGGAACAAGCCGGTGAAGAACGTCGTGCGGCGGTTCACCCGGTCCATGTTGCGCAACGCGATAATGCCGCCGATGACGGCTGCCAGGCCGAACAGAGTGTTGGCCAGCGTGGCTGCCGTCTCGCTAAAGCCGGATTCTTCCAGCACGCGTGAGCCGTAGTACATGATCGAGTTGATCCCCGTGAGTTGCTGCGCCACATTGACGCCGATCCCCACCAGGATGATGCGTCGCAGCCACTTGTTGGAGAAGACCGCTGCCAGGCGCAGCTTGACGTCCTCGCTCTTCTCCTCCGCGGCGACGATCTCCACCTGACCAAACTCCGCGAGAGCCCGGTCCTCCGAGCGCACCGTCTTCAGCACGGTCAGGGCCTCGTCCATCCGGCCCTTCTCGACCAGCCAGCGCGGCGACTCGGGCATCCGCAGCATGCCGATGAACAGCGCGACCGCAGGTATTGCGCAGACCCCGAACATGATGCGCCACACGCCCGTGACATGCCCGAAGGAAATCAGGAGGATGTAGTTGACCACGAAGGCCGCGAACTGGCCGACGACGATGGCCAGTTCGTTGCGGCCCGTGATCGAGCCGCGGATCTCGTACGGTGCCAGCTCGGCCAGGAACACCGGCACCACCGTCGAAGCACCGCCGACCGCGAGCCCGAGTACGATCCGGCTGGCCACCAGCAGGGTGAAACCAGGCGAGAAGACGACCATCATCACGCCCACGAAGAACAAGACCGCAAGCAGGATGATCGTGGTGCGGCGCCCGATGGCGTCGGAGATCCGTCCGCCGATGAGGGCTCCGACCGCAGCGGCGAAGACCAGCGAGCTGATGACGATGCCCAACTGCAGCAACGACAGCCCGAGTTCTTTGGCCATCGGACCCTCGGCGCCGTTGGCTACACCGGTGTCGTAACCGAAGAGGAGGCCGCCAAGGCAGGCCACGATCGAGATGAGACCGATCCGTTTGCGATACGGACCGGGTACCAGTTGCGGTAATTCGGCTTCGGATGCCGCGGCTGCATGTGCACTCATTGCATGGACTCCTTTGTCAGGGGCGGTAGAAGACATCTGCCAACTTCTGTCCGTCAAGGGGCGCCGGATGGATCGTCGTGGTTGTCCACGGGTGGCCCGGAGCTGGGACGTGCCTCAGGACGGGTATTTCGTTCGCTACAGGCGGTGCCGCCTGGTACGCAGCTCTCAGCGCGTCGCCGGGCGGGGTTGTCCCACAACGGCTCGCTCGCGCGGATCTCGGTGCTCACGAGGGCTCGTGCTGGTCGAGCTCGTCGCCCTGTGCGGCATATGACGCGGGATCAGCCGGGCGCCGCCCTCGGCCACGGCCACGGCAGGTTCGACGTCCTCCGGACCAGCCCCTTGGGAACCTTATTCACTGCGCTCTCGATTCACTGCGCTCTCGCCGAACGGCGAGCAAACCCGATCGATGCGGCTGGGCTCTGCGGCCATCCGCCGGCCACCGATCGGCAATAAGTTGCTCGTCACGCTATCTCCTCGTTGAGTCACGTACGCACAGAGCAGAGATCATCCATCCGGCGCTGCGCCACCTGCACAGACATATCCTGACCATTCACGGCCATTCCTGGACAGCCGCAAATGCAGCGCTGGACAGTCCAAGGAAAAAACAGGCACGAGAGTGTCGCAACCACGGAAAGATCCTCTGGTACTGGCACCCGAGTCTGGCCTATTGGTGGGGGCTGGCGCAAGTCATCGTGGATGAATCTATTCGTCTATCTCTAGTCGACGGGAGCAGCCATCTCCGCCGCTTAGGCGGCGTCGTGACGATCACTGCGAGGGCACTAAGGCCCAGGTCACAGATTGGACACGATGGAAGGTATTTGGACAACTTCCCTCGGTCCCGGAGACAGCCCAGCAATCACCGAATCTCACCCGGGATACGGCAAAAGAATTCAGGTCGTTGGATCGCACCCTTCGGCAATAGTCCGCCGCCCATTCAGGCCGTCCACCGTGGTCGAGTGGAGGTCAGGGCTACGTAGACACCGGCTCGAACAGGTGGTGGCTGCCGATCCGCGACCATGGTGTCCATCTCGCAAGTGGGTGCACGCCGAACTCCGCACCATCAGACTGTTCGCCACCCGGTGCTAGGGATGACCCGGCGACTCGGGTCATTCTTGGACACTGCAGTGCGTGACTGGACGGTCCAAGGATGACTTGGCGACGGGGTTCGTCACCGACGATGGAAATAGCGAGTGACCATTGCGAGACCTAGCGCAAGTCATCGCGGAACAAATTCGGCTATCCAGATTGCCTTGAGTCAGCACCTCCGCACACACCTGGAGATGTTTTGCGACGACCGCAGCGGCTTGCCGCCCCGGCGAACAGTTTGGACGGAGCCGAATACATTGGACAATTTCCAATCAATCCATGTCCCGTCCAGTAATATCGATGTCACCGGCGTCGCTTGGAGCAGGTGAATCTTGGATTGACGCGTCGTCGACCGTCTGGCCCTGACCTGCCGTGCTGACGCCCAGGACGGGCGCGCCCGTGCTGTATCGGGTGACCAGCCGCGGCGGTAGCAAGTGCTCCTGCGCGGGTTGTCCCGGATCGGTGATCCGACGGAGCACGCAGTACGCGGCGAGGGACCCGACGGCGGAGCTGTCTGAGTCGACCGAGGTGAGCGACCTTGGCGGATGGCGGACACGAAAGTGTCGTCGTAACCGGTGACTGCAACGTCGCAGGGCACCGCAGCCCGGCGTCGGCGATCGCCGACATCGCCCACGCGGCCAGGTCGTTGACCGCCGTGATCGCGGTCACCGGTCGTGGGCCACGCAGCAGCTGTGCCGCACCTCGGTAGCCCGCATCCTCGCAAAGTCGGAGTCGGCGACCACGATCGCCGACGACAGCCGTGGTGTGCCATTCCGCGCGGTAGCCGACGGCACGGTCCTCGGCAACGTCACCACCAAGGCCGCCAGGTGCGCGATAGCCGTGTGTCCCTGGGCCACCAGATAGTCACTACCAGACGCATGCCGAGGCGATCGTCGCTGGGACCTGATCAGCTCGCAGCCCGTCGGCATCGGCGGCGGCAACCACCACCGGAATGTCGCCGAGCCCTCGGGAAGGGCCCCGCGGCCCGGAACGGATCCGACAACCAGGACCGCTTCCACCAAGATCTTGAGCACGCCGATGCACGATCGTCGATACACGAAAGGGACGGGAGAGGCGGACGTGTGGCCGGCCACTCGTCCTCGAACACCTGACCTGCCCGCTCGGCCACATCGATGAGCAACGGGTTCCGCGGATCGGCGACCACCACTCCGACCACCCTCGACCGCACGTGCGACAACGAACGGGCCGCCGGCCTTGCCGTATAACCGAGTTCGTCGGCGGCCTGCTGAACCCGGCGTCGTTTCTCCTCACGCACCATGGGCTCACCCCGCATCACGAGCGAGACCAGAGACTTTGACACTCCGGCACGCTCGGCAACGTCCCGGATGGTGGGCCGACGACTGCTCGCCTCACCGCGTCTCGTCATTGATTCTCCCGCGTCAGCTGGTTGGACCGGTCCAATGTGACACTCTTCACGGGCCTTGTCAAGACATTCGTCACTACCGATCTGGAGCAGACCCTTGCTAGGCAGCTCCTACAACGGCCACGCGCTACGCGAGCAGTCGGCGACAACGGCTCGCAGTCCCCAATAGCAGGTATGTTGGCCAGTGGGACCGAGCACTTGCTTTTCTTCGTCGCGCCGAGAGCTGCTTCCAGGCGCGCGGGGACGCTCAGTGGCGGTCCAACAAGGCGTTAGTGTCCGCTGTCACCGAGGTATTGGACCCGTCCAAGCCGACGAACGTAGGCTTCTGTTCGAAGGTCGGTTGAGCGAGCAGATGAGGATGGACCTGGAGATGACGACGACGCCGAGAGCCGGCGTGGCTACTGACACTGCTGCCGGACGGCCCCCGACTATCCGTACCGTCGCCGCGCGGGCAGGCGTCTCAAAGTCCCTTGTCTCCCTGGTGTTGCAGAACTCTCCGCGCGTGAGCCAGGAGAAGCGGCAGGCCGTACTCAGGGCTGTTGCCGAGCTCGGATACCGGCCCGACCCGGTCGCACGCAGCCTCGCCGAACGCCGCACCCGCACCATCGGCGTCCTCATCGACAACCTGTCCAACCCGTGGTACGTCGAACTGCTGGACGGACTCCGCCCGATCTTGCACGACCGTGGCCTGCGCCCACTCCTCGCCGACGGCCGCACCGAGCCCGACGCCGTCCAAGCACTCACCGACCTGCGCGTCGATGGACTCATCCTGGTCGGCACCCCAACCACATCGGCCGTCGACCAGGTCAACGACCTAGGAAACCAGCTCCCTACCGTCATCGCCGGCACCCGGGAACCGCGCCTGGTCACCGTCGACGTCGTCGCCAATGACGACTACCGCGGAGGTCAACTAGCCACCACGCACCTGCTGGAACTGGGCCACCGTCGCATCATCCACATCATTGGTGACGGCGAGGTAGGTCGCCTTCGCCACGCCGGCGACGAGTCGGCGATGCGCACCGCCGGCCTCGATCCCGTGAGCGTGGCCGGTGACTGGACCGACACCACCGGACGACGCGCCGCAGCCGAGCTGTTGCGCTCCCCCGACCGCGCAACCGCCATCGTCGCAGCGAACGACCTCTCAGCCGTCGGTGTCCTGTCCGCCGCAGACGAACTCGGCTTTTGCGTCCCACGAGACCTATCGGTCGTCGGATATGACAACACCGTCTTCTCCCGGCTCGACCGCCTCCACCTGACCACGATCGACGGCCACATGACGGAAGTCGGCGAAATAGCCGGACGCACACTCACCGCCCGACTCGACGGCGACCAAGGCACCACCGGCACACACCTTCTGCTCCCCACCCTGGTCATCCGGTCATCGACCGGGCCATCCCCCGCGTCATGACGTCCCGCTGTCGGAGGCTGTGGATCGGTCGCGAACGTAGCGAAGTTCGACTACCTGCGCCGATAAGACGGACGGACGTGGTCAGGTGAGATCGGTCAGAGCAGAGCGCACCAGCACGGTGTGCAGCTGCAGGCAGACGCTGGCGATCTCGCGAGCGACCTCGTCGGCCTGGGCGGTGGCATCGCTGCCTCGGTGGTGCCGCAAGGGCGTAGTGACCTGTTCGATCAGGCCGATCTCACGGTCGGCGGCGTTGCGGAAGAGCCGTAGATGACGAGCCTCGATGCCGTGCTTCGACAGCCGTCCGGCCAGGGTGGCTACCTCGACATCGTCGGCGTCGAAGAATCCGGCTGACGATGCCTTGATGAGTCCGAACGTCTCCAGACTCGCCAAGGTCTTGGCATCGATGTCGGCCGAGGCAGCCAGTTCTGCCGGTCGCAGGCGAACGCTCGTGCGGTTGGGAGCCAAAGCGGTGGCATCGATGGACGGGCTCGCCGCCGATGCCACCAGCGGGATGTCGCCCGGAGTCGGCTGGGGTTGCAGACCGCGGTCGCGGGCGTCGAGGTACTCCCCGATCGCCTTCAGCGGCATGTAGTGGTCACGCTGCAGGGTGAGGATGAGGCGGATGCGTTCCACATCGGCCTCGGTGAACTTGCGATATCCGCTGGCGGTGCGACGAGGCTCGATCAACCCGCTGGCCTCGAGAAAACGCACCTTGGAATGCGTCAGATCTGGGAAGTCTGGCTGCAACCGGGCGAGGACCTCGCCGATGCTCAACACGTGCCGACCGCGGACGGCTTCGGTCACCGAGCCCTCCCGGTTGTCGGGTGGAGATGAAACAACATCCTGAACCGACCGATCTGCACCTCGTCCCCAGATTGCAGAACGGAGTCGTCCACCCGCTCACGGTTTACGTAGGTGCCGTTCAGGCTGCCGACATCGTGCACCCGGAAGGTGTCGCCATCGCGCAAGAACTCGGCATGCCGTCGGGAGACGGTGACGTCGTCGAGGAAGATCTCGCTGCTGGTGTGCCGGCCGGCGCTGGTGCGCTCGGAGTCGAGCAGGAAACGCGAGCCCGTGTTGGGACCCCGGACCACCACGAGCAGAGCGCTGCCGTTCGGCAGCGCAGAGATCGCGGCATGGTCGTCAGCGGTGAGTTGACGTAGATCCGCGTCGACGTCCGGGACCGGCGCCACCGGAGCGAAGGTGCGGGTGGTGTCGCTGGTGCGCCCCTGCGGAACACCTTCCGCACTGTGCTCACTCATGTGACCTCCAGCTCAGGGTGAGACTTCCGGCCCGACCGATCGCCGGAGAGTCCTACCCTAACTGTCGATGGCAGGTTGAGACCAATGGGCGTCCTCCGACCGGGTGTGGTTGGCAGTGCGACATAGCGAAAGTCGCTCAGCCGCCGCTCATCGTGACCCGACCGGCGTAACCCGCCCGCCGCTCAGCCCGTGGGGATCAGTCGAGTTGAGCGGTGTAAGCCGCCACGTCGAGGAACTCCTCGGCACTGCCGGTCTCAGCCAGCGCGACCTTGTACAGCCAACCGCCACCGTACGGGTCAGAATTCACCAGCTCCGGCGAGCCGTCCAGGTCGCCGTTGACCGCCGTAACGGTGCCTGAGACAGGGGCCACGAGATCGGAGACGCTCTTCGTCGACTCCACTTCGCCACACGCCTCGCCGGCGGTGACTTCGGCGCCCACCTCAGGCAGATCGACGAAGACCACGTCACCCAGGGCGCTCTGCGCGTAGTCGGTGATGCCAACCGTCGCCGAACCGCCATCGGCACGGACCCACTCGTGATCGACGGTGTAACGCAGGTCTTCGGGATACGTGAGGTCTGCCATGGATGCTCCTCTGTCGTCCGCGCGGGGGTCGGCCCGCACCAGGTCGTGCTGTCGGAGGCTACAGCGTGCATAAGGAGGTAGCGCGGTCGCCTACCCGGCCTCAACGCGAACGACCGACGATCGGCTATCCCACGAGGACTCAGCCAAGAGTTTCAGCGCTTCCCCCAGCCACCTAGCCGCTATGCCGTTCGGTTAGTTAGTCGTCTGGTGTGGTGTCCAGTGGTGTGGTGTCCAGGTCTGTCCAGCTAGCCCAGTGACAGACGAGGTCAGCCCGCCGGCGGCGCTCCGGCAGGTCAGCGATAGATGCAGGTCAGCGATAGATGGCCAGCTCAGGCGACGCGTGGGGCAGCCCAGGGGTGGAGGGGCGGAACCGGGCGACAGGCGGGCCGAGCCATGGGACAGGTGGACGGAGCCGGGCGGTAGGCGGGGCGGAGCCGGGCGGTAGGCGGGTGGAGCCGGGCGGTAGGCGGGTGGACCCCCGGGCGGTAGGAAGCCGCAGTCTGCCCGGGTCTTCCGCAAAGGGCGGTTTCGACAGTCGCGGGCCACAGGCTTTTCCTGCGCTAGGACAATGCCCCGCCCAGTGGGGCATCGCCCTAGCGCTAGAAACCGGCCCCGTTCACAGCCCTCCAGCAGCCGGACTCGACCCCATCACGGTCCGGAGTCGCTGGGCGGTACAGTCCGCGGTGACGTTGCCGCGGTTGGCACCAGATTGAGCGCCAGAACCGCGGTCGGAGTCCTTCGGTGGTGCCGTTTGCGGTGTATCCGCCGCGGTTAGCACCCGGTTGAGTGCCGGAGCTCGGGATGGAGTCGTCGAGTGCTGCCGTCCGCGGTATATCCGCCGCGCGTGGCACCGAGTTGAGCGCCGGAGCTCAGGTTGAGGTCCTTCGGGGGTGCCATTCGCGGTGACGTTGCCGCGGTTGGCACCAGCTGAGTGCCAGAACCGGGGGTTGGAGTCGTTGAATGGAGCCGACCGCGGTGTATCCGCCGCGCTTGGCACTGTCAGGCGTCTATGTGGAAGATCGCAGCAGAAGTCCGGAAAAACTGTGATTCAAGGGTCGCGCCTTCCTCGCCAGACGCAGCCCCGAAAGCCGGGATGACACTCACCCCGGATCCTTAACCGGCATTGCACCTAGTGCCAGCCAGCAGTCGGCTCAGGCCACGTTCGCCACTCGCCACGAGGCGCCGGCCCGCACCAGGGTCACCGTCACTGGACGTCCGGTGGCCGCCGGTACCTTCTGCACCACTGCCCCCGAGGCGTCCAGCACGTCATAGGTCCCGGTTCGCGCCGTCATAGTCAGCTTCGCATCGCGCTCCGTCGCGGCGACCACTCGGATGTCGTTGAGTTCGAAGGCCATGCCGCGATAGTGATATCCACCAGCCTTCAGCTGTTGGAGGAGACCCAGATCTGCCTGTGCCGCAGGCGATCCCGCAACATTGATGGCATTCAGGGCGGTGCTGTCGGCCGCGTTGAAGGCCGCCGCTCGGCGAGTGCTGAGCTCGCGTATCGCGGCCACCGGATCGTCCGCTGCCGGCGATAGTCTCCGGCTGCTGGCTGGGGACCCGCCATGGCCGGCGGGCGAGGTAGCCGGGCTGGTTGAAGCGGCGGTCTTCGAACCGGTGGCGGCTGTTGCCGGCCCGCTCGGGGCTGCACCGACGCGATGCCTGGCCACTGGAGCGACGTCCGGGCCGGGTAGCAGGTAGAACGCCGCAGCCCCGCCGGTGGCGAGCCCCGCCACGACCAAGGCAGCGACGACCATCGACCGTCTACCGACCAGCCTGCGGGGCACGGGCTCGGGTGGTGTTCGCCGCAATCGCAGCCGGTCGAAGCCCTGCGACTGGCTCGTCGAACGGGGCGCAGATGCGGCTCCTGAGGTCGACCCGATCTCCGATGTCGCACCGCTCGACCGTCCGTTCGTGACCCGTCGTGCACCGGCCGGCACTCGCAGTCCGAAGATGCTGGTTCCCGAACCTTCGGCGACCGCACTGCCGGCCGAGCTGCCACCAGCTCCGGGCACGGTCGCTCGAGGTGCCGCGACCGGGCCGAGATCGCCTGTGCCAGAAGGGTTCGCCATCAGAGCGTCCCATTCGGCCCCGGCTTCTCGGCGGCGCAGGCGCTGGGTCACCACGTGCAGTGGATCGGCATCGGGGTCGGTCGGCACGAGTCGCACGGGTTCGGCGGGCGCGGCGTCGAACACCGCCACCGCGAGATCGTTCGCGTCGGGTCGCTTCGTGGGGTCAGCCACCAGACAGCGCTCAACGACCGCCGCCAGCTCAGCCGGGATCGCGGGATTCAACGCCAGGAGCGGCGGGCGCACCGCGGCAGCCTGCGGCGGTCGGCCCGTAAGCGCGAACCAGGCCACCGCCCCGAGCCCGAACACATCGGCGGCAGCACCTTCACCCATATCATCGGAGAAACCCGGCGTTCCTTGCTCGCGCGCCTCCAGTCCCACTAGGCGCAGCACCCCCAGATCGCAGAGCAACGGACGCCCGTCCTGCCCGAAGAGCACGTTGCCCGGGCTCACGTCCCCATGCGCGACGCCCTGCGCATGCACGTGCGCCAGAACACCCGCCAGTGGGGTCAGCAACGTCACCGCCTCGCCCGGGTCGAGAGCGCCCCGTGCTGCCACCAAGGCCGCCAGACTGCCACCACTGATGTAGTCGAGCACCAGCACCACCTGGCCCTCGGCAGTGTTGGTCACCTCGTGCAGATGCACCAGATGCGGATGGCGCAGTCTGGCCAGCCCTTGCGCCTCCCGCGAATCGGAGCCAGCCTCCCGTGACGTCAGCACCTTCAGCGCCCGGGGATCACCGGCTGGGGTGTGCGCCAGCCACACCTGTGAGTGCCCACCCGCGCCCAGGCGACGGTCGATCGTGTAGCCCGCGACCCGTAGGCGCGGAGAGTGGCCAGGAGGCGCGTCGAAGTCATTGCTCACCGGCCAATAGAACCCCAGCCGGCTCGACCATCCGAGAGTTATCCACAGGCCGACGGCGTAGGCTCCGACTGTGCACCCACCGCTCGCTGACACCGTGCTCGCTGACACCGTGCTCGCTGACACCCCGCCTTCCGGCACGACGCAGACCGACCCGCCTTCCGGCACCCAGCCCGAAGACTCCTCGGCCGCCGGCAGTCGCTCCACCGACTCCCCGGCAGACGCATCCCTGCTCGGACACGCCCCGCCCACCGGGGCCCAGTCGGGTCCGGGCATCGGCACGGTGGTGGAACACGTCGGCTTCGCACCTGACTACGTCGACTACCGCACAGCGTGGCAGTTGCAACGAGACGTGCACGACGAGATCGTCGCCGGCACCCGGCCCGACACGATGCTGCTGCTGGAACATGCCGCCGTCTACACGGCCGGCAAGCGCACGGGCAAGGGCGATCGACCCACCGACGGCACACCGGTGATCGACGTCGACCGGGGCGGCAAGATCACCTGGCACGGTCCGGGCCAGTTGGTGGGCTACCCGATCGTCCGGCTACCCGACCCGGTGGACGTGGTGGCCTTCGTCCGGCTCCTTGAAGGGGCTCTCATGGACGTCTGCACTGAGTTCGGTGTCGCCACCGATCGCGTCGAGGGCCGCAGCGGCGTCTGGGTGCTCGGTCGCGACGGTGAGGAGGATCGCAAGGTGGCAGCCATCGGGCTGCGCGTCTCCCGCGGCGTCACGATGCACGGCTTCGCGATCAACGCCGACTGCGACCTGTCCTGGGCCGACCCGATCATCCCCTGCGGCATTGACGATGCCGGAGTCACCTCGCTGACGGCCGAGCTCGGCCGTCATATCACTGTCTCCGATGTGCTGCCCGTGGTGGAGAAGCATGTGCTCGCCGCCTTGGCCACCCTGCATCCGGCGCCCGTTGCACCTACGCCGTAGGAAGTACAGACTTGACGAAGAGGTGATGACGATGGAGTACTTCGCCGGCTATCTAGGGGTGCTTGCGCTGAGCGCCGTTGCAGGTCAGGCGCTGTTCCACGCCACCAGGTGGATGTTCACGGGCCAGCCTCCCGCGGTGGTGACCACTCTGGTCGACCGGTTCCGTCCACCTGCGCCCGAGCCGGAGCCGATGCCACCCGTGCTCGACGAACTGGAACTCACTCGTCTCGCCCACGAGCTCGCTGCCGTTCGCGAATCCGATAGACAAGGCCTGGCCCTGCGCATCACTGCATGCACCATCGCCTACGACGAGGCGCTGCTGCGCTGCTGCGAGAGCCATGGCCTGCCCGCCCCCACTGGGCGAAAGCCACTGTCGACCTCGCAGCGGCTCGAAGCCGAGTGTTCCCTGATGGCAGCTGGAGTTTCGTGGTGATTGCCGCCGACAGGGGGCGCGGCGCGGCGTCGGCAACCGTCTAGTCTGTGCAGGTGAGTGCTGCGTCTGATCGTTCAACCCCACCGGCGGCGGATGGCCGCCGGCTGCTCCGGCTTGAGGTCCGCAACGCGGAGACCCCGATCGAAAAGAAGCCGGAGTGGATCAAGACCAGGGCCAAGATGGGCCCTGAGTTCACCGAGCTGAAGGCCCTCGTCAAACGCGAGGGGCTGCACACGGTGTGCGAAGAGGCCGGCTGTCCCAACATCTTCGAATGCTGGGAAGACCGTGAGGCCACCTTCCTCATCGGCGGCGAGCAGTGCACGCGGCGCTGCGACTTCTGCCAGATCGACACCGGCAAGCCGTCCGACCTCGACCGTGACGAGCCACGCCGGGTGGCGGAGTCCGTCCAGGCCATGGGGCTGCGCTACGCCACGATCACCGGCGTTGCGCGCGACGATCTGCCCGACGGCGGAGCCTGGTTGTACGCCGAGACCATCCGGCAGGTGCACGAGCTCAACCCGGGCACCGGCGTGGAGATTCTTGTGCCCGACTTCAACGGTGTGCCCCACCTCGTGAGTCAGGTGCTCGACGCGGCCCCGGAAGTGTTCGCGCACAACGTCGAGACGGTGCCACGGGTCTTCAAGCGGATCCGGCCGGCGTTCCGTTACGACCGTTCGCTCGCGGTCATCTCCATGGGCAAGGACGCCGGGCTCGTCACGAAGTCGAACCTGATTCTCGGCATGGGCGAGACCACCGACGAGGTTCGCCAGGCGCTCCGCGAGCTGCTCGACGCAGGAACGGATCTCATCACCATCACGCAATACCTGCGACCCACCCCGCGGCACCACCCGGTCGAGCGCTGGGTTCGCCCGGAGGAGTTCGTCGAACTCTCCGACTTCGCACGCGATCTCGGTTTCAAGGGTGTCATGAGTGGCCCGCTGGTGCGCTCCTCCTACCGCGCCGGGCGGCTCTGGGCGCAAGCGACCCGCGCCATGGGACGCAAGATCCCCGCACACCTGGCCCACCTCGACCAGGAGATGCCGGCCCGCCAAGAGGCTGCCAGCCTGCTCCCCCGCGTCTAGGCACACCCAGGCCTACGGCCCCGGGCGGCGTTGTCGTCACTCGACGTGGCTCTGCCACGCCTCTCGCTCCTCAGCCTTGCCCGGCACGCACCGGCCATCTGCTCGCAACAACTGCTTTGGGCCGGAGCTGCCTTGAATGATCTATTCCGCGAGTCGGGCGACTGGCGGGCTGATCCGGGGGGCCGGGGCTGGACCGCTGCTCCCGACGCTTGGATGTCCGGAATCCGACTCGATTGGTGCCGCGAGCTGGGGTCTTGTGCTCAGCTGATCTTCATTGGCGGGCACTGGTGCCGGATTCCGGACATCGACCAGCCCGAACCGAATCAGGCGGGGTCCTCGCGCTCACACGACCATCTGGCACAACGACCACCCGAACCAACCATCCGCCGTGCACTACCTACGACCGCTGCCAGACCGTGGAATGGATCGGACTAACGCTCGCGCCGCTGCACCGGCAGCTGGATAGGCGTCGCAGCCTGTGCACCTGGCTCTTCTTCGCCCCCACCCGAAGCAGGGACTGCAGGGCACGCCGCGGGCACCGACGTTCCGAGCACTGCACCAGGTACCAGCACCTCGGCCACCAGGCCTGCGTCGCACCCGTTGGCGAGAGCGACCCGGATGTCACGACGGGCAGCCAGCTTGCTGACGATGAACAGTCCCAGGAACTTGGTGGCCACCCGCGCACCCTCGACGTCGACGATCCGCCGGTTGGCCGCCTCGAGCTCGGACGTGGTCATGCCCAGGCCGTGATCGCGGATCACGAGCCGGTACCCGTCGTCGAGTTGCTCGCCGGTCACCCCGACGTGGGAACTGGCCGGCGAGAAGCGGGTCGCGTTCTCCAGGAGTTCCGCGAGCAGATGCGACAGGTCGGCAGCGGCGGCGCCCACCACAGTCACCTCGTCCATCGACAAGATGTCGACCCGGTTGTAGTCCTCGATCTCCGACAGCGCCGCACGCACCACGTTGGTGATCACCACGGGGCGGGCGTCGGCCCGCGACTGCTCGGCGCCGGCCAAGACCAGCATCGACTCGGCGTTGCGCCGGATGCGGGTGGTGAGGTGATCGAGCCGGAACAGCTGCGACAGCACCTTGGGGTCGCGCTCCTCGTTCTCGAGCTGAGCCAGGTAACCCAACGTGCGGGTGAGCAGGCTCTGGTTGCGGCGTCCCAGATTGACCAGGGTTTCGGAGTTGGCGATATCTGCCTCGCGCTGCTCGACAGCGAGCGAGACCGCGCGGTTCTGCAGGCTGTTCAGGGCGTCTGCAAGCAGGGCGAGCTCGTCGTCCTTGGTCCCCGACGAGATCCGCGGCAGCTTCGGAACCACGACGTGCCCCTTGCGCCGACGGATGTCGGTCACCGATTCCGGCAGGCGCTTGGTGGCAGTGGCTCGAGCCGCGCTCGTAAGGCGCAGGATCGGGCCGACGATTCGGCGCACGACGAGCGCACCCACGGCTGCGCTGAGCGTGGTGCCGCCGAGGGCCAACAGCAGCCCCAGCAGCGCGGTCCGCTGACCGGCTTGGGCGCGTGCGGCGGCGGCGTTGGTCGCGCTCGTCTTGGCCGAGATCATCGCCGCGTCCACCTGGGCCCGTGCTTTGGCGTCGAGCTCAGCAGTCTGGTGGTTGTCGATGTCGTAGGTGCCCGCTCGCACTTGGTTCAGCTGGGCCCACTCAAGGGCGGAGATCTGCGTGTGCGTCTCGCCGAACGTCTTGATCTGCGGTCGTAGCTCCGGGCTGACGCTGGTGGCGGCTTTGGCCACGAGCTGGTTGGTGCGGTCCATCTCTGCATAGAAGGCGTCACGGTAGTTGCCGAACTCGGTCTGCTTGGCCGCCTCGGTCTGGTTGTCGTGCGGCTGTGAGTGCAGCACGAGCCGGTCGAAAGACTGGCTCTCCGCCTCATAGCTCGATTGGAGGTCGGAGATGGTCGACAGGTCGGTCGTCGACGACGAGATGAGATTGCGGTAGGCGGCCGCCTCAGACATGAACAGGCGACCCCCCGCGCCAAGGGTCACAACCTGACAGGCGATCAACCCGCCCACCAGCAGGCCCACCTTCGTGGCGATCTTCATGCCCTGTTCCTCTGCTGATGTCGCGTCGCTCCGGAATCAAGGCATCGGGCCGAGAACGGACAGTCTTGAGCAAACCGCAGCGCCCAATCCACCAGAAGATCCTGCAATGCGGGTGTTCCCAGTGGGATATTGCGGCCTGTCGCGAGTGCCGCTAGGTGCCGTCCGGATGCTTGTGGTCAAGACTCCGCGCACGCACGACACGCGCAGGCCCGCTCGTGTTGTCCGGTGTCATCTGAGCGGCCCGACTCACCTATCCTGGAGCGATGTCCACACCCGCTGACGAGTCCCCCAAGCGCCGCTTCGGCTTCCGGCGTAAGCCCAACGCAAAGCCTGGGCGGATTGCACAGCTCAAGCAGGTCTACGACCTCACGCGCGAGGTCGACCCGGCGATCACCTGGTGGATGCTCGGTGCGGTGCTCGGCATCATCGTCGTCGGCATCGCGATCGGCATTGCGATCGGCCACCCGCTCTATGTGGGCATCCTGGCGATCATGCTCGCGTTGATGGCCGGCATGCTTGTGCTGTCGCGTCGTGCCGACGCCGCGATGTACAAGCGTCTTGACGGTCAGCCGGGCGCGGCGGGTGCCTCGATGCGATTGCTGCGCGGCAGCTGGGTGGCAGAGGAAGAGCCGGTTGCGGTCGATCCCCGCACGTACGACTCGGTGTTCCGGGCGCTCGGCCGCGCCGGGGTGGTGCTGGTGGGCGACGGCCCCCCGCACCGGATCGGCAAGCTGCTCACAGCAGAAGAGAAGAAGCACCGCCGCTACATCTCCAACACACCCATCACGCTGATCCAGGCAGGCGACGGCGAGGGCCAGGTGCCGTTGCGCAAGCTGTCCCGTCACATCATGCGACTGAAGCCGACGCTGACCAAGGAAGAGGTCAGCAAGGTGGCTGCCCGGCTGCGCTCCATGCCCGGCCTGCGGGCGCCTATTCCCAAGGGCGTCGATCCCACCAAGACCCGACCAGATCGCAAGGCCAACAAGGGCCGCTGAGGCCTTAGGGCCCGCTGCCGCCAGCCGGCTTTCTTCGGTCTCAGGCCCACGTCGCTCGCCCGGCGCAACACGCGTCGGGCGAGGCGTCTGAGCTGGGCTTGATGGAGACCGCTCGACCATAGACTGAACTTGTGTCACAGCCTGTCTCGCCTACCGCAGTCGCGATCGACCTCCGGGTCTTGCCGTGGATCACGACAGTTTCGCGCATGATCGGCGTAGCCGACCGGTTGCTCGCCGACACCGCTCGAGCCAATGCAGCCGCCGCCCTGCGCACGAGCGACGATCTCCGCCGCGAACACGAGATCCAGGCGCTCGACTGGCGAGTCTCCACTGGTCAATCGGTCTGACCTGTCTGCCTGAATTCGGCCTATCCAGAGGTTGAGATCCGCCATGGGCTCACCCTCAACTCTAACCTTAACCCTCAACTTCAAGATTAGGGTTGAGCTCGGAAGCGCTGGGTTGCGCGATCCGCGTACTCCTGTGAGCTTGCCAGGTTCACTGCGAGCTCGAGGTCGCCCGCTGAGAAGATGACCCCCGACCAGTAAGACAGTCCGCTCGGATCCGCATTGCGTTGGAGCAGCTCCTGATAGAGCCCGTTCACCCTGGTCTGGCGAGACTCCTGCGACTGGAAGAAGTCATACGCCACTGACGTACGACCGATCGCCGGATCGGCAGCCCGGGAAACCCAGAACGGCAGGCCTACTCCGTCGGGTTGGCGGTGCAGCAGCCGCTGGTACAGCGCTGTGACCCACGTGGTGTTGTCGCGAGCGTTCCTGTCGAAGAACTCCGCACTGGAGTAGAACTGCGCCGCCACCTGCGCCACGGTGAACCGCTTGCTCACGATGGTGTTCACCCAGAAGGCCTGGCCTACCGGGTCGGGCTCGCGACCCAGCGTGTCGAGGTACATCGCCCGAACGATCCGCCCCACCCGCTCCGGTGACGTGGCCACGCCGCGCACCAACTGCACCCTGGTGATCCGGCCGTCCCCCAACGCTGCAGTCTGCAGACTCACATCGGCGGCTGTAGCAGGGCGGGCGAGGAAGTCGGTGTAGATCGCTTTGACGTAGGGGGCGTAGTCGGTGAGCGTCGAGAAGGACGTGGTATAGCTGAAGGTCTGGCTGGTGTTGGTCGTTTTGTTCAGCACATTGCTCACGGTCACGGTCCACGACTCGCCGATCGCCGGGGCACGACTTGGCCGCCACACGACGGCCGGCGAGCAATAGCCCTGATTGTCGCGGACGAGTTCGGTGACGGCCACCGGCGCGCCGGTCGAAGAGGTGATCGTGACGTCGGCGTTCGCCACATTGTCAGGAGTGGGAACCTGCACGCTGAACCGATCGAGCAGACCCCACGAGCGGGCGACGTCGGTCGGGACCCAACCCGGGCTGGGCCAGGCGACGAAGCCGTCCTGGCTGGTCGCCGCGCCGGCCGAGTCGCCGAAGACTTTCGTGGCGTTCGTTGTGGGCGTGTCACCGAAGCCGAACTGGGTGACCGACGGGCACAGCAGCCAGCGTCGATGCCCGACGAAATCGTTGCTCGCACCTGGATCCTCGATATACCCCAGCATGGCGGCCGGCCCGGCGACACCCAGGGTGAGGTTGGAGCTGGCCGCCGCCGCAGCACCCGCGCCCGTGTAGCAGGGCCACGACGTTGCCGGGTCGTGGGAGAGCCTGCCCGCCGCAGCCATCATCAGGGCGGCCTGTTGGGCCTGGCCCGACCACGAAGTGTTCTCCGTGACCGGGCCGACCCCAGCCACCGTGCGCAGGGCGTTGACCACCTCGAGCTCGCGGGCTCGATAGGCCGCCGACATGGTGCCGGCGGAACAGCGAGCCACATTGCCGGTGAAACCCGATGCAGGTGCGGCGGCGGCTCCATCGATCACGCGCCAGGCCGCGTCCTGGCTCGCAGATCGGACGGCGGGTACCGGCGCTGCGTTGGCCGGGGAGCCCGGCACCCCCGTCAAGGTTGCGGCGATGGCCATGACGGTGAGGAACGGTGCCAGCCGCGGCACGCCGAGCCGAGCTGTCTGCAGCCGGGCCACCGGACGACAGGCGGCCAGGGAGCTGATCGTTGCAGCGCGAACTCCGGCAAAGAGGCGTGGGATCACAGGACATTACAACCGGGAGCGGGACCTATCCGCCACCGGCTTGCCGGACGCTCACCCGCTCGGCACCCACGACATCGGTGACCTCGCGCAGGTCGATCGTCCGCGGTGCCCTGGGCGCCGGCCCGGCCGGATTGCCCTGCCATCGCTGCCCGGCGGGCACCTGCTCACCCTTCATCAGGAAGCTGTCGGTCTCCACCGCGCTCCCCTCACCTAAATCGGTGCTGTAGTGGACGAACGCACGCAGGCCAATCGTCACGTGATCGTGCACATGGATGTAGTCCGACTTGAAGACGCCGTTCTCCAACGAGTGGCCCTGCAAGAGGCTCTGGTAGTTCAGCGTGCAGTAGTCACCGATCTCGACCATGGTCTTCTCGACCGAAGTGCACCCGTCATCGAGCAATCGGCGGCCCACCCTGACCCCGAGCCCACGCAGATACCAACTCTTGAAGGGGGTTCCGTCAAAGGCACCGAGCCCGGTGCTGACCCCCAGCTTCCAGTACCGCTCGTGCCTCCAGTAGTAGGGATCGTAGATCGACACGTGCCGAGGCGTCAGCCGCCTGAACCCGTAGGCGGCACGCTCGACGAGCACCGCCCACCAGGCCATCAGCCACGGCGTCGTGGCCGCCACGAACGGCACGGCCCACCACCCCACCCGGTTGTGGAAGCCGAAGGCTGCCTGGGCGATCACCACGAGGATCAAAGCCAGCACGAGCCGGTGGGCAAGGAAGAGCAGCAGCGTCACCAGGTTGTGCCGGTTCTTGCGGCGTAGGGCGGACAGCATCGCCGGCTCGCCCGGCCGTTTCACGATGGCCTCGTCGTCGCCGACTGTGCGCGGGATCTCGAAACACGGCGATCCCAGCAGGCCTACACCTTCGCGCGGAGGGCCGTCGAGCGGAACCATTACCTTCGTCGCGAGCAGGACGTTGTCGCCCAAGGCCGCGTGCATGGGCAGGTAGATGTTGTTGCCGAGGAAGTTGTCTTTGCCGAGGGCGGCCCGGTCGACCCGGAATGCCGAGCTCGTGTATTCGGAGTTCCCGAAATGCAGCCCGTCCGAGACCATCGTCCCGCTGCCGACCACCGACAGGTACGGCGTCTCGTGGCTCATCGTGGTACCGAAGTTCGATCCTGACTGGATCACCGGCTTGAGCCGGTACCCCAGCCGGGACAGGTACCCGACCACAAACGAGCTGTCGCCGAAGAGCTGGTTGAACAGCCGAACGTTGGTCAGTTGATAGATGGTGCGGTGCAATGCGTAGGCCACTCCGTAGAGCGGGTAGACACGGCCCGGCCGCACCCCGAGCGCAAGCAGCCGCGGCACGGAACTGATGAGCAGCAGCCACCCGGCGAGGGCCCCGAAGAAGGCCACCGCGGTGGCGGTGAGCAACAGCTCGTACAGCGTCAGGTCCCAGGACACGTCGCTCGTCCCGAGCAGCGCATGCAACAGCCCGGGATCATGCTGGTCGGCCAGCTGAACGACGATCGCGATCGCCGCCGCTAGGAACAACATCACCGACACGAGCTGGCCCAGGCCGAACAGGAACGGCGACAGCCGCCGGTAGGCCACCTCCGGCCCCCGCCGGAAAGTCTCCTGTGTCGGCCGGGCCGGCACTCCGTGCCACCGCTGTCCGGCCGGGACGATCTGGCCCGGCAGCAAGGTCGAGACGTGCCCGAGTTGAGCGCCATCGCCCAGGCTCGTGTGGATGTCGAGAACTGCCTGCGCGCCGACATACACCCCCGATCCGATGGTGATCGGGCCGGTCAGGATGGCACCCGCCTCGGCGCGGTACCCGTTCAACACCGCATCGCGCGAGATCACGGTGTCGGAGCCGATGGTGAGCAGGTCGGTGCATACCGGCAACACCGGGGTAAGGATGACGACGTGCCGCCCGACCTTCGCCCCCAGCGCGCGCAGATAGATGACCCCGAGCGGCGAGCCGACGAAGAACACCATGGGATTGAGCCGCAGGAGCATCCGCACGGTCCAGAACCGCAGATAGGCGACGGTCCAGGCGGGTATCTCGGCAGGCTTCCACCGGCCGATGACCACCCACTTGACCAGGATCGGGACGACCGTCGTATAGGCCGCGAGGCCGACCACGAAGGCCACTGACCGCACAAACGTCTCAAGGTAGGTCGTCGCCTCAACGATCCAGTTGAAAGCAGCCACAGACATGATGGCGAAGCCACCGGTATATGCGGCCATGAACAACGCCTGGTAGAGCCCGCACAAGCTGTATCGCAGAGCGCTGACGTGCCCGTACTGGCGAGCCTGCTGTGCCGCACCGGTGGTCGCGGTCGCTGCGCCTGCCTCGTTGTCGGCGACCGCATACGCCTGCGCCAGCAGCCGCACACTCGGGTTGAGGTAGAGGTCGCTGATCCGCACAGACTCCATCGCCGGAATCTGCCGGAGTCGGGCGCAATAGGCCGCCATCAGGATCGACGTGGCGGACAGCTCGTCGAAGAAGTTCGCCGTGACGGAAATGTCGTCCAGCCGCAGCACCGCGGCCAGGGCGTCGGTCATCGCCTGCTCGAGCGGCCCCTGCGGGGGAACGTGCTCGTCCGAGGTCATCGCGACCCGGCCTGCGACCGGCGGCGGCAGCTTCTTGCGGTCGACCTTGTCGCTGGGCAGCATGGGCAGCCCGGCGAGCTCTTCGATGTAGGCAGGCACCATGTAGCGCGGCAACCGATCGCGCAGGGCTGCCACGATGGCCTGGCGATCGAGCTGCTCGGTGTCACGGCGGCGCACGACATAGGCCACCAGCTCCACCACGCCCGGGTCGGGGCTGTGCGACTCCACCACAGCGGCGGCCACTCCCGGCAGCTGCAGCAGCACCGACTCGATCTCGGTCAACTCGATCCGATATCCGCGGATCTTGACCTGAGTGTCGATCCGACCGAGATATTCGATCTCCCCGTCAGTGACCCTCCCCAGATCACCGGTGCGATAGAGCAGGCCCGACGGGTTGTTGGGCACTCCGAGGACGTCGTGGACGAAGGCCCTCGCCGTCTGGTCGGGTCGGTTGAGATAGCCCGGTGACAGGGCTACCCCGGCAATCGCGATCTCGCCCTGCTCTCCGGGCGCCAGGGCGCGCGTCTCCTCCGGGTCGAGAATGAGTACGGAGTAGGTCGGAAGAGGCACTCCGATCGTCACCCTGCGGTTGGGAGACAGTGCCGTCCAGGTCGCCGTCACGGTCGCCTCGGTGGGCCCGTACACGTTCAGGAAGCGCCGCTGCGGCGTCCACCAGCGGGCGATCAGGTCTTGCGGGCAGGCCTCCCCCGACACCAGGAGGAACCGCAATCCTGGGATGCCTTCCTCGATCGTGGCGAGCAGGGTCGGCACGCAACTGAGCGCCGTCACCTTTCGCTCGACGATGAAGTCGCGCAAGTCTTCCCCAACCAGGGCGCCCTTGCCCGGTTTGGGTACCAACGTGGCTCCGGCCATCCACCCGATCCAGATCTCCTCGATCGAGAAGTCGAACGCGATCGTCATCCCCTGATACATCCGGTCGGTGCGCACCACCCCATAGACCTCGTTGGCAACTCGCACGAAGTTACAGATGCTTGCCTGCTCGATCGGCACTCCTTTGGGCACGCCCGTGGAACCGCTGGTGTAAATGACATAACACAGCTCGTCGACCGGGGCGCACCGCTCGGATTCCCCCAGCCGGGTGCCCAGCTGCGCAGCGATCTCGCCGGCCGCCTCGTCGAGACACACAACGGGCACACCCAGCTCCTCCAGGCGCCCACGCAGGTGTGACTCGGTCAGTACGACACTGACCTGGGCATCCTCGACGATGTAACGCACGCGGTCGGCCGGGAAGCCGACGTCGAGCGGGACGTAGGCGGCGTTGAGCTTGAGCACCGCCAGGATGGCCTCGTAGCCGGGCAGGGCCCGGTCGAAGAGCAGCCCCACACGATCCCCCGACGTCACCCCGGCCCGGGTAAGAACCCGGGCGAGGGCGTTGGCGCGCGCGTCGAGGGCGTCGTACGTGATGTCCTCATCCTCGGTGGAGACAGCAACCTGATCGGCATGGCCCTCCTCCCGCAGCCGGTCGCAGACCGCTTCGAAGAGGTGGTCGAGGCGCTCGCCCGGCCGCCAGCGCACGTCATGGGCATGACCGTCATCGACGAGAATCGCGCCGGGCGGAAGAGGCGCCGAGGTGGCCGCCGCCCGAGGTGGGGCAGCGTCGCGAGCCGGACTCTGGGTGGGCAAGGCAGACATGTGCGATCGCCTGGAGCGCTCAGCCCACGAGCGCCGTCGTGGCCATCGCGTGCGTGACTGAATCTTCAACGATGTCCAAGCCTTCGTTGAGCACCTCATCCGGCGTAGTGAGCGGGGCAAGAGATTTGAGCACCACGCCTTGCGGCCCGCAGCATTCGATGATGAGTCCCTGCGCGACACACGACTTCTGGATGGCAGCCGCGAGCTCAGGCACAACCAGGTCGATGCCGCGCATCATGCCCCGGCCCTTGACGACGGCCCCGGGAACCATCGCGGCAATCTCCTCGAACCGTGTTCCCACGAGTTGGGAGCGATCGCGTACCTGCTTGCCGAAGTCACCTCCCTGCCAGAACTTCTCTAGGGCGACCGCAGCAGTGACGAAAGCGTGCGCGTTGCCCCGGAAGGTCCCGTTGTGCTCACCCGGACGCCACTGATCCCACTGCGGACGCACGCACAACACCGACATCGGAAGACCGAACCCGGACAACGACTTGGACAGCGCCACGATGTCGGGGGTGATGCCCGCCGACTCGAAGCTGAAGAACGTGCCGGTGCGGCCGCAGCCGGCCTGGATGTCGTCGACGATGAGCAAGGCCCCGACCTCGCGAGCCACCCCGGCGACCTTGCGCAACCACCCGGCCGAGGCGGTGCCGAGGCCACCCTCACCCTGAACCGTCTCGAGGATGATCGCCGCCGGCCGGTCGATACCACCCAGCCGGTCACACAGCATCTCCCGGAGAAAGTCAGCGGTGTCGATGCCGTCGCCGAAATACCCGTCGTAGGGCATCCGCACGACTCCGTGCAGGCCCTGCTCGACCCCGAGGCGGAAGTAGGAGTCTGCAGTGGTTGCCAGTGCTCCGGCGGTGACCCCGTGGAAGGCCCGGGTGAACGCGACGACCGTCGACCGCCCGGTGACTCGCCGGGCAAGCTTGAGTGCGGCTTCGACGGCGTTGGCACCCGTAGGACCGGTGAACTGAACCCTGTAGTCGAGTCCCCGCGGCTCCAGGACGTGGTTCTCGAACGCGGTCAAGAACCCGATCTTGGCCTCAGTCACCAGGTCGAGCCCGTGGGCGATCCCGTCAGAAGTGATGTAATCCAGCAGGGCGGACTTCATCTCATCGTCGTTATGGCCGTAGTTGAGTGAACCCGCTCCTGCCAGGAAGTCGATGTACCGAGCGCCCGATACGTCCCACACGAGACTTCCCTTGGCGCGTTTGATGACCGGCGTGAACCACCTGCAGTAGCTGCGGGCGCTCGACTCGCGCCGTTGGATGACTGGGTTGTCCTTGAGAACCATTTTTTCCACACCTATCCCCTCGATGTACCGGCAGAAGCCCGGCCCCCAGCTACAAGCGTTGCATGCTCTCCCTAGTAGGACAATCGTTTGACCCCGGTCTTTTTCGCATCTTTTCGGACAACGTGTCAGAACTCTAGACACTGGTAGGAGGTTGCTGGTTGGCTGCCGTCGTCCGGCGGCAGGCGTGCCTCGATCGCATCTGGACCAGCCCCAGCAACTCGGCCGCTCAGCCCAAGACAGTGGCAGCGAAAGCCGTCGGAGGACTCTGTAAGTCACAGCGGGAGACGCGATCTTGGCTTGAGGGACCTACGGCGTCGGGATACTGGTCATCAACTCTGGTCGAGATGACCGATTGTCTGTACCCTTGTATAGTAGTCTCGACTACTTGTAAGTAGCGAGCACCGGTGCCAACGGTGAACCTAAGTGCGAGCCAGGACGATTGGCCCGATCGCGACGGCATCCAACATCCGGCATGCGTAAACACGACGTCCCCCGTGCACGCTTTGTCACAGCGTTGACTACTTCCGCTCAGGCAAAGACAACAGGATTATGACCGCACTGAACCCCCCAGGGTGCCACCTAGCCGCGGAACGCCTGGTTCCCTTGCACCCTTTGTGATAAGGCCCTAGCCAGGCAATCCAGCCGACCAGCCACAAAAAGCCCTGCGGCCGCTTCCTGGCCATCCTCAAGCCTGTGCTTCGGCGCTGCCGAACTTGACGATTGTCTAAGCAATCCTCCTCTCTCACGCTATTCGCTAGGATCGCATACCCCGACCTTCGGCCATAGTTACTTAAAGGGCTTCATTGGTAAGGACAAAGCGGGGGTGAGTGGGAGCCGATTCCAGAAGCGCAGGGGACTGGTCGATGGTCGGCAACCGAGGTTTCATCGATCAATGCCGGAGTGCTCTGCGCCCCATGCGTGGGTTTCGACCGAGGTGACGGCATTCTCATCGACCCCGATGCCCTCGCCTGGCCCGCACATAGTCATCGATGACGTACGCCCCGAGTTTGCCCAACTCCGGCGTGAGCACGCGTCCCCCGCTACGCCGGGCCATGGCGTCGATGAACCGGCGCAGGCCGGGATCGTCACCCAACATCACAAGGTTGAGCACTGCCCCGAACCGCGTCAGCAGGTCGACCTCACGTACGGTGGCGGCGATGGTCGCGGGATCCGGTGGCCACGAGAACCAGGCCTCGCCGTCCTCGTCCAGGTGGGCCGTGGGCTCGCCATCGGTCACCACCATCACCACCGGATCGGCACCGGGGTGGCGTCGCAGGTGGCGGCCGGCCAGGGCTAGTGCGTGCGCCAGGTTGGTGCCCTGCTGGTAGTCGGGTTCGATGCCGGCAAGCTCGGCGGCGCTGAGCGACATCGCGTAGCGGCCGAACCCGATGATCTGCAACGCGTCCTGCGGGTACTGCGTGGCCACCAGATGCGCGAGCGCCAATGCGGTCTGCTTCATCGGCCCCCAGCGACCCTGGGCGATCATGGAGTACGAGAGATCAACGCACAACGCCACGGCCGCTCCGGTGCGCCGCTCGGTCTCAGCCACCTCGAAGTCTTCGACAGCCAGCGCCACGGCGCCGCTGGTCGACGGAGTGCCGCTGGTCCGCAGGATCGCGTTCGACACCGTTCGCACCACATCGATCGGCTGGGTGTCGCCCAGTTGCCAGGTGCGACTCGACCCCGTCAACTCCCCTGCGGCGCCGGCCGATCGAACATCGTGTTGCCCTCGTCCGGCAGTACTGACATCGGCGAAGATCCGGCGCAGTGCCGTAGCCCCCAATCGTCGTAATGCCTTGGGGCTCAGCGTCAATCCATCCGGGCCGTTCGTGATCCAGCCCTGCGCGCGCAGCGCGCGTTCCAACTCGGCCAGCTGCCGCACCTCGTCCGCTGCGCGCCGCCCGAGAGCACGTTCTACGGCCTCCACATCGATCGCATCGAGGTTGTGCAACGGATCGCCCGGGTCGCCGTTGAACTGGTCGAGCAGCGCCTCGAGATCGGAGAGCTCCCCCAGGGCTTGTGTCGCGTCGCCATAGCCGAGCTCGTCCGAGCCAGTCATCCGGACGCTGCGGCCACGACCCAGGTCGGGACGGAGCTGGTGCAGGTTCTGGCTGAGCTGCGTCATGAGATCACTGAGCCCGGCTTCGGCCATGGCCTGATTCAGGAGGTCAGCCAGCTCAGCACGCTGGTCGGGGCGCAGGGAACGCATCAACTGTTCAGCGGCCGCCGCCTGTCGGGCCAACTGGTCGATGAGCTCGTCGATGTTCTGCGGGTCGCCGCCGAGCTGTTCGCCATGCTTGCTCATGAACTCGCGGAAGTCGTCGTCGGTGTCGGTGCCGGCGGCGTGCTTGGCGAGCAGATCGTTGAGATCGGTGAGGAGCTCGCGCAGTGCCGCCGCCGCCTGAGGGTTGTCGCGGTTGCCGCTCAGCGCGTCCTTCAGCCCGGAGAACTGCCGGTCGAGCACCTGGTTTCGCAGGTCATCGAGAATCTGCTGAAAGAGCTGCTCCGCCTCCTTCGACGTCCAGTCGTAGTCGGCCAGTTCGCGAACCGCAGACGCGGTGCTGTCGGGCAACGCGTCGAGGCGCGCCTTGGCAAAATCGGCTAGCGGGTCGTCTGCTGATTCGAGAGCCTCACGCTCGGCGGCCAAGGCCTGATCGAGCAGCGCCCGGGCACGAGTCAAGGTGCCGTCGAGGCGCCCGGAACGCAGCAACTCCTGCCGACGACGCCGAGCCAGGGACTGCAGGTCGTCGAGACCGCGACGCTCGCTCGCGCCCCGGCGGAGCAGATCGCGCAAGGCCTCACGCAGGCTGTCACCCGCCAATAGGCGATCACCCACCTCGTCCACCGCCGCACGCACGTCGTACGGCGGAGCCAGCGGATCGGGGCCCCCGGTGTAGGCGCCGTAGCGGAACCGTCGCCCGTGCTTGTCAGTCATGCCCACGGTGCTTGTCGGCGCGCTGGTCAGAGCGAGCCCGCCGGTCTCGACGAGCCTGCCCTTGCCCACGACCTGGGTCAGTGCTCATGTCCGCCACCTCCACACTGTCCACCACAATGCTCCCTACAACAACATTTGCGGGCGAGATGTGCCCGCACAACCGAATCTTTCTCATCGGCCGTCGTACACCGTCGTCAGCCGCCGTAGACCGTCCGTCCGCCGGAGTCTGTGTGCTTGTCGAGTCGCCGGGTCAGGTGCAGGCCTTCGAGCACCAGCTCCACCACCGAGGCCGCCAGACCGGGGCTCGGATCTGCGTCTGGTTCCACCCGCTCCAGCAACGCGGCCAGGCCAGGCACCTCGCTCAACTGCCCCAAGATCTCCTGCGCGGTCACCAGCTCGCCTGTCTCGAGGGTGGCCGTACCCTCCGCGAGTGCCCGGATGCCCGTCACGTCCGCTCCCCCGACGCGAGACCTGAACGTCTGCGCCACAGCGGTCCTCAGCAGATGCGCAAGTACTTCGATCTCCCGGCCCTCTTGCCCGGAGTCGAACTCGACCTTGCCGCGCAGGCTCGACGTGATCGACTCGGTGTCGCCCACTCGTGCCACCGGGGAAGGCTCCCCGCGCAGTCCACCACGTCGCAGCGCCGCTGCCGCCACGGTCTCCGCACCGGCCACGGCGAACCGCGCCGAGACGCCAGAGCGCGCGTCCACGGCCGGGGACTCCCGCACCTCGCGGGTGAACCGGGCCACGATCTCGAGGATGTGGTCGGGGACCTCGGCCACCAGGTCGGCCTCTTGGACGATCATCGCGATCTCGTCGTCGAGGTCGAGCGGGTAGTGCGTGCGCACCTCAGCCCCGAACCGATCTTTGAGCGGTGTGATGATGCGGCCGCGATTGGTGTAGTCCTCCGGGTTGGCGGAGGCCACCACGAGGATGTCGAGTGGCAGCCGTAACGAGTAGCCACGTACCTGGATGTCGCGCTCTTCGAGCACATTGAGCAGACCGACCTGGATGCGTTCGGCCAGGTCGGGCAGCTCGTTGACAGCGAGAATGCCGCGGTGGGTGCGCGGCACAAGCCCGAAGTGAATGGTGTCGGGGTCGCCCAGGGTGCGGCCCTGCGCCACCTTCACCGGGTCGACGTCGCCGATCAGGTCGCCAATGCTCGTGTCGGGCGTGGCGAGTTTCTCCGAGTACCGCACCGAGCGGTGCACCCACCGGATCGGCAGGTCGTCACCCAGCTCGGCCACTCGCCGGATCGAGGCGGGAAGAATCGGCTCGTAGGGGTGCTCGAAGAGCTCAGACCCCTCGATCACCGGAGTCCACTCATCGAGCAGGCCGACGAGACAGCGGATCAGCCGGGTCTTGCCCTGACCACGCTCCCCCAGCAGCACGAAGTCGTGGCCGGCCAGCAAGGCTCGCTCCACTTCGGGCAAGACTGTGTCATCGAATCCGACAATGCCGGGAAACCGCTCTCCGGGGGCATCGGTCTCGGCCATGGCGGCGAGCAGGTTGGCGCGCAGCTCCTCCTTGATGCCACGCAGCAGATGACCGGTTGCTTTCAAGTCGCCGACAGTGGAGGGCAAGTGCTCCGGCGGCACAGGTGTCAGGCTCACCCCTCGACGCTACGCCTGGCTCTCAGCCACCGCCCGGGGGGTGGCGAACCTGGATATCGGGCCTGCCGTGCGGGGAACCGATGTGGGTCAAGCTTTGCTGAGGATCTACTTGTGTCGCGGGCCATTCGCGTGAATAGGGAGAGGAAGGGTACGGAAGTGCGACTACCGTTGCAATACTTACCTATGGAACAGGTTTACCAGTATAGTTATCCGAGCATATAATAAGAGGAAGAAGTCGCAAACGATGCCATCAGAGGATCAGCCACCTACGCCAGGGCGCAGGGTGAGCGTTCTTGAGGGATGGCTTCTCCTAATACTGTCAGCCATACTTACTATTCTTCTCATGCGCGTGACTCCCGCGCCGGCCATGCAGCCTCTAAAGTGGCCTGTCTTCCAATCTTTCCAGGGCTCGCCGCCATTGGTTTGCTCATCATACTTCAGCGGCGGGAAAGAGTGTTGTTCATCGCGGCCATAGCCTGAATACTCTACCTAATATTTCTTCTCGCTGTTATGGTTGCACTGTAGTTATGGTTGCACTGTAGTTATGGTCGAACTGTAGGACGCTTCCGCCTTTAGGCAACCGGCGAAGCAAAATTCAGGTCTGGCTGAGCTGATCGAACTAACCAGGCTCGCGAGTAGGGCGCCACCAAGCTCCCTACGGAGCAAAGACGCACCACGCCCCCGGCCCGGTAGGTTTCCCCGCCGGACCAGAGGCGTAGCAACGTGCGTCTACGACTTAGTCCACGCAGCGACCTTGTCGGGGTTCGCAGCGATCCACTTGTCGGCGGCGGCAGTGGGCGACATCTTGTCTTCGGCGATGTACTTGGCGACGAGGTTCTGGTCGTCGTTGGTCCACTTGAAGGCCTTGACCAGCTTGTAGGCAGCGTTGTCCGACTTAGCGAACTTCGTCGAGACGATCTTGTTCAGGTCGTACCTCGGGTAGTCGCAAGCTATCTTGGCCGGATCCGCGTCGCACCCAGCGGTATAGGTAGGCAGGTTGACCTTGACCAGCTTGACCTCGCTCATGAACCACTGTGGCTCGTAGAAGTAGCCGATGACCGGGGTCTTGTTCTGCTCCGCGGTACGGAAAGCCTGAATGAGGGCGGCTTCCGAGCCTGCGTAGACGACCTTGTAGTTGAGGTTCAGGTTCTTGACCAGCGCCTCGTCATTGGTCACGAACGAGGGATCGCCGTCAAGCAGCTGACCCTGGCTTCCGGATTCCGACGTCTTGAACAGGCTGGCGTACTTGTTGAGGTTCTTCCAGTCGGTGATGTCCGGGTACTTCTGCGCCATCCACGGCGGCACGTACCACCCGATGACGCCAAGGTTGCCGGTAAGCCCCGCGTCCTGAGCTGTCTTCTGCTGGTCGATGTACTTCTTCACCAGGTCGGCGTGACCCCAGTTCTCCATGACGACGTCGATCTCGCCTGACCCCATCCCCTGCCAGGCGACCTCCTCCTTGACGCTCTTGTACGTGACCGTACAGCCGAGCTTCTTGGCGGCGACTTCGCCGACGACATAGGCGTCCGCCGTGTAGCCCACCCAATCGTTCAGCGCCATGTTCATGGTGCACGCGCCACCGGAACCAGAGCTGGACGTCGAGCTGATATTGCCGCCTCCGCATCCGGCCAAAGCCACGATGGACGCCGCAATTGCTGCGACTAGTCCGAGGCCACGTCGTTTTCCGGCCATAGGGTCAATCCCTTCTCGATACCGGCGGCGTGACTGCCGTCGGAATTGGTGTGCCGGCACGCTACTGGCCGGGTGGAGGTTCGGCGCCGGCCTAGGAACTGCCATAGCGCTGGGAGGAATACATGGTGATCCGGTCGATCATGATGCCGAGTGCGGTGATAGCGAAGCCCGCTGCAAGCCCCTTGCCGAAGAGCTGCGATTGCGAGAAGCCGGCTACGACAAAGTAGCCCAAGGCCCCTCCGCCGACGAGACCGCCGATGACGACCATGGACAACACATACAGCAGGCCCTGGTTGGCGCCGAGCACGATGGACGAGCGCGCCATCGGCAACTGCACCTTGCTGATCATCTGCCAGACCGTGCTGCCGATGGAATCCGCGGCCTCCACCGTCGTCGGGGCCACACCGCGAATGCCGTCCGAGACGAGCTTCGTGGCGACCGGCACCGCATAGGCGACGGCGGCCATGATGGCGGTGAACCGGGTGGAGCCGAACAGGGCCAGTGCCGGTACCAGGTAGACGAACGGCGGAATGGTCTGGAACGCATCGAGAATGGGCCGGAGCACAGCGTCTACCCGGCGACTTCGGCCCATTCCTACCCCGAGGACCATAGCGAAGACCATGACGATGACGGTGGCTACCAGACACATCGTCAGGGTGATCATGGAGTCGTTCCACAGCCCGGTCCCGAGAATGATGGCTTCGCAGATCACCACGGCGACGGCCGCGCGCCATCCACCCAAGGTGGCCCCGACCGCAAGGATGACGACCGCCATCAGCCACCAGGGAGAATCCGAGAGCAAGGTCTGGAGCGGGTTCAGCAGCGAGTAGGTGACGAGGTTCTTGAAGCCGGTCGTCAAGCCATCAATCGAGCCCACGATGCTGTTCGTGGCCGTCGAGACGCCCGAGGCGAGCGAGGTGCCGACCGAGGTGGCCGGGAACTGCGCCGCCCAGAGGTAGAACCGGGAGAGGTAGATCGCCACCAACGCCACCACCCCGACCACTCCGAGCACGATCCACCGTCGCCGTGGATCTGCACCCGTACGGGTCGCAATCTCGGCACGCTGAGAGGCGTTGCTCGTCGTCCGGTCGAGCATGATGGCCATCAGCACGATCGACAGGCCCGCCACGAACGCGGTGCCGATGTCGAGGCTCTGCAGGGCCGCCACCACCGGCTTGCCGAGGCCTGGGCTGTTGACCAGTGCCGCAATGGTGGCCATCGACAAGGCGGCCATCATGCACTGGTTGACGCCGACGATGATGGTCGATCGAGCCATCGGCAGCTGAACCTCGCGCAACAGCTGCATTCCGCTCACGCCGAGCGAACGTGACGCCTCGACCGTGCCGGCGGCGACGCTGCGAATACCGTGGGCGGTCACCCTGATCACCGGCGGCAACGCGTAGATGATCGAGACGACCACAGCCGACGACGGGCCGATCCCGAAGATGAGCACCAGCGGCGTCAAGTAGGCGAACGACGGCATCGTCTGCATGACGTCGAGAATCGGCGTGATGATCGCCGCGACCGTCCGCGACTTGGCCGTCCAGATGCCGAGCGGTACACCGATGAGCACGCACAAGATCACCGCGATGAACGTGACGATGAGCGTGTCGATGCTGTCGGGCCAGAAGCCGAACAGGCCGAACAGGAGCAGCGAACACCCCACGAGCAACGCCGAGCGCAGCCCGGCCGTCGCCAGCGAGAGCCAGGTGAGAATCGCGAACGTGCCCAACCACCCGATCTGCGGCACCGGGCGCCCCGGGGCCGGCTGGCTGAACGTGGACTGCAGCGTGGTGATGAGCCAGTTGAGCGCGCTGCTGATGCCACCGACAACGGTGAAGAACGGGTTGGTGTCGCGGCTGGCGTCGAAACTATCGCGAACGCTGTTGAGCCACAGCTGAAACGAGTTCAGGTCGGCGCCGCCCATCGCCAGGGTGTCTCGGCCTCTGAACAACGCCCATCCCGCGATCCACACCACGAGAACAACGAGCAAGACGTAGCGCGACTTGAGACGGCGCGACTCGACGACGAGCGGCTGGGCTTCTTTCGTGGCCGGCCGTTGCGTCGTCGTAGCGCTCATCGCGCGCCCGCCTGGGCGCCGGCGGCCGCTTCCTCGCCCTCGGCCACGACCACGCGCAGGATGTCTTCGTCGTCGACCACCCCGATCACCTGGTCGCCGTCGGTCACGCGCACCGCGCCGTGCCAGTTCAGCACGGTGCGAGCGGCGTCCTTGATGATGGTCTCCTTGGGAAGCGCGGGCGCACCGGCCCCTTCTCCGTCGCGTGCGGGGCGGGCGACCCAGCCCAAGGTCAGGACGTGCGACTTGGGCACCTCCGAGACGAAGTCGCGCACGTACTCGTCCGCTGGAGCTCCTACCACCTCGTCCGGCCGGCCGACTTGCACCACCTCGCCGTCGCGCATGATGAGAATGCGATCGCCGAGCTTCAGCGCCTCGGAGAGATCGTGGGTGATGAAGACCATCGTCTTGCCGACCTCGTGATGCAGGCGAATGACCTCGTTCTGCATATCCCGGCGAATGAGCGGGTCGAGGGCGGAGAACGGCTCGTCGAACATCAGCAGGTCCGGGTCCCCGGCCAGCGCCCGCGCCAGCCCGACGCGCTGCTGCATACCGCCGGAAAGCTGGTCCGGATATGACTTCTCGTAGCCGGACAGGCCTACCAGGTCGACCATCTCCTGGGCTCGGGCTCGCCGCTTGTCCTTACCCTCGCCCCGCACCTCCAACCCGAACCCGACGTTGTCGATCACACGTCGATGCGGCAGCAACCCGAAATGCTGGAACACCATCGACACCTTGTGCCGGCGGATCTCGCGCAATTGGGCATCGCCCAGGGCCGTGATGTCTTCGCCGAACAGCTTGACCACTCCGGCGGTGGGTTCGATCAGCCGGGTGAGCAACCGCACCAGGGTCGACTTGCCCGAGCCCGATAGGCCCATCACGACGAACACCTCCCCGGGGGCGACCGTGAACGACACATCGCGCACCCCCACGACGTGGCCCGTCCGGGCCTGAAGCTCCTTGCGCGACAACGAGGCTTCCGGCGTGTTGATGATCTTGTCGGCCCTGGGGCCGAAGATCTTCCAGAGCTTGTCGACATCAAGCGCCGGCACCGACCCGGCCTGGTTGGTGGGGTCAGACATGTCGCCCTCCGATGGCTGAAGGCCGCCCGCCGACTCCCACCTCGGGGTCGGGACGGCCGTCTGGATACAGCGGGTCCCCCTCACCATGCCGGTAGAACGGCGCGGTCGAGGGCTTCAGTGGCGTATTGCCGGCAATGAGGTCTGCCGCCTTCTCCGCCATCATCATGACCGGAGCATAGATGTTTCCGTTCGTCACGTACGGCATTGCCGAGGCATCTACCACTCGCAGTCCGTCGACACCGTGGACGCGCATTGACTGTGGATCGAGCACTGACTCGGAGTCAACACCCATCCGGGCGGTACACGACGGATGAAGCGCCGTTTCGGCATCTTTCGCAACCCACTCGAGAATTTCCTCGTCGGTCTCCACCGCCGTGCCGGGCGAGATCTCCCCGTCGTTGAAGGGGTCGAGGGCCGGCTGGCGCATGATGTTGCGGGTCACCCGGATCGCCTCGATCCACTCCCGCCGGTCGGTCTCGGTGGACAGATAGTTGAAGAGGATCGACGGGTGCTGGGCCGGATCGGTGCTCGTGATCCGCAGCCGGCCGCGGGCGTCGGAGTACATCGGGCCCACGTGCACCTGGTAGCCGTGCCCCTGCGTGGGCGACGAGCCGTCGTAGCGGATCGCGATCGGCAGGAAGTGGTACATCAGGTTCGGGTACCTGACCTCGTCATTGCTGCGCACGAAGCCGCCACCCTCGAAGTGGTTGGTAGCCCCCAGCCCCTGGCGCAGGAACAGCCATTCAGCGGCAAGCTTGGGCCGATTGCGGTACTTCAGCCCGGGAGCGATGGAGACCGGCAGCTTCGAGGCGTGCTGGATGTAGACCTCCAGGTGATCTTGCATGTGCTCGCCCACGCCCGGCAGGTCGGCGACGACTTTGATGCCGAGGCTGGTGAGCAGTTCGGCGGGCCCCACACCCGCCAGTTGCAGCAACTGGGGGGAATTGAACGCGCCGCCGCACAGGATCACCTCGCCCGCCTGCACTGTGTGGTCCTGGCCGAGGTGGTGGAATCGCACACCGGTGGCGCGGGTGCCATCGAAGTCGATGCCGGTGGCGAAGGCTCTGGTCAGCACGGTGAGGTTCTTGCGACCCATCACCGGGTGCAGGTAGGCGCGGGCCGCCGACAACCGACGACCCCGGTGTACGTTGCGGTCGAACCGCGCAAAGCCTTCCTGGCGATAGCCGTTGACGTCATCGGTGGGCGGGTACCCGGCCTCTCGGGTCGCGTCGAAGAAGGCCCCGAACAACGGGTTCGTGGCTGGACCCCGCTCCAGCACAAGGGGTCCGCCGCCACCGCGCCATTCGTCCGCCCCGGCCAGGCAGGTCTCCATCCTGCGGAAGTAGGGCAGGCAGTGCGCGTAGTCCCAGATCTGCATGCCTTCGTCGCCGGCCCAGCGCTCGTAGTCCATCGGGTTGCCCCGCTGGAAGATCATGCCGTTGATGGACGACGACCCACCGAGCACCTTGCCACGGGCGTGGTAGACCCGCCGACCGCCCATGAAGGGCTCGGGATCGCTTTCGTACTTCCAGTCGTAGAAGCGGCTGCCGATCGGGAACGGCAGCGCTGCGGGCATGTGGATGAACGGGTCCATCCGGTAGTCGCTGCGTCCGGCTTCCAACACGACGACGCTCGTGCCGGCGTCGGCGCTGAGCCGGTTGGCCAGCGCGCAGCCGGCAGAGCCGCCGCCGACGATCACGTAGTCGGCTCGGGCAGGGGCAGACAGGGCAGGAGTCTTCACGCGCGGAACCATCCTTGGACGCTAGGGCGGGTGTTGTGCCAGATGTGCTTGGTCTCGGTGTATTCGGCCAGGCCGTGCAGGCCGAGTTCACGGCCGATACCGGAGCGCTTGAAGCCACCCCACTCGGCCTGTGCCACGTAGGGGTGGTAGTCGTTGATCCACACCGTGCCCATTCGCAGCTTGCTCGCGACCCGCTCTGCGCGGCCGGCATCCCTCGTCCAGACGGCACCGGCGAGCCCGTAGATGCTGTCATTGGCGATGTCGATCGCGGCCTGCTCTGCGGCATCGTCGTCGGTACCTGAGAACGTCTCGACGGTGAGCACTGGTCCGAACGACTCGTCTTGGGTCACGCTCATCTGCGCAGTGCAGTTGTCGAGCACGGTGGGGAGGTAGAAGTACCCGTCGGCGAACTGATCTCCAGTGGGACGCTTTCCGCCACAACGCAGTTCGGCGCCTTCCGCCAGTCCCTTGGCCACGTAGCCCTCGACCTTGGCGAGGTGCTGGGCGCTGATCAACGCGCCCGTCTCCGCGTTCTCGTCAAAAGGACCACCCAGCGTGATCTTGCCGGCCCTAGCCACGAGCCGGTCGACGAAATCGTCCTTGATCGACTCCTCGATGATGAGCCGGGCACCGGCTGAGCACACCTGGCCGGAATGCAGGAACACCGCGGTGAGCGCATAGTCGAGAGCGACCTCGAGGTCTGCGTCCGCGAAGACGATGTTGGGGTTCTTGCCGCCGAGCTCGAGCGCGATCTTCTTCACCGTGCCGGCCGCCGACCGCATGATCGACTGGCCGGTAGGCATGCCACCGGTGAAACTGACCAGATCGACGCGTGCGTCCTCGGTCAGCGTGGGACCCACCTCGGCGCCGGCGCCGAGGATCAGGTTGCCGACGCCCTCCGGCAGGCCCGCCTCGGCGAGCACCCGCAGCAGGTGCACCGACGTGGAGGGGGTGAGCTCGCTCGGCTTGAGGATGAAGGTGTTGCCGGCGGCCAGACAGGGGGCAACCTTCCACGCAGCCTGCAGCAGGGGGTAGTTCCACGGGGTGATCAGGCTGCAGACGCCGACGGGCTCGGTGACCACGCGGCTGCGGATGTCTGAGCGTCCGGTGTCGATGACTCGCCCAGCCTCGGCGCCACTGGCCGCCAGAGCGGCATAGAAGCGGAAGACGGTCACGACGTCGGCGACGTCGTATTCGCTCTCCACCAAGCGCTTTCCGGTGTCGAGCGATTCGGCGTTGGCGATGATCGCGACGTCTCGCTCCAGCAGGTCTGCCGTGCGGCTCAGCAGGGCGCCCCGCTCAGCGGTGGGGGTATGCGCCCATACTCCCGAGTCAAAAGCCTCCCGAGCAGCCAGGACGGCCGCCTGCGCGTCCTCGGCGTTCGCTTCGGCCACCTCGGCCACGCGCCGGCCGTCGGCAGGGCAGCGAATCTCGCGGGTCTGACCCGAGGACGACCCCTGCCAGCGCCCTGCGATGAACAGCTCTGCGATGGAAATCTCCGACACACACACCTCCGCGCCTGGCCGGCGAACCCGCCGCCGGCGTTTCGGGTGCGGCAATCGCAGGCCGCGACGGGGCAAGACTTGCGGTCCGCGGCGCTGCGGTCAAGCCTTCCGAGGGACAAAAATGTTGCGAATTCCGATCCTTGTTGCGTAATTTGCAACAACCCCGGAAAGCTGATGCAGAGAGCCCGCCCGAACCCGCTCCGCCACACCGGATACCGCGCACGAACCGACTGTGGCCTAGTTGTGACCATGTGCGGCAGCCAGTGAGAGGGCACGAGGGTAGCTTTTAAGTGCTGGAAAGCCATATTCGATCCGCCCTGGTGTGACCCGCTCACGAGTCATCCTGCGGTTTTCGAGCCACGGCGCGCGGAAGCGCAGACGAGTATCGAATGGGCCTACGGAAAGGACCGAGATGGAACTGGAGAAGCGTTCACCGACGATGCTGTTCCTCAGCGGAGGGCTGGCAATCGTCTTCGGGCTCATCGCCTCGTTCTGGCCCCTCAGCACCGCCCTGGCGCTCGTGATCCTTTGGGGCGCCTATGCCCTCGTGGACGGGGTGTCGGAGTTGGCGACCGCCTTCCGCAAAGAGGTCACAAGGACGCTACGCGTGTTCTATATCGTGGCCGGTGTCATCGGCGTTCTCGCCGGGCTGTTTGCCATCTTCCGGCCTGTCGCGAGCGTCGTAGCCCTCTCGTGGGTGCTTGGCGTCTGGTTGATAGTGCGCGGCATCATGGAGGTCGCGGCCGCTTTCGTCGTCACATCCCGCCAGAGGTGGATTCTGGTCGTCGGCGGCATTCTGTGGATCATCGCCGGAGTGATCTTCACGGCAAACCCAGGCGTGGCGGCACTTGCGTTGGCCATGTGGCCGGGCATCCTCGCCATCGGCTGGGGCATCCTGCTTGTGGGAGCCGGCCTGGCGGTTCGCTCGATGACGAAGAACGCAGCCAGCGCGCGCCACCTCCCGGCCTAACCATCTGCTCCAAGGCCCCCTTAAGCGCCCGTCGATGACATCGACTGAGCACACAACCCCAGCCCGCGACACCGAACGAGCCCGACCCCGGACCTCCAAGCGCCGGAAGCAGCGACCGACCACCCTGGGCCTCACCTGTTGACAGGCTGTTGAACACGTGGTCAAGATATTAAACGTGGGTTCAATACAGAATGATGACCTGACACCCCAGGCCAGAATCCGGAACGCTGCGGTCGAGGTGTTCGGTGAGCTTGGTTTCGCCAAGGCCACGGTGCGCAGCATCGCCGACAGGGCGGGCGTGTCCCCCGGCCTGGTGATCCACCGCTTCGGCAGCAAAGAAGGTCTTCGGCAGGCTTGCGACGACTGGGTGCTGGAGTTCATCGGCAACGAGAAGCTCGCGGCGCTGGCCGGGCCCCTCCCGAAGTTGCGCGACTACCTCGCCGCGCACCCTGAGTTCGCCGCGGTATCTGCCTACATTCTTTCGGCGCTGCGGCACGACGGCCCGATAGCCGACGTTCTCTTCGACCGGATGTGCGCCCTCACGCACACTGTGCTGCGAGCAGGCGTGGCCGCCGGGAGCATGCGTGAACCCCCAGACCTGCAGGCCTCCGCCGCGATCATGGTCGGGTACTCCGTCGGCGCCAATCTGTTCGGCACCCATATCGCCCGGCAGCTCGGCGGCGCCAGTCTCTGGGACCCACAGGTTAGCGAACGGTATGCGGCCGCCGCCCTTGACCTCTTCACCAACGGTGTCGTCACCGATGCCGCCCTTGCGGCGATGGTCCGTACGGGTGACGACCAGGGCTCCACGCCCACGCCGCCGGATTCCGCACCGAGTCCCGCCGCCAAGGCCGTCCGAAAGGCCACTTCACGGCGCACGTCGAAGCAACCCGCTCCCGAGGAGCATGCATGAGCAATGCCATCGAGATCACCGATCTCACAAAGCGTTTCGGCCACACCACGGCCCTCGATCGGCTGACGATGACGGTGCCGACAGGGCAGATCCACGGCTTTCTCGGGCCGAACGGTTCCGGCAAGTCCACCACCCTTCGCGTCCTGCTCGGACTGCTGCGGGCCGACTCAGGGCGCGCCACCCTCCTGGGCGGCGATCCCTGGCGTCAGGCCCCAACCCTCCACCGGCGCCTGGCCTACGTGCCGGGCGACGTGAACCTTTGGCCGAACCTCACAGGCGGCGAGGCCATCGATCTGCTCGGACGAGCGCGCGGCGGCATCGACCCGGCCCGTCGTGCCGACCTGCTCGAACGATTCCAGCTCGACCCGCGCAAGAAAGGCCGCACCTACTCCAAGGGCAATCGACAGAAGGTCGCGCTCGTGGCGGCCCTGGCCAGTGACGTGGAGCTCTTGCTGCTCGACGAACCCACCAGCGGCCTCGATCCGCTGATGGAGCGGGTTTTCACGGAATACATCCGCGATCGTGCCCGGGAGGGCACCACCGTGTTGCTGTCGAGCCACATCCTGTCCGAGGTCGAGGCGCTCTGCGATCACGTGAGCATCATCAAGGCCGGACGCCTGGTCGACTCCGGAACCCTCGACGACCTGCGTCACCTCCACCGCACCGAGGTGGTCGCCCACCTCACGGACAGTTCCGCACTGGCGGCCTGTCGCCTCCCGGGAGTACACGGTGTGGCGATCGAGGGCAACCGGTGGGCTGCGCAGATCGACGACAGCGCCCTGTCGGAAGTACTCGAAACCCTTGGCCGCGTGGGTGTCTCGTCGATCACCGCCACGCCGCCGTCGCTGGAGGAACTCTTCGTCCGGCACTACGACCTGGATGCTGCCGCCGGCGAGAGCCGGCGGGGCACCCACCGGCTTCCGGCACAGCTATGACCACCGTCGCAAGCCCCACGACGCTGCGGCACAGCACCCGCCGCATCCCGTCGACGCTGACCGGTCTCACGATCGCGCTGCGGCTGGCCTGGCGGCGCAGCCGGGTGTTCTGGATCGTGTGGGTGCTGGGCCTCGTGCTGTTGATGCCGGCCACCGTCGCGAAATATCACGACCTCATTCCTGCCGGGTCCAACCCGGACGCCATGCTTACCGGCCTCGGCAACAACCCGACCATGCGCGCCATGCTCGGTGTGCCATTCGACCTCGCGACACCCGGTGGATTCACGATGTGGCGGGTGGGCACTTTCACGGCCGCGGCGGTGGCCATGATGGCCGCGCTCGGGGTCATTCGCGCCTCGCGTGCCGAGGAGGAGGACGGCCGCGTCGAGCTGCTGCGCTCAGGCGCCCTCGGCCGGCACGCACCGTTGGCGGCCGCGATGATCCTGGCGCTGTCGGGCTGCCTCGCCGTGGGCGTGCTCGTGGCGGTCTCGATGGTCATGCTCACCAGCCCGGTCGCCGGCGGGATCGCCGTCGGGTCGGGGCTGGCCCTGACCGGCGCCGTCTTCGTCGGGGTCGGGGCGGTGTTCGCGCAGGTCTTCGAGAGCGCACGCACCGCCCGGTACTGGACACTGGGCGTCGCGCTCGGCGGCCTGTATCTGCTCCGCGCCATGTTCGACGCGGTCCCCGGCAACTCGTGGCAATGGCTGAACTGGGCGAACCCTCTAGAGTGGGCAAGCCTGGCCAGGCCCTACGCCGACGAACGGTGGTGGGTGTTCGCCCTGCCGCTCGCACTCACCGCACTGCTGTGCGGCACGGCCTTGCGCCTTGAAGCCGGCCGAGACCACGGTGCGGGCCTGCGTGCGGCCAAACCCGGTCGGGCACAAGGCGCCTCATGGCTCGACGACGCGGCCGGCCTCGCCTGGCGGCTGCAGCGAGGCAGCATCATCGGGTGGACGATCGGCGTCGTTGTCACCGGGCTCGGCATCGGCTCGCTGGCCACCTCTTTGAGCAGCATGACCCAGGGCAACACTGCTGTGGCCGAGCTGATGCGCAAGCTGGGCGGCTCGAGCGTGCTGCAGGACGCCTTCTTCCTGGCCATGCTGGCGATCATGGGCACGGTGCTCGCCCTCGCGGTCGTGACCTTGCTGAACCGGTTGCACAGTGAGGAGTCGCAGGGCCGGGCCGAGCTGATGCTGTCGACCGCTACCGGGCGCCTGCAGTACGCCCTCAGCCACCTGGTGTGGGCGGTCGGCCTGCCGAGTGCCCTGTTCGTTCTGCTGGGAGCCCTGCTGCCGCTGTCGGAGGCTGCCGCCACCGGCTCGTGGCGGTTGTGCTGGACGTATACCCAGTCGGCGCTTGCGTTGCTGCCCGGCCTCTGGCTCGTGGCCGGGGTGACGATGCTGCTCATCGGGTGGGCGCCGCGGCTGCTCTCCCTCGTATGGGTTCTGTTGGGGTGGACGATGTTCTGCACCTGGTTGGCCTCGCTGTTCGACGTCCCTGTCTGGTTGACGAACCTGCAACCCTGGGGGCTTCTGCCCAAGCTGCCGTCGGATCCCATGCGCTGGACGCCGGTGATCGCCGAAACGCTGCTGGCATTGGCGCTGCTGGCTGCGGGCCTGCTCGGCTACCGCCGTCGAGATCTCCAGACGACCTGAGCCGCAGCGCTTAAGGGCGCGCCAGGAAATGACACACCGCGAACGGCAGCACCCAGCGACTCCGGATCGTGATAGGTCGAGTCCGGCTTCTGGGGCTGTGAAAGGGGGCCGGTTTCTGGCGCTATGGCGATGCCCCGCCGGACGGGGCAGCGCCATAGCGCAGGAAAGACCCGTAGCCTGCGACCTGTCGAAACCTCCCTTTGCGGAAGACCCGGGCAGACTGCGGCTTCCCATCGTCCGGCTCCGGCCCGCCTGCCGCCCGGCTCTGCTCCTGCGTCGCTGACTTCCCACTGTTGCCGACCTGCCCCGGACGCCGACGGCGGGCCGGCCCCGCCTGTCGCTGGGCTATCTGGGTTACGGCCAGGGCGCCATACCCCGCCGACCCTGCCCTGAGACACTCCACACAGATCGTGATACCCGCACCAGACGACTAGCCGAACGGCATTGGGCGTTCGGCGTCCTGATCAGACGTCAACGCGTTCTGATGAGAACCGTGCCGGCCGCCCTGTCGTGCAGGCCGCGATGGTCGAGGTCGTACACCACGGCCGGCACCACGAGGCAGAGCAACACCGTTCGCACCAGGGCAGCCAGGGGTCCCGGCGGCTGACCCCTGCGGGCGCCTTCGGCTCGCACCACGCGCATCCGCAGCAGGCGATGACCGGGACTGGTGCCCAGAGTGCCGACCGTGAGGACCTGGATCACAGCGAAGACGGCCAACGTCGCCCAGGAGTTCGCGTGGAAGAACGCCGACGAGATCACCAGGCACGCCAGCCAGTCGACCATGAGGGCTATCAGCCGCCGACCGAGCCTGGCCACCGCTCCCGGCCCATCGGCGGGCAACCCCAGGCGCACCCCGGGGTCCTCGCGCCCCGCGGGGCGCGGCGGCCCCGAGATCCACGAGCCCAGATCGCGACGATCGATTCTCACCCGTGAAATGTACGTGTCGAGTGTCACCGTTGTGTCACTGCCGTCGCTCCGACAGGATGAGGCGACAGGCGACGAGGCCGCCGCTTGGGCCTCGCCCGGCTCGTAACGTGGGCGAAACAAAGTCGTCACTGCGAGGTAACGAACCGCCCCTAGCGTCGCCGACGACACCGATACACGACCAGGGCAGTTCTCTGCGCCTGGCGACAAGGAGGATGGATGTTCAAGGACCCCAGCGAGGTACTCGCGTACCTCAAGGACGAAGACGTGAAGTTCGTCGACGTCCGGTTCTGCGACCTGCCGGGTCAGATGCAGCACTTCAACGTGCCCGCCGCCTCGGTCGAGGCAGACTTCTTCGAGAACGGCCAGATGTTCGACGGCTCGTCGATCCGTGGCTTCCAGGCGATCCACGAGTCGGACATGAAGCTCATGCCCGACCTGACGTCGGCCTACATCGACCCGTTCCGCGTGGAGAAGACGCTGAACATCAACATGCACATCGTCGACCCGCTGACCGATGAGCCCTACAGCCGCGACCCGCGTCAGGTGGCCGCCAAGGCCGAGGCCTACCTGGCCTCCACCGGCATCGCCGACATCGCCTTCTTCGCCCCCGAGGCCGAGTTCTACATCTTCGACGACGTGCGCTTTGAGACCAAGTCGAACGCCGGCTACTACTACATCGACTCCATCGAGGGCGCCTGGAACTCCGGCCGTGAGGAAGAGGGCGGCAACCTCGGCCACAAGACCCCTTACAAGGGCGGCTACTTCCCGGTTCCGCCGGTAGACCAGTTCGCCGACCTGCGCGACGCCATCTGTGTCGAGCTCGACAAGCAGGGCCTCGGCGTCGAGCGCAGCCACCACGAGGTGGGCACTGCCGGCCAGGCGGAGATCAATTACCGCTTCGACACCCTGGGCAAGTCCGCCGACAAGGTGATGCTGTTCAAGTACATCGTCAAGGGCGTGGCGCACCAGTACGGCAAGACCGTGACGTTCATGCCCAAGCCGCTGTTCGGCGACAACGGCTCCGGCATGCACTGTCACATGTCGCTGTGGAAGGGCGGCGATCCGCTCTTCTACGACGAGAAGGGCTACGGCGGCCTGTCCGACCTCGCCCGCTGGTACATCGGCGGCCTGCTCAAGCACGCCCCCTCGCTGCTCGCGTTCACCAACCCCACGGCCAACTCGTTCCACCGGCTCGTGCCGGGCTACGAGGCACCCGTGAACCTGGTGTACTCGGCCCGTAACCGGTCGGCTTGCGTGCGCATCCCGATCACCGGGTCGAACCCCAAGGCCAAGCGCGTCGAGTTCCGCGTGCCCGACCCGTCGTCCAACCCGTACCTGGCGTTCGCGGCCATGCTCATGGCCGGCCTCGACGGCATCAAGAACCGCATCGAGCCCGCCGACCCGGTAGACAAGGACCTCTACGAGCTGCCGCCCGAGGAGCACGCGGCCATCCCGCAGGTTCCCGGTTCACTGGGTGAGGTGCTCGATGTGCTCGAGGCCGACCACGACTACCTCACCGAGGGCGACGTGTTCACCGAAGACCTCATCGAGACCTGGATCGAGTACAAGCGCACCAAGGAGATTGACCCGCTGCGCTTCCGTCCGCACCCGCACGAGTTCGAGATGTACTACGACTGCTGAGTCGCGCCATACCCGGAAGGGCCTCTGACTTGCAGGTTTGCAGGTCAGGGGCCCTTTCCTGGGTCCGCAGAGGCCCAGGTACCGCAGAAGAAATACAACAGTAGATCGCAGAACAAGCTCCAGGTCCTCAGCGCCAGCGCCTGGGACATCGGCCCTAGTGCCGAACGGTCACATTCTTGGCTCAACAGCAACCATCTTGGTGACAACTCGGCGAAGAACGTGACAGATCGACGACAGGCAACGTGACAGATCGACGACAGCCCAATCCAGCAGGACGCTCGACGGCGGGCAGGCAGCGACCTGGCCTGGATGCGGATACCTTCGCGAGACCGCTGAGCGGCACCCTGGCAGAACTTCCCGCCCGTCGGTTCCCGTCAGCAGGTCGGTTGCTCTAACGTTGCGCCAACTGCCTTAGAACTCTGTTCCGATACCGGACGGAGTCAAGCCCAGTCAAGGAGAAGAGAATGGCGAACGCTCGTCCGAAGGTGGTCGTAGTCGGTGGTGGGTTCGGCGGCATGGGCGCTGTGGCCGCCCTCAAAGACGCCGACGTCGACACCCTGCTCATCGACCAGAAGATCTACAACACCTTCCAGCCTCTGCTCTACCAAGTGGCCACGGGCGGTCTGAATCCCGGCGACGTCACGTACTCGCTTCGGGCATTCTGCTCCAAGTTCCGTAACGCCAAGTTCCGGCACGCTGCGGTCACGGGCATCGACACCGAGAACCAGAAGGTGCTGGTAGACGATGGCGAGCCCATCGACTACGACTTCCTGATTCTGGCCACCGGCGTCTCTGCCAACTTCTTCGGCATCAAGGGGGTTGAGGAGCACGCCTTTACGATCTACACCCGTGGCGCGTCCCTAAGCACCCGCGACCAGATCTTCAGCCGGCTCGAATACCTCGCCACCCCGGGCTCGGGCACACACGACATCAACATCGTGGTCGTGGGCGGTGGCCCCACCGGCGTCGAGATGGCCGGCACCCTGTCGGAGATGACGCACCTGGCCGTGCCGTACGCCTACCCAGAGGTCGACACCAGCCGCATCAACGTGTATCTCGTCGAGATGGCCCACGAGGTGCTGGGTCCGTTCGACCCCAAGCTGAAGGACTACGCCAAGAAGGTCCTGCTGGCCAAGGGCGTCAAGCTCAAGCTCGGCGCCTCCGTCACGGAGGTCACGGCCACCGAATGCCGGCTCACCAACGGTGAGGTGATCAGCACTCGCACGGTGATCTGGGGCGCGGGTGTGGCACCGCGCAAGGAGGTGCGTTCGTGGGGTCTGCCGCTGGGTCGCGGTGGTCGCATCCTCATGGGCGGCGACTGCAAGGTGGAGGGTTTCGACAACATCTTCGCCATCGGCGATGTGGCGGTCAACGCTGAGACCCCGCTGCCCCAGCTCGCTCAGCCGGCCCTGCAGGAGGGCCAGCACGTGGCGGCCATGATCCAGAACATCATGGCGGGCCAGCCCACCACGACCTTCGTCTACAAGGACAAGGGCATCATGGCCACCATTGGCCGCAACGCCGCCATTGCCGAGACTCCTGGTGGCATGAAGCTCGACGGCATCCCCGCCTGGCTCGCCTGGATCGGGCTGCACGTGTTCGTGCTGTTGAGCAACCGCAACCGGTTCTCGGTGATCACGAACCTCGCCTCGCGCTACCTGGCGTACCCCAAGAACGTCAACCTCATCGTCGGCGACACCAAGCGGCCGACCGACATCGACCTACAGCGTCGCCAGGTCGAAGAGGCGAACACCCTCACGGAAGAAGAGCAGCTGGCCGCCACCAAGGCCGGCGACATCCGCCAGGGCTAGACGCTCCCTCGCACACCAAGGCGGGCCCGACGAGTATCGTCGGGCCCGCCTTCGTCGGCTGACGTCCCCGGGCCTGCCGCTCAACGGCGTTCCCAGGCCGCAGAGCAGTGACCGGCTACTCCCCGTAGAACACCCGGTCGACCACTACCCGGGCTACTCGCATCACTCGGCGGGTGTCTTCCACCAGGTGCGACGTGGACCCCGGCTCATAGCCCATCAGCCGTCCGACCCCGTCGAGATCGCCTACGGCGGTGGGGATCACATCGGAGGCCCGGCCTTTCCAGAGAATCAGTGCGTTGCGCAGCCGGCTGGCCTGCAACCACGCCGCGGCCAACAATTCACCGTCCGCGCTCTCCACCAAGCCTGCGTCCACGGCCGCCCGTAGCGCCCCGAGGGTTGACGTCGTGCACAGACCGGCGTGGACATGGGCATACGCCAACTGCAGCAGCTGCACCGTCCACTCCACATCGGCGATGCCCCCTGGGCCGAGCTTGAGGTGATCCTTGGGCAACACCCCACGCGGCAGCCGCTCCGATTCGACCCTGGCCTTGATCCGCCTGATCTCACGCACGTCGGCGTCTGACATGCCTGCTGCCGGGTAGCGGAGCGGATCGATCAGGCCCACGAACCGTTGTCCCAGGCCCACGTCGCCTGCCACCGGCTCGGCACGTAGCAGGGCCTGCGCCTCCCACCCTGCCGACCAGCGCTCGTAGTAGTGGGCGTACGACTCCAGGCTGCGCACCAAGGGACCATCGCGGCCTTCGGGCCGCAGCGCCGCGTCGAGCAGCACCGGCAGCTGAGGGTTGTTCGCCTTGAGCGTCTTCTGCAGCAGCGAGCACACCGCGTGCGCATACTCCTGCGCCGCCGACTCGCCGGCTCCCGGCAGCGGGTCGTGCACGAAGATCACGTCGGCGTCGCTGCCGTAGCTGAGCTCACCGCCACCGAGGCGACCCATCGAGATGACGGCCAGCCGGGTGGCTGGGCCGTCGAGCAGGTTCTGGGCCAGCACGTGCCGCTCGCAGGCGGCCAACGCGCCCACGAGGGCAGCCGTCGTGGCCCTGCTGAGCGCTTGACCCACTTCCTCCACATCGAGCAGGCCACCCACGTCGGCCAGGGCCGTGCGCAACACCTCGCGGGTGCGCACCGCGCGCACGGACTCCACGGCATCGGCCGTCACCTGATGCCGGGCGATGCTTGATCGCACCTGAGCGAGGAGCTCGTCGGGCGACGACGGCCTGAGCCGGTCGTCGTCCAGCCACCGGGTCGCCTGCGGCTGGCGGATCATCAGCTCCGAGACGTACCGGCTGCGGGCCAACACCTTGGCGAGCCGTTCGGCGGCCACTCCGGAATCGCGCAGCATCTTGAGGTACCACGGACTATTGCCAAGGGAATCGCTAACCCGTCGGAACGCCAGCAGACCGCCGTCGGGGTCAGCCCCGTCGGCGAACCAGCCGAGTAGCACCGGAAGCAGCTGGCGCTGGATCGAGGCCCGCCGCGACACACCATCGATCAGTGCCTCGATGTTGCGCAAGGCCCCGGTGGGATCGCGATAGCCCAACGCCGCCAACCGGTCTCGTGCCGCCTCGCTGGAAAGCTGCGCGTCGGCCATGCTGAGCCGGGCCACCGCCGCCAGAATCGGCCGATAGAACAACCGCTCGTGCAGCGGCCGTACCACGTTGCGGGTTTCGCGCCAGGCCTTGTCGAGGCCGGCCACGTTCTCCAACCGGGCCGCACGCGCCAGCCGGCGCAGCTCCGGTTCGGCGGTGGGCATGACGTGAGTGCGCCGCAACCGGGTCAGCTGCAACCGATGCTCCAACACGCGCAGCTGACGGTAGGCCCGATCGAGGGCGGCCGCGTCGTCACGACCGATGAACCCGTACGTCGACAGCTCCTCCAGAGCTTCGAGCGTGTTGCCCGTGCGGAGCGACTCCTGGGTTCGGCCATGCACGAGCTGCAGCAACTGCACGCTGAACTCCACGTCGCGCAGCCCGCCCCGGCCCAGCTTGAGTTGACGTTCCGACTCGCGGGCCGGCACGTGCGCCTCCACGCGGCGCCGCATCGCCTGCACCTCGGTGACGAAGTTCTCGCGCTGCACCGCAGACCACACCATGGGCGAGATGGCGTCGAGGTAGTCGCGTCCCAGCTCACGATCGCCGGCCACGCACCGCGCCTTGAGCAGCGCCTGGAACTCCCAGGTCTTGGCCCACCGCCGGTAGTAGCTCACGTGGCTGGCCACCGTGCGCACCAGGGGGCCGTCCTTGCCCTCGGGCCGCAGAGCGGCGTCCACCGGCCACAATGTGCCCTCCGAGGTGGTCACCGAGCAGATCCCGGCAAGGGTCTGCGCCAGCTGGGCCCCGACGGTCAACGCCTCCGCCTCGCTGTGCCCTTCCGCTGCCGCGGCGACGTAGATCACGTCGACATCACTCACGTAGTTGAGCTCTCGTCCCCCGCACTTGCCCATGCCGATGACCGCCAGCCGGCAGGCGACTGCCTGCTCAGGTGCCTCGGCTCGCGCGATCGCGAGTGCCGCCTCCAAGGCCGCAGCCGCCAGATCGGCCAGCTCCACGCTCACCAGATCGACCACGGAGACGGGAGTGGGATGCGCCAGATCGCGCCCGGCCAGCGCGAGCAACCGCCGCCGGTAGGCCACCCGCAACCGGTCGCGGGCCTCGGGCCCGGTGCAGCCGGCCACCGGCACGGCCGCGGACGAGTCGGCTCCCACGGCAGCCAGGAGATCGGCACGCAGGTCTTCGGGCAGCCGCGGCGACGGCGCTGCGAACACCTGCCAGTGCTCGGGATGATGCACCAGGTGGTTGGCCAGGGCGGTCGAGCAACCCAGCACCGCGAGCAGTCGATCCCGGGCGGTGGACGGCGTGCTCACCATCCGGCGCAGACCTCTGGGGTCGGCCCCGGGCACGGAATCGGCCGCCTCGAGCACCCGGATCAACCCGAGCAGACACTGTTCGGCGTCGGCAGTGGCACCGATGGCGGCCAGCAGCCCACCCGCGGCGTCGTCCGTCCGGTCTGAGCCGATCACCCCGGTCAACCCGGTCAGCACCGGGTCGGCCAGCAATCGCAGAGCTCGGTCGGCGTCGGCGAAGCCGAGCCGAGCCAGGGCGGCGACGATGCCGCGGGCACGCTCGGCCATTCAGAGCACCGGCAGGTAGCGGCTCACTTCGAACGGCGTGATCTGATGCCGATAGGCCAGCCACTCCTCACGCTTGTTGCGCAGCACGAAGTCGAAGACCTGTTCACCCAGAACCTCGGCCATGAAGTCGCTGGCCTCGAGAGTGTCGATCGCCTCGCGCAGGCTCGACGGCAGCTCACGAATGCCGAGCGCACGACGCTCCTTGGGCGTCAAGGCCCAGACGTCGTCCTCGGCGCCCTCCGGCAGCTCGTAGCCTTGCTCGATGCCCCGCAGGCCTGCCGCCAGCAGCACCGCATAGGCCAGGTAGGGATTGCAGGCCGCGTCGAGGCCGCGGTGCTCGAGCCGTACCGAGGCAGCCTTGCCAGGCTTGTACATCGGCACTCGCACGAGCGCGGAGCGGTTGTTGTGCCCCCAGCAGACATAGGACGGCGCCTCGCCACCACCCCAGAGCCGCTTGAAGGAGTTGACGTACTGGTTCGTGATCAGCGTCATCTCCGACGCGTGCACCAGCAGGCCGGCCATGAACTGCCGCGCGGTGCGCGAGAGCTGGTAGACGTCGCTGGGATCGTGGAAGACGTTGGTCTCGCCCTCGAAGAGCGACATATGGGTGTGCATGGCCGAACCCGGGTGATCGGCGAACGGCTTGGGCATGAAAGTGGCGTAGACGCCGCGTTCCAGAGCCACCTCCTTGACCACGGTGCGGAACGTCATGATGTTGTCGGCGGTGGCCAGGGCATCGGCGTAGCGCAGGTCGATCTCATTCTGACCGGGCCCGCCCTCGTGATGGCTGAACTCCACCGAGATGCCCATCGACTCGAGCACCATGACGGCCGCGCGCCGGAAGTCGTGCGCCGCACCATGCGGAACGTGGTCGAAATAGCCGCGGTATCGATGGGTTCGGGAACCTGCCCACCCACCGGCTCAGATCCCTTGAGCAGGTAGAACTCGATCTCGGGATGCGTGTAGAAGGTGAGACCCATGTCGGCTGCCTTCTCCATCGAACGCTTCAGAACATTGCGGGGGTCGGCGTAGGCGGGCTCGCCATTGGATGTCGTCACGTCGCAGAACATCCGCGCCGTGCTCGTGCCGCCGGTGGCGTCAATGCGCCAGGGCAGCACCTGGAAACTTGACGGGTCCGGCCGCAGCAGCATGTCGGCCTCGCTCACCCGGGCCAGGCCCTGCACTGCCGACCCGTCGAAGCCGATGCCTTCGTCGAAGGCCCCCTCAAGCTCCGCCGGGGCGATCGCGATCGACTTGAGGGTGCCGAGCACGTCGGTGAACCACAGTCGGATGAAGCGCAGGTCGCGCTCTTCGATCGTGCGGAGGACGAACTCCTGCTGACGGTCCACGCTGGTCCCTTCACCTCGCCGGTTGCCGACCCGATCCGGGCCGGTCAGCCCACTCTGCTGGCCAAGCCTGCCAGACACGTTACGGTCTCACGCATGAACGCACGCTCCGAAGCCAGCCGGGTTCCCCAGCACTCCACACGCTACGACGTGGTGATCGTAGGAGCCGGACATAACGGGCTCACGGCGGCGGCCTATCTGGCCCAGGCCGGGCGCAGTGTGCTGGTGCTCGAGGCGCTCGACCACGTGGGTGGCGCCACAGTCTCCGCCCAGGCGTTCGAGGGGGTCGACGCGCGACTGTCGCGCTACTCGTACCTCGTCTCCCTGCTGCCTCGGCAGATCGTGAGCGACCTGGCACTGCCGATCACGTTGCGGCGGCGCCGCTATGCCTCCTACACCCCGGTGCCAGGCGATCCGGACGGGCGTGGCCTGCTCGTCGATCACGACGACCCGGCCGCCACAGCGGCGTCCTTCCGGGCGGTCACCGGTGATGACACGGCGCTCGCACGCTGGCACGACTTCTACTCCCCCATCGCCCGGGCTGCCGAGCGACTCTTCCCCACCATGCTCGAGCCCTTGCGCACTGCTTCTGACCTCAGGCAGCTGGTAGACGACGACCAGACCTGGCACCTGCTCACCCGCAGCCCGCTCGGCCCCTCGGTGCGAGAACGGTTCACCGACGACACCGTGGCCGGCGTGGTGCTCACGGATGCCCTGATCGGCACGTTCGCCAGCACGGACGACCCGGGTCTCGCCCAGAACATCTGCTTTCTCTACCACCTGATCGGCGGCGGGACGGGCGACTGGGACGTGCCGGTGGGCGGCATGGGCACCGTCAGCACCGGCCTGGCCACAGCGGCCGCCAGGGCCGGGGCAGCGTTGGTGACGAACGCCCGCGTGGTCGGCATCGACCCCGGCTCAGCGCACTCCGCGGCCGAGGTCACCTACACCGACGCGGAGGGCCGGGCGCACCGGGTGGGAGCCGATCACGTGCTGGCGGGCTGTGCGCCGGCCACCTTGGCGGGCCTGCTCGGCGCCGCCGACCAGCCGGGCGCAGCGCCCGTCGAGGGGGCCCAGCTGAAGGTGAACATGGTGCTCTCCCGGCTGCCCCGGCTGCGAGAGGACGTTGACCCGGTAGCCGCTTTCAGCGGCACGTTCCACATCAACGAGCAGGCCAGCCAGCTCGAACGGGCATACGCCCAGGCGTCCGCAGGCCAGCTGCCCGACCTGCCGCCGTGCGAGATCTACTGTCATTCTTTGACCGACGCATCGATCCTGTCCCCCGCATTGCAGGCGGCGGGCGCGGCGACGCTCACCATGTTCGCTCTGCACCTGCCCACCCGCCTGTTCGAGGCCGACAACGACGCGGCACGCGACGCGGCCCTGCAACGCTGCCTCGCCTCGCTCGACAGCGTGCTGGCCGAACCCATCGAAGACTGCCTGCTGCGTCGGGCGGATGGCACCGTCTGCCTCGAAGCCCGCACCCCGCTCGACCTGCAGCACGACGTAGGCCTGCCCGGCGGCAACATCTTCCACCGGCCACTGCAATGGCCTTTCGCAGAGGCTCCGGACGAGGCCGGCCGCTGGGGCGTGGAGACGACGCATCAGCGCGTTCTGCTGGCCGGAGCCGGCGCCCGCCGCGGTGGCGGCGTAAGCGGCATTCCCGGCCGCAATGCCGCCATGGCCGTGCTCGGGGTTTAAGGCGCGTCAGATGACCACTGCGCTCATTTCTGGCGCGCCCTAATCGCAATCCCGTTCGGTTAAGGCTCGAGGGGGTGTCAACCCGGCTTTCGGGGCTGCGTCTGGCGAGCAAGGCGCAACCCTTGTAGGAGGGTAAATCACAGTCTTTGCAGACTTCTGAGGCGATCTTCCACATAAGACGCCTGACAGGGTGCCGACTGCGGCGGAACGCCGCGGATGGCAGCACCGAATGACTGCAACTCCGGTTTCGGCGCTCAATGGGGTGCCAGCCGCGGCGAATACACCGCGAGTGGCACCATCGAACGAGCCCAACCCCGGTTCCGGCGCTGAATGGGGTGCCAACCGCGGCGGATACACCGCGGACGGCACCACTCAAGGACCCCAACCCCCGGTTCCGGTGCTCAACCTGGTGCCAACCGCGGCGGTTACACCGCGGACGGCACCACCCAACGACTCCAACTCGAGCTCCAGCGCTCAACCTGGTTTGCCAACCGCGGCAACGTCACCGCGTGGGGCACCGCCCAGCAACTCCGGACCGTGAGGGATCGAGTCCGGTTTCTGGAGGCTGTGAACGGGGCCGGTTTCTAGCGCTTTGACGATGCCCCGCCGTGCGGGGCATCGTCGTAGCGCAGGAAAAGCCTGTGGCCCGCGACTGTCGAAACCGCCCTTTGCGGAAGACCCGGGCAGACTGCGGCTTCCTACCACCCGGGGGTCCACCCGCCTACCGCCCGGCTCCGTCCACCTGTCCCATGGCTCGGCCCACCTGTCGCCCGGCTCTGCTCGCGCGTCGCTGACCTGCCGGGCCCCGTCGGCGAGCTGGCCCCGTCTGTCGCCGGGCCAGCTGGACAGATCTTGACATCCACACCAGACGACTAACCGAACGGCATTGGCCCTAATCGCGTCCGCGCGGGTCTGACGAACGTGGGCCGCCGGTCACTTCCATTCGCGGTCTTCGGCATCCCACCGCTCGGTGTTCTCCTGAGCCTTCTGCAGAGCGTGCTCTGCGTCCGCACGCGTCGCGTAGGGGCCCATCAGGTCGGAGCTGTCGCTCTGGTGGCCCTCTTCGACCTGGTGGGTCTTGACGTTGAACCAGTAGTCAGCCATTGCCTGCTCCTTTGTGGGTTGCGCGAACATGAGGTTGGGGGCATGAGGTCTGTAGAGCCCGGGGGCGCTGGTTATGGTGCCAGCGGCAACCTACCCTCGTTGATCCCGGCCCGCAGGCTGCGACATAGAATCCCGGGATGGCTGAGGCAGGCACCTATATCGCTCCCGGGGACACGTCAATCGCGGGCCTGGCTTCCCAGGGCACCGCTTCCAAGGATGCCGCTTCCAAAGACACAGCTCCGATCGGCCACCTGGTGCCCGGCATCATCGGTCCTCGGCGCGAGGTGCCGGCGAGCATCCCCCGTCCGGAATATGTCGGCAAGCCGGCGCCTGCCAAGTTCACCGGCTCCGAGGTCAAGGACGGCGAGACCATCGAGAAGATGCGCCGGGCCTGCCGATTGGCTGCGCAGGCGCTGGCTGAGGTCGGCCGGCACGTACGGCCCGGAGTCAGCACCGACGAGCTCGATCGAGTGGGGCACGAATTCCTGTGTGACCACGGCGCCTACCCCTCCACCCTGGGCTATCGGGGATTTCCCAAGTCGCTGTGCACGTCGGTCAATGAAGTCGTCTGCCACGGCATCCCCGATTCGACGGTGCTCGCCGAGGGCGACCTGTGCAACATCGACATCACGGGTTACCTCGACGGAGTGCACGGCGATACCAACGCCACCTTCATCGCCGGTGACACCGACCCGCAGACGAGCTTTCTCGTCGAGCACGCCTATGCCGCGATGATGCGTGGCATCAAGGCGGCTGTGCCCGGGCGTCGCGTCAACGTCATCGGCAAGGTCATTGAGTCCTACGCCCGTCGGCACGGCCTCCAGACCGTGCACGAGTTCACGGGCCACGGCATCGGCACGTCGTTTCATTCCGGACTCGTGATTCCGCACTACGACTCGGCGCCGAACTACGACGACCTGATTGTGCCCGGCATGACCTTCACCGTGGAGCCCATGATCACCCTGGGCACCCGGCACTTCGACATGTGGGACGACGGCTGGACAGCGGTCACCAAAGACCGCAAGCGGACGGCCCAGTTCGAGCACACGATTCTCATCACCGATGCAGGCTCGGAGATTCTGACTCTCCCCTGATCTAGTCCACGGGGTGGGTGTCAGCGTGTCGTGCTGATCCGGAAGTGCCAGGGCTGGACCGCACTAGGTCGTCGAACTGTGACGTTGTTCGCCGGGATGTCGCCAAGGTGGCGACGGATGGGCGAAGAACGTGACAGGTCGACCCACGATCGTGCCAGCCTGCTCATTCTTGGCCGTTACGCCAGATTCTACGGAGTGCTTGGTGTCGTGTCCGTGGCCGGCGCCGTGGGAACGTCCGAGGACGCGCTCGTAGAGGTGTTCGTGGGCGCGGGCGTAGGCGCGGTGGTCGGTGCGGTCGGGGAGGACGTGTGGTGAGGACGGGGATGAGGCGAGCGAGTCTTATGGGCTGACGGCGCCGAAGGCGACGGGCTCGTGGAGGAGTTCGTCGGCACCGGAACGGGCTCGGGGCTGACAGTCGTCGGGCTCGGGCTGGGGTCTGTCTTGTTCGGCGAGCTCGGCGATCCGGTCGTCGTGCCCACTGGAGGCGATGTGGTGGTCGCCGGAGGTGCAGGCGTGGTCACCGGAGGTGAGGTAGGTGTGCCCGTCCCGGAATCCGGTGGAACAGGAGTCTTCGTCGGCGAGCCGGACGGATCCGTCGGCGGCTGGGTGGGATCGGTCGTGGTGGGCGAACCCGGAGGCGTGGAGTCGGTCGGGGACCCACCCAAGCCGGGCCTCGAGGTCGTTGTACCGGCAGCGGGGGGCGACCACTGCCTCGGGCTCGATGACGTGGGCGGAACAGCATGATCAGTGCCGCCCGGCGGTGGGGCTGGGGCAAGGATGGCGGGCACGACAATCGTCATGACGGTGCGCATCCCGGCACTGTTGGTCACCTCGGTCCGCTGCACCTTGGCTGGAGGCGGACCCGCGATGGGCAGCAGCGGGGGCTGAAGGGGGGTCAGCAGCAGATCGGCGGTCCTCGCCGGCGCGGAAGCCAAGCGGTTGGCGGTGGGCGTCGAGTACAAGCCGAAAATGGCGCGCGCGACGAAGCCCTCCTGCACGCCACCACCGCCACCATCGCTGTCGATGCTCTCGCCGGGCGCGAGATGATCTGCGGCCATGGCCACCTGCTGCGGATGAGTGAACGCGTACCCCCCAGCGGTCAGAAGCGAGCATGCGACAAAGGCGCAGGCCAACTCAGCCGCGTCGCGCGGCATCCATCGTCTGCTGTGGGTCATCGAGTTCACCCCCTCCCGCCTGGTCGTAACTCTTTGTCGACCATTTCGTCACGTTTCTTGAGGCCTTACCCGAACCTTATGTGGATTGGCCGACACGCTGTGACGATGATTCACTCGTTTGGAGCATTGAACGGCCACACCGTTGGCCGAGTTCCAGGAGACATGTGCCCTGGCCCACAACGGCGCCCACAGAGCAGAGCGTCAACAGCGACAAACCGGCCCCGCCTATTCCCACCCACGACAGTCGATCCCACCAGGATGGCACGTTGCCCTGGTGACGCAACCGTGACGTTGGCCTACAGGTCGGGCGGACGAGCCGACCTGTACGCCGGGTTCTGTCCCTGCCGTCGGCAGGGGGCGACCATCCATCTCGGGAGTACGTTGCCGCACTCCTCCAGCGGTCTACCCGGAAGCTCGGGCGAGCAGCCCTCGAACGCTTCCTGTCTGACCTTGCTCCGGGTGGGGTTTGCCTAGCCACCCCAGTCACCTGGGGTGCTGGTGGTCTCTTGCACCGCCGTTTCACCCTTGCCGGCCGACCGAGGTCGACTGGCGGTCTGTTCTCTGTGGCACTTTCCCGCGGGTCACCCCGGGTGGGCGTTACCCACCACCCTGCCCTATGGAGCCCGGACGTTCCTCGGCGAGACCGGCCCAAGGCCGACTCGACGCGGCCGCCCGGTCGGCTCGTCCGCACGCCCACTCTAGCGGGCAGTCTGGGCCACTTCACCACGGCCGACCAGAGCGACCGCGCGGGCAGGTTGACTATCGCGAGCCGGCCGATCGGGATTCCGGTGCCGGACGGATGGGCAGGCGCGAAACCAGCACTGCCGGCACTACGCGAGCCGGTCGATGAGCTCGTCCAGCATGGAGTCCTCGTCCGGCCACGGAAAAGCCGGCACAGCCGCTCGCAACGAAACGTAACCATGCAGGGCCACCCAGAGAGCGAGCGCGTTCTGCCTGGTGGTCGCGTGCTCATCATGGCCTCGGTGCCGCGCAACGGCGTCGGCGAGCAGCGCGAACGCACCAGCCCCGGTCAGCTCTTCGGCCGGACGAGACTGGTTCACGGCACCGGTCTCCCCCGAGCGGTGCCGGGCGAACATGACCCGGTACCGGTGGGGACGCGCGGTCGCGAAGTCGAGGTACGCGCGACACACCACCTGAAGCTCGTCGCCGGGCTCCGTGGCCACAGCCGCGGCGAGGGCCGTCTCCAACTCACCGAAGGCCTGCTCGATCACGGCAAGGAGCATCTCGTCCCGATCGGCGAAGTGCCCGTAGATGGACGGTGCCGCGATGCCGATCCTGCGCGCCACAGCCCGCAAGGTCACGGCGTCCTCGTTGCCGCTGTCCTCCAGCACCGCAGCAGCCCCGGTCACGATCTCCGCACGCAACCTGGCGCCTTCTCCGCGCCGGTTCGGCCGCCTGGTCGAGCCCATGCGCCAACACTTTACACCTGTTAGGCGATGGTCTAACCTCGCATCCGCAGGTGCAGCGTGATGACGTACACAGTCATGGAGGCGGCCATGAGGCAGGCACATTCGTCCAAGGCCGCTGTAGACGGCCCGGGTCTCCAACGCACCATTGCCTTGACGGACGCTGTGGTGGCGATCGCCATGACGCTGCTCGTACTGCCCCTGGTCGAGCAGGCCGGCGAGGTCGACAGCGCTCACCTGGGATCGTGGCTCGGCGGTCATCGTGACCTGATGCTCTCCTTCGCCATCAGCTTCATGGTCATCTACGTGTTCTGGGCGGCACACGCGGGCGCTCTGAGACGAGCGGAGGTCGCCGGCGTCGAGGTGCCGGGATTGCGGCCGTTGAATCTCTGGTGGCTGATGGTCATTGCGTTCCTCCCGTTCCCCACCGCGGTGGTCGGCCGCGACCTGAACACGGTCTCTGCACCCACGTACATCGGCACCATGCTCGTGCTCTCCGGCCTGACCTCCACGATCATCAATCTCGTCGACCGAGCGGCCGGTCCGCCCCGTCGAGGCGGCTGGGCCTGGGTGACCACAGGGGTGTTCGCGGTGTGTACCGCGCTCAGCATCGTCAACGCCGAACTTGGCGTCTTCGCACTCCTGTCGCTGGCTCTGGTGCGTCTTTTCGACAAACGGATGCTCAGACGAGGGTCGGGTGATCAGGCGACCGACGATAGAACGCCGACCGGTTCGCGTCGCGGTGGCGAAGGAGCGTCCACGTGAGCAGGCATCGGCAAGAACGCACGACAAGCCCGACGGAGGCTGGATTCTCCACGCACACAACGGATCTCGGCGTGAGCGGAACCCTGCACCAGGCACGGCCGTGGTGGGGCGACCAACCGAGACCGGTGTGGACGGCCTTCGCGCTGGCGGTTGGGGCCACGCTGCTCACCGTCGTCGTCGGCATTGCCGGTGCCCTGCTGATTCCTGCCCGGGGTGACGTCGCCGATCTGGTGCGTCGCCTCATCGCCGTCCTGCTGGTCGTCGTCGGGGTCCTTGTCATCGTGGGCAGGTCACACGCCTGGCGACGCCTCGGCGCTGCCGGCCCAGCAACCTGGAGGGACGTCAGGCTGCTGGGCGTCCCAGCCGTGGTTGCCCTGGCGCCGGTGGTGACGGGCTTCGACCTCCCCAGCGCGGGCATCCTGGCAGTGCTCATCGCGGGCTATGTCGCGACCGGGGTGTTCGAGGAGGTGTGGCACCGCGGCGTCATCCTGGACGCGCTCCGACCTGTGGGGTTGCGCAAGGCGGCGTTCATCGGCGGCGCGTTCTTCGGCGCCAGCCACCTCGCCAATATCGCCTTCGGCCAATCCGTGGCGGTCTCACTGGCACAGTCGGTGGGGGCGTTCTGCTTCGGCGTCGGATTCAGCGTGTTCCGCTGGCGCACCAACGCCGTGTGGCTGCTGGCCGGCATCCACGCGGTCGGCGACCTGATGTTCAAGGTGACGAATCTTCACGGTGGCACGCTGTGGGCCTTCCTGGTGTGCCATGACGTCGCCATGCTGCTCTGGGGGCTGTGGTGCCTGAGGAGCCTCGAGCGGGCGTGAGAGCGCTGGACTGGTGCGCGAGGCAGCCAGGACCAGACCCTCAATCACACCGGCCAAGGATCAGCTCAGATCAAGACCGGCTCAGACAACAAGGATCAGCTCAGATCAAGACCGGCTCAGACAACAGTGAAGTCGATGGTGCGCTTCACCGGATCGGCCGACTCCAGCTGCACCCGAACCTTGGTTCCAAGCTCCAGAGCGCCACTCACCGTGCCCAGCACGGCGGGATCGCTCAACTGCACCAGCCCCCTGCCCGTCGGCGCGGTGCCCTTGCCGTTCTTGAGGTCGACGATCACCCCGTCGAAGACCTCCCCCACCCGCGGCTGGAGCAAGAGCGCCTCGAACAGGTCTACGCCCGCACGTTCGAGGGCATTGGCAGCGTGATCGGAGGCTGCCATCAGCTCGGAGAGGCTGGGGGCGGACGTCAGGGCGGCGCGTGCCCAGCCGGGTACTTCACCGCCCCGACACAGCGCCTCGCAGATGGCCAGCCCGAACCGATCCACCAGGCGACGCAAGGGCGCGGTGACGTGGGCGTACTCGTCAGCCACCGCCGACTGCATGCGCTGTAGCGGCAGTTCCCCGTCGAAGGCGGTGTAAGCGGCTCCGCGGAACAGCACGGCCGACTCGTGACTCAACGCCAGTTGCCGGGGATCGCTCGGGTCGAGCCCGCGCAACCACTCGGCGTAGCCGACCTCAACAGGCCAGGGCACCCCCAGGGCCGCCGACTGCCGGCGCAACCTGTCGATCGTCGGTTGGTCCGGCGGTGGCATCGTGCGCAGAATCCCCACCTTGCCCGCGAGCATGATGTGGGCAGCCGCCCGCCCGGTGAGCAGCGACACCTGCGCATTCCACTGCTCCACCGGCACCAGTGGGCGGTAACGCAGCACATACCCGTCAGCAGTCGCCTCGATCTCCTGGTCTGGCACCCGCAACGACGCTCCGCCCCGGGCCTCCTCGGCCGCCAGCAACAGCTCTCCCAGTGGCTTCAACAACGCCAGCTCGGCCGGCGGCGACCCCGCGTCGAAGGCTGCCTGCACCTCGTCGTAGGCGAACCGCGCGCGGCTGCGGACCTTCGCGCGCTGCACCGTTGCCTTGGTGGTGGCCCCGCTGGAGTCGACGTCGATCGTCCACACCAAGGCCGAACGGAGCTGGCCGGGCAGCAGGCTGGCCGCGCCCTCGCTGAGCACCCGCGGATGCAGCGGCACACTGCGCTGGGGCGCGTAGAGCGTCTGGCCGCGGCGACGCGTCTCGGCATCGAGCACCGAACCTGCGACGACGAAAGACGGTACGTCCGCGATGGCGTAGTACACGCGAAAACCATTGCCCCGCTGGACAAGACACATCGCCTGGTCGAGATCCAGCGAACCCGGCGGATCGATGGTGACGAAGTGGAGGTCGGTGTGGTCGTGATCGGGCAACGGCGTCTGGGCCGCAGCCCGCTCTGCTTCGGCCAGCGCCTCGGACGAGAACTCTCCGGGCGCCTTCAACTCCACCAGCAACGCCTCGAAGGCCGCGTCGAGCTCGGCGCTGGGCAGCGCATCGCCGCCCCTGAAGTAGATCCGTGCCACGTCGGTCACTGTAGAGCCAGACCCTGCCCTCTACCCTGACCCGGTGCTCATCCTGCTGCCACCGTCGCGCGGTCTCAGTCCCCGTCGCCGAGGCAGGCCGGTGGACGTCGCCCGGCTCAGTCTCGGCGGCCTCACCCAGGCGCGGCTGACCGTGCTCAACGCCGTGGCTTCGGCCTCCGTCCGCCCCGATGCTGCTGCCCTGTTCGGCGAGCCCGACTCGATACTTCCGGCCGTGCGCGCCAACGCCAGGTGGGCCGACGCGCCTGCCACGGCGGTTCGCGATCTGTACAGCGGCGTGCTGTACGACGCCCTCGGGCTGGCCGGCCTGCCCACCGGCGCCAAGCGCCGGGCCACCGCGCGGGTGCTGGTGGCCTCGGCGGTCTGGGGAATGCTGCGCCTAGACGACGCCGTGCCGGCCTACCGCTGCTCGATGACCGCCACGCTGCCGGAACTCGGTGCAACTCTTGCCGCCCACTGGCGACCTCACCTTGCCCGCGAGTTCGATGAACTGTCGCCGGAGCTGGTGCTGGATTGCCGCTCGTCGGACTATCAAGCGGCCTGGCGCCCCCGCGGCGCCCTGGCCGAACGCGTGGTGCCGGTGCGTGTGATGCGCGAACAGGCGGGGCGACGCAGCGTGGTGTCGCACCTGGCCAAACTCACTCGCGGCGAGGTGGCCCGCCATCTGCTCGTGCGCCCCGGTGCCGAGCCCCGGACACCCCAACGACTCGCGGCGGCGGTGGGCGAGGTCTTCGAGGTGGAGCTCACTCCCCCGGCCCGAGATGGCGCGCGCACGCTCGACGTCATCATCAGGAATTAGGACGACGCCAGCCTGGCGCGAACGGCTGGTCTGGAGTGGGCGGCGGGGGTGCGCGCCCAGGGCGGTCAAGCTGAGGCAGACGCGCGCCTGAGTTTCTGTCGTTCCGCGAAGACCGAGGCCAAGGCGTGCCTGGTGCTATGCGCGATTCGCTCCGCGCGGACGGCACCACGTGACACGCTTTCCATCGCCTGCCCTGTTCTTATGGGTGCCACCGCGGGATATCCACGCGTCCGGCACCACACAACGCCGCTTCCCAGCGCCCACCCGCCCTGAGGGGTGCCAACCGCGGCCCATTTCACGCACCTGGCACCGCGCAACGCCGCTTCCCAGCGCACACTCCTCCTGAGGGGTGCCAACCGGGGGATATCTCACGCGTCCGGCACCACACAACCTCACCCCTCCGCGCCCCCCTTTCTGAGGGATGTCAACCGCAGGATTTCTTACGCATCCGGCATCACCCCAGCTCACCGTCTCGCGGCCCTCAGATCCACTGGTGCAATCGCAGCCAGTGCGCCGATGGACCTGAGCATGCCTAGCGTCGAGTCTTAGGCGAATTAGTCGATTTCGGCTACGATTCGCACCGGGGTCGCGGCGCCACCTCCAGCCCTCGTTGTCCCTTATCCGACACGACTGACGTGGCGAGCTCAGATTTCGTGCTCAGCTGCCAACGCCAGCAGGAATTCGTGTCGACAAAGGGACATCGCCGGTCTGACTCACGCAAGACAAGCGACCAAGCCGGCAACAAAGAGCCGGGCAAGGGCTGACCCCGGGGTGGCCACCCTGCGGAGGGGGTCGAGAGCCGCCCACTCCGGACTAGATCGCCCCCAGAGCCTTGGACAGATCACACAGCAGGTCGTCGGTGTCCTCCAGACCCACGGAGATCCGCACCACGGAATCCGTGATGCCCACAGCGGCACGGCCCTCGGTGCCCATCCGACGGTGGGTTGTGGTGGCCGGGTGGGTGATGAGCGACTTCGAGTCACCCAGGTTGTTGGAGATGTCCACCAGCTCCAACCCATCGAGCAAGGAGAAGGCGGCCTGCTTGCCGCCAGCAGCCAGTTCGAAGGTGACGACCGTTCCGCCGCCCGTCATCTGGGCCCGGGCCAGGTCATGCTGCGGATGCGAGGGCAGGAATGGGTAGCGCACCCAGGAGATCTGCGGTTGCTCCTCGAGCCAGGCGGCGATCCGCAGGGTCGACTCCTGCATCTTGGTGACGCGCAGGTTCATCGTCTCCAGGCCCTTGATCACCGTCCACGCCGTGAACGGGCTCATCGAAGGCCCGGTGTGCCGCATGAGCTCCTGCACCGGCCCGTCGATGTACTCCGGTGAGCCCAGAATCGCGCCTCCGAGCGTGCGACCCTGTCCGTCCATGTGCTTGGTGGTGGAATACACCACCACGTCGGCCCCGAGCTCGAGCGGACGCTGCAGCAGCGGCGTCGCGAAGACGTTGTCGACGACTACCGTCGCGCCCGCCGCGTGCGCCAGTTCGCACACCGCGCGTACGTCGACGATCTCCTGCATCGGGTTCGACGGCGACTCGAAGAACACGACCTTGGCGCCCCCTGCCAGGGCCTGTTCCCACTGGGCCAGGTCGGGACCGTCGACGAAGGTGGTCTCGATCCCCCAGCGCGGCAGGATGTCGGAGAGGATCGCAAAGCACGAGCCGAATAGGCTGCGCGAGGCCACTACCCGGTCACCGACGTCGAGAATCGCTGCGAGAGAGGTGAACACGGCCGCCATGCCGGTAGCCGTCGCGAAGCAGGCAGGCGCGCCTTCGAGCAACCGCAGCCGTTCTTCGAGCATGGTCACGGTGGGGTTGCCGTAGCGGGAGTACATGTAGTGGTCGAGCTCGCCGGTGAACGCCGCTTCCGCGGCGGCCGCGCTCGGGTACACATAGCCGCTCGTGAGGTAGAGAGCCTCAGCCGTCTCGTCGAAGTTGCTGCGGAGCAGGCCGCCCCGCACCGCCACGGTGTCGGGTCGCCAGTTGGGTGACTCCTGCACGCTCATCCCTGCCTCCACGGCAGACCCTCGGCGCGCCAGCCGGTGGCACCGCGGTGGCCTTCATCGTCCAGACCGCCCTCGAATCCATGCAGGATGTTGTACGCGGCGGTGAAGCCGAGCTGAGTGGCCGCTTTGGCCGCACCCACCGAGCGCACCCCGGAGCGGCACAGGAACACCACGGGCCGATCGGGCTCGCTGTCTTGCAGCGCCGTCCTCAGCTGGTCGGCAAAATGCGAGTTGGGCTGGCCCCCCGGAAAGGTGACCCACTCGATCAGCAGGGCCTGGGCCCCTGCCGACGCGAGGTCGGGCACCCCCACGTAGGCCCACTCCGCCTGCGTACGAACGTCTACGAGGAGGGCTCCCCCGTCATGCACGAGGTCCCACGCCTCCTGGGGGGTCACGTCGCCGGCATAACCGGACGCTGGTGTTGGCATGACGCCGTCCTTCCACACTCTCTGCTGCTCTCTTGCTGTTCATTAAGCCCTGGGCCGGGTCAGGGCCGTTGGGCACACACCTGACGGTCAGGCCTCGCCGCGCACGAGGATGGCACGACACTCCTCGCACTGCACCACCTCATCGGGGTCCGCGTGCCGAATCGCAGAGAGTTCGGCGGCGCTGAACTCCACCCGGCAGGCTCCGCATCGGGCCCCGGTGAGTGCAGCTGCGCCGACTCCGGCGCCGCTCTGCCTGATCCGCTCGTAGAGGGCGAGCAGCTCAGCGCCTACTGCAGCGCTGGCCACCTCCCGCCGATCGGTCACGTCGGCGTTCTCCGCGTCGATCTGAGCCAGGCCCGCGTCACGCCGGCTGGTGGCGTCGGCCTGCTGGGAGGCCACCTCGGCGAGTTGCGCCGTCAACGCGTCGAGACTGCTCTGGGCCGCTTCGAGCTGTTCCATCACCTCGAGCTCCACGTCTTCGAGCTCAGCCTGGCGGCGGGCCAGCGACGTGAGCTCGTGCTGCAGGCCGGTGAGGTCCTTGGCCGATCCGGTGCCGGAGTTCAGCCGCTCGGTGTCGCGGGCGGCCCGGGTGCGAACCTGCTCCACGTCTGCTTCGGCCTTGCGTACCGCCCGTTCGAGGTCGGAGACGTTCGTGCGCGCTTGCGCCTGCTCGTCCGCGAGCCGGCGCGACCGGGCAGCCAGGTCGTCGAGCTCGGACAGCTCCGGCAGGCTCCGCCGCCGATGGGCGAGCTGGCGCGCGGACGTGTCGAGGTCGGCGAGCGCGAGCAGCTTGTGCTGCTCTGCGCGGGGGGCGGTGCTCACCTGGGGTCTCCTTCAACGGTGCTGGGGTTGGACGGCGATCCCGGCAGCACCAGGTTCCACGGGTCGCTGCTGAGCGTGCTGACGTGCAGGTCGAGGTCTGCGAAGCCGGCCGCGAGCAGTTCGGCGCAGCGCGGCAGCCACGGCCACTCGCTGGCCCAGTGCGACACGTCGATCAGATACGGCCTCCCGTCGCCGGAGAAGTCGCGAGCCTCCGAAGCGGGGTGGTGGCGCAGGTCGGCCGTGAGGTACACGTCGGCGCCGCTGGCGCGCACCTCGCCGAAGAGCGAGTCACCCGCCCCACCGCAGAGCGCGACCGTGCTCACCTGGGCGTCGAGGTCTCCCGACACCCGTACGCCATGTGCCGTAGGCGGCAGGAGCTGGGCTATCCGTTCGGCCAGATCCCGCAGGGAACAAGGGCTTTCGAGCCTGCCGACGCGTCCGATCCCGCTGTTCGCCCGGTGTGAGACAGCCGCCTGCGCCAGCAGTTGCACTGCGGGTTCCTCGTACGGATGAGCCGCGATGACGGCCTCCAGCACAGCGCCGGCACGATGGGCCGGCACGACGAGTTCGATCTTGCACTCCGGTACCTGCGAGCGCTCACCGGCGATGCCGATGGTGGGGTTGCTGGCGGCGCCGGCTTCGAAGGTGCCGGTGCCGGAGCCCGTCCACGCACAGCGGGTGTAGTCGCCCAGCACGCCCGCGCCGGCCGCGGCCGCGGCGTCGATCACGGCCTCGGCCTGGGCGGGCGGCACGTAACTGACCAGAGTGAAGCGCTCGTCGGGCGGCAGCGGATCCAGCGGGTGGACGTCGATCAGACCCAGCAACCCGGCCAGGGCGTCGTTGACCCCGCCGGGCGCTGCGTCGGCATTGGTGTGCGCTACATAGAGCGCCACTCCGGCCCTGATCAGCCTGTGCAGCACCCGGCCCTTGGCAGTGTCTGCGGCCACCGAGTGCACGCCCTTGAGCAGCAGCGGGTGGTGCACCACGAGCAGGTCGGCCTGCATCCGCTCGGCCTCAGTTACCACAGCCGGCACCGGATCAACGGCCAGGAGCACCCTGCGCACAGGTGCTTGCGGATCTCCGCAGACGAGGCCCACCGCATCCCACGACTGGGCCGTGGCAGGTGGGTAGGCGTCGTCGAGGAGTGCTACGACCTCCGCCACGGTGCTCGCCACTCGATGGAGCCTAGTGCCTGGCGCAGGGGCGCTGGCCGGGTGTTCGTCCTAGGAGCCGCTTAAGGGTCGTCGGGAAATAGCCACTGCTGATTTCTCGGCGCGCCCTAAGCCTCGATCCACCGATGGGCATGGCGGGGAGTGTGTGATCTTGTTGGGCGGGTTGGGGGCTGTTGGGGCGTGCGGATGCTCCGGGCCTTGCTGTCCGGGATGTTCCATTGTGGTGCTCGGGTCGCGCAGTGGTGGCTGCTGGGTGGTCAGGTCGTGAGGGCCGGTGGTGGGTCGTTGACGCGGTCGAACATGGTTGTCCAGGCGGTCTGCCAGGGCCATGCGACCGGGAGGTGCATGGTGATGCGTCGGGCCGAGGATGCGATTCGTGCGGGGATGGTGATGAGCTTGCGGCGCAGGGTGGCGGTGGTCGCTCGTGCGAGGTCGGGTGCGGCGAGGGTGCCGGCGGCGCGGGTGAGGTTGAACGCGATGACGGCGAGGACCAGCCAGGCGGCGTTGGCGTTGAACGCTGCGGATGGCAGGTGAGCGAGTGCGGAGCTCTTGAGGTCGGCGTGGACCTGTTCGATGACCGCGTGGTGGCGGTGGGTCGCATCGGCGGTGACGGTGTCGAGGATCTTGGGGTCGGCGGTGGTGAAGAGGGCGTGGAAGCGCCAGGTGTCGAACAGGGTGTCCTGGCCGGCGGCCTTGTTCCTTTCGGCGTTGAGGTCGGGGATCCGTCGCACGACCAGCCGACCGGCGACCCGTTCGGACCTCTTGGCCGAGGCGAACGCGGTGAACGGTACTTCGGCGACCTCGGCTCGCGAGATCCACGTGCCGGTGGTTTCGTCGAGGATGGCGTCGGTGTACTCGATCGTGGTCCACGCGTTCTCGTCGATGGTGGTGATCGCCTTCTTGACTGCGGGGTCCATCCGCACGGTGACCGAGACCGCGGCACCGCCGGATAGGGCGGCGTGGACGGGTCCGCGGCCGTAGAACGCCGAGTCGGCACGCACCAGCACCAGCCGAGTCTTGCCCAGGATCCTTCGCGTGGTCTTGACCGCGTCGGCGACCAGCCGCTTCGCGCCCCGTGGCGACCCGGTTGAGCCTTTGCGCAGCCGTTGGGCCACGATCACCGGCGCCGTAGCGGGCATGGTGAGTGTGGCCAGCAGCGCGTTGAGCCCGCGGACACCGGAGTAGCCGAACCCGGCGCCCTGCTTGGCATACCCGTGGACCTCGATGATGGTGTCGTCGACATCGACCAACGCGTATCCCTGGTCAGTGCCTGCGGCAGCGTCGTGGCCGGGTTCTGGCAACAGGCGCGTCAGCGAAGCCAGGGCGATCAGGAACCGAGAGGCGATCGCGTCGAGTTGGCGGACGTGGCCGAAGGTGAACGAGCGCAGGAACGACCCCAGCGTCGAGGGCGCATAAGCCTTGGCGAAGAGCCGACCCAGCCCACCGTGGCGCAGCAGGCCCATGTCATCGATCGAGTCCGCGCCGGCGACCATCCCGGCCACCAGCGAGGCGACCTTCAACCCCGGGTTCGCGCCCTTGTCCGTCGGGACACTGAGGTGCTCATCCGCCAGGTCCCGCAACCCAGCCCGCTCGGCCAGCGCCACCACGGGGAGCAGTCCTGCTGCCGACACGAGATTCGGATCGTCGAACGCCACCGAGGTTCGACCAAGGGTGTGAGAGAGTCGCATCTTGAAGATGCCCTCCTGACGTTGGGTGATTTGGACCGTCGCAAGTCCCAAACTCCCAGCCCAGAAGGGCATCTTCGCGTAACGGCACGCCAACACCTCAAAGTCGATCGGTGGATCGAGGCTAAGCTGCGACGGTTGCCGCTCGCAGCGTCGCGGACCACCAGACGAGGTCGTCGAACATCGCCTCGGCCGATGGCTTGATCGCGTCCTCGATGTCGCTGATCGGCGCATTGCCGCCAAAGGGGTGAACTCGGAACAGATCGCTGCCTCCGATGTGCACACCGAACTTGGAGGGCACCATCTGGAGTTCGACGCCGATACCACGCAGATGCTCGACGGCACGAGCACCGCCCGTGCTTCCGTAACCGAACGCGGAGAACGGCTTGCGGACCCACTCGACGTAGGCTTGGTCGAGGGCGTTCTTCAACGCTGCCGTGATGGAGTGGTTGTACTCGGCGACGACGAAGATGTAGCCGTCATAGGGCCGGATCGCGTCCTGCCAGGCGAGCACCTTCGGGTCGACGCTGGGCATGTGCAGATTCGACGAGGCCTCGGCGAAGAAGGGCAACTCGAAGTCGCGCAGGTCAAGACGGTCGAGGGTGAAGTCGTCACGCTTGGCCGCCTGTTCGAGCAGCCAGTCGGCGGGCTTGTCGGCGAATCGCTGCGGACGGGTCGAACCGATGATGAGGGCAAGCCGGGGTGTAGTGGTCACGTGTCTTCCTTTAGTTACGGACAGGGAGTAAGTTTCCTGTGGTGACCAGCCTGCCGATGGTCTCTACGTCTCACAAGAAGGCACTTTCCGAGCACTAGGTCACCTGCAGGTGACTACCAGCAAGGAGAACTGCGATGGTCGACACCCGAACGTGCATGCGACACCAAGGAGAAGACTCCGAGGTCTGTGGCGCCATCTCCGACATGCTCGCCCGGATCGGCGACAAGTGGTCGCTGCTCATCGTCTCGACGCTCGGTGAAGGTCCCCTGCGCTTCAACGAGCTGCGCCGCCACATCGCAGACATCAGCCAGAAAATGCTCTCGTCCACGTTGAAAGTGCTGGAGCGCGACGGCCTGGTCCGCAGAACCGTGCTCCCGAGCGTGCCGCCACAGGTGGAATACGCGCTCACCGATCTCGGACGCGAGCTTTTGACACCGGTGAGCGCGTTGGCCGGGTGGACCGCTGCGAACACTCCACGCATCATGGCAGCCCGCGCCGAATACGACTCCCGCGCACAGGCCCATACAAGCTGATCGGCATTCCAGCAGGCCTGCCGCCCACCCTCGGTGGGTGCTGAATCTTCGGCTCAGGAATAGGTCATTCCCATGGCCTGGCGAACCTCTGACAACGTCTGCTCGGCGAGATGATTGGCCCGCTCATTGCCACGCCGGAGGATCTCGCCGGCCAGCTGCGAGTCTCGGGCAAGGACGGCTCGCCGGGCACGGTGCGGTGCGAGGAACTCGTTGACAGCGTCGATGGTGATCTGCTTGAGACGTCCGCTTCCGCTGTCCCTGATCTCCTCGGCCAACTCATGCGGCGTCGTGCCTGCGCAGTGAGCGGCGGTCGACAGAAGCGCGGAAACCCCCGGCCGGAGCTCCGGATCGAACGTGATTCTGCGGTCGGAGTCGGTCCGGGTGCGTCGGATCGCCGCGGCGGTCTCGTTCTCGCTCATCGACAGGGCGATCGCATTGCCATAGCTCTTGGACATCTTCCGGCCGTCCAGTCCGACAAGCTCCGGCGTCGCGGTCAGAACGGGTTCGGGTTCGGGGAAGATCGCCGCATAGCGATCGTTGAATCGGCGCGCGATGACCCGGGTGACCTCCACGTGGGGCAGGTTGTCTTTGCCGACAGGGACGAGGTTTCCCTTGCAGAAGAGAATGTCGGCCGCCTGATGAACCGGATAGGTCAACAACAGACCGCTCAACGCCCTGCCGGAGGCGGCGAGTTCCGCCTTGACCGTCGGGTTACGATGCAATTCGGCCTCGGTGACGAGGCTGAGGAATGGCAGCAGCAGTTGGTTGAGCGCAGGAACGGCCGAGTGTGTGAAGATCACCGTCCGCTCCGGATCGAGCCCGGCCGCGAGGTAGTCCAGAACGGCTCCGTGCACGTGTTCACGGACGCGAGTGGCGGTGTCTCGATCGGTGATGACCTGGTAGTCGGCGATGACGAGAAACACTTGAAGTCCGGCCTGTTGCAACCGGACTCGTTCGAGAATGCTGCCGAAGTAGTGGCCCAGATGCAACGCCCCGGTGGGACGTTCACCCGTGAGAACCCGGAAGCGCTCGGGGTGCTCTGCGACGGTGCGGGTGAGCTCAGGCATACGAGCCGATGTCGCTGTGAAGGAATCCATGTCTGCTCCTTGGTCAGGAGGCTGCACGGATCTGTGGACCGCGAACTCGCGGGCTGCCGTGCAGCCCGCGAACATGCGTCAACTGGCTGCTAGAGCAGCCACCAGGCGAGTCGCGTGGAACGCATAGGAGGATTGTACGCAAGAAAGTCCCCGAGAAATAAGGGCGTCTCATCCCAGGGATAACCGGGCGCAGTGGCCGCTGTGCTGTGAGCGCAGCTCGGATTGGCGGGTCATCTGCCGGGCCTGTTCGCCATGGACTACCGCCGTACGACGGTGGCCTGCCAGGCCTGTGCCTCGGCGGGGTCGATGGTGAGGTCGATGACTGTTGGTTCGATGGAGTCGACCGTCCAGCCGTCGATGAAGGACGTTCGAATCTCGCGCTCGGTAATGCGGCGTGGACCCCAGTCTCCTGGCTCGCGATCGCTGAAGCAGAGCATGTGGTACCGACCACCAGGGCGCAGAACAGTTGCTAGCCCGTCGATAAAACGGCGCCGCTCCTGGTCGTTGAAACCGTGGAGGAGTCCACAGTCGAGCACGGTGTCGAACTGGTCGTCGAGTTCGGCCAGGCGCAGTGCGTCGAAGACGAGGAACGTCGCCGCCATGCCCCGCGCGACCATCTTCTGCTTGGCCAGCTCTATGGCCCGGGACGCGAGGTCAACGCCGAGCACCTCGTGGCCCAGAGACGCGGCGAGCAGGGCATGCTCACCGGTACCGCAGCCCACGTCGAGCATCCGACCGACAAACCCTCCTGCCTGGGCCAGTCGTATGAAGGGGAGCTGCGGTCGTCCGATGTCCCACGGCGCTGGTGCAGGACCCTTATAGCTGTCGTTGAGCATCTCGACCGTGTGCGGAAGCCGTCCCTCAGTCGTCGGGTCCTCGGTCATCGTCCACCTCCAGAATCGCAGCGAGTGGGGCCTACGGTGCTATCCGACTCCCCCGTGGTCAGTACGAGTTCTTGAACGCGAAGTAGGAGCCGCGAATGGTTCCGGCCAGCTTCGACCTCTGTCTCGCGAACTTGAACCGTGAGTCGAGTTCGGCGGGCACATCCATTCCTTCGGAGAGCTTGAACCCGACCGCCCGCTTGGCAGGGCAGTCGACGTCGTAGGCCACGTTAATCGATAGGCCACTTTCGTAGAAGACGTAGGCCCATCGAACACTCCCGATCTGAAAGGCACTCGCTTCGAGTGGGCGAGACGAGACGACGATGTCACGCTGCTCTTGGAGGATTCGGTGGACCCAGTCGATGGTCGGCTCGGCGTCGCTTGCCGCTTCCACCGTGAACACGTGGTCGTGCTTGTTCTTGAAGTAGCGGGCCTCGTGCGCCCGCAGCCCCGCGAGTGCGGCGGAGACCGGCGACGATTCCAGACCGACGGTCGAGACGGTGGTGAAGTCCACGGGGTAGGGCATGCCTCACTCATTCCTTCCGAAGGCCGCGTGGCCCCCTGTGTTCGGTGTCGAGCACGAGCGGGTCAGCCATGATCTGGCTCGGGTGGCTCTCGGTCGAGTTGCCGAGGCTGGCGAGGTCACCGCCAAGGAGGTCGAAGGCACGGTTGGTGGCCTCGACCAGCCGGTCAGCGATCGTCTCGACAGAGTTGCCGGCGAGGCTGTCGCGCCGGGCCTGGTCGAGCAGTGCGTTGCGCAGAGCGACGAGGACGCTCGCCGCGGTCACGACGACGATGTCATCGGGGTCGGCGGCCAGCTCGCGAGCGAAGGTGGCGGCCAGGTGGTTGATCGAGCGGACGACCAGCTGGCGGCTTCGGGCTTGTAGAGCCGGGCTGCGATCGATCAGCCGGTAGAAGTCGGCCATCGAAGGCACGAGCCCAGCGCGCCAGTCGTGGGCCGCGATGAGCGCCAGCATGTCCCGGCGGCACGCCGCTGCGAAGGATTCGCCCATGGAACGGGCCTGCACTACCCGGCTGAGGTGCTCGACAACCTCGTCCTGACGATCGTAGAAGAGGTCTTCTTTGGTGGGGAAATAGTTGAACACCGTGGTGACTCCCACCTCTGCTGCCTGAGCCACCTCGGCCACGGTGACCTCGTCGAAGCCGCGGGCGGCGAAGAGGCGCATAGCGGTCTCAGCGATCAGTGCCCGAGTCCGGGCCTTCTTGCGCTCCCGCAGACCTACGGACGTCTCAGTCACGGCAGCAACTCTAGCCAAATCCGGTTGTGAATCCAAATATGGTGTGACACCATATTTTGCACACGGCCCGACACAGAAGGAGCGCACGGAGTGCCCAATACACCAGAGCGGCGTCCGCCCACGGGCCTGGTGACCCCGGAATGGCTCTCCGCCCTACGCCAGGGGTCCCGTCCGATGCCCGCCACCGTGGCCGTCGTTATCGGTTGCCTCGGGGTGTGGGTGGCCTCGATCGTCACGGGAGGCTCGCTGTGGGATGGGACGGTTCACGGAACGCTGGATCACCTGTTGGCCCGCAACGCCATCCTCATCGCCCAGGGCCAGTGGTGGCGGGCGGTCAGCTACGGCACCTTGAACCTGTCCGTCCCGGCCGTCGCCTTTGTGCTGACCATGTTGTCTCTCGCCGGGTTGCAGGTCGAGCGCACGTATGGCACTGCCCGCTTCCTGGCCATCCTGGCACCGTCGTGGACGACCGGTGCGCTGGTGGCGCTCCTCGTTGAGCCTGCCCACGCCTACAACGCCGGCACGTCGGGCGCCATGTTCGGAGTGGCCACCGCGGCGACAATCGACCTGCTTCGCCGGGGCGTCCCCTGGTATCGAACATTCTGGGCGCCGGTACTGGCCATCGTCCTGGCGCTCGGCTTTTTCTTGCCGGCCAGTGTCACGTGGGGGGCGCATGTGGGCGGCATCCTGGCCGGAAGCATCGTAGGAGCCTTCGCCTGTCACCCTCGGACCGCAGGCGATCGCCGGCGGTCGGCCCGCACGGCGCTCCTCGCCGCCGCGCTGGTAGCGGCAAGCCTGGTGGCGGTGCCTTTCGCCGCCCGCCACACCGCCGGTCGTGGACCGATCTTCATCGGCGCCCCGGTGATTCGAGCCTTGGGTAGTCAGCCGTAGCGCGGTCAGGCAGTAGCGGCGCGGCCCAGCCGGCTATCTGATCTATTTCCAAAGGGTGTTTGGGTGGCGTGCTGATTGCCGGGGTGTCAGGGCTGGGCCGGGAGTCGTTGAGCTGTGACGTTGTTCGTGGGGATGTCACCAGGTTGGTGACGGGTGGGCGAGGAACGTGACAGATGGACGCGTCGGGGGCGATGGGTGGGCGGGAACGATGTCATCCACCCCGATGCGTGCAGGCAGTGAGGGGCTGAGTGGTCGGATCACTCTTCACAGTGTTTGGGTGTCCGGGATCCGGCTCGAGCGGTGCAGCAAGTCTGGGGTTTTGTGCTCAGCCGAGTTTCTTCGGCGGGTACTGGCGCCGGATTCCGGACACCCACCGGGTCTGACCCGATGAGCCTTCCTGTGTCACCCGGGGGTCAGCTGGTGTCGACGGCCGCACAAATCGACCGATCCGCCGCGCACTCACTACCTACGACCCCGGACAGGCCTTGGAATAGACCATCTACGAGTTGCAGGGCTTGCTCGGCCGACGACCCGAATGACGGATTGGCATATTGGTTCTTCAAACTATTTCGGTGCGGCAGTATCGGGTTCTGGGCGAATACCGAGGCAGGCGATCACGGCGAGCAGGCCGAGAATGGCGGCGATGATGAGGCTGGTCTGTAGCCCGGTCACGAAGGAACGGGGTGCGGCGATGAGAACGCCGAACACGGCGATGGCAACAGCACCGCCGACCTGGCGAAAGGTGTTGAGCACGGCGCTGGCGATCCCCGCCTGGTGGGATTCGACGCTGGTCAGGACCAGCCCGGTCAATGCCGGGGTGGTGACGGAGCCGCCGGCCCCAACGAGGATCACCAGGGCGGCCACCGGCCAGGGGTTCCCCAACGGGGCGACAAGGGTGAGCCCAACCAGGCCGATTGTCATGGAGGACAGGCCGAGCATGGCAGGGAAGCGGGGGCCGAGCCGGTTGGTCAGCGGCCCGCTGGAGAGGTTGCCGATCAGACTCACCAGTGCCGACGGCAGGAAAGCGATTCCGCCCAACAGCGGAGAAAGGCCGAGCTGCTGTTGAAAGTAGAGGCTGATCAAGAACACAGTCCCATACCACCCGACCACGAACGTGAAACCACCGAACACAGCGATACGCATCCCGGGCGGGCGAAATAGGGACAGCGGCATCATGGGATGTGCCCCATTGGCCTGCACAGCCACGAATCCGGTCAGCGCGATCGCAGCGGTGGTGAAGGCGGCGATGACCAGCGGGCGTCCGAAGCCGGATTCGCCGCCGTCGATGAGCCCGTAGATCAACGTGGCCAGGCCGAGGACCGCCAGCACTTGGCCGACCCAATCGAAGGGCATCGCCCTGGTCGGTGACCTAGCGACCGTGGGCAGCAGGAGGAGGATGACCACGCAGACAGGAATGTTGATGACGAACACGAGTCGCCAGTCCAGCGTCGTCAACAGCCCGCCGAGCACGGGCCCGGCAGCTGCGGCCACGGTTCCCCCTGCGGCCCACACGCCGAGCGCGTGGGCGCGACGCCCTGGATCGGGGTAAGCCTCGCGAATCAGCGCCATCGTCGCCGGGAGCATGACCGCAGCCCCGGCACCCTGAAGACATCGTGCGGAGACGAGGAACGCAGCGGTCGGTGCGAGTGCGCACAGCAGCGAGGCCGCCCCAAACACAGCGATACCGGTGGCGAAGGCGCGCTTGGCGCCGATCCGGTCCGAAAGATTTCCGGCGAGGAGCAACAGAGCGGCAACAAGCAGGGTGTACCCGTCGATCACCCATTGCAGCGTGGTGGTGCCGCCGCCGAGCTCGGCGCCGATCCGGGTCAGGGCAACGTTGACGATCAGAACGTCCAGAGTGATCAGGAAGAACCCTCCGGACGCCAACAACAGCGTCGTCCGGCCGCGGACCCGTCCTGAGTCTGTCTGTTTGTGGCCGTCTCGCGTGGAGACCGACGGCGACCCGCCTGCCATGCTCATGGCTCCGCGCACGGCGAAGCCTCCTTCCTGGGAAGCAACGTCGTTCAGGGTCTGCGATCGTGGAAGGTGCGTCGTAGGTCGCCGACCCAGGCGTCTGGGTTCTCCCAGGGGATGAAGTGTGGCCGCCGTGGTCGTGGGCGTTGACGTTGACGTGGTTGAACCACTCGGCTTGCGGGCCGGTCGTGAACGCGCGGACGCGTTCGTCGGCGGTGTGGATACCAGGCGGGTTCTCGTAGGTGACGAAGGTGAGGCCCACCGGGGCCTGCACGATCGGGGTGCGGTCGTGGGCAGGCGTCCAGGGGTATCGATTGGCATTGGCGTAGTAGCGCATCGAGGTGGCGATGGAGTTGTTGACCCAGTAGATCGTGGCGTGGGTGAGCAGATCGTCCTTGGTGAAGACGGACTCGAGGTCGCCACCGTTGTCGCTCCAGGCGTTCCAGCGCTCCAGCAACCAGGCGAGCAGTCCGGCGGGTGAGTCGCTCAGCCCGTGGCCCAGGCTGGCCCCGTCGAGCATGTGCACAGCGAGGTGGGACGCCGAGCGGTGGTCGAACTCGATGATCCGGGCCCGGACGTCAGCGGGCTGCTCGTCGGTGAGGGGCCGGTTCCGCGCGAAATCCCACGCGCGCGGGCCGGTGAAGAAATCCAGTGGCAGCCCGGAGCCGATGTGGATGCCGTACAGCTCCTCGGCGTACTTATGGCCGAGTTGGCTGGAGACGATCCCGCCGATGTCGCAGCCCCCGCCGGCGTACTTCTCGTATCCCAGGGTCTCGGTCATCAGGGTGTGCCAGAGGTCGGCGACCTTCCAGAAGTTGACATCCGGAAAGCCGGTGAGCGGGCCGGGGAAGCCGAAGCCGGGCAAGGACGGCACGATGACCTCGAACGCGTCGGCGGGGTCGGCACCGAACGCGACCGGGTCGGCGAGCGGATCGATCACCTTCGACCAGTGCCAGAACGTCCACGGCCAGCCGTGGGTGAGGATCAACGGGATCGGGCGCGGGCCATGGCCGGGCTTACGCAGGAAGTGCACCGGAACACCGGCGACGCTGACCTGGTAGTGCTCGTAGCCGTTGATGGCGGCCTCCGCCTTGCGCCAGTCGTAGCCGTCTCGCCAGTAGGCGATCAGCTCACCCAGATAGCTGGCCGGGACACCATAGGACCAATCCTCATTCCCCTCGTCCACCGGCAGACGAGTCAGCGCAAGACGGTCCCGCAGGTCATCGAGGACCTCGTCCGGCACATGGATCGGAGCGGATTCCAGAGAGAAAGTGCGCAGAGTAGTCATGGCAACGTCCTCACTGGCTAGGAGGCGGCCTGATGCCGAGCGGCAGGCTTACGCCTCGATGTGGTTGGCATAGGCATGATCGTGCCACCACGGGACGAGAACTCCGCTGGCAGTCCACTCGGAGAAGCCGACGGCGCTGCCCGGTTCTTGACGGGAGCCAATCTGCCTCGCTCGCTAGGCTGCAACGCATGGCCATCAAACTTGAGAACGTCGGCATCGCCGTTCGCGACCTCGAAGCAACGATCGCCTTCTTCACCGACCTCGGTCTCACCGTCGTCGGCCGCGACACGGTCAGTGGCGAGTGGACCGACACTGCCGTCGGCCTCGACGGCAACCACGCCAAGATCGCGATGCTGCAGACACCGGACGGCCACGGTCGCCTTGAACTGTTCGAGTACATCCACCCGAATGCGATCGAGTCGGAGCCCACTCGTCCCAATGAGATCGGCATGCACCGCGTCGCCTTCTCCGTCGACGACATCGACAAAGCCCTTGAGGTAGCCGCGAGGCACGGCTGCCGTCCACTTCGCGGCGTGGCCACCTATGAGGACGTATACAAGCTCACGTACGTGCGCGGTCCCAGTGGCATCATCGTGATGCTCGCCGAGGAGCTGAAGAAGCACTGACAGCTGATCGGCCAAGTTTGGATATGTTGCTGCGGATTTCGAGCGCCTTAGAATGTGTACCATTGCCGGTCGATCACACCGCTTGAACGCCGGCGACTTGCCTCCACTGAACCTCAGCCGGCGGCACGCCCGGCGGGATGGATGATCTCTCCGTTGCGAGGTAGCTCGCCGCGGAACGTCAAAGGCACGGCACGAGCATCCTCGACGTTGCGCCGATCCGCATGACCGATTCGATAGGTGACACCGGGAAATCGTTGCCGCGCCTCCCTAATGAACTCCGGAACCGGATCGACTCCCTCGATCTCGAGACCGTGTTCAGATAGGTAGTTCGTCCACTGACCTGGCCCACACCCGATGTCGATGATTCGCCCGGTGACACTCCGCGCCCCATGCGAGCACGTACTTGCGATCTTGCCTATTCACGCTCGACGACCTCTGCCCACCCACGGGCATGAGCCTGATCGACACCAATCTCAACAGCAATGGATTGTCCGGTAGCCCTGGAACCTATTCAGCAGTGTGCCAACGGGTTTCCGGAATCCGTCGCACCCGCGGGACGGGCTGCCCACGGCGAGCGGCCTCTGCCTCCAGGCGTTGCCCGAGCACCCTGCGCCGGCCGAGGAACGAGCGACTGCGCTGCTGGCGGCTGCCGGCCAGACTCCAATCGTTCAGCGCTCGCACGACGCGCACGCTCAGCCGGTCGCCCACTCCACTCGCGGTCCCGACGAGAACCACGTTCTCCTGCCATTGCATGGCCGGGCCATGCCGATGGAAGGTCAGGCATACCGGTCCGTCGGCTGCGGAAACGCCCGCGGGCAGGAGCAGGTCGTACCCGTCCTGGGTGCGGATGACAGCACGGGTGGGCACGGCGAGCGGCATGCCGTCGGCAACCATGGTGACGACTGGTTCGCCCAGTCGAATCGCGCGTTCCGCGAAGGGTCGCCAATCCGTCGGCGGTGTCGACCGGTCCTGGTGCCTCGGTCCTGTCGGGCGAGGATCAGAGCTGGGGACCGTGAGGTTGCCCGGGGACGTCCAGACCTGCGGAGTCCTGGACAGGTCGCCCTCGGGCCACCAGAGAATCCTCTCCGGGGTGACCTGCACCCAGATCCGTGCGAAGTACCAGCCCCACCGTCTCACCAGGAACCATGGCATCCCGGCGAAACCAGCGCCGGTCTTGGCGAAGGCCTCGCGAACGTATCGGTCCGTGTTGGCCTGCAGGTCCGCGTCGCGAACGGTCGCTCGACCTTGTACGAGGGCGACCGGCGCCTGACCCAGGTCACTGCTTTCGACGCTCGAATACAGCAGTGCGACGCGTGGGTCACGGCGCGCACGCTCGGCCTTATCCGGGTAGCTGAGCCCGGTGCTCACGTCGAGCGTGCCGCCGCTGCCGACATACGGTGTGACGGGCCAGGTCACGGGCCGGCCGTCGCGGGTGAGTGAGGCGTACTGGCACACCAGGGCGCGATCGAAGGTCTCGGCCAATTCTCGCGGCCAGCTGGTCATGGCTAGGACGCTCATCACGAGCCGAAGGCAGCATTGATGGGGACCGGGGCGCCGTACAGCTCGGTGAAGCGCCGCCGATAGGCCGGCCACCAGAACAGCCGGAACAGCAGCCGAGCCACCACCGGCAGGTCGGCGTACGACGCCGCCAGCAGGTCGGGCTCTGCACTCGATGCCAGCCAACCGAAGATGACCGGGATCCGGCGACGGCCGAAATCTGCTGTCGCCTGGCGTTTGTCGGCCTCGATGTCGTCGGTGGTGAGGTGCCGCAGCATGAGCGGAACGGCGATCCGCTCCTCGTGGTCGAGGTGTTCGTTGATGACTTCGTGCAGCTCCCGCAACGGGTACGCGCGGTCGACCAGCGGCACCCGGCGATCGGCGGCGGCCGCGACGAGCCGGTCGAGTTCTTCGTGCTCGGCCTCGAGCTCGGCGAGCGCCTCCGCCGAGCTGGGCGCGCGCGAAGCGAGTTTGGGCCACAGGACCGTGTCCTCGTGCGAATGGTGGGCGTGCAACATGTCCAGCACCAGCGTGAGCTGCTCCTCCAGCAACAGCTCGTGCGTGTCGTCACGCGGGTGGCCGCAGACCTCGGCCAGGCGGCCGAACTCGACGCGGAATCCCGCGTGCATCATCAGGAAGCCGGTCAGATCCTCTTGGGTGATCATTGATGTGTCTCCTCACGTGGTGCGAGACAGCGTGAATGACCAGCCTTTAGATGCACTTGTCGAGTACTTGTCGGGCTCTTGCCAACCAGTACTCGGCACCCGACTGCTCCAACAGGAGCACCGCCTTTTGCAAATGCGCCCGTGCGCCCTCATGATCTCCGAGCGCCAGCAGCGCCTCTCCCAGGTGGCCGTCGTATGCCCCATCGACGGTGGTGCACGTTCCGTTCACAAGCAGCTGGCCCGCGTAGGGGCGGAACTCCTCGTAGACCTCCCGCACGATGCCGGTTTCGCCGAGCCTGATGGCCGCGTGCATCCGGCACATGGCGGCCGCCGCCCATTGATAGTCGCGCGACGGTAACGCGTTCTTCCGCAATAGTTCTCGGGCGCGCTCTGGTTCGCCGCGGTCCGCCAGCGCGTACGCCAGCAGCTGGGCCGGCCCGGCTGCATCTGTCCGTCGGAACATCTCCTCGACCCATGCCGCCTCCGCACCGAGACGGTCGTCCTGGAAGAGCATCTCAGCGCGGACGGCGAGCAGGCTCAGCTCGAAGTACGCCAGGTCGGCGAATGACAGCATCGCCGTCAGGGGCTCGAAGTGACGCGTCGGTTCTGAGACACCCTGGAGCAGGTCGAGCCCCACGTGCACCACCGCCGCCTGCAACGACAGCGTCGGATTGCGCAGCTCGCTCAGCCGAGCGTCGATCTCCGAGAGCAACGCCCGAGCCTGCGGTACACGGCCGTGCGCCACGTGATGAACGACGAGCTGGAGCGCTGCGATCACCTGGAGCTGCGACGAGTCCCTCGAAGCTGCCTGCAGGCGGTAGGCGGTCTCGGCGCGTTGCTCGATGAAGTCTTGTCCCTGCAGCGCCAGCAGCCGCAGGTGGAGCACGCGCCTGAGCACGGCCGGATCTCCCAGACGTTCCGCCGCCGCTACCGCCCGCGACGACAGGGCCTGGGCCTCGTCCTGGCGACCGGCCTGGGCCAGCACGACCGCCCCGATCGCCTGTGCCAACGCCCAGGCCGGTGCGGACGGCGACAGCTCGCGCACAGCAGCATCCATCACGTCCCGCACTGCGGACACGTCGAGGCCGTACCGGAACGGCAGCCAGACCCCGTTCCCCATCGCGATATCGCAGGCCATGACTGCCTTGTCCCAGTCCGTTCCGACCAGGGTGAGCGCGCCCTCTATCGCCTCGAAGCCCTCGTCGTACCGTCCGGCGGCGTAACGGCTCTCGGCCAGGCCCACGGAAAGTTCGAACCGCTCGGACGCGCTGGCTCCCGCTAACTCGGACGCCGCCAGCGCCTCCTGCCACGACACTGCTGCGTCGTCCGGTGCATGCCTGCGCATTGCCCACCTGGCGGCACGCGCCGAATAGTCCATCGCCATTCGCGCAGGCTCCGAACCGAGCTCGGCCGCCGCCAGCCAATGCCGAGCGATCAGCGCGGCACGGTCGTCCTGATCGCCGTGGGCGCGGGTGAGAACGCGGGCGACCTGCTCATGCGCCCGTGCGCGCCACATCCGGGATCGGCGCGACAGCAACGCATCGACCACCAGGGCGTGCGCGAACTCGTACACCCCCAGGCGGTCGGACGACTCCCGGACCAACCCGGCGGCGACGGCCGCCTCCAGGGACGGCAGCACGTCACTGACCGCATCGTCGGCAGCCCCGGCCAGGACGGCCAACTCGAATTCGTCGCCCACCACGGCGGCCAGCTGCAGAGCCCGGACCGTTTCCTCACCCAGGGCCGCCACCCGGTGCAGCACGACATCCGAGACTCCCTGCGGCACCGCCTCGTCGGCCTGGGCCAGCTCCGTAAGGAAGAACGCGTTGCCCGAGGTGCGCCTGCGCAGCTCCTCGGCCTTGCGGCTACCAGGGTCGTGACCGGACAACTCGCGGACGAGCGCGCGGACCTCCTGGGTGTCGAGCCCCTCCAGCCCGAGCCTGCGGGCGCCGAGCCGGGACAGCGCGGACAGCGTGGCGCTCAGCCCCGACGCCTCGTGCCGCCGGAAGCTCGCCACCAGGAGCAGACCGGGCCGGGCGGTGGACGCGACGTGGACCAACAACCTCAGCGTCGCATCGTCCGCAGCCTGGATGTCCTCCAACACGACGATCACTGGGCCGAGGCGGCCCAGGAAGGAGGCGACAGCCTCGAAGAATCGCAACCGCGCTCCGTGTGCGTCGTACGTCCGGATCCCCGCCAGCCCGCCCGACAGGAAGGTGGCCACTTCGGCGGGTAGCTGCTGCGTGGGGTATGCGGCAGCAAGGTCGAGCAAGACCTGTTCCCAGGGCCACAGCGCTGGCGCAGTCTCGTGATCAGGACTCGCGCCCCAGCCGACCGGAACCTTGACCATTGCGCTGAAGCGCCTCAGCAGGCTGGTCTTGCCGATGCCCGGCTCACCATCCACCAGGACAATCCGACCTGCCGCCTGCGACGCCTCGACAGCGTCAAGGAGGAACTGCAGGGCGCGCTCGCGGCCGACGAATGGCGACCGGGCGCCAGGGATCGTGGGCGGATTGTGTTGCGATGAGGTGGCAAGCCGTTCCGATGGCAGCAGCGTGGCGTCCTGGCGCAGGACCGCGCCCTCGAGTTCCCTCAGCCGTAGCCCCGGATCGATTCCCAGTTCCCGGGCGAGCATCTCTCGCACCCTGCGCAGGCATTCGAGAGCCGTCGCTTGCCGACCCGCCCGGTAATGCGCCAGTACCAACGTCTCCCAAGCGCGCTCGCGCAGCGGATGCACGCGGACGAAAGGATCCAACAACGCCACCACATCGCTTTGGCGGCCCAGCTCCAGAAGAGCCGCAGCCTGCCCTTCCACCGCGTCCAGCCGCAGCTGTTCCAGCCGGCTGATCTCCGGTTGCGCCCACTCCTCGGCGCGGGCATCCAGATACGCCTCACCCCGCCACAGAGCGAGGGCCTCGGCGAGGGTGGCTGCCGATTCCCGAGCTCGCCCCTCGATGAGCTGCCCCGACCCGGTCGACACCAGGGTCTCGAAATGCCTTGTATCGAGGGCGAGTTCGGCGGTCAACAAGCCGTAGCCGGACGATGCGCTCACCAGGACGGTCGGGGTCTCGCGCGCCGACCGGCCGGGTTCCAGCTGACGGCGCAGGTTGGAGACATAGACCTGAAGAGTTCCTTGTGCGCCGGCAGGCGGATGACCCGACCACAGTCGGTCCGCCAGGAGTTCGGCGGGGAGCACGTGATCGGCGTGCATCGCAAGCAGGGCCAGCAAGGTTCGCTGCTTCGGCGGTCCCGGCCGTTGCGGATGTCCGGCCACGACGAGTTCCATGGGCCCGAGCAGGTTCAGCCGCACTGGCCAATTGTAGGAAGGCCCGCCGCGAGTCGGCGCCACCGCCCTGGGCCCCCCGATCTCCCGGCAAGAGCGTAGTCACGGATGATGGCCGCCTGAGTCTTCGCCGACACCCCACCCGGCTCAACTCGGCTCCGACGCACGCCTCAGGTTCAGCTCGGCCCGACGGCGCAGGATGGCACGCTCGCTCTCGTTCCTGGTGCGCGCGGCGGCCTCGGTGAACGCCTCACGTGCCTGCGCATGGAGCCCGGCCCGCTCGAGCAGGTCTCCACGCACGCTCGGCACGAGTGGCGAGTCGCCCAGTGCGTCCTCGGTCAGCTCTTCAAGTACGGCGAGACCGGCGTCCGGTCCGAACGCCCGCCCATGCGCGACGGCGCGGTTGACCTCGACGACCGGACCGGGTGCTGCGGTGGCCAGGACATCGTAGAGAGCCGCGATCCGGCGCCAGTTCGTGTCCTCGGAACGCTCGGCGCGGGCGTGCTGCGCGGCGATCGATGCCTGGAGGAAGTACCGCCCGACCGGCCTCCCGCGTCCGGCGAGCAGCTCGGCCTGGTGCAGGACCGCCAGGCCACGCCGGATCAGCACCTGGTCCCAGCGCTTCCGGTCCTGCGCCTCGAGCAGGACCGGTGTGCCATCCTCGTCGAGCCGGGCCGGCATCCGCGAGGCCTGGATCTCCAGCAGCGCCTGCAGTCCGATCACCTCGGGCTCGTCGGGAGCGAGTGCGGCCAGCATGCGCGCGAGCCGCATCGCCTCGATCGCCAGGTCGGGGCGCATCCAGTCCACGCCGGCGGTGGCGGCGTACCCCTCGTTGAAGATCAGGTAGATCACCGCCATGACGTCGTCGAGGCGCCTGGTCCGCTCTGGTCCCGTCGGCAGCTCGAACTCGGCGTGAGTCTTCGCGAGTGTCTTCTTCGCCCGCGAGATGCGCTGGCCCATAGCCGATTCGCTGACCAGGAACCCGCGGGCGATCTCGGCCGTGGTGAGGCCGCCGACCAGCCGCAGCGTCAAGCGCGGCCCGGGACTCGGCGGTCAGGCTCGGGTGGCAGGACAGGAAGATGAGCCGCAGGACGTCGTCCTCGATGTGGTCGATCTGGGCGTCGAGGTCGGGCACTCTCCTCCTCTCCCAGTCGGCATGCTCGAGCTCCGCAACCTTGCGGCGAAGGACGTCTGCGCGCCGGAAGTGATCGATGCCGCGCCGCTTCGCGGTGGTCATCAGCCACGCCGCCGGGTTCTCCGGTACGCCGGCAGCGGGCCACTGCTCGAGCGCGGCCACGAGCGCGTCCTGCGCAAGATCCTCGGCGAGCTCCACGTCACGGGTCATCCGGGTGAGGGCGCCGACGAGGCGGGCCGACTCGGCCCGCCAAGCGGCGACGATGGCCTCGTTCGGATCATCCGGACTGGTCTGTGCCGGCACCAGGCCAGCGTAGGGGCTCGAGCCTCGCCCCGGCTCAGTCGGCGCAGGCGCGGCGCCTCGGGGCCGGTCGGAGATCTGGCGCAGGGTGGAGATCACGGTGACCTCGGGCCAGTGCTTCGCGTGCAGCTCGGCGAACTCCTGCTGGTCGGCGACGGCCTCCTCGAGGCTGTCGTACTGCATGATGGCCCAGCCGCCGACGACCTCCTTGGCCTCGGCGTACGGCCCGTCGACGCGGCTGACCTCGCCCTGGCGGACGACGAAGTTCACGGCGTCCTCAGTGCCGTACAGCCCGCCGCCGTCGAGGAACACGCCCTTGGCGGCCTGCTCGCCGATGTAGTCGTCCATCGCGTCGAACAGCGCCTGCGGCGGCGTGCCGACGCCCTCTTCCATCCTCACGAATCCCATGAAACGCGGCATCTCGATCACTCCTACTCGTTGCTGGAACCTGCCTGTCACCTGTACGTCGAACGGCCACCACGCTCTTCGACATCGACCCTGCACTTTTTTCAAACTCGCCTACCTTGCCGCGTGGCGACACCGATCGAGCGAAGCCCACCTGATCCAAGCAGCGATGGAGGAGTAGCTCACCCGCCGTTCACTCCGCGGGGGTGTGACGCCGGCGCCGAGCCAGCGGCCGGGGGGATGCTGTCGATGTTGCAGTAGCTCTGAGGAGGGACTGGCGAGGGGGCCCCGCCGGGATCGGCGCCCAACTGACATCGATTACTGGTGCGCCTCGCAGGCGATAGGTCAGATGGTGGCACGACTCCGCAATTGAGCCATGTCTCTCCCCGGCGGCATGCCGAACTGGCGACGATACTCCCGGTTGAATTGCGTTGGACTGCTATATCCGACAGAGTGCGCCACCTCGGTCACGCTCCCCTCGGTGAGGAGAAGTGAGCGGGCCTCTTGCAGTTGTAGACCCTTTTGGAACTGCAGCGGAGACTGACCCGTGAGGCGACGAAAGTGACGATGAAAAGTCGAGACGCTCATCCCTGCGACCCGCGCAAGTTCTCGTATCGACAGCGGCTCGGTGAAGTGCTGACGGAGATGAGTTATAGCATCACCAACATGACGCAGGACACTGTCAGCAAGGCCGATCTGCGCAACGCTCTGTCCCAGCGGTCCCCGGAGGAGCCGCCAGAGAATCTCTTGTTCGATGAGCGGCGCGAGGGCTATGGCATCGACCGGATCGTCGAGCAGTCGGAGCATCCTGACAACCGCATCGAGAAGTTGATTGTCGGCGGCGTGAGTGCCAATGGATACCCCTAACTGCGACCGCTCCTTGACGTCCGGCTGCAGTTGCGGGAGCAGGGCTGCGACCCGAGAAGCCGCCAGACGGAGTCCGATGGCTAACGCGGGACTTTCGGGGCTCGCGGCGATGAAGTGCCCGGACAACGGCATGCTTGCGGTGACGATCAAGCAATCGCCCGCCCGATAGTCGATCACTCGTCGATCGAAGTAGAGCCTCTTGCCTCCGTGAGCCATAAGGACAAAGAGCTGCTCGGCAAGCTGATAGTCGGGCGCAGAGCTCTCGTAGCGGGAGACCACGAATCCGTCGATCAGTGTGCCGGAGTCGGCGCCCGCATGGCGCGCGATCCTCTCGCACATCTCATCGAGCAACTCCACGGAACTGGGCATGGGTCAATCGTGCCATCTCGGCAGGGATCCGTGACGGCCCACCCTCGTCACTACTAAGCCTCGATCCACCGATGGGCATGGCGGGGAGTGTGTGATCTTGTTGGGCGGGTTGGGGGCTGTTGGGGCGTGCGGATGCTCCGGGCCTTGCTGTCCGGGATGTTCCATTGTGGTGCTCGGGTCGCGCAGTGGTGGCTGCTGGGTGGTCAGGTCGTGAGGGCCGGTGGTGGGTCGTTGACGCGGTCGAACATGGTTGTCCAGGCGGTCTGCCAGGGCCATGCGACCGGGAGGTGCATGGTGATGCGTCGGGCCGAGGATGCGATTCGTGCGGGGATGGTGATGAGCTTGCGGCGCAGGGTGGCGGTGGTCGCTCGTGCGAGGTCGGGTGCGGCGAGGGTGCCGGCGGCGCGGGTGAGGTTGAACGCGATGACGGCGAGGACCAGCCAGGCGGCGTTGGCGTTGAACGCTGCGGATGGCAGGTGAGCGAGTGCGGAGCTCTTGAGGTCGGCGTGGACCTGTTCGATGACCGCGTGGTGGCGGTGGGTCGCATCGGCGGTGACGGTGTCGAGGATCTTGGGGTCGGCGGTGGTGAAGAGGGCGTGGAAGCGCCAGGTGTCGAACAGGGTGTCCTGGCCGGCGGCCTTGTTCCTTTCGGCGTTGAGGTCGGGGATCCGTCGCACGACCAGCCGACCGGCGACCCGTTCGGACCTCTTGGCCGAGGCGAACGCGGTGAACGGTACTTCGGCGACCTCGGCTCGCGAGATCCACGTGCCGGTGGTTTCGTCGAGGATGGCGTCGGTGTACTCGATCGTGGTCCACGCGTTCTCGTCGATGGTGGTGATCGCCTTCTTGACTGCGGGGTCCATCCGCACGGTGACCGAGACCGCGGCACCGCCGGATAGGGCGGCGTGGACGGGTCCGCGGCCGTAGAACGCCGAGTCGGCACGCACCAGCACCAGCCGAGTCTTGCCCAGGATCCTTCGCGTGGTCTTGACCGCGTCGGCGACCAGCCGCTTCGCGCCCCGTGGCGACCCGGTTGAGCCTTTGCGCAGCCGTTGGGCCACGATCACCGGCGCCGTAGCGGGCATGGTGAGTGTGGCCAGCAGCGCGTTGAGCCCGCGGACACCGGAGTAGCCGAACCCGGCGCCCTGCTTGGCATACCCGTGGACCTCGATGATGGTGTCGTCGACATCGACCAACGCGTATCCCTGGTCAGTGCCTGCGGCAGCGTCGTGGCCGGGTTCTGGCAACAGGCGCGTCAGCGAAGCCAGGGCGATCAGGAACCGAGAGGCGATCGCGTCGAGTTGGCGGACGTGGCCGAAGGTGAACGAGCGCAGGAACGACCCCAGCGTCGAGGGCGCATAAGCCTTGGCGAAGAGCCGACCCAGCCCACCGTGGCGCAGCAGGCCCATGTCATCGATCGAGTCCGCGCCGGCGACCATCCCGGCCACCAGCGAGGCGACCTTCAACCCCGGGTTCGCGCCCTTGTCCGTCGGGACACTGAGGTGCTCATCCGCCAGGTCCCGCAACCCAGCCCGCTCGGCCAGCGCCACCACGGGGAGCAGTCCTGCTGCCGACACGAGATTCGGATCGTCGAACGCCACCGAGGTTCGACCAAGGGTGTGAGAGAGTCGCATCTTGAAGATGCCCTCCTGACGTTGGGTGATTTGGACCGTCGCAAGTCCCAAACTCCCAGCCCAGAAGGGCATCTTCGCGTAACGGCACGCCAACACCTCAAAGTCGATCGGTGGATCGAGGCTAAGAGAATTAGGCAAGAGTCTGCGTCGGATGACCTACCCAAGCTCGACCCCTGAGTCCCACGCTTGTGAGATGTCGAACGCAAGATCAACCGCAACGACTTGGCTCATCACGGGATGCTCGTCTGGCTTCGGGCGCGAGTTCGTGAGAGCCGCCCTCGCGAACGGGCACCGAGTAGTTGCCACCGCTCGGAACCCCGAAGACGTTGCCGATCTGGTCACGTCGGCAGGCGAGGCTCGGGCTGTCGCGCTCAGGCTTGATGTCACTGACAGCACATCGGTCGCGGAGGCAGTGGCTGCCGCGACCGACCACTTCGGTGGCATCGATGTCCTCGTAAACAATGCGGGTATCAGCTACTTCGCCGGCGTGGAGGAAAGCGACGAGGAGGACGTGCGCCGCCTCTTCGAGATCAACTTCTTCGGCCTGATGAGAGTCACCAACGCGGTTCTCCCGCTAATGCGCGCACAGCGCTCGGGAACGATCGTGAACATGGCCTCCATCGCAGGTCTCAACGGCTTTGCCTCAGTCGGCTACTACAGCGCCTCGAAGTTCGCCGTGGAGGGCATCTCCGAGGCACTGGCCAGCGAAGTCAGGCCGTTCGGCATCCGGGTGCTTCTGGTCGAGCCAAGTGGCTTTCGCACCGAGTGGGCACGCTCGGCGAACGAGGTAAGGCATCCGATCACGGACTACGACAAGACCCCATTGCGCCAGCAGGTCGCCCACGCCCGGACCTCGGATACTCCCCAGTCAGGCAACCCCGCCAAGGCGGCTGCCGCGATCATCCACGACGTCGAGAAAGGAGGACCCAACCTGCACCTGCCGCTCGGTGCTGGGTCGATCGTCGCGACGCTGGCCAAACTCGACGCCGTCAAGGCGGAGTACGAGTCATTAGAGTCCATCGCCCGCGGCGCGGACGACAGACCGGCCGACCGCAGCTGACCCGGGGATGGCAAGGACGCGAGGCTCTGGTTCAGTGCCGAGCGCGACGCCACTCCTGACCACCGCCGCTACTCAGAAAAGTCGATCCTCAGGGAAGACTCAGCACGTGGGGAGTCGTCCGGGATCGCCGCCAGTTCGTGCGGGTGCACTTGCTGACTGTGCCAGGCCGGGTCGTGAACGCGCGGAGGCGTTCGTCGGCGGCGTGAATGCCAGGCGGATTCTCGCAGACCGTTCTGTAGATGCAAAGGCCGTAACTGCTTCTGGTAGGGCCTCCAGACGATACGGCAGTCGGGTGGCAGCGAACGTCAGAGCGAGCGCCGCTCGCGAGCATTAGCTTCTGGGTAGTCCGGGAGCTGCCAGCTGCCGCCCCGATCTTCGGTCGCAAATCGTGCGGCAAGTTCCGGAATGCGTAATGCGGTGGCTAGTGCAGTGATGGAGAGGAAGGCGCCGATCGCAAGCTGTGACGTGGGAATACCCAGTCGGAGAAGGCTTGGCTTCACTGCGGCTTGGATCCTGTTCACGAACGGGCGGAGCGTGGAGTCGTAGTTTGCGAACGCCTTGTTGAGGTCGTGCGGGTTGCGATTGACCTCCCCGGCGAGGACGTAAGCGCCGACCAAGCCGCCAGAGACACCCATACCGCTGTACGGAGAGGCGCAGTGAGCAGCATCTCCGACGAGGACGACGCGTCCCGTGGACCAGTTGTCGGAGCGCACCTGAAGCACCTCCTGGGAGCAGAAGAAGGGAGCATTCCGCATTCCGGCGATGAAGCGTTCGGTCTGCCAACCCGCGTCGCCGAATCTGTCGGCCCAGAACTGTTTCTGCTCCTCTACAGGTGCTCGGTGGATCGCGGACGCCGCCGTAGAATCGTCGCGTAGCACGAAGTAGACCTGTGTCTCATCAGCGTTGTGGCTTCGGCGCATGATCTGCCGTCCACCGCGAACCAGGTAGGTGTCCCGGATATTGCTGTCGGAGCCGATGCGAGGAATGAACCAGTACGCCAGGTGCAGCCCGAGCTTCCAATACGGTTCGGCAGATGCCGTTGGCTGGATGGCTCGACGGATTCGGGAACCTTGCCCGTCTGCTCCGATCAACCCGGCTGGGCGTGGAACAGCCCTCGCTCTATTGGCACTTCCGGAAGAAAGAAGATCTGCTCGAGGCGATGGCAGAAGCCGCGATGGCCCCACACGCGGCAGCGCCGCTACCGGAACCCACTGATGACTGGCGCGAGTGGTTTGTCGACAACTCGCGCAGCTTTCGGCGGACGTTGCTGATGCATCGCGACGGTGCACGGCTTCACGCGGGGCTCGTTCCCGGGGCGGACATCGACCGGATCGTCCGGAAGATGTCGTTCCTTACCGCCTCGGGCGTGCCCGAGCGCGATGCTCAGATGGCGATGCTGACCGCCAGTCGCTTCACCGTGGGCAGCGTTTTGGAGGAACAGGCGGACATGGACCATGACGGTGGCCCAGCAATACGGGACGACGTCCCGCAGATCGACCACGTTTCCGCGTTCGAGGCCGGGCTTGCTCTCATCGCCGATGGCCTAGCTCACCGGGTGGCGAGCACATCAGAAGGGCCTGCACCTAGCGCTGCCGACGGATAGGAAGCCGCCTCATTCCGCTCCGAACGGCTAGGTACTGCCAGGTGCAGCAACTCGCCGTGCGCCAGCAAGGCCAGACAGCAGACTTTGGGTCTCAAAACCCGGTGATGTCGTTGGTGTGAGGCAACGACCTTCTGGTGGGCCCGGCCGGGCTCGAACCGACGACACCCGCGGTGTAAACGCGGTGCTCTACCAACTGAGCTACAGGCCCTGAAGTAACACACGTACCGCGAGCTGAGTTCTCCCGCGCTGCCATTCTGCCAGGCGCATCATCTTGCCAGGCCCACGGAGGGGGCTCGCGACCGGCTCCAACTGCGAACCCAGTTAACGAACCTGGTCCGAACTGCGGATTTCGTCGGAATTGATGGCCGCGGCCGTCGAAGTCTCGGGTCAACGACGGCCGCAGCTAGGTAATTGATACCTCAACTAGCGGCTGACCACAAGAAACGGCAACCCTCGTTCGGCCGTGTGTTGCCGACGTCTGATTGGGCCATTCGAGTGCTGGATGAACACCGAGAGTGAAAGCGCCAGATCAGCACGCCGATGCAATGACCAGTTCGAGTGACCGACGCAACATCTCGGGCGGCTACGGGCTGAGCAGGGCAGGCCAAATCTCCTCAGCCGATCACGTGCGCCCTGGGTCAGCTGGTTCGCCGGCCGCCTTGGACGGCACCAGCCGAATGGCCATCCAGTCTTCCCCTGCACTGAGGGTCTTCGTGGCGTGCAGACCCACCGAGGGAGCCGCCTCCTCGAGGTCTGCGGCATCGATCTGACCGGGGCGCCCGGGCTTGGGGGTCAGAAGCAACACTGTGCCTCCAGCCGCCAATGTGCCGAGCGTGTCGACCAGGGTGTCAACCAAGTCTCCGTCGCCGTCCCGCCACCACAGGATCACGCCGTCGACCACCTCGTCGGCGTCCTCGTCGAGCAGTTCCGAGCCGATGACCTCCTCGATGGCCTCTCGCAGGTCGTGATCCACGTCGCTGTCGTAACCGAATTCCTGAACAATCTGCTGCGCGGAGAAACCAAGCCGCTTGGCTCCGCTTCTTCCACCCGCGATCTCCGCGGTCTCCGCGGTCTCCGCCACTACCGGTATCCCCTCATATCTGTCCGCGGCCCGTGCAAGGCCCGGCCCCTGATTTCTATGGTCGAACGGTAGTGCACCAGCCGCACGTCACCTACAGATGGGCCAGTTTTAACGCTGTTGGATCAACGACCGACCCACGCCTCGCGCAGATCCCGGCCGGTGTCGGCCACCCTGCCAGCAAAGAAGTCGACAGGCATGGCGGACGCCAACACTCACCTGTCCTAGCCTGAACGTTATGGGCAGACGCAGCTCGCGCGTACCAGCCACCCGTTTCGATGTCGAGACGGGCAGGCGCATCGAACGTCCGGACACCTTGGCCGTAGAGGAGCCACTGGAGATCCGGGTCAACGGAGCCTCCGTGCTCACCACCATGCGCACACCTGGTGACGACGTCGACCTGGCCCTCGGCCTGCTGCTGTCCGAGGGCCTGATCTCCTCCGCCGACGCGGTGACCACGGCTGTGCACTGCAACGACGTGGGTGTCGACGGCTCGCCCACGTTCAACGTGCTCGATGTGACTCTGCGCTCTGACCATCCCCCGCTCAGCCTGGAGGGCAGGCGCACGTTCGGCATCACGTCGGCCTGCGGAGTATGCGGTTCGGCGACCATTGATGCTCTGCGCTCGCGCCAGCCGCTCTCGGATCTCTCGCTGGTGCCTGCGCACCTGCCGGCCGACGTCGCGGTCGGCCTGCCCCAGCGGATGCGCGCCGAGCAAGCCATCTTCGAGCGGACGGGCGGGTTGCACGCCGCCGGACTGTTCAGCCTGGACGGCGAGCCACTCGTGGTCCGCGAAGATGTGGGCCGGCATAACGCCTGTGACAAGGTCATCGGCTGGGCCGCTCGGACCAAGGGTCTGCCCCTGCACTCGTGCGTGCTGGTGCTCAGTGGGCGCACGTCCTTCGAACTGGCCCAGAAGGCCTGGGCGGCGGGAATCGCCGTGCTCCTGTCGGTCTCGGCACCATCCTCGCTGGCGGTGGAAGTCGCGGCAGCCGCAGGCCAAACCTTGATCGGCTTCGTCCGCTCCCCCACGATGGTCTGTTACAACCGTCCTGACCGGATCCTCATAAGTGACCGCTCGGGTGCGCAACGAATCGCCACCCTCCGAACGTGACGCGGACCACGTTCCGGGTGGAAGGATGGGTCGAAGTCCGCGGGGTGCCACTGCAGCGCGACCGAAGCCGCAGGCGGTGGCCTTCCCGGAACTGACGATCGACGACGACAGGAGACGACGCTAATGGCTAACTCGCGGGATACCGGGCCAATTCTCAACGGGCTTCCATCCAACCTTCCGGATATCGACCCCGAGGAGACCGCCGAGTGGCTGCAGGCCCTCGACGACGTCAACGATGCCGCAGGCCGCAGGCGGGCGCGCTACCTGATGCTGCAGCTGAACCAACGAGCCCGTGAGCTGGGCGTCGGCGTACCGTCGCTGACGGTCACCGACTACATCAACACCATTCCGCCCGAGCGCGAGCCGTACTACCCCGGCGACGAAGTGCTCGAACGCCGCTACCGCGCCTACCTGCGCTGGAACTCGGCCATGATCGTGCACCGGGCGCAGCGGCCGGGAATCGGCGTCGGCGGTCACATCGCCTCCTACGCCTCTTCGTCCACCATGTATGAGGTCGGCTTCAACCACTTCTTCCGCGGGCCCGACCACCCGGGCGGCGGCGACCAGATCTTCTTCCAGGGCCACGCCGCGCCCGGCATGTACGCGCGCGCCTTCCTGGAAGGCCGGCTCACCGAAGACCAGCTCGACGGCTTCCGTCAAGAGCTGTCGCACCCGGGCGGTGGCATGCCGTCGTATCCGCACCCGCGGCTGATGCCCAACTTCTGGCAGTTCCCCACCGTCTCGATGGGTATCGGTCCGGCCAACGCCATCTACCAGGCGCAGTTCAACCGTTATCTGCACAACCGCGGCATCAAAGATACGTCTGAGCAGCACGTCTGGGCATTCCTCGGTGACGGCGAGATGGACGAGCCCGAGAGCCGCGGCTTCCTGCAGTTGGCAGCCGTGGAGGAGCTCGACAACCTCACCTTCGTCATCAACTGCAACCTGCAGCGCCTCGACGGGCCCGTGCGCGGCAACGGCAAGATCATCCAGGAGCTCGAAGGCACCTTCCGGGGCGCCGGTTGGAACGTCATCAAGGTGATCTGGGGTCGCGAGTGGGACACCCTGCTCGCCAAGGACGGCGACAACGCCCTTGTACATCTCATGAACCAGACCCCGGACGGCGACTACCAGACGTACCGGGCCGAGAACGGAGCCTTTATCCGCGAGCACTTCTTCGGTCGCGACCCGCGTACGAAGCGGATGGTGGCCGACATGAGCGACGCCGACATCTGGAAGCTCAAGCGGGGCGGGCACGATTACCACAAGATGTACGCCGCTTACAAGGCCGCCAGCGAGCACAACGGGCAGCCCACGGTCATCCTCGCCAAGACGATCAAGGGCTACGGCCTCGGCCCGAGCTTCGCCGGCCGAATGGCTGCACACCAGATGAAGAAGCTGACGGCCGAAGACCTGAAGTCGTTCCGCGACGACCTGCGGATTCCGATCACGGACGCCCAGCTCGAGAACAAGTACCTGCCGCCGTACTACAACCCGGGTCCCGACAGCGAAGAGATCCAGTACCTGATGGATCGACGCAAGGCCCTGGGAGGTTTCATTCCCAGTCGGCGCGCCAAGTTCCAGGTGCTCACCCCGCCCGGAGACGAGGCCTACAAGGCAGCCAAGAAGGGCTCGGGCAAACAGCAGATCGCCACCACGATGGCCTTCGTGCGCATCCTGAAAGACGTCATGCGCGACAAGGAGTTCGGCAAGCGGATCGCGCTGATCATCCCCGACGAGGCCCGCACGTTCGGCATGGACTCGTTCTTCCCGACGATCAAGATCTACAACCCGCACGGCCAGAACTACGTCTCGGTCGACCGGGAGCTCATGCTCGCCTACAAGGAGTCGCCGCAAGGCCAGATCATTCACGTCGGCATCAACGAGGCCGGCGCGGTGGCCGCGTTCACGGCCGCCGGCACGTCGTACGCCACCCACGGCGAGCCGATCATCCCGATCTACATCTTCTACTCGATGTTCGGCTATCAGCGCACCGGCGACTCTTTCTGGGCCGCCGCCGACCAGATGACCCGCGGCTTCGTCATCGGTGGCACCGCGGGGCGTACCACTCTGACTGGTGAGGGCCTGCAGCACGCCGACGGGCACTCCCCCATCCTCGCCGCCACCAACCCGGCGACCGTGATCTACGACCCAGCCTTCGGGTACGAGATCGGCCACATCATGCAAGACGGCCTGCAACGGATGTATGGCGAGCCGATCGAGGGCGACGATCGACCCAAGAACGTCATGTACTACCTCACGGTCTACAACGAGCCGATGGTGCAGCCGGCCCAGCCGGAGAACCTCGATCGCGAGGGCCTGCTCAAGGGCCTCTACCTATACAAGCCCGCCCCCGACATCAACGGCGGAGACGCCAACTCGGAGTCGAAGCGGGCCCAGATCCTGGCCTCCGGCGTGGCCATGCTGTGGGCGCTCGAGGCCCAGGAGTTGCTCGCCAAAGACTTCGGTGTCGCCGCCGACGTCTGGTCGGCGACGTCGTGGTCGGAGTTGCGCCGTGAGGGGTTGGCCTGCGACACAGAGGCTTTCAACAACCCAGGCGAAGAAGGGCCCACGCCGTTCGTCGCTTCGCAGCTGGCCGGTCGCAACGGTCCGGTCGTGGCGGTCACCGACTACATGCGGCAGGTGCCCGATCAGATCAGGCAGTTCGTGCCCAACGAGTTCTCCTCGCTGGGCGCCGACGGGTTCGGCATGTCCGACACCCGTCCGGCCGTTCGCCGGCACTTCCACATCGACGGTCCGTCGGTGGCCTACCAGACGCTGCGGATGCTGGCCGCTCGTGGCCAGGTAGACGCCGGAGCTCCGGCGAAGGCCTACGAGATGTACCGGCTCGACGAGGTGACTGCGGGCACTTCCGGTTCCTCGGGTGGCGACTCCTGACGGTTTCCACCAACGCGACGCGGGCCGGCAGCCATTGCTGCCGGCCCTCGTTGTCGGTTCTCCACAACACATACGGCCCACTGACTTCCCGTGCCTGCCCGGCACGCCGTAGCGTTGTTGCCCATGACCGTCAGCCCACCCCGGCAGGCAGTGGCAGGCCTGGCCACCGCAGCCCTGCAACGACTCGATGAGCAAGTGCCCTGGTACTCGGCCCTTTCCGCCCAGGAACGCTCCTGGGTCGGCTTGGTGGCGCAAGCCGGCATCCGGGCGTTCATCACCTGGTTCAGCGAACCGGGTGAAGCACCGCCTGCCGTGCCGGCCGACGTGTTCGGCACCGCCCCGCGCGAGCTCACCCGCTCGGTCACTCTCGGCCAGACTCTCGACCTCGTGCGCACCGTGATCTCGGTGGTCGAAGACCACTCGAGCGAACTGTGCGAACACCCCGACGATCCGCTCGAGCTCGCGGCGGTGCGCGAGGCCGTCCTGCTGTATTCGCGTGAGATCGCGTTCGCCGCCGCAACCATCTACGCCGAGGCGGCTGAGTCTCGCGGATCGTGGGACGCCCGGCTCGAAGCCCTCGTGGTCGACGCCCTGCTCCGCGGCGAGAGCGACGATGCGCTGCGCTCCAGGGTGGCGGCGCTGGGCTGGCGGGAGGCCACCGCCGTCACCGTGGTCGTAGGCACCACACCCTCCGAACACGAACAAGACGTGGTCGACCGCATGCGCCAGGCGGCCAGGGCCAGCGCCGACGACGCATTGGTGGGAGTTCAGGGTGATCGCGTCGTCGTCGTCCTGGGCACGAGCGGCAACCCGTGGCGGGCGGCTCAGAACCTTGCCGGCTGGTTCGGCCCCGGGCCGGTGGTGGTGGGCCCTACGGCCGCCGGTCTCTCCGGTGCGGGAGCCTCGGCCCGCACAGCCCTGGCGGGGCTCAACGCAGCACGTGCCTGGCCGGCGGCACCTCGGCCCGTGGCAGCCGACGACCTACTGCCCGAACGGGTGCTCAGCGGCGACGTGACGGCCCGGCGGGCCCTGCTCGATCGGGTCTATCGCCCCCTCCAGCAGGTGGGCCACGCCTTTGCCGAGACGGTGTCCACCTACCTCGAGCTCGGAGGCTCCCTGGAGTCGACCGCGCGGGCGCTGTTCGTGCACCCCAACACCGTTCGCTACCGGCTGCGGCGGGTGGCCGAGGCCACCGGATGGGACGCGACCCTCGGCCGAGACGCCTTCGTACTGCACACCGCCCTGGCCGTCGGCCTGCTCGCCGACCGCGCCCCCACGCGCGATCCCGAGGCCCTGCGGCAAGAACTGCGCGAGCGAGCCCCGCAGCGGCACTGAATGGTCCGGCAACCCAGTGCCGCATAGCGGTTCGGCAACCGCAGTGCCGCATAGCGGTTTGGCAACCGCAGTGCCGCATAGCGGTTTGGCAACCGCAGTGCCGCATAGCGGTTTGGCAACCGCAGTGCCGCATCGAGCGAGGCCGGCACCTGCGGCTCTCAGCCGTGCAGGATCTCCAGGGCCACCCGCACGGCCACGTCGAGAATCTCATCGTCGGGAGCGTCCAAGCCGATACTGAAGAACCCGGCGCCGTGCACGGCGTAGACGGCGAGCCTGGCGCGCACTTGCGCCTCTACCGAGTCGCCCTGCGCTATTGCGGCGAAGATCGGCTCCATCTGCTGTCGCACCGACCCACCGCCGAACTTGAGATCGCGCACGATGCGCTGGTTCGACTGAAGGAACCGCATCACCGGCAACCCGTCGGTGCGCAGCATGTCTGCCCAGCGCAGTAGAACCTGTTCGGGCTCCGGGGCGGGCGTGCTGCGAGTCCAGTCGGCGAGGTCGTCGAGCCGCGCGAGGTAGTCGTCGAGGATGCTCCGGACGATGTCTTCCTTGCCTGCGAAGTGGTAGTACAGCGCGGCCTTGGTGACGCCCAGCCGCTCGGCGATCTCGCGCATGGAGGTGCCGTCGTAGCCTTCGGTGGAGAAGAGCTCGAGTGCGACGGCCTGGGCGCGCCGCTTGGTGTCGGCCGGCGTGACGGTCGTCATGAGCGGGGTCCTTCCATCTCGCTATCGCCGCGTGTGGTTGTCGTGCCGCTCGCCGCGCGTGCTGCGGAGAGGTTGTACGAGACAACTATCCACCGGGTATACAGTGATTTACTAATCGTCCGGTCAGTAGGCTACCGCGCAGGCGGTGGGTCCTGCAGCGTGCTCCTGCCGTTGCGCCAACCCCCTTCCGGACCTCGACCCCACCGGGGCGGCGCAGATGCCGGCCATGCGGTGAAAAGCGTTACGCGGCGGCCGAGCCGCCAACGAAAGGAGAGGCCTGAGTGGATACCGAACGACTCCAGAAGACGTGGAATGAGGTGACAACCCACGGTGATGACGTCGCCGGCTACTTCTACGCGCATCTGTTCGTCGCAAATCCCGACCTGCGTGACCTGTTTCCGCTACGGATGGACGGCCAGCGCGACCGTCTCGTGAGCGCCCTCGGCCGCATCGTGTCCTCTGTGGACGATCTTGGGTCTGTGGTGCCGTACGTGCAGCAGTTGGGCCGCGACCATCGTCGCTTCTCGGTCGTGGCCGAGCACTACGACGCCGTCGGCAACTCCCTGCTGTGGACATTGGGCCGCTTCCTCGGCCCGAGCTGGACCGACGAAGTGGCCGCCGACTGGGCGGAGGCCTACGAGATCGTGGCCAGCACCATGATCCAGGCGGCCAAGGAGTCGGAGCTGACCTCACCGCCCTGGTGGGACGCGGTGGTGAAGGACGTGCAGCATGTCAGCCGCGACACCGCCGTCATCCAGGTGCAGCCGCGCCGGGTGCTCGGCTACCAGTCGGGCCAGTCGATGGCGGTCTGCACCGAGGCCAAGCCGCGGTCCTGGCGGTTCTACACGCCCGCCAATCCGCCGCGCCGCGACGGCGCACTCGAATTTCACGTCGCCACGGTGGTGGGCGGCGAGGTCAGCCCCATCATGACCCGGCGCCTCAAGGTCGGCGACGCCCTGCGCCTTGGCAACCCCGTTGGCACCGACCTGGTGATCGACCCCGCCGACGACACCGACCTGATGCTCGTGGCAGGCAACACCGGCGTCACGCCGTTCCTGGCGCTGCTGCAAGACATCGAACGCGCCCACGACGAAGGCAGAACGACCCGTCGGGTGCACCTCGTGCACGGGGTGCGCTTCGAATGGAACCTCTACACCGGCCACTGGTTGCGACACCTGTCAGCGAACGACTGGTTCGACTACACCCCCGTGGTCTCCGACGATCCCGACTATTCCGGCGTCACAGGGCTCGTGGGTGACGTCGCCGCCAGTACCGCGATGCCCGGGCCCTACGATGCGCTCGTCTGCGGTTCGCCACAGATGGTGGCGCACACCCGGCGTGCCCTCACCCTGGCCAAAGAGCCTCCCGCCCAGGTGAAATGGGAAGAGTTCGCCGACCTACCAATGACCCAGACCGAACCCCAGCCGGGCAGTTACCCGGCAGCATCGACCGCCACTGAAGGAGAGCTGTCGTGAGCGAATCCAGCGTTGACCCCGGCCAGAAGCGCCAGTACCACGACGTCAGCGTGCGGGCCGTCGAACTTCTCGCCTGGGCACAACAGGCAGCCGACGATGCCATCGCCGAGGCTCAGGCCTACGCCCGCGATCTGGAGGAGTCAGCCCGTGCGCAGTACCACCAGATCTTGCAGCGGGCGCATTCTGCCGCCCGGCAGAACACCGACTCCGGCGACTCCGGCGCACAGACCCCGGCACTCAACAGCCAGCAGGTCGAATACGTCCGCACCTACGCCCGGGTGGCCCACTCCCAGTTGACTGCCGTGATGTCGGCACTCAACGAGGAGCTCGACAAGTTGGCCGAACTCGCGGAGAACCCGGCCGAGGTCGGAGACAAGACGGCCTGGAGCGGCCCGTTGAACGACGCAGCCAACCAGAACGGCACCGATCCCGCCAGGAGCTGACCAGCTCCGGGAGAGAACCGCACGAGCCCACGCACTCGTGAAGGCAAGCACCTGACGGCAGAATCAGACCCGCACCGACCTCGTCGGTGCGGGTCTGATTCGTCGCGGGCAAATCTCTGCAATCTCTGCCATACCGGTCCGATTCTTCATCGAAAGATGAGCCGGTTGTGCGTGGTCACGGCCGACTCGCCGTCCGGCTGGGATGAACATCACGCTGTTTTGTAGGAAACCCACAAAATCCGTTCTGAGAATTGGCCGGTTCGTGATGAGATTCAGCCAGATCTCATTGCCATTGTGATGGTGTGCTCGCGATCGTCTGCCCTGGACAGGGCTCTCAGACCCCCGGCTTCCTCTCCCCCTGGCTCGAACTCGACGGCGTTGCCGCCCACCTCCAGTCGCTCTCGGAGGCTGCCGGGGTCGATCTGACGACCCACGGCACCACCTCCGACGCCGACACGATCCGCGACACCGCCATCGCCCAACCGCTCATCGTGGCTGCCGGGCTGATCTCCTACGGGGCGCTCACGGCCGACGGCACCGCCCGGGCAGACATCACAGCAGGCCACAGCGTCGGCGAGTTCACGGCAGCCGCCGTGGCCGGAGTCATCGACGAGACGGCCGCCCTCAGCCTGGTGCGGGTGCGCTCCACCGGCATGGCAGCGGCATCCGGCGCCGCTGCCACCGGCATGGCAGCGGTGCTGGGCGGCGATCCGGCCGATGTACTGGCCGCCATCGAGCGAGCCGGACTCACTGCGGCAAACGTCAACGGCGCAGGCCAGATCGTGGCCGCCGGCACGGCCGAGCAACTGTCAGCCCTGGCCGCGCAGCCCCCCGCCAAGACCCGGGTCGTTCCGCTGCAGGTTGCGGGCGCCTTCCATACCGAGCACATGGCCTCGGCCACCGAAGCACTGGCCGGCGCAGTCGCCGAGGTCAGCGCCGCGGCTCCTCGCATTCGGTTGCTCTCCAACGCCGACGGCCAGCCAGTGGCCGACGGCCAGCAGGCCCTCGACCGGCTCGTCTCGCAGGTCACGAACCCGGTCCGCTGGGATCTCTGCATGCAGACCATGCTCGACCTCGGCGTGAGCGCCCTCGTGGAGCTCTCCCCCGCGGGCACGCTGGTAAACCTGGCCAAGCGAGGCATGAGGTCAGTTCCGGGCGTGGCCCTGAAGACGCCCGACGACCTGGCTGCCGCCCGGGCGCTAATGGCCGAACACGCCGGCCCGGCCATTCCCAGCCACGAGGCGAGCGCCCGATGAGCAGCGATCCCAGCACTAGAGCGCCGCTGGCCGTACGCGGTGACAACCTTCGATACGGGCGCATCGTCGGTTCGGGCGCCTATCGTCCCGAGCGCGTGGTGCCCAACTCCGAGCTGGTCGAGGCCATCGATTCCAGTGACGAATGGATCCGGGAGCGCTCGGGCATCGTCTCGCGGCGGTTCGCCGCCGACGACGAGACGGTCGTCGACATGTCCGAACACGCCGCTCGGCAGGCGCTCGACGACGCCGGCCTCACCGGTGCCGATGTCGACACCGTCATCGTGGCCACGGTGACGCATATGCTCCAGACCCCTGCCGCGGCGCCGATCCTGGCCGACCGGCTGGGTGCCACTCCGGCGGCGGCCTTCGACATCTCCGCGGCCTGCGCAGGGTTCTGCCACGCGGTCAACCTGGCCAACGACCTGATCCGTGGCGGCTCGTCCAGCACTGTGCTCATCGTGGGCGTCGAGAAGCTCTCCAGCGTCACCGACTTCACCGACCGGGGAACGGCTTTCATCTTCGGCGACGGTGCGGGAGCGGTCGTGATCTCGGCCAGCGACACCCCGGGGATCGGGCCTGTCGTGTGGGGCAGCGACGGTGGCAAGGCGCCCACCATCACCCAGCAACCCACCTGGGATGAGATGCGTGGACTACGCGCAGACGAGGCCCAGGCGTGGCCGACGCTGCGGATGGCCGGTCAGTCGGTCTTCCGCTGGGCCGTCTTCTCGATGGCACCCATAGCTCGGCAGGCGGTCGAGGCTGCAGGCATGAGCATGGACGAGCTCGACGTATTCATTCCGCACCAGGCCAACATGCGCATCATCGACGCGATGATCAAGCAGCTCAAGTTGCCGGCAGGCATTCCGGTGGCGCGTGACATCGCCGAGACGGGCAACACCTCGGCCGCCTCCATTCCCATCGCCATCCGCCGGATGCTCGACGAAGGCCAGGCCAAGTCAGGCGATCGGGCCCTGCTCATCGGCTTCGGGGCCGGCCTCGTGTACGCGGCACAGGTCGTCGAACTGCCATGAGCACCATTAGTGCCCGCCGGGAAATAACCACTGCGGTCATTTCCCGGCGCGCCCTTTACGGCGCCATGGTCCTCTAGATCTCCGGGCGGGCACCTTAGCCTGTACCGCGAGCGCTCGCCACCAGCGAGCTGACACAGAAGAACACACGAAGGAGAACGCAGAAGATGGCACAGACCGAGCAGGAGATCCTCGCGGGCATCGCTGAGCTCGTGAACGAGGAGACGGGCCTGCCCGTCGAGGCCGTGGAGCTCGACAAGTCGTTCACCGACGACCTCGACATCGATTCCCTGTCGATGACCTCCATCGTGGTGCAGGCCGAAGACAAGTTCAGCGTCAAGATCCCGGACGAGGACATCAAGAACCTCACCACCGTTCGCGACGTCGTCGCCTACATCCAGCAGGCCCAGGGCGCCTGACGCTCTTCGGCGGGTATCCTCCCGGCCATCGGGTCGGGAGGTCCCGTCGACCATGCGCTCCCACACCCCCTTTTCATTGCTGCACAGGAGGCCCCACTGATGGGTACGCCCACTCGAGTCGTCGTCACCGGCATCGGTGCCACCACACCCATCGGCGGTGACGCCAAGACCACATGGCAGAACGCGCTGGCCGGCAGAAGCGGCGCCAAGGCGTTGCCTGCGGAGTGGCTGGAGCGCTTTCATCTGCCCGTGCACTTCGCCTGCCGCGCCGACGTACCCGCCGCCGACGTGCTGCCCAGGCACGAGGCCAAGAAGCTCGACCCCTCGGGCCAGTTCGCGATGATCGCGGCCCGCGAGGCATGGGCGGACGCGGGTTCGCCCGACGTCGACCCGGTGCGCCTAGGGGTCGCCTGCGCCACCGGCATCGGCGGGATCTGGACGCTGCTCGACGCCTACGACAACCTCAAAGCAGGCGGCCCGCGCAAGGTGGTGCCGATGACTGTGCCCATGCTGATGCCCAACGGCTCGGCGGGCGCGCTGTCGATCGAGCTCAATGCCAAAGCCGGGGCGCACACGCCCGTCTCCGCCTGCGCATCCGGCGCGGAAGCCGTGGCAACCGCTCTCGACATGATCCGCACGGGTCGCGCCGATATCGTGGTCGCCGGCGGAACCGAAGCCGCCATCCACCCGCTGCCCATCGCCGGCTTCGCCGCCATGCGCGCGCTCTCGACCCGCAACGACACGCCCGAGACCGCATCGCGTCCCTACGACGTCACCCGTGACGGCTTCGTGCTGGGCGAGGGCGCGGGCCTCATCGTGATGGAGTCCGAAGAGCACGCCAACAAGCGTGGCGCGCGCATCTATGCGGAGGTGGTCTCAGCGGGCTTAACCTCCGACGGGCATCACATCGCGCAGCCCGACCCCACCGCCGCCGGCCAGATCCGGGCGATGAATGCCGCGCTCGCGGCGGGCGGGCTCTCCCCCCAGGACGTCATCACCCTCAACGCCCACGCCACCTCCACCCCGGTTGGCGACATCGGCGAACTGCTGGGCGTGGCCACGGTGCTCGGTTCCCACGTCGACAACGTCCCCGTGTCGGCCACCAAGTCAATGACGGGTCACCTGCTGGGCGCCGCAGGCGCGGTGGAGAGCATCTTCTGCATCCTTGCCCTGCACCACAAGCTCGCTCCGCCCACGATCAACATCACCGAGCTCGACCCCAAGGTGACCCTCGACATCGTGCGCGACGAACCGCGCAGCATCGGCGAGGGCATCGCGCTCAACAACTCCTTCGGGTTCGGAGGCGCCAACGTCTCCGTGGCGTTCCGCAGCGCCTCCTGAGCCCTCGTCCGCGCCAGTCGGGCTCTCGCCCAGCGTTGTAGTAGTGTCTCGCCGCTAACTGTGCGGGGTTCGTAGATGTGCCGATTCGGTGGCACCAGAGCCGGACACCCTAGGTCGTCGAACTGTCACGTTGTTCGCCCATCGGTCACCAGGTTGGTGACAGGTGGGCGAACAACGTGACGGTTGGATGCGTGAGCTGGCCAGGCAGGCACCAGCCCTAACCCACGCGGTGCAACCATCTGACGGGGGCTCCCTCACCGGCGTAGCGGAACGGCTCCAACTCGTCGTCCCAGGCCTGGCCGAGGGCCAGATCCAGTTCGTCCCGCAGCACCGTGAGGTCACCGGCGCCGGCCTGGACTGCAGCCCTGATCCGGTCTTCGGGCACCACGACGTTGCCATGAACGTCGGTGACCGCATGGAAGATGCCGAGTGCAGGGGTGTGACTCCACCGTCCGCCGTCCACACCTCGTGCGGGCTCCTCGGTCACCTCGTAGCGCAAGTGGTTCCAACCGCGCAGACATGAGGCCAGCTTGGCTCCCGTGCCGGCCGGAGCCTGCCAGGACAGCTCGGCCCGAAACATCGAGGGCGTCACAGGCTGGGGAATCCAGTCCATGGCTATGCGCACACCAAGGACGCCGCCGGCGGCCCACTCTACGTGTGGGCACAGCGCGCGCGGCGCCGAGTGCACGAACAGCACACCCCGAGTTAGGGGTCCCGACATACCAGCCTCCTTGGTGTTCGAGGTACGTCTTCCCCAACGCCCTGCGATCACCCGAGCCGCTGCGACCCCGCTGTGCGGTGCTGCCAATTTTGGTGGATATGCGATTATCTGCTGAGCTGATCTCAAGCACACAACGAAGGTGCCGACGTCATCCTTGCACACCAAGGCAGTGGGCAGGGAGCGCCAAGGGAGAAAATGGGGCAACCCGCAACGGGTTGGCTCACTCATGCCGCACAATGGAAGCGTCACACGTTCGCGGGGGCCGAGACATCGACGGCGTGTGAACCACAGCAGTACCGACATCGTCGGCCGACTGACGTCCAACACCGACCGTCGCGCCAGGCGTCAGAGGAGGGGAGGACAATGCCGCCGCCCGAGCGAATCGCGGCCACGGAGGTGATCCGTCCTGCCGCGGTGGTGCCCGAAGACGCGGCCCGCAACATTCTGGTCGAACTCGCGCTCCACGATGTGAAGTCGGGTGGCCTCTGGCGCGCCTTGCCGAACCAATGGGCTCGCTGGAGCCAGCCCTGGGCTGACGACGCCTCCGGCGAAGCACGCCTCGTCGGCACCGTCGAGCTCGCCTACGGCACTCCGAGCCGGTACGAGGTCACCATCTTTCGGGTCTCGGTGACGGAGTTCGGCGAAGACCACGGCTGGACGGTTCGCACTCTGGTAGACGAATCGTTGAGCTTTGCCGGCATGACCCTCGACGACTGCCCACGCACGCACATGCCTCCTCCCCCTGCGCCGGTCAAGATATGACCCGGCGTTTTCACCGTCCGACGCTTTTCGGTCCGGCGGCGCTCGACACCCGTCCTGGCGGCCCCGACCCTGCCGATCGGCATGCGGCTGCCTACGCGGCGGCGCGCGTGCTCGTGCTGCGTGGACGCGCCAACGAAGACCCCGAGGCGTTGCGCCGTCTGGTCGAGCTCGGAGACGCCCACGGGCTCGACCTGCTGGCCGAGCTGTGGGCAGACGCCCCAGCCGACTCCCTGCCGGGCGCACTGTGGCGGGTGTACCTGTTGCGTGCCTGGGTGCGCGAGAACCCCGTACTGGCTGCTCAGGAGTTCGACGCCGGCCGCCAGGCTGCTCCCGTGCTGGAGGTCGTGGCCGGCGTTGGCGCGCCGCCCGGGCCGACCCAGGTGCTCGAGCTGGCCGATGCCGTGCTGCGTGGGGTCTACGACGGAGACTTCTCGGTGGCGCTTGAGCGGGCGGCCGCGTTCGCGCGGGTGATCGCCGTCGGACGAGTGCAGGGCCCACACGACCGTGCCGAAGATCTGGCAGCGGCCAGGCTCCTCAACCTGGCCGAACATCTTGAGGCAGCGGCCACCGCTTGGCGCAAAGGCGAGCTGCAGATCGGATGACGGCCTGCAGGGGTGCGAATTCGTCATCGCGGCTGCCTCAGGTAGCCTGGATGGGCGCCGGGCTGCGGTAGCCCCGGGCTCCACCTGAAGCCGCTTCGAGCGGCCACACGCCGAGAGGCGCTCCCGGCCCGGCGCATCAAGCCCTTCGTCCCTAGCGCCCCACACTTTGGGGGAAACCCTTACAGTGAACGCTTACTTGTGCGTACAACCTGACGTCGCGACGTCAGCACGCTAGGGAGGTGTCACATGTCGGCGGTTGCTTCCGTCGTGTCCGTCGATCGGTCGAGTCCCGTGCCGCTGTACTTTCAGTTGGCACAGTCGCTCCAGGGCAACATCGAGAACGGAAACATTCCTGCAGGCTCGTTGCTAGGCAACGAGATCCGGCTTGCCGACGAGTTGGGTGTCTCGCGCCCCACCATCCGGCGCGCCATCGAATACCTGGTGACACAGGGGCTGCTGGTGCGTCGGCGCGGTGTGGGTACCCAGGTCGTCCGCGCGCAGGTTCGCCGCCCGCTCGAGCTGACGAGCCTCTATGAAGACCTCACCTCTGCCGGCAAGGCACCGCACACCGAGGTGTTGTCGCTCGACATCGTGCCCGCCGACCAGAGTGTGGCGGCAGCGCTCAGAGTGCCAGTAGACACCGATGTGGTGTCCCTGCACCGGCTGCGCTATGCCGAGTCCGAGCCCATCGCGATCATGACCAACTACCTGCCCGTAGGCCTGGCCGAGATCACAGAGCCGGCGCTCGAGCGCAGCGGCCTCTACGAGCAGCTGCGCGCGGCAGGCGTCCACATCCACGTGGCGGAGCAGACCATTGGCGCCCGCAATGCCACCGCCGAGGAATCGCGACGGCTCAACGAGAAGCGCGGCGCCGCCCTCCTCACCATGACCCGGCTCGCCTTCGACCTCACCGGCCAGCCAGTGGAGTTCGGCCAGCACGTCTACCGCGCCTCCCGGTACGCCTTCTCGCTCACGCTCGTGGAGCATTGAGTGTGCCCGGGGACTGCCCGGGGATAGGGTGCACGTCCTGGCAGGGTCGGTTCAGGCGATAACCTGTGACGCCTCGGGGCGTTAGCTCAGTCGGTCAGAGCAGGGGACTCATAATCCTCCGGTCGTGGGTTCAAGCCCCACACGCCCTACAAAGAATGGCCCTCTGATCAGCGGAACGTTCCATCAGCGGGCTTTTAGTCTTCTTCGGGTCGGCCTAGACGCTGACAAAGTCCCGGACAGTCTGCGGAGAATCTGCCGGAGCGAGCCCACGAGAGATGTCCGTCGGCGATCTGGTCAGCCCTGGTTGGCCGGATGGCTCGCCAGGAAGCTGCTGATCGTGCGCCGGACTAAATCATGCTCCTCGGGCAGTAGGGAGGCTCGCTCCCGCAGAATCTCGACCTTGAGTAGACCGTTTCGGATGAGTGCGTCGACGAACGACAGATCCTTCTCGCGCGCTGCCCCAAGCTTGGAGATCGCCAGATCGTGCGGGTCCAGGAAGTGGGGGTCCGCCGGTTCCGAGGACTGCAGCGACCAGCTGATCAGACGGTCCCTCCAGCCCGGCGGAAGGTAGAGGGCTGTCTCGATGTGCACGCCTTCGGCATAGACGCCGTTGTGCTGATGGAACGATGACATTTCGCCGATCGCGCCTTCGACGTCGTCAGCCTTGCTTCGGTCCGGGTCGTCCAGGAACGCGATGTCGACCTCCATCGAGGCCGTCGCAGCGGGAGGCAGATCATCCTCGTCGTAGGTGCCTAGGATGGACTGGGACCCGATGACGAGAACGTCCCTGTCGCCCGTGATGTCGCAGGCGGCCCGCAGGATGTGCGCGAGTTGTTGCCGGTTCATGCCGCCGTATGCTCGCGGTACCAGTGCTCGTGGAACGAGCGCAAAGTCCGTCTGCGCAGCGCCGTCAGCGAGAACGCCGGCGAACGGGCTGTTGTGACGCAGCTGGCTTGAGACCTCATCCTTCCCGGTGAAGACTTCGGCGACAGCGTCGACGCCGGCGGCGATGACCTGCTCCCACTGCTGGAGGTAGCGCATCGTCATGCCGTCTGGTCGTTGCTTGGGCTTCCAGCGCGCGATGTTCTGCTGCGCTGTCTGCAGGACGCCTTCGGGATCAAGCATCAGCGACCTCAGAAGCACACGATGCAGCCACAGGCTCTTCTCCTGCTCCCGCGTGAGTTCAGGCTCAAGGAGGCGCTCGGCCTCCGAGCGCCGGATCCGCCGATGCGACCCGGCCTGGCTGTGGCTGAGCGCGCCGCGGTCGCAGAGATCGACGACATGCTGACGCGAGACGCCGAGCATCGTCGCCGTCTGGCCCGTGGTCAGCCAGTCTTGGTTCATGACATCCATCGTAGCTCTAAACACCATAAACGCAACGCTGGCATGCTTGGGGAGCAGGCTCAGTGATCGTGATGAAATAGCCTAGTTTCGTGGGTAGGTCTACAGTTCTGTATGGTCATGGATTCCGAGTCGATCGCTCGCCGGTACGCGGTGTTGCGGCCACATCTGACGGAGTTCCAGCGCAGGTTGTGGCTGGGGGTGGAGGCGGCGGAGGCTGGGTCGCAGGGGGTGGCGGCGGCGACCGGGGTCTCGCCGGACACGGTTCGCCGTGGTCGCGGGGAGGATGCCACGGCGCAGGAGGCGCCGGGCGAGGTGGGTCGTTCGCGTCGCGCGGGTGGGGGTCGTAAGCGTGCTGAAGCTCATGATGATTCTCTCGCAGCTGATTTCGACCGGTTGATCGATCCGGCCACGCGGGGGGGATCCGCAGTCGCCGTTGCGGTGGACCTCGAAATCGATCCACTAAGGGCCGGTGAGGTATTAAGTTGGTGGATGGTCGGGTGTGTCAGGGTGGAGGGTGTAGTTCCATTCGCCGTGGAAGGTGAGGATGCCCGCACGCTTCGAGTGCGGGAGTGCGTCGTTGTCGATCTTGGTGCCGGCTGGGTACTTAGTGGTCGCGCCCGTAAGTTCGTCGGGGGTCATGCGGCTCGTGGTTGTGCTGGGTCGGTGGTCGCTGGCCGGTGGCGGTCGAGTTGGACTATCAGGTCGGCAAGGTCGGTGGTGGTGAATTTCCATTTGAAGGGTTTCGCGGCCTGGTTGTAGCGGGTTTCGAAGGCGGCGAGTCGTGCGACGACGACGTCGAGGTCGTCAAAGTCGTTGGGGGATAGTACTTTCCGTTGAATGATGGAGAAGTAGATTTCCACCTGGTTCAGCCATGACGCGTGTACCGGGGTGTGCACCATGATCGCGTTGGGGAACTGCGCGGTGAGCCGGTCCATCGCGGCTTGTCCGCGGTGCGAGGAGCCGTTGTCCACGATCCAGAACACCCGGTCCGCCGATCGGTAGGGCTCTTGAGTCATCACCTGCTCGACCAACGCGGTGAACGGCACGATCCCGGTGGTGTCCTCGCAGCGGCCGTAGACCTTCGCGCGGTGCACGTCGTAAGCGGCGAGATAGGCGACGGCACCGCGACGGTGGTAGTCGTGGTTGACCCGCACCATCCGGGACTTGCCGGGCGGCAGGGTCGGGTGGCAGCGGCAACGAGCCTGGATGGAGGTCTTCTCGTCGGCGGAGATCACATAGTCATTGCGGCCCAATGGTTTCCCATCCCAGATCCGCTGATACAGATCCAGCGCCCGCTGCGCTGTGAGCTCGAAGTTCGGATCCGTGATGAAGATCCACGACTGGAACTGCCACGGTTTGAGGGCATCCTCGGACAGCCACCTCCGCACCGTCGAGGGCGAAATGTTCTCGCAGACCCCGCCGCTGACGGCCTGCAGGGCCAGCTCCGGGCACGACCACTTCGTCAGCGGCAACCCGCTGCCCTGCGGTGGGGTGCACGCCAACGCCTTGACCTGCGCGACCTGCACCGCGGTGAACACCGCCGGGCGGCCGCAGCGTTTGGCATCCCCCAGCGAGGACACCCCGGGTGCGGCCCACCAACGGTGCCGCCACTTGCGGGCGGTGTCCTGACACACACCCACCGACACCGCGATCCGGGCGTTGGGGTATCCGTCCGCGGCGGCCAGCACGATCAACGCGCGCAGCGCCAGGCGCTGCTCGGTGCGACCGGCACGGACCAACCGGTCCAGGTCCGCACGTTGGGTGTCGGTCAACACGATCCGGTCGGGGCATAGCGTCGGCATCGCGATCATCCTCGAACATTGGCGTCCCATCAGTCCCACCAGCCTCACTCGTCACACCTCTGGTGTTGGCCAACGACACACCGATCAGGCACCATCACGCCTATGGCCGCCCCGCCCGCATCGACGAAAACATCCCTGCAACAGCGGTTATCCGCACGCGCCCGGGAACGCTGGCCAGAACTGGCCGGGATCGACGTCACCTTCCGCGGCCAGTTCGCCTACGTCACCGGCCGCCTCAAAGACGGCGACACCCAACCACTCATGCGGCTGCGATACGGCGGATCAGCCACCCGCTGGGGCTTCGCGATCTACCTGGCCAGCAAACACGCCTACGAAGCCTCGGCGCTACCCACCGGCACATTCGCCGGCCCACCCGAAGACGCCCTCGACACCGCCTGCGGGCTCTACCTCACCGACCCCACCCCCTGGACCTGACCCCCGACGAACTTACGGGCGCGACCACTTAGCCTCGATCCACCGACGGGTGTGGTGCTGAGCGCGTGATCTTATCGCATCTCGAAGATGCCCTCCTGAGGTGGGGTGGTTTGGACCGTCGCAAGTCCCAAACTCCCAGCCCAGAGGGCATCTTCGCGTTACGGCACGCTCAACACGTCAAAGCCGATCAGTGGATCGAGGCTTAGCGCCCTCCGTCTCCGGGAGCAGGCCACATTGGATCGCTTCCGCCCGCTGCTCAGAAGGCAATCCTGGCTGAGACCGATCCGCGTCGCGCTGCCCGCCGTTGGACCGGTGCCGCCGTGCCCTCCTCGGGTTCCGGCACGTCCCGCCCAGGGTGTCTCGTTTGGCGTTCGATGAGACCGGAGATGCCATGCACTTCGTGAGCGACGTCGACCAGCTGCGCGACGACGGACTGGCCGTGCCAAACGAGCAGTTCGACGTGGCCGAGACCGACAAGGTGAGCGAAGCTGACCGTATGTGCTGTTGACCGGCTTGCCGGCGATGGACCGGTTGTGCACGGTGGACGCGGACGATCGAATCCTGTTGCTGGATATGGAAACCTCGACCCCGAGCACCTGCGGCCCCATCCCTTTCGGCGCGCGGCTGGAGATCCTGCTCCCTGCGGCCGACAAGATCCACCACGCCGTTGCCGCTTGCTGGCCGTTGGTGATACAAATGTCCGCGATCCAGTGGCGTCGACGCGGGACAAGCCGCGTATCGCACCCCGGTGTGTACTCCATGGGCTGACGCCGCCGAGCGGGCACCGGTGGGCACTCCCATCACGTTCATAGCGAAGACGGCGGAACTTTCCCGGTCGCAGAGCAACCACAAGCCGTCGCCCGCATCGTGCCTGGGCATGATTGTCCTCACGCTGCCGTCGTGCGGTGGTGGAGGCTGCATGGTCGGCAGCATGTGATGTTTCGTCGGCGCGTTCCTTCTCGGCGTTTCACGCATGATCGCCACCAAAGTGTCGGTCGCTTCGGGCAGGATGTTCGCAGCCACACCCATGAGTGAAGGAGGCGCATGTCCAAGACTGCGGTCGCCCCCGCCGTCCCCTCCGCAGACCTGTCGGATCTCCGCGCCGTCGAGAACGCCTCGACTCGACTCACGAGCGTGGAGCTCTTCGCCGGTGCGGGCGGGCTGGCTCTTGGATGCCAGATGGCGGGGTTCAAGTCTGTGGCCACGGTAGAACGCGACAAGTGGGCATGTGACACGGTTCGGGAGAACAAGCGGCGCGGTCACGAACTCGTCTCCGACTGGAACGTCTACGAGGGTGACGTACGCAGGTTCGAATGGTCGGTGGTGACCGAAGATGTCACGCTGGTAGCCGGTGGGCCTCCTTGTCAGCCATTTTCCTTAGGTGGCCTGGCAAAAGCCGCTGATGATCCTCGTGACATGTTCCCTGCGACGGCGGAGATCATCGCTGGACTGAAGCCGCAGGCTTTCATCATCGAGAACGTCCGAGGGCTCACCCGCGCAGCCTTCGCCGAGTACTACGAGTACATCCAGCTCGGCCTTGCGCTACCTACCGTGGCCCCAAATCGGGGCGAAAAGTGGATCGACCACCTGGACCGGCTACGTACTGCGGTTGAGAACCGTCAACGCTACGACCTCAACTACCGCGTCGTGCCGACGCTTGTAAACGCGGCAGATTACGGCGTGCCTCAGCAGCGACACCGGGTCTTCATCGTAGGCTTCCGAGGGGACCTCGACGTCGAGTGGAGTTTCCCCATCGCCACTCACTCCAAGCGGGCCCTACTGCATTCACAGTGGGTCACCGGCGAGTATTGGGAAGAGCACGAAGTTCCGAAGAGCAAGAGGCCGAAGCGTCCCAAGCTGCACGTCCCCCAGCACCTCTTTGGCGACGAACCGCACCAACGCTGGCGCACAGTGCGCGATGCCCTATCGAATCTGCCCGAGCCCACTCTTGGGCAGTCGCGAACAGTCCTCAACCACGAGCTTCAGCCGGGAGCCCGGTCTTATCCAGGTCACACAGGCAGCCCGCTGGATATGCCCGCCAAGGCCCTAAAAGCGGGCGGCCATGGCGTGCCTGGTGGTGAGAACATGCTCAGGAGCGTCGACGGCTCGATTCGATACTTCACGGTCCGTGAGAGCGCCCGCCTCCAGACGTTTCCCGACGACTACGAACTTCACGGTTCATGGGGAGAGGCGATGCGTCAGATCGGCAATGCAGTTCCGGTGCTGCTCGGGCAAGTCGTCGCCGAGAGCGTTTACAAGGCGTTGATCAAGGAGGAGATGGACTCATGACTGGGGCTCGGCCCAGCTCGCTAAACCTCATGCCGTCCCCGCGGATCCTGGAGATGATTGCTGAGGTCGACCTGCAACTACACCAGTGTCTCGGCGAGTTGGTCGACAATGCGCTGGACGAACTGGTCGAGGCGTCGGCCGAGGATCCAATTCTGGAACCACGAATCGATATCACCTTGCCGACGTCCATCGCCGTCACCAAGTCTTCGGAGATCTCGGTTGGCGATAACGGGCGGGGCATGTCGCCGAAGCAGTTGCAGGACGCGCTCAGCGCTGGCACGTCGGGGAAGCAGCGCTTCGGCAGCCTCGGATTATTCGGAATGGGCTTCAACATCGCCACGGCGCGATTGGGAACCATGACCGAGGTCCGGACTGGGAGAAGGGGCGACAGCCACTGGGTCATCGCGGCCATCGACCTTCCGGCGATGCAACGCCAGTCCACCTACGAGGTGCCGCTGCGTTACGAGCTCAAGGCGCGCGAGGAGCACGGCACCCTCGTCACGGTCACCAAACTTCGCGAGGACCTGGCAACGCGACTGAGGAACACGCGCGCGATCAAGGAGACGATGGGTCACCTCGGGCGCATCTACACCTACATGCTTCGCGACCCCCAGGGCGGTCACTCAGGCGCGGAGCTGATGCGCGGTGCCAACCAACGGTTGTACGTGAACAAGCGCCCAGTGAGTCCGCACCTTCCGTGCATCTGGGATCCGAGCCGCTCGGTGACCTACAAAGGCGGTGAGGTCTCGGCCGCCACCGGCATCGACTTCCGGCTCACTAACGCCTTCGCTTGTATGAACTGCGGCCGCTGGCACACCTCGGCCTACGATAGGTGCATCGAGTGCGAGAGCACCGACATCGAGGAACGCGAACGACGGATCTGGGGCTGGCTCGGCATCCAGCGCTACGCGGATAAATCGGACTTCGGTCTGACCTTCCTGCGTCACGGCCGGGCGATCACCTACCAGGACAAGTCGCTCTTCCACTGGGAGACGCCGGACGGCGACTTGGAGCTCGAATACCCAATCGAGCTCGGCATGGGCAGAATTGTCGGCGAGATACACCTCGACCATGCGCCAGTGAACGTGCGGAAGAACAACTTCGACACTTCGTCGCAGGAATGGCGCTTCATGGTCGAAAAGGTCCGCGGCCCGGAACCTTTACGGCCGCAGCACGCGAAGCGTTTGGTCGGGCACGACAACACCTCGCCGATGAGTCGCTTTTTCAACGCCTACCGAGAGAACAAGCCCGGACTTCGCTACCTCGTCCCGGGGAATGGCGAGTCGTCGATTCACGAGGCCGCCAAGTCGTGGGGGGGAGATTTCGCAACGGTGATCCCGAGTACCTGACCGACGAGAAGTGGTACGCGGCGGCAGAAGAGCACGATCGAATTAAGAACGGCGCGCCACCCGCGCCGCCACTACCGGACGATGACGACGGCTGGCTGGACGAGGAAGGCTTGTCCCACCTGGCCAAGGACGATGAGGACTCCAGCGGCGCGTCTGGCGAGGAGCACGAGGCTGACGAGCCGGAGCCGATCAAACCCGAGACCGAGGAAGAGCGCTTCGCGCGATATCAAGCGTCTGCGACCCGCCTACCAGACACCGACCGCGAAGTGCGAATTGGGAATGCGCAGCCAGTGCTGCGCATTTACGTTACGTCCGGTGTCGAGTTGACCAGGGACGGACAGAAGCAGCCATATGCGATTCGTATCGTCGCCGGCGAGATTGAGATATACGTCGATCGAGGCACCACCCTGATCGCTCACTACGGCTGGTCACCGATGAACGTAGCGTTGGTCTGCGCGGCTCCGCAACTGAAGAACGTATACTCCGTTGACGGGCCGATCGATCAACTCGTCACGTCGATTCTCGAGCAGTTTCCGGACCGCCGCCTTGACGCCGCAGCCGTCCGAGCGCGGGCCGCCTCGTTGCTCGATGACATGCGTGAGCGTCTTGCCGACCTCGTCTCGAAGGACTCGAACAAGTACTGGAGCACCCTGTCCAGTGAGTCCCGTCGGGCTGCGGAAGTCAATGCCGTGCGATTCGCACCAGACATCAACTGGGGCAGCGCCGTGGTGAGCGGAGAGTTCGGGCGGTACGTAAGCGCGCAGGGTATCCACGACCTCGTGATGAACAGCCCCAGACTCGTTCTGGACGGTGCCTTGTTCCGTACCACTTACGCGTCACTCGGCGAGGACACGCAGGCAGACCAGGTGGCTCGGCTCGGCGCGCTTCTCGCCGATCTGCAGCGGATGGCTGCGGGACAGATGGCGCTTCAGACGCCGGAGCTGGCTCGGTTGCTTCTAACCGCCGACCTACTCGACGCAGAGATCGTGTCCGCATGACAACCTCGTTTCTCGATCCCACCTTCCTAGTCGAGGAAGGGCCGAAGGGGTTCACGCGGCAGCTGGAGCGGTTGCTCGGGTTGATGGCCTTTACCGACGTGGTGAACGTCGACGGCCCCGGCGACAAGGGCGCCGACGTGATCGGTCGGCTAAAGGGCGCGGATTGGATCTTCCAGGCGAAGTGGAAGATGTCGGGGTCCGTCGACGCAGACGCTGTCGACGAGACGCACGCGGCGATGCAGCACTACGGCATCCATCGTGCGGTGGTGGTCACGAACCGCGTCTTTACTCGCAAAGCTCAGGAGCGCGCTCAGGCATTGCGCGACGTTGGCATCAATATCACGCTCTGGGGTGGGCGCCGGCTGTCAACTCTTTACGAACGTGTTCCGGACAGCCCTAAGCCTTTCAATCTGCATCTGTACCAGGAGCGCGCGGTCGACGAGTCGTGGCGAGCGCTCAGCGACACCGGTGAGGCGCTGGTTTACCTCGCCACCGGGCTCGGCAAAACCGTCGTCGCTGGCAGGATACTTAGGCGCTTCTTACTTGCAAACCCAGGTACGCGGGTGCTGGTCACCGCACACATGGTTGACCTAGTCGAACAGCTCGAACGCGCGATGTGGCGTGATGTCCCGAAGCACATCCCCACGCGACTTCTGTACGGAACTTCGAAGCCGAACTCGCTGCCGGGAGTGACCTTTGGTGTCGCTCCGACCGCACGCGACTACATCGAGGCCGGCTACTCGCCCGGGCTAGTCATCGTCGACGAAGCGCACCATGTTGGAGAAACCGGCAACTACGCCACGATGCTCCGCCTCCTGCCGGAGGCGAAGCGGCTCGGCGTGACCGCGACGCCATGGCGAGGCGACAAATACGATATCGAGCAGACTTTCGGTGAGCCGGTCGTCCGAGTGTCGGTCTCGCAGGGCATGAAGCTCGGCTATCTAGCCGAGGTCAAGTACCGCGTGTTCGCGGACAACATCGACTGGGACTTCGTTCGCGAGGCCTCAGAGCACGGCTACACCATCAAGGATCTGAATAAGCGTCTATTCATCCCCGAGCGCGACGAGGCCGTGAAGGCGCGCCTGGAGGAGGCCTGGGACCAGACGACCAACCCGCGCGCCATCATCTTCTGCCAAACCATTGAGCACGCGGAGCGGATGCGCGATCTGATCGCCCTCCGCCCTGGGTGGGAACGGACAGCGACTCTACACGCGAACCTGAAGAGTCGACATCGGCGGGAGCGGCTCCTGAATTTCCGTTCCGGTGAGGTACCGATTCTGGTGGCGGTAGACATCCTCAACGAAGGAGTCGACGTCCCCGACGTGAACATCCTGTGTTTCGCGCGAGTCACTCACAGTCGGCGAATCTTCGTCCAGCAGCTAGGGCGTGGCCTACGACTCCGTAAGGGAAAGACCCACGTGGAAGTACTCGACTTCGTCAGCGACATCAGACGCCTTGCCGAGATCTACGACATACGCGAACAAGTGTCCGAGGATGAGATCGAGCAGGTCTCGCTTGAGCACAACCAATTCGTCTTCGAGGACCTACACGTGCGCGATCTGCTCGAACAATGGATGGCCGATATCGGCGATCTGGGCGGTGCCGACGACAACGTGCGACTCGAGTTCCCGCCGCTCGAGGGAATTTAGTGGCCAAAGTCCCAGCCGACGTGCGCACTGCGGTCATCGAGGAAGTAGTGCGTCGGCTGGACGCGGCGCGATGGGAAGAAGTGTCCCCGAGTGCCGCTAGCGAGATGTACGACCGCTTCGTGAAAGACCCGAAGATCGGCGGACGGCTGTCTCCGTACATCCCGGCAGAGAAGGTGAGGGTCTGGATCAAGGATGGCCCGGCCAAGGAGTACCGGCGGGCGTTGGAGGGGATCGGGCCGATCGCGTCCTTCACAAAAAGGGCGTATCCCGGACCCGAATCCGTGGTGCGCCTCGCGCTCGGCGATCAGTGGTTGCCCAAGCCATACACTATCAAGGAGAAGCCTATGAGGTGCTTCGCTGAGGGGCCCCATGGCCAGTCGATGTTCGTGATCTGGGGGCCGCTAAGTGCTCTCCAGGGGCTGATCTGGAACTCCTGTTTGGTCCGCGCCGAGGACTCGTCGAAGCCAATCCTCGTCGTCGTCACGAAGCCGAACAGCGCGCGGATGCTCGCCGATGACTGGAATCTGGTAAAAGCGCTATGCGACATCGTGGGCGCGGGCTGCGAACAAGTCACGTACGCGGTGACCCGGAAGCCGGGTCCTGTAGTTCGACGGGTGGCTTCGTGGACCGCCGAAAGGATGTGGTCGGCCACTGCCACGGGATCTTCGTGCTCCCAGAACCGAAGTACCAGCCAGCTCGCTGAACTGAACGCTTCCGAAGATTCGCGGTCCCGACGCTGGTTGCCTTTGATCTTTTCAGCCCAGAACTGACTGCGGCTGCCTATCGCTGGGCGGTAGTGGTCCGGACAGCCGTGCCAGAAACATCCGTCGATCAATACTGCGATCCGTTGTCTGGTAAACACGATATCGGCTGTCCGTCGAATTCCTGGGATTGGGCGATAGTTCACTCGATACCGCAGCCCCATCCGGTGGAGCTCGCGACGTACCGCCATCTCCGGAGAAGTGTCGCGTCCACGGGTGTTGGACATCCGCGCGCTCACGACGGGATCGACGGCCGGTGGCATGCTCACCAGCCCCATGATGCACTATGCGCCGAGGTAGGCTTCTGTGTCACCGCGTAACGTACGGTGGGTCAGGGGCGTACGGCTCTACGGACATGCTGTAGACGCCCCCGCCAGGACCGATCCACAGGTGCGGCATGGAGGTCGTACCTATGATGTCGGCGGAGCGCCGCTTGAGCTACGGTTGAGCAACTCAACCGCCAGCAGCAGCTGCGCGAGTGGTTGGCACACTGCCCCCGCAACGGCGAACGCTCAGTTCCGGAGCCGCCGCGCCGCTACATTCGCGCACAGCGAGAGGCAGATGCAGAACACGAAGGGACAACCATGCGCGACCGGCCACTGGTACGGCGGCCGGTGCCGGTTGCCTTCCACAACTCAACCGTCGCCATGGTCGAGCCCGTCCATGATCGGCGGCTGGATGACCGCTATTGTATGATATGCGCCAAACCGCAACGGGAACTCCCTCGCGCCACCCGCCGCGAGATGACGGATGGATCGTGATCTCAGGACCCTCGACGAGCACCCACGCTTGCTGGTGCATATGGCCCACCAGGGAGCAACGTCTGCTGCATTGACAACAAGACCAGCACCTGAATGCCTGCAGCAGACGTCGCCGCCGGTCAGGGCTCCCCCGCCGAGCTGTCAAATTCTTCGGGCATCGGCGCCATGTCGACGGACACCTTCATCGTCGAGCGTTCCGCCTCGGTGAAGATCACTCCCTTCACCGGGGTGACGTCGTCGTAGTCGCGACCCCACGCCACGGTGGCGTGTGAGGCGTCGATGATCCGGTCGTTCGTGGGGTCGAGGTAGATCCAATCGAGCCCGGGCACCCAGCACCCCACCCACGCGTGGGTGGCGTCGGCTCCCACCAGTCGGGGCTTGCCGGGCGGCGGCCGGGTGGCCAGGTAGCCGCTGACGTAGCGGGCCGACAGTCCGAGACCCCGCAGCCCCGAGATCATCACGTTGGAGAAGTCCTGGCAGACGCCCGTGCGTTGGTCCATGAGCTCGCCAACGGTGGTGGCCAGGGTCGTGGAACCGGACTTGTACACGAAGTCGGCGTGCACCCGGTGCATGAGCTCAACCACCGCATCGCCGATGGGCCGACCCGGGGAGAACGACCGCGACGCATAGTCCGTGGCCGTCGCCGGTAGATCCACCTTTCCGGAGGCGAACGTGAAATCCGTTGCCAGCCAGGCATTCTGATCATCCGACTCAGCAGGTCGGACACGCTCCCACGGCAGCGCCAATCGGTCGGTGTCGAGCACGGGTGGCACGATCTCCACCTCGGAGACAGCCGTGACCGTCAGTTGCCGATGCGGATCGGTCACCTGGAAGTACCGCTGCGCATTGCCGTAGACGTCCTCGTGCATGCCGGTGTCGCTGGGCGCCGGATCGACGCGCACCTCATGGCTGGCGCACTGCTGCCACGGCAATACCCGGGGCTTCAGGTGCAGCAGACCATAGCTGTCCGTCACGTCGTCGTCATAGGTGTAGACGGTCGAGTGCTCGATGCGATACCTCATGCGCGTCCACCGTGATCCGTGCCGGGTAGGTCGAGCGGGCCGGGCCCACGCCAGCCCGAAGGGAGAGCCGAGGCGTATTGCGGTGGAAGCTGTTTGGGTGCCGGAGGCAGCTGCTGCCACTGGGTGTGGATCTCGTCCGAGAGCTCTCGCAGGCTGCTCTGCAGGTGCGCGAGCTCTCGAGCGAGTTCGTGTCGAAAGCCCTGTGTGGGGGTGGCCAAGGCCACCGGGTCAAGTGAGCCCACTCGCACCACGAGCTCATCGAGCAACCTGATCGGAGCCACCCGCATGCTCGCATTGGGGATCTTGAGCAGGTCGGCGAACACGCGCTGCAGCTGATAGGCCACCGAGCGCGGGTTGTCGGGGTCGATCACCAGCAGGTCGACCACGGCACCTACACCGATTCGGCCCCGCTGCCGGCGCCGGAAGGTGACGATCGACTCCGAGGCCGTCAGGACGGTGTCGATGACCTGTCGATCGACCTCGAGCGGACGCTCCTGGCACAGGGTGACCTCAAGCAGCCGCAGCACCTGCAGCGCGCGCTCCAGCCCGCGTCCGGAGTCGAGCAGATACCAGCCCGAGTCGCGCACCATGTTCTCCGACACGATGCCCGCCAAGGCGAGCAGCCCGGTGAGCAGCCGCTCACCGGTGGCCGTCAGGTCGGGCCACGAGGACGACTGCCTGCGGGCAAGATCGTCGATGGCGCGGTCGATGCCCGCCAACACCATCCAGACGTCGTCGGACAGCTGGTCGCGCACACCCTGGGCGGCGAGTTGCAACGAGAGCACCGACGCGGCCACGGCACCAGGCCGCGTACGGCTCAACAGCAGGGCGCGCAGTTCCTCGCCATGCACGGCGTCGTCCGCCAGAAAGCCCGGATAAGAACGGCTCACCTGCGTGAGCGAGGTCAGGGCCACCGAGTAGGCGCGCGCCGCGGACTCGTCCAGGCGTCGGTCGGTGGCGATGGCCGACGTGGCGAGCAGCAGCCGCAACAGGTCCTCGGCGCGCTCGGCGTAGCGGCCCATCCAGTAGAGGTCGCTCAGGACGCGCGGCACGAGACCTGCCGACACCAGGCTCGCACGTGAGGGCGACGCCAGCGCGTCGAACCGGCCACCGACTGTGACCGTCTGGCGCGGGGCCCGGTCTCGGCTGACCACCCAGACGTCCTTGCTCGCGCCCCGGTCGGCCGACGTGAGCAGAACGCCGGTGCGGGAGTCCAGATGGCCGGTGCTGGCCAGTCCACCCGCCATGGCCACGAAGCCGTCCCCCTGTCGCACGCAGAACGATCGCAGCACCACCGTGCGCGACGCGATGCCGCTCGAGGTGGCCGAGGGAGCCACCGACAGATCCAGCAGCTCCTGACCCACGTACTGATGCGGGGCCGCAGCAACCCGGCGCAGCAGGGTGTCGAGCTGTCCGGAGCTCAAGGCCGCCGCCCGCACGCTGCGCCCCCCGCTCTTGCTCGTGGCCCGGATCACCATCGACTCCACATTGGCGCGCACGTGCGACAACGACGCCTTGTCGCCGCACCACCAGGTGGCCACCGACGGCAGCCGCAGGCTCTCGCCGAGCAGCTCTTCACACAGCCGTGGCAGGTACGGCAGCAACGCCGGGTTCTCCAGCACACCGGAGCCGACGGCGTTCACCACGGAGACCCTGCCGCGGCGAACGCATTCGACGAGCCCGGTGACCCCGAGCTCCGAACCCCGGCGCAGTTCCAGCGAGTCGACCCACGTCGAGTCGACGCGCCGCACGATCACGTCCACCTGCTCGAGCTTGTCGAGCACCCGCATCCAGACCCGTCCGTCGCGCACCACCAGGTCTGAGCCCTCGACCAGCGGAAAGCCGAGCAAGGACGCGAGAAACGCCTGGTCGTAAGCGGTTTCGGAGTGCGAGCCAGGGCTCAACAGCACCACGCACGGATCTTCGACCTGCTGGGGTGCCGACTCCATGAGCGCCACTCGCATGGCGTTGAAGAAGGGGGTGAGCCGGGCGAGCTTGGCTCGATGGAACAGGTCGGGCAGGACTCGGGAGAGCACCCGCCGGTTCTGCATGGCATAGCCCGCGCCGGAGGGTGCCTGGGTGCGGTCGGACAGGGCCGTCCAGCGACCTGACCGGTCGCGGCCGAGGTCGAGTCCGGTCATGAACATCCGCGGTGTTCCCGAACCCACGAGCGGACGCAGGTATTCGTCGTGATCGAAGAACGCCGCGGCCGGCAGCAACCCGGAGGCGAGCAGCCGACGAGGCCCGTACAGGTCGGCGAGCACGGCCTCGAGCACCTGTGCCCGCTGCACCAGCCCGGCCTCGAGATCGGCGAATTCCCGGTCGTCGAGCACGAGCGGCACGGCGTCGAGGCGCCAGTTGGTCGACGAGGTGAGCGCCGATCGGTCGGGCCGATCGTCGACCAGCGACACCGATCCTGCAGGGCTGGGCGTGTACGTCACGCCGTGGTCGGCCAGCAGCCGTGACACCTCGCCGCGGGCACGGTCGAGCTCGGCCACGTCGAGCTCTACCAACCCGTCGAGCCAGGCCCAGCCATCGCGAATCGTGCCGTCGGTGCCTGTGAGTTCGTCGAACCGTTCACCCACCGGGGGCGCGCTGTCGCGGTAGTGGCCCAACAGCGTCAAAATGCTCCTGCCTTCACGCGCGGCCCCACCGCCGGGGCACCTGGTAGCGCAGATCGAGAGTCAGCGGATAGTCGGGCGATCCTACGTCGTGCCACGTCTGCCGCGCCTCGAGGGCATCGATGTCCACGCGTCCTACCGTATGGCCGAGAGCCTCGAAGCGCCGGGAGCGCCGCGCCTCGGCCTCCACTGCGTTGACCGGCGGCGCGTCATAACTGCGCCCGCCCGGGTGGTGCACGTGGTAGGTGGCACCCCCGAGTGAGAGTGCGTTCTGCCGGTCGATCACCTCGAACGTCAGGGGTGAGTCCACCTCGAGCATCGGATGCAGGCCCGAGGGCGGCTGCCACGCCTTGTAGCGCACCCCCGCCACGTACTCGCCCGGTGAGCCGGTGGCCGTCATGGGCACGGGCACGCCGTTGCAGGTGATCAGGTGCCGGTCCGCCTGGAGACCCCTGGCGCGCACCTGCAGCCGTTCGACGGAGGAGTCGACGTAGCGCGCCGTGCCGCCGGCGCTGCTTTCCTCCCCCAGCACATACCAGGGCTCGATGGCGGCCCGGAGCTCGAGTTCGACGCCGTCGACGGCGGTGGTGCCGTACCTCGGGAAGCGGAACTCCAGATACGGCTCAAACCATCGCAGGTCGACGTCGAAGCCGTGCGCGCGGAGATCGGCCACCACAAGCAGGAGGTCGGCCGCCACGAAATGCGGCAACAGATAGCGCTCATGTAGTCGTGAACCCCACCTGATCAGCGGTGCGGAGTAAGGGTTCTCGGCGAAGCGGGCCACCAGTGCCCGCACCAGCAGCGCCTGCACAAGAGCCATGTCTGGATGCGGAGGCATCTCGAAGCCGCGCAGTTCCACCAGGCCCAGGCGTCCGCGTGGGCCGTCCGGGCTGTACAGCTTGTCGATGCAGAACTCGGCGCGGTGCGTGTTGCCCGTGATGTCGGTGAGCAGGTGCCGCAGGGCCCGATCGACGGCCCACAGCCGTTTCTCCTCGGTGTCGCTGAGTGCTTCGATCTGGGCGAAGGCGATCTCGAGTTCGTAGAGCGTCTCGTGCCGGCCCTCGTCGACTCGCGGCGCTTGCGAGGTCGGGCCGATGAACCGACCGGAGAAGAGGTACGACAGCGACGGATGTCGCTGCCAGAAGGTGACCATGCTGACCAGCAGGTCGGGGCGCAGCAGCATCGGCGAGCTGGCCGGCTCAGCTCCGCCGAGCGTGATGTGGTTGCCACCGCCGGTGCCGGAGTGCCGGCCGTCGAGACCGAAAGTCTCTGTGCCGAGCCGTTCTTCGCGCGCGATCCGGTAGAGCTGCCGGGTCAGGTCGGCGAGCTCCTGCCAGTTCGAGGTGGGTTGTACGTTGACCTCGATCACGCCCGGGTCGGGGGTGACCATGAGCGTATTCAGCCGCGGGTCGGGAGGTGCGTTGTAGCCCTCTACGACGACTGTCGTGCCTTGCCGGGCGGCCGTCGATTCCACCATCTGCACCAGTGCCACGAAGTCCTCCAGCCGCTCGATGGGCGGTAGGAAGACGTGCACGAACCCGTTGCGAGCCTCCACCACGAGCGCGGTCTGGGCGATCGCGTCCGCTGCGGGAATCGGTATGGCCGTGGGATTTTCGAGATCCTCCGGCAATGCCGGGCCGGCTTCGACGTACGACTCTTGCACGGCCACATCGGGTGGCGTCCAGGTCACGGATCCCAGCGGTAGCCGCAGACCGGCCGGCGAGGTGCCGGGAATGAGCACGATCCTGCCGCGACGGGTCCGCCACACGGGTGAGACCCAGGGCGCGCCCTCCTCAGCGCCGCCCTCCAGTGGGTTGTGGGGCGAGATCGGCAGTGCCCAGGCCACTGGTGCCCCGGCATCGGCGTCGAGCTCGGCCACCAACCCCGGGTCGGGACGGCTCGCCTCCCGAATCTCCGGACCTTCCGGTTCGGCGATAGCTGTCGCCAACGCGGCAAGCGGGTCCTCGTAACAGGGATTGGCGTGGCTGGCCGGCAGCCGGAAGGCGGCCGTGATGGCACGGGCGAGGGCCTCGGCACGTCGGTCGGCATCCGGATAAGCGGCGCTCTCGTCGAGCGGGTCGGCGAGCAGATCGGGACTGCGCCACAACGGCACTCCGTCTTTGCGCCAGGTAAGAGCCAACTGCCAGCGAGGCAACGGCTCACCGGGATACCACTTGCCCTGGGAGTGCTGCAGCAACCCGTCGGCGGCGTACCTGGCCTTGAGCATCTGCACGAGATTGCCTGCGCGACGGCGCTTGTCGGCACCGTCTGCCTCCGTCGTCCACTCCGGCGACTCGTAGTCGTCGATGGAGACGAAGGTGGGCTCGCCACCCATCGTGAGGGCGAGGCCCGCGGCGGCGAGCCGCTCGTCGACCTGCATACCCAGTCGGTCGAGATGAGCCACCTGCTCAGGGGTGTAGGGCAGGGTGACCCGGGGGTCTTCATGAAAGCGCGTGACGGTGTTGGAGAAGTCGAACGTCACCTCGCAGGGATCGATGGCACCGGTGATGGGCGCCGAGCCGACCGGGTGCGGGGTGGCCGCCAGGGGGATGTGGCCCTCTCCCGCGAACAGCGCCGACGTGGGGTCGAGGCCGATCCAACCGGCGCCGGGAATGTAGACCTCGGCCCAGGCGTGCAGGTCGGTGAAGTCCTGCTCCGGACCGCTCGGCCCGTCGAGGCTTTTGACATCCGAGGCCAGCTGCACCAGATAGCCCGACACGAACCGGGTCGCCAGGCCGTAGTGCCGCAGCACGGCCACCAGCAGCCAGGCCGAGTCGCGGCAGGAGCCGATTGCCCGGGTGAGGGTCTCGTCGGGTGTCTGAACGCCGGGCTCCATCCGCACCGAATAACCCACGGCGGCGTTGACCGCGCCGTTGAGCTGAACCAGGAAGTCGACGATGGTCACGCCGCCATCGGGCAGCGGTGGAAGTTCGCCGATCCACGCTCGCAGCGCCGGCCCCATGGCGCCGTCGGGCCCTTCTCCGATCGGCGCGAGGTACGGCTCCAGATCTGCCTTCAGCAGGTTGGGATAGCCGAACGGGAACCGCTCGGCGTACTCCTCGACGAAAAAGTCGAAGGGGTTGATGACCTCTAGGTCGGCCACCAGGCCGACCGTGATCTCAAGCTTGTCGGCCTTCTCGGGGAAGACCAGGCGGGCGAGATAGTTGCCGAACGGATCCTGCTGCCAGTTGATGAAGTGCTCGGCCGGGCTCACCTGCAACGCGTACGCCTCGATCGGTGTGCGGCAGTGCGGAGCCGGACGCAATCTCACCACGTGCGGGCCCAGCTTGACCGGACGATCGAAGCTGTACGTCGTGCGGTGTTCGAGGGCAACCTTGATCGTCATGCGCAGGACCTCCAGGGCAAAAGGCCTGCCACGTCGTCGGGGCACTCCGAGAACAACTGCCGCTGGGGAGCCCAGCGATGGGTGCACCCTACCCGCAACCCGTGAGGCGGGCTGTCATGGGCCCGCGCGGATCGTCCGGCCTTCACCGCGCTATGACACTGCCCCACCCGACGGGGCATCGCCACAGCGCGCGGGAAGCCCGACCTGCTCAGGGCATCAATGCGATAAGTCGCCCTGCCAAAGGACCCTCGCGCTGTTGTCGCTAGACGAGCGGCCAAGTCCCCCGGACTATGGCAGGGGCCGGGCGGGTCAGAAGGTCGGTGATCGGGAGGTGACCCGGCGGACCGCGGTGGTCAGAACCCGACCGCGGGCCCTTCCGTAGGCTCCCGCGTCCTTGAGTGCGGTGGTGGCGGCGATCGCACCGCATGCGCCATGGACTCCGCCTCCGGGATGGATAGCCGCACTGCCCAGGTAGAGGCCCCGGATGTGCGTTCGCGGGCCACCCAACCCTGACACCGGCCGCCACATCGCTTGCTGGAACAACTGCATGGTGCCGCCGGCGATGGATCCTTGGACGAGGTTGGGATCACTCGCCTCCAGAGCGGCGGGGGTTTGTATGAACTCGTCATCGATGAGATCCCGCCAGCCGGGGGCGAAGTCGTCGAGCTGGGCGCGGGCCGTCTCTAGAAAGGTCGGAACATGGGCCTGGGGCTGCCCATCTCGCGGCAGGTGGCCGTAGACCCACATGGATTCGGTTCCCGGTGCTGACCGGGACGGGTCTGTGGTGGTCATCTGGCCGACGAGCAGGAACGGGTGCTCCGGCACGGACCCGCTAGTGAGCGCGGCCGACCAGAGGGGCATGGTGGCCGCGTCCGGGCCGACATGGACGACGCTGGCTCCCCGCGCGGCCTCCGAACGCCACGGCATCGCAGCGCTGAGCAGATAGTTCAGCTTGATGGTGGGCGCGTCCCAAGCGAACCGGTTCAGCCGCATCCGCAGGCCTGCGGGGATCGCGGACTCTGGAAGGAGTTCGTTGTACAGGGCCGGTGCGCTGGTGTCGGCAATGACGGCCCGGCGAACCCTGACGCATCCGCCGTCGGCTGTGCGGATCGCCCGGGCCCGGCCCCCGCGCACCTCGATTCCGTCCACCCGCACGCCGGTCCGGACCTGGGCGCCAGCGGACTCGGCGCGGCGACGCAACGCCTCGGCCAGGGTCTGCGCCCCGCCGACAGGGGCGGGGAAGCCGACGTCTTGGGCCAGCATCGTCATGAGCCAGCCGTAGATCCCACTACCGGCTGCGTCCGGGGGGATGTCGGCGTGCATCGCGTTACCGGCCAGGATGTCCCGGCCGAGTCTGCCCTTGAACAGCTCCGTGCCCATCCGATTCACCGATAACAACGCAAACCGAGTGAAATCGACTAGGCCCCCGACCCCAAGCCGGTGGGCCAGGCGCAGTCCGGTCGTCGCTGGTGGCCACTGGGTGAGCAGGGCTGCGAGCAGGGGCTCACGGATAGCCTGGTAGTCCTCGACCAACCGCAACCAGGTGGCTCCATCGCCGACGTGGTCTGCCTCAAGCACCGCCGCGGTTGCGGACGGGTCCCGAAACACGACGGCGTCACCGTCGTGCCTGCCGGCACGCGTCACGTGGGCGAGGGTGCGGTCCTGGCGCGCCCACCGCAGACCGTGATCGGCCAAACCGAGTCCGGAGATCGCCGGGCTGGCCACGGCCAAGGGGTGAAATGCGCTGCAGTGGTCGGCAAGATGACCTGGGCGCCGCACCGAGGAGACGGCCCCGCCCACCACATCCCGGCACTCGAGCACCAAGACGTCCCAACCGGCGTCAGCAAGTCGGGCGGCAGCGACGAGGCCGTGATGACCGGCCCCGATGATCACGGCATCGACCTGTCCGCTTGTTCCGGCCGGCGTCGTAGCCACCGAACTCACCCGACCGCGCTGGACGCCGGTGCCGTGGCACGCTCAACCAGCAAGGCCAGTCGCAGCAGAGTTTCGGTGTTCCGTTTCACGATCAGGGCCTGTCGAACCGGTTTCGGCATCAGCAACCCTGGCCCACCTGAGACGTCTTCGCGCATCTCGACATCGGTACTGCCGCCGGCGGCATCGCTTAGTTCCAGCGTGACCCAGGCAGTCCCGGCTGGACGAGCCTTGGCCTCCAGAACGAGCCGGCGGCCTTCCTCACACTCCACGACGCGCGTCTCGTCGTCCAGCAGTGCCGGCCAACTGCCGACCGAGTGATGTAGAGCGGAGCCGACCGCCGGATAGTCCGCGGCGACGGCTCGCATGCGGCTTGCGCCAACGACCCAGCCGGGGTAGACCCAACCGTCGGCAAGCACGGCCCAGACTTCGCTGCGGGGCGCCAGAATGCAGCGCCGCACCGAAGCGGCCGGTGCGGATTGACGACTCATACCCGATCTCCTTCGGACAGGACCGCGACGCGCCCGCGAGCCAGGTCTCCGGTAACCAGGGCCCTCGGTGCCTACCCGAACACAAGACGCTGCCTCGGGTCGACGCAGGCTGCTTATGTGGCTGACGCATCTCCGCAGGCAAGTTCGTGAGCAACGGAATCGTGTGCCACATGGGTGTCGGTCACTGGGGTTCACTCCACAGCGCCGTTCCCTGAGCCTGACACAGGCTCGCCGACGGCGCATGCCGAAACCCGATCGTCTCTTGCCCGCTCGGGCCGGGGCCCTCTCCTGTAGGCAATGTCGTCAGTTAGTCGGGCGAAGCCGGGCGACAGGCGGACGAGGGCAGGCGGACGGAGCCTGGTGTTGGAAAGCGCCAGGCTGTCCGAGTCTTCTGCAAAAGACGATTTCGACAGTCGCAGGCAGGGGAGCTTTTCCTGCGCTTTGGCAATGCCCCGTCCGGCGGGGCATCGCCGTAGCGTCAGAAACCGGCCCTTTCACGGCCGTGCCGAAGCCGGACTCGACGCCTCACGATCCGAGGTCGTTGTTGGATGGTGCCGTTCGCGGTGAAGTTGCCGCGGTTGGCACCGGGTTGAGTGCCGGAACTGGGGGTTGGGGTCCGTTGGATGGTGCCGTTCGCGTTGTATCCGCCGCGGTTGGCACCGAGTTGAGCGCCGAAACTGGGCTTGAGGTCATTCGGTGGTGCCATGCGCGGTGAATCCGCCGCGGTTGGCACCGAGTTAAGCGCCGAAGCAGGGTTTGGAGTCGTTGCGTGGTGCCGTTCGCGGTGTATCCGCCGCGGTTGGCACTGTCAGGCGTCTTGTTGTTGAACTGCATCAGAAGTCTGTCACTCGGGCTATGTCAAGCTGCCTGGAGTCGTTCGGGCTTGGCTTTCGCGTTCTCGGGGTGTTTGGGGAGGTTGATTCCGACGGTGTCGGACCGGCGCGGGGGTGTGAGGCGGGCGGCGGAATCGCTCAGGGTGCTCGGCGTAGTACGCCTGCTGGATCGTGTTCCGCCGCGCCCAGGTGTGACGCCAGGTGCCGTCGTGGACCTCGTCCGGGCTGAACAAGGCGATCCCGGAGTGCTTGTGGTGCTGGTTGTACCAGGGCGTGTACCAGTCGAGGTAGGCGCGGGCCTCGTCGAGGGTCGCGAACGTGCCGGGATAGTTGGGGCGATACTTCATCGTGCGGAACTCGGACTCGGAGAATGGGTTGTCGTTGCTGACCCGGGGCCGGTTGTGTGTCTGTGTGACGCCGAGGTCGCCGAGGAGGTCTTTGAGCGCTCCGGACCTCATCGCTGGGCCGCAGTCAGCGTGGATCGCGTCGGGGATCGCGTGCCGGGCGAACGCGTCCTCGAACATCTCGACTGCGAGGTCGTCGACCTCGCGTTCCTCGACACGGCAGGCGACGAGCTTGCGGGAGAAGATGTCGATGATCGAGTATGCCTTGAACGCGACCCCGCGCCACGGGGTGCGCAGGTCAGTGATGTCCCAGCTCCAGACCTGTCCGGGACGGGTCGCTTCCAGCACGGGCACCGCGCGTGGCGTCCGGTTGCTGTTGCTGCGCCGGGTGGGCGCGACGGGGCGAGCGGACTGGTCTTCGATCTCGGCAGCGATGCGCCACCACGTGCGGCGTGAGGCGAGCATCACCCCGTCGTCCCACGCGACCGCGAACGAGTGGTCGACAGCGTGCCCTTGGGCCCAGCCCGCGGTTATCCTCTCCGCGACCACGGTGCGGTCGGTCTCACTGATCCGAGACGGGTATGCCCGCTGCTTCTGCGGGATCGGGGCCGCGACCCGCTCCCGAGGACGCGTCCGATACTGCCATGTCGATCGGGCGATACCGGCGATCTCGAGCGCGCGACGCTGCGATCCGATGATCGCGCTCAGCTGCCTGACGAGGTCGTTCTCGGCGTCGAGGAATCGGACGGAGTGGTCGTCGTCTGGGTCGCGGCGGGCTCTTGCTCGCTCATCTGATGCAAGAGCCCGATAGCTTTTCCCAGGGCCTCGTTGGTCTGCTCGAGCTCACGCACGCGGGCAGTCAGGCGGGCGACCTCTGCCTCTTGCGCGGCGCGCTCACGGGCGCGCTGGCGCTCGATGCCGGCCCGCTTCTCTGCCGGGATCACTACACCACCTTCTCGCGGGATCAATCCGCGGTCGAGATCTCCATCGAACACCGCCGATCGCCACCGCCGGAGACGGTCATACGAGACCCCCTGCTCCTCAAGCCAGAACGCCTTCTGCCCATACGGCTGGATCTCATACCGATGCACGAACTCCCGGATCTGCTCCGTCGTGAACCCCGGACTGATCGACATACCCGCCAACTCCCTCGCTGATCATGAATGACTCACAACCAGCCTGGCAAAGAGGGACTGGGCCACTTCAGACGCGGAAATTGTGGACTTTTAGCTACGCGGCCTCACCGGGTGACCTGTGAAGGGTCGGTAGGGACCGGACTCGACATGTCTGGCGCTGGCGTCCCGGAACGAGCACCGATTCCCTCGGCCGCCCGGCAGCTCGGTCGTCCAGAGATGGCACATAGTTCACGCTCGCCGAAGGGGTGCATCGAGCCCGCAGGCAAGCGTGGCGAATACACCATCTCTGCAGGGATGAGCATCTGGCCGAGCGAGTTCTCGACCTCCGCCTGCCGGAGGGTGCGACAGAGCCCCGGCGACCCGACTCTCGCCGGGGGCTCCTTTTGGTTCATAGGCCTACGCTCCGATGACAGATCGCCGGCTGGCACCTCCACGGGCTCGGTGAAGCAAGCGGCAGCGATATCGCCGTTCGGGTGACCGGTTGTCACGACCGTCCACGCGACGGCGACTCACACCGGGTGATCTGGCAGGTGAGCATGTTGCTCATGAGGTTTCGCTTCCGGGACCGCCAGTTGCACGTATGTTGCACGGGCGGGGAAACAGAAAGCCCCTGGCTTGCGTTTCCGCAGGTCAGGGGCTCGTCTCACTGGCTCCCGCGATAGGACTTGAACCTATAACCGTTCGATTAACAGTCCCGAATTGTGTCTCAGAGTAGTTACTCCCGTCACTATCGAACAGGCTCATCCTGAGCACGGTAGCAACTCTTTTTAAACTAGTGGCCGTGTGTGTCCTGATATTCCGATAGACTGTCTCTGTCACTAACTCCGTCACTACGATTTGAACCTCAAACTCCGTCCGACAGGGTGAACAAGGGGAAGCCATGGCGTATGTCGTTCAGCAGAGTCCGGGTCGTTGGACTGCCTACTACCGAGACAGCCAGAACAAGCGCCGCAGTGCGGGCACCTACAGCAGCGAGGATGAGGCTCGGCGGGTAGCTGAAGCGCAGGAGCGGTTCAGCGGGTCGGGTGTGACGCCGCAGCAGCGGGCGACGGTGACCCTGCGCGAGTACGCCGAGACGTGGCTGCCTACCCACCCGGTGAGCCCTTCGACCCGCAAGAGCTACCGCTCGGTACTTGATCGGCACGTGCTGCCAGCACTCGGTCACCGACGGGTAGCTGAGATCGACCGCGAGGCTTGCCGCCTGTTGATCGCTCACTTGGTAGACAAGGACGTATCCCCCGCAATGGTCGGCCATGCCAAAGCCACAATGAGTGCGTTGTTCCGGACAGCTTGGGACGACGGATACCGGCAGGACAACCCGGTCGAGAAGCTCAAGATCCCCCGCAAATCACGGAAGCCAATTACGGTGATGACTCCTGAGCAGTTCAAGGCACTGCACGCTGCTCTACCTACTGCGGCAGCCAAGCTATTTGCCCGCACCGTAGTGGCTACAGGTGCTCGGTTTGGTGAGATGACTGCTCTCACTGTGGCGGATATCGATTTCAGCATCGGGCGGATTTCACTCTGCAAGGCTGTCGTAGACGCTGGCGTCAAGTGGTCTGGTACCGGCGAGCGGTTCCTAGTCAATCCGTACACGAAAACAGGCGACTCTCGGTCTGTATCCGTCGATGCTACGACCCTAGCTGCGCTGAAAGTATTCGTCACGAACCTATCCCCCGATGCTGTTGTGTTCAGCAAGGAGCGCGTGCTGCCGCAGCAGACTCATACCCGCAGGACCAAGAACCGGCCACCGATCACGCCCGAGATTCTGGCTGGACTAGGACGCGTAGAGCACAACCAGCAGTTGTACTCGCATGGCACGGTGAGCGCTTACACGACAGCCCAGTGCCGCTGTGACTGGTGCCGGCAGGCTATGAGTGATTACGCGCGGGAGCGCAAGCGGGCTCGCTCTACGGCTCAGAGGCAGACTCAGACCGGCCAGCCGTACCTGAGCAAGGAACAGTGGCGGCTCGTCTGGAAAGCCGCTGTAGAGGCCGCTGGGATACCGTTTGAGCCGACCGCCTACCAGATGCGGCACACAAGCGCGTCGTGGCTGATTGACGGTGGAGAGGACGTGAAAACCGTCATGGGCAGGCTTGGCCACAAAGACCTGTCAACGACTAGCCGCTACGTCCACCAGGTCAACGACGATCAATCGTCCGCAGATATCCTAGGCGGCCTGCTGGGCTAGGATCTCGTACATGCCGGCCTCGCTGACGATGCCCTGTGCCAGGCACACCCCATCCTCGACGCTCTGGAGGCAGCGCTCAAGCAGTAGTCGCAGGGGTCCGGACTAGTCCGGACCCCTTCTCTGCCAGGGGTACACGACAGCGTGTACCCCGTCCATAGAGCCGTCCCATAGTCGATTTAACGAACGAACGAAGAGCCCCCTAGCCCTAGAACCTGGGAGGGCTTTTCTCGCGTCTATGGTGGCAGGGAAAGGCTTACAGAGGCTATCTACGGTCTTCTAGTCCCAGCACTGACAATGCAGGACGATCTAAGGTACCTACCTGGTAGGTGCGGGGAGGGTAGGACAAGTAAAGAGCCCACGGCCTTATGTAGCTAGGGGGCTCTTTACCTATTTCGTAGGACGACGAAAACTAGGCAGCCTGGCGGAGTTCCTCTTTGACCTCAGCCCGAGCCTTAGCACGGTAAAGCTCATCAACCATCTCACCGAGAACACGCTGGACTTTCTCGGACACGACAATGTGCTTGTCGATCTCGGTCTCGAACTCCTCATGCGTACCGGCGGCGAGCACCGAGAAGTCGAGCCGCGTCTGACCAACCTCGAAGGCAGCCTCAATGTAGTGGTTGATGTCGCTGTACTCATCCACGCGATACCCAACCGCGAGGATGTCGTTGTCGTTGAGGAACTCGCGGGTGGAGGCACTGTCAGTGTGGGACATCGGTTCTAGCTCCTATCGTTAGGCCGCGATTTGCGGCGACGAACGAAAGCAAAGCCGAGCATGCTAGCGCTAGGGAAGTTGCAAGTTCGCTAGCGGACTATAATTGTCCGTTCACATTCCATACAAACTAAGACAAGTCCGTACAAACTTTGTTGCCAAGATTCGCCCAGTCGGCGGCATGCCGTATTCCTAGGCCACAGACACTGCTCCGCATGGGGGTACGCACGGGAAGCAACTAAAGTCTCCGCAAAGATCTGTCGACAACTGACCCCACTACCGGGATCGCCAATTCGGCTGACCAAACAAAACACCAAGCAGTAATGTACCAAAAGACCCAGGAGTAAAACAATGTCGTACCCCACCACATCCCAGTCCGACAACATGCTCAACCAAGTACCCCCGCCTCCCCAAAAGCCCAGCCCCGTGTGGCTGATGGCTATTGTTGGCGCTGTTATTGCTCTGCTCGGTACGTCCATCGTAGCTGTGATGCTATTCGGCGGCTCTGCCACATCGTCTACCCCGCATCCCACGTATAAGCCAGATATCGGTAATGGTAGCGACTCAGATTTTTGCCAAGGTATTAATGCTCAAGTTGGTGTCGTAGGCAGCCTAGCGAAGGAAGATGGCGTTCCCTATTACACGGAGCTAACGTACATTTCGACAATGTCAGATCTTCGCGTAGTCTTTGCCAAAAATATCAGCATGCCAGAGAGCGCTGGTGCATACAACGCTTATATTGGCCTAAAGAATAACAGTGGAGATCCGTGGATCGATTCTGTAAGTAGCGCTTCAAGTTTTTGCTTTACTAGTGGGTATTAAACTTGACTCAATCGGTGGGGTACGTCTGGCGTACCCCATCCTCGACAGCCTCGATGGGAGTGTGAGTCAGACTCACACCCTTCAAACGGCCGGTGGCCGAGAATGCCGGCTACGACCTTGGCAAGCACTTTCCGGGATCCTGGAAAGTCGCTGCTAGCGGTCCGCCCGCTCTCTCGCTTCGCGGCATACCTCGTCGCAATGAACTGCGATCCCCAACAGCCCTCCGTCTACCGAGGCGGGGGGGCTTTGGCGTGCCATCTACTGTCAGTGTCACATTTGTTGTGTTTGCCGATATTGTTAGCAATTTTGGTCATCACGTGAAACTATCAAATTGGCAATTGGGAAGGAATTTGATGACCGTTATGTCTCCTCAATGATTTAAAGTCATGAGAATTGACTTTAAATCAATTTCTATGACATGACTTAAAGTCATGAGAATTGACTTTAAATCATTGAGGAGACATAACGGGCATCCCTTATCTACCCGTATGCACTAATAGTCCGAGTAGAGTACAGCCACTATGCCGCCAACGACCCAGTAGGTGGGAATTCAGTTTCCCAGTAGGTGGGAACGCGGTTTCCCAGTAGTTGGGAAACCATTTTCTCAGTAGGTGACCACCAATATTAGGTTATATGATTTTGGATATTAAGTTGATACGCGCGTAGCGCGATCCTCCCAAAATCAAAATCTCAAAAACCACCAGGCAGACCTAACCAGTTATGGAAAGTTAGGGTTAGCTAACAAAGTCGGGGAAGCTATCCAAGCTAGGAAAGCTATCCAAGCTAGGTAGGCACCTCCGCCTGGCTGCGTAGCTACGCCGTTCCGGCGCACCTACTAGCTCCTAGGTACCCTCGCCTGGCTGCGTGAGCTACGCCGCCTCGGCTGGGTGAGGTAGCTGGCGGTACTCGCCTTGCGGCGGTCCGCCGTACTCTCCGCCTGGTCATGGGGACTCGTACCGCGCCCCGCGCGGCTAGAACAGGGTTTTAAGGCGATGAAAACTCGTACCCTAGTACAGGTATGGGTAGAGGGGTTTAAGGCCGCGTATCGCGCTTACGCAACCCAAAATGAGGCTGTTAGACGGGGTCCTTACACTTTCCGGAACGCCGGGAGGTCTTTCGCGCTTCGCCAGACCTCAGTACCGAGGATGTCGGTTTGAGTCTTGTCCGCTTTGCGGCCTCACGCAAAAAACGCTCAAGGGAGCGCGACACTAGAAGGACGGGTGTTCCTACCACCCTTTGTTGGTTGTTGAGATAGCCGGCCCAATGGATTGGCCTCCGGAGGACCGGCTATCGACCAAGACAACAACTAATACTTTTCGGCTTTACCCTGATTTACTTTCAATATCCCAGTAGGACGGGAGACAACAACAACTAGCAAAAAGAGAATGTGATTCTATGTCTTCGACTCTAATGAACCGTTATTACGACCATACGTTTTCTCTGGACTGTCCGGAAAAGGCTTGGTCAGTACTAGGCCGAATTTGCTTTCGGGCCGATGAGAAAACTTCTCTTTACTATGAGTCCACGCAAAACTTGGTAGCTCGGCTCCATAGGATATCTAAGAGCACTGTCTACCGCCATGTGCAGTTCCTTATCCATCACGGCTATATCACTGAACTGTCCCCGGAAGAGGTACGCCGACACGGCATCAAGAGTAAAGCTAAGTGCTACCGTGTCAATGATCCCCACAATTGGCCGGGTAAAGCTGCACCGTTCAAGAAATGATGCTCGAACAGGCACTAGCCTATGACTCCAAGGATGTACTTGCACCTGCGGCTAAGTGCCTCCTAATCGTTATCTGCAATCAGGTGGATGCTAAAGGATTCTGCGCGCTCAGTGCGGAGGAGCTACGTATAGCGTGCGGATATTCCGACGCCGCTACCGTTAGCCGGAATATCCAAAAACTTAGAGAGGCAGGATTTATAGCAGACACTGTTAGATCAAACTCATGCGTATACAGTGTGACCCCCCGGAAAATTGGCCGAACAACAAAAGCCAATCCAATCAGGCCACCTACAGAGAGCCTATGGCTGAGACTCCAGCACCGGAAGCTCCTGCTCCTAAGCGACGTGGTCGTCCCCGTAAGGTCGTAGAGAAGCCTATCCCCTCCACGGTCAAGCCTGTGGAGGCTGACCGCCGCACCTGATATCCGTCTGGCGGACACCAGCACTTAGAAGCCCTCGTCATCTTGGCGGGGGCTTCTTTGTTTTCTTCTACCGGCAACTATTCCGGGATCCGGGGAGAATCTTTAAGCTTGGCCGATTTCGGCTGAACCCTAGCTACCGTCGAGGGTTCGCCACTTCTCAACTTCCGGCTGGCGGATGTTGGGGTAAAACCGTGTTACCTCACATGACCGCAATCCAAGTTCGGCCACAGCAACGAGTAGTTGACGGCGCAGAGGTGTCGATCTGACTCACGCCCCCACTGGCCGATTTACCCCACTAGCGGCAGGGCTTGTAGGACGTAGGACGTAGGACACGTACAACGCGCAGAGGCAGACTGTCCTAAAAAAGTCGCCTCACACCCAAAAATGGAATCGGTCAAAGTATTATATATATATATAAATTAAAAAAAAGTGTCATCACGTAAGAGAATTTTGTACGTTTTCTCTTCGTGAGTTTGTCAGAAGTACTGTCCTACGTCCTTACGTCCTACATGCCCTACAGCGCTAGGAAAGCTATCCAAGCTAGGTAGGTACCTCCCTAGCCTGGCTGCGTAGCTACGCCGTTCCGGCGCACCTACTAGCTCCTAGGTACCCTCGCTCGGCTGCGTAGCTGGCGGTACCCGCCTTGCGGCGCCCCGCCGTACTCTCCGCCTGGCCATGGGGACTCGTACCGCGCCCCGCGCGGCCTTTCCTGGCCCACATAGACGCACTAAAACCCTCTTACCCATACCCTCACATGGGTAGAAACTTTCATCGCGTTGAATCGGCCTTGTAAAGGCACAACTGGTCAACGGGCACAGTCAAATCCATAGACAGCCTATATACCTCGCCAAACCGCAAAAGTTTCCGCGACAGGATCGTCAGCCTGTGGCGGAGAAGGGGTCCGAGCTAGTCCGGACCCCTGGCGGAGAGCAGCGCGTCGGCTACCTGACCGAGTGCCGGCTTCTACCGCGCACTCGGCCAACATCAGCCCAACGTCGTCGTGTCCCTTCAGAATCCATAGGTTGTCTATGAACTCAGCCTCGCTCGGGCTGCTGTACACCTCACGGAAGACGTGGCAGCACTATCTGTGTAAGTGTCGGGTCGTACAAGAGATGCGACCCTTTGGTAGCCAATTTACCCACTTTGATTTTTCACACTTTCATTACAAAATCTCAAGTGTGATCCGTGATCCGTGATCGACAGGTAGCCGGGTGGGCAGAGTCTCCGGGGGCATAGAAGTGTGAGCATCACCTGATCACGTGTGATCGAGTACAGGGGTAAAATCGAACATAGCAGAGTGAATGATCTATTAAATAATTAAAATATATATATATATAATATATATATAATAGTACATATCACCCTTCCTTTTAGCTTTTTCAGCCTTCAGCCAAAGTCTCACCGGATCACGGATCACACGATCACACTTGAGATTTTGCGGTTTTCCCTACGTTCATGGCACTGACCGCTATGCCCAGATGTTCACTAATGCCGGATCACCTGTGATTTTCGGCCCAGCCGCTTCGAATCGTTCACAATTTCATTACAATTCGGCAGGGTGCCACAAAAACGCTGGAATTAAGGCGACAACCTTTTCAACTCGTGGTTTCATCTCCACGTGTAGCTTTCGCCGAGCCTTTGGGAATTACTACTTTCCCGCCGACGTTCACTACACTAGAAATACAACGGTGCTTCGTACCATCGTTTCGGTTATTGGTTAGTTAACGGGGCCAAGGGTTTGGCCACCCGCGGCCCCGTTAGCGTTTGACCTGACTAACACTTTCTACAATGACAATGCTTTACTTGAATAGTTCGCCGTACGAAGCGAGCAACCAATCCGAAATGAAAGAAGTACTAATATGCCTCGTATTACGCGCCGGCCCACTCAGATTAAATCCGGTTGGGGTGCTGTCCCTATGACCCGCCTTACCAAGCCTGGCACCTTCAACGCTTGGCTCAGCCTGCTGGATGATGTAAAGGTCAGCCCAATTGACGAGTACAAGGCCACAGCCCGCTGCCCTATGGGCCACAACACCGGCTCAGTCGGCAAGCTCCACGTTAGTCGTGACAACGGCAAGCTCCTGCTCCACTGCTTCGTGTGCGACAGCACGTTTCACGACATCCTCGCGGCAATCCTCGAATCACTTGACGAGTCCGACCTCGCCCCTGATCACAACTACGTCTTGGACAATGACGGCACGGAACCCACGGCAGCTGAGCACGTGCGCATACCTAGGGTGCTTCCTCATGAAACCTTGCGTGCCGACCTCGATAGTTTCACCAAGACAGCTACCGAGCAGTGGCAGTCGGACCATGAGGGATTCCTGCACTACCTTGCTGAAACTGGCGCCGACCTCGCCACACTGGAGGAGCTACGCGTTGGTTATGTGCTTCCGCAGCAGGAGATACCCTCCAGCACCTGGCGCGGCCCGCGCATTCTATTCCCATTTTTTGATGACCAGTATCAAGCCATCGGCGGCCAGGTACGTGCACAGCACAACGGCGCGTATGGATGGAGGAGCCTCAATACCCCAGATAGTGGTAACTGGTTAGGCTGTGGTTACCTGCCCGCTGAGCGGGCCTCCGATGTTCTAGTCATCACTGAGGGACCCAGAGACGCGCTCACGTCGTGTGTGGCTGGCTTTGACACTGTTGTAGCTGCCGGTATCACTACGCTACGGGCTGAGGAACGAGAACTTATCAAGGTGTGGGCCAAGGCACGACCTATAGTCGTTGCCTTCGATAACGACTCCACAAAGGCTCGAAATGTCGGCCAAGAGGCAGCAACGGAACTACAGGCCGCGTTGCAGGATCTCGGCTTGACAGTAGGTATACTCACTCCCCCGGCAAATGATCTGACCGCGTGGCGCTTGACCAACACGTCAACATTCGCTGAGGTATTTTCTTTGTCCGTAGCGAACAGCGTCCCTAGTGAACAGCCTAGTCTGACCGATCCAGCTATACTCAAGGTGAGCGCGTTGTATGCGGAGGCTCCCGACGCTTTGTATCGCGACCCTATGTTTGCCAAGCTGCATGCACAGGCTTTGGATTACCGTGTAAATCCATTCTCCTTTACCGTGGCGTACCTGACGTTCATCATGAGTCAGGTACCACCGGATCACATTGTGCGAGTCAACGGCCGCAATGCTCATCCGACGCTGGCTACCTTCTTGGTCGGCAACACTGGTGGTGGTAAGGATGCACTAGAAGAGCGTATGAAGGACGTAGGAGGGCTCCAGCACGATGAGGTCAGATACTACGGTGGCCTTGTGTCAGCCGAGTCTTTGCCCCTCCTCTACTGCGACACCAAAGGTACCCGACTCAAGTCCGGCGCGTTTGTAGTAGATACTGAAGCTAGCCAGACGCTCGCGCGCATGAATCGCGAAGGCTCCACCCTGGAGGCTGGTCTCATTAATTGGTTGAATTGTGGGGCGCTGGGTACCATCACGAAGACCTCCTCCGGCCTATATGTACCTGGCCGCACCTACTCTGGTGGCCTCCTGCTTGCGTTCCAACATGACTACGTAGGCGACTACCTGAAGAGAAATAACGGTGCCTCACAGCGCTTCTTGTGGACGGAAGCGCTACCGCTACGTCGCCAGAGTCTCGTCCTCATCCAAGCCACCTACTCGACTGCTGCACCTCTTCTGCCACGCCCCGCCGCAGCTTTTAGTTCGGAAGAAAACACTTTTGATCGCGGAATCACCGCTGAGAGTACAGAATCAGGTGCTCCGATCTTTCAAACAGTTACCGACTACCGTTCATATGAATTCTTTGAGGGATTCGGCCGTGACCTCGAACGCATTACCAATGAGTATCAATTGGCAATGGGCTCTGATCTCTTCAACCCTGCCATCAAACGGGACTCACAGAAGTCATTCCTACTGATCCGGCTTTCTATGGCTATCAGATTCGCCAAGGGCACTAATATTCGCAACAACACCTGGTACAAGATAACCGAAGAGGATTATTCCCAAGCCCATCTCATCTATGAAACGTCAACGCGCATTCGCGAGTACTACGCCACCGTAGATGCTCAGACGGCACCTACCTTCTCTGAGGCGGAATCGGCCGTGCTGGAGATGCTTACCAGCACGTGGACTCCAATAGCAAAGAGAACGCTGTCACCTAAACGGCGCACCGCCTTGGATAGCCTGCTAAGTAAGCGCCTAGTGGAGAAGCGGATTGACGGCAAGCGCGTGGAATACCGCATTAACGTGATCGAACTAAATAAGATTGGTGGCCAATAACACAATGCGACTGAACGAGCAGGTATCACGGCTTGAAGCAATTATGGAAGGCTGCGACCTAGCTTCCCTAAATATTCGCCGGATGAAAAATGGCCGGTACAAAATTACTCCTACCCTCAGGACGTACGAGCCTGCGGTTCAGGGAGCGATTGATTCCATCCGTGAGTCTATTCGCCCCCATGCCACCAAATCCTGGCTACCTCTAGTAGCTTGTCAGGATAAGACTACGAAAGCACAGAACACTCGTAAAGCTGCTGAGAGCCTGACTAAGCAAGGAATTATCGAAATGCAGGTAGCTCACGGCTGGCAGCAGTATCGCCGGACGCAATGAGCGTTTACGCACAAAGTGGCTTGCCTGAATATTTCTTTTGAAATAAGCTGGGACAAATAAAGTACCTGGGTAATTGTATACAGTGAAAGCGGGAGCAGGTCCTCCCGTTAGCTGATTTTCCGAGTACCCCGGCAACGCTAGTGCTGTGCATAGAGCGAGCACACGACCGGGGTACTCGGGGCTTAAAACCCTACGGAGGAAGTAGTGACTGATGGATCAGACGAGCAGCCAGACGATAGTGACCTCCCTAGCGGCGAAGTTCCAGGCAGTGGTGCGGATGGTGACGGAGAGAATTCGGCAGATCAAGGAAGCCCTGACGAACTGGGCAGCGACAGTGACTCACCTGACGGAGACGATCCAAACGCTAACAGCGATTCAGACGATGCAGAATCAAATGATAATGCTCCGAGCCGACAACAATTTCGGCGAACCGGAAGAGTCCTACGAATTCAACTACGACGAGTATGCACCCAACGGCTTCTCTGCAAGCTATCCCATCTCCCTCAGCGATTACGAGTTCTAACTAAGACCGAGTGGCCTCAGCTTCCCCGTTGATTCTGTGTTGCTCCTCCCAGCACGGTCCGGGTCGAGGCTGAGGCCGCTCACGATGCGTAGGAATTATCACACCGCCACGGTGGATCGCTGACCTAACAAGGCTATTAATTGCCGGGGCATTGACATATCATTGACTGGGATTGACTTGAATAAACTACTCGTAGCTAGTACTGCCCTTGCCCTGCTCCTAACGACACCCGCAGTATTTTCGGCCAGCGCTGAGGCTCATTCAAAGCACAACCACCACTCAACGCCTAAGCAGACTACGCCCTCACCTAAGCCATCGCCGACTCCTGTGACTACACCACCGGACTACACCTCCGTCTACGGCAACAACCTGATTGAAGTCGAGTACAACAAATCGGCATTCACCAAGGCATGCAAAGCCTATCCGAAATATTTGGCCGAGTTGAGAGACGTAGATCTTAATACCCCTGGCAATAAGAAGTACGTAGAGTCCTACTGCTGACGCCACCTGTGCCAGGCACACCCCATCGCAATGGCCGCCCCTGAACAATGCCCTCAGTACTGAGGTCCTCAACAGGGTCAGGCCGAATTTTTTCGGCGGTGCTGGAAAATCCCTGCCCCTTACTACGGTGAACAAATATGTGGACAGGTGAGAGAAAGAACAGGCTGCCAAAGAATTGGCAGTCTCTACGGACCAAAGTATTTCGGCGAGACAAGAAAACCTGCCAAATATGTGGAGCTCCTGCTACACAAGTAGATCATATTATTGCCGGTGATAATCACGCACTAGAAAATCTGCAAGCACTATGCACTCCTTGTCACAGGAGGAAGAGCAGCAGAGAAGGCTACGAGGCACGAGCCAAGCTGCCATCCATCTACCGGACAGCAGAGGTTCACCCAGCTGACCGTTGATGGCCCGTGAATATTCACAAGTCGAGCACAACTTTAATTATTACTCAGCCAATAATTATTTTCGAGCAGCAATTTTAAATTTTTTCGGCCAAACTGAAAAATAATTCCCCTTACCCTAAATAAATATAGAGACGTACATGCATCCTACGGTCAGTCGTCCCTGGCAATTGTTGAAAATTAATATCCCACATTTACACAACCCAGTTCGATTCACTCAAGCAAATGTGAATATTAATTTTCACAAGTTGGTAATGTCCGTTTAACGTAGATGGTGGGGGTATACCCCAACTCACCAGCAAGAAGGAATATCGGTGAGGACAGGCTTTCGCGAAGCGTACAGATTGCAAACCTCAGTATGACCGAATAAAATCGAGATGTCCTAAATAAATTTATTCCGGCTTATGCCCGATTCAAGGTATCATAAGTCTAAACGGAAAATACTAATACGCAATTACTTCACAAACTAGCCAGGGAGGCAAAAATGAAAATTGCCAAGTTTCGCAAGGCTGCTGTTGCCTCCGTTGGTTTTTTGGTGACGACAGTTTCAGCGCTTACTGCCGGCAATTTGCTCCCTGAAAATTGGGCGCCGTGGATTGCAGTAATTATTTCGGTGGCTAGTGCTTACGGCGTCTACGCTGTTCCTAATCACAATGATGAGGCATAGTGGCACTGCCTGGACCAGCACAGAATCCGAATAAAATCGGTCGGACACCTAACGCTGGCTACACCGACGTTGACGATGTGCCCTACCTCGCTGGTAGAGCACATGAACTCCCTATGGATTACCGCTGGCACCCTATTACTCTTGAGTGGTGGGACGAGCTACGGACGATGCCGCACTGTGTTATCTGGACTACCGGAGATTGGCGCGCAGCCGTAGATCTAGCAATTCTTAAAGACGGATTCTATAAACGCAGTACCAACTCAGCGCAGAACACCGAGATTCGCCGACGTGAGGCCAACCTAGAAGCCTGACCAGTGAGGACCGCCGCAAGCTCCGTATCCGCTACCGCCCTATAGCGACCGTCACGGAGCAAGGCGACAACGTCGTGTCGATAGCTCATTCAACACGCAAGCGACGAGTTATCACTGACTAAAAGGAAGTCCTGGTGACCTCCAGCTTAGCCCTGGAGGCTCATTTTGCGTTTCCTGGTAAAGCACCCTGAACATGATCGTCTACGGGGCCTTGGTGGGCTTGCTAACGCGTGGATCGAATACTTCTGTGTACATGGTCCTGGCGATGTGCAAGGTATACCACTGAACCCAGATATTCCTGGAGCACTACCGCTAGACGATGAATTTGCGGGATTCATTGCTGATACCTATGCTCTTTGATACGACCGGTAAGAGGCTCTATAACTCTGAGACGATCTCCCGAGCTAAAGGCCGCGCCAAGTCTGAGCTTGCTGCATTCCTTGTTCTATTCGAATTTCTCGGGCCCTGTCGATTTGATGGCTGGGCACGCGGAGGAGAAATCTTCCGCATAGGTGATTTCCAATACGAATATGAGCCTGGCGAGGCTATGGGCCGACCGATTACCTCACCGTTTATTCGCCTGCTCGCGACGGAAGAGTCACAGGTAGGCAATACCTACTCAACGGTCTATTACATTCTCGGAGGTAACGGCGAGGGGTCAGGCTCACAGCCCCTGCTGGATGCCTACGAGATCCCCGCTAGCAACGTCATGCTTGGTGGGATCATCCACCCTGACGGAGGCGAGATTCGCCCGTCTACGGCGTCCGCAGCGGCAAAAGACGGTGGTAAAGAGAGTTTCGCCGTAGCCGATGAGGTACACCTATACAACACTCCTGAGCTACACCGAATGTACAACACCGTCGTAAGAAACATGGATAAGCGACTCCTAGCCGATCCGTGGATGCTCTCCACGACGACCATGTACGCGCCCGGCGAAAATTCCGTAGGCGAACTCGCCCACGACGAGGCTAGGCGCATCGTTGAGGGTACGGCCAAGATTGACAACCTACTCTTTGATCATCGGCAGGCAGACCCTGATGTCAACGTAGCTGATATCGACTCGATTATCGCCGGTCTAACAGAGGCTTATGGTCCCGCGGCCGAGTGGATGCCCATTACACGCATCGCTAAGGCGTTTTTTGATCGTCGTAGGGCTATTGCTGATCAACGTCGGTACTTTCTCAACCAGCCGACTTCTACTAGTGACGCTTGGCTCACTGCCTACGAGATCGAATCCGTAGCAGCAGAGGAGATTGTCGCTCCCGGTGAAAAGATCGCGCTCGGGTTCGACGGTTCGCGTAAACGAGCTAACGGCGGTATTGCTGACTCCACGGTGCTAGTCGGCTGTCGAATCAGTGATGCCTTCCTCTTCCCGCTCGGTGTATGGGAGCAGCCTGAAGGACCTATCGGTGAAAACTGGGTAGTCCCATCAGAGGAAGTTGACGCAGCAGTCGACCATGCCAGAAAGACATACGACGTTGTCGCCTTCTTCGCTGACCCTCCGTACTGGGAAAGCACTATCGCTGCCTGGGAAGCCGAATTCGGTGATGACCTAGCAATTTCGGCCGGACCAAAATCCGCTATCGCTTGGTGGACTAATAGAACTACTTTGATGTCTCGTGCTCTCGACACCTTTTACACGACGGTAATCGACCGTGGGCTAAAGATCCTCAAAGACTCTGTGCTTATCAGGCATTTGCTGAATGCTCGCCGCCGTCCTCGCCGTGAAGGTATGGCTGTCGGCAAGGAGCACCCATCTAGTCGCAACAAGATCGACGGCGCCATAGCCGCAGTCCTAGCGCTCCTGGCGCGAAATGAATATCTCGCAGCCGGACCTAAAGACAAGAAGAAGCGCCGCGCATTCCAAGCGATGGTTGTGCGCCGATACTGATCACCCTGGAAGGGGTAGCATGCTTGATACTGATACCCCAAACAGCCCCGGCTGGTGGCTAGTACGGCTTACTAAGAGGCTTATTGCTCGTAGGCCGGATATCGCGCACCTGCAACGCCTCTATGACGGTGATCACGATCTAGCTGAGGCTAGCGACGAGGACTCGCGGAAGTTCAGAGAGTTTCAGAAGCTCAGCCGCTCAAACTACCTATCCCTGGTTGTTGAAGCGCCGCTGGAGCGTCTGCGCGTTCAAGGCTTCCGCGCCGGCCCTGAGGACAAGACTGGTGATGAGGCATCGTGGGCCATCTGGAATGGTTCTCAGCTTAACGCAAACCAGGTACTGGCTCACCGCACGGCATTGACCCTACGACGCTCATTCGTCATCGTAGGCCCGCACCCCCGCAAGCACGGCAAGCTCCTCATCACCCCGGAGCATCCTGCGCATGTCATCACTGAGGCATATCCGGACTCTCCTAGAGAGGCTCGGGCAGCCCTCAAGCTGATCACTGACCCTATTACGGGGCTTGCTGAAGCTTGGTTGTACCTGCCGGAAGTCGTGATGCACTTTCGCTCGCGGGAAAAAGCTCCCGACTTTGGCCTCCTCAGCAACTTCTATAATCCTGGGGAGATAGCCAAGTGGACTTTCGTAGAGCAGAAAGTCAACCCAACCTATCCGGAGGTACCGGTTGTCGAATTCGCCTGCCGACCGGGACTCCTCGGCCGTGCATCGTGCGAGTTCGAGTCGGCTATTGACAACCAGAATCGTTTGAACCAGTCGCTCCTGCACCGTCTCGTCGCTGAAAAGTTCGCCTCATGGCGACAGCTAGCCATTCTGAATCTTGACTTTGAAGAGGACGAGAACGGCGACCCAATAGCTCCAGAGCTACCATCAAACCCCGGCGTCGCGTGGCTCTTGCAAGGTGACAACCTGCAAGTATTCCAATCCGCTCAGACTTCTACTTCGGACATTATGAAGGGTATTGAGGCGGATATCCGCGACATCGCGGCTATCACACGTACTCCTCCACACTACTTGCTTAACAGCATCGTCAATGCGTCTGGAGACGCTCTCAAGTCCGCTGAAACCGGTTTGGTAGCCAAGGTTCGCGAGCACGCCGTGCAATTTGGCGAAAGCTGGGAATTGGTGATGCATCTTGCTCACCTACTCAACGGTTCTAATAGAGAAGCGGCCGATCTTGAGGTCATGTGGGCAGACCCGGAGTCTCGCTCGCTGGCAGCCTTGAGCGACGCAGCTAATAAGCAGCTAACAGCCGGTGTGCCGTGGAATGCTCGTATGGAGCTCCTCGGTTATACGCCGACTGAGATTCAGCGCATGGAGGCTGACCGCGTCAGTGATGCCCTGGTGGCGTCTATGACTCAGGCACCAGCTAATACTGCTCCGGTGGCAGCATGACGAAGCTAGAGGTAGTGCAGTCTGTCGTATCTAATCACGAGCAAGTTCGGGCAAAGATCGAAAACAAGGTACTGAATATCGTTGCAGCGACATGGCAGAACCTAGGTTCGTACAACGAGCGCGACGTTGCCACCTTGGTCAACCGAGTCACTCCGCTAGTGGAGGCTGGCAAGCTCCAAATTGCGAACCTGACAGATGTCTACGTAGCGCAGTCACTAAGTGCGATTCACGGCAATATCGTGAAGCCTACGGGAGTTCGTGCGACTGATGTTGCGGAGCTACGCGGTATCTCTCCTGATGAGGAATTCCGCCGTCCGTTCATCGAACAGTGGGCCGAACTAGCAGCGGGAACCTTGTGGGCAACAGCTAACCAGCGAGGTCAGAACCGCCTCCTCAGCCTAGTTGGTGAGGATATGGGTCTGGCGTTTCGGTACCAAGCCCGTAGATCACTACGAGCTAACGGTGTCAAGAATTATCGGCGAGTAGCAAATATCGGTGCTTGTCCGCTCTGTGCACTGGCAAGCCAACAGACGTACCACATTGCTGAGCTACTACCCATTCACAAATCATGCCGCTGCTCAGTTCTACCTGTGTATTCATCGTCAGATTTCGCCAACGCTTTGAATTCCACGGCGATTCTGGACATGCCACAGGGCAGCGTAGACGTCTACAGCGATGACGAACTAGGCCCAATGCTTCGAGCAGCCTAGCTCACTTTCAAATTGGCTCACCTGGCGTGAGTCTCTCCTTATTACCTTGACCTGGAGTCATCAACTATGCCTGAAAACACTGAGAACGGCGAGCTTAGCGAGCAGAATTCCCCGGAGGAAAAGCCTGCTGAGGGCAAGACTGCGGACAATAAGACGTTGTTCGATCTGGACTACGTAAAGACGCTCCGTAGTGAGTCTGCCGGTTATCGCAGTCGGCTCCGCGAGGCTGAAACCGCTCGTGACGAGGCTAAGACCGCTCTGGAAGCGGCAGAGGCCAACAACACCAAGGTCTCGGAGCTTGAGTCGAACCTCAACGCTGCCCAGCTGAAGCTGCTCCGCTACAACGTGGCGATCTCTGCTGGTCTTCCTATGGCTGCTGACCGCCTTGTTGGCACCACCAAGGACGAGATTGAAGCCGATCTCGTGAGGTACCGCAAGGAAATTGCCGGTGTCCCTTTCAATTTCGGCCAAGCCGTGAATGCCGAGCCGGAATCCGGTAAAGCTGACCCGAACTCCGCCCTCCGGGCACTCTTTAACTAAATCCAACTTAGAAGGCACTAGGCGCTAATCACAGCGATTGGCGCCTTTTTGCATACCCAAATCAAAGGAAACTAATTATGGCTGAGACTACCCGCGCCAATGCCGCCTCTCTGCTCACGGAGCAGAAGGCTACCGACATTCTCGGCCCGGCTATGGCCTCGTCGGTTGTCCTCTCTACCTTCGAGAACATTCCGATGAGTAAGAAGGTCTACCGACAGCCTCTTGTCGGCACCCTGCCTACCGCTTCGTTCGTCACTGACGGTACCTCCGATGGTCAGTCGGCTGCTTCCGGCACGAAGCCGACTACAAACATGACGTGGACTGACAAGGCTCTGACTGCTGAGGAGCTTGCGGTCATCGTACCGATTCACGAGAACCTGCTTGCTGATGCGGATACAGACCTCTGGGCGCAGATCATGCCCCGCGTTGCTGAGGCATTCGCGGTTGCTCTCGATAACGCTGTGCTTTTCGGTACGAACGCTCCAGCGAGTTGGACGGATGCCAACATTGTTGGTAAGGCCACCACTGCTACTCAGAAGATCGTTGACGGCGCTGCGACTAAGACCGACCTTGCGCTCGACCTTAATAGTGTCATGGCGAAGGTCGAAGCCGCTGGTTACGACGTTGACACCATCCTTGCTATCCGTTCACTCAAGGCGCGATTCCGGGACCTCCGTGACCAGAACGGTTCGCCTATCTACCTGGATAGCCTGTCCGCCCAGGGTAACGCCTCGCAGCTTTACGGCCTCTCCGTGAACTACCTCCACCGACTTGTCGCTGCCAATGCTGGTACGACTGAGGCTATTGCGCTTGATTCGACGCAGTACAAGGTTGGTATTCGTGAGGACTTCGCGGTGAAGGCGCTCGACCAGGCGACTGTCGGAGGTATCAACCTGGCCGAACGCGACATGGTCGCCCTACGTTTCCGGTTCCGCGTGGCATTCGCTTCGTTCCCGGTGCTGTCCGGCTACCCGGCTGCGATTCTCACCTCTAGCTAATTCTGTTCAGCCGCTAAAGGGGCGTAGCTAACTACCCTGCGCCCCTTTAGTAGGGTATCTCTGCTCATTGATAAAAACATAGCTGACTTTTGGAGGCCGCAAGCATGGCCGGTATTACAATCACTGCGGCGAATATTTCCACTCTAATTGGTCAGGAGGTCTCTGACGAGGTCTTTGCTGTTGTCAATGCGCATATTCGCGGCCTGATTTCACAGATTTATAAGAAGAGCATTGATGCAGCCACGGATAATACCGCGGCTATTCTGAACTCCGTATTTCTGTCCGCCGGGGTTCGTATCTGTTCGAACCCGGCTGCGCTGACTCAGCTTTCCCTTGGTTCTGCCTCCGCTTCCTTCCCGTCTGGCAGCGGCCTGAGCCTCACTGAGGAAGAGAAGACCTCTCTTCGTAGCCTCGCTGGGTCTGCCCCCTCGTACGTCCCGCTTCGTCGTTACGGCGCTGGTAAGACCGTGCCGGTACCTGGCCCTCCCGGCCCGCAAGGTGATCCCGGCCCGCAAGGCAACGTTGGCCCTCCCGGCCCGCAGGGGGCGCAGGGTGAGCGAGGTATGCAGGGTGAGACAGGCACCAACGGTGCAACTGGTCCATCCAACGTCTTGTCGATCGGCACTGTTACTACCGGCACCAACGGCAGCCCTGCCAGTGCCTCCCTGATCGGTAGCTCACCGAACCAAGTCCTGAACTTGCAGATCCCACAGGGCACGAAGGGTGACAAGGGTGATGCCGGCAGCCCCGGTGCAGCTGGCCCCGCAAACAGTCTGGTCATTGGCACGGTCAACAGCACAGGCACTGCTGGAGCCAGCATCACGGGTAGTGCCCCCAACCAAACCCTGAACCTCAACCTCCCTAAGGGAGATACAGGTGCGAAGGGTGACACCGGACTTACTGGCCCCACTGGCCCAGCCAACACGTTGACCGTTGGTTCAGTTTCTACAGGACCCGGCCGGAAGCGCTGCTGCTGCGAGCATCACAGGCTCTGCACCTAACCAGGCCTTGAACTTGCTCCTTCCTCGTGGGGACACAGTCACCTCTCTAGCCATCGGCACGGTGACCACCGGTGCCCCTGGCACGCCAGCATCGGCGATAATCTCAGGTTCGGCACCACAGGTAATCGACCTCGTCATCCCACAAGGCTCTACAGGTGCAGCTGGCGGACCTGCTAATGCGTCGTATGTCACCGGTCGAGGAGCAAACCTTATCACAAATGGCTATGGCCAGATGGGTGATAAGACTAACTTCTCTACCGCTAATAGCTATACACGCGCAGACTTCGCACCTGGTGCGCAAGGGTCTTTCATTTATAGCGGTAGCACTACATTCACGGATGAGCTAATCCCGGTAGATGTAACAAAGACCTATGAGCTTTCACTGTGGGCCAAGGCTGTTACCACAGGCAGCGAATATGCGTACCTGGGCTTTGTGCCGTACGACATTGATGGTGTCCAGATCAACGCGTATAACTATCTCGCCAACACTGGCTCCGTCGATACAGTACTTACATCAGATTTGAATCCCGGAGACACTACGGTATCCCTCGCCAATACCAGCGGTTGGCACAACGGCACTACACCGACGTCTCGGTGCTTCGCGTGGGGTGGCTGGAAATCCTCTCTAGGCTACTCGTATGCGGATTACACGTACACACGCTATTCGTCAAGTCCCTACTACGCTACGGACACATGGCCACAGGGTGGGATTTCAGGCAACACGATAACGCTCACCTCGCCGTGGCCTGTAGCTGCGGGCAAGGTACTGGCAGGCACGGCAGCCTCTAACTACATTCGAGGCGCAGCATATCGATACACACTGGCCAGCTTGGCACCTATACCTACCTCGTGGACACAGTACAGTTCACCCTTGGGTGGTGCATCTCGCACAGTTGCGGGATATACCTTTCCGAGCGGTACAGCATTCATCAAGCTCATGATTTGGCCGAATGCCACCGGAAGTACAGCAGGCTCATCCCTGATGATTTCAGGTGCACGTCTAATTGAAACCCTGGACCGGGAGTACTTATTCTCCACGGCCTCAGCGACGAACATTCCGACACTACCTAACGCAAACATCCTAATGCTATGCACTGGTGCTACGTCCTACAATGTCACGCTCCCTCCGTGCTCAACCGTTCGAGCAGGCAACCGCGTAACCATAAAAAGTGTCAGCGCAGGAACCGTGACCGCTGTCCCCTCAAGTGGGGATACGATCGACGGAGCTACGTCAGCTGCCCTTACGCAATATCAAAGGCTCACTGTCGTAAACGATGGTACAAGGTGGCGGGTGTTGTGATTAGTCTACTTTTCAATGTTACAGCCACTCTCATTACTACTGGCACGACATCGTCTGATCGTCTCGGTACGAGACAAGCTAGGTGAAGTTAGCCGTACGCAGGTACGGGGTAGGTTAGAGCAGACAGATAGTCGCGAGACTGACGAAACGGTGCTTAGTGACTATCTGCTCTATCTACCCTCAAACACGGTAATTACCTCAGCAGACCGTATCCTCATCGGAAGCTCCTATTACCAGGTGAACGGTTCACCTAAGATGCAGACCTCCGGGTTCAACTCTATGTTGGACCACGTTGTGGCTTACATCAGTTATGTAGGCGAGAAATGACAGTAACGTTTCCTAACAACGCCTTGCCCAGCGATTCGGCCCACCCACGTCCTAACGCTGACGTGGTTTTTTACCAGGTGCTCAAGGCTCATCCGGTCCTCAACGACATCACGATTGAGCTAGCTCATGCTCCGTCAACCAGGAGCTCCACCTGGCTCAGGCTACAAGTCGTCAGGTATCTGGAACCCTACAATCCGGCTGGGGAGTCTACGCCTATCTGTTCCGTAGACATCTACTCGGATGATCAGTTGAAGGCTTCCGATCTCGCCTCCCGACTGGTGCAAGCTTGGCCGCTCCTCAAGCACACGACTGTAGGCGATCCTGTAGCTAGTGCCTATATCAGCGGCGGCTGGGTCACCACGGAGCCCTATTTCATGGCTGAGCCTGCTGCTGACAATCAAGCTAACCCAATTTCTCGGGTTCACCTAGAACTCGGTCTACGAATTCATCCTTGGAGTACCTAATGACTACGTACATTGCTAAGCAGGACCTGTTCATCGCCGATGGTGTCAGCCGTGCTCACAATGCTGGCGACATTGTTCCATCGGAGAACGTCAAGCCCAATAACTGGGAGCACCTGGTTGCGGTTGTCAAGAGCGATGACAAGCCCGCTGAGGCTAAGGCTCCTGCGGGTAAGTAGTCATGCCCGACCTCAATATCGAGTGGGATCAGCAAGCAATCAACATGCTGATGGCAACTCCAGAGGGTAATGCCTACCTTAAGAAAATCGGCCAGCAAGTAAGAGACCGTGCACGGTCTAATGCCTCGTTCTCTAAGAACACTGATGCTATCGAAGCTATTGAGCCGGTACATGATGCCGATGGCAGCCATATTGACATCGGCTATCTTCGCAATAAACCCGGTTTTTATCTTTGGTGGGTCGAAGTCGGACACCAGACTGTTGCGGCTAGACCACACCTACGACCAGCGCTTAACCCGTAGGCACTAATTAGGCTCTTCTTACTTCAGGTGGGGGTGGGTGAGTCCGCCACCGATCAGCAGCATGCGTAGTCGGTAGTTGTCGTAGTTGCGGAAGCCGCGGGCGATGCGGCGGTGGAGCTCGATGAGGTCGTTGATGGCTTCGGTGCCGCCGTTGTTCGACCGGCCGGTGTCGAAGTAGGCCAAGAACGCCTGCCGCCACTGGTGCAGGGTCTTGCCGAGTCGCTCACACCACCCCCACCGCAGGTGCGAAGAGCCACTAATTACCAACCTCCAAGTTCGAGTACCTACCATCGAATTAATAGGATAATTCCACTTGGAGATAAACAAAATGGTCGTACGCCGCATAACTAAATAGCTCGAACAACTAAGGACGCTTTCAATTTGAAGGCGTCCTTTTGTGTACCCAAAAACTACCAAAGGACACACTATGCCTACCGGTACCGTTACTCCTGCATCTATCTCCCTGGTCCCGGCAAGCTCAGCTGGGCTCCGCTAGGTACTGCCTATCCGACTGATCACTCTACTGCGCTTATCGCGGCGTACGCAGAAATTGGCTCCACTGAAGCGGGCTCCACGATCTCTTATGAGATTACCGCCGACCCGGTTTCTGTCGCTGAATCGCTCGACCCGCTGTTTTACCGTACTACTGGCCGCAAGGGTTCGGTTAGTTTTGCGATGTCCGAGAACACGACTCGTAACCTTACGTTGGCCTTCAATGGTGGCACGGTCGCTAGCTACGGCACTGGCGGCACTGCTGGATTCCGTTACGAGCCCCCGGCTCCGGGTACTGAGAAGTCGATTATCCTCGTGTGGGAGTCGGAAGACGGTCAGGAGCGCTGGCTTTTCAAGCGCGTTCACCAGGGTGGGGCAGTCGCTATGTCGCGTAAGAATGGTGCGGATAAGGCTACGTTGCCTGTTGAATTCCAAATGGAAGCCCCTGCAACCGGCCAGCCTTGGTCTGCGTTCTACGCGAATGCCCGCTCGGGCGGTGCCGTCGCTATCCCGTAACGACTAGCCTAGTGGGCCAAAGAGGCCCTTTACCCGCTGACCTAGCCCTTCTATGGTCACGGCGGTAATGCTTAGTTTCCTAGCTCTAGGCAGCAGGTCTCTATCCTCGGTGACCAAGACGGCACCTACACGTGCAGCAGCTTCCATGGCCCAGGCAGCCTCACTGATTGGGTCTGGAAAGCTCTGTAGGATTCGAACTTTTTTCGGTTCGATAGGATATAGGCACCCATCAGGGAACGTTTGAAACCACTCTTTGCCATGCAACTTCCAAGGCTGTGGAACTAGCAGAGAGTCGATAAGATCAAGGGTCACAGCGTGATCCTCGATATTCATTAAGGTGTCATCAGCCAATACTGAGACTGTTGCGTCCGCTGTGTATATCTGTAGGAGCCCTCTTCTAGTCACACTCGCAAGTCGCCCGAGAAAATCTCGGTCTCTGTGAAGATATCTGATTACGTCACTGGTTAACAGGTATGGCGGATTATTCAAGGGCTTAGGAATGCGAATTCCTACCTTGACCTTCATCTCATCCTCCTATGACTTGGTCATTCACCAAAGGGTACCAGGTCGATGCACAACTGAATAGCTTACGGACGGTACCGCCTACTTGTAGGCCCAGGACCGGCCCTCACGTGGCAAGAGGCACTGTTTCCCGGGTGGAGGTGGTGCCTCTTGCTTTTATGCTCAAATCTATGTGACCTGGAGTCAAACATGTCTGACGCACTGACCGCGGAAATTAATGCAACTAAGAAGGTTCTCGGCAAGGTGGAGTTCGCCGATAAGTCTTTCGATGTTGTGCGAAAGCCCTCTACCCTCATGATCGCTGAGCTTGCGCGTACCGGCAGTGGTGATCCCGAGGCTATCGGCGTCGTTGCCGAATTGCTCTCCCACTGTTTCGGTGAGGGCTACCGCGACTTCAAGAAGGTTGCCTACGAGGTTGAGGACGACGGAGAGTCTCTGTTTGAGCTTATTGGCCAGGTCATTGAAGTTGCTCTGGGTCGCCCAAAAGACTAATTGATGAGTTGATGTCGACAGCCGTACAGCTGTGGCACGTGCTCCAAAGCCGAGCTATCGAGCAAGGAATCTTTGGAATACCGAGTGCCCCTGCACGGCTGATCGACGTTGACTCCACAGTATTTTTCGCCTTCGTTGAGGGAATCGTTCGTAACGACGAAGAAAACGCTAAGGCTATAGACAAGATCTACGACGAAGCCAAGCGCAAGCAGCAGCGCATTACCGCTCCGGAGAAATCTGCGGCCGAACGACAAGCCGAAATCGACAGCTTTACGAGGCTCGTATTTGGCTAACCGCAAACGCGGCTGGAATTGAAAACTACACAGAGGAACGCCACTATGACGACTGACTCCCTTCTTGGTAATGCTCGCGTCAGAGTTGTTGCTGATACTTCAGGGTTCGCTTCGTCTGGTAACTCCGGCATTAGGGCTGTCGGCGCTGTATGGGCAGGAGCTCTTGCAGCCCAACTTACTGCCAAGCTGGCTGGGGTAGTAAAGGATGCGCTCTTCGCTGGCTTCGATCGGCTCACGGCGATCGACAACGCTACCGCTCGGCTAAAGGGCCTAAAGCTTTCCGCAGCTGCCGTAGATACGACTATGAAGAACGCCCTTGCCTCTGTGCGTGGAACGGCTCTCGGGCTCGGCGAGGATCGCAGGTGTCGCAGCCAGCGCAGTCACCGCAGGTATTAAGCCCGGCAAGGCTCTTGAGCGCACTCTTAAGGATGTCGCGGACGCGGCAAGCCAGGGCCAGACCTCCATGGAGGACATGGGCGGCATCTTCAATGATGTTGCATTGCAAGGCCATCTGACCGGCGATGCCCTCAACAGTCTCCAGTCACGCGGCCTCGACGCGGTGTCCGCGCTGGCATCCTCGATGGGTAAGAGCAAAGCATCCATCCTCGACATGGTTAGCTCCGGAAAAATCTCCTTTGAGCGATTCCAAGTCGCCATGGAGAAGGCTATTGGAGGTGCCGCTCTACGGTCTGGAGATACCTTTGAAGGTGCCGTAGCCAATATGAAGGCTGCGCTTGGACGCCTAGGCGCCAATATGTGGAAGGGCGTATTTCCACAGCTTGCCCCGCTGTTCAAGAGGATAACAGGTCACATTGACACGTTTGGTGACTCCTCTGAGGCTGCCGGTAAGAAGATCGGCATCTGGTTCGCAAGCGGAGTCGCGGCAGCCGCACCTGTTCTGTCCAAGCTCAACAATCTTCTTGGCACGATCTCCGATGCGGCACTGAGATTCAAGGAACCACTGATAGCACTTGGCAGTGCAGTCCTTGTGGGCTCCGCAGGTTTCGCCACCTACACGCTGGCAGTGCGTACCTGGGCTGCTACCTCCAATCTGGCCAAGTTCGCTGCTGAGGGCCTGGGTAAAGCACTTAGTTTCGTGGGCTCTCCTATCGGACTGATCATTACAGCGGTTGCTCTATTGGCTGCCGGGTTCGTGTACTTGTACCGCAATAGCGAGACTTTCCGTAATGGCCTGAACAAGGTTAAGGATGCACTCCTAGACGTTCTCGGCCTGTTCCAAGGCAAGGCAGGCGACGGAGCGCTTACCAACTTGATCGGTCTGGATAAGGCGCAGGCGATTACCGCGTTCATTCAGAAGCTTCGTGGAGCGCTTGCTGATGTCTTCAACATTTTCACTAAGGTCGGCCCAGCCCTCACAGATGTGTTCAACATCTTTACCAAGGGTCAGTTTGATAACGGCCTGTTTAAAGCTTTCGGTCCCTCCGCGAATAAGATAGTTGCTGTTCTCTTCCAGATCCGGGATGGAGCTAGGGACCTTTTCACTACGGTAAAGGACAACGTAGGTAAGGCGCTGGATTTCATCGGACCGCACCTGTCGTCTATGTGGTCCAGCCTGACCGGAATCTTTTCCGGCGTAGCTACCCTACTCGGCAATATCTTTACTGGATTCATTCTCCCGACCCTGCAAAAGGTACTCAGCTTCTTCGTCACGAGCTTCTGGCCTTCCCTACAGAAAATCGTACAGAATTTGATGCCGGTATTTCAGCTACTCGGTGGTGCTTTGGTTAACCTCGGAGCGGCCCTGTTTGTTGTATTCGATAAGGTGCTTCAGTTCATCAACGTTGTGTTGGTACCGGTAATAATTTGGTTGTGGAATAACATCCTCGGGCCTATCCTCGGCTGGCTGGTAGATTTGCTTCTCAACGTAGTGCTACCAGCTGTGCTCAAATTGCTAGAGGTTTGCTCCTGGGTGTTCGGCCAGCTTGGCGTAGTCCTGATGTGGGCATGGAATACTGCTATCTGGCCATTTCTTAAGTGGCTAGGCCAAGGCTTTGCTGCTGTCGGTCCTCAAGCTCAAACACTATGGGCTGCCCTGAAAGCCGCCTGGGATGGTATCTGTAACGCCTTCGCCTCCGCACGGGATTTTATAGGCGGTGTATGGAATAGCCTGCATAGCGGATTCGATGCCACAAAGAATGCATTCAATAGCGTTGTGGACTCGATTAGCTCTGGCTGGGATTCTCTCAAGAAGAAAACGGCTGACCCGCTGAACTGGGTAATTACTAATGTCCTAAATAACGGGCTGGGCTCAGCATGGAACGCCATCGCGGGTCTTATCTGGCCAGGCGATAAAAAGCATCAGTGGCCTAAGATCGACCCAATCAAGGGTTTCTATACAGGCGGCATGATCCCAGGTTGGGCTCCGTCTGACACTGCTGACAATGTATTGATTCGAGCTACCCCCGGCGAGCACATGATTCGCCGAGCGAGTACTCGGAGGATGAACCAGCAGCACCCCGGTTTGTTGGATCACATTAACAAGTATGGGGACCTTCCTGGCTACGCAACCGGTGGCATGGTGTATCAGGCTATGGAGGGCTGGCTCAAGGGCAGTATCCCCTTTGCCAAGGTATCGAGCGACTATCGGACCTGGAGCGATCACGGCTACGGGCAATAAGTCGATGCACGGCGCCGGTAAGGCTGTCGACCTAGTAGCTACTGCTGGTCACAAAATGATGGAAATCTTCAACATCCTGAAGTCTACCTGGCCCGGCAGTGCTGAACTGATCTACTCTCCTGCGGGAAATCGGCAGATCAAGAATGGTCAGGAGCACCTCTACGGTGAACCTACCAAGAGCATGCATTTTAACCATGTCCATTGGGCCATGCAGGCCTTTAGTGATGCCTATAGGCAGGCTATTGCCAGTGGCGGTGATGCAGGTGGGGGCTTCTCACTTGACCCGCTGAACGCTGTTCGAGGGTTGCTAAACAACATCACTCCTGGCCCTATTGGCGATCTGCTCAAGGGCGTGGCTGGCAAGATGGTGGACAACATCATCAACTTTGCCAAAGATAAGGCTAGTAGCCTGATCAACCCGTTGAGTTGGTTGGGTGGAGACAGTAGCGACGGTGGCGGTATCGCCGGAACAGGTGTACCTAGTGCCGTCTCCAGCAGTGGGCTGACCGGTGTTAAGGCTGCGGTTCAGGCTGTAGCGAACACGTACGGCTGGGGTAGTGGCAAGCAGTGGGATGCTCTGAGCTACATCATTCAGCACGAGTCCAACTGGAACCCGCTAGCTAAGAATCCTAGATCTACAGCCTTTGGCCTCTTTCAGTTGCTCAAGGGCAACCGTGATCGTCCTGGCGGTGGTGGGAACAGCACTGACGCAACTATTCAGTCAATGGCTGGTACTGCGTACATCGCCGGCCGGTACGGGGATGCCATCAAGGCTCAGCAGTTCTGGGCTAGCCATCACTGGTATGACCAGGGTGGACTTGCTAGTGGTGTTGGTCTCATGCAAAAGGCCACGATCAAGCCGGAGCGTGTTCTGAATCCTCGCCAAACTGCGGCGTTTGAAGAGTGGATGCGTGGCAGCCACCAAACGCAGTCTCCGCTAGTTGGGTCGATGACGTTCAACGGTTCTGCCACTGACACTAGGGAAAGCCTGGACGAGGCTATGTTCCGCCTCCGTCGCATTCGCCGTGGTGCATTCGCTTAATCATACGAGAGAGGGGCTCTCAGCTATTGGGAGCCCTTTTTTCGGCTGCCCGGAATAACTGGAGAATAAATGCCTACACTTACACATGGCCAATGGAGCCTTAGTTATCCGGGGACAAATATTACGTTCGGCTCGGCTACCGATGCTGTCTTCAACGAAAAGACGCCGATAATCGGTGCTGCCGATATCAACACTACGGATACTGACTACCAAGACCGTGACGGTCTGACTGCTGGTGTTGATATTCGCCGGAAGTCAACGATCACTTTCGAGTTAGGTGCTCGCAGTACTGATAGTGGCTCCGTGCGTCAGCAGCTAGCCGCATTTTCCGCAGCGTGGAGAGCAGACACTGTACGTAGGACAGCAGGCGCCGTCGCTACGTTGCAGTGCTGCTACGACGGCGTTGTTACAACCTTCCTAGGTCGTCCACGTAGGTACGAGCAGGACACGTCCGAAGCGATGGTCGGGTACAGCACAGCTACATGTGAGTTTGACGTGCTCGATGCTGTCGCCTACCAGACCTCTACCGCTACCTCGGTAACGATCAATTTTGCACCTCCCCCGATCTACGGGGGCTTCGTGGCTCCCATCGTCACACCCTTGACGACAGTCGGCGGATCGGCGAACAACACGGCGCTGATGATCACCTCAGCTATGAACGCTTATTCGGTAGTGACAATTTTCGGGCCGATTACGAACCCGAGCATTTCTGTGTTGGATGTATTCACCTTTACGTTCAATACAACTCTCGCCTACGATCAAAGCATTGTGATTGATACACGACCGAACGCGAGAACGGTTCTCCGCAACGATGGAGTGTCTGTTGCTGGTCTATTGACCCGAGATTCTACGCGGATGGTAAAAGCCAGCATTCCTAAAGGTAATCATGGCGTTCGTTTTTCTGGCATTGACGCCAGTGGCTCGAGCTACGCGACCATTTCCTGGGCTGAGACCGTTTCTCTCTAATACTTAACTAGCTATTCCCCTTTTGGAGTCACTATGGCAATGGACCCGGTAGCCTGGCTCGTCGGTGGCGGAGCAATGCACTCCGTTGAAGTCGGTAGAACACTCGCTTACGCAGCAACTGGTGGCGCACAAGGTGTTATCAGCCCAGGCGATATGAAGGTCAATCAGCTTGCTACGCCTGGCTCGTCTGTCCGTGTAGTGCCTGGTGGCGCCGTGGCTCTGAGCCAGTCCTCCGGTGCTGGGCAGCAGTCCTACGTGTTCCGCAATGCTAGTGAGACTGTGGTCAGCATCGCTGCTACGGGCTCAGGCAGCGGACGTAGCGACCTCATCGTCGCCCGTATTGAGGATCCCTTCGCACCTGGTGAACCGTGGACGACTCCCGGTGATGTCACCGTAGGCCCGTATGTGTTCATTCGAGTTATCAGCAATGTTGCTCCCGGTACCACGACGATGCCAGCTGGTCAGACCGGTGTAGCGCTAGCTCGTATTGATATTCCTGCCTCTACCGCGACTATCACCAATGCAATGATCACTGACCTTAGGTATTTGGCTAGGCCGAGAAATCAGCGGGCAGTAGAAATGAATGCTGTTAGTGCTAGTGCCTCCGTTACTGCGCCGACAGGAATTATCTGGACTGACTTTAGACCGTTGATTGCTGTACCCTCCTGGGCCACCGACGTTGCTGTAATTGCAACGATGTCAGGTATTAGGCAGAACCCCGGCCCGTGTGCTGGTGTATACACACTGGCCTTTGGCCCTTCTGGAGCTAATCAATTCCGCGCGGCGAATCAAAGCTATAACTATGTGGCTACAGATGCGGGCTCCAGTCGGGTAATTACCATTGGCGGCAAGGGTGTGATTCCTACTGCTCTACGCGGTACAACTTGCCAATTTCAGATTGAGGCGACACGAGCGAGCGGTACCGGCTCCTTGACGACCGATACAGGCTCGTCCGTGATCTTCGACGTAGTTTTTTACGAGAAGGCTAGCTAAACAGCGTAGGGGTACTTAAATGATTTCAAGCTGGCGCGTCATCGCTCAGAGAGCCCTCACTAATGAATTCCTCTCCTGGGATCTCGATATCCAGGTGTCCGATCTTAGTTGGTCTCTCAACGGTCCTGGCTCGCTGAAGGCCACTTGCTCACCAGACGTAGGTCAGTTCCGTGCGGTTGATGGTTCTCTACTGCTGGACGAGTGGAGCACCCTGCTGTATATAGAGGATGAATACCAACAAATTCGTTGGGGAGGCATCCTCGTTAGCTCAACGTTCGAGGGTAGTACGTGGTCCCTTGAAGCCGCAGGATTTTCTACATACCCGCACGGTATTCCCTACGGTGGAATCATTAACGAGATCGGTATTGATCCCGCTACGGTGATTGAATCCATCTGGGCCAACCTTCAGCAGCAATATCCTAATGGCAATCTCGGTGTTATTGTTCGCGGCGATAAGACAACGGTAAAGCTTGGTACGCCCGCAACGACATATATGGTGGGTAAGGATAACAAGGATGCCAAGCAGGTTGAAGCTGCTCCTTATATGCTTAGCTGGTGGGATGCTAAAGACTCCGGCCAAGAAATTGACGACTTGGCCAAAAACACTCCGCTTGATTTCGTGGAGCAGCATGCGTGGCTGCCTGGTGATGTCATCGAGCACAAGATCGTCATTGGCTTTCCGCGACTAGGCACGAGGCGTACCGACCTTGTTTTTGAAGGTGGAGTTAATATCCTCAACACCCTAGCTTTCTCGCACTCCGGCGATGACTACGCGAACGAAGTAGTAGCTATTGGAGCCGGTGAAGGTGCCCTAGCTATCCGCACAACTGCCGCTGTGACTGACGGTCGGTTGCGTAGACCCTACGTTCTATCGGCCAAGGAGCAAGCTGACGCTAACCGTCTAGCCACGATGGCTCAGTCAGAGTTGAACCTGCGTAAGGGCTTGCTGGAAATCCCCTCCATTGATGTTGTCGACCATCCACACGCACCTATTGGTTCCTGGCAGCTAGGTGACGACATTCTCGTAACCGCCGAAGTTCCATGGCTTGGCTCGGTTGATTTGTGGTGCCGAGTTACAGGCTGGAATCTCAACAGCAACGGAACGGCGAGCCTGCAACTAGCGCGGTCTGACTCATTTAGCTATGGAGGTACCTCATGACAATACCTGCATCTGAGCAGCTTGCTAGGAATTTGGCTGATATGCAGCGGAGGCTGTCAGCGCTGGAGCGGTCGTCACAGTTGCAGTATTCCTCGGTCCAACTGGACGGGTCACCCGTCAGTATTGTTGACACGACTCGCACAGCTATTACGGCGCAGGCAACAGCCAACGGTAAGAATCAGGTCATCTACTCACCTGACCCGCCTAGTGCTGATGGTGTTACTGATGGCGACCTCTACTACCAAACTGGTGTTGGTGGGGTAGTCATCGGCTTCTGGACGTGGAACGCTACGACAGCTACCTGGGACATTCGTCCCACTGATTCACAAGCGATTGCCAATCTAGATGTTGGCAAGCTGACTACCGGAACACTTGCCGCAGGCCAACGAATTATCGCTGGGCCGATAAATGATACCCACGCGGAGCTTACTGATACCGGATTCAAAGCCTTTAGCCCTGATTCCGATGGAAATATTCAAGAGGTTGTTCGACTGGGTACAGAGGCAGACGACGAATTCTTTTCTATCTCGAATTCGACTGGCGAGACCGTAGCTGCTATCGACACTAACGGTGCTGCCCAGTTCTCCGACCTTAGTCTTGACGGTGACCCCGAGATTTCGGAGGCAGACTGGACAGGTGCTGGCGGACGACTCTATGACATTCTCGATAGGCGACCGCGAGGGCTCATAGGCTGGGCTGCGCAATACACGTCAGCTGCTGCTACTAGCGGTACAACGGAAAAAGGAGTCTTTGACTTCACAGTTCGGCTATACGCGAATCGCATGTACCGTATTCTGACTAGCCCCATTCGTATCGACTCTACCGTCACCGGTGATCTAGCGGAAATTCGGCTCCGCTACGAAGCTGGCCCTATTACCTCTGTTGGTTCTACCCCCGCTTCTGCCCCTGCTACGCCGACCGTTGCTACCTCCACTGTGCTGGCGAGGCTGCAAACTACTGTCGGTGGTACTGGAGCCACAGCTATTCAGGGCTCGGTGTTGTCGAAGATTACCCGAGAAACTATGGGTGTCACCGATCAAAGCAAATTTAGGGATTACCGAATCCTGCTGAGCTATGTCCGTGCCGCAGGTTCTGGAGCACTGACGATGGTTGGTACGACAGGCTTGGACGTTATCGAGGTTTACATAGATGACCTAGGGCCGACACTTGAGCAACCTGCAAACGCCGAATAACGGTGGTGGCTCAGGGATCACTCCCCCACCTACGCGTAAGACGCTGACTGTCACCAGCAACTGGATTCAGACGTTTAGAGGTAACGGCACTCTGAGGACTGATACACCGAACCTGGTGCAGGGCTATAACTCTAGTAACGGTCTCGGTAAGGCGCTTATTGGCTTCCCTGATCTTACCGGTACGTTGGCTGGAGCCACTGTCGAGAGCGTCAAACTCTACCTGTACGGCCAGACGTGGTACGCCTACGCAGGAGGTACTGCGGTTATTGGTCGGCATGCCTCTCTTGCTGCTCCTGGTGTTATTCCAGGTACACGAGTTGAGGATATGGTTCGCTCTTCCGGCTGGCCGAGAAACGCGGGCCGTTGGGTAGACATCTCAGCGTACAACCCTCAGGACTGGGCTTCTGGTGCTACACGAGGCATTCTGCTGGGATCTACCGCTATGGGCAATGGCACTGAATACTACGGACGCTTCAGTGGAGCTAGTGAGAGTAATCCGCCTCAGTTGTCGATTACCTACACCAACTAGTTAGGCAGCGATTTCGTCCCGCATTTCGGCGCACATATTGGTGTCCATGGCATATTCGATTAGCTCAGGGTAATCGTTCAAAACCTCAGCAATTTGATCATGGAGGTCTAGCTCGATGTCCCAGTAGCGCTTAGCGTTGGACACACGGTTTCGTGCTCGCGAGCAGATGAGACATGTTCGCCAGCCTCGTTCAATGTGCGACGGGGTGATGTTGTCACCGGATAGTTCGTGGCCGTTGGAGCAATAGGTCTTGGCCGCGTTTTTAGCAGCCCAGCTAGTGCCTCGGAGAGTGTTCTCTCGTTGTGTCACTAACTCCAAGTGTTCAGGATTGAAGCAAAGTCTACTAGTACAACCCTTCGCTGCGACGTGGTCAATGGTCATTCGCTCGCCACGTTCGTTGTGGTGAGGGATATCAAAGACTGAGATACCGTGGTGAATGGCGTAGGCGAGGCGATGCGCCTTAATATTCTTACCTTTGATACGGATCTGTGAATACCCCGCACCATTATCGGCGTACCCGCTGGCCCAGCAATCTCCCTGCACAGTCATACGACTAAGCAGTCGCTTATAAGCGCGAAGTTCGATGAGATCTTGCATAGTTGCCTCCAAAGGCATTAGTTATCTAATTCGTACTTCCAGAATAGCTAACTAATGCCTTTATTTGTTAATTCCCTACTTGGCATTGCCATGCCCAAAATAAGGACTCAATCAATGACTGTTTCGCAGAATGGCTGGAAAGTCGTACCGTCATCCATCGGTCTAGAGATAATTCGACTGTTGTCGGTGTAAAGCTCGCGCCCGGAGTACTAGTCGGTGATGTGGCTACAGTGCTGCATTATGTGGTCGAGCAGTTTCATAAGCGCGTAGAGCCTCTTTCACAAGCGGCTGGCTGCTGGGGCTTCGCCGCTCGGAATATCCGTGGATCGTCTACCGCAATCAGTAACCACAGCAGCGCAACGGCAGTCGATCTCAACGCTAGTAAGCATCCGCTTGGCAAGCGCGGAACTTTTAGTGCTGCGCAGGTGGCTGAAATTCACAAAATCCTCAATGAGGTTGGCGGGGTGATTCGCTGGGGTGGGGACTATTCCGGCCGTATTGATTCGATGCATTTTGAGGTAAACGCCTCTGCGGCCAAGGTCGCTGCTGTCGCTGTCAAGCTCCGGGCGGGCGCTGCTCCAGCTTTCGGCTCTACCCCGCTAAAGTTCGTTGCACCTGACGTGATCGTTGGCAACCAGGTCAAGGCACCATTCAGCCTTAAGCCAGGTATGCGGCTAGTCAACAATGATGTTGCGTTCGTGATGCAGACAGATGGTCAGCCGGTGCTGTATTGGAAAGACAAGCCTATCTGGGCAGCTGGAAAGTATGGCCAGACACTGGAGCTACAGGCTGACGGCAACTTGGTGCTGTATCGGGACGGTAAGGCTATCTGGACCTCTGGCTCCAACCAGGCAAACGCCGGCGTCTTCCTGGCTCTCCAAAGCGACGGCAACCTTGTGCTCTACATCCTCAAGGGCGGTACGCAACGCGCAGCGTGGGCGACCAATACGTACACCACCGTAGCTAAGCTGCGATCTGGCAAATAAGCCCGTGTCGGCAATGAGGGCGGCCAAATGAGACTAGGACATCCTATGCACGACGAGTTTACAACGCGCTGGTTTGAGTCAGCAGCCATGATTGTGGCTGCTATCTTTTCTGGCGGAATCTTTTCCTACCTGAGGGAAATTTGGCGAGCACGCCGTGCTGATAAGGCAGCTTCCTCAACGGCAGGGCTACGATCTGCGGAAATAAGTCAGGCGGATGCTGTTGTTAATGTAGTAACCAAAGCACGTGATGATCTCGCTGCTGATAACAGGTTGCTCCGAGCTACCATCGCTGATATCCGCGCAGACTACGCTGCGGATAAGGACGCATGGCAGAAGGAGAAGCAAGCCATGAGAGATGAGATCGACTCACTGGAGAACAAGCTCCGAGCGCTACTGAATGAGTTTGAAGCGCTAAAACTGCGCCACGCATAATAAATAGCCCCCTTTCTAAACTAGCCAATTTCGGCCAGTCTGGAAAGGGGGCTATTTTTGTGCAACAAGATTTAGTCGTTGCCGTAGTCACCATAGTCAGCAGGTCCATCGTAAATACCAACGAATCCAACCCGAGCGACCTGAACGTGCTCAGTCGTATAGTCATCGCCAATTAGGTACGTACGGTCTGTTTTGATGGTCTGAACCTTCCAGTCACCAATAGTAGTACTCCGACCGGCAATGATGGCAGGCCAAATCCCTCTATCGACGTAGTCAGCCATGCATTTGAGATAACGGCCGTGGAGGCCAGCTGAGCCCCAAGGATTGACCGCTACCTCAAATTGGTACTTATCCGCATCCGCGAACTTCGACGGCTGTGAGACTCCAGCGCTTTGAGCGTCGTAAGCACTATGTGGCGCGTAGTCGGTAGGCTTCCACATGAACCCATCCACTCCGTCTAGCTTACGCTCGCCGATCTTTTGACAGGTCGTTGATGCATCTCCCCAAATAGCCATTGGGTCCTTGTCAATGACATGGACAAATTCCAGATTTCCGCTGGCGACCCTTGGCCGATAGTACTTGGTACAGACCGTAGCCCCTACCGTAATTAGCACCAACACGACAGCCGGTACAATGAACTTCCTGAGATGCTTTGGCATTTCGGTTCCCCCGAATTTTAGTAGTTGAACGATCTATTGCGATCTTAACAGGAGGCCAGCTAGCTAGAGTGGCTACTCACTGATCTTCATTTAGTAATGCCACGACAGACTGTAAATATTCCGCTGCTCGTACAAGTTCCTCCCGAGTTACTAGCGTAATGCCGTAAACACCGTCCGAGTTCAGAATTAGGTAGCAAGCACCACGGGGGGCAACTTTCAACAGTCAGCGGCTGCTGATCGTCGCGGAACTCCTTCCAGCCATGGCTGGTACGTTCAATAATCATTGCCAATGCTCCTAGGCTGCTTCGTATTCCATGAGGCTATTCAGTGTCGCCCGCATCGTGTCGAGCGCGGCGTGCTTCTCACGCATAGCACGTGTTCTAGTCATGCCGAGTATCTGGGCTACCTGCCGGAGAGTGAGGCACTGACCCTCTTTAAAGCCCTTTTCTAGTCGGTAGTTCTCGGAGGTTGAGTCCGTAAAGCCAAGCGCCAGCCGCAGAATCTGCTCCTGCTGCGCTGTAACCTGCGTCAGCAACCAAGGCACGATGGCTGTATCGAGTTCGCTAGTTGTCACGGGCAGATTCAGCACGTGATCCCATGCCTGCCCCAGGCGTGCTGAGGCAGCAGTGATAGCGAGGAAGGTACCTCGGCTAAGACCAGAATTTTGTACGTGAGCAAGTGCCTCCCACGTATCCCAGTCATACTTACTCAGGAGTACGTTGTATCGCTGCTGTGTGGATTGAGGTACTCTTACCGGCGTTGAACCAAAGCGATTAGACTCCGTCACCGCAAAGTTCATTCGCCGAATCGCTGAGCCCAAAAAAAGATTCGCTGGCTTAGTAGGGTCATAAGTTCGAACCGCCTCTACGAAGGCTGCTAGAGCTATCGAAACTCCCTCCTGGTAATTGCTGTGACGCCGTGCCACCTTACGAATAAGGGGTATGTATACGACGAGCATCTGATCCCATGCTTCCTGGTCGTCGCCGGCCGAAATCTTCGTCAGGAGTTCAGCTAGCTCAGCCATACCGATACGGTCTGCCGGCACTAGAGTCTGAATGCTTGCGATAGCCATTACGCCATCACACCCAACGGCAGCAGTGCGCTACGGAGGCGGCTCGTGCTGGCCTCAACCTCGGAGATAATACGGTTCAAAGCTCGCTCGGTGTTGTGTACCTCAGCCGAGAGATTGAGCCTCCGCTCATCTAGTGCTGTCGATTCAGTATCACCTAGTGCCACACCTGGAGGCTCTTGCCAGCGCAACTGGTGCGCTTCCTCCAGAATGCCGCGAAAGCCGGTAATGGATTCCAGCAGGCGGCCGTATGCAATGAGTACAGCATCGTCGGGGCTAATAGTTTCAATGGACATGTGGATTCTTCTTTCCGCTAGGTTTGTTCTCCTTTCTAAATTGTAAAAGACACGTACAAAGAAGTAGTAATATCAGGGCTAATTGAGCAACCCGCGCCGTTCAGCTTCTGCCCGCGAAATCGTGAGTAGCGAGGACTCTACGATGACCTCAGTACTGAGGTCATGGTGTACCGATGCGAAGCTGTATTTGATCTGGGCAGCAACCTCCTTCGGCATCACCTGCGCGCCTTTTCCACACGAGTGATAAAGTCGGCCAGAGATTCCTTATTACGCATGCGTCGCCGCTCCGCGAAGTAGTTACCTGCCCAAATAGCACAGGCACACGTCTCAATGAAAAAGGTAATTTGCATAAATGTTGACATCGTTTTGCCTTTCGTTTTTTTCGGCCGAGTTTTTCGGCCTACTTTAATAAGTGTAGATAAAGTCAAGTAGCGATTGTTAATAGTTAGGCGGCGTAAGCTAGACGGTACTGAATAGCCGCTGTAGCTCCTCGGTGCCGTAGCAGATCACCCCTATTGACCAAGCCCTCGGCTGTGTCGCGAAGCTCATTTATAGGTAGGCCACTACGGTGCGCTATATGTCCCACTGCGAGAGGGCCGCTTTGTAGTGCTTGCCGAATTACAGCAGCGAGTTCCTCATTGACGTGTTGAGCCGCTCGCGAGTAGGGCTGTCGGTACTGCGCCGCAATCGCGTACTTAGACATCTTGCTGTAGTAGTAGTCCAGCGAGACCGTAGGTATACCGAAATCTGTGAGCGGCTCGTACATGCGTTGGTTCTCCTGTCAGTGGGGGCTCCTTCCTTGATGAGGAAGAGTGAACCAACGAGTCCGCGATCTGTCGCGCTCCCTTGAGCGTAAAAAACGCGTTAGCCTAGATATGGCGTAGTCGATAGCAACTCGAATGTGTACAGACCTATGGATCTAGGTACAGGTGCTATGAGATAGAATGTCCCTCATGTCGTTAGCAGTGGTTGCGCCATCTGAGGCCGTGGAGTTCGTGAAGCGTTACCACTACACGCGCAGTTGCCATCAGGGCACTTGGCGTCGTGGTTGGCAGATCGACGAGTCCGTCTCGCTGGAGTGACTGTTATTAACACTGGCAACCACGCTATGCGGTGTGGCGTTTTCGGCGAGGAACACTATCGGCAGGTCTGGCAGCATCATCGGCTTGCCGTAGCACCGTGGGCTCCACCCAACACCGCTTCACAATTCATCGCTGCTTCTTTCAAGGCCTTCAAGCAGGAGAGGCCCAACACATTGGCGGTCATTTCATACGCCGATTTATGCCAAGGTCACAACGGCAGCATCTATCGCGCTACCAATCAATTGTTTACCGGCATCGTAGCCAAAGGCAATCTCAAGTGGCGCACACCTTCCGGCGAGATCGTCCCGACACAGAGCCTGCACGGTACCTGGCCAGAACGGCGCCGTGAGGCTGCTCGGCTGGGGTGGCGTGAGGTCCGCTGTCAGGGCAAGGCTCGTTACGTCGCGGTGCTCACCAAGCGCACGCCTGCCCTGCTGTGGCCCGTTGTGGATGTACCTGCTGAGTGGCGGGTCGCCTACAAGCAGCGCACCTGCCCATGTCATCACTGTGTCGCTCGACGGGTGCTAACTGGCTAGCCGTAAGATTTGCGGCTCGTAGCACATCAACGATCGTGCGTGTCTTAGCACGGGAAGATTTCCTGTATGCAACTACTTGTGCTAGCTGGAGCAAGCACTCGGTGCTCTCCGTCAGGGGTCCGAGCTAGTCCGGACCCCTTCTCGGCGCGGGACTCCATGAGCCGGTAGGCCTCGCGGTAGCAACGTAGTGACGGTCACTATCCCCGTCACTACGCGGCCTTCACATTCTGTTCGAATCTTGCCTCTGACCTGCGGTTTTACTGGCTCCCGCGATAGGACTTGAACCTATAACCGTTCGATTAACAGTCGAATGCTCTGCCAATTGAGCTACGCGGGATCGTTCAGCAGCCCGACTAGCCTAGCAAACGGTTGGGGGTGCCCCGCACCAGATTGCGAAGCCGGCCGGCAGGCCAGCGCCAGCAGGCTCGAAGACGCCGGTACGCCGGGGGCGACGGCGGTGCCGCATGGAGGACTCAGGTCGTTGCCGAGAGCAGGATCATCATCCCGGACTCGGAGTGGTAGGGGTTGTGGCAGTGGACCATCCAGTCTCCGACGTCGGGGTCCAGGTCGAGGGCCCGAGACTCCATGGGAGCCAAGAGCACGGTGTCCTTGCGCAGCCCTGTATCGGCCAGCGCAAACGCCGGACCATGCACGTGCAGTGGATGGGTCATCATCGTCTGGTTGGTGACATTGAGCCGCAACCGCTGCCCGGCTTTGGCGGTCAGCGGAGTGTTCTTGCCGAACGGACCCCCATTGATGCCCCACGCGTACGGCTTCATAGACCCGTTGAGGGTGATGTCGACGGTGGTTTCCGGCGTGCGCTGTGGCAGGAGTGTGCCGTCGGCGGGAAGGAGCCTCGACCCGACGAACACCTGCCCGCTGAGCTCCGAGGGCGACACGCCCGCCTCTGGCACCGCGCCGGCGCCGGTCCGGACGATCGCCAGCGCCTGCCCATCCTTGCCGAACGGTGCCGCGATCAGCGGGAACGCTCCGTCGTCGAGAGTGACGATCGCGTCGTAGCGTTCGCCCATGCCTATGTAGAAGGCGCCGACCTCGGTCGGCTGCACGCGGTGGCCGTCTGTGTGGGTCAGGGTCATCCGGTGCCCGCCGAGTGCAACCGTGAAGATTGTGTCGGAGGCGGCGTTGATGATCCGCAGGCGCACCTTCTGGCCCGGCTTGGCGTTGAACGTGGTCGGCGCCGTGGGCGTCTTGCCATTGATGAGGAAGTACGGGTAGGTCACGTCCCCGGCGTCTCCCCACGGGGCCGGGCCCGTCGACATGCCGCTCATTCCCTCGGTGGTCTGCGATCCCGAAGCCATCCCCATCGACCCGTGCTCCATCCCACCCATCCCGCCGGAGCTGTTGCCTCCGTCATCGATGAGCTTATTGAGGACCTCGTCCGGAGTGGTGCCGGTGCCGTCGATCCAGTCGTCCAGGACGACGACCCACTCCGTGTCGTACTTGCCTGGTTCGGCCGGGTCGTCGATGACCAAGGGCGCATAGAGGCCACGGTCGAGCTGGACTCCGACATGGGGGTGGAAGAAGTACGTGCCAGGGTCGGGAGCGGTGAATTCGTACACATACTTCGTGTTGGACCTGATCGGCTCCTGGGTCACGCCGGGTACACCATCGGCCGCGTTGCGCAGCCGGATGCCGTGCCAGTGCACCGAGGTGTCCGCAGGTAGCCGGTTGTCGACGCTCACCCGGAGGAAGTCACCTGCGGTGGCCCGGATCAGCTGCCCGGGTGCGGTGTCGCCGTACGCCCAGGTCTGCACGATGGTTCCACCGAGATCGAGAGTGGTCTGCTTCGGAGTCAAGGTGGCGGTGACCAGCTTCTGTCCGGCCGTGGGGGTCACGGACGGAGCCGCCCTGATGGTCTGGCCGGCGCCCATGTCCATCCCGCCGTGCGAGCTGGTGCCGGTACAGGCCGATAGCGCGCCGACACCGGCCAGACCGAGCAGGAGGTTGCGGCGGGACAGTTGCGGCGACGTCATAGTGGGAGCCTGCACCGGTCGGGTATCCGTTCGACCCGGTGAACCCTGAAGATCCGATCAAGATCCGGTGCCGCGCCACGGTCGTGGTGGAACGATCGGCGACGAGTCGTGATGATGGCAGGCATGACACCGCCGCCCGGCAGCATCCTCGTCGTCGAGGACGAGAAGGATCTCGCGGCGATGGTGCGCTCATACCTCGAAAGGGCCGGGTATGCCGTCGCGCTCGCCCATACCGGTCCAGACGCTCTGGCCTGCGCCCGGTCCACCGAACCGGACGTCGTGGTGCTCGACCTCGGGCTGCCCGGACTCGACGGGGTGGAAGTGTGCCGGCACCTGCGGACGTTCACCGACTGCTACGTGCTCATGCTCACCGCACGCAGCGACGAGATCGACAGGATCGTGGGCCTGTCGGTGGGAGCAGACGACTACATCACCAAGCCGTTCAGCCCGCGGGAACTCGTCGCCCGCGTCCAGGCGGTGCTCCGCAGGCCCCGCAGACCGGCCCAGCCACCCGACGATGACGTGGCGCCGTACGTCTTCGGCGACCTCCACGTCGACCCAACGGGCCGTCGGGTCAGGGTCGCCAACGACCCGGTGAAGCTGACGCGTACCGAGTTCGACATCCTCGCATTGCTGGCAGCCTCTCCCAAGGTCGCGTTCAGCCGACGTCGGATCATCGACGAGGTGTGGGACCCGGCATGGGTCGGTGACGAGCATGTCGTCGACGTTCACATCGCCCACCTGCGGAACAAGTTGGGCGACGACGCGGCCGCCTCGGCCTACATCGACACTGTGCGTGGTGTCGGCTACCGAATGGCACTGCGGTGAGTGAACCAGGCGCGCCGTCCGAGGGGCGCACGTTGGCCACCCGGCTCATGCTGGCGCAAGGCATCGTCGTCACCGCCGGCATCGTCACCGCTGCCCTGGTGGCCGCCGTCGCCGGGCCGCCACTGTTCCACCGACATCTTCTCGAGGCCGGCCATACCCCCGACACCCCTGAGCTGAAACACATCGAGCAGGCGTACACGAGCGCCAACACGATCACCTTGGGCGCCGCGCTGCTGATCGCTCTCATCGCCGGGTTCACGGTCACCTGGTACCTGGCCAAGCGGATGACCCGGCCCCTGACCGAGCTCGCCGCCGTGGCGGCCCGGTTGTCTCGCGGCGACTACTCGGCCCGCTCCCCCCGGCTCTCGGCGGGGCCAGAACTAGACCGGCTCGCGGCGACCTTCAACGATGTGGCCGCGCGACTGCAGACCACCGAGGACACCCGACGACGGTTGTTGGCCGACCTCGCCCACGAGATGCGCACACCCCTGGCCACCATCGAGGCCTACGTTGACGGTCTCGAGGACGGCATCATCTCCTGGAACGCCGACACGGCCCGCGTGCTCCGCGACCACACCACTCGGCTGGTCCGGCTCTCCGAAGACGTCGGCGAGGTTTCCCGAGCCGAGGAAGGTGGCCTCGAGCTGCAACTCCGCCCCGACCGGATCACCGACCTACTCGGAGCCGCCGCACGAGGCGCCCGAGCTGACTACGCTGCCAAGGGCGTCAACCTGATCTGGGAAGATCGCGATCCCACGCTCGGCGCGGGGCCGACCGGGTCTCTCGTCCTCGTAGACCGGCACCGGATCTTGCAGTTGCTCACCAATCTGCTGACCAACGCCCTGCGTCACACCCCCTCCGGCGGCACGGTGTTGCTCACCGTGACCCGGAGGTCCGATGACATCGCAGTGAACGTCACCGACACCGGCGACGGCATTCCTGCCGAACAGTTGCCCCACGTCTTCGAGCGGTTCTACCGAGGAGACACCGCACGCGACCGCGATCATGCCGGCAGCGGCATCGGCCTGACCATCGCCCGCAGCATCGCCCAGGCTCACGACGGCACCCTCGACGCGCACAGCGACGGGTCCGGTCGGGGGACCACCTTTGTGCTCACCCTCCCCGCCTCGGACCGCCAGGCTCTGCAGTCACCCGTCTCACGCTCGCCCGGATAGTCCACTCCACACAGCTATGACGGCTTGCCGCAAGGCACCGCCTCAGGTACTGCGCAGCTCGTGCTCGGTGCGTTGCAGGTGCATGAGCTCGGCGCTGGCCTCGGCGAGGGCGACTGTGTCGCCGGCGGCCTCGGCCCGCTGGAGCCTGGAGTAGGCATCGGCCTTGGCGCGCACCACCTGACGTTGCCGCACGGCCCGCACCAGGCCGGTCGCCAAGGCGGCCAGGTGTTCCTCGCGACGTTCGGGCAACTGCGCGACTGCGAGTTCCCCAACGAGCGGGCGGACGATGTCGGGCACCGTCTCGGCTATCCGGCTCACCCAGTCGGGGCCTGCCAGGGCCGGGCCGCCGCAGGCTCGGATGGCGTCGTCGATCGCCCGGAACGCAGGGGTCGCCAACGCCCCGACGCCGAGGGCGTCATAGGCCGCAGGATCTACCCGGTCGGGATACTGCAACAGCATCTGGACGAGCTGCCGCTCCCCCAGCACCACCGGGTCTCGAAGATCGGGTCGGGGTAACTGCGCCGCCCTCGGCGCCTCGCCGGAGCGGGCACCAGCCTCGCTCGCGGCGGGTCTACCCGGCGCGGGCGACTGCTGACGTTGGCCAGGCCGGGTCGACTGCCCGCCCGCTGTGGGCTGGCCCGACGAACGGGCGGCGCGACCGGCAGCCGAGACGGCCGAGCGCACCTGCTCGACGTCCATCCCCAACAGGCCTGCCAGGCGACGGGCGTACTCCGGGCGCAGCGTCTGGTCTCGGATCTGCGCCACCAGGGGTGCCGTGGCGCGCAGTCCCTGCACCCGGGCCTCGGCCCGATCAAGGTCCAGACCGGCCAGGGTCGAGCGGATCGCGAAGTCGAAGAGCGGCTGCTTGTCCTCCACCAGGGCCTGCACTCCCTCAGGGCCGGACGCCAGTCGCAGGTCACACGGGTCGAGGCCGTTCGGCTCTACGGCCACGAACGTCTGGGCGACGAATCGCTGGTCTTCCTCGAACGCTCGTAGCGCGGCCTTGCGGCCCGCCTCGTCACCGTCGAAGGTGAAGACGATCTCACCGGCCCGGGTGTCGTCGTCCATGATCAGCCGTCGGACGATCTTGATGTGGTCGGCCCCGAACGCCGTGCCGCAGGTGGCCACCGCGGTCGGCACGCCCGACAGATGCATGGCCATCACGTCGGTGTACCCCTCCACCACCACCACCTGACGCCGTTTGGCGATCTCCCGCTTGGCCAGGTCGACCCCGTACAGCACTCCCGACTTCTTGTAGAGCGTGGTCTCGGGGGTGTTGAGGTATTTGGGTCCGTTGTCGTCGTCGCTCAGCCGTCGGGCGCCGAACCCCACGGTGGCGCCGGTGAGGTCGCGGATGGGCCACATCAGTCGTCCCCGAAACCTGTCGATCGGGCCACGCTGGCCTGGCGAGGTCAACCCGGCCGCGAACATTTCGGCATCGAGGAAGCCTCGTCCGCGCAAGTGCTTGACCAGCACGTCCCAGCCGGCCGGGGCGAAGCCGATCCTGAACTGCTCGGCAACCTCACGGCTGAACCCCCTCTGCGAGAGGAAGTCTCGACCCACCTGGGCCGCCGAAGTCAGCAGCTGGTCACGAAAGAACACCTCCGCGGCCGCATTGGCGTCGAGCAGTCGCTGCCGACGGCCCGCCTGCTCGCGGTCGGGGCCGGCACCGTCTTCGTAGCGCAGGGCCACCCCTGCCTTGACCGCGAGCCGCTCGACCGCCTCGGCGAACGACAACTGGTCGAGAGCCATCAGAAAATCGATGACATCGCCGCCCTCACCACATCCGAAGCAGTGGTAGCGGCCCACCTGAGGACGGACGTTGAACGACGGCGTGCGTTCATCGTGAAAGGGACACAGGCCCTTGAGCGTGCCCACCCCTGCGGGACGCAGCGTCACGTACTCGCTCACCACGTCGTCGATGCGGGTGCGCTCGCGAACGGTCTCGACGTCTTCGCGTCGTATCCGTCCGGCCACCTCCGGAGTCTAGACCGCCCACCTGCTCGAACCTGAGTCGGCGAGCTGCGGCTCGCTACGCCTCCGGCTCGTCGCGCAGCCGGGCCAGCCAGGCGCGTGAGGCGGCTACCAAGCCGTCGCCGAGGTCGGTGGGGTTGTGCGCTACCTCCCAGGCGAACCCGTCGGGATCGAAGAAGTATCCCGAGTAGCCGCCCCAGTCGCGGTGCTCACCTGGGCGCACTTTGGCGCCGGCCCCCTCGGCGGCTGCCAGCACTGCGTCCACCTCCGCGGGGCTGCTGACGTTGTGCGCCAGGGTCAGCGGCGCCTGCCCGGTGCCGGGAGGGGCGACCTCGGCCGTGAAGCCCTCGCGGTTCCACAGCGACAACACAACTCCTTGCGCAATCGGCAGGAACAACACCTCACCGGGGGCCTCGAACACCGGCACCCACCCGAGCCCTGTGACGTAGAACTGCTTCGAGCGCTCCACGTCGGCGACGGCGAGCGTCACGAAATTGATCCGTTGCTCCATCGCGAGCCTCCTCTCCGCCACCGTGCGTCAACCAAGCATGACTCCCACCCCGATCATGACTCACGTCGATCGTGACCTAACACCCGATCATCGCCTTACGCCCGATCATGCCCGACCCGACCAGCCGATCCCACACTGCATCTGATGCGTCTGATCATGCACGAGGGCCGTCTCACGCCGTGGCGGCCTACAGATCCACTCCGAGTCGCAGGGCCCACTGCGCCGCACTGGCATCGGTGAGCGAGGCCACCTGGTCGACGACGGCTCGAAGCCGGCCGGAATCGTCGGTCGCCTCGGCATAGTCGGCGGCGAACATGGGCTCCAGCTCAATACCGTCGCGCTCGGCAAGCCGGCGCACCAACCCGCCGAGCAATTCCCGCTGCGCTTCGTACTCGGCCTGCCGGTCGACGGGAGACATGACGAAGACGGCCGCCAGGCCTTTGAGCGTGGCGATCTCGACGACGGTGGCCTCTGGCACCACCAGGTCGGCGTCGTAGCGGGTCAGCGTCCCGGGCCCGTGCACCTGCCGGGTCGCCTCGCTGGCCTGCCGGCAGAACCGTCCGATCAGCTCACTGGTCATGTCCTTCAACGCGGCTCGCGCACGTCGGCTCCCGTCGAACGAGCCGACGAACCAGGGCTGCTCCCGCAGCCGTTGCAAAGCCGCCTCGATCTCTGCCGAGTCGACATCAGGCAGATACCAGTCGCGAGCCTGGGCCACCACCCGCTCCACGACCTCGCGATCGGCAAGCGCACCCGGGTCGAGCCAACCCCCCACCACGGCGTCCTCCACGTCGTGCACGCTGTAGGCGATGTCATCCGAAGCGTCCATCACCTGGGCCTCCAGACAGCGGCGGTGACCCACCGACTGCGCTGTGGCTCTCACCCACTGCACCACGGCGAGATCGTCGAGGTAGTAGCCGAACTTGGGCCCGGATCGCTCCCCCCGGGCCCACGGGTACTTCAGCGAGGCATCGATGCTCGCGCGGGTGAGGTTGAGCCCGGCACTCGAACCGTCCGGGTGGTGCACCTTGGGTTCGAGCCGCGTGAGCAGGCGCAGCGACTGGGCATTGCCCTCGAAGCCGCCGTGATCGGCCATCGCTTCGGCCAACGCGGCCTCGCCGTTGTGCCCGAAGGGCGGGTGCCCGAGATCGTGGGCCAGGCATGCGGTATCGACCACGTCGGGGTCGCAGCCGAGGGTATGTGCCAGCTCGCGACCCACCTGCGCCACCTCGAGGCTGTGCGTGAGCCGAGTGCGGACGAAATCGTTGTGCCCGGCACCCAGTACCTGGGTCTTGCCGCCGAGGCGACGCAACGCCGAGGAGTGCAGCACCCGCGCTCGGTCACGTTCGAAGTCACCGCGGCTCGTGGACTTCTGCGGTTCGGTGACCCACCGCGCGCGGTCCGCCTCGTCATAACAGCCGGTCATGGCATCAGGATCGTCCAGGTCAGTGTTTTAGCGGGCGCTCAGCCGCCGCTGACCGACAACTCCGCCTGCCGCACCATGGCGCGGTCGACGTCGGTCAGCTGCCGGGTGCCCAACCAGTTCTCCGGCAACGAGACGCGTTTGGCGCCCACGGTCCGCCCGCGCGAGCCCTCGGCATCGTCGCCCGGGTAGGCAGCGTCACCGGCGAGCGCCACCAGCTCCGCCAGCTCATTCAGGCTCTCTACCAAGGCAAACCGCCGACGAAGTTCCGAACCGAGTGGATAGCCCTTGAAATACCACGCCATATGCTTGCGCAGGTCGCGCAGGGCCTTGAGCTCTTCTCCGAAGTGCTGCACCAACAGCTCGGCATGGCGCTGCAGCACGACGCCGACCTCCGCCAACCGCGGCCGGACCCGCTCGACATCACCCGACAACGCCGCAGCCAGATCGGCGAACAGCCACGGCCTGCCGAGGCAGCCCCGCCCCACCACCACTCCGGCACACCCGGTCTCGGCGAACATGGTCAACGCATCCTCGGCCGCGAAGATGTCGCCGTTGCCCAGCACCGGAACCTCGAGACTCTCCACGAGCCGGCGGATGGCCGTCCAGTCTGCGTGCCCGCCGTAGTACTGCTCGGCCGTGCGGCCGTGCAGCGCCACCGCGGCAACTCCCTCGTCCTGGGCCGACCGACCGGCGTCGAGGTAGGTGAGATGGTCGGCGTCGATCCCCATCCGCATCTTGACGGTCACCGGCACCCCCGCCGGTCTCGCGCCCTGGACTGCGGCGCGCACCACCTGCGTGAAGAGCTCCGACTTCCACGGCAGCGCGGCTCCCCCGCCCTTGCGCGTGACCTTGGCCACCGGGCAGCCGAAGTTGAGGTCGATGTGATCGGCGAGGTCTTCGTCCACCAGCATCCGCACCGCCGCTCCCACGGTGGCCGGCTCCACCCCGTACAGCTGCACCGAGCGCACCGCCTCATCGCCGTCGTGACGGATCAGCCGCAGCGACTCGGCATTGCGCTCCACCAGGGCTCGGCTCGTCACCATCTCCGAGACGTAGATGCCGCCCGGCCCGTACTCCCGGCACAGCCGGCGGAACGCCTGGTTGGTAATGCCGGCCATCGGTGCCAGCACCACCGGAGTGGACGCGCGATAGGGCCCGATCTGCAGGCCAGACCCGGCGCTGGGCAGCACCAGGCTCGGGTCGTGGTTCGGCATGCTTCCATGATCGCACCGACCCCGGCCGGCCCCGACATCAACCGGCCGAGTCCACAGCCGCACCATCAAGCCGACCTCGACATCACACAGCCCTGACGTCGAACGGGAACCTCCAAGCCGCTGGTGCCGACCCTCAGCAGCCGACGAGGCGTGCCGCGAGGTAGCCGGGAACCTGATCGAGCGCCACGCGCTCCTGGGCCATGGTGTCGCGCTCGCGGATGGTCACCGCCTGGTCGTCCAGCGTGTCGAAGTCGACGGTCACGCAGAACGGCGTGCCGATCTCGTCCTGACGCCGGTAGCGCTTGCCGATCGCCTGAGCGTCGTCGAAGTCGACGTTCCAGCTCTGCCGCAGGGTGGCTGCAAGATCGCGCGCCTTGGGCGACAGGTCGGCGTTGCGCGACAACGGCAACACAGCCGCCTTCACCGGCGCCAGCCTCGGGTCGAGCCGCAGCACCACGCGAGTGTCGACGCCGCCCTTGGCATTGGGCGCCTGGTCTTCTGCATAGGCGTCGATGAGAAACGCCATCAGCGAGCGGGTCAGCCCGGCCGCCGGTTCGATGACGTAGGGGATCCAGCGCTCGGCGCTCTCCTGATCGAGGTAGGACAAGTCCTTGCCGGAATGCTTGGAGTGTGTCGAGAGATCGAAATCCGTTCTGTTCGCAATGCCTTCGAGCTCGCCCCATTCGGAGCCGGCGAACCGGAACCGGTACTCGATGTCGACCGTCCGCTTGGAGTAGTGCGAGAGCTTCTCGGCCGGGTGCTCATAATGGCGCAGGTTCTCGGGGTGGATGCCCAGGCCCGTGTACCAAGCGGTGCGCTCATCGATCCAGTACTGGTGCCATTCCTCGTCCGTGCCGGGCTTGACGAAGAACTCCATCTCCATCTGCTCGAACTCGCGGGTGCGGAAGATGAAGTTGCCGGGCGTGATCTCGTTGCGGAACGACTTGCCGATCTGGCCGATGCCGAACGGCACCTTGCGTCGCGCGCTGTCTTTGGCGTTCACGAAGTTCACGAAGATGCCCTGCGCGGTCTCCGGACGCAGGTAGTGCAGCCCCGACTCGTCTTCTACCGGGCCGAGATAGGTCTTGAGCATCATGTTGAAATCGCGGGGCTCCGTCCACTGACCACGGTTTCCGCAGTTGGGGCAGGCGATCTCGGTCAGGGGGATGGAGTCAGGGTCGGCTATGCCCTTTTTCTCCGCCACCGCTTCCTGCAGCTGGTCGGCACGAAACCGCTTGTGGCAGCTCTGACACTCGGTGAGCGGATCGCTGAACGCGCCCACGTGACCCGAGGCCACCCACACCTGCCGCGGCAGGATCACCGACGAGTCCAGACCCACCACGTCGTCGCGCGACTGCACGACCGAGCGCCACCATTGACGCTTGATGTTGTCCTTGACCTCGACGCCCAGCGGACCGTAGTCCCACGCCGAGCGGGTACCGCCGTAGATCTCGCCGCTGGGGAAGACGAACCCCCGGCGCTTGCAGAGACTGACGACTTTGTCGAGGGTGCTCAATGCGGCCACGATTGGCTCTCCATCCGGCTGGGTGTCGGGGGCCACCTACCTTACCCACGCCCCAACTACGGGCCGAACCCGATCGAGCGAATGGGTTACTCCCCCTCCGGCATGCCACCGCGCGGGAGGTCGGTGTCGTGCTGCAGCACACTTCCGCCAGCCTGCACGCTGAGCACAGGCGCGTAAGCGCTGGGCTCGTCCAGACAGCGATAGAGCAGTGGGTGGACGGTGATCTTCACCTCCGGCTGCGACATGGCGCGGCGGTAGGCACCCACCCCCGCCCAATGGGTGGTGAGCGCATACAGATCGGGCTCATCGAGGTTGCGCGTCAGGGCACCGCCCTCGAACCCGGGCTGACGGGCGAGGCAGGCCAGGGCAGCGGCGGCCGCCGCCTCGAACTCCCCCAGACCTGCGGGATCGGGGCGGTACCGCGTGATGCTGTGCACAGGCTCCATTCTCACGCCTCGCAGGCCAACCCGTCGCATGCCGGTCTCCCTTCGGCCCGATCGACGATTTGACGCCGGGCAGACACAAGATGAGAATCATTCTCATGTTCAATCGCCGTTCGTCACCGCGCCTGATCGCCTCCACCACCCTGATCGCCTCCGCCTGCTTGGCCTTGCTCGTCGGCTGCGGCGCAGGCTCGGCCAAGACTGCTTCCGACGACGGCAAGCTCGAGATCGTCGTCGGCTTCTACCCGTTGCAGTTCGTGAGCCAGCAGATCGGCGGCCAGCACGTGTCGGTGACCAACCTGACCAAGGTGGGAGCCGAGCCGCACGACCTCGAGCTGGCCCCACGAGACGTCGGAACGGTCACGCATGCCGACCTCGTGGTGTACCTCAAGAGCTTCCAGCCGGCCCTCGACGATGCGGTCGCCGAGGGCGATCCGGCCAAGGCGCTCGACGTCTCAACGGCTGCCAGGCTCGAATCCGTTGCCACGCACGGCATCTCGCAGACAGAGGCAGCCGAGGCCGGTGACGGGAACGATCCGCACTTCTGGCTCGATCCCACCCGGCTGGCCGACGTGGCCACCGTGGTGGCCGCACGCCTGGAGAAGGCCGACCCCGCGCACAAGGCGGCCTACGCCACCAACGCCGCAGCGCTGCAGGCCAAGCTGGGCACGCTCAACGACGAGTACGCCGCCGGCCTGGCGCACTGCACCAATCCCGCCCTGGTGACGAGCCACGCCGCCTTCGGCTACCTGGCCGAGCGCTATCACCTCAAGCAGGTCTCCGTCAGCGGCCTCGATCCGAACAACGAGCCGACGCCCGCCCAGCTGGCTGCTCTCACGGCTTTCGTGCGGGCGAACAAGGTCTCCGTGATCTACACCGAGACTCTCGCCAGTCCTGCGGTGGCCGACACCCTGGCCAGCGAAACGGGGGCCAAGACGGCCGTCCTCGACCCGATCGAAGGATTGACCTCGGCCAATTCGAATCAGGACTACCTTTCAGTCATGCGCTCCAACCTCAAGACCCTGCAGGTTGGGCAGGGCTGCCGATGAGGTCGAGCTGGCGCCAAGCGGACGAGTCTCGCGTCCTGCGGCGGTCTTCGCCGGACGCAATGCCCGGCGCGGCCGCTGTCCAGGCCACGCCTGTGCTGCGGCTCGATGGCGCCAGCGTGGGCTACGACGACACCGTGATCGTCAAACGGCTGAGCCTGCGGATCGACGCGGGTGAGGTGGTCGCGCTGCTGGGCACCAACGGCTCTGGCAAGTCCACCCTGGTCAAGGGCATCCTCGGCCTGGCCCAGGTGATCACCGGCAGCATCGAGCTGTTCGGCCGCCCTCCGAGCCCCGATGTCCTTGCCCGGGTGGGGTATGTGCCGCAACGACAGTCGGCTAGCGGTCCCATTCCGGCGACGGTGCGTGAAGTGGTCATGACGGGCCGGCTGGCGCGGCGCCGGTTCTTCGTGCGGGCCAATGCCGCCGACCGCGCGGCCGTAGACGAAGCGATCGCTCTGGTCGACCTCAGCGACAAGGCCAGGGCCGCCGTCACGGAGCTCTCCGGGGGCCAGCACCGCCGCGTCCTCATCGCCCGGGCCCTGGCAGCCCGCCCCGACCTGCTCATCATGGACGAGCCGACCGCCGGGGTGGACTCCTCCCAGCAGGAGACCTTCGTGCGGACCCTGCAGCGGCTCGTGGAACAGGGCGTGACGATGCTGGTGGTGACCCACGAGTTGGGGCCGATGTTGCCCGTGATCACGCGGGCCCTGGTGCTCAACGAGGGGCGGCTCAGCTACGACGGGCCATTGCCCGTGCCCGACGTCCCCGAGCTGGCCCACACCCACGAACACGGCGCCGACCACCACCACGACCCGCAGGGCCCCAACCGCCCACGGGTGGCACCCGACGTACGGCTGCCGTCCCGCACGGCAGGAGGAGCCTGATGCTCAGTCTCGAGTTCATGCAGCGTGCTTTCCTGGCAGCCATGCTCGTAGGGCTCACCGCGCCCGCGGTGGGCACGTTCCTCGTGCAACGCCGGCTGGCGCTCATCGGTGACGGTATGGGGCACGTGGCGCTGGCGGGCGTGGCGGCCGGCATTCTCACTGCCACCAGCCCGGTGTGGACGGCGCTGGTGGCTGCTGTGGCTGCGGCGGTGCTCATCGAGATCCTGCGCCGCAGAGGGCGAATGGGCGGTGACGTGGCTCTGGCCGTGCTGTTCTACGGCGGTATCGCCGGAGGCGTGGTGCTCATCAGCCTTTCCGCCAGCGGCACTCCCGCCAATCTCAACGCTTACCTCTTCGGGGCGATCACCACCACCACAGTGAGCGATCTCGTCGTCTTTGCGGGGCTCTCCCTTGTAGTGCTCGTCACCCTCACGGTGTCGGGCACTCACCTGTTCGCCGTCTCCGACGACGAGGAGTACGCCCAGGCTGCCGGCATCAACGTGCTCGGCTACAACCTGCTGCTGGCCGTGCTCACTGCGGTGACCGTCGTGGTCTCGATGCGGGTGATCGGGCTGCTGCTGATCAGCGCGTTGATGATCATTCCCAACGCGGTCGCCCAACAGCTCGTGCGCGGGTTCAAAGCCACGGTGGCCGTCGCCGTTGTCATCGGCGTCGTGGTGGGGGTGAGCGGAGTCGCGCTGTCGTACGAGGCCAACACGCCCTCCGGCGGCACGATCGTGTTACTCACGATCGCCCTGTTCGTCCTCACGGTGACCGGGCGGGGAGTGGTGGGACTGCTGCGCGCGCACCGCGTCGATCGCTACCATCCGCACGAGCACGGCCCCGGTTGCGGACACGAGATGATCCGGCACGAGGACCACGTCGACTACGTACACGACGGGGCCCACCATGCCGCCCACGGAGCCCACTACGACGAGCACTGACTTTGCGACTGCGCACGCAACGGTGCAGCCGGCGGTCACAAGGTGTCGATGACCACCTCGGCCACTGAGCGTGGGTCGTCGGAGCGAAGATAGGTCTCTTCCTGCGCCGCCCAACGCTGCCAGTGCGGGCGGTACAGATCTCCGTCTCGGGCCATGGCGCGCTGGTAGCGGGTGGCCGCGTCGGCCTCGACCCACACACCCACGCTGATGAACTCGCGCAGGCTGGCCGCGAGCGCACCCACGCCCTCGACGATGAGCCTGGACGGCCGTCCGAGGTCGACCCAGTCGTCGGCGAAGCGGGCCTCGACCCAGTTGTAGCGGCGATACCGGGCTGCCTTTCCGGAAGCCAGCGGCCGCAGAATCCATTGCGCCAGAAGGTCGATCGCCGGCAGGAGGCCGTCCCAACCGGGGTAAAGCTCCTCCAGCGCCAGCAGCCTGCTGCCACTCCACTCGGCCTGTAACTCCCGAGCGATGCTCGACTTTCCCGACCCCGAGCGTCCGTCGACTGCCACGACGATCGTCTGCCCACAGCATGGTCGAGCGGTCGCGAGACGACCCAGGATCCGGTTTACCACCCGATGGGTTCGGCGTCATCGACGGCAGGTTCGCCGGCGCCGGCCGCGGCATCGATGGCGCCGCCGAATCGCCGGTCGCGACTGGCGTACGCGGCCATGGCGTTCCAGAGGTGCCGGCGATCGACGTCGGGCCACAGGGTGTCGATGAACGACAACTCCGCGTAGGCCGACTGCCACAGCAGGTAGTTAGAGATCCGTTGCTCGCCCGACGACCGCAGAAACAGGTCGACGTCGGGCATCTGCGGGTCGTAGAGGTGCCGGGACAAGGTGTGCTCGTCCACCCGATCGGGGTCGAGCTTGCCCTGCGCCGCGAGCTGAGCGATGCGGCGAGTGGCGTCGGCGATCTCGGCCCGGCCGCCGTAGTTGATGCACAGGGCCAGGGTCATCTGGGTGTTGTGCTTCGTAAGCTCCTGGGCGCTCTCGAGTTCGGAGATGACCGAGCGCCACAGCCGGGGCTTGCGCCCCACCCAGACGGCTCGAACTCCCCACGCGTGCAACTGGTCTCGGCGCCGCCTGAGCACCTGCCGGTTGTAGCCCATGAGAAAGCGCACCTCGTCGGGCGATCGCTTCCAGTTCTCCGTCGAGAACGCGTACACCGACAGGTAGGGCAGACCGATTTCCAGGGCCCCGGCCACCACGTCGAAGAGCGCGTCTTCACCTGCCTCATGCCCCGCGGTGCGGGGCAGACCGCGCGAGTTGGCCCAGCGACCGTTGCCGTCCATCACGATCGCGACGTGGCGGGGCAGTTGCCCGGCGGGGAGCTGCGGGGGGCGGATGCCGCTGGCATGCGGCGGAGGCGCCTGTACCTGGTGCCCTTGGCCCGTGCCCGACTGCGCCAGGCTACGTCGCCTCATGCTCGCTCCACCATCCTCAAGGAACGGACTCCTCGCTCCACATGCCACTGCAGGAACGCGGCTACCAGGGCACTGCCCTCCCGGCGCTGCGCGACGTCGCTGGCATCGGCCACCGCCCAGTCACCGCTCAGCAGGGCCGCCAGCAGGTCGAGCGTTGCGGGGTGCGGGGCCAGCGATCCGGGCGGTCGACACAACGGACACACCACTCCCCCTGTGGGCACCGAGAATCCACGGTGCGGGCCCGCCGCGCCGCAGCGTGCGCAGTCAGCGAAGGACGGCGCCCAGCCCGCCGTCGCGAGGGAGCGGAGCAGGAAGGCGTCGAGCACCAGTCCGGCCTCGTGCTGGCGGCGAGCGAGCGTGCGCAGGGCACCGAGCAAGAGGAGGAACTGTTGGGTTGCGGGTTCGCGCTCGTCGGGCGTGAGCCGTTCGACGGTCTCGAGCATCGCGGTGCCGGCGGTGTAGCGGGGATAGTCCGAGACGATGCTGCGCGCGTACGGCACAACTGTGTCGGCCTGCGTCACCACGTCGAGGCTGCGACCCTGCCAGAGCTGCAGGTCAACGTGCATGAACGGTTCGAGCCGAGCCCCGAATTTGCTGGAGGTTCGCCGCACGCCCTTGGCGACCGCACGCACCCGGCCGTGTTCGCGGGTAAGCAGCGTGATGATGCGGTCGGCCTCGCCGAGCTTGTGGGTGCGCAGCACCACGGCTTCGTCCCGCATCGTTCTCACGAGGTCCATCCTCTCCCGGAACACGGGTTGAGGCGGCGAGAGGGCCTCCGGAGGGAGGCGTGTCGCGCGGGCGGGCGCCGGCCGCGGTCGGCGCCGACTGCCGGCCTTCGCGCGCTATGCCCTTGCCCCGCGGCGTGGGGCAAGGACATAGTCGCGAAAAGCATCCCTCTCGACCCTCCACTAAATCGGGCATAGCGGAGTCCGTCAGATCCAGCCTGCGGGCCGCACCTGGGTAGCGCCGAATGTGCGACCACGCATTCGCGACTCAGCGGGCCCCCATCGGAACCAGGGGCCACCAGCGAGGGCGCTGGACCCGTCGGAATCCTCGACTCAGCGCTGAGAGCGATTGACGGCGGATACAACCGCCTTGAGCGAGGCGGTCACGATATTGGCGTCGATGCCGACCCCCCAGAGCACCTGGTCGTCGATCTCGCACTCGACATACGCGGCGGCGACCGCGTCATGGCCGGAGCTCATGGCGTGCTCGGTGTAGTCGAGCACGCGGACGTTGACGCCGAGCGTCTCCAGGGCACAGGCGAAAGCGTCGATGGGCCCGTTGCCGATGCCCTCCAGAGTGCGTTCGACGGCCCGGTCGATGAGATCGATGCTGAGGTGGTCGGCGCCGTCGACCTGGCTGCGCGAACGGGTCGCTCGCAGCGCGAACCGTCCCCAGACCTTGGCGTCGTCGGTGGCGGGCAGGTACTCGTCGGCAAACATGGCGTACATGTCCTGCGGGGACACCTCGCCGCCCTCGTCGTCGCTGTGCCGTTGCACCACCTGGCTGAACTCGATCTGCAGCCGGCGCGGCAGGTCGAGGTGGTAGTCGTTCTTCATGATGTAGGCAACGCCACCCTTGCCCGACTGCGAGTTCACCCGGATGACGGCCTCGTAGGAGCGGCCCACATCGCGCGGGTCGATCGGCAGGTACGGCACACCCCAGGTGAAGTCGTTCACCTCGACGCCGGCCGCGGCCGCGTCGATCTCCATGTGCTCGAAGCCCTTCTTGATCGCGTCCTGGTGAGAGCCGGAGAAGGCCGTGTACACCAGGTCGCCGCCGTAGGGGTGCCGCTCCGGAACCTTGAGCTGGTTGCAGTACTCAGTGGTACGCCGGATCTCATCGATGTCGGAGAAGTCGATCTGAGGGTCGATGCCCTGGCTGAACAGGTTGAGCCCCAGAGTCACCAGGCAGACGTTGCCCGTGCGCTCGCCGTTGCCGAACAGGCAGCCCTCGATCCGGTCGGCCCCGGCCAGGTAGCCCAGCTCGGCGGCGGCCACCGCAGTGCCGCGGTCGTTGTGGGGATGCAACGAGAGCACCATCGAGTCGCGGTGCTCGAGGTTGCGGTGCATCCACTCGATCGAGTCGGCGTACACGTTGGGGGTGGCCATCTCGACGGTCGCCGGCAGGTTGATGATCATCGGCCGGTCGGGCGTGGGCTCCAGCACGTCGGCGACCCGGTCGCAGACCTCCCGGGCATAGTCCAACTCGGTGCCGGTGTAGCTCTCCGGCGAGTACTGCCAGTAGATCTCGGTCTGCGGCGTGTAGATCTCGTGGTACTTCATCGACAGCCGCGCACCCGTGGTGGCCACGTCGCAGATGCCGTCACGATCCATCCCGAACACGACCCTGCGCTGCAGCACCGACGTGGAGTTGTAGAAGTGGCAGATGGCCTGCTTGGCCCCCTCCAGAGACTGGAAGGTGCGCTCGATGAGGTGCTCACGGCACTGGGTCAGCACCTGGATGCGTACATCGTCGGGAATCAGATCGCCCTCGATGAGCTGACGCACGAAGTCGAAGTCCGTCTGGCTGGCCGACGGGAACCCGACCTCGATCTCCTTGTAACCCATGCCCACCAGCAACGTGAACATCGCCAGCTTGCGGGCCGGGCTCATCGGGTCGATCAGGGCCTGGTTGCCGTCGCGCAGGTCGACCGCGCACCAGCGTGGGGCGACGGTGGCACGCTTGTCGGGCCAGGTGCGGTCAGGGAGGTCGACCTTGATCTGCTCGTGGAAGGGCACGTACCGCCCGACCGGCATGCTCGTGGGGCGCTGTGGGGCGGAGGTGTAGTACGGAGACGTCAGTCCGGCGCCGGTGGACTCGGCGGCTATCGGACGTTCTGATCTGACTGAGTCTGACCTGACTGAATCGGCGCTGCTCCGGGTGGTGCTATCGATGCTCATGGTTGTTGGCGGCCTTTCACCTGTTCGACGCTGTGGATGGCGACCGGCACAGCAGCATTCCCGCGTCGAGGGGGCCGGTCTAGAGCAGACCCTCGCCGCGGCAACCGAGAAGGAGCAGGTGCCCGAGCATGAGATCACCATAGCCCCACCGCTTCGTCGCTCGTAACCAGACCCGCACAAAGGGCGCCGACCCAGCGGCCGAACCGGCCCACCGGGCGATCCAGCTTCGGCACAAGCCTGCGGATGACACGTGATCCGCCGTGAAACAACCAAGACCGACACGAGCGAGATGCCGCATGTGGCTAATGTCGGTGGTCGGGTGTTCAGTTGGAGCTATGAACACCGTCCGGTGCACCATCGTCCCGCCGTACCTGCTCGAACGGGTCGCCGCGTCCTCCAGCACGGCCTCCGGGAATGCACGACGCACGCTCGTGCTCGACCAGTCGCATCGCCAATTTCGGGTGCGGCGCGAGGCCCGCAGCCCACTGGCGGCCGAGGCACCCACGGCTGCCGAGGCCAACGCCACCGTCAGGCGCATCATCAACGATGCACACCATCGCGAAGACCTGCCGGTCACCCCGCTCCGCTCGGAGGGCCAGCCGCCGATCGACGACGTCGCCGCGAACGAGGCCTACGCCGGCCTCGGCCACACCTGGGAGCTCCTCTTCGAGGCCTTCGGGCGAAACTCGTTGGACGGCAAGGGAATGCCGTTGCCGGCCAGCGTGCACTACGGCGAGAGCTACGACAACGCCTTCTGGGACGGCGCCCAGATGGTGTTCGGCGACGGGGACGGCAAGATCTTCAACCGGTTCACCATCGCCCTCGACGTGATCGGCCACGAACTGGCACACGGAGTCACCGAGCACACGGCGGGCCTGCTCTACTCCGGCGAGTCGGGCGCCCTCAACGAAAGCATCTCCGACGCGTTCGGTGCCATGGTCAAGCAGAGAGCCCTCGGCCAGTCTGCCGCGGAAGCGGATTGGCTTATCGGCACGGGGTTGCTTGCCAGCGGTGTGAAGGGCGTTGCCTTAAGGTCGATGATCGAGCCCGGCACGGCGTACGATGACCCCGTGCTCGGCAAAGATCCGCAGCCGGCCAGCATGAGCGGCTACGTGAAGACCTCGCAAGACAATGGCGGCGTGCACATCAACTCCGGCATTCCCAATCGTGCCTTCGCCACCCTGGCCCGCACCCTCGCAGGCAACTCGTGGGACGAAGCCGGTCAGGTCTGGTACGACGCGCTCACTGGTAGCGGCATCAAAGCCGATTGTGACTTCGCCACGTTCGCACGGCTCACCGTACGCGCGGCCAAAACCCGCTTCGGCAAAGGTTCGGCGCAGCATCAGGCGGTCCAGGCGGCTTGGAGGAGCGTGGGAGTCGAGCCGGCGGTAAAGGCGACAGCCAGCTTGTCCCTCGACCTCACCCGTGCCGAACACTCGGCGCACAGTCGGCGGGGCTCTGGTCGAGGTGTGCCGCGATGAATTCCGGCGCAGGGCCGAGCGCTCGTCCGTTCAAGGCTGAGGACACCGTCCAGGTCGAGCGCAGCGGCGGCTTCGCCGGCCTCACCCGGGTAGGCAGGTTCAACCTTTCGGAGTTGCCGCACGACCGGGCCGCCGAGTGGTACCGGCTCCTTAACGGAGGACAACTGCAGCAGCTGGCACGTGAGACGCCCACCTCGGGCGCTGCCGATAGTTTCGTCTACCGGGTGCAGTGCTCTCAGTTGGGGCTCGACGTCACCTTGGGCGAGCGGGGCGCACCGGCGGCAGTGCGCAGCCTGCTCGACGGAAGCCTGAAGTAAGAACGAGCGAGCGCAGGGCGGCAAGGACAAAGTCCTTGCCGCCCTGGGGAACTCAGGCATTGCCGCTGATCATCGGCGGTGCAGCAGCACCTCAGCGATCTGCACGGCGTTGAGCGCGGCGCCCTTGCGCAGGTTGTCGCTCGATACGAAAAGAGCCAGCCCGCGCCCACCGGGCACCGACTGGTCGACCCGGATGCGTCCGACGATGCTGGGGTCGGTGCCCGCAGCCTTGAGCGGGGTGGGCACGTTGTCGAGCACCACTCCTGGAGCCTGCTTGAGCAGGTCTGTGGCCTCCTCGGGACTGATCCGCCGGGAGAACTCCACATTGATGCTGAGGCTGTGCCCGGTGAACACAGGCACCCGGACGCAGGTTCCGCTCACAGCAAGTTCGGGCAGGTGCAGAATCTTGCGCGACTCGTTGCGCAGCTTCTGCTCCTCGTCGGTCTCGCCGCTGCCGTCGTCTACCAGCGAGCCGGCCATGGGCAAGACATTGAAGGCGATCGGCTCCACATACACCTGCGGCGCCGGCAGGCTCACCGCGCCGCCGTCGTGCGCGAGCCGGGCGGACTCGCTGGCGCCGGCTTGCACCTGCCGCTCGAGCTCGGCGACACCCTTGCCACCCGAGCCCGAGACCGCTTGGTACGAGCACACGATCATCCGCCGAAGCCCCGCCGCGTCGTGCAGAGGACGCAGCACGGGCATGGCCGCCATCGTGGTGCAGTTGGGGTTGGCGACGATGCCCTTGGGCAGATTGTCGAGGTCGGCAGGGTTCACCTCCGCCACCACGAGCGGCACGTCGGGGTCCATGCGCCAGGCGCTGGAGTTGTCGATGACGATGGCGCCGGCGGCGGCCACCTTGGGCGCCAACTGCAGTGACGTCGGCTTGCCGTTGCTGAACAGGGCGATGTCGATGCCGGCGAAATCAGCGGTCGCGGAGTCTTCGACCACGACCTCGCCGTTGCCCCACGCCAACTTCGTACCCGCAGAGCGGGCGCTGGCGAAGAACCGAATGTCGTCGAGCGGGAACGACCGCTCGGCAAGCAACTGACGCATGACCGTGCCCACCTGGCCGGTGGCACCGAATACTCCGATACGCATGCAGGCAGTCTAATGGCGACCGACTTGTGCCCCTGCCTACCTCGACGCCGGCGCGGCCGGACCTGGCAGCTGCATCCGGATGAGGGTGACTGCGCGTGACCTCGCGGAGGGGATGTGCACACTTCGCGGTGACATCCGACGCTTTGCGGCCAAATCCCGCCCACCATTCTGCTGAGGCGGCGAGACTTGAGACGTGAATCGCAGACGACGTGTTATTGATGGTTTGGTGGGCGCGCTGATCGTGGTGCTGGTGGGTTTGGTGGTCGTGGTGGTGGCCGTCTTCGCCCTGAGCCGACCGGCGGGCACGGCCGCTCCGAGCCAGGCCCCCACCGCCCCCGCAACGGGAGCCACTCCACCCGCCGGGCTCGCTCCTGGCCAGACCTGGGCCGGTGACCTGTCGGTGACTGGGTCTAGCGTCGTGCTCAAGGGAACCGCGCTGCGCGATGTCGACGTCAAGGCCTCGAACCTGCGCACCGGTTCGGCCGGCACCACGATGGGCAGCCTCGAACTGCAGGCCGTCGTGCCTTTCTCCGAACTGGCCAAGCGGGTCGGCGGCAACGCGACGGTCGGCTACCGCGACGCGCACCACATCACGATTCGCACGCAGTACACGGCTCTGGACCGTGCCTTCGACGTCAATGCCGTTGCATCGGTAGCCGGCGAGGGACGAGACCTCTTGGTCACCCCCACTTCGCTTCAGCTCGGCGACAGTACCGGTGTGGCAGGTCAGGCCCTGGCCGCTGCGGCGTCCAAGCTCATCGACACCCGACGGCCGATACCCGGCCTACCTGAGGGTCTGGAGGTCACCGGCACCACCGTCACCCCGAACGGGCTCGCCGTGACCCTCGCCGGCACCGACGTCACGCTGAACTGACCGCGAAGCGTCCCATGGGCCGAACCAGACTCCTACCCGTCACGCCGGGCCTCGCCGAGCGACTCGGCAGCCTGCCGACCACCGGAGGATCACCGTTGCTGAGTGTGGCCGCTGACGGTGCCCGGCCCTGCCCGCCGGGGTGGCACGCGACTGTGCGCGACGAGTTGCTCGGGGTGGGCCCAGAGCTGTTCGACCAGGCTCGAATCTCATTGTGGCAGTGGCAGCTTCACTCCGGATCGGGATTGCGCCCGCAAGTGAGTCACCAAGAGGTGTGCCTCGGTGCCGTGATCGAGCAGACCCTGCGTCTGGGCCCGGTTCAGCTGAAGGCGCCGTGCCGGGTCACCTGGGTCGTGGAGACTCCCGTCCGGATGGGGTATGCCTATTCGACCCTGGACGGTCACCCGGAGCGGGGCGAAGAACTGTTCGCCGTCGAGCTGCTGGACGACCAGGTGTGGCTGCGGATCCGGGCGTGCTCACGCCCGGCACGGTGGTACTCGCGTGCCGGAGCGCTGCCCGCACGCCTGGTGCAGCGCGCCGTCACGAATCGATACGTGGCCGCAGCTCACGCCATGATCGATGACGTGCCGGACGATCAAGGCTCCTGACCGACGGAGGCGGTCAGAATCCGAGTCGTTGTAGCTGCTTCGGGTCGCGCTGCCAGTCTTTGGCCACCTTGACGCGCAGGTCGAGGAACACCGGCACGCCCAGCAGGGCCACGATCGCCCGCCGGGCAGTCGATCCGACCTCCTTGAGCCGCGCTCCCTTGCGCCCGATCACGATGCCCTTCTGCGAGTCGCGTTCGACGTAGATGATCACCCGCACATCGAGCATGCCGTCGGTGCGGTCTTCGCGCGGCACCACCTCATCGACGACCACGGCCAAGGAGTGCGGCAGCTCATCGCGCACTCCTTCAAGCGCCGCTTCCCGGACGAGCTCGGCGATCATGACCTGCTCGGGCTCGTCGGTGAGCTCACCATCGGGGTACAGCTGCGGGCCCTCCGGTAGCTTCGCCAGCAGGAGGTCGCGCACCGCCTCCACCTGGTACCCGTCGACGGCCGAGACGGGCACGATATCGTCCCACTCCCCCAGTTGGGCCACGCTGAGAAGTCGTTCGGCGAGCCGGCCACGATCCACGAGGTCGGCCTTGGTGACGATCGCCACGATCGCCGGCCGGCGCTTGCCGCCCAGACCCGTGAGCTTCTCGGCGATGAACCGATCGCCGGGGCCGGTGGACTCGTTGGCCGGCAGGCAGAAGCCCACCACGTCGACCTCGGCGAGGGTGTCGGACACCAGATCGTTGAGCCGTTGTCCCAGAAGGGTTCTCGGGCGATGCAGGCCCGGGGTGTCGACCAGCACCAGTTGGGCATGGTCGGTGTGCACGATGCCGCGGATGGTATGCCGGGTGGTCTGGGGACGCGCCGAGGTGATCGCCACCTTCTGTCCCACCAAGGCGTTGGTGAGGGTCGACTTGCCGGCGTTGGGGCGGCCCACCAGGGCCGCGAAACCGCTTCGGTAGGGCTCAGTCATGATGTCGTCTTCCATTGTGGCCCTCGCCGGTTGCGATGGCGTCTTGACGTGCGCGATGAACGAGCACGCTGGCTACCTTGTTGCGGCGTCCCACGAGGCCTTCCGCGGTGAGCACCAGGCCGTGGCAGGTGGCGGTGGCGCCCGGGATGGGCACCGTCCCCAGCTCCTTGCCGAGCAGTCCTGCCACCGAGTCGACCTCGTCCTCCTCGATCTCGAGGTCGAACAGGTCGGCCAGATCGTCGATGGGCAGCCGTGCGGTAACCCGGTACGCATCGGGGCCCAAAGACTCGACCGCCGGCGCCTCCCGGTCGTACTCGTCGGAGATCTCCCCGATCACTTCCTCGACCAGGTCCTCGATGGTGACCATGCCGGCGGTGCCGCCGTATTCGTCCACCACGAGCGCGACATGGCCTGAGCGTCCCTGCACCTGGGCGAGCTGTCCCGTGGTGGGTTGGCCCTGCCGGGCCTCTTCGGCCTCCTCGCCCAGACGCAGGTGACCCTGCATGACCCGCAAGAGCGAGTCCACACGTTGTGACTCGGGCACGAAGAAGGGGGGACGCATGGCCCGCTCCACCGGCATGGACTCGTTGCCGAGGTGTCCGGAGTGCAGCCGTCGGGCCACGTCCTTGAGGTAGAGCACGCCCAACGGCTCGTCGATGCCCTCATCGCCGATCACCGGAATGCGACTGAAACCCGAACGCAGGAAGACGCCCATCGACGTCTCCAGAGACGTGCCGGCCGGCAGTGTGACCATGTCGGTGCGCGGCACCATGACCTCGCGCACCCGGGTCTCGCCGATCTCGAACACCGACTGGATCATCCGCCGCTCGTCGGCTTCGATGACGTCTGTCTCGCTGGCGATGTCGACCAGCTCGCGCAGTTCGTCCTCGGACGTGAACGGGCCGTTGCGGAAGCCGCGCCCCGGGGTCACGGCGTTGCCCAACAGCACCAGCAGCCCGGCCACCGGCCCCAGCAGGACGGTGAGCGCCCGCAGCAAGGGCGCCAAGGCGAGCGCCACGCCCATCGGATGCTGCCGCGCCACCGTGCGTGGACTCACCCCGGCCAGCACGAACGAAGCGATCGACGTGAGCGCCGCCGCGATCAACAGCGCCGACCACCAGCGGGGCAGCCATGATCCCACCGCCAGCGTCACGCAGACCGCGGCCGCCATCTCACAGGCCACGCGCAGGAAGATCGCCGCGTTCACCGCACGCGGGCCTTCGTCGAGAACGATCACGAGATCGGCTGCACCCCGACGCCTTTCGGCCGCGAGCCGACTCGCCTCCTGCCGCGAGACCCGTACCATCGCGGTCTCCATCGATGCGAAGGCACCGGCAACCGCCACCAACAGCACGGCCAGAATGATCAACCAACCGGCCGGCGCTGCCTGAGCCATGATCAGTGCCGTCGTTCGGAGAGAAACGTCAGCAGGAGCCGGCGCTGCAACTCGAACATCTCCCGCTCCTCCTCGGGTTCGGCATGGTCGAAGCCCAGCAGGTGCAAGATCCCGTGCGTGGTCAGCAGCAGGATCTCCTCTTCCGTGGTGTGCCCGGCCTGCTTGGCTTGAACAGCTGCCACGCTGGGGCAGACCACCACATCGCCGAGCAATCCCGGTGCACTGACCTGACCGTCACGGCCGGGCCGCAATTCGTCCATGGGGAAGGACAGCACGTCGGTGGGGCCGGGCTCGTCCATCCACTTCTCATGCAGGACGGTCATGGCCGGCTCGTCCACCAGGAGCACGGACAGCTCGGCCATGGGGTGCACATGCAGCGAGTCGAGCACGAAGCGCGATAGCGCCGCGATCTCAGCTCCGTCAATCCGTTCGCTGGTCTCGTTGACGACCTCGATACTCACCGGCGCGGCTCCCGGGCGCCCCGTCGCGGACCGGACACAGGCTGCTGCTCGGCGTCCCAGCGGCCGTAGGCCTCGACGATGTCGGAGACGAGCCGGTGCCGCACCACGTCGGTGCTCGTGAGGATGGAGAAGTGCACGTCATCGATGCCCTCGAGAATGCTGCGCACCACCTTCAGGCCCGACTGGGTGCCCCCCGGGAGGTCGACCTGGGTCACGTCGCCGGTGACGACCATCTTCGAGCCGAAGCCGAGCCGGGTGAGGAACATCTTCATCTGCTCGGGCGAGGTGTTCTGCGCCTCGTCGAGGATGATGAAGGCATCGTTGAGGGTTCGGCCACGCATGTAGGCCAGCGGCGCTACCTCGATGGTGCCCGAGGCCATCAGCCGGGGGATCGAATCGGGATCGATCATGTCGTGCAACGCGTCATACAGGGGCCGCAAGTACGGGTCGATCTTCTCGGTGAGCGTGCCTGGCAGAAAGCCCAGCCGCTCCCCCGCTTCCACCGCCGGGCGGGTCAGGATGATGCGGGTGACCTGCTTGGCCTGCAACGCCTGCACGGCTTTGGCCATGGCGAGATAGGTCTTGCCTGTGCCGGCCGGCCCGATACCGAACACGACGGTGTTGGAGTCGATGGCGTCGACGTAACGCTTCTGGTTGAGCGTCTTGGGGCGGATCGTGCGGCCGCGGTGTGACAGCACGTTGAGCGTCAGCACGTCGGCCGGCCGTTCGGCCGAGGCCTGCCGGAGCATGCCGATCGACCGCTCGACGGCGTCGCCGGTGAGGTGCTGGCCGCTGGCGAGCACTTCGGTCATCTCGTCGATGGTGCGCTCGACCAGGGCCACCTCACCCACCGGGCCGGCCAGGTGAACCTCGTTGCCACGCACGTGCACGTCCACCGAGGGAAAGGCTCGCTCGAGCACCCGGAGCAACTCATCGCGGGCACCGAGCAGACCCACCATCGAGACGTGCTCGGGCACCTCGACGGTGTGGGTCACCCGGCGTTCGGGGTGGTGTTGGGTTTGCGGCGACGGGTCAGGAAGGGCGGAGTTCTCGACCGCCCGGGCCACCGCCGGACGACGTCGATCAGGTTGACGTCGGGCATCTCCGGCACGGGTGGCCGAAGATCCGCGGCGGGGATTGTCGTTGCGCTCGCTCATCGGCGGGCCGGCTGGCCCTTACTCCTCTTTCTCGCAGAACAGCTCGGTTGTCGGACGTACTTTCTGAAACTGACCTCTTGACACAAAACCTGACGTGCTAGGCCGGATGGCCCGGAATACTAAGTCTAGCCCGCCGAGCTCGCCAAGGCCCTGTGCGATGTCGCACGATGCGGTGCTGGCGATGTCGCACGATGCGGTGCTGGCGACTTCGCACGACGCAATGCTGGCGATTTCGCACGATGCGCACACTGGGCAGCTGGGAGAGGCACCTTCGAGACACGCCGCCCAGATCCGCTGGACCTCACATCAACCTCATGTGGATCTAGGCCGATACTTCTGGCATGCCCGATGCCCGGCAGCCTCCGCCTGAATGGTCTGCCCCCCAACCTGCCGACTGGTCCGCCACCTCGAGGCCGCCCACGCCGCCCGCACAGCGGACTCCTTCACAGGGTGGGAGTGCCCCGACGCAGAATCCTTACGCCGCTCCCGCTGGACAGTTCTTCGCACCTGGCCAGCCAACGCCAGGCCAGTTCGCATCAAGCCAATTCGCATCAGGCCGGTTCCAACCCGGCCAGCCCTCCTTAGGCCAGTTCGCACCCGGCCAGCCCTCCTTAGGCCAGTTCGCACCCGGCCAACCCCCGCCCGGCCACCTCGCACCCGGCCAACCCCAGCCAGGCCACTTCACTGCCCCGCTACCGCCTTCTCCGCACGAACTCCTGAACGCCGGCTCACCGCCATGGGCCGAGCCCTATCCGAGTGCAAGGTCCGGGTCCCGGTTGGCGATCGTTGCCATCGCCTTGTCGGTGCTGGCGCTGGCCGGCGTGGTACTGCTGGGAGCTGCCGTGTTCCTGATGCCGTCGTCCTCATCGGGCTCAAGCCAGGCGACGAGTGGTGACTACACCCTGCTCGGCACTTTGCCCGACGCGAGGCCTGGCCAGCCTGTGCCGCCCGACGCGCTTGTCAAAGAGGTGAAGCGGGTGCTCGACAATGACGGCAGCACCTACTCGGGCATCACCTGCGGCGACCTGCCCAGCCTCAAGGCCGGCGCCACGGTGACCTGCCGCGGAACCGTCGACGACGCAGCAACCCGGATGGAGATCAAGTTCCAAGACGACATCGGCCACTTCATCATGAATCAGTTCTGGTGAGCGCGAGCTCTGAGTCGCCCGAACCAGCTAGACCTCGGGCCCGCTAGGCCCATCCCCGGGCACGCATGCGTGCCCTCCGCCGACCGGTCGCTCTGTTAGTCAATCGGTCACTCTGCCGACCGGTCGACCGGCCGGTCGCTCGATCATTCTGCCGCCGGTTTGTTCGCTCTGCCGGCCGCGGCCGGATTGTAGCCCCACCGGCGGGTCGATTCGCAGGCGCTACGACAATGCCCCACGGGACGGGGCAGCGTCATAGCGCGCCTTAACCGCACCTCAGGCGCCGCCCTAACCCGCCTATAACGGCTATCAGTACCTGACAGATAGACAGTCAGTCAGACACCCGACAGTTCCCAGACTTCTGACAGTTCTCAAACACTGAAAGTTCAGACGCTGACGGTTCTCAGGCACCTCAACCGCGGCAACCGCTCCGGACCACCCGTCGACGTCCCGCGCGTTCGTACTTGAGGTGATTCCCTGCCCACCGATCCGAAAGCCGGGCGCGATCAGACCCTCACCGACCACTACTCCCTGGATCCGCATCCAAGCCACCCGGATCCGCCCGCCAGTGAGCATCGTGCGAGACCAGCTCCGGCCTTCGAGCGGAGAATTCGCCTCGTCAGCCGGGCGGCCAGGCCATCCGCCGCCCGCCCAGCACATGCCCATGCACATGGAAGACGGCCTGGCCGGCATCCGGGCCGGTGTTGAACACCCAGCGCCAGCCATCGCCTGCCGCTTCGCCGATCTCCCCCGCCACCTGAGCCATCTCGGCCAGTGTGTCCCCGCCGGCCGCGCCGATGGAGGCCACGTTGGGGTAGTGCTCCACGGGGATCACCAACACGTGGGTAGGCGCCTGCGGAGTGAGATCACGAAAGGCCACCACCCGCTCAGTGCGCTTGACGACGTCTGCCGGGATGTCACCCGCGACGATCTTGCAGAAGAGGCAGTCGGTACTCACCCGGCCAAACTAGCGCCCGGCGAAGCGGTCTTTCCACTTGCCGAACACACCCGAATGACTGGCCGCCAGCTTGCCGCCGGAGCGAGTCTCCCCGCGCAGCTCTGCGAGCTGGCGCAACAGGTCTTCCTGTTGTTCGGTGAGCTTGCTGGGCGTCACGACGTCGATGTGCACCAGCAGGTCTCCGCGCGAGTTGCGGCCGAGGCGCGAAACGCCATATCCCGACAGCGTGTGCACGGTGCCCGACTGCGTTCCGGGCAACAGGTCGACGGCTTCAGGTCCGTCGAGGGTCTCCACAGTGAGTGTGGTGCCCAGAGCAGCGGCGGTCATCGGCACCTGGAATGTGCAGTGCAGATCATCACCGTGGCGGGTGAACACGTCGTGCGGGCGCACGTGGACCTCGACGAACAGGTCGCCGGCCGGGCCGCCGCCCACGCCGACTTCGCCCTGGCCCTCAAGCTGCATGCGCGTACCGGTGTCTACACCCGGAACGATCTTGATGTTGAGGGTGCGGCGCGCCCTGACCCTGCCCTCGCCGGAGCACTCCCGACACGGCGCCGGGATGACCGTGCCGTAGCCCTGGCATACCGGGCAGGGCGCGGTCGTCATCACCTGGCCGAGGAACGAGCGCGCCACCCGCTGTACCTGGCCGCGGCCGCCGCATTGCCGGCACGTCTCCGGCGACGTGCCCGGTTGGCAACAAGTGCCATTGCAGACTCCGCAGGTGACCGCAGTGTCGATGGTGACCTCGCGCTGACCACCGAACACGGCGTCGGTCAGGTCGACCTCGATCCGCACCAGGCCGTCTTGGCCACGGCGCTGTCGAGAGGCTGGCCCACGTTGGGCCGAGGCCTGGCCGAAGAACGTCTCGAAGATGTCTGAGAATCCGAAGTTTCCGCCGAACCCCCCACCGGACGACATCGGGTTGCCGCCCAGGTCGTACATCTGTCGCTTGTCAGGGTTCGACAACACGTCGTAGGCCGCCGACACCTCCTTGAACTTCTCGGCGGTGCCGTCGCCGCTGTTCACATCCGGGTGCAGTTGGCGTGCAAGCCGGCGGTAGGCGCGTTTGATCTCCTCGCCGGTGGCATCACGGGTAACACCGAGGATCTCGTAGTAGTCGCTCAAGCGGGTCAGCCTTCCATGGCTCGTGAAACGTAGCGAGCGACCGCGCGCACGGCGGCGATCGTCGTGGGGTAGTCCATTCGAGTGGGGCCAAGCACGGCAAGCCGTGCGGTGTGCTCGCCGGGACCGTAGCCGCTGCTCACGACGGCCGCTTCACTGAGGCCGGCATGGGAGATCTCGCGGCCGATCCGTACCGAGACGCCGGAGTGGGGATCGTCGATCATCTCGGACAACAGCCGCAGCAGCACGACATGTTCCTCGATGGCTTCGAGAACGTGGTCGAGGGACTGCCGGAAGTCGGTGCCCGAGCGGGCCAGATAGGCCGTGCCAGCCAGGACCACGCGGTCTTCGCGTTGTACGGCCAGCGACTCCTGCACCACCGAGACCACCTGTGCCACGAGCGGCCGGTCGTCGACGGTGAAGCCCTCGACGACCGAGGGCAGGTCTTGCATGGCGCTGGCCAGCGTCTTGCCCAGCGATACCTCGTTCAAGCGCGCCCGCAGCTCCCCCAGCAGAGAATCGGACAGGCGTGGGTCGACCTCTACCGTGCGTTGCTCCACGCGGCCCGAACCGGTGATCAGCACCACGAGCAGGCGTCCCGACCCGAGCGGCACCAACTCGATATGCCGCACCTGAGCACTCGACAGACTCGGGTACTGCACCACGGCCACTTGCCGGGTGAGTGTGGCCAAGGTACGCACCGTGCGATCCATCACGTCGTCGAGGTCGACCGCGCCGCCCAGCACCGTCTGGATGGCTCGCCGCTCGGCGGCGGACAACGGCTTGATCGTCGACAGCCGATCGACGAACAAGCGATAGCCCGCGTCCGTGGGCACCCTGCCCGCGCTGGTGTGCGGCTGGGCGATCAGCCCCTCTTCTTCGAGGGCTGCCATGTCGTTGCGGATGGTGGCCGACGAGACCCCGAGCCGATGGCGTTCTACCAGCGCCTTGGAGCCCACGGGCTCACGAGTGTCGACGTAGTCGGTGATGATCGCCCGTAGGACGGCGAGCTTGCGATCGTCGCTGACACTCATGTCGCCTCCTCCTTCGACCTCGGCGGGCAGCCCCAGCCCGGTGCTGCTCTCGTTCGCTGCTTCAACGTGCTTGCGCTGCATTTTGTGTCTGGGCTCTCACGTCGGGTGCACGTGCCCTGCGACCTAGACGACACTGGCACTCGCGCGCGCAGAGTGCCAGTCTACGTGCCATCGGCGGCACTCGTCGTGCACCTGGCGCGCGTCGCTGCGCCACCACCGCCCTGAAGGCTCTTACCGTGTCGGGCGTGAGCACCCCAGATCGGTACGGTCGAGACGTTCCATCCGCCCCGCGAGCCCCCCGCATCCTGGAGAAGGTGCCCGCCGAGCTGGGCATAGTGGTGGAGGACGTCGAGACCGGTTGGTGCGGCGCGGTCGTCGAGGTGTCGAAGGCCGGGGGCATGTACGTGGTGACCCTGGAAGACCGGCGCAATCGTCGTCGCGGCTTTCCACTCGGGCCGGGTTTCCTCCTGGACGGTCGCCCGGTGGAACTGGTGCGCGCCACACCTGCCCGACCCGCAGCCGGCGGCCCGGCCCGCACGGCAAGCGGTTCACGAGCGGTGGCCGATCTGCGCGCCCGAGTGGCCCAGGGATCTCGTATCTGGGTCGAGGGTCTGCACGATGCCGAACTCGTGGAGAAGATCTGGGGCCACGACCTGCGAGTGGAGGGCGTGGTGGTGGAACCGCTCGACGGCGTCGACAACCTGGCCGCTGCGGCCCGGGAATTCCGGCCGGGCCCCGGGCGCAGACTCGGAGTGCTCGTCGACCATCTGGTGGCCGGCTCCAAGGAGACGCGGCTCGCGCGAGAGGCCCTTCGCGGGTTGCCGGGGGCCGAGCACGTGCTCGTCGTGGGGCACCCGTTCGTCGATGTCTGGCAGGCGGTGCGGCCCGCGAGGCTCGGCTTGGACACCTGGCCGAGCGTGCCACGCGGCACCGACATCAAGGTCGGCACCCTGGCCGCGCTCGGATGGCCCCACAACTCCAAGGCCGACATCGCCCTGGGCTGGAAACGGATCCTCGGCCGGGTCACCAACTACGGCGACCTCGAGCCCGCTCTGTTGGGACGGGTGGAGGAGCTGATCGACTTCGTGACAACGTGATCGATCTCGCTTCGGCGACCTCTCCCGTGCCACTCTCGATCTGCGACCCGCCACGTGGTGCGGGACGCCACGATCGTTCGAACGAAGTCGGGTGACTCGACATTGACCTCGCAAGACACTCCCCCGATCGGCGACACTCTGGACGACACCTTCGCCACCCGGGCGCTGATGCACCGGGCCCCGAAGACGCACTTCCCGCAACACCAGCAGGAGCCGCGAGAGATCTACCAGCTGGTTCATGACGAGCTCATGCTCGACGGCGTGGCCCGGATGAACCTGGCGACGTTCTGCACCACCTGGGTGGAGCCCGAAGTCCGTCGGCTGATGGCTGAGTCGATGGACAAGAACATCGTCGACAAGGACGAATATCCCCAGACGGCCGAGTTGGAGACGCGGTGCGTCCACATGCTGGCCGACCTCTTCAACTCCCCCATGTCAGCAACGACGGTCGGCAGTTCCACCACCGGATCGAGCGAAGCGGCGATGCTCGGTGGCTTGGCCGCCAAATGGCGATGGCGCACCGGGCGAATGGCAGCCGGCAAATCCATCTCCCATCCGAACTTCGTGTGCGGACCGGTGCAGGTCTGCTGGGAGAAGTTCGGACGGTACTTCGACGTGGAGACCCGTCAGCTCCCCATGGGGCCGGGCCACGTCATGACGCCGGACGAGGCCGTTGCGGCGTGTGATGAGAACACCATCGCCGTCGTGGTCACCTTCGGTCAGACCTTCACCGGCAAGTTCGAGGACGTCGAGGCGATCAGCCGCGCTCTCGACGACCTCCAGGCCCGCACCGGTCTCGACATCCCCATCCATGTGGACGCCGCCAGCGGGGGGTTTGTGGCGCCGTTCTGCGCACCGTCCCTGGCCTGGGACTTCCGGCTGCCGCGGGTGAAGTCGATCAACGTCTCGGGCCACAAGACCGGCTTGGCCCCGCTCGGCAGCGGCTGGGTGATCTGGCGCGAAGCCGCTGACCTGCCTCCGGAGCTGATCTTCAATGTCAACTACCTCGGCGGGCAGATGCCCACGTTCAACCTGAACTTCTCCCGGCCCGGCGCACAGGTCGTGTGCTCGTACTACAACTTCTTGCGGCTGGGAAAGGAGGGCTACACCAAAGTCCAGTCGGCGACCTATGCAGTAGCGCGCTATCTCGCCGAGGGACTGAAGACGATGGGACCCTTCGACATCCTCTTCGACGGCGACCCCCTGCGGGGTATCCCGGCCGTCACCTGGACACTGTCCCGGCGCGACACCGGGTACAGCCTTTTCGACCTCGCTGAAGAGTTGCGCGTCCGAGGATGGCTGGTGCCCGCCTACACCCTTCCCCCCGATCAGGAGGCGGTAGCGGTGCAGCGCATCATCGTCCGGCACGGCCTCAGCCTCGACATGGCCGACCTGGTGCTCGAGGACGTCCGCCGGGCGATCGCCAGGCTGACCGAGCACCCGCATACTCGGGAGCTGTTGCCCGAGGAGGCACCCAGCTTCAACCACGACGCGACACCGGCAGTGCCTGACTCGCCGTCGGAGCTGCCGGCGCTGTGAGGCAGCCGAACCTTCGCTCACGATAGGGCTACAACCCCCGTGATCGGACGCGCTGACATCCCTTGATCGCTAACCTGGGAGTACTTCGCCATTCGACAAGGAGCCACAGCCGTGAGCGAGTACCCGCACGACGCCGATCAACCGGGCTCGAGGCCCGATCTGTCCAAGGGCGGCCCGCAGCACTATGGTCAGCCCTCCCAGTCGTACCCGCCCCACGCAAGCCAACCTGATTACGGACAACCCGGCTACGGACAACCTGGCTACGGCCAGCCCGGAGCATCCGGCCATGCCGGCTATGGACAACCTGGCCAACCCGGTTACGGTCCAACGGGCTTCGGCCAGCCGACGGGCTATGCGGCGCAGCAATTCACCGGGGCGGCAGTGAGCCCACAGGACGAGCGACTGTGGGGAATGATGGCCCATATCGGGCCTTTGCTGGTCACTCTGGTGACCGGGGGCAGTCTCGGCTGGATCGTTCCGCTGGTGCTCTATTTCGTGTACCGCGACCGCGACCCCTTCATTCGCTACAACGCCGCGCAGTCTCTTAATTTCCACATCATCGTGGCAATCGGGGCCGTCATCTCGTTCATCCTCATGTTGGTGATCATCGGCTTCTTCACGATCGCCATCATCTACGTGGTCGGAATCGTGCTGCCCATCATCGCGGGCATCGCCGCCAATCGTGGGCAGCTGTACAAGTATCCCCTCACGCCTCAGATGATCTCTTGATTATCGGACGAGAAGTCATCTCCGCAGAAATCATCGCGATTCCGGACATTACCCGGTGAGCACCCTGACGGCGTGGTCGGCCAAGAGCCGACCACGCCGATTCAGTACCAGGGGATGATCTCGCAGCAGCAGGCCGTCGGCCCGCAACGTCTGGACGCGTGCCGCCATCGCCGGGTCGTCGACACTCCAGTCCCAGCCCTCCCGCAGCCGAACCCGGAGCAGAACCTCCTCGAGCGCCCGGCTCGATTCAGCGAGCACCTCGCGGCCCTTGGCCGGTGAAACCGCCTGCGCAAGCCGATCGGCGTAGGCGCGCGGATGCTTGACGTTCCACCAGCGCACGCCGCCCATGTGCGAGTGCGCACCAGGCCCGAAGCCCCACCAGTCATCCCCACGCCAGTAGCCGACGTTGTGGCGGCACCACCGCGCCCGGGAGTCGCTCAGATCGGAGCCCAGGGCCCAGTTGCTGATCTCGTACCACTCGAAACCCGCTGTGCCCAAGACCTCGTCGGCAATCTCATATTTCACGGCCTCGTCGTCGGGCTCGGGTGCCGGCAGATCACCGCGGCGCACCTTGGCCGCCAGCGCCGTGCCCGGCTCGACGGTCAGGGCATAGGCCGAGAGGTGATCGGGCTCGCACGCGACGGCCGCCTTCAAGCTGGTGCGCCAGTCGCCGAGCGACTCTCCCGGCGTGCCGTAGATGAGGTCGAGGCTGACGGCCAGTCCCGCGTCGCGTGCCCAGCGCACCGCCGTCGGCACCCGCGCGGGATCGTGCGTCCGGTCGAGCGTCGCGAGCACGTGCGGCACCGCCGACTGCATGCCGAACGACACCCGGGTGAAGCCTCCAGCCGCCAGGGCGGCCAGCGACTCGGGCGTCACGGAATCGGGGTTGGCCTCGGTGGTGACCTCGGCGTCCGGGGCCAGACCCCAGGCACAACGCACGCGATCGAGAAGGTCTACGAGATCGGCCGACGGCAGCATCGTGGGCGTGCCGCCGCCGACGAAGACGGTCGACACCGGCCGCCGGGGAACGCCTGATTTCGCGAGTGCCGTTGCGGCGAAAGAAATCTCGGCCTTGGCGGCGGTGAGGTACGACTGAGCGGTTGCACTCGGGGCGCCGTCCACGAGCAATTCGCCCGGGGTGTAGGTGTTGAAGTCGCAGTAACCACATCGTCGGACGCAGAACGGCACATGCAGGTACACCCCGAAGGCGCGTCCTGACACTCCCTCGAGCACAGAGGCCGGCAGAGTGCCGTCTGCGGGAGCAGGGTCGCCGTCAGGCAACGCGGGCATTCAGACCTGCCACAGGGTCCGGACGAGCTGAGCCCGATTGATCACTTCTTGGCTTTCTCAGCGGCCGAATCGTCGGTGGAAAGAGCGGCGATGAAGGCCTCTTGCGGCACCTCTACCCGGCCCACCATCTTCATCCGCTTCTTACCCTCCTTCTGCTTCTCCAGCAGCTTGCGCTTACGGGTGATGTCACCGCCGTAGCACTTGGCCAGCACGTCTTTACGGATTGCTCGGATAGTCTCGCGGGCAATGACTCGCGCGCCGATGGCCGCCTGTACCGGCACCTCGAACTGCTGCCGCGGAATGAGCTCGCGCAGCTTCGAGGCCATCATCGTCCCGTAGGAATAGGCCTTGTCCTTGTGCACGATGGCGCTGAAGGCGTCCACGTGCTCGCCCTGCAGGAGAATGTCCACCTTGACGAGGTCGGCCGACTGCTCACCAGCGGGTTCATAGTCGAGCGAGGCGTAGCCGCGCGTACGCGACTTCAACTGGTCGAAGAAGTCAAAGACGATCTCCGCGAGTGGCAACCGGTAGCGCATCTCGACGCGCTCGGGAGACAGGTAGTCCATGCCCTGCAGCACGCCACGTCGTTGTTGGCAGAGCTCCATGATCGCGCCGATGTACTCGGCCGGAGAGATGATCGTGGCCTTGACGATCGGCTCGTGCACGTCCTGCACCTTCCCGCCGGGAAACTCGCTCGGGTTGTTGACGTCCACCTCCGTGCCGTCTTCCAGGTCGACCCGGTACACCACCGACGGCGCGGTCGAGATGAGGTCGAGGCCGAACTCACGCTCGAGCCGCTCGCGCACGATCTCGAGGTGCAGCAGCCCGAGAAAGCCCACCCGGAACCCGAAGCCCAGCGCGGCGGACGTCTCCGGTTCGTAGACGAGCGCGGCGTCGTTGAGCTTCAGTTTGTCGAGCGCCTCCCGAAGGGCCGGATAGTCGGAGCCGTCGATGGGGTACAGGCCCGAGAAGACCATCGGCTTGGGGTCGGCATATCCCGCGAGCGCCTTGCTCGCCGGCTTGGCGGCGTTGGTGACCGTGTCGCCCACCCGCGACTGCCGGACGTCCTTCACGCCGGTGATGAGGTAGCCCACCTCGCCCACGCCGAGGCCCTTCGTCGGCTCCGGCTCGGGCGAGCTGACGCCGATCTCGAGCAGTTCGTGCTGCGCGCGGGTGGAGAGCATGACGATGCGTTCACGCGGGTTGAGCTGGCCGTCTATCACCCGCACGTACGTCACGACGCCCCGGTAGGTGTCGTACACCGAGTCGAAGATCATCGCCCGGGCAGGCGCCGACGGGTCTCCGGTAGGAGCCGGCACCGTGTCGACGATGCGATCGAGCAGCTCGGAGACTCCTACCCCGGTCTTGCCCGACGTGTGCAGCACTTCGCTGGGGTCGCAGCCGATCAGACCGGCCAGCTCCTCGGCGTAGCGCTCGGGCTGAGCCGCCGGCAGATCGATCTTGTTCAGGACGGGAATGATCGCGAGGTCGCCCTCCATCGCCAGGTACAGGTTGGCCAACGTCTGCGCCTCGATGCCCTGGGCCGCGTCGACGAGCAGCACGGCGCCCTCGCAGGCGGCGAGCGAGCGCGAGACCTCGTAGGTGAAGTCGACGTGCCCAGGTGTGTCGATCATGTTGAGCGCGTAGGTGCTGCCGTCGAGCTCCCAGGGCATGCGCACGGCCTGCGACTTGATCGTGATGCCGCGTTCGCGCTCGATGTCCATCCGGTCGAGGTATTGGGCGCGCATAGAGCGTTCGTCGACGACGCCGGTGATCTGCAACATGCGGTCGGCCAGGGTCGACTTGCCGTGATCGATGTGCGCGATGATGCAGAAGTTTCGGATCTGGGCAGGGGGCGTGGCGGCGGGCACCAGGGGGATGCGGGCCTTCGGTGACACGGGGCAGTACCTCGCTCTGCTCGACACGATCAGGTGAGCGGCCGCCAGGTGTGCGGCCGCGGTGATACGGGCTGTCCATCGTCCCACGTGTAGGTGTGCCCGCGCGTCCGCGACTGGACGCTTGAACGCGCGACCGTTGGTGGTGCTATAAATCTGATATCATTTTGCTACGTCCGACCCGCCGGTCGGGCCCAACGCTGCTGGAAGCGCAACGTCATCGGAAGCGACGCTGTCGGACGTCAGCGTTGTTGGAGTCGTACAGGGAGGACACGACAATGGCCTGGTCAGATGAGCCCACTACGCAAGGCGCCTATGTTGCGGCACCCCAGCCACAGACCCAGCCGGCTGGCACCCCTGTGGGGCACGCCGGCACGCGAGTCAGCATCAACGAGACCTCGGCCTGGTGCGCCTCCGGGTGGCTGGCCGTGCTGGGCATCCTGGTGCTCGGCCTGGCCACGGTCGGGTCATTTCTCGCCGGAGTCGGCGCATTGTCGGACGGGTCCGACGGGGCCGGTATTGGGCTGATCGCCTTCGCCGTGTTGCTGGGGTTGGCCACCCTGCTGTTGGCCAGCTCGCTGGTGGTCGTGCAGCCCGGCACCACCCGGGTGTTGCAGTTCTTCGGCCGCTACGTAGGCACCGTCCGGCGCTCAGGTCTGGTGATGACGACCCCGCTGACCACCAAGCGCAGCGTGTCGGTGCGAGTGAACAACTTCGAGACCGCGCGGCTCAAGGTCAACGACGCCGACGGCAACCCGGTGGACGTAGCGGCGATCGTCGTGTGGCAGGTGGCCGACACCGCCAAGGCGGTGTTCTCGGTGGAGAGCTACCGCGAGTTCAACAGCGTTCAGGCCGAGGCCGCGCTGCGCCACGTGGCCGGCGAGCACCCGTACGACGTCTCCAGCGGCGACGACTCCCACGGTGACGGCACCTCACTGCGCGGATCGACCGATGTGGTGGCCACCGAGTTGGCGCACGAGGTAGCGGCCAGAGTGGCCGTTGCCGGACTGGAGATCATCGAGGTGCGCATCTCACACCTGGCCTACGCTCAGGAGATCGCCCAGGCGATGCTGCAGCGACAGCAGGCCAACGCTGTGGTGGCGGCCCGGGGACGCATCGTCGAAGGCGCGGTGGGCATGGTCGAGATGGCTCTGTCGAGGCTTTCGGAACGCGGCATCGTCGAGCTCGACGACGAGCGGCGGGCGGCTATGGTGTCGAACCTGCTGGTAGTGCTGTGTGGTGAGTCCCGGGCCACGCCGGTGGTCAACGCGGGGTCGCTCTACAGCTGAGTCACCCACTCAAGAACAAAGCACACACTCATGACGACAGACACCGGCCGGGGCCGGGACCGCAAAGCGGTGCTCTTGCGGCTCGACCCGGCCGTGCATGACGCCCTGACTCGCTGGGCCCACGACGAGCTTCGCAGCGTCAACGGCCAGATCGAGTTCCTACTCCGGCAGGCGCTCATCAAGCAGGGCCGGATGCCGGACGACGCGCGAGCACCGCGTCGTCCGGGACGGCCGAAGGGTACGTGAGGCCGATCCGGCCGAGCGCGACCCTTGTGGCCACGGCGTGATCGTCGCAGACCTGAGCTCGGGGCAGGTCTGCGACGATGACGTCGTGACCTGGCGCGACACCTTCACCAAGGCGATGACCGTAGGCCTGCGCGCGGCCGTGCGAGCGGGCGCAGGCAAGAGCGCCGCTAAGGCGCTGAGCGGCCACGACGACCGCCGCAGCCCTCGCCGCGAGGGAGGCCAGACAGAACACCTCTACCCGGGCGACTTCGCGGGACGAGCCACGATCGAGTACTCCCCCCGGGCGGACGGCAACGCCGACCCCGGCGAGATCGTCTGGGGCTGGGTGCCGTTCGAGGAGGACTACAGCCAGGGCAAGGACCGCCCCACGCTGGTGATCGGGCACGACGACGGCTGGCTGTTGGCCCTCATGCTCACAAGCAAGGACCATGACCGGGACGCCGCCAACCAGGCCGCCCAGGGACGCGTCTGGTTCGACATCGGCACGGGCGACTGGGATGCCCAGCGCCGGCCCAGCGAGGTTCGCATTGACCGGGTGCTACGGCTCGACCCGGCTGCGGTGCGGCGCGAGGGCGGTCGACTGGAACGGGAGACCTTTGACGCCGTTGCTCGCGAACTCCACCGCGTCCACGGCTGGTAGCCGAACCGCGCGTCTGCTCTGCGTCATGCCCGGTGTTGGCGCGCTGCGGGTGCTGGCTGCCGTACAGCTCGGCACCCGGCCGGGCCGGCCGACTGCTACGCCGGCGTCGAGGCGCACGTGGGCCGCCCCATCGGCGCTTTCTTCGGTGCGCTCCTTCGCCCAGCAGCGCCACCGCCTCGCCGAAGCCCCAGGCGCCTGCGCGTGTCCGGCTGGCCGCACCTATCGAACGGGTTGACAGTAAGCCGTCCCCAGGCCCCTGCGCGTGTGCGGCCGGCACTTCACGGCCGGTGGCCGAATCGGGGCGCCGCACCCATCTCGCCGAGCGGATCGGCCGAGACCTGGCAGTGGGCTGTCGATCGCGCTCGATCCGGCTGGTAGTCTTGATGGTTGCGTGTCCGCGTGGTCGTGCGGGCGCCAGCAGTACCGCAGCTCTCGCAGCGGGCGTCCCCACCGCCGGCGCGAGCGGCTGCAGCCCTCACAGACCGAGTCCGCAGACCCCACAACCCAGAAAGCAGACCTGTGGCGAACATCAAGTCCCAGATCAAGCGCAACAAGACCAACGAGAAGGCGCGCCTGCGCAACAAGTCGGTCAAGTCCGAGCTCAAGACCGCCGTGCGCGCGTTCCGCGAGGCCGTCAAGTCCGGTGACACCGAGGCGGCCAGCAAGGCGCTCGCGCAGGCTTCGCGCAAGCTCGACAAGGCCGCAGGCAAGGGCGTCATCCACATGAACCAGGCCGCCAACCGCAAGTCGGCCATGGCGAAGGCTGCCAACCAGGCGTCCTGACCTTTCGCAGGCTCACGGCCCGCCCGATCCAGCGTGATCGGGCGGGCTTTCTGCTGCTGTGAGGCCCAACCCGAGAGGGCGGGGTGACGGTTCACCCCGGTGTCTCACTCTCCTTGGGAACACCCACGGCAGAGCCTCCCGGCAAGGCACCTCAAGCGTGCCCTGCCGCGTCACGTCCGTATAGGGCCAGTACAGTTCGCCTGGTTTGCTTTGCACGACGATCCCTTGCACATCCGGCACATACAACGGCTCCCCCGCGGGACGACCAGCATGCCAGTTGGAGACCTCAATGTTTAGACCCGCCTTTCCGGGCTCCGGCGACTTCGTTGCATAGATTGCCACAGGAAGACCAGTGGGCAGACCGGATCGCCACTCCTTGAGGCCCTGACCTGCGGGTGCGTAGAACGAGATAGGCAGGCTTCGACGAATTCAGCTCGCCTGACACCACCCGGGTCGGGTGCACTTCAAGCACAACTGTGCTCATGTCAGTCATCTCGTCGCTGAAGTTGCCGAATTCAGGCCCCTGCTGCGCTCCCGCGACCACACCGGTGAAGACGACGTCGTTCATCTTTGCCACTTCGGCATTGGAATAGATTGGCTCGTAGTCCAGCATCATTGCGCTGAATAGCGGCTTGATGACGCGAGCCGCACTTGTCGGCACCGAGGAACCCGGTCCGGAGGATTCTGGGCCACCAGGAGATTGAGCGCTACTCGAGCAACCCGCAATCAGACTCGCGCTCACACATAATCCGGCTAGGACGGCGACCTTCTTCACAATCGCTTCCTCATGAGAATCACGATTTGGTAGTACCCTCCGCGAATCTCTGCAGCTCGAACGTGGTTCGCAGTGGGTAACACCAGTCTCAGGAATCGCACAGGAATCCCGCTTCAACCTCCCGGGCGGGCTTGCTGAGCGCACCGTGGGTGCGACAAGGCATCGTCAAGATCATCGACTCAGAGATTGCGAGGCGGCGGCGGCATCACCTGACTTGAGCCCGTGCAGTGGCCTCAACCCGTGCAGGCTCGCAGCACCACACGCTCCATCGTGTAGACGGGATCTTCGGTGCGGCCACGCACCTGGCCCCCGACTTCGACGCCGCCCTTCATTGCCACGTCGGCCGCGGCGACGTCGACGATGGCGTTGGCGAGCGCCTCCGGCGTCCAGGCGCGAAGCTGGCGCTTTGCCTGATCCACCATCCACGGCGGCATCCCGAGCTCCTTGGCCACCTGACCCCCGGGGCCTTGTGCCACCGACACTTTGGCCAGAGCGCGCAACTTCATCGCGATGGCCGCCAGCATCGGGATGGGGTCGACTCCTGAGTCGAGGGCCTGCCGCAGCGTGAGCAAGGCACGTCCGGCGTCGCGGGCCACCACCGCGTCGGCCACCTCGAACCCCGACGCCTCGGCCCGGCCGCCGTAGTAGCGACGCACATGCTCGACGTCGACGTCGCCCACCACGTCGGCCAGCAACTGGGCACACGACGAAGCCAGCTCTCGCACATCGGAGCCGAAAGCATCCACCAGCAGCTGGGCCGCCTTGGAGGAGATCTTGCGACCGGCCCGGGTGAATTCATCGGCCACCAGGCCAAGGAGCTCGGTATCGCGCTTGAGCGCCGGACAGTCGATCCAGACACCGGCAACCTTCTTGGCTGCATCGACGACCTTCTTGGCCCGCACCCCGCCGCCATGGCAGACGATGAGCACCACGTCGTCCTGCGGGTCGGCCAGGTACGCCAACACCTCGGTGACCGCGGCCTCGTTGGCCTCAGCCAGGCCGACCATCGTGATCACCCGACGCTCCTCGAAGAGTGAGGGGCTGGCCAGTCGGGTCAGGGTGCCCGGCTCGTACGACACGGCCTCGATGCGCGTGGCCTCGACCTCGCCGTGTTCGGCTCGCACCTGCGCCAGAACCGACGCCGTCGCGCGATCGACGAACAGGCTCTCGGGCCCGGTGATGAGCACGACGGGGGCGGCCTTGGCCTGCTTCCACGGCCGAGCGGTCGGCTTCGCCTGGGTTCTGGAGGTTGCCACCGTGGCAGCCTAATCGCAGGCGCCGACAGCCCAGCTGCACGCCGAAGGATCTCGATGACTCGTCAGCGCCTACCCGGATTCAGGGTTCTGGTGCCGCAACTGTGGATCGAGACCCTGGGTAGGACTGCCGCTCGATGGCTGTTCGCCACCAGGACAAAGTTGTGGAGTTTTAGTTACGCATAGCGCAACTAAAACTCCACAAGTTCACTGCCTCCGCTGCGAACTGAGGGGCGCACAGTCCACTCCGCCCATTGCGGACCGCCTTCAGAGCGTTCGGACGTCGACCTCATGCCAGTGTTCCGTGGGCCCGAACCGCTCATTCAGGGGCCAATGGTCGACAGCCACAGTGGCGCTGTCACTCCAGCGCAGCGAACGCCTGCACGCGTTCGAGTTCCGAATGCTCTCGTTCGTGTAGAGCCCAGGCGAGCGATAGATCTCCTCGCCCTCCCGGTCGTGACGAACACATGCATCCACGCATCTCCCCACCCGTCTATTTCATATTCCAGGTAGGCGGGGTGCCGCCGATCGGGACTGGACTTCGTCGACGATTTGCGCTGGAAGTCAACCCAGCGGAGTGGCCTGAGTCATCGCGCTTGACGCGGGCGTCGTGATCGCTCTATTCGATGCGGACGACGCCCATCACGAGAAGGCCGCAGGTCTCCTCGAAGCGCACATTGATGAGGCGATGACGATCGGACCGGTCAAGCTGGCCGAGGTGCTGGGCCAGGCCGTTCGGGAAGGTCGCCTGGAGGAGATGCTCGCCAACATCAGAGCTCTCGGCATCACGATGACACCCTCCCCGACGACGCCGGTCGCCGTCTGGCCAGGCTGCGTGCGCAAACCGCAGTAAAGCTGCCTGACTGCTGTGTTCTGCCGACTGCTTTGTTCTGCTGACTGCCGAGCAACACAACGCAGCAGTGGCGACCTTCGATCGCCGGCTTCAGGACTCGGCGCGCCAACTGGGTCTTGCACTGATATAGAACACGGCGGGCTCGGCGCCGGCTGGGTCTGGCGTGTTTGCCGGCCGGTGGTCTAGTAGCGTTGGTCGGCGTCGCGATCGATGCACGCCGAACGATTGTCAGCCTTCGAGCGCCACGGGAAGCCTTGCCGTCTGAAACCCGAGCGAGGCGGCAGTGATCGCCCGGAAGGTGACGTGCCAGCTCGATGGCGCGGTCCACGGCATCAGCCGCTGGAGGCGCACCTGGTGGCCAGAGCAATCCCGGGGCCGGCGTCGGTGTCGAGCACGGCACTGTCCCCGCAGGTGTCGGTGCGCAAGACCCGTATCCCCAATCGAGCCAGCAAGGCCATCGTGGGAGCAGCCGGGTGTCCGTAGTCGTTGTCGGCGCCCACGGTGATCAGCGCCACTCTCGGGGCGAGGGCCTCGTACAACTCCCCCACCTGCTTGGCCGAGCCGTGATGGGCCACCACCACCACGTCTACCGGAGACAGCTCCGGCCGCCCGGCAAGGGTGCGGAGCACGTCGCGTTGCTCCTCCAGTTCGGCATCACCCAGGCTCAGTACGCTGAGGCCGCCCACCTGCAGCCGGAGCGCAAGCGAGGCGTTGTTGGGTGCGCTGCCCTCCTCTGACGACGCCGAACCGTGCGTAGACCCGGGCACCCGAGTGGGGCCGATCACCTCATACTCGGCGTCGCCGGCGCTGCCCGAAACCCCCGCTCCTGCAACGGACGTCGGCACTCCAGCAGCCTCCAACGCCGACAACGTGGTCCGTGCATTCGCGGCCGGCTCGTCCAACGTCGTGACGAGGGCAGCCTCGACGGTGCGTCCGCGGAGAACTCCGGGCAGCCCGTCAACGTGGTCTGCGTGGAAGTGCGACAGCACCACGAGGTCGAGGTGCTGCACGCCCAACCGGGACAGGCAGCCGTCGACAAGCGCCGGGTCGGGACCCGCGTCGATCAGCATGGCCGAGCCTGGGCCGGTGCGGATCACCACGGACGTTCCCTGGCCCACCGCACAGGCCACGATGGTCCACCCGGGCGGCGGCCACGAGGTCAACCAGCTCCGAGCTCGCGGCCACACCAAGGCCACCGCCACGACGATCGCGGTGACACTGGCCAGCACCACCACAAGCTGCGGCCATCCGGCTGACTGATGCTGAGCCCCCGAACCGCGAACGGGCATCCGGCCAAGGCCCCAGAACAACACCGCCATCAGCGCAATCGTGACGACGCCTAGCAGCACAGCCCCAGGCACGCCCGCCGGCCACGGCACGCTGGCTCCCGGCAGCGCGGCGCCCGTACGCGCCACGAGGCTCACCCACCGCAACGGCCACCCCGCCAGCCACACCAGTGCGTGGGCGGCAGGCTCGCTCACGAGCCCGACGACGGCGGCCAGCGCCCCGAGTACGGTCACCGGGGCCACAACCGGCTCGACCAACATGTTGGCTGGCAGCACCCAGGCAGGCAGCGCCGGTTGCAGCAGCACCGATACGGGGCCGACGGCAGCCTGCGCCGCCAAGGGAACGGCCAAGGCGATGGCCAACCATCGGGGCAACACCCGTTCCAGGCGATGACTCAGCGGACGGGCCAGCAGCACCAATCCCCCGGTGGCCAGCACCGACAGCGCGAACCCCGGTGCCCGGGCCAACCAGGGATCGGCCAGGACGAGGGTGGCGATCGCCACGCACAGGGGCGGCAACCCGGCACCGGGCCGCGACACCGCCAGACCGACGAGGCCCACCACCCCCATCACGGCGGCCCGCAACACACTGGGCTCCGGGCCGGCGACAATGACGAACACCAACACCGCCAGGCCTGCCCAGACCAAGCGCGGCAGCCGCTTGATGCCCGTTGCGGTGAGCAGAAACAGCACGGCACCTGCCACGATCGTGATGTTCGCGCCGCTTACGGCGGTGAGGTGGGTCAGCCCGGTAGTGCGCATGGCCTCGTCGAGATCCGTTGGCAACTGGGAAGTATCGCCGACGACCAGGCCAGGAAGCAGGCCCGCGGCATCGGGTGGTAACCCGACGCAGGCGGCGCGCAGCCTGGCCCGGACGTGCTCGGCTGCAGCTGCCACCCCAACCGGTGCCGCCATAGTGCGTGGCGGACGAATCGGGCGCAGGTAGGCGACCGTGCGCTCGCCGGGATCGGCCGTCTCTAGCTTGCCGGTGGCCTCAATGACCTGCCCGGGTACCAACGCCGACCACGCCGCGTCGCCCACCACGAGCAGCGGAGCCTGTGAGCCGCCCCGGATTCCCCGCCCCGACAGCTCCGTCGCCGTGATGGCGACGGCGAACCGTGGCTCCGGCGAGAAGGAGGTAGCCCTTACCCGATGTGGAGGCGCCCTGACCTCGGCCGTCACGGTGACCGTGGCCTGATGCTCGATCAGTTCGGCCGCCACGCCATCGGTGCGCGCCGCGACCTGCCCGGCGCTCGACACCAGGGCTGCTGCCACGGCGCCCGATACCAGGCCCAGTTGCACCACCACGGTGCTCGCTACGGCTAGCCACCCCGGCTCACCACGTTGCGCCCGGCGGGCGCTGCCCTGACGTACGCCCCGTTGGCCGGCGCTCTGTTGCCTGACGCCCCGTTCGCCGGCGCCCCGCTGGCCGGCGCTCTGTTGCCGTACACCCCGCTCGCCCGCGCCCCGCTGGCTGACGCTCCGCCGGCCGATGGTCCGCTGGCCGATGGTCCGCTGGCTGCTGCTGCGCTGGCTTGCGCTCGGTGCACTGAGCCGATCCGCCGCACCACCGCCACCGAGACTCGACAACCGCCGGGCAACAATCAGTGCCGGAACCAGAACCCCCGCGGCCACCCCAGCCGCCAGCAACGTGACCTCGGGTCGCCAGGCCACCGCCAAACCCGCAGCCAACCAGGCGCCGAGTGCCACGCCCACCAGGCGAGCATCGACCCGCGACGCAGGTAGGTCGAGGCTCACACGCTGACCGCGCTGCGCACCTGCGACAGCAGCTTGGCGCCGATGCCCGACACCTCACCAAGCTCGTCCACACTGGTGAAAGGCCCGTTGCTCGTGCGCCACTCGACGATGCGGTTGGCCAATACCGGGCCGATGCCGGGTAATGCGTCGAGTTGCTCCGCGGTTGCGGAATTGAGGTTCACCGGACCGGATCTGGCCTTCGCCCCGCCCGTGGCAGGAGCCACGGCAGCAGCGCCGGCTCCGGCAGCCACCTGCTGCCCCGGAGTCGGAACGACGATCTGCTCGCCGTCCGCCACCGGTCGTGCGAGGTTCACCTGGGCCAGGTCGGCCTGACCTGTGGCCCCGCCGGCCGCCGCCAGAGCGTCTTGAACCCTGGAGCCCGGCGCCAGCCGCACCACCCCGGGAGCGCCCACCGCTCCCACCACGTGCACGAACACCTGGCCTCTCGACGTCGAAGCGCCTTGTGCCGCAAGGGTGCCGACCGCCGGCCCGGCGCCTCCAGCGCTCGTCTCGGACGTGACGGAATGACCAGCCGCGGCCCCGCTGCCCGAAGACGCACCCGACGTCACCGCCCCGGCCTTCCCGCCGGTGAAACCACCGGCAGTCGAGGTGGCCCTTGGCGGCACACCTGCCACGCCAGGTAGGCCCGAGCGCAATGCCCAGGCACCCCCGAGCAGCATCAGTGCGACCACCAGTAACACTCCGGCCCGCCACCCCACCCGTAAGCGCGGCCGGGCGGCGCCGGGATCGCGATGCCGGGAGGTGGGGGTAGGCGGCGTCCAACCGGGCCTGACCTCGTCGGGCTCGTCCTGCCAGCCGTCGTCCAGCCCGAAGGGGTCGGCTGGTCGCTCAGCCACGGATTCGTCGTCGGCCGCGCCCAAGCCAAGCAGGCGCAACCGTGAAAGTCGTTGTGTAGCACCGGATGACATGAATGCATAGTGCCCCTGCCGCTGCCCGGCCACGCTAGTCACGGCAACCGGTGTGCATAACCGGGCGGCTCCGGCTTCCTGTGGACACCGCGTTTTCGCACGCGAGACACCCGTCGCTCACCAGAGCGGGTCGGTCACCGCCACACCGAGAACACCCGGCCCCACATGCGCCCCCACAACCGCACTCACCGAGCGCACGTCCACCGGCACGCCAACCGCCTCGCAGATGCGGGCGGCCAGTTCGTGCGCCCGCTCGAAGGCGCCCAGATGTTGCACGACCACCGTCCCCTGACCCCAGGCCAGGCCGAGGTCGGCCAGCGCCTGCAGACACCACTCCAGCAACCGATCGCTCGCCCGCGCGTTGGTGCGTACCCGCTCGCGCAGCCGGATCTGCCCGTCGTGCACCTCCAGAAGGGGTTTGACGGCCAACGCAGATCCGAACACCGCACCCGCCAACGACACTCGCCCCCCGCGGCGCAGGTATTCGAGTGTGTCCACGGCGAAGAACACCCGGTTGCGCCGAGCCTGCTCGCGCACGGCGGTAACCACCTCGTCGGAGGTTCCGCCGGCCTGTGCGCGGGCGCCGCCCGCCAGCGCGCAATACCCCACGCCCATCGCCAGCTGTCGTGAATCCACCACGCGCACAGGAAGTTTCGCTTCTGCGGCAGCCAGTCGCGCCGCTTCGCAGGTGCCCGATGCGGCGGCGGACAACTGCACGCACACGATCTCCCGGGCGCCCTGGGCCTCGGCCCGAGCGAACGCGTCGGCGAACCGGACCGGTGCCGGCCGGGACGTGGTCACGCGGGCGCGGGCACGCAACGCCCGGAGCAGGTCACCTGGATCGAGAGTGGTCTCGTCGTGCGCCACCCCGCCCCAGACCACCTCCAACGGCACCATCGCGATACCGAACCGGTCGACCTCCCGAGGGGTCAACGACCCGGTGGAGTCGGTGACGACGGCCACCGACCCGCGCTTCGCGTGCTCACGCGAGGCTGCGGACTCAGCCGAGCTCGCGCAGATAGGCTCCGTCCCCGGCATGGCGAAGCCGGCAGCGACCCCAGCCGAAGACGCAGACGCGGGGTGGGACTGCACCTCACCCCGCGTCATGCCAGCCACGTCAGGCCGGAACGATGTTGACGAGCTTCGGCGCTCGCACAATCACCGTGCGCACCCCACGGCCGTCGAGGCTTGCCACCACCGGCGGAGCGTGCAGCGCCAGCTCGCGCAGCTCGTCGTCGCCGATCGACGGGGGCACCTCGAGCCGGGCTCGCACCTTGCCCGCCACCTGCACGACGCAGGTCACGCTCTCCTGCACCAGCAGCGTCTCGTCTACGACAGGCCAGCCGGCCAGCGCAACGCACGGTTCATGACCCAGCCGGGCCCACATGTCCTCGGCCGTATAGGGGGCGTATAGCGACAGCAGCACCGCGACCACTTCGGCGGCCTCGCGCACGGCGGGGTCGGCTCCTCCGCAACCCGAATCGATCGCCTTACGGGTCGCGTTGACCAACTCCATGAGCCGGGCCACCGCCACGTTGAACTTGAAGGTCTCCACCGCCTCAGCACAGTCGCGCACCGTGCGGTGCGTGGCCGCGCGTAGGGCGACATCGCCGGTCGAGACATCCACTCCTGCAGGCGAAGTGACGTCTGCGGCCAGACGCCAGGCTCGCGCCAGGAAGCGGGCCGAACCCGCCGGCGACACGTCCGCCCAGTCGACGTCGTCTTCGGGGGGGCCGGCGAACGACATGGTCAGCCGCACCGCATCGACACCGTGCCGGCCGAGCTCGTCGCTCAACCGCACCAGGTTGCCGCGCGACTTGCTCATCGCCGAGCCGTCCATCTGCACCATGCCCTGGTTCAACAGCCGGGTGAACGGCTCGCCGAACTTCAGCCGCCCCAGATCACGCAGCGCCTTGGTGACGAACCGCGCGTAGAGCAAGTGCAGGATCGCGTGGGTCACACCGCCCACGTACTGATCGACGGGGGCCCACTTGGCCACGTCGGCGTCGTCGAACGCCACGTCGTCACGGCCGGGCGAGCAGTACCGCAGGAAGTACCACGATGAATCGACGAAGGTGTCCATCGTGTCGGTGTCGCGGGTGGCCGGGCCGGCACACGTCGGGCACGTGACGTTGACCCAGTCGGTGGCCGCACCCAGCGGCGAGGTGCCCTTCGGTTTCAGATCGAGCCCCTCGCTGGGTGGCAGCTCAACCGGCAGCTGATCGTCCGGAACCGGCACCTCGCCACAGGCGGGGCAGTGCACGATGGGAATGGGTGTGCCCCAGTAGCGCTGGCGGGAGATCAGCCAGTCACGCAGCCGATAGTTCGTGGACGGCGAGCCCAGCCCCTTGGCCGCCAGGTCGGCCACGATCGTCGAGATCGCCTCCGCCTTGGCCAGCCCGTCGAGCGCGCCGGAGTTGACCATGAGGCCCTGTCCGCCGGTGGCGATGCCCGTCTCGGCCGGGTCGGGCAGCGGGTCGCCGTTCTCATCCCGGACGTCGACCACGCTCACCACGGGCAGGTCGAAGGCCTTGGCGAAGTCGAGGTCGCGCTGATCGTGCGCGGGAACCGCCATGATCGCGCCGTGCCCGTAGTCGGCCAGCACGTAGTCGCTCGCCCAGATCGGCAGCCGAGCGCCGTTCACGGGGTTGATGGCGTATTGCTCCAGGAACACCCCGGTCTTGGGCCGGTCGGTGGCCAACCGCTCGATCTCGGACGACTTCTTGACCTGCTCCAGGTACTGCGCGAACTCGGCCTGCACCGCCGCACCGGAGTTGCCGGCCAGCTCCGCCGCCAGGTCGGAGTCTGCCGCGACGACGAAGAACGTCGCCCCGTACAGGGTGTCGGGCCGCGTCGTGTAGACGTTGATCGGCTCGGCGCGGCCTTCGATCTCGAAGGCCACGTCGGCACCCTGCGAGCGCCCGATCCAGTTGCGCTGCATGGCGATGACCTTGTCGGGCCACTGGCCGACCAGGGTGTCGAGATCGTCGAGCAGCTCGTCGGCGTAGTCGGTGACCTTGAAGTACCACTGGGTCAGCTTCTTCTTCGTGACGGGCGTGTCGCAACGCTCACAGCGTCCGTTGACCACCTGCTCATTGGCCAGCACCGTCTGGTCGAAGGGGCACCAGTTGACCTGCGACGGCTTGCGGTAGGCCAACCCCTTCTCGAACAGGCGCAGGAACAGCCACTGGTTCCAGCGGTAGTACTCGGGATCGCAGGTCACGAGCGTGCGGTCCCAGTCGAAGGAGCAGGCGTACCGGCGCATGGACGACCGCTGCTGGGCGATGTTGTCGTAGGTCCACCCCCGGGGGTCGAGACCGCGCTTGATCGCCGCGTTCTCGGCCGGCAGGCCGAAGGCGTCCCAGCCGATGGGATGCATCACGTTGAAGCCACGTTGAATCCAGTAGCGCGCGATGACATCGCCCAGCGCGTACGCCTCGGCATGGCCCATGTGCAGGTCGCCAGAGGGGTAGGGGAACATGTCGAGGATGTACTTGGTGGGCCGCGTGTCGTCGGGCCGGCCGCTACGGAAAGGCGCCGCTTCGTCCCACACGGGCAGCCAGCGGGCCTCGATCTCGGCCGGGTCGTAGCGCTCTGCGGCGGCTCGTTCGGCTGCCGGCTCGGTGTCTCGCGTCGGGGTCTGGGTCATCGTCCTCACCTGGTGATCTGGCCTGTAGAGCTTCGAACACAACAGAACCCCTCACGCAGGAGGGGTTCGCCGCACTGACGTGGGCCGCAGGCCCATGGGTCAGTACGGCTGACGAAGGAGCAGGCTGGTACGCACCCGTCCAGCCTACCGCAGGCTCACTCGGCGCCCAGTGCTGCCAGCACCACCATGAGTCGCCCGTGCACCTGCGCCAGGGACCGCTCGGGGGTGTACGTACGCCGATCGAGCGCCGCGAACACCAGTGCACCGAGCAGTGCGACAGCCAGCCCTTCGTTGCCGCCCGGATCGGGCAGGCCCCGTTCGCTGCGGATCTCCGCCAGCGTCACCACGAGCGGAGCCACCACCAGCTCACGTGCGGTCCGGCGGTGCTCGGCCCAGGGGCCCCCGGAACCGAAGATCTCCCGGGTCATCAACTGGCCGATGGTCGGGGAGTCGTCAGCGGCCTGCATGACGGCCCACGCCTGCGCCTGCAGCGCCTCCCGGCCCCGCAGGCTTCCCCGGCTCTCCGCGAGCAGGGCGGCCACCGTGTCGGCGACCCGTTGCATCACGGCCACGAACAACGCCTCCTTGGTGGCGAAGCCGTAGAACACCGCGCCCTTGGAAACACCTGCGGCACTGGCGATCTCGTCTACCCCTGCGGAATCGAAACCCTTCTCCGCGAAGAGCCGGGCGGCGGCCCGCAGCACCACCTCGCGCGTCTGGGCGCGGCGCGCCCGGCGCCCGTCGTCCTCGTGCCGGCCACCTGGAACGTGCCCGGCAGACCGGCTCAGGTGGCTGGTCACAGCGATATCGCCGGATGCAGCCGGGTCATGGTCCACACCCGATTGCGGGCGGCTGCCAGGGTGCCCAGCCCGAAGCACACCACGACCATGATCACGAGATAGCTCAATGCGAACCAGAACCGGCCGTCGAGGTCGCCCGTAATGGCCGAACGCAGCCCGTTGACCACCTGGGTCATCGGCAGCAGAGCATGCAGCTTCTGGAAGAAGACCGGCGTCAGCTGACTCGGATACGTGCCGCCGGCTGACGTGAGCTGCAGCATGAGCAGGACGAGGACGAGCACCCGGCCCGTCGAGCCGAAGGCGATCCCGATCGCCTGCTGCAGTGTGATGAAGGCCAGGCTCACGACGAGCATGAACCCGATGACGGCGGCGAGGTGCGCGGCGTTGAGTCCCAGGGCGAACACGAGCACACCGATGAGCAGCAGCACCTGCGCCGCGCCGACGACCATGGCCGGTTGGAGCCCGGCGAAGGCGACCCGGGTGGCTGAGACGGGCGCGAGCAGGGATCGCTGTGAGATCGGTCGGAGCACCATCCAGAGGATCATCGCGCCGACGTAGAGCGCCAGCCCGATGAAATAGGGAGCGAAGCCTTCGCCGTTGCCCGAGGCCTCATGGCTGAAGGAGGTGTCGAGGGCTACCGGATCGGCGATCACATCGCTGGTGGCCTTGTTCTGGGCATCGGTGTAGGTGGGGACCTGGCTCAGCCCGTCGTCGAGTCCCTGACTTAGCTGGGTGGCACCGTCGGCGAGGTTTGCCAGGCCGCCATGCAGGTGGTCTGCCCCATCGGAGAGCTGGTGGGCGCCTGTGGCGAGGGTGGAGGACCCCGTTGTGAGGGTGGCGAGCCCGGTCTGCAGGCTACCGGCGCCGGTGTGCAGAGCGTCTGCCCCACCCGCGAGACGCCCTGTGCCCGAGGCGAGTTGGGCACCGCCATCCGCGGCCTTGGCGATCCCGGAGACGAGCCCCGGAGTGGACGCCGCCAGCTGCGCGTTGCCCTGAGCCACCTGGTCGGCGCCCGCAGCGAGCCGGGCGGTGTCGCTGCGGGCCTGATCGGCTGCGGACTGCACCTGGCCGGCCTTGGCCCGAACGTCGGCTACGGCCGTATCGAAGGCCGGACTCTTGAGCTGGGCGAGCAACCTGGCGGCCTGAGTGTCCTCGGGATGGGCGCTCACGTACTCGGTGAGCGGCGCGATCAGGGCGTCGCGGGCCGAGCTGGCCTGACCGGCCGCGGTGCTCACCTGACCCGCGGCGACACCAACCGCATCGGCTGCGCCGCCCACGGTGGTGGCGAGCTGCCGGTTGCCATCGGCCACCTGACGGGCGCCGGTGGCGAGCTGCCGGGTGGCGGCGGGCAGGCCGGCCGTGGAATTGCGCAAGGTGGTGAGGCCGTTCGACAGGGTCGCCGCTCCGCCGGCAGCGGTGTGCGCACCGGCGGCGAGGTCGGCCGAACCTGCCACGAGTCGGGCCGCACCGGCATGCGCCTGGCCGGCGCCCGCCGCGAGCCGATCGGCGCCCTGGGCGAGGCTCGATGCGCCGGTGGCGAGGTCGGCCGAACCGTCGCGGGCGGTGGCGGCGCCGCTCGCCAGCTGGTGAGCGCCGTCGGCGGCCTTGGCCAGATTCGCGTGGATGTCGGTGAAGCCGATGAGGAGTTTGCCTACCAGCTGCTCCCCCAGCGAGGCCGACACCGCACTGCGCACCTCGCGCATGACGGACGACACGAGCGTGCGGGCGGTGTAGCCGCTGGCGTCGTTGTAGCGCACCTCGAAGGGAGCCGTCGTGGGGTGCTCGGTGCCCGCCGAGACCACGGCTTCGGAGAAGCCGGGCGGGATGGTGACGACGGCCAGGTAGTCGCCATCCGCCAGGCCGACGGAGGCTTCGGTTGCGGACGTCCGGCTCCAGGCAACGGTTCTCTTCTGGACGAGGCTGTCTGCCACCTCCTTGCCCGCGGTGACCTCGGCGCCCTTGGAGTCGGTAGCCCCGCGATCTTGCATCACCAGGGCTACGGGGAGCTTGTCGAGGTGGTTCGTGGGATTCCAGAACGCCCAGAGGTACAGAGCTCCGTAGAGCAATGGAATGGCCGCCACGACGACGAGGGCAAGCCGGGTCATGCGGTTGCGCGCGAAACGGCGCAGCTCGGTGCCGTGCCGGACGGAGTTGATCACTGGGTGCCCCCGGTGTAGATCACGTGCTCGATCGGCAGCGGTTCGAGGGCGGCCAGGGTGTCGGCAACGACCAGCACGCACACGCCCGCCCCGGCAGCCGCTTCGAGCGCCGCCAGTAGCTGTGCGCGTTCGGGCCCGGCCAGCCGGTCGACGTCGTCCACGGCCAGCAGCGCCGGGTCGCCCAGCAGAGCCAGGCTCACCTCCATGACGGCGCGCTGCCCGGCGTCGAGCTGCCAGATCAGCGTCCGGGCGCTCGGTGCCGGCCCCAGGGCGGAGCGCTCCGCTCGATGTCGTCCCAGGCGATGGCTGAGCCTCGATCATTGAGGAACTCGCTGTCTGCGCCGGTGCGGCCGGCATCCTCGTCGTGGGTTCCTTCGACGTCAGAGTCCAAGTCGTCAGAGTCTTCGCCAGCGGAGTCTTCGTTTGCCGAAACCGCGTCAGCAGAGTCCGCGTCTCCAGAGTCCGCGTCAGCAGAATCCGCGTCAGCAGAATCCGCGTCAGCAGAATCTGGGGTATCGAAGTCCCCGGTGCGATAGTCCGCAGTGTCCATGTCCTCGAGATCAGTGTCCTCGAGCCCGGCAGCAGGTCGCCCGAATCCCCAGACGCTCGCGACGAACTCGTCATCGATGCCGCCTACGCGCTCGGCGAAGCCGGAAAGCAAAGCAGCCCGCTCCCCTACGACCTCGCCGACGGTCAACGACTCATCGAGATCGGTGACGCCTGCCATGCAGGCAAGGGTGCTGTGCCGCAACACATGTCGACGGTCGCGCAGTCCCGCCAGGCCGCGCCGGACGCGTCGCCCCAGCACCACGAGAGTGCCGGAGTCCGGATCCATCCGGCCGACCAACGTCAACAGCAGACTGGTACGGCCCGATCCGCCGGGGCCGACGATGGCGACGGTCTGCGCCGGTTCGGCGGCAACGCTGACGTGGGAATAGACCACGCCCCGAGCGCCGGTGAGTTCAAGGTCGTGCGCGAGCAGTGCGGAGGTCACGCTGCAAGACTATTTGACCGACCAGTTCAAAAACAATTCGGACTACGCCGAACGTGAGTAGGCCCCCGGACGACCCAGGGTCATCCGGGGGCCCAGGTACGAACGGAGCCCCGGCAGCGGCTACAACACTCCGTGCATGTACTGCCTGATCTTGCGAGCTCCCAACCAGAGCACGGCGCCCACGACGATGGCAGCACCTCCGAGGAGGCCGAAGTAGGTCACCTGCGTCTTCTCGTCGTAATAGCCGGCCAGCACGCCGGCCATGGCAGTGCCCAAGGCGATGGACAGGAACAGCAGAGCCACCATCTGGGTGGTGAAGACGGCCGGCGCGAGCTTGGTGGCAAGCGACAGACTCGGCGGCGAGAGCAGCAGCTCGGCCACCGTGAACACGGCGATCACGCCGATCAGGCCCAGCAATGGGGCGCTGTTCGGCTGGGTGCTCGCCATGGGGATGAACAACAGGAACGCGACGCCCATGATGATCGTGCCGAGTGCGAACTTCACGGGTGCGCTGGGCTGGCGAGTGCCCATCTTGGTCCAGATGGCGGCGAAGATGCCCGCTCCGATAATGATGAAGACGGGGTTGATGCTCTGCACCCAGCTGACGGGCATGACCCAGCCGAAGAGGTTGCGGTCGAGCTGCTTATCGGAGTATTGGGTCAGCACGGTGAACTGTTGCTGGTAGAGCGACCAGAACACGGCACTGGCGATGAACAACGGCACGAAGGCGATCACCCGATCACGCTCGACGGGGGTGATCTTGTGGCTCGCCAGGATCACGGCGAAGAGCACCACCGAGGCCACGATCGTGATGAACACGACGATGGTGGCCAGACGCTCTGCGGTCAGCACTCCGGTGACCGCGAGAACGACCACGAGCAGGATCACGACGACGCCGGCGACGATGTACCGCAGGCGTTCGTTGGCCGGCAAGGGATTGGCAATGTGGTGGGCGCTCTCAGGCAGGTTCTTGCGTCCCAGCGCGTAGATCGTCAGCCCGATGGCCATGCCCACGGCGGCCAGTCCGAAGCCGTAGTGGAAGCCGATGCCGCTCTGGAGCAGACCCGTCAGAAGCGGGCCGAGGAAGGCACCCAGATTGATGCCGAGGTAGTACACGGAGAATCCTGCGTCTCGACGAGGGTCGTCGGCCGCGTAGAGCCCTCCCACGAGGGAGGTGGCGTTCGCCTTGACGCCACCGGAACCGAAGGCGATGAGCACGAGCCCGACGCCGACCCCGAGGATGTTCGGTAGCAACGACAAGGCGATGTGGCCCGCCATCACCACTGCTGCTGCGTAGAAGAGCACGCGCTCGGGGCCGAAGAGACGGTCGGCGATCCAGGCGCCGAGAATGGTCGAGAGGTACACCAGACCGCCGTAGGCACCGACGATCGAGGTGGCCGCCACCTGCGAGATGCCCAGGCCGCCCTTGGCGGCCGAGTAGTACAGGTAGATCAGCAGGATGCCCTGCATGCCATAGAAGGAGAAGCGTTCCCACATCTCTACGCTGAAGAGAGTGGCTAGCTGGCGCGGTTGTCCCAAGAACGTGCTGTTTTCACGTGGGGACCTGACTGTGGGTGTGCTCACGCAGCCACCCTGGCACGGCCGTCAAGACAGGTTGCCACCAGAAAGATAACTAAGTGCCAACAATTGTTGGCCGCCGATTTATCCGTTCACGACGTATCAAGGGGCGCGGTGACCTCCTCCTACCGGGCGAGCAGGACCGGAAGCATCATCGGGCCATGTGTGGACTCGGACAGGTGATGACGATCTCGACAGCCTGTCTCATTGGGCATTCATCTCAACCTACATTCATCTCAACCCAAGGGAGCCTGCCATGGCCATGGATCTGCCCGCACTACAAGCACGCGTACGCGAGCTCAATCTGCCCTGGACACCGGGGGTCAGCGTCAATACCGGCCACTCCGCGCTGCAGGCTCGTTCCCGCCTGGGTGCCGTGCCTCCGGCCGGGACGGCCACTCTGGCACAACGGCAGACGTCCGCGGCCGCGGCGCTGACGACAGCAGCTGTCGCACTTCCCACCGGCGTTCCCGCCGCCTTCGACTGGCGCAACGCGAACGGTGGCAACTACGTGACGCCCCTTGCCGATCAAGGTGGTTGCGGTTCCTGCGTGGCGTTCGGAGCGATCGCCGTGCTGGAGTCCATGGTGCGCATTCAGGCACATCAACCCGGGCTCGCCGTGAATCTGTCCGAAGCGCACCTGTTCTTCTGTTACGGACCCGGCCATGGGGCTGGCGCCTGCCCGGACGGCGGTTGGTGGCCCGATCAGGCATTCGCCTGCATGAAGGACGGAATCGTCGACGAAGCCTGCTTCCCCTACACGGCCGCCAATCAGGCATGCAAGCTGTGTCCTGATTGGGCCAACAAGCTCACGAAGTACACCTCGAGCACCACGCGCTCGTCCATTGCCCAGATCAAGCAGTTCATCTCCTCCACGGGCCCGATGAGCGCCTGCTTCACCGTCTATGAAGACTTCTATTACCACTACACGGGCGGCGTGTACACCTACAACCCCTCCACCAGCGGCAATGCGGTCGGTGGCCACTGCGTGTGCATCGTGGGCTATGACGACGCCCAGCACTGCTGGATCGCCAAGAACTCTTGGGGCGCAGGTTGGGGCGAGAACGGCTACTTCCGGATCGCCTACGGCAGCGCCGGCATCGATGCGGAGATGTGGGGAATCGACGGCACCCTGACCTCACCGTTCATCTCCACCACACAGGCCGCCAAGGCGACCACTCCGATGTCGGTGGTGGCACGTCAGCCCGAGCACCTCGACGTGTTCGCCGTGGCGCCCGACGGCAAGACGGTGAGCACCTGGTGGGATGGCTCGTCCGGCTGGGGTCGCTGGTTCTGGGTGAGCGGCGGGGTCGCGTCGCCGGGTGGCGAGGGATCGCCCGTGACGTCGGTGTCGCGCTATCCCAACCACCTCGACCTGTTCACGGTCGGCACTGACAACCGGGTCTACTCCTGCTGGTGGGACGCCTCCTCCGGGTGGGCGAACTGGTTCGTGCTGCAGGGCATCACGGCTCGGCCAGGCTCGAGCGTCGAGGTCGTCAGCCGCTACCCCGACCATCTCGATCTGTTCACCACTGCCAGCGACGGCCGCACGATGTCGACCTGGTGGGACGCATCGTCCGGTTGGGCCAACGGCTGGTTCCAGCTTGCCGGCGGCGTAGCCGCTCCTGGCGCTGCGGTCACTGCGGTGTCACGGTTCCGGAATCACCTCGATGTGTTCACCGTCGGCACCGACAACCGGGTGTACTCGTGCTGGTGGGACGCCTCCAGCGGTTGGTCGAACTGGTTTGCGCTGCCTGGCATCACGTGCGCAGCCGGGGCCCGGGTATCGGTCGTGGCACGGGCACAGGGCAACCTCGATCTGTTCACGACGGACTCCTCCGGCCGGATCATGTCGACCTGGTGGAACAGCCAGGGCGGCTGGGCCAACGGGTGGTTCCAGGTGAGCGGCGGGGTAGCCTCCCCCGGTTCGGACGTCACCGTGTTGGCCCGTACCGCAACGCATCTCGACCTGTTCGTCGTCGGCACCGACCGCCGCACCTACAGCACGTGGTGGGACGGCGCCACCGGCTGGGCCAACTGGTTCGTGGTCTCGGGCGGGGTGAGCACCAGCGGTGGTCAGGTGGCCAGCATCTCCCGCAAGGCCAACCACATCGACCTGTTCACCACGGGCACCGACGGACTCGTCTACAGCACCTGGTGGGACGGAGCCACCGGCTGGGCGGGCTGGTTCCAGGTGCGCTGACCTAGTTGAACGAACACCACAGCGGTGCGGACGGGCTGGAGAGATCCCCCGTCCGCACTGGCTTCGGACGCGCTGCTTGTTGTGAACTGCGATTTGGCGGCCTGCGATTTGGCGGATGACGCCCTTGTCGGAGGGCGCTCGAGGGTGGACGGGATGATCGATGACGAGAGGAGGACGGAATGGACATTCCGCAAGAGCTGACTGTGCGGGTGGGTGAGTCGAAGTCTCTGGTGCTGCCAGGCCTCGGCACGGCCGGCTATCGCTGGGATTCGACGGTAGGCGGCGATGCCGTCTCCACAGATTGGGTGCGCGGCGTTCCCCCGGGTGCGGCCAGGGGCGCTGCGGTCGGGGCGAGCGCTCCGGAGAAGGTGACCCTCACCGGGGTGCACCCTGGCACAGCGGTTGTCGAGCTGACCCAGGCGCGTGGCTGGGAGTCTGCGGACAATGCGCTGCAGCGGCATCGGATCGTGGTGACGGTGATCGACTGACAGTCGTCCGTTCGATCACGACGCACGCGCTGCTCCTACGGGCGGGTTATCGCAGGGTCCAGGCGGGTTATCGCAGGGTCTCGGCAGGCGTCGCTGTCCTTTATCCGACACGATTACAAGCCAACGATCTCAGCTGAGCACGAAATCCGCGGCCGCCGGAGTAATCGTGTCGGATAAAGGACAAGCCCAGGCCGCCAGGAGCGTCGGACCGGTTGTCCGGCCGCCGACCGAACCGACCAATTTCCTCCAAGACACCCAGATCGGCATTCCGGCGGGCCTTGCACGGTGCATGCCGCAAGGTGCCGATCGAATCTTCGCGTTAGGGCTCGCCAGGAAATAAGCGCCGTGGGCTATTTGCTGGCGAGCCCTTAAGGCGCTGCGATTACATGAAGTTCTTGGTGTGCAGCGCGGAGAGCTCGGCTGCCTCGTCATCGGGGAACCCGATGGCGGCCAGGCGGTGCCGACGGCCGTCGTCCATGCGGGCCTGTAGCGCCTGGACGGCCTGCCAACCGCGCTGGATCGCAGCCGGTTCCCATGAGCCCGCCGCGAGCAGGACCAGACCGTCGTACACGGACTGGTTGAGACCGGCGCTGTCTCGCAAGGCGTCATGACGTCGCTCGACGGCACCGCGCAGCCGTGCGAGGAAGGGCGGGTCGCTGTGCGCGAGGTACGCAGTGTGTGCCACCCCGAAGGCGACGTGGCGAGCCTCGTCGCGCCCGGCCAATCGCGTGACGTCGGCGGTGATCCGGTCGGGGGCATGGGTGTTCAGGAACTTCAGCAGGTCAACGAAGGTGCCTTCGCCGAGCACCGAGAGCAGGAACGAGGCCAAAGTGAAGTCGGGCTCGTTCAGCAACGTCTGCAGTGACGTGCGGCCACCGACGCTGGAGCGGCCCATCTCGTCGCGGTGGAGCAGGGCGCGCCGGGTGAAGATCTCGACGTGCCGGGCCTCGTCGGCCACCTGCGAGGCGAGCAGTTGCATCACCTCGCGATAGTGCGGGTGCAGGGAGGCCAACATGCGCGCCGGGATCATCAGCGCAGCCTGCTCGTTCTCGACCAGATAGGTCATGATCTGGACGACGGCATCCTCGATGTCGTCGGACAGCTCGTCGTCCGGAGTCCAGTCGACAACCTTGTTCGGATCCCACTGCGATGCCGCGGCGCGGGCGTACAACATCGGCGCAATATCGGCCCAGACGTGATCCCGCTCAACCCACGTCACATTTAGCTCTGGCCCCCCGGCCTCGACGAGCGCTCCGCGTGCCGCAAGGCCCCAGCGCCGATCTGCCAGTGGGCTGACCGACCGGGCGGAGCCTGCACGCACTGCGCCTGCCCAGCGCTGGTCACCGGCCACCCCCTTCGTCACAACCAGCTGATACTCGCCAGCGCTGACATCGTCCGCCGACCAGGGCGCGAGCCGATGCCCCTGTGCGCGACACCAGGCGCCCAGCAGCAGCGGCAACGCCTGGGTGCGACCTCGCACTCCCAGCTGCTCACCGGGTAGCAGCCCGGCGAGCGCACGCTCGACGAGCAGGTGGCCGCCCTCATCGAAGGCGAGCCGCTCAAGGTCGATAGTCGCGGGCAATGACGTTGCCCTCCGCGTCGTAGAAGCCGGACTCGTCGACAGCCCGCTCCAGTGCGGCGTACTGGTTCGTGCGGCCGGGGAGCCACGCCGTGAGGCCCTCCAGGTCGAGCAGAGGACGCACCTTCGGGTCGGCGTACGACATGCCGACGAACGCCTGCGCCAGCCGCTCCACCGCGGCCGGGTCCGCTCCTGGCGCGGTGGTCATCATGCAGTGGTCGAACGGCTCGGTGTGGCCCAGCACCCGCAGCGCACCACTGCCGATCGTGCCCTCCTGGCTGAAGAGCATGAGGTTCGCGTCGAGCACACACGCAGCGTCGACCACTCCGTCGCGCAGGGCGATGACGGCCTCCCGCTCGCCCCCGACGTGGTCACCGTGCAGTCCGACTCCTACGTCGAATCGCACCACCTCGACCTCGTCCCCCAGCCCAGCCGCGCGGAGGTACGACAGCGGCAGCAATGTCGACTGCGGTGAGTCGACCGCCCCGACACCGATCTTGCGGCCCCGCAGCTGCTCCAGCGATTCGATGCCACTGCCGGTGAGCGTCACAACCGCCGAGCGAAGGTCGCGATCGGTGTCGCGCATGAACAGCGGGATCACGGTGCGGCCACTCGCCTCGGCCAGCCGGCGCGCGCGTAGCCAGGCCAGCGGGGAGTTCCAGGCCAGGTCGATGCGATCGGCGAGCAGCTCCTCGACCTGGCGCTCGTAGTTGGAATAGAGCACGAAATCGATGTCGATCCCCTGCTCGCGCAGATAGGCCCGAAAGCCCTCCCAGATCGTGACCACCTTCGGGTCATAGGCGACCGACCCGATCACCAGCGCGGCCATCAGGCGTCACCCAGCAGCGGCAGCCCGCAGAGCGCACGGCCGACGAAGTCGAGCAAGGCATCGGTGGTGGGAGCCATCACGCGCGCGGCCCGGGAGTCGCGGAAGCGTCGCTCGATGGCCAGCTCCTTGCGGAAGGCGGCGCCGCCGCAGGCTGTCATCGCCAGATCGGCGACGCTTGCGGCGCCCTGATCGGCCGAGGCCTTGGTCTGCAGAACCAGTAGAGGTGCCTCGGGTCTTTGCTCAGCCACCGCTGCGACCGCATCCGCGATCAGAGTTCGGTTGGCATCGGCCGTGATGTGCATCTGCGCCAGGCGCGAGCGCTGGGGAAGCTGCTGCGCCAAGGACTGGCCCAGGTGCTGCAGGTGCGTTCCCACCAGGTGCGTCGACGTCGCGGCGGTCAGCGCCTGCATGGCGCCCAGACTCGCTGAGGCATTGAGGATCAGGAACCACGGCAGTACCACGGCCAGCGCCTGATCGAGCCCTTCACCGTCGCCGCCGAGCATGGCGCTGCGCGGGATCCGGACTCCTACTGCGGTGACCGGGCACGAGTCGTTGCCTCGCAGGCCCAGGCCGTCGAAGGTGCCCGGAGAGGTGAGGCCGGGTGCGCTGGAGTCGACGCACCACAGGGTCATCGGGCCCTCGGCGTTCAACGGCTTGGACGACCACACATAGCTGTCGGCGTGGTGGGCGGAGGTCACCCACGACTTCTCCGCATCGAGGACGACGTCGTCCCCGTCGGCGGTCGCGGTGCTCAGCGGGGTCCAGAAGTGACTGCGCGAACCCTTCTCGGAGAACGCCAGCGTGGTCAGGTGTCGTCCCTGCGCGATCGCCCGCAGCGGGTCGGCGTAACCGGCCGCGACGAGCATCGCGGTCGCGGAGTAATGCATGGCAACGATCATTGCGGTAGACCCGCAGGCGTCTGCCAGCCGGCGCACGACATCCGCTGCCGCAGAAAGGCCTTCGCCAGCACCGCCGAACTCGGTGGGCACGGTGAGGGCGAGGATCCCGGCCTGGGCCAGGGCATCGATCGCAGGTTGCGGGAAGGCGCCCTCCCGGTCGACGGCAGCGGCTTCCGGCGCCACGACCTCCTGGATGATCCGGTCCAGATTCTCGTCGATCGTCATCTGCCTTCGCTTTCACGCTCGGGGGAAAGGCGTCCGCTCAACTAGACGCGTCCAGGCGATCTTGGCAGCGCAGGGGTTGCTGGACAACCATCAAGCGCAATTGGATCCACGTCAGAGCTTGAGCCATCGGCTTGCCGACGTTCTCCCCGAACGCGCTCAGCGCCGATGACCTGCGTGGCAAGAGGCCGGGACCAGGGGTGGGTCGTCACGTTGTCTCGTAATAGTGCGGCCTCAACTGTGCGGCCCTATTGTTGCGCGGCCGGTGCCAAGTAGGCGACGCAGAGATCGGGTTCCACGAATGCCTCGAGACGATCCACGGTGACCGGTGAGCCCCACGCCTGCATCACGCCTTGCATGATGCCTAGATGGATCGGGCAAGTGACGTGTGGTCTGGTGACGGCGAGTTCGAGGTAGGGACAGTTCCGCAGCCCGATCTGTGCCGGCTCGACGTCATCGCCGAGCGTCTCGGGGGCAAAGCCGAGCTCGGCCAGCATGGCGATCAGCCGCGCGACCGGCGCCTCAACCGGAGGATTGCCTGAGGCGTCGTCGATGTGGAGACCCCATCGGCGACCGGCCCGCAGCGCCCGTTCGCGCGAGTCCGGGTCGTCCGCAAGGCTCTCCGCGAGCACTTCGGCCAGCACTCGGTAGTGCCGCGGACCTGTCGGATCCATCCCGACAACGGCTTGGAAGAGTTGTGGCGGGCGGCCGGGAGCGCGCCGTACAGATGCGACGCGCTCGACCTGGCGGTTATGCACGAGAGTGTCCAGGTGAAAGCGAACGGTATTGGGATGCACTCCCAGTTGATCGGCGATCTCAGCGATCGGCAAGGGTTCAGCCGCTCTCTTGAGGACGCTCAGCACGTCGGCGCGTCGGCCCGCGGTCTCCTGCGCTCCCTCGCTGTGCCGCCGCGGCATGGTCTCAGGCTCCCTTCGCGGTACCGGCCTCACCCTGAAGAGGCAGACTAGCCACCAACGGAGTGTCCGTCCCCAATGCCCCGAGCTTTGCCGCACCGCCCGGGCAGGCCAGTGGCTCGTCGCGGCCCGGCAACACCTCGGAGAAGAACGCCGCGTTGTCGGCTAGATAGGGCCCGAAGATGCTGGGGAGGTCGTCCTCGTAGTAGATAGCCTCTACCGGACATACCGGCTCGCACGCACCACAGTCGACGCATTCGTCGGGGTGGATGTACAAGGAGCGGCCGCCCTCGTAGATGCAGTCCACCGGGCACTCCTCCACGCACGCCCGATCCATCACGTCCACGCACGGCTGAGCGATCACATACGTCATAGTGCAAGTTTACACAACTAGCTATTGTGTAAATAGATCTAGAGCCGCGCACGCACCTCGATGACGCTTCGACGTGCTCACGCTTCGAACCGGCTCGATCGATGCCTCGAGATCTGCGTTCAGCCAGACTGCTACCCAGCGCCTGCGCCGGATTCACGACCAGCGTCGTGCCGACTCCTGACGGCCCGATTGTCGATCGCGTTGCGCGTTCGTTCGGCGGTCTGTCGGGCGATGGCTGCGCTCTGCCCGGTGTGGCTGGCAGGGTCGAGGAGAGCGCGCAGTTGATCCGGCGTGAGCCGGGAAGTGATTGCCGGGTCGTCGGCGATCAGGTCGGAAAAGCTCAGACCGGATGTGGCGGCATTGGTCGCGGCGTGATGCACGATCTCGTGGGCCTGCTGGCGGCCAAGGGTGTCGGCGAGCGCCATCATGATCGCCTCGGCCATGATGGCGCCGCCCGTGAGGTCGAGGTTGCTGCGCATTCGCTCGGCGAAGACCTGCAGCCGAGCCAGCACCTCGCGCAACCGGATCAAGTTGTCGCCGGTCAGAATGAGGGCCTGCTCGACCGCTTCGTCCATCATCGCTGAGCGGGCTCCGTCCACCTCGTGGGAGTGGATGACCGCTTCCAGCGCGAGCGGCACCAGCGCCCGAAGCTGCGCGCCGATGGTGACGATCTCGCCGCAGAGTTTGGAATTGCGCTTCTGCGGCATCGTCGAGCTTCCGACATCGCCCTCGGGAAGCGTCTCGGCCAGTTCGCCGAACTCGACCGCCGCGAGCCGGGAGATCTCCTCGGCGATCGTCGAACTGGTGGTAGACAACAACGCGAGCACGCTGACCAGTTCGGCGAAGGGGTCGGCGATGCTGCGGGAGGGCACAGGCATGCTGGTGAGCCCGAGCCGCCGGGCGAGCGCCTCCTGCACGTCAGGGCCGCGGGCACCCATCGCGGCGAAGGTTCCGGTTGCGCCGCCGGCCATCGCGATGAATACCCGGTCGGCGAGCTGGTCGAGGCGCTGCAGGTGGCGCAATGTCGCGTCGGCCCAGGCTGCCGCTTTGTAGCCGAAGGTGATCGGAACAGCCTGTTGGGCATGGGTTCTGCCCGCCATCTGCGTGTCAGCGTGGCGATCGGAGAGGTCGGCCAGCTCGGCGAGCACGCCGATTAGCAGGTCTGTGACGATGACGTGGGCGGCGCGGATTCCGAGCACGTCACCGGTCTGCTGGATGTTCTGCGTCGTGGCGCCCCAGTGCACCCAGCCGCCGTATTCGTCGCCGACCACCCGGGCCAGCTCACCGATGATCGGCACCATGAGGTGCCCTGTACGAGCCTGTTCCTCAGCCAGGCGCTGCTCGTCGAGGAGCTCCAGCCGGGCGGCGGCGGCGATCGCCGCGGCCGCGGCCGCCGGCACCAGCCCGCAGTCGGCCTGGGCACTGGCCAGCGCCGCCTCGACATCGAGATACCGCTGTCGGCGGCCGTCGACTGACAGCAGCTTCCGCAAGCCGCTCTCCGGCAACCTGGCGTCGCTCGTGGCGCCGTGCGCTGCTCGCATCATTCAGCCCCCTCGATTCCCCAGCACCGCGAGAAAGACATCGAACTTCCCGCGATGGCGTTTTTCCTCAGCCACCGCAGACCTCGAACGCAGCGTGTCTGGCATCCGAGATCCGTGGGCTTCACCAGTTCGTCAAGCGTCCGGACGTAATCGTAGGAGCGCTCGGTACATCTGGCGAGGCGTGGGTGGGTTGGGCAATGGCCGTGCCGCCTCCGCGGCAAAGGCTTGAATGAGATAGGCGGCAAAGCGTCGCCAGGCGTCTGGGGCGGCGTCTCGGGTACCGGTGACGACCCCCGCGTTAGCCATGAGGATCAAAGCCACGTCCTGATGGACGAAATCGGCGCGCAATCGGCCGGTCTTCTTCGCCTTGTCGATCAGTTCGTCCAATGCGGCGGCAGCCCGGTCTCGTTCGGCTTCCAGCCCCTTGGCGGCCGGGAATGTCGCGGTGAGGACATCGGTGAAACCGCGGTCGGCGGCCTGCATGGCACAGACTCGCTCGATGTAGCCGCAGAAGCCGTGCCACGGGTCGAGATCGGCCAGTGCATGGTCGACGGCGTCGGCGTAGTCGGCCATCTTGCCCGCGAAGGTCGCGGTGATTAGGTCGTCGCGGGTGGGGAAGCGACGAAACAGAGTGGCGACGCCGACCCCGGCGCGACGGGCGACTTCGTTCAGGGACGCGTTGATGCCGCTCTCGGAAAAGACCTCTCGCGCCGCGTCAATGAGTCGTTCGCGGTTGCGTTCAGCGTCGACGCGCAGGCACCGCTCACCCGGCGACTCGCCCGCCGTTCCCATGAGGCCACCTTACGCGACTATCCGGAGTGGACACTCCATTTATCGGATAGTCTGCTATCAAGTGGAGCGCCCATTCCACTCCCATGCAGCAACCCAGGGCGCGAGCCCTCTGGCGAGGAGACATCAGATGCGAGCAGTCGTCCTTTCTGACTTCGGACGTGCACCGGAGCTGGCCGAGCTGGAGACTCCCGAGCCAGGTCCGGACGAAGTGCGCGTCCGGGTGCACGCGGCATCCGTGAACGGCTTCGATGTGGCGGTCACCAACGGCTACCCGCAAGCAATGATGGAGCACCGCTTCCCGGTGGTGCTTGGCAAGGACTTCGCGGGCGTCATCGACGCGGTAGGCCCCAACATCGACGGCTTCCAGTCCGGGGACCGGGTATTCGGCGTCGCGCTCGACCGCAGCGAAAGGCCTCATCAGTGACCACCATCCAGGTCATCCTCGGAACCACCAGGGAAGGCCGCTTCAGTGACCGCGTCGCCGCCTGGGTCACCGGATATCTGCGCAGCCACACCGATTTTCGGGTCGAATTGCTAGACCTACGCGACTATCCGCTACCCATGTTCGATCAGGCATCACCGCCGGCGTACACAGGTCGCGACTACCCCAATGAGGCGGTGGCGCGACTGGGCCGCGCGATCGACGAGGCAGACGGATACGTCGTCCTCGTCGGCGAGTACAACCACGGTTACCCGGCGGTGCTCAAGAACGCCATCGACTACACCTTTGTGGAATGGAACCGTAAGCCCATCACGTTCGTCGGCTGGGGCAATGTCGGTGGAGCCCGCGCCATCGAACAACTACGCGAGGTCGCGATCGAACTCGAGATGGCTCCACTACGGCGTGCCGTGCACATCCTCCCGAACACGATGCGCGCGGCAAGGGCCACGGAATCGTCCGATGATCTGACGCCCTTCGACGACTACGAACCCAAGATCGAAGCGATGGCAACCGAACTCCAATGGTGGGCGACCACTCTCACCGCCGGGCGTGAGGGCACCATCGCCCCGGCAGACGCTCGCTAACACCTGGTTCGCGCTAGCGCCCGGGTGCAGTGCTTGGATGCCCCGGTCGCGGCGAGGCATCGGAGGGTCCTTCCTCGAAGAGTGGCCGCGGATCGAAGGTGACCCGGATGCGGGTGATGAGCCCGTCTTCGACATGGCTCCAGTTGACGGTTGGGATCGGCGGGGTGCTGGCGGTGATGAGGTCGAACCAGGTCATGACGTCCGGTCCCTCCACGACGCGAGCGCGCAGCACGAGGTCGGTCATGATCGATTCGGCCATCCCGCGAAGCCCCGCGACGCAGTCATCGACCCCCTTCGCGGTGCCCAGCACGCCGATGAAGTCGACGTGCGGGGCCAGGACGGTACGGAGGCGGTCGAAGTCGCGCGTCCGCCACGCGTCGAAGTAGATCGTCGATGCGGTACGAGTCAGTTCGCTCTGGTCCATGGTCGTTCCCCTTCGCTGATTGATGGGCTCGTCGATACCCCTAGCCTCTCTGGGCGCCATCTATCTGTCCAACAGTAGATCCGGATCGGAACTATCCTTGTTGGATATGGAACTGCATCAGCTGCGGTACTTCCTTGCTGTCGTGGACGAGGGCTCGTTCACGGCGGCCGCGGAGGCCGTACGGATCAGCCAGTCGGGTATCAGCACTCAGCTCCAGAAACTCGAACGCGAACTGAGCCTCGTTCTTATCGACCGGTCGGCTCGCCAGGTCAAGCTGACCCCAGCCGGGTCACGACTGGTTCCCTACGCTCGAGCCGCCGTAGCCGCGGTCGACGATGTGGCGGGCGCCGCACACGAGATTCGCGGGCTGGTGGTCGGATCGCTGCGAGTGGCGACGGTGGCCAGCCTGGCCTGGCAACCCCTGTTCGACGCACTAGCGGCCATCCACACCCAGCATCCTGGCGTCGAGATCCGGCTCCAGGAAGCGGTCTCCGACGATCTCATCGCGCAAGTGCGAGAGGGCGCCGTCGACGTCGCCGTCGCCGGATGGGCGGACAGGGAACCGGAGGGCGTTCAGGTGCGGGTGCTGTTCGACGACGCGCTCGTCGCGGTGGTCGGACGCGAGCATAGTTGGGCGACGCGCACCAGCGTGCACCCCGCAGAGTTGGTGCGCCCAGACCTCATCGCGCTCCCGCCCGGAACAGGAGCACGGGCAGCCCTCGACGTGCTCATGGCCCGTTCGGGCAGCTCCGTCGAGGCACGTTGGGAAGTCGCCACCCCAGCCTACGTGCAGATGCTCACCTCCCGCGGGCTGGGTGTCGGCATCGTGAGCGAGACGACCGCCCGCGATTGGAACGATGTGGTCTCGCTCCGGATCGACGACGAGCACGCACGATCGCGACTCGGCATCGTCTGGCGGCACCAACCCAGCCACACCGCGCAAGCGCTGCTCCGTCAGCTCCTCGGCGGATAGCCCGTTCGCCCGAGAGTCTCGTTGCTGGCGAACAGAGAGCATCGACGTGTCCTGGCACGGCCGACGACCAGTTCGACGGTGGATAGGTTTGAGCAATGGACCTACCGGAGTTGTCTGCCGAACGCAGCGCAGGCCAATCTCGATCCGACGCAAGCGTGCCGTGGTGGAAAACCGCTGTCGCCTATCAGATCTACCCTGCTAGTTTCGCCGACTCCAACGGTGACGGGATGGGCGACCTGCGAGGAATCACCGCCCACTTGGACTATCTGGCCGACCTGGGCGTCGACATCGTCTGGCTCTCCCCCATCTATCCGACGCCCTGGGACGACGGCGGCTACGACATCAGCGACTACCAAGACGTCGAGCCCCGCTTCGGCACTCTGGCCGACTTCGATGAGCTCCTGGGCGAGGTACACGCCCGAGGGATGAAGCTCATCCTCGATCTGGTGCCCAACCACACCTCGGACGAGCACCCGTGGTTCCTCGAATCGCGGTCCAGCACCGACAATCCGAAACGAGACTGGTACTTCTGGCGTCCTGCCCAGGCCGGCACTGTTCCGGGCGAGCCAGGGTCCGAGCCCACCAACTGGTTGTCGAAGTTCTCCCAGCCGGCCTGGACCTTCGACCCGGCCACCGGCGAGTACTACCTGCACTTGTACTCGACCAAACAACCGGACCTGAATTGGGAGAACCCGGAGGTTCGTGCGGCCATCTGCTCGATGATCACCTGGTGGCTGCAGCGCGGCGTCGACGGCTTCCGGATCGACGTGGTCAACAAGTTCTCCAAGGTGCTGCCGTTCCGCGACATGCCGTCCGACGGCCAGCCGTATGTGGATGCTGAGCCCATGTACGAGAATGGCCCTCGGCTGCACGAGTTCATCCAGGAACTCTGCCGGGAGGCGCTGGCACCGTACCGAGATCGGATCCTGGTGGTCGGCGAAGCCAGCGGGTCCACCGTTGAGGACGGTCTGCTGTTCTCCGATCCGGCCCGCGGAGAGCTGGACATGATCTTCACCTTCGAACATATCCGCGTCGATCACGGCCACGACAAGTTCGATCAGCTGCCGTTGGACCTGGTGCTGCTCAAGTCGATCATGAACCGCTGGCAGACCGGACTGGCCGAGACTGGCTGGAACTCGCTGTATTGGTGCAATCACGACCAGCCGCGCATCGTGTCCCGCTGGGGAGACGACGGTGAGTACCGGGTGCAGTCGGCCAAGATGCTGGCCACGGTGTTGCACCTGCAGCGCGGAACTCCGTACATCTACCAGGGCGAGGAACTCGGGATGACCAACGCCCAGTTCTCGTCGATCGACGACTTCCGCGACGTGGCGTCGATCAACTACCTGAGCGCGCATGCCGGCGAGGCGGGAACCAAGCTGGCCGGGGTCTCGAGGCTGAGCAGGGACAACGCCAGAAGCCCGATGCAGTGGGACGACTCCCCCGGCGCTGGATTCACCGTCGGCGAGCCGTGGCAGCGGGTCAATCCGAACAACCGCATCATCAATGCGACTGCGGCAGTGGCAGATCCGCAGTCGGTGTGGCACCACTACAAGCAGCTGATCCACCTGCGTCACACCCTGCCCGTAGTCGGATTCGGCGACTTCACCCTGCTGCTACCCGACGACCCGGCCGTCTACGCCTTCACCCGCGAGCTCGACGGCACCACTCTGCTCGTGCTGGGGAACTTCACCGGGCAAAACGTCCCCGTCGATCTACCGGACGTCGCTGAATGGGCCTCAGCGGAGTTGCTGCTCGGCAACTACCCGGCAGTGGACGGAGTGGGTTCGTCATTGCGCCCTTGGGAGACCCGGGTCTACCGACGAACTACCGCTGCTGGGTAGCGCCGAAACCTCTCTCCAATCTCCAAGCCAAATAACACCTCTTGACGTTCCGCTCCGGACAGTGGAGACCGCATCGGCGGCTGCTGCATGCGTTGAATCTGCGCATGCAGATCTGCGTAGACCAAGGCGAGGCTGGACTATGACTACGTGACGAACTCCGGATTCGACAGAGACACCCTCCGAGAGCTTGCCGACGAAGGCAACCAGACCGCGCTGGATCGGCTCGCCGACCTCGCCGATAGCCGCGGTGACCTGGACGAGCTCTCGGAACTGCTGGATGAGGGCAGCGAACAAGCGGGCCTTCTGCTCACCCGTAGGGCCGTCGAAAGCCGCGACCTGCGTGAGCTCCAGCGACTCTCAGACGCCGGAAGCCAGGAGGCCGCCGCTGAGCTGGAACGACTCCTTCGAGAATGATCGAGGGCCGCGATTCCTCAAGGGCCCTGACCATCACTCGGGAGCCGTGATCACTTGAGACGCAAAGGTCCTTCTGCCTGGGTTCGGGCGCGGCAGGTCGCCCTTACCGTGACGGAGTTCTCCCCGCCTAGAGCTGGACCCACTCGGTGACCACGAAAGCGCACGTGGAGGTTCTCTCTTCCTGCACCCCGGAGCCGGACAGCCGCTGATCATTTCTCCTTATGTCTGCATCGCAGAGCACTCAGGGTGGTTGGGCGTTGAGGGTGATTTGGGTGGCTGTGTGTCGGGGTGTGGTGAATGGCGTGGCGCAGGGTGTTGCGGAGGGGGGTTTGGTCGGGGTCGAGCCAGGCGGGTCGGAGGGTGTGGGGAGGCCAGCAGAACTACCCGCAGCAGGAGGACCGGCCGGAGCAGGCGTGGGCGGAAGCGGGCATCCCGGCACAACCCACTCACCACCCCCACCACTCGAACCATCGCCAGCCATAGAACTAACGTACTACCCACCACCGACAACGCCCCGCGTCCCAGAGGCGACTCCTCGAACTCCCCCAGCCACTCGTTCAGGATCGACATCGAACCTAGATACCGGAGGCACCAGTGCAGGTGCCCGACGCGGGCCACAGAGCGGACACAGGATGGGCTGAGGCGGGCGGGACGACCCCGTGTCGCACCCGGCTCAGCGTCAGCTGTCCTTTGCGGCTGCCTTCGTCCGCTGGTACAACCACACCACGACCGCCACGAAGACGACGACACCGAGGATCTCGGCCCAGGTTGCGAAGCCATCGCCAACCACAGCGAGGGGCTCCTCTTTACCTGAGGCCGCGACGATGCCGGCGAACACGACCCCGTAGAGGCTTTCACCAACGATCAGGCCGGTCGCAAGCAGCACGCCGAGGCGCTTCTTGGCTTCGATGTCTCCGCCCTTGCGATCGGCCCACGAGTCGTAGAACCGGCCGATCAGGGCACCGACACTGATCAGGAAGGTGAGCGACATAGGCAGATACATGCCCATGCCCACCGCCAGCGGGGGCAGGCGGTACTTCGACGTCGTCCTAGCCAGCACCTCGTCGACGACGATCACCGCCACACCGATAGCCGCTCCCAGACCGATGAGTCCCCAGTTGAGCGAACCCCCGAACACGCCTGTCGCCAGCGAGGAGATCAGGGCGGCCTGCGGCGCGGCAAGGGCGTTCGCACCCGCATGCGGTGCGCCGGCAAAGCCGAAGGCGGTCTGCATCAGCTGCAATACCGGGGGAATGATCGCGGCGCCAAACACAACGCCGATCACTAGGGCGACCTGCTGTCGCCACGGCGTGGCGCCCACGAGCTGGCCCGTCTTGAGGTCTTGCAGATTGTCGTTGGAGATCGTCGCAACGCCGAAGACAATGGCAGCCGTAAAGAGGGTGTAGGCAACGAGCGCCATGGACTGGGACTTGTCAGCGTGCCCGAAGGTTGCCTTGATGAGGAGCGCGGCGATCAGCACCATCAAGATGCCGACGCCGGAGATCGGGCTGTTGGACGAGCCGATCAGACCCGCCATATATCCGCAAACGGATGCGACGACGAGCCCCATGATCAGGACGAAGATCAGACTCACCGTGATGATGCCCACCGATCCGCCGTGCAACACCGTCCCGTTCGCAAAGCCCCACAGCAGCAACCCGATCGGAATGAGTGAGACGAGCACGACCAGCCCGACGTACTGGATGGGGATGTCCCGCTCGGTCAGAACCACCGTGGCGCCACCGCGACGGTGTCGGGCCGAGACCAAGGCGGCTTTGATGCCGCTGATGATGGGGCCGATGATCTTGAGCAACGTCCACACGGCGGCTACCGCGATCGCGCCCGCACCGATGAAACGCACCTCGGTCGAGAACGTGGAAGAGACGACGTCGGCGATCCCCTCGCTACCAAGGTGTCCCGCCGTGCGCATCGGCAGCAGCACTCCGAACGAGATGACAACGCCGACGATCATCGCGATGCCGACAGTGAGCCCGACGAGGTGCCCGACGCCGATCAAGGCGAGAGACAGGCTCGCGCCGAACATCGTGGCGCCAGAACCCACCCGAAACGCTTGCGAGATAGAGCCGGAGATCACCTTCAGCGACGTCAGCAACATAAATCCGGCGGCTGCCACGCTGCCCACGAAAATCGTCCGAAGCCCCTTTCGGTTCTCCTCGACACCTTGTGAGGTGTCGCCGATCCTGAGCACCTCCGCAGCCGCGACGCCTTCCGGATATGGCAGATCCGATCCGGTCACCAAGGCGCGGCGAAGCGGTATGGAGTACATCACCCCGAGGATGCCGCCGACCGCGCACACCGCCACGGTGGTCCAGTACGGGAAGCCGGTCCACCAGCCGATCATGATCAGGCCCGGCAGCACGAAGATGATGGCCGACAGCGTGCCGGCCGCCGACGCGATGGTCTGGACGATGTTGTTCTCGACGACCGAGTGGTCGGAGAAGTTGCGCAGGATGCTCATCGAGATCACGGCGGCCGGGATCGCCGTGGCGAACGTGAGGCCGACCTTGAGCCCGAGATACACGTTCGCTGCCGTGAACACGAGGGTGATCAGGCCACCGAGGATGATGCCCCGAACAGTCAGCTCACGTACTTTCGGGCCGGTACTTGTCGTCGTGGACATCTGCGTAACCCCTTGCGTCATGCCCCTGTAGGGACCTCGACGGTTGTCGGCGGTCGTTTTGACAGCTGGAAACATACAGCGCAGAAGCGCGAGCGAGGCAATTAGGGTTCACCAGGAAATAAGCGCAGTGGATATTTGCTGGCGTGCCCTGAGGCGCGAGCGGCGATGTTCAGGCGAGGAAGCGGACGTGCAGTCCGTCTTCATCACGGGCAACGCGCGCGGGCACGCCGTAGACCTGCTCGATCAGCTGTGGCGTCAGGACGGCGTCCGGCGTACCGGTCGCGACGACTCCCCCGGCGCAGAGCACCACGAGGTGATCGCAGAACGCTGCGGCGAGGTTCAGGTCGTGCAACGCCATCACCACGGTGACCTCCGCACGCCGTACCAATCTCAGCAGTTGCAGCTGGTGGCGGATGTCGAGATGGTTCGTCGGCTCGTCGAGCAGCAGGACGCTCGGCTCCTGGGCCAGCGCCCGGGCGAGCTGGACCCGCTGCCGCTCACCCCCGGACAACGTCGAGTACCGGCGATCGAGCCGGTCGTCCAGCTCGGTTGCGCGCGCCGCTCGTGCCACTGCTTGCGTATCGTCGGCCGAGGCGCCCGCCCAGGCCCGGCGGTGCGGGATCCGGCCCAGGTCGATTACGTCGCGTACCAGCGGATCCTGATCGGTGCTCACGTCCTGCTCGACCAGTGCGATGCGCCGTGCGATCGCTCGCCGGTGCAGCTCGGCGAGGTCGACGTCATCGATCGACACGACCCCCTCGGTCGGGACCCGCACGGCCGCCAGCATGCGCAGCAAAGACGACTTCCCCGAGCCATTCGGGCCTAGCAGCCCGACCGCGGAGCCCGGCGATGCGGACAACGTCACGCCGTCAACGATCCGGAGAACGTCGATCAGCCACGAGACCTCCTGGGCGCGCAAGGTCATGCCCTGCCCCCTCGCTTCATGAGGATCACGACGAACGCCGGCACGCCGATCAGCGCCGTCGCAACGCCAACCGGAAGCTCCTGAGGGTCGAGCACCGTACGTGCCGCCGTGTCGACCCAGACCAAGAAGATCGCCCCCATCAGCGCGGCGGTCGGCAGCAGGAACCGGTGCTTAACGCCCACGATGGCCCGGGCCGCGTGCGGCAGGACGAGGCCGACAAAACCAATCGCCCCGGACGTGCTGACGATGACGGCGGTGATCAGGGCTGTCACCACCAGCAAGAGGATGCGAGTCCGGCCGACGCTGACGCCGAGCGACGCCGCGGCGTCCTGACCGAACGTGAAGGCATCAAGGGCCGAGGCATTCAGCAGACAGACCACCAACCCGCCGACGACAAGCACGACGGAGGCGAGCACGTCCGACCAGCTCGCCGTCGCCAACGACCCGAGCAACCAGAACAACACGCCTCGAGTCTGCTCGGCATCCGCCGCCAGATAGACGATGAACGACGTCAGAGCGGAGAACAACTGCGTCGCAGCGACTCCTGCCAGCAGCACCCGGTCCGTCGTACCGCCGGCCGCGTGGGCGAGAATCAGGACGAGCGCGAACGCCCCCAACGCACCGAGGAAGGCACCGCCGGCGAGTCCGATGGAACCGGCGCCGATGCCGAGCACAACGATCGACACGGCACCGGTCGAAGCACCCGACGAGATGCCCAGGACGAACGGGTCAGCCAGCGGATTGCGCAGCAACGACTGCAGGATGACCCCGCACACTGCCAGCCCGGCGCCGCACAGGCAGGCCAGCAGTGTGCGGGGCAGTCGTAGGTCCCAGACGATGCCCTCCTGAATCCGCGAGAGTCCCGACTCTGCTCCGGTGAGCTTCGCCCAGACCACCGCGCCGACATCACCCGCCGAGAGGTTGGAGGGTCCGATCGTGATCGCCACCGCGATCGAGATCACCAGGAGGGCGAGCCCGGCCGCCCACAACCCCAGGGCAAGCGGCCCGCCGACGACGCGACGGTTCACCGCAGCCAGGTGTGGCTCAATGAGCCAGGCCGAGCTTGCGGAGCCCGGTTGCGACGGTCTGGACCCCATAGATCGTGCGCAGGGACGGATTCATCTCCGCACCGCTGATCAGGATGTATCGCTTGTTCTTCACCGCGTCCATCTGCCTAGTCACCGGATTCGTCTCGAGGAACGCGATCTTGGCTTTGCCGGTCTCCGCAGTCTGACTCTTGCGGGTCAGGTCACCGATCACGAGCACATCGGGGTTTCGCTCCGCGACGGTCTCCCAGTTGATCTGCGGCCATTCGTCCGTCGTGTCGTCGAAGACGTTCTTCAACTTCAGAGTATGGGAGATCAAGCCCGGAGCGCCGCAGCAACCAGCCATGTAGGGCGACTCCGAATTGGCGAACCAGAACAGGGCAGTAGTACCCGACGCATCGACCTTGCCAGCTTCTGCCAGCTTTTTCTGTAGCGAGGCCACCAGATCTTCACCGGCCTTCTGCACGTCGAAAATCCTTGCGAAGTCACGGATCTCGCGGTATACGAGGTTGATATCGAAGGGAGTATCGCGCTTTCCATCGCCGGACGTCGCCTCCTTGCCTTCGCAATCGCTGGGCGCGATATAGGTGCCGACGCCGAGTTTCTCGAACTGCGCCCGGGTGGCGACTCCACCCGCACCCAAAGTGCTGGTGAACGACGCCGTCACGAAGTCGGGGTTCTTGTCGAGCACGGCTTCGAGCGAGGGTGCATTGTCGGAAATCCGGGGAACGCGGGCATTCGCTTCCGCGAGCGACGGCAGGATCGGGTCGGTCCACGTCGCCGTTCCCACGATTCGGTCGGCGAGCCCGAGCGACAGCAGGATCTCGGTGGAACCCTGGTTCAGCGAGACGATCCGCTGCGGTGGCTTGGTCACGGTGACGTGCTCGCCACAGTTCGTGAGCTCGACGGGGAAGCCTTGCACGCTGTCCGCCGTCTTGGAGTCGGCGGGAGTGCCGGCCGAGCAGCCGGCCAGCAGGAGGGCCGCGCAGAGTAGGGCGATACGACGCATGTCGGTCCTTCGAGGTCGGGGCTCGTGCGCGAAGCCCGGTGGTGACCTCACGGCTGTCGCCGGAGGGCCAGCAGGTCTTCGGACTCGGGTTCAACCGCTTCGGAGCGTCTTCCCAGGTCGTGATGACCCAGTGACGTCGTGCTCCGGGCGTCGCCCACACCGCTGCGCGTCAGTCCCGGAGTCGCACCGGGTTCCCGACCCCCGAGGGGGTTGACTGGCGCGCCGACCATAGCAATCCGGACAACAGACCAGCAAGGCTTCGACGCCGCACTCGGTCAGTCTGTCGGCAGGCGGGGCGCTACGCCTCCTTGCCGACGCCAGGTCGGCGCAGCAGGACCAGCCCGTCTTTCAGCATTGCCTTCTGTTGCCCATCCGGACCAGTCGCCTCCCGGCGCAGGATCTCGGAGCGCTCGGGACGCCAACCCGTCAGCGCCAGCTCCGCGATCTCATCCTCCGGCGTCAGCAGGACCGGCTCGTGCGCATGACCGCCGGCAGCGTCGGTGGCATCGTCGGGGGCAGCCTCGCGCTGCCAGGCCCACGGCGGAATGTCCTCCTCGGTCTCGAACACATGCGAGATCAGCAGAAGACGGCCGCCCGGGCGGACCCGCTCCGCGACACGGCGGAGAATCTCCGTGCGGGGCAGCTCGACGGTTGAGTGGAAGAAAGATGCCGTGACCAGGTCGAACTTCCTCTCGGTGCGCCAGCTCGCCAGGTCGTGGGCGATCCAGGTGACCCGGTCGGCGACTCCGCGGCTCCGGGCACCTTCGACGCCGCGGCCCACCGCGGTCGGGGAGATGTCGACCGCGGTCACCCGCCAGCCCTGCTCGGCCAACCACACCGCGTCCCCGCCCTCGCCGCAGCCCAGATCGAGGACGTCACCGACCGGCAGGTCCTTTACGACGTCGGCCAGGGTGGTGTTGACCCGGCCAGACCAGACCTGGTCGCTGCCCGTGTAGCGGTTTTCCCAGAACTCCTCCGGTGAGGGCTCACCGGCACCATGATCGGCAGTGAGATCGGTGCCATGGCCGGTACTGAGATCGACACCCTGATCGGCGCCGAGCCCGACGTCGGGGACGTGGTCGTGGGCGACGAGCATGGCGTCGTCGAACTCCTCGCTCACCAGGGCCAGGTTGACCATGGCCCCGGTCAGAGAGCCCGCGCCGATCGAGATGGGGACGTTGGCTCCGGGGTTCACCACGTTCCCGATCGCCCAGATCCAGGGGTGGCTGGTGCGGCCGGTCGGGTCGGTGGCCAGGAAGCTGCCCATCGGATTCTCGACCCGCTTCAAACCGAGATCGGCCAAAAACCCGTCGTGGGGCCGGGACACGGGTGCGGCGAAGAGCGCGTCGAGCGGAACCTGCCGTCCGTCGGCGAGTAGTACGCCGGTGAGCCTGTCGTCCTCGCCCAGCACCTCGCTCACCGGAGTGCCGATCAGCTGCACCCCACGGGCGCGCAGGCGGGCGGCGGTCTCCGGATCGAGGTCGGCTCCTGCGTCAGTGGTACCGGCGGTGAAGTAGGTCAGCCGGTCGGTCCACTGACGCACCAGCTCGGCCTGATGGGACGACATCGGGGACGAGCCCAGCACACCGATCCGGCTGCCGCGCACCTCCCAGCCGTGGCAGTAGGGACAGTGCAGCACGCTCGTGCCCCATCGTTCGGTCAAACCGGGTAGCTCGGGTAGGTCGTCGGTGAGACCGGTGGCGACCACGAGCGCACGTGCCGTCAGTTCGTCCTCACCGGTGACGACGGTGACCGTCCGCTCGTCCGCTCGAACTGCGGAGACGATGCCGTCGAGAAAGGTCACGCCGTACGACGCGGCTTCCTCCCGACCCTTCCGCAGCAGCTCGACCGGGTCGAGACCCTCATGGCCCAGCACAGAGTGCATATGGGCGGCGAATCGGTTGCGGGGTTGGCCGGCATCGACAACCGCGACGCGACGTAGCGACCTACCCAGGGTTAGAGCGGCGCTCAGCCCCGCTGCGCCACCGCCCGCGATGACGACGTCCCAGTTCTCGCTCGTGCTCTCAGCCAAGCAGGTCTCAGTCATGCAGTTTTCAGTCATGCAGCCAGGCTGAGCCGACAGACTTAGAATATGCAAACCATCTTGCGGAATTGGCAAGAGACGACACTGAGGAGGCGACCATGGACGTCCTCGACCAATTGGGACCGCGATTGCGGATCGCCCGACAGGCGCGCGGCTGGACGTTGGAGGACCTAGCCGGGCGCGCCTCCATGTCGGCCAGCACCCTGTCGCGCCTGGAGAGCGGCAAGCGCCAGGCGAGCCTGGAACTGCTCGTGCCGCTCACCCGGGAGCTGGGTATCCGGATCGATGACCTGCTGTCACACGAGGTGCCCGATCCGCGGGTACGCCGACCGGTGATCCGCCGCGACGGCCTCGTGATCGCGCCGCTCGCGCCGGAGGGTTCCTCGATCGGCACGTACAAGATCACGTACCCGCCGCGCACGAGGGCACCCGAGCCGCGGGTGCACGACGGTTACGAGTGGCTCTACGTCCTCAGCGGCCGACTGCGCCTGGCACTCGGCGAACGCGAGCTCGTGCTCACCCGTGGTGAGGCCGCCGAGTTCGATACCCGGGTGCCGCACAGCATGTCCGCCGTCGGCTCCCGGCCCGCGCAGGTGATCAGCATCTTCAACCAGGAGGGCGTCCGGATGCACACCCACGGCGCGGATTGAGACCCCACCCACGTCCTTGACGCGCGCCGCCTGATGTGACATGGCCGTCTCCTCTGGTAATAATGAGAACGATTTCTATTGTTACCGAGGAGTGAGCCGTGCAGCAGGGCAGCCATCCCGACTACCATCCAGTGCCGTTCGCGAGATCGACCTCAGAAGGCCTCCGATGACAACGCCGGTCATCCTCGTCACCGGCGTCGACCCCGGCGCCATGGCAAGTACCTTGGTCGTGCTCTCCTGGGACCTGCCCCGCGCCGTGGTGCTCCGGAACGAGATCGACCCCGAACGGCAGGTGCTTACCCGAACGGTCAGCGACGCGCACGGCATCCTCGAGCGGGAGGAGATCGAGCTGGAGCACGCCTGCGTCGGCTGTGCCGTACGCGAGGACGTCGCGCCCGTCATCGAGCGCCTGGCTCGCACCGGGCGCTGGGAGAGCATTGTCGCGTGCCTGCCGGTAGGTATGGAGGCAGAGCAGGTGGCCAACGCGATCACTTGGGACGCCCGCCTGCAGCGCCACCTTCGGACCACCGCCGTCGTGGCCGCCTTGAGCGGCGATGGCACGGTCGATGACCTGTTGGGAGACGATCTGCTGACAGAACGCGGCCTGCACAGCGGTCCGGACGACCGGCGTGGCGTCGCCGAGGTCGGCTGCGCGCTGGCGGAGTACGCCGACGTCCTCGTCCTCACCGGACGTCCCGACGCGATCGCCATCGAACTGGTCGGCGCCTTGGCCCACCCGGACGCCGACGTCGTCGTGGGCAGCGAGAACCTCAACGCCACGCTGCTGGTGGCCGGCGTCCACGACCAGCACCGCACAAATGCCTGGGCTGCACCGGTTTTCGACACCCCTATGCCCGCGCTTGAGTCCGATCGAGTGTGGCGGCTCGAGCTCAGCTCAGCGCACCCCTTCCACCCCGACCGCCTGCTGGCGGACATCGAGCGGCTCGGCACTGGCCGGCACCGCTCTCGCGGCACGTTCTGGCTGCCCACCCGGCCCGGGCAGATCCAGGTCTGGGACGGCTCAGGAGGTCAGCTCAGCATCGGGGCCGGCGGCGTATGGGGGCGCCGCGTCCCCCAGACGCACCTCCTGATCACTGGCGTGGGCACCGAGCCGGCACGGCTGCGAGATGCCTTCGTGCACCTGCTGGTCGCACCGGAGGAAGCACCGCTCGCTCACTCGAGACTCCGGGTGGCGCAGGACGGCTTCGAGCCATGGCTCGGCGCCATTCGCGACAGCGCCTAGCGATCGACCACCCAGTACTTGCCCTCACTGCCCAGGGCCCCACGGACGTACGTCCATGTGTCACGTTCTTCGCCCATCCGTGGCCACCTTGGTGACATCCCGGCGAACAACGTGACAGTTGAACGAACCTCGGGCCATCACCCAGCCCTGATCTTGGTAACGATTACCGCTATACTTCAGGAATGGCGATGGATCGGGCCACCTCCTCCGCGGGCACGGCGACAAAGCACCGGTCAACGTCGCAGGGCGCCGCGATCCGCGAGATCCTCGAACAACAAGACGGCTTCCGCAGCGCCCAGGACATTTATGCTGCTCTGCGAACCGCGGGCCACAAGATCGGCCTTTCGACCGTCTACCGCCATCTGCAGGCATGGTCTGAGAAAGGCGTCGTCGACCTGATCCACGGCCCCGACGGCGAGACGACCTACCGATTCTGCGGCGACCCGAACACCCGGGGCCACCATCACCATCTCGTGTGCCGGCGCTGCGGACGCGCCGAGGAGGTCGAGGGCCGTGCGGTCGAGCGCTGGGCCACTCAGACGGCCCAGCAGTTCGGCTACGTCGACATCGACCACACCGTGGAGATCTTCGGCGTCTGCGGTAGTTGCGCGTCGGCTGGTTCCTGAGCACCCGTTTCCCCGGCGTCCAAAGCAGGAGCTGACGCTCCCACGCAAAGAGTCCCCCGCTCCACCGGCCGGCTGGCCGGCCTGCTGCCCATCGCCCACCAGCCGCCCGAACCTGCCTGACGGTCAGCAGACACCTGACAATTTCTTTGATCCCTATAGCCGCCCCTGTCAGCCGGGTGCCCAGTCAGAAAGGAGGGTGGTGACACCGCCTCCCGATCAACGACTCGTTCCCGCCTGCCAGCGATTCCGCCCGGATCAGTCGACGAGCTCGAGCCAGTCGATGCCGAAGGATCCCGGACGGTAATCGCTGAGCCGGCCCCAATCGACGCAGACTCGGACAAGGACGATGTTCGGGTCCTGGGCGCGCTGGCGTCCGTCCGGGTACTGCTGAAGGTACGCAGCGATACAGCGGTCGCGCTGGCTGCTGGTCAGAACCTCGGCTGTCCCTTCGCATTGCAGTGTGACCTCGTCGTCCCAGCCGATCACGACTGCCACACGTGGAAACGCGCGCAGGTTGGCGCACTTGCGCGAGTTGGTGGCCGTGTCGAAGAGCAGCTCGCCGTAGTCCGTGACGGCGATGCCGACCAGTGCGGCTTGAGGAGCGCCACCTGGACCGCGGGTAGCGAGAACTGCAAGCCCACGGCGGCGAACGAATTCGACGAACTGCATACGGTTCACGGCGAGTCCACCCTCAAGAAGCTGCATAGCGCGCCGCACTTACCAACCGGCGATACAGAAGAACCGAGAATCACGTGGCGATCCGATCGATTGACTTTCTCAGCCGAGTTTCGAGCCCAGAGTCTGTGTTCAGTGGAAACACTATCGGGACTCGACCACCGCAGGCGTGGAATGCCAATGACCTGCCAGAGCGCCAGCTAACCCCAATACCGTTCAGTTAGCGATGGCTGACTTTGATGGTTGTCTGCTGGTCGGGTTGGGGGCAGGTGGCGTGGGCGGCGCGTTTGACGTGCCATTTGGTGTATTTCCGCTTGATCACGCGCGGGGCTGAGCGGCGCCGCCGGGCGGGGTTGAGCCGTCGCAGGAGTCGGCGGAGGAAGTCGAGCCAGCTTGGGCTGTCGGTGGGGTTGTGGTCAGGGGGAAAAGACGCCCGGGTGGGCGAGGGTCTGGCGGGTGATGCGTAGCGCGGCGACGAAGCTGACCCGGTCGGGGTCGTGCCCGGAATGGGTCGCGGCCTCGGCCATCAGGGAACGGATCGCGAAGTGGCAGCACAGATGGCCCCAGATCTCTTGGAGCACCAGGTCGGGTGACTTGCTGCGTAGCACGGTGCGTGGCCCGCGTTGGTGGGTCTTGAGCTCGTCGAAGATCGACTCGATCTCCCAACGTTGCGCGTAGGCCGCAGCGAGATCGGTCGCGCTGGCCTGGCCGGGATCTAAGACGGTGGTGAAAAGCCGATAGCTGTGGGGGTTCTCGCGGCCGTCGTCGAGGGTGTAGTCGATCACGCGCACTCGCATCGGATCCGCGGAACGGGCCTCGGCGGAGTGAGTCTGGCGTAGGTCTGCCAGCCAGGAGCCGTCAGGAAGGTCCTCGACATGGACCGGCTTGGGTCCGGACTTGTCGGTGCGGATACGCCACAACAGGTCCGCGCCGCTGCCCGATGCCTTACGCCACAGGGCATAGGAGAAGAACCCGCGGTCCGCGGTCAGCAGCATCCCCGGCGCCAACCGGTCTAGGAGACGATCAGCCAAGACGGCCTCGGACTCGGTGTAGCCGCCGACCTGAGCTGCGAAGACCGCGTGCGTGCCACACTCGGCCAGCGCGACAACCCGGGCCTGAGGGAAGGCCGCACGCTCGCCCTTGTTCACCCCCGGCCGGCCGAAGTACTCGGCATTCACCGTGGTGTCGGCGACATCGAGACACGTACCATCGACCGCGACCAGCCGCCGCCCGGCCAGCCACACCCCCGCCATCTCGTCGGTACCGATCGGTCTGGCGACCCTCTCGAACAACACTGCCAGCGGCTGCGCACCCAACCGTGCTCGGGCCTGGAAAATCGCCGACTTGCTCGGCGGACTGTACGTCTCAGTCCACCCCGAGGCCCACGACAGCCCATCAGTCAACTGCGCCAACACATCCTCATAAGAGCCCTCCGAGTACAAAGCCATCCCGATCGAGAAATACGCCATCACCCGCGCCGGCAACGACCGATGACGCTGCTCAGTCCTACCGACCTGCGCGATCACCTCATCAACCAGCTCCGCCGGGAACACCCGCGTCAACACCCCCACCGACACCAGATCGGACAAGCGGCGCTCAGTCTCCGGCTTCTTCCATCCAGCACGCGGCATACCACCAAACTACACCGCTGTAACCTTAACTGAACGGTATTGCAGCTAACCCGGGTTTAGGGCAGCCCCGGCCCTAACCCCGAAGTGCCCAGCGACACAGAGGCAGAGCTCAAATGGCCCTTGAAAGTCAGTTCGCCGATGGCGCCCGGGCAACAGGTGGACCAGCCCAGCCACGCGCGGGCGCCCCAGGCGCGCAGGAGCAGAGCCAGGCGACAGGCGGACGGGGCTGGGCGACAGGACGGAGCCGGGCGACAGGACGGGCCGGGCGATGGGAAGCCGCAGCCTGCCCGGGTCTTCCGCAAAGGGAGGTTTCGAGGGTCACAGGTCAGGGGGCTTTCCCGCGCTGTGACGATGCCCCGTCCGGCGGGGCATGGTCCTAGCGTCAGAAACCGGTCCCTTCACAGCCCCCCGAAGCCAGACTCGACCTCTCACGGACCTGAGTTGCTGGGTGGTGCCGTTCGCGGCGAAGTTGCCGCAGTTGGCACCAGGTTGAGTACCGGAGCTGGGGTTGGGTCGTTCGGTGGTGCCGTCCGCGGCGTATCCGCCGCGGGTAGCACTCGGTTGCCCGCTAACCCACGCCAGTGCACGGAACCGGTCCGACCCGCAGCCATACCCGAACCGGGCGGCCCGCACCCCCAATCGGGAATGCGGGCCGCTGACGGTGTTACGTGCGGGCCGAGACTCAGCGATGCAGGTCGAACCGATCCAGCTCGGTCACCTTGGTCCACGCCTGGACGAAGTCCTGGACGAACTTCTCCGCGGCGTCGTCGCTGGCGTACACCTCGGCGAGTGCGCGGAGCTCGGAGTTCGAGCCGAACACCAAATCGGCGCGAGAGCCGGTCCACTTCGCCTCGCCCGTGGCATCGTCGATGGCCTGGAACGCGTGCGACCCAGGATCCAGCGGCCGCCACGTGCTACCCATCTCGAGCAGATTCACGAAGAAGTCATTGCTCAGCACGCCCGGCCGCTCGGTCAGCACGCCGAGCTTGGAGCCATCCCAGTTGGTATCCAGAACGCGCAGGCCACCGACCAGGACGGTCATCTCCGGCGCGCTCAGCGTGAGCAGATTGGCCTTATCGACCAACATGTATTCCGCGGGCAGCTGGGCGTGCTTGCCGTAGTAGCTACGGAAGCCGTCAGCGATCGGCTCAAGATAGGCAAACGACTCCGCGTCGGTCTGCTCGGCGCTCGCGTCGACCCGGCCCGGATGGAACGGCACGGTGACGTCGAAGCCGCCAGCCCTAGCCGCCTGCTCCACCCCGGCGTTGCCCGCCAGCACGATCACGTCAGCCAGCGAGACCCGCTTGCCGCCGGTCTGCTCCGCGTTGAACGTGGTCTGGATGCCCGCCAAGGTCTCCAGCACCGAGGTCAGCTGGACGGGGTTGTTGATCTCCCAATCCTTCTGCGGGGCGAGTCGGAGCCGGGCACCGTTGACGCCCCCGCGCTTGTCGCTGCCTCGGAACGAGGACGCTGCCGCCCACGCGGTCGAGACCAGCTGCGAGACGGTCAACCCCGACGCGACGATCTGGTCCTTCAGCGCCGCGGCATCGGCATCGTCGATCAGCTCGTGATCGACGGCCGGCAGCGGATCCTGCCAGATCAGCTCTTCGGTCGGCACCTCGGGACCGAGATAGCGGGCCACCGGCCCCAGGTCGCGGTGAGTCAGCTTGAACCAAGCCCGGGCAAACGCCTCCGCGAACTCCTCCGGGTGCTCGTTGAACCGACGCGAGATCTTCTCGTACGCCGGATCCATCCGCAGCGCAATGTCCGAGGTCAGCATCCGCGGCTCACGCCGGGTGGACGGGTCGTGCGCCAGGGGCACCAGGTCGGAGCCTGCTCCGTTCTTCGGCCGCCACTGCCACGCGCCGGCCGGGGACTTGAACAGCTCCCAGTCGTAGGAGAACAGGATGTGGAAGAACTCGTTGTCCCAGCGGGTCGGGTGATAAGTCCAGGTGACTTCCAGACCTGAGGTGATGGCGTCGTCACCCTTGCCGGTGCCGTACGAGTTTGCCCAGCCGAGCCCCTGCGCCTCTAGCGGCGCCGCTTCGGGATCGGGTCCCACATGAGAGTCCGGCGCGGCGCCGTGCGTCTTGCCGAAGGTGTGGCCACCGGCAATCAGCGCGACAGTCTCCTCGTCGTTCATCGCCATCCGCTTGAACGTCTCGCGGATGTCGTGGGCTGAGGCCAGCGGGTCGGGGTTGGCGTTCGGGCCTTCCGGGTTGACGTAGATCAGACCCATTTGGACCGCCGCGAGCGGGGTGTCGAGCTGCCGGTTACCGGTGTAGCGCTCGTCTCCCAGCCAGGTGGTCTCCGGGCCCCAGTAGACGTCGTCGTCCGGCTCCCAGACATCGGCGCGGCCGCCCCCGAAACCAAAGGTCTTGAAGCCCATCGACTCCAACGCCACGTTGCCGGCCAAGATCATCAGATCGGCCCAGGACAGCGCCTTTCCGTACTTCTTCTTGACCGGCCAGAGCACCCGGCGAGCCTTGTCGAGGCTGACGTTGTCCGGCCAGCTGTTCAGCGGAGCGAATCGCTGCTGCCCGGCGCCAGCCCCACCGCGACCGTCGCCCACTCGGTAGGTGCCGGCGGAGTGCCAGGCCATCCGGATGGTCAGCGGCCCATAGTGCCCGAAGTCGGCCGGCCACCAGGCCTGCGAGGTGGTCAACACCTGCTCGATATCCGCCTTCACCGTCGGCAGATCGAGTGATTCGAATGCGGCTGCGTAGTCAAAATCCTCACCGAGCGGATTCGCCACTGCGGGGTTCTTGGCGAGAATCTTCAGGTTGAGCTTGTTGGGCCACCAATTCTCGTTTGCCGACCCCGCTGTGGGGTGCGGCTGGTGCTCGCCGTGGAGCACCGGGCAACTGCCCGGGGTTTCGTCCCCGGCCACGAGGGTCGACTCGGTCTCTTCAGCCGACACGACGGGGGCGTCGCTTTCTGTCATTGCTTTCCTTACTGTGAGTGATTTCGTCCGGTTGTGGAAAGGTCAAGATTCTGAACGTCGGCACATGTAGCGCAGAGGCCCCAGAAGGTGACCTCCGCGACGCGTACGTCGAAGCCGTGGACGTCCGACGGGTTGAGGCACGGCGCCGCACCGACGACGCAGTCGACATCTTCGACACGGCCGCACTCGGTGCAGATCAGGTGATGATGGTTGTCGTGGGCCCGTAGCTCGAACAGCCCGGGATGCCCCGCCGGTTCGATCCGGCGAACCAGCCCGGCGTCGGCGAAGTCGTTGAGCGCGTTGTAGACCGACTGCAGGCTTGTGCCAGGCACCGTGATGCGCACCAGGGCCAACACCTCGTCAGCCTTGGCGTGCGGGCGCCCGCGCAGAGCCTCGAACACCGCCCGACGAGGCTCGGTCACGCGCAGTCCAGCTGCCCGAATGGCATCATCGGCGGCTGAGGGTTCGTACGTGTCCATCGCCTGAAACGCTAACACTCTTTTGAGTTATTCAAAAGAGTGCATGGATCTTCGTTGCGCACAGCGGAAGTACGCGTGCTCAGCCAGTGCAGTCGCGAGCCGGCCATGGGTGCTGGGCGATCGCCCGAGGCCCACCGCTCAACTGCTGCGGCCGAACGGTCCCCAGAGTACGTCACCTGCTCAGGCCGACGCCGCAAGAACCGTTGTACCGCACCGCACTCCACGCCCAGCGCATCGTCAGTTCAGCGTGCTGACATGCACTGGTCGTCACCGGGTCCAGTCCCGACCGGCGGATGCGGGAGCGCGAGTCGCGCCTCAGTTGTCCCTAGTGACCGGCGCCGAGATCGGCATGGCGTTGGGTCAGCTCATCGGTGGTCCGTCTCCGACCAGCGCGGGCGTCGCCACCCACTCCTGGCATCGCTCGTGGTGATGTCGCTGGCGTCGGTGGTGTGCGCACTCGGTCCGTCGATCGGCGTCATGATGCTGGCCCGGTTGGTCCAGGGTTTCAGCGGGGGTTGGGCCATGGTGATCGCCCGATCCCTGGTAGTCGATCTCGCCTCGGGTCCCCGGCTGGTGAAGTCCCTCAACCTCGTCCAAGGGATCGCCGGCATCGCGCCGATCATCGGCCCCCTTCTCGGCGCGGTCATCCTGCAACTGTCGCACTGGCGGGTCTCCTTCTGGCTGCTCGCCACGTGGAGCACGGTCATGCTCGTGACGGTCGCCCTCGCTGTTCGGGAAACCTTGCCTGCCGTGCGACGACAGGGTGGTGGCCTGCGGAATCTGCGCTCCGCCGTTGGGGAGGTCTTACGGTCACGCGGCTTCGTCGGCTACCTGATTGTGATGGCGTTCTCGATGGGTGTGACCTTTGCCTACGTCGCCACGTCGGCGTTTGTGCTGCAGTCCATGAACGGGCTGTCCCCCATGATGTACTCGATCGACTTCGCCGCCAACGCCGTCGGCCTGACCGTCGCCACGCTGATCGCGGCCCGGCTGGCCGGAACGGTGCCGACCCGGATTGTCATCATCGTCGGACTGAGCGCAACCGCTGCAGCCGGCGGCCTGCTCCTCGTCGGCGCCTGGTGGTTCGACATGCCGCTGTGGATGGCGATCGTCGGGTTCTTCGTACTCATGACCGCCCAAGGCCTGATCGGGCCCAACGCCGGAGCTCTTGCCTCGGGAGAGGTGCCCAAGCACTCCGGCACAGGATCTGCGGTTCTCGGATTCCTGCAATGGTGCACTGCGGGCGTAATCGCACCGATCGCTGGTCTCGGCGGTGAACAGACCGCCCTACCGATGGCGCTCATCGTCTTGGCGCTCGTAGTCCTTTCCTTCAGCGCGATCGCCGTGACCAGAACTGCGACTCCGGACGCGAAGACCGTGCCGTCGACCGCGAAGACCTCAGCGTCGTCGTGACCAGGCAAGAGGAAATGCAGTTGCGACACCGGCCTGATCAATGTCGTTCCTGGCGTTGGGCCGCCGCTTGCTTCGACTGTGTGCGGCCGCTAGCGCCATCACGCCGTGACCTGGTCCCGTTCATGGTGCCGCCCGCACTGCTGAACGCCATCTACGACCGACTGGCGCGTCTCAAGCGCCAGTACGACCCCAAGCGCCCTTGCCAATTGCAGCTTCGCCAGGGGCTGTCACGCGAGGCTGGGTTCAGCGTCCTGCAAGCCGGCGCGCAGCATCTCCCGCAGTTCCGGCGAGTCGGCGTGACCGTGCACGGCGACCGCGTGTGCTGCCGCGGTCTCGAGCACCTCGTCCTCCGTACCAGCGATTGTGAGCGTGCAGCCCACGTCGTTCGGCACGGCGCGGCAGTCGATCATCTTGCGGCCCATGGCACTCTCCATTTCTCCGGGTTGGGTCCTTGTTGTCTGGTCGTTGGCGTCTCTAGTCGCGTGCGGCCGACTTGGCGTAGTTGCTAGCGCCGAACCAGTCCACGACCACGACCGGCTCGTCACCGACCACCCAGGCGTCGTGGCCGCTGGGTAGCGCAGTGACGTCACCGGCTTCGGCGACGAACTCGGTGCCGTCGTCCATCCGGATCGCGAGCCGGCCGGTCAAGTGGTACTGGAAGTGCGGCGCTTCGCAGCTGTCGGTGCCAGCGATCGGCTTGACGTCGACGGACCAGCGCCACCCGGGTTGGAGGGTCAGTCGGCCGATCTCGGCGTTGCCGACCTGCAGGATTTCCGCGTAGCCGTTCGGGAACGGGCGGGTCTCGTCGGGAGCGCTGAAGCTGCGGTGCTCGGTGGTGTGCATGACGCTGCCTCTCAGCGCACGCCCTATTTCCGGGGCGATTGGTCTCACCGTCTAGTAAGATGAGTCATATTTTACCTACTAGAAAGTCAGTGATCAAGAGGTGGCTGAGTGAAGAGTGAACGAATCGCGATGGTCACACCAACGAGCGGCCGCGAAGACGACCGGGGCACGCGGACGCGCATTCTCGACGTCGCCGAGCGCCTGGTGCAGGAACGCGGCTTCAACGCGGTCAGCTATGCCGACATCGCCGCCGATCTGCGGCTGACCAAGCCGGCGCTGCACTACCACTTCCCGGGCAAAGCCGAACTGGGCACCGCCCTGCTCACCCGCTACACCGAGCGGTTCAGCGCCGCGCTCGCCACGCTCGACACCACCCGCCGCGGCGCCGTCGCCAAGCTCGATGGCTATGCAACGCTCTACCTCGATGTGTTGCGCGAAGACCGGATGTGCCTGTGCGGCATGCTGGCTGCCGAGTACCGGACGCTCCCGCAACCAATGCAGCAGGTCGTGCTGACGTTCTTCGTCGCCAACGAGTCCTGGCTCGAGACGGTCCTCGACGCCGGCCGCGACGCCGGCGAACTGCAATTCACCGGCACCTCCCGCGACACCGCCCGGATGATCATCAGCTGCCTGGAGGGCGCGATGCTGGTCGCCCGCCCCTTCGCCGACACTGCCCGCTTCAGTACGGCAGCCACGAACCTGCTCGCCAGCATCACTACCTCAATACCCGCGAACCACCGCGACCGCTGACCCGAATCACGGACTCGCCGGGCAGGTCGGCGATGATCGACGGCGAGGGTCTGGATTCTGCATCCGCCGTTGACGACGCGGAATCCGCTGGGAGGCCGTCCAGCCATCAGCGGTATGCGGGTGACCGGTGTGGCGAAGACGTTCGCGTCGAGGAAATGCGAGGGGGGCTATCGGTCACTGAGGACGTCAGGCGGCAACGACGGTGACGAAACCATCCAGCCCGATGAAGTCATCGACGGTGCGGGTGATCACGACGGCGCCCTGTGCCGCGGCGGTCGCCGCGATCACGAGGTCGATGGCCCGGCCCCGGACCTCGCGACCGCCTGCCAGGACAAGCCCACATGCCGTCTCGTAGGCGTCCGCGGCCGCGTCGTCGAAGGGAATGCCCGGGCCGAGAAGGGCCCGGAGGCGACCGATTCGTAATTCGCGGCGGGCCCGTTCGACCGGATCCGTGACCTTGCGGACGCCGTAGCCGAGCTCGGCCCAGGACAACGAAGAGACGGCAATCTCGTAGTCATGGTGCGAGAGTGCCTCGGCGACAATCAGATTCGTGTCGAGGATCGCCTTGACTCGACGCTCTCCCAGGGGTCGACCACATCGAAGGCCGCGCGTTCAGTCGCGATCTCTTGGGCCCACGACTCGTCGGCGCCGACCTCGCGCAGCAATGCGTCAACCTCGTCGCCAGGCACCCAACGCGGCTGCCGCCGAGCCACGATCTCAACGGATTCGACTACGGCCGCCTACCCGGCGCAGAAGGGACGATCATCAGCGTCGCCCACCGCGGCCAGGGCACACCCGTCGTGCTGCTGCACGGCTTCCCACAGACGCACATCATGTGGCGCGCGGTCGCCGATGAGCTCAGCCGCGACCACACCGTCGTCGTGCCCGACCTCCGCGGCTATGGCGACAGCGACAAGCCCGAGGAAGCCACACCCGACACGTACTCCAAGCGCACGATGGCCCAGGACATCGTGCAGGTCATGGCCGGCCTCGGCCACGATCGGTTCGCACTCATCGGCCACGACCGCGGCGCGCTGGTCGCCGTCCGAGCCGGTCTCGACCACCCGGACACGATCACCCACATCGGCATCCTCGACGTCCTCCCCACCCTGGACACCTGGGAGGTGCTACACGGCGTCGACGCGAAAGTCGCCTGGCACCTCTACCTCATGGCGCAGCCGAAAGGGCTGCCCGAGAAGATGATTCAGTCCGTCGCCGACGAGTTCTTCGCCTCGTTCCTCGACGCCTGGGACCCGGCCGGCACGACCTTCACACCGGAGCTTCGGCAGCACTACGTGGAAAGCTGCTCCCGCGCCGTGCCCTCGATCGTGGCCGACTACCGCGCCAGCGCCACGATCGACCTCGAGTTGGACCGCGCCGACAGAGCGGCCGGCCACCAGCTCACGATGCCGGTCGGCGTGATCTCACAAGACTGGGGAACCCAGCTCGGCTTCGACCCCACCCAAATCTGGGGCGCATGGGCACCCGACCTCACCTATCAACCCATCGACGCCGGTCACTTCATGGCCGAGGAGAAGCCGTCGCAAGTGGCTGACTTCATCCGGCGGCTCCTCGCCCGTTGAACACTCTTTGTCAGCGAAACTCCCCCGCCACCAGACGGTGACGAGTCTCGAATTTCTCGACGTACGCGGACGTGAGCGACCACTACAAGGGTCTGATTTCCCCACCAACGCAGGGGCCCAAACCCTCGTGGGTGGGAAACTACAGTCGGAAGACTTTGGAGCGTCCGAGGCCGTGGCCTCCCGAGTCTAGGAGTAAGAAATGTCCCGATCCATCTCTGTTTCCAAGGCCGCGGCGGCGGTCATCAACGCGATCATCAGCATGGTCGGTCTGGCTGTCTCGATCGCGCCTCTCCCCCTTGGCGCCGAGGCTACGGCGGCGCGGGGCGACCAGCCACCGTTCGCTGCGCTTATCGTCGGCGTCATCCTGGGTGTCCTGGGGCTTGTCGGCAGTTTCGGCATTTGGCGCAGACAACGATGGGGTGCGTTCCTCACGATCGGGGTGCGAGCTCTTGACGGTCTCGGCTCTCTTGGCGGCGTTACCGCCGACAGTTTGACCCTGCGTTCCCTGGCGATCCTCAGTGTGATCGCAGCCGTCGTTGTCATCTACCTGCTGCTTCGTCGCGACCGAGTCCTGGCCGAGTCGTGACGCGCACGGGGGCGAGAACCGCGGGCGTCACGTGGTGGCGTCCGCTGGTTGCGGCCCTCTTGCTTGCTGTCGGCCTGCTGGCCATCTACGTCCTCTCGGGTGCGGTTCTCGGCACCGGCGCTGAGTTGCTGGTGCCGACCTGGCAGAACGGACTCGCGCTGGCACTCTGCCTGGCAAGTGCAGTGCCGCTGTGGAGATGGCTACGCCCACGCGTGGACGAGTTGGCGGACTCCTACCATCAACCACAGGTCGCAATGTCGGTGTTGGCGACCTCCTCGTTCGCACCTGAGGACAGAGTGGCTGCGGCTGTCGCGAAGGCGGTCCACCTGCCGTGGGTCGAGATAGAACTCGACAGCATGGGCAACTCCGGGCGGCGGCCCGAGGGCACGGACGTCCTTGAGGTCCCGGTGCAGTTTCAAGGCGACGTCTTCGGTGTGATCAGAGTTGCCGAGAGACGGCGTGGCAGCAGGCTCACGTCGGCAGACCTCGACGTCCTCAGAGAGCTCGCTCATCAACTGGCGCTGAGAGTCGCTGCGGAGCGAGCGGCAGAGCATCTTGCTGAGTCGCGAACGGCGATCGTTGCAGCACGAGAGGATGAGCGTCTCCGGCTCAGACGCGACCTCCATGACGGCCTATCCCCGTCGCTCGCATCGATTCACCTGCAACTCAAGGCTCTTCAACGAGGACTGAAGGCGGACGATCCCCATCGCCCCACGGTCGACGGACTACTGGACGATCTCCGACACACGTCTGCTGACCTCAGGCGAGTCGTGTACGACTTGCGGCCCCCCATGCTCGATGACCTGGGCCTTCGGGGGACTCTGTCCCACCAGTTCGGTCCTATCGCGCAACCGATGGTGCACCTCGACTTCGAGGACGCCGCATTGCCAGCAGCCGTTGAAGTGGCACTGCTGCGGATAGCCACCGAGTCGGTGATGAATGCCGTGAAGCACGCTCACGCATCAGACGTGGTTGTCACTGTTGACTGGGGGCAGCAATTGGTCCACCTGACCGTGACGGACAACGGTGTCGGATTCGATCCTGGAACAACGCCAGGCGTGGGACTCTCCTCGATGCGTGAGCGTGCGGAGGAATTGGGAGGCACTCTCGTTGTGAAATCAGACCCCGGCACAGGCACGCGGGTCACGGCCTCGATTGGATGGCCATCGTGACTCGGGTGCTGCTTGTCGATGACCACGCACTGTTCCGCAAGGGCGTGCGCGCCCTGTTGTCGACGATGCAGGACATCGAGGTCATTGGTGAGGCCCAGAGTGGGCCAGAGGCCATTGCTGCCTGCTCGAACCTGACGCCAGACGTGGTTCTGCTTGATCTTCAAATGCCGGGCGGAGGTGGACTGGAGGCCGTTCCTGGAATTCGCCAGGCCGCGCCCGGCGCTGCGATTCTCGTCGTCACGATGCGCGCCGACGACGCTGCCGTGCGAGAAGCGCTTCTGCTGGGAGCCCACGGCTACGTCCTGAAAGACACCGACGGAGACGACTTCATTCGGGCTGTCACCTCAGTCGCGAGGGGGGACACCCACCTCGATCGTGGTGTCGCCGACCAGTTGGCTTCCCTGCTGCATGGCAGGGCCACGTCGGTGCCTTTCCCAGGTCCTGACGGAGCGGGAACGTGCCGTGCTGTCGCTCATGGCACAAGGGCGCTCCAACGGCGAGATCGCCCGCGACCTTTACCTGAGCACCAAGACTGTGCAGAACTACGTCAGCAAGGTCTTCCTCAAGCTTGGCGTTGCTGACCGAGCCCAAGCGATTGTGGCTGCTCGGGAGGAAGGGCTCCATCTCTCGTAGACGGGCAGCGACACCCTGAGCCCAAGAAGCGCCGGATAGCAACCGCCCGCTCTGGCAGGAGGGCCGCGGCTGGGCGCTCGATGAATCGCACCACCCGGAACTGGACGACTGATCCGAGGCGCACTCCGACTCATCCGACCCGGTCGTGGGCTTTCACTCTCACGACGATACGGATCTCACGTTTCCGATGTGGCGAACGTCTTCGAGGTGCAGAGCACGAAGGAGGAGCTATGAACACGCGACACGCTCACATCGACACCACGCTTGGTCAGCTCACGCTCGTGGCGTCGGGCGGGGCGATCACCGGCCTTTACTTCCGGCACCACATCCGGCGGCCCGCGTCGCAGACATTCGGTCCCGAGATCGCGATCTCGGAGGATGCGCTGCTCGCGGACGCGGCATCCCAGCTGCATGAGTACCTCGCGGGCGAACGGCGCGAGTTCGAGTTGCCGTTCGACGCAGTCGGCGACGCGTTCCAGCACGCCGTGTGGAACATCGTCTCCGAGATCTCGTTCGGTGAAACGACGACGTACGGGGCGATCGCGGAGCAGTTGGGCGACAAGGCTCTCTCGTACCGGGTCGGTCAGGCGGTGGGCACGAACCCGCTGTGCGTCTTCGTCCCTTGCCACCGTGTGGTCGGCGCGAACGGGAAGCTCACCGGCTACGCCGGTGGACTGAAGCGCAAGCACGCACTGCTCAAACTCGAAGAGCCCGCGGCGGTCGCCGCCGGACGGTTGTTCTAGCTGGATCTCACGAAAGAGTCATCGTTACCGTCTTCAATGGGATGAACATGAAGCAGCCGTTCGAAACCGTGGTGCAGAACCACGGCACCACCGTCCTGCGAGTCTGTCGCGCCCTCCTGGGCGTGCATGACGCGGATGACGCCTGGTCCGAGACGTTCCTCGCCGCGATGCGCGCCTACCCCGACCTTCCGGATACGGCGAACGTCGAGGCCTGGCTCGTCACGATCGCCCGGCGCAAAGCCATCGACGTCCACCGGGCAGCCAAGCGGAATCCGCTTCCGGTGGAGGATCTGCCCGAGGCTCCGACCGCTCTCGGTATCCCCGATGCACGCGACGAGGACCTCTGGCAGAGGGTGGGTGGGCTGCCGGAGAAACAACGGCAGGCGATTACCTACAAGTACCTCGTCGGGATGTCGTACGCGGAGATCGCGGCGATCTTCGGCGGCACGGTCGACGCGGCGCGAAGAGCCTCGGCCGACGGGATGAAGAACCTCAGAAGAACCTATCCGGGCGCGACACGAAAGGAGCAAGACCATGAATGACATCCGCAACGATGACGCCTTTCCGGCCCTGACGGCACCCATCGAAGCCGACAAGCTGGCAGCCCTGCACAGTCGGCTCGAGGTCGCCGCGCAGGCGGAGGGTCTGGTCGATGTCGCCTACCGGGTAGTCGACAGTCCGATCGGAAAGCTGCTGCTCGCCTCGACGCCCAAGGGGCTCGTGCGGGTCGCGTTCGCCAACGAGGACCACGACAAGGTGCTCGAAACACTGGCGGTGAAGCTCAGCCCGCGCATCCTGCGCGCGCCGAAACAGTTGGACGTCGCGGCCCGCGAGCTCGATGAGTACTTCGAGCACCGTCGGCGGATCTTCGACCTGGACCTTGACCTGTCTCTGTCGAAGGGTTTTCGCCAGTTGGTGCAGCAGCACCTGCCCGAGATCGCCTACGGCCAGACGCGCAGCTACCGGGAGATGGCCGAGATGGTAGGCAACCCGAAGGCTGTCCGCGCGGTCGGCACTGCCTGCGCGACCAACCCGCTGCCCGTGGTGGTCCCGTGCCACCGCGTCCTACGCACCGATGGCTCCCTCGGCGGCTACATCGGCGGCCGCAAGGCCAAGACGACTCTGCTGGAACTGGAGGCAGCGGCATGAACGCCAAGACGAGCCGGCGGGCCGATCCATGGCGCGAACGCGTCGAATCGGCCAACTGGGCGGCAGTCACCGCCGAGGTGAACGAGTACGGCGGCGCGCTGCGGCCACAGTTGCTCACCGATGAGGAGACCATCGAGTTCCGGAACCTCTACGACACACACTCGATGAGTGGTTGGAGAGGTGCCACGAGGCCGGGCAGACCAAGTCGTCAGCGATCCTGCTCACGTACGGCGAGAACGACTGGAACGCGCTGCACCGCGATCTCTACGGCGACCTGGTCTTCCCGCTGCAAGTGGTCATCAACCTCAACGAGCCCGGCGTCGACCACACCGGCGGCGAATTCCTGCTCCTCGAACAGCGTCCCCGGGCGCAGTCCCGCGGCACCGCCACGCTGCTTGCCCACGGTCACGGCTACGTCTTCACGACACGGGACCGTCCCGTGGAGTCCAAGCGCGGCTGGTCGGCCGCCCCAGTGCGGCACGGCGTCTCAGCAATCCGCTCCGGAGAGCGACACACCCTCGCCCTGGTCTTCCACGACGCCGCCTGAGCGCGGTCCCGCTGGAAGAATCGGAGTCACGATGAGCGAGCCGAAGCAGTACAGGCTCACCGCGCCGGATGGCCGCTCCTATGTGTCTGCGACCAAAGGGACGTGGGGTGGCCACCGAGGCGGGAAGATCTACGGCCGCCTCGATTGCCCGGCCGCACTTCGCGCAATGGCGAAAGGCGGCTACGTCAAGAACCGCGTCTTCTTCGCCGACGAGGCCACGGCACTCGCCGCCGGTTACCGTCCCTGCGGTGCTTGCTGCACCGAGAAGTACCAGGCGTGGAAAGCCGCGCAGGAACGAGGCGACTCATGGACGCCCTGACCAGCCCTCTTCTTCGCCCTGGTGCCGGGGTCTCCGTCGATCCATCGTTCACCACATCAGAAGTCGCAGCGCTTGTCGACCTTCGCCGAGTCGCGCGGAGCGCAGGCTATCGCGATCGGGTCCGGCCGTGACTCCCTGATGAGGGGCGCGGCCAGCACGTTCGAAGCCTCGTGGGAACAATCAGGCGGAGAAGTGGCGCTGCGCATGGCATGACCGGAGTCGGCGGCGCTTCCACTGCTCGCTGCACGAGCCGATGGTCGGTCGCGACGAGGTGCGCGACTTCGCAACGCACTTCCGCGCCGCATTCCCGGACCTGAACTTCTGGGGCACCGCCGACCTCATCGCGGAGGGCGACTACCTCGTCGGACAGTCGGGAAGGCGGCGGCACGCACACCGGTGACTATGTCTTCGACGACCTGCCCATCGGATCGGTCCCGCCTCACGCAGCCGCCGGGAAGGCCGCGCATATTGCCTGGCTCCTCCCGGTCAATCCGATCTTCCAAGAAGTTCGCGAAGCGCAAGAGGAAGCAAGCGGCGAACGCGATCGGCTGCTGCGTGAACTGGCGAGCAAGGCGCGTTGGCGCGTACCCACGCCAAGGGAGCGGCGGAATGTACAACCCGAACGACGTAACGGGCGGCCACTACGACCACCTGCACCTCACCGTTAAGGCAACCACGTCAAGCCGGAACTCGCGTGGGCCGGTATCGCAGGGCGACCGCCCCTGACCGGAACTCATGGCGGTCCATAAGCTCCAGTTGGATGCGCTTGCGCAGACCGGCGAGCAAGGTCGGCCCGTGCCCGGCAAGGACCGGCTGCACGAGGAACTCGTACTCGTCGATCAGTCCAAGATCCGCCAACGCTAGGGGGAGCGTCACTCCGCCCACCCACAGGTTCCCGCCCGGCTCCTGCTTGAGCCGCCGAACCGCATGCCCCACGTCGCCTCGCACCAGCTCGGCATTCCAATCGACCCCGCTCAGCGTGCTCGACACGACGTACTTCTTCGCCCCGTCGATGGCCTCGGCGAACGGGACCTCCCACTTACCCATCCAGTCAGGCCACGTGCCCGTGGTCGGCTTCCGCCACGCCGACTCCATCATCTCGTAGGTCACCCGGCCGAATAGCAGGGCATCGGCTCGCTCCATCTCCGCGGTCCAGTAGCGCATCGACTCCTCGTCCGGAGGGAGCCCTGCCTCGTGATGGCAGCAGCCGTCGAGCGTGACGTTGATCGAGTATCGAAGGGGTCTCATCTCGTTGCTCTCCCTTGACGCGCCGCCGCATTCACCGGGCCGTACTCGGACGGTCACGCCTCCATTCTGGACTCCAGGCTGCGGGCAGCGCCCGGGACACGACAAGTGCACTCCGTGACATGGATATTTCGAACGCTTCGAATAATTGCCGACGCCGTGCTCCGGTTGTGCCTCCAAGCGGAAGAACTGCACCCGGCGGGCGGTCCCGCTGGATATCACCGAACAACTCGTCGCCGACTGCTACAGCGGTATCGCGATCACGGAGGAGGAGTACAACGCTCTGGCGGCGCAGGTCGAGGCCGCGTTCGATGAGCGCCTTGCTTCCCGCTCGCAGGAGTTGGCCGAGCTGACCGAGAATCGCCAGCGGCTGCAGAACGAGGGCGACACGCTCCTGGCGCACATCGCCGACGCCATCGACCTGGAGACCCTCAAGCGCCATCAAGACCGCAGCCGCGCCGGGCTCGCAGACATCGACCCACGCCTCGCCAGGGACCAACGGCATCGAGATCAGCGAAAACGAAAAGGGCGACGATCCGGCTCGCTGAGCCCTTCGCCGCCCTCGCACCCGAACCCACCTCGACCGATGCCAGGTGTTCTTGTACGTCTGAAATTGTGGAGCTGAGGGGACTCGAACCCCTGACCCCCTCCATGCCATGGAGGTGCGCTACCAGCTGCGCTACAGCCCCGTGCCCCTCACAGGGCAACCCCGAAATCATATGGCATCCGGCCCTCCGACGCGAAACCGGCTCTCACAGCGGCAACCCCTAGGGCATCGCCGGCTGGGCGGCACTGACCACTGGACCAAGGTTCCAACCGTCCAACGACAGCGCCCCCGACGGCCCCCGTTCGAGCACGCACCAGTGCGCATTGCGCATCGTGCGCAGGGCGCGGCCGTTGGTGCCGAGCCCCACGAGCTCCATGACGGCCATCCGGATCGCTCCCCCATGGCTCACCACCACGAGCGTGCCTTCGGTCTCCGCCAACAGCTCACGCACCCGGGCCGCCACCCGGGCGCCGGCCTCACTCATCCGCTCGGCGCCGCCGATCGGCACGTCGTCTCCCGCCTGCCAGGCGGCCAACGCCTCGGGCCACTTCTGGTGGATCTCGACGCGGCCCAAGCCTTCCCAGTCGCCCGCGTTCACTTCGCGCAGCAGCGGGTCGCTCTCTACCGGCAACCCCCACGCTCGCCCGAGAGGCTCGGCGGTGGCTAGGGCTCGCTTGAGGTCTGACGAGACGACTCGGGCTGGATTCTCCACCGCACGCAGGGCCGCCGCGGCAGCCGAGGCCTCGCTGATGCCTACCTCGTCGAGAGGGGTATCCAGATGTCCCTGCCACACTCCGGCCGCATTCGACGCTGTGCGCCCATGCCGAATAAGCACCACCCGCTGAGACATGGGTTCAGCGCTGCCCGGCAGTGACGACGGCGGGCAGCTCGATGAGCGGGCAGTCCTTCCAGAGCCGCTCCAGCGCATAGAACTCGCGCTCCTCGGCGTGCTGCACGTGCACCACGATCTCGCCGAAGTCGAGCAGCACCCAGCGCGCGTCCTTGAGGCCCTCACGACGCAGGGGCTTGGCGTCCAGCTCGCGCAGCCGGTCTTCGATTTCGTCGACGACCGAGCGCACCTGGCGCTCGTTCTCTGCGGCGGCCAAGACGAACACATCGGTGATGACCAACTGCTCGCTCACGTCTAGGGCGATGATCTCGGTGGCCAACTTGGCCGCTGCCGCCTCTGCGGCCGCGACCGCGAGCTCCACTGCACGTGGCGAAGCGCTCACAAACTCTCCTCGGTAACCCTCACGAACATTCAACGAACGTTCTAGGGTCTCACGTCCGGGTGCTAAGACCCCAAAATGTCGGGTCGTCACGCCGCATCAGGGAGTTGCCGGTGCCGAGGCGCTCGGCGACGAGGTCGCAGCATCGGTTGCCGGACTGCTCGCAGCAGGAGTCGCAGGAGCTGCGGTCGCGTCGGGCGTGGGAGCGGTGGCCGCTGCGAAATCAGCCCCAAGCAAGACGAGCGCCTTCGTCCCCACTGGCACCAAGGGTGAGGCGACCACCTCAGCATCAGGAACAGTGAGATCCTTCGCGATCCGCCGGCCCTTGGCCAGGTCTGCAGCCGAATCGGTCGGCACCAACACCATGGTCGTGTCCATGGCCGGCTGGGCCAGCCCCTTCCACTCGTACGTGTAGCCGCTGTCGATCAACCGGCGACGCGCGCCGCTCTCCAACCCGTCGACGCCCGAGCCGTTCTGCAAGGCCACAGCGCCTGCGGCACCGGGCGTGAACAACTGCAGCCCCGCCATCCGATCGTTCGCGAACGTGGCCAGCGCCGCCCGGTCGACCACCACTCCGTTGGGCACGTCCGGAGTGGGCGCCGCAGTGGTGCCGAGCAGGCTGCCCGCGTAGTTGGCCGAGCGCAGCTGGGAACGCAGCTGCACCAGGCGCTCGGCCAGCTGGTCGGTGCTCAGCGTGGTGCTGCCCGGCACAGCCGCGAGCAGCGTGCTGACGGCCGCCTTATCGGTGGGCAGCGACGCGAAGAGCGTGCTGGCTACCTGGCTCATCCGCGCCAGCTGCGCGGGCGGCGCTTCGCCGGTGGCCGTCCAGGTGCCGAAGGTCAGCGCCTGCACTCCCGAAAGCTTCTGTCCCACACCGGGCTTGAGGTCGACGCCATTCGCCTGCACCGGCACGTCCACGTCGACCTTGACGCCACCCACCTTGTCGATCAGGGCGGCCATGCCATCCATCGGCAGCGTCCAGGACGCGTCGACGCGCAGGCCCGTGGCGTCGGAGAAGGCCGCGCCCGGCACGTCGGTGCCCAGCGGCAGCGCGTCGCGCAGGGCGACGGTCCCTGCGCCGGGTGCGTCGAGCAGCAGGTCACCCGGCATGAAGATGCCGCTTGGTTCGCTGCCGTCGGAGTAGAACAACCCGTCCTGCAGGTGGTTGTCGGGGGTGGAGACCGAGATGAACAGGCTGTGCAGCGGTGCCGGGGCAGGTGCGGGCGCCGGAGCTGCCACCTGTTGGTGCTGTTGCCGCCAGACCAGAGCACCTGCAGCCAGCGCGAGCACCAGCATCAGTGCTACGAGGAGCCACCACCTGCGGCGACGTCCCGTGGCCTCCCGCAGCTCGGTGGGCAGCAGGGTCAGACCCGACTGTTCTTCAGGCTCCTTCAGCTCTTCGCCTTCGGGCAACGCTTCCGGACCGGCCTCTGCCGGAGCACCAGGCTCCCCCTCGACTCCTGACTCCGTCTGTCCTGCCGAACTACCCGCGGCCTGCGCAGGCTCGACGGGTGAGTCAGTAGGCGCTGCTCCGGTATCAGGGCGCGCCGGATCGTCGTTGCTCCTCGCCTGCGCCGGTACGGCCGCGCGGTCGGAGGGCAGGTCAGTCTGGTCGGTACTCGACGTCACTCGGCCAGCATCGGCGCGTCGCCACATCGACTTGACCGCATTCGAGCTGAAAGCTCCCGCCCAATCCACCCAAACCGGCGGACGTCAGTGACTGGCGTATAGCTTGTGCTTGGCGATGTACTGCACCACGCCGTCGGGCACGAGATACCAAACCGGCTCTGAGCACGCCACTCGTTCACGGCAGTTCGTGGAGGAGATCGCCATGGCCGGCACCTCGAGCAGGCTGAGCCGGTCGGCCGGCAGACCTGTGCCGGTCAACACGTGGCCCGGCCGGGTGACACCGACGAAATGCGCCAGCCGCCACAGTTCGTCCACGTCTTTCCAGCTGAGAATCTGCGCCAGAGCGTCGGCGCCGGTGATGAAGTAGAGGTCGTCGTCAGGGCGTTGGGCGCGCAGGTCGCGCAACGTGTCGATCGTGTACGTGGGCCCAGGACGATCGATGTCGACCCGGCTCACCGTGAACCGAGGGTTCGACGCCGTCGCGATCACGGTCATGAGGTAGCGGTGCTCCGCCTCGCTCACCCCTTGGTCGTCCTTCTGCCACGGTCGACCGGTAGGCACGAACACCACCTCGTCGAGGCTGTACCTCGACGCAACCTCGCTGGCGGCCACCAAGTGGCCATGGTGAATCGGGTCGAACGTGCCACCCATCACCCCGATTCGGGCCACGGAGCCTCAGTCGTGCCGCGAGCCCACGCTCTTGAACGAGAACGTGATCAGCAGCAGCACAGCCCAGATCACGAGAGAAGTGATGCCGAACGCGAGCGGGGCCATGGGCAGCGAGTTGGTGTGCTCGGCCGCCGGTTCTGCGGCCAAAGCCACCGCAGCCAGGGTGTACGACATCGTGAACTCCTCAAGACGGCTACCGCGAGAATGACAGCACCAGAATCTACACGGGTGTCAGGCCGCAGTCATGATGGCGACGAGGAAGTCGCTATCCCTTTCGAACGGGCGCAGACTCCAGGTGGAGAACCGCGACTCCATCCTGAGACCGGCCTCGGCCGCGTCGGCGGCAAACTCCTCGAACGCGTAGTCGCGTCCGGCCCCGAAGCCCACGACCGCGCGCCCCTGGAGAGCAAGATGCGCGGCGAACCGTTGCAGCACCGGCACCCGCGTGGCGGGCGCCACGAAGGTCAGGACGTTGCCCGCACACACGATGACGTCGAAACGCTCCGCAAGGTGCAACTCCGAAAGGTCGCCCACCAGCCAGGTCGGCCCGGGATAGTCAGCCTCGGCCGCCTCGATCAGCACCGGATCGACGTCCACTCCCACCACCGTGTGCCCCGCGCCGTGCAGATAACCCCCAAGCCGGCCCGGGCCGCAGCCCGCGTCGAGCACTCGAGAGCCGCGCTCGAGCATGGCGTCGATCAGCCGGGCCTCCCCGACGATGTCGACGCCGTCGGCGGCCAGCTTGCGAAAGCGTTCCACGTACCAAGTGGAATGCCCCGGATTCGCGGCGACCTGCTGTTCCCACAGGCTCGGCTGCCGGTCGGCCCGCGGTTGTGACGACCCGCTCACGAGCGCACGTGACCGGTGCCGTGCACGATCCACCGAGTGGTGGTCAGCTCGCTGAGCCCCATCGGGCCCCGGGCGTGCAGTTTCTGGGTGGAGATGCCGATCTCCGCCCCGAGCCCGAGCATGCCGCCGTCGGTGAAGCGAGTTGACGCATTGACCATGATCGCGGCCGAGTCGGCCTCTGCCGCAAAGCGATCGGCGCTCTCCAGACTGGCGGTGACGATCGCCTCGGTGTGCCCGCTCGACCAGCGCCGAATGTGCTCCAGCGCCGCGTCGAGGTCGTCGACGACGCCCACGGCAACCTCCAGAGCGAGATACTCCCGGCCCCAGTCGTCATCGGTTGCGGCCTCGACGTGAATGCCGAGCGAGGCCGCCACCGCAGCCGCGCGATCGTCGGCGTGCAGCACAACTCCCGCGTCGTGCAGGTCGCGCAGCACGTCGCCCAGCAGTCCACTCTCGACCTGGTCGGCGTGGACGAGGATCGTCTCGGCGGCGTTGCACACCCCCACCCGATGCGTCTTAGAGTTCAGCACGATGGCGCGAGCCATGTCGGGATCGGCCGAGGCATCGAGATAGACGTGGCAGTTGCCCACCCCGGTCTCGATGACGGGCACGGTCGAGTTCTTCACGACGGCCTGAATGAGCCCGGCTCCCCCGCGTGGAATCAGGACGTCCACCAGCCCACGCGCACCCATCAAGGCGGTGGCGCCGGCGCGGCCGTAGCCGTCGACGGTGGCCACCAGATCGGCCGGCAGACCGGCGCTCTCCAGCGCCGATCTGATCACTGCCACCACGACGGCATTGGTCTCTTCGGCGGCCGAGCCGCCCCGCAACAGCACCGCGTTACCGGCCTTGAGCGCCAGCGTGGCCGCGTCGACCGTCACATTCGGGCGGGCTTCGTAGATCATGCCCACGACACCCATCGGAACTCGAATCTGATTGAGTCGCAACCCGTTAGGAAGCCGCTGACCACGTACGACCTCGCCCACCGGGTCAGGCAGCGAGACCACCTCGCGCACCGCAGCGGCGATGCCGGCGATGCGCTCGTAGGTGAGCAGCAGTCGATCGAGCAGCCCGACGCTCATGCCTGCTGCCCGCTCGCGCTCCACATCTACCGCGTTGGCCCGCACAATCTCGGCCGATGCCTGCACCAGCGCGTCGGCGATGGCCTCCAGGGCAGCATTCTTCTCCGCGGTGGTCGCCGCCGCCAGGGCGCGTGAGGCGTTCCGCGCTTTCCGAGCAAGGTCGTGGACGCCCGCTTCGGCCGCGTTCGCCGGCTTGCCACCAGCGGCGCCCTCAGGGTCGGCAGCACGAGACCCCGGATCGGCGGACACAGGTCCAGCGGACGGGCTCACATCGACGGGGGCACTCATACCGACCAGGGTAGTTGAGCGCGAGAACACTCAGCCGGCGTCTCGCCTCCAATTGATGATCTATTCCCCAGGGGGGCGGGTGTCTGCGTGGCGTGCTGATCCCGGGGATGCCGGGGCTGGATCGAGTGAGGTCGTCGGACTGTGACGTTGTGCGCTGGTAGGTCACCAAGGTGGCCATAGCTGGGCGAAGAACGTGACAGGGGGACGCGTGATCGCGGTCAAGGGGCAGATGGTTGGGCCAACGCGTCCGCGAGGTCACCGGGTGACCGGTTGCGGTTCCCGGCGCTGGATGTCCAGAATCCGGCTCCAGCGATGCAGCCGGCTCGGGTCTTGTGCTCAGCCGACCCTCATCGGCCAGCACTGGCGCCGGATTCCGGACACCACCCGGGCCTGACCCCGAACAAAGGCCTCACGCCCACCGCGACCAGCTGGCACAACGAACCCACCATCCGCCGCACACTCACCACCCACGACCACTGACGTCTTGGAATAGATCATCTGGTGGTCAGCCCCGGAGCGTTTGGCACCGGTGGGGCGGTCGTGGGCGTTCTGGGGCTTGAGTGATGCCAGAAGGGGCGAATGCCACGCGTCTGGCACTCAGAAGGGCCGGACGTCTCCGGTCACGGTCATGTGCGGCTCACCCGAGCCACGCACCAGGAACGTCTCTCGTTCAAGCACCTCGAGACCCGTGGTGCGCCAGTCGGGCAGACCAGCGTCGCCACGGTGATCGCTCCACATCCGCAGCGCCATCGCCGCTACGTCGTCGAGGTCGTCCGCCTCGTCCCAGTAGCTCACCTCGGCATGGCTCGAGTCGTAGCGGATCGAGGTGAGAAAGGGCGACTGCTGCGCCAACCGGCGGAACGCCTTCGCGATCAAGGGCTTGGCAACCGACGGTCCAGCTACGGTGAGCCGCACGTGCCACAGCCCTGGCTGGGGCTCCCGCTCCGAGTCGCTGACGCGGAGCGGGGTCGGCGGGCCATCAGTCACGTGCGCGTCGCCTCCAAGGAGTGGCCAACAGGTCGCTGGACATCACGGCACGAGCACGGCCATGACGTCACGGTGCACGAGTTCGCGGCCGTAGGCGGAGCCGAACTCCGCAACCAGGTCGCCGCTCGACTTTCCGAGCATGCCGGGAACGTCGTACGAGGAATAGTTGACCAGCCCCCGGGCGACCGTGTGGCCGTTTTCGTCGCATAGGTCAATCGGATCACCCTCCTCGAACGACCCGTCGACGCCGATCACCCCAGCGGCCAGTAGCGACGCGCCCTTTCGGGTGATCGCCCGTACCGCTCCGGCGTCGAGCACCAGTCGAGCGTGGGGTTCGGCGGCGTGCGCCAGCCACAACAGCCGGGTGGGTACCCGGCGCCCGGTGCGGTCGAACCAGGTACCCACTTCGGCGCCGCTGAGGGCCAGTGCGGCCTGCTCGGTGTTGGTAAGCAAGGTGGCGATGCCCGACGACGTTGCCATCCGCGCTGCTTGCACCTTGGTGACCATGCCGCCCGTGCCGACTCCTGCCGAACCTACCGATCCGATCTGCACACCGTCGAGGTCGGTGGGCGCGACCACCCGGGCGATGCGCCGGGTTCCCGGCCTGCTGGGCGGCCCGTCGTAGAGCGCGTCGACGTCCGAGAGCAGCAACAGCAGGTCGGCATGCACGAGGTGCGCCACCAGGGCTGCCAGCCGGTCGTTGTCACCCAGCCGGATCTCCTGGGTGGCCACCGTGTCGTTCTCATTGACGATGGGCACCACACCCAGCTGCAGCAGCCGGTACAAGGTGCGCTGGGCGTTGCGGTAGTGCTGACGCCGCACCATGTCGTCAGCCGTCAGCAGCACCTGCCCGACCCGCAACTGATGCGCGCCGAACGCGCGGGCGTAGTGCGCCAGCAATAGCCCCTGCCCGACGCTCGCCGCCGCCTGCTGGGTCGCCAGGTCGGACGGCCGCTTGGCCAGCCCCAGCGGGGCCAGCCCTGCCGCGATCGCCCCCGACGAGACCAGCACCACCTCGCGGCCCTGCGCGCGGCGCTCGGCAAGCACGTTCACGAGCGCCGTGAGCCGGGCCGCGTCGATGCCACCCGCAGCGGACGTCAACGATGACGACCCCACCTTGACCACTACCCGGTGCGCTGTGGCGAGCTCGGCGAGCGGGTCAGCGCTGGTGAGCGAATGCCCGCTCACCGCTCACCTTCGTCGTCGGTCGACTCCGGTGCGGCTGCCTCCTCCGGATCAGACCCCAACGGCTCTGCCCTGGGCACCTCATAGTCGGGATCGGTCCATAGTCCCGCCCGCCGCTCGGCGGCCAGCTCGTCGCGGGCGGCGTCCTTCGCGGCTCGTCGATCGAGGTGCTCTGCCCTACGTTCGGCACGCGAGGCTCGGTTGTGCTCGAGCAGGCGCGGGTCGCCGCCGCGCGGACCACCGAGATGTTCGGCTCCCGAGACCAGAGTCGGCTCCCAGTCGAAGACCACGGCATTGCTGGGAGGCCCGATGAGCACGGTGGACCCCGACACGGCGCCCGCCTTGAGCAGCTGATCCTCGACGCCCAGCCTCGCCAACCGGTCGGCGAGGTAGCCAACGGCCTCGTCGTTGGAGAAATCGGTCTGGCGCACCCACCGCTCAGGCTTGACCCCGCGGATCCGGTAGGCCTTCTCCCCCATGCGTTCCGGGTCGCCTTCTACCTTCACGGTGAAACCGGCGTCGTCGACCGCCGTCGGACGCAACACGGTGCGAGTCGGCTCCAGGACGGCGGTGTCGGCGCGTGCCTGCGCCACCATGTTCGCCATGGCGAACGTCAGTCCGCGCAAGCCTTCCCGGCTGGCCGTGGAGATCTCGAAGACCTGATAGCCCTTCTCCTCCAACACCGGTCGCACCAGGTCGGCCAGGTCGCGGGCGTCGGGCACGTCGATCTTGTTGAGCGCCACGATGCGCGGGCGCTCGGTGAGCGGCACGGCCTCGCCGGTGCTGTCGAGATCCACCTGGTAGGCCGCCAGCTCCGCCTCGATCACCTCGAGGTCAGTGATCGGGTCGCGTCCTGGATCGAGCGTGGCGCAGTCGAGCACATGAACGATGCCCGCGCACCGCTCCACATGCCGCAGGAACTCCAGGCCGAGGCCCTTGCCCTGCGAGGCTCCCGGGATCAGCCCGGGCACGTCGGCGACCGTAAAGCGCACGTCACCGGCCTCCACCACGCCCAGGTTCGGGATCAGGGTGGTGAACGGGTAGTCGGCGATCTTGGGCCGGGCGGCGGAGATCACCGCGATGAGGCTCGACTTGCCCGCGCTGGGGTAGCCGACGAGAGCCACGTCGGCCACCGACTTGAGCTCCAGGACGATGTCCTGACTCTCCCCCGGCTCTCCCAGCAGCGCGAAGCCTGGCGCCTTTCGGCGCGGACTCGCCAGCGCCGCGTTGCCCAAGCCGCCCCGACCACCCTGCGCGATCACCAGCCGGGTGCCCGCCCCCACGAGGTCGGCCAGCACCTCACCGTCGGCGCTCTTGACGATGGTGCCGCTGGGCACCGCGAGCTCGATGTCGGAGCCGTTCTTGCCGTGCCGCATGCCGCCCTCACCCTGCGACCCGCGCTGGGCGCTGCGGTGCGGGCTGTGGTGGTACTCCAGCAAGGTCGTGGTGGACGGATCAACCACGAGCACCACGTCGCCGCCACGGCCCCCATTGCCACCGTCGGGCCCGCCCAGTGGCTTGAACTTCTCCCGGTGCACCGAGGCGCAGCCGTTGCCGCCGTCTCCGGCAGCGACGAAGAGGTTCACCCGGTCGACGAATCGCGACATGTCTTTCCTTTGATGGAGTTCCTTTGTGACACACGAAAGGGGTGAGTCCGGCGCGGACTCACCCCTTCACGATGCCGACGTGCTGACCGGCCCGACGTCAGAGCGTGGACCGGGTAAGACAACTTCTCAGTCGGCGACGATGTTCACCGTGCGCCGGCCGCGACGGGTGCCGAACTGCACGGCGCCGGCGGCCAGGGCGAAGAGGGTGTCATCCTTACCGCGGCCGACGTTGACGCCCGGGTGGAAGTGAGTGCCACGCTGGCGGACGATGATCTCGCCGGCGTTGACCTCCTGGCCACCAAAGCGCTTGACGCCCAGACGCTGAGCGTTGGAGTCGCGGCCGTTGCGGGTGGAGCTGGCGCCCTTCTTGTGTGCCATGTCTGTTCTCCTCTGAAGAGTCTCGGGTTGGTGCTGCTGAGTCGCAGGTCTGGATCGCGCGCCTGCTGGCTCTCACCGGGCCTGCCGGTGGAGAAGGACTCAGGCGCTGATGTCGGTGACCTTGATGCGGGTGAGCTTGGCGCGGTGGCCCTGCCGGCGGCGGTAGCCGGACTTGTTCTTGTAGCGCAGGATCGTGATCTTGGGACCCTTGGTCTGATCGACGATCTCCGCACTTACCTTCACCTTGGCCAACGCATCTGCGTCGCTGGTGATCTTCTCGCCGTCAACAAGCAGCACCGGGGTGAGCTCGATTGTGCTTCCGGCGTCGCTAACCACCCGGTCGACGGTCAGCACGTCACCGACGGCCACCTTCTCCTGCCGGCCACCAGCCCGAACGATCGCGTACACGCTGAAACCACCTTCGTCAGAATGAGACTGAATTGTGCGCCGCTCCGCCAAGGCCAGGCTGGCCAGCTGATCGGGCGCAACGTGATCGACGCGCCTAGACACGCCGACGAATAAGACTACGGACGCCATGCACCTTCGGTCAAACCAACACGGCGACTCACGCCGGCTGACCACGAACGAGACCGAGGGCTGCCGACATCATCCATGAGGCTGGGGCTGAGCTTCAGATTCCGCCCCTAGAGCCTCAACGTCAACTTGAGGTGCAGACTCTGCGGGAGCATCCGCGCCGGAGGCAAGGTTTTCCTCCGTCGCCGCTGACGCCCGCTCCTTCGCCTTGCGCGCAGCCTCGGCCACCCGCTGGGCTTCCAGATGCCGTCGGGCAGGCTCCGGCTTCGAGCTTGCGCTTTGGTTGAGGTTGGCGCCGCCCCCGTTGCCTATCGCGGCTTGGCTCCGCGTCTCGCCCGGCAGATCGACGATGGTCACGCCGCGTCCACCGCAGTGTTCGCAGGGCACGCTGAACGCCTCCAGCAGCCCCTCGCCCATCCGCTTGCGAGTCATCTGCACGAGGCCGAGCGAGGTGACCTCGGCCACCTGGTGCTTGGTGCGGTCTCGTCCTAGGCATTCCACGAGCCGGCGTAGCACCAGGTCGCGGTTCGATTCGAGCACCATGTCGATGAAGTCGATGACGATGATGCCGCCGATGTCGCGCAGCCGGAGCTGCCGCACGATCTCCTCGGCCGCTTCGAGATTGTTGCGGGTGACCGTCTCCTCGAGGTTGCCGCCCGAGCCCACGAACTTGCCCGTGTTGACGTCGACGACCGTCATGGCCTCGGTGCGATCGATGACCAGCGAGCCGCCCGAGGGCAGCCACACCTTGCGTTCCAGCCCCTTGGCGATCTGCTCATCGACCCGGTGTGCGGTAAACAAGTCGCCCTCGCCATCCCATTGCGCGACCCGCTCGCTCAGATCGGGCGCCACCTGGTCGACGTAGTCCTTGACCGTCTTCCAGGCCTCGTCGCCGTCGACCACGAGCCGCTTGAAGTCCTCGTTGAAGACATCGCGGATCACCTTGATCATCAGATCGGGCTCGCCATGCACCATGGTGGGCGGGTTGGCCGATTTAGCCTTCTTCTCCACCTCGGCCCACTGCCGCTGCAGACGCTCGACGTCGTGCTTCAGCTCCTCCTCGCTGGCACCCTCGGCCGCCGTGCGCACGATGACGCCGGCGTCCTCGGGCACCACCTGGCGCAGGATCTTCTTGAGCCTGCTGCGTTCGGTGTCGGGCAGCTTGCGGCTGATGCCGGTCAGCGATGCACCGGGCACGTATACGAGGTACCGCCCCGGCAGCGAGATCTGGCTGGTGAGCCGGGCACCCTTGTGCCCGATCGGGTCTTTGCTGGCCTGCACCAGCACCGAGTCGCCAGACTTCAGCGCGAGCTCGATGCGCCGCGCTTGGCCGCCCTGCAGACCTGCCGCGTCCCAGTTCACCTCGCCGGCGTAGAGCACCGCGTTGCGGCCCTTGCCGATGTCGATGAAGGCCGCCTCCATGCTCGGCAGCACGTTCTGTACCCGGCCGAGGTAGATGTTGCCGATCATCGACGACGCCTGCTTGCGCGCCACGTAGTGCTCCACGAGCACGCCGTCCTCGAGCACCACGAGCTGGGTGCGACCTGCGCTCTCACGCACGAGCATGGTGCGTTCGACCGACTCGCGGCGGGCCAGGAACTCGGCCTCGGTGATGATCTGACGTCGCCGACCCGACTCGCGGCCCTCCCGACGGCGCTGACGCTTGGCCTCCAGCCGCGTCGAGCCCTTGACGCCGGTGACCTCGTCATTGGGGGCCTGGCCTCTGCGGCCCTGACGCACCCGCACCACGGTGTTGGGCGGATCATCCTGGCTAGCGGGCTCTTCGCTGCCACCGGTTGCCCGGCGCCTGCGACGCCGCCGACGCCTGCTGCCGCTCGACTCCTCGTCGCCCTCGGCATCGGCACCCGCCGGCTCATCCTCGGCCTTGGCGTCGTCGAGGTCGTCGGCCGGCTCCGACGGCTCAGCCGTCGCGTCGGTGTCGGCAGACTCGACTTCCTCCGCCGGCGACGACTCGGTCTCCTCGTCACCACGCCGGCGTCGGCCACGACCACCGCGGCGGCGACGGCGACGGGGGCCGTCGTCGGTCGAGTCGTCGGTGGAGGCCGGCTCTCCGCCGGTCTTGTCCGTGTCCGAATCGCTGGAGCCGGTGTCGGCAGCTGTGTCGTTGCTGCCCTGATCGATGGCGCCCGGCTGGCCGTTGCCTGCCGTGTCGTTGTCTGCCGTGTCGGTGTCGGTCGCGCTGGCAGCCAACCCGCCGAAAGGCTTCCGGTTCGCCGTGTCGCTTTCGGGGGTGACAGGTGCTTCAGGGCGAGCCGATGCCGGAAGGGGCTCAGGCGCGCTGACCGGCTCCGCCGACACGTCAGCAGTGGTCCGAGAGCTGGCTTCATCGAGGCGCGGCTGAGGCGGTCCGGCCGGACGGCTCGCAGCCCGCCGCCGGCGTGCCACGGGCGGCTGGAACAGCACGGCCATCGGCGCAACCGGTGCGGCCACTCGGGCGGGCTCGCTCTCAACGGGCCGTTCGCCGGATGGCCACCCGGCGGGGATCTCGGAGGTCGGCCGAACAGCCGTTTGGGCTGCTGCTTCGGTATCGCTTGCCGGGGAGACGTCGCCCTCTGCCGACCTGACAACGGGCGTCTCACTCGCATCCGCAGCTGCGATGTCGTCCTCGGGGGCCTCCAGGACGGGTTCCGCAGCCACCCCCGCCGCCGGAGCCTCGAGCTCGGCGGTCACGACCGAGGAAGCCTCGACGTCGAGTGCCTCACCAGGTGCGGTTGCAGCAGCAGAAGCCGAAACGGAGTCGGTTCGGATTGGGTCAGCTTGGGTTGCGTCGGCTTGGGTCGCGTCGGCTTGGATTGCAACAGCTTGGACGACCGGAGACTCGTCCCCGGTGTTCTGCGCGGAGATATCGACCGCTGAAGCTGGGGCAACCCGCTTGGCAGCCGGTGCCGACCCTGCCGCCTTCTTCGCCCGGCGCCGCTTGGGCAGCCCTGGCGCTTCTGCAGCGGGCACCACATCGACGTCAAGGGTGGGAACCACCGCCTGGGCGACCTTCTTGGCGCGACGGCGCCGGACCGGAGCCTTGGCCGCGGGCGTCCCGGTCTGGGACTCCTCGGTCGCCTCACTCACCTGCGTAGCTGGCAGGGCTACTGCCGCCTCCCCAGCAGCCGGGTCGTCGTCGGCCGATGCATCTTCCGGCATCTGTACACCGACATTGTGAGCGGTATCGAGCCACGCCCAGACCGCGTCGCCCAGCGACGGTGTGACCGCCTCGGGGTGCAGGGCCTCTTCAACTGGGTCGGCTTCGGTGGGGGCGGCGGCGCCTCCATCAGCCTCAACTGCGGCCGTCTCGCCTGGGGCCGTCTCGACTGCGCCAGTCTCGACGATGCCGCCTTCGACTGAGGCGTCCTCGATCGGTCCGTCCTCGACTGTGTCGGCCGGAGCCGCTTCGGCGTCCGGCTGGACGTCGGGGGGGGTTTCTTGCCCACCCTCACCCTCGAAGCCGGTCTGCTGCTGTGTGTCTTCGTCCACGGGTGCTCCCGTCGACCGGGCTCCGCCCACACCTCGCGGACCGCGGTCTGGTCCAGCGCCGCGACGGTTGCCACGGCGGAAGTCAGCCTCACGTCGCCGGGCTGCGCGTCGCCCGTGTGGCTCGCGTCGTCCGACGGCGTCGACGTCATCGAAGGCGGCTCACAACGGGTCTTCCACGTTGCAGGTGTCTTCGTTCAATGGTCCCTGCGCCAACCGCGTCACCAAAGGTGGGGCCGCGGGCGCGAAGTCGACTACCGAACGCACTGCCGTCACTATGTCGTCGGGCCGAACGGACGGTGTGGTGTGCCGAACGACCACGTGCAGTATCGCACATGGCCATTGCGCAGGAGGGTCGTCCGGAATCGCCGTCGTGTCGAGATCGCCGTCGCGGGTCGAATCGAGCACGTCCATGCTCAGTACCGCAGCCCGCGCGTCGAGTTGGCGACGGCCCGTCTTGAGCATCCGCTCGACCAGCACGGCGTCTTGGGCGAGGAAAGCCTGCACCGCTTCACGCGCCCGCTGGTCGGTCACTCCCGGCAGCTCGATCCGCCACAGGCTCGCCTGCAGCCGATCAGCCAAGGCGTCTCCCGGCGACTCGATCAGGGCGACGATATCCAGCCCCTCGGGCAGAGCCGCATCGAGCGCCGTGCGCAACGCCTCCAGGTCGACCCGCGCGGTGACGCCTAGCTCCACGTACTCGGCCTCACTCGCCGCGCCTGTGGGTGCCGCACCCGCATAGGAGATTTTGGGATGCGGAGTGAACCCCGCCGAGTAGGCCATCGGCACGTTGCAGCGCCGCAGGGCACGCTCCAGTGCTCGCTGGAAGTCGCGGTGGCTGGAAAAGCGCAGGCGGCCCCGCTTGGCATAGCGAAGTCTCAACTTCTGCACGGTGGGCGGGGGCGGCGGTCCGTCGGGGCGAGCTGGCACGCAGCAGATGTTACGGGCGTTCAGAAATTGACGGCCGTAGACGGGGCTCGGTTTGATGTCTGAGGGCATCCGACCGGCCCTCGGCCCCCGGATCAGCCTGCAGGCTCAGAACAGCTCCCACGCTCAGACAGGACGACTATGGCAACGAGGCTTGGTTTCGGCATCGACATCGGTGGGTCTGGCATCAAGGGGGCCCCGGTCGACCTCGACACCGGTGAGCTGGCCGATGAGCGACTCAGGATCGAGACCCCCCAACCCTCCACCCCCAAGGCCGTGGCGGCGGTAGTGGCCGAGATCCTCAATCACTTCGACTGGAAGGACAGCTTCGGCTGCACCTTCCCGGCGGTCGTCCAGAACGGAGTGGTGCGGACGGCGGCCAACGTCGATGACCGGTGGATCGGCACCGACGCTCACGACCTGATGCACCGGGTCACCGGCCGCCAGGCACTCGTGGTCAACGACGCCGACGCGGCCGGCTTTGCCGAGGCCACCTATGGAGCGGCCAAAGGCCGCCAGGGCGTGATCATCGTGTCGACTCTCGGTACCGGCATCGGTTCGGCCGTCATCTACAACGGCACGCTGATCCCGAACACCGAGTTCGGTCACCTCGAGATCGACGGCCACGATGCCGAGAGCAAGGCCGCCGACTCCGCCCGCGAGCGCGAGGACCTCGATTGGGACGAATGGGCTAAGCGGCTGACCCGCTACTTCGGCCACCTCGAAAACCTCCTCTGGCCCGACCTGATCGTGGTGGGCGGCGGAGTCAGCAAGAAGTCGAAGAAGTGGCTGCCCAAGGTCGAGACCCGCACGCCGGTGGCCGTGGCCCAGTTGCTCAACGAAGCCGGCATCGTGGGGGCCGCACTGCTCGCAAGCAACCAGAGCGTCGGGCAGTAGCCCGTGCCCACCCGCCTGGAGGCCGTGCGCGGCGACCTCACCACCCAGCACCTCGATGCGTTGGTCAACGCGGCTAATTCGAGCCTGCTCGGTGGCGGCGGGGTCGACGGGGCACTGCACGCGGCCGCCGGTCCGGGCCTGCTGGCCGAGTGCCGCGAGCTGAGGCGCACGACGTACCCGCAGGGGCTGCCGGTGGGCGAGGCGGTGGCCACCGGGGCGGCAAACCTGCCGTCCCGCTGGGTGATTCACACCGTAGGGCCCAATCGGCACCGCGGCCAGACCGACCCTGCCCTGCTAGCAGCGTGTTTCACCTCCAGTTTGCGCGTGGCGCGCGAGATCGGTGCCCGCAGTGTGGCTTTCCCCGCCATTAGCGCGGGTGTCTACGGCTGGGACGGTGCCGACGTTGCCCGCATCGGGGTTACCGCCGTGCGCACTGTTCTCGCGCAGAGCGAGGCCTCGGACGACCCGTGGCACCTTGAGCTCGTGCGCTTCGTACTGTTCAGTGACGCCCTCCTCAAGGCCTTTGTCGCCAGCCTGAACGGCTGAGACCCCCACCGGGTGCGGCCCGGACGACGCCAGATCTCCGTCCCCGACGGCAGCGCATCGGCTTGCTTGGGTCCGGGTGCACTTGGACACCGAACAACGGCACGACTCCCAGCAGATCCCCAGGGTTGGGTGGTAGGAATGCCCAAGCGGTCGACCGCCACGAGTCGACACCGACGCAGATCGGCCGCGACCCACAGTCGCCCCCGGCTGGCCCTCCCCCCCGGCTAGTCGGGGGCCTGTGGTTAATCAGCCGGATTCAACGGCGCGCTCGAGCAACGCCTGCTGGCCGCCCACCACACTCAGGGGCAAAAGGTTTCGCCCCGTGGGCCCGATCTGAATCTGGGTGTCCAGCTGGGGGCACACACCGCAGTCGAAGCAGGGCGTCCACCGGCAGTCCTCGACCTCGACCTCACTGAGCGAGTCCTGCCAGTCCTCCCACAGCCAATCCTTGTCGAGCCCCGAGTCGAGGTGATCCCACGGCAGCACCTCGGAGAAGTCGCGCTCGCGGGTGGTGTACCAGTCGACGTCCACGCCGAGGGGCGCAAGCTCCGTGGCGGCGCACTCCATCCACCGGTCGAAGGAGAAGTGCTCGCTCCATCCGTCGAAGCGGCCGCCAGTGCGCCAGACGGCCTCGATCACCCGGCCCACCCGGCGGTCGCCCCGGGAGAGCAAGCCTTCGACGATGCCGGGTTTTCCGTCGTGATAGCGAAAGCCGATCGAGCGCCCGTACTGTCGGTCACCGCGAATCGCGTCCTTCAGCTTGGCCAACCGGGCGTCCGTGGTCTCGTGGTCGAGCTGGGCCGCCCACTGGAACGGCGTGTGGGGCTTGGGCACGAAGCCACCGATGCTCACGGTGCAGCGGATGTCTCTGCGGCCACTCACCTGGCGCCCGGTGGCGATCACGCGCCGCGCCAGCTCGGCGATCTGCAGCACGTCGTCGTCGGTCTCGGTCGGCAGACCGCACATGAAGTAGAGCTTCACCTGCCGCCAGCCGTTTCCGTAGGCCGTGGCAACGGTGTTGATCAGGTCGTCTTCAGTGACCATCTTGTTGATCACCTTGCGGATCCGCTCGGAACCACCCTCGGGCGCGAAGGTCAGGCCCGACCGGCGGCCGTTGCGGGAGAGCTCGTTGGCCAGGTCGATGTTGAACGCGTCGACGCGAGTAGACGGCAAGGACAAGCCGGTCTGGGTGCCCTCATAGCGATCGGCGAGCTGCTTGGTGAGGTCGCCGATCTCGGAGTGGTCGGCACTGGACAGGCTGAGCAGCCCAACTTCCTCGAAGCCCGTTGCAGCCAGACCTCTCTCGACCATCTCGCCGATGCCCTGCAGCGATCGTTCGCGCACCGGACGGGTGATCATGCCCGCCTGGCAGAACCGGCAGCCACGCGTGCAGCCGCGGAAGATCTCGACGCTCATCCGCTCGTGCACGCTCTCGGCCAACGGCACCAGCGGCTGCTTCGGATACGGCCAGGCGTCGAGATCCATCACCGTGTGCTTGCTGATCCGCCACGGCACGCCCGACCGGTTGGGGGCCACGTGCCGAATCCGGCCGTCGGGCAGGTAGTCGACGTCGTAAAAGGCGGGCACGTAGACGCCACCGGTGCGGGCGAGCCGCATGAGCAGTTCGGCACGCCCGCCCGGGCTGCCCTCCAGCTTGTGCGCTCGCACGATGTCGGTGATCTGCAAGACCGCCTCTTCACCGTCCCCCACCACGGCCGCGTCGATGAAGTCGGCGATCGGCTCAGGGTTGAATGCGGCATGGCCGCCGGCCAGCACGATGGGGTGCTCGTCGCCGCGGTCTGCGGCGTGCAGGGGGATCTGGGCCACGTCGAGGGAGTTGAGCAGGTTCGTGTAGCCGAGTTCCGTGGAGAACGACACGCCGAACACGTCGAAGTCCTTGATGGGACGGTGCCCGTCGACTGTCAACTGCGGCAGATCGTGCTCGCGCAACAGGCGTTCGAGGTCTGGCCACACCGCGTAGGCCCGCTCGGCCAGGGCGTCGTCGCGCTCGTTGAGCACCTCGTACAGGATCATGACGCCTTGGTTCGGCACCCCTACCTCGTACGCGTCGGGGTACATCAGGGCCCAGCGCACCGTCTCGGGTCCGGCGACCTCCCAGTCCTTCACGGTCGCATTGAGCTCGCCACCCACGTACTGGATCGGCTTGGCGACCTGGGTGAGCAACGGCTCAAGCCGGTCGAACAACGACTGGCCGGGCATGGCAAGACCTCCGAACGAAACGACGACTCGTCCAGGGTAGGCGCCTCAGCCGCGATCCGCTGCCACCCAGGTGGGCGGTGGCGAATGACGCCGCCTGGCTGGCCGCGTTGCAGCACCCAGGCGGGGCCGTCCAGGCTCAGGTGCCCGGGGCCAGGGTGTGCGGAAGGGGAGCCATTCGGGCGCTGAGCTCGGTCAGTGCCTGCTCGATCGTGTCGGCGACCACCGCCGCGTCCAGATCGCCGGGGCGGATGAAGCCGCCGGCCGAGAGCCCGCCGAGGGCATCGAGCAGCGGCGTCCAGAATCCGTAGAGGTTGAGGAAGCCGACCGGTTTGGCGTGGAAGCCGAGCTGCAGCCAGGTCCACACCTCGAAGATCTCCTCCAGCGTGCCGAGTCCACCGGGCAAGGCCAGAAAGGCGTCGGCGCGGTCGGCCATCAGCGCCTTCCGCTCGTGCATGGTGTCGCAGACGACCAGCTCCGTGAGGTCGTGACGGCCCCACTCGCGCTGCACCATGAGCCGAGGGATCACCCCCACCACCTCGCCTCCGGCGTCGAGGCAGCCCTGCGCCAGCTGGCCCATGAGGCCACTGCCGCCCCCGCCGTAGACCAGCCCGATTCCGCGCCAGGCAAGCGTCTGGCCCACCTGGTAGGCGCCCGCTCCGAAGCGGGGGTCAGCACCGGGACGGCTGCCCGTGAACACTGCAAGCCGGCGAAGCGGCCCGCTCACAACACGCCCCAGCGTTCATCGAAGGACTCGACCGACAGGTCGTCGAGATCGCTCTGCACCTGGGCCAGGGTCGCCAGCACTTGCGCTCCGGTCACCGAGATCTCGACCCTCTCCGCTCCGTTGCGCAGGTCGATCACCACGATGTCGGCCACCACCGGCTCGGCACCGCGATCCTCGGCAGCCAACCCGGCGTCATGCAGCCAAAGACCCATCCGGGCGGCCAGTCGCAAGGGTTCTCGCGGCATCACCTCGGCCTCATAGACCTCGCTTGCCCTCTGCATCGCGACTCCCTGAAACTCAGTGCCTTGCCGAACGGCCCTGCCCTACCGAACCGCCCTGCCCAACTGAACCAGCCTGCCTAGCCAAATCCGCCTGGCCGAACTACCTGCACGCCAGGTCAGTGCTCGCCGCCCGCCATGAGCCGGCCGATCTCCTCCCGGTCGGCATTGGCTCCGTCGAGTTCCGTCACGATACGGCCTGCATGCAGCACTGCGACGCGATCGGCCAGGGCGAGCACCTCGTCGAGTTCGGCGGAGACCAGCAATACGGCGGCTCCCTCGTTCCGAGCAGCGATGATCTGCCGGTGGATGAACTCGATGGAGCCCACGTCGACGCCGCGGGTGGGCTGTGCAGCCATCAGCAGCCTGGGCTTGGCGTCGAGCTCGCGAGCCACCACGACCTTCTGCTTGTTGCCTCCCGACAGGCTCGCGGCGGTGGAGTGGATGCTCGCGGTCCGCACGTCGTATTGCGCGGTCAGTCGGGTGGCGTGGGCGTCGACGGCCTTCGTCCGCCGCACTCCGGCCTTGGCAAACGGCGCCTCGTCGACGCAGTTGAGCACAAGGTTGTCGGCGATCGAGTAGCTGCTCACCAACCCGTGTTTCTCCCGGTCTTCGGGGATGTGCGACACGCCCTCCGCACGCACCTCGCGCGGATTGGCCCTGGTGATGTCGGTGCCAGCCCAGTCGCCGTCGGCCAGCAGGATCAAGCCCGACTCCACCTTGCGCATGCCGGCAATCGCCTCGACCAGCTCGCGTTGGCCATTGCCCTCCACGCCGGCCACTCCCACGATCTCGCCCGCCCGCACCGTGAGCGAAAGCCCTTGTACCGCGGGGAGCTTCCGATCGTCGCGGACGACCAGATCGGCGATCACCAGCACGTCCGCCCCGGGTTTGGCGGGCTCCTTCTCCACGCGCAGCACGACGCTGCGTCCCACCATGAGCCGTGCCAGCTCGGCCGCGTCGGTCTCGGCGCCGCGCACCTCCCCCACCACCTGGCCCGCGCGTAGCGCGTACACCCGGTCGGCGACGGCGAGCACCTCGCGCAGCTTGTGGGTGATGAAGACGATGGACGTGCCGCCCGCGGCCAGCTCCTTCATCACATTGAGGAGCTCGTCGGTCTCCTGCGGGGTGAGCACGGCGGTGGGCTCGTCGAGGATGAGCAGGTCGACCTTGCGCGAGAGCGCCTTGAGGATCTCGACCCGCTGCTGAGTGCCCACCGGCAGGTCTTCCACCGCCGTGTCGGGGTCGACGCCCAGCCCGTACCGATCGGAGAGCTCGCGGACCATGGCCCGTGCGGCCTTGCGGTCGATGTTGAACGGGTTGCCAGGTTCGTTGCCGAGCACGATGTTGTCGGCCACGCTCATCACCGGCACGAGCTGGAAGTGCTGGTGCACCATGCCGATCCCCCGCCGGATGGCGTCTCGTGGGTCTTTGATCGGTCGTTGGTCGCCCTTCACCACGATGCTGCCCGAGTCGGGGCTGATCAGCCCGAAGATCTGCTTGACCAGGGTGGACTTGCCGGCGCCGTTCTCGCCGAGCAGCGCCACGATCTCGCCCCGTTCGACGTGCAGGGTGATGTCGCGGTTGGCCTTTACGGTTCCGAACGACTTGGTGACGCCGGTCAGCTCGAGCAGTCGCTCCCCGCCCGACCGGGCGTCAGCCGCCTGGACGCCACCTGAGCCGGATCCAGCTGCCTCCGCCGATGCCTGGGAGGCCTGAGCATCCTTCTCGAAGCCGGCCATCAGTCGCTGCCCTTCACGAACGGCTGACCCACGGCGGCGGGCGGACGCACCCGGCCGGCGAAGACGGCCAGCACCACCAGGGTGAGAACGTACGGCAAGAGGTTCACGAACTGTTCGGGGATGTTCACCACGTTGCTGGCCTGTAGCTGGGACGCCAACGCGGTGGCGAAGCCGAAGAAGATCGCGGCGGCGAAGGCGCGGACGGGATACCAGGCGCCGAAGATCATGATGGCCAGCGCGAGGAAGCCACGACCCGCCGTCATGTCGATGTCGAAGCTGCTGGTCGCCTCCATGGACAGGTACGCACCCGCCGCCCCGGCCAGCAGCCCGGCGAGGCTGACATTGAGCAGCCGCAGGCCGATCACGTTGATGCCCGCCGTGTCGGCCGCCTGGGGGTGCTCGCCGACAGCACGCGTCCGCAATCCCCAGCGGGTGTGGAACAGGGCGTAGTGCACGACCGCCACCACCACCAGCGTGCCGAGTGCGATGACGCCGCGGCTGAAGAACACCGGCCCCACAAGCGGAATCGACGACAACCCGGGGATGCGGATTGTGGGCATCGGCGCGGGCAGCACCGCACCCTGCCGGTAGTAGAAGGACGTGATCCCGCTGGCGACGATATTGAGCACCACACCAGCGATGATCTGATCCATCTGCCACCGCACCGTGGCCCAGGCGAGGAAGGCTCCCATTGCCATCCCCGTCAACAACCCTGCCACCACTCCCACCACGAGTGAACCCGAGATGGCTGCGCAGAAGAACGCTGCAAAGGCCGCGGTGAGCATCTGGCCCTCGATGCCGATATTGACCACACCAGAACGCTCACCGATCACGCCGACCATGGCGGCCAGGACGAGGGGAATGGCATAGGTCCAGGCAAAGGACAGCATTGATGTGGCCGTGACGGGACTGATCGCATAGAAGACGTACATCGCCACAATCGCGAGTGCGGCGACGATGGTCGAGGTATAGCGCGCCACGTTTTACGACCCCCAACCGCTGGTGACGGCCACACCTTGTTCGGCACGTCTGCGGAAGATGAGCTTCGCGAGCACCGGGAGTGAGACGAGCAGCAGTGTGATGGCCAACAACATGTCCACCACCTCAGGCTGAATGCCGGTGTCGAACTGCAGACTGGCGGCGCCCGACCTCAGGATTCCCACCAACAGCGCCGCCGGGATTGTCGCGATCGGATTGGCCCGGGCCAGCAGGGCGATGGTGATGCCGTCGAAGCCGAGGCCTGCCGAGAGCCCCGACTCGAAACGGTAGGAGACGCCGAGGGTTTCGATGGCACCCCCCAGGCCGGCCAATGCCCCGGAGATCAGCATCGCCGTGGTGATCACGAGCGGGATGCGCATGCCCGCGTATTCGGCCGCGAACCGGTTGGCGCCCACCGTGTCGAAGCGGAACCCCATCGTGGTTCGCCGCAACACCCACGCCATGAACAGGGCCAGGATCACGGCCAGGACGAAGCCGACCGGCACGAATCCGAGCACCCCCAGTCTGGCGGAGTCGGAGATCGACGAGGTGCGCGGAATGGGTTGGCCCGGCTGCTTGAGCGGATACGAGATCAGGTAGTCGATGACGCCTGCGGCGATCGAGTTGAGCATGATGGTCGAGATCACTTCGTGCACACCACGATAGGCCTTGAGCAGGCCGGCAATAGCCGCCCACATGGCTCCGGCGAGAATGCCGATCACCAGACAGGTGGGCACCAGCAGAACAGCCGGCCAATTACCCAGGGACACACCCACCCAGGCTGCGGCGATAGATCCGAAAAGCAGTTGCCCCTGGGCACCGATGTTGAACAGGCCGGCGCGCAGCGCAACTGAGACGGCTAGACCCCCGAACACCAAAGGAGTGGCCTTCTGCAGGGTTCGGAGCAGGCCGTCACTGGAGCCGAGTGCCGAGGTGAACAACGAGGTGTAGGCATAGGTCGGATTGACGCCCTGCAGGCGAATGAGAATGGCCCCCACCCCGAAAGCCACGGCGAGCGCGACAATCGGCGTCACGATCGCCTGATAGCGCACCAACCAATCCCAGACCGTCCGCCGGCCTCCGGGCGGCAGGCCCGGGGCCGGCGGCACCGCCGGTGGCGGTGCGGTGTCAGTGGTGGTCACGAACCAACGCGCCTAGTTAGCAGCGACGCCGGTCTTGATCGAGCCGGCCTTCAGGCCCGTGACGACTGCCGCGACCTTGGTCTTGACCTCGGCGGGAATCGTGGCGTCGAAGTCGTGGAACGGGGCCAGAGCCACGGTGCCTTCGAAGTTGCCGCCCTTGATGCTGCCCGCCTTGGCCTGCTTGAGGAGCTCCACGGTGCCGGACGTGATGTCCTTCTCGGCCGACGTCACGAGGCACTTGTGCGCCTCGGGCACGGTGAGCCACTGGTCGGTGTCGACGCCGATGCAGAACGTGGTCGTACCGGCGCCGGCCGCCTTCGCCACCTGTCCGAGCGCACCGTTGCCGGTCTGCCCACCAGCACCGAAGAGGACGTCGACTCCCTGGTCGAGCTGCTTCTGGGCCTCGGCCGCACCCCAGGCGGGGTCGGTGAAGGCGGTGTCGCCGGCCTGGTGGTACACGAGGGTCGTGGTCGCGTTGGGGTCGGCGGCCTTGGCGCCGGCCTCGAATCCCTTCGCATAGCGTTCGACGGGGGGAATCTGCTGGCCCAGCACCATGCCCACCTTGTTGGACTTGGTCATGAGGCCAGCCAGAGTGCCCGCCGCGTAGCCTGCCTGGTCTTCGGGGAAGATGAGCCCGGTCAGATTCGGCACGGTGCTGGTCTGGGCCTGGTCGACGCCGATGAACTTCGTGCTGGGCGAGCCCTTGGCCGCCGCCGTGGTGGCGTCGGCCATGTTGAAGCCGACGGTGAGGATCACGTCGTACTTCTTGTCCGTGAACTGCTTGATGTTGCTGGCGTAGTCCTTGCTGTCGGTGGTCTGGATGTACTTCGACTGCCCACCCAGATCCTTGGCTGCCGCCTGCATGCCCTCGTACGCCGACTGGTTGAACGACTTGTCGTCGATCTTGCCGCCGTCGGTCACCAGCCCGATGCAGAAGACCGAGGCGCTCGAACAGTCGCCCGAGGTTCCCTCGCTGGAGCTCGAGCCGGTGCTCCCGCCACAGCCGGCGAGCAGAAGGGATGCTGCGGCCAGTACGGACACGCCGCCCATTCGGGTCAAAGTTGTGGGTATCATGAGGTCTCCTCTTGAGCTGCGCGTCCGGTGCCCGCCGGGGCGTGGCCTGTTGCTGCCCCAGCAATGCGGGTCACGGTAGCGCAGCCGCCACGCCGTAGGTGACCGACGAGTAGCATCTGCCCACGAATCGTTGCCAGCACGTGATGCGGGACTCACCCGGACGGCGGGAAGTCGTCCCGGGTGAGGTCGCGGACGATCGGTTCCGCGTGCGGGAAGAGCCGGATGAGCTCGGCGCGGGAGGCGAATTCGCAGGCACCGTCCTCGTAGGCCGGCGCGCACCAGCAGGCCGCCAACGTCCACTCGCCCAGAGTGCGCGCACCCTGCCAGGCACCGGCAGGGACGACGACGTTCTGCCCGGCCCGCAACTCGTGCACGCTCACCCCATCCGCGGCGATGATCGTGACCTCAGCCGGTGCTCCGGCCAGCCACTGCCAGCCCTCCGTGATCGACAATCGGTGCAAGCTGGAGAAGCCGTCGGGGGCGGCGGTGAGCAGGTAGACAATGCTGCTCAGGGATTCGCTCCGCGCTTCGGGTCGCCAGTAGCCGCCTTCCACCGGCAACGGCTGCAGCCCCAGGTCGCGGATGACCTTCGCGGCGGGGACATGAGCCAGGGGCCAGGTGCGCACGGCCGCAGGATACGCAGGCAACAATCCGCCGCCCGGCGACGGGCTAGCGGAGGGGTTGGCTGCGGCCTTTCCATCGTCGACGAGCGCGTCGCACCTGTCGGACTTCCGATCCAATTCCCTGGATGCCGACCAGGGTGCCCAACACAGCCATGAAAGCGCACAGGAGGCCGATGGACGGATCTCCTTGACGAAAGACGTCCACACTCAGCGGGGTGAACGCGACACCTGAGATCAACCAGATGAGATAACCCAACACCGTCGAGGCTAGGAGGTAATGGGTTCCCGGCACGAGACGGGGGTACTGGTACATGAAGTCTGCGACGTCCGCGACATAGGCCTTGTCCCAGGCCAGCCCTGCCTTGGCAGCCCAGTCGCGGACCTCCTCTTCAGGGAGAAACTCGTTCTCCAGGAGTCGAGTAGGGCGACTGGGAACGCCACATACCGGGCTGGTGCCTTCGCCGGTCACGAAGGCATAGTGGGATATGGTCTTCGAGACGGGTGGCATGCCTGAGAGAGTCACGCTGCCGGTCACCAACACGACTCCAGAGAGCTGTCCCGGGCCTTGACCCACCTCTCGGGTCCAGCCGCGACGGCCGTACCACCGTTGAGGTTCGTACCTCACCGTGCGCCCGTCGAAGATGAGCGCCGAGCGCGCGACCTGACGACCCCACGCCTGAGTGGGATGCCACCCGCGGACGAGGCGTCCATCGACTCTGTGCACAGCTCTAGGATCCAGGCCGGGACGGCCGCCGGTGCGGGAACGCATGGGTTCAGACCGTAGCAGGACGGCCTGTCAGACATGTCCGCTTCGCGACGCCGTAGGCGGCCCTGGATTTTCCGCACTATGACAATGCCCCGTCTGGTGGGGCATTGTCATAGCGCCCGAAACCCGGCACCTCCTGCCCCCCAATTTCGTCTAAACGACTGATCTATCCACTCAGGTGGGAATCCGCCCGGCCACCTGCCGCGCCTCAGCCAGGGTGGCTCGCTCGTCGATCAGCGTGCTGTGCCGGTCGGCGATGACCTGCCGGCCGTCGACGAACACGTCCGTCACATCTCCTCGGCCGGCGGCGAACACCAGCAGCGCCGGCACGTCGTGAATCGGAGTCAGGTGTGGGGCATCGAGGTCGAGCAGGGTGAGGTCGGCCCGCTTGCCCACCTCGATGCTGCCGATCCGATCCCCCAGCCCGAGCGCGCGGGCACCCTCGATGGTGGCGGCTCTCACGACGTGGGTGGCCGCTCCGGCGGTGGCCCGGCCGTCGGTGAGTCTGGCCAGCAGAGCTGCCTGCCGCAGCACCTGCCACAGGTCGAGGTCGTTGGACGACGAACAGCCGTCGGTGCCCAGGCCGAGGCGGATTCCTCTGCCGCGCAACCGCTCCCAGTTCAGGGCGCCACTTGCCAGTTTGAGGTTCGAACCGGGGCAGTGCGCGATGGAAGCCTGCGCGGCCGTCACCGTGTCCAGGTCGCGGTCGTCGAGATGCACGCCGTGTCCGAGCACCACCGGCACGGCATCGAGGATGCCCGCATGGGCCAACAGCTGCACCGGCGTCGCGCCGTAACGCCCTACCACCTCGGCGTTCTCGGCCGCCGTCTCGGAGGAGTGCACTGTGAGCAGATCGAAATCCGTTGCCAGTTGGGCTAGCTCGCGAAGGTGGGCGGGCGAGTTGGTATACGTCCCGTGCGGCATGAGCACTGCCGGCACCTCGGGGCCACCAAGTTGTGCCAACTGTCCGCGCCACCCCTGGGCCTCCGCCAGGCGTTGTTCCCAGGTGAGCCCGTCAGGGCCGGAGCTATCGAAGAACACCGGCCCGGCGACATGGCGCAACCCCGCTGAGACGGCACCGCGATGGGCCGCTTCGGGAAACAGATACATGTCGAGGGTGGTGGTAACACCGCCTCGCAGGCTCTCCCAGGCGGCCAGCCGCGCACCCGCCTCGACCGTGTCGGGGTTCATCACCGCCCCCTCGGCCGCCCACACCCGGCGGAGGAAGCCGTCCAGATCAACCCCTTCCGCAATGCCTCGGAGCAGGGTCATCGGGGTGTGGGTGTGCAGGTTGACCAACCCGGGCAGCACCAGTCGCGCTGAACAGTCGATCGTCTGCGTGCCGGCGGGGATCGCGGCCGGCGTCGGATCGATCGCCGCGATGACCCCATCCGTCACGAGAATGCTTGTGTCAGAGAGAATCTCGTCAGCGTCGTTGCAGGTGACCACCAGCGCTGCCTGCCAGAGCAGCACACTGGTCACGACATGGCCGCGCGTGCTGCGAGCACCTGATCGAGCACGGCCAGCATGTCGAGCCGGCAGTTCTCGAGCACAGCATCGATCTCCACCGTCGAGATCGGCTCCGGAACCACTCCGGCCGCAGGATTGACCACCAGGCTGATCGCGGCATAGCGCAGCCCCGCCTCCGCCGCGAGACACACCTCGGGAACTCCCGTCATGCCGACCACGCTAGCCCCGAGCCGGGCGGCCATCCGGATCTCGGCCGGGGTCTCGAAGCGAGGCCCTTCGAAGCAGGCGTAGACCCCGCCGTCCGCCATCGGCTGATCGATCGCCTCGGCCGCGGCCAGCACCTCGGCTCGCAGGCCAGCATCGTAGGGATAGGTCATATCGACATGAACCACGCCGCCGCGCCCCGGCCCTTCGCCGAACGTCGACACCCGCGACCTGGTGAAGTCGAGAAAGTCGTCGACACACACCATCGCTCCCGGCCGCAGGTCGGCATGGACGCCACCAACCACGTTGACCGCGAACACATCTCGCACTCCGGCCGCAGCCAGCCCGGCGATGATCGCGCGGTAATTCACCAAGTGCGGAGGCACCGCGTGACCCGGCCCGTGCCGCGGCACGAACACCACCGGAACGTGCCAGCGGCCACGCCGAGCTTCCACTGCGCCGTAGTCGCTGGCGAGCACGACCTCCTCGGCCGCTTCCAGAGCGAGCCCGCTGAAACCTGTGCCGGCGATGAGCCCTACGGAGCCGGTCACAGAGCGGGGAACCAGATGCCGATCTCGCGGGCGGCCGACTCCGGGGAGTCGGAGCCGTGCACCAGGTTCTGCTGCACCTTCAGGCCCCAGTCGCGGCCGAGGTCACCGCGGATGGTGCCTGGCAGGGACGCCGTCGGGTCGGTGGCGCCGGCCAGGGAGCGGAAGCCTTCGATGCAGCGGTTGCCCTCGATCACGACGGCCAGCACCGGGCCCGAGAGCATGAACTCCACGAGCGGCTCGAAGAAGGGCTTGCCCTCGTGCTCGGCGTAGTGCCGGGTGAGCAGGTCACGGTCGGCTGTGCGCAGCTCCGCCGCCACCAGCACGTACCCCTTGGCCTCGATTCGACGCAGCACCTCCCCCGACAGGGCCCGCCGGACACCGTCCGGCTTGACGAGGACGAGGCTGCGTTCGACGGCGTCGCTCACTGGGCTGCTCCTAGCGTGTTCGCGCGGGCTTGTTCGCGCGGGTGTCAGGTTCGCCGGGTGCCGCGAGAGGCCACCGGACATCGACGGCGAGCCTATCGAGCAACGCGGGGCTGGTGCCACGGATCACGACGACCGCGGGGAACCGTCCATCTTCTGCCCGATCCAGGCAAGCCACACCCACAGCACGACGAAGATCGCGCCCATCCCCCACATCGCGGGCACCACGATGCCGGTGAGCAGCATGAGCACCTGCAGCACCCCGCCGATCGCCATGCCTCCTGGGCGGCGCACGAGACCGCACGTGAGCAAGCACGCGACGACGAGCACCAGCCCCACGCCCCACACCACACTGCCGGGAAGATCTGCCAGCCGGTAGGCCACGAGCGTGGCGAAGAACAGCAGAAACGCCTCCAGGCTGAGTGTCAGCGCCGCCATCCGAGCCGTGTTCCGGCCGGGCGCGGTCACCAGCCAATTGCTCGAGGCGCCCGACGGCCCGACGGCCGATGCCCGACCACTCATCCGAGGGGCTCCTCGTCGCGGCTCATCCCCACCTGGGTGTCGACCGCGGGGGCCCGCAGCAGCAGCCGTGCCTCCGCGGCCACAGTGACCGAGCCAGTGACGAGCACCCCTGTGGCGATGTCGTTTTCGGTCTCGGCAAGGTTCGAGCCCCGCACGAGCGCGTCGTCGAGCCGGTACTCCACGTGCACCCGCTCCTCGCCGAAGACGTCGCGGGCCAGTTCAGCCAGGTCGTCGACGTCGATGGCGCGCGGGGAGGTGGAGCGGGTGACGACGATCTCGTCGAGCAGCGGCTCCAGCACACCGAGCATGGCCTCGGCGTTCTTGTCCTCCAGAATGCCCACGACGCCCACCAGGTAGCTGAGGTCGAAGGTCTCTTCCATCGCAGCCACGAGAGCCTCCATGCCGGCAACGTTGTGCGCGGCGTCCACCACGATGGCCGGGTTCGGGCGCAGCGGCTCCAAACGCCCCGGGCTGGAGACGTCGGCGACGGCCTCGATGAGCACAGCCGGTTCGATCCGCTGCTGCCCGTTGCCGAGAAAGGCCTCGCAGGCTGCCACCGCGACGGCCAGGTTGTGGGCCTGGTGTTCGCCGTGCAGGGGCAGGAAGAGCTCTGCGTAGTCGCCGGCCAGCCCCCGCAGGCTCACCAGCTGCCCGCCGACGGCCACGGCCCGGTGCACGACCCCGAAGTCGAGGCCCTCGCGCGAGACCGTGGAACCCGTCTCGATGGCGCGCCGCAGCAGCACCTCGGCCGCCTCCGCCGGCTGATCGGCGAGCACCACGTGACAGCCCTCGGTGAAGATGCCCGACTTCTCCTGCGCGATCTGCGCCACAGTGTCGCCGAGCAGCTGCGTGTGGTCGAGTGAGATGGGCGTAATGACGGCCACTGTGGCGTCGACGACGTTCGTCGCGTCCCACTGACCGCCCAGGCCCACCTCGATCACCGCCACATCGACGGGGGCGTCAGCGAACGCGGCGAAGGCCAGGATGGTGAGCAGCTCGAAGTACGTCAGCGCAGGTTCGCCGTCGGCCACGAGCTGGGCGTCCACGATCGTCACGAGGGGTTTGATCTCCTCGTACGTCGCCACGAACGCCTCAGGGCTGATGGCGGTGCCGTCGATGGTGATGCGCTCGGTGACCGAGTGCAGGTGCGGGCTCGTGAACCGTCCGGTCCGGAGGTTGTGCTCGCGCAGGATCCGCTCGATCATCCGGGCGGTCGACGTCTTGCCGTTGGTGCCGCCAACGTGCACCACCGGATAGGCCTTCTGCGGGTCGCCGAGCAGATCGCAGGCCGTCCTGATGGGCTCAAGCCGGGGCTGCATGTTCGACTCGGGCGTGCGGGCCAACAGCTCGGCGTACACCTCGTGCAATCGTTGCTGGGCTTGCGCAGCCTGCTCAGGAGTGTTCTGGCTCATAGCTTCTCGACCTTCACTCGCACCGGGGAACCATCGCCCACCGTGGCCGCCGTGACGCCGTCGCCCACGGGCAGCAACTCGAGGTCATTGCTCGCTCCCACCGAATCGGCTAGCGTCTCGCGCACCAGCAGATCCTGATGGGTGACCACAGCCTCCCAGACGTCTTTGTCACCGACAACGGTGAGCCGGATCCGGTCGGAGATGTCGAGCCCGGCCTGCCGGCGCGCCTGCTGCACCACCCGGACGACGTCGTTGGCCAGACCGGCCTTGGCCAGGTCGGGCGTCACCTCGGTGTCGAGCACCACGAAGCCGCCGCCGGTGAGCACGCCGACGGCCTGCGCGGCGCCGCCGACGCTGTCGGCGACCACAGTGTCGACCTGATATTCGCCGTCGTGCAGCTCGACTCCCCCGGCAGTGACCGTGCCGTCGTCGGCCTGCGACCAGTCGCCCGACTTCGAGGCCTTGATCACTGCCTGCACCTGCTTGCCCAGCCGCGGCCCGGCGGCGCGGGCGTTGACGACGAGCCGGCGCTCGATGCCGAAGTCGGCCTCTCCCACGTCGGCCAGATCGAGCAGGCGCACTTCGCCCACGTTGACCTCGCTGGTGAGGATGTCGGCGTAGTCGGCCAAGCCGGCTGCCTCCGGCAGCGCCACGGTGAGGCCGCGCAACGGCTGCCGGACCCGCAGGCCCTCCGCCTTGCGAAGTGCCAGCGTGGTGGAGCAGATGGCCCGGACGCTGCCCATCCGGGCGACGAGCTCGTCATCGGCCGGCAGGTCGTCGGCCACCGGGTAGTCGGTGAGGTGCACGCTGCGACCCCCGGTCAGGCCTCGCCAGATCTCTTCTGCCACAAGGGGCATCAGTGGCGCGGCAACCCTGGTGAGCACCTCCAGCGCCGTGTAGAGGGTGTCGAAGGCGGCGTGCTCCTCGTCCCAGAAACGCTGCCGTGAGCGGCGCACGTACCAGTTCGTCAGGGTGTCGACATAAGCCCGCACGAGGTCGCAAGCACCCGCGATGTCGTAGCTGTCCATCGCCTGGGCGACGTCGTCGACGAGGCGCCGGGTGACGGCCAGCAGATAGCGGTCGAGCACATGGGTGCTAGCCGTCGACCAGCGAGCGGTATAGCCGGCACCGCCGTCGGCCGCATTGGCGTACAGCGCAAAGAAGTGCCAGGCGTTCCACAGCGGCAGCAGGGTCTGCCGGACGCCGTCCCGGATGCCCTGCTCGGTGACCACGAGGTTGCCGCCGCGCAGGATGGGACTCGACATCAGGAACCAGCGCATGGCGTCTGCCCCGTCGCGGTCGAAGACCTCGGTGACGTCGGGGTAGTTGCGCAACGACTTCGACATCTTCTGGCCGTCGTTGCCCAACACGATGCCGTGCGAGACACACGCCGAGAAGGCGGGCCGGTCGAACAACGCGGTGGCCAGGATGTGCAGGGTGTAGAACCAGCCCCGGGTCTGGCCGATGTACTCGACGATGAAGTCGGCCGGGAAGTGATGCTCGAACCATTCGGTGTTCTCGAACGGATAGTGCACCTGGGCGTAGCTCATCGACCCGGAGTCGAACCAGACGTCGAGCACGTCGGCCACGCGGCGCATCGTCGAGCGGCCCGTCGGGTCGTCCGGGTTGGGCCGGGTGAGATCGTCGACGAAAGGCCGGTGCAGGTCTACCTCGCCGTCGTGATTGCGCGGCAGCCGGCCGAAGTCGCGCTCCAGCTCCTCGAACGAGCCGTAGACGTCGATCCGCGGGTACTCGGGGTCGTCAGAGCGCCACACCGGAATCGGGCTGCCCCAGAACCGGTTTCGGGAGATCGACCAGTCGCGGGCATTGGCCAGCCACTTGCCGAACTGACCGTGCTTGACGTGTTCGGGCACCCAGGTGATGTCTTCGTTGGTGCGCAGCATGGCGTCCTTGACGGCCGTGACCTCCACGAACCAGCTGCTGACGCCCTTGTAGATGAGCGGCTGCCGGCACCGCCAGCAATGCGGGTAGGAGTGGTCGTAGGTCTCCCGCCGGAGCAGCACGGTGCCCGGACTCACCGACCCGGACGCAGCCTCGCCCCGGGTGGCCGCCTTGAGGTGGTCGATGATCGGACCGTTGGCGTCGAACACCAGCAGACCCTTGTATTCCTCCACGGGCGAGGTGAAGCAACCGTCGGGCCCCACCGGCATCACCGGCTCGATGCCCTCGCGATCGGTGACCACCTTGTCGTCCTCACCGAAGGCGCCGGCGCTGTGCACGAGGCCGGTGCCGTCGGTGGTGGTGACGAAGTCGGCCTCCACCACTCGGTAGGCCCGCTCATGACCGGCGTAGTAGCTGAAGGGCGGCGTGTACGAACGGCCCAGCAGGTCGGCCCCGGTCAGCTCTTCGACCACCGTGGGGTTCTCACCGAGCTCGCGTGCATAGGCGCGCAGCCGCTCCTTGGCCAGCACGTAGCGCTCGGTGGTGCCGGTGAAGTCGGACTCGACCACCACGTACTCGATGTCAGGGCCGACCATGATCGCCAGGTTCGAGGGCAGCGTCCACGGGGTCGTCGTCCAGATCAGCGCCAGTTCGCCTGTCTCGAGCCGGCAGCCGACGGTGACCGCCGGGTCTTGGCGCAGCTGGTAGACCTCGTCGTCCATCCGCAGTTCGTGATTCGACAGCGGCGTCTGGTCGTTCCAGCAGTAGGGCAGCACCCGGAAGCCCTCGTACACCAGGCCTTTGTCATAGAGCGACTTGAACGCCCAGAGCACCGACTCCATGTACTCGGGGTTCAGGGTCTTGTAGTCGTTCTCGAAGTCGACCCAGCGCGCCTGCCGGGTGACGTAATCGCGCCACTCGTCCGTGTAGCGCAGCACCGACTCACGGCACTTGGCGTTGAACGTCTCCACGCCGATCTCGACGATCTCGTCCTTGGTCTTGATGCCCAGCTGGCTCATGGCCTCTAGCTCGGCCGGCAGACCGTGGGTGTCCCAACCGAAGCGCCGCTCCACCCGCTTGCCGCGCATCGTCTGATAGCGCGGCACCACGTCTTTGACGTACCCGGTCAGCAGATGGCCGTAGTGCGGGAGCCCGTTCGCGAAGGGCGGGCCGTCGTAGAAGACGAACTCGTTGGCACCGTCGACGCCGGGCTCGCGCGCGTCGATGCTCGCCTGGAAGGTGTCGTCGGCAGCCCAGTAGGCAAGCACTGCCTGCTCGATCGTGGGAAAGGACGGGGACGCATCGACCGCGCCCGTGCCGCTGGTGCTGACCTTGGGGTAGCGCGCTCTGGCTGCCTGCTCGCTCACTCGTCTCGCTCCGCCTCGTGACCCGTCGGGTCGCCGTGTGGTGCGAGGACGACGGCCGTCCGGTGTGGACGACGCCGCGGTACCACCTCGCTTGCCGCTCCGGACGATGCCGGAGAGGCCGCTCGTTCTCCGGTGAGATGACGGACCGGTTCCGTCCGGTTCTACTGGGCCGAGGCCGAGGCGGCCCCAACTGTTCTTCCGGAGGCTCGCCGGTGATGGCCGGGTCGATGCCTGTGCGCAGGAGTTTACGCGCTTCGCCCACCTCTCAGCGAACCCATTCGGCCGCGTTCCCCGGTTCAGTGCTCGCTCGGCTAGGTGATCTATTCCATGGGGTCGGGTGTCTGTGGTGTGTTGATCCGCTCCCAGTGCTGGGATGTCCGGAATCCGGCTCGCGTGGGTGCAGGGGGTTGGAGTTGTGTGCTCAGCTGGTCTTCACCGGCTGGCACTGGTGCCGGATTCCGGACATCGACCGGGGGGCCCAACCCGGCAGCGGCGGACTCTTCGGGTGCCAACCGCGTTGAGATGCACCGCGGTCGGCACCACGCAACGACCCTGCACGCGGGGCTGGCGACGTGGAATAGATCATCGAGTCGTTCGGGTTTGCTCGTAGCGCCAGATCGGTGTTCGCGCGGTCCGCGTAGCGTGCTCCGGTGAGCAACCGCGACAGCCGGTGGGCCTACGTGGCCATCCTGACCCCGATCATCTGGGCCACCACCTACATCCTGACCACCCAGTTCCTGCCGCCCGGGCGCCCCTGGCTCGCCTCGACCGTGCGCTCGCTGCCCACCGGACTGGCTCTGGTGATCGGCGGCCCCTGGCCGACCCGGTACTGGTGGCCCAGGATCGCTCTGCTCTCCCTGCTGTACTCCTCGGCGTTCTTCCCGTTGCTGTTTCTCGCGGCCTACCGATTGCCCGGCGGCGTGGCGTCGGTGATCAACTCGTTGGGTCCGCTCATCGTGGTGGTGGCCTCAGTTCCCCTGCTGGGGGCCAGGATTCGCCGGCTCGACCTGATCGCCAGCACCGTTGGAGTGGTAGGAGTGGCGGTGCTCGTGCTGAGTGACAAGGCCCGGCTCGACCCGGTGGGCATCGCAGCGATGACCGTGGCCGTGATCATGATGTCGATCGGCAACGTTCTGGTGAAGCGCTGGGGCAGGCCGCCGGGCATGACCTCGGGGAACCTCACCGGCTGGTTGTTCCTGGTGGGTGGCCTCACCCTGCTGCCGGCCACCCTGATCGTCGAAGGCCTGCCGGCCGCGCTCAGCACCACGAACCTGCTGGGGTTCGCCTATCTGGTGGTGTTCGGCGGCATCGTGTCGTACGGCCTGTGGTTCTGGGCCCTGGCCCGGTTGCCCGCCAGCTCGGTGACCTTCCTCGGCTTGCTCAACCCGGTGACAGCTGCCCTGATCGGCTGGATTTGGCTCGGGCAGTCGCTCTCGCCGGCGCAGCTGTTCGGTGCCGGACTGGTGGTGCTCAGTGTGGTGCTGGGCCAGCGTCGGGCCACACCGAAGGCGCATGCTGCCGCGTAGTGAAGGGTGTGGGTTCCACGCCTACGAGGAGCACTCACGGGGTCTGGAAAGATGGGCGCATGACCCAAGCCCTGCCTCAGCCTTCCCGTGTGCCCGATAAGCCGTCGCTCGACGGCCTGGAGCACAAGTGGAGCACGGTATGGGCAGATCAGGGCACGTACGCCTTCGACCGGACGGCTTCCCGCGAGCAGGTGTTCTCCATCGACACCCCGCCGCCCACCGTAAGCGGCTCCCTGCACGTCGGGCATGTGTTCTCCTACACCCACACCGACTGTGTGGCCCGCTACCAGCGGATGGCGGGCAAAGAGGTCTTCTACCCGATGGGCTGGGACGACAACGGCCTGCCCACCGAGCGGCGGGTGCAGAACTACTTCGGCGTCTCGTGCGACCCGTCGCTGCCGTACGAGCCTGGCTACACGCCGCCCGCCAAGCCCGACCCCAAACGTCAGCAGCCCATCTCGCGGCGCAACTTCGTCGAGCTCTGCGAGCGGCTCACGGCCGAAGACGAGCTCACCTTCGAGCGGCTCTGGCGGCAGCTGGGCCTGTCAGTGGACTGGTCGCAGATGTACTCCACCATCAGCGACGACTCCCGCAAGGTCGCCCAGTTGGCCTTCTTGCGCAATCTCGCCCGCGACGAGGCGTACAGCCAAGAGGCCCCCAGCCTGTGGGACGTGACCTTCCAGACCGCGGTGGCCCAGGCCGAGCTCGAGGCTCGCGAGTACCCGGGGCACTACCACCGGGTCGCCTTCCACCGCACCGGAGCCGAGGCAGGCACGCCGGTCTACATCGAGACCACGCGCCCTGAACTGCTCTGCTCGGTGGTGGCACTCATCGCCCACCCGGACGACGAGCGGTATCAGTCGCTGTTCGGCAGCACCGTGACCTCGCCGCTGTTCGGCGTGGAGGTGCCGGTGTATGCGCACCCCGCTGCCGAGATGGACAAGGGCGCCGGCATCGCCATGTGCTGCACCTTCGGCGACCTCACCGACGTCACCTGGTGGCGTGAGCTCGACCTGCCCACCCGCACGGTCATCGGCCGTGACGGCCGGCTCGGGCGCGACGTGCCGGCCTGGCTGGCCGACGGCCCCGGGGCCGACCTCTATGCGGAAAGGCTCGCGGGCAAGACCACCTTCTCCGCGCGCGAAGCCGTGGTGGGTGCGCTGCGGGAGAGCGGCGATCTCGACGGCGAGCCCACGCCCACGATGCGCATGGCGAACTTCTACGAGAAGGGCGACAAGCCGCTGGAGATCGTCTCCAGCCGGCAGTGGTACATCCGCAACGGCGGACGGGACGCGCACCTGCGAGAGACCTTCATCGACTGCGGCCGTGAGCTCAACTGGGTGCCCGACTACATGCGCCATCGCTACGAGAACTGGGTGGGCGGCCTGGCGGGCGACTGGCTGATCAGCCGGCAGCGGTTCTTCGGGGTGCCGTTCCCGATCTGGTACCGGCTCGACGCCGACGGCCAGCCGCTCTATGACGATCCGATCGTGGCCGATGAAGCCAGCCTGCCCATCGACCCATCATCGACCCCGGCGCCCGGCTTCACGGCCGAACAGCGTGGCGTGCCAGGCGGTTTCGTCGGTGACCCTGACATCATGGACACCTGGGCGACGTCGTCGCTGACCCCCCAGATCGTCTGCGGCTGGGAGCGTGACCCCGACCTGTTCGCGCGCACGTTCCCGATGGACATGCGCCCGCAGGCGCATGAGATCATTCGCACCTGGCTGTTCTCCACGGTGGTGCGGGCCCATTACGAGAACGGCCAGCTGCCCTGGAAGACGGCCGCGATCTCGGGCTTCGTCGTCGATCCCGACCGCAAGAAGCTCTCGAAGTCGAAGGGCAACGCCATCGTGCCCGACGAGGTGCTCGCCAAGCTCGGCGCCGACGCGGTGCGCTGGCGCGCAGCGATGGCCCGTCCGGGAACGGACTCCCCGTTCGACGAGGCGCAGATGAAGGTGGGGCGCAGGCTCGCCATCAAGATCCTCAACGCCAGCAAGTTCGTGCTGGGGTTGGGCGCGGTCTCTGCCGACGCCGCGCTGGTGACCCACGCCCTCGACCGATCGATGCTCACTGCTCTGGCGGCCACCATCGACGAAGCCACCCAGGCGTACGAGGCCTTCGACTACACGCGAGCGCTCGAGGTGACCGAACGCTTCTTCTGGACCTTCTGCGACGACTACCTCGAGCTCGTCAAGGAGCGCGCCTACGGCAGTGGCGAGGCGGCCGATTCCGCGCGCGCCGCCTTGGCCGTGGCGCTGTCGGCCCAGTTGCGGATGCTCGCCCCGGTGTTGCCCTACGCCACCGAGGAAGCCTGGTCGTGGTGGCACGACGGCTCGATCCACCGGGCGTCCTGGCCCACCGCGGCCGAGTGTGGTGCAGCCGGCGAGGCCGGCGTCCTGAACGCAGTGGCGGTGACGCTCGCGGCCATCCGGGGTGCCAAGTCGCAGGCCAAGGTCGGGCAGCGCACAGAGGTCGGCCGGGTTGTGGTGAGCGCCCCGGCGGCTCAGCTCGACTTGGTGCGAGCGGGCGAGGCCGATCTGCGAGCCGCCGGACGCGTCAACGGAGGCGTGGAGTATGACGAGTCCGAAGGTGAGCTCACCGTCGCGACAGTCGATCTGATCACCGAGACGGTGAGCTGACCAGGCAGCCGCAACCACCCGGGGAGGCGAGCGTCGAGCCGGCGCTCGCCTCCAGTTTCTCGCCCGGCCAACCGGACGCGGAACCTTCACGTTGCGCGGGCCCCAGAGGTGGCAGGGTGAGGCGTATGACGCAGCAGCACGACGCCCAGCCCGACTCCACGTCCATCAACGGGCCGGTCAACATTCGAGCCCGGGGTCGCGACGTGCTGAGCAACCCCATGCTCAACCGGGGCACGGCCTTCACGCTCGAGGAGCGTGAGCGGCTCGGTCTCACCGGTCTGCTGCCCAACGCTGTCACCACGCTCGACAACCAGCTCCGGCGCGTCTACGAGCAGTACCGTCGCTCCCCCAGCCCGCTGGCCAAGAACATCTATCTCTCGAGCCTGCGCGACCGCAACGAGGTGCTCTTCTACCGGCTGCTCACCGACCACATCGAAGAGATGATGCCGATCGTCTACACGCCCACCATCGGCGAGGCGATCGAGCGATTCTCCCATGAGTACAACAAGTCCCGCGGGGTCTACCTCTCCATCGACCACCCCGACCAGATCGAGACGTCGCTGCGCAACTACCAGCTTCGCCCCGAGGAGGTCGACCTGATCGTGGCCACCGACTCCGAGGGCATTCTCGGCATCGGCGACCAGGGAATCGGCGGAGTGCAGATCGCGGTCGGCAAGCTCGCCGTCTAAACCGCCGCCGCCGGCATTCACCCGAGGCGGGTCATCCCCGTTGTGCTCGACACCGGCACCGACAACCTCGGCCTGCTCAACACCGACCTGTACATCGGCGAACGGCACGGGCGCATCCGCGGCAAGCGCTACGACGACTTCATCGACCGGTTCGTGCAGGTCACGACCCGGCTCTTTCCCAACGCCATGCTGCACTGGGAAGACTTCGGCACCAGTAACGCCCACCGCATCCTCAACCGGTATCGCGACGCGGTCTGCACCTTCAACGACGACATCCAGGGCACGGCTGCCGTGGCCCTGGCGGCTGCGCTGGCCGGAATCAACGTCACAGCCTCGAAGCTGGAACAGCAGCGCGTGGTGGTGTTCGGTGCGGGCACGGCGGGCATCGGCATCGCCGACCTGCTCTACCAGACGATGGTGCGGCATGGCCTGACCCCTGAAGATGCGCGCTCGCGCTTCTACCCGCTCGGCATCACCGGCCTGCTCCTGGACGACCAGGAGGTGCTCGACTATCAGCGGCCCTACGCCCGCAGCCGCGACGACGTCGCCTCGTGGAACGTGGCCGATACCGACCGGATCTCACTGCTGGAGGTCGTGCGAAACGTCAAACCCACGATTCTCATCGGAACCTCCACCGCGGGTGGTGCCTTCACCGAGGAGATCGTCAAGGAGATGGCGGCGCACTGCGAGCGGCCCATCATCATGCCGATGTCTAACCCCACACCCCGCGCCGAGGCGACACCCGCGAACCTGCTGACCTGGACCGAAGGCCGCGCCTTGGTGGCAACCGGCAGTCCCTTCGAACCGGTGCGCTACGACAACGTTCTGTACCGGATCGCGCAGGCCAACAACGCGCTGATCTTCCCGGGCCTGGGCCTCGGGGTTGCCGTCAGTCGCGCGAACCGGGTGACCGACCGGATGATCGCCGCCTCCGCCGAGGCGCTGGCCGGCCTGGCCAACGCTTTCCGGCCCGGGGCCGCGTTGCTGCCAGGCATGGCCGACCTAAGGCTCGTGTCGGCAACTGTCGCGATCGCGGTGGCCAAGGCCGCTGAACTGGACGGCGTCGCAGAGCTCATCCTCGACGACCCGGTGGGAGACATCTACGACCGGATGTGGCAACCGCGCTATCCGGAGTTCTTCGCCGTCGATGGCAGCAGCGCCACAGAGGTCTAGCTGCATGCTGAATGCCAGTGGCGCCCGGCTGGGTACCCGGCAAGGCGGAGGAGGAGTCGTGGCGGAGCCACGTCGACTGACGACAAGCCGCCCCGGCGCCTGCCTGCCCCGAGGGGGCAGCGGTGCTCGGGTGCGTGCTGGGCAAGGCGGAGGAGCGAGGGCGTGGCGGAGCCACGTTGAGCGACGACAACGCCGCCCAGTGCGTGCCCGAGCGCCGCGTTAAGCGGATTTGCCGCGGGGCTGACGCTTGGCTCGAGTGGGGGCGTCCCGGGGGACGAGCGTGGGCAGCACGTTCTTGCCCACTACCTCGCGGTTGATGACGACGCGGGCGACGTCGGAGCGCGAGGGCACGTCGAACATCACCGGGAGCAGGACCTCTTCCATGATGGCACGCAGGCCCCGGGCCCCGGTGCCACGCAGGATCGCCTGCTCGGCCACTGCCTCGATGGCGTCGTCGGTGAACTCCAACTCCACCCCGTCGAGCTCGAACATCTTCTGGTACTGCTTGATGAGCGCGTTGCGCGGCTCGGTGAGAATGCGTACCAGAGCGGGCGTGTCGAGTGGGGAGACTGTGGTGATCACCGGCAGCCGGCCGATGAACTCTGGGATGAGCCCGAACTTGATGAGATCTTCGGGCATGACCTCGCCGTAGACGTCTTCTTGGGTCATGGGCGAGTGCAGGTTGGCACCGAAGCCGATGCCCTTCTTGCCTTTTCGGTTCTGGATCATCTCGTCGAGGCCGGCGAACGCGCCGCCCACGATGAACAGCACGTTGGTGGTGTCGATCTGGATGAACTCCTGGTGCGGGTGCTTGCGCCCGCCCTGGGGCGGCACGCTGGCCGTGGAGCCCTCGAGGATCTTGAGCAGTGCCTGCTGCACCCCCTCACCCGAGACGTCGCGCGTGATCGACGGATTCTCAGACTTGCGGGCGATCTTGTCTACCTCGTCGATGTAGATGATGCCCGTCTCGGCCTTCTTGACGTCGTAGTCGGCCGCCTGGATCAGTTTGAGCAGGATGTTCTCGACGTCTTCGCCTACGTATCCGGCCTCGGTGAGCGCGGTGGCGTCAGCAATGGCGAACGGTACGTTGAGCATCCGCGCGAGGGTCTGGGCCAGGTACGTCTTGCCGCAGCCGGTGGGGCCGATGAGCAGGATGTTCGACTTGGCGATATCGACGCCGTCTTCGCCCTTCTTGGCAGACTCCCCCGCCTGGATGCGCTTGTAGTGGTTGTACACCGCTACCGACAGCGAGCGCTTTGCGTCGTCTTGGCCGATGATGTACTGCTCGAGGAAATCGAAGATCTCACGTGGCTTGGGCAGTTCTACGAGGCCCAACTCGGAGCCCTCGTTGAGCTCCTCCTCGATGATCTCGTTGCAGAGGTCGATGCACTCGTCGCAGATGTACACGCCAGGCCCGGCGATGAGCTTCTTGACCTGCTTCTGGCTCTTTCCGCAGAAAGAACACTTGAGCAGGTCAGCCCCGTCGGAGATTCGTGCCACGGCCAATTTCCTTTCGCCAGCGCCTCGATCGTCGAGCCTGCCCAAGACCATTTGACACTACCCGGGCCCCGGTGTCAGCCCCGGACCCGGCGTGTCACTGCCTGGGTGACCGGAGGCCAGTCACCCAGGCCAACACCTCAGTCAGTCGACTTACGACTCTCAAGGATCTGATCTACCAGACCGTACTCCAGTGCCTGCTGCGCAGTCAGGATCTTGTCGCGCTCGATGTCGGTGCGAACCTCGTCGACGGAGCGCTTGGAGTGCTTGGCGATGGTTTCCTCGAGCCAGGTGCGCATGCGCAGCGCCTCGTTGGCGTGGATCTCGATGTCGGAGGCCTGGGCGTAAGTGCCCTGGCCGCCGAGGGCCGGCTGGTGGATGAGCACCCGCGCGTTGGGCAGCGCCAGCCGCTTGCCCGGAGTGCCTGCGGCGAGCAGCACGGCAGCCGCCGAGGCAGCCTGGCCGAGGCACACCGTCTGCACCTGGGAGCGGATGTACTGCATGGTGTCGTAGATGGCCGTGAGCGCCGTGAAGGAGCCGCCCGGGGAGTTGATGTACATGATGATGTCGCGGTCGGGATCCTGGCTTTCCAGCACGAGCAGCTGGGCCATGATGTCGTCGGCCGAGGCATCGTCGACCTGCACACCGAGGAAGATGATGCGGTCTTCGAAGAGCTTGGTGTAGGGGTCTTGCCGCTTGAAGCCGTAGGCCGTGCGCTCTTCGAACTGAGGCAGGATGTAGCGGCTCGAAGGCACCTGCAGACCGCCGTGCGACTCGAACCTAGGGGTGTTGATCATCGTGAGGTCTCTCCTGGTCTCAGGTCGTCAGGCGTCGGTTCCGCCGCCACCGGCGACGTCAGCTGCGTTGAGCACGACGTGGTCGATGAAGCCGTATTCCTTGGCTTCGTCGGCCGTGAACCAACGGTCGCGGTCGTTGTCTTTCGAGATCTGCTCGACGGTCTGGCCCGTCTGCTGAGCCGTCAGCCCCGTGAGGGTGCGCTTCATGCTGTTGATGAGCTCGGCCTGGATGCGGATGTCGGTGACCGTGCCGCCGAAGCCACCCGACGGCTGGTGCATCATCACCCGAGCGTGCGGTGTGGCGTAACGCTTGCCCTTGGCCCCCGAGGAGAGCAGGAACTGCCCCATCGAGGCGGCCAGGCCCATGGCCACGGTGGCCACGTCGGGCTGCACGAATTGCATCGTGTCGTAGATGGCCATGCCCGCGGTGACCGAACCGCCGGGCGAGTTGATGTAGAGCCAGATGTCTTTCTCAGGGTCTTCTGCCGCTAGCAGCAGCATCTGCGCACAGATGGCGTTCGCGTTGTCGTCGCGGACGTCTGAGCCCAGCCAGATGATCCGCTCGCGCAGCAGGCGCTGATAGATGTGGTCGTCGAGGCCCATCGGGCCGGACGGGCCCCGACCGACGACCTCGCCAGAGGCGCCCACCGACAGGCCGGCGCTGTTCTTCTCGCTCACGTGGATGTGCCTCCGTATCGTTCGACGCCCCGGCGTGGTGCGGTGAGGTCGGCGTGGGCCCCGAGCCCCGCACCGACTGTCGACCGACGCCAGCCAAGGCGTCACTTTCGATTGCAGCGACCCTAACGCGGGGCACCGACGGCGCACTCCCGCATTCGCCAAGTGTTCGCTGTGGGCGCAGGCAGGCTCGGCCTGACGCTGGGCTGGAGGGCAAGGACAGGGGCCACATGAGCTTTCCGCCCGAGAGAGCCAGCCGCCATCGCCACCTCGCCACGATCACGCGTCCACTTGTCACGTTCTTCGCCCATCCGTCGCCACCTTGGTGACACCCCGATGAACAACGTGACAGTCCGACGACCTGGGGCTGGGCCGGGCTTGGACGGCCTGAGCTGGACGGTGCAGCCGGGCGGGTGCTTGGCTGCCTCGATGAGCTCGCAGCAGGCCAGTCCCGACAAACAGCTCGCGGTTCTACTCGACGAGCTGATCGACGCCGGACGGACGGTGGTTCGGGCCGGGCTGGTGCAGGCCTCCGGCGGCAACCTATCGGTACGGGTGCCGGGCACCGACGCCTTCGCCGTGACCCGCACCGGCACTTGGCTCGACCGGTTGACGCCCATGGACTTCCAGCTCCTGGGCCTCGACGGGGGCGACCGGGGCCCGGCCGTCGGCGCCCCCGTCGAGCAGACAACTCACCAGCAGACAACCGGCCAGCAGACAACCGGCCAGCAGGCACGCGACCAGCAGGCAACCAAGGCCGGCCTGGCCGGCGGAGCCGGTGGGGCGCAGCCGCGGAGAGCCTCCGTGGAATGGAGATTGCATCAGCAGACCTACCTGCGCCGCCCGGACGTGGGGGCCGTGGTGCACCTGCATCCCCAACACGTGCTGCTGGTGGACATGCTGGGCCACCCGATTCGCCGCACCACCCTCGACCACGCCTTCTACCTGGGATCGGTGGCGCGAGTTGCCTTCTCCCCCGCCGGTTCTCAGGAGCTCGCCACTGCGGCAGCCGAAGCCGTCGCCGACGGATGCAACGCGGTCGTCCTGGCCCACCACGGATGCTCGACGGTGGCTGACACCGTGGAGATGGCACTGCGCAGGGCCCTGAACCTGGAGGAGGCCGCCGCGATGACCTACCGGCTGTTGATGGCGGGCGACACGTCCACGACCTTTCCGATGGAGTTCGCACACCGGATCATCGAAGCCTGAGCCGGGCCGTCAGCCCCGCCTCGTCAGCACACGTCTTGCCGGCACAAGCCTTGCCCGCGCGGGTCTTTCTGGGGACGTGATCGTCTGGGACGCCGGCACCTGGCACAAGCCTTGCCGGCGCGGGTCTTTCAGCACCCGGCGATGGCACGCACGTCGTCGCCCTCGGCAGGCTCGGCGACGCCGCGCTCGGTGACGATCGCACTCACCAGGCGCGCGGGAGTGACGTCGAAGGCCGGGTTGAAGCCTTGGGACGTCTTCGGGGCCAGCCTTGTGCCGGCCATGACCGTGACCTCGTCCGGGTCGCGCTGCTCGATGCGGATCCCAGCGCCGTCAGCCACGCTCAGATCGAGCGTCGAGCAGGGCGCCGCCACCAGCAGCGGCACACCCGCCTCGCGACAAGCCAGGGCCACTCCGAGCGTGCCGATCTTGTTGGCGGTATCGCCGTTGGCGGCGATCCGGTCGGCACCCACGACAGCACAGTCCACGAGCCCACCCATGATCGTGGACGCGGCCGCACTGTCCGCCTGCACGAGGTGCGCAATGCCCTCGTGCGCCAGTTCGAAGGCCGTCAACCGTGAGCCCTGCAGCAGGGGACGCGTTTCATCGACGTAAACCAACTCGACCGCCTGCCGCGCGTGCAGCTCGCGGATCACCCCGAGCGCGGTGCCCCACCCCGAGGTGGCCAACGAGCCCGCGTTGCAGTGGGTGAGCACCCGGAGCGGTCGGCGTGCGCAGTGCGCCAGCAACCAGTCGGCACCCCGCCGGGAGAGCTCACGATTGGCCGCCTCGCCGTCGGCCATGAGCCGGCGTGCGGCGGCCAGCACCGCGGCGCGTCCGGATGGGACGAGCGCCTGCAGCTGTTGGATCGCCCAGGCCAGGTTCACAGCTGTGGGACGCGCCTGCCGCACCCGCTCGATCGCCTGGTCGATCTCGTCCCGACTCCAGCCGAGCCGCGCGCCCTCGTCGAGGGCGATCACTACGCCGAAAGCACCAGCCACACCCAGCGCCGGGGCGCCTCTGACGGCCAGCTCCTGCATGGCCCGGATCAGCTCGGCAGTGCTTCCGACCCGCCGATACGACGCGACGGCCGGCAGCTGCGTCTGATCCAGAAGCAGCAGCTCGGCCGTCGTGTCGTCCCAGGCGATGGGCGTCAGGCTCATGCTCAGTCTTGCGTGTCGGCCTTGCCTTCGGCCTCTGCGGCGATCTCGTCAGCGGCCGGAGCCTCGGCACCGTCGGTCTCAACCTCATCAGTCTCGACAACGTCAGCCTCGACCTCGTCAGCCGCGACCTCATCGGCGGCGACGTCCTCGCCGGCCGACTCGTCCTCGTCGAGGTCGTCGGCACCGATGGGCCGCGGAAGCAGCTCGTCGATGGTGGTGACGTTGCCGTCGGCGTCGGTGATGGTGGCGGCCTCGAGCACCGCGGCCAGACCCTTGCGACGCCGGATCTCCGACATCATGGCCGGCATCTGGCCGGCAGAGGCAACCTGGTTGGCGAACTCCTGCGGGCTGATCTGGTATGCCTGGGCCTGCTGCACGAGGTACTCGATCAGCTCGTTCTGCTCCACCGTGACGTCTTCGGCGTCGGCAACCGCGTCGAGCACGAGCTGGGTGCGAAGTGCCTGCGAGACCTCCTCGGTCACTTCACCGCGGTGCTCTTCGTCATCGAGGCGGTCTTCACCTTCGAGGTGCGCGTGCACCTCGGCCTCCACGACCTTCTCCGGTACCGGCACGTCGCAAGCCTCCAGGAGAGCCTCGAGCACCTTGTCACGAGCGCCGAGGCCGACCTGGAAACGCTTCTGCGACTCCGACTGACGGCGCAAGTCGTCGCGCAGTTCGGCGATGGTCTCGAACTCCGAAGCAAGTTCGGCGAACTCGTCGTCGGCCTCGGGCAGCTCCCGCTCCTTGACGGCGGTGACCTTGACCGTAATCAGCGAGGTCTCGCCGGCGCGCTCACCGCCGGCCAGCGCCGCCTCGAACGTGGTCTCCTCCCCGGCCGACAGGCCGATGAGGGCCTCGTCGAGGCCGTCGAGCATCTGCCGGGAGCCCACCTGATAGCTCAGGCCGGTGGCGGAGTCGATCTCCTCCTCGCCGATGCGGGCGGCCAGGTCCATCGACACGAAGTCGCCGTCGGCGGCCGGCCGATCGACGCCCACCAGCGTGCCGAAACGCTCCCGCAGGTCGTCGAGGCGCGCCTGGACGTCGTCGTCGGTGACCTCGAACGAGTCGAGCTGCACGGTGAGGCTCGAGTACTCCGGCAGCGTGATCTGCGGACGGACGTCGACCTCGGCAGTGAACTTGAGGTCGCCGCCCTTGGCCGGGTCGGGCACGTCCGTGATCTCGAGGTCAGGCTGACCGAGTGGCTTGAGGTCTCCCTCCTCCACGGCCTTGCCATAGAGGTCGGGCAGTGCGTCGTTGATGGCCTCCTGCAACACGGCGCCACGGCCCACGCGGGAGTCGATGATGCGGGCAGGCACCTTGCCCTTGCGGAACCCGGGAATCGAGACCTGCTGGCCGATGGAGCGGTAGGCCGCATCCATGTTCGGCTTGAGTTCCTCGAAGGGCACTTCGACGGTCAGCTTCACTCGGGTTGGGCTGAGGGTCTCAACCTCGCTCTTCACGCACTGCTCCAATGATTTGCGACTGATGGTGATTCGCGACCGCTGGGCATCGAGGTGATCCGATCGGACCCGATTCGATGCCGGGTGGCGCAGGGCAGGCCCAGTAGCCACGATCGACAGGACAACAGCCGCCCATCCTAGCCCGGTGCGCGACCCGGCTCGAACCTCGGGACGATAGAAAGCTCGGCCAAGCTCGACGCAGTCGGGCTGATTCAAGCATCGGCACGCCCCCAGATGTGGGGGTGTGCCGATTCTGTCGGGGTACCCGGATTCGAACCGGGGGCCTTCCGCTCCCAAAGCGGACGCGCTACCAAGCTGCGCCACACCCCGTTGCCGACGAACTCACGCCACGTCGAGACGACACCGCCTCGACGACAACGCAGGCAAGACAACACTGTCACGATCACAATCGAACTCGGTCGCCGATATCCCACAGCTCTCGGCGAGTCGTGCACCGCGAATCAGGACATCGTGCGTCAGGCGATTCTTGCCAGCGCTCAGCCTATACCTCCTTGCCCGGCCAGCATCCTGGCCTTCTCCGGGGCCGCCGCATGCACGCGGGAACCGTTGGGCCGGCAGATTCTTCGCCGCGACGCGTAAAGAGCGACACCGGGCAGGGTGCGGCCGAACACTTTCGCGCAGTTGGCACCATCCAACGACCTAGCACTCGCACCAGACCTCTCAGTACTGCCACGTTTCTGGTTGGAGGGTAGCGACGCCCATGACGGTGCCCCACCTGGCGGGGCATCGTCACAGTGCCGAAAGCCCCCACCCATGGCTCCGTTAGAAATCGCCCATAACGCGTGGTTGCGCCAGACGCGCGCCGGCCGCCAGGACCCTTCAGGCCACGTTCACCTAGCTCGCCGTGGCGGCCAACCCAGTGCAATCGCGGGCCTTGTTCCAGTCGGCCAACTCGCTCGTGGCCGCCACCCCCTCAGCCACGTGTGGCAGGCCGTCGGAGCCGATCAGCATCGGAGTCCAGTCGGCTTTGGTGGTGCGGCGCCCGTCCAGAGTCAGGGTTAGCACACCGGTAGAGATGGCGGGCTTGCCATTCGAAAGCCACCAGACGAAGTTGCCCAACCCGTAGTCGACGTAGGTCGTCCCACCGTCGGTCCAGCCTGCTCCCTGGAAGCGGTGGGCGTGCGAGCCCACCACCACGTCGGCGCCGGCCGCCGCGAGTTCGCTGGCCAGGGACTTCTGATTCGTTGAAGGACAGGGCATCCGCTCGACGCCCCAATGCAGGAACACCACCACGACGTCGGCCTGCGTACGCGCCGCACGCACGGCCTGGGTCAGCCGGGTGACGTCGCGCGCGGAGGCGACTCCCGGCTTGGTGGCGGTGGCAGACCAGGCCTGCATGGTGCGGTCATTGACCTGGGTGGCCCCGATGACGGCTACCTTGTGCCCCTTGGCGGTGAGCATGGCGGGGGCAAAGGCGGCATTTTCGTCGGGGCCGATACCTATGACGGGGATCGGGCTCTTCGCCTGAGCGGCCAGAGAGTCGGCGAGCCCCTGAGCTCCGTAGTCGACCCCGTGGTTGTTGGCCATCGACACCGCGTCGATCCCGGCTTGCTGCAGGGCATTCAGGGCAGTGGCCGGCGCCCGGAAGTGGAACTGCTTGGGTTCGGGGGCGCCGCGGTCGGTGATCGCCGTCTCCAGGTTCAACACGGCCAGGTCGGCGTCCGCCAATGGCTTGAGCGCCGCAGCCATGGGCGCGGGATCGGCGGGATACTTCGCCGTGCGGCCGGTGAAGTGCACATCGCCGGCCAGGGCCAGCGTGAACGTGCCACCCTTGCCGCCCCCAGCAGTGCTAGCGGTGCCTGAGGTGGCACCCGCGGCAGCCGATGCCGTCCGCGAACCCGACCCTGTGGACGAGGAACCGGCAGTGCCGGCGCAACTGGCCAGCATGAGCACTGCAGCGGCCGCAGCCACGCGCCAACAGATCGAGGGGGTGAGTCGCACGCAGCGCAGCGTAGATGGCCCCCGCGCGGCCAGCCCCGAAGGCGCGCCGCAGACCCGCTTAATCGGTCACACTGAGTTGGATCGGTACAGCAACGTCTTCGATCCATGAGTCACGGTTCCGCTCGGGACAGCGGGTGGATCGATGACGCAGCTTGCGTCAGCGTTCTCACAGCATGGAGCGGGTGACGGGAATCGAACCCGCATGACCAGCTTGGAAGGCTGGGGCTCTACCATTGAGCTACACCCGCGTGACCGTTTTGCGAACTCGTGAACTCTAGTCGCTCACGAACCTGCTCGCTCGTGAAATCCCACGAAAGCCCGCTCGTGATGCGGTCAGCCCGGCAAGGATAGACGCCAAGGGCGCCAATGGTCGAACCAGGTCCCCTCAGTGCCGGACGATCAGCACCAAGGCCCGGTCATCGCCTTCGTCGCTGGTGGCCGCCTCCACCAGCCAATGCGCCGAGCCGGGCGGAAATCCCTGCTGAACCAATCGTTCTGCCTGACCCAGCAGGTTGTCGATACCGAGGTCGACGTCGATGCCGGGCCGCTCGATCACCCCATCGGTGTACAGCATCAGGGCGTCTCCGGGGCCAAGCACACCGTGCATGCCGGGGAAGTCGTTCCGATCCATGATGCCCAGTGCCGGGCCCGACTCGGTACGCAGCACCTCCCACCAGCCTGAGCCTCGGTGGTAGTGCACGGCCGGGGGGTGGCCGGCCGTGGCTACGCGATAGTTGCCGGAGGGCAGGTCGAGACTGAAATGGACGGCGGTTGCGAATCCCTCGTCCCAGCGTTGGCGCAGCAGGTAGGCATTGGCCGCGCTGAGAAACCGACCGGACGGCAGCGCTCCGATGAGACCCCCGAAGGCACCCGACAGCAGCAGCGCCCGGGTGCCGGCCGCCTGGCCCTTGCCCGAGACGTCGACCAGGGCCAGCCGCAGTGTGCTCGAATCGCGAGATAGCGACGACACCAGGAAGTCGCCGGAGAACGAGTCTCCATAGGCCGGCAGTAGGGTGGTCTCCACTGTCCACGGCGCCGGCAGGGGCGGGATGGCGCCCTGCGCCCGCAGCCGGTCGCGCAGGTCGATCAGCATCGCCTCGCCCGCTATGCCCTGCACGCCCAACCGTTCGCGGCTGCGCGCGAACGAGAGCAGCATCACCGCCGCAACACCCATCACGAGCCAGGTGCCCAACGTCGGCGGGTGCGAGAGCACTCCGCTGACGAAGAACATGGCGCTGGCCACTACCAGCATGAGCAGCACCAACGCGCGCACCCGCAGCCAGAAGCCGCCGGCCATGAGCACGATCACCAAGCTGGACAGCGACACGATCGAGCCGAAGAAGATGTTCAGCATGGCCAACAGGAGGGTTGCCCCGGTGAGCAGGATCAACTGCTCCTGCGGTGTGGTGAGGGCTCGGTCGAGACGACGCACCCATGCACTCGTGCGGGGTCGACGCCGTTCCATGAGCACAACGTAGTAGCAGTCACCCGCTTCCCCGAAAGCTCCCGGCCGGGCAATGACCGAGCCGGGCAGGCCCGACCGAATGGCCCGGACTGCTCCGCGAGCGACTCAGCCGCGGTGGGCCTTATTCGAAGGAGGGACGCGCGTCGCGGGTGCGCTTGAGCTCGTAGAAGCCGGGCGTGCGGGCGACGAGCAGGACGCCGTCCCAGAGCTTGCCGGCAGCCTCGCCCTTGGGTGCGGGAGTGACGACCGGTCCGAAAAAGGCGGTGTCGGCGAGCGCGATCACCGGAGTGCCCACGTCTTGGCCCACTCGGGAGATGCCGTCTGCGTGACTGGCCCGCAACTGCTCGTCGTAGCGCCCGTCGGCGGCGTCGATCAGGTCGGCGGGCAGGCCCACCTCGTCGAGTGCGGCCACGACGACGGCACGCAGGTCATCCTTTTCGCCCCCCGGGTGAATGCGGGTGCCGATGGCGTCGTAGAGCGGCTTCACCACGTCCTGGCCGTGCTCCACCAGCGCGGCGGTGACCACCCGGGCCGGCAGCCAGGCGGCCTCCATCTTGGCGGCGTAGTCCTCGGGCAGCTCGCGGCCCTCGTTGAGCACGGCAAGGCTCATCGGATGCCAGACCACCTCGATGTCGCGGATCTTTTCGACCTCACCCATCCAGCGGGAGGTCATCCACGCCCAGGGGCAGGTGCAGTCGAACCAGAAATCCACCTTTTCAGCCATGCTTCATGTTCCTTTCCTGCGCTCCGCAGCGCGGACGATAGGCTCGCGGAGACTCACGAGTGACGTGTGTCGCGTGGGGTTCTCGGAGATGACCTTCATCTCCGAATTTGTGCATAAAGGGGCAAGTGTCGTGGGTGAGACCAATCTGACCAGAGACGAGGCGCGCGAGCGCGCTCGACTTCTGACTGTCACAGACTACGAGGTGTACCTCGACCTCGACGCAGGTGAGGAGACCTTCACCTCGACGACCACGGTTCGCTTCACCTGCGCCGAGCCCGGCACCTCCACGTTCATCGATCTCATCGCGCCCACGGTTCGCGCCGTACGGCTGAACGGCGCCGAACTCGACCCGGCGGAGGTCTTCGACGGAGCCCGGATCGCCCTGCCGGACCTGGCTGCCGACAACCAGCTCATCGTCGACGCAGACGCCGCCTACATGAACACCGGCGAGGGCCTGCACCGCTTCGTCGACCCGGTCGACAACCAGGTGTATCTGTACTCGCAGTTCGAGGTGGCCGACGCCCGGCGCGTCTTCGCCTGCTTCGATCAGCCCGACCTCAAGGCGAGGTTCCGATTCACGGTGCGGGCCCCCGAGCACTGGCTCGTGGTGTCGAACTCACCCACTCCCAAGCCCGAGACGATCGACTATTCCGGCACCTGCACCTGGCGGTTCGCCGCCACTCCGGTGCTGCCGACCTACGTCACGGCCATCATTGCCGGCCCCTACGCGGGGGCCACGGGCACCGTCACGAGCCGTAGCCGCCAGAAGATCCCGCTGGGCGTGTACTGTCGGGCCTCCCTGGCCAAGCACCTCGACGCCACCGAGGTCATGCACGTGACCAAACAGGGCTTCGCGCATTTCGAGAAGCAGTTCGCCAAGGCGTACCCCTTCGAGAAGTACGACCAGATCTTCGTCCCGGAGTTCAACGCGGGTGCCATGGAGAACGCGGGCGCCGTCACGATCACCGAAAGCTACGTCTTTCGTTCCACCCCGACTGAAGCCATCGTGGAGCGCCGGGCGCTGACGATCCTGCACGAGCTGGCGCACATGTGGTTCGGCGACCTGGTCACCATGCGCTGGTGGAACGACCTGTGGTTGAACGAGTCGTTCGCCGAATACGCCTCCACCGCCTGCATGGCGGACTCAACCAAGTGGAAGTCGGCGTGGACGACGTTCGCCACGCTCGAGAAGGCCTGGGCCTACCGGCAAGACCAGCTGCCGTCGACGCACCCGATCGTGGCCGACATCCGCGATCTCGAAGACGTCGAGGTGAACTTCGACGGCATCACCTATGCCAAGGGCGCCAGCGTGCTCAAGCAGCTCGTGGCCTACGTGGGCCGCGAGGCCTTCGACGAGGGCATCCGCCGTTACTTCGTCGAACACGCTTGGCGCAACACCGAACTCGCCGATCTGATGGCGACGCTGACCGCTACCTCGGGCCGTGACCTGTCCGCCTGGAGCAAGGTCTGGCTGGAGCAGGCCGGCGTCAACACCCTGCGTCCGGGCATCACCGAGGACGACGGCGTCATCACGTCCCTGGTTGTCACCCAGCAGGCGCCGGAGTCGCATCCGGTGCTCCGCCCGCACCGGCTAGTGGTCTCGGGCTATCAGCTCGACGGCTCGAAGATGGTGCGGCAGTGGCGCACCGAGCTCGACGTGGTGGGCGAGTCCACTCCGGTGGAGGCCGCGACGGGCAAGCCGCGCCCTGACCTGCTGCTCGTGAATGACGACGACCTCACCTATGCCAAGACCCGGCTCGACGAGACGTCGCTGGCGACCGCGGTGGCACATCTGGCGTCCTTCACCGACTCGCTGCCCCGGGCGCTGTTGTGGGGCTCCGCCTGGGACATGACCCGCGACGCCGAGCTGGCGCCGAGCCGTTACGTCGAGCTTGTGCTGGGAAACGTTGCGGCAGAGACCGACTCATCGGTGCTCATGTCGCTGCTGCGCCAGATGCAGTCGGCCAGTGCGCTGTATGTGGCACCGGCTCGGCGCCAGCAGACGCGCGACGAGGCCGCTGACCGGCTCATCGTCCTCGCCTCGAACGTGCCCGCAGGCAGCGACCAGCAGTTGCAGCTCGTGAAGTCGGCCGCCACCTTCGTGCGCACTCCCGCCCAGATCGACTGGGCCCGTGGGCTGCTCGACGGCTCGCTGATCATTAGCGGGCTCAACGTCGATACCGACCTACGGTGGGAGCTGTTGCTCGGCCTCGTCGTGGCCGGGGCGGCGGGCGAGAGCGAGATCGCCGCCGAGGTGGAGCGCGACGACACCGCGACCGGTCGTCGCCAGGCCGCCGGCGCGCGGGCGGCGCTGCCCACCCCGCAAGCCAAGCAGGCGGCGTGGGCGCAGCTGATGGACGGCTCGTCCAACCTGCCCAACGCCGTGCAGATGGCTGTCATCGGCGGCTTCAGCCGGGTGATCGACCACGCCCTGCTCGAGCCATACGTGGAGCCCTATTTCGACTCGATCATCGAGGTCTGGCACTCACGTACCAACGAGATCGCGCAGCAGATCGTCATGGGTCTCTTCCCCGCCCGCCTGGCCAGCGCAGCATTGCTCACCCGGGCCAACCGTTGGCTCGAGGAGAACGGCGCCACCTCCCCGGCGTTGACGCGGCTCGTGAGCGAGGCCACCGACGAACTGCGCCGCACGCTGGCCATCCAAGCCGTGGACGTGGACGTGGACGAGAACCCGCACCCTTGACGGGCGGCTGACCTGCCGTCCGTCAGTTCAGGTCGTCTAGAGGTTCAGGTCGTCTGGAGGTTCAGGTCGCCTAGACCACCGACGGTGCCGGCTCGTCCGGCCCGCAGACAGTGACGGCCAGGTCGGCCACCCGGGCACTGGCCCGCAGATCTTCGAGGTACACCGGCCTACCGAACCCGTCTGCCAACGGAATGCGCCAGTTGGGGTACTCCTTGTCGGTGCCGGGCTGATTCTGGGTGCGGCGTTCGCCCACCGCGTCGGTGAGCATCACCCCGAGCAGCCGGCTAGGGGTGAAGGTAAGCAGCTTGTAGAGGGCGTCGATGGTCTGCTGCTCGCTGGCGTGCTCGTCGATGAGGCCGCGCGCACGCAACAAGCCCAGCACCGCCTCACGCTCGGCGGCGTCGACCAGGCGCTCCTCCTCAACGCTGCGGGTGAGCAGGCCGAGGTCGTTGCGCAGGCTGACGTGGTCGCCGGCCAGATAGCCGGCGGTCGGCGGCAGGTCGTGGGTGGTCACGGTGGCCAGGCACAACGTGCGGTACTCCTCCGGCTGAAGTGGCGTGGAGTCTTCATGACGCTCGAACCACAGCACCGAGGTGCCCAACACCCCCCGATCTGCCAGCAGGTCGCGCACCCACGGCTCCACGACCCCGAGGTCTTCGCCCACGAGAAAGGCACCGGCCCGTTGCGCTTCCAGACACATGATGCCCAGCAGAGCCTCGTAGTCGTAGCGCACATAGGTGCCCTGGTCTGGTCTGGCGCCTTCGGGAATCCACCACAACCGGAACAGCCCCATCACGTGGTCGACCCGCAACCCGCCGGCGTGCCGCAGCACCGTACGGAGCATGTCGCGATACGGCGCGTAAGCCGACTCCGCCAGGGTGTCTGGTCGCCAGGGTGGCTGAGACCAGTTCTGGCCCTGCTGATTGAACGCATCGGGCGGCGCGCCGACGCTCACCCCGCTGGCGAGCGCTTTGCCCAACACCCACGTGTCGGCACCGTCGGGGTGCACGCCCACGGCCAGATCGAGCACGAGACCGAAACGCATGCCCGCAGTGCGGGCTTCGGCTTGCGCGGCCCCGAGCTGCTCATCGGCGACCCACTGCAGCCACTGGTAGAACCGGATGCGATCGGCAAGGTCGCGCTTGAGTTGCGCGACACCAGCCGAGTGCGGATCGTGCAGCTCGGCGGGCCACTCCTGCGGGGGCAGGCCGAAGTGCTCGGCGAGCGCGCACCAGGTGGCGAAGCCAGTGAGCCCCTCACCCTCCAGATGCCGGTATGCGGCAAACGCGGCCTCGCGCGCTCCGGAGCGGGGCACCGTGTACACGACTTCGAGCGCGGTGCGTTTGGCCGCCCACGCGGTATCACGATCGATCAGGGCGCCACTGCTGGTGAGCTCGGCCACCGAGGCGGCGGCAGCCTCGATCTGCGCCCGCTGCCGGCTGGTGACGTAGGCCGCCTCGCGGATGTCCTCCACCCGCAGGTAGAGCGGGTTGACAAAGCGCCGCGTCGTCGGCAGGTACGGCGAATTCTCCATCGGCCCAACGGGTTCCGCGGCGTGCAGCGGATTGACGAGGATGAAGTCGGCCGCCAGGTCGCGCCCTGACCACGCTGCCAGCTCACGCAGGTCGGCGAAGTCGCCGACGCCCCACGACTGCTTCGACCGCACCGAGTACAGCTGGGTCATGAGCCCCCAACGCTGGGTGCCCCAGGCCTCCGTCGGCAGTTCCATCCGGGCGGGGGTGACCACGAGCGGGCAGCTGTGTTCCCCGCTGGCCAGGGTTGCGATGATGGTGTGCCAACCCAACGGCAGCTCGGCAGGCAGCGCGAAGGTGGCTTCCCCCACCAGCACACCGTCCAGTTCGCGCGGGGGCACCCATCGATCGAGCTGGGTCAGCTCGTGCCGTTGGCCCAGCTCGTCGCGCACATGCAGCCGCACCCAGTCGCCATCCGTGACGTGCACCAGCACGTGGTCTGAACGGCCCGACACGGTGACCACCACGGGCGGCAGCAACCGCCGCCAGGGTTCGTCGTCGACTGCCGCCAGGCTGGCTTCGATCTCCGCGTCGGTGCCGGCGGCACGGCCCAGGGCAGCCAGCACGGCGACGATCGTGTCGGTGGCCACCACGACATGGCGTCCCTGCCAGTCCCAGTATTCGGTGGCGACACCACAACGTCCGGCGAGTTCGTGCAGGCGAGAGGTCTGCTCGCTCACGTCTGGGCATCTCCTGTTTCACTGCGGGTGGTCGGGCGCACCCATCCTGCCAGGCTCAGGCGAGCTGGCGACCCAGATCCGCGACGAGCGGGTAAACCGCGTCTTCGATCGTGTCTGGCCCGAGGCTGAGAATCACCGTGTCGACGCCCACGTCACCCAGTGCCGACAGCCGGGCGACGGCCTCGCCCACCGACGTGGTCTCGGCACCGTCGGCGCGCTTGCGCCCGCTCTTGGACAGGGCCAGCCGCGACAGCACCGTGACCTCGATCTCGTCGGGGTTGCGGCCCACGTCGGCGCAGTGCTGGTTCAGCACGGCGATCTTGGCAGCGACTCCTTCGGGCCCGAAGTCGAACAGGTTGCACGCATCGGCGTACTGGGCCACCAGGCGCAGCGTCTTCTTCTCGCCGGAACCGCCGACCATGATCGGCGGACGGCGCACGGGCGGCGGCGAGTTCAGCGGGCGCTGCAACTGGTAGTGCGCGCCCTCGAAGGGAGAGTCGTCCTTGGCCTCGAACATGCGGTGCGCGAGCTGCAGCGTCTCCTCGAGCTGTTCGAAGCGCTGTTTCAACGGCGGGAAGGGCACTCCCAGCCCCGCGTGCTCCTCCTCGTTCCAGGCGGCGCCGATGCCGAGCCAGGCCCGGCCACCTGAGAGCACGTCCAGCGTGGTGGCGGTCTTGATGAGCAGCCCGGGGTGGCGATAGGTCACGCCCGTGACCAGCGTGCCCAGCTCGATCCGCTCGGTGACCCCGGCCACATAGGAGAGGGTCGAATAGCCCTCGAGCATCTCCTGCTCGGGAGGCCCGTTGACCCCGATCTGGAAGAAATGATCCATCACCCAGAAGCTGGCGACCCCCGCATCTTCGGCGTTGCGCGCCACGCGGGCCAGCGTCGCCCCAATGGCTTGCGACCCGCCAGGCCATGTGAACGACGACACCTGAAGTCCGATCCGCATGGGATTCATCATGCCTTCTCATCAAGCAATGCTGCGAACACCCCCCTGACTCGTCGTGCCGCGGCTCACCCGAATGGGTGGTGTTGCTGCTTGTGGCGATCTATCACCGCCGAACTAGGGTTGCCCGATGACTGGCTACCCACCTGCCCGCCGACAGGATCTTGTCGAGTCACTACCGCCGGCCACTCCGATCGCTGCCGTAGCTGACCCGTATCGCTGGCTCGAGGACGAGCAGAGTCAGGAGTCGGCTGAGTGGTTGGCGGCCCAAGAGGCGCTGATGCAGGCAGACCGGCCTCGGTGGAGTGCGCGCGAGCACTTCGCCGATCGGGTTCGCGAACTCGTGGACGTGGGCTTTCGCGGAGCGCCCACGTTCCGGTCGGAGACCGATCGGGTGTTCAGCATGCTGCGTCTGCCCGGAGCCGAGCACGCCCAGTTGCTGGTCAGCGAATCCGGTGCCACACCACGCGTGCTGCTCGATCCCATGGCCATCGACCCCACCGGCGCCACGACCCTCGACGCCTATCAGCCGAGCAAGGACGGCGCCCTGCTCGCCTACCAGCTCTCCGTGGGTGGGCGCGAAGAGTCGACCCTGTGGGTGATGGACGTCTCCACGGGAGAGCTCGTGGACGGTCCAATCGATCGCACCCGCTACTCCCCCGTTGCCTGGCTGCGGGACGAGCGGGCGTTCTATTACGTGCGCCGACTGCCGCCGCAGGACGTGCCCGAGGGCGAGCAGCAATACCACCGTCGGGTGTACCTGCACCGGCTCGGCACCCCAACCGACGACGACGTGGAGATCTTCGGCGCCGGTCGCGCCATGACGTCGTACTATGGCGTCTCCGTCTCCTTCGACGGCCGCTGGCTGACGCTGTCGGCGTCCGAGGGCACCGACCCGCGCAACGACCTCTGGCTGGCCGATCTGTCGGCGAGCCGGCCCGAGCACCCAGCCCTGCGGGAGGTGGTGGTGGGCGCCGACGCCCGCACCGGCGCCCAGGTGGGCCGCGACGGCCGGCTCTACGTGTTCACCGATCTCGAGGCCCCGCGCGGACGGCTTGCCGTCACCGATCCGACCACCCCTGGCCCGGAACACTGGCGCGACCTGGTGAGCGAGCGGCCCGACGCGGTGCTGGACGACTACCTCGTGCTCGATGGGGGCCGGCTGAGCCAGGCTCCCGTCCTGCTGGCCGGCTGGACGATGCACGCCACCTCGGCCATCACCACGCATGACCCCGTGACGGGAGCCGAAACCGGCCGGATCCGGCTGCCCGGCGTCGGCAGCGCCGGAGGGCTGATGGGCCGCCCCGAAGGGGGCGACGAGGCGTGGTTCGGCTACACCGACTTTGCGACCCCGTTCCGGGTGCTGCACCTTGACGGGCTCACCCGCGAGGTGTCCGTGTGGGCCACCCCACCTGCTGAGGTGGCGGTGCCGGAGATCAACACCCAGCAGGTGCCGTTCACGAGTGCCGACGGCACGACGGTGCGGATGTTCGTGCTGGCCCGCGCCGACGCGGTGGGCCCGGACGGCCTGCCGCTGGCCGCGGCGCCCACCATCCTCTACGGCTACGGCGGGTTCGGGCACACGATGACGCCCGGCTACTCGGCCTCGATGCTGGCGTGGGTGGAGGCCGGCGGCATCTACGCGGTGGTCGGCCTGCGCGGCGGCAACGAGGAGGGCGAGGCCTGGCACCGCGACGGCATGCTCGCCAACAAGCAGCACGTCTTCGACGACTTCCACGCTGCCGCAACGACTCTCATCGACGGCGGTTGGACGACGCCCGACCGGTTGGGCATCCAGGGTGGCTCGAACGGCGGGTTGCTCGTGGGTGCGGCGCTCACGCAGTGGCCGCAGCTGTTCGCCGGGGTCGTCTGCTCGGCGCCTTTGCTCGACATGGTGCGCTATCAGTTGTTCGGCCTCGGCGACTCGTGGACAGGCGAGTACGGAGATGCGGCCGACCCGGAGCAACTGGGCTGGTTGCTGGGGTACTCCCCCTATCACCGCGTGGTGCCGCAGACCCGCTATCCCGCCGTTCTGTTCACCGTGTTCGCGGGCGATACCCGAGTCGATCCCTTGCATGCCTACAAGCTCTGCGCGGCGCTGCAACATGCCACGAGCGCCGGGCTGGACGACGCACCGATATTGCTACGCCGCGAGGTGGGGGTGGGCCACGGGGCGCGCGCAGTGTCAAAGTCCGTGGCGCTGTCGGCAGACTCTTTGGCTTTCCTGGCGCACTACACCGGTCTGCCGATCTCGCCTGGATGATCTAGTCAAGATTTGTCAGTGGCCGGTTGGCGAGTGCGCGGCGGATCGGTGGGTTCCTGCGGTCGTTGCGCTAGATAACGGCGGTCAGCACGAGGATTCATTCGAGGTCAGATACGGACGGTGTCCGGAATCCGGCGCCAGCGCTGGCCGATGACGGTCGCCCGAGCACAAAACCCCAGCCCGCGGCAGCAAAGCGAGCCGGATTCCGGACATCCAAGCGCCGGGAGCAGCAACCGACCACCCGGCGACCGCCCCTGACCGCGCGGACGCGTCGGGTGGTTTGGCTGGCTCACCCCCAGCTGTGCCCGACCAGGCTGCTCCTGCCGGGATAGACCCGAGCCAGTGTCGCGCGTCCACCTGTCACGTTCTTCGCCCAGCTGTGGCCAGCTTGGTGACACTCCAGCGAACAACGTCACAGTTCAACGACCTAGCGCGGAACGGCATGCCCGGACCAGCACCCCACGCAGACACCCGACCCGTTGGAATAGCTCATCCAGCCAAGGGGGCCCGTCCTACGAGGTGGGCCTGCGACTACGCACCCTGCGTGAGGGCTCTCACGCGTGCCGGATTTCCTTCCCGGGTCGAGAACAGGCACCGTTAGTCATGTCATGAATCTCAGCGTCCTCGCCATCGCCGCCCCCCTTCTGGCCCCCTCCTCCACAGGCACTCCATCCGTCCCGGTCATCACCGCCACCCCGATGGCCGAAGCCCACCAGGCGTGCGAGACCGGGTCAGCACTGTGCCAGGTGGTGACGTCGACCACCGGCAGCAGCACCATCGGCGCCTGGACCGAGCTGCTCGTGGGCCTGCCGCTGAGGATTCTGCTCATCGTGCTCGTCGCGGTGGTGTTGCGCTGGCTGTTGCACAAGCTCATCCGGCGCATCGTGGAGCAGGTCGCCTCAGGCGGGGGCACCCGGAACGTCGACAGCGAAGACCGGGTCGGCAGCTGGCTCGGCCGGCGGGCAAGCTCGGTGTTCGACGCCTCCCCCCTGGCATATCAGCGCAGAGCCCAACGAGCCCGAACGATCGGCACGGTGCTGCGCAGCGGCACCACTGGGACCATTTTTGTCGTCACCGTTCTCATGGTGCTGTCCGAGCTCGGGCTGAACATCGCGCCGTTGCTGGCCAGTGCCGGAATCGTCGGGATGGCAATCGGTTTCGGCGCCCAATCGCTGGTCAAAGACTTCCTGTCCGGGATGTTCATGATCATGGAAGACCAGTACGGCGTGGGCGACGCGGTCAACCTGGGAGCCGCCGTCGGCACGGTTGAATCGGTGGGTCTGCGGGTGACCCAGGTGCGCGACGTAGGCGGAACACTCTGGTACGTACCCAACGGCCAGATCACACAGGTCGGCAACATGTCACAGGGGTGGTCGCGCGCCGTCGTCGACATCACCGTGGGCTACGGCACCGATTTGTCGAGCGCCACCAAGGTGATGTTGCAGCAGGCCGACGAACTGGCCGCCGACCCCGAGTGGAAGGACCTGATCGTAGAACCGCCCGAGGTGTGGGGCGTGGAGCAGATGTCCAACGTCGGGGTGGTGCTGAGGGTCGTGGCCAAGACGGCGCCCACTCAACACGTCAAGGTCGCCCGGGAGCTGCGCCGGCGGATCACCGCCGCCTTCAAGGCCGACGGCATCGCCTTCCCGTTCAACGGCGCCCCGCCGAGCAGCGCGAAGATCGCCGGGGCCATCGAGCCCCCCACCAAAACCAGTTGAGCTGCAGCCGGTCGGGCATAGCGTCCGACCGGCCGACGTGATTGCGGCCACGAACCCAGATTGGGTATTGCCAACCCGGAATCGCCACCGGGTCGCCGTCGTTGGCATCAACGTGAGCCGCCTGCGTTCTGACGCCTACGCCGACCATCTCTCCCGAGCCGTGCCGCTGAGCACCAACCAACGTCAATGGAGCCCGGAGGAGGGCACGCTTCCCGCCCTGTACTTCGGGCATGGCGCTCCCCCCTTGCTCGATGACGCCCTCTGGCTCGGCCAGCTCTTCGACTGGGCCGCCGCCCTGCCCAAGCCCAAGGCCGTGCTCATCGTCAGTGCGCACTGGGAGGCCGCCCCGTTGTCGCTGTCTGCCAGCGCCCAGGGCACCCCGCTCGTCTACGACTTCGGCGGCTTCGAGCAGCGTTTCTACGAGATCCAGTACCCCACGCCCGACGCAGCCTGGCTCGCCCGCCAGGTGGCCGCCCTCATGCCCGACACCGAACCCGTGCATCAGCACGCCTCCCGTGGGCTCGACCACGGGGCCTTCGTGCCACTGATGGCCATGTACCCCCTGGGTGATGTGCCGGTGCTGCAACTGAGCATGCCGACGCACGACCCTGCCAGGCTGATGCAGATCGGTGCCCGGCTGCGCCCTCTGCGCGAGCAGGGCGTCCTCATCATGGGCTCGGGCTTCCTCACCCACGGGTTGCCCTTCCTCTCCCGTGAGCACTGGACCGATCCGGACGCCGTCGCGCCCGGCTGGTCGATCGAGTTCGATGCCTGGGCCGGCGAACTGCTCGATGCCGGCAACATCGACGAGTTGATGCGCTACCAGACGCAAGCCCCCGGCATGCCCTATGCCCACCCCAGCGTGGAACACCTCTCGCCGCTCTTCGTCACCCTTGGCGCCGCCACCGATCCCGAGCGTCCGGTCACCGAGGTCATCGACGGGTTCTGGATGGGCCTGTCGAAACGGTCTGTCCAGGTGGCCTGAGTCGGGCACAACATTGTGAAGGCGACTAACGGTCTAAAGCCTTAGGTCGTTTAGTGTTCACCCGTCAGGTGAAGAACTCTGTCGAGATTCTCATCCCACAGACCTACGCTTCCGTCTCACCGCGACGACAACATGACGGAATGGTCATTCCCCAGGCTACAGACCCGTCGCGGCGCAGCGACTCGGCATGCCCGGCCTTGTCGCCCGACGATCGTCACGACCGCGGCCGCCATCATGGCTCTCCGTCTGAGGGCCGCCACGGCACGCGGCAATCGTCGTAAGCGGACTGCGCATCGCGGCTAATGGGCATGGATCGCTCGACCCGGTAGCCCTCGGGCTGATTCCGCTCGCGTACGCCGCCGGACGGCTCGGCTGGTGGGCGGAACGGCTCGCGCCAGCCGACCGCGTCGAACTGGCCGCGTTCGTCCCCGGGCTGTGGCGGGGACTCGTCCTCTGCGGCGGCGCCCCCGGGTTGGCGGCCCTCGCGTTCCTGATCGCCGGCCAGCCCCTGGCGATCGCCGTCATCGGTGGCGCCGCGTTCGTCTCGCTCACCTTGCTGCTGCTCTGCGACCGATAGCGCCCGGGCATCCAGCCGTCGGCGCAGGGGCCTATCGGCCCTCGGTTTCACCCCGACCCGTGGCACCCAGCCAATCCCGGGCGGCAGCATGCAGCGCTCGGATGCCGATCGCCAGGGTGGGATCGATGACCGGTGCGTAGAACGGCGAGTGATTCGACGGAAGCTCGCCGACGACCCGGATGATATCGGCGATATCCGATGCGCCGGCGAACGCGGCAGGATCAGCGCCGCCCAGGATCCAGTACACGCACGGTGCATCCGCCGCCAAGGCGAGCAGGCCTACGTCCTCGCTACCCGTGATCACTCCGGGGTCGACGACCATCACCTCCGGAAGATCGGTCGCGAACACCGCGATCGCGCGCTCGACGCCCGCGGCGTCGTTGACGACGGCCGGGAAGCTGTGCACCCGCTCGACCTCCGGCTCCCGCTCTGCTCCCGCCGCGATCGCCTCGCCGCGCACGATCCGCTCGATCGCCGCGAGAACGTTGTCACGCACCTTGGCCTCGAACGTGCGAATGCTGAGCGCCAGCTCGGCGTGGGCGGGGATGATGTTCGGCGCGCTGCCGGCGTGGAAGGAGCCAACCGTGACGACCGCGGTGTCCGTCGCCGCGATCTCCCGGGAGACCACCGTCTGTAACCGGGTCACGATCGAAGCCCCGAGCACGACAGGGTCGACGGTCGTCTCGGGCCGCGAGCCGTGGCCGCCCTTGCCGTGGACCGTGATCTTGAGTGTGTCGGCCGCCGAGAATGCGGGTCCCGAGCGCAGGCCAATGGCGCCGGCCAGCAGGGGGCCTACGTGCTGGCCCAGCACCACGACCGGGCGTCCGAAGCGCTCGATCAGGCCGTCGTCGATCATCGCCTGGGCCCCGGTGCCCTGCTCCTCGGCGGGTTGGAACACGAGAATGAGGCGGCCCTGCCACCCGTCGTCGGACGCGAGCGCCGCCGCGGCACCCAGGAGTGCCGTCGTGTGCATGTCGTGGCCGCACGCGTGCATGACGCCGACCTCGGCGCCGTCCAGCTGGGCGGTCGATGTGCTGGCGTACGGCAGTCCGGTCTCCTCGGTGACCGGCAGGGCGTCCATGTCGGCTCGCAGCATGACGATGGGCCCGTTGCCGCGGTGGAGGACGCCGACGACGCCGGTTCAGCCAACACCCTCCGTCACGTCGTATCCGCTCGCCTGCAACCGTTCCGCGACGATTCCGGCGGTGCGGTGTTCGGCGAAGCTCAGCTCCGGATGCGCATGCAGATCGCGATAGACCGCCGCGAGATCCTGATCGGTCGACGTAGACATGTGCGTCCTTCCTGATGTGCAGCGTTCATGTCACATCCTCGCAGGCACGACAGTTCGGAAGAGAGATACGCACCGAATCTCCGACTCAAGGCCGAGCCGCGATTCTGATCCTCCCCCCAATCTGACTCGATTCAATTCTGAAGCAATTCGAGATATGGCCCTGAATTTATATGGTGCACCAGGAGCGGAGCGTCGTGCCAATCTGCTTTCCATAAGAAGCATCCCGCTCACTTCGGTCAACTATGGTGGTGAACTTCGACGAGCGTTGGCAGCCCCGGCGTCCACTTCGACTCCACCAGCATCGCCGAGGCGAGCCACTGTTCGGGTATGCCCATCCCCTCCACCAAGGCCAGGGCATCAGGCCTGAGCTCGGCACACAGCGCATTGATCTGCGAAGTGAGCAGCTTCGCGCGTGAGGCAGAGAGCCGATTGTGGGCCTGGAACCAGCCGGCGTCGGCCTCCAGGCTCGACAGGGCGTAGAGATCGCAGAGCCGGTCGAGCACCGCGCGAACGTCGGCGTCGGCGCAAGAGCTGATGCCGGCCACGAACGACTCCAGCACCACCCGATCGAGATGCGTTCTGGCCGCGAACAGCACATGGTCCTGCGCCGCGTTGAACACGGCAAACGAGTCACTGCCCCGGCCGCCACCGCGCAGCCGGGCGGCCAGCGTCGCGAGCACATGCTCTTCGCGGTCGGCGAACATCGACAGCTGCCAACCCCGGTCGAGAACGGTCGTGAGCTCGTCCCGACCTCCGGCGGCGCCGACGAGTCGGTTGATCAACGGTCGCGCCGCCGTCCACTCCACCACGCGTCCGCCGAAGGACCTGGCAGCGAACTCGACCATGCCGCGCATGTCGAGGTCGCCGAACATCTCCTTGTAGTTGCTGAGCAGCCCCTTGGCCACCAGTTGCAGCAGCACGGTGTTGTCGCCCTCGAACGTGGCGAACACGTCGGCATCGGCGCGCAGCACCGTCAAGCCGTTCTCGGCCAGATAGCCCGCGCCGCCGCAGGCCTCCCGGCACAGCTGGATGGTGTCGTTGGCGAACCGCGTGACCACGGCCTTGAGGCCGGCCGCTCGGGTCTCCAGCTCACGCTGAGCCTCCTGATCCTTCTCGGCCAGCTCGTGCAGGTCTTGGAGCCGCTCCACCAGATCGTTGAGCGCGAAGCTGAACGCATAACTGCACGCGACGGCGGGCAACAGCTTCCGCTGGTGCGCCCGGTAGTCCAGAAGCAACACGTCACCAGGCCTACCGGGTGCGGCGAATTGGCGACGCCGCAGCGCATAGCGGGTGGCGATCGACAGTGCTTTGCGCGCTGCCACGCCCGCGCCGGCAGAGACACAGATGCGTCCGCGCACCAGCGTGCCGAGCATCGTGAAGAACCGCGCATTCTTGTTCGCGATCGGGCTTTCGTACTGCCCTTCTGCGGTGATGCCGCCGTACCTGTCGAGCAACATCCGACGCTGAACCCGGACGTGTTCAAAGCTGAGCGTTCCGTTGTCGACTCCGGCAAGGCCGCCCTTGACTCCGTCGTCGCCCGTCGTCACGCCCGGCAGCGGACGGCCGACGGCGTCGCGGATCGGCACCAGGCAGGCATGCACCCCGTGGTGCTCCCCTGCGACGAAGAGCTGGCCGTAGACCACTGCGAGGCAGGCGTCGTCGGCAGCGGCGCCGATGTAGTTCTTGGTGGCCGACTCCGTGGGAGAGTGCACGACGATCTCGTCAGTCTGCTCGTCGTAGGTCAAGGTGGTCTCCAGCGATGCGACGTCGCTGCCGTGCCCGAACTCGGTCATGGCGTAGCAGCCGACGACGTTGAGTTCGATGATCTCGCGCAGGTACCGCTCGTGATGCCAATCGGTGCCCAGACTCGTGACCGCACCGCCGAACAGACCGAAGTGCACTCCGGACTTGATGGTCACCGACAGATCGCCGTGAGCGCACATCTCGAAGTCGACGACCGAACGCCCCATGTCGTCGAGCCCGCCGTATTCGACGGGAAAGCCGCTGCCGGCCAAGCCGAAGCCGCTCAGTTCGCGCACGGTCGCCATCGTCCAGGCCCGGGCCTCGGCCATCGTCTGAGCCGGGTCTCGAACCATGAGCCGGCGCGGAATGGCCGCCCGGGCCAACTGCCTGGCAGGGCCGTAACGGCCCCCGCACGCGGTGCGCAGCCCCTGCCCCAGGGCGGTGAGCGACTCCTCGGACTCCGGTTCCGCAGAGGTCGCCTCGACGGAAGCGACAGTGGGCAGCTCTACGTCTGTGCGGGGCCGAGTAGTCACCCGTCCAGGCTACCCGCGAAAAGTTACTGCTCAGTAACCACCGTCCGGCGGCACCATCTCGGCGCGCACGCCGAGCAGGCGCACCGGCCGATCGTCGCCCAGAGCCAGGAACAGCTGCAGCGCCGTTTCGGCGATGACCGTTGCCTCGTATGTCGGTTCGGCCAGCTTCCGCACCTTGGTGAACGTGAAGAACGGTTTGAACCGTGCCTTCAGATGCACCCGCGCGGCCGGGCGGCCCTCGACGCGAAGGTCGGCCACCACGCGCTCGGCGAGCTCGCGCAATGCCCGCGCCACCTCGTCCGACCCCACGAGATCAGTTTGGTAGGTCGTCTCCCGACCATGCGCTCGAGGCACCCAGGGGGTGTCGTCAGGCTGAGACCGGCCTTCCCCACGTCCCAACCTGGACAGCTGCTGCCCGCTCGACGGACCGAAGGCCGCTACCAGCTCGTCGACCGAGGTGGTTGCGAGCTGGTGGACGGTCTCGATCCCGAGGTCTGCCAAGCGCGCCCCGATGCGATTGCCGATGCCCCACAACGCGGTGGTAGGGCGCTGGCCCATCACGTCCATCCAGTTGTCGCGGGTGAGGCGGAATCTGCCGCGAGGCTTCCCGAACCCGGTGGCGATCTTGGCGCGTACGAGCGTGTCGCCGATGCCCACGCTGCACTGCAGTCCGGTGGCCTCGAGTACCGCGTCTTGCAGGTGGGCAGCGACGCCTTCCGGGTCGGCCGTGCGCACGCCGACGAAGGCTTCGTCCCAACCCAGCACCTCCACCACGGCGTCGGGTACCGCACGCAGGGTACGCATCACCTCGGCAGAGGCGGCTTCATAGACCGGGAAATCGACCGGCAGGAAGACGGCATCGGGGCAGCGTCGCGCGGCCAGCTTCAGCGGGATGCCGGACCGGACCCCGAACTCCCGCGCCTCGTAGGAGGCGGTGGACACCACCGCACGCTCACTCGGATCGCCACGGCCGCCGACCACCACGGGCCGGCCGATCAGGTCGGGGCGACGCAGCAACTCGACAGCCACCAAGAACTGATCCAGGTCGACGTGCAGCACCCACGATGTGGTCACACTCGATCATCGTGCATGGGCGCGAAGCTCTGTCCAGTCGCGCAACGTCAAACCGTGGACCCTCGTCCGCGAGCCCGCAAAGATCGCACGCGTTCAAGGAGCGCACACTGGTGGGTATGCGCGAAGAGCGTGTCGACGTCGCCATCATCGGAGCCGGACTCTCGGGCATCGGCGCCGCCCACCGGCTGCAGACGGTGCTGCCCGAGCTCAGCTACACGATCCTCGAGATGCGCGACCGGCTCGGTGGCACCTGGGATCTGTTCCGCTACCCGGGAGTGCGGGCCGATTCCGACATGTACACCCTCGGTTACGTCTTCAAACCCTGGACGGACGACACGACCCTGCCCGACGGCTCCGCCATTCTGGGGTATGTGCAGGAGTTGGCTTCTGAACGGAGCATCGACAAGCACATTCACTACTCGAGTCGCGTGATCTCCGCCGACTTCGACACCTCCACCGCACGCTGGACTCTGATCGTCGGCGCCACCGAAAGCACTCCCGAGCACCGCGTTTCGGCAAAGTTTCTGTATTCGTGCGCGGGCTACTACGACTACGACAATCCTTACACCCCTCAGTTCTCTGGCCTGGAGACCTTCGAAGGCCAGCTGCTCCATCCGCAGTTCTGGCCCGCCGACGCCGACTACGCGGGCAAGCAAGTGGCCGTGATCGGTTCCGGGGCAACGGCTGTCACGCTCGTGCCGGCGATGCTCAGCGGGCCGGGAGCTGCCGCGCACGTCACCATGGTGCAGCGCAGCCCGACCTGGATCGGGGCGTTGCCGGCCAAGGACGCCGTCGGGCGACGGATCAGGTCGATACTCCCCGAGCAGGCTGCATATCGCGTGATACGCCTCAAGAATCTCGCCTTCTCCATCGGCTTTTACGAGTACTGCAGGCGCCTGCCCGGCTCTGCCGCAAAGTTCTTGCAGTCGCGGGCGGCCGCCCAACTCGGCGACCGGGAGCTGGTGACACAGCACTTCACCCCCAGCTACAACCCTTGGGATCAGCGGCTGTGCGCGACGCCCGACGCGGACATCTTTCGCGTCATTCGCCAAGGCAGAGCCGACGTCGTCACGGGTCGGCTCGAGGGTTTCGTGCCTGAGGGACTTCGCCTGACCTCGGGCGACGTGGTGCCGGCAGACATCGTGGTCACCGCCACCGGGCTGCGGCTGTTGCCTCTCGGCGGAGTCGCCCTGTCCGTGGACGGCGCACCCGTGGACCTGTCCCAGCAGTACGTCTGGCGAGGCGGGCTCATGACGGGGTTGCCGAACTTCGCCTTCGCCATGGGCTATTCGAACAACTCCTGGACGCTGCGCGCAGATCTCACGCACCGGCTGGTCTGCCGGGTGCTCAGGTACCTGCGCCGGAAGCACTACGACGCCGTGGTGCCGCGGCCGCGTGGCCGGCTGACGCCGGGCCCGATCTTGAACCTCACGTCCGGCTACGTTCAGCGTTCGATCGAGAGCTTTCCGCACCTGGGCCAACGCAGCCCCTGGCGGGTGCGCCGGAACTACGTCCTCGATGCCATCAGCACGTTGTTCGGCCGCCTCGACCGCGAGCTGGTGCCGGTGCCCGCTACCGGCGCGACGTCACCGCTGCCCCAGCGACCCGCTCTGGCTACCTGGGCGAACCGTCTTCCCAGCCCGTCATTCCTTGAGCGGCGTCAACCACATCGACTGGTATGAACCAAGCGTCACTCCGTCGTCGGTGCGGATGGGACCCATCCCCAGATGGTCTTGCATCGAGGTGGGCTCGAGCCCCTGCTGCCGGATCCACCACGAGGGCACCCAGCGAGCCTGCTCCATCACGTTGTGCAGGCACAGCAGCGTGCCCACCGGATTGTGTTGCACCACGGCGAACACGCCGGAGTCCGGAGTCTCCACCACGTGTGAGGCATACCGGGCGTGCAGGTTCGGCAGGCTCGCGCGCACGTGTGCCAGCCGACGCAGGCCCGCCCAGATCCGTTGCTCCGGCGAGGGCGCCTGCTCGCCCGTGGAGTTCTCGATCAGCTCCACCCGCTGCCAATCGAGGGGCGGCCGGTGCGCCCACCGATTGTCGTCGGCATGAACGCGATCGTCGCCCCAGTGTGCATCGTTGAGGGCGCCGATCTCGTCTCCCGACCAGATCATCGGGATGCCGCCGAAGCCCATGACGATCGCGTAGGCCAGCAGCACCCGGCGCACCGCCAGGTCGATCTCGGAGTCGTTCGCGGTGGCCTCGGCCTCGCCCAGGCCCACCAGGCTCGCCGTGGTTCCTGAGATGCGCCGGTCGCCGGTGAACGGGTTGTATCGAAACACCAGGCCATCTGCGAATGACCCCGCGAAATCGCCGGAATAGAAGTCGGAGAGAAAGCCGCGATGGCCGTGGCCCGTCACGCCGACAGCGCCCGCATCACGATCTTCGATGGCCCAGGCGATGTCGTCGTGATTGCGCACATAGGTGACCCAGGTGCTCGACGCCGGAATCGCAGGAATGCGGGCCAGAGCCCTCGCCGCCAGACGTGCATCGCGGCTGGCCAGCATCGACCAGATATGCACCATGAGTGCGTTGTGGTAGGCGAGATCACTCAGCTTCCCGAAATGTGATCCGGTGCCCAGCAGGGCCGGGGCGTCGTCGGGGCGCACGATCGGCTCGGCCAGGAAGATCACTGCCGGGCAAGCGATCCGAACCACAGTGCGCAATGCCTGGACGATCGAGTGCACCTCGGGTTGGTTCTGACACGTGGTTCCTAGTCTTTTCCACAAGAAACCGAGGGCATCGAGCTGCACGACCTCCACGCCGAGGTTCGCCAGATAGCAGCTGACCTCCGCCAGCTCGATGAGCACGTCGGGGTTGTCCCAGGCCAGATCCCATTCATAGTCGTGGAACGTCGTCCAGACCCATCCGTCGAGTTCCTCGTCGTACGTGAAGGCGCTCGGCGCGAATCCCGGAGACACTGCCGTCAAGGTGGCTTCGAACTCGTCCGGCTCCGTGCGATCGGGATAGATATGAAAGTACTTTCGATAATGCCGATCTCCGGCGCGGGCCGCGGTCGCCCATGCGTGCTCACGGGCAACGTAGCCGAGCGTCAGGTGGGTGCCGACGCAGATCCCGGCCTCACGCAGCCGAGTGGTCAAGGCGCGCAGATCGTCGGCCGTGCCTAGCTCCGTCCTGACGGCACGATGGTCTGCCACCGCATACCCATCGTCGTCGGGAGCGGGACGCGGCTTCAGCAGCGGCCGCAGATGCAGGTAGGTGACGCCGAGGCGCCGCAGGTGCTCCACCCGCTCCGCCACCCCGGCCAGACCGGCGTCTGCGCCCGCGAAGCGTTCGGCGTACGCGGCGTAGCCCACCATGGCCGGTTGCTCGAACCAGTCCGGCTCCAGCACGCGCCGGGCGTCGAGGGCATGCAGGTCGTCGGGACGGTCTGCAAAGGCCCGCACTGCGGCCAGCAGCGCGCGCCCGGCCACCTCGTCGGGATCGGGATACAGCTCCCCCACCGCCTCGCGCAGATCCGCCCACCACCGCTGCGCCCGCAGCACGAATTGCTCGCGGCGATGTAGCGGGAGGTCGCTCAACGCATCCGCGATCCGGGCACGGAGTGCTTGAGGGACGGCGGTGGGGATCTTGTCGGCCGGCATTGCTCTATCTCAGCATCAAGTCCGCGTCGGCATCGGTTTGTGTCGGCTGTCAAGATTGAGCGGTGAGCACCCCACAAGCGCAGACCTTCTACGACGCGGTCGGTGGACACGAGACCTTCCGAGCTCTCGTGCATCGCTTCTACGTCGGAGTCGCAGATGATCCCGAGCTGCGGGCGATGTATCCCGAGCAGGATCTAGGCCCGGCAGAGGTACGACTGCGGATGTTCCTGGAGCAGTACTGGGGCGGGCCGACCACCTACAGCCAACAGCGGGGTCATCCCCGGCTGCGGATGAGGCACCTCCCGTACGCCGTCACACCCACCATGCGGGACCACTGGCTGCGGCATATGCGGGTGGCCGTCGACGAGCTTCAGCTACCTCCGGCATACGAGATGATGTTGTGGGACTACCTGTTCAACGCCGCCCAGGCCATGGTGAACACGTTGGAGGAACCGGGCCCGGCCCGGGTCTGAAGAGCCCCATAGGGCCAATGCCGTTCGGTTAAGGTTCGGAGGTAGGTGTCAACCCGGCCTTCGGGGTTGCGTCTGGCGAGGAAGGCGCGCCCTTCCATTACAGTCTTTCCGGATTGCTGAGGCGATCTTCCAGATAAGACCCTGCCCTGAGTGCCGACCGCGGATACAACGCGGACGGCACCACCGAATGACCCCGACCCCTGCTCCAGCGCTCAACGGGTGCCAACCGCGGCAACTTCACCGCGAACGGCACCACTCACCGACTCCAACCCGAACTCCAGCGCTCAACCGGGTGCCAACCGCGGCACATACACCGCGGACGGCACCACCGAATGACCCCGACCCCTGCTCTAGCGGTCAACCCAGTGCCAACCGCGGCAACTTCACCGCAGACGGCACCACTCAACGACTCCAACCCGAGCTCCGGCGCTCAACCGGGTGCCAACCGCGGCAACTTTCACCGCGGACGGCACCACCCAGCGACTCTGGACCGTGAGGGGTCGAGTGCGGCATCTGCCGGACTGGGAGGGGCCGGTTTCTGCCGCTATGACAATGCCCCGCCGGGCGGGGCATTGCCATAGCGCCGAAAAAGTCCCTGGCCCGTGGCTCTCGAAACCACCCTTTGCGGAAGACCCGGGCAAACTGCGGCTTCCACTCGCCCGGCGCCACCTGCCTACGCCCGGCGCCACCTGCCTACGCCCGGCGCCACCTGCCTACGCCCGGCGCCACCTGCCTACGCCCGGCTCCGCCCGGCCCGCCTGTCGCACGGTTCCGCCCCCCACCCCTGGGCTGCCCACGCGTCGCTGAGCTGGCCATGGGTCGTTGACCCGCCGGGCCTCGTCGACGGGCTGGCCCCGTCTGTGGCTGGGTTAGCTGGATTGATCTTGATACCCACACCAGACGACTAACGGAACGGCATTGCCCATAGGGCCTCGCCCGTTCGGGGCAACCATGATTTGTCCGTCTGCCCGTGCCGGGCATTAGCCTTTCGGTGTGACCTCCCCTTTCAACAACGCCTCTCCCGCCGTGCCCGAATGGTGGCGCAGCGCCGTCATCTACCAGGTCTATCCGCGATCGTTCGCCGACTCTGACGGCGACGGCATGGGCGACCTGCCAGGCATCACCTCCAAGCTCGGCTATCTCGCCGACCTGGGGATCGACGCGGTGTGGTTGTCGCCGTTCTACTCCTCCCCCCAGGCCGACGCCGGCTACGACGTCGCCGACTACCGCGAGATCGACCCCTCGTTCGGCACCCTTGCCGACGCCGACGCCCTGGTGGATACCGCTCATGAGGCCGGGCTCAAGGTCATCGTCGACCTGGTGCCGAACCACACCTCCGATGAGCACGCCTGGTTCGCGGCCGCTTTGGCGGCTGCCCCAGGTTCGCCGGAGCGCGCCCGCTACCACTTCAGGGACGGCAGGGGCGCCGACGGTGAACTGCCGCCCAACAACTGGAAGTCGGTGTTCGGCGGTAGCGCGTGGCAGCGAGTGACGCGTGTCGACAGCACTCCTGAACAGTGGTACCTGCACCTGTTCGACAGCAAGCAGCCCGACCTCAACTGGGACAACCCAGAGGTGCGCGAGGAGTTCCACGACATCCTCAGGTTCTGGCTCGAGCGGGGCGTCGACGGCTTCCGGGTGGATGTGGCGCACGGCCTCATCAAAGCGGCCGGCCTTCCAGACTCCACCTCCGGCGAAGACCCGGACCTGCTGCATGGTCACAACCCGTTTCACCGTGAGCCGTTCTGGGATCAGGACGGTGTACACGACATCTACCGCGGCTGGAACGCCGTGCTGGGCGAGTACGCCGGCGACCGCATGATGGTGGCCGAGGCGTGGGTGCAGCCGGCCGAGCGGCTGGCGCTCTACCTGCGCTCGGACGAGTTCAGCCAGGCGTTCAACTTCCCGTTCCTCGAAGCGCCGTGGACGGCGGATGCCCAGCGCAGCGTGATCGCCGAGTCGTTGGCCGCAGACCGGGCCGTGGGCGCTCCCACCACCTGGGTGCTGAGCAACCACGACGTGGTGCGGCACGCCACCCGGCTCGCACTGCCGATGGACGCCGATCGCCCCAACGGCATCGGCCCCGACGACGCCCAGCCCGACGCCGAACTCGGCCTTCGTCGCGCCCGGGCCGCCACACTCATGATGTTGGCCCTGCCAGGCTCGGCCTACCTCTACCAAGGTGAGGAACTGGGGCTACCCGAGCACACGACCCTGCCCGCGCAGGTACGGCAGGATCCCACCTACTTCCGGCACAACGGCACCGTCATGGGCCGTGACGGTTGCCGGATTCCCCTGCCGTGGGTGGCCGGTGCGCCCGGCCTGGGGTTCGGCCCGAGCGAGCAGACCTGGCTGCCGCAGCCCGACTCCTATGCCCCGTTGGCCGCCGACGTGCAGGCGGGTGTCAAGGGCTCGACCCTCGAGCTCTACCGGGCCGCTCTGGCCGGACGCCGAGCCCGCTCGCTCGGTCTCGGCGAACTCGCGTGGGTCGACGGTTTCGGTTCTGACACAGTCGCTTTCGAGAACAACGGACTCGTTTGCGTGACCAATTTCGGCGCTGCCTCGGTCGTCCTACCGGCCCAGGCGGACATTGTGCTGGCCTCCGGCGACCTGGCCGACGATGCGTTGGGTACCGATCAGACCGTCTGGTTCACCCGCGACTGACGCGGTGTGCGGCAGTCGGATCGAGCTAGCGATCCGACTGCCGCGGACCCGACCGGCGAGGTTCGTCAGCCCAAAAGGGCCGGACGACACAGCACGAAACCTGCGGGACTGCTCAGCCGCGTCCACGGGCCCACTGTATGCACCGAGAGGGTGGCTCCGATGAGGAAGCCAAGGGTGTGGGCGGCGAAGCCGGCCCCCGTGGGCACGTCGGCGCGGCCGGGCAGCGGCCGGCCCCAGACCTTGGCCCGCAAGGTGGCAACCGCCGCCGATCCGGACCCCTCCCCCGCCCCGAGGGCGATCTCGGCGATGCCGTCGCTCGCGGCTCGGCGTAGATCGTCCACCGCCACCGGGTCTGCGGGCAGCCAACCCGTGCGGGGAGGCAGCACTCCGGCCCAGGACACATGCAGCTGCTGAGGAGGCACCGGCAATCGATTGCCGTTCTCCGCGCGAGCGAGCCGGTCGGTCACCGCGCTGATCGGCACCACGGCATCCACGTCGCTCGGCTCGGCCAACGCTAGCGTGCGCAACCCCAGGACGGTGGGGCCACCACTGCCCGACAGCACGCAGACGTACACAGCCGCAACGGTTCCCGTACCGACGATGCGACAGGCGGCGCCCGGGTCGAGCCGGGCCGCCCGGGCGAGCAAGATGGCCAGATCGTGCGCGGTCTCGGCGTCGGCCAGCTCCCAGTGGCTCATACCCCTCCCTTGGCCTCTCGGGCGCGCCGACGCAGCGCGACGGGTCCGTCGTGCCAGCGGGCGAACTGGGCCCGGTCGGCCTCGGTAATGCGTCGAGGCCGGTTGCGTTCCAGGTCGAAGGCCACCATGGTCGACTCCGCGCGGGCGTACACGATGGGTGCATTGGCATATTCGCCCTCGTCGTCGAGCACCTCGTAGCACATCTCGAACGACGCGCCGGCGACATCGCTGACCCACAGGTCGATGGCCACCGGAGCCGGCCGGTAGTGCAGCGGACGCAGGTAGTCGATCTCGTGCCGGGCTACGAGCAGTCCCGTGGCGAGCAGGTCGCCGCCGTCGTCGGAGTCGTGGCCGTGAAAGGCCAGTACCCGGGCGTCTTCGAGCAATCTGAGGAACTGCACGTTGTTGACGTGCCCGTACGCGTCCATGTCGGACCAGCGGAGCGGAGTCATGAACCGTTGGCGTGCCACGGTTCCCATCTTGGCGCACCTTGTCTCGGCTGGTGGCCCATCGACACTCCCACCTCGAACGAGAACATCTCAGGCGACGGCCTTGAGCGCCTTGTCGATGCGCTGTACGGAGACCGGTCCCGCGGTCGCGATGCCCGGCGCCAGGAGTGAGACCCGCAGCTCTTCGAGCTGCCAGCGCACGGCTGAGACCGCGTCATAACGCTCGTCGCCGGGCTCTAGGGAGCTCAGCACACCCTGCCAACGTTCGGTGGCCGCCTGCACCTGGGCCAGGGCTGCCGCGTCCCTGCCCGGGTCGGCGGCGGCTCGCTCCAACCGGCGCAGAGACGCTTGCAGGTAGCGCTGCAGGTCGGGCAGTCGCGCCGATCCGGCGGAGGTGACGAAGCCGGGCCGTACGAGTCGCGCCAGGTGCTCCCGCTCGTCGCGCGCGGCAGCCAGGGCCCCTAGGGCCGGTTCCTTCACCGCCCCGTCGAGGGTCCGGGCACTGCCCAGCACGCGCGCGACGATGGGCAACAGCTGCTCCACGCGCCCAGGCACCTCGGCCAGGACGCGGTCTTGGAGTCGCGCGAAGTCGGCGGCGGTCCAGGCCGGTCCACCGGCGGCCGTGACGATGTCGTCGATGGCCGCGCCGGCCACGTCGTGCAGCAACGCCGGCAGCGAGCCGTGCGGTGCGCCGGTCAGGGCGAGCCTGGCACTGGTGTCCCAGCTCTGCGTCAACGCGGCCACGCTGGGAATACGCACCAGCCCCAACAGCAGGCGCCGGGTGCCGCCTCGCATGGCGCGGGCCTGGTGCACCTGCCCTGGGAGCACTTCCACGTCTACTCGGCCGGCACGATCGACCAGGGCAGGGTAGCCGGTGGCCTGACCACCCGGGGCCGGCACGACCAGGGTGCGGGGCAGATCACCGATCGTCCATGCCGTCAGGCCCTGGGCGGTGATGCCCGCTTCGTGCCCGGCCGCCGCCAGAGCGTCGGCCACCGACCGTGCAGAGGCGCGGCTCACCGAAGCCACGTCTTTGCCGACCGCCACGCTCGCGCCCCGCTCTCCGGTCACATTGACCCGAACCCGCAGATGCGCCGGCACCTTCTCCCAGTCGAACGCCTCGTGCGGGATCGTCACCCCGGCCAACCGGCTGAGCTCGCGAGACAGCGCCGGCAGCAGCGGCTCCCGCTCGGCATCGACGCGCTCCAGCGCTCTGGTGGCATTGTCGGGGGCGGGCGCGAGGTGCCGGCGATACTGCTTGGGCAACGACCTGATCAGGGCCGTGACGAGCTCGTGCCGCAGCCCCGGCACCTGCCACTCGAAGGCCTGGGCCCCCACCTGATTGAGCACCGCAGCGGGAACGTTGACGGTGACCCCGTCATCGCCCGAGCCAGGAGAGAACCGGTAGCCGACTGACAGATCGAGCTCACCCACTTGCCAACGGTCAGGAAACTCGTTGCCCGCCAATGCATCTGCGTCGGCACGAATGAGGTCGGCCTCGGTCAGCGTCAACAGGTCGGGCTGGGTATGCCGGGCCTTGCGCCACCAGGTGTCAAAATGGGTTGCCGAGACTACATGTTCGGGAAGGCGGGCATCGTAGAAAGCGAAGATGGCGTGGTCGTCCACCACGATGTCGCGGCGCCGGGTGCGATGCTCCAACTCCGCCGCCCGCTGCAGCGCCTTCTGGTTGTCGGCGAAGAAATGATGCCGCGTGCGCCAGTCGCCCTCTACCAGGGCATGTCTGATAAACAGTTCCCGCGACAGATCCGGGTCGATCGAACCAAAGTTCACGGTCCGATCCGCCACGATCGGCACTCCGTACAGGGTGATTTTCTCCGTGGCCACCGCTGACCCGCGCCGACTCGACCAGCGCGGCTCGGAGTAGGTGCGTTTCAGCAGGTGCGCCCCCACCTTCTCGACCCAGCCGGTCTCGATCCCCGCGACGGTTCTACCCCACAGCCGCGTGGTCTCCACGATCTCGGCCGCCATCACGAGCTCCGGCGGTTTGCGGGCCAGGGACGACCCCGGCCACAGCGCGAACCTGATGCCCCGAGCTCCCATGAACTCGGTCTGCGGTCGGCGACGTGCGCCCTGCTGCGGCTGCCGCTCGCGATCGTCGCGCAGTCCGACGAACGACAGCAGCCCGGCCAGCAGCGCCTGATGCACGGCCGCCAGGTCGGGCTGCCCCTCCTCGGTGGACGTCCTCGACAGCGTGATGCCCGCCTCACGGGTGGCCCGACGCAATTGAGCGACGAGGTCCTGCCATTCGCGCACCCGCAGGAAGTGCAGGTACTCGCGGCGGCACATCCGTCGAAAGGCACTCGACGACAACGCCTTCTGCTGCTCACGCAGATACCGCCAGAGGTTGAGGTAGGCCGCGAAGTCCGACGTCTCATCGGCGAACCTGCGATGCGCCTCGTCGGCCGCCTGCTGGGCGTCCACCGGTCGTTCGCGTGGGTCCTGGATCGACAGGGCCGCAGCGATGATCACGACCTCCTCCACGCAGCCACCCTGTTCGGCCGCCACCACCATCCGGGCCAGCCGCGGATCGACCGGCAGTCGCACCAGCCGCCGTCCGAGCCGGGTCAGTCGCTGGCCGCCCCCGCGGCCCTCGTCCACCGCGTGCAGTTCGCGTAGCAGCGCAAGGCCGTCGGTGATGGCGCGCGGGTCAGGCTTGTCGAGGAAGTCGAAGCGCGCCACATCGCCCAACCCGATGTTCGTCATCTGCAGAATGACCGACGCGAGGTTGGTCCGCAGAATCTCGGGGTCGGTGTATTCGGGCCGGGCGTCGTAGTCGGCTTCGGAGTAGAGCCGGATGCACACCCCGGCGGACGTGCGCCCGCAGCGGCCCGCGCGTTGCCTGGCCGAGGCCTGGGACACCGCCTCGATGGGCAGTCTCTGCACCTTGGTGCGGGTGGAGTAGCGGGAGATGCGGGCGAACCCGGTGTCGATCACGTAGCGAATGCCCGGCACCGTGAGCGAGGTCTCGGCCACGTTGGTGGCCAGCACGATCCGGCGTCCACTGTGTCGGGCGAACACCTTGTGCTGCTCGGCCGCCGACAGCCGGGCATAGAGCGGAACGATCTCGGTCTCGCGCAGCCGGCCGTCGCGCACCGCGTCGGCGATCGCGTCCGCGGCGTCACGGATCTCGCGCTCGCCGCTGCAGAACACCAATGTGTCGCCGAAGCCCTCACGCTGAAGCTCGGCGGCGGCATCGACGATGGCGCTCACCTGATCGCGATCGGGGTCGGCCAGCGGATCGTCGAGATCGACGACCGGCCGGTACCGCACTTCCACCGGATAGGTACGCCCCGAGACCTCGATCACCGGTGCTCCGCCGAAATGCTGTGAGAATCGCTCGGAATCGATGGTGGCCGAGGTAATGATGACCAGCAGGTCTGGTCGGCGAGGCAACAGCCGGTGCAGGTAGCCGAGCAGGAAGTCGATGTTGAGCGAGCGCTCATGAGCCTCGTCGACGATGATCGTGTCGTAGCCGCGAAGCATCGGATCGCGTTGGATCTGGGCGAGCAGGATGCCATCGGTCATCACGCGCAACTGGGTGGCGGCGCTGACCTGGTCGGTGAAACGCACCGTGTACCCGACCACGTCGCCGAGCTGGGTGCCGAGCTCGTCCGCCACCCGTTCGGCCACCGACCGGGCGGCGATGCGGCGCGGCTGGGTGTGCGCGATCGACGTGCGGCCGAGCGCGAGACAGATCTTGGGCAACTGGGTCGTCTTGCCCGAGCCCGTCTCGCCCGCGACGATCACCACCTGGTTGGCCTGGATGGCTGCCGCGATGTCATCCCGGCGGGCGCTGACCGGCAGCTCGGGCGGAAAGGTGATCTGAAGACTCGTGCGAGCCCCTGCAGGCGACCCACCAGCCCCGGTGGAAACCTTCACCTTGCGTTGTTCAGCCATGACTGACCCATCGTAGGGCTCGCCAGGACATAAGCACTGCGGTGCCGGCGACGCAGGCCGGTGAACCAGGTGTGACGGCTGCCCGGCTCAGCTGCCTGCCTTCGGCACGGCGGTCAGGCTCAGATAGTCGCGCACCGCCCTGCTCGCGTCGACGCGCTCTTGCGGCGGTCGGCCGTAGAGGGTGGTGCGCTGCCGTACTGGGCGTCCGGCCGCCGCCGCGAGCGCCTCCAACTGGACGGGCGTCTTCGACGACCCGTTCTCCGAGCCGGCCATCCGGCTGATGGTCTCTTCCATGAGCGTGCCGCCCAGGTCGTTGCACCCGGAGTTCAGCATCTCCACCACACCGGCGTCGCCGAGCTTGACCCACGACACCTGGACGTTGCGGATCAGCCCGTGCAGCACGATCCGAGCCACCGCGTGCACGGCCCGGTTCTCGTCCGGTGTCGCTCCGGCTCGCGCCAGGCCGGCAAGGTAGATGGGCGACGACTGATGCACGAACGGCAGCGGCACGAACTCGGTGAAACCACCTGTCTCGCGCTGGATCTCGGCCAGAGTGAAGAGATGGCCCACCCAGTGCCGGGGCTCGTCGACATGGCCGTACATCATTGTCGAGGTGGTGGGCAGCCCCACGTCGTGCGCCGTGCTGACCACCTCGCGCCAGGCGCTGGCGGGCAGCTTGCCCTTGGTGAGCACCCAACGGATCTCGTCATCGAGGATCTCCGCGGCAGTGCCAGGCAGCGAGTCGACGCCCGCCGCCTTCAACTCGGTGAGGAACTCACGCAACGACAACCCGGTGCGGGCCACCCCGTTCATCACCTCCATCGGCGAGAAGGCGTGCAGGTGCAGGTCGGGGGCGCCGGCCTTGACGGCACGCGCGAGGTCGAAGTACCCGGTGCCTGGCAGGTCGGGATGGATGCCGCCCTGCATGCACACTTCGGTGGCCCCGGCCCGCCACGCCTGAACCGCGCGAGCCTGCACCTCCTCCAGGGAAAGGGTGAAGGCGTCGGCGTCGGTCCGCCGTTGCGCGAACGCGCAGAATCGGCAGCCGACATAACACACGTTGGTGAAGTTGATGTTGCGGGTGACGACGTAGCTCACCTCGTCGCCTACCGCGTCTCGTCGTAGGTCATCGGCCAGGCGACAGGTGGCGGCCAGGCCGTCACCACGCGCGGTCATCAGCGCGAGCGCCTGTGCGGCAGTGAGTTTCGACGGATCGTCCGAGGCCACCGCCAGCGCCGCACGCACGTCGCCATCCAGGGCGGCGACCGGGGTGTGCTGAGAGTGCTTGGCGCGCAACTCATCCCACGAGCCGTAGACCTCGTCGATGTCACTGCGGGTGGCACTGGCCCGGCCCTCCACGTCGATGCTCGCGTTCAGGTCGACCCGGCCGGCGCTCTCCCAGGCCGAATCCGGCTCCTGCCACGGGATTCCGCGGGGCCGGGGGTCGGCCACCACCAGGCCGTCGGGGCCGGCGAGGGCCGACACGTGCGGCTGCAACCGGGGATCGATCCACGGCTCCCCGGCCCGCACGAAGCGCGGATGGGCGGTGAGCCGGGCCCGCAGGCCGTAGCCGGCCGCCGCGGTGGCTGCCCGCAGGTCGCCGAGCTGGGGCCACGCCCGTTCCGGGTTGACGTGGTCCGGCGTCAGCGGAGACACCCCGCCCCAGTCGTCGACGCCTGCCGCCACCAGGCGTGGCAGGTCGCTCAGATCCGAGAGATTGGGCGGCGCCTGGATGATCATCTTGGGGCCGAGCACCAGCCGCGCCACCGCCAGTGCCGCCAGGTAGTAGTCCCCGTCCGCGTCGGGCACGGCCCGCATCGCCGTGCCGGGCTTGGCCCTGAAGTTCTGGACGATGACCTCTTGGACGTGCCCGAACTGGGCATGCACCGAGCGAAGGGCAAACAGGGATTCGGCGAGCTCGTCCACGCTCTCCCCGATGCCCACGAGCACCCCGGTGGTGAACGGGATGTTCAGCCGGGCGGCGTCGGTGAGCACCCGCAGCCGCACATCTGGATTCTTGTCAGATGAACCATAATGCGCCAGTCCAGGCGTGGAGAACAGCCGTTCACTGATGGTTTCGAGCATCATGCCCATCGACGGGGCCACTGGCTTGAGCCGATTGAGCTCGGCCCAGGTCATCACCCCGGGGTTGAGATGCGGCAGCAGGCCCGTCTCTTCGAGGATGAGCACGGCGGTGGCACGGACGTACTCGAGCGTGGAGGAGTAGCCACGCGACTCCAGCCATTCCCGAGCCTGCGGCCAGCGGTCTTCGGGCCGGTCGCCCAAGGTGAGCAGGGCCTCGGTGCAGCCCAGTTGCGCGCCCCGGCGGGTGATGTCGAGCACCTCGTCCGGCGAGAGATACAGGGGCTGGTGCTCGCGGGCCAAGGCGCCCGGGCTGGCCACGAACGTGCAGTAGTGGCACCGGTCCCGGCACATCCTCGTGAGCGGCACGAACACCTTGGGGGAATAGGTGAGCGCCGGCCGGCCGCTTCCGTCGAGCACTCCCCTAGCCGCCAGGCCCGCGTCACGCACCCTGCCTGCGGCTGCCACCAACCGGTCGAGGTGCTCGCCGCGAGCGCAGAGCAAGGTCGCGGCCTCAGCCACGTCGAGGGTCGCACCGTCATCAGCACGTCGCAACGCTCGACGCACAGCGGTAGCGGTGGGCTGCCAACGAACAGGAGCAACAGATTCAGGCCCGGGCACGTCACCCATCCTGACACTGCCGTCTGGGCGCGCCGGGCAACGGCGGTACCGAATGACCCCTGGCTAGCCGACCACAGGCTTGCCAGCCACGCCGCTCGTCGCGTATGTAGCAACTGAGTTTACGTGTGCGCAACATATTTGAAACGTCGATTTGGAAGGCTCCTCATGAGGTTCCAGTTCGACCCTTGACCTAGACCGAATCTCGCATCACACTCACAACATCGTTGCATTCTATGCAACGTGGAGGAGGTAGTCATGAGTCCGCAGATCGACCTGTCCCCGTCGACCCCCGCCATCGATCCCGCTGTGCGCCGCCGGGTGATCTCCGCCAGCTTCATCGGCAACTTCGTGGAGTGGTTCGACTACGCCGCCTACGGCTATCTCGCCACGACCATCTCGACGGTGTTCTTCCCCGATGAAGACCGCACGACCGCCCTGCTCCTGACCTTCGGGGTGTTCGCCATCTCGTTCTTCGTGCGCCCGCTCGGTGGGTTCGTCTGGGGTCATATCGGTGACCACGTGGGCCGTCGAGCCGCCTTGTCGTGGTCGATCCTCATCATGTCGGCCGCCACCTTTTGCATCGCGCTGCTGCCCACCTACGCCATGGTGGGCATGCTGGCCCCGGTACTGCTGTTGGTCGTGCGCATCGTGCAGGGATTCTCGGCCTCGGGAGAGTACGCCGGCGCGTCGGCCTTCCTCGTGGAGTACGCCCCCAAGGGCAAGCGCGGGCGCTATGCCTCGGTAGTGCCGGCAAGCACAGCTACGGGCCTGCTGCTCGGCTCGCTGCTGGCCGCGCTTCTCACCGGGGTGCTCAGCGACCCGCAGATGCACTCGTGGGGCTGGCGCCTTCCGTTCCTGCTGGCGGCGCCGATGGGGTTCATCGGTCGCTACATCCGGCTTCGGCTCGAAGACACCCCGGTCTATCGCTCGCTGGAGCAGGAGGCCGAGCAGCCCACCACACCCATCAAGGAGCTGTTCGGCAAGCATGGGCGCGCGTTGGCCATCGCCTTGGGCGCCGCCCTGCTCAATGCCGTGGCGTTCTACGTGCTGCTCAGCTACATGCCTACCTACCTCTCGGAGGAACTCCACTTCGGCACGACGGAGTCCTTCCTCGCCACGACGGTGGCACTCGTGACCTATATCGGATTCATCTTCTGCACCGGCGCGCTCTCCGATCGCTTCGGCCGCAAGAAGATGCTGATCGCCGCCTCGATCTGCTTCATCTTCTGCACGGTTCCAGCCTTCGCGCTCCTGGATTCCTCGGGCTTCGCCATGATTCTGCTGCTGCAGATCGTGCTGGGCGCAATGCTTACCCTCAACGACGGCACGCTGCCCAGCTTCCTCGCCGAGCTCTTCCCAACCCGGGTGCGCTACAGCGGCTTTGCGGTCAGCTTCAATCTGGCCAACGCGATCTTCGGCGGTACGGCGCCGTTCGTTGCCACGCTGCTCATCAAGGAGACCGGCAACAACCTCGCTCCCGCCTACTACCTCGTGGCCGCCGCCGTCGTATCGCTGATCGCCGTCCTGCTCAGCCGGGAGACATCACAGCAGGCGCTGGCCGCCTGAGCGATCCGACATTCACCGTTCCCGATCAGCCCCACTACCCAACCAATCCATACAGAAGGAGAGCCCTATGACGCCCGTCGTCGACCTCGAACGACTGAAGGTCATTCACAATGGCGAGAAGGTCGCTCTGACTTTCTCGGACGGGGAGATGGCACGACGGCTCTCGCTCCTGCGCACCGCGATGGCTGAGCTGTCGCTGGATGCGGTAGTGCTCACGAGCTATCACAACGTCAAGTACTACTCCGACTTCTTGTACACCTCGTTCGGGCGGCCCTACGCCTATGTCGTCACGCCCGATGACGCCTTCACCGTCACGGCCAACATCGACGGGGGAATGCCGTGGCGCCGCTGCTACGGCGACAACGTGGTCTACACCGACTGGCAACGCGACAACTACCTGTATGTGATCCGGGAGTCGTTGCGCTCTCGTGGCGTGCAGGTGTCTCGGCTGGGGGTCGAGGACGACACCCTCCCAGTCCAGCTGCGGGACAAGCTGGCGGCCGCCTTCGACGGCGTGCCATTGGTAGACGTCTCGGCAACCATCATGCGCCAGCGCATGGTGAAGTCACCCGAGGAGATCGCCCTCATCACCGAAGGCAGCCGGGTGGGCGACCTGGGAGGCGAGGCGATTCGCGCCGCCATCGTCGAGGGCGTGAGCGAGGTAGAGGTCGCTCTGGCGGGCACCCAGGTGATGGTGCGCGAGATCGCGCGCGCCCATCCGGGTGGCGAGATCCGGGACACGTGGGTCTGGTTCCAGTCGGGCATCAACACCGACGGCGCCCACAACTGGCCCACCACACGGCAGTTGCGAAGCGGAGACATCCTCAGCCTCAACTGCTTTCCCATGATCTCGGGCTACTACACGGCCCTCGAACGAACCCTGTTCCTCGGCGAGCCCGACGCCCGATCGCTGGAGCTGTGGAACATCAATGTGGCGGTGCACCGCCGTGGGCTGGAGCTCATCAAGCCGGGTGTGCGCTGCTGCGACATCGCTCACGAACTCAACGCGATGTTCGCCGAGCACGACCTCATGCCCAACCGCACCTTCGGCTATGGCCACTCGTTCGGCGTGCTCAGTCACTACTACGGTCGTGAGGCGGGCCTCGAACTGCGCGAAGATATCGAGACGGTGCTCGAGCCGGGCATGGTGGTCTCGATGGAACCGATGATCATGGTGCCCGACGGGCAACCCGGTGCCGGCGGCTACCGGGAGCACGACATCCTCGTCGTGACGACGGAGGGTGCACTCAACATCACGCACTTTCCCTTCGGCCCTGAGCACAACATCATCGACTGAGGCTCAGCCCCTACCGACCGCCCTTGACCCGCGACCGGCAGGTGATGCCGACGCTGTTCTGACGGCACGGCAGGATGGCCCCTATGGATGCACGCGAGAACCCCCGCGAGCCCGAAGAGGCCGGATCGGGCCGTTTGTCGGCTCTCCTCAACGGCGTGGCCGTGCTGCGTTCATTCAGCACCGCTGAACCGCTGCTCGGGGTCACGGAGATCTCGGCGAAGGTCGGCCTGCACAAGTCCAGCGTCTCCCGCATTCTGGCGACTCTGGAGCAGGCCGACCTGGTGGAGCGCGACCCCACCTCACGCCGGTTCCGGCTGGGGCTGGGCGTGATCGAGCTGGCCGGCCCGTTGCTCGCGGATCTCGACGTACGCCGGGTCGCGTATCCCCTGCTCGTCGATCTGTCGCACCGAACCGGTGAGACCGCGGCGCTCATGGTGTGGAACGGTGCCGCCGCGGTCTGTGTGGAACAGGTGGCCAGCCCGCACGAGGTGAAGCACACGACCGCGATCGGCGTCCGGTATGCCACGGCGGCGAGCGCCAGCGTGCAGGTGCTGGCCTCGACGCTGCCCCGCGAGCAGGTTCGTCGACTGGTGGAGGCGGGCGCCCTCACCGGGCCGGGGCTCTCCACGACCGACGACTATCTCGACGACCTCACCGACGTGCGACGCAGCGCCGCCGCCACGAACTATGGCCGCACGAGTGTCGACGAAGTGGGCGTAGCCGCGGGCGTCTTCGACCATCGGGGCGAGCAAGTGGCCGCGGTGCTCCTATCGGCACCCCGGTTCCGGGTCTCCGCCGAACAGGTGGTCGCTCTCGTAGACGCCGTGAGCGAGACGGCCGACGCCGTGACAGCGCGACTGGGTGGCGTCAGACGCGTGGCTTAGGGCGCCTGTGATCGGCGAGTCGGTGAGTACCTGTGGCGGGCTGCGCTGGGTATCGTCGGCGGGTGGCCGTACCCGAGATCTTCCCGCCCAGCCCCAAAGCCGTGCTGCAAGACCTGCTCGACACGATGGACGTGCGTCGGGTGGGCAGCGACGAAGGCGACCGGGAGCTCTTCGAGGGGGCCCGCTACACCCGGTTCCCGTCCCGGCGGGTCTTCGGCGGGCAGGTGCTGGGCCAGTCGTTGATGGCAGCAAGCCTCACGGTCGACCCCGCGCGACCCGTGCATTCCATGCACGGCTACTTCCTGCGCCCGGGCGACCCGCTGGTGCCCATCGTGTTCGAGGTGGAGAACCTGCGCGACGGTCACTCGTTCAGCTCGCGGCGGGTGCTCGCCATTCAACACAGCCGTCCGATCGCAGGTATGTCAGCCTCGTTCCAGGTGCATGCCGACGGCCTCGATCACGCCGACACGATGCCTGAGGTACCCGGCCCCGAATCGCTGCCCACGACTGCCGAACTGCTCGGCCACCTCAATGACCCGACCGCCCAATATTGGTCGCACGAGCGGCCTTTCGACGTTCGGCACGTGACGCAACCCATCTATGTGGCGGCCGATCCCAACGCCGAGTCGACCATGGCGGTATGGATGCGCACCGTCGCCCCCTTGCCCGATCTGCAGCTGCTGCATCGGGCGTTGCTGGCCTACGCCAGCGACTACACGATGCTCGAGCCGATCCTGCGACGACAGGGCCTGTCGTGGATCAGCGACAAAACCATGGCCAGCCTCGATCACGCTATGTGGTGGCATCGTCCGGTGAAGGTGGACGAGTGGCTGCTCTACACCCTGTCGACCCCGTCCGCCTCCGGGGGCCGAGGGCTCGGCGTGGGCCGCATCTTCTCCCAGGACGGCGCACTGGTGGCCTCGGTGGCCCAGGAGGGCATGGTGCGGCTCCCTCGTAGGGAGTGACTGGCGACGGGCCGATTGAGACCCGCCGCGCTGTCCCGGTCTGCGGTGAGCGGGGTCAGAGCCCCCAACCAGGGTCGATCATCGGCCCGGAGGCCTCGGTACGCCCGGCTTCGATAGCCGTTGCAAGCTGCACCAACCGCCGCGCCGGCGCCGGCAACTCAGCCAGTCGTGACCACACCGCTCGCAGCGGCCGCTCCACCATCAGCCCCTCCACCATGACCGCGCGCAGCTCCCCGGCTGCAACCGCTGCCTGCACCGCGTGCTCCGACAGCACCGCTGGCCCTATCCCCGCTGCCACGGCCACCCGCACAGCGGCGTTGCTCGTCAGCTCCAGAGGCCGGCGACACCAGGGACATGGGCCCGAGTGCCTGCTCGAAGCTCACTCTGGTGCCCGACCCTGGCTCGCGGACGACGAGCCTGGTGTGGGCCACCTCGTCCAGCGTGATCGGACGAGTGCGCCGGACCCATTCGTGCTCGGGTGAGACGACCACCACGAGCCGGTCTCGACTGACCTCCTGCGACTCGACCGGAACGCCGAGAGTGGTTGGCAGCTGGGGGCTCTCGACGAAGCCGATGACGCCGCCGAGATTCACCCGGAGCCCCACCTCGGCGGAGTTGCCCACCGAGAGCGCAACACTGACGTCCGGATTCTCCCGGCGCAACGCGGCCAGCCAGCGCGGCAGCAGATCTTCGGCGATGGTCTGACTTGCAGCCACCGTGACCGTAGGCGCCGCCGGTGCCGCGAGCGCCGCCACTCCCGCGAGCAGCCGCTGGTTGGCCTCGACAACCGCGCGCGCCCAGTCGACCACGAGTCCGCCGTCGGCCGTCAGCGTGCTGCCGCGGGCTCCACGCCGGACGAGCCGCACCTTGAGCTGTCGTTCCAGCCGGCGCAGGGCCCGCGAGGCGTTCGGCTGGGCGACGCCGATCGCCCTGGCGCCTGCCCCCACTCCACCGTGCTCGGCCACGGCGACCAGCACGAGAAGGTCTCCCACATTGGGTAGCCGATGGGGCTCGATCAGGAGGCTCATCGGCGCACTATCTCATATCTATAGCGATATGGCTGCGATGCCAAAGTGCTGTCTAGTGGGATATGGCCTGAAGGCCGAAAGTAGGAGGGTGCTCAAGACTCGCCCTTCGCTCGCCAGCCGCGCTCTCGCCATCTCGCCCCTGTTCGACCGGTTGCTCACGCCGTTGCCAGGCGTAGGGCTTGCACTTGCCGCGGCGGGGGTGGCCGTCGTACTGAATCTGTGGGTGCCGGCGCTCAGTCCGCTGTTGGTGGCGATCGTGCTGGGGGCGGCGCTGAGCAACCTGGCGGGCATCGCACACCGCGCCCCGGGCCTTCAGCCCGGACTGGCCGTGGCCTCGAAGAGCTTTCTCCGGCTGGGCATCGTGGCGCTGGGCCTGCAGCTGGTGCTCACCGATATAGCGGCCCTCGGCTGGGGCGTGGTCTTGGGGGTGGCGGGTGTGGTGGCCGGCGGCATCGGGGCGACCCTGCTGGCCGGTCGCTGGCTCAAGGTTGCTCCGTCGCAGACTCTGTTGATCGCGTGCGGCTTTTCGATCTGCGGGGCAGCTGCGGTGGCCGGCATCGACGGTGTGCTCACCAGACGCAAGAGCGAGGAGACCGCGACTGCCGTGGCTCTTGTGGTGGTATTCGGCACGGTCATGATCGGGGTGCTGCCCGCCCTGGCGGGCGTGCTCGGACTCGATTCACACGCCTCGGGCATATGGGCGGGGGCGTGCATTCACGAGGTGGCGCAAGTGGTGGCCGCCGGCGCGATCATGGGTGCGCCGGCGCTCAAGGTGGCTGTGGTGGTCAAGCTCGCCAGAGTGCTGCTGTTGGCGCCAGTGCTGTCGGTGATCTGCTGGCGGCAACGCCGCGAGGCTCCGGTATCGGCCGGTGCCAAGCGGCCCCCGCTGGTGCCGCTGTTTGTCGTGGGTTTCCTGGCCATGGTTCTGCTGCGCAGCGTCGCCGTACTCCCGGCCGAGTTTCTCGCGGGGGCGAAAATCGTTGAGACGGCATTGCTTTCCGCCGCGATGTTCGCGCTGGGGTGCTCGGTGCACTGGACGGTCGTGCGCCGGGCCGGCGGGCGCACCCTTGCCCTGGCAGCGGTCGCCACGGGCGTCGTCACTCTGTTGGGCCTGGGCACCGCCACGCTGACGTGACCTCTGTAGCAGAAGCCGCGCGGTGGCGATCATTGATCGCCACCGCGCAGTCTTTGCCGGGTCAGGCCTTAGAACGAGTCAGCCCTAGCTGGATCAGGCAGCCTGGTGCGCGATGTCCGCCCGGGGCTCCAGGGCCAGCCGCACGAGCTCTGCCACATCCGTCATCGGCCGTACGTCGATCGCGGCCAGCACGTCGGCCGGCACGTCGTCGAGGTCAGGCTCGTTGCGCGACGGCACGAAAACCGTTGTCAGACCTGCTCGTTGGGCCGCCAGCAGCTTCTGCTTGACGCCACCGATGGGCAGCACCCGGCCGTTCAGGGTGACCTCGCCGGTCATCCCCACCTCGGAGCGAACCGGTCGCCCGGTGGCCATGGACGTGAGCGCCGTGACCATCGTGACCCCCGCAGACGGTCCGTCCTTGGGAACAGCGCCGGCAGGCACGTGCACGTGGATCCGTCGGTCGAGCACCGACGGATCGTCGATGCCGAGTGCGGCCGCATGCGCCCGCACGTACGAGAGCGCGATCTGCGCGGACTCCTTCATCACGTCGCCGAGCTGACCGGTCAGGGTCAGGCCGGGCTCGCCGTCGGTCGTACTGGCCTCGATGAACAGCACGTCGCCACCCAGGCCGGTGACCGCGAGACCCGTTGCCACGCCGGGCACTTCGGTGCGTTCGTGCACCTCAGGAGTGAACCGCGGCCGACCAAGGTAGTCGCGCAGGGTGCTGGCGTCGACGGTCAGACTGGCCCCGTCGACCACAGCCGAGGCATCGGCCAGCTTGGTGATGGCCTTGCGCAGCACCTTGGCGATCAATCGCTCCAGTTGGCGAACGCCCGGTTCCCGGGTGTAGTTCGCGGCGATCTCACGCAATGCGTCGTCGGTGACGGCTACCTCGTCCGACGTCAGCGCGGCCCGCTCCAACTGCCGCGGCAGCAGGAAGTCGCGCGCGATCGCGATCTTGTCGTCCTCGGCGTAACCGTCGAGCGTGACCAGCTCCATCCGGTCGAGCAGTGGTTGCGGAATCTGCTCCACGACGTTGGCCGTGGCCAGGAAGAGCACGTCGGACAGGTCGAGATCGAGGTCGAGATAGTGGTCGCGGAACGTGTGGTTCTGCGCCGGGTCAAGCACCTCGAGCAGGGCGGCCGCAGGGTCACCCCGGTAGTCCGAACCCACCTTGTCGATCTCGTCGAGCAACACCACCGGGTTCATCGAGCCGGCTTCGCCGATGGCCCGGACGATGCGCCCTGGCAGAGCGCCAACGTACGTGCGCCGGTGGCCGCGGATCTCGGCCTCGTCGCGAACGCCACCCAAGGCCACTCGGACGAACTTGCGGCCCAACGTGCGGGCAACGCTCTCGCCGAGCGAGGTCTTGCCGACGCCGGGAGGGCCGACCAGGGCGAGGACGGCGCCCGAGCCACGGCCGCCCACAACCTGCAGACCTCGATTAGCGCGCCGGGCGCGCACGGCCAGGTACTCGACGATCCGGTCTTTGACGTCGTCGAGGCCGTGGTGGTCTGCGTCGAGAACCTCTCTCGCCGCAGCGATGTCGGTGTTGTCGTCCGTGCGGGTCGTCCAGGGCAGCTCCAGGACGGTGTCGAGCCAGGTACGGATCCAGCCGGATTCCGGGCTGGCGTCACTGGCCCGTTCGAGCTTGCCGACCTCGCGCAGGGCAGCCTTACGGACGTCGTCCGGCAGATCGGCAGCCTCCACCCGGGAGCGGTAGTCGTCGGCGCCTTCGGGCTCGTCCTCGCCGAGCTCCTTACGGATCGCGGCCAGCTGTTGTCGGAGCAGGTACTCCCGCTGGCTCTTGTCGACCCCGGCACGGACGTCGGCCGCGATCTTGTCGTTGACCTCGACCTCGGCGATGTGGTCCTTGATCCAGCCGATAAGCCTGGTCAGCCGTTCACCGGTGTCGGGCGTCTCGAGCAGCTCGCGCTTCTGCTGGCCGCTCAGGTAGCCCGCATAGCCGGCCAGGTCGGCCAAGGCCGATGGGTCGGTGACGCGGTTGACGCTCTCGATCACCTGCCAAGCATCACGATGCTGCAGATAGCCGACCAGCAGAGTGCGGTATTCGCTTGCGAGAGCGTCGATTTCAGAGGAGGCAGCGGGAGGGTCGATCGGCTCGACCTCCATCCAGAGTGCGCTTCCGGGACCGGTGACGCCCTGGAGCAGTTTGGCCCGGCGTTCGCCGCGCAACACCGCCGCCCGCTCGCCCGTAGGTGTGCGACCACGCTGCACGAGAGTCACGATCGTGGCGTAGGCGGGGTATCGGTCTTCCAGCCGGGGAGCGACGAGCAACGTGTCGTCGTCGCTGGCCGCGACGGCGTCAACCGCCGCCTGGGCGGCGTCATCAAGGGTGATGGGCACCACCATGCCCGGGAGGACAACGTGGTCATCGAGAAGCAAGAGGGGTAGGCGCGTGTGCGTCATGAGTGAACAACCTCCAACATTGAGTGCTAGAGACTCAATGCTGAAGGAGGCCTTGTTGTTCCCGTCCAGCCGAAGTAGCAAACCGACTGGTCAGAGCCGTCGTCTCAGGACAGATCGCGCGAGAACCTACAACTGATGCTCTCGAGCCGACGAAGGCTCTCGCTGACGAACGCCGGATATGTGGTCCAGTAGTAGGGCAGCCCGGACAGCGCGATGGCCGCCGCCCATGCTCGCGCGCGTAGGCGGGTCGGGCGGTCCAGACCGAGCAGATCGGCGTACGCCTCTCGGGCCGTTGAGGGGAGATCCCAGGCGGTGGCGTGTTCGCAGGTGGGATCGCCGACCGACAGCCCACCAAAGTCGATCACCCCGGCAACGCGCCCGTCGTGGACGATCAGGTTGGTGGGTTTCAGATCCGTATGCATCCAGGTGTGGCCGAGGTCGGTCTGGTCGAGGGCTTCCGCGTCGTCCCAGACTCGTTGCAGCGCGCGCAGGTCGAGATCGATCGGAAGTCGGGCGCAAGTGGCCAGATCCGCAGCGAAGGCCTCGGCTCGTTCCGACAGCCGCCCTCCCCGGTAGTGCTGCAAAGGCGGTTCCCGGCGAGCGGCCATGAGGTCGATGCTCTGCAGGGCCCGGCAATGCCAGTCTCAACCTGCCCGCACTGGCTGCAACTGCGCACACCATCCCGGTCGAACTGCCCACTCCGCCCGGTCGTCAGGATGTGCCCGCCGCCGCTGCGTCACGGACTGGGCTGCAGCAGCCACCCCGTTGCGCAATCTCGACTACATCCGTGCAGCCGCCCCGAGCCCTGCGTGCTCACCTCGACCACCTCCGGCGGCTGCATGTAGTCGAGATTGCGCTACCCACGACTCGCCAACAACCCATCCACCGGGACTCTGAGGTCGCTTCCACCCGTATCACTTGCCGAGATGCTTCCTCCCAATCTCGACTCCGCCTGGCGTCGCACAGATCGCGAAGCTTCAACGGGGTCCACAAGACGCACCTGAGGTGCTTCCGGGCGACAGCTATTGCCCATACGAGAACCGGAGGTCTGCGAAGAAGAGGTAGTTGAGGCGCTTGCGGAGGTGTCCCGTGGTGCTCGGGCTCGGGAGGTCATCAGGAGTGAGCAGCCTGAACCGCAGCAGGGTCTCGCCCCTCACCGCAGACAGTTCGATGTGCACCTCATCGCGTGGCCGCGTGGGCCATAACGACGACCACACCACCCGTACCGGCTTCTGCGCGAAGAGCACCACCGGTTCCACCTCGTCGGGCAGCAAGGTAAGCCAGGGCCGGGCTCGTGGCTGGTGGGGATCGACAAGCGATTCCCACACGATCTGTGGGGGTGCCGGCAATTTTTGTCCGCGCGCGCCGATCTCCTTCATAGCCTCGGAGCGTAGGGGGGGCACAACTCGGGTCACAGCCTTGTCGTGCACTCCCCCTGCGAGCCATACCCTGTGCCGCGTGGTGATCCAACAAAGTCAGGGTCTTCGAGTACTCGTCTGGGGCGAGAACCAGCATGAACAGATCGATGCCAACGTCCGGGAGCTCTATCCGCACGGGATGCATACGACCATCGCCGAGGGGATCCGCGAGTCTCTCGGCGTCGGAGTCACGGTCGCGACGGCAACCCTGGCCGAACCCGAGCATGGGCTCCCCGAGGCTGCGTTGGCAGCGGCCGACGTGCTGGTCTGGTGGGGGCACCGCGCGCACGACGAGGTGGCCGACGAAATCGTTGAGCGGGTGCATCGACATGTGCTCGCCGGGCTGGGACTCGTCGTGTTGCACTCGGCGCATTGGTCGAAGATCTTCGTCCGGCTGACGGGCACCACGTGCACCCTGCGCTGGCGCACTGAGCAGGATCGCGAGCTGGTCTGGACGGTAAACCCCACCCACCCGATTGCGGCGGGAGTGCCCAGTCCGATCGTCATCGACGCGCAGGAGATGTACGGCGAGTTCTTCGACATCCCGACGCCGGACGAACTGATCTTCATCTCCTCGTTCAGCGGTGGCGAGGTGTTTCGCAGCGGCTGCACCTTCCGGCGCGGGCACGGCAAGATCTTCTATTTCTCCCCCGGCGATCAGGTCTTTCCGGTGTACCACCATCCCCACGTGCGGCGCGTTATCGCCAACGGTTGTGCGTGGGCGGCCTCCGACCGATCAGTGCGCGCCCTCCCAGAACTATTGCATTGCGACAGTGGGCAATTCGAGTTTCAGATCGAGCAGTCAGCGATTGGGCGTAGTGATGACTGAACGCCTGCGACTGCTCCAGGTGGGGGCGGGCAGCATGGGCCGCACCTGGCTCCGCACGATCGCTGCCGACGATCGGGCAGACGTAGTTGGCCTCGTCGACCTCGACGAGGGCCTGGCCTCGCGGGCTGCCGTCGAAGCCGGGCTCGGCACTATCGAGGTCGGGACGTCGCTTAGCGAGGTCTACCAGCGCTGCGGTGCCGATGCGGTGGTGAACGTGAGCGTTCCGCGGGCGCACTTGCCGGTCAATGCCGAAGCACTCCGGCTGGGGCTGCCGGTGCTATGCGAGAAGCCACTGTCGGAGTCGTTAGCCGAATGCATCCGCATGGCCGCGCTATCGGAGGTGACCAATCGACTGCTCATGGTTTCGCAGTCGCGTCGCTATTTTCCCGCGGTGGCCATGCTCGACCGGCAGTTGGCCGCGCTGGCTGCACCGGTCGGCTACGTGTCATGTCACTACTCGAGATCCGTTCGGATGGGCGGGTTTCGCGAGCAGATGGCCAATCCGCTATTGATCGACATGGCTATCCACCACTTCGACCTGGCGCGCCGTTTCATCGGCTCGACTCCGGTGTCGGTGGTGGCCGAGTCGTGGAACCCGCCATGGAGTTGGTACGCGGGAGACGCGTGTGCAACCGCCTCGTTCCTCTTTGAGGGTGGTGCTCGCTTCACCTACACCGGCAGTTGGTGTGGTGGCGGGCTAGAGACATCCTGGAACGGTGAGTGGCGACTCGCCACAGCATCCGGGACGGCAACCTGGGACGGCGACGGTGCGCCGCAGGCCGCACGCGACGACGGAACCCCGATTGGCGACCGACTCGGCGAGGAGCCGCAAGAAACCGCGGGTTCACTTCGCGAGTTCATCGACGCCTTGCGTCCGCGAGCAGACGGTTCGCCCAGCGGGTCACCTGCCGGCGAGGCTCATGACAATGTGTTGAGTGTGGCCATGGTCATGGCGGCGATCAGGTCGGCCGAGGCGGACGGAGCCCGCATCCACCTCGGCGATGTACTGGCGGAAGCCCGCAACGAGGCCCTCGCCACCGAGCCGGACAGGGCCGTCCGCGAGGTTATTCAGGCACCCTGATACCGCATTCCGGCGCACCTTCAGGACGGATCACGAAACGCGTTGGCCGCGGCGGCTATGCCGACCCGGACGAGGTGCCCGGGTCGGCTGTGCATGGTGCGGGTCGGCGTCATCGGGCCCCCGCGGGAGGCAACGAGGCGGTCGAACGGGTTGCGTCAGTCGCGGGTGAGCTTGCGGTGAGTGACCCGATGTGGACGGGCCGCATCGGCTCCCAGCCGCTCAACCTTGTTCTTCTCATACGCCTCGAAGTTGCCCTCGAACCAGTACCACTTGGATGGGTTCGCGTCGTCACCTTCGTAGGCGAGGATGTGGGTTGCCACCCGGTCGAGGAACCACCGGTCGTGGGAGATCACCACGGCGCAGCCGGGGAACTCCAGCAGGGCATTCTCCAACGACGACAGGGTCTCGACGTCGAGGTCGTTCGTGGGCTCGTCGAGCAGCAGCAGGTTGCCGCCCTCCTTGAGCGTCATAGCCAGGTTCAACCGGTTGCGCTCACCACCGGAGAGCACTCCCGCTGGCTTCTGCTGGTCTGGCCCCTTGAAACCGAACGCGGAAACGTAAGCGCGAGAAGGCATTTCGACGCGTCCTACGTGGATGTAGTCGAGCCCGTCGGAGACGACCTCCCACACGTTCTTCTTCGGATCGAGGCCGCCGCGGCCTTGGTCGACGTAGGAGATATCGACGGTGTCACCGATCTTGACCGTGCCGTCGTCGGGCTCCTCGAGCCCCACGATGGTCTTGAAGAGCGTGGTCTTGCCGACCCCGTTGGGGCCGATCACCCCGACGATGCCGTTACGCGGCAGCGTGAACGACAGGTCGTCGATGAGGATCCGGTCGCCGAAGCCCTTCTTGAGCTCACGCACCTCGATGACCTGGCTGCCCAGACGCGGACCCGGCGGAATCTGGATCTCCTCGAAGTCGAGCTTGCGGGTGCGCTCGGCCTCGGCGGCCATCTCCTCGTATCTGGCTAGCCGGGCCTTCGACTTGGCCTGACGACCCTTGGCGTTGGAGCGCACCCAGTCGAGTTCGTCGGAGAGCCGCTTGGCGAGCTTGGCATCCTTCTTGCCCTGCACCTGCAGCCGCTCGCGCTTCTTCTCCAGATAGGTGGAGTAGTTGCCCTCGTACGGGTACAGGCGACCCCGGTCGACCTCGGCGATCCACTGCGCGACGTGATCGAGGAAGTACCGGTCGTGGGTCACGGCAAGAACAGCGCCCGGGTAGCTCGCGAGGTGCTGCTCGAGCCACTGCACCGACTCGGCGTCGAGGTGGTTGGTGGGCTCATCGAGCAGCAGCAGGTCGGGCTTGGAGAGCAGCAGCTTGCACAGGGCCACCCGGCGCTTCTCACCACCGGAGAGAACCGACACGTCGGCGTCACCCGGGGGGCAGCGCAGCGCATCCATCGCCTGCTCGAGCTGGGAGTCGAGATCCCAGGCGTCAGCATGGTCGAGGAAGTCCTGCAGCTCACCCATCTCGGCGAGCAGAGCGTCATAGTCGGCGTCGGGCTCGGCCATCAGCATGCCGATCTCGTTGAACCGGTCGAGCTTGACCTTGAGCTCGCCCAAGCCGTCTTGCACGTTGCCCAGCACGTCTTTGCTCTCGTCGAGCTGCGGCTCCTGCTCGAGGATGCCCACCGTGTAGCCAGGGCTGAGCCGTGCCTCACCGTTGGACGGCTGGTCGAGACCGGCCATGATGCGCAGAATGGTCGACTTTCCGGCACCGTTCGGGCCGACAACACCGATCTTGGCGCCGGGAAAGAAGCTCATCGAGACGTCATCGAGGATCAGCTTGTCCCCGTGCGCTTTGCGCGCTTTGCTCATCTGGTACACGAACTCTGCCACCGTGCCACGCCTCCGCTGATCTGAGCACGAAATCACCCGCCGCAGGCACCCTACCCGGCCAGCACCTCCATCACGGAGGGTGGCCAGATTCTGCCACCCGGGCTAAATCTCCGGCCTCTTGCCACACCTGACGGCGCCGCCCGTCGAAGCCCTCCCAATGAATACACGAGGAGCAGTAATAATCATGCAACGAAATAATGTACCTACCAATGACGGATTAGTACTTATGCATTTGGAATGGATGCGGGCGCGCGGAATGGCTCAAGGAAGCATTCGAGCGCGCAAGTCATTGCTCAAGCGGTTGGAGGAATTTGCGGAGGTCAACCCGGCTGGTGTCACGCACAGTCACGTCGAGTCATACCTAGCGATGCGCCGAACGGGTGAAGGGAAGTCGGGCGGGACGATCTCGGACTCGACCTACGCCAACGACGTGAGCGGGCTCAAGAACTTCTTCGGGTGGCTCCAGCGCTTCAACTACCGCATGGACGACCCCACTGCGCGAGTGGATCGAGGGCGTCTCAATCGCACGATCGTGCAGCCGATCCCTGACCCGACGCTGTCTGACGTGCTCGATGGCGCCGAAGGTGATGACTTGGTCATGCTGTGCCTGGCCGCCTTCGCCGGCCTGCGCGCCTGTGAGATCGCCGATCTGACATGGGGCGATGTAGACGAGGTGGGCGGCACGATCTACGTGCGCAAGGGCAAGAACGGGAAGCCGAGAATCGTCCCGCTGACACAGCCCGTGCGCGACGCCCTCCTGACACTCCCCTGGCGCTCGGGACAAATCATCCGGCGTCGCGACGGCAGGGGTCGAACGACGGCAAACCTGGTCACGAAGCGCGCCCAGCGCATCCTCGGCGGTCGGGTCAATGGCGGCCACTCTCTCCACCAGTTGCGACACCGGTGGGCGTCGGCCGCCTATCAGGCCACCAAAGATATTCGGGCAGTGCAGGAGGGTCTGGGCCATAGCTCGGTATCCACGACTGCGATCTACGTCAAGCCCGGCGCTGAGGCCCTCCGGCTGGCTGCCGATGCGGCTGCGGTCCTGCGGGTCGCCTGATGTTTCGTTCCAGACAGAATGAAACATTTGGTGCTCTGGAGGCATTATCATGACGCTATGGCATTATCTGAGATTCTCGACGCGTGGGCACGTGACGCTCGGGCCGCCGGCCTGTCGGAGTGCACGATCGAGGGCCGGCGTTACACCCTTGGCGTCCTCATGAAGGACTGCGACCCGCTCGCGGCCACGCGGGACGATCTGGTGGAATGGCTGGCTGGCCTTGCAACCCGGGGCGTCGCCAAATCGAGCCGTGCAACCTATCGATCTCGCGTCATGGCCTTCTACCGATGGATGGTCGAAACTGGGCGACGAGCCGATGACCCGTCGGCGGCACTCTTGAGGCCGCGAGTCCCCCGCTCCCAGCCGCGCCCACTCACGCCCGCAGAGGTGGGGCGAATGGTGGACATCTCGACCGGCCGCGCGCACGCCTTTGTCATCCTGGCGTGCTTCGAGGGCTTGCGCGTCCACGAGATCGCGAAGGTCAGGGGCGAGCATGTGCATGGCGGCGAGCTGCGCGTCCTTGGCAAGGGTGGATCTGATGCTACGGTTCCACTCCACCCACTGGCGGCAGAGCTTGTTCGGTCGATGCCACCACAGGGCTTCTGGTTCCCCGGACCAGACTCTGGCCACGTCAGCCGAGTGTCGGTCGGCAACGCGATCAAGCGCGTCATGGTAGCCACTGGCGCCAGTGGCACGCCGCACGCCTGTCGGCACTTCTATGGCACGCAGGTGCTTAGGGCGTCTGGCGGCAACCTCCGTGTAGCCCAGCGCGCGCTACGGCATGCGGACGTCCGGTCGACCGCCATCTACACCCAGATCGCCGACGACGCGCTACGCAATGCCATTGGTGGCATATCCACCGCAATCAACTAATCTCACAGCAATCACACAGGGAGGGAAACCCATGAAATTCAATCCGCCGCCGAACTGGCCCGCCCCACCCGAGGGCTGGACGCCGACGCCCGGCTGGCAGCCCGACCCGTCATGGCCCGCGCCACCGCCCGGCTGGCAGGTCTGGGTAGACGATGGCCCGGCACTGACTGACACCCTGCTACGGGGGGCTGTTGTCGGCGCGCAGGCGATGTCGAGCGGTTGGCGCGCGTGGTCGGATGGCAGGCAGGATCGGGCGGCTGAGCGCGCGCTGACCCGGCAAGCCGACGCGGTCACCCAGATGCGCGAGAAGCGACTGCGCAGCCTTGCCGACTCGGCGGCGAGGCTGGGCATCAAGATTGACGCTCGGAATGGAGTCGTCGCCAGCGCCAAGGAGCGCCACGCCATGGGCTCGATCCAGGGCGCCAGCGCCGTGGTCGAGTCTGCTGGACAGGTGCAGCAGCGAATCACTGCGACTCGCCTACTCGCAGTTGGAGTGTTCGCGCTCGCCATCCCAAAGAAGACGTCAGATCGCGTGGTGTTCATCGTGATCGAAGGAGAGGGGTTCGCCTTCTCTGTGGAAGTCCCCTCAAGGCGAGAGGCCGATGCGCACCGATGGGTGCGCGAGTTCAACGCGGCTGCGCACTAGGTCATCACCAACCAGTCAACCAATCAACGTAGAGAGTGAAATGCTCATGAAGAAGCGCACGAAGGTCATCCTCGGCACAGTCGGGGCACTCGTAGTGGTCGGCGCGATCGGCAGCGTCGTAAACCCGACCCCGAAGGAGGCGCCGAAGCCTGCCGCGACCCATGCGAGCACGCAGGCCGCGCCGGAAACCGAGACGACCACGGCCGAGCCGGCCGCCGAGTCGGTGCCGGCGACATCGCAAGCTCCGAAGCCCGCACCCGCCACCAAGGCTGGCGTCTCAGACGGGGACTGGACGGCGACCGACATTCAGGTGAGGGAGTTCTATGGCAAATTCGGTGGCACAGTGCGACTCACGGGCCCGGCGACCGAGGCTGGCACCGTCGAGCTCTCGGTGCTCAAGGGCGGATCAGTCTCGGGCGTGCTGAACGGATTCATCTCCAAGACCAGTGGCGGCACTCAGACGGTCCAACTGACGTCCATGGATGATTACAAGGCGGGTGGCGACAGCTACGACCTCAAGGTAACTGCCCTGTGAGCACCAAGACCAATGTCGCCCTCGGCGTAGCAGCCGGAATGATGGCGATCGGCGTAGGCGCCAACGTCGCACACTGGGTGAGTGCGCCCGAGGCTCCCGTCGGGACGGCCGCACCAACGCACATCTCGCTGTCCCCATCGCCCTTGCCGAGCAGCTTTGGCGACAACAGGGTGTCATGGGCCGGTGGCGACGACGCGCCCGAAGAAGTGTCAGCGCCGACCGCGTCCAGTCCGGTCCCCACCGATCAGCCGACCGTCGTGCCGATGAGATCTCGGACGAGTGGGCCGTGACGCTCGACTAATCGCCCGACGATGAAAGCAGCCCCCCTCACTCGAAATGAGGGGGGCCGCTCTCTGCCTCTTCACTTGTCAGATGACAAGCTATGCGGTAGACTTTCACTTGTCAACAACGAAGGGAGGTGACAAGATGGACAAGGACATGCGGCGGATGGTGAAGGCGCTCGAAGAGCAGGGGTTCGGCGTCAGGCTGACTCGCCGCGGTCACGTCGCAGTGTCCAAGGATGGGCGTCTCATCGCCACATTCTCCGGCACTCCGAGCGACTGGCGGGCCCTGCGCAACGGGCTCGCGGCAGTGAGGCGTCACGGCTTCGCCTGGCCCAAGTCGTGACGTGACGCCCCGCCGGGAGCACTCGAACTGCCCCCGGCGGGGCACGGTCCATCATCCCTCGACTATTGACAGGAGAACGCAAGATGACTACCGAATGGGTCGCCACGATCGAGCTTGACGAGCCCGCTGCCAGCCTCGACAGGATCGACGGGCTGATGGACGCCCTGGCCCCGTGGGACGTCAGCGTGTCCACGTCCGTCGCGGGTCGCACCGCGCTGACGATCAGCATGCCGGGCTCGACTCTGGCGCAGGCGTCGCGGACGGCCCTCGCCGTCGTCGCCGAATGTGGCGTGCCGATCGGCATGCACGTGATGACCGAGGCTGACCGCGACACCCGTCTTGAGTGGGAGGCGGTCCCCGATCTTGTCAGCATCGCCGAGGCCGCCCACATGCTCGGGGTGAGCCGCCAGCGGGTGGACCAGATGATCGCCTCCGGCAAGCTGCCCACGCATCGGGTCGGCGGTGTGCGGGTGCTGCCGCGCGCTGCCGTGGGGCGCGCTGCTCCGATCGGCAAGGAACACCAACCAAGGGGGAGACCATGAGCGAGATGGACGACAACGTGCAGATCTGGGACGACGAGGACGCCACCGTCCGCGCCATCGAAGCCCGCCGCAAGGCACGCAAAGTCAGCGACGAGGCAGGCAAGATCAGCGACGAGGAACTGCTTGCCAAGGCCGCCGAGGCCGGCGTCACCCCCGAACGGTACGGCGGGATGGAAGGGCTTCGTGCCGCGTTCGTCGCCGCGCAAGTCGCGCAAAGCACACCCGACGCCTACCGCTCCCGCTACAGCCGCCGCTCCCGCTACAGCCGGGGCTACTGATGCCCTTCTACGAGATCGGCGAGTCCAACCTCGCCCCGAAATACACGCACGACTGTACGGAGTTCTACGCCCACGCCGACGCGATCACCGCAGTGACCGGGTCGGACGACCACTACAACGACGCCGCGGGCCGCTACATCCAGCAGCTCGCGGCCGTCGAGGGCCCGGCGCAGGAGCACGCCCTGGCGATCCTGCGTATCCAGGCCGACTGGGCCCGGGTGGAAGCACTGGCCGACCAGCACACCGTGGGTGAGCTCGCCGCCCAGCTCCGCGAGGCCGAGGCACAGGTCGACATCATCCGTGAGGCCAGGGACTGCGCGATCCGGGTGGCCGCCCGGTTCGGGCGCACCGCGTACTCCCTGGCCCCGGAAGCGGGCATTTCGAAGCAAGCGGTAGCGAAGATCCTCGCGCGTGGCTAAGGTGGGACCCGTGGCGCCCGCTTTCCCCGCTCTTGCAGGGGTGAGCCAATGTCATGGGTCGCGTGTGACCATTCCCCGCTCCTGCGGGGATGAGCCGTTGTCTTAGATCGCGACAGACCCGTCCCCGCCCTTGCGGGGGTACGGCGAAAGCCCCCCGCCCGAAGGTGGGGGGCTTCGTCTTGGCATGCATAGTTATGCACAGATTTTGGGCTCAGTAGCAGCGGAACCAATCGCTGGAATCCTTGACCACGCACATGCTTTGGTTCTGCGCGAGCGTGATCGGCGGAGTGACGCGCTGGATCTGCGCGCCACCCGTGGTCTGCACCGTCACGTTCACCGCGGTGCTCGCGGCGTTGATGATGGTGTACGTGCTGCCGTTGGAGACGTTCGCCAGTGCGGGCAGTGTGATGGTGAGCGCCGCCGTGCACAGGTAGATGTAGCTCTGGTTGGCGGCATAGGCGACCGTCGTGTTCGAGCTGACCTTGTTGTAGATCAGCTGCGCGGCGACGCCCGTCGTCTTGGCGAGAGTCACTGCACCGTCGGCGATCTTGACGGTTGACACTGCGCTCGTAGCCAGCTCCGTGCTGCCGACAGACCCCGCTCCCAGGGTGCTGCTCGTCCATCCCACGGCGTAGTCGGTGGCACTCGTCTTGGCGAGCACCTGTCCCGTGGTGCCGCCCGCTGGAATCCCCGTGGGAGCCGTCTTCCATGTGCCATCGCCATAGAGCGCGGTGGTGCTGCTCGCGGTGCCGGTGGCGGACAGCTTGGCCGGGGTGATGGCTCCATTGACGACCTTGGCCGACGTGACGGACCCATCACTCGGGACGTTGGCGGCCCATGCTGCGTCACCGTCGGTGGCGGATGCCTTGGCCAGCACCTGGCCGGTAGCTCCGCCCGCCGGGAGGCTCGACCCGCCGCCACCCGATCCCACCGTCGTCACGACGCCGGCGGAGTTGACGAGCTTGAGCACGCCAGAGTTGTCGACGTACAGCGTCGCAGCCCCGGTCGGAGTGGCAGGTGCCGTGGCCTGGTTGCGCAGGGACAGGGCGCCGGCGACGTCGAGAGCCGTTGCCGGAGCGTCGGTCCCGATGCCGACCTTTCCGTCGCCGGTGGCCATGAGCACGGGTGGGTAGCCCAAGGTGGACGAGAAGATCCCGAAGTTGTCGCCGCCATTGAGGCCGACGTCCGTTGCGAGGGTCCACGTCTTGGCCCGCCCGGAGAGGATGACCGCGGACGACTGCGACCCGCTGCCCGCGGTGTTCTCCAGCTTGACGCTGACCCGCGCACCGGTGAGCGCCTCGGCGATGTGGAGCTTCTCCGCCGGGGAGTTGGTGCCCACGCCGAGCCGAAGGGGCACGTAGACGTGGCCGGTCGACGCCTTGAGGATGAGCGCGTCGGTGAAGGTCAGCGCGTCCTCGGTGGCACCGCTGACGACCTTGAGGTGGAGGTCGTCGTCGCCGGGCAGCCCGATCTCGGCCTTGCTGTGGCCGCCAGAGCGGAAGAGCACCGAGCAGTCGTGGATGGTCGAGTCCTTCTCGGCCACGAAATAGCCGCTGAGGCTGGTGCCGCTCGGGATCGTCGTGTCGAAGGTCGGGCCCGCGGCTACCACGCGTTGGGAAGTGGTGGTGTCGGCGGTTACGGTCGGGATGCCGGGCGCCCCCGCAAGGTACGCCTTATAGGCGGCCTTGGTCAGCGGGTTGGTGGTGCCGATCAGGTCATTCTTGAGCGTCGCGTCATTCATGAAGAACGATTCGAACTCGATGTCTGCCTTATTGTCGGTCATCCATTGGGTGACGTAGTTGACGTAGTTAGCGTCATCATTACCACCCTGGCCGGCGCCAGTTACCGACGTGGTCCACAGCGTTCCCCATTCGGGAATGCAGAACAGCTTGCCGTGCGTCTTGGCGAAATTCAGCCAGTAGTTCCAGCCGAAAGTGCTGTCGCGGTGAGTGGCCCAGTTGGTGGCGTTGTTGTAGGCGGGCCACCAGTCGTAGGCGTCGATGCCGATGAGGTCGACGTACTCGTCGCCGGGGTAGCACAGGGTCGCGTCGACCTGGCCGACACCCTCATTCGGGTTCCAGCAGATGCGTGCTCGCGGCATGGTGCTGCGGATCTGGTTCACGGCGCGCCGGAAGACGGCCACATAATCGGCCGCCGTCGCAGTGGTGGCCTTCCACGGCTGGTCGGTGTTCATTTCCCAGCCAAGGCGCACAATGCCGCCCGGGTCAACACCGTTCATCATGGTGCCGAGTGCCGCGTATTGCGTGTCGTAACTACCAGCCTTTGCGGCGGCAAGGTTGCTGTCAGACGGGTATAGCGGAATTGCCAGGACGTAATGCCCAGCAAATCCGGTCGGAACGCGAGACGCCCACCAGGTGTCCATCATCGCCGCGAACGAATCGCGGTCGGGATAGACGTTGATGTAGTCGAGCGGCTTGCCGCGCATGGTGACCGAGTTGTTGGCCAGGGTCACGGTGTCGCCGACGTACATAGCGGTGCCGACGCCGATGCCCGACGGGTGCCAGGCGCGACCGGATGTGACGGTCCCGCTGCTGTTGATGATGACGTCGTTGGCGGCGATGTCGACCGGGGTCGGGCCATTGCCCAGCCACGAGACGCGCTGCGTGGTGGAGTTGGTGACCGTGCGACGGGCGGGCCAGGACGAGCCGGTGTAGGTGATCGTCTTGCCCGTGACCGTGCCGCCACCGCTCCCGCCAGTCGGGGCAGTCTTCCATGTGCCGTCGCCGTAGAGCACGGTCGACGCACTGGCGGTGCCGGTGCCCAGGTTGGCGGGCGGCACCACGAGACCCGAGGCCAGCTTGGCCGCGGTCACGCTGCCATCCGTCGGGGGTCGGGCGTCCGAGAGCCGGGAGTCATCCGCCCGGACAGCCTGCGTCGATGAGGATGCGCCCGAGGCGGCGAAGCTGACCGCCAGGGACCGGTCAGCGGACAGGTCCCCTCCGCCGGTCAGCCCGGTGCCAGCCGAGATCGCCCGAGTGGTGGGCGCTTTCCCGGCCAGGGCGGTCGAGGTGGCCGTCGAGACGGGCTTGCTCGCGTCGCTCGTGTTGTCGACGTTGCCGAGCCCGACATCGCCCTTGACGAGCGTGACGGCACCGGTCTTGGTGGCCACCGAGGTGACGGGCGCGCTCTGGAGTGCGGTGTCAGCCTTGCCCAGGGAGGTCTGCACGGCTGTGGCGAGGTCGGAGGCGGGGATCCCGGTGCCGGGCTTGGTGTAGGTGGCAGCGATGGCCGCCGCCTGTGCCGTCGAGACGGGCTTGTTGGCGTCCGAGGTGTTGTCCACGTTCGCCAGGCCCACGTCGGCCTTCGCCAGGGTGACCGCTCCGGTCTTGCTGGCCACGGACGTCACGGGGGCCGACTGGAGCGCTGAGTCGGCCTTGCCGAGCGACGTCTGAGTGGCCGCGTCAAGGTCGGTCTTCGGGATGCCTGTGCCCGGCCTGGTGTACTTCGCGTCGATGGAGGCCTGCGTGGCCGTGGCGAGCTTGGCGGGCGTCACCGAGGCGTCCGCAGGGGTGCGGGCATCGGACAGGCGCGAGTCGTCGGCGCGCACGGCCTTGGTGGCCGACGAGGTGCCGGACGCGGCGAAGTCGACGGCCAGCGTGCGGTCGGCCGAGAGGTCGCCACCACCGGTCAGGCCGAGCCCGGTGCCGACCATGCGACTGACGGGAGTGCCGCCGCCGGAGGAGGCCACTGCGTCGAGCTGGGCCTTGTTGACGGCATGCCCGGCCGCGGTGCCCGTGGGCACGGTGATCGTGCCCGTGAAGGTGGCGCCGGCGGTTTTGCTGGCCTTGTCATCAAGTGTCGACTGGAGGTTGTCCACCGTCGAAATCGGCTGCGTGCCAGTGTGGTTCAGCCGGTTCTTGGCGTTGGCGAAGCCGGTTGCCTGTGCTGTGGAGATCGGCTTGTCAGCGTCGGCGGTGTTGTCGACGGCGCCCAGGCCGACGTCCGACTTGGTCAGCGTGACGGCACCAGTGCGACCTGCGACGGACGCCACGGGGGCGCTCTGGAGCGCAGTGTCAGCGCGGCCGAGAGATGCCTGCGTGGTGGCGTCGAGATCGGCGCCGGGGATGCCGCCCGAGGGCTTGGCGTACTTGGCATCCAGCGCGGTCTGCGTGGCCGCGCTGACGGGTTTCGCGGCGTCGCTCGTATTGTCGACATTCGAGAGGCCGACGTCACCCTTGGCCAGGATGACCGCGCCGACCTTGCCAGCGACGGACGTCACGGCGCCGCCGCCACCACCGACACCAGAGGCCATCAGGGTGGCGAAGTCGTCCTCAGTGCCCGCGTAGCCCTTGCTCCGGGCGTACTGGTAGGCGTTGATGATCGGCACGCCGGTGGACGGGACGATGTTCGCGTCCCGCGCGGCGTTCTTGAGCTGGACCACAGTGCCGACGGGCGCTTCCATCGGGAAGGTGATGTCGGGGACGCCCTGAATGCCGAGGGCAATGCGGACCTGGTAGGTCCATCCCGTGGGGCTGACCTGCGGGTCATCGGTCGCCGGGATATCCACGGTGAATTCCGAGGTCTCCGGGTCGACTGGCACCATGCGCTCGATGGGCACGACGATCGCATCAGAGCCGATAGAGGTGAGTACTCCACCCGTGATATTCGGCTTGAGGAAGATCGCCGCGCCGCCCGGCGGAACGCCGAGAATGTCGATCATCCGGCCGTGGAATGTCGACTTGTCCCAGTCATTGGGCCAAAGGGTATTGCCGGGGTAAGGGATTGCCACGTGAGGTGTCCTCCTAGGACGTCAGCAGGTTGGCGGGAGCGGTGGCGGCGACGACCGAGGCGGTCGACCACCGGACGCGTGGCGTCTCGCCGGAGACGGCTGCGCGCGGGTGGTAGACCTGGGCGACGCCGCCGGTCTGGTAGAGCAGTGGGAACGTGGCGGCCGTAGCCGAACCGCGTTGGTACGTAGGCGAATACATCGTCAGCAGGCCGCCGGACTGGTGAATCGCGCCGTTGACGGTGCCGGCCGAGTCGGAGACCTGCCCGAGGTGCGGGCCGAAGAGATCGACGCACCCGCCCAGCACGGTCAGCAGCGGACGGGTCGCCAGCGTTGTCGGGGAAAGACCTTCCCAGATTCCGCCGAAGATCTTGATGCCGTAGTCCTGAGTGCCGTCAACCTGAATTCCGCCCCAGTCATTGGTTGCGGTGACGTAGATCAGGCCGATATTCGACTTCTGCATCCAGTTGAAGTTCATCAGCATTTTGCCGGAGACCGGAGTCTGAGACCCGATGTTCAGATAGCCGCTCATCCAGAGCTGGTTATCCGAGCCGCCCATGTAGAACTGCACGTCGGTGCCCGCAAGGCAGGTCCAGTGCCCGGTAAAGAGCACTTGAGTCAACAGCGCCTTTTCCGTGGACACGCCAATGGCGCCCTTGCATCCGAAGAATGTAAGGTTGTGGAATTCGCAGGCGTAGAGGTTGGCGGTGCTGCGGATGATCTGGGTATTGCCATTGGTCGAATAGAACGCGATGCCCGACAGGTTTACGTCGTACATTTGCGACGTGGACTGGAGCAGCGCGCCCGTCGTGGACCCGGCCGAGGTGTTCCACTGTCCGGGCACGAGCTGGCCCGTCGACGTGCCGACCTCGAGGTTTTTGGGCCCGACGTTGGCGCCGGCGCCCATGATCTTGCAGCCCGAGTAGAGTGCGAAGGAGGTTGAGCCCGTGTCGATCGTGCGCGCGGGAAGCTGAATCCATGGGATCTTCGACTGCGCCGCAGCGTATGTCATGGCAGCCTGGAGCTTGGCGGCGTCCGTAGCGCCAGCGAACGAATCCATCTGCACGATGCCGGCGTTGACCTGGTCGAGCCGCACGGGGTTCGCCGCAGCGCTCGGCACTGGCACGGTGACGGCGCCCGTAAAGGCGGCCCCGGCGAGGTCAGCCTTGCCGGAGAGCTGAGTGGTGTGCGCTGCGATCGCCGTCCGCTCGGCCGTGGTCATGGCCAGACGCCCACCGCTCGCCGCCGAGTCGGCCGTCTTGGAGAGCGCGATGGCCGCGTTGCTGGCCACGACAGAGTCCGTGACGATCGAGATGCCACCAGTACCAGTAGAATTCATCTTGATGGCGAAGTCGTCTTCGCTGCCCGCGTAGCCCTTGGACTTCGCGTACTGGTAGGCCGTGATAATGGGGACGCCCGTGTTCGCCGTGATGCCGGCGGCCGCCGCAGCAGTTTTGAATTCGACCGTGGTGCCCACCGGCGCGGTCATGTTGAAGGTCAGGTCGGGAATGCCCGCGATGCCGTAAGAGACGCGCACCTGGTACGTCCACCCGGTGGGCGACACCTGCGGGTCGTCGGTAGCCGGGATATCGACGGTGAATTCCGAGGTCACCGGGTTGACCGGGATCTTGCGCTCGACGGGCATCACGGCGACGTCGGACCCGATCGAGGTGATGACGCCGGTGGTCACATTTGGCTTGATGTAGATCGCAGCGTTGGCGGGCGCGGCGCCGAGGATGTCGATCAGCTTGCCGTGAAAAGTGGCCTTGTCCCAGTCAGTCGGCCACAGCGCGTTGCCGGGATATGGGGTCGTCATGCGTTCGCTCCCGGAGGTGTGATGTCGAGCTCGGCGGTGCCATCGGCGGGCTTGTAGGTGATCGAGGTGATGCGGCCCGTGCTGGTGAAAGTGCCTCCGCCCCAACGCGGCCCGGTAACGGCGATCGTGTCGCCGACGTCGTACGAGCCGATCAGGGCCAGCGGACCGTCGGCCACGGTGATAGTGAAGGACGTGACCCGGCGGGCATACTTGGCCAGTCGCTCCTGCGCCCTGGCAGCGGCGGCCGCGTCGGTCGAGACGGTGGCGTCAGTGATGACAGCGACCTTGCGCAGGCGCCCGGGATTGTCGAGTCGGGCCAGCCCCCAGGGCGGGGTGTCGCCAGTCCCGACGACGAGGACCTCGGTGGGCGAGTCGACGGTCTTGGTCCACAGGGACAGGTCTGTCGTGACGTTGGCGCCGACCTCGAATCGCAGGGTGGAGGTCAGGTCGTCGCCGATGCTCATGCCGCAGTCGAGAGTGTGATTGCCTGCGAGACCGTGCTTTTCGCGAAACTGAATGCCGTCGTCCAGCAGCACGCCGATCCGCTCGGACAGGTCGCGGGTGCTGCGCGGAGACAGCACGTATGGCTCATCGACGTCAGTGGTCACGCCATCCGAGGTCTGCGTGCCATTGCGGCCGACCCACGCCTCGGTGGTGAAGGGCGTGAGGGTCAGTCCGAGATTGCCGCCCGGCTGGGATTGCAGGTGCGCCCAGATCGAGCGGAAGACGTCGCCCGAGTTGGCGTGGTAGAGCTTCTGTTCGGCGCCGACCCATGGCGTGTCCTTGGGCGCCGAGGTGAAGCCAAAGGCGGTCACCTTGACCGCCGGCCCGACCTCTTCGAGTGTGTCCACGATGGTGGCCGCGAGTACCTTGCCGCCGTCGGCCACGGTGTAGATACACGAGCTACCAGCGGTCAGCTGGACGGCATGCTCAGGGGTGAGCGTTGCTTCCAGCCGGGGCCAATCCGACAACGGCACGACGAGGTTCTCGTCGGTGAGTTGCAGGTCCGGGATCGGGTTGGTCTCGGTGCCGTCGCCCACGAGAGTCGTTGCGACGTAACGGATCACGAGGGCTTCTCGTAGAATTTCACATCGTAGGTCACGTGCGAGCTGACGACCGTGGACAGCGCCCCGGTGCCGCCCGACCTGGTTGCCTCGGTGGCGAAGGTGCAGACCGTGCCGCGCAGCGCGGTCGGGATCTTGCCCTTGCCGGTGACCTCCATGAATCTGGACATGCCGACCTGGGACGCCGGGAAGTTGTAGGTAATGTTCGCTGCCCGGAATTGGTTGGGGCCGGCGGGCCCGAACACGGACGTGAAGACGCCGGAGCAGGCATCGGTGGTCTGCGAGATGTTTGACAGATAGGTCTCCACGACCACATCTGTGGCCCAGTCCGGCACGAGAATGTCCGGCTGGTAGTCCGGCCAGCGCACGCCGGTCGAGGCGGTCACGGTCTGGCCCGAGGTGACAAAGTTCGCTTCGGTGGGGTTGGAGAAGCGGGGCGACACGAGCGCCCGCACGTCGGTGATCATGTCCTGCGTGATCGTGGCCGTGAGCATGGGCATGGTGATCTGCGCCAGCAGCAGCCGCGGCCCGGTGGGGTTGGCATCGCCGACTTTGTTCCAGTAGAAGTCGACGTAGGTGTCGGCGTAGGTCGGGTCGATCACCCCGCCGCCCGCGTACTGCGGGTCCCGTCCACGCACCCACAGCTGCCGCACGATGGTGGCACCGCCGGTGTTCGGCTGGACGGAAAGTGTTGGGGCAGAGGGGATCGGCACGACGTACGACTGTGCAGCCGATGCGTCGACGTACCGGTTCAGCATGACGGCCGAGCCGGTGTTGACGACGATCTTGTTCGACGCCGGGGAGGTGGCCAGCACCTTGAGGCTGTCGGAGGTGGCGACACCCTCGGCGCCGCGAGTGGCCATCCACGTCAGGCGGCGCATGGTCTCGGCCGAGCCGAGTGCGCCATCCACGAATCCGAGCACGCCAGAGTCAGCCATTGCAGTGCCTTCCAGTCAGATTGACATGTAGCCAGGCCGCCACTCCACGAGGGCAGTAGCGCCCGTGGTGGCGTCGGCGTAGAGCGAGATCTCCGGCACGCCCGTGAGGGTCGCCCGAAGTGTGGAATCAGCCGTGAGCGGCGCAGCGCGCACGCCGTCGACCGTGGTCATGAGCGTGCGGGTGTCCACGACGACAACCTGGCCGGGCTGGAGCTTGTCGCGCAGGGCGATCTTCCAGCCGGGCCCGACGAGCGTCACGCCAGAGGTGGCCTGGGCTGAGTCGCCGGTGAACGTCACGGTGAAGCTGACGGGCGCCGTCCCGACGTCGACGAACCCGGGTCGATCCCGGACGCCGAAGCGCGGGCGCCAGGGGTAGGCGAACTGGCCCCACACCCACTCGGAGCGTGACGGCTGGGTCAAGGTCAGCAGCCGAGATCGCTGCTGGCCATAGACCGTCGGGTCCATGAGTTTGAATTCCGCTGTCACCAGCGCGAAGTCGTCCGACCATGTGTCCGGCGGCTCGATGTCGATCTTGCGCGGGCGCCCGTAGACGACCCGCTGAGCCCCCGAGCGCGCGTACCGCAATGGCACCAAGGCGCCCGGGGTCAGTCGAGTGTCACCACCGCGCCACGCCCACATGAGGCGATCCAGCGCGCCGGTGACATCACCGTCACGGGCCACGAGTAGGGAGAAGGTCCACGATGGTGCGGTCAGAAAGTCCCGGCCCGGCGTGGTGCGATCCGAGCCGGACGGCTGGGCATCTTGGTCCTTCACTGTGGTGGAGCCAAGATCCCAACCGCCCGTGAGGATCACAGCCTCGTCAAGCCCGGGACGCCCGAAGGTGTAGGTGCCACCATCGGGGGTCGGCAGCGAGAACTGGATGTCTTCCAGTACGAGATCAGACACCAGTCATCACCCGCTCCCGAGCCTTTCGGCGGATCTCCTCAATGCGCATGCGCTGGATCACCTCGGTGGCGATGTCCCGATCCGGGACGTGGAAGTGGTACTGATTCCCGCCACCAGTGGAGAGCCCCGCTTGCAGGCGACGCTCCTGCTCGTGCGTCCTGATGGTCTCCGGCTTGCCGGTCTTGTTGACCGCCATCGTGACGCCGGGAGGAAGGATGCCGCCGCCGTCGTACATCGCCGAGCGGACAAGGCCGCCATTGGCGTAGTAGCCGTGGTGGTCCTTCCAGAATTTCTGCGCCCCGAGCGGGGTCTGGTACCGATTGCCGATATACCGCAGGCCGGCCTCGGTCTGGAGGGACGGGTCGGACGTCTTTTTGATGCCCGTGCCCGCCCATGTCCCATTGAGCAACTGGAAGAGGCCATACGCCGTCGACTTAGGGTTCTGCGCCGTTGGGCGCCAACCACTTTCGTGGCTGACGATCCAGTCGATGGCGTTCCACTGAGGCCCGGAGCCCCAGCCGTGCTTGACGGCCACCGCGTTGGCCAGGGCCTTGACGCCCGAGAGTCCACCCGTCGGCGTGGTGTCGCTGGAGTCGCCGCCGAACCAGTTACTCGGGTTCGCCTTTCCCGCGATCGCGCCGCCGATGTCGCTAACCAGCTTGGACGCGGCGCCCTTGACCAGATCGGTGACCGGGCCAGCCCCAAATTTCGACGTGATGCCGTTGATGATGCCGGTCACCGCGTCGAGTGGGTTCAACGAAAATCCGCCGCTGCTGGCCTCGCGGAATGCGTCCGAGAATGCCTGCATCGCCCAGTGCACGTGATTGAAGTGCATTCCACGCGTGGGCTCGCCGTAGAAATGATCCTTGCCATTCTTGACCTGCCGATCCCCAGCGGGAGAGTAGATCAATTCGGCAGAGCCGGGCCACGTGGACTTGAGCGTGTTGAAGATGTCCATCATGGTGTGCTTGCCGGTCGCCACCATGTCGACAGCCTTGCCAGCACCGTGCAGGCTCTTGTTGCCGGTAGCCGTGATCGAGCCAGGGCGAAGATCGCTGGTGACCTTGGCAAAGGGAATGTTCTTCCGCAGCCATCCCTCCATGGCTTGATAGACCATGCCACCCTGAGCCCACCCGGGGGCGCCAAGGGCGTTGAGCGCCGACGCGCCGTAGCGGTTCAGCGCATCGAGCAGGCCGGGCGCCGCCGACGAGATGGAGCGCTGCGATTCCTTGCGAATAACGAACTCGTCGGCGTGCACGATGCCGGCGGGCTTGAGCTTGTCGCCAGGCCCAGTCCAGCCGCCAGTATCAAAGCCCTTGATCGGGTTGAGCTTCGGGAACAACTTCTTCTTGTCGCCCGGCCAGATGATCCCCGCGATGGCATCCCATGCGCCGCCGAGCCCCTTATTTAGGACGTCATTGATGACGAAGTTGACCGGCGCCGCGACCTTGGCCTTCATCGAATCCCACGTCGTGCCGACCGCGCTCGTCACCGACTCGAACACGGTTTGGACCGCGCGCACCCCGAGCTTGAGGGTGTCGAATACCGAACCGATGGTCTTGCCGATGCTCGAAATCTTCGAGCCGACCGCGTTCCATACCAGAGAGGCCACGGCTTGGAACGCCTGGAAGGTGGGGATCAGGGTGTGCGTCGAGTAGTCCCAGATCCACGTGAACACCGGCCGCAAGACGTTCGTCCACGCCCACATGATCACGGTCGCCAGGGCGCCCAGGGCTGCGGAGATCAGCTTGACGGTTTCTAGGAATGCTGGCAGGACGATCTTGACGAGAAGCCAGACGATCGCATTCAGGACCGGGCTTACGATATTCGACCACAGCCATTGAATGACCGGCACGAGCACCGTATTGATCGCCGCCACGACCACTCGTAGCGCCAAGACAATCGCCGCTCCGGCGGCCACGAAGAGTAGTCCGAAGAGCTGGATCACGGGCTGTAGGTTGGTGAAGATCGTTTGCAGCGAGGGCCACAGAGTGTTCACGGCGAAGTCGACGAGCCGATGCAGGGTCGGCATTACGAAGCTTGTGAACACCGAGACGACAAGGTCGCGCAGGCCGCCAAAAATGCCTTGCAAGCTGCCCCAGATAGCCCGGAACTGCGGAATCAACCACGCGATATCGGACGCGATCCCGTCCCGCATCGAGAGGAAGGCATCACGAATCCTGAAAAGGTAGTCAACGATCTTACTGTCCTCTTCGAGGCCGAATGCCTTAGTAAGTCCGCCCGTGAAGTCGCCCCTGGTGAAGATCGACCACACGTCTGAGACAGCAGCCCTGACCTTGCCGAACATCTCCACGGCGCCGCTCACTACCGGCTGGATCGCCCGCAGCGCCCCAGAGATCGCCCCCTGGATTTCAGACCATGCCCGGGTGACGAAGTTGCGAAATTCTTCATTGGTCTTGTACAGGTATGTGATTGCGACAACAGCAGCGGCAGCGCCAGCGATGATCCATCCCCATATCGGGATGCTCAGGACCGCAGCACTGACAGCGCGAATACCGAACGAGAGAGCCCATACGGCCGCCGTGACGCCCAAGAAGACGCCGATGGATGCGGCTAGGGCCCCGATGAGATCCTTATTGCTACTGGCCCACGACTTGGTCACGGCAGCCAGAGGACTAATGATGTCGACGCCCCGGGCAATGATGCTCAGGACGATCTCGAACGTCCCTGCCGCATGCTGCATGGCAGAGCCGAGCGCATCTGTGATCGCGAGCAACTGCGGCTTGTATTTCTCAGCAGCGTTTGCGAGGCGCTGCTGAAAACTGCCGACTGCGCCCGCCCAGTGGGTCTCCAGCGTGTCGCCCATCTTGGCCATGCCGTCGGCGATCGCCGGAGACGCGGCCACCTTGGCAATCGCGTTGCGGAACACGTCGGCGGTGATGACCTTGTCATCAAGCGCCTTCTGGAAAGGCATACCGAGGGTCTTCTCGACCTCGGCCTGGAACTTGGGTGCCAGGCCGGCAATAGACGGCATGGCGATCTTCCAGTCCATGTATTTCAACGAGCCGGTGCTCAGCGACTGCCCGATTTGCGTTGCTGCGCGGACCATCTCCTCGCTGGAGGAGCCTGTGGCAGAGGCGGCCTTGGCGAAGGATTCCGTCATGCCATAGAGGTCGTCGGCGCCCTTGGCGAAGGTGGAGAATCGAGACGCCACGTTGTTCAGGTCGGACGCCGTCGCGGGCAGGAGCTGATCAAGCTTGGCGATCTTGCGCACCAGGGCGTCGGCCTGCGAAGAGTCGATATTCAGCACGGCCGAATAGGTGATCCTCGACCGCTCGCGTGTATTCAGGACGTCAATAGCCGTCTTTGCCATGCTCACAAGCCCCGCAATGGCCGATCCTGCGGCCACGATGCTGACATTGAATGCCGACAGCATGGATGAGCCGAAAGAACTGCCGATAGCCCCACCGGCGGGGCCAGCAGTCGCGCCGACAGAGCGGCCGAACGCCTGGCCAGCCTGAGTGCCAGCCGCAGTCATGCCAGCCTGAGACTGGCGAGTGGTCTGCGCCATCAGGGACTGCATATGGTCGGACATGCCGACCGTCTGGCCGCGCTGAGTGGCAGCCATGATCTGCTGCATGTGCGTGGAGGCGCTCTGGCCGTACGCTTGCCCGGCCTGCGCTCCGGCCGCAGCGAAACCGCCGTTGCCGGAGCGCATCTGCGCGTGCACGTCCCGCATGCTGCGCTGGACACCCTGGCTTACGGTGGTGCCGAAGCCTTGCGAGAAGTCGCGCGCCGCGACCTGGCCGATCGCCGACATGCCGCGCAGCTCGCGGGACATCAAATTCGAGAATCCGCGCATCGAGGGCAGGATCGTGACGTAGGCGGAGCCGACTTCAAGTGCCATTCCGGGCCGCCTCCCTCATCTTTTCGCGGGCCTCAAGGGCTTGCGCCCTAAACGGCGCCGCTGCGGCTTCTCGTGCGGCTTCGATTCGAGCCGCCTCGGCTTCACGCTCGGCAATCTCCGGTGGGCGCGGGACGAACTCGACCTCGGGGATCTGGCGCCGGTGCTTTTCGTCGGTGTTGACCACCTGTGTGAGGTGATTCAGGGCCTTGATCTCGTCGGCCACAAGGGCGATCAGATGGTCAGTCGCCGTCCACGCCGCGTTATTACTGGCGGCCTGGTGGACACGCGATCCTGCGGGAAGCTGGGACGCGATCACGGCCACGAATCGCACGGCCTCGCGGCCGGACCACATGTCGTCGAGGCGGATCCGGTGGTCCCAGAGATCGGCCTCAAGCTCGTCGGGATACTCCCGCAGGTAATGGATTAGGGTGCCGAAACGGCTTTTGGGTCAAGCGTCTCGATCAACACCTTGGCGAATGCCTCGACGCCGGTCTGTGGCACGAAGCCGTCCTCTTCGGCGATGGAGGCGAAGAGCCGATCGACACCATCGGCGCCGATGACCATCTCGATGCCGGAGAAGACCTGGCCACGCTCGAACGCGCGAGCCACTCGGGCATCCATCAGCGCGTCCTCGCGGACGTTGTAGGTCTGACCTGCGTGCACCACGCCGACGCGCTCGACGAACCGCGGCGAGTCGGCGTCGGCGGTCAGCGCGTCCGAGCGCTCCATGTTGCCCACTGCTTCAAGCTTTTTCGATGCCATGCGTTTTCACTCCTTGGTCCTAGGTCCGATTGGTCCTTGTAACCAGTGCCCGCCCGCTCGGACCATGGCAGGCGGGCACCGGGGTATTGGGGTACGTCAGGAAAGCTCGGCCATGACTCCGGGCGAGTTGGTGAGCTTCTTGCTCACGGCGTCGGCGATGACCTTTACCTCGAACTTAACCTGGCGCAGGTCATCATTCTTTGCGATGAACACCTCTCCCGTGAAGGTGCAGTCGCCGGCGGAAATGATGTACCGATCCCTGTATGCACCATCCACTGCGTCAACGACGAAGGCCCGAATGGTTGTCGCATTCTGGTTGGCGCCGAAATTCATCTCGGCGTGGGCGGCGCTTCCAGTGCCAACCTTGGTGAAGGTCTGGCCGGAAAACATCAGCCCGAGAATCGTTGCGGTATCTTCGTAGCAGGTGAATGTGAACTTTTGGACGACCTTGCCGACCTTGGTTCGGACCAAGGCGCCGGCCTGGAGGGCGTTGAACTCCTTGATGTCCTTGTCGACATTCAGGGCGATGCCTTCCGCGGAGAGCCAGCCGAGCGCCTTGAACCCGGCGCCGGGATCGGTGGTGAGGTCGGTAGGCAGTGTGGTGCCCTTGGGTGCGACCCATACGCCCGTTTGGTCATCGCCGTAGACGCGCACATTGTCGCTGACAGAGGTGTAAGCCATTGTGGATCAGCCCTTCTCGGTGTGGCGGGCCCGGCCCGTGGTCAGCAGGTACTCGGACTCGGAGCGGTCGAAGTCGCCCGTCTCGTCGGCCTTGAACTTGCGGCCGTCGCGCGCTTCATAGGCGACGGCGAGGGTGAGTGCGCCCTTGGGCTCGTCGGCCCAGGGCTTCTTTAGGTCAGCCACTGCTGCTCCTTCTGGTGATGATGTCGGCGTAGAAGAACCGTTGCGGCGGTTCGGCTTTCGCATTGATTGCGGATGGTCCGCTGGCTTCGGCCCGGATGATGGGCGCATGTCCGCGCTGCGCCTCGATGACCCCGCGCACCTGCTCGGCGAGGTCGTTCGCCTCGACCTCGGTGGGCGCCCACGTATTGACTGCGATCCGGACCTGGTCTAGGACAGCGGACTTCGGCGAGCCCCCCGAGCGCTGCACGGTCACCACGTAGTCGCGGGGATCGTGCGGCCTGGCCCGGCTCACATACAGCCCGGGCCATGCATGAGACAGGGCCGAGAAGATGAGTGCCGGCAGGATGCGCTCGAGGTCAGGTGTAGTGATCACGACCCGCGTGCGGCGTCAAGAGAGCGCGCAAGCCAGTGCCGCTCGGCCTCGACGCGCGAGGCGTAGGGCACGCGGGCGGACACGACCGCGCGGACGCGCTTGCGTGTCTCGATGTGCATTTCAATTGACCTGAGCGTGCGACCGGTCTTGACGGGGGCATTCCGTTTAGCCGCAGCTTCGACCCTGCGAGCTGGCCCCTCGACGGCCCTCTTGGCGATGTCGGAGCGAAGCAGTGCGGCCATCCCAGCCCGATTGGGGATGAATCCAGACGAGGCCATGACGCCTCCTTTCAGCCGCGAATGCGGATGAGCTTGACGAGGGTTCCGGCTTCCCAGCCGGTCATGGGGTGCTTCCAGTGCCCAGGCTCGCCATTGACCGAAAAGGTGCCCGCGTAGGGGCCCGTGAGCACCGTGACGGTGCAGGTCTCGGCGATCCGAGTGCCGTAGGGCAAGATCGCCTCCAGCAGCTCCGACGAATGGAGCGGACGAGTACTGGTGGGGTCCTCGGTGGCCGCCGACTGATAGGCGGGCTGATACACCGGCACGGGCGTCAGGACCGGCACAGTCTGACCCGCAAGGTCCGGCCAGGGCGTGGCGCCCTCAGCCTCCCCGGAGAATGGGTCGACCGAGATCGGCGGGTAGACGATCTCGACGGACTCGCCGTACGCGTAGTCCATCAGACCAGCCAGCCCATGCGGGCGCCCGACTTTTGCGGCGCCGAGCAGAGTGCGGCCAGGTCGGCGAGCTCGGAGTCCTCGAAGAATGGGCGGGGCTTCGACCTCGTGTCGAGGCCGACCGAGAATGGACCTGCCGTCTGCGTTTGCAGTGCGCCGGTGCCCGCTTCATTGCGCCGCAGGATGGCCCCACGGAGAATGGCACGGGCAGCGGCGATGTGCTCGAAGTCGGGGCTGGTGATGCATGGTGCGACCAGCGCTGCCTGCGCCACGGCGTCGTCGATCATGGCCTGCGCCTTGACGGGCTCGATGGCCGCGAAGATCGTCAGATCCTCCACGGTGATGGGCAGCACTGGTCGTCACCTCACTTCCGCTGGCGGCGCTGTGGGTTGGGTGCGGGAGTGGGCTCCGGCTCGGGCGCCGGGCGCGGGCCCGGCGCATTCAGCCCTTCGAAGCGCTCGATGTCGTCGTCGTGGACGTCGACCGATTCGCCTCGCATGGCGTACGCCCACAGGTCTGGCACGTCGGCCCGGCGGTAGGTCGCCAGGCCGACGTGCACGACTCGTTTAGCCACGTCAGCCAGCCAGCCCGGTGACCTTGAGGGCCGAGTACGGGTTGGTCACGAACATGACCGGCCGCACGTCGGACTGGACCCAGGTGCGCTGCGTCTCCGGCTCGCGCCAGGTCTCCGTCGAGAGCGCCTTCTCAAGCCGGATCTCGCCGACCTGACCGGCCTCGACCACGTACGCGGTGCCAGCGGCCACGCGGTTACTGGCCTCCATGCGAACGTTGTACGCATCCAGGACCGCCTGCGCGCCAGACCCATACACGAGGCTGAACTGCGCCTTTTGGGCCGGGTTGACGACCCACAGGTTGAAGCTGACGCCGAGCTCGTCGGTGTCGGCGACGAGCTGCGCCTTGGAGAAGTCCGCAGCGGGCCATGCCGAAGCATTGGATGCGGACGTTCCGGCGGTCACGACGTTGCCCCAGTTGAGGCCGGTCATGGTGCGGGAGTTGGCCGTCAGAGTGGCGTCGAGGGTGGCGATCGCCTTGGCGTCGGTCTTGCGGATGATGGTGTTCATCAGCTTGCGACCCTCGCGCTGGATCACGCCACCGTCATTGCGGTCCCGCGCCTCGTCCGTGACGAAGAACTTTCCACCGTACTTCTCGACCTGCGCCACGAGGGGCACGGCGTTGTCAGAGGTGACGATGGGGAACTCGGCGCCTGGCTCGACGTTCTGGACGTCGCGGGTGGAGAACAGGTCGTTCAGGGTAACTTGATCGTAGATGACCGCGCCGCCAGAGACGCCCGACGTCGAGGAGAAGATCATCGGCGACACGAAGTTCCGCAGGCGAATGTCGCTGAGATACTTCGTGATTCGCGTCGGCTGCGCGAGCATGGTCTTGACGGTGATCGAGTCACCGCTGACCGTGGGGCCGGCGTAGGGGTACGACGGGAGGTTGGTAGGCATGACCTATCCCCTCTCAGTAGAGCCGGACGAACACGTCGGTGTCCGCAGCAGAAGTTGTGGACAGTGCGCGTCCGACGGGCTTGCCGGAGGCGAGGGTGACGGCCTTGGCATTACTGCCAACCTCCACCTCGGCGCCCGCCGTAATGGCAGCGCCACAGGTGACCGGCACGATGTGCCCGGGGCCCATGATCACCGGCACGCGGGTGCCGGCCGGGGCGTCATAGGATGCGACGCCGATAGCCTTGGCGGCAGCGGCACAAGGCCCCACCGAACCAAGCGCGCCGGTGGTCGCGTTGACCGCGCCGGTGATGTTGACGAAGGTCTTGCCGACAACGTTCGCCGACGCCTGGAAGGTCAGGTCAGCGCCCGGGCGATACAGGGGAATGCATTCGTTAGCCACCTGTCAGCCTTTCTGGTTGCCCGGACGAATCCAGTCGCCGGGGGAATGGGTGGCTCTACTGGTTGATCCAGTGAGCCGGGTATGAGGTGTCCTCGGTCTCGATCTGCACCGGGGCTGCGCCTGGTTGCAGTGAGGCAATGGGACGGGATGGGGCGGGGCCGGGGGTGCCGGTCTCCAGTTCCTGGATTCGCGCCTTGAGCGCCACGTTTTCGGTCGATGCGGCCAGCAGCGCGCCGACCCGCTCGGCGCGGCCCATGACCTCGTCCTCCGAGCCCGAGCCCAAAAGGTCGAAGTTGTCCGGGTCGACCTTGTGCGTCGCCGCAGCCTTGTAGCGCAGGGTTTCCGCCCGCGCTGACTCGGCGTCGCGGATGGCCTGTTCTGCCGCCTGCTGGGCGCGCTGCTCTGCGCTCAACTTCTCCTGCTCGGCCTGGTCGAACTTGGCGGCCTTGGCTGCCAGGTCGTCGTAGTCGGCAGGCTTGGCGGGCTTGGCGCGAGCGAGTCGCTCTTGCACGATCCGGTCAATGTCTTCCTGGGTGAAGGTCTTCGGGGCATCAGGCGCCGCGGGAGGCGCGGCCTCCGGCGTCACTTCGGGCGCGATTTCCTCAGGCATTGGTAGTGCTCCGTTTCCGTCCCGTCGGACATGTGCCAGCGATTCGCTCGCCGTGGGCGCTACTCCCCAGGTCAGGGGGTGGTTTGGAGGTTCGTCGCGATCCATGCCTTGCCGGCGGCATTGCTGGCCGCGCGCTGGGCAATGGTTCGCGACGAAGGCACGTACGCCTGGACGGCGCGTGCGTTGATGAAAGCCGGACCTGCGACACACCGGCAGTGGTCGTGCGAAGCGAACCTCTGCCCGGATCGGTACACGGCGCCTCGGCTGATAAGCATCCGACACCAGGCGCACGAGCCGAGCCCGTAGCGAGACCATCCGACTGCGGCAGGGTCGGCAGCCGACGCGTCGGCGATTGTCGCCCGATGGGAGTCGCCGACCATCCGCTGCACGGATCCGGATAGGAGATCGAGTGGGGAGGCGCCGTGCGCTTCCGGATGGAAGAGCGGGTCGACTCCCCACCGCACGGACGCCTCGATGCGAGCCATTCCGCCGGGCATTGCGGCGATCTCGGCGGCGAAGGGATGCGATGCGTCGACCATCTCGCGCAGCGCGTCGTACCAGTCTGCTGCGATGACCCCCGCCATTCCAGCGTACTGGTCGACAAGGCTCGGAAGGTGGTCCATGAGGAAGTCTCGGGCGCCCACCGGGTCGGTCGGCATTGCGGAGATGATGGCCGCCAGATCGCCAATCGCGGCCGCCGAGACCTCCTGGAGGGAGGCGTGCTGGTCAGCTACTGACAGGGCCGGAAGCACCGCCCACCCGCCTCGCCGCCAGCTGCGCCACGGCGTCGCGCGCGGCAGACTTCTTCATTGCGTCCATGGTCCGAGCGAGTCGCTGCCCAGTCATACCAGGCACGTCCTCTAGGAGGATCTCGGCCGGGATGCCAAGGCCTTGCGCGAGCTTCACCAGGCCGTCGACAGTCTGGGCGAAGGACCGCGACTCGAAGTCACGCCACCGCACCTCGGAGTCGTAGTCGTCAGCCGCGGCGCTATTGCCGTCGATGTATGCGACAAGACGCAGCATCTGCTCGTGAGATTCACCCAGGGCCGTTGCAATCTCGGCAGACTCGCGGTTCTTGGCGGCCTCAAGACCCGCCAGGGTGGCATCGGAGATGTTCGAGATGCCGTCGACGCCGAGTGCCTGCGCTGGGATCTGCCCGATGGCGGCAAAGTCACGGATCGACGCCTCGCGCAGGCTCATGTCGATCGTCGCCGCCTCCAGCTGGTCGACGCGTACGTTGGCCGGGTCTTCGTCGATGTACCACATTCGGGCGGCGCCAGCCTTGAGCTCCTGCTCTTCGGTCGCAGGCACCCATCCGATGATGTAGCGCTGTTTGAAAAGCTGGACGTACGAAGTGGCCATCGCCTGGAAGGTGACCTCGCCGATGCGCTCGTTGATGACGATGAGAGGCTCGACAATGCCCAGCTGCTCCTCGCCAGCGAGGAGGTTTCTGTCGCGATAGCGCACTACGGGCGTGACGCCGACGTCATGGTGGCTGGTGTCGATATATGTGAGCCACCCGGCATCCGCAGCATAGGAGAGGCTTTCGTCCGGGTTGATCAGTCGCGACATTGCCGCGCGCTGATCCTCGATGCCGAACCGATAGACGGCTTCGGAGTCATAGAGGGTGACGTACCGGCGGTCGACACTGAGCGCCAGCAGTGGCCACTCGTCGTCGTCGCGCTCATACGCGGCAGTCATCTCTCGCGGCGAGTAGGCGGTCATGCGCACGCCCTTTTCGCCGCGCCCCACAGTCCCCGGCATGGCGGTCGCGTAGGCGGTGCCGTACGACAGTGCTGCGCGATGTAGACCGGTCTGCGCTGCGTCCCATCCATTCATCTGCCAGTGCATCCACGGCTCACGCCTGGTCGGGTCCGACTTCGTCAGGTAGCCATCGACCTTCAGTACCTGGCCGAAGGTCTTGACGAGCAGCGGAAGGTAGTTCGTCTCCGACTTCCGCGCCAGCTCCTTCATCAGGGGCGGCGCATCCTCGGGGATGCTGAAAGTTGCTCGGTATGCGCCCTCTTCGGGCGCCGGAGTGAGTGCTTGGTGAATCCTGGAGAGGCGCGACGCCTCTGCCTGTCGAGGGCCGGACATCATCTGGCGGGCGGCATCCAGTGCGGCGGGAGGGGTCATGGGCACGACGGCCACCCCCCTCACCTGAATACGACTCGACCGGAACGCTGTCTTTTCTTCGGTGCTTTCACCGCGTCACTCATGGCGCCCCACAGGGCAAGGGTCAGTGCGACCACTGGCGTAATGTCTGACGTCGATGTCTTGCGCGACCATCCCCATGCGTCTTGCAACAGTGGGCGCTTGCCAGCAGTGGACAGAGATACTGCGACCTGCTGCTGGCCGATGTGATGCAGCCACTTCTGATAGATGCCGTCGAAGATCGATCCGCACGCTGTGGCCATATCCCGCGCGGTCGTCACGGTCACGGTGATGCCGTGGCGTTCAAATTCGGGCACGAGCGTCGCGGCAGGCGAAAGCCCATCCACAACCACGGCGCGGATCGCCGGGTTGGCGTCGAGCAGAGCGGCCACGTGTGGCACGACCCAGGCAATACCGTTGCGCTGGTCGTCCAGCTCGATGTGCCACGAGCCGTCCGCGCGCTGCCCGGCAAGACCGACAGACGCGGAGGATCGCTCCGGAGAGACATCGATCGCCAGGGCCAGCTTGTCGACTGCCCTTGACTCGACATCGGACTGGCCTTTCCACGCCTCGGCGTCGATGACACTCGATTTCGCGATCGGGTCCCAGATACCGAGTGCCTCGCGCCGGAATGAGTCGTCGTCCGTAAGGTTCTCGCGCATGCGCTCCATGGATTCGACCGGAGTGCGCAGCGGAAATGACGGATTGGCCTTCGCCCACTGCTCGCGGTCGTCCGGGTCGGCATCGTCGTCGGCGGAGAATTCGACGTAGACCATGTTCTTGGCCTTGCCGGAGAGCGCCTTCTTGCGACGGTTGCTGAACTCTTCGCCAGGGTCGGACGGGCGAGGCGGAGTGCCCATGAAGAACAGGAGGGCGCCGGCCTCATGTCGCGACTGGTTGGCCGCCGGGACCATGTCCTCAAGGGCCTTCTCGGTCAGGATCTGGCCTTCGTCGAAGACCTCGACGTCGACCTCATCGAAGCCTCGCCCGAATCCTTGCTCTCTCGCACCGAACATGATGATCGACCCGTTGCGAAAGACGATCTCCTGCTCGCCATTCGCCGTCCGAATCGCCAGCACGTTCGGCCAGATCTTCTTCTTGCGCACCATGGCTTGCAGCGACTTGAATGTCTTCGTCGCGGTCCGCGTGCGGTGCGCAGTCCAGAGCACCGTAAGGCCAGGGTGTATCAGGCACAGGGCGATGATGATCATGCCGACAAGGAAGGTCTTACCCACCTGCCGCGGGATGCTCAGCACCACGCCGCCGACGGTGGCTGCGTACTTCCCGTCCTTGCGCTTGCCGAGCGCCGGCGCCCCAATGCCGTGCTGCCAAGGGTCGAAGGTGACGCCGAGATCGGCGCACTTGCCGACAACTCTCGGCCAAGCGGTCGTGACTATTCCGGTCGGGATGACTAGATGCTTGGCTATCTCACTGAGCTTCGGCTCAGATGGCGGAGACGTCGAACCGGCCGTCTTCGATGGCGACACTTTCGGCCACCTCCGATTCGCGGGCGTCGATCGCCTCAATCTCGCGGACCATCTCGCCCAGTCGCTTCGTCAGCGCGGCAAGGTCGCGGGGAGAGGTGTGCTCGTCCTCCACGGCCTTGGCGATGCGGTCACGCATGGCCGCGAGCAGGTCGCGAGCGGTGCCCTCCTTGGCCGCCTCGGTGACGGTGAAGTCGCGGCGTGGTGGTGGCACCTCGTCAGGCGCGACCGCACGGAGCGTGTTGCGAATCGCAACGCGGTCCTTGTGGGCCATGGCGCACCTCGGGTGATCTGTGATGAGGAAAAAAGATCTGTGATTGCCTGTGGATGCCCGTGTGGAATCGGTCAGGGGAGAGATGGTGCCTAAGCCGGAGATGGCTCCGTGACGCGGACAAGGGGGTCACCCCCCACCATCTCGACCGAATCGCCCATACACCTCGACGCCAAACGAAGATGAACAAAGATGTCGTCAGCCAGGCCGAACGAGTGACCCGGACCTCTTGATCACCGGTCCACCATCCACACGTGCCGCTTTGCGGGCGTTGCACTGACGATGCGCCGGCTGCTTGTTGTCCAGTGTGTCGGTGCCGCCGGCAGCCAAGGGTACAACGTGGTCGACCACGAACGATCCGGGATCGAGGTGCGGCAGTCCGTAGTCGATCGACTCACCACACAGCGCGCAGTTCGGCTTGCCCTTGGCGATGGCGCGGCGGTGGATATTCCTGACCGCGGTCGAGCGACCGGTCACGACAGCCGCGGCATCCGCGTGCGCACTCGCATGGTCCGCTTCGTCGGGATGATATAGCCATCACGAATGCACAGGCCAAGGTTCGGAGCGGGGCGTTTGACGTCCCGATTCTCCTTGCCCACGCGGCAGCACGCCTCGTAGGTGACGAGACTGCCATGCACGACGATGGTCGAGTACCGGTCGATCTGATCCCGGCACCCGTTGGCCTTCATCCATTCCCAGATGCGGCGGCCCTGCTCGTCCGTCAGCCGTGCGCCGTTCAGGATCGGCACGTCAGTCGCCGTTGTCCGCCGGCGCATTCCGCACGGCGAAGACCCCGTACGCGCCAGCGATGGTGAGCCCAGCCTGCACCCACGGCACAGCCACCTCGGGGATGAGGTGGCCACCGAGCAGCGTGGTTGCCACGGTAGCGGCCAGCGCGAGGCCAGAGACGAGAGCCTTGCGGATCTGAGCAGGGTCGTACTTCACGGTGCACACTCCTTGCGGTGCTCTTGGATCGGGCCGAGATCGATCGTCCAGCGCCCATCGGGGGCATAGACGATCGTCGTCTCGATCCGCTTATGGCAGGTCGAGCAGGTCTCGTAAGTGGGGTGATTCGCACTCACGGAGTGCGGCCATGGGCGGATGACCAGCATGCCTTGATCGGGTGGTCGCCCTGGCCGATGTACAGAACGAAATTGAAGTCGTCTTGGAACTTCGCGAGCCAGTAGACATTGTCGTTGTACAGTGCGAGGCCGCAGTTCACATTCGTGCCCGTGGCCCACACTGGCTGATTCCTGGCGTTGTACATGACGAGGTTACCGTCAGGCTGGCCGACCATCTTCACGGCCTTGCCATTCGTCCCGGTGGCCCATTCCGGCACGGCGTCGAGGCGATACCGGACGAGGTTGCCGTCCTTCTGGAATCGCAGGGTCTTGTACGCCTTTGGGTTCGTGCCCAAGCACATGTCGCCAGCCTTGATCGTGTAGCTGGTGTTCTTGTACCAGCCGAACGCATTGGCCGAGCAGTTCTTGAGGCTGAGTGCAGAGGGCTGCATGTCCGCCGGCTGCACCGCAGACAGCGATGCGCCCTGCGCCACACGGGCATCCGCATTCGCGGCAGGCGCGCCAGCAGGAATGAGCAAGGCGGCCGCAGCAACAGCAGCAGCCAAGTGACGACGAATCATGTCAGGTCCATTCTGGTAGAGCGGGTTTCGATGAGGGGGCGTCACTCCTTGACGTGCTGGCAGATTCACGCCGCCAGCCACCCGACGAGGTAAGCAACCGCTTCCCCGTCGAGCGCTTCGCCGTAGCCGCGAAGCATCCCGGTGGCGACGTGCGTGGCCTCGTGGGCGCAGGTGTTGACGAGCTGGCCGGGTTCCCTGTGGATCTCGTGTCCCGCATTGACGTACACCACCCAGACGTCCCGAGTGGTGCGCATGTCGAGCAGGCACGTGGTTGATCCGTGCGCAGGCCAGATGGCCACTTTCCTTGCTCCAGGGAAAGCCTTCTTGAGCTGCTTGCGCTGCTTCTTCGAGGTGACCAGGACGAGGTCTACGTCATAGACGTCAAGACGGTGTCGGATCACCGGCGGTACGTGTCAGTCGCCCACAGCGGCTTGCTGTCCGGGCCGTAGATGACGACGTTGCCGTCGTCCTGCACCTGCAAGATCGAATCGCGAACCGTTGTGCCAGAAGCGAACTGAGGCGTCTGCCGGTCCTGCGCCTTCGCGTACATGACGGCGTTGCCGTCGCCCTGCATGGCAAACAGATTGCCGCGCACCGAGGTTGACCAGACCGGCTTGCCATCGCGGTAGGCGACGAGATTGCCGTCGCGCTGCATGCTCAGCTGGGTGCTGCCATCCGGGCTGGCCATGATCTCGCCAGGCCACAGCTCGTCGCCAGGCTCAAGCACGCTGCCGCGATGGTAGTCACGTGGCGACTGCTCCAGCGGGAGCGCGATGTGGTCGAGCGCGGTGAGCGTGTCCGGGCCGACGATGCCATCCTGCGCAAGGCCGGTCAGCCGCTGGAAGACGACCACCGCGGTCTTGGTGTCCTCGTCGAAGATCCCGTCGAGCTTGCCCGTGCCGAGGCCGAGGAGCGTCAGGAGGATCTCGACCTCGAGCACCTTGGTGCCGGACGAGCCGACGCCGTAGCACCCGGAAGGAATCTTGCCGAGGCGAGCGACGGTGCGAGCGACGGATGCCACGGAGCCCATGGCCTCAACGTGCATAGAGTCCTTTTTGACCGAATAATCCCCACCCCACCGAAATCCGATGTGCGCGCATGCGGCGCGGATCTTGGCGGGCTCGAAGTCGGTAACGAGCGGCCCTGTCTTATATGGGTTGGTGCCGGCGTTCCAGTCCATCGCAAGCCCCCAGGAATGCCGGGACCAGACAGACGTACCCGCAACCTTGCGCTTGTTGTACCCGCCACTGGATGACAGTTCTGGTGCGCCCGACTTGCGAGCCTTCTTAAGCTCGGGGATGAGCCACTGGTGCAGCGGGGCGACCTCGCGACGAACGTATGCGGGGATACCGGGGATGCCGGATAGCCGAACGAGCTGCGAGGCGCCGAGACCCGGACCGCCCCACGATGGATCTGGTACGCCTGCCATGGTCCGACCTCCCGAGTCAGTGATTGAAGAATCGATCGACGACCGCGCGCGGCAGGTGCTCTTGCAGCTGCTTGGGGATCGCCGGCGCCGTGGCAGAGCCCCAGCGCTCGTACATCAGCGCGATGTGGTTGAGGGCCAGCTCCAGAATCTGCAAGCGAGAACCCATCTCACCTATCCGAGCCTGGGCGGCAGCGAGACGCGAACTTGTCTCATCGATCTGGGCGCGTGCTGCGGCCAGGTCTCCACGCATCTCGTCCATCTGCTCTTGCATTGACCCGAGCAGGCCGTCGTAGTGCGAGGTGAGCCGCTCCCACGAGGTTCCCGGCGTCACGGCACCCGCCAGCTCGTCGTCGGCGTCCTTGCCCTTGCGGGCCGTGGCGATGGTGCCGATGAGAGCTAGCAGCGCGGTGACCGACGCGCCGAGAAAGCCCCACGCCTCGGGGGTCATTCGTCGCACCTTCCAGCCTCCCTCGGAGCAGCCTCGGGCCGCTCATGGATGCCAGCGAGCACCCATACGGCGAGGATCATCCCGACGAAGAGCAGCGCCCTATACCACCCACGCGGGTCGCCATTGTCGCCGCCCAGGATGAGCCATGTGACCCACGCCGAGGCGAATGACCCGACCTGCATCGCAGGCATGAAAAACAGGGCGCCGAAAGCCCAACGGGCGCGCGTGCGAAAGGCCGAGAATGCCGCGAAGAGGGCCGATCCAAGCCAGCCGGCCTCGCGAATCCACGCCGGGATCATCAGGTGCGGCCATGGGCCGTCCTGGCCGATGCCAAGGGCGATGGCCAGCGCATTCAGTGCCCAGAATGCCGCCAGGATGAGCAGTGCGCGCCCACGAACTCCGAGGTGAGGCATGCGCTCACCACCTCGGAGTCAGTAGTGGGCGAAGAGATCCCCGGACCATGCACGGCAAGGGTGCGATGGCAGTGTGTGCGTGAGAGGGTCCGGGTGAGTTGGATAGGAGAAGGGCCCCAGCGTTTCAGCGTAGGGCCCTTCTCGGCATCAAGGTGGTGGACCTTGGCGCAGATACTGGCCTTAGAGACACTGATATCCGCTGTTTTGTAAGTTACACGGATGTAATTCGCACAGTCAAGCCCGGCTCACCATCCCCGCTCGCCCAGCATGATGAAGACCTCTATACCCAACTCCTCCGCGTAGAGGACTGGCACGAGTGCGCGTCCCTACCTTGACCTTCATGATCGGCTCAGTGGGGCTGGTGCCGCATTGACCGGACGGTACCGCGCGCTGGAGACCATCGACGCTTGGTGCGCGCCGCTCGGCAGATGAATCGCCTAAGCCGTGGCACATGATCGGCTGGGATGGTGAACTTGATAGTCGCTACCTGGTAGCGGCGGACGATGGCTTGGGGATCGCCAAACCAATCGCCATCGTCGCCACCCACCCACCCGACATGCTTCCACTCAGCACTGTCGACGGGGGCCACTGTGCCGGCCGGTGCGATGAAAACGCCTGATCGAAAGCTCATCCGATCCCTCCGTGCCCACGCATCCTGTCCCAACGCCCAAGCAGGATCGCAGTCCACGACCTTCGCCGAGGCCTGCTGTCCGGGAGCGCGGCGACCATGTCACTCGCGCACACCCAGGAGTGTGCCCACAGGTCGGCCATGTCAGAGTCCGGGACGAGCCGACACGCGCCGTCATCGTCAGCCACGATCTCCGCAATGGGCACGGGGATCTCCCGCCCACATTCCGGGCACTGAATCTCGATCTTCATGCGCTCGCCCTCCTAGCTCGTACGGTAATCCAGTGGTCCGACGTCGCCACCCGATCGAGCGTCGAGGTTGCCTCGCTCCATCCGATCGTGAGCGGGCGGGACGACACCCAGTGCCGCACCTGCCGCTCCGTCACGCGCTCGCCCCGCTCGCGGGCCCACGCCACCCACTCCACGATGCTCATCCGTGCCGGCGCCCCGCGCCCGAGCATCTCGGCCAGGTCGTGATACTCGCCCTCGGTCCAGACGTGCTCCGGGTCGAGGTCGCACACGAGCAGCGAGGTGCCATCGCCGACAGTGCCGAAGACGACTCCACCCTGACTCATACAGTCGCCCAGCGGGCAGGGCCCGATCGGGATTCTCCGCTTGCCCTGCGGCGCAGCGAGATTGCGGAGCGCGCGAGCATGCTTGTCGAAGGTCTCCAAGTCTTCCTCGCCGAGCACGCCAGACAGCCACTCCTCGTGGCGGACAAGGAATCTCGCCCGATCCAAGGTGGATTCGCCTACGCTGCCGGACAGCTCGCGGCCGTCGATGACCGCCAGTGCCCAGAAGGTGACGTCGGCATGCAGGGCTGCCAGGATCGAGATCCGTCCCGTGCCACCCGGCAGCGATGGCACCGACGCCGGCGTCCCTCCCCCACCCGATCGGATGGAGGAGGAGTCGCGCTCGACGTCCGGCAGGTACTCGATGATGACAGCCAGGTGCGCGGCCAGCGCGCCGGCGGGCTTCATGCGGGCGCCCATAGCTGCTGCGTGATCCACTGAATTCCCTGACTGATGCTGTACCACAGCCGCGCGGTCGATGCGGGTAGCGGGCGGCCGTGGAAGTCGACAAAGTGGACGCTATCGCACAGTGCCCCGCCGGACTCGTGGATCAGGTGGCCACCCGGGTTGCCATCGTTGCCATAGGCTCGGTCATCGTCGCCATAGGCTCGGTCCATGGATGGAGCTAGGCGTACCGCCAGGCCGTGCTCGAAGCAGGTGCCGATGGTGGTGTGCGACTCAAATGGATTTGCGTCAATGCTCACCATCAGCACATCACCTTCAGTTCCAACGCCTTGGCGACAGCAAGCTCGGCAGTGGCCCCACGACTCCCCTGCCACCCCGGCAGCAGGTAGGTAATGCTCCACTCATGGAGAGTCGACTCCGTCCAGTCCCATCCCTTTGGCAGGTCGACGCACGTCACGGCGCTCACCACGGCGGGGTGTCGGCAGCGACGGGACGAGCGGCACGGTGCCCCTGCGGCTGGGCCCATGCATCGGACGGCGGTGCCCCTTGGCTGCGCTGCGCCTTCGTGACCTTGGCGCTGGCGTACCGCAGTGAAGGTCCGATCTCGGTCACTTCCAGTTCGACGACGGTGCGCTTCTCGCCTTCCTTCGTCTCGTACTGGCGCTGACGGAGATTGCCGGAGGCGATCACCCGAGTGCCCTTGGTCAGTGACTCGACCACGTTTTCAGCCGCCTCGCGCCAGATCGAGCAGCGGAGAAAGAGGGGCTCGGCGTCCACCCATTCGTTCCGCTGCCTGTCGAAATTGCGCGGGGTGCTGGCGATCGTGAAGTTAGCCACCGCATGGCCTGATGGAGCGAATCTCAGCTCCGCATCCGCCACCATATTGCCAATTACGGTGATTGCAGTTTCGCCGCTCATGAGTACTCTCGCTTCGGTTTGGTTGTGTTGGTCATCATTCTACTTTCAATTCGTGGGCTGGAATGCCATTCCCGACCCGGCTCACTCATGGCTATAAGCCTTAGGCGAAATCCCATACCGGGACCGGATCGCCTGTATGGCGTCAGCGCTCTTTCCCAGCAAGCCGCCGACCTCTCGGCAGCTCAAGCCTTCCTCGGTCAGGATCGTCACGGCCTCCACATACTCGGCACGCGTGCACTCGACCCGCTCGCCGCGCAGCAGCCGACCGATGATGACCTCATCCACCTCGTCATCCGCCCGAGGCTCCGGCTCACCAGGAGGCGGATCCCAGCCCCTGAGTGCGGCATGGGAGCGCACAATCCCCGCGCCCACCCCGTCAGGTCGGGTCCCGCGAAGATCGACGTAGGCGGCTAGTACGGCCTCCATGGTGGCCGGCACGACCCGAGCACACTTGCCCGAGCGAAGTCGGCTACCCAGCGCTCTCGTCACGCCGTAGGGCGCCAGGTCGCGGATCGACCAGCCCATGGCGGCGAGGGCTTGGAGCATGCGGGTGGATTGGGTGGCGTCGATGGTCATGGCTTGCACGCCATGACCGCGTCGTACAGACGCATCGCCCAGCGGGCATCGCCGAGCGCCGTGTGCCGCTCACTGTCGGAAGGCATGTCGACGCCGATCTGAAGAGACATCTCGTCGGGGCTCCATGGCGGGACGAGTGGCCCACCACTGCAAGCGATGTACCCCGCCGCCAGCGTGTACGCACAGATGATCCGGTGATGCCAGGTCGGCACAAGCCCTTGCTCGCGCAGCAGGACCGCCAGGGTCTCTGTGTCGAAGCTCGGGACGCAGCCCACGATCACAGCGCCGTGCGTCCACTGGGACACCAGTGCCGCCGCCTCGCATGGGCCCATGTACAGCTCCCCGTACGGTTCGCCGTTGCAGCGGTGCGGGTCGGGGTGCCGCTCCCAGTAGCGACCGACATTGAGGGCCATCGGGTCAGAGTTGCCGAGCTCGATGTCGACGAAGACCGAGATTTCGCGTTCGCCATGCTCGTCGCGGCGGATCATGGCCAGTTCGTAAGCATGACGCCCTGGGTGGAGCCCATCGGTTTCCACGTCCAAAAATACGATCGGTCGGGCGGTCATACTGACGCCTTCCTTCGAGCCTCATAGCGCTGACGATTGACCTTCGAACACGTCCTGCACGCCCTCATTCGGTGCCAGACGTAGACGTTGTCCCCAGAGAGTGGGTGCCCGCGATGGCAGTGCGTCTTGCGAGCGTTCACCGCCGCAAACGACTCGCCCCGGAGCGTGTTCTCACGCTCACTTACGGGCTCCAGATGCCGCGGATTGACGCACCTGCGATTGCGGCACAAGTGGTCGAGGTCGAGACCTTCTGGAATGGCACCCATCGCGCGCTCGTATCCGAACCGGTGTGCCGTCACATGCCTGCCTGGAAGCCTGTATCGCCCATAGCCGCCATTGGTCACTGACGCGAGCCACTCCCAACACTCGTCTGCACCTCGGATCGCGACCTTGGCTCGGAACCGTTCTGGCCATGAGTTGGCTAGCTCCCACGCCTGGCGCTCGGGGTGGAGGCCGTCAGATTCGATGTCGAGAAATACCAAGGGTGTGCTCATGGTTATGCCGCTCCTAGTGACGTAATGCGTTGGTATTGGCCTTCAAATGCGAGATTGATAGTGCCCGTTTGGCCGTATCGGTTCTTGCCGAGGATGAATTCGACGCGATCGGGAGATGAGTCGTCGCGCCACAGCAAGACGATGGCGTCGGCATCCTGCTCGACCGCGCCGGATTCGCGCATGTCCGAGATGAACGGCCGCTTGTCCGTGCGGGACTCGGGGCCGCGGTTGAGCTGAGCCAGAACGACGACGGGCACGCCCAGCTCGCCGGCCAACTTCTTGAGTGCCCGTGACTGCTCGGCGACCTGCTGCTCACGGGGGACGCGTCGGTCGGTGGCCGTGAGCAGCTGGAGGTAGTCGACGATCACGAGGTCGATGCCGTCGGGCTGGCGGGACATGTCCCGGGCCATGCCTCGGATGGTCTCTACAGTGGCCACAGGGAGGAACTCGATCCTCAGGCGGCGGGTGCGCTCTTGGTCGATGAGCATGCTCATGATGCGGTCCTGCTCGCGGTCGTTGATCCACCCGCGCTGGATGCGTGCCAGGTCGACGCTGGCACCCGCGGCGACGATCCTCCGGGCGACCTCGACGCCGCGCATTTCGAGAGTGACTAGGAGGGTGCGCTTGCCGGCATATGCGGCATGTAGCCCGATCTGGGATGCCACGACGCTCTTGCCGACACCCGGCCTCGCGGCCACCACATACATGCACCCGGGCCGCAATCCCGTCGTGAGATCGTCCAGCCCTTGCCATGGCGTCTTGATCGTCTCGATATTCTCCGGGTCGAGAGCGATCTCCAGAAGATCAGCGAGAGTGGTATCTCCGCCCTCGCTGGGACGATCTACCGAATCGATCACATTGCGGGCTTGTGCAATGAGGCTATTGACGTCAGAGGTTTCGTCGGCCGCGTCGAGCATTACTCGCGCTGCTTGCACTACTCGCCGACGCTTCGAGTTCTCCGCCACTAATTCGGCGTGATAGGCGGCGGTCTCTGCTACTGGCGCATTCCCTAGCAACTCGAATACGTAGGAGACGAGGATGCCTCTATTTGCGCCATTGCGAGCAGACCATTCGGTTACGGTCACCGGGTCGACCGGGCGATTCTCTGAATGCAGAGCGTATATCGCCGTGGCAATTGCTTCGTGGCGAACATTCCCAAAGTCGGCCGATGAAATGATCTTGCGAACTTCATCTATTTGCCGGGAATCCAGAAGCATTGACCCGAGTACAGCAGCCTCGACTTCGTCAGTGGTCAGGTCGAGATTCACGATCCTACCATCCTTCGCCGCTTGGCGTCGGCCCGGATCTTGGCGAAGGCATCGGGGACGACGTCGTCGGGCATGACGGGCGGCTCGAAGGTCTTGAAGTAGGCCGGCCGGGGAGCGCCTCCACGGCTCGCGTTTTGGCGCTCGTCGTTCCAGTTTTCGCCATGCAGCCATGTCGTCGGGTGCTTGGTGAATGCCGGGTGTTTGCCCTCGGCTTTCTGTCGGGCGATGTACGCCGAGGCGGCGGCCAGGAGGGACTCTGGCGTCACTCCTGGCTTCTTGATCGCTGCCCGATATGCGACCTCGGCCTTCTTCCGGTCGACCTTGTGGCCATAGGCGTCCCACCATGCCTCGAAGCCGGGATGTGGGGCCTTCGGCTGCGCAGTGGCGTCTCGCGCAGCGCTTGCGATGCGCAAGAGATTTTGATCTTGAACTTCAAGATCTTGAACTTCAAGGACGGTTTGGGTGCAGCCAGTTGCACCCGTGACATATCCGACATTGGATGATTTAGACTGGTTTGTACGGGTGCAACTGGCTGCACCCGGTGCAACTGGCTGCACCCCTGGGGTGCAACTGGCTGCACCCCTCGCGTCGGGTGCAACTGGCTGCACCGGGACAGTGATCAGGTACCGGTTTGGCCGTTTGCTATCCGGATATTCGGGCGTCCCACCGCCCTGCTGAATGATCTGCAACTCGCCCATATTGACCAGCTCGCGAAGCGCATACTGGACGGCCCGTTCGCCCTTATTTGCGTACCGCGACAGGGTCTCGATCGTGGGCCACGCGCCCCCGTCACCGTCGTGGTTGGCGATCCCGATCAGCACCACCTTGGCCGTCCCGCTGGCCCGCGAGTGGTTCAGCACACGGGCCATGGACTCGACGCTCACCACCCACCGCCGAGCCGCTGGGCGGCGTCCTGCATGCAGCAGCCGAGGCACTTCAGCCCGGGCGGGAGGTCGCCGCAGCGAGGGCAGTTTTTGCCCGCTGGTTCAGCCATCAGAACGGCACTCCTTGGTCAGTGATGGTGAGGGTGATCCGCGCCAGGGCGCCCTCGATGCGGGGGCCACGGCGCATGTCAGGGCCGATCAAATACTCGTCCGAGTCGTCGGGTAGAAATCCCCGATGGCGCACGAGTGCGTCGATCATTGCCTTCAATGTCGGGTAATAGTTGTGGACGTCGCGCTTGCGCTTATCGGGCCATGAAATGCTAGCCATGACGTGCGCCTTTCCCAGTCGCGGGACGAGATGCTGCGGGCATGCCATAAGCGTGGCGTCGGCGATGTCCCGCACCATTCGCGCGTACACGTAATGGTGCAAGCGCTGGTTGGCGGATAGGAGGGCCGGTGGGGGTAGGTGGATGGTGAGAGTGGTCATGCTGCGCCCCCCACCTGGATCGAGCGCGCGTCAAGCAGCCACCGCAATGCGGCCACGGCCTGCTGTGGCACCACGCCATTCCCAGCGAGCCTGCGCATGTGATCCCGGGTCAGTCCAGGCACTCCGGTAATTCGCCCTTCCGGCAACCCCATCATCCATTCCGACAATGCCGGATTCAGTTGCGGCAGGCCACTCTGCACGCCCACTACCGACGGCTCGGGAGCTGGGCGGCCGATGATCCCCTCCCAGTGGTGGATCGCCTCGGCGTACACGCCCCACGTGTCGCGCATACGCCGCGCCTCGACCGAGAGGGATGCCCCGTGCCCATTGCCCCCATGGGAGCCGCGCATCCTGGCCACCCAGGCATCCCACCCTTCGACGGACTTGCGCTGCCCCATGTCCTCGACCGTGCAGGTCGGCAGTAGCCGCCGAGAGGTCAGGCCATCCGGGTCGTCAAGGGCTGCGCGGTCACGTCCCGCAGGCTCGGGGATCGGCCAGGTCGCAGCTTGCCGGCACCCTTCCCGTCCGACGCCAGTGGAGTCGGGAGTCGACGCATCGTCTCCGTCGAGGAGCCACCCCGGGTCGCCCTTGGAGTCGGCAGGCCACGCCAGGAGGAAGATGCGGAATCGCCCGTGCGGGGCGCCCACGTCGGCAGCGCGTAGGCCGCACCACGCCGCGTCATACCCGATGTCGGCCAAGTCCCCGAGTACACGACCCAGTGCTCGCAGGGGATGATCTTCGCCGGCCCCTCCCACACACCACGGGCAGGGCTCCATCTCGCTATCGGCTGGGGCATCGAGCAGGCCTCTGACATTCTCGGCGACCACGAGGCGTGGCCGCAGGCTGGCGATGGCTGTGGCCATGTGCGACCAAAGCCCTGATCTGGTACCGGATTTCATCCCGGCACGATTGCCCGCGTGGGACATGTCCTGACAAGGAAATCCGCCAGTGATGACGTCGACAGGCTGGACGGATGCCCAGTCGATCCTGGCGACGTCGCCCAGATTCGGCACGCCCGGCCAGTGATGGGCAAGTAGCTTGCGCGCGGCCGGGTCGATGTCCGAGTGCCAGGCGACGTCGCCGCCGAGCACCTCGATGACAGCGTCGTCGAGGCCGCCCGTGCCGCTGAAAAGCGAGCCGATACGAGGGTTCACGCCGCCCCCACACAGTGTTCGCACGCCGCCGAGACGACCCCGCGATTGACGTGCATCGAGACGTGCGCGCCCTTCGCAGCCGCAGCAGCGATCCGCGGATTGATCTCATCCTCACTCTTGCCGCGCTGACGGCGGCGAGCATCCCGATTGCAGGCGAGGCAGCGACCATCCGTGCCCTTGGCGCCCGTGAGCGTCAGGTCGTGCCCCTTAGCGCACTGCGTACGCCCAGCGGCGGCCAAGGCGCGCGATCTGGCCTCCGACTCCCGCCGGCATGCCCGGCACTGCGTGCGGCCGTTGGGGCGCTTGTAGACCGAGTGGGGCGCGGTGATGTCGTGTCCATTGGGGCACTCGCCCTCGACGCCATGCTCGGCCTTGTACTCGGCGCGACGCCGGCGTCGCCGCAGGTTGTTGCGCTCGGACGGGGAGAGGCCGCCGAACATGCCGTGGTCGATCTCGGGGTGCGCGAGAGCGTATGTGGCGCACTCGTTTACGACGGGGCAGGCGCCGCAGATGGCGCGAGCCTCGGCGTAGTCGGAGTCGCCCGCGGCCGGGAAGAAAACCTCATCATCGGGGGCGTCGGCGCAGGCTCCGCGCTGCTGCCAGTGGGGAGTGTCGAGAGGGATCATGATGCCTCCTCGTCGCGGCTGAGGAACTTCCGCACGAGGAACTGCTGGCCCTTGCCCGTGACCTTCGTCGTCTTGGAGATGGACACGTGCCCATCGCTGTGCGCGATCGCCGTCTCCTTGACCACGAACAGACCGAGCTCCATAGCGCGCTGTGTCGGAGAGTTCCAGTCGGCACCCTTCCGTCGGATGAGGTATCCCTCGTCGCGGAGCCACTGAAAGAGGCGGTTCTGCCCGATGACAACACCATTGCCGCGCAGAATCTTCGCCAGGTCGGCGACGAGGATTGTCGTGTTCGACGTGGCGACCGCGTCGGCGAACAGGACTTTGGGGGCGTCTTTGGCGGCTTTGGCTTCGAGCTCTGCCCGCTTGGCGCGTTCAGCCTTGAGGTCTGTTGCCAGCCGGATGAGCGTGTCGGGATCCGACAGCACCTCCTCGACCTTGTCGGCCGTGAGGTAGGCGCCGTGCTTGCGAATGGTGGGCAGGACGTCGGCGTAGACCCAGTCCTGGATCCCCTCCGCCTCGTCGCGCTTGGATCGCATGATCGCCTGCATGAGGCCGGCCTCGCTGACCGTCGCCATTCTTTGCACTCCGCCGGGGGTACTCAGATCTGAGTACCCCCTGAACCGGTCGCGGATCATGCGAAGCATGTTCGGCGCGTCGCGATAGCCGAGCAGTGCAGCCACATCGGAGGCCACGAACCAGGGCTCGCCGTCGATCGTGACGACGCGCACTTGCGCGTCCTGAAAGGAGAAAAGCTGAATCTCGGTGCTCATGACGCGATCTCCGAAAGGTCGTCGTGGAGGGACAGCCAGGCCCGCGCCGCGAGGACGTCGTAGCCTGTGATAGGTGGTGCGCTCTCGTCGTGGGGCTCGGCCACGTCCACCCATCGCATGACGTGGACGCCGGCGGCCAGCAGATCGTGGAGAGCGTCCGGAGACAGGCGGACCTCGGTGGCGGGCCCACAGTGCTCGAAACGGGCGAGGATGGGGGCGCCGACGCGGGTGATGATGACGATGTCGTCCGGGTGGAAGCTGACGTCACGGTGGCAGGACTTGCAGGTGGCCTTGATCGTGAAAGTCATTGTGTCTCAACCAATCTGAATTCAGCTGAGCCATCGCGGGAGATGCCCAGCGCGGCAAGGATGTTGTCGGCGTCGGCCCGGCTGGCGGCGCGGTTGTCCACGACGCGGGCAGCGGTGACGACGTGGTGAGGGGTGATGGGGATCTGCGATTCGAGGTCGAAGACGTCGCTGAGGCGCCCGTTCATCTGCCTCACTGGGCCATGCCCAGCGGGCGCCAATCGGAGGTGAGCGCGAGCGTCTCCGGGGACATGGCCGTCGACTTCATGTCGATGCGCATGTGAATCGGCCGCCCGTGGTCGTAATAGATGCAGCCGAGCTGGCGGTTCCGGAAGTGTTTTAGGGTGAAGGTGTACCAGCCTTCACGTTCGGGGATTTGTGGCACAGATGGGTTCTCGTTCATCATTTCTCGTTCCATTCTTGTGAAAGTTGTTCCGCCTCAAGGGCGTTCAGTTCTCGTGCGATTGACAACTCGGTGTCGGACTGGTCTTGCAAATCGCAGACGCTGTCGCAGCGGTCGCCTAGCTGACTGCCGCGCAGGCATCCCTTGCGGCAGAGGGGGTGGCGGTTCATCGGTGCGGATAATGCACGGCCACGCACCAGGGGTTGCTGGCCAGGAAAGCAGCGCACTGTGAGCAGGGGGCGTGGGTCACATGCAGGGCGAATGGCCGTCTAATGCCCCCATCGCCCAGTACCGCGTTTACCTCAGCGTGATCGGCGATGCACTTGCCGGCACCCTCGTACGGCGCATCCCGAGGCAGCTCGTCGTGAGTGAGCAGACCTCGTGGGCAGGCGCCGTCGATGCAGTGCGGCTCCCCGGGAGGGGCGCCATTGAAGCCGGTTCCCAGCACGCGGTGCGTGACGGGATCGACTGCGACAGCTCCGACTTGGCGACGGGTGCAGGTGGACCTGGTCGCGACGACGGATGCGAGGTGTGCGAAATACTCGTCCCAGGATGGGCGGGTCACTGCTGCTCGATCCGGCGAGGCTCGATGCCGAGTGCGGTCATGACCGCATCACCGAAGCCATCGAGGACGCCGCGCGCTTCCGGTGTCGACTCCGGCGTGACGCGGACCGTCGACGCGGTGCCGGCGGACTCCACGAGCTTGACGCCCGGGACGCCCGAGAGCACCTCGCCGGTCCCGCGGTCCACCAGCTCGCCCTTGGCGAAAGAAGCTAGGATGGTCGCCTCGGAGCCCGGTCGCACGCTCTTGACGGTCTGCACCTCGCCAGGTGCGAAGTTCTCCGCCCATGCGACGAAGGCCTCCCGATCATCCACGACGGCAACAATCTTGGGCTTCCCGGTCTTGCTGCGAGCCACGGCGCCAACCTGCACGCCGTCGACCCACACGGTGCGCCGGTCGCCCGGTTGGAGTGAGGCGAAGGCGTCGTCGCGGAGGCTGCGCTCGTGCGCTGCCAGGCGGTCTTTCAGTTCGCGCAGGGCGATGAGTTGAGCGTCGATATTCATTGCGATTCCTCGGTTTTCGGCTCGTCAGTGGGCGTGCCCTGCAACTCGTGCGCGCGGGCGGTGATGGCTTCTCGGATGGCGTCGCAGTTCGGGCTGTCGGCAGCGTCGGCCCACAGCGCGGTGAGGGCGTCACGGTCGGTGGCGTCCTCGATCAGCCGGCCCCAGTCGACCTCCGTGCGCAGGTCCTGGTGGGTGCGCTCGCCAGCGTCGTCAAGCACGCCCATCTCCCGCCAGAGGCCCTCGACCGAAAAAGGTTGGCGTCTGCCGGCTTTCATGCTCAGCGATCGAACGCCGCCAATTTCAGCACCGGCCGGGCCCTCGACGTACGCGATGGCGCCCGCGTCGAAGGGCAGCGACTTGTGACCGACGACCTTGCGCTCCTTGGCCCCGGTCGGGTCGCCCTTCTCGTTGACCACGGCCACGATCTCCAATCGCGCCGTGATGATGGACGGACCCTGGTGGGCGCGGAGAACATCGACTACGTGAGTCCACCTGTCCTTGGCTGAATTCCACAGATCCATGCCGATCGTCACGTCATCCTCTGGTGCCGAGCGCTTGTACTTCTCGGCCTTCCGGGCGGCGCGGGCATTCGCCTCGACCTGCGCCATATCAGTCAGCAAGCCCCACAGGCGCGATCCCGAGTCGAGCACGAGCAGGGTGGGTTTGCCGTCGACGGTCGGCTCGGACAGCGCGGCGGTCATGCTGCCCAGCAGGCCGCGATAGGTACCGTCGTGCTGCACGATCTCGAAGTCGGCGCCAGGCACCAGTCCGAGCTCGTCAGGCTCGTCTTCACCGATCGCCCACCACAGCGTGCGGCCGACGTGCTCTGATGCGGATGCCGCAGCCGCGGCGTAGCTCTTGCCCTGCTTCTCCCCACCGGCGAGCAGCAAGATTGGCCAGGATGGACGCCCCGTCGGGCGGCGTGTCACGAGGCTCACAGCACACCCCGCACCGCAGCCTGGACGGCCCGCCGCAAGTCGCCGTAGCGCCCGTCCCGACGTCCGGCACCCGCGACGAGGTACTCGTCTGACGTCTCCGTGAGAATCGCCGAGCCGATCGCAACCGCATGGCCGACCATGGACGGCATCGGCACCACGCGTAGGCGCTCGGCGCGCTCAAGGCCGAGGATCGTGCGCACCGACTCTGCGAGCAGGGCTGAGCGCGACCGGATCATGGTGGGGCTCATCGCGTCTCGCCGATCATCGTCTCGACCACGCGGACGAGGCCCACGGCGACGCCCATCGCGAGGGTGAATCCGGCGACGAAGGCTGTGGCGCCGATGGCGTAGGTGGCTGGGCGGCTCATGCCGACACCTCGGCGTCGATCATCCGGTCGAGCAGCTCAAGTGCGGACTCCTGGAGGCTGTCAACCGTGGGGCGCAAGGCGTCCCCAGCGGCGACCCGAGCGGCGTCCCGAGCGGCGACCCAAGCGGCGACCCCAGCGGCGACCCCAGCGGCGACCCGAGCGGCGTCCCCAGCGGCGTCCCAAGCGGCGTCCCGAGCGGCGTCCCCAGCGGCGTCCCAAGCGGCGTCCCCAGCGGCGACCCGAGCGGCGTCCCGAGCGGCGACCCAAGCGGCGACCACCTTGTCGCGGATGGCACGCACAGCAGGCTGTGCGGCATGGGCGTCCGCCAGGTCCACGATGCGTCGGAGATCCCGCAGTTCCTGCGCCTCCGCAGTCAGCCCCGCCAGGTCCAGCCATGCCGGCGTGTACGACCGGATCAGCCAGTCCAGCGCCAGGTACGACCGGATCTCATCCCGGCCGTCATCGCCGGTCCCAACCATGCGGGGCAGGTATGGGGCGAGCTTCTGCCGCTGCTCGGACGACCATTGGTCATTGAGGCTGATGACGTACTCCCGCAGGACTGGCGAAGCGCACTTCGGGGCGTCCGTCCACCCTTCGCCAGCCATCCACGCCACCAGCTCCATCGAGCAATGACCTTCGTCGAAGTCATCATGACCTCCGCCGTCGATGTGGAGGGTGGGCAGAATTGCGAGTCGTTCGGGAATGATCTTGATTTCAGGCATAGCGAATTACTCCAAGAATTGATTTTGAATTGCGTTCTAAGACGAGTGGGGCTAAAAGCCCCAGATCCAAATGGCCACTCGCGCAAGGGCTCCCACGATGATGGCGGCGATGAGCGCGACGATGAGAAGCGCTGCACTTGTGGCGACGACCTGCGCGATGCGGGCCGTCAGGGAGTGCTTCTGGCCGGTAATGGTCCTGGTCATGACTGCTGCACCGCCGCGGCGGACTGGAGCTGGACAGCCTCGACCCTGGCGCCCTGGAAGTCGGTCGCCATGAGCGCGTCGCCAGCGCGTTCCCAGCCGTCGAGCTTCTTCATATCGGCAGCCGCGATCAGCACTTCGTTGACGCTGATGGAGATCACCCTCACGCCAAGAGCGATGAGGTTCATGGCGGCTTGAGTGGTGCTCCACCACTTCTCGGCATCCCTGGCCTCGCGCGCCTTGGTGTCGATGAGGTCGCGGTTTTCGTCGATCAGATCGCGCAGGGTGGCGACATCGGCGACGTGGATGTCGAGCGTGATTGCAGGCTCGTCAGCGGCGCGGATCTGGATTGCCCCAGCGTCGGGGTCGAGGGTGAAGCGGAACATGGAAGACTCCTTCTCGTGGTGGAGCCCCGGGCATAGGCGTAGCCAGGGCTTTGCTGCTTTTGGTGGCCACCCGGCGGCCGGTCCGTCGAAAGCACGGCCGCCGGGTGGTGGTCTTGGTCAGCCGAGGCTGGCGCCGGTGGAGATCACGAGTGCTCGAAGCTCGGGAGGACGTTGCCGAGAAGCTCGTCAGCGGCGGCCACTGCCTCGTCGTGCGCACGCATCGCCCGCCCAGCCTCAGCGCCAAGTCGTCGGATCTGATCCTGACTGGCGCCGGCGCCCTGGAGTACCCGCGACGTCATGGCGCGCAGAGCGTGCATAGCGCGGCAGACGTGCTGCCAGGTCTCATGCTCGGCGTCGAGGCCTGCGCAGACCTTCTGGCCGATCTCGGTCTCATCATCGATCTTGTAGAGGAGGCCGTCGCGGGCGAAAGTGACGGTGGTCATGACTGCGCCGGCATCCGGTGTACTGCAACGAATTTCGACGCCGTGACGGTGGCCGAGCCCCGCGCCGTGACGGTGGCCGAGTCCCGCGCCGTGACGGTGGCCGAGTCCCGCGCCTCGACGGTGGCCGAGTCCCACGCCCTGACGATGGCCGAGTCCCGCGCCGTGACGGTGGCCGAGCCCCGCGCCGTGACGGTGGCCGAGTCCCACGCCCTGACGGTGGCCGAGTCCCACGCCCTGACGGTGGCCGAGTCCCGCGCCTCGACGGTGGCCGAGTCCCACGCCCTGACGGTGGCCGAGCCCCACGCCTCGACGGTGGCCGAGTCCCGCGCCCTGACGGTGGCCGAGTCCCACGCCTCGACGGTGGCCGAGCCCCGCGCCGTGACGGTGGCCGAGCCCCACGCCGTGACGGTGGCCGAGTCCCGCGCCTCGACGGTGGCCGAGCCCCACGCCGTGACGGTGGCCGAGCCCCGCGCCGTGACGGTGGCCGAGCCCCACACCTGGAGCCAGACTCCACGCTCGGACTCGATGATGATCCGCTCGACACCTTCCGCAAGGGCGGCGTCGAGTTCGTTCTGACTTGTCACTCGCTTGATTTCAGGCATGAAAATAACTCCAAGAATTGATTTTGAATTGCGTTCTAAGACGAGTGGGGCTAAAAGCCCCAGATGACCGAAGCCTGGCTTCGGGCATCCTCAGAGATCCGCGCCGCCACCATGTGTGGAGCAGCCAGGCCGAGCACCTTGCACAAGTCGGCCAGGACGAACCAGGGCTCGGCGTCGATCGTGACGACGCGGACCTGCTGGCCGGAGAAGTTGAAGGGCTGGATGGCGGTCACGACGCGACCCTCGACGGGTTCACGAACTCAACGAGCTCGTCGAGATCAACAAAGATTCCGCCCGTGCCGTTCGAGTACCTGGCGATACGACCCTCGTGGACCCAGCGGGCGATAGTTCGGTAAGAGGGCGCCTTGATGTGTGGAGCGCTTGCGGCGAGGTCCTCAGAGACGAGCCGTTGGGCCGCCGTGAGCCTCACCAGGTTCGGTGTGGTCATGGGAAAATCATGACGCTCCGTCATGATTACGCCAAGTCGGCACGATCATGACGCCTCGTCATGATTCACCCATATGGTGGTATCCATGTCACACCGTCAGGATCTATGCATGGGTGTCATGGTTGGCCTAACATGGCAGCCATGAACCCGAACGAATCCATCGGTGAGAACGTCCACCTCCTGCTTAGGAGGCGTGGGATCAGCGCCACGGCCGCAGGCAGGAAGATTGGTGTCGGGCAGACCACGATGAGTCGCAAGTTGCATGGCGACAGGCCATTCAAGATCGACGAAATCTTAACGCTGTGTGAATGGCTGGATGCGCCGCTCACCGCCGTCTTCGAGGGGGTCCCTACCCGCCAGGCGTGATGTACACGAATTCAGCCACGGGATCACACCCTATGCGTTGTGGCGTCGTGGACCGAACCGGGCGCCGAGCGCTGCGGCGCCCGATCCCGAACGACGTCTGCTCGCCGCTCAGCGGGCTCCGGCCGGCATCACCTGCCCGTCGCGGTCGACGAAGATGCCATCGATCTCCTGGTACTCCCCCACTGAACCGTCTCCGGCCTCGGTCGACGTATCGTCGGAGAACGAATGGCCGTTTTCGTCCTCGGGGACTTCCCGGCCTCCCAGAGCCGTCGCCACCATGTCGCGAGCGGTCTCGGAGTCGCCACTGTCCGCCCCCGCGGCGGGCGAATTCGGCCGTACGAACCGACCGTAGCGGCTGAAGCCGAAGGTGAGGTCGTGACCCAGGGCACGAGCCTCCACTTGAACCCGGGTGCGCGGCTCACCCTCCTTGTTGAGGTACGTGCCGACCGAGAGCTTGCCGTGCACCAGAACCCGCTCGCCCTTGTCGAACGACAGGGCGGCGTTCTCGCCCAGCGGGCCCCATGCCGACACACTGAAGAACGACGTCTGGCCGTCGACATAGCGACGGATCTCGCTGTTGTACGTGGTCTCGGTGCAGGCCATTCGGAAGTTGGCGACCTTGCGTCCACCGGAGACCTCGGTGACAACGGGCTTGCCCACCAGGTTGCCAACGATGGTGGTCATGATCTCGTGCATGTACGTCCTCCTCGGGTGTGCCGTCCGGTGTGGACGGTGCTCCGATCCTGCGCAAGTGAGACGGTTCGCGACACCAGGACTAGGAAGGTTGTGCACAACCCGGCACCCGAATCGGTCTGTGGACACCAGGTTGAGCAGAGAAGATCGGGCGAAGCGGCCTCCCAACGGCCCCGACCCCGACCCCGATCCCGATTCGGGCACTCAACGTGGGGCCAGCCGCGGCGGATGCACCGCGGACGACACCACCGAACGACCCCGCCCCTTGCTGGGCACTCAACCTGGGGCCAACCGCGCAACTTCACCGCGAACGGCACCACCCAAGAACTCCGAACCGTGCGGGTCGAGTCCGGCTTCGGGAGGGCTGTGACGGGGTCGGTTTTTGACGCTATGGCAATACCCCGCCAGACGGGGCATCGCCATAGCGCAGAAAAAGCCCTCTGGCCTGTGCCTATCGAAACCACCCTTTGCGAAAGAATCGGACAGGCCGCGCTTCCCGCCTCCCGACTCCGTCCGCGCGTCGCTCAGACGACTAACCGAACGGCATTTGCGGTTAGTCGGGCTCGCGACCACACCAGAGCACAGGTCATGTCCGGTCTGAATTCGAGTCAGCGCAGTTCTGCGAGCGCCGTTCGGGTGGCGCGATGGTCCGCGAGCACAGCCGACACCGGCTCGAGCACGAGGCCGCGTCCGACCTGCTCCACCGACGCCCGCAGTGCCTTGCCCACCGTCCGCCGCCGCCGGGCAGCACCCACCCTGGCCAGCGCGGACGCGATGAAGGCCACCAGAAGCCCGAGCACCAGCCCACCGATCAGGAGGGCCGTGGGCAAGGGGATCCCCAACTTCTGGGGTTGCACCAACCACACCATCGGCGGCTCTGGGGTGGCGAACCGGAAGTAGTCGAGTAGCGCGAGCCCGCCGAGCCACAGGCCACCCGCCACCACGGCAATGGCCAGCAGCACCTGCAACGCTCCAAACACCGACCACCACAACGGCCGGCGGAACCGCAGGTCGACCCTGGTGACCGCACGGTCGAGGGCGTCGGCCAGGTCGGCGCCAGGCGGCAGCGCGGCCTCACGGACGGCGTCTTGCCAGGGGATGGGCAGGCCTGCGGCGCATTCCGTGGCGATCTGTCTCGTCGCCAGCGCAACCTGAGCCTGCTGGCCCTGGCTGGCCACCGGCAGCGACGACCGGTCGAAACGCGTGACGTCCAGCGCGCCTGGGGGCCGTTCAATGGCCTTTCGCGAACCCGCGGACGCGCCAAGGCTCAAGCGGCGCAACGGGTTTCGGCGCAGCCGACCCACCCAGCGAGTGAACGGCCAGCCGGTGTGCGCCCGAGCCTGCCGCTGATAGTCGAGGGCGACAGCATCGAGCACCGTGGGCACCCCGGCCGCCGCCGACAGCACGTCGAGCAGTGCCTGGGCCCCCGGCACCGAGTCGGGTGACAACTCCGTGCGGGCCACACTGTCACCCAGCTGCGCGGCGGTCTCGTCGAGGTCGGCCACCACCCTGTCCTTGACCGCCTCGTGTGCATCCACCGCCCGTACGATCTGGCGGCGTAGCCCGGTCAGCCCCTCCCCGGTGCGCGCCGAGACAGCTAGCACCGGCACTGGCCCGAGACCATCCTCGGCCAGCAGCCGCTGCAGATCGCTGATGCAGGCCGCCACCGAGTCGGGGGGCAGTCGGTCGATCTGGTTGAGCACCACGGTCATCACCGAAGCGTGCGAGGCCATGGGCTGCAGGTACCCGGAGTGCAGAGCGTCATCGGCGTACTTCTGCGGGTCTACCACCCACACGAGCAGATCGACCAGGCGCACGAGCCGGTCGACCTCCAGCCGATGGGCCACAGCCGTGCTGTCGTGATCGGGAAGGTCGAGCAAGATGAGGCCTTCGAGCTCGGTGACCGTGGTGACCTCAAGCGATGAACCAGAACGTCGCGTGCTGTCGATCCGGTGTCTGCGGGGCACGCCCAGCCAGTCGAGCAAGGCGTCGCCGCCAGCTCCGATCACCAGGCCTGAGGCCTTGGACGTGGTGGGCCGGCGAGCGCCGACCGTGGCCACGTCAGCCCCGCAGAGGGCATTGAACAGTGACGACTTGCCGCTGCCCGTAGCGCCGGCGAAAGCGACGACGGTGTGATCGAGGCCGAGCGCCAACCGCTCACCCGTGCGCGCGAGCACCGCCTCGGCCCGCTCCCGGGCCACTGGGTTGAGCCGGTCGCCACCGGAGTCGAGCACCCGCTGCAAGGCGTCGACGCGGCCGGCCACGTCCACCCCACCTCGCGAGGCGGAGCGCGACCTCAGGCTGGTCCGGCTCATCGGGCCGCCTGAACCGCAGTGGCTGCACGTTGCAGCGCCTCAGCCGCCTCGGGGTCCACACCCGACCGCGTCAGCAGATCGAAGAGCCGATCGCGCTCACCGTCGAGCAATTCGTCGACCCGAGTCATGAGATCGCGCCGGGCCTGGGCCGCCAGCTGGCGGACGGCCTGATCGCCGAACACGGCTTCGAGCAGCTTCTGCCCCACCAAAGCGGTACCTGCTCCTACGCCCACCTCGGCTCCCGTGGGAATGGCCGCGGTGCTGGCGAACACGGCGATCATCAGTGTGATGCCGAGGGCGTTGACCCCCAGCGACAGGTAGCGGGCCTGGCTGCGCTTGCCCGAGCCCTGGGCCCGGACCAACTCCAGGACGTGGCCCTGCCAGTCACGCACCAGGCGTTCGAGTCGGTCGTCGAAATCCGGTGAGAGCCGGGCCATCTCGCTCGGATTCGGCCCGATCAGAGCAGAGCCCGCAGGGTGCGCGCGCCACCGCAGCACGGCCCGTTCGCTGGCGTCGGCAGCCTGAGCGGTGACCAGTGCCGCCACCCCGGTCTGCAGGGCGTGACCCAACGGCTCTGCCGGGGCCGGTTTGCCGGTGACCGCCGCCACAAGCCGATCGCGCACCCGGCCGACCGCCGATTCGAGACCCCGCAACACCTCGCCGGTGCCGACGAAATCCTGCCAACGGGCCAGCACCTCGCCGCGCAGCAGGCTGCCGTCGGTGAGGCCCTTCTCCAATTGCTGATCGGCCTCGGCGTAAGCGGTGGCGACCTCGGCGCGCAGGACGTCGGCGGCATCGGCCTGCTCTTGCGCGGCACCGGCCAGGGCCGGCACGCGCAACCGCAGCGAGTCGAGCGCTCCGCCCAGCGTGCGCTTGACGACTTGCTGACGAGCTGCCGAGCTAGAGGCCAGATCCTGGAACCACAGCCGGAGCCGAGCAACGACCCCCGACGGCAGCAATCCGTCCTCGAGACTCACCTCGGGGATGGTGAACAGCGGAGCCTCCGGCAGGTCATTGCGGCGCAGCATGCCCGCCAGGTCGTCGCGTACCTCGTCCATCGCCTCCGGTGGCACCCGGTCGAGCACAACGGCGACCGACGTGCCTCGATCGGCCGCCGTGCGCAGCAGATGCCACGGCACGGCATCGGCGTAGCGCGCCGCCGTGGTGACGAACAGCCAGAGATCACCGGCCGCCAGCAGTTGACCGGCCAGTTCACGGTTGGCCTCGACCACGGAGTCGATGTCTGGTGCGTCGAGCAGCGCGAACCCGACCGGCAGAGCGGCACAGGCCACCAGTCGCACGGCGGCGATGCGCTGCGCACTGGCTTCGATACTCGGTTCGGGATCGTCGCCGGTGATGCGAGCGAGCGACGGCAGGATGCGCTGTGACGTGAACCAGTGCGCATCGTCGGGGTGATGCACCAGCACCGGTGAGCGGGTGGTGGGCCGGAGCACCCCAGAACGAGTGACTCGTTGCCGCAGAACGGAGTTCACCAAGGTGGACTTGCCCGCCCCGGTGGAGCCGCCGACCACAGCCAACAATGGTGCGTCGAGCTGGCGCAACCTGGGCAGGAGGTAGTCGTCCAGTTGGTCGAGCAGCGCGCCCCGGTCCTTCCGAGCGTGCTCCACGCCGGGAACCACCAGCGGTAGCCGAAGACCGGCGAGCTCCTCCCGGAGCTGCTCGAGGGCACGGACGAGTGGCTCTTCAGCGCTGGGCTGACTGGCGCTGGGCTGACTGGCGCTGGGCTGACTGGCGCTGGGCTGACTGGCGCTGGGCTGACTGGCGCTGGGCTGACTGGCGCTGGGCTGACTGGCGTCCGGATGACTGACGGCGGGGGCAGGCCGGGGCCCAGCGGCTGACGCGTCGTCGAGCGCATCGGCAATGGCCGGAGCAGCTTTGCTCAGCGCCACCTTCTCCGGGCCGGCCCCCGATGCAGTCTCGGTCACCGGCTCATCTTGGCCTGCACTGGGCCCCTTGCGCCATGTAGACGACATCGCTGGCAGCTATCGCGCGGCGAGATCAACGGCGCTCTGCTGAGCGACAGCCTCCAGAACCTGCTGGGCCCAACCTGTTCCAGCGACGTAGTGCTCGGCCAGAGCGCAGGTCTGCTCCGTGTACTCAGTGCCGAGTTCGTGGGCGAGCTCGGTGAAGTGGTGGGAGCCCAGCCACGCCACCAGCATGAGCCGGCGCAGCATCACGAACGTGGGCACGAGCTCAAGCTCGGCGGCGTCGAGAGGGCGAATCTGGCGATAGCCCCGCAGCCAGGCGGCACACCACGCCGGAACCCGGCGGTCGTGCTCGACGAACGACAGAGTGGCCGCCAGGTCGAACAGATACCAGCAGAAGCCGGAGTCGTCGAAGTCGATGACCGAGACCTCCGCCCCGTCGACCAACAAGTTCGCCAGTCGCATGTCGGCGTGGACGAGACCGAAGCGCGAAGGGTCGTTGCCGTAGTCGCGCAAGCGGGCGGCGATCTCCGCAGCTGCGCGACCCAAGATCTCCCGCACGACAGGTGTGACTCCCAGTCCGTCCTGCCAGCGACCCCAGCGCGGCTGGGTCCCCAGAATGTCGTCGATATCCCAGCGGAATCTCGTGAACCCGCCAGGCGGGCACCAGGTCTGTGCCTGCAGGTGCAGACGGGCGGCGATGCTGCCGAGGAGGGGCAGCCATTCCTGGAGGTCGTCCGGCGGTGGCTCGCGGCCCGGCAGCGGCTCGAAGAGCACGGCGAACCGCTCGTGGCCAGCCTCGTCTCGGGCAGTCGCCACCCGCTCCCCTGCACGCGTGAGAATGACGGTAGGCGTGCTCAACCCCAGCTCCGTGCGCACGGCCGCAGCCCACGACAGCTCCGACTCGATGCCGGCCAGCTCGTGGTACCCCTCGCGATGGACGCGCAGAATGGCCGTGCGTTTGCCGTCGCTGACCCGGAACGTCGCGTTCTCCGACAGGTTGAGCAGTCGCAACTCGGCAGCGCCGTAGAAACCCCAGGCGGGCAGGAATGCTTGCGCCAACGAGGCGTAGAGCGCAGACAAGAACGTAGACCCCTTTCGATGCGCACCTTTGATTGCGCGGGTGGTTCAGGTTCGACTGAGTACGGCGCAACCCGAATCGGGATACCAGCGCCGCAGTGGACGCCACACCAGCCCTTACAACCGGGTGATCGGAATGATCGCCATCAGGCCAGGGACGACCACTGCCAGGGAGGCAGCGAGCCCCAGGAGATTACGGAATAGTCGGGGTTGATCGTCTTCGTGACTGTTGGCGATGATCAGGGTTCCCGCCACATGGATGGGGTTCATGACCATGAGCGCGGCCGGAACGGCGACGGCGGCCAGGATCCAGGTCAGCGCCGAGGAACCTCCGAAGATGCTGATGACGATGGGCATCATCAGGCCGAGCACTCCGAGTGTCGACGATTCGATGTTGCACAACAGTGCGGTCAGGTAGGCGACGACGAGAAGGAGCAGCACGTGGTTGTTGATGTCGGTGAGGTTCTTCTGAATGACCGTCATGGTGCCGATCTGCTGCATCAAGCCCAGATAGGTGAGTAGGCCACACAGGAGCAGAATGCTGCTCCACGGAATGCGCCGCAGCAGCGTCACCTCGTCTGAGGGGAAGACAACCTGCAACAGCGCCGCCATCAGCATGGCCGTCATGCCCACGTCGGTTTGGAACCCCACCACGCACACGACGAACACGACGAGAGCCAGGCCTGCGCCCGCCCGGTAGAGGTTGTTCACCGGTGCGTTCGGATCGTGGACCTCTTCCACGGCCGGCCTCGCATACATCCTGCCGACGTTCTGGCCACGCACTCGTCCGACCACCTGCAACACGATCAGAACAACGGTCGCCACGACCATGGAGATGGCCCACAGCAGCCACTTGTTGTAGTGCACCGAGGCGTGCGCGGCAACGGTGGAGATGACCACCCCGGTGGGATTGAGTGGGGAGAGACCGGCGGAGTTTGCGCCGATGATGGCCGCAAGCTCCATGAGAAAGAAGTGGCGTGGATACTTGAGCGCAACATGCGCGATGATCGGCACCAGCAGCGCGATCGGAGCGGTCGAGAAGGCCCCCATCGTGGAGAGCGCGGCAGCGATCAGAAAACCGGCCCACGGGAGCAGGACGGTTCGGCTCCCGATGGCTCGAAAGACCCCGTTCACCACCCAGGCGAGCGCACCGCTGCGCTCAAGGTGGGCGAACAAGAGGGAGATTCCCGCGATCAACACGAACAGGTTGCCGGGAAAGGCCGTGTACATCTTGGCGACATCGGCGTGGGCGACGACCGCCACGATGAACGCGGCAGCCAGGGCCAGGACCCCGATATTGATCCGACGCCAGATGGCGATGACCAATACGGTCGCCAGCAGAATGAGGGACAGCCCCTGTGCGATCGTCATCTGGGCTCCACATCGGTCGAGGACCGGTGGGAATCGATGGACCACCGGCGGAACGCTCGTGCCAAAGTATCCGAAACCGCGGGCCGAGGACCGCGGACGTAGCGACCGGATCGCCTGTTGTGCTCCCGCGTTCTCACTCGTTCGAAATCAGATCCCGCTCAGTATCGGATCGCGTCGATCACCTTTGCGCGTACGGCGATGGTGGCCGGCACGAGTCCCACCAGGGCGCCCACGACGGTTGCGGCGACGAACGCCTCAACGGCGGCGGCCACGGGGAAGGCGACAGTGTCACTCAGTTGTGCCCATTCGGGTAGGAGCTGGAAGGGGAAGTTGTTGACGAGTGCCACGGCGGCGGCGATGCCCACCAGCCCCGCGAGCATGGTGGCCAGCACACTCTCGAGCATCACCGCACAAAAGATGCGAGCCGACGACGCGCCCAAAGCCCGCCGCACACCAATCTCTCGAACCCGCTGTCGCACCGTCACTACGCCGACGTTCAAGACGCCCAACGCCCCGAGAAACAACGCGAACAGCGACAGCACGAGAATGAGTATCTGGAGCCCCAGCAGAATGCCCTCGAGTCCCGAGGAGAATGGCGGCTGCACCTCGCCAGTGAACCCTCGGCTGACGACGAGCCGGTTGATCTCCTTGGAGAGCTGATCGGCCCGAGCCGGAGGCACCCAGAGCTCGAGCGAGCCCTGGCTGAGATCGACGTCCGGCACCACGTCTTTCGCATCCTCACGCAGCACCCAGAGGGTGGGGCCGCCCTCCTGGCGGTCGACGACGCCGACGACGATCACGGTTGGGCTACTGCTGCCCGGAAGCCGGAGGGTGAACGGGGCCCGACGGGCCGGGTCTACACCCAGCGCTGTCAAGGTGTCAGCGTTGACGACCACAGAGGGCGCGAGGATGGTGGCATCGGAGGGCGTCAACCAGCGCCCGCTGCTGAGGCCGAGCCGGTGAATCACCGCGTAGTCGGGCTCGACAGCGAACACCTGTGGAGAGGGCTGGCTCTCATAGCCAGAGCCCGCGCTGTCCGCGTCGATGGCGTCCGGGCCGTCTTTGGCGCCGTACGCGACCGGCACCTGCAGGTTCGACTGGCTGACGAGCGAGGAATACGTCACGCCGTAGCGCTTGACGATCTCACCGTAGAGGTTGTCGGGCGCGCGAGCGCCGGCCTCCGCGTTCGCATACAGCACCAGCGTGGCGTCGCGGCCGGTGGCGCGCTCGGTGGACTCACGAACGATCTGCCCGAAGATCAGCCCGGCCGCTGTGGTGATCGTCATGGCGAAGACCGCCAGCACGATGCCCACGAGCGAGAGCACCACCCGGGAGCGGTGTACGCGCACTTCGTCCCAGGCGTCGAGCAGCACGCCGAGCACTCCCGTCATGCAGGCACCGGCACGTCGCTGAGTCGCCCGTGGTCGAGGCGGCACACCCGTTCGGCCCGGCTTGCCACCGCGAGGTCGTGGGTGATGGTGATCAGGGTCGTGCCTTGCTCACGACAGGCCCATTCCATTAAGTCCATCACCAGGGCTCCGGTGTCGACATCGAGGGCGCCGGTGGGCTCGTCCGCCAGCAGGATGCGCGGTGAGCGCACCAGCGCCCGCGCGATCGCCACCCGCTGTTGCTCGCCGCCGGAGAGCTTCTCCGGAATAGCCTCCAGTCGGTCTCCCAGACCCACCCGCACCAGCGCCTCGGTGGCCAGTGCCTTACGCCGCCAGAACTGCGAGCCCGTTGCGTAGGTAAGGGGCACGCAGACGTTCTCCAGAGCCGTGCGTCGAGGCAGCAGGTTGAACTGCTGAAAGACGAAGCCGAAACTCTGGCCGCGCAACTGCGCACGGCGGGCGTCCGTCAGTCTCGCGACGGGTTGGCCGGCGAGCAGATACTCCCCGATGTCGGGTGCGTCGAGCAGTCCGAGCAGGTTGAGCAGCGTGGACTTGCCCGAGCCGGAGCGACCGACGACGGCCAGGTGTTCCCCTTCCTCCACCACCAGGTCGACATCAGCCAGAATCTCCAGCCACTGTCCGTCGGGGAGCCGCACCCGGCGTCCGATGCCATGGAGTTCGATCAGGCTCATCCGGCGGGCCCCGTTGCTGGGGCGGCGGACGGTGTCTTGCCGTCGACCGGTGCGAACTCGAGCACCTCGTCGCCTTCGGCGAGGCCCGAGGTGACCTGCACCAGCGTGCCGTCGGTGAGGCCGAGGCTGACCTTCTTCTGCATCGGGGTTCCGTTAGGCCCCAGCACCCACACGTTGCCGCTGCCCACGCTGCCCTGGACGGCCGAAGCCGGGACAGCGAGAACTCCTGCGACAGAACCGGTATCGACCGTCAGATCGACACTCATCCCAGCGAAGACGGTGGCCCCTCCCGGCACGGGGCAGGAGATCTCCGCAGTGGTAGGCCCTGAACCCGACGAGGTGGCGTACGGGTCGAAAGATTGCTGCGGTGATGTACCCGGGTCGCCCTGCGGCGCGGCCGACATGGTCAGGCCGGTGCAGGTGAAAGGTGCCGGGCCGCCCTGAGCCTGCACCTCGGCCGCGGCCGGAGGCTTGAGCAAGCGGAACTGCTGGGTCTGGGTGAGCGGCGCCTTGACGGTGAGGGTGCCGGGATCGACCGACGCCACGTCGGCGCCCACTGCCACCTCCTGGCCCTTGAGGACGTCGAGCTCGGCCAGCGTGCCGGCGGCGGTGGACTTGACGGTATCCGTTCTCGTACGCGGCTTTTCGATTGTCGTCTGGGTGCCGTCGGGGTGGGTGGAGGTGGACGTGGTTGGAGTCAGCGTGACAATCACGTCGAAGAGCGGCGTGCCGACCGCCACGGCGTCGTGAGCCGAGACCCGCACGCGGGAGACGGTTCCCGAGGAGGTGGCCTTGAGCTTGACGGCCGGATCGGCGTTGACCGTGCCGACCAGCTTGATGACGCTGCGGATGTCGGCCTTGGACACCTTGACGGTGGCCTGCTCACCGCCGACCTCCGGCGTCAGCGCGTCACTGGAATCGGTGCCGCGTCCGAACGCGATGACACACAACGCGATGGCGATGACCGTCCACACCAGCAGTCGCGCAACCGGCAACACCACACCGCGAAACCTGCCCACCCCAACCCCCTCGTGCCGACGGGTTCCTCAGGTCCCGACTTTGCCCACCTTATGCGCTCTGGTGGGATTGGTGTCGGTTTGTTCGGGCGGTCGTTGTACCTAGCACGGCCGGGGCACGGCTGATCTTGCAGTGGCAGGCCGGATCGGTGTCCCTTATTCGACACGATCGCGAGCCAGCGATCTTCGCTGAGCACGAAACCCGTACCCACCGCACCGATCGTGTCGGATAAGGGACATCCACGGGTTGTGAGGAGGACACGAGACACGTGCACTCGCGCCCACAAGCCGCCCAACCATCGCCACCTGGGCGCGATCACGCGTCCAGCATCCATACGCCACGTTCTTCGGCCATCCGTCACCAACTTGGTGACACCTCAGCGAACAACGTCACAGTTCAACGATCTGGTGCGCTCCAGCCCGGCCTGGGCCAGCCAGATGAGCTCTTCCAGGGTTCGTCAGTGCGAAGAGTGCTCCGCCGCCGAGGGGTTTGTGCCTACGCCGGTGGCGCGGCGCGGTTCCGGCGGAAGCTTCGGGTCAGATGTACTGACGATCACGAGGCTCAGCGGTCACGACCGGTGCGCTGAGATCGTTGGCCGGTGCCGTACCACCCGTGGCGACCGCTCGCGCCACCACCACGGTGAGGAACCCGAAGGCGAGGACGATGCCCGCCCAATCGGGCCGGAACTCCATGGACGGCACGCCCTGGTCGATGCTGGCCGAGACGGTCACAAGGAAGGGCACGATCAGCGACGTGCCGAAAACGAGTGATCCGATGGTCGCCACGATGCCGATCCCCGCCAGGCAACCGGCCGCTACTGCGGCTCCGAGCAGACCACAGCGAACTGTCTGGTGCATTGTTACGTCCCCCACCCCGAAAACCTTCCTCACCCTATACATATGACCGTATTCGCTGATAACAGGAAGGTCAAGGGACTTCACAATAAATCGGGTATGTCGGGGCATCTCACAGCCCGTCGAGCGCGTTCCGAGCCGTTTCAGGGCAGCCCGATCTCAGGATGGGCTCAGGAATAGCAGTGCTGAGACGTCTCGAGAGAGAGTCAGTGCAGGCCGGCGTCCGTCGCGAGGACGTGCGACCACGAACGCAGATACCACTCCCCCGCCACGCGATCGAGAATCACCGTGTCGGTGTTGCGCAGCAGGTGCTCGCCGCCGAAGCCGGCTGGCACGTTGACCGCCCGGTTGGCGGCCCAGCAGCGAATCATCGCACCATGGCTGACGATGGCCACCGACTCCAGGCCGAGATCCACCGCCTCGGCAACCACCTCGTCGAAGCGGCTGAGCACCTGGTGGCCGCGTTCACCGCCGCCAAGCCTGGGCTCTAGATCACCGTCGCACCAGGCGTTGACGACGTCGCGGTAGGCCAGGATCGAGGGTTCGTCGCCCGCCATCTCGAGGTCTCCTGCCGAGATCTCTCGCAGCCCGTCACGTTCGATCGGGGTCAGGCCATGGTGCTGGGCCAGAGGCATGGCCGTGAGGTGAGTGCGCACCAGGTTCGAGACGAAGATCGCCTCGATCGTGGATCCCTCGAGGCGCTCGACGAGACCGTGCGCCTGAGTGTGACCCAGCTCGGTAAGGCCCGGCCCGGGGTGGGCGGTGTCGAGCACATTCGCAACATTGGACGGGGTCTCGCCATGCCGGATGAGGATCAAGCGCACCGGGTCGCCTCCGAGAAGCCCTCGTCGACGTGGGGCGCGTCGAGCTGGCTCAGGGCCTCGTCGAGGATGCGCATGGTGGCCAGAGTGTCGTCCAACGGCATGACCGGCGATTCGGTGAGCCCTTCGGCGAGGCATTCGCCCACGTGCGCCAGCTCATGGCTGTAGCCCTTGCCCACGAGGTCGTTCTGCACGACCTCCGGCTCCTGCCCGAGACGCTCGATGCGCAAAGCCGTCGGGTGATGAAACCGTGGCGGGACGATGACGCGGCCCTTCGTCCCCACCACGACGGCCTGACCGGGTGAGGCCGAGTCGAGCGAGCACGACAGCAGAGCGTGCCGTTCCTGTGGAAAGCCCACGAGCACACCGGCTTCCACGTCGACTCCGGTCTGGCCCAGCCGTCCGACGGCATGCACCGACGTGGGGGCTCCCAGCAACCATTGCGCGAACGACGCGGTATACACGCCGCAGTCGAGCAGGGCGCCACCGCCCTTGCTGGGATCGAGCAACCGGTGCGTGGGCGGAGCATCGCTGGCAAACCCGAGGTCGGCCTGCACGGCTCGGATCTCGCCGAGCTCGCCGGAGTCGATCACCTGGCGCATCCGCGCGAAGGCAGGCTGAAATCGCAGCCACATGGCCTCCATGACGAAGACGCCTGCGGCGCGGGCCTGCTCGATGAGGTCGGCCGTAGCGGCAGCCGAACAGGTGAACGCCTTTTCGATGAGGCAGGCCTTGCCGGCCTGGATCACTCGACTCGCGACGGCGTGGTGCTGAGCGTGCGGTGTGGCGATATAGACGACGTCGATCTCGGGATCTGCCACGAGCTCGTCGTAGGAGCCGTAGGCCTTCTCGATGCCGTGCCTGCGGGCGAACGCACTGGCCCGGTCGAGGTCTCGGGAGGCGACGGCGCGCTTGACTGCTCCCGGCACCTGGTCGAGGTCATCGGCGATGACGGAGGCGATGGCACCGGTCGCGAGGATGCCCCAGCGAGTCGGACGTGTCGTCTGCTGGCTCATGGGCCCAGTTTGTCAGCATGGCCCCCGCGCCGGATGCAGGACTGTCGACTAGGTGGGACGGGCTTGCCCGTCGTGAGGCCGCTAGTCCCGCTCGACCGTGCGTAGCCCGTGCTCAGGCGTCCAGGACTCGACGACGAGTTTGGTGGCCTCGGCGTTGAGCCGGGTGATGACCACCTCCGTGATGTCGGCGATGAACAGCTCGCCGTCGGGTCCCTCGCCCGGCTCACCGGTGTTCACCGGTCCAGCGGGGACGGCTCGACCGGCGATCTTCGCTTCACCAGGCCAGTCCTGCTCCTTGCCGGGCTCGGGATGAAAGGTGGGCCCATGTAGGGCAAAACGAGGATCCCGTTTCAAGTCGGCCCCCTTGCGGGCGCCGGGCATCGAACCGAAACTCAGATCGTCGGGCGTGAACTCGCATTCGATGCCTGAGATTCGCGGCGAGCCGTCTGCACGCAGTGTCGCGATCGTCTTGTGCCGGCCGGCGTCGAAAAGCCTCCGCACGCGCCCGGCGAACTCTGGTTCCGTCTTCTCGACCGTCTTCCATGCTGGCACGGCTAGACAGCGTAGTCCCGATAGGGAGGCGATCGTCCGGAACCGCAACAATGCTTCGGGAGCCCATTCCCCTCTGAGCGGAGCAACTCACTACCAGAAGGCGAAAATGGTCAGCATCGCCGCACCGCCTGATCGCATCGACCTGATCGCATCGACATCGCAAAGAGAGTGCACATCATGATCCTTTCGAAGGTCCGAGACCCTCGCTTCGTGACAATCCGCCGAGGTGGCACTCTCACCGATTCGGATCACCATCTGCTGGCTCTATGGGCCGCCTTGTGTGCAGAGCACGTCCTGGAACTGTTCGAGTCGGTTCGGCCTGAGGATCCGCGGCCGCGTCAGGCGATCGAGCATGCTCGGGCGTGGGTACGCGGCGAGGTCACGATGATGCAGGCTCGTGCGGCGGGCGGTCATGCGATGGGGGCAGCCAGAGAACTGCGCGGGGCAGCACGGCATGCCGCCTACGCCGCCGGACAGGCCGGGGCCGTGGCCCACGTGGCCGCACACGAGCTCGGCGCGGCCGCCTACGCCATCAAGGCCGCGCGCGCAGCGGCGCCGGAAGTACTGGGCGAGGCCGCGAGGCGACTCGAGTGCCAGTGGCAGCGCGATCAGCTCCCGGAGGCGATCCACGACCTCGTACTCGATGATCAGAGGTTGCGCAACGACATCTGCTGGTCGGTGTTCGACTGTTGAGGCGGCGATCGGTGGGCGTCGCCCGCAGGCGGGGCTCGGACGTAGCGCAATCTCGACTACATGGACGAGGACTCGGCGGGAGTGCTCGTGCTCACCGTTGCTAGAGAGTGCTCCTGCGTGTAGTCGAGATTGCGCTACGTGGAGATCGTCAGCACGGGAGACGTTGATCAAGATGGGTGGGGTCGCGCCTAGCGCTCTATTCGGGTGTCGTTTCTCGTGAGTTCCTGACGAGAGGCAGGAAGACGGTGTCGACGATGTCGACGATGGTCTCGTCGGGTATGTGAGTGAGGTTCATGATGAGCTCATGGCGGAGCAGATCGGAGGGCAGCCTGGCGATCCGGCCTGGTAGGCCCTCCGGAGGCAGTTCGCCGCGGTTGATGGCCTGCTGGACGACCCGAGTCAGGGCGCGACTCTGGTCGCCGAAGAGTTGGCCGCGCAGCTGTGCCGGTGTGAGCTTGATCTCGTTGTTGAAGTAGGCGCTGAGGATCGTGCTGAACAGGGCGGCGGCGTGTTCAGTGCGCCGGTTGGCTGACCGCAGCAGCGTGAGCACGTCTTCGCGTAGCGAGCCCGTATCGGGGATCTCGGCCGGAGTTCCGAAGCCCTGGTGGGCGAATACGGCCAACAACAGGGCTTCCTTGTCGGGCCAGCGCCGGTAGAGGGCGGCTTTGCCCGTCTTCGCGCGTTCGGCGATCGCTTCGAAGGTGAAGCCCGGGTAGCTCTTTTCGATCAGTTGGCTCCAGCCCGCGTCGAGGATCGCCTCTTCCAGCGCCGCTCCGCGTCGTCTGGTCGCCGTCATGCTCCCACCTCATTAGGTTCGCTTGCGTTCCTTATCCTAGCGATCTACCGTTAGGAACGAAGCCGTTCACTATTGGAGGTCGAGATGGAAGAGGTGCCCGTATCCAGGCAGTCGACGGGCAGGTTGCTGACGGCGCTGATCGTCGGCGGGATCACGGCGATTTTGGATACAACGATCGTGGCAATCGGGCTGCACACGCTCACCGTGCAGCTCCACGCCCCGGTATCGACGATCCAGTGGGTGAGCACCGGCTACCTGCTCGCCCTGGCGATCGCCATCCCCTTCGTGAGCTGGGCGCAGGCCCGGTTCGGCGGTAAGCGGCTCTGGCTGTTCGCGCTCGGCTTGTTCGTCCTCGGTTCCGTCCTGTCCGCCTGCGCGTGGAACGCCGAATCCCTGATCGGCTTTCGCATCGTCCAAGGCCTTGGCGGCGGGGTGATGTTCCCGCTGATGCAGACGCTCGCCATGCAGAACGTCGACCCCAAGTCGAGAACCAAGACGATGGCGAGCGTGAGCCTGCCGGCTGCCCTCGGCCCGATTCTGGGGCCGGTGCTCGGCGGACTCGTGCTGAACTGGCTCGACTGGCGGTGGCTGTTCCTCATCAACGTCCCTATCGGCATCGTCGGCTTGATCCTCGCAGTGCGCTTCATCAACGACGACCGCCCCAGCCGGGAAGCTGCTCGCCCGCGGCTCGACATCGTCGGCGCCGTGCTTCTCGCGCCCGCGTTGGCGGGTCTGCTCTACGGCCTGTCCAACACCTACGCCGAGGGCGGGTTCAGCCGGCCGGACGTGCTGGTCCCGGGCCTCGGCGGCGTGATCCTGCTCGTCGCCTTCATCATCTGGGCCATCCGGCGAGCCGGCGCAGCCCTCGTCGACGTACGACTGCTCGCGGTGCGCTCCGTGCGCATCTCCTCGATCGCGCTCACCTTTGTGGGGGCCACGCTCTTCGCGAGCAACTTCCTGTTGCCGCTCTACTTTCAGGGCCTGCGCGGCTACAGCGTCCTGGATGCCGGCCTGCTTCTCATCCCCCAGGGGGTCGGCACCCTGCTTGCCCGATTCGTCGTGGGGAACCTCGTCACCAGGTTCGGCTCGCGCCTCGTGGCCGTGGTCGGGTTCCTCGTCACCGCCGCCGCCACCGTGCCGTTCGCTCTTGCCGGCACCCACACCGATCTCTGGCTTCTCGGTGCCGTGCTGTTCGTTCGCGGCCTGGGCCTCGGCGTCGTCCTCATTCCCATCATGACTGCGGCCTATGTCGACATCCGTAAGGACCAAATGCCCCACGCCTCCGCCATCACCCGCATCGTCCAGCAGCTGGGCGGCGCCTTCGGCACCGCCCTCGCCGCCGTCGTCCTGACCGGCGCAGCGACCCCCGAGGCGGGCTTCGACGTCGCCTTTTGGTGCACCATCGCCGTCACCATCGCTGCCGCGGTCATCGCCCTTCTCCTGCCCACCCGGGAGCAAGGTGAGGTGCGCGTGCCCGACGCACACGGCGGGCCGGCCAGAACACCCGAGGAGGCGAAAAGCTGAGGCCATCGAACGTGTGAGGTCTACCTTGGCCGACCTGTCGCTCCGCCATCCTGCTCGGCCCTCGACCGCACGACCGCGCCCAGACGCCGGGCCGCCGATTCCGGCCGCCGGAACCACCGCGCACCGTCTAGCTGGTCTGAGGTTGCACGTCGACAATGGAGTGCCCCCGGTAGGACTCGAACCTACGACCGGCCGATTAGAAGTCGGCTGCTCTATCCGCTGAGCTACGGGGGCAGGCGGCTGCGGTGCGTTTGCAGCGAAGCCGGATTGCCGAAGTAAACCGTAATGGCAGCCACCCGTCTGTAGCCACCGAGATGGCTCAGATCATGGCGGGTCATCCAAGCAACCCCTATCCAGGCGCGTACCCAGGCCTGGGTTGGAAGTCGAGCCGCAACTGCCACATGGTGCGCAACATGTCGGCCTCGGTGCGCTGGGCATCCGCGGTGGCGGCCTGGTGCGACATGCGCTCGCGCAGGAACGCCAACTCGCTGGCGACCTCCTGGAAGTCGCGCATGCTCCGTTTGCCGGCCCGTCCACCTACGCGCCCCGCCCAGGCTCGGGCTTGGCGCCTGCCTTGCGGGCTGGAGAGCATGGCCAGCTCGTGACCGGTGATCCAGCCGGACTGGGCGTAGATCATCAGGTGCTGATTGATGAGCCGGGCCTCACGGCGGCGCACGATGATGGCGAAGGTGACGAAGGTCGCGAAGATCGGCATCTGAATCAACACGTAGGCAACCAACCAGCCGCCCTCGCTCGGGATCATGCTCAGCACGTTCCACAAGGAGTGCAGACACATCGCGACGATCCATCCGGCCAGCGGGTAGATCACCTTGAGGGCACGGTTGGACGTTCGCACCGCAAGGCCCAACCCGATGCCAGTGGCCGCCGTGAACATGGGATGCGCGAACGGACCCATGATGCAGCGCAGGACGAAGGTCACCACAGCGCCGGTGATGCCGCCCTCCAGGAAGGCGTGACCCAAGTACAGGATGTTCTCGGCGAAGGCGAAACCCAGCCCGGCCAGCCCTGCGTACACAATGCCGTCGACGATGCCGTTGAACTGAGTGCGTCGGATGAGCAGAACCCCCACGATCGCCAGACCCTTGGCGGTCTCTTCCACGATGGGTGCCACGAGCACGGCCCCCAGGTTGTCGCTGCCGCCCGCTCCGGCAATGACGATCATGGAGCCGATGCTGAACACCAGCGCGATGACCACGGCGGCCGTGGCTCCCCAAGCGAACGCAAAAGCCAGCAGGGCGGGCGGCTCGTCTTCATAGCGGTCGAGCCACAGCAGTGCACCAGCCACGGGAAACACGGGCAGGACGGCGAGCAGCAACCCCACGAGCGAGCCGACCGGGCCGGTGCTGAGCCCGATGACGAAGAGCGTGAGCAGCGCGCACAGCGCCAGGATCACTAGGGCCACCACCCAGGCCAGGCCCCGCACCGCACCGGGACGGCGCGGCAAGACCCGTACGTACGGTGCGCTGGGGAGCGGTGCGCCCAGGGGCGGCGGGTAGCCTGCGCCACCGCCGGCGGCATTCTGCGGACCGTTGGCAGCGCCGGGGTGCTGTTGCGCTCCCATCGGACCCGAGGCGGCCGGCTGCCACGGCCCGGGCAGACCGTGGCGCGGATCGTTCGAAGCCGGCTGCGCGCCGGGGTAAGGCGGACCGTTCGGGGCCGGCTGCGCGCCGGAGTAGTCCGGGTGCCCGCCCGGATCGGTGCCGTAGGGCGGGTAACTCATGTCTGACCGATCCGCGACATACGGCGAGAGTAGCCGCACGAACTGACAGTGCCCGGCCCTATCCTTGGCCGAATGAGTGACGACACCGACCGCATTGTCTGGATCGATTGTGAAATGACCGGGCTCGATATTGTCAACGATGCCCTCATCGAGGTTGCGGCCATCGTCACCGACTCCGAGCTCAACGCGTTGGACGAGGGAGTGTCCGTCGTCATCAAGCCCTCCGCGGAGGCGCTGGCACAGATGGGTGAGCTGGTCACCGCCATGCACACCGCTTCCGGGCTGCTCGATGAGCTCGATGCGGGCACCAGCATGGCCGACGCCCAGGCAACGGTGCTCGACTACGTGCGAGGCCACGTGGCTACACCTCGCAAGGCACCCCTCGCGGGCAACAGCGTGGGCACCGACCGGATGTTCATCGCTCGCGACATGCCCGAGCTGGAACAGTTCCTGCACTACCGGATCATCGACGTCTCGTCCATCAAGGAGCTGTCCCGGCGCTGGTACCCGCGGGCCTACTTCCAGTCGCCCACCAAGAAGGGCGGTCACCGTGCGCTGGCCGACATCATGGAGAGCATCCGCGAGCTGCGCTACTACCGGCAGGCGGTGTTCGTCGCCCAGCCCGGGCCTGACTCTGCGGGCGCGAAGGCCATCGCCGACGCTTTGAGTTGAAGCTCTTAGAACGGGACGGCCACGTCGCGGGAGCCGTGGTCGGCCGTCCCAGCCGGCTTTGCATCACGGCGTAGACACCTCAAGGCCTGTCCTCAATCCCCCTGTCAGCCTTGCCAGCCGACCTTGTGTCCCCTGCCGGAGGTGCCGCGAGGACCCGTCCGAATCTCCGTGTCAGAGTGGCCCGAGAGTGTGGTTACACTAGTCGCTGCCGCCGGCACTGATGCTGCGGCGATGGTGGGTGTAGCTCAGCTGGTAGAGCACCTGGTTGTGGTCCAGGGGGCCGCGGGTTCAAGTCCCGTCACTCACCCCAGCCATCCGCGCGAGGCTCGACCTGTCGACCGGGAACCAACCTGGTGACAGTTCGGGCCTCGCTTGCGTTACCGGCAAGGTTGACGAGCCCGGCACCATCTTCGGCTGCCCAACCGTGAGTTCGGGTTTGCGCTCCCGCTCGGCTCCTCGCGGCTGCGCCCGCCCGACTCAACCTTGGCTGTCGATATGCCGAACTGCGGGCAAGTCCAGGCCCTAGACTGAAACACTACGGGCCCGTGAAACCCGGAAAGGCACCGATGAACACCAAAGACAGCACGCCCCAGTCCGACCCGGACGATGACGGCGTTGACGTGGCCGCCGATGACACCGCGGACGCTGATGACCGCGACGCCGACGACCGTGTGATGGGCCTTCTCTCCGAGCACGTGCCCCTCTCGCTGATCGTCGACCTCTCCGCCCCCGAGGGCCCCGACTCCCAAGAGATCCTCACGGAAGAGGGCGAGCCCGAAGACGTCTGGTGGGACGAGGTGGGCGACGGCTCCGTGGACGAGGACGACGCAACCCGTGGCGACGAGGAGAACTCCCCCGCCTGAGGCAGCGCTACGGATTTCGCGTCGCGGCCCAGAACCTGTACGCTTGCAGACGCGTTCGCGCCATTAGCTCAATTGGCAGAGCAGCTGACTCTTAATCAGCGGGTTCGGGGTTCGAGTCCCTGATGGCGCACTTCGAGAGCCCCGTCGTCCGCACTGGACGGCGGGGCTTTGTGCGTTTTCCGGTCCCTGAGGCTCCCACAAGGAGGCCGACGTCAAGCCAGGGTTGCCCCGTCTGTTCGCGGCTGGTTCGCAGCCTGCTCGGGCTCGTGGTCGGCGATCTCCAGCGTCTTGACGCTGGCAGCGATCAACAGCGGGATCACCAGCACCGCGCCGATCGCGGGAATGGCGGTGCCGGAGTCGTTCGCTGCGAAGCCGATCGCCATCAGGACACACAGTGAGATCAGGCCGCTCTTCAGCGCCGGGGCGGCTTCGTAGGTGCGCTGCAGTGCCGGGGCTCCCCACGCGACCGGCCGCATCAGGATCGCGCCGATGAACACCGCGCCGAACGGCACCAGCACCGTCAGCCAAGAACTCGTCAGGATCGTCCAGTTCGCGATCGCCTTGCGACTCACCACATCCCACGCCCCGCCGTTGATCAGCGTCTGGACGAACCGCCCCAGGTGAGTCTGATCGGCCGCCGGCCGGAGCCAGTCCGCAATGCTCAGCACAACCATGACGGCGAGAGTGACCGCGCCGATGAGCAGCAGGCGCTTGACGTTGATCCGCACACCGGCCACGAGCAACGCCATCAGCAGGAAGGCCGGGATGGTGGCCGGCGGACCGCCGAAGTCGGTTCCGAGACCGGGAGTGCCGTCGATGACAACGGTGAACGCCCCGATGAGCACGACGATCACGACCGCCAGCCGGCGGCGGCCGAGCTTGAGTGCTGCGTCGGCCAGAGAGATGGCCAGCATGAGCGTGCCGCTGGCGAACAGGGCGAACTCCACGTTGCCGAGGCCGTAGAACCGGCCACCGATCAGGGGTTGCAGCCCCATCAAGGACGACATCTGAAGCCGCGAACCGGTGGCGACGTCGACGGCGAGCACAGCCGCAGTGATGCCGCCGATGAATCCGAGCGGACCGAGCCGACGATCGCGCCACGGGCCCAACATCGCAACGCCTGCGATCAACAGGGTGCCCACACAGACGGCACCCACGATGGCCAGCAGTTGATCGCTCGCGCGCCACCAGGGCACCAGATTGGCGAGAAACGTGGCCACCGGCACCGCCGAGAAGATGATCGCCGCCCGGCGCAGCATCGCCAGCACCCGGGTGCGACCGGCTGGGCCACCCCATTGCCGGCGTAACGCCAGAGTGCCGGCTCCGTACAGCAGGATCTGGGCGATCACCAACCCGTTGAAGAACGGTGGCACCAGGGACTGGATGTGGATGGCAGCGGCGTCGAGATCGAGCAGCTTCTGCCGCCGGGCGGCCAGTGGGGTGGCCGTCGTGGAGATCGGCAGGATGGCCGCCCCGGGCAGGTCGTTGGGCGGGGTGATCCCCACCAGGTCGAGGACGGTGGGCACCAGGTCGGTGACCTGCACGAGGCCGTTCTGGCGCGTGGATTCCGAGCCGAGCAGGCTTGGCAGATAGCTGGCGGGGGTGTCGCCGGCTGGCGTCGGGCCGGTGATGCCCAGTACCTGCAGGTGCGGCGTGATGCCGGAGTCGGCCAAAGACGCGACGATCACGGTGGCGTTCGCCGGTGCGGCGGCCTGAACCGCTCCTACTCGTTCGTCGATCGCGGCCACCTGCTGGGCGCGTGGACCGCTCTGGCTGTCCGGATCGGTAGTGCTCAGATCGACCGGGTCGCGGACGTCGCCGGCATCGACGACCACCACCTTGGCGTTCGTGAGGGCAGCGGTGACCGCGGCGGTCAGTGCACCCGCGTCTGCCGGCACAGCCGTGTAGGCGCCATGCACGACACCGTCGGCCGAACTGGCCAACGCGATCGCCGCTCCTGGGCCGATCGCCGCGTACGACACGTGTCCTTGGGTCAGCTGATCGGCGAGCAGGCCCAGTTTCGAGCCGAAATCGCCGTTGTTGGCGTAGGCCACATATCCCGACCAGCCGGTCACAACGGCTGAGTAGCCCTGGCTGCCCGGACTGGGAACTCTTCGACACAACGTGCCCGGGTCGGCAGGCAGATCCACGGCACGACTGCCGGCCGACAGGGCTAGCCACCCGTCGACCGGGCACGCAGCCCGGCGCACATTGCGGATCGTCATCGCCGATTGCGACCCGTGTACGAGCAATGACCATAGGTGCGGGGTGGCGGTAGGCGAGACGTCGTCCCAGCGCACGCCCGACGTTCCGATCACGATCACCGGACCGTTGTGCTTCCCCGCAACCGGTGAGTTGTCCGCTGCCTGCGCCTGACCAGCCAGGGAAAGGAAGGCGATGACGCAGAGCAGGACGGACAGGATTCGGCGGGTTCGGCGCAGGGGCACGCCACAGTGTGCCCCGGCAACCTGGCAGGCCCAGCAGTCGACCCACGGAAGTTTCGTGAAGGCTTGTGCGTCACACCTCGACCGCTATGGGCGGCTTGGTCCCCGATGCTCGTCGAGGTAGGGCAATCTCGACTACATCGACCCTTGGCCTGCGACCATCCTGAGCACGCGGAGGCTGGGGACTCGTCTCTGGATGTAGTCGAGATTGCGCTACGAGTTCGACGCCGTGGCTCTGGCGGGGGCGTCGTTGGCTGACGGGCACCTACAAGGCCAGGGTGGAGACTCGCGACAGGCGCCGGAATCGCTTACCCGACGCATCCGGTCCGTCTGGCTGCGGGTGGTCCGGCCCGGATGGGACAATTCACCACCATGAGTTCACGGATCGACTGGAGCCGGACGCGGAACGGCGCGGTGCAGGCGATCGGCTGGGTTCTGCTCACGCTCGCCTGCGTGCTGGTCGGAGTGATGGTCACGGCTACCTGGCCGACCACCGTGCAGACCGCCGATTACCAAGCGACAGTGCGACTTTCACCTTCTCCGAGCAATGTCGGGGTGTTACACGCACCCACCTTGTTCGGAGATCTCGATCTGAGGTTCAGTCATCCGCTGCCCACACCCGGCATCGAGGTGGACGGGCAACTGCGGACGTCGTTCACCAAGCTGCTGCTGGCACCCAATCCGTCGATCGCCTCGCTGCGCCCCTCGGAGGCTGAACTCGACGCAGCCATCACGACGGCCGCTTGGCAGGTTGCTCTCAAGTTCAGCCTTGGTGCGCTCGCTGCGGCCGTGCTGGCGTTGATCTCGGTGCACGCCGTGAAGCGAGCCCGCGGCATTCCGCATTCGTGGCGACGTTCGGCGATCGTGCCCGGGGTTGCGGCGCTGACTGCCTTGACACTCACGGGGGTAGGGAGCTGGGCCACGTACCAGCCTGGCAAATTGCAGACCATCAACACGACCGGACTGATCAGCGTGCTGCGGGCCAACGCGGGCCTGATGTCGTCCGTGCAGAGCCGGGCAACCGAGGCGACCCCGTATGTGAAGAATGTGCTCGCCATCTCGGCGGCACTGCAGCAGAAGTACGCAGCCGGGGGGTCGTTCGGGGCCGTGGCCCCGCTGAAGCTGCTGCTGGTCAGTGACATCCACGGGGCCAACCAATACCCGTTGATGAAATCGATCGTGGAATCCGAAGGCATCACGGCCGTGATCGACAGCGGCGACATCGTGAACTTCGGCCGTCCGGACGAGTTGAGTCTGGCCGGCATCTCCGCCGGCATTGCCTCGCTCGGCGTTCCATACCTCTTCGTCACGGGCAATCACGACGCCTCGGCCAGGCACGATGAAGCCATCGTCGACGCCATCAAGGCGATCCCGAACGCGATCGTGCTGCAGCCCTCAGCGAGCGAGTACACCCTTGCCGACGTCGGCGGCCTGCGGATCGCCGGCTTCAACGACCCCAGGTGGTTCGGCGACGGCGGTCACAACACCGCGGCGGCGCAGGTGCCCGCGAGGAAGACCTTTCAGCGGGCTCTCGACGCGCTCGACTCGGGTTCACTCGGTCCGGGCGCCGGTGTCGACATCGTCGTGGCGCACGAACCTGCCGCCGTGGAGACCATCACCGGCACGAGCCTGCGCATCAACGGCCATCTGCACAAGGACACCCTCGACGGCAATCGCATCGGCGTGGGCACCTTCACCGGCGGCGGCATTGCGTCGCACTACATCGAAGAGAGCGACGGTGAACTCGCCGGGCAGCCGTACGCCTTCGACATCCTCGCCTTCACCACCGGCTGCGACCTCTCGACACTGACCCGCTACCAGTTCCGCAACATCGTCGAAGGGCGACCGGTCTACGACGACGTGCGAGTGATCAACGGTCAGGCCATCCAGTCTCCGGCCCCGAGCGGCCCTCGGGTCTGCGGCCCCACAGTGAGGACGACCACCACGTCGTTCGCTCCTCCCGCCGCTTCATCGCATGCCACGTCCACCACATCGGCTACGCCCTCGACAACCAGCACTGCGACCCAAAGTCCTTGAGAGCGGCTGGTTTCAGCCTATCTAGAGCTCTGGTGAGGGCTGGGCGCCCTCATGCCGCACCGCCCGACCTCCTGCGTTCACCGCCTGTCTCAGAGCTGAGGCCCGCAAGGCGTCGTTCGCTTGGCTGCCCTGGCGTCCGGCCGCCGCCAAGGCCGCCGCTAGCGCACCGCAGAAGGCGTCCCCGGCCCCGGTGGTGTCGACCACCTCGCGCTGGTCGACCACCGAGCCGGGCACCCGAATCCCGTTCCAGACCGCTCCCCCAGACCCCAAAGTCGTGAGCTGGGACGGCACCGCGCAACCCGCGGCCGCTAGCTGCGCCGCCTCCTGCTCGTTGACGACCACGGGATCGGCCAGCGCGAGTACGTCTTCGTCGACCCGGGCGTAGGGCGCCAGATTCGACACCACGCGCGCGCCCGCCGCGGCAGCCGCGCGAGCACCGGCGCTCACCGCCTCCAGGGGCAGTTCCAGCACGGCGAGCACAACGTCGCCCGGCCCGACGCGTAGCTGCTTCAGAGCCTGCCGCACGGCGGCGGCAGAGACGCACGCGTTAGCGCCCGGGATGACCACGATGCAGTTCTCGCCGTTCGCGTCCACCGTGATCAGCGCGTGCCCAGTCGCCTGCCCCTCAACCACGGCGATGTGCTCGACGTCCACTCCCAGGCCGATCAGCCGCTGCAGATAGACCACGCCGCCCTCATCTGCGCCCACCGCCGAGATCATCGCGACACTGGCGCCGGCACAGGCGGCCGACACGGCCTGATTGGCGCCTTTGCCGCCGGCCCGGCGGGTCAGGTCCGAACCGGTCACCGTTTCGCCAGGTTTGGGGAGCCGGTTCACCCGAGTGGTGGAGTCGATGTTCACCGATCCGATAACGATGACCCGACCGGCGTCACAATGCTGCATCTCTTCGGTCATGTCCCGTAGGTATCACAACGAGAACGCCGAACCTCTTTCTGAGGACCTTCGACGAAACGGACAGGAACGATGAAACACCACAGCGTCGCCCGCACTTGCCAGGAGTCGCAGCACGATCAGTGCAGCGGCTGGGTGACAAGCTGGGACACTCCCGGCCTGTTGGCCTGCGCCTGCGGATGCCACACGGGCGAACAGCAGACCCGCCAGCCGCAGCCGCTGGCAGCGCGCACCTTCGTCGGCGCCACGAGCCTGGCATTTTCCTAGGCCGCACGATGAGGCACCCTCGGGGACCTGAAAGCTCACCCAAGGCTCTGTTGCAGAACGGAACCTCAGGAGCCTTCGCAGAGGACCTCAGGCTCCGTGGCTACCGCGATGGTCTCTTGGCTAGAGGTAGAGCCCAGTGTGTTCGTCCCCGGGCGCGGGTGCCGCGACTGCGTGCAGATCCCGCTCCCGCAGCAGCACATAGGTCGTGCCCTGAAGCTCCACTTCGCCCCGATCCTCGGGGTCGAAGAGCACGCGGTCGCCGACCTTCACCTGGCGGACGTGTTGTCCGACGGCGCTAACCGCGCCCCAAGCCAACCGCTTGCCCATCGCGGCCGTTGCCGGAATGACAATGCCGGCATTGGAGCGACGCTCCCCTGCCTCGTCGGCAGTGGAAACAAGGATCCGGTCATGCAGCATCCGGATAGGTAGTCGGGCAGACTCAACTGTCACCCCGGCAACCTACCGGGTGGTTCAGCCCTTGTTGCGCCGCTTGAGTAGAGCGATGGCCACGACGAGGACGACGACGGCACCACCGGCCATGGCCAGGCGCTCGTAGCGGGGGCCACCGTGCTCATCGAGCAGTACATCCTTGACTCGCGCGACGGCCTCGTCCTTGCCCTGGGTGGCAAGGGTCTTGGGATTGGCCCGCGTCGTGAGTTCGTCCACAGTGGTGGCCAGCCGCTGCTGGCGCTCGGCGATCTCTGCGCGGATCTCCTGAGGCGTCTGGGCGCCGTCGTTGCTCATGCGGGGCTCCTTCGTACGGTGGGTGCAACCTACCCGGTCTGATGCTCCGCTTCCACGCGACCGGCGCGTTGTCCGCTCGCATTTTGGTGGCGATCGAAGCCGTAAGTTAGAGGAATGTCTGAACCTGCACAGCCGACTCGTCTCGCAATCGGCGACCTGGCCCCCGATTTCACGCTCCCCACGGCCGATGGGGGCTCCTTCACGTTGTCAAAGCATCGCGGTGAGCACGTGATCGTCTATTTCTATCCAGCGGCGATGACTCCGGGCTGCACCACGCAGGCCTGCGACTTCCGCGACAGTTTGGACTCGCTGGCGGCCCAGGGCTACACGGTGGTCGGCATCTCGCCCGACCCGGTGGCCAAGCTGGAGAAGTTCGTGGCCAAGGAGTCGTTGACGTTTCCGCTGGCCAGCGACGCGGGCAAAGAGGTGATGACGGCGTACGGCGCGTACGGCGAGAAGAAGAACTACGGCCGGACCGTGGTGGGGACGATTCGTTCCACGATCGTCGTCGACCCCGAGGGCAAGGTGGAGCACGTGGGGTACAACGTCAGGGCCACCGGACACGTGGCCAAGTTGCGCCGCGAGCTGGGGCTTTAGGGCACGGTCTTGCCCGGTTAGCCGTTACCCCGCTGGTCACTACCTCGTCAGGAGCCCCCATGCCCAAGGTTGCTCTGGTCACCGGTGCCTCGTCAGGCATCGGTGCCGCCACCGCCGAGCGGCTCGTGCGGGCCGGTTTCGTCGTGTACGGCGCCGCGCGACGCACCGACCGGTTAGAAGGCCTGCAGGGGGTGCGAGCGTTAGCGATGGACGTCACCGACGACGCCTCGATGCAGGCCGGGGTGCTGCAGATTCTGAGCGCCGAAGGCCGCATCGACGTGTTGGTCAACAACGCCGGGTACGGCTCCTACGGGGCGATCGAAGACGTGCCACTGGCCGAGGCGCGACGTCAGGTGGAGGTGAACCTGTTCGGGCTGGCCCGGCTGATCCAGCTGGTGCTGCCCACGATGAGGGCGCAGCGGTCGGGTCGAATCGTCAACATCACCTCCATGGGCGGACGGTTCGCCGCCGCCTTCGGAGGCTGGTACCACGCCACCAAGTTCGCGGTCGAAGGCCTCAGCGACGCATTGCGTCAGGAGGTGGCCGGGTTCGGCATCGATGTCATCGTCATCGAGCCGGGTGCCATCAAGACCGAGTGGAGCGGCATCGCCGCCCAGAGCGCGCTCGACGCGTCGGGCGACGGCGCCTATGCCAGCCGGGTGCAGCGACTCGCCAGATCGTTCCGCACAGGGGCCGCCGAGAACATGGGGTCTGACCCCGACGTCGTCGCCCGAGCGATCGAGAAGGCGGTGACCACCCGACGACCGCACACCCGCTACGCGGTCGGGTTTGCGGCCAGACCGGTGATCGTCGCCAGGCAGCTCCTGCCCGACCGCGCCTTCGACGCAGTGATCGGACGCATGCTCGCCTGAGCCAAACCCGTTAGGCCTGGCCGGTGGCGAACGCTATCCTTGACTGCGCGCGGGAGTGGTGTAATTGGCAGCCACGCAAGACTTAGGATCTTGTGTCTTCGGACGTGCGGGTTCGAGTCCCGCCTCCCGCACTCGGCGGACACGCATCCGCGGCATATTCGAAGACTCCCCTTGCTTGTCGCTGTGCGTGGGTTATGACAGGCCCGTCGCGCAGTCTGCGGAGGGTAGGGTAGGCGCGCTATTTTCTGTTCCGCCTAGAGCAGCAACTACTAAAACACGCCACGACCATCACGCTCGTCTCGACGAGCATTCAGCCACCCCAACGCAGGGGCGGGCCGAACCGAGGGGCCTGCGGAGAGCGTTCCAGTCCTGACCTGTCACGACCTCACTGTCATTGTTGGCAGTCGAACCCTTTTGCAGCAGAGATCAACATCCTCAGCCTGGGGCAGGTGAGCTGCATGCCCTGATGGCGCGTCGGGCTCAGGGAAGTCCACGTTCTTATGGATCATTCTTGGTCTCATCCCCGACCTGAGCGTCGTCGACAACATCTCGGTACCGCTCATGATGAAACGCGACATCAACCGCACCGAAGCGACCCGGCTCGTCGAGACGCTGATTCGCAACCTTGGCGTCGACCCGGCTACAGACACCACACAACTCTCGGGCGGAGAACAGCAGCGGGTCTCCATTGCCAGGGCGTCCGCAGCAAATCCTCGTCTCTGTGCTGACGAACCGACGGCTGCGCTCGATGAGCAGACCGCTCATCAGGTTATGGACAGCTTGGTCGGCCAATGCAGGGAAACCGGATCAGCACTCTTCATGGTCACCCACGACTCGAGGGTCGCGGCGCGGGCCGACACCCATTGGGAACTTGCGAACCAGCGCATTCACCGGATTTAAAGGTCGCCCTGCGGCACAACGAGATCAGCTCGAGCCGGATTCACGCCAGCGCGACCAGGCGGCCTGCTTTGTCGTGCCCATCAGGTCTCCCACCTGAGCCCAGGATCCGTAGGCGGCCAGGCCCCGCGCAGCCTCGCCCAACGACACGCCCGCGTGCGACTGCAGGTCTACCAGCGCACTGAACGACTCCTGGTCTGCCCTCGACGCGAGAACACTCATCGCCCGACGGGCAAGTTCGGCCACCTCGGCAGTTGAGAGTGAGTCCAGGCGGGGGTCAGGTGACTCCGGCATGCTCGATCTCCTTACCGCCATCTGGCCGTCAGTGTCCTCACGCAGCCGCACGGACACAGCGTCGTAGGCCGAATCGAAGGTGCGGACGAACGAGCGCTCCGGCCAACGATATTCCACCGTGCTCGTCGACGGCGAATAGACAGCAGTGTACAAAGTTCCGAAACCCGTGCTGTAAGAAGTGTTGTGTAGTGGCGGGCGGAGAAACTGCGCCGCGAGTTCGGAAGAGTCGGCACTCGACTGAAGGGCGTCCAAGGCGCATTGTTGACGCTCGACGCTGCGAAACCTGGCAGCGTGATGCGGATACTCGGGAATCAGCCCTCGGTGATTGGCCGCGGCGGGTAGGTCGCTGACCTGGGGAGCTTCTCCCGGAGCGACAAAGACCGTCACAGCGCGTTTGTGACGATCGGCCAGCGTGAGGTTGTAGGACATGCCTACCGGGATGGTCTGCAGACGGGCCAGCGCCGCGTCCACGTCGTCGGCTACTTCCAGCAGTAGGCGGACGACGAGCGGTATTCCAAAGCCGGGCGCCGAACCCGGTCGCCCACCGAAGGTCAACGAGACGATCAGGCCGGCGTCATTCATCCCGTCCAGCAATCCCCAAAGGCAATCGCTCGTGCCGATCACCTGTCGATCAGTGAATCGGCTGGAGAGGCTGACCCATTCGAAAAGGTCTGGGCTGTAGTCGTAGTTGCGCACCAGAACAGGCGCGGCGCGAGTGTCGACCGCCTGCGTACAACCGGGCAGGAACGCGGGCATATCCCACATGGTGAGCATCCGCTGGGCGATGTCGTTCTCCGCCGCATCGCCGGTGCTGTGCGCGCTCAGCTCCACGAGCCGTTCGTAGACCGGCATCAACTCCGGCATGTGCGTGAGCAACTGTCGTTGCGCGGTGGCCAGATCCGGCCGGACGGCCAGTCCGTCTTGCAGGTACCACTCGCGATAGCCGGGCCAGGTGGCGTCGAAGAGCCCCCGCCATTGCGGCCCGGGTGTGGCTTCGGTGATGCCGTGCAAAGTGAAATTGCGAACCGTCATGCCGTCAAGGTTTGCTTGACGCTGGCGATCCGTCAAGTTGACCTTGACGCGACCATGCTCTGCGCCGCGGCGACGATTGCGTCTTCCGGCGTGCGCGGCTGCCAACCCAGCACGCGACGAGCCCGCTCGTTCGAGGTGCGCTTGGCGTAGCCGAGATCGGGCACGTTGGCGCGCAATTCGGCCGAGAACAGGGCGCCGATCCGCACGACGACATTCGGGATGCTTCGCGTCGGAACGTTCCCCGCTGCCGTGCCAAGGTGTGCGCGGATGATGCGGCCGATCTCTCGCATGGGCAACGCCGGACCGTTGGAGATCAGGAAACGGTGTCCGGCGGCCTCCGGCTTTTCCATCGCTAGAACGTGAGCGGTGGCTACGTCTCGCACATCGACGACAGGGATGTAGAGATCGGGGAAGCCGGGGATCCGTCCGTTGAGCGTCGATTCGACGATGTGGTTGGCACCCGAGACGTCCGCGCCCATCACCGGCCCCATGACCGCGACCGGAAGCATGGTCACCAGGCCCATCGTGCCGCCCTGCGTCCGCACGAATTCCCAGGCTGCGCGCTCAGCGAGGGTCTTGGCCTTCGCGTAGGCGTCGACCCCGGGTCCGTCGAGAACGGTCCAGTCGTCCTCAGTGAACACACGATTGTCGTGGGGGTGACCCCAGCCGACGGCGTGGAATGCCGAGGTGAGCACGATCCGTCGTACGCCGGCGTCACGGGCTGCTCGCAGTACGCGGAGGGTGCCCTCACGGGCTGGGATGATCACGTCATTCTCGTTCTCGACGTGCCCCGGCAGGACGGGTGACGCGACGTGCATCACCGTATCGACCCCAGTCATGGCCTCTCGCCAGCCAGCGTCACCCGTGAGGTCGGCGGCGACGAAGCTGAGCGCGTCGGGGTTGACCATGCCGGTGTCGGCAAGGATCTGACGCACGGTGTTCTCGCGGGGCAGCGAACGGATGGTGGCCCGTACGAGGTAGTTCCGTTCCAGCAGCTGAAGGATGAGGTGGCCCGCGATGAACCCGGAGCCGCCGGTGACGAGAACACGCTGCTGAGTCATGCCCACCATGCTCCGCGCCGCTCAAGACCCGAGCCAGTGTCCCGGTGCTCCTGGGGGTGACAGGGCCAGTCACGGCGGCGGCCGTGCCGGTTACCTTAGCTGCGTGAACGAGGAGCAGAACCTGCTTGGCGAGTATCTGCGAGCGCGCCGCGAGCTCGTCGCCCCTGAGCAGGTCGGCATTCCCATCGTCGGCGTGCGGCGCGTGCCGGGTCTGCGCCGCGAGGAGGTCGCGATGCTCGCCGGGATCAGCGCGGACTACTACCTGCGTCTGGAGCAGGGCCGGGACCGCAAGCCGTCCGTCCAGGTCTTGGACTCTCTCGCCCGCGTCCTGCAGCTGGACGACGAGGGCCGCGCCTATCTTTGTCTCGCTCGCCGCGGACAAGCCCCGCCGCCGCGCACGCCCCGTGAAGGAACGCGTGCCGTCCAGCACCGCCGCGCTCCTGGCGGCGCTGCCGCTTCCGGCGTTCGTCGAGGGTCGCTATCTCGACGTATTGGCTGCCAACTCGCTGGCCACCGCGCTGTCGCCGCGCCTCACGGCCGGCGCGAACCGACTGCGCGATGTATTCCTTGACCCGGCCGAGCAGGCGCTCTTCCCCGATTGGGAGCTCGCCACTATCGGTCTGGTCGCGGGCTTCCGCGAATCGGTCGGAGCCGATATCGACGACCCGCGCGCCATTGAACTCGTCGGCGAGCTCTCCCTCGCCAGTCCCCGGTTCCGGCAGCTCTGAGGGCGACACGATGTCAGGTCCCGGCAGGGGGCGCTGATGCGCTTCGACCACCCGGAGGTCGGCCGGCTCGTCTTGCATCGCGAGAAACTGCTCATCACCGGCACCGACGGCATGATGCTCGTCATCTATCACCCGGACGCCGCAAGCGCGGATGCCGAGAAGCTCGCCCTGCTCGCCTCCGCAGTCCTGCCCTGGCCCGTCGAGCGCGTGTCCGTCGCCGACCGGGACTCACAGCAGCTGGGCCAGTGAGCTCCGTCGGTGTTCGGGTGTAACCCTGGCTTCGTCGCTGTCGGGCACGAGCACCGCAAATCTCCGACGACGCGCATGTTCGCCGCTCGGGCGACGGGGCTCAAGCGCGTCACGTAGTCAGGGCCAACGGTCGACGGGCCCGGTGTAACGCGTGGTCGGCCGGAACCGCAACGGACGCTGGGTGTACTCCTCCACTGCATGCGCCAGCCAACCGGCAGAACGGGCCAGGGCGAAGATGGCCTCGCCAGCGTCCGGGGTCATGTCGGCGCACGCGGTGAGGCAGGCCAGGGCGGCATCGACGTTGGATGCTCGGCCGGTGCGGGCGGCGTATTCGTCCAGCACGCGGCGACAGTGCTGCCAGCGCGACCGGGCGGCGGCCGCCTCGACCAGCTCGAGCAGTATCTCGGCCCGTGGGTCGCCAGCCGGATAGAGAAAGTGCCCGAATCCCGCGGCCAACCCGGGTGGACGATCCCTGCCGGTCAGGGCCACATGCAGCGGGGCGCTTGCTGCTCCATGCAGGCGGCCGCCGACCACCGAAAGGCCGGTCAGCAGAACGGAGTACACATCATTGCGGGCGGAGGCCGACACCCGCACCGCGAAGGTCGATGCGGCCAGGTCGTGGTCGGCCAATAGCACCAATGCCGCATCGAGCGCGCTGAGCCACGCGGGGCTAGCCCGGCGAGCCGTCAGCCTCGGCCACAACAGCTCGGCCAGACCACCAGCGCCCTCCCGACCGCGGAGTGGGAGGCCCGCTGTCAGCGCGGCCAAGAGGGGGCCGAAGGCCGACGCGTCGACCTCGGTCTCACTCGGCGACGCGGCCATCGCGCCTGAGACCACGGCACCGAGTTTCAGCCGGTCCAGCAGGTTGGATCCTTCGGGCATCGCAGCTTGGGCCGCCGCGATGCCGGCCACCACGTCGGGCGGCGGCGACCAGCAAGTGTCCGTCGGTAGCTCGGACGTCCACAGCAGTTCGGCTACCCGCTCGAAGCTCGCCCCCTGACGCACCAGCTCGGCCACATCGTGTCCTCGGATGAAGAGCCGGCCCCCGACGACGTGCGTTAGCGCGGAGGAGATCACCGTCTCGACGCGGCCGGCGCGGGGTCGCACCCGGCTGCGGACGAGCGCATCCACCTCATCGGCATCGAACAGGCTTGGGCTGGCGCCGCGACGTTGCGAGCTCAGGATCCCCCGCGAGACGTAGGCGTACAGCGTTTCGAGCTTGATGCCCAGCCGGGCGGCAGCCTCTGCCGACGTGATCTGTCGCTGAGCTGTCATGCGGGTAGACAATCCCCGCCGGGTGCCGGGAGTCAATGCCGCTGAGTGCCGGCCCACCTGCCCACGCCTGGCCTCTGAACCGTGATGGCCCGATCACCTCGGCTCACCAGCGCGGCCGTGCGCCGGGCCGCGAACGAGGCCATGGCCGGACGGGTGCTCTCGCGCGTCAAACTCGGCCGATGTCCTTTATCCGACACGATTGCCGCGGCAGGTTCGAATTTCGTGCTCAGCCGAGATCGCTGGTTTGCAGTCGTGTCGGATAAAGGACAAGCCAAGGCGGCCAAGCGCTGGGCGGCCAGGCGCCAAGCCGCACGGGCGTGCCGAAACCCCCGACGAGATCGGCACGGTCGGCGCCCGAAGCGTTGAGCGGCTACGTACCCACCCCCACGCGAGCAGGCCCAGCTCTCCTGATTCAGTCGGGATCCACCAGGATCAACTCCGCCGACCCACACGCACGCCTGAATTCAGTCCCAGGAATGAGTGACCGACGTTGCCTCAATCAATGTTGATCTGCGCAACATTGTCAATATAGTGAATCGAGCGCAACATCGCTCTCATGACGCATACCCTCACTGCCCCAGCGGGTCTCAAGGGTCTCGTCGTCGCAGAGACCGCAATCGGCGACGTTCGAGGAGACCTCGGCTACTACCACTACCGCGGCCACGACGCCGTCGAACTGGCCCGCACGCAAGAGTTCGAACGGGTCTGGGCGCTCGTTCTCGGTGGCAGTCTCGATGAGCCGGTGCGGCCCGATCGTTCGTTGCCTGCTGAGGCACTGGCGGTGCTGGCAGCGCTCCCCCGCGGCATCGACCCGGCGGTCGCGTTGCGTACCTTGCTGCCGGTGGCTCGGCCCACGGCACCGTTGCTCGACCTGCAGGAGCCGCAACGTCGGGCAGACGCCGTTCGGGTGGCGGCCGCCGTGCCCAGCCTGTTGGCCGCGGCACACCGGCACAACCTTGGACTGCCACCGATCGCTGCCGCCGAGCCAAATGAGCCGGTCAGGCAAAACCCTGCTGCGCAGACGACGGGCAAGCACAGGCCAGGGAGCAGGGACGAGCCGGACAAACTCCAGCGAGGCAAGCACGAGCCGATCGGGCACGAACCGATCGGAAATCCGATCAGTCACGAGCCGATCGGATACGACCCGATCGGACACGACCCGGATGTGGCCGCCCAGACGACCGGCCACGTGGCTGACTATCTCCGCATGCTCACTGGAACCGTGCCCACGCTGCAGGCTGTGCAAGCAGTGCAGGCCTATCTCGTGGCGACCATCGATCACGGCTTCAACGCGTCGACGTTCACCGCCCGGGTGGTCGCGAGCACTGGAGCAGACCTCACGAGTTGCGTCGTGGCGGCTAGCGCCGCCCTGTCGGGACCGCTGCACGGCGGGGCGCCGGGCCGGGCGCTGGAGATGATCGACGAGATCGGGGATCCGTCCGACACCGAACGCTGGCTCGAACTGCACCTGGCCACCGGGCGGAAGGTGATGGGCTTCGGACACGCTGTGTACCAGACGGAGGACCCCCGCTCGCGGCTGCTCCGCGAACTCGCCGAGACGTTCGACGATCCGATCGTGGCCCGGGCGATCGAGATCGAAGACCGGCTCACCCGTGCCCTGGCCGGGTGGAAGCCTGAGCACCCGCTGCGCGCCAATGTGGAGTTTTACGCGGCCGTCGTGCTGCACCTGGCTGGAGTTCCGCGGGAGATGTTCACCCCTACCTTCAGCGTGAGCCGCGTGGTGGGCTGGACGGCTCACGTGCTGGAGCAGGCCACTAACAACAAGATCATGCGCCCGAGCGCCCGGTACATCGGACCCCCGCCGCGGGTGGCTCAGCCTGCCTGAATCAGAGCCGCATCTGGTGCGGGTCACAGCGGGGCACCGAGCGTCCCCGGACTTCGCCACTACCTCGACAGACCACTGCCTCATGCTGCATGCGGCAGACTTGCCGGATGCGCTTGGCAACGTGGAACGTCAACTCCCTGCGGGCCCGGATCGGGCGGGTCGAAGCCTTTCTCGAACGGCACGACGTCGACGTGCTGGCCGTGCAGGAGACCAAGGTGGCCGCGGAGAAACTGCCCACGATGGGGCTCGACGCCATGGGGTACGAGGTGGCCGCCGCCGGCACGAACCAGTGGAACGGCGTGGCGATCATCAGCCGCGTCGGTCTGAGCGACGTGCAGGTGGGCTTTGCCGAGCAACCCACCTGGGGCGACCCGGCGCTGGTGGAGGCACGCGCTGTCGGCGCGACGTGTGGTGGAGTGCGGGTGTGGTCGCTCTATGTGCCGAACGGCCGAAAGCCGGGCGATCCCCATTACGTGTACAAGCTCGAATGGCTGGCGCAGTTGCGATCGACCGCCCGGCAATGGCTCGATACGCCGGTTGCGTTGGTAGGCGACTGGAACATCGCCCCCACCGATGACGACGTGTTCGACATCGCGGCCTTTGCCAAGGACACCCACGTAACCCCGCCCGAACGCGCCGCCTTCCAGGGTTTTCTCGATGATGGTTATGCCGACGTGGCCCGGGCCTTCACCGCCGACCCCGAGATCTACACCTACTGGGATTACTACCGGCAACGATATGAACGAAACCGGGGAATGCGCATCGACTTCGTGCTCGGTTCTCCGCCGTTGGCCGCGCGGGCATCTGGCGCTTTCGTCGACCGGGATGAACGCGGCGGAACAGGTGCCAGCGACCACGCCCCCGTCGTAGTGGATTTCGACTGACCCTGCATCGGTCGTGGTCGACTAACCCGGCGGCGGTGGTCGGCGATGTCGACTGACCCACTGCTGTCGCTGTCAATCCCGACTGAGCCCAGCAGAGCTCGGCAGGGGTGGGTTTCAGTCGACGGTCACGGTCACGGTGTGCCAACCCGTGGCCCCGTCGGGCGGCGGAGGCGCTTCGACGCTCGTCTGGGTATGGCCGGTGCTGTCGGTGGCACGCACCCTGAGTCGGTGGTCGCCGCGGGTGGCCTGCCACCGAAACGTCCACTGCCGCCACGTATCCGGGCCGACTGTGGGCGCCAACTGCGCCGGTTGCCACGGGGCATCGTCCACCTGCACCTCCACCTTCTCGATGCCGCGGTGTTGCGCCCAGGCGACTCCGGCGACGGCCACGAGGCCTGGCTTGAGGCTCGCGCCGTAGGACGGCACGTCGATCCGCGAGGCGGTCTTGACCGGCCCCAACGCGCTCCAACCACGGGTGGTCCAGTAGGCGGTCTGGTCGGCGAACCGGGTGACCTGCAGCTCAGTGACCCACTTGGTGGCCGAGACGTAGCCGTACAGTCCGGGAACCACCATCCGTACCGGGAAGCCGTGCTCCACTGGTAGCGGCTGACCGTTCATGGCCACCGCGAGCAGCGCGTTGCGGTTGGGATCGGTGAGGACTTCGAGCGGGCTGGACGCGGTGAATCCGTCCACACTCCGCGAGAGCACCATGTCGGCCCCCGGTTTGGGCACCGCGCGCGCGAGCACCTCGCGGATCGGCAGACCGATCCAGGTCGCGTTGCCTGCCAGACCCCCGCCCACTTCGTTGGACACACAGGTCAGAGTGACCCACGCCTCCACCAGGCGGCTCTTGAGGAGCTCGTCGAACGTCAGCTTCACCTCGTGCTCCACCTCGCCATAGACCCGCAACTGCCAGGTGCTCGGGTCGACCTGCGGGACGGCGAGTGCGGTGTCGATGCGGTAGAAGTCTGCTGCCGAGGTTCGATAGGGCGTGAGTCCGGGCACCTTGGGGTTGACCCCTGCGGGGGCCGGGGGCGCGCTCACCGCGGGCACCGGCACCTTCAGCGCCGAGCGTGCCGCGGCGACGACCCGCGACGGGCCGGCCAGCACCCGGGAGCCCGCCCAGGCCAGGGCGGCCAGGCCAGTGGTGATGCCCACGGCAGTGAGGAAGCCGCGTCGCGACAGGTCGTCGCCGGACCCGGACCGGGCGGTCATGGGCAATCGATCGAGCATCGGACGCAGGGCGAGCATGGCGACCAGACCGCAGGCGAGGCCGGGTCCCCAATCGATGAACTGTGCATCCGGACGGGTCAGCGCCGCACCCGCGGCGACGAACGCGAGCACCCCGTAGGCGACGTAGCCGGCCGTGCGCCGAGTGCGGGCAAGCAGCCCCACCCCGGCGAGCAGCAAGCCCACCACCACGACCATGCCGATCGTCAGCACCGTCTTGTCGTGGGTGCCAAACGTGGCGACTGCGAAGTCTTTCAACCAGAGTGGGGTGTGGTCGATGAACGTCTCGCCCACCGCGTTCAAGGGGGCCGCCTGCGGTGAGATGACCACCGCGACAACCTGCCCGGCCGCCAGGCCCAGGGCTCCCGCTACCACCCCGGCAAGGGCCGCCAGCGGCCTCGAGGTCGAAGGTTGGCTCACAGTTCAGCATAGGCGCGCTCTCCTGTGAGCGCGCCCGATCACGGCGTGGGCTTGCGCCGGGTCTTCGCTAGACGGGTGCGCTTTGGCTTTGGCTTTGGCGCAACTCGCAGGCGTTGTAGTTCAAGCCGACTACCAGTTCCACCTTGGCGGGATCGACGTCGCTCAGCAGCGGGAGACCGTGGTCCTCTGCCCATCGATTGGCTCGTGGTTCGAGGGTGCGACGACGAAGCACTGCACCCGCCGTGCTCATCAGCAGGTTTCCCGGCACGATGGCCAGACAGGAAATGAGCGTACGCAGCACGGCGGGCAAGATCGCGCACCTGATCGAGAGCCTCGTCTTTCGACATGGTCACCGCGGGCGACGGCGTCCCGTCCGCAGTCTCGCCGTGCTGGGGCTCTGACTGCGGCATGACGTTCCCATCGACCGGCACGGGTGATTGCTTGACCCGCGAGAGCACCCGTCGGAGGGAGTCAGTTAGGTCACGGCGACAAAAAGCCGGGCGCGATCAGCCCCGTTCGTCGGCCAGCAGGGGTTCGAGTTCGGGCAGCAGCGCTCGCAGGGCCTGTCCACGGTGGCTGACCGCGTTCTTCTCCTGCGGGCTGAGCTCGGCGGTGGTAACGCTCCGACCTTGCGGACGGAAGATCGGGTCGTAGCCGAAACCGTTCTCCCCGTGCGATTCTCGAGTGAGGGTGCCCTGTACACGACCATGCCGGACGACCTCACGTCCATCGGGCAGCACGAGCACGACGGCGGCCACGAAGGCCGCTCCGCGGTGCTCGGTGGGCACGTCGGCAAGCTGGTCGAGCAAGAGCTGCAGGTTGTCCGCATCGCGGCCGTGGGCACCCGACCAGCGGGCGGAGAAGATGCCGGGGGCACCCCCCATCACATCGACGCACAGGCCCGAGTCGTCGGCCAGCGCGGGCAGCCCGGTGACCTGCACAGCCGCGCGGGCCTTGAGCAGCGCGTTCTCCGCGAACGTCACCCCTGACTCCACGACGGTAGGCACGTCGTACCCGGCAGTGCCCACCAGCCGGGCGTCGATGGCGGCGCGGTCGAGCCGTCCGGCCAGGGCCTCGGCAAGGATCGCGCGCACCTCCCCCACCTTGTGGGCGTTGCCGGTGGCGAGCACCACCCGCGCATCGTTCACGCGCGGAACCCACCGGGTTCGGCGGCCAGCGCGGCACGCTGGAGCTCTGCCAGCTGAGCGCAGCCGCCGGCGGCCAGGTCGAGCAACACATTGAGCTCGTCGCGCCGGAACGGCACCCCCTCGGCGGTGCCCTGCACCTCGACGAACGACCCGGAACCTGTGGCGACCACGTTCATGTCGGTGTCGGCGTCGACGTCTTCGACATAGCAGAGATCGAGACAGGGGGTGCCCTTCACGATGCCCACACTGACGGCGGCCACGGAATCGGTGAGCGGCTCGCCCTTGACCCAGCCCTTGGTGCGGGCGAACGCGATGGCATCGGCGAGCGCCACGTAGGCGCCCGTGATCGCAGCTGTGCGGGTGCCGCCGTCGGCCTGCAGCACGTCGCAGTCGAGCACGACGGTGTTCTCCCCTAGCGCCTTGGTGTCGACCACCGCCCGCAGCGAGCGACCCACCAGCCGGGAGATCTCCTGGGTGCGGCCGCCGACCTTGCCGCGCACCGATTCGCGCTCGGAGCGGGTGTTGGTGGCACGCGGCAGCATCGCGTACTCCCCCGTCACCCAACCGTTGCCCTGCCCCTTGAGCCAACGCGGCACGCCCTCGGTGAACGACGCCGCACACAGCACCCGGGTGGCACCGAACTCGACCAGCACACTGCCCTCCGCGTGGTCGAGCCAGCCGCGGGTGATGCGGACGTCGCGGAGTTGATCGACGGCGCGGCCGTCGGTGCGCGGGGTGCTGCCCGGGGTGGTCATACGAGCTTCTCCAAGGTGAGCCTGTCCAACGTTGATGGATCCTCGCGAGCCTAACAAGATGGTGACGGAGGTATTTCCGCCTTATTCCATAGACAACCCGCGTTGATGTGCTACCGTCGTGGGCGTCCCATCAAGAGCGGCCGAGAGATCTGGCTCGTCGACGCCGCAGCAACCCGATACGGGTGCTCCCGCCAGAACCGATGGAGGAATCGCATGACCCAGCACCAGCGGTGTTGTCGCTGACCGCGACCCCGTAGCAAACCGCTCGACCCGTCGCGCCCGCAGTCACGCGGTGCGCGGCTCTCAAGACGCCGTCCCCAGCGCAGCCGTGCGCTCCGCCTTCGTGCGCCTGTGGCCCTTGTGCCCTGGGCCTTCACGCGCTGGCGCTGCGCCCCGTGCGCGCTGGGCGGCCCCGTACATGACCTGACACTGCTTACTCGCAAAGGACTTTCACCATGACTGCTGTAGCTGTTCGACCTGCTCCGAACCCCACCACCAGCCGCGACGTCGACCTGGTCGGCCTCGTCTCCCAGGTGGCCGCTGACCCCCGGCAATGGCGCAAGCACGCCAAACTGAACGGCGCCCAGCGTTCTTGGACGCGCCTTGACGTGGCCGAGGACGTCGATGTCTGGGTCATTGTGTGGGGCACTTCGGCCGGCACCGACCTGCATGACCACGGCGACTCCGCCGCCGCCTTCACCACGGTGCGCGGGGTTCTCACCGAGATCCGCCCCGACGGGCGGGGCCGACTGCTGCCACGCAAGTTCATCCCCGGCGTAGTGGCCGAGGTCGCTCCCGGTGAGGTGCACGACGTCACCAACGAACACGCCCAGACGGCCGTGAGCATTCACGCCTACTACCCGCGGTTGACGGAGATGACCTTCTACACCCGTACGAGCGACGGCCTTGTCATCCCCGATCGGATCGTTCCCACCGCGCTGCCCGAGGTGTGACGGGTCGGCGGCCCCGCCTTGGTCGTCGAGCTGTCACGTCGGCGCCTCCCCCTTGGTCGTCGAACTGTCACGTCGGCGCCTCCCCCTTGGTCGTCGAACTGTCACGTCGGCGCCTCCCCCTTGGTCGTCGAACTGTCACGTCGGCGGCTCTGTCTTGGTCGTCGAACTGTCACGTTGTGCGCTGGGCTGTCACCAAGTTGGCCACGGACGGGCGAAGAACGTGACAGGTGGATGCACGGAACGGGCCGGATCCGAGGCACCGATGCGGGCCTGCCCTTGGAAGGATCAGCTCCGTCGGGCACAACTCTGGGGTGCGAGCGGGCCGGTCGGCGCGTCCGGGCGGTCAGCAGGGGGGCGGGCGCCGGTGGTCGGTCGCTGCGGCCGGCGCTGGGATGTCCGGAATCCGGCTCGCTTGGGTGCAGCGCCCTGGGGTTTCGTGCTCAGCCGGTCGCTATCGGCTGGCGCTGGTGCCGGATTCCGGACACCGACCCGGCCCGCTCTCGAACGGGTCCTCGCGCTCACACGGTCAGCCGGCACAACGACCGCACAAACCAACCGATCCCCGCTCACTCACCACCCCACGACCACGGACGTTGGAATAGATCTCGCGATGCCCCGGGTCTGTCACTCCAGCCTGACGCCTCGGATCCGAACCTCCAGGGCTACTCCTTCTACGCTCACGTCACGGCGCCCACGCGGCGGACGCAACCCCACCCACGACGGACTGGCACTCCATCTCGACTAAAAGCGTCCGGCGCACCGAAATCGTTACCCAACGAGTGGTGCGCCGGACGCGATTCGGCATGCTGAAGCCGCACCGAAGTGGTCAACTGGTAGACAGATGCGTCCACGGCCATGGGGGCTGCCAGACGGACGACCGGGGCATGAAGGAGTGATCATGAATACGCGGTTGCACTGGGGTTCAGCCCGTCGGGCCGGCAAGGGATCTGTCGCGCTGCCGGCGGTCGCGGTGGGCCTCCTGGCTGTGGCGTTGACCGGTTGTTCAGGTGGTTCCACAGCGGCGTCGGCCAGCGCCACCACGACCACGCAGACCTCCTCGGCCAGTGACACCCCGACCCAGTCCGCGTCGATGGCACCCTCTGACTCCACCGCGACCGCCTCGACGGGGTCTACGTCGTCGGGATCGATGTCGTCCAACTCCACGTCAGGAACAACGGCCACGACAGCGGCAGTCGCCAGCTCGCGCTGCCTGGCATCGGGCACCAAGGTGTCGGCGTTCGTGACGCCCGGCGGGGGCGCCGCGGGCAGCTACGGCGTGACGCTCAAGGTCACCAACACCTCATCCCGTACCTGCACTCTCACCGGATTCCCGGGCGTCTCAATGGTCTACGGCGACAAGGGTGCCCAGCTCGGCAAGGCCGCCGACCGAAGCGGCAGCAAGGCCGGGCCGGTCAGGGTCGCCCCCCGGGCGTCTGCGACCACCCTCGTGCTCGTGGGGCAGGCCGCCAACTTCGAAGGCTGCACCCCCACCCCTGCCAAGGGCCTACGGGTCTACCTGCCCGACGAGACGCACTCGCAGTTCGCACCGCTCGGTTCGCTGATGGGTTGCCCCGAGAGCTCCGTGCCGACGGTGCTGCACGTCTCCTCGTTCGGCAGTAAGTAACCGGATCTTCTGGGCGCGCCAGCCACAGGGCTTTCCTGGCGCTTACGCCGGAGACCAGGTCTGCTGCGCCGCTGAGATGCGCCGCACGATGCGAATCCACGCAACCAGCGCAACCACCTGGGCAACCGCCGCGAGCGCGCGCAACCACGGCACGGCCGTCAGTCCCGCCAGGCTCGGGGGCTGGCCCCCTTGGCCGAGCAGATAGTCCGCGCACACCCAGCCGTAGATCGCCACCAGCCACGTGAGCCACCACACCGGCACCCACCAGTCGTCGTCGACGGGGCCGGCCGAGCCGCGCGGACGGCTGGCGATCGAGATGTCGCGCACCACCTGGTAGGGAAACCACAGGCTCAGCACCGGGAACCACCAGCCCACCCAGGTCCATGACATGCCACGGCGATGGCGCGCGTCGGGGTATAAGGCGAGGGTGTTCATCCGGGCCCGGTGCAGAAACAGACAACCGGTGACGTAGGCCACCAGGATGCAGATCGACAGCGGCACCGACAGCGCCGCATAGGCCGTGAGCACCTCGTCAGTCGGGCGGCCGGCCCGCACTGCCTGCGCTTGGGTGGCCGCGGCCCACGGCGCAGTGACAGCCTGCGCCGCGCCGAGCACCGTCCAGACGATGGCGACGACGATCACGACCCGTCCGAGGCCCGCCACGGGTTTGAACCGCGCCACCAACTGGGGCGCCCTGGGTGCGCGGGCCGCTGCCGGCTGGCGCGGGCGTTCTGGTTTCGCCATCGTGCCGTTCTCCGTTCTTCGCGCTGTGACACCCCACGCTAAAGGCTGCATGACCCCCTGCATCTCGGTCCCAGCGCACCCTAACCGCAATGCCTTTCGGTTAAGGTTCGGGAGTTGGTGTCAACCCCCGCGCCCAGACGAGCCCTGACTTTGGGAGTTGCGTCTGGCGAGGAAGGCGCCGCCTTGTAGGTGAATCACCGTCTTGCCGGACCTCTGAGTCGATCTCCACCATAAGACGCCTGATCGGGTGCCAACCGCGGCAGATACACCGCGAACGGCACCTCCCAGCGAGCTCACCCCCGGTTCCGGCGCTCAACCGGGTGCCAACCGCGGCAGATACACCGCGAACGGCACCACCCAGCGAGCTCACCCCGGTTCCGGCGCTCAACCGGGTGCCAACCGCGGTAATTTCACCGCGAACGGCACTACCCAGCGACTCAGGTCCGTGAGGGGTTGAGTCTGGGCTTCTGGGGGCTGTGACGGGGCCAGTTCTGACGCTATGGCGATGCCCCGCCGGACGGGGCATCGTCATAGCGCAGCAAAGCCCGTGCCCTGCGACTGTCAAAGCCTCCCGTTACGGAAGACCCGGGCAGGCTGCGTCGTCCGCCTGTCGTCCGCCTGTCGTCCGCCTGTCGTCCGCTTGTCGTCCGCTTGTCGTCCGGCTCCGTCCGCTTGTCGTCCGGCCCTGCCCCGCGACACCCAAACATGGATCTTGACACCCCCACCCCGACGACTAACCGAACGGCTTTGACCCTAACCGGCGGTCGTATTCCGCTTTACCGCGCCCGTCCACCTCGGATTGACTGAACGACATGGCCTACGTCGTCCCCGATCGTCACGACCTCCGAGTGCAACCGCTCGGCGTCACCGAGGAGGAGGCTGACCAGTTCGCCCGCGCCTTCGACCGGCACTTCCACGAGGACTCGGCACCAGAGCTGCTGCGTTCGTGGATGGCTGTCTTCGAGCCCGAGCGGATGTTCGGGCACAGAGCCAACGGGCGGTGGTTCTCCACCGCGGGGTCGATCGCGCGCCGGCTGACGGTGCCGGGCGGTCAGGTCGTGCCGGTGGCCGCGGTGACGGTGGTGACGGTGTCCCCGGTGTTCCGGCGCACTGGTCTGATGCGTGAGCTCATGCACCGGCAACTGCACGAGCTGCACCAGGCGGGCCAGGAATCGTTGGCGTATCTGTGGGCCTCGGAGTCAGCCATCTACGGCCGCTTCGGCTACGGCCTGGCGAGTCTGAGGCAGACCATCACCGGCAATACCCACGAGCTCGAATATCGCCCCGGGGTCGACCTCGGCGACGGCTTCGTCGACGAGGTAGACCGGGACACCTTCTTGTCGGAGATACCCGGGCGCTATGCCGAGCTGGTGGCCGGTCGGCCCGGCTACCTGGAGCGGGACGAAGCCTGGTGGAACAAGATCACCCTCGACCTGCCCGAGCACCGGCGGGCTGCCGGGGCGTTGCGGTTCGCGCTGCACGTGCACCCCGAATCCGGAGTGAACGGCTACTCCTTGTTCCACGTGCGGGACGACACGCACAGCCCGCTGCCGCAGGGCACCGTCCGAGTGCGCGAGCTTGCCGGGGGCACTCCACAGGCAACCGCCAAGCTGTGGCGCTTTCTGCTCGATCTCGATCTGGTGAGCCAGGTCCACAGCGACAAGCTGGCGCTGGACGATCCACTGCATCACCTGGTGGCCAACCGCAGGGCGCTGCAGACCTGCGAGCTGGACGGCACCTATCTGCGCCTGGTGGACGTGCCGGCCAGCCTGACCCAACGCCGCTATGCCAGCGAGGCCGACGTGGTGATCGAGGTCGCCGACCCCGTGCTGGCAGCCAACTCCGATCGCTTCCGGCTCCAGGCCGGCCCAGAGGGCGCCGTGGTCACCCGGGTGTCGAGGCTGCCAGACGTCAGGCTCGACGTACGCGACCTGGCCTCGCTCTATCTCGGTGGGACGCGAGCGACAGCGTTGGCGGCAGCCGGGCTGCTACAGCTCGATGGCGCCGACCCGCAGCGCACGCTGACCCGGCTCGACCTGGCGCTGCGCGCAGACCGCGAGCCATTCTGTCCGGACGATTTCTAGAGGGCGTGCCGGGACATGAGCGCAGTGGTGATAAGCCGGGTGCGCCGGCCCGGCGGCCGGACGCTCGTTCTCAGAGCGTGACGACCATGCCTGGTTCGGCCAGGGCGAGCTCGCCGTCCCAGGTCTCCTTCGCCTCGGCGCGGGTGCGCTCGGGGTCGTTCCACGGAGGAATGTGGGTGAGCAGCAACGAACCGACTCCCGCCTCCGTGGCCACCTGACCGGCCCGCCGGCCGGTGAGGTGCACCCCGGTGAAGTCGTCGCGGCCCTCATGGAAGGCCGCCTCACACAAGAACAGGTCGGCGTCGCGTGCCGTGCGGGTCAGGCCCTCGCACACGTCACTGTCTCCGGAGTAGGCCAGCACCGCAGTGCCCGTGCCGTCCTCGCGCGGACCCTCCACCCGGATCCCGAAAGCGGGCACGGGGTGCACCACCCGGCGGGCCGTGAGCGTGAGCGGGCCCAGCTTGACGGGCAGTTCCGGGGTCCAGGCCACGATGTCGAACTCGGAGTGCATGCCGGGCACCAGTGGAAGGTCGTAGGCGCGTGCCAGCCGCTTGCCGGCGCCGGCCGGCCCAAGCAGCAGCGGCCGGCGCGGGCTCGGCCCGTCGGGGCTGTACTTGAGGTAGACGTACAGCCCGCACGCGTCGAGGCAGTGATCGGGATGCAAGTGGGTCAGCGCGATACCGTCGATCTCCTGGAGCTTGAGGTAGCGCTGCAGCGGACCGAGGGCGCCGCTGCCGAGATCGAGCAGCACCCGGTAGATGTACGGCTCACCGGCATCATCGACCCCATCGGTCTCGACGAGATAGCAGGACGCGGCACCACGGGGGCCCGGAAACGACCCGGAGCACCCCACAACTGTCAACCTCACGAAGATCGAGCCTATGCAACGTATGACTGGGCTTCCGACCAGTTTGCAAGCGGCCTTCATCACACTTCTAAATTTTAGTCGACCCGCAAACAATTGATGCTTGATATATCAATCGCCAATTGGGGGTGGCTGTCGTCGTCCTCCGCCGTCGAAGGGCAGTTCTGCGAGCAGCACTTCCGCCAGCGATTCCTGCACCCAGGTGAAGAACTCGTAGACGCGGGCCAACCATTCGGTGGCCGCGCGTTGCGCCTCACGTTCGTCGAGGTCGGCCGGGTCATCCTCGGCCTCGTGGGCCTGCGACGCCTCGTGCTCGAGCCAGTCGTGCAATGCCTCGGCGTCGTCGTCGTTCTCGATGCCGAGACGCTGCGCCATCACGAGTCGCACATCCGTCAGAGCCCGGAGCAGGGCCTGCGCCTCCGGCTCGGTGAAGACGGTCCGCCCTCCCCCGGACCGCTGGAAGCACCCGACCGCGGTGATGATCGCCGCTCGCTTGACCGCCCGGATGCCCGCCTCGGTGAGCCGGCGGAAGTCGGTGGCCAACTCGTCGTCGCCGCGCGTCCCGTCCGGCAGCAGCCTGGCGAGCGCGGGATCGTCCGGGGGCCGCACGACCGCTTCATCGCCCAAGCCCGCCAACCCGAGCTCGCGAGCCCATTCAGGAGTGGGCGCGGCCGCCGTCTCAGGCTCGCCGAGCATGGCGTGCAGCTCCAGCAGGAAGTGCGTGCAGACCTCGGCCTCGTTGCCGTCGAACATGGCCTCGATGCCGCGGCGGGTGCGTTTGAAGGTGCCGGCCACTTACGCGTCCTGACTGAAGGTTGCCCACAGGCCATAGCCGTGCATGGCCTCGGTGTCGCGTTCCATCTCCTCGAGGGTGCCGTTCGACACCACGGCCTTGCCCTTGAGGTGCACGTCTTTCATGAGCCGCTCGGCAACCTGCCGCGAGTAGCCGAAATAGGCCTGGAACACGTAGGTGACATAGCTCATGAGATTCACCGGGTCGTTCCAGACGATGGTCACCCAAGGGCTTTCCAGACTGGTGCGCTCGGCGCCCTCCGGCTTGGTCACTTCGACCGGGGCGACACTCACGAGGCCCAACTCTACTGAGATCGGTGCCCGGCCCGTCAGCCCTGCGGGGGTGCGGGCTCTACGCTGCCGATATGACCGCGGGCTCCACGACGGCACTGCTCACCGACAAGTACGAACTGACGATGATCCAGGCTGCCTTGCGCTCCGGCGCGGCACACCGGCGCAGCGTCTTCGAGGTATTCGCCCGGCGATTGCCGGAGGGGCGTCGCTACGGCGTGATGGCCGGCACCGGACGCTTGCTGGAGGAGCTGGCCGACTTCCGCTTCGACCCCGACGACCTCGCCTGGTTGCGCAGCGCCAAGGCGGTGGACGATGACACCCTGCGATGGTTGGCCGACTACCGGTTCACGGGCTCGCTGTGGGGCTACGCCGAGGGTGAGTGCTACTTCCCCGGATCGCCGGTGCTGATCCTCGAAGGCACGTTCGCCGAAGCAGTGATTCTGGAGACGCTGGCACTGTCGATCCTCAACCACGACTGCGCCATCGCCTCGGCTGCGTCGCGGATGACGTTCGCGGCCGGATCGCGGCCGTGTCTGGAGATGGGCTCGCGGCGCACCCACGAAGAGGCCGCCGTGGCCGCGGCGCGCGCGGCGGTGATCGCCGGCTTCTCGGGCACCTCGAACCTCGAGGCCGGACGCCGGTACGGCCTTGCGACCATCGGCACGGCGGCGCACTCCTTCACCCTGCTGCACGACGACGAGCGCACCGCGTTCGCGGCGCAGGTGGCCAGCCTCGGCACCGGGACGACGCTGCTGGTGGACACCTACGACGTGACCACCGGAGTGGCCACCGCCGTCGACGTGGCGGGCCCCGGGCTGGGGGCCGTCCGGCTCGATTCGGGAGACCTGCTCGCACAGGCGCGCCAGGTGCGAGCCCAGCTCGACTCCCTAGGTGCCACCGAGACGAAGATCGTGGTCACCTCCGACCTCGACGAGCACGCCATCGCCGCGCTGGCGGCCGGGCCGGTGGACTCCTACGGCGTCGGCACATCGCTCGTCACCGGCAGCGGCGCACCCACTGCGGGCATGGTCTACAAGCTCGTGGCCCGCGAGGGAACCGACGGTGAGCTGGTGTCGGTGGCCAAGGCGTCGTTGAACAAGACGAGCGTGGGCGGACGCAAGTATGCGCTGCGCCGGCGCTCGAACGGCGTGGCCACGACGGAGATCGTGGGGATCGGGCACCGGCCGCTCGACGACGGGGACGACCGCGAACTGCTGGTGCAGCTGGTAGATCACGGCGAGACCGACCACCGCTGGACCGGGCGCGCCGGGGTGCTCGCCGCAGTGGATCGGCACACCACGTCGCGCGCCGAGCTGCCTGCCAAGGCGCACCAGTTGCAGCGCGGCGAGCCCTGCATCCCGACCGAGTACGAGGTGGCATCCGAGCGCGAGACAGCACAGGATCACGCGTCATGACCAAGGCTTTGATCGTCGTCGATGTGCAGAACGACTTCTGCGAGGGAGGTTCGCTGGCGGTCGTCGGCGGGGCCGGCGTGGCGGCGGCCATCTCGTCGTATGTCGCCTCGGCTGAGGGTGAGTACGCGGCCGTGGTGGGCACCCTCGACTCGCATGTCGACCCGGGCGATCACTTTTCCGACCAGCCGAACTACAGCACCACCTGGCCGCGGCATTGCCAGGTGGGCACGCAGGGCGCCAACACTCATCCCGATCTCGACGTGTCGGGCATCGAGGAGTGGTTTCTCAAGGGGGCTCATTCAGCCGCCTACTCGGGGTTCGAGGGCCAGACCGCCGACGGCGTGGGGCTGGCCGAGTGGCTGCGCCGGCGTGGGGTGGACGCGGTGGACGTGGTGGGCATCGCCACTGATCACTGCGTGCGGGCCACCGCGTTGGACGCCGCTCGCGAGGACTTTGCCACCACCGTGCTGTTGGGGCTCACCGCCGCGGTGGCTGAGAGCACTCTGGCCAGCACGTTGACCGAGTTGAGGTCGGCCGGGGTGCGGTTGGTCGGCTCGGTGGGCGGCGGGGCCTAGCGAGCGCTGCTGCACGGCCTCAGACGGGCCACGTCTCCTGGCGGTGGGCGGCGTCGAAGAACATCCACTCGTAGCGGCAGGCGGTGAGAAAGGCCTGCAGCATCCGAGCCCGGACGGCCTCGCCCGCCCGGTCGGCGGCCTCGTCAACGAGCTGCCGGGCGCGGGCGGTCGACTCGGCGAACGCGGGGTCGGCATAGGTGGCGATCCAGTCGCCGTACGGGTGGGCGGCCAGGCCCGCGTCTGTGGCCTGGGCGAGGGCGAGCAACCGCTCACCTGCATCTGCGTACAGCCAGAAGCAGGGCAGCAGGGCGGCCGCGGCGACCGGGTAGCCACCGGTCACCGCCTGGGCAAGCAGGTACGACGTGTAGGCGGTGGTGGTGGGCGAGGCGGTGTGCCGGCTCAGGTCATGCACATGCCTGCCGTGCAGGCCCTGCTCCACCACCAGCGCGCCGCGGGCCGACTCCACCCAGAACTGGGCTTCGGCGCTGCTGGGAGCACCGGTGGCGGCAAGGGCTAGGGCCTTGCCGTACTGGTCGAGGTAGAAGGTGTCCTGCGCCAGATAGCCGACGAAGACCTCCCGGTCGAGGGTGCCGGCGCCGAGCTCGGTGACGAAGGGCATCGTCTCCACGGCTGCCCGGATCTCGGCTGCCTGCTGCCAGGCGTGGTCGCTGAAGGTCATGAGACATCTCCGTGTGTGGGCCAGAGGGCGTGGAAGTGATGCACCGGGCCGTGGCCGTGCCCGATCTGGAGCTGGTCGGCGGCCCGAAGGGCGTCCGTGAGCCAGCGCTTGGCGTCGGTGACCGCGTCGAGCCAGGTGAGGCGTTGGGGGGCCAGGGCCGCGATGGCCGACGACAACGAGCACCCCGTGCCGTGAGTGTTCACGGTGTGCACGCGAGGCGCGGCCAGCTCATGTTCGCCGACGCTGTCGACGAACAGGTCGATTGCCTGCTCACCCTCGAGATGGCCGCCCTTGAGCAGCACTCGCTGGGCGCCGGCGTCGCGCAACAGCTGCGCCTGCCGGCGCATCTGGTGCAGTGTGGACGCCACGGGTGTGCCCGTGAGCAGGGCGGCCTCCCCGAGGTTCGGGGTGATGACGTCGGCCAGTGGGAGCAGCCGTCGCAGGGCGTCGAGGGCGTCGTCGTCCAGCAGTCGATCGCCGCTGGTGGCCACCATCACCGGGTCGATGACGAGCCTGGGCTGCGGTCTTTCGGTCAGCTTGACCCGAACTGTGTCGGCCAGCTCGGCGCTGGCCAGCATGCCGATCTTGACCGCGTCGATGCGCACGTCGTCGAGGAGGGTGTCGAGCTGCAGGGCGACGAAGTCGGCGGGGACGACGTGGATCCCGGTGACGCCCACGGTGTTCTGTGCAGTAAGTGCCGTGATGACGCTGGTACCGAAGGCGCCCAGCGCGGAGAAGCTCTTGAGGTCGGCCTGAATGCCGGCTCCCCCGCTGGGGTCGCTGCCCGCGATCGTCAGGGCCACCGGCGGCCGGCCGGGGCTCACGGCGCCCGCCCAGGCCTCGAACAGGGCCCGCGCGGCGGCGGTGACGTCGGGCCGGCCGCACAGCGCGCTGACCACGGCCACACCTGCCATCCCGGTGCCACGGATGGCCGGCAGGTCGTCGACCGTGATGCCGCCGATCGCCACACAGGGCCACGGGCTGCGCCGGGCCAGCCTCGAGAGCAGTTCGAGACCGCCGGCCGGCGGGTGATCGGGCTTGGTCGCGGTGGCCCGGAAGGCCCCCACTCCGATGTAGTCGAGCAGGGGATGACCCGCGTCCCGCGTGCTGCGCTCAGCCGCCGCGAGTTGCTCCTCAGTGGCGGCAGACAGCCCGAGGATGCGCTCCGGGCCGAGCACCGCACGCGCGCTGACGATGTCGAGATCGCCCTGGCCAACGTGGGCGCCGGCGGCTCCGATGGCCTCGACCAGGTGCACCCGGTCGTTGATCAGCAACGGCACCCCGGTGCCCGCCATCGCATCCGCCAGCTCACGGCCCATTCGCACGAACTCGTCGTCGGACGCGTCGGGGTCACGCAGCTGGACGGCCGTGACTCCGCCGGCGATCGCCTGCCGGACCGTCTGGACGACACCGCGCGGGCCGCCGCACTGGGCGGTGTCGGTGACCAGGTACAGCGAGAGGTCGATCGCGCGGCTCATGACCTGACAGGCTGGTGGCTGGTCAATCGGGTGAGGCGTTCCAGGTCGGCCGCGGTGACCCCGGCCAGCGCGTCGAGCAGATGGACGGCGAACGTGCCCACCTGGCCGGCGGCGTGTCCGCCATAGGCCTCGACCGTGCGCGCCGCAGCCAGATCTGCCGCCACCGTGAGGTGTGCCGTGGCCGCGGCGGCCGCGACAGTGGGATCGTCCTCCACTCCCGCGTAAGCGGCCATCAGCGCCCCGAGCGCGCACCCGACCGCAGTGACCTTGGTGAGCCAGACGTGACCGTTGGCCAACTCATGGCGCGATGCGGCACCCACGATCTGGTCGACCGGGCCGCTGATGGCGATCGTGCAGGAGTGCCGGCTCACGAGGTCGGCCGCTTCATCGAGCACCGACTCCGGAGCGCTCGTGCTGTCGACGCCGCGGCCGCCGGCACCGCCGGCCAGCCCGGAAATCTCCGACGCGTTGCCCCGGATGATCGCGGGCGACGACGTGGCCAGCAGCTCGTGGGCCAGCTCGGTGCGCCAAGGCAGGGCACCTACCGCCACAGGGTCGAGCACCCAGGGAGTGCCGGCCTGTCCTGCGGCGGCGACGGCCAGCCGCATGGCCTCGGCCGAGTCGTTGGTCGGGGTACCGAGGTTGACCAGCACCCCGTCGGCGAACCCCGCGAAGACCCCCGCCTCGTGCGGGTTGTCGACCATCGCAGGGGCGGCGCCGGCGGCCAGCAGCACGTTGGCCGTCCAGTTGGTGGCCACGGAGTTGGTGAGGCACTGCACGAGCGGGGAACGCTCGTGGAGCAGGGTCAGACTCTGCCCGAGACGGGCTGGATCGAGGAGCGACATCGACGTCCTTCGCGGTTGTGAGCGCATGGCGAAACGCGTCGAACCTATCGCGCGGGAGTGCTCGTCAGCCGCGGGACGTCCCGCGGCTGGTGACGTGTTTCCTGCCTACTCGGAGGGCGTGACTCACTCAGGCAGCGTGACCGGCAGCGTCCGCCGGTGCACGAGGGTGAGCTGCTGGGTAGGACGGGTCAGGGCGACATAGAGATCGTTGGCCCCGCGTCCTCCCGCCTCGATGATCTCGGCAGGCTCCACCACCACGACCCCGTCGAACTCCAGGCCCTTGCACTCCTCCACGGCCAGCACTCCCACCTCACGGTCGAGCGCCGCCCAGCCGAGGCCGACGTGTTCGGCACCAAGGCTCTCGCGCAACGCGGCCGCCAGGGTGGCGACCCGGTCGGCCTTGGTGATGACCGCTACTCGTCCGCCCGCTTCGGCGCGCTGCGCCCGCACCGCCTGCACCACCGCATCGGGCAGCTGGTCCTCCTCGGAGACCCCCAGGGCGACCGGCGGCCAGTCCCCCTCGCGGACGGCGCGCGGCACCCGCACTCCGAGCGGTGCCACAACCTGGGCGGCCACCGCCATGATGCGCCCGGGGGTGCGATAGCTGACGGTCAGCGCCTCACGCCGCCAGCGGTTCTGGACGAGCGGGTTGAGCACCTGGGCCCACGAGCGGGCTCCCCCGGCCGCGTGGGTCTGCGCCAGGTCGCCCACGACCGTCATGGACCGGGTGGGATTGCGCCGGCCCAGCGCCCGCCACATCATCGGCGAGAGCTCCTGTGCCTCGTCGACGACGATGTGCCCGTACGTCCAGCTACGATCGCCGGCGGCCCGTTCGGCGAGGGTGAGCTCGGGGCCCGACTCGGCGAACCCGGCAGCCAGCTGCTCGGCGTTCACCAGGCCGGCGCCACCGGTGACCTCGATGATCTCCCGGGCGTAGCTGGCCTCAGCCTGCCGCTGCTGAGCGGTACGCGCGGCCTCGTGACGGGCTGCCGAGTCGTCTTCACCGAGCAGCTCGGCCGCCTCGTCGAGCAGCGGCACGTCGTCGACCGTCAACTCGGCATCGACGTCGCGTAGCAGCAGCGCGATCTGGGCCTCGGTGAGCCACGGCGCCGCGTGTCGCAACCGGTCGGGGTCGGAGAGCAGCCGCGAGACGATGCGGTGCGCGGTCAGCGGCATCCACAGCAGGTTCACCGCGCGGCGCACATCACGGGAGTCACGCAGATCGGAGATGAGCTCGTCGCGGTCGCCGGCGTCCAGCGCACCGATCCGGCTCGCCAGCTGCGTGGCCAATTGGGCCAGCACGTCTTTGGCGAACGTGGTGCGGGCCTGGTTATGCGGGCGGCCGGTGCGCCGCGCCTTCTCCCGGGCCGAACGCACCATGGACGGGGTGAGCATCACCTCTCGGCCGTCGAGGACGAAGCGCTGGGGTCGATCGGGCACGCGTTGGCGGTCGCGGACGGCGTGCAGGATGGCCTGGGCCATTCGTAGGTCGCCCTTGAGCTCGGCCACCTCCGGCGAATCGTGCCGAGTGGCCTCCACGCCGGGCACGAGCCGGCCCGGCGTGAGCATGACGACGCCCGTCTCGCCGAGCGAGGGCAGCACCTGCTCGATGTACCGCAGGAACACCGGGCTGGGACCCACCACGAGCACCCCGCTGCGAGCCAGCCGCTCACGGTGGCTGTAGAGGAGGTAGGCCGCGCGGTGCAGAGCCACGGCGGTCTTGCCGGTGCCCGGGCCGCCCTCGACCACGAGCACCCCGGCAAGCTCGGAGCGGATGATCGCGTCCTGCTCGGCCTGGATGGTGGCCACGATGTCGCCCATCCTGCCGGTGCGCTGGGCGTTGACCGCGGCCATCAGCGCGCCCTCGCCGGCCAGGCTGGCGGAGAGCTCGTCAGAGAGAGCGTCGAGATCGAGCACCTCGTCTTCGACCGAGGTGACCTGGCGGTGCCGGGTGAGCACGTGGCGCCGGCGCACCACGTCGAGCGGACGGGCTGCCGTGGCCTGGTAGAAGGGCATGGCCGCCTCGGCCCGCCAGTCGACGAGCATTCGGTGCTGCTCTTCGTCGGCCAAGCCGATTCGGCCGATGTAGCGGTATTCGCCGCCGCGCAGGTCGAGCCGCCCGAAACACAGCCGATCTTCCACTGCCCGCAACTGGGCCAGCCGGTCTTCGTACAACGTGGCGTAGGCGTCGCGTTCGGAGCGGGATTGGTGCGTGCCACCGCTGCGGGTTCGGCGGACGGCCGCCAGATCGTCCGCGGCGCGCTCGCGCAACTCGTCGAGCCGCGCATACAGCTGGTCGATGACGACCTGTTCGCTACGAGCAGCGGGCTCGACGGCACCGTTGGGCGCGATGACCCCCGAGGTCTGATCGTGCGACACGTTCTCCCCTTGCCTGCAGATAGCGGGGATTGAGTGTACCCGTCGCTCCTGAGTAGACGACCCGGACCGACCTTGCGCTATCTCACCGCGACCACGACGGGTCGGCCCAACCGGCGGGGTCCCACCCGGCATCGAGCCGGAGCAGGTCACACTCCGTCTCGCCCCGCACGATCACCCGGGCGGCGCCCTCCTTCACCGCCACCACGGGCGGCCTCGGGACGTGGTTGTAGTTGGAGGCCATGCTCCGGCAGTAGGCCCCGGTGCCAGGCACGGCCAGCAGGTCACCACGGATCACGTCGGCGGGCAGGAACTCGTCCATGACCACGATGTCTCCGCTCTCGCAGTGCTTACCCACCACACGGCTCAGCGCGGGCGGGGCCGCGCTGGCCCGGTTGGCCAGCGTGGCGGAGTAGTTCGCACCGTAGAGCGCGGTGCGGATGTTGTCGCTCATGCCGCCGTCGACCGCCACGTAGCACCGCGGCCGGCCACCGTCCAGCTCTACCGACTTGACCGCCCCGACCGTGTAGAGAGTGAAGGTGGAGGGTGCGGCGATGGCCCGTCCCGGCTCGATGGACACCCTGGGCACTGCGACGCCGAGGTCTGCGCACTCCTTGGTGACGATGCCGGCCAGGCCTTCGGCAAGCTCGACGGCTTTGAGCGGGTCGTGCTCGTTCGTGTACGCCACCCCGAAACCACCACCAAGGTCGATCTCAGGCAGCTCGACGTCCAGTTCGCGCTGCAGTCTGGCGTGGAGCCCCAGCAACCGGCGGGCGGCGAGCTCGAAACCCGAGACGTTGAAGATCTGCGAGCCGATGTGCGAGTGCAGTCCCAGCAGCCGCAATTCGGGGCGGCGGACAACCCGCCTGGCCGCCTCGGCGGCCACGCCACCGGCCAGCGACAGCCCGAACTTCTGATCCTCGTGTGCGGTGGCGATGTAAGAGTGGGTGTGCGCCTCGACGCCCACCGTGACCCGCAGCATCACCTGGGCGGTGACCCCGGCGCGCTGTGCCGCATCGGCTACCCGGTCGACCTCCTCGAGATTGTCGATCACGATCCGGCCCAGGCCGGCCGCCACCGCGCGCTCGATCTCGGCGTCGGACTTGTTGTTGCCGTGCAGGCCGATCCTGGCCGGATCGAGGCCGGCGTTGAGGGCCGTGGCGAGTTCGGCGCCTGTGCAGGTGTCGAGGCAGAGCCCTTCGGCGGCGATCCATCGAGCCACCTCTGTGCAGAGAAAGGCCTTGCCCGCGTAGTACACCTCCGCACCGCCACAGGCCTCGGCGAAGGCCGCCGAGAAGGCGGTGGCAAACCCGCGGGCGCGGGCGCGGAAGTCGGCTTCATCGAGCACGTAGAGCGGGGTGCCGAACTCCGCTGCCAGGTCGCCGACCGGCAGCCCGGCCACCTGCACCTGCCCGTCGTCAGCGCGGCGCACCGACGAGGCCCACAGTGCCGGCACCAGGGTGTTCACGTCCGCCGGCACGGCCAGCCAGGCGGGTGCGCCGTAACCGTCTGCGTGCAGGGCGCCTGCTTCGTGGGCTCTCATGGCCCGGAGCCTAGCGAGGCCCGCCGCAAGAGCGGCCTAGCCCCCGAACCGGCCTCGAAGCCGGCCTCGACGGAGAGTCCGCTTGTCAGCAGCGCCCCGGTGCCAGAAGGTGCTAGTTGCCATCAGTGCGCCACCACCACCAAAGGCTGACTGCCGCTGCGCGAGACCCCGGGCTCGGCTAGGGAGGCTGATTCATCGACAATGGGCGTTGCTCACCCGTCCGGGGGTATCCGGATCGTGCCAAATCCAGGCTCACGCCAGCCCAGCTGCCTCCCAACGGAAGGTCAGCCAGACCGAGGTGCCGCCCTTCGGGCGAATCGAGGTGCACCGGTTGGCTCAAAGATCCACGTTCCGTGGCTTTACTCCTGGCGTGGGTGTGCCGATGGAGCCCTGAATAGGGAGGGGGTCACGTGACACCTGAGGTAGCCCGGCCGCGCGCCGTCATCGCCTATGAGGCGGTGGTTGCCGGTGTCGCGGCTACCCTCCTGCTGGTGCTCGTGGCCTCCATCGTCCACCAGCGGATGTTGCCGGGTGCGCTGAGCCCGCTTGCCATCGGAGTGGCGCTCTGCGCGCCTGTGCTGGCGCGATTCGGGGTGAGCGTCGAGGGCAAGTCGCAGAGCATCAGCGTCACCTTCGAGACGGCCGCGCTGGTGCTCCTGCTGTTCATCACGGACAACGCTGTGGTGGGGCTGGCGCTGTGGTCGGTGCTCGTCCCCTTCGGGCTCATGACCGATCGCACCCGCTGGCGGGTGCACCTCTTCAACGCCGCCCTCACGATCATCTGCGGCGTGGGACTTGCGCTGACCGTGACGGCGATCGGCCACGAGAATCCCACCGACCCCATCACCCTGCTGACCGTGGCCGGCGGGTGTTCGGTGAGCACGATCCTCGATCTCGGCCTCTCGTGGTTGCACGTGCACCTGCGCACCGGGCAACCGGTGTCGTCGATGGTGGGCGCCGACGACATCGTGATCGGCACCGGGGTGGCCAGCGGCACGGCCAGCATCGGCTACCTGGGTGCACTGCTGGCACAGCTCAACCACTCCTGGGTGATGTTGATCCTGCTGGTGCCGGTGGGGTCGGTGATCGTGGCCTCGCGAGCCACCCGGCAGTCGATGGACGACCAGCGAAGGCTGTCGGTGCTGCTGGAGAGCAGCCGCGACCGTCGCCACCTCGACACCGCTGACGACATCCTGGAGTCGGCCATCCGGCACGCGCGAGTACTGCTCGGCGCCCCGGGTGTGCGGCTCAGCGAAGAGGCGCCGACCGGCGACTGGATCGGCGCACCGATCGACGTCGGGGCGGACTGCGTGGTGTGGCTCAACAGTCCTCCTCGCCGCGATCGCAGCACGTGGCTGCCCAGCGAGCGGCAGTCTCTCGACACGCTGGCCGCGGACACGGCCGAGTCGATCGCCCGGGCGCGGCTCATCACACAGCTCAGCAAGATGGCCCGCATCGACGGTCTCAGCGGCTTGGCGAACCGCACGACCTTCTCGGCGACGGCCCACAGCGCTATCGCCGACGGAGATCTCACCGGGCGCTATCCCACGCTGCTCTACCTCGATCTCGACAACTTCAAACAGGTCAACGACCTTTACGGCCACCATGTAGGCGACGAGCTGGTTCGCATGGTGGCCTCACGGCTGCTGGCGTGCGTGCCCGGCGGTGGCATTGCGGCCCGGCTCGGCGGAGACGAGTTCGCCATGCTCTTCGGTGCCGAGCACCAGGTCGACGCGGTCGCAGGCGCCATCATCAACCGGCTCGGCAACGAGTTCCTCATCGACGGGCACAGCCTGTCGGTGAGTGCGAGTGTAGGGATCGCCCAGGCCGGGCCCGGCATCAGCGCCGACCGGTTGTTCCGCAACGCCGACCTCGCCATGTACTACGCCAAGGCGGAGCACATCTCGGGGCCGGCGGTCTATCACGACGGGCTGCGCGCCAAGGACCGCGAGCGCAACGAGCTTCGCGCCGACCTGGCCCGGGCCGTCGACAAGGGCGAGCTGCGTGTCGTCTACCAACCTGTGCAAGACCTGGCCCGCGGGCACATCGACGGTGTCGAGGCGCTCGTGCGGTGGGACCACCCCACCAAGGGGATGCTGCCTGCGGGCGCCTTCGTCGAGATCGCCGAGGAGTCGGGACTCATCCGCCGGATCGGCGAATGGGTGCTGCGCCAGGCGATGGCCGACGGCGCCCGGATGGCCGACGCTGCCGGACGTCCGCTGTCGGTGGCCGTCAATGTCTCACCTCGCCAGCTCAACGACGATCACCTTGTGGAGCTGGTCTCCGAACTCGTGCGCGAGGACGCCTCCGGAACGCATCTGATCCTGGAGCTCACCGAATCGGCCGTGATCACCGAGGACCCCGTGATCAGGCAGCGACTCGAGTCGCTGGTCTCGGCCGGGGTCTCGCTGGCACTGGACGACTTCGGGGTCGGATATTCCTCCGTGGGCTACCTGCGCTGGCTGCCGATGCAGATCCTCAAGCTCGACCGCACCCTGCTCACCTCGATCGCCCACGACCAGCGCGCGCGCAGCCTTGTAGAGGCCCTGCTCGTGATGGGACGTGCGCTCGACCTCATCGTGGTGGCCGAGGGCGTGGAGCGGGCCGATGAGGCGAGGGTGCTCGTCGAGCTGGGCTGCCGTCTCGGGCAGGGATGGTGGCTGGCGCGCCCGCTGTTGTTGCCGGATCTGGAGCAGCTGCTGTCGGGGACGAATGACATCGTCACCCAGCGCATCCGGCGACGCAGTGTCAACCCGGTGTAAGGCAACCCTAAGATTGGGCGGTGAGCGCTACCGTCCTGACTCGTTCGGGGGCCGCGTCGCCGACGGCACCGCTGGATGACGTGGCCCGGCTGTCGCCCCGGAGGCTGTTGTGGCGAGCCGTGCGGTCGCGGCGGCGCGACCTGGTTGCGGCCTCGGTGCTGTACAGCACCCATCAGCTCGGCGAGTCGATGGTGCCGGTTGTCATCGGCGCCACGATCAGCGGCGCGGTAGACCACGGAAGTTGGGCTGCGATCGGGGTGTGGCTGGGCGTGTTGGCCGCTGACTTCGCGCTCTTGTCGTTCTCCTACCGCTTCGGAGCCCGCGCCAGCATGCGAGCCAAGCAGTTCGCCGGCCACCAGGCGCGGATGTGGCTGACCGATCGCGTGGTGCAACCTGCTGGTGGAGTGCGTCATCCGCCGGGCGACCTGTTGAGCCGGTCCTCCAGCGACGCGGACCGGGTCGGCGCGTTCGCCGGCATCGTCGCCTCCACGATCGCCGCGGTCGCCGTACTGGTCGTGTCGACCGTGCTGCTGGTGCGATTCTCGTTGCTGCTCGGCGTCATGATCGTCGCCGGCACGGTGGTGCTGCTCGTGGTGCAGAGCCGGGTGTCGGTGCTGTTGCAGCGACGCAGCCACGTCGAACAACACCAACAGGCCCGTGCCACCGCGCTGGCCGAAGACCTGATCCGTGGGCTGAGGGTGCTCAAGGGCATCGGCGCCGAGCGCGCCGCAGCCCAGAACTATGCGGCAGTCAGCCAGGAGGCGGTCGGGGCCGCAGTGCATGCGGCATCCTCGCAGGCGACGCTGGTCTCGGTCGGGGCCATGTTCACCGGGATCTACCTGAGCGCTATCGCAGGCGTCGGCGGCTGGCTGGCGTTGGACGGGCAACTGGGCCTGGGGCAACTGGTTGCGGCGCTGGGCCTGGCGCAGTTCGTCATCGGGCCGATGGAGACCGTCTCCGGCGCCAGCGCCGCCTACGCCCGAGCGCTCGCCTCGGCCGCGCGCATCCACGACGTCCTGGCCGCCGACCCGGCCGTGCCCGACCCGACTGTGTCCGGGCTGGCCGTGATCGACTCGGCCGTGGCTAACTCAGCGGTGCCAGATTCAGCCGTGACCGGCCTGGCTGGAGGGGGCTTGGGGGCGCCTACGCCCTTCCGGTTGCCGGGCGCGACCGACGGGTCGAAAGGTGCCGCGCTCACGTTCGAGGCGGTGGCCGTCTCGGGTACAGCCCGTCGCACAGCGGGCCCTTCCGGGGTCCGTCCTGCACAAGCCCGAGCCACCCGACTCGACGCGAGGGTGCCCGCCGGATCGATGACCGGACTGGTGTGTGGCGATCCGGCGGTCGCCGCCGCCATACCGCTCCTGCTTGCCCGCGAACACGACCCCGACGCCGGCCTGATCCGGCTGGATGACACCGCGATCGCCCTCTTCCCCCTGGACGTCCTGCGGCAGGCGATGCTCGTGTGCCTGCACGACGCGGTGCTCCTGCCCGGCAGCATCGCCGACAATCTGGCCGCGCTCACCGACGATCCCGACGCGATCGCCCTGGCGGCCCGAGCCTCCTGCGCCGACCAGGTGGTGGACGCCGCGCCGAACGGCCGGCACACCCCGGTCGGCGACCGCGGCGAGACCCTGTCCGGCGGGCAACGCCAGCGCATCGCCCTTGCCCGCGCCCTGGCCGCCCGATCGCCGGTACTGGTACTGCACGACCCCACAACCGCCGTCGATGCGGCCACGGAAGACCGCATCGCGGAGCAGGTGCGGGGCCTGCGGGCCGGGCGCACCACCCTGGTGATCACCACCAGCCCGGCCTGGTTGGCGCGCTGCGACCAGGTGATCCACTTGCACGAGAGCGGCTGCGACCTTGGCACGCACACCGGACTGCTGGCCGATGCCTCCGCGTATGTCACGACGGTAGCCCGGTGAGCACCCACCTGGGTGCTGAGTCGCCAAGCGCGGATCAAACTCGGGACCGGGTGCTGTTGCCGGTCGCGTCCGGACGGCAAGTGCGCAGCTATCTGCGCAGGCTGATGCGCGGTCGCTGGTTCAGATTGGTCATGGTGATCGCGACCATGGCCCTCGACAGTGCCCTCGGCCTGGCCGGACCGATCGCGATCGGCCAGATCACCCAGGCCATCGCCGAGCACCGATCCACGCATGCTCTGGTCGGCCCGGTCGTGCTGCTGACCGTAGCCACCTTGGCGGCCGCGGGCACGGGCTGGATCGCGACCGTGCAGCTGGCTCGTCTCGTGCTGCCTACGGTCGCCCGGTTACGGGAGGATGCCGTCTCTGTCGCGGTCGGCCTGCCTATCGATGCGGTGGAAGCCGGCGGGGCCGGCGATCTCGTCTCACGGTTGTCCGGCGATGTCGAACGGGTCTCCGAGGCCGCCAGCGGCGCGCTGGGCAGCTTCGTAGCCGCCGGTCTGGCCATCGTGTCCACCCTGATCGGGCTGGCCGCCCTCGACTGGCGTTTCGCGCTCGCCGGGCTGCTGGCCGTGCCCATCCAGGCCCATACGCTGCGCTGGTATCTGCGCACCTCACGGCCGATCTACGCCGCCGGCCGGATCGCCGACGGACGTCGGGCATCCGCCCTGCTGACCGGGTTCACCGCCCTGCCCACCCTGCGCGCGCTGCGCCTCGGCCGCCGCCAGCACGACCGCATCGAGGTCACCTCGGCCGAGTCGATGGAGTACGAGTTCCGTGCGACCAGGGTCGCGACCCGGTTCTATGGTCGGCTCAACAGTGCCGAGTTCGTGGGCCTGGGCGCGATTCTGCTCGTCGCGTTCCTGCTCGTTCGCGCCGGCGCGGCGAGCATCGGCGCGGCCACCACCGCGGCCCTGTTCTTCGCTGCCCTTTTCAATCCGATCAACACGGTTCTCGGTGTCTTCGACAGCATCCAGCAGGCCGGCGCCGCCCTCGCCCGGCTGATCGGCATCACCACCGATGTCCATCCCGCATCGCCTACCGCCGAGGGCGGCCGGTCGGCCCGTCCCGGTCGCGGTGCGCTCTCGGCGACCGGCGTCGGGTTCGGTTATGCCGATGGCCCCGACGTGCTGCACCACGTCGACCTGCGGGTCGAGCCTGGCCAGCATCTGGTCGTCGTCGGCACCACCGGCTCCGGCAAATCCACCCTCGCCTCGCTGCTCGCCGGCCTACGACACCCGCGCGAGGGACGCATCGACCTCGCCGGCAGCCCGCTCGGCGACCTCGACGAGGCCGACCTGCATCGCGCCGTGGCCCTGGTCACCCAGGAGACCCACGTGTTCGCTGGCACCGTCGCCGACAACCTCCGGCTCGCCGCGCCTCACGCCGACGCCGACGCGATCACCGGTGCGCTGCACACCGTAGGCGCCATCGGCTGGATCGCCGCCTTGCCCGACGGCGTCGACACCCAGGTCGGCGGTGGTGGCATCGCGCTCACCGCCAGCCAGGCCCAGCAGCTCGCCTTGGCCCGGCTGCTGCTGCTCGACCCCGCCATCGTCGTCCTCGACGAGGCCACTGCCGAAGGCGGCAGCGACGCGGCCCGTGCTCTCGACCGCGCCGCCGCTGCCGTCACCCGCGGCCGCTCCGCCATCGTCATCGCCCATCGGCTGTCGCAGACCAGCGACGCCGACACGATCGTCGTGATGGAAGCCGGCCGGATCACCGAGCGCGGCACCCATCACGACCTGCTGGCGGCCGGCGGCAGCTACGCCGCCCTCTGGGCGGCCTGGTCGCAAGCCCACTGAGGCAGCGCTACCGCCCCTGGACTGTCCGGAATCCGACTCGATCGGTGCGGCTCGATCGGATTTCGTGCTCAGCCGACATCGGCTGGCTGGCACTGGCGTCGGATTCCGGACATCGACCGGGTCTGACCCGGTGCGAGAGCAGCCCAGAACCCCATGACCGGGCGGAGGGGCTTCAGCAGCGCCGGGTTCAGGTCGGTCCGATCAGCCCTCAACCCAACCCGAATGGCCAACCCTCAACCTGGCTTGGGTGACCAACTCGGCTGACCAGCCGCGTCAGCCTCCGAGCTTCTTCAGCCCAGCGACCAACTCGTCCAAGATCGCCAGAGCGTCGCCGTAGCCACCGGGCAGGAAGTCGGGGATCGGCACCGTGCGCCCCGCGCGTACGGCGGCGAGGTTCTGGAAACCGGCCTGGGCGAACAGCTGGGGGCCCTGGTTGTTGGGGGTTCCATCGAAGTTGGCGTAGTAGCCGATCACACCGGCGTCAGCGAGCACGTCGAGCTTCTCGTACGACAGCGGCTGGTTGTCGCTGCCGGAAATCGCCGCGCTGCCACTGGCGAACTGCACACCGGCCGCCGCGAGAATGGAGCCGGCGTCTGACTTCGGCCCGTAGAGCCAGAACTGTCCGGCGTCGAATCCGCCTTGCAGGATGTCCCACCGGAAGCGGGCCAGCACATCGGCGTACTGGGACTTGATCTGCGCACTGAGGTCGGCGACTCGCTTCTGCAATGTCGCCAGACGGTGAAGGCGGTTGACGGCGTCGGCGGTCGTGTGTGCGGTGGCCTGCCATGTGGTGGCCGGGGCGATGACGGTCGGCGCGATCTTGCTGAGCTTCGGCAGCACGTCGGTGTTCCACGAGTAGTCGACACCAATGATGAGGTCGGGGTTCAGCGCGGCGACCTTCTCGACGTCGATCTGATCGGAGCCGATCTTGGGCGCTGCCTTCCACCGGGCGAGGTAGCGAGGCGAGATGTATTGCGCGCCTTCGTCATAGACGCCCACCGGGGTCAGGCCGAGGTCGTAGAGCGTCGAGGTGGCCGACGGCTGAATGGTCACCACTCGCTTCGGGTTGCTCGGCACCCGCACCTGGCCTTTGGCCGTGGAGATCGAGCGGGTCGACCGGCTCGGCGTGGACGAGGACCCGGCATCGCGATTCGACCCGCAGGCGGCCAGCCCGAACATTGCGGAGCTGAGGCCGCCGGCGAGAACGCCGCGACGAGTCAGCTCGTCGACGATCGGCGCACAGCGCGCCTCAGCGTTTCCAGTGGCCTCAGCGTTTCCACTAGACCGTGTGCCGAGGCTGGCTCCGGATTCCGTCCGGAACTTCGTATCTGCGTCCGGGGCAGGGGCAAGCAATAGCGTCGTCATCAGGCGTCCTTTCGGTAGGTGTCGAGGATGGAGGTGAAATCGGCGACGGCGGCCTGAGCCCAGCGGTACGTGCACAGGTCGGCCCAGCCGATCGGGTAGACGTGTCCGGCCTTCACAGCGGGCAGGTCGATCCAGGCCGGAAGCTTGACCAGGTCTTGCAAGCCGTTGGTCGGCTGCTTCTCCGGGTCTGCGCGGAACAGGATGAGGTCGGCGTCAGCCAGTTGACCCAGATGCTCGAGCGAGAGCTCTGCGGTACCTGTGGCATTGGAAGCCGCCCGGCTGAAACGCACGCCGAGGTCGGCCAGCACCAACCCGTCGGTGGACTTGGACAGGTCGAGGGCGAAGTTGCCGTCTTGGCTGTAGTCGAGCACTGCCACGACTGTGGAGGCGAGCACGTCGCGGTACGTGATCTTGGCCTGCGCGACGGTCTGCTGGTATCCGGCGATCAGCGGGTCGAGTTGTGCCGTGCGGTTCACCAGCTCTGCGGTCTGCGCCAGCGGACCGCGCCAGTCGCTCGTCTGCCCGAAGTCGACCGATGCCACCGGGGCGACGGCCTTGAGCTTGCCCATCGCGCCTTTGGAGTTGTCGTAGCGGCTGCCGGGTGTCGGCCCGAGGATCAGATCGGGACGCAGTGCAGTGACCTTCTCGTAGTTCGTGGAGGTGATCTCCCCGATGTCGGCGAGCGCCGTCAGCTTGTCGACATACGGCTTGTACATCACCGAGTCGTTCACCCAGGAATAGTCGATGCCACCCACCGGGGTCAGGCCGAGCTCGATCAGGAAGATCGCGGTGAAGTAGTCGATGCACACCACGCGAGCCGGATGAACGGGCACTGAGAACGTCCCGTCCGCAGCCTTCACCGTGCGCATGGCGGGGGCGCCCGAGTTCGAGGAGGACGACCCTCCCGAGCCGCAGGCCGCCAGGCCGAGCAAGGCAGCCGTGCCGAGGCCGCCCGTGAGCAGCCGGCGCCGAGTCAGCTGGTCGGTGATCGCCGCGAACTCAGCGTCGACGGCATATGGGTCGACGACAGGTGGGGCGAGAACGTGAAAATCGACGGGCGGACGGTCGAGGCAGGTGATCATGCAGTGCTCACTTTCGTGCCGATTGGCGTGGGGTTCGTGCGGGAGGGGCGTCGGGACGTCGGGATCACCAACGGGGTGCCGGACTCGGGGTCAGTGATGATGCGGCAGCGCAACCCGAAGACCTGCTCGACGAGATCGGCGGTGACGATGTCGGCCGGGTGACCTTCGGCCACGATGTGCCCGTCGTGCATGGCGATGAGATGGGTGGCGTAGCGACAGGCGTGGTTGAGATCGTGCAACACCATCACCAGGGTGTGTTCGCGGTGCTCGTGCAAGTCGGCGCACAGGTCGAGAATCTCGACCTGGTGGGCGATGTCGAGAAACGTGGTGGGTTCGTCCAGCAGCATGATCGAGGTCTGTTGGGCCAGCGCCATGGCCAGCCAGACCCGTTGGCGCTGCCCACCGGAGAGCTCGTCGACGAAGGAGCCGGCGAGGGTGTCGACCTGGGTGGCGGCCATCGCGTCGGCCACCGCAAGCTCGTCGGCGGGCGTCCATTGCCGAAAGAGGCCTTGATGCGGGTAACGACCGCGGCCGACCAGATCGGCGACCGTGATGCCGTCCGGGGCGATCGGGCCTTGGGGAAGCAGGCCGAGGCGGCGCGCGACCTCCTTCGACGGCAGGGATCGAATCTGCTGCCCGTCGAGCAGGACAACACCGTTCTTGGGAGTAAGCATGCGGGCCAGGCCGCGCAGCAGAGTGGACTTGCCGCAGCCGTTGGCGCCGACGATGACGGTGAACGAGTTGTCCGGGATGGTGACGTCGAGGTCGGTCACGACCGTGCGCTGGTCGTAGGCCAGGCTCACCTGCTCTGCACGTAACCGGCTCATCGTCCGTCTCCTCTCCGGCTGTCGGTCTGCAGGCGTCCGGTGGCTGTCCGGTGCTGCTCGATTTCTGTGCGGCCGTCGACGGGTCTCATCAATGGCCCCGCCGCCATTCGCGACTGAGCAGCCAGGCCAGGTACAGGCCGCCGACCACACCGGTGGCAACCCCGACGGGCAGTTCGATCGGGTCGAAGACGCGCTGGGCGGCCAGGTCGCTGGCCGCCAACAGCAACGCTCCGCTCAGCGCTGCGGGTAGCACGTTCGGACCTGGGACCCGCGTCAGTCGACGGGCGATCTGGGGGGCCGAAAGAGCGATGAAGGCGATCGGACCGGCGCTGGCGGTAGCCACCGCGGTCAGCCCGACGCCGACGACGACGGAGCTGAGCCGGGTGCGCTCGGCATGGATGCCCAGTGCCCGGGCGATGTCGTCGCCGAGCTCGAGCATCCGCAGGTCGCGGCCCAGCCAGACCGCCAGGGGCAGCAGCACGATCAGTGCGACGGTGACGGGACGGACCTGCTCCCAGCCGCGGCCGTTCAGACTGCCGGTGAGCAAGACCGCGGCTTGTTGGGCGTCCGTGATGTTGGCCCGGGTGAGCAGGTAGGAGTTGACCGACGACAGCATCGCGGCGATCCCGATCCCGATCAGGATCAGCCGGTAGCCCTGCACGCCCTTTTTGATCGCCAGCAGGTACACCACCAGGGCGGTGCCGACACCGCCGAGCACCGACCCGACAGCGATCTCGGACATCGAGCCGTGCAGCACCAGGATCACCATCAGCGCGCCGGTGGCAGCGCCGGTGTCGAATCCGATGACGTCCGGGGAACCCAAGGGGTTGCGGGACAGGCTCTGAAAGATCCCGCCGCCGACACCGAGAGCAGCGCCCACCAGCAGCCCGGTCAGCAGCCGCGGCAGCCGCAGCGTCTGGACGATGAAGTAGTCGCTGCTGGTGCCGCCGCCGAACAGAGTGCGCACCACCTCGACCGGCGGAATGTGATACGCGCCGGTAGACAACGTCACGGCAGACAGCGCGAGAATGCCGGCCAGCAACCCCGCCCCGACCACGCAGCTGCGCACGTCGAGGCGGATGGAGAGCCGTCCGTCGCGGCTGCCGATCACCCGGCCGCTCCCCCGGGCCGACCGGCCGGGCAGCGTTTTCGCGGCGGGAGTCTGCGAGCCCGGGGCGCTGGTCACAGCCGCACCAGCCGGCGCCGCCGAGCGATGAGGATGAACACCGGGGCACCGATGAAAGCGGTGACGATGCCGACCTCGATCTCGCCGGGACGGGCGATCACCCGTCCGACGACGTCGGCGCTCAGCAGCAGGATCGGGGCCAGCACCATCGAATACGGCAGCACCCACCGCTGATCGGGGCCGGTGATGCCGCGTGCGACGTGCGGCACGGTGAGCCCGACGAACCCGATCGGCCCGGCGGCGGCGGTGGCGCCCGCGCACAACAGCAGGATGGCCAGCACTCCGAGGCTGCGGGTGCGGCCCAGGTGCGCCCCGAGCGCGCGCCCCGCGTCGTCGCCCAGGGCGAGGGCGTTGAGCGGACGGGCCAAGGCGAGCGCGATGAGCGCACCCACTAGCAAGACGGGCCCGGTCTGCCAGAGGACCGACAGCGGCCGCCCAGCCAGCGCACCGACCGACCAGAATCGGAAGCTGTCGAAGGTGTTCTGGTCGAGCAGCACCAGCCCGAAGACGTACGCCCCAAGCACCGCGCTGATTGCGGCTCCGGCCAGCGGCAGCCGCAACGGCGTTGCCGCCGCGCGCCCCTGCGTGCCGAGCAGGTACACCAGCACGGACGCGGCGCCCGCACCGGCCAGCGCGAACCAGAGATAGGCCGACGGGTTCTCCAGGTGCAGCACGCCGATCGCGGTCACGGCCGCTGCGGACGCACCGGCGTTCACGCCCAGAATGCCGGGGTCTGCCAAGGGGTTGCGGGTCAACGCCTGCATCAAGGCCCCAGACAGTCCCAGCGCGGCGCCAACGGCCAGCCCCAGCAGGGTGCGCGGGATCCGCAGGCTGCGGATCACCACCCCGGCATCGGAGCCGTCGTAATGGAACAGCTCATGCACAACCGTCCCCAGAGGGATGGCCTTCGCCCCCACGCCACGCTGAGTAACGCCACCAGCGCCAGCAGCAGCACAGCCACGAACAAGCCGCCCGCGCGCACCGATAGCGCCCGGCCGCCTCCCGCGCGCCGCGCATCAGCACCCGCCTGTCGGTGCGGTGCCTCGGTGACGCTCACGACCCGCAGCCCTCCGGTATATAGGTTAGGCAAGCCTAAAATTCGTTCGAGCGAGAGGAGGCTAACCTACGAACGCGCACAGGGAAGTGTGAGGGCGCTTGAACTCGTTGAGGTTCACGTCACTCTGCGGAGGAACCGGGCTGCAATACGCTCGGAGCGGGGCAACCCGCCCCTGCCGCCGAGTAGTCAGGGTCTGGCGATGAACGAAGAGCACCTCAAACTCTGTGCGAGTGCGGAGTGGGCAGAAGCCGTACAGAAGTGGATCATCCCGTGGGTGTTGGATGACATCGACCTGGGTGGTGACGTGCTCGAAGTAGGCCCAGGCCCCGGCTTGACGACGGACGTGCTGCGCACATTGGTGCCCCGACTCACAGCCGTCGAAGTTCATCCCGAGCTCGCCGCCGCTCTGGCGACGAGGCTGGCCGGTACCAACGTCGAGGTGTTGTGCGCCGATGCGACCAAGACAGCGCTGGCCGCCGACAGGTTCTCCGGCGCGGTGTGCCTGACCATGCTCCACCATGTGCCGAGCGTCCACCTGCAGGACGCTCTGCTGACCGAGCTCCATCGCGTGCTGCGCCCGGGCGGCGTGCTGGCCGGACAGGACAGCCTCGAAAGTCCGGAGTTGCGCGCCCTGCATCACGACGACACCTACACGCCGGTCGATCCGGATCACCTCGCAGAACGTCTGGAGGCTGCCGGCTTCGTGAAGGTCGAGGTCGTCACCAACGACTACGCCGTCCGCTTTCGCGCCAGGAAGACGTAGCTGACACCGGGTGCGTAACGGCCCTTGACCGGGTTATTAACCGCCCCCTGACCAGGCGCGTCGACGATGAGGTCCGGATCGGTGAGCGGGACGTATCTGCGTGGTGCGTGTGCGTGTGGCGCGGGGAGAGACACTGGTGAGCGCCGCAGTGGCTGATCGGAGGGCTGAGTGGAAGCGTCAATACAGTTCGCGCACGCCGACGATGACGCGCGGATAGCCTGGCACGCCATCGGAGCCGGTGAGCCGTTGCTGCTGATCAGCGGGCAGGCCGTCGACTCCAGGTCGTGGGAGCCCATCGTTCCAGTGTTGAGCGAACGGCATCGGGTGATCACGTTCGACCACCGGGGCACCGGCCGCAGCGACATCGGCGTGGACGACAGCTATTCGACGAGATCGTTCGCCCGCGACGCTCTGGCAGTTCTCGACGATGCCGGAGTCACGCAGGCTCACATCTACGGGCACTCCATGGGCGGTCGCGTGGCGCAGTGGATCGCCATCGATCACACCCCACGCGTCGCTTTCCTCGTCCTCGGCGCCACGACAGCCGGCGACGCGCGCGGGGTCAGACGGACTCTGCAGGCCACTGCCGATCTGGCCAGTGGCGACCCAGATCGTCTCGCCCGGCTGTTCTTCCACGACGGAAAGCGTCGGTCGGACGCGGCCGCGTTCTTCGATCAGACGGCAACACCTCACACGAAGAAGCTGCACCTGGCCGCCAGCCGCGCCCACGACGCATGGGATCGCCTCGCCGAGATCACGGCGCCGACGCTCGTCATCCACGGAACGGACGATGAGATGACCCCGCCTGGAAACGCCGAGAGAATTGCCGCGCTCATTGTGAATGCCGAACTCGCACTCTGCCGCGGAGCCCGGCACGGCTACTACCTGGACGACCCGGGAGCGACGGACCTCGTCCTCGCGTTCCTTCAACGCCACCCGATCGGGTGACCCATCCCCACGAAGGGTCTGCTCCTCCTGGAGGGATCTATTCCAAGGCCAGTGGGTGGGAGGTACGGCGGATCGGGTGGTTTGTGCCGGATGACGGCGGTGGAGGGTGTCCGGAATCCGGCACCAGCGCCCGCAGCACGCGATCGGCTGAGCACGAAAGCCCCGGCCCACTGCAGGAAGCGAGCCGGATTCCGGACATCCACGCGCCGGCACGGGCAGCGACCGGGCACCCAGCGCCGCAGTCACCGGCACGGATAGGGGCGCGTGACCTCGTCGCGGCGGACGCCCCAACGGTCAGCGATCATGTCCGCTCCATGGCGACCCCGTCGACGGCTTGCGAAGTGATCCCGTGCTCGCCGTGCGGACGATCAGAGCGGCGACCGCGAGCGGGTCGTCGGTCATCGGCAGGTGGCCGGTTCTTGGCAGGGCCAGCACGCGCGTGTGGGCCGGGAGCCGATCGAGGTGACGCGACTGATGGGGCAGCAGCAGCACGTCGCGGGTGCCGAACGACACGGAGACCGGCACCTCGATCGGCTCCTGAACGACGTACGCGCGCGGCAGTACGGCACGTAGCGTGGCTCGGAAGCCCGGCGCGCTGCCTAGGTCGGTGATCGCTTGGCGCGCCTCGGCTGCGCTCATCAGCGTGGGCCGCCCGACGGTCTGGCGGAACATCACCCAGCGTGCCACGGCACTGCGAGCAATCGGACGCAGAATCGGGCCGCCGCAACGCGCGACGGCGCGCAGCACGGTGAGGCTGATCCGGCAGTAGACCGGCGTGTGATCACGCCACAGACCGGCCGGGGAGAAGAGCGTGATCGAGCTGACCGGGGTGATCGCGGCTAGCTCGAGTGCGACCCAGCCACCGAGGGAGTTGCCCGCGACGTGGGGCGACGCGATCCCGAGGCTGCTCAGGGTCATGGCGACGACCGCTGCGATGGCCGCGGGGTGGGGCTCCGCATCAGCGGCCAGGGGTGCCGAGTCACCGAATCCCGGTAGGTCGATGGCGACGACATCGAAGCGCTCGGCGAGCAGCGGGATCACCCGATTCCACGCCTGCCGAGACGAGCCGAGGCCGTGTAGCAGCACGAGCGGCTCGCCAGAGCCATTGCGGGTGTAAGCGAGCGTGGACGCAGCCCTCATTTCTGGCCGCCAGAGGACAGGCTCGGCGCAAGGACCCGACGCAGCTTCTCCGGATTGACCACGAAGTCGATCTCGGTGATGCGCCGGTCGGCGACGGTGAACCCCATGACTCCGACGACGCCGTCGGCACTCTCGAAGACCAGACCGGCTGCGCCGTTAACCCGGCAGGTCCAGGGGAACGCCGCGTGCTTCGAGGCAACGCCGAGCAGCAGGCGGGCGACCTTGTCGGCACCGATGACCGGCTGGCGGGCGACCCCGGGCACCAATCCCCCGCCGTCGGAGCGAAGGACGACGTCCGGCGCGAGAACCCCGACGAGGGCCTGCACGCGGCCGTCCGCGCAGGCCGTGAGGAATGCGTCGACTGCCGCGGACTGCTGGGCGGCGTCGACGGTGAAGCGGGGCGACCGCTCGCGGACGTGGGCCCGGGCGCGGCTCACGAGCTGTCGGCAGGCGGGCTCGGAACGGCCGACGGTGTCGGCGATCTCGTCGTAGGGCAGGCCCAGTACGTCGTGCAGCACCAGTGCGGTCCGCTCGGCCGGGCTCAGCGACTCGAGCAGCACGAGCATGGCCATGCTCACGGACTCGTCGAGCATGACGCGATCCTCGGGGGTCATCGGCCCGACGCCTAGGTCGACCCCTACGACAGGCTCGGGCAGCCAGGGGCCGACGTAGTGCTCGCGCCGGTTTCGCGCCGAGCCGATGTGGTCAAGGCAGATCCGGGCGAGCGCGGTCGTCAACCAACCGCGCGCCTCCCGGATCTCGGAGGTATCGACGCGCTGGAAGCGCAAATAGGTTTCTTGGACGGCGTCTTCAGCGTCGGCGAAGGTGCCGAGCATGCGGTACGCCACCGCGGTCAGGTAGCCGCGATGCCTCTCGAACTCGCGCGCCACATCGTCTGCGGAGATCATTTTCCGGCCCTTCTCAACGGGATTATGACCTAGGACGACGCGGTCCGCCCATTTGTGACAGGCAAATTATCGCGGCCCGAATACCCGTTTTGCCGTGCCTTGCCGACGCACTGCCTGAGCAGAGTCATGGCGGGTGGCGCTCAGCGTCCAGCGTATCCCGCGAGCCCCTGGGCGCACTCCTGGAGGAACGTCTCGATCCTGCGGTGCAGCAGAGCGCCGGTGCCCGGCCACCGCGGGACGAACCCGGCGAGCCACACGATCGTCGTCCCCCCGTCGGACATCGGCGTCAGCGTCACCGCCGCTGTGTAGTCGCGCACGGGCAGGCCCTTGACGTGCGCATACCCGAGCACACGATCGGGAACCAGCTCGGTGATCCGATCCCAACCACGTGTCCTGCCGCGACGATTCATCCGCACTGTGCCGACCTGCTCCTCGCCGTTGGCGCCGAGCCCTTCGGACACGCACTCATCCAGCGGCGACCAGGCGACCCAGCACGGGCCATCGGCGAGAAGCCTGTAGAGAGCTGCCGGGGACGCGGCGGACTCCGCGACGACTCGGACCTGCTGACGCTTGCTCACGCTGCCACCTCGGCCTTCGGGCCCTTCGGCCAGCGATACGCGCCCGGTGTGCTGCTCTCTTTCATGGGGACGTCGATCGCCATGGTGCAGACCATATTCTTGATCGCGGCCCCCGCGCGCCCGCCGATGTGCATGGGTCGAGGAGTGTCGTCCGCCCTGACGACCTGGATCGGAAGACCGCTCACCGCCGCGAGTTCAGGTACCTCGAACGACGCCGCGAGGAGGCACACGTCGAACGCGTGCCGATCACTGCTGCCGAGGCGGACCCGCCGGCTTCGATCTCCACGACGGGTGCGTTCTCCACGACGTGAACTACCCCCGGGATCGAAGCGGCGGCCCTGCTGCCGACGGCATACACGAGGTAGTCGTAGCCGAGGTCGACTTCCCGGCCGGCTGTCGAGACCCGGACGGTACGTGTGCAGTGGTCGATGTGTGTCGCGGTACCGGTGACCAATGCCGCGTCGGGATGCAGGACGTCCGTGAGCGGAATGGTGACGCAGGCACGGGAGCCCGCGACCAGTTGGTGCAAGCGGATCCGTTCGACGAATCCGGCTTGCGGGTTGACCATGCTCAGCTCGACGCGGCTGCGCTCATCGTCGGACAGGGATCCGAGAAATCGGTTGGTCGCAATGACGCCGGCATAGCCGCCGCCGAGAATCACCACGCGAATGGTCGAGTCGGTCGTGTCGTGGGTGCTCATGTCTCGCCGTCCTCTCGGTCGTCTCCGGTCGGCTCCACGACGACGCAGACCGCGAGAGTGTGACAGAGCCACCGGCCCGATCCGGCCGTCGGCCGCTGAGCTGACCCTCGCCGAACCTGGCCCGAACCGACGTTCTCCTTCGACGTGTGCAGAGTTGACGCGCCGATCGGATACCTGCCGCATAACTCCCGGAGACGATCTGCTATTCACACGCGATCGTCGGATTGGCCGCTGTTCAGCGCGAGCGGCTCCATTGGCTGCTGTTGTCGCCACGCTCCGGGCGGAATGCCGTGATGCCGGCGGAAGGCGGCCGCGAAGGCGTATGGCGAGCTGTATCCGACCTTTGCGGCAATGCTGGTGAGGTCGAGTTCGCCGGCACGCAGCTGGTCTCGGGCCAGAGCCATTCGCCATTCCGTGAGGTACTGCAGCGGAGCCTGTCCGAGCACGTCCCGAAAGACTCGCGCGAATGCGGCCCGGGACAGACCACTGATCGCGGCGAGTTCGGGAACCGTCCACGGATGGCTGGCGTCTTCATGCATCGCCTGCAACGTGGCACGCAGCCGCGGGTCTGCAGACGCCCGATACCACCGGGGCGCCGTGGCGCTTCGCCGGAAGTCGCTGCGGAGGGCGAGGACGAGCAGCACATCCAGCAGGCGATCCAGCACAGCCTGTTGACCAGGCTCCGCGATCGTAAGCTCCCGAGACAGCAGCGTGATCACATCTCGCAGCGGCTCGTCGAGTGCAGAAGACAGCGTCAGCACAGGTGGTAGCGCATCGAGCAGCCCACCCCCGACGTCGCCCGAGAACTGGTAGGCGCCACAGAGGAAGACCGTCGCGGAGTGGTCGGCCACTGGAGGTTGTCGCGAGTACCACAGCCGAAAATCGTCGGGCTCCAAGCAGTCAGCCCTCGGCTCGTGCGCGATGTAGTGCGCCCGCCCGCCGCGCACGAGGGTGACCTCCCCCGGCAGGAGTTCCACCGCGCTCGCCGGGTCGTCGAACCATAACCACGCCCTGCCTCGGGTGACCGCATGCACCGCCAGTTGGATGGAGCCACCGAGCTTCAGTCCCCATGGCGGCAGGACGACGGTGCGGGCGAACACCGCACCCGTCGCGCGGGCACGCGTGAGGTGGTCGTACAGCAGGTCCACTGAATCAAGCTAGGCAGAACGCACCATCGGGTCAATGATTTGAGAGGATCGAACAGCGAATTGCGCGTTTGACACATTGATTCGATCATTCGGCTGACGAAATACTTCGACTCATGACCCGCACCCCACCCACCGCGCTCATTCTCGGCGGCAGCGGCCGGACGGGCTCACGCGTCGCCCAGCACTTGGCCGACCACGGAGCACGCGCCCGCACCGCATCCCGGCACACCAGTGACGTGCTCTTCGACTGGGACGATTCCAGCACGTATCCGGCTGCGCTCGAGGCGGTTGACCGCGTCTACCTCGTGACTCCCGTGATGCGCGTGAGATATGCCGAGCAGGTCGCCGCCTTTCTCGACCAGGCTGAGGCCATCGGCGTGCGGCACGTCACGCTGCTGAGCACCTACAACGGCAACCTGGCGCCACGTGAAATCGATATCGCGGCCGTCGAGACGGATCTGGCAAGCAGGGCAGCGTTCACGCATTCCATCCTGCGCCCCGCCTGGGTGATGCAGAACTTCGCCGACAATCATCTCCCGATCATCGATGGAACACTCGCCGTCCCCAGCGGCGGCCGTGCTGAGGCCTTCGTCGACGCTGCCGACATCGCCGCGGTCGCGGCGGAGACCCTCCTCCACCCCGATACGCATGCGGGCGCGAGTTACGACCTCACCGGTCCGCAAGCCATGACGTTCGACGAGGTCGCCCGGGGCATCGCCGCCGTCAGCGGACGGCCGGTCACCTACCAGGACATCGACCAGGAGGTTTGGATCGACGCGGCAGTCGCAGCCGGCGTGCCCGCCGACTACACCCCGATGCTGCGATGGCTCACCGGCGCCGTCATCGCCGGCAACGGATCCAGGCCCACCGGCGACATCGCGACCATCATCGACCGGCCGGCAACCAGCTTCGAAGCATTCGCCACGTTCAACACCAGCGCCTGGACCACCGAGGAGAACCAATGACCACGTATATAGACGCGAAGTCGAACTTCGGCGCCGACGGGCCCTTCTTCCGCCTCATCCGCGAAGGGCTGGACGGTCTCGCGGACGGAGAGGACTACTTCGACCTGCTCGTCGACGATGTGGTCTTCGAGTTCGTCATCTCGGTGCCCGGCTATCCCCGAAACGTCCAAGGGCGACAGAACATCATCGATCTGTACCGCAACTACGACGACTACATGACGGTCCGCACCGCTGACAATCTTCGCGTCTACCGGGATCGAGAAGCGTCGGTGGTCGTTCTGGAGTACGAGGTACACGGCGAATCGGTGATGACCGGCCGACCGTATGACAACCGCTTCGTCTCCATCATCACCTGCAAAGACAACAAGGTGACGCACTGGCGCGACTACCTCGACCCAATCGCCGTGTTCGACGCCGCGGGCTGGCCAGACACTCCCGCTTGAGAGCCATCGCCAGTGGAGGCGCACAACGCTCGCCCAGATCCTTCTAGCTCTGGCACACTGCCTAGGCGGCGACCGGGGAAGATTGCGTACCGACCCGAGACCTTCCTCGGCGCGAGCAGAGCTGACATGATCGCGGCCCGCCAGCTGCGAGCCGCCTCGACGTTCGCCGCCGCACTTCAGGCAGCCCTGGCGACCCCGGTGACGATCGGCCCGACCGTCCGTCCGGTGCTGTTCCTGCCCATGCGCGCCCGGCGGCACGACGTCGAGCGGATCGCTGACATCGCCTACGGCGATGCCGGTGTCGCGAACACCCTCGACCTTTACCGGGGTCGCGACCGTGTGCCAGGCCGCCCGGTCCTGATTCACCTGCACGGCGGTGGCTTCCACAGCGGCCGGAAGAACCACGAGGGGCTTCCGCTCATCTACGGCCTGGCCCGTCGCGGCTGGTTGTGCATCAGCGCCAACTACCGGCTCCGGACGATGGCGATCCCTGTGATGTGCTGCGCTCGACGCGGGCAGTTGTGTAGCCGGGGGCTCAACACCTACGCCTGGTCGTTTCGTGCCGGAGGCTGGATCATGACCACATTGGAGATGCCGCCCTGGTTCACGCAGTCCTGGGCGAGGTCGTGAACGTGCCAGTGGTATTCCGAGTCAGGTTCGATGGCGTTCACGGTGGTCTCGACTGGTGTGTAGTGGTGCAGCGGGTCGTTGCGCCATCGTAGGTGAAGCAGTGGTAGTCCCTTGTCAGGATCGTGAGCGGTTGCCCGCCGGTCCAGTTGATCCCTACTCGCGCGTCGTACTCGTCGTTGTCGGTCGCTTCCCCGGTAGCGCGGATGAGCGCCATGAGGTCCGCGGTGGCTCACTCGATCGCGGAAGACTCGACCTGCCAACCCTCGAAATGCCCGTTGCTGCTCATGCGGTGCCCGCCGACCGCGGCTGCCGGAGTGACAGAGCCCGTCGTGGTGGATGCTCGCCCAGGCCTCCTTCCACATCGCACGCTCGCCCGTCGCTGTGTTCACGGCGACCCAGCGACGCAACCCGGGCCTGGGGTTGTGCCTGTCGACATTCTCCAGTGGATGAACGCCCCCGTGTCCTGCGTGGGTCAACGCGAGGCCTTCGGTTTTCGACGGTACGGCCCGGGCCTCGTCGCGAGTCAGCCGATCCCGGAAGCGGGGGATACGCGGGTGAGCGGCCGCGATCAGCCATGCCCGGTCGTCGGTGTCGCGCCCAGCTGATGCGCCTGGGTGTTCCTGGACCGGTCGAGCTCGTCGTCCCGAGCTCCGGCCGCACGAGTCGTCATCGGCATCTGGTCCAGCTCAGCGTGTGCCGATCTGATGCGAGCCTCGTTCGGGGGTGCGCCACGCGGCCAGGCGGATCGCACCCGGAGCCGGAGGCTCAGCGAGTTCCACGACCCCCCTCTCTGAGATCGGTTGCTGAGATCGGTTGCAGTAGCGGTTGCGAGCGTGCCACTATTTGTCAATCACGATCTCGACCAGAGGGGACACAGGTGTTCACCAAGCTTGCGACACTGCGCACGATCGACGAGTCAGGCGCTGTGCTGATCGTTCGGCTGCCCGACGCGGACAGCGCGGAGCGCGTCTCGCACGCCGCGATCGAGGGCGGCTTCCGCGCCCTGGAGATCACGCTCTCCATCCCGGGGGCCGTCGAGCTCATCCGACGGCTGGCCACCCGGTACGCATCGGACGGTGTCGCCGTGGGAGCGGGAACCGTCCTCGACGGCTACGCCGCGTACGAGTGCATCCGAGCCGGCGCGGCCTTCTTGGTCAGCCCGCAGCTCAACTCCGAGATGATCCGGGTCGCCAACCGCTACCAGGTGCCGACGATCAGCGGGGCCTTCACCCCGACCGAGATACTCGAGACCGCTGAGGCGGGTGCGGACATCGTCAAGATGTTCCCGACCGAGAACGCGGGTGTCCCCTACGCCAAGGCCGTGCTCGCGCCGTTGGCGCACGTGCCGATCATGCCCGCCGGTGGTGTGACTGTCGAGAACGTCAAGGAGTGGTTCGTCGCGGGCGTGGCGGGCGTCGGTGTGGGCAGCGCCGTCACCAAGGCGTGGCAGCCTGACGGCGACTTCACCCGGGTTACCGCCGCCGCCCGCGACTTCCTGATGGCGGTGCGGGACGCCCGCGGATGAACGCGCCGGTCCTGCGCATCGTCATCGGCACGGCGGGCTCCGGCAAGTCGACGATCGCCCAGCGCCTCGCCCGGCAGCACGGCGCCGCGTACCTCGACAAGGACGCGATGAGCGCGCGGTTCGTCGAGGCCGCCCTGGCGTCGGCCGGGTACGACCCTGACGACCGTGAGGCCAATCCGTTCTACCGCGACAGCATCCTGCCCCTCGAGTACGACTCGCTGCTCGACGTCGCGGGGGCCAACCTCCGCCTCGGTTGCCCCGTGGTGGTCGACGCACCCTTCAGCCCCTACCTGTCCGATCCCGCCTTCATCACCGCGGCCGCGGAGCGCTTCGACTGGCCCCCGATCGACGTGGAGGTGGTACAGGTCCGCGTCTCCCCGAGGGTTCTTCAGGACCGGTTGCGCAAGCGTGGCCTTGAGCGCGACCGGGTCAAGCTCGCCCATTGGGACGAGTACTGGGCCGTGCACGGCGGGCTGCGGTGCGCGTGGACCGGCGTACGGCTGTCGGAGATCTCCAACCATGCGCAGGAGGCAGGGACCGCCTCGGACGTGCCGGCCCCTCCGGTTGACTTCGAGCATGGAGGACGCGGCACGGACGGAGGCACCCGATGATCAGCGGAACGACCACACTCGTCGAGCACCTGGGTCGCCCCACGCAAACGTTCAAGTCGTCGCTGATCTGTAACCCCTGGTTCGAGAAGAACGGCATCGACGCCGTCGTCGTCCCGATGGGGATCAAGGCCGAGGACTACCCGGACTTCTTCCGATCGGTCTTCACTCTCACCAACATCCGCGGTGCGCTGGTCACCATGCCGCACAAGGTCGCCACCACGGGGCTGGTGGACGAGATCAGCCCGACCGCCGCGATCGCCGGCGCGACGAACGCCGTCCTGAGGCAAGAGGACGGATCGCTCCTCGCCGACCAGTTCGACGGCGCCGGCTTCGTCCGCGGCATGCTGTGTAAGGGGTTCAACCCCTCCGGGAAACGCGCGCTGGTCGGCGGCAACGGCGGGTCGGTTCTCCGATCGTTGCGTCGCTGGCCGGCCTCGGCCTGGCCGAGATCGCCTTGTTCGATCCCAACGCGGCTGCCTCTGAAGTGCTCGCCCAGGGCATCGGCGTGCACTACTCGGACATGAAGGTCGTGATGGGGTCGAGGGATCCTGAAGGCTACGACCTGATCGTGAACGCCACCCCCATCGGGGATGGAGGACGGCGATCCCCTGCCTGCCGCCGTCGATCGCGTCGCTCCCGGTTCGTACGTCGGTGATGTCGTGCTCAAGGTCGACATCACCCCGTTCCTGCAGACAGCCAGGGACAAGGCTGCACGATCCGAGTCGGCACCGACATGTTGTTCGAGCTGGTTCCCGCCTACTTGGAGTTCTTCGGCTTCGAAGACGCCACACCCGACGAGCTGCGCGCAGCTGCGCAGCGACCGTGACGATCAAGGCTTGCTGAAGGCGTCCGTTGTCAAGGAACTTGTCAGTAGCTGGCCGGCTTTTGGAAATCCATGAATATGCCTACCAAGTCAATCCCTACTATTGGAGTGCGATGAGAGCTTTGGTCAGTGGTGGAAGTAGCGGCATAGGCGCGTCTACATGTTTGAGACTCGCAGAGGCGGCTCTTGCTCGGGGCGTGCAGCCGATGATCGCGGTGTGTGGACATACATTGTCCACCAGCCAAGAGCAAATTGTCCGTTCAATTCAGTCAATGGGAGGCACTGCCATTGCATTGGTGGGCGACCTCAATGATCCCGACGTGCCCAGTCAAATGGTAGGAGCTGCGGTAGCCGAATTCGGTGGCCTGGATGCATTGGTAGCGAATGCTGGAATCGCTAGCCCTGGCGCAATATGTGACCTGTCCGTGGAGGACTGGGACGGCATGTTCTCTGTCAACCTCCGCAGCGCGTGGCTTCTTGCCAAAGCAAGCTACGCGCATTTGAGGCACAGTCGCGGCGCGGCTTGTTTCACCTCTTCGATGTCTGGTCAGCTACCACATGCCGGGTCAGGTGCATATAGCCCCAGCAAAGCTGCTTTGACGATGCTGGCCCAGACGCTCGCTTTGGAGTGGGCACCCGACGGCATTCGTGTAAATGTGGTATCCCCAGGTATGACTCATACATCGATGACCGAAAAGATGTACGTCGACCCCCAGATCAAGAAGGCAAGGGAGGGAATTATTCCGCTGTCGAGAATCGGAGACCCCATGGATATTGCAAATGTGATTGAATTTCTTGTCAGCCCGTTGGCGGGTTATGTCACCGGGCAAGACATCTGTGTCGATGGCGGCTTTTCCAAGTCTATTCTCAGTCATATTCCTGGTCGACCAAGCTCCAACTCCCGGTGAGGCTTCGCCTCTGACTCTGATCGTTCGTAGTGATCTTGCCGGAGCGCGTGCAGCGCACAGAGAATGGTGCGCCCGACCTGGGAGAATAAGGGTGTCTAAGGCCTTGTTCTGCCGTGATCGAGGAGCACTTTTCAGGTGGATGAGCTTACCGCGTGGTCGCGGGATCTGACTGTGGACGTCGGCGGGCACGGGGTCGTGTCGCACACCGGTCCGCAGCGCTGCGGCTGCTGGCCGACCGGAGCGGGCTGACCGCCGAGTTGTCCAGGGCGTCGCGTCGGCGCGGGTTCGCCCCGGTGCACGACCGCGGCCGGGTGCTGGCCGACACCGCAGTGCTGATCGCTGACTGGGGTCCCAAGCCGTTCTCGCACTACCGGTGCCGACCGGAACCAGACCTCAGCGGGCTCCCGGGATGGACGGCGTGATCTCCAGCGCGCGGAACCCGCCGTCGACCGCGGCGTGCGCGACGCGCTCTGCGCTGTCCGCCTCGGGGCAGTCGGACGATGAGGACCGCGCCGGAGTCTTCGATCGTGCGCAGTGTCGCGAGCTTGGTGAACATCTCATTGACGGGCCCTCCCATACTCCTTACAGTTGCTGCAACCGATCGCAGCAATCGGTTGCAGCAATCGATCTCTCTGAGGGGCGGGACTTGAGTTTGATCAGGTTCAGGCTTGGGGGCGACCAGCTTGACCGGGCGACGAGTTCTTGTGTCCGGTCTCGCGCCAGCACGCACCGTCGTGGTGGGCGCCTCCCACTGGCACGTCCCTACTTCATGCAGCAGCGATCGCTGACTAGCGCGGCTGCTGGTCCTAGATCGAGCCCCGATTCACGGCCAAGGATGGCCCCGACCGAGAGAGAAAATGTCAATGGCTGACATGACCCAAGAAAAGCGCGGCAAAGACCAATCCAAGAAAGCCGCTGCCAGCGGCTGGATCGGTAGCGCACTCGAGTACTACGACTTCTTCATCTACGCTCAGGCTGCAGCGTTGATCTTCCCCACGATCATGTTCGACAAGGCCGATCCCCGGATGGGCATCATCGGCGCTCTGGGCACCTACGCGGTGGGTTACGTCGCGCGGCCGATCGGCGCCTTGGTCCTCGGCGCCTGGGGTGACAAGTACGGACGCAAGAACGTGCTGGTGCTCTGCATGTTGCTGATGGGCTTCTCGACGATGCTTGTCGCCGTCCTGCCGACCTACCAGCAGATCGGCTTGGGCGCTCCGGCGTTGCTGTTAGCGCTCCGCCTCATCCAAGGGTTCGCGGTGGCCGGCGAGGTCTCCGGGGCAAGTTCGATGATCCTGGAAAGTGCACCGTTCGGGCGGCGCGGGTACTTCGGTAGCTTCACCCTGCAGGGCACTCAGTTCGGACAGCTCCTCGCCGCAGCGGTCTTCTTGCCGGTGGCCCACTTCCTGTCGGAGGACTCCTTCCAGTCCTGGGGATGGCGGATTCCGTTCGCCCTCAGCGCTGTGGTGGTCTTCGCCGGCTACATGATCCGCCGCAAGGTCGACGAAACTCACACCAACGCCGAGGAGCAGGCGCACGGCGAGGTGGCCGCGGTGCCGATTATGACCGCGTTCAAGGAGAGCCCTGGCACCATCTTCCGGGTGTTCTGCATGGCGCTGACGGCCATCATCGCGACGACCACGTCCATCTTCGGTGCTACCTACGCCACCAATCCGGCGTACGGAATCGGATTCCACGCCGACGTCTACCTCTGGATCCCGCTCCTGGGCAACGCCCTCGCGGTGTTCTTCATCCCGATTGTCGGAGAGCTGTCCGACCGGATCGGCCGGCGCCCGCTGCTCCTCGGACCCACCGCCTTGGCCGGCCTGATGTCCTACGGCTACCTGTGGGCGATCAGCGACAAGAACGTCGCGCTCGCGATCGTCTTCTCGCTGGTGATGTGGGGCTGTGTCTACCAGGGCTACAACGCGGTCTTCCCGTCCTACTTCCCCGAGCTGTTCCCGGCCCACACCCGGGTTTCCGGTATGGCGCTCGGCCAGAACATGGGCACAGTGGTCGCCTCACTGATGAGTGTGGTCTTCCCCATTGTCGCCCCTCCGGGATCGACGCACGTGGTTCTGATCGTCGGCTCTATCACCCTCGGGCTGTGCCTGGTCGCCGTCGCCGGGGCGTACTTCTCGCCGGAGACGTTCCGGATCCGCTCGGAGGACCTGGGGGTACCGGGTGCCAAGCCGGTCCCTGAGGCCGAATACCACCGGCTGCGCGCTGCCTCCATCACTGCGGCGAAGGCATCCTGACCGGTATCGACCCGGCAACTCTGCGGCAACCACGGCGGGTGGTCGATTTTCGCCCATCCGCCGTGTGGCGTGGTTGGACTGTTCTGGAACATATCTCAGGAGTAGATCTATGCATCAGCAAAATCAGCCCGTTGTGGCACTCGTCCTGTGTGCCCTGCTCGGCGTGAGCGGTTGGTACATGATCTCTGGCGAGGGCATCAACGGCCGGACATCGGCTGGTGCTTCATCGTTGTCGGCATCGTCGGCGGCGCCGTCAATCTGGTGATGGTCCTGCGTGCCCGCCGCTGACCACGCGGCATGCCCATCGCATGCGGCGTCGCCACGAATGATCGACGACTGTCGAGAAACGGCGGATCGTCACCGCTCGACCTCGAGATCGTGCCCGACGTCACGGCCGTGCGGGTCGCGGTTCACCAAGCAAGCCGGCAACGACGTCCCGCTCCCTCATTGCGGTGCTGCTGTTCCAGCGCCGCATCGTCGCCGGCCTCACCGCTGGTCGCGTGAAGTAGGGGCACACCCCGCCCCACCAGCTCGAGTCGCCTCCAACCCTTCTCCGGCGGGTTTGCGGACCCGCGTCGGAGCCATGGTTGACACGCAGGTGGTCCTCCGTCTAACTTTTTTCTGCAACCGATCTCAGCAATCGATCTAATGGGGAGGCCATGACCATCGGCCCGGGCGATCTGCATGCCCGCTGCGTACGTTGCGACGCGCTGTCCCAGCCGTCGCACGGAGACGCTGATGACCGGGCTCCTGGTGCTGTCGATGGCCCCGGTGATCGTGCGTTGGTCGGGCGCCGCCAAGCTCTGCGGGCCAGCGAGCTCGCCGCTGGGATACTCAGCCGCCGTGGTGCGCAGAAATGAACAAGGCCAAGACGATCATCCTCGGCGCGTCGCACTGGCATATGCCCCTGTGTGCAGACCGGATCGCCGAGCAGCACGACGTGGTGGGGGTCAGCGACCCTGACCCGTCGCGCGCGAAGCACCTTGCGGATCTCTGGGACGCGCCTCTCTTTCCGTCCTGGGAGGAAGTGCTCGCGGCCCACGGGGACGCCGAGCTGGCGTACGTCTTCGTCCCGCACGACGTGATGCGCGAGGTCTGTCTCGCTCTCGTCGCTCGGCGCATCCCGCTCGTCGTGGAGAAGCCGGCCGGGGTGTCGTTGCAGGAGCTGGTCGACGTCCGGGCGGCCGCGGACGCTGCCGGGGTACCAATCGCCGTGCCACTCGTGCAGCGGGGCGGTCCGACCGACCGCTGGCTGGCGAGGGCTGGCCGCTCGGTTTACGAGAGCGTCCAGTTCATCGCGGGCCCGCCCGACCGTTACCCCGTCAACGGCAGTCCGTGGATGGTCGACGTCGAGCGCGCCGGCGGCGGGTGCATGGTCAACCTCGCTCCGCACTTCGTGGATCTCTTCCTCCGCTCGGCCGGTGCAGAGGAAGTAGCGGTGACGGCAGCCCTGTCGTCGATACTGCACGGCCGCAGCGTCGAGGACTACGCCTCTATGACGCTGACCACGGCCGACGGACGGATCGCCACCATCGAGGTGGGATACGCGTTCCCCGGGTCGCCGCTCAAGCGGCACTGCTCTTTCATGCGGATCGGCGCCGCGGGGACCGCGACCATCTGGTCTGACGGGAATGCGTCGTTCACCTCCGTCGACGGCGTCACGGAGACCGCACTCATCGACGTGGACAGCGACCCGTTGTACGGAACATTCGTCGACCAGGTGGCCGAGCAGCTGAGACGTGGTTTCGTGGAGCTTCCGCGGATCAGCGATCTCGAGACCACGATGGCCGTCATCTGGGACGCGTACGCGCACGGCCGACAGGGGAGAACCGGTGTCCACACCCAGCATCGATGAGGTAGCGGCGGCAGCCGGAGTCCACAAGTCGACGGTCTCGCGGGCATTCTCGCGTCCCGAGGCCGTCAAACGGGAGACCCGGGACCACGTCCGCCAGGTCGCGGCCTCCATGGGCTACACGATGAGCCCGCTCGCCCAGGCGCTCCGAACCAAGGTCAGCACCCTCGTGCCTCTGGTCGTCCCCGACATCACCAACCCGTACTTCGCTGAGCTCGCCAAGGCCATGACGGCCGCCGCGGGGGAGCGTGGCTACCAGCTGGTGCTATGCGTGACAGAGAATGACCCGGACGCGACGGCCCGGTACCTCGACGCCATGCAGGCGATGTACGCGCCTTTCGCGGTGATCGCGCCCTACGCCCGGGCCTTTCCCGCCGAGTTCGAGTCCCGGGGGTTCGGAAAACGGCTGGTCGTCATCGACCGGGTCGAGTCTGGCGACCAGACATCCACGGTGACCGTCGACAGCGCGACAGGGATCGCGCTCGCGTTGAACCACTTGTTCGAGCTCGGGCACATCTCCATCGCCTACGTCTCGGGGATCGCGGGGACGCACACCGCCGCAGACCGGCGCCAGGCTTACCGGACGCTGGCTGAGAAGCACGGGATGACGCCGATCGAGCTCGACAGCAGCGGGATCGGCGTCGGCGCAGGCGAACGTGCCGCAGAAGAGCTCATGAGCCTGCGTGAGCGGCCGACCGCCGTCGTCGCGGGCAACGACATGGTCGCCTTCGGACTCATCAGCTCGCTCGGCTCGCGGGGGATGTCGGTCCCCGGCGACGTCTCGGTGGTGGGCTTCGACGGTCTGCTGCTCGGCGCCCGCAGCAACCCGCCGCTGACCTCGGTGCAGCAACCCATCGCCGAGATGGGCCGCCTCGCGATCCGTCTCGCCGAGCAGGCGGCGAACGGCGGCCCGGTCGAGCACGTGGTGCTCCAGCCGCAGCTGCTCGTCCGCTCCTCGACCGGGCCGGTCCGGTGACTGGCCGGTTGCTGCCCGGGCTCCGGCACGTGGACCATGCTGCGTACACGGTCCCGGACCTGGACGAGGCGGTGCACTTCTTCGTCGAGGTCCTCGGGGCGGAGGAGCTCTACCGCTCCCAGCGCGGTCCCGACCCGTCGTTCATGCCGGCGCACTTCGACGTCCCGCCGGACGCTGTCCTCGAGCTCGCGATGCTGCGGCTCCCGCCGAACCTGAACGTCGAGCTGTTCGAGTGGCAGACCGTGGACCAGCGGAGCCAGCACCCTCGACACAGCGACCGGGGCGGTCACCACCTGTGCTTCGTCGTCGACGACGTCGACGCGGCGATCGCCCACCTCGGCACGATCCCGGGCGTTCGGGTTCTCGGCGGCCGCAAGGAAGTCGGTCCCGACAGCCCCCTCGTGGCCGGCAACCGTTGGACGTACTTCGTCACCCCCTGGGGCCTGCTGATGGAGCTCGTGGACCGTTCCCGAGTGCAGAACCCCCCGAACCTCGTCGGCCCCGCGGACTGGAACCGCCCGCCAAGAAGGAGCACCCCTCACTTATGATCATCGCCGGACACACGCTCGGAACCCCGGGCCGTGACCTCGCCGAAGCGCTTTGCCTCTTCGGCACGGCAGGTCTCGACGCCGCCGAAGTCATCTACCAGGACGACTACCCGGCGGCCATCAGCCCGTCGGACCCACGGTCTGCGCAGCGGGCCGCCGCTATCGCCGACGCCGAAGGTATCCCGATCGTCGCGCTCACCCCGTACACGACCTCGATCAACAGCCTCGACGCGGCGAGCTGGCAGCAGGGGATCGACGAGTTCCGCGCATGCCTCGAGGCCGCGCACACCGTCGGTGCGACCCGCGTCCGGGTGTACGCCGGCTCCTGGCACCCGGGAGACACCGATGACGCCCGGCACTGGGAGCAGCTGCGCAGCGGCGCTGACCGTCCTCGCGCCCGAGGCCGCGGATGCCGGGCGTCGTGCTGTGCGTCGAGAACCACTTCGGCACCATGACGCAGACCGCGGCCGATACCGCGCGCGGCTCGTCCGCGAGGTCGGCTCCCGCCGTCCGTCCGCGTGCTGTACGACCAGGCCAACCTGACCTTCACCCATGACGAGACCTGGCGGGAGGCCTTCGCCGTCCAGGGCGAGCTCGTCGGCCACGTGCACGTGAAGGACCTGGTATTCGCAGACCCCGAGGCGCCCTTCCGGGCCTCGGACACCGCCCGGGTCAAGGCCGAAGAACGCGCCGTCAGGTCCCGGGTCGTCGGTACGGGCGTCATCCCGTGGCCAGACATCCTCTCCGAGCTCGTGCGCCGCGGTTACGACGACGTGCTCTCGCTCGAGTACGAGTACCGGTGGCATCCTCAGGACCTGCCCGACCCTGCGATCGGCTTCAAGGACGCCGCACTCGCGCTCCGCAAGATCCTCGCCACGGTGGTGGCCGCATGACGAGTGCAGACGTGCTGCGTATCGGTGTGGCGGGCGCCGGCAACATCGCGAGCATCGCCCAGCTCCCGACCCTCGTCGCGCGCGACGACGTGGAGCTGCGGGGCCTGGTCACCCGCAAGGCTGACCCGCAGCCCCTAATGCAGCGCTGGGGCTTCCGCCGTGCCTATCCGACGGTCGAGGCGATGCTCGAGACGGAGGAGCTGGACGCGTTGTTCGTCCTCACTCCCCGGTCGGAGCACGTCCAAGCGACGCGACTCGCGCTGGAGGCCGGCGTCGACGTCTTCTGCGAGAAGCCGCTGGCGACGAGCGCGTCCGACGCGCAGTCCCTCGCCGAGCTGGCCGCCGCACGCGAACGGGTGCTCATGGTCGGTTTCAATCGGCGCTTCGCTCCGGTCTACGAGGCCGGTCGCGCGGCTCTCGGGGCAGAGCGGCGCGAGCTTCTGCGTCGCCCAGAAGAACCGCGCAGGCTCCGAGTACCGCGCCACCTTCGAGAACGCGATCCACATGGTCGACCTGCTGCGCTGGTACTGCGGGGGTGAGCCGGTCGAGGTCAGTGCGCACGCGGCCGGTGAGGACCGCTGGCAGGAGGACGGCGTGCGCCGCGCTCGTCCGGTTCGACAACGGTCACACCGGCGTGCTCGTGGCGGCCCGCGACGCCGGCGGCTGGAGCGAGAAGCTCGACGCCTACGGAGGCGGGGCGAGCGCGAACGTCACCGCGCCCGACCGGATCTCGATCAGCCGGCCCGACGGGACGACCGTGCGCGAGATGTCGCCCGAGGCTTTCGGCTGGGCGACGGCGACGCAGACGTTCGGCTTCGCCGGAGCGGTTCACCACTTCCTGGACCGCGTCCGGGACCGCGGTGAGCCCTTGACGTCCGGGGCTGACGCGGTGAAGACCCAGATCCTCCTCGAACGCATCCTCGCCGTCGCCGGGCTCCCCACCGACGAGCAACCCGGACGCGTCTGGAGCAGCCACGCCAAGAAGTGACGGCGACGACCCGACGTCGTTCCCGGCTCGATCAGGTCGTCTCCATCACGGCAAGGGCTCCTTCAAGGCTCTATTGATCAAGGTCACAATTCGCCTTATGTATGGCGTACGTTATTTCAGTAGGCATTTAACTGATAGGCTGTTTCGATATGATTATTAATACGTTTTCGTACCTATGGTCGTCTACGGCAATCGACGCAATTACGGAATTGGTCGACAATGGGTATAAGACTTTTGAGGTTCCGATTAGCTCCCCACATTGTTGGCCGGATGAGATATCCATCTCGGAGCGCTCGGCCATTAGAGCAAAGCTCAGTGAGTACGACGCGAGAATTAGATCGCTGAACGCCGGTGGATATGACATCAACTTGGCTAGCCCTGGCGCTAGTATGCGCCTCAGAAGTATTGAACACGTTAAGTCGGTGATTGACTTGGCTGTAGCTTGGGATGTCCCCGAAGTTGTGATATCCTCCGGCACAAGACGCCCTATGATTTCACCTCCACTCGAAAAGGCTTATGGGTGGATGTATGAGAGTTTGGATAGTTTGATTCCACTGGCCGAACAGGCCGGCACACGACTCCTTATAGAGAATACTCCTTACTGCTTCACTCCTACCATCCGAGACCTGGCGGGCATCGTCAGTACGATCAACGATGATGTACTCAAGATCGTGTACGACGTCGCCAATGCTGCTTACATAGGGGAGGATCCCGTAGCGGGTTTGCTCTCAAATCAAGAATCTATTGCACTTGTGCATATTTCTGATACGGGTACGGAGACATGGGGCCATGATCCAATCGGCACGGGAGTGGTAGATTTTGAAGGATTGGGCGATGCCGTCGAAGCAACATGCGGAGTAAGTAATGTTGTTCTCGAGATCATTCGCGAAGAAAACACCTTATATGAATTTGGCAAAGCAATGCATGATCTCAGAAATAAGGGCTGGAAATTGGTCGAGTAACCCCAGTGTGGAAGGTATTTGGTTCAAGCATTCTGAATTTGAGATTTCGGCTGAGGCGTTGGATTTGATCAGTGTGCCGACTGCGGATCGGTTGCCGTAGCGGTCGCACGGCAGCGAGGCTGGTGATGCGGCCACGGTCTGGTGGAAGAACAACATCAGGCGGCGCTGAATCCGGTAGCGCTTCAGCACCGCGGTGTCGGCCGACGAAGCCGGCGGAGCGACCCGCAGGGACCGGACCGAGTCCGGCAACCTACTCGACTACTCGGCCCGGGGCGTTGGGCAGCTCGTAGTCGTGGCCGAACAGGAGTGGCGACGCGGCTGCGGCGGACCTGTCCGCGCCTCGGGGAACACAGTTCCGTGATAGGTCATGGCATCGAGTTGCAGCTTGGCTGCCGCGGTGAGCAGTACCCTCGCGCACCAGCGAAGATCGTCAGCTGATATGCCCGCGCGGCCGTGGGCAGCGGCGACGATTGCTGCGGCGGCTACCGCGGCGACGGGATCCTCGGGGAAGAGGACGCCGCCCCGGGGAGGATTGTCGACCAGGTGACGGGCGGCGGCGACGTCGTCGAGCAGATGGTCGGTAGGGGCGCTGTGCTCGTCGTTGGCGGCGTAGGTGTTCCAGAGGCGCAGCGCATCGTTGCCTGCGACGAAGGTCGGCCGCCCCGGTGGCCAGGGCCGCAGCGACCAGGGTTGGGGTGCTCGTACTGCATCAGTATCCGGCCGTCCCTGTCACTGCCGCGCCCGACGAGGCGTAGGCGCCGCTGAGTTCGGTCAACCGCGAGGCTCTCATGATGTCGCGGAGGCCAGTGGCGGCGGCGGTTCGGGCCTACCGACACGTGCTCTCGAGGGTTGCCGCCGCCCGACCGGCTCAACCTCGACGCTGTCACGAATCCGCCCACCCCGGTCGACCCAGCGCGGGCGGTCGGGCGGTGGACCTACTCCAACGTGGGACGTGTTGACCAACCCGAAGTACACCGGGCACATGGTCTGGAACCGCCGCGCCCGCAAATCCGGCGGCAACACCGCAAACCCCTTGTCGGCGTGGGTGTGGTCACCCCAGCCCGTCCACGACGTCCTGGTCGATCTGGACACCTTCATCCAGGTCCAACAGATCAGCGGACACCGGTTCGGCTTCCGCAGCACCCCCGAACCCAACCGGCATCCGCACACTCGGCGCTCCTACCTGTTCCGCACCTACCTGTGCTGCCAGCTGTGTGGGCGGCGGATGTTCGGAAAGACCCGCCGCCGCAGCGCCTACTACGTGTGCGCGCCCAAGAAGGGCTACCTCCCACCCGACCACGCCAGCGGAGGCAGCTACTTCCTGCGTGAGGACGTGCTGATCGACAAGCTCAAGGAGTTCCTTGCCGAGCACGTCTTCGGTGCTTACCGCCGGCACCTGCTCGACGCGCACCTGCGCCACCTCGACCAGAGCGCCCGGCAGGAACGGGAACAGCAGCTCACCACGCTGCGCCGGAGTATCGACGACACCGACACCAAGATCCGGCGGATCATCCGGAACCTGGAACTGGTCGATGACCCCGACCCGGACCTGACCCGCGCATCACCCAACGCCGGGCCGAGCTCCGCGCCCGCAAACACGACCTGCAGGCCCAGCTGGCCGACGCCGAGCAGCGCCTCCACCAGACACCCAACCGGGACCTGATCGACAGCCTGCCCGTCACACCCGGATCGAGCTGACCCGGCTCCCCGAAGAGCTCACCCGCACGCTCTTCGAAGCCCTCCGGCTGGAGATCCACTACAACCGCGACACCAACACCGTCGCCTGCCGCGTGACCCTGACCGGCCCCACGATCACAGCCACCACCCAGGCAGCCCACAACGCCGCCACGATCACAGCCTGGCAGCCACCGAAACCATCTCACCAACAGAAAGGTGACGGCAACGGGCCCGGTGTTGTCCGCAGCGGGACCTCAACCCGGTCCCATCCTTGTAGTGCCCCCGGCAGGATTCGAACCTGCGCTTCCGCCTCCGGAGGGCGGCGCTCTATCCCCTGAGCTACGGGGGCCGATCAGGCCAACGACGCAGAACTCTACCAGTCCTCAGACCCAGCTCTGGGACGGCAACTACCGCTGTAGGGCCGTCCCAGCCGAGCGTGACTCAGCCGTGCCGAGAGTAGGTCCTCTTCGTCGCCTTGCGAACTGTCGACGCGGTGGACGTCGGAGCAGCCTGGGCGGCTTGGGCAGCCTTCTGCACCGCCACGGCCGAGACGTATTCGAAGTGCCACGGCTCGTGCGGACCCGTGCCACCGGCCCGCGCCCAGGCCGGGTTGTCCCAGCCGTACGCCGGAGCGTTGGCCACCATCCAGGCCCACTGCGGCGAGGTGTCGTCCTGGACGCCGGCGCAGAGGTCCACGGCCAGACCCCAGCCGTGGTTGCTGAGGCCGGCCGGGGCCGCCAGCCCGGGCCGCTCAGCCTTGACCTGTGCCTGCTGGTCGTAGCTGCGGTAAGCGGAGTTGACGCATAGATCGGTGCCGAAGGCTGCAAAGTAGTCCGCATTGAGACGGCCCAAAGCGAGCGCCGCGTCGGCGCGCACCTGCTTGCCGTCGGTCCAGGGCAGCACGCACAGGTCAGCAGGAGCGAGTCTGCTGTTGGCCGCGTTGGGATCGGTCACGTTGCCGCTGCAGTTCGGCACCACCGCGTGCGCCTGGTTGGCCGCTGCAGCCAGGCCTTGCGCCTGCAGGGCCTGAAGCTCGGCCGCACTGAGCACGATGTGCTGCGTCGATTGGAATTCTGCGGGTGCTGGCTCCGGTTCGGCGTCGGGCTGCACGGTAGTGAACGGCACCGGCGGCAGCGTCGCGCTGGCACGAGGAGTCTCGGACGCCTGCGCACCTCGGGCAGACACGCCGACACCGTGCAGGGTGAGCGCCGGGGCGACGATGGCGGCAGCACTCACCGTGACCACCAGGGAGGCACGCAGCGTGCGTCGTCCTCGAGGATCCGGAACCGGCACGCACTCACCCGGACGATGATCGGCGGTGGTGCGGGCACGTCGAGCATCGAGCTTGAACAGCGGCACTCGTGGGTCCTCCACAGGTTGGCGGCCACTCCGCAACCACGCGGAGTTACCTTTTCCCCCCACATGGGGTAACGGCAAAGTCACGGGAGCGTAACAGCGCAGCGTGTCGTGACGTCAAATCGACGCCGCGCACAGGCCCGTCTCGCGTTCTGCGCGATTGCGGACTATCCCACGCTCGGGCGCGTCGCGGAGTGGGGCGATTGTGCTGAAACCCGTTGCACATCCGAAGAACTCATGCTGAGCGACGCAGCCGTCCGATCTTCAGTGGCGATGCCGGCGAGCCCGGCTGTCTTGAGCTTCGTCACTTATCTCACCGACCAGCTCTTCGAGAACGTCTTCAAGAAAGACCACACCGAGCTGCCCGCCATGACCGTCTACCACCCGCACCAGGTGACCCCGGGAGATCTGCATAGCGGCCAGCACCTCCTCGACCTCGGCGGCGGCGGAGATATCCGTGAAGGAGCGCACCACCGACTGCTGCATGGGCTGGTGGTAGCTCGCGTCATCGACGCCGAGCACATCCTTGACGTGGACATAGCCGATGAGTCGCTCGCCGAGACGCACCAGGTAGCGCGAGAACCCGTGCCGGCGGACGCAGTCCTCCACGTCGGCCGGGCTCGCGGAAAGGTCGAGGGTGACCAGTTCGGAAATTGGAATCATGACGTCGGAGGCCACGTGATCGCTGAACTCCAAGGCCTCTGTCATCAGTCGGCCATCGCCGATCAGGCCTTCCTCACGGGAGGAGTCGACGATGGCCTGCACTTGCTCGACCGTGTAGGTGGAGGCCACTTCGTCGCGTGCTTCGACCCCGAGAGCACGCAGCATCAGGTTGGCCAGGGTGTTGAGCAACCAGATCACCGGGCGCAGCACTCGTGACACCCAGACCAAGGGGGGCGCCAGGAGCAAGGCCGCCCGCTCGGGCAGGGCGATGGCAAGGTTCTTGGGCACCATCTCGCCCACCACCACGTGCAGATACACCACCAGGGCCAAGGCCAGGGCGAACGCAATGGGGTGGATGAGTTCGGTGGGCACCCCGAAGACCTCGAACGGCACCGCGAGCAGGTGGGCCAGGGCAGGCTCCGCCACGGCACCCAAACCTAGGGAACACACGGTGATGCCCAGCTGGCAGGCAGCCAACATGAGCGAGACGTTCTCCATCGCGTGCAAGGCAGTGCGCGCAGCGGTGCTGCCAGCCGCCGCGCGCGGTTCGATCTGCGTACGCCGCGCGGACATGATGGCGAACTCGGCACCCACGAAGAAGGCGTTGCCCACAAGCAGCACCAACCCCAGGAGCAGGTTCATTCGTCGTCCTCTGCTTCGGGGAGGGGGTCGTGTCGCAACCTGATCAATTCGATGCGGCGAACGGCGATCGCCTCGACCCTGAGCAGCCACTCACCGGCCCGCACCTCGTCGCCCACCACGGCGAGGCGACCGAGTTCGTCGAGAACGAAGCCGGCGACCGTCTCGTAGTCGGGACGGTCGGGCACCGGCGCGCCGATGCCGTCGCGAATCTCGTCCGGACGCATGTCGCCCGGCACCAGCACCGAGCCGTCGAGCGACGGCTCCAGGCGCGGGTCTTCCTGATCGTGCTCGTCGACGACCTCGCCCACGAGCTCCTCCACGAGATCTTCGAGGGTGACCACCCCGGCCGTGCCGCCGTACTCGTCGGTTACCACGGCCATCTGCAGGCCCTGGGTGCGCAGTTGCAGCAACAGCGGGTCGAGCCGGAGCGTCTCCGGCACCCGCAGCGGCTCTGCCATCAGGGCGCCCACGTGCGCCTCCGACCGGCGGGCGCGCGGGACCGCGACCGCCCACTTGATATGGACGACGCCGACGATGTCGTCGATGCCGTCGCCCACCACCGGAAATCGCGAGTGCCCGGTCTCGGCGGCCACCCGCACCACGTCTTCCGCCGTGGCCGACTCCTCCACCGTCGCGACGTCGACGCGGTGAGTCATGACGTCACTCGCGCTGTGCTCGGAGAAGCCGATGGATCGGGCGACCAGATTGGCCGTGCCTTCGTCGAGAGTGCCCGCTTCGGCTGAGCGCTTGACGAGGAAGACTAGCTCTTCGGGCGAGCGCCCGGACGATAGCTCCTCCTGCGGTTCGATGCCCCACGACCTCAGCACGCGGTTGGCCGATCCGTTCAGTACCGCGATCACCGGCCGGAAGACCCAGGTGAACGCTCGCTGCACGGGAACTGCCCACAGCGCTGTGGCCATAGGCCCGGCGATCGCCAGGTTCTTAGGCACCAACTCCCCCACCAGCATGGAGACCGCGGTGGCAAGCACCATGCCCAGGGCCACGGCGACGGGGGCGGCACTACCTGCGCTCAGCCCTACGTCGACCAGCAATGGTTGCAGCAGCCGCGACAGCGATGGCTCCACGAGGTAGCCCACGAGCAACGTGGTGATCGTGATGCCCACCTGAGCGCCAGACAGCTGGGTGGAGAGCGTCTTGAGGCCGGCCAGGACACTAGCGGCCGCGGCCGAGCTCTGGGCTTCGCGTTCGACATCGGGCCGGTCAAGGGTGATGAGGGAGAACTCGGCTGCCACGAACACCCCCGTGGCGAGCGTGAGCAGCACGCCCACCCCCAGCAACACCCACTCCAGCAGCACCCGGCAAGTCTAGGCAAAGCCACCGACAGCGGATGACCAAACCCCGGGCCGAACCGGCCCGGGGTCTGTGTGGAGAGCGTGAAACTCGTTGCGACCGATCAGCTTTCGACGGCCGCCAGCGCCGAGTCATAGTCGGGCTCCTGACCGATCTCGGGCACCTGCTGGGTGTAGGAGACCGTGCCGTCGGGGGTGACCACGACGACTGCCCGCGACAGCAGGCCACGTAGCGGGCCCTCGGTCATCGTGACGCCGTAGACCTCGCCGAAGTCAGACCGGAAGGCCGAGGCGCTCGAGACGTTCTCGATGCCCTCGGCACCACAGAACCGTGCCTGCGCGAACGGCAGGTCGGCCGACACGTTGAGCACCGCCACCTGGTCGTTGCCGGCGACCTTCTGGTTGAAGGTGCGCACGCTGGCGGCGCAGACACCCGTGTCGAGACTCGGAAAGATGTTGAGCACCAGGGTCCTGCCGGCGAAGTCGCCGTGCGAGACCTCCGACAAGTTGGAGCCGACGAGGCTGAACTCCGGCGCGGTGGAGCCGACGGCCGGGAGTTCGCCGACTGTGCTGATGGGATTGCCCTTGAACGTGATCGAAGCCATATCGCGATCCAATCACACGGGCCGAGCCATGCTGCGACGGCCTCGGAATGAGCCTCGTCGGCACCGACCGCCGAGCGGGTTTCACCAACCGCCCGGCAGCGGACGGCCCTCCTCGTAACCAGCGCTGGTCTGCACGCCCACGACCGCCTGCTCGTGAAGTTCGGCCAGCGACCGGGCGCCCGTGTAGGTGCACGCGCTGCGCACGCCCGAGGTGATCTGGTCGATGAGGTCTTCGACTCCCGGGCGGGCCGGGTCGATGAACATCCTGGACGAGGAGATGCCCTCCTCGAAGAGCCCCTTTCGCGCCCGATCGAACGCATCGTCGCCGCTAGTACGCGCTGCCACAGCCCGCGCCGAGGCCATGCCGAACGACTCCTTGTATTCCCGGCCGCGCTCGTCGCGCATCAGGTCGCCAGGGCTCTCGTACGTGCCCGCGAACCACGAACCCACCATCACCTGACTGGCGCCGGCGGCCAGGGCCAGCGCCACGTCGCGTGGATGCCGCACGCCGCCGTCGGCCCACACGTGCTTGCCGAGACCGGCCGCCGCCTCGGCACACTCCAGCACAGCGGAGAACTGGGGACGTCCGACGGCCGTCATCATCCGGGTGGTGCACATGGCACCCGGGCCCACACCCACCTTCACGATGTCGGCGCCGGCCGCGATGAGGTCTCGGGTGCCGGCCGCGCTCACCACGTTGCCCGCGACCACCGGCACGCCCGGGTCGAGGGCTCGAACGGCCGCCAACGCTGTGAGCATCTTCTCCTGATGACCGTGGGCCGTGTCGACCACGAGCACATCGGCGCCCGCCTCGAGCACAGCCTTGGCATTGCCCGCGACATCTCCGTTGATGCCGATGGCCACAGCGATGCGCAGCCGGCCCTGGTCGTCGATCGCCGGCCGGTAGAGGGTGGAGCGCAGCGCGCCGGTGCGGGTGAGCAATCCGACGAGCCTGCCGTCGCGCACCACGGGGGCCACCGACCGGCGGGCGTCGTGCAAGGTGGCGAAGGCTCCGCGCAGGCCGCCCTCGGCCTCGAGGTCTTCGGCCTGCAGCGTGAGCGGATGTGGAGTCATCACTGTGCGCACCTGGGTGAACCGGTCTACGCCTGTGCAGTCTGACTCCGTGATCATGCCTACCGGGCGGCCTGCCTCGTCGACCACCACGACGGCGCCGTGGGCACGCTTGGGAATGAGGTGGAGAGCGTCGGTGACCGTCTGGTGCGGGCTCACTGTGAGCGCGGTGTCGTACACCCGGTGGCTGCCCTTGACCGATGCCACCACGTCTGCCACCACATCGTGCGGCAGGTCTTGGGGCAACACCGCGACGCCGCCCCGCCGGGCCACCGTCTCGGCCATCCGGCGACCGGTGACGGCGGTCATGTTGGCCACCACCACCGGGATCGTGGTGCCGGTGGCATCGGTGCTGGCCAGGTCGACGTCGAGGCGTGATGTGACGTCTGAACGCGTCGGGGTGAGGAAGACGTCGGAGTAGGTCAGGTCGTGAGTGGGGTGGTGACCATCGAGGAATCGCACGCCGAGAAAAGTACCTGGTCGCACCGACAGCGGTCGGGCGAACGGCCCGGCGCACCGCGTCCATCATCGGCATGCGGCCGGGCAAGGCCGGTTAGGGTCAATGCCGTTCGGTAGCTGTCAGGTTCGATTGCCATGATCTTCGTGGAGCTCAGCCAGGCGGGCAGCCCAGCCGAGCGGCCAGCCCAGCCGAGCGGGCGGCCCAGCCGAGCGGGCGGCCCAGCGGCACAGGAGTGGAGCCTGGAGCTGGCGGATGAAGCCTGGCGAGGGGAAGCGTCAACCTGTCCGCGTCTTCCGCAATAGGCGGTTTCGATAGTCGCGGGCAGGGGGGCTTTCCTGCGCTATGGCGATGCCCCGTCCGGCGGGGCATTGCCAAAGCGTCGGAAACCGACCCCCTTTCACAGCCCTGTCGAAGCCGGACTCGACGCATCACCGTCCAGGGTCGTTGGGTGGTGCCGTTCGCGGTGTATTCGCCGCGGTTGGCACCGGGTGGAGCGCCGGAGTAGGGGTTGGGGTCGTTGAGTGGTGCCGGCCGCGGTATATCCCCGCGTTGGCAGCGGGTCAGGCGTCTGATGTCGAAAGATCGGCTCAGAAGTCGGCAAGACTGTGATGCACCATCCTCCAAAGGCTGCGGCTTCCTCCCCAGACGCAACGCCGAAATCCGGGTTGACACCCACTCCCGCACCTCTAGCCGAAACGGCACTACGGCTAGGAGATGCACCGCCCACGTCCGAACCCGGAAGAGCACTTCGTGTCCGGAGCTTGTCGAGATCCTGAGCAGAATCTGAGCTCAACCCGAGCTAAATCTGGTACAAGCGAGCACAAAATGGTCTCGCATTCAGGCCGTTGTCAGTGGTCGCGCCTACGCTGACAAGCGTGAGCAGCCCATCCCCCCAGCGCCCCGTCCCACTGCGCCCCGTCAACGTGTTGGTCGTCGAAGACGAACCGGCCATCGCCCAGGCGGTCGTCACCCGGCTGCGGAGCGAGGGCTGGCACGCCACCGCGGTGCACGACGGCACCACTGCCATTCGGGTCGCCAGCACCACCCAGCCCGACCTCGTGGTGCTCGACGTCATGCTTCCGGGCGTAGACGGGCACGAGGTGTGCCGCCGCATCCAGGCCGAGCGCCCGGTGCCGGTGCTCATGCTGACGGCCCGCGACGACGAGACCGACCTGCTCGTCGGCCTGGGCGTGGGCGCCGACGACTACATGACCAAACCGTTCTCCATGCGCGAGCTCGTGGCCCGGGTGAAGGTTCTGCTGCGCCGGGTCGAGCGGGCCAACACGCTGGCACACACTCCCACCGACGCCCCCCTGCGCTTCGGCGACGTAGAGATCGACGAACGCGAGCGCCGGGTCCGTCGCGCGGGCCAGACGGTACATCTCACTCCTACCGAGTTCGATCTCCTTGTTTGTCTGGCCCACGAACCCAAGGCCGTGCTCACCCGTGAGCGGTTGCTGGCCGAGGTGTGGGACTGGGCCGACGCCTCGGGCACCCGAACGGTCGATTCCCATGTCAAGGCCGTGCGGCGCAAGCTCGGCCCCGACCTGATCCGCACGGTGCACGGGGTGGGCTACGCCCTCGACGTCACCCCCGACGACACGTGAGCCCGCCATGCGTTCCCGGCTGACGGACGTGCGCCCGCTCGACCCGATCCGCTCGATCAAGGTCAAGTTCGGCCTGCTCGTGGCGGCCAGCGTGGCCGCCTCGGTGGTCATCACCTGGGCGCTCTATCGCGACGGCGTGGGCCCGCGTTACACGCTGCCCGGCGCGGTGCTCGGATCGCTGCTCATCACCCAGCTGCTCGCCAGGGGCATGACCTCGCCGCTGCGCGAGATGACGGCGGCCGCCAAACGCATGACCACGGGCGACTACTCCAGCAGGGTGCGCGCCACCAGCCACGACGAGGTGGGGCAGCTTGCGGAGGCCTTCAATCGGATGGCCGCCGACCTGGCCGAGGTAGACCAACAGCGGCGCGACCTCGTGGCCAACGTGAGCCACGAGTTGCGCACGCCCGTGGCCGCCCTGCGCGCAACCTTGGAGAACCTGGTCGACGGAGTCACCGAGGCAGACCCGGAGACGTTGCGCATGGCCCTGACCCAGACCGAACGACTCGGAGAGCTCGTCAAAGAACTGCTCGATCTGTCGCGGCTGGAGGCCGGCGCGGTGCCGTTGCACATCATGGAGTTGCCGGTCGAGGTCTTCCTCGACAACGCCATCGATGAGGCGCGCATGGTCAGCGCCGGCGTCAACCGGGTCGTCAACTGGCAGTTGCAAGTAGAACCACCCGACCTCACGCTCCCGGCCGACCAGGCGCGACTGCATCAGGTGATCTTCAACCTGCTTGACAACGCCGCCCGGCACAGCCCCTCAGGCAGCACGGTGCTCGTCCGGGCCTACGCCGAGCCCGATCCGGTGGGAGGCGCACCGAGTGTCGTTCTCGAGGTGTGCGACGAAGGGCCAGGCATCGCCCCGGCCGAACGATCACGGGTCTTCGAACGGTTCCACCGGGCAGGGGCCACTCAATCCTCGGGCGGCGGCACGGGTCTGGGCCTGGCCATCGCCCGTTGGGCGGTGCGGCTGCATGGCGGCACGATCCAGGTAGGCGACTCCGACGTGGGGGCACGGATGGTTGTACGGCTGCCCGCGCAGACGCAAGTCGGTGCCACGGTCTAGTGTGTCCAGGTGGGTAGGCAGCAGTTCTGCTGGCATACGCAGGTGTTCGGGGCGAACCGCAGGTGTTCGGTGAACCCACGTTCGACGAACGCCGCGTTTCTTGCTGAACGGCAGCCGATCACTCCAGAACGAGGATCAGGTCGAGAACAGACAGTGCGTCAAGAACAGATAGTGCGTCGAGAACAGACAGTGCGTCGAGCAAAGAAAGCACATCGAGCAAAGACAGTGCAGCGAGCAAAGACAGCGCAGCGGGAATACAGTGCGGAAGGGCGACTCTGGACGTGACAAACTCCGAGACCCCGTCGTCGGCCGCGCCAGAGGGTTATGGCGTCAACGAGTGGCTGGTAGATGAGCTCTACGCCCAATACCACAAAGACAAGACGCTGGTAGACCCTGCCTGGTGGGGTTACTTCGACGAATACGAACGCAACGGCGGTCGCATCGGGGCGCCGTCCGCACCTGGCGCTCACCTCACCCACGTCGCGCAAGAAAACGAGATCGCCAAGGTGCGCAGCGCCCGCTCGGCCGAACGGGCCGACGGGCCGCGGCCTGCTGCCCGAGTCGCCGTCACCGCAGCCCCCGACCCCGACGCTCCCAGCCCGGCCTCCGCCGGTGCCCCCCATTCCGCCGTCGTCCCAACGTCGTATGAGGCCCCCCTGATGAACGCCATGCCCAGTGCCCGAGACGTGCCCCGTCCGAAGGTGCCGGAACTCGAGAAGGAGGGGCCTGCCACCACCGAGAAACTGCGCGGGCCCGCCGCACGCATCGTGACCAACATGGCCGACTCCCTCACCGTGCCCACGGCCACGTCGGTGCGCGCCATTCCGGCCAAGCTCCTGATCGACAACCGCATCGTGATCAATTCCAACCTGGCACGCGCCCGCGGCGGAAAGGTCTCGTTCACGCACCTGATCGGCTTCGCCATCGTCGAAGCGCTGGCGCACATGCCGGAGATGAACACCGCATTCTTCGAGATCGACGGCAGGCCTGGCGTCCGCCGGCCCTCGGCGGTGAATCTAGGCATCGCCATCGACCTGGCGAAGGAAGACGGTTCCCGGCAGTTGCTGGTGCCCTCCATCAAGCAGGCCGACAAGTTCAGTTTCGCCGAGTTCTGGGCCGCCTACGAAGACGTGATCAAGCGGGCCCGTGCGGGCAAGCTCGGCGTCGAAGACTTCCAGGGCACCACCATCTCGCTCACCAATCCAGGCACGATCGGCACGGTGCACTCGGTGCCGCGGCTCATGGTCGGCCAGGGCGCCATCATCGGTGTCGGGGCCATGGAGTACCCGGCCGAGTTCGCCGGCGCCAGCGACCGCACGCTGGCCGACCTGGGCGTCTCGAAGATCGTGACTCTGACCTCCACCTACGACCACCGCATCATCCAAGGTGCGCAGTCCGGCGACTTCCTCCGCATCCTGCAGACGAAGCTGCTGGGTGAAGACGGCTTCTACGATCGCATCTTCCGTTCGCTGCGCATTCCCTATGAGCCGGTGCGCTGGGCGGTCGACAAGCGCTTCTCCAAGGAAGACGAGGTCAACAAGACCGCGCGGGTGGTCGAGCTGATTCACGCCTACCGCGAGCGCGGCCACCTGATGGCCGACACCGACCCGTTGGAGTACCGCCAACGCCGCCATCCCGACCTCGACGTGCAGACGCACGGCCTGAGCCTGTGGGATCTCGACCGCGAGTTCCCCACCGGAGGCTTCGGTGGCCACCCGGTGATGAAGCTGCGTCACATTCTGGGTGTGCTGCGTGACTCCTACTGTCGCACCATCGGCATCGAGTACATGCACATCCAAGACCCGGAGCAGCGGGCCTGGATTCAGGCCAGGGTCGAGCAGCCGTACGTCAAGGCCAAGCGCGAAGACCAGTTGCGCATCCTGCGCCGGCTCAACGCGGCCGAAGCCTTCGAGACCTTCCTGCAGACCAAGTTCGTGGGCCAGAAGCGATTCAGCCTCGAGGGTGGCGAGACCATCATCCCGCTGCTCGACGAGTTGCTGTCGTTGTCGGCCGACGAGGGCCTCGAGGAGGTCTGCATCGGCATGCCGCACCGCGGTCGGCTCAACGTGCTGGCCAACATCGCAGGCAAGTCGTACGGGCAGATCTTCCGCGAGTTCGAAGGCGCGCAAGACCCCCGTTCGGTGCAGGGTTCGGGCGACGTCAAGTACCACCTCGGCACCGAGGGCAACTTCACCAACGAAGCGGGCAATTCCACCAAGGTCTACCTGGCGGCAAACCCGTCGCACCTCGAGGCCGTCAACTCGGTGCTCGAAGGCATCGTGCGGGCCAAGCAAGACCGGCTGAACCGGGCCGGCGAGTCGTTCCCGGTGCTGCCTGTGCTCATGCACGGTGACGCTGCCTTCGCCGGCCAGGGCGTGGTGGCCGAGACGCTCAACCTCTCGCAGCTGCGCGGGTACCGCACCGGCGGCACCGTGCACGTCATCGTCAACAACCAGGTCGGCTTCACCACCGCTCCCACGTCGAGCCGCTCGTCCTACTACTGCACCGACGTCGCGAAGATGGTGCAGGCCCCGATCTTCCACGTGAACGGCGACGACCCCGAGGCGTGTGTGCGGGTCGCCCAACTCGCCTTCGAATACCGGCAGGAGTTCGACAAGGACGTCGTCATCGACATGGTGTGCTACCGCCGCCGTGGCCACAACGAGGGCGACGACCCGTCGATGACCCAGCCCCAGATGTACAACCTCATTGAGGGAAAGCGCTCGGTGCGCAAGATCTACACCGAGTCGCTCATCGGTCGTGGCGACATCACGCCGGAAGAGGCCGACGCCGCACTGAAGGACTACCAAGCCCAGCTCGAGCGGGTGTTCGCCGAGACCCGGGAGTCCTTGGCCAGTCCCGTCGGGGCAGGCCTGGAGCAGCCGCGCGCCCAGCAGGAGGCCGCAGCCCTCGACCTCGAACGGCGCCGGACGGCGATCGAGCCCGAGGTGCTCAAGCGCATCGGCGATGCACATGTCTCACCGCCCGCCACGTTCACGGTGCACCCCAAGCTGCGGCCGGTGCTCGAGAAGCGCTCCGCGATGACGCGCGACGGCGGTATCGACTGGGCCATGGGCGAGCTCATCGCCTTCGGGTCACTGCTCATCGAAGGCGTGCCGGTGCGCTTGACCGGGCAAGACTCCCGCCGGGGCACGTTCGTGCAGCGCCAGGCGGTGCTCATCGACCGCCGCAATGCCCAGGAGTGGACTCCCCTGCTGTACCTGAGCAAGGACCAGGCACGGTTCTGGGTATACGACTCCATGCTCAGCGAGTACGCCGCGCTCGGTTTCGAATACGGCTACTCGGTGGAACGCCCGGACGCCTTGGTGCTGTGGGAGGCACAGTTCGGTGACTTCGCCAACGGCGCCCAGACGATCCTCGACGAGTTCATCTCCTCGTCGGAGCAGAAGTGGAGCCAGCATTCGTCGGTGACGTTGCTGCTGCCGCACGGCTATGAGGGCCAGGGTCCCGACCACTCCTCGGCGCGGATCGAGCGCTATCTGCAACTGTGCGCCCAGTCGAACATGACCGTTTCCATGCCCTCGACCCCGGCGTCGTACTTCCATCTCCTCCGTCGGCAGGCCTACGCCCGCCCGCGGCGGCCACTGGTGGTCTTCACCCCCAAGTCGATGCTGCGCAACAAGCACGCGGTAAGTCCGGTGGAGGACTTCACGTCGGGACACTTCCAGCCGGTCATTCCCGACACCGCTATCGATGCGAACAGGGTCGACCGAGTGATCGCGTGCGCAGGCAAGGTCTACTGGGATCTGTTGGCCCAGCGCGAGAAGATCGGAGACACCCGAACCGCGATCATCCGCGCCGAGCAGCTGTACCCGCTCGACGCACGCTACTGGCACGAGGCGCTCTCGCCGTTCCCCGGCGCTGAGTTCGTGTGGGTGCAGGAGGAGCCGGCCAATCAGGGTGCCTGGGGGCACTTGCTCCTGTCCCTGCCCGAGGCTATCGGCGTCGACACGATGCGGCTGGTCTCCAGGCCCGCGTCTGCCTCACCGTCCACCGGCTCGTCCAAGGCACACGCCGCCCAGCAGGAGGCGCTGATGACGGAGGCCTTCGCACGCTGACGCCGGGCGCGACGCGCCTTCCCTACCGGCGCGACGTGCTGCCCGTCTGAGGTGATTGCGACCTCACGTCCGGGCTGAGCCGGTCACCACGGTCGAGGACATCGACGAGGACGACCGCATGGTCACGCACGTGGGAAGTGCGGTTCGAAAGGGATTCCAGGGTGCACACAGTCGTGATCGGCGGCGGCGTCATCGGTCTCACCACGGCCTACCACCTCGTCCGCGAGGGTGAGACAGTCACTCTCGTCGATGCCCGAGCCACGGGGCTCGGGGCCAGCGCCGTGAACGCCGGCTGGGTGGTACCTGGCGATTCCTTGCCGGTTCCCGGGCCGGGTGTCGTGTCCTCGGCGCTGAAATGGATGACTCAAGCCGATAGCCCGCTGTACATCAAGCCGTCGGTGAAGCCCGACTTCCTCTCATTCATGTACGGCATGTTCCGAGCTTCCAACGCGAAGGCGCAGCGGGCCGGGTTCGAGGCAGACCTCAAGCTCGCCGCGGACACCGTCCACCTCTTCGACGAGTACCGGGCCGACGGCCTCGATTACGAGTTGCATCACGAAGGCATGCTCATAGCCTTCAAAGACCCTGCTCTGATGAAGGAACACCTCGACTACATCGACCTGACCAAGCGGTTCGGTGTAGACCCGGTCACGCTGCTCGGCGACGACCTGCACGTTCACGAGCCCCTGCTCAATGACAGCGTGCGCGGTGGCCTCTTCTACCCGAAGGAGTTGCATCTCGACCCTGGCGGCTTCACCCAGGCTCTGCACTCAAAGCTCGTGGAGTCCGGCGTCGAGATCGTTGAGAACACGCGGATCGACGGCGTTCAGATCGCCGGTGATCGCGTGGCCAGCGTGTCTTGCGGCAGCCGCACGTTCACCGGTGACAAGTTCCTGCTCGCGGCCGGCTCTTGGACGGGGCCCGTCTCCAAGCTCTTCGGCGCGGACCTTCCGATCCGCCCCGGCAAGGGCTACTGCATCGAGGTGAAGCCCTTCGGGCTGCGCGGACCCACGAATCTCAACGAGGCGAGAGTGGCCGTCACGCCGTTCAACGATCGCCTTCGCCTGGCCGGCACGATGGAGTTCGGCGGTCTCGACGAGAACGTCAACAAGGTCAGGGTCGACGCCATCCTGCGCGCGCCGAAAGCCTATTTCTACGATTGGGAACCGCCCACCATTGCCGAGATCAAGCCGCGCGCCGGAATGAGGCCGATGACGCCCGACGGGCTCGCCATCATCGGACGGCTGCCGCGTCTGAACAATGCCTTTGTTGCCAGCGGTCACGCAATGATGGGAGTCACGCTGGCACCGGGAACGGCACGGGTGCTGGTCGAACTCATCCGCGAGGATCGGCTGAACCCGATTCTCGCGCCATTCTCACCTGCGCGCTTCCGTGGCGGACGGTGACCGGCGGGTCGCTCAGCGTCTACCGGCGGGTCGCTCAGCTGTTCGCGGAGGCGGCATGGAGCCGGAGGCCGTGAACGAGGCCTCCAGGCCATCCGCGCGGTTGGCTCAGCCCTCGGGCACACTGTCTGCCATGTACTACACCGATCGCGGCATCGAGGAACTCATCGATCGTCGTGGTGAGGAGGCCGTCACCTTTGGCTGGCTGGCCGATCACCTCCGCACCTTCGTCGACCTCAACCCCGAGCACGAAGTGCCCGTGGAGCGACTGGCCACCTGGCTGGCGCGGCTAGATGACGACGACGAATGACTGAGGGCTTCTCCCCCGCCGGCCTACGCATCGCCGTCGTCGGCGACGCACTCGCGGCCGGAATCGGCGACAGCAAGGGCCTGGGCTGGACGGGCCGCGTAGCCGCTCGAACCGCTGCGCCTGCGGGCGGGTTGGCAATCTTTCCCCTAGGCATCCCGGGAAACGGAACGACGCAGTTACTGGCCCGTTGCCGCAACGAGGCGTGGTTGCGCTTCGACCTGGCCGCCGACAACAGGTTGGTGCTGGCGCCGGGAGCGCAGGATCTCGACCTCGGGGTAAGCCTGGCGCGCAGCCGGCTGAACCTGGCCAACATGCTCGATGACGCCCGCGCCGACGAGGTGGGCTGCCTCGTGGTCGGGCCGCCGCCATCGGCTGACCGGCACCAGAACAGCCGGGTCGAGGGGCTCTCGCAGGCGTACGCCGACGTCTGCGAGCGTCGTGGCATCGGCTATGTCGACTGTTTCGAGCCCCTGGTGGGGCACGAGCAGTGGTATGCCGATCTCGCAGCGGGCGACGGCCTGCATCCGGGTCAGGTGGGCTATGGGCTCATCGCCTGGTTGGTGCTGCATCGCGGCTGGCATGCCTGGCTGGGAGTCGGCGAGCGGTAGCAGCGCACCGGTCATGGGTGGGAGACCCGGTAGGTGGTGGTGTCAACCGCAGCCGCGGTTGACACCACCCACCTAGACCGACAACGGGGTCGGCTTGACCGCGTGCAACGCGAGCAGGGGCTCGCCAGGCACCAGGCGTTTCGTGCGGTCCACCCGCAGGCCGGCCCGCTCGAGCTCAGCTACCAGTTCGCCCCGGGGAATCAACCCCATCGGGTCGGTTTGCGCACGCAACAGCAGATCGAAGTGCCGCGACATCAGCGAGTCATCGAGATCGGTGGTGACGACCAGCAGCACGCCTCCGGGGCGCAGGCTCGTCACGACGGCTCGCAAGGTACGGCGCAGGTGTTCGGTCTTGAGGTAATAGACGACGTTGGCTGCCACGGCGAGATCGATGCTGTCGGCCTGCACCACGCCGCCAGGGGCCACCAGCAGGTCTGCCGCATCGCCGGTCGCGAGGTCGACCCGGCGCGAGACGCCGGCCTCGGCGCACGTGCGAGCAGCCAGGGCAATCGCAGCCGAGGAGACGTCGATACCGATGCCTCGCGCTTGCGGGGCCGATGCGAGGAGGTGCACCAGCGCAGCGCCGGATCCGCAGCCGACATCGAGCACTCGTTGGGCGCCGACCTCGGACAACGTCTTCGTGAGCTCATCGAGCATCAACGGCTCGAACAGTTGCGAGGCGCGTGCGATGAGCTCTGACCGGTCGGCCACGTCGCGCCGACGCGCGCCCGAACGCAATTGCTCGGGCAGCGCGCGATAGAGGTCGCTGTGATAGCCGTCAAACGCCTCGCACAGGCCCCGAATGAGGTCGTCGTCCACCAACGCTCGGCCCAGTCTCGACAACCGCCAAGCGGTGGACCCGCCACGTACGAGACCGTCCGCAGTCAGAACGCGCAGGAAGCCGTCGAGCACGCCTGGGTCTTTGACCTCGAGCCTCGCCACGAGCTCGTCGGTGGACTTGGCCCCCGCCTCGAGCGCGTCCAGCACTCCGGTGGCCAACCCTGCTTGCATCATCGCCAACCGGCGGGCGCCCAGTCCGGCTGAGATCACGCGTCGCCGGACACGGGCAGACCCCTCGCGGGCCACCGCGAGAACCGTCGTGATCCTCACGGTCGGGTGAGCACGATCTTGCCGAACACCTCTCCGGCGTTCAGCCGCTCGAAGGCCTCGCGGGCCGACTCCATCGGCACCGTTCCGGCGATCGTCGGACGGACTCCGCGCAGCCGACAGAACTCGACCAGACGAGCCAGTTCGTCGCGGGTGCCCATGGTGGAGCCGGCCACCGAGAGTTGGAGGAAGAAGATCCGGGTGAGCTCGGCCGGCGGCATGGGACCCGACGTGGCGCCGGAGATGACGATCCGCCCGCCAGGGCGTAGCGACTTGACCGAATGCGACCAGGTGGCAGCGCCCACAGTCTCCATCACCGCATCGACCCTCTCGGGCAGCCGGGCACCAGAGTCGAACGCCCGCTCGGCGCCGAGCTCCACGGCCTTGGCCTGTTTGGCCTCATCACGGCTGGTGGCCCACACGCGATATCCGGCCGCCGCTCCGAGCGCGATGAGGGCCGTGGCGACTCCACCCCCGGCGCCCTGCACGAGAATGGTGCCACCCGGCGCCACGCCACTCTTGGTGAAGAGCATCCGGTAGGCCGTGAGCCATGCGGTCGGCAGGCATGCCGCCTCTTCGAAGCTGAGCTCGGCCGGCTTGGGCAGCACATTGCGGCTGGGGACGATGACCTGCTCGGCGAACGTACCCTGATGGACCTCCGAGAGCAGCGATCGCTTGGGGTCTTCGGTCTCGTCGCCCGACCAGTCCGGTGAGGAGAGCACCGAGTGCACGAGCACCTCGTTGCCGTCGTCGTCGAAGCCTGCGGCGTCGCACCCCAGGATCATCGGCAGCCGATCGCCCGGCAGGCCCACACCTTGCAGGCTCCACAGGTCGTGATGATTGAGGCTGGCGGCTCTGACGTGCACCCGCGACCAGCCATCGGGCACGACCGGTTCGGGCCGCTCGCCGACGACCAGGCCGGACAGCGGATCATCGGTGGACTGAGAAGCTGCGTAGACGGCGAGCACGACGTCAGCCTAATGGGCGATGTGCCCGCACACGCGGACCCCAGATACGTTTTTGGACACACGGGTGAGGAAGGACGGCCGGTGGTGGCGGGCGCGGCACAGGACTGCCGGACACACGGGACCGCTGGGAATGCTGAGGCGAATCGGCTCGCTTCCAGGATGGCTGGATAGCCTCTCACGATGACCGAGTTGGTGCTGGGGCCGATCCTTCGCTACGTCGACCGTCACGCTGCGACGATCTGGGTCGAGACCAGCGGGCCGTGTTCGGTGCGGGTGCTCGACCAGAGTGCGCCGACCTGGTCGGTGCACGGCCACCACTATTGCCTGTTGGTGCTGCAAGATCTGCCCCCGGCCACCGCGACGCCGTATCAGGTGCACCTGGACGACAGGCTGGTCTGGCCGGTGCCCGACAGCACGATGCCGCCCAGTGTGATCCGCACCTTCGCCCCTGACACGGAGTTGAGGCTCTCGTTCGGCTCGTGCCGTCGCTCGGCCGGCAACGACCCCGGAGACCTCAAGCAGTTCGGAGCCGACGCCTTGGTCGCGCTCGCGCGACAGATGCGCCTCACACCGCACGAGCGCTGGCCGGACGCCCTGTTTCTCGGCGGAGACCAGGTGTACGCCGACCTGCCCTCGCCCGAACAGAAGGCGCGCCTCAAGGCTCAGCACGAAGCGGCCGGGCGGGCCGGGGCACACCATCGCGAACTCGATGAGGTGGCCGAGGAGATCCAGAACTTCGAGGAGTACACCTGGCTTTACCACGACTCCTGGGGCCGCGACGACGTCCGTTGGTTGTTGTCGACGGTGCCCACAGTGATGCTGCTCGACGACCACGACCTGCGCGACGACTGGAACACCTCGGCAGCCTGGCGGGCCGAGATGAGTGCCAAGCCGTGGTGGCGTGAGCGAGTGGTGGGCGCGTTCGGCTCCTACTGGGTGTACCAGCACCTGGGCAACCTATCGCCGAGCGAACTAGCCCACGACGAGCTGTTCAGCCGACTGCGCGCGATCGACGACGAGGCCGAGCGCGATCGGCTGCTCGACGACTTCGCCTGGCGAGCAGACACGGATCCGGACAGCGTCCGGTGGAGCATTCGACGGGAGCTCGGCAGCGACGAGCTGTCGATCCGGCTGGTGGCGGTGGACTCGCGTTGCTCTCGTCGCCTCGACCCCGGCGAACGCCGCATGCTCGACGACAGCGAACTCGAGTGGTTCCGCGCGGCCGTCGCCGACGGACACGTGGATCATCTGCTGATCGGCACCACGCTGCCGATGCTCATGGTGCCGGGCATCCACCATCTGGAGGGTTGGAACGAGGCCCTGGCCGAGGGCAGGTACGGGCCGCTGGTGGCGAAATGGTCGGAAAGACTCCGGCAGGCCGTCGACCTCGAGCACTGGGCCGCCTTCCGACGCACCTTCCATCAGGTGATGGACGCGCTGTCAGCGTTGGGACGGCGCGACGACCCGCCGTCGAGCATTCTCGTGCTGTCCGGAGACATGCACTGTTCCTACATCGCGGGAGCGCGGCTGCCGGGAATCGACCCGCGCCGCACGAGTTTTCACCAGCTGACCATGTCGCCCTTCCGCAATCCGCTGGAGCCGCCGATCAGGTTCGCGAACAAGGTGTTGTCGTCGATGCCCGTCCGCAAGGGCCTGCGCTGGCTGGCCGACCGCGCCGGGGTCGAGCGGGTGCCGGTGAACTGGGAGATCGACCACGGGCTGTGGTTCGACAACGGGGTGATGACCGTGGTGTTGCGCGGGCGTGAGGCAACCGTCGAGGTCGACCACGCGCATGTGCGGGGCGAGGAGCAATCTCTGGGCCGCACTGCGACGGTGCGGTTGACCGCGTAGGAGCACGCGCGGTCGCCCGGTGTATCACAACCGGACGTGAGGGCAGCCTGGCATCGGCCGACAGGGCGGTACCCAGCACACAAATCTCCCATAGAGCGTCGGGAGACGGGGGGTGGCTGCCCTCCTTTATGGGGGCTATGACGATGCCCCGCGTGGTGGGGCATCGTCATAGCGCCCAGTTCCAGCGCCCCGAGCGCAGGCAACCGAGCTGAAATACCGGTCGATGCTGGGGTATCAGATGCAAATGCCCGGCACCTCCCGGGCGCCGGGCATCGCAGGTGGTTCTTGGGCCAGGCTCAGGCCTTCTTGGTCTCCCAGAAGATCGCGGCGATCTCGTCGATCTTCGCCAGCAGCTGGTCTGCAACGGCCACATCGGTGGTGGCCTTGGTGCCGCCGCCGCCTGCGAGCTTGGTGGCCTCGTTGAACAGCTGGTTCAACTGGGGGTACTTCTCGAAGTGCGGCGGCTTGAAGTAGTCGGTCCAAAGCACCCACAGATGATGCTTGACGAGGTCCGACCGCTCTTCCTTGATCGTGATGGCACGCTGCTTGAACGTGGCATCGTCGGAGTTATTGTGCTTCTGCATGCACGCCTTGACCGACTCGGCCTCGATCTTGGCCTGCGCCGGGTCATAAATGCCACACGGCAGGTCGCAGTGAGCGCTCACGCTGCTGAGAAAAGGAATACGCATCGTAACTTCAAGTCCTTTCGGCGAACATCACGGTCGTTGGGACACTACTCCCGTGACGTGGTTCCCGCACAGGCAGTGGAGGCAGCTGCGACTGGTTCGCGTTAGTGGGGAGTCGATGTCGCCGACCCTTGCACCGGGTGACGTATTGGTCGTCAGCACCCTGGCTCACCCTGACGCGGGTGATCTCGTGCTCGTGAAATGGGCGGACCGTCCGCTGGCGGTCAAGCGCCTGATGCGCCGCGAGGCGTCCGGGGGATGGTGGGTCGAGCGCGACTCCCGCACCGCCGGCATCGACTCGTTCTCGCACGGCGAAGTGCCTCCCGACGGCCTGCACGCCGTGGTGCTTGCCCGAATCTGGCCACGGCCCAGGCGGTTTCGACGCTAGCCAGTCCCGCCTGCCGTCCCCGGGGTTGCCACCTCGGCTGCGCAAAGGGCTTGAAAGCAAGCCTTCACCCGTCGTACGGATGCTCCACGAGCGGCGGCCGCACGTGATAGTCCGCCGCCTCGGCCACCCACCACGCGGTAGTGGTGGTCAGCCCCGTCGGCTGGTCGAGCGTGCCGGCACAGATCGAGAGCTGTTCCGGCCGATCGGCCACCCGCCAGAACAGGCTCGATCCGCAGCGCGCGCAGAAGCCGTACTCGACCCCGGGCACCGGGGCGTACCAGGTCAGGCTCTGCTCGGTGATCGTCACCTGATTCGGATTCGCCGCCGTAACCGCGAGGTGATGTCCGCTGAAACGCCGACACCGACCGCAGTGGCAGTTGAAGACATCGCGCAGTGGCCCGCGGACCCGGTAGGCAACGCCCCCACACTCACAGCGACCGGTGTACTCACGACGACCGGTGTGTTCGCTCACCGGCCAATGATGGCAGCCAGTCGAGGTTCTCCTCGTGCCATTGCTGCCGCCGGGCCTGGTCGGCCAACATCGCGTGCGCGGCATTGCTCCGCGCTCCCCTGGCCAGGTAGGCATCCGCGACCTGCCACAGCCAGGGTAGACCGAGTTGAGTCGCCAGGCCGTCGGGCATGGCGTTCGTCCAACCGCTCATACGAGTAGTCAACGCGTCGTTCATGTCGAACGGAGGATGCTCGCGTAAAGGCCGTGTAAATTCTTCGGTTCACCCGCCCGCTGCCCGCGGGCTCAGCTGAATTCTCGGCTCACCTGCCCGCAGGCCGGTTGTCGGTGCCGTCGCCTATCGTCGTGCAGGTGAAGGAACTCGAGTCCCTGAACCCGGTGCTGGCCACCTGGCTGCGCGAGCTCACCGAGGCTGAACTGCGCGAAGAGCTGGGCGGTGAGACCGTGCATCGCGGGCGCGCCTACGTGAACCAGGGGCGCATCGTCGAACTCACGGTGGGCGGCGACGGCGAGTCCTTGCGCGCCCTCGTGCGCGGCAGCCGCGGCATGTACACCACGGTCATCGAGGCGGCCAGCTTCGGCTACGAGCAGCTTCAACTCGACGACCTGGCCTGGTTCGGCCGCTGTTCGTGCCCGATGGTGTCAGACTGCAAACACGTGGCCGCAGTACTGATCAGTGCCTCGCAGACGGTCCTGCGAGCCGGTCCCGCTGCTCACAACCGGGCCGGCGACGGGTGGGAGAAGCAACTTGCTGCCCTCGTCCGCGAGCCGGAACTGTTCGAGACCTCGCGTCTGGGGCTGCAGTTCGAGTATCACGAGCCGCGGCCCTCGGCCTGGTCGTCGGGTGCCCCGTCAGTGCGCATGCGTCCGGTCACGACGGGTAAGCGCGGCGGCTGGATCAAAACGGGCGTGGGCTGGAACGACCTCATGTCGCCGTACCAGCGTGTGCACACCCAACCCGAGCAGCTGGAGGCCGTCCGCGAGCTCTACTCACTGGCCGAGTCCCGCCTGCGCGCGCACTACTCCTACGGTTCTCAGTCGCATGTCCGGCTCGACGACGTGGGCCCAGGGGTATGGCGGGTGCTCGCTCGCGCCGTCCAGGCGGGCGTCACCCTCGTGCCCGCCCCAGGCCTGGCCGGGGTAACGCTCAGCGATGCGGCAGCCGAGGTCACGCTCGCCGCAGCCGAGCTGGACGAGGGTGGCATCGTGCTCGATCCGCAGGTCGTGCTCGGCTCTGAGGTCGTTGCCCTGCGCGACCTGAGCTGGGTCGGCCGGCCGCCTTTCGGCTTCGCCCAGCTGCAGCAGCTCGCTCACGACCTGGCCCGGGCCGGGGCCTCACGGCAGCGGCTGAACCTCGTGCCGCTCGCCCGTCCCCTCGACGATGAGGTGGCCGCAGTGCTGGCCACCGGCCCGGTTCGGGTGCCCGAACGCGACGTCGCCCGATTCGCCACCACCTACCTGCCACGGTTGCGCCGCCGGGTGCCGGTGCGCGGCGGCGGGCAGGCGTTACGACCGCCCACGATCACCGGGCCCGAACTCGTCATGGAGCTGCTGGTGCAGCCCGAGCATCATCTCGGCCTGGTGATGAGCTGGCGTTACGTGGTGAACGGATCAGGGGTGGAGCTGCCCGCAGATCTGCCGGGCGCCCAGTTCGCCGATGGCGTGCCCGAACGTGATCTGGCGGCTGAGGCAGCCGTCACCGAACGGGTTCGAGCCGCCGGCCTGCCACCGCACCTGCTCTCCGGCCCGGCCCCTGAGGGCAGGCCGCGGGCGGGTGCGGTCCTGGAAGGCATCGAAGCCGCCCGCTTCGTCACCGAGGTGCTGCCCGAGCTCGGCTCACTCGATGACGTCATCGTGGCCGTCGAGGGCGAGCTGCCCGAATACCGCGAGGTGCTCGACGCACCGCTCATCACCGTCTCGGCCACTGACGACGCCGATCCCACCCGCACCGACTGGTTCGACCTCGGCGTCACGGTGACAGTCGGTGGCGAGAACGTGCCGTTCGGTCCGTTGTTCAAGGCACTCGCCCGCGGTGCCGGCCACCTTGTGCTCACCTCGGGCGCTTGGTTCAGCCTCGATCGCCCCGAACTGCACGCGTTGCGCGCCCTCATCGACGAGGCCCGCACCCTGCAAGACCGGCGCGGCGCATTGCAGCTCAACCGGGTGCACGCCGGCCTGTGGGAGGAACTCGTCAACCTCGGGGTGGTGGGCGAGCAGTCGAGCCGATGGTCGCAGTCGGTGGCCACCCTGCTGGCGCTGGACGAGTTCCCCACTCCCCCCACGCCGTCCACCCTCAAGGCTCAGCTTCGGCCCTACCAGGAACGTGGCTATCAATGGCTCAGCCTGCTGTGGGAGCACGGCCTCGGCGGCATTCTGGCCGACGACATGGGGCTCGGCAAGACCGTGCAGACCCTGGCCGCGATCGCCCGGCAGTCTGAGCTGGGCACGCTCACAGAGCCCGTCTTGGTCGTGTGCCCCACGTCGGTGATCGGCACATGGGCCGAGCAGGCCGCCCAGTTCAGCCCCGACCTCAGGGTCGCCATGGTCACCGGGACGGGGCGCCGGCGTGAGCACACCCTGGCAGCGCTGGCGGCTAGCCATGACATCGTGGTCACCTCCTATACCCTGGTGCGGCTCGACGCCGAAGAATATGGTGAAATCGCTTGGGCAGCAATGATTCTCGATGAAGCTCAGGCCGTCAAGAACCACCGAGCCAAGACCTACGCGAGCGTGCGCAAAATGCCGGCCCGGTTCAAGGTGGCCATCACTGGCACCCCGCTCGAGAACTCTTTGATGGATCTCTGGTCGCTACTGTCGATCGTGGCGCCGGGGCTGTACCCCGACCCGCAGGCCTTCACCGACAACTACCGCCGCCCGATCGAGGTGGGCGCCTCGGTGGAGCATCTCGAACGGCTGCGCCGACGGATCCGACCGTTCATGCTTCGCCGGCGCAAGGCCGACGTGGCACCGGAACTACCCCCCAAGCAAGAGCAGATCCTGCACGTCGACCTCAGCCCCGCACAGCGCCGGGTCTACGGCAAGCATCTCCAGCTCGAGCGGCAACGCGTGCTCGGCATGCTCGATGACGTGCAGCGCAATCGGGTGGCGATCTTTCGCGCCCTCACCAAGCTGCGCCAGCTCACGCTGGCCCCCGAGCTGGTCGATCCTGCCGAGAGCCGCATCGGGTCGAGCAAGCTCGACGTGCTGATGGAGCAGCTCGAAGAGGTGGTGGCCGAGGGCCACCGGGCCCTGGTGTTCAGCCAGTTCACGGGGTTCCTAGGCCTGCTGCGCCGGCGGCTCGACACTGCGGGCATCGCTTATTCCTACCTCGACGGACGCACTCGCGACCGGGCCCAGCGCATCGCCTCGTTCCGAGAGGGCGACGATCCCCTGTTCCTGATCAGCCTCAAAGCGGGCGGTTTCGGCCTGACCCTTACGGAGGCCGACTACGTCTACGTGCTCGACCCGTGGTGGAACCCGGCCGCCGAAGAGCAGGCCATCGACCGCACCCACCGCATCGGCCAAGACAAAACGGTCATGGTGTACCGGCTCGTGGCAGCCGACACCATCGAAGACAAGGTGGTGGCCCTACAGGAGCGTAAGCGCCAGCTCTTCGACAACGTCATCGAGGCAGGCAGCGGCACCGGCGCTCCCCTGAGCGCCGACGACATCCGCGAGCTCCTGGCCTGAGGCCTAGAGCAGGCCTTGGGCGCGCAACTCAACCTGTAGGTCGTGCGGATTCGACGAGGCGTGCAAAGCGTCGTCCAACGAGATCACCCGGTCGCGATACAGCGCCAGGAGGTGCTGGTCGAAGCTCTGCATGCCGTAGAAGCCGCCCTCCTTGATCAGCTGGGTGATCATCCCCGTCTTCTCGGGGTCGGCGATGGCATCGGCGATCCGGCCGTTGTTGACGCAGATCTCCATGACCACCACGCGTCCCCTGCCGTCCGAGCGCGGCACCAGCCGCTGACACACGATGCCCTTCAGCGCCGCAGACAGCGAAAGCCGCACCTGCTTCTGCTCGTGCGGCGGGAAGAAGTCGATGACCCGAGTGATCGTCTCGGCAGCGTCCGTGGTGTGCAGGGTGGACATGACGAAGTGACCGGTTTCCGAAGCCGACAGCGCCGCGCCGACCGTCTCGGCGTCACGCATCTCACCCACGAGCACCACGTCGGGGTCTTGCCGCATAGCCGCGCGCAGAGCCACAGCGAAGTTCTTGGTGTCGAGGCCGACCTCGCGCTGGTTGATGATCGAGGCCTTGTCGTGGTGCAACACCTCGATCGGGTCTTCGATCGTGACGATGTGCACCTCCTTGGTCGTGTTGATGTGATCGACCATGCCGGCGAGCGTCGTCGTCTTGCCCGAACCAGTCGGTCCGGTCACGAGGACCAACCCACGCGGTTCCAGCGCCAGCGACGCGATCACCTCGGGCACGCCCAGCTCCGTCAACGGAATGGCACCCACCGCCACCCGGCGAAAGACCAGGCCGACCGAACCGCGCGCCCGGTAGGCGTTGACGCGGAACCGTCCCACGCCGGCCAGGGAGAAGCCGAAGTCGGCCTCGTTGTTCTTGCGGAAGTCTTCGACCAGATCGGCGCGGATGACCTCCGACAGCATGTGGTCGGTGTCGGCCGGAATGAGATCGCGGGCCCGCACGCGGCGCAGTCGGCCGTCGATCCGGATCCGCGGAGCAGCGCCTACCTTGCAGTGCAGGTCGGAGCCCGAAAGCTCTGACAGAGCACGAAGAAACGGAAGCACCGACAGCGGCTCCTGAGGCTCACTCCCCACGTCCCTCTGTCGCGGCGCCTCTGAAGCAGCCGACGCAGACGGCTCCGCGCTGGACTCGGCAGGCTCCGGCGAACTCGACTCGGCGGACCCCGGAGGACCCTGCTCGACAGCGGCCTCGGAACTCGACTCGGCCGAGGCTCCCGAACTCGGCTCAGCAGAAGGCTCCTGGCTCGGCTTGGCCGGTGCCTCCGGCGAGCTCATGGCCGGCGCGTCGATCGACGCAGGCTCACTCGTGACCCGCTCCTCGTCGTAACCAGCCGTCACGCTCGCACCCGATTCCTCGTTCTGGCCAGCCGACTCGCTCGCCTGCGACTTCTCGTCGAGATCCGAGGGATGCGGGGCCGCCGCAGGCTCCTCATGCGCTTCAGCCGACTCCGCCACCTCTGGCTCTTTCCGCTCGGCCGCCGACGCCTGCTCCGGAACGCGAGCCGCCGCCCCGGCCCGAGCCACGAACTGCGGCTGGTACGGCTGGGGCCACCCCGGAGGGGTGCTGTTGCCGCTGTGTTGCTGCCCTGCCGGCTGCTTGGGAATGGCTGTGGGCGCCGCAGCAGGCGCGTAGTCGTCCGGTGTGTGGGTCTCGGCGGTCACTTGCACAGTTTCGGCACTCGCGCAAGCCGGCTTGAACCTTGGGCCGCCCTTTGGGCGCGCAGCATACGACGCCGCACCCACCGATTCGAGCGGCTGAGACGCCGGGAGGGCTCGGCGCCGGGCCGTGTGCAACCAGTCGGCGGATCTGCGACGATGGGCGTCGCATTTCTTGAAGAGGAGGCCAGATATGAGCAAGCGCGCCCGCAAGCGTCGCACCCGCAAGAAGGGTGGGGCCAACCACGGCAAGCGGCCCAACGCCTGAGTCGGCACGCCTGACAAAGGCCCGCTGCGAAAGGTCCCGGTCGCTGAGACCGGGACCTTCGTTGTCGGCACGGGTTTGCGCACGAGAGGCGCTCACGAGCGTGATCCGCCACGATTGCCGTCAGGATGCCGCCGGATCCTTCAGGTGGACCGCGCTCTGCCAGGGCGTCCGTCGCAGTGCCGTCAGGCCTACGGCCGACGGACCGGGAGCTGCCTCACACGTCGCGGATCGTGACCTGGGTGATCTGGGAGACGATGCGCACCCGGAGCGTCTCCGGCGCGGATTCGCACGAACACGATCGACGCACCAACGCCTTCAATGCCGCATCCAGGTCGTGTTGGCTCAGACACGGGGCGCATTCTTCGAGGTGCTCGCGGATCTTCTGCGGGTCGAGGTTCGTCTTCTCCCGGTCGAGGTAGACGAACAACTCCTCCAGCACCGCCTGACAGTCGACCTCATGGGGTTTGCCACAACTCACCGTCCGGCCTCCTCAACAGTGACCTGCGCGGTCCCGTCCTGCTGTGCCGTCGCTGCGCCGGCCTTAGCGGCGCTCTGCACCAAGCCGCGCTCGCGGGCATAGTCTTCCAACAGGTCGCGCAACTGCCGCCGACCTCGGTGCAGCCGCGACATCACGGTGCCGATGGGAGTGCCCATGATCTCGGCGATCTCCTTATAGGCGAAGCCTTCGACGTCTGCGTAGTACACCGCCATCCGGAACTCCTCCGGCAGTGCCTGGAGGGCGTCTTTGACGTCCGAGTCGGGAAGCCTGTCGAGCGCCTCGGTCTCTGCCGAGCGCAAGCCGGTGGAGCTGTGCGACTCGGCGCGAGCGAGCTGCCAATCTTCAATGTCTTCGGCGGCCGACTGCAGCGGCTGACGCTGCTTCTTGCGGTAGTTGTTGATGTACGTGTTCGTCAGAATCCGGTACAGCCAGGCCTTGAGGTTGGTGCCCGGACGGTACTGGTGGAACGAGGCGAACGCCTTCGTAAACGTCTCTTGCACAAGGTCTTCGGCGTCGGCGGGGTTGCGGGTCATGCGCAGGCCCGCCGAGTAGAGCTGGTCTAGATACTGAAGGGCGTCGCGCTCGAACCGAGCCAGTCGATCGGACGAGGACTCCTGCGGCGCGCGCTCGGTGTCTTCGCCGATCTCGACCTGCGCGGCGTCATCGGCCCGGTCGCCGGGTGGGGTGCTCTCGCTCATCGTCGCCCAGCCTAGTGCCCCGACGGTCAAGCCCGCCGGGCCGTTGCCGAGCGCGCCGACACTGGCTGCCGGGCGAGCGGCCAACCCGAGGGGACGCCTGCTCAACTGAATGCCACCACCACCCCCGGCGCGGGTGTCAGGCCTAATGTCCGGGGAAACGCGCAAGCGCCGTCTCGCCACGCTTGTCATCGGCTCCTCCTTGCGATCACGACCCTCCGGCTCCAGGGGAGTCGCAGGGCTGGCGGCGACACGTGCGCCACGGTCTTCGTTCGGTTCACGGGGGCAAACGCCGCACGGACGGCGGGCTATTCCAACCCCTCCCCGCCGCTCGGCACCTCAGCGCCTCAAGTGGGCAACCACCCTGGCTATCCTGCGGCGGTGAGCACCTTCTACGACCTGATGACCAAGCAGATCGCCAACGAGTTCACCGCCAGCCAGCAGTACCTGGCCATGGCGGTCTACGCCGACGGGCACGACCTGCCTCAACTTGCGGCCCGGTTCTATGCCCAGGCGGTCGAAGAGCGGAACCACTCCCTGATGTTCGTGCAGTACATGCTCGACCGCGATATCGACGTCAGCATCCCCGGCGTCGCACCGGTGAGCAACACCTTCGACAACGCCACCGATGCCATCGCCCAGGCGCTGGCCAACGAGAAGCAGGTCACCAGCGACATCGAGCAGTTGTTCGCCGCCGCCCGCGCCGAGAACGACGCTCTCGGTGAGCAGTTCATGTTGTGGTTCCTCAAAGAGCAGGTCGAGGAGGTCGCCACCATGACGACTCTGCTCGCCATCGCCAAGCGCGCCGGAGAGAACCTGTTCCAGTTGGAGGAGTACCTCGCCCGCGAGACGACTGCCGAGGCAGTCGACGCCTCCGCTCCCCCGGTTGCCGGCGGCGCACTCTAACGACGCGTCAGCACCTAGCCTCAGCGCCTATGCCCCGGCATTGGCCCTAGGCACCCAGACGAGTCCACCACTGCCGGGGCGGCCCCCTTTCTTTCATGCCGAACGCGGCGTATTCCACGCGTCTGGCACCAGGAAAGCGGGCCGCTCCCGCCGTGGCCTCGCTCGTCGGTGTCGAACGCGGACTTCTTCACGCGGTTGGCACCACCCAAACCCCCGCCACTGCCTGACCGGCCCTTCGACGATGCCAAAGGCGGTCTATTCCCCGCGTCTGGCACCAGGAAAGCGGGCCGCTCCCGCCGTGGCCGCACTCGACGGTGCCAAAGGCGGTCTATTCCACGCGGCTGGCACCAGGCAACCAAGTCACCCCGACCTTGGCCTCACTCGAAGTGCCGAGCGCGGACTCGTCCACGCGTCCGGCACCCCGCCCTCAAACCGCATGGCCTCGCTCGCCATGACGGTGTCCACGGACCTCTGAACCTGGTGGTAGCGGTCAAGGCCCCGTTGTCGCCGGGCTCTGATTGGAACAGGACGATGAGTAGGCACCGGATCGGTTGATTCGCGGGGTCGCTGCGCCAGATCACCACGGTAAAGGGCCGAGGACCCCTACAAGTCAGACCCGGTCGATGTCCAGAATCCGGCACCAGTGCCAGCCGATGAAGCTCAGCTGAGCACAGAACCCCAACCCCCTGCACCCAAGCGAGCCGGATTCCGGACATCCCAGCACCAGAGCAGCGACCCACCACCCGGCACCCGCCCGCACCACCGGGACACATCGGCCACCCTTCCTGTCGACGGCGCTCCAAGGCTGTTCAGTCCTAGAGCGCCGCTGACACTCCTCAGCGCAGATCCGTGTCGGTGTCCCAAATTCGACCCGATCGCCAGCCAGCGACCTCGGCTGAGCACGAATCCACGCCCCCACGCAACGATCATGGCGAAAATGGGACAACCACGGGCCGTGCGGAACCCAGCCAACTGCGGTCCCGCCGAACGATCCCGCGTCCACCTGTCACGTTCTTCACCCACCCGTCACCAACCTGGTGACACCCCCGCGAACAACGTCACACCTCGACAACCGTAAGCGGGTCAGCCCTGGCACCCCGGATCAGCACACCACACAGACACCCGATCCTTTGGAATAGATCGGACTAGGAGTCTCGCGAGCCGCTGGTCGTCAGGGTGGAGCCCGGCCGTGTCGCCATAGCACAGGAACCGTCCAACTCAGCGGGATGGGCCGCCGTCAGAATCCGGGCAGAGGTTCGTCGACGATTTCACCTGTGGTGACGTCCACCAACCCGTCCGGGCCGTCGAGGGGGCGGACGAGCTCGGGACCGTTGTTGGCCGCGTTGCTCACCAGTGCCGACACCGGCATCGCGGTGAAGCGTCTGGGGTCGGCGGGGTCGAGCAGGGCAACCACCTCACCCGGATCGGTGAGCGCGGGATCGAGCCAGGCCGCGAAAGCCTCGCGGTCGAGCACCACGGGCATCCGCTCGTGGATGTGCTGCAGGCCGGCCTCGGCGGCGGTGGTGATGACGGCGAACGTGGTCAACCAGGCTTGGGGATCGTCGGGCGCGGCGGCGGGATTGCGCCAGAACTCGTAAAGCCCGGCCAGAGCGACTCGTTCGCCGTCGCGGCGCGTGATGAAGAACGGCTGCTTGGGTCCGCGGGTCGTACCCGGCTCGCGACGCCACTCGTACCAGCCGTCCGCCGGGATGATCGCCCGGCGGGCGGTGGCCGCACGCCGGTAGGCAGGCTTGTCGAAGAGCGACTCGACCCGGGCATTGATCAACTTGGCTCCGTCGGCGCGCGTCTTCGACCACGACGGCACCAGCCCCCAGGTGAGCAACCGCAACTGGCGCACCGGCTGCGCGGTCGAGTCGTGGCGTCGGCTCGAGGGCACCCGGGTGAGGATGACAGGGGCCTGCTTGGTGGGCGCGACGTTGTAGTCGGGGGCGAGAGCACCACCCGTCTCGTCGTCCTCGATCTCGAACTCCTCCAGGAGTTCATCAGGTCTCGCGCTCGCGGCATACCGACCACACATGCCCCCAGCCTCCCACCCAGGCAAGCCGGTTCGGCTGCCCCTCAGGTCGCGCAGGTGGGCCATGATGCGCTACGAAAGAGGTATGAGCCTCGTTCGCCGTATTGCGCGCCCGCTGGTCGCCTCCAAGTTCATCGTTGCGGGCGTCGATCACCTGCGTCACCCTGACTCGCGCGCGAAGCCGTTGGCGCCGGTGGTGAGCCAGCTCGCGTCTCGCACCAGCGTGCCGAACGACCCCGTACTCGTGGTGCGCGCCAACGGCGCCGCCATGGCTGCCGCGGGCACACTGCTGGCCATCGGCAAGCTGCCGCGGCTGTCGGCCTCGGTGCTCGCCCTCACCGTGCTGCCGGCCACGGTCGCCGACTACGACTTCTGGTCGGAGTCGGACCCCGAACGCAAAGCGGCCAAGCGCAAGGCGTTCCTCACCAACCTGGCCCTGTTCGGTGGCGTGCTGCTCGCAACGGTCGATACCCAGGGCCGACCGGGCCTGGCCTGGCGGGGCAACCGCGCGGTGCGAAGCGCCAAGCGAGTCGCCGGCGAGGCGAAGAAGGACGCCCGGCACGCCGCCAAGGACGCCCGGTACGAGGCCAGGCTCGCCAAGGCTCGGGTCGAGGCGGCCCTGTCCTGAGCACGGCACGCTGAGCACGCCGTCAGGCGCCCGATCCAGGAACCGGCACGCAGTGGTCGTGCGCCGACGGGCTCTAAGGTGTCGGGCATGACCCTTGCTGCCGCAGACTGGCCGGCGCCCACACCCTCGCCGGGCACCCGGCTCGACGCCACCGTTCGGCTGCCCGGCTCCAAGTCGCTCACCAATCGCTTCCTCGTGCTGGCCGCGTTGGCCGACGGCCCTTCCCGGCTACGGTTACCCCTGCGTTCGCGCGACACGTTGCTCATGGCCGATGCGCTCGGGGCCCTCGGTGTTCAGGTCGAAGACGACGTCGACGGCGTTGACTGGCTCGTGCTGCCCGCGCCGTTGCGCGGCGACGCGACCATCGACTGCGGGCTGGCCGGCACAGTGATGCGGTTTCTGCCGCCGCTGGCGGCGTTGGCCGACGCCCCGGTGCGATTCGACGGCGACGCCCAGGCGAGGGTGCGTCCGATGGGGCCTGTCTTGGGAGCTCTGACCGCGCTCGGGGTGCAGGTGGACGACGGCGGTCGGGGCACCCTGCCGTTCATCGTCGACGGCGGCGGTTCGGTGCGCGGTGGGCCGGTGCGCCTCGATGCGTCGGCCTCCAGCCAGTTCGTGTCGGGCCTGCTGCTCTCGGGTGCGCGCTTCGAGCAGGGCGTCACGGTGATCAACACCGGGGCCTCGGTGCCGAGCGAGCCGCACGTGGTGATGACGGTGGAGGCGCTGCGCGACCGCGGGGTGGTCGTAGACGACTCCACGCCCGACGTCTGGGTGGTGGAACCGGGCCCCATCGGCGCCCTCGATGTGGTGGTCGAACCCGACTTGTCCAATGCCGCACCATTTCTCGCGGCCGCGGCAGTGCTGGGGGGAAGGGTCAGCGTCCCCGACTGGCCGCAGCGCACCACCCAGGCCGGCGACCACCTGCGCGATCTGCTCGACCAGATGGGGGCTGAGGTCAGCCTCGACGAGGCCGCGCTCACAGTGAGCGGCGACGGTGAGCTGTACGGGGTGGACGTCGACCTGCACGAGGCCGGTGAGCTGACGCCCGTGGTGGCAGCACTGGCTGCGTTGGCCGACTCGCCGTCCAGGCTGCGCGGCATCGCACATCTGCGCGGGCACGAGACCGACCGGCTGGCGGCCTTGGCCACCGAGCTGAACGCCCTGGGCGGTGCGGTGAGCGAGACCGAGGACGGCCTGATCATCAAGCCGAGACCGTTGCGCGGCGGGCTCTTTCACACCTACCACGACCACCGGCTGGCCACGGCGGGCGCGGTGCTGGGGCTCGTGGTGCCCGGGATGAGTGTGGAGAACGTCGACACCACGGCCAAGACGCTGCCCGGCTTCACCACCCTGTGGAATCAGATGCTGGGCCAGACCGGCGCCACGGGAGGCTGAGCTGGCACCCGCGCGCCGTCGCCGCGAGTACGACGAGACCGACGTTCGTCTGGGTGCCCGGGCGCGGGAGTCTCGCCGGGCCCGGACCAAGGAGCGACCCAGCCACGACGATGCCCGGCGCGCCCGGGTGCTCACGGTCGACCGGGGTCGGTACACCTGCCTGGTGGAGGGCCCCGACCCCGGCACTCCCGTTTCCGGCGAGCGGGTGGTGATGGCGATGAAGGCTCGCGAGCTGGGCCGCACCGGCATCGTCGTCGGCGATCGGGTGGGCCTGGTGGGCGACACGAGCGGCGACCCCGGCTCGCTCGCCCGGGTGGTGCGGGTGGAGCCCCGGCACGGGACGCTGCGCCGCACTGCCGATGACACCGACCCGTTCGAGCGCATCATCGTCACCGGCGTGGAGCAGCTGGTGATCGTCACGGCGCTGGCCGAGCCGGTGCCCAGACCGCGCATGGTCGACCGGTGCCTGGTGGCTGCCTACGATGAGGGCATCGAGCCGTTGCTGTGCCTGACCAAGGCCGACCTCGCCGACCCCGCACCGTTTCTCGCGGACTTCGCCCCGCTCGGGGTGCAGTCGGTAGTCACCCGGCGTCGGCCCGACGGCACCATCGACGGGCTGGACGACATGTGGGATCACCTGGTCGGCCGCGACTCCGTGCTCATCGGACACTCCGGCGTGGGCAAGTCCACGTTGGTGAATGCCCTTGTGCCGCAAGCTGAACGGGCCACAGGGTCGGTGAACGAGGTGACCGGGCGGGGCCGGCATACGTCGTCGTCGGCCATCGCCCTGCGCCTGCGCGACGGCTCCGGCGCCAGCGTCGGCTGGGTCACCGACACCCCTGGCGTGCGCTCCTTCGGACTGGCCCATGTCAGCGCGGAGCGGATCCTGCAGGCCTTCGCCGATCTGGTGCCCGGCGAGAAGGACTGTCCTCGCGGCTGCACCCACGACGAGCCCGAATGCGGACTCGACGCGTTCGTCGCCAGTGGCGGAGCCGGTGCGGCCGGAATCGCCCGGTTGGCATCCTTCCGCAGGCTGCTGCGCTCGCGCGCCGGTGGCGAGGAGTAGCCCTCGCGCGCAGGTGCGAAGGCACGAGGATCTACGGTGAATTCAGCCCCCGGGAACTGTTGCTCCTCGGCCGCGGGAGCGGTAGGATTCATCCACGATGTGGAAACGTAATACCGGCATCCGGAATTTGTACACTCAAGATTTGTGTACTCAAGATTTGCGTGCCTCGGATTCGTGCGCCCCGAATCGGCGTACCCGGAATGCGTCCCCTGGACAGTGCGAGGTACGGAGTTCGCCGGTAGCCGCATCACGTAAGACTGCACGTCGGGTTCGGCCTCAACGGCCAGTTCTGGCCTGCCAGAGAACAAGCGTCTGTGTCGGCGCAGGGTCAAACCACGGCAATACTCCTCAGGCAGCACCCAAAGGCGACCAGTTGATCTCGTCGGCGATCGCCCGCGCAGTGCTATGCAGCGGTTCCACTGCCTGCTCCACCATCTCGTCACCCATCCGGCTCGCCGGGCCCGAGACGGACAGCCCCATCGAGAGCGGGGCCCCCGGGATCCGGACGGCTACGCAGCGCACGCCAATCTCTTGCTCCCCTTCGTCGGTGGCATACCCGCGTTCGCGAACCTCGTCGAGGACCCTGATGAACTCCTCGGGGTCGGTGATCGTGGTCTTGGTACAGGCAACCATCCCCCTGCGGTGCAAGATGCCTCGAACCTCAGACTCCGGCAGGTCTGCCAGCATCGCCTTGCCCACCGCCGTCGCGTGCGCCGGAACTCGGCGGCCTACCTCGGTGAACATCCGCATCGAGTTCTGCGCCGCGAGCACCTGGCCGACATACAGCACCTCATCGTTATCCAAGATCGCGAGATTGACCGACTCTCCGAGCTTCTGCGCCAGAGGGGTCATCTGTGGCCGCGCCCATCTGCCCAGTGTGGTGGAAGTCACCTCGCCCAGCCGAATGAGCCGAGGCCCCAATGAATAGTGACGCGACGCCTCCTGGCGCACGTAACCGAGTTGCACGAGGGTCCGCATTATCCGGTGGATCGTCGGCATGGGGAGCTCCAGATCCTGAGCCAGCTGAGAAAGACTGGCCAAACCGCCCGCAGCGGCCACCCCTTCAAGAATCTGGAAGGCCCGTTCGACGGATTGGACCCCCCCGGTGCGACCTTCGGTCGTCGGGGACTGGCGATTCATTAGACCTCACCACTAGCATCGTCAATGAGAGAAAAGTTCCGCAACATGGAATTCCAACACATAGTCAGGCATTGTAGGCGCACACACAGTCGACGACACGTCGCCAAACGAAGGAGGGGCTAGCTATGGCTCCCGGTGCTCCCATCACCGTCACGGCCACGCTGCCGGACAAGGGTGATCATATCTTCACCGCGGAGGCCCTGGCCTTCCTTGGGGAATTGCACGAGCGGTTCGCGCCGCGCCGTGACGAACTCTTGCGGTTGCGTTCCAAACGACGCGACGAGGTCTCGGCGAACGGGCGGCTCGACTTCCTGCCTGAGACCGCCTCCATCCGCGAATCGCAGTGGACGGTCGCCCCCGCACCGCTCGATCTGCTCGACCGCCGAGTCGAAATGACTGGTCCAACTGAGCGGAAGATGTCCATCAACGCGATGAACTCCGGCGCGAAGGTATGGCTGGCCGATCTGGAAGACGCCAACACCCCGCACTGGTTCAACGTCGTCTCGGGCCAGGTCAACCTCGCCGAGATCGTCCGTCGCACCATTTCCTTCACGGCCGACAACGGCAAGGAGTACGCCCTCCGCGAGGACGTCGAACTGCCGGTCCTCATGCCTCGCCCGCGGGGATGGCACTTCGACGAACGGCATGTCCTCATGGGCGGCACGCCGATGGTGGCCGCCCTCGTCGACTTCGGCCTCTACTTCTTCCACAACGCTCACGAGCTGATCAGCCGTGGCACAGGTCCCTACTTCTACCTGCCCAAGATGGAGTCGCACCTGGAGGCGCGGCTCTGGAACGACGTGTTCACGTTCGCGCAGGAACGCCTCGGCGTCCCGTACGGCACCATCCGCGGCACGATGCTGATCGAGACCATCCCGGCCGCCTTCGAGATGGACGAGATGCTGTACGAGCTGCGCGACCACGCGGCCGGGCTCAACGCCGGCCGCTGGGACTACCTCTTCAGCTTCATCAAGTACTTCCGTGACGCGGGAGACGCATTCACCCTGCCCGACCGGGGTGCGGTGACGATGCACGCACCGATGATGAAGGCCTACAGCGATCTGCTCGTCGCCACTTGTCACCGCCGCGGCGCCTTCGCGATGGGCGGCATGGCCGCCTTCATCCCGAGCCGCACCGACCAGGCGGCCAACGAGCGCGCCTTCACCAAGATCCGGGAGGACAAGACCCGTGAGGCCAACGCCGGCTTCGACGGTTCCTGGGTCGCCCACCCAGGATTGGTCGAGGTATGCCGCGAGGTGTTCTCCGACAAGTTCGAAGAGGGGCACACCAATCAGCTGCAGGTCTCACGCGACGACGTACACGTCAGCGCCGATGATCTGCTCGCCGCGGACCTGACACCGGGCGAGCGGACGATGTCCGGTCTGCGAGAGAACGTCAGCGTCGGCATCGAGTACCTCAGGTCGTGGCTCGACGGCAACGGCGCTGTCGGCATCAACAACCTGATGGAAGACGCTGCCACGGCTGAGATCTCCCGATCGCAGATCTGGCAGTGGCTGCACAACGGCGTCGTCCTGACCACAGGGGAGACGGTCACCCGCGAACTCGTGGACACCATCGTGGCCGAGGAGTTCGACGCCCTGATGGCCCGGCCCGGGGCCGCCTCGGACGACCATCTGAAGGTGGCCTGCAAGCTGTTCCTCGACTGTGCTGTGGCGGAGGACTTCCCAGACTTCCTCACGCTGCCCGCCTATGACGAAGTGCTGCGCGAGGAAGTCGCCAGCGCTGACTGAAGATTGAAGCTCTTGAGGGAGCGCGCCGGGAAATGACCACTGTCTATTTCCCGGCGCGCCGCTATTAGCCGCGCAATCTCGTCGCACGACAGCAAAGCGGGGGATCTCCGGGCAACAGCCCGGAGATCCCCCGCTCAGTCTTTAGTCAGTCGATCAGGACGTCGGCATATTCCGGCAGCCACATCCGCTCACGGACCTCGGCGTCGATGTCGGTCAGCTTGGCCTGGGCCACGCCGTCGTCCACCGCGGCCCGCACGACCGCGACAGCCACCACTTCGGAGACTTCCCGCAGCCGGCTCATGCTCGGCAAGAGGCAGGAGCCGAGTTCGGTGGCCTCCAGCAGGCCGGCCAACGCCGTCGCCGAGGCCTGGATCATCCCGTCGGTGACCCGGTTGGCCTGCGCCACCACGACACCGAGCCCGAGCCCCGGAAAGATCAGGGCGTTGTTGGCCTGGGCGATCTGGTACGTCACGCCGCCATATTCGACCGGGTCGAAGGGACTTCCGGTAGCCACGAGGGCAGCGCCGTCCGTCCACCGGAGCAGATCCGCCGGGAGCGCCTCGGCGCGTGACGTCGGATTGGACATCGGCATGATGATCGGCCGCTTGCAATAGCCGGCCATCTCGGTGACCAGACTCTCCGTGAAGGCACCACCGTGGGTCGAGGTACCGATCCAGATCGTCGGCTGGGCATGGCGGACGACCTCAGCCAGGCTGATCCTGCCGGGATCGGCTACGTCCCACTCCGCTACTTCGGCCCGTGACCTGGCGTACGGAGCCTGGAAGTCCTGAAGCTCCGTCATGTCGTCGACGAGCAGCCCGCGACTGGTCATCGGGTAGAACGCAGCATGCCCGGTGCCCTTGGCTCCCGAAGCAACCATCGTCTCGCGCAACAGATCTGCCACCCCGATGCCAGCGGTACCGGCCCCGTAGACGAGCACCCTGTGCTCGTCCAGCGGCACCCCGGACTGCTCGACGGCTGCCAGCACTGCCGCCAGGGCGACCGCGGCGGTGCCCTGGATGTCGTCGTTGAACGTGCACGCCGTGTCGCGGTACCTGGTCAGGATCCGGTGTGCGTTCGCTGTGCCGAAGTCCTCCCAGTGGATCATCGCCTGGGGGAACAACCGGCTGCTCGTGGCGACGAAACGCTCGATGAAGTCGTCATAGGCTTCGCCGCGCACCCGTGGGTGCCGCTCGCCGACGTACATCGGATCCTTCAGCAGCGCCTCGTTGTCGGTGCCGGTGTCTAGCACCACCGGAATCACTCGACGTGGGTGAAGTCCGGCCGCTGCCGTGTAGACGGACAGCTTGCCGATGGCGATCTGCACTCCCCCGACACCCTGGTCGCCGATGCCGAGGATGCCCTCGGAGTCTGTGACGACCAGCAAGTCGACCTCATCGGCGTGCAAGCCGTGATTGAGCAAGGCCTCCTCGATGTCCTCCGGATGGTCGATGGACAGGAAAACCCCTCTGGGCCGGGCATAGTCATTGCTGTAGCGCTGGATCGCCTCGCCGATCGTCGGTGTATACACCACCGGCAGCATCTCTTCGATGTGCGAACTCAGCACCCGGTAGAAGAGCACCTCGTTGCGGTCGCGCAGCGTGCCCAGGAAGCGGTTGCGTTCCAGATTGCCGTCCACCTGCCCGTACTGGGCGTAGGCGCGGGCCGCCTGCTCCTCGATCGTGTTCACCCCGCTCGGCAACAGGCCGTTGAGGGCGAGAGCCTTGCGCTCGTCCGCTGAGAAGGCGGTGTCGCGATTGGTCATGGAGTTGGCCAGCACAGCCCTGCCACGCGCATGGATGCTGATGCTGCGGTAACCGTGGTCGGCGCTGACCTCGTAGTCGCCAGTTCGCATTCTGCTCGTCCTCCGGCCTTCAGTCGAACTGGCGGCTGAGCGCCATGTGCCGGTTGACGTCTTTGTAGAGCAGGTAGCGGAACACGCCCGGCCCACCCGCGTAGCAGGCCTGCGGGCAGAAGGCGCGCAACCACATGAAGTCGCCCTCCTGAACCTCGACCCAGTCGTTGTTGAGCAGGTAGACGGCCTTGCCCTCCAGCACGTACAAGCCGTGCTCCATCACATGCGTCTCGGGGAACGGGATCGCGCCGCCGGGCTCGAAAGTGACGATGGTGCAATGCATGTCGTGACGCATGTCAGCCATGTCGACGAAACGCTGGGTCTTCCAGCAGCCCTTGGTGCCGGGCATCTCGACACCTTCGACCTCGTTCTCGTTGGTGAAGAACGCCTCGGGCACGTCGATGCCGGGCACCACCTGGTAGGCCTTGCGGATCCAGTGGAAGGTGCTGGGCTCGTCCCCGGAGTTGCTCACCTGCCAGTTGGACGCGGGTGGGATGAAGGCGTAGCCACCGGGTTCCATCTCGTGCTTCACCCCGTCGAGGGTGATCGTGAGATTTCCACCCACGACGAAGATGACCCCCTCGGCGGCCGGATCGAGTTCCGGCTGGTCGCTGCCGCCACCGGCTCCGACCTCGACGATGTACTGCGAGAAGGTCTCCGCAAAACCGGAGAGCGGACGCGCGATCACCCACAGTCGAGTGGATTTCCAGAACGGGAGCCAACTCGTGACGATGTCGCGCATCGTGCCCCGCGGCAGCACCGCGTAGGCCTCGGTGAAGATGGCGCGATCGGTGGTCAGCTCCTCCTGACTCGGTAACCCACCCTTGGGCACGTAGTACCTCGAGCGCATGGTTGTTCCTTCCTGGTCAGGCTCACGGCTCTGTGAACCTAGGTTTCGCCGGGTCGACCACGCGGCAGCGTTGCCGCCCCAGCACTGGCGATTCGGCGACTACGACGTCGCCGGCGCGCAGGTATGGACGTTCATCCGGCCTGGCCATTGCCACCCCGGCCGGAGTCCCGGTGATCACCAGATCGCCGGGTTCGAGAGTCATCAGTGCGCTGACGTACCGCAGCACGGCCGGCACCGAGAAGATCAAGTCGCTGGTGTTGCCCTGCTGGCGAACCTCGTCATTCACCCTCAGGCTCAGATCCACACCGGCGGTAGAGATCTCGTCAGGAGTGACGAGATAGGGCCCGACCGGGCAGTAGGTGTCGGCAGACTTGCCCTTGGTCCAGGTGCCACCGCGGTGCAGCTGAAGATCACGGTCGGAGACATCCTGGGCGAGCAGATAGCCGGCCACCCCTGCCAACGCCGACGAGTCGTCGGCCGCTGAGCGCAGGGTGGCCCCGATCACCACTCCGAGCTCGACCTCATAGTCGGTGGTGGTGGCGCCCGGCAACAGCACGATGTCATCGCAGGGGCCGGAGAACGACGTGTTGGCCTTGAGGAAGACCACAGGCTCGTGCGGTGACTGGGCACCAATCTCAGCGGCGTGGGCGTGATAGTTGAGGCCGATGCCGATGATCTTGCCCGGTCGCTCTATCGGGGCACCCCAGCGATCCACCTCGTCGGTCAGCGGTTGCAGGGCTCCGTCGCGGAGCAGCTCGTCGATGTCGTCGAAGCCCCGACGTAGCCGGTCCGCGTCGAGGCGAGGACAATGCTCGGCGAGCTCGAACCATGGACCGTTCCCGGCCGAGACGATCGCTCGCTCTCGGCCGGGCCGGCCCACCATCGCAAGTCTCACGCTATTGCCATCCGACGTTCAGTCGAGGTTCGCGAAGGCGGCCGTCGGCGCGTCCTCGCCCGACTCGGCCAGCGCTTCGAACTCGGTGACGTTGGCGATCGAGACGCCCATCGAGACATTGGTGACCCGCTCGAGGATGACCTCGACCACCACGGGCACGGAGTGCTCCACCAGCAGCTTCTTCGCCTGCTCCAGCGCCGGCAGGATGTCGTCCGGCTCGAACACCCGGATTGCCTTGCAGCCCAAGCCTTCTGCCACCTTCACGTGGTCGACGCCGTATCCGTTGAGCTCGGGCGCGTTGACGTTGTCGAAGGACAGCTGAACGCAGTAATCCATGTCGAACCCGCGCTGGGACTGACGGATCAGGCCCAGATAGGCGTTGTTCACCAGCACGTGGATGTAGGGAATCTTGAACTGGGCCCCCACGGCCAGCTCCTCGAGCATGAACTGGAAGTCGTAGTCGCCGGACAGCGCCACCACGGTCGAGTCAGGGTCGGCGGTTGCCACACCGAGTGCGGCCGGGATCGTCCAGCCCAGCGGACCTGCCTGCCCGGCGTTGACCCAATGCCGCGGCTTGTACACGTGCAGCAGCTGCGCGGCCTGAATCTGCGACAGGCCGATGGTCGAGACGTAGCGGACGTCCTTGCCGAACGCCTTGTTCATCTCCTGGTAGACCCGCTGCGGCTTCACCGGAACATTGTCGAAATTCGTCTTGCGCCACATCGTCCGCTTGCGCTCGCGGCACGACTCTGCCCACTCGGAACGGTCGGCGAGACCGTCGCCGGCCACGCGGTCCTTAGCGGCGGCCAGCAACTGCTCCAGTGCAGCGCGGGCGTCGGAGACGATGCCGTAGTCGGGCATGAAGACTCGGCCGATCTGCGTCGGCTCGATGTCGATGTGGACGAAAGTCCTTCCAGCAGTGTAGGTCTCGACATCACCGGTATGGCGGTTGGCCCACCGGTTGCCGATCCCGAGGACGAAGTCTGCTTCGAGCATGCTGGCGTTGCCGTAGCGGTGGCTGGTCTGCAAGCCCACCATGCCGGCGTTGAGCTCGTGGTCGTCGGCGATGGTGCCCCAGCCCATCAGGGTCGGCACCACCGGCACCCCGGTGAGTTCGGCGAACTCCTGCAGCAGGTCGGCCGCGTCGGCGTTGATGATGCCGCCACCGGCCACGATCAGCGGGCGCTCGGCAGCCTGCAGCATGTCGAGGGCTTTGTCGGCCTGCGCCCTGGAGGCGGTGGGCTTGTACGCAACGAGTGGCTCGTAGGTGTCGAGGTCGAACTCGATCTCGGCCATCTGGACGTCGATGGGCAGGTCGATGAGTACCGGGCCGGGGCGCCCCGAGCGCATCAGGTGGAACGCCTGCTGGAACGTCCCCGGCACCTGTGCCGGCTCCAGCACGGTGACCGCCATCTTGGTCAGCGGCTTGGCGATGCTGGCGATGTCGACCGCCTGGAAGTCTTCCTTGTGCAGCTTGGCCACCGGCGCCTGGCCGGTGATGCACAGGATCGGAATGGAGTCTGCACTGGCCGAGTACAGACCGGTGATCATGTCCGTTCCCGCGGGACCGCTGGTGCCGACGCACACGCCGATGTTGCCGGCCTTGGCACGGGTGTAACCCTCGGCCATGTGCGAGGCGCCCTCCACATGCCGGGCGAGCGTGTGGGTCAGACCACCGTTGGTCTTCATGGCCTTGTAGAACGGATTGATCGCCGCTCCGGGGAGACCGAAGATGTTGGTGACCCCTTCCTTCTTAAGGATCTCCACCGCGGCCTGCGCCGCCGTCATGCGTGCCATCTGTCAATCTCCTTGCGTACGAGTGGTTGTGGTCAGTCAGATGTGCCGGAGAGCCGCCGAACCCCGCGCAGCAGTCCGGAGTGGTCGAGACCGCCGTCGCCGTTGGCGCGAGCCGAGGCCATCAGCTGGGCGACCACCGCCGCCACCGGTGCCACGACCCCGGCCTCGCGGGCCGCCGCGGTGAAGATGCCCAGATCCTTGTGGTGCAACTCGATCCGGAAACCCGGGTTGAAGGTGTTGGTGGCCATGTTCTGACGCTTCTGATTGAGCACGGCCGAGCCGGCCAGGCCGCCACCGAGCACGTCGAAGGCCGCCTCGAGGTCTACGCCGTAGGCCTCCAGGAACACGACGGCCTCGGCGAGTGCCTCGATGTTGGAGGCGACGATGAGCTGGTTCGCGGCCTTCACCGTCTGACCGGCACCGCTGCTGCCGACCCGCACGACGGTCTTGCCGACCGCGTCGAAAACGGGCTTGGCTGCGTCGAAGTCCTCCTGGGAGCCACCCACCATGATCGACAGTGCGGCGTTCTTGGCCCCTGCCTCGCCGCCCGACACGGGCGCGTCCAGCAGTCGCAGACCCCGACGGCGGGCTTCCTCGGCCAACTCGACCGTGACGTCGGGGCGGATGGAGGAGAAGTCGATGATCAGGGCGCCCTGCTGGGCGTTGTCGAAGACGGCACCGGAGCCGACGAGCACCTCCTGGACGTCGGCGCTGTCGGGCACCATGACGCAGATGACGTCGGCGTCCTTGACCGCCTCGGCGGCTGAGCCGGCTACGCTGCCGCCCGCCTCTGCCAGCGCTTTGGCCTTGTCGGGGTTGCGGTTGTAACCGCTCACCTGGTGCCCTGCGTTCTGCAGGTGAACGGCCATCGGGCTACCCATGATGCCAAGGCCGATGAAAGCGATGTTGCTCATGTGTGTGTGACTCCAAAGGTTCTCGGGAAGGTCTGGCGTGCTACGAGGCCGATAGTTCGTGGAACCAACGGCCCCCTCACGGCAGGAGGAGAGCCGTCTCGACTGGCCGGACGCTCTCAGGACGAGCGGCGCCCGCTGGGCAGCCAGTCGAAGCTGGCATTGGTGTCGCCCGTGCTGGGCTTGTACTCCAAGCCGACCCAGCCGGCGTAGCCTGCGGCGGCGATGGCACCTAGTTGTGCCTCCAGCGGCAGATCGCCGCTGCCGGGCTCTCCACGTCCTGGGGCGTCGGCGATCTGGACATGACCCGTGCGATCGGTGAAGTCGGCGATCGCGGCGTCCACGTCGTCACCGTTGCTGGCCAGGTGGAACAGGTCCATCAAGATCGCGACGTTGCCAGCGCCGGCAGCCCGCACGTCGTCTACCACCGCGGCGGCCTGAGCCGCCGTTCGGATGGGATAGGGCTTCGGGCCGCTGACCGGCTCGACCAGGACGGTGGCGCCGATCTGGTCGGCGGCCTTCGCCGCCAGGGCCAGGTTCTGCCGGGCGAGCTCGTCCTGCTCCTCGGGCGAGACGCCCTCGACCCGGTTGCCGTACAGCGCGTTGAAGCCCTGCACCCCGAGCCGACGGCCGATCCCAACCGTGACGTCAATGTTGTCGAGGAATTGCTGCGAGCGCTCGGGGATCGACAACACTCCGCAGTCGGGACCGGCGAGGTCACCGGCGAAGAAGTTGAGGCCTACGAGCTGGACCCCGGCGTCCTCGATCGCCTGGACGAAGGCGTCGATTTCGGAGTCTGCGGGCACCGGCTGGTCGGGCCAGGGCCACCAGAACTCGATCGCATCGAACCCTGCAGCCTTGGCCGCTGCGGGCCGCTCCAAGAGCGGAAGCTCGGTGAAGAGCAGCGAGCAGTTCACCTCGTAGCGCAGTCCGTGGTCGGTCATGGTCGGCCTCCTCGCCCGTGTGATCGCATGCACGCAGGAGTGTGATCGGCTGTGTGCGAATCGTCGTCACGGCCAGCTTCTTGTAGAGCCGCCTGCAGCGATCTCCCGCATGAACTCCATTCAGATTCGGATGGATTCTGCGTTGCCTTGTTGTTGCTTCGGTGTTGCTGTGTCACAATTTCACATTACGAAATATATCTTTCGTCACTCGAAAGTGTAAGAGGTGGACTTCGTGCCGTCAAGAGGTCTCGGTCGGCCTTTTCGACCACCTCGGGTCGCGGACGGGTCAGCGCCGGGCGAGCCGATTGATCTGCGACCGGTCCAGCTCGCTGAGCGTGCCCACCTCGGCGTCGTCGGTGGCTCCACAGTCCAAGGCGCGGACGACGAACTCGGCCAGGGCGCGAGCGGTGGCCGGCTCGTCCATGATGTTGGACTCGCGCTGTTGGATGTAGTTGCGCAGTCGCTCCGCCGCCGCGGGGAGTCCCTCACGGTAGAAGGAGTAGGTAGCTGCGTAACGGCTCGGCAGCTGGGCCGAATGCATGTCCCAGCCCTGGTAATAGCCCCGCTCCAAGCTGCGCCGAGCCAGCCGGCTGTGCAAGCGCCAGGCGGCCCGCACGTGCTCAGGGTCGCCCACCGGCATCACGTTCGTGGAGCCGTCCGAGAGCCGGACCCCGGTGCCGGCTGCCGCCACCTGCATCACTGCCTTGGCATGATCGGCCGCGGGGTGCTCCATGCTCTGGTAGGCAGCAGCGATGCCGCATGACGCCGAGTAGTCGTACGTGCCGTAGTGCAGGCTCGACACCCGGCCCTGACCGAGATGGATCATCTTGGCCACCAAAGCAGTACCGTCCGGCCCCAGTACCGACTGAGGGGTTTCGATCTGGATCTCGAATCGCAGACTGCCCGGGCGCAGGTGCAGACCGTCTTCCAGACGCTGTGCCGCATAGACCATGGCTTCGACCTGGTCGGTGGAGGTGACCTTGGGGAAGGTCAGGATGAATCCCGGCGGAAGCTGCCCGTCAGCGGCCAGAGCAGAGACGAATCCGGCAAGCGTTGCCAGCCCCCGGTGTCGGGTCGGCGGTTCGAAGCACTTGAACCGGATGCCGAAGAACGGCGATGCCGTCCCGTTCGACACCGCAGCGAGCAAGTGCTCGGCCGCGCGAGTGAGCGCAGCGTCCTCGGCCTCGTCGCCGCGATCGCCGAAACCATCCTCGAAGTCGATCCGGAGGTCCTCGATGGGCTCTCGCGCGAGCTTGGCCTCGACCCGGGCCCGGACGTCGTCCGCCAGCTCAGCCGGCACGCCGAAGGTGCTGGAGAAGTCCGCCTGATCGAGCGTGCCAAGGAGCTCTAGCGCCGAGGCACCCCAGCGCTGCGGGAGGTCTGCCTCGTACCGATCGGCCGCCACATAGACGGTGTGCACGGGTTGGCGGGCGCTGGTCTCCCCGGGGTACTGGTCGGCCAGCAGCCGATCGGCCTCCACGAGCCGGCCATCGACCTCGGCAGTGAGCTGGAGCAGGTTGATCGTCATGGTGCCTCCTGGCTGTATTCTGCATTGAGGATGTTAACTTCTGCATCGTGAAAGTCTGTAGCGTGAAAGTCAATGGCCCGGGCACCGAGATCAGGCTGGCGGCCGGGGCGGTCGGGCAAGGCTCGTAAGGCTCCCCGGAAGGCTGCAGCCGTGCCTCGGCAGCGAAGAACCGACCCGTAACAGCAGGATGATGCTCGACCCAGCCTAGACGCTAGGTTCCACATCGTGGATCTTAGTTTCTACGCCTCGGAAAATTGGATCTTGACACGCGAGCGCCGGGAGCGTTCAATCCTAAATCGGAATTGCAATGTCGCAATACGAAAAAAGGAGCACGATGTCCAGTCTCCCCTCAGGCTCTAGCACCCAGCCGGTGCACGAGCATCACCTCGGCACGCTGGACGAGACCCTGCCACGCGGGGTCGACGGCAGCCTCTACAACCACGACCTTGCTCCCGTGAAGCGCGACCACCGAAAGTGGAGCGCCTACAACTTCTTCGCGCTCTGGGCCAACGACGTACACAGCCTGGGCAACTACTCCTACGCCATCGGGCTGTTCGCGCTCGGTCTTGGCACCTGGCAGATCCTGCTGGCCCTGGGTATCGGCTCGGCGTTCCTGTTCGTCCTGCTGACGCTGTCCGGGTTCATGGGCTACAAGACCGGCGTGCCGTTTCCCGTGATGAGCCGGATCAGCTTCGGCATCCGCGGTGCTCAGATACCAGCCTTGATCCGTGGCGGCGTGGCGATCATCTGGTTCGGCATCCAGACCTATCTGGCGTCCCTGGTCGGCAACGTGCTGATCATCGCCCTCTTCCCCGGTGCTGAGCCGATGTCCCGGCACACCTTCCTCGGCCTGTCCATCCTCGGCTGGATCTGTTTCACCGTGCTATGGGCCATCCAGGTGGTGATCGCCTGCTATGGGATGGAGATGATCCGCAAGTACGAAGCGTTCGCCGGCCCCGTCATCCTGGTGACGTTCGTCCTGCTGGCGGTGCACGTGCTCGTCTCGTCCGGTGGTCACATCGCGTGGGAGCCGCCGCACGCGGTTACCGGTGCCCGGATGTGGCGCGAGATCCTCGGAGGCGGAGCTCTGTGGGTCGCCATCTACGGCACCTTCGTACTCAATTTCTGCGACTTCACCCGCGGTGCGAAGAGCAAGAAGTCGATCGTCTGGGGCAACCTGTTCGGCATCCCGATCAACACCTTGTTCTTCGGTGTCGTCGTGGTGATCCTCTCCGGCGGTCAGCTGGCCATCAACGGCAAAGTAATCGCGAGCCCCACTGATGTCGTGCGGGCCATGGACAACACCCCGATGCTCGTCCTGGCCTGCCTCGCGCTGCTGATCCTGACCATTGCCGTCAACTTGATGGCCAACTTCGTGGCGCCATCGTTCGCCTTGGCGGCACTGTTCCCCCGCCGCCTCAACTTCCGCCGGGCAGCGGTGGTCAGCGCGATCATCGGCTTCATCATCCTGCCGTGGAACCTCTACAACTCACCGGTCGTGATCGTCTACTTCCTCGGCGGCCTGGGCGCCTTCCTCGGCCCACTGTTCGGCATCGTGATGGCCGACTACTGGCTGTTGCGCAAGCAGCAGATCAATGTGCCTGAGCTCTACACCGTCGACCCCGCGGGCGCCTACTTCTACTCCCGGGGCATCAACCTGCGCGCGATCATCGCGCTGATCCCGTCCGCGGCCATCTCGCTGGTGTTCGCCTTCTTGCCCGCGCTGCAGGCATTCTCGGCATTCTCCTGGTTCATCGCGGCGGCGTTGGGCTCGATCGTCTACTACTTCGTCGCCGACCGCAGCCGCACCTTCGCCGACGTCTCGGGTGAGCCGATCGCAGTAGAAGCCAACCACTGACCAGGTTCGGCACCGTCATACCCCTGAGACCACGTCCCCACCCGAGAGATGAGGGAGCCAGATGCGCATCCTGATTGTCAACGTCAACACGACCGAGTCGATGACCGCCGGAATCGGCGAACAAGCGACGCGAGTAGCTTCGCCAGGCACCGAGATCGTCGCTCTGACACCGCGTTTCGGTGCCGAGTCGGTCGAGGGCAACCTTGAGAGCTACCTGGCGGCGGTGGCGGTGATGGACCGTGTGCTCGCCTACGACCAGCCGTACGACGCCGTCATCCAGGCCGGCTACGGCGAGCACGGTCGCGAGGGGCTACAGGAGCTTCTTGACGTGCCTGTCGTCGACATCACCGAGGCCGCGGCCTCGACGGCGATGTACTTGGGCCACCGGTACAGCGTCGTCACCACCCTCGACCGGGCGGTGCCGCTGATCGAGGACCGGCTGCTGATCGCCGGCCTGGACCGGCGCTGCGCGTCCGTCCGGTCGTCCGGGATGGCCGTGCTGGAACTGGAGTCACAGCCGGAGCGGGCCGTCGACGCGATCGTTGCCGAGGCCGAAGCCGCGGTACGCGACGATCACGCCGAGGTGATCTGCCTGGGCTGCGGTGGGATGGCCGAGCTCGAGGCCAAGGTGCGGGAGCGCACCGGAGTGCCGGTGGTCGACGGGGTGGCCGCGGCGGTCACCGTCGCCGAGTCACTGGTGCGGCTCGGGCTCTCCACCTCGAAGGTGCGCACCTACGCGCCGCCTCGGCCGAAGAAGATGACCGGCTGGCCGTTGAAGCTGAGTGAGTGACCCGTGCGCCTGGTGATCGCCCCGGACAAGTTCAAAGGCTCCCTGGAAGCAGCCGAGGTCGCGGCCGAACTTGCCGCGGGTCTCGCCGAGGGTGGGCTGCGAGCCGCTGTGGCCGAGATCCCGATGGCCGATGGTGGTGAAGGCACGGTAGCCGCTGCGTTGAGCAGCGGCTACCGACCGCTCACAGCAACGGTCAGCGGACCGCTCGGTGCTCCGATCGACGCCACCATCGCGATCAACGAGACCACCGCAGTGATCGAGATGGCGGCAGCCTCCGGCCTGGGCGTGCTCCCAACTGACGACGACGGCACGCCTCGCCGCGATGCTCTGGCGGCCTCCAGCCGAGGCACCGGTGAGCTGATCGTGGCAGCACTCGACGCCGGATGTCGGCAGATCGTGCTGGGCGTCGGCGGCAGCGCCAGCACCGATGGTGGTGCTGGGATGCTGGTGGCGCTGGGCATCCGGCTGCTGGATTCGGATGGAAACCCGGTGCCGGACGGTGGCGCGGGGCTGGCGCAGGTGGCCACGGCCGAGGTCGACAGCCTCGATCCCCGGCTGACAGACACCGAACTGATCCTGGCCGCCGACGTGACCAATCCGCTGCTCGGCGCCCAGGGTGCAGCTGCCGTCTTCGCGCCTCAGAAGGGTGCAAGTGCTGACGACGTCGCGCTTCTGGAGGAATGCCTCGACACGCTGGTGGAGGCGCTGGCGGTAGCCGTCGGGGAGAGCGCGCTGGAGACAGCCACTTTGGCTGGTGCGGGGGCGGCCGGTGGTGTGGGCTTCGCCGCGCTGCTTCTTGGGGCCACGCGCCGACCCGGCATCGAGGTGGTGATGGATCTCGTCGGCCTCGACGCAACGATCACCGGCGCTGACGTGGTGATCACCGGTGAGGGCAGCCTCGACGGACAGAGCCTTGGTGGCAAGACGCCGCTCGGAGTGGCCAACCGGGCCCGTGATCATCAGGTGCCGACCGTGCTCGCCGTGTGCGGGCGCACCACATTGAGCGAGGCCGAACAGCGGGCCGCAGGTTTCGACCGTGTCTGGGCCTTGACCGACATCGAGCCCGACGTCGAGCGCTGCATGCGCGAGGCCGGGCCCCTACTGCGACATCTCGGACGCCAGGTCGCTGCCTATCTGCTCGAGCATGCGTCCCATGAACAAGGAGCCACAATGCCGTCATATTCACTCAGCAACGATCCGTCGCTGATCGCCGAGGTCAACCGACCCGAGCGGATCGAGCAACAGATCGCCGAACTACGTCAACAAAAGCCAGGGCTCGCCGACGTCGACGAGCCCGTGTCGAGCACGGAGCGCGACGCTCCGTACGACCTGGTGATCAAAGGACGCCGCATCCTGACCACTGCCGGCGTCACCGAACGTGAGATCGGCATCCGGGGCGGCAAGGTCGTCGCCGTCGAACCCCTCGGTCACGGGCTGAAGGCTGCGCAAACCATCACCCTGGCCGACGACGAGACTCTGATCCCAGGCCTGGTCGATACCCACGTACACATCAACGAACCGGGACGCACCGATTGGGAAGGCTTCGCCAGCGCCACCAAGGCAGCCGCGGCCGGCGGCGTGACCACGATCATCGACATGCCCCTGAACTCGATCCCCTCCACGGTCAACGGCCCGGCGCTGGAGCTCAAGCGGCTGGTGGCTCAGGGCCAGGCCTTCGTCGATCTGGGATTCTGGGGCGGCGCCGTGCCCGGAAACATCGACAACCTGCGAGAGCTGCATGACGAAGGCGTGTTCGGCTTCAAGTGCTTCCTGCTGCACTCCGGGGTGGACGAGTTCCCACACCTGGAAGGCGACCAGCTGGAGGAGTACCTCAGGGTCCTCGCCGGTTATGACGCGCTGATGATCGTGCACGCCGAAGACTCTCGTTCGATTGTGCGGGCCCCGAGTCCGGACGGCGACGTCTACACGAACTTCCTGTCATCGAGACCGCGGGGGGCAGAGAACCTGGCCATCGCCGAGGTGATCGAGCGCACCCGGTGGACCGGCGCCCGCACCCACATCCTGCACTTGTCGTCATCGGATGCGCTGCCGATGCTGGCCTCGGCCAAGGCCGATGGGCTCGACATCACCGTCGAGACCTGTCCGCACTACCTGACCTTGATGTCCGAGGAGATCCCGAACGGTGGCACCGCCTACAAGTGCTGCCCCCCGATCCGGGAGGTCGGCAACCGCGAACGCCTGTGGGAGGGGCTGCTCGCCGGCACGATTGACTACATCGCCTCCGACCACTCCCCCTCCACCCTCGATCTCAAGGATCTCCAGAACGGCGACTTCGCGGTGGCCTGGGGCGGCATCTCGTCGGTTCAGCTCGGCCTGCCCTTGATCTGGACCGAGGCGCGCCGTCGGGGAATCCCGCTGGAACAGGTGATGGAGTGGATGGCAGGCAAGCCCGCCGATCGCGTCCGGCTGCGGTCCAAGGGCCGGCTGTCGCTGGGCTACGACGCGGATATGTCCATCTTTGCTGCGGACGATGCCTTCGTGGTGGATGCCGCGAAGCTGCACCACAAGAACCCGCTCACGCCGTATCACGGCAAGGCGCTCTCGGGTGTGGTCCGGCGTACCTTCGTCCGCGGACAGGAAGTCGACTTCGAGACTCCGCACGGACGCCTGATCCGGCGCGGCATCGACTGAATGAGCCAGACCTGTCAGGGGTCTGCTCTTACCGTCGCGGCGGAACAGCCCACCGGAACCGCACCGACTGGCCCGGCCGGAGCTGGGCGGCGCGGTCTGCGTCGACGCGGGTGACCACCACTGGCACGGGATAGCCGCCGGTCACCGGGTGATCGGGGCCGAACAGCACGGGTTGGCCTCCAGGGGGCACCTGGAGGCATCCGCGCACCATGCCCTCGCTGGGTAGCTCTCGTCCCTCGACGGCGGCGTGCCAACGAATTGGGCGGCCTTCCAGCCGCAGGCCTACCCGATCGCTGTGAACAGTCACCGTCCACGTCTGGTCGAAGAGGTCGCCCGGCTCGGCCAGCCAGTCGAGGCGCGGGCCGGCAGTCACCTCGAGGGTGACGAGGCCCGTCGCCGGCGGTCGGACAGGTGCTTGGTCAACGTTGGGCTGGCCGGTGCTCTCGGGCAACCGTCCCACCGGGAGCAGTTCTCCCGCTTTGATCGGCGCCGGGCCGAGCCCAGACAGCGTGTCCGTGGATCGTGAGCCCAGCACCGTGGGCACGGCGACACCACCACGCACCGTGAGATAACTGCGCAAGCCGGCCGCGGGGGTGCCGATGCGTAACTCCTGACCATCACTCAGCCAGACGGGTGCGCTGCGGCCGACCTCATGCCCGTCAAGCTCGAGAGGGCCGGCCGCGCCGGTGACGGCCACGAGCACAGACCCGTGGGCGCGCACGGTGAGTCCGCCGAGCAGGGCTTCCAGCGCTGCCAGCCCCACAGGGTGGGCAACCAGGCGGGCCCCCAGCCGATAGGCCGAGCCATCGGCCGCACCGGAACGGCCCACCCCGACGTCGGCGTGGCCGAACCGGCCGATGTCCTGCACGAGGGTGAGGATGCCGGGGTCGAGCACCTCCAGCGCTGTCATGCCCGCTCCGGCTCGGCCACGAATCGCACCTGCGCACCGGGACGCAGCAGGGCTGCGGGCTCACGCGCCGCGTCCCAGAGCGTCGCCCGGGTTCGGCCGATGAGTTGCCAGCCGCCCGGCGACTCGCGCGGGTAGACGGCGCTGAACTCCCCCGCCAGCGCCACCGAGCCGGCGGGCACCTTGGTGCGGGGAACCGCCCGGCGCGGCACGCACAAGCGCGCATCGCCACCCACCAGGTAGCCGAAACCCGGTGCGAATCCAAAGAATCCGACCCGCCAATGGCTTTGCTGGTGCGCCTCGATCAGCTCTGCGACGCTCAAGCCGGTGTGCCGGGCGACGTCGTGGAGGTCAGGGCCGTTGTAGCGCACGGGGATCTCGATGACGCTCCCGACCGCGCCCGAGCCGTCGTCGGGGCGCACCTCGACGTCATCCAGCGCCCTGCGCACGGCGGCCGTCACCCGCCATGCATCGACATCGGGGTCAAGAGTGAGCAGCACCGTACGGGCCGCGGGAACCACATCGATCACATGCCGCCATAGGACGTCCGAATCACGCAGCCTGACGAAATGGGCGTTCACCGCGAGCACCTCCGCCAGACCCGCCACCTCGACGAGCATCGCCGACTCCCCCACGGGCAGCAGACGGGCGCTGACCGCCATGAACTCAGTCCAGCCGCGGAGCGAACGGGACGATCTGCACTCCGGTCCGTTCCAGGGCCTGGCGCACTGCGCGTGCCAGGCCGACGGCACCAGGGGTATCCCCATGTGTGCAGATGGAGTCGGCCCGCAGCTCGATCTCACCGCCGTCGACCGTGCCGATCACTCCGTCGCGCACGAGCCGCAGCATCCGCCCGGCAACCTGCTCAGGGTCGTGCAGTAGGGCGCCCGGCTGATTGCGCGGTACCAGCCGTCCTTGCGAGGTGTAGCCCCGGTCAGCGAAAGCCTCTGCGACCGTGGGAATCCCGACGTCCCGCGCCAATCTGTGTACGACTGAGCCGGGCAGCCCGACGATCGGCAGCCGAGAGTCGTAGGCGACTACCGCTGCGACCACGGCGGCGGCCTGAGTCTCGTGGTGCACCACGGCGTTGTAGAGCGCGCCGTGCGGCTTCAGGTAGCGGATCCTGGTGCCGGCCACCCGGCACATGGCCTCGAGCGCACCCAGTTGGTAGAGCACGTCGGCGGTCAATTCATCGGGGTCGACGTCGATGAACCGGCGGCCGAACCCGGCCAGATCGCGATAGCTCACCTGAGCACCCACCACCACCTGGTACTCAGCTGCCAAGGCGCAGGTGCGGCGCAGGGTCAGAGCGTCGCCCGCATGAAAGCCGCATGCGACATTGGCGCTGGAGACGATCGCCAGCATCGCCGCGTCATCGCCTAGTCGCCAGGTGCCGAATGATTCCCCCAGATCGCTGTTCAGATCGATGCTGGGTGCCCTTTCAATACCGGCCGCCCTTGCACCAGGTGCACCGCCGCCTGATGCACGGTCGACGTTCGGCTGTGCCTCACCACGAGGTTCTTCGGCCATGGCCGCACTCCCCTCCACCCACGCGCGACGCACGAGTCATGGCCCAAGGATGTCCGGAATCCGACTCGATCGGTACAGCTCGCTCGGATTTCGTGCTCAGCCGACAAACCCAGGCGGGCACTGGCGTCGGATTCCGGACATCGACCGGGTCTGACCCCGGCCCTCTCGGATCAGCGCGAAGATTTCTTCCAGCGTGCCTTGGCGCCCGTGCGACGCGGGCTGGTGCCCTGCCGGCGCTCGGGCGTCCATTCCCGGCCGGATTCCCGGCCGGCCGGCCGGTCGTCGCGCGAGCTGCTGTCGCGGCTGGCCGGTCGGGTCTCGGTAGACGCCGCGCGGAACCCGCGCTGGGCCGGACGGCCCTCACGTCGGCCACCCCGATCGCTGGAGCCGAAGCCCTCCTCGCGGCGCGCCTCGCGATTGCCATAGCTGGCCTCGACCCGAGGCGACGTCTCGTCGCGGTGTGCCATCTCATTGCTGCGGTATCCGGAACGATCGTTGCGCCGGGCCGGACGTTCTTGCCACGACGAGGTGCCGTGCTCGGAGCGCTCACCCCGACTGCCACCGAAGGCTTGGTCTCTGCCCGACCGGTCGCCGAACGACCTGTCGTTGCCCCACTCGGTGCGTGGTCGGTCTGTACGGGTCCGGTCAGTGCGGGTCCGGTCAGTCCGAGGCCGGTCGTCAGTACGCAGACCGTCTGTACGGGGTCGATCGCTACGGAGTCGATCGGTATGCGGCCGATCAGCACGGGAGCGATCAGCGCGCGTACCGTCGGTACGGGGTCGGTCGGCGCGCGAACCCTCGGTACGGGGTCGATCGCTACGGAGTCGATCGGCGCGGGGCCGATCGACGCGGGGTCGATCAGTACGCGCTCGGTCGGAGAACGCCCGGGCAGTCCGCGGACGCTCGCGCCCGGCGGGGCGCGAGGGCCCCTCACTACCCGACTCCGCCAAGGCGGCTGCGGTCAACGGCGTTGGGGCCGTGCGGAAGTCGTGGTGACGCACCTGCACCCCGGCCTGCTGCTGCAGTCGCGTGAGCGCACCCATCGCCTTGGGCGTCGAGATGGTGACGACGGCACCGCTGCGGCCGGCGCGGGCGGTGCGGCCCGAGCGGTGCAGGTACGCCTTGGCGTCGCTCGCCGCGTCGAAGTGCACCACGAGGTCTACCGCGTCGACATGAATGCCGCGCGCCGCCACATCGGTAGCCACGACGGCGCGCGCCTTGCCCGCGGTGAACCGCTCGAGATTGCGCTCACGAACCCGCTGCGAGAGGTTGCCGTGCAGGTCTACCGCCGGAACGCCATCGTCGGTGAGGGCCTGGGCGATCTCCTCGGCGCTCTCGCGGGTGCGGGTGAAGACGATGGTGCGGCCGTTGGCCTCGATCAGGTCGGAGGTGGCCCGGATCTTCTCCCGGTAGCCGCCCACGATCAGGGTGTGGTGGGTCATGGTGGAGACGGCACCAGCGCTGGGGTCGAGCTCGTGCATCTTGGGATTGCGCAGGTGGGTGCGTACGAGAGCGTCGACGTCGCCGTCGAGCGTGGCCGAGAGCAGCATCCGCTGGCTGCCCGCAGGCGTGCGTCCTACGAGCTTGTCGACGGCCGGGTAGAACCCCAGATCGCACAGGTGGTCTGCCTCGTCGAGCACCGTGACCTGCACGTCGTCGAAGGAGACGAAGCCATGCTCGTAGAGATCTTCCAGACGACCGGGAGTGGCCACCACCACATCGGCCCGCTGGCGCAGCTGGCGGGTCTGCTTCTCGTACGGGATGCCGCCGTAGACGGTGGTGAGCTTGAGTCGGGTGGCCTCGGCCAGCGGCTGCAGCGAACGGGCCACCTGGTTGGCCAGCTCGCGGGTGGGGACGACGATCAATGCGCGCGGGTGGCACGAGCGGCTGCGTGCACCGGAAAGTCGGGCCAACACCGGCAGGCCGAAGGCGAGGGTCTTGCCGGATCCGGTCTGGGCGCGACCTAGCACGTCGGCGCCGCTGAGGGCGTCGGGAATGACGGCCGCCTGAACCGCTGTGGGCTCGGTGATGCCTTGCGCCGCAAGGGCTTGGACGACGGAGGCGGGCATAGCAAGGCTGGAGAAGCCTGAGGTGGGCACGGCAAGGCGGGAGAAGCCTGAGGACACAGGGATGCTGCTTTCAGCTGGATCGGAGTCTCGGTGAGCACCCGATCACTGGCCTCTGCGTCGTTCGACACTGACTCGACGCGCCATACCGGGGAACACACACTGGGCGCCGACATCGGGTCGGCGGCCGCAAACCAGCCCACACTACAGGGTCGACGCCTGGATCCCTGAATCGGCTAGCTGACCGCTGACAACCCCACGTCCCAGGCGTGATGGACGAGGTCGTGCGCGAAGTACTGGGTCAGGGTCTCGACAGTGAACGACGACCCGTTGCTGCGTCGGCCGGTGCGCTGCCAGGCCTGCCCCAGTACGGAGTCGAGTCGGGCCGCGAACACCTCGGCGTTGGAGACGAGTTCGCGAGCCACCGATTCGGGCTCGGCGGCCGCGTAGTCTGCCTCGGTCGCCGCGCGGTCCTGATCACAATTGGGGAACAGCGGGTCGTCCTCGTCCAGCATCAGGCGGAGTCGCTCCGCGAAGACGGCACAGCAGTCCCGCACGTGGCAGCCATACTCGAGCGGCGACCACGTTCCCGGCCGGGGGCGGCTGGCCGCGTCGGTCGCCGTCAGCCGATCAGGCCAGCGAGAGGCGATGAGCCGCAACAGGTTTGCCACCTCGCCCGGCTGGCACTCGGCGGCTGCGAAGCCGCACTCGGGGCAGGCCCGTTCGAGGGTCCAGGTCCAGTCCTTCTCGTCGGGAACGATGTCGTCTGCCGAAGCCATGAGTCGATCGTGCCAGCCTGCACCGCGCTCGTGAACCCGGGTGCCCGAGCTTGGCAACCAGCCGCGCTATGTACGCAGCACACCCTGCAAGGCGTCCAGCACTCCAGTGTCCTCGATGGTGGATGGCACCACGGGCGTCTTGCCGTCTGCGATCTCGCGCATGGTCTTGCGCAGGATCTTGCCCGAGCGGGTCTTGGGCAGGCCGGCCACCACGTCCACCCGTGACAACGAGGCCACCGCCCCCACTTCCGAACGCACCCTGGCCTTCAATTCCTCCTCCAGGGTCGCTTCATCGACGCTCCCATCATGGGACGCCTTGAGCACCACGAAGGCCCGGGGGACCTGGCCCTTGAGCTCGTCCATCACCCCGATCACGGCGCATTCGGCCACCGCAGGGTGCCCGGCCAAAGCTGCCTCCAGCGTGCCGGTCGAGAGCCGGTGGCCCGCGACGTTGATCACGTCATCGGTGCGACCCAAGACGAAGAGGTAGCCGTCCTCGTCGAGGATGCCGCCGTCGCCCGTGAGGTAGTAGCCCTCGAACGTCGAGAGGTACTCGCTGACGTAGCGCTCGTCGTCGCCCCAAAGGGTGGGCAGTGTGCCCGGCGGCATCGGCAGCTTGAGGCAGACGGCGCCCTCCACACCTGCGGCCACGGGCTCGCCCGAGCCATCGAGAACGTGCACGTCGTAGCCACACACCGGCACCGACGGTGAGCCCGGTTTGGTCGCGAGCGGCTCCAACCCGACGGGATTCGCCGCGATCGGCCAGCCGGTCTCGGTCTGCCACCAGTTGTCGATCACGGGCACGCCCAGCAGGTCGCCCGCCCAATGGTAGGTATCCGGATCGAGCCGCTCGCCGGCCAGAAAGAGGGTGCGCAGGCTGGAGAGGTCGTACTCGGCCGTCAGTGCACCGGCGGGGTCGGTCTTCTTGATGGCTCTGATCGCGGTGGGCGCGGTGAACAACACCGAACACCCATGCTCGGCGATCACCCGCCAGAACGTGCCTGCGTCAGGAGTGCCGATGGGCTTGCCTTCGAACAGGATCGTCGTCGCGCCGGCCAGCAGCGGGCCGTAGACGATGTACGAGTGCCCTACTACCCAGCCCACGTCGCTAGCGGTGAACATGACCTCGCCCGTCCGCACGCCGTAGATGTTGGCCATCGACCACGTGAGCGCCACCGCGTGGCCGCCGTTGTCACGCACGATTCCCTTGGGCCGGCCCGTGGTGCCCGAGGTGTACAGCACGTACAGCGGGTCGGTGGCGGCCACCTCCACGCACTCCGCGGGATCGACCGACCCCGGACGCATCAAGACGGCCCAATCGAGGTCGCGCCCCTCCACCAGCGTGGCGGTGACCTGCGGACGCTGGAACACGACGACGTGATCAGGTTTGTGGGCCGCCTTCTCAAGCGCCACGTCGAGCAGAGGCTTGTACTCGATCACTCGGCGTCCCTCGATGCCGCACGAGGCAGAAACCACGACCTTGGGCTGCGCGTCGTCGATACGGGCTGCCAACTCGGCCGGCGCGAAGCCGCCGAACACCACGGAATGCACTGCGCCCAGCCGCGCACAGGCCAACATGGCAATCACGGCCTGCGGCACCATCGGCATGTAGATCACGACACGGTCGCCCTTGGAAACCCCCAGCGCACGCAGCATGCCCGCGCACCGCGCCACCTCGTCGAGAAGTTGCGCGTAGGTGTAGCTGCGCGAGCCGTCTGAGACCGCCGAGTCGTACACGAGCGCCAGTTGATCTGCCCGGCCCGCGGCGACATGTCGGTCGAGGGCGTTGAAGCAGATGTTGAGCACGCCGTCGGTGAACCAGCGATAGAAGGGTGGGTTGTCGTCGTTGAGGATGCGCCGGGGCTTCTTGATCCAGGTGACGCCTCGGGCCGCATCGGCCCAGAATCCGTTCGGGTCGGCGAGCGAACGCTTGTAGGCGGCCGCGTAGGCGCCGGCCACGGGCCCGGAAGCAGCAGTGCCGCCCTCGGCGGAATCGACACCAGTGGCAGCGGCAGGATCAGCAGCGGTGGCAGCGGCAACCGAGCCAGCGGAAGCGGTGGGATTAGCAGCGGAAGCGGTGGGGGTGGCAACTGAGCCAGCGGAAGCGGCGGAAGTGGGCACGACTGGAGGCTGGTCGTCATTGGCCATAGAAACATCTTGACGCAAAGGTAGAGGGGCCACCAGTGGGCCGAGCCAAGCTCGCTATGACAATGCCCCGTCCCGCGAGGCAGCGACATAGTCCCAAACTCCAACCCCATAGGCGCCCCGAAGAAGGAGATCCAGAGCCGCCTGAGCCCGCAGGCAAGCAGGCCTGGGTCGAGCACGCTATGACCATGCCCCATCCCGCGGGGCAGCGACATAGTCCCAAACCCCCACCCGCCGCAGCCGCAATCAAGATCCAGAACCTGCTCAACGGGCGAGCAAGCGATCTCGGGCAAAGCTCGCTATGTCGACGCCGACCAGGCGGGGGCGTTGACATAGCGCCCACCGCGCCCGCGCGGAACCCGACCCCAGAGCCACCTGAGCCGGCGAGTGGGCCCGGGCGGAGCGCGCCTGGGCCGAGCCCGAGCCCGAACGCGCGGGGGCGAAGCGCGCCTGGGCAAGCGCACCGAGTCGAGCCGGCCTGGCAGGCTCAGGCGGATGATCGCCCTCCCCGAGTCCGTGATCGAGTTCTGCAGAGAGCGACACGTGGCCACACTCACCACTCTGCGACCGGACGGCTCACCCCACGTCGTGCCCGTGGGCTTCACACTCGACCCGGCCGCCGGGCTGGCCCGCGTGATCACCGACGGCGCCTCGATGAAGGCTTGCAATGCCCGACGCGGCGGTCGTGCGGTGCTGAGCCAGGTGCAGGGGCGACGTTGGATGAGCCTGGAAGGCCTTGTGCACGTGGAGGATTCACCCGTGGCAGTAAAGGATGCCGAGCAGCGCTACGCCGAGCGATACCGGGTGCCGAGGGTGAATCCGCAACGAGTCGTGCTGGTGATCGCTCTCGATCGGATGCTCGGCGGCACCTGGGGCGACCGGTCCAGCGCCTAGCCAGCGGCTGAGGGCTTCGGAGTCAGCACCAGCGGCCTGGGGCGCAGCACGCGATGCACGAACCCCGGCCGCCCCAAGGCCGACACCGGGTCGATCAGGGAGGTCACCCGCACGAACGAGTCGGCGACCACGGGATCGTGCTCCGCGGCCGCAAGCACCTTGGAGACCCAGGCATTGGCCAGCCGAATGCTGGGTCCCCGCCGCCCCGGCACACCGGGCAGCGCCAGGTCTGCTCCCGTGGAGAGCTGCCAGGCCGCTTCCACCTGCAGGCTTGCCGCCTCGAAGAACCGGGCACTGACGCCCCGGACCCCCTCCTCCAGACAGGCTCGCAACGTAACGGCCTGCATCGCAGCAAGACTCATCCCCTGGCCATAGAGGGGATTGAAGGTCGCGAGCGCATCGCCCACCACGATGAGTCCATTCGGCATCCCGTTCAGCCGCTCGTAGTGGCGGCGCCGGCTCACCGGCACTCTGAAAGAGCGAACCGGCCCACCCGGTTGCGCCGCGCGCACCGCCTCCATGGTGCTGGCTGGCAGCGCTCGACCGGCCTCGGCGAGCAGCGCCTCACGGTCGAGCAGTTCGCGCGGGTGGCCGTAGGCGGCCGTCAGCAGGCTCCAGTCGTGTCCGTCGCCGGCAATGAGCCCGGCTCCGTCGAGCCGGCCCGGCACGGGCCCCACAACGGTTGCCAACGCCAGGCCTGCGGGGCGGTCGAAGCTCATGGGCTGGCTGGCATACCGCAATCCCACGGCCACCACGTCTTCGGCGGGGTAGGCAAAGCCGTTGTCCTGCAACCACTGTGGCGTGCGACTAGCACGTCCGGTGGCATCTACCACCAGATCGGCGTCGAGGTCGACAGCCAGATCGCCTGTGCGCGGTGCCAGCCGAATGCCTTGCACCCGACGCCGATAGGTCAGCAGCGCCACGGCATCGCAGTTCTCCAGCACCGTGACCCGGCTGGGCGGGCGCAACACCCGCTCGCGCAGATAGCTCTCTAGGGTGTTGCGGTGCACCAGCAGCATCGGCGGCTCAAAGGGCCGGGGGTGCTGAGTCAGGAGGCGTCCACCGATCTTGTAGTAGACCTGACTCCAGTCACCGAGGCGGTTGGCTCCGCGGGCTGCCAGGTCGTCGAGCAACCCGGGCATCACCGCCTCCAAGGCCTGCGAGCCGGCAGGCAGGATGGCGTGCGGATGGTGCGCCTGGGGTACCCCCCGGCGATGGGCAGGCCCATCGGGCAGTTCATCCCGCTCGACCATCGTGACCCGCTGGAACGACTCGGCGAGCACCTGCGCAGCGAGCAGCCCAGCGATGCTCGCACCCACGACGACCGCATGGTCACGCGACATTCGCACCTCCCGACGCCGGGGGCCTCGGATCGGCGCGGGGCGACTGGACCACCACACGGTTCAAGTGACAATTATCACGCAGAAAGGACTATTGCGCCGAGAACGCGGGGCTGCCTAGACCCGCGTAGGGCTGACGAGGTCAGGAAGCAGCGCGCACGCTCTGCGGTGCAATTCGGCCAATGGGCATGGTGATGGCGTCTCGCTGGCGGCGATCCACGCTCCGAGCGTGCTCCTGATCGTGGCTCCGAAGATCTCCAGCGCGAGCGTGACGGCCAACGGATCACAGCCAGGCCCCACCCCTGCGCGAACCTGATTGCGTAGGCTCGCCCCGAAGTCGGCCAGGTGCATCACCTCGGCCGCCCGCAGGTCGGGGTCGCGGGCCAGCAGTCGTTGGATGCGCAGCAACGTATCGGCCCCGAGCTCGGCCTCGATGTCGGTGCGCGCCAGGAAGTCGTCGAACCTAGCCTGCAACTGCCGCAGGATCATGTGGGGTGCGCCCGGTGCGATCTGCACACCCTTCAGGTGCTCCACGGCCAGCGCGTGCCAGCCGAGCAACACCGCCTCTTTGGAGCCGTAGTACCGGAAGAAGGTGCGCTCCGCGATGCCCACTCGCTCGGCGATCTCTTCGACGGTGGTGGCCTTGAAGCCTCGCTTCTCGAAGAGGTCGAGAGCGGCCGCCTCGATCAGGCGACGGGTCTCCAGCCGTCGTCTGGCTCGCAGGCTCGACGACGGACACATTGCCCCTTGCGTCATCCCCCGCCTCCCTTGACTCCCCTGCCCGCGCAGTAACTGTAGGGCTGCTGTCAGCCGCTGACATATAGTCACGTGCCGACAGCGCTTTAATCCTCCCGCCGACAGGAACGCACGATGGCGACTTTCCTCTTCCGCCTCGGTCGACTGGCCGCACGGCGTGCTTGGGTTGTCGTGTTTATCTGGGCCTTGCTGCTTGCCGGCCTCGGCGGAGCCGCCGGCCTGCTCGCCAAGCCGTTCTCCACGGAACTGACCATTCCGGGCTCGGAGTTCCAAAAGGTGCTCGACGATCTGAAGACGTCGATGCCCGACTCGGCCGGTGGCTCGGGCAGCTTGGTGTTCCGCACCAACGACGACAAGCCCTTCACCAGCACCCAGAAGGCCGCCGTGGTCGACCAGATCGCCCGCTGGAAGAAGATCTCCGGAGTCACGGGAGCCACTGACCCATTTACCCTGCAACAACAGCTCGACGACGCGGCCTCCAAGGTCACCGAGGGCAAGCAGCAACTTGCCGACGGTCAGGCCGAGATCACGACCAATACCCAGAAGCTGGCCGAAGCACAGCAGAAGCTCGACACCGGGCAACAGCAGCTGGACGACAACTCCACGCAGCTCGCCCAAGGCCAGGCACAACTGGCTGCCGGCGAACAGAAGATCGCCTCGGGCCAGTCCGCGCTCGACAGCAACGCGGCCAAACTCGCGGCAGCCAAGGCCGAACTCGAGACGAATGCTCAGAAGCTGGCGTCCGGGCGTGCCCAGCTAGTGGCCAACGAGCAGAAGCTCTCCGATGGCCGGGCTCAGCTCACCGCCGCCAAGGCCCAGCTCACCACCGGGCAGCAGCAGCTCGACGCGGCCAAGGCCCAGCTGGCCGCGGGCAAGCCACAACTCGACGCGGCCGTCGCGCAGCTCGCCACGGCCCAGCAGGCGCTGGCAGCCGAGCAACAGCAGGTCGACGACCTGGCCGCGGCCAAGGGGGAGAACGACCCCGACGTGATCGCCGCCCGGCAGCAGCTTGCGCAGGCCACCGCAGCGTTCGCCGCGCAGAAGGCCCAGGTCGACGGCCAGGTCGCCCAGTACAACGCCACCTCACAGCAGCTCACCCAGAAGCAGGCCGAACTGACCGCCGGCGCCCAGCAGCTCGCGGCCAAGGAGGCACAGCTGAATGCGGGGGCGAGCCAGCTAGCAGCGGCCAGACGTCAGCTCGACGCGGGCGACGCCGCACTTGCAGCCGGCCGGGTCAAGCTGGCTCAGGGCGACCAGCAACTGGCGGCCGGCCAGGCTCAGGTCTCAGCCGGCGCGGCCGCCGCCGCAGCGAGCAGGACGACGCTGGCCGCGGGGGCGGCCAAGCTCGATGCCGGCAAGGTGGAACTGACCAATGGCCGCACCCAGCTCGCCGACGGTCAGGCGCAACTGGCACAGGCGCAGGCCCAGGTCACCTCGGGCGCCGCCCAGCTGCGTCAGGGCGAACGCCGGGTGGCACTGATGCAGGGCATGCGCGTGGTGAGCAAGGACGGCACTGCAGCCCTGGGCACCATCTCGTTCGCCGAGCCCCTGAACGAGATCTCCAATGCAACCTTGACCGACGTACGGGCCGAGAGTCCGAAGCTCGCCGCAGCCGGCGTGCACATCGACTACTCCAAAGAGCTCACCGAGGAGAACGGCGGCTTCTTCGGCCCCGGTGAGGCCGCCGGACTGGTGGTTGCGAGCCTCGTCCTGCTCGTGATGCTCGGCTCGCTGGTGGCCGCCGGCCTCCCCCTGGTGACCGCACTGGTGGGGGTCGGTGTCGGCCTGCTCGGGGTGGTGAGCGCCACGCATTGGGTGGGGATGACCGACACCGCCCCCGTGCTGGCGCTCATGCTCGGCCTGGCTGTGGGCATCGACTACGCGCTCTTTCTCGTCAACCGCCACCGCGAACAACTGCGTGACGGGGTCGGCCTCGAAGAGTCGATCGGCCGGGCCACCGGCACCGCGGGCAGCGCGGTGAGCGTGGCCGGCATGACGGTCATCGTGGCGCTGGCGGCTCTGACGTTCAGCGGCATTCCATTCCTCGGTGTCATGGGCATCGCGGCGGCCGCCACCGTGGCTGTGGCCGTACTGGTGTCGTTGACCCTCATCCCCGCCCTGTTGCGGCTCATCGGCTTTCGGGTGCTCCCGCGAGCCGACCGTCGCGCGTTGCAGGCGAAATCCCTCCTCGCTGACGGGGCCGAAGCCGAGGTGTGGCCTGCCGGAGAGCCCGTCGTCGAGTACCCGGCCGACAGCAGCGTGCCGGACGGCTACCCGGCCGATCAGCCTCACCTGACCCAGGACAGCAGCCGGCTCGCTGGCGACCGGACCGGTTTCGAGACTGCCCGGCTCGACGGCACACCCGTGTGGTGGCCGCTCACCGAGGAGCCAGAGGAGCAGCCGCTCGCGCAGACGACGCCTCAGCACGCGGTGCCGGCCCGCGACGATTTCGCCCACACCATCCTGGCGCCCACCGGATACCAACCCAGCAGCTCGCGACGTGGCGGCTGGGGTGCACTCGTCACCCGGCATCCCGTGCTGACCCTGCTGGCTACCGTGGCTGTTCTCGGCACCCTGGCCCTACCCGCCAGCGCGTTGCGGCTGGGATTGCCCGACGGCGGCTCCGAGCCCACTGCCTCTACCGCCTACCGCGCGTACTCCACCGTGGCGGACAAGTTCGGCCCGGGCCAGAACGCCGCCATCCTGGCCGTCGCCAAGGTGGACGGGAAGACCGCACGAGGGCTAACCGAGGCGCAGCTCACCGACCTCGAGCTCGACGTGGCCGAACGACTGCACGACACCAAGGGCGTGGCCTACGTCGTGCCCGCCGGGGCCAGCAAAGACCGCAAACGCCTGCTCTTCCAGGTTGTGCCCACCACTGGTCCCTCGGCCGAGGCGACGATCACGCTCGTGCACAAGCTGCGTTCCGAGCGCGCCGCGATCCTCGACGACACCGGCATCAGAGACCTCGGCTTCGCCGGGCAGACCGTGGCCGACATTGACATCTCCGAGTTGCTGGCCCAGGCGCTGCCCACGTATCTGACCATCGTCGTGGGCATTTCACTGGTGTTGCTGCTGCTCGTCTTCCGTTCGATCGTGGTACCCGTTCTGGCCACTGGAGGCTTCCTGCTCTCGATCGCCGCCTCGTTCGGCGCCATGGTGGCCGTGTACCAATGGGGTTGGCTGGGTTGGCTGTTCGGGGTGGAGCATCCCGGACCCATCCTGAGCTTCCTGCCCACTCTGGCCATCGGCATCGTGTTCGGGTTGGCCATGGACTACCAGATGTTCCTCGTGTCGGGTATGCGTGAGGCCTGGGCACACGGCAGCCCGGCAAGACTGGCTGTGCGGCAAGGGTTCTCGCACGGTGCCCGGGTGGTGACGGCGGCCGCGCTGATCATGACGGCCGTGTTCTCGAGCTTCGTGTTCTCGCACATGACGATGATCAGACCCATCGGCTTCAGCCTCGCCTCCGGCGTACTGCTCGACGCCTTCGTGGTGCGCATGACCGCCATGCCGGCCCTCATGCACCTGCTCGGCGAGCGGGCCTGGTATCTACCGGCCTGGCTCGACCGGATGCTGCCGGATCTCGATGTGGAGGGCACGCGGCTGGTGAAACACCTTGAGCAGGAACACGCCGCCGCCCGCACCCAGGAGATCGAGTCGTCCGAACCTGCGCCCGAACTGGTCTAGATCTGTTTCAACAGTTGGGTGTCTGCAGGCGTGTTAGTCAGCCGAGACGAGGCTGGACGGCACTGCACTGGTCTCGAACCGTGACGTTGTTCGCTGGGATGTAGCCAAGGTGGCGACAGATGGGCGAAGAACGTGACAGTTGGACGCACGCTCAGGCTCAGGCTCAGGTAGCGATAGCTGGGCTGCCCGGTCGGCGGGGGCGCACTCGGGCCCTGCCCTCCCCCAGGCCAAGGGCGGATCGCTGCTCCCGGCGCGGGGATGTCCGGAATCCGGCTCGATCGGTACAGCAGCCCCGGGGTTTTGTGCTCAGCAGACCTCCACCGGTTGCCACTGGCGTCGGATTCCGGACAACCGCCCGCCCCAACCACGTGCCATCGTCAAGCGGACAGCGGTGCTCGGGTGCATGCTGGGCAAGGCGGAGGAGCGAGGGCGTGGCGGAGCCACGTTGAGCGACGACAACGCGGCCCAATGCCTGCCCAGCGGACAGCGGTGCTCGGGTGCGTGCTGGGCAAGGCGGAGGAGCGAGGGCGTGGCGAAGCCACGTTCAGCGACGACAACGCGGCCCAATGCCTGCCCAGCGGAGAGCGCCGCTGTCAATCTACGGCTGACATGACGGTTACGACACGGTCAAGGAAGGCGTCGACGGTAGGCTCGCGATAGCCGAGGTTGCCCCAGCGGGCGCGGAAAGCGGCCCGGCGGACGTCGTCGACCGACATCTCCTCACCTTCGTTGAAGTACGCCTCCAGGCGGCGGCACAGGTCGTCCACCTCGCGCACGTCATACGTGCGCTCCCAGCCCCTGATGCCGCGGGCGAACCGTTCCCCGTCGGGACGGTTTAGTCGACCGCGCAGCGTCTCGGCGGTTGCGGTCAGGTGCTGGATGAGCGCTTCTTCGCCCTTGGTGACGACGAGGTTCGTGCGTTCGGCCGAGGAGAGCGCGTCTTCGAGCCGGTCGAGCGCCGCATCGACCTCGCCCACCGCATAGCCACCGCGACGCAGTGTGAACGCCGTGGTGCGCACCTCCTGCGCCGTCATGGCGGCCGGGTCCTTCCTGGTGGGGGCGAGCAGTTGCCCTCCCGTCCCCGCGGGCGCCTTGCTCGCCTCGTAGGCAACGCGCGCCCGCGCGAAGAACTCGTCGACCTCTGCTTTGTCGTACCCCTTGACCAGTCGTGATGCGGACTTGAAGGTCGCGGTCTGCAATGCACTCACAGCCGCGATTGTTGCACCTGCGCTGCGTTCTCGGGCTCGTCCCTCGCCGCGCGAGCCGGCCAAAGCTGCTCGGATCAGCCCTCCGCGGCCAGCTGACCGCAGGCGCCGTCGATGTCCTGGCCGCGGGTGTCACGCAAGGTCGCAGGGATGCCTCGGGCCCGCAGCCGGGTGAGGAACTCCTGCTCCACGCCGTGCCGGGAGGCCGTCCACTTCGAGCCTGGGGTGGGGTTGAGCGGGATGGGGTTGACGTGCACCCAGCCGCGGCCGCGCTGGTTGAGCAGCCGGGCGAGCTCCTCGGCACGCCAGGCCTGGTCGTTGATGTCGCGGATGAGCGCGTACTCGATGCTCACCCGCCTGCCGGTGGCGTCGAAGTAGCGGCGTGCGGCGTCGAGGGCCTCGGCCACCGTCCAACGGGTGTTGATGGGTACAAGCTCGTTGCGCAGCTCGTCGTCGGGAGCATGCAAGCTGAGCGCCAGCGTCACCGGCAGGCCCTCGGTGGCGAACTTGTCGATGGCGGGCACGAGACCGACGCTCGACATCGTGATGCCACGGGCAGACAGGCCGAGCCCATGCGGAGGCGCCTCGATCATCCGGCGCACGGCACGCACCGCCGACCCATAGTTGGCCAACGCCTCCCCCATGCCCATGAACACGACGTTGTTGACCCGCAAGGGTCCCCTCTCGTCGCCCTCGGGCCGTTGCATCGCGGGCATGGTTCTCAGCGTGCGGTTGGCGGCGACCACCTGGTCGACGATCTCGGCGGTGGAGAGATTGCGCGTCAAGCCCTGCTGTCCGGTAGCGCAGAACGGGCAGTTCATGCCGCAGCCGGCCTGGCTCGACACGCACAGCGTCACTCGGCCCCCGCCGTCCTTGGTGCGGTAGCGCATGAGCACGCTTTCCACGAGGGCACCGTCGTGCAAGCGCCACAGGGTCTTGACGGTGTCGCCGTCGTCGGCCTGCCGCACGGTGACGGGTGTGAGCAGGGTGGGCAACAGCGCCGCCACCAGTTCATCGCGGCGAGCGGCCGGCAGGTCAGTCATGTCGGCAGGCGACACCCGCGCGTGCTCGAAGTAGTGCGTCGACAACTGCTTGGCCCGAAATCCGGGCAGCCCCAAGCCCTTCAGCAGTTCGGTGCGGCCCTCGAGATCGAGGTCTGCCAGATGCGACGGAGGCTTGCCACGTCGCGGGGCGCTGAAGGTCAGGACACCGGGCGCTGGACGATTCATGAGACACCTGCCGTGGGAATGAGCAATGCCAACAGCAGGTACATCACCGGTGCCGTCGGCAAGAGCGAGTCGATGCGGTCGAGAACGCCGCCATGACCCGGCAACAACGTACCCATGTCTTTGATGCCCAGGTCGCGCTTGAGCAACGACTCGGACAGGTCTCCCAGCACTCCCATCGCCACCGCGGCAGCGCCCACGATCACCGCTCCCCACCATGGCCCGCGCAGCCCGATCACGACGCCCACGACGGCAGCGGCGATACCGAAGACCATCGAGCCGGCGAGCCCTTCCCACGACTTCTTGGGGCTGACCGATGGCGCCATCGGGTGCTTGCCCCACAAAACACCGAAGACATAACCGCCGATGTCCCCGAACACGGGCACCGCCAGCATCGTGACCACCCGCCACGCGGCATCAGGCTCTGCCAGCATGAGCACCGCAAACCCAGCAAGGTAGGGCACGTACGCCGCCACGAACACACCGGCGGCCACGTCGCGCACCACCGCCTCGCCACCCATGACCAGCCGCCAGACCAACACCACGACGCACGTGAGCACGAACGCGAGGAACAGGGCTTGCGACCCGCCGAGAAAGGCGGCCAGCGCCATGGCCAGCGTGCCACCCAGCAGCGGGAGAAGCGGTACGTGCAGGTGCCGCTGGGCCAACGCGTCGATCAGTTCGCGCACGGCCTGGCCCACGATGAGGATCAGCAGAATCCCGAACAGCTCGGGTCGCCAGAACAGCGACCCGATGGTCACCGCACCCAGACTCAGGCCCACGCCGATGGCTGCAGGCAGGTTGCGTCCGGCGCGAGACGCCTTGGGGACGGCCTGCTCGACCGCGGCGGTCGAGGTGTCCTTCGCGCGGGCCGCGGCAACACCCTGCCCTCCTGGCTGGGCGCCGGTGGGCACGGGCAGGCCTACTCCTGCGCCGGCTGGCTCGGGCGCAGGCGCCAACGGGGGCGTCTCACGCGGCTCTGGATCGACCATGACAACGACGGAGTAGGTCGATCAGACCTCCAACAGCTCCGATTCCTTGCCCTTGAGCAACGAGTCGACGGTGTCAACATGCTTCTTGGTGAGCGCCTCGAGCTCCTTCTCACCACGTGAGCCGTCGTCCTCGCCCACTTCGCCGTCTTTCACGAGCTTCTCGATGTCGAGCTTGGCGTGCCGACGGATGTTGCGCACCGACACCTTGGCGTCTTCACCCTTGGTGCGCGCCAGCTTGATGTAGTCACGGCGACGCTCCTCCGTGAGGGCAGGCAACACCGCGCGAATGACGGTGCCGTTGTTCGACGGATTGACGCCGAGGTCGGAATTCGTCAACGCCTTCTCGATCTCGCGCATGGCGGCCTTGTCATAGGGCGTGATGAGCACGGTGCGGGCCTCGGGCACCTGGAACGAGGCAAGCTGTTGCAAGGGTGTGAGCGCGCCGTAGTAGTCCACCAGGACTTTGGCGAACATGCCGGCGTTGGCCCGGCCCGTCCGAATGCTCGCGAAGTCTTCCTTGGCCACCTCAAGGGCCTTGTCCATCTTCATCTCAGCCTCGAAGAGAATCTCCTCGATCACGTCAGCACGCTCCCTCGTCAGTTCCGACCACGCTCACGACCACCAGTCAGTAGGACCTACCAGCTAATACGCCTACCCGGCGTGAACGTGCGTGCCGATCCTCTCACCACGCACGGCCCGAACGATGTTGCCCTCGCCCTGCATGGCGAAGACGATCATTTCCACAGAGTTCTCCATGCACAGGCTGAACGCGGTGGAGTCGACGACCTTGAGACCGAGCTGTAGGGCCTGCGAGTAGGTGACCTGCTCGAGCCGGGTGGCCGTCGGGTCTTTCTTGGGGTCGGCCGTGTATACGCCGTCTACCCCGTTCTTGGCCATCAGCACCGCATCGGCCTTGATCTCCAGGGCACGCTGCACCGCGACGGTGTCGGTGGAGAAGAAGGGCAGGCCCGCTCCGGCGCCGAAGATCACCACCCGGCCCTTCTCAAGGTGCCGGATGGCCCGACGCGGGATGTACGGCTCGGCCACCTGGCCCATCGCGATGGCCGTCTGCACCCGGGTGTCGATCCCCTGTTGCTCGAGAAAGTCTTGCAGCGCAAGGCAGTTCATGACCGTGCCGAGCATGCCCATGTAATCGGCGCGGCTGCGGTCCATACCGCGCTGGGAGAGTTCGGCACCGCGGAAAAAGTTGCCGCCACCCACCACCACGGCCACCTGCGAACCGGTGCGCACGGGTTCAGCGATCTGCTTGGCGATGCCGGCGACGATGTCGGGGTCTACCCCGAGATAGCCGCCACCGAACGTCTCGCCGGAGAGTTTGAGCACCACCCGCCGATAGTTCGTAAGCGCCTGCTCGTCTTCCTGGAGAGCTGCTTCGCCAAGCGCTGGGCCGGCCTCGAGGTCGATGGTCGCGGGGGCATCCTGCTGAGGGCTCACGGGCGGGTCCTTTCGTGCGGCTGGGCACGTCATGATCTTCCGCGGGGTCAGCCTGGAAGTCACACGCGGGTGGCTGCCCCGTTGGGCAGACGACGGGCTCTGGGGCCAAGTCTGCCTCACCAGGGCCGGGTAGACCGCCACCCACGCCCGTGGACGAGGACAGTCTGGTCGCTCAGGTACAGATTGGCGCAGGCGCGGAGCGTCCGCGGACCCGGCCGGGCAGACGCGGTGCGGTCTGGCTGGGCAGGGCAACGGGCGGGCATCCTGTAGGACGCCCGCCCGAGCCCGGAGCGGCAGTGTCAGCTACCCACGCGGAACCGCACGAAGGCGGTGACGGTGGCGCCGGCATCTTCCAGCACCTTGCCGACGGACTTCTTGGGGTCCTTGGCGAAGGCCTGGTCGAGCAGCACGTTGTCCTTGAAGTAGGCGTTGACCCGACCCTCGACGATCTTGCTGATCGCCTGCTCGGGCTTCTTCTCTTCACGAGCGGTCTGCTCCGCGATCCGACGCTCGGTCTCGACCGTCTCGGCCGGCACCTCGTCGCGGGTGAGGAAGGTAGGCGACATGGCCGCGATGTGCATGGCGACGTCGCGCGCGACCTCGGGGGTCTCGGACGTCGTGGCCACCAGCACGCCGATCTGCGGCGGCAGGTCGGGGTTCGTCTTGTGCATGTACGACGCCACGTGTCCGCCCTCCACCCGTGCCAGGCGACGGACCTCGATCTTCTCGCCGATGGTGGCGGCCGCGTCGGTGACCAGGTCGCCGACGGTGCGCTCGCCCGCCGAGGTCGACAGCAGGTCGCTGACGTCCGTGCTGGCGCTGCTCACCGCGGCGTCGAGCACCTGGTCGGCCAGGCTGATGAACTTGGCGTTCTTGGCGACGAAGTCGGTCTCGCAGTTGATCTCGACCATGGTCCCCACCCCGTCTTCGACGTGGGAGGCGATGAGACCGTCTGTGGCAGAACGGCCTTCACGCTTGGTGACGCCCTTCAGACCCTTGACGCGCAGGATCTCCTCGGCCTGGGTGGCGTTGCCGTCAGCCTCGTCGAGTGCCTTCTTGACATCGAGCATGCCGGCGCCGGTCTTCTCGCGCAGCGCCTTGATGTCAGCGGCGGTGTAGTTCGCCATCAGTGCTGAATCCCCTTTGTGCTATTTGATTGCTAGTTGATCAGGAGTTGGTCTGGGTGTCGTCGGCCTGGATGGTCTCGGTGACGGCTTCGCGAGCCTCCGAGTTCACGTCCACGGCCAGTGCGGCGGCGTCCTCGGTGGTCGCCGGGGCGTTGCCCTCGGCGGCTTCGGTGGCGGCAGTCTCTGCCGCTGCGGGGGCTTCACCGGATCCGGCGAGCAGCTCACGCTCCCACTCGGCCATGGGCTCGTCGGCGCCGACCTGCTCCTCCGAGCCGTCGCGGCGGCCCGAACGAGCCATCAGTCCGTCGGCCACGGCGTCAGCGATCACGCGGGTGAGCACCGTGACGGAGCGGATCGCGTCGTCGTTGCCGGGGATGCGGTAGTCGACCTCGTCGGGGTCGCAGTTGGTGTCGAGGATCGCAACGATCGGGATGCCGAGCTTGCGGGCCTCGTCGACGGCGAGGTGCTCCTTCTTGGTGTCGACGATCCAGACCGCGGACGGCACCTTGGCCATATCGCGGATACCGCCGAGGGTGCGCTCCAGCTTCTCCTTCTCGCGGCGCATCATGAGCAGTTCCTTCTTGGTGCGGCCCGAGGCGGCCACATCGTCGAAGTCGATCAGCTCAAGCTCCTTGAGGCGCTGGAGGCGCTTGTTGACCGTGGAGAAGTTGGTGAGCATGCCACCCAGCCAACGCTGGTTGACGTAGGGCATCCCCACCCGCGATGCCTGCTCGGCCACGGGCTCCTGGGCCTGCTTCTTGGTGCCGACGAACAGGATCGAGCCGCCGTGGGCGACGGTCTCCTTGACGAACTCGTAGGCGCTGTCGATGTAACCCAGCGACTGCTGCAGGTCGATGATGTAGATGCCGTTGCGCTCGGTGAGGATGAATCGCTTCATCTTCGGGTTCCACCGACGGGTCTGGTGCCCGAAGTGAACGCCGCTCTCCAGCAGTTGACGCATCGTGACGACGGCCATGCCGACGCACTCCTTTCGCACCGCGGCCGGTTGCCGGCGGCAGTGCTGCTCGGTTGCCCGGTACCCACCCTGGGTACCGCCTGGCGCCCTGCCTGACCCCACCGGAAGACCCGGACCTAAGGGCTCGGCCCGACGGTGAACGCACTCGTCCGGCTCGGAACGGCCTGGAGATTCCAGACTTCGTCCATTGGAACGAGTGGATCGGTGTCGGCGCGAGGGCACGCGAATTCGACCGGTGTAAACCGGTCGTCCGCTCAGGGTAGTCCCGGGGTGGGCCAAGCACCAAACACCGGGCCTGCACGCCCCGCCCCCGCGGATGCCCGGGTGCGTGCAGCAAGGCGGCGACGTTGAGCGACGACAACGCCGCCGGATGCGCCCGAAGGGACAGCGGTGCTCGGGTGCGTGCTGGGCAAGGCGGAGGAGCGAGGGCGTGGCGGAGCCACGTTGAGCGACGACAACGCGGCCGGATGCGCCCGAAGGGACAGCGGTGCTCGGGTGCGTACTGGGCAAGGCGGAGAAGCGAGGGCGTGGCGGAGCCACGTTGAGCGACGACAACGCAGCCCAGTGCCTGCCCAAGCGGACAGCGGTGCTCGGGTGCGTACTGGGCAAGGCGGAGAAGCGAGGGCGTGGCGGAGCCACGTTGAGCGACGACAACGCGGCCCAGTGCCTGCCCAAGCGGACAGCGGTGCTCGGGTGCGTACTGGGCAAGGCGGAGAAGCGAGGGCGTGGCGGAGCCACGTTGAGCGACGACAACGCGGCCCAGTGCGTGCCCGAGCACCGCTGCGGCCACCTAGGCTGGCGACATGCCGGTCGACGCCGATAACCCGCTCGTACCTCGGATGCGCCAGTTCGGAACCACCATCTTCGCCGAGATGTCTGCGCTGGCAACTCGCACCGGGTCGGTGAACCTTGGCCAGGGCTTTCCCGACTACAGCGGGCCCTCGGCCGTGCTGGAGGCTGCGGTGCGGGCCATCGAGTCGGGCGCCAACCAATATCCGCCCGGGCGGGGCGTGCCTGCGCTGCGTCAGGCGGTGGCCGAGCACCAGCGACACTGGTACGACATCGAACTCGACCCCGACACCCAGGTGCTGGTGACAGTAGGAGCTACCGAGGCCATCGCCGCCTGCGTGCTGGCGCTATGCGAAACGGGTGACGAAGTGGTGGTGCTTGACCCCACCTACGATTCGTACGACGCCACGATCGCGCTCGCCGGCGCCGTCAGCCGGCACGTGCCGCTGCTGCCTCCCGACTTCGCCCTCAACGAGCAGGCGCTGGCTGCGGCCTTCAGCGAGCGAACCAGACTCGTGCTGCTCAACACCCCCCACAACCCCACCGGACGGGTGCTGACAAACACTGAACTCGACGCGGTGGCCCGCTTGGCTGTCGAACACGACGCCATCGTGGTAGCCGACGAGGTGTACGAGCATCTCGTCTTCGATGATGCGGGCGGTTCGCCAGGACATGGGCATGTGCCGATCAGCACCCTGCCCGGCATGGCTGAACGCACGTTGACGATCTCGTCGGCGGGCAAGACCTTCTCGGTGACCGGATGGAAGGTGGGCTGGGTCAGCGGGCCGGCCGCCCTGGTGGGCGCAGTGACGACGGTCAAGCAGTTCCTCACCTATGTGGGCAGCGGGCCCTTCCAGCCCGCAGTGGCTACGGGCCTGGCCCTGCCGGACGCCGACTTCGCCGCGGCCGCAGCCGATCTCGCCCGTCGCCGGGACGTATTGCAAGCTGGCCTCGCCGAGGTGGGCTTCGACGTGCTGCCGACCCAGGCGGGCTACTTCCTGCTGGCCGACGCGGCACCGCTGGGCGCGCACGACGGTGTGGACTTCTGCCTCGCGCTGCCCGAACGAGTGGGGGTGGTCGCCATTCCCGCTCGGGTCTTCTGCGCCGACCCTGAGCCGTTGCGCTCGTACGTACGGTTCGCGTTCTGCAAGTCGGACGAGGTGCTGGACGAAGGGTTGCGCCGGTTGCGCCGGCTCTGAGCTCCCCGCTGCCGCCGTGGGCAGCGCCAACGCGTACCGGCGCGCAGCAACGGTGAACTGTGCTCAACCTGGTGTACACAGGGTCGTCCTGCCGCGAGGTTGTGCACACCACCGCCGATGCCGCTCATCGCGGCCGCGCAGACAGGGCACTCTGCGTGCCATGACGACGATCCTGCACTCGCCCGGCAGCTCTCCTCTCCGGAGCTGGTTGCGATCGGCTGTCCTCGGGGCCTGCCTGACCACCTGGCTGGTACTGGGTGCACTCGCCCCAGGCGCGGCTGCATCGATCGGCGCGGGCTCGACGGCTGCGCAGACCGTGCGGCCCGGGTGGAGCTGGCCGCTGCAGCCAGAACATCTTGTGCTGCAAGCATTTCGGGCTCCGCCGCGGGCATGGGCGGCTGGCCACCGAGGCGTTGACCTCGTCGCCGAGCCCGGCCAGCCGGTGGTGGCCCCTTTCCCTGGCACAGTCACCTTCGCCGGAACGGTGGTAGATCGCCCCGTGCTGACCGTGCAGCGCGCCGACGGTCTACGCGCTAGCTTCGAACCGGTCGCCTCTCTGGTCTCCATTGGTACCAGGGTCAGGGCCGGCGAACCTGTCGCCACGGTGGCTGTTGGCAGCCATTGTGCCCAGGTGTGTCTGCACTGGGGCCTGCGATGGGGCGAGCGCTACCTCGATCCATTGCGCTCGCTGCTTATGGGTCGGTATGCCGTGTTGCTGCCCTGGGCCGAGCCCTGATGTGCCGGCATCAGCCGGGCTGCATGGTTCGGCTCAGCCGGACCAGGTGGCAACGCCGAGGCCGAGAGCGGCGGCGGCGAACCCTCCGATCAGGCTCATCGAGAGATAACCGGTCAGCAGTCGCCACGCTCGTTCCTCCACGAGCGCCACCAGGTCCACGGCGAAGACGCTGAAGGTGGTGAAGGCCCCGCAGAAGCCGATCCCTGCCAAAGCCAGCCCACCCGGTGCACCGGCAGACGCAAGCTCCGACAGGCCGGAGACGAGACCGAGCACGAAGGAGCCGACGAGATTGACGCTGAGCGTGGCCACCGGCATCCGTGGCCCGGCATCGGCGGCCGGGGGTATCTTCAGCCATTCGCTCACCAGGTAGCGGGCCACCGCTCCGAAGCAGCCACCGATGAGCACCAGCATTCCCGTGGCGAGCTGGGTCATTCGTCAGGCGGGGTGGGCAGCCGCCCCGCCCTGGCCAGCGCCAGTCCCAATCCCGCTCCCACCGCGCTGGCCACAACCGTTCCCACGGCGTAGGCGAGGGCGAGTTCGACCTGTCCGGCCTCGAACCGGCGCACCACTTCGACCGAATAGGTGCTGAAGGTGGTGAATCCGCCAAGCACGCCGACCCCTGCGAACAGCCGCAGGTCCTCGGAGGGACGGCGGAGCAGGAGCCCAATCAGATAGCCGAGAGCGAGTGACCCCACGACGTTGACGAGGTAGGTGGGCCACGGAAATGACGACGCCAGCCCCGCCAGAGACTCCGAAGCCAACCAGCGCAGCACCGAACCCAGGGCGCCCCCGGCGGCGACGAGGGCCACGTCGCGCCCGGCGACCGTCGGCCAGCGGCGCACAACGCGCTGCGTCGAGAGTGGCTCGGCTGACAACCCTCAGGACACCTCGGCCAGTTTGGTGCGCAGTTGCAGAACCGCCTTGGTGTGCATCTGGCAGATGCGCGACTCGGTGACTCCCAGCACTTTGCCGATCTCGGCCAGCGTCAGGCCTTCGTAGTAGTAGAGGGTGACGACGATCTTCTCCCGCTCGGGCAACTGCTCGATGGCTCTGGCCAACAGATACTTGGTCTCTTCACCCTCGAACGCCATGACGGGATCGACGGCCCGGTGGTCGGTGAGGGTGTCACCCAGCGACATGCCCTCGCCTTTGTCGCCGCTGCCGCCACCACCGAGCAGTTCGTCGAGCGCGATGACGTTGACGTACGACACCTGGCTGAAGATCGCGTGCAGTTCCCGCAGCGGGATGCCCATTCGGGCGGCGACTTCGGGTTCGGTGGGAGTGCGATGCAGTTCTGACTCCAGTGCCGCGTACGTCCGCTCGACCTCCCGGGCCTTGGAGCGCACCGAGCGCGGGATCCAGTCCATGGAGCGAAGCTCATCGATGATGGCCCCTCGGATCCGCGACAGGGCATACGTCTCGAACTTGATGGCTCGCTCAAGATCGAACTTCTCGATGGCGTCGATTAGTCCGAAGATTCCGTAGGAGATGAGGTCTGCCTGCTCGACGTTCGGCGGCAGGCCCACACCGACACGACCGGCCACGTATCGCACGAGCGGGGAGTACTTCAGAATCAGCTGCTCGCGATCTGCGGCGCCACCTTCGGCCTTGTAACGTTGCCAAATCTGACGAACGCGCAGCTCTTCGGCTGCCTTGGCCTCCTCGGCGGCAACATCGATCTCCTGACCGGTGGCCATCCGTCCCCTCTCGCCGTAGCCCTCAGGACTGCCGGCCCTCACGCACGCGGATGCGCTTGTGCGTAGGTCGTGCGTAACCGGTCAGTTGAGACATGAGTGTAGATCTGCGTCGTGGCGAGACTAGCGTGCCCCAGCAGCTCCTGAACGGTCCTCAGGTCAGCTCCACCCTCTAGGAGGTCTGTGGCTGCGCTGTGCCGCAATCCATGGGGACCCACAGTGACGCTCACACCCGAAGCGGCGAGAAGTTCGTGGACAAGCGTTCGCACTTGACGCTGGTCCCATCTGCCGCCGCGCCGGCCCAGCATCAACGCGGGCGGCGACGACGCCACCGCCAACCGCGGGCGTCCTCGCGCCAGCCAATCGCGCACGGCACGAGCTGCAGGCAATCCGAACGGCACAGTCCGCTGCTTGTCGCCCTTGCCCGTCACTCGCACTACGAGTCGTTCGAGGTCGACGTCGTCGACGTCCAGCCCGATCAACTCCCCCACTCGAATACCGGTGCCGTAGAGGAGCTCCAACGCGGCCCGGTCACGCAGGTGCGTGGGATCGGCGTCGTCGGCGCGGACGGTGGCCAGGTCGAGCATGGCTGCCGATTGGCCGGCCGTGAGCACGGTGGGCAGGTGGGCCGGTCGTTTCGGGGTGGCCAACCGGAGCGTCGGATCGTGCGTCATCCGCTTGGAGCGCACCGCCCACGCGGTGAAAGTCCTTGCTGCGGAAGCCCTTCGGGAAATGGTAGATCTCGCGCGGCCCGCGGTGTTCATGGCGGCCAGCCACTCGCGCAGGAGCTCCAGGGTGAGGTCGTCGAGACTCCCCACCCCGTGCTTCTGATGCGCCCTGGTCAGCAACTGCCTGATGTCGGCCACGTAGGCGCGCACAGTGTGCGCCGACCGCCCGCGCTCGGAGGTGAGGAACGTGTCAAACGCGGCCACCGCCTCCGCCAGTTGCGCCGGCAACTGCGGGGGCGGGGGTGGTACGACCACACGCTCGGCGGCGTGTTCTGAGGCGGCGTCCGGCTGCATAGCCGACACGGTGTCGCGCGGTCCACCGGATCACAAGCACCCGGCATCGGCGTGGCGCGCCCGGCGTGGCGGGGGGGTGAGCGGAGAGACCAGTTCAGGACCGCGGCTGACCGACCTGCGCACGAACCGTGTCGCTCGCGTCCCAGTCGTTGACCTGCATTGCCGCGGTGACGATGCCGTCCTCGTGCCAGAAGGCTTGGAACTTCAGCGCGCCCGGATCATCGGCATCGCCCTGAACGTCGACATCAGCGTCCGGGCCGGCCTGACCGAAATACTCCATACCTAGGTCGTACTGATCGGTGAAGAAGTACGGCAGGCGCTCGTAGGGCTCATGAGCTCCGAGCAGGTTTCGGGCCGCCACCTTGGCCTGCTCGATCGCGGTGTCCCAGTGCTCGACGCGGACCCGTCGCCCGAGGACGGGGTGCTCCTGGTTCGCGATGTCGCCGATGGCGTAGACCCCTGATCGGCTCGTTTGCAGGTAGGCGTCGACGAGAACGCCGTTGTCGACACCCAGCCCCGCGGACTCCGCGAGAGCCGTCGAGGGTGCCGCGCCGACCCCCACCACGACCAGGTCGGCCACCGCCAGGTCGTCGGTCGTCACGATCGTGCCGAGCCGCAGGTCGACACCATGCGATCGATGCAGGTCGGCGAAGACCTGCGCCACCTTCGGCCCGAGCACGCGGAGCAATGGCAACTCGGCGGTTTCGAACACCGTGACGTTTGTGCCGGCAGCCCGCGCGGCGGCCGCCACCTCCAAGCCGATCCAGCCGGCCCCGACGATGACGATGTGGCGATCCGGGCCGAAGGAGGCTTTGATCCGGTCGCTGTCTTCGATCGTGCGCAGATAGGCGGCAGCCCCTGTCTCGTCGGCCAACGCCAAGTGCCGGGGTTGGGAACCGGTCGCTAGCAGCAGAGCGTCGTATGGCTGGCTCGCCTCAGCGGTCTGCACCACCTGGGCGTCGAGATCGATGCCGGTCACCTCCGTGCCGGTGCGGAGGTCGATGTCGTGCTCGGCATACCAACCTGGTTCGTGCACGAACGCCTTCTCGATCGGCTCGGCGCCGAGCAGATAGCCCTTGGACAGCGGCGGTCGCTCGTAGGGCGGATGACTCTCGCGTCCGAACAGGACGATCGGGCCTTCGTGGCCAGACGCTCGCAACTCGGTGACGGCTGTACCTCCGGCCAGGCCGGCGCCAACGACGACAATGGTGTCCATACGTACTCCTTTGGGGACAGGCCGAGTGACGCGGCCCGACCCGTGACAGCGGGCCAGCCGCGGCCGGCTTGCGACAGCGTGTCGGCATCGTGCTCGCCTTACCGTCAGCAAAGTGCGTGCCGGCGGTAGCCGACTGATGACAGTGCCGGCGGTAGCCGACTGATGACAACGTGTCACATGGATCGGTGAAACGCCCCGGTGCGTCAGTGGTTGGGGTCTCGGGTAAGTGGGGCGTGCATCAAGTGGGTGTCGCCCGGTCGCGGCGGTCTTACCCGGGGAGGCCAGTGGATTCCTGTAGCACACAGGCCAGTTCGGGGCGATGATTGCAGTAAGACGCACACCCGCTCAGACAGCAGACTTGATATGGAAACCTCATCGCGCTCCTCCCCAGACTTCAGGCATGGGGTCACGGTGCCGTTGTCGGTCATCGAGTGGCGGCGTCGTCGACTCGTGGCATCGGGTTTCGATCTGCCGCTCGCCGACTGGGTGTCACGTTCCCAGATCGACCTTCACGAACTCCTCGCCCTCCTCGATCGAGGGTGCCCGCCCCACCTGGCGGTACGCATCCTCTCCCCGATAGAGCAGTTGACGCCGCTCACGTCACTCGGGTCCAGCCCGCTGTCACCCGTCTCACCGTGGCCTCCCGGTTCGACCGACCCGCCCGTGACCAAGGGCTCACGACCGTGAAGGAAGTCTGCGACGACACCGCCGGATATGACCTACGTGCGGGCGGTGTCGCGCAGCGCGACAGCCCGAGCCGTCGCGATGGTTTGAGCGTGGATGAAGATTCGAACGGGCGCGACGACCGAGCCGAGATGCATCGGATGACGTCACGCGTCGGCCAGGTCGAATCAGACGAGCCGGAAGACACTCGCGGCGACGGCATGCGGACACCAACTCGGACAGACTGGGTCTCGGCCTTGAGCACCCCTGGTGCCGACCAGGCGGAGGCCCTTGCCGAGTTGCACGCGCTCATGCTGCGAGCCGCCCGGCACCAAGTGTGGCGGATGCGTTCGCAGCTCGGCGACATTGGTCCGGTAGCGATCGACGTGCTCGTCAACCAGAGCGCAGACGAGGCTATGGCCGCACTGCTGCGCAAACTGCACACCTTCGAAGGCCGGAGCAGATTCACCACCTGGGCGTACAAGTTCGCCATCCTCCAGGCCGCCTCCGACGTGCGCCGCACAGCGTGGCGGCACCGCGAGGTGGAGCTGCAAGACGACGACGCGATCCGCGACCCGGCAGCGTCGCCGACCCAGGAGGCCGAGGCCAGCGACCTGAGCCACGCGCTGGCCGAAGCCATGTCGCGCGTGCTGACCCCGCACCAGCGTCGCATCACGATCGCCCTGGCCATCGATCTCATTCCTCCCGACGTGCTCGCCGAGCGCCTCGGCACGACCCGCGGCGCTCTCTACAAGACCCTGCATGACGCGCGGACCCGACTACGCGCGGAGTTGATTCACACCGGCTATCTGCCCGCCGTCAGCACCCGGCGCGAGCCCACCCAGACCCAGTAGGAAGACAGCTCATGATCCGCCCGAGCCTTGCCCCTGCGACCGTTGACCGACTGCTCCTCGACACCCTGCCGTGGCTCTCGTGCGACGACTGCTTCGCCCGCATCGATGCCTACGCCGAGGCGCACGTCGTCGGTGGCAGGCCGCTGGATCGCCTCATGCAGATACATCTGCTGGGCTGCCCGAGCTGTCTGGAGGAAGCCGAGTCGCTCATTGCGCTGCTGTACGCCGACGGCGCGCCCTGCTCGAACAGCCTGACCGGCCTGGACCTCTGATCGGCGCGAGTCCGCGATCGTTGACGTGTAACGGATTGTCGCTGAAGCTGTTTCATCGCATCCCGGTCCTCGCATTCCCATTCATCGCATTCCCGGTCATCCGCACCTTCGTTCATGGCAACCCGCTCATCCGCACCACCCGTTCATCGCAACCCGCTCATCCGCACCTCAGTCATCGCACCCCCGCTCGACGAGCGGCGCGCCGCCACAGCAGCCGTCCCGCACCTCCGGGCTTGGAGCGCGCCCGGCCCTGAAGGGTCAGTTCACCCAGCAGCTGTTGCACGATCGTCTCGTTCATACCGGCGGCCAGGCACAGTTGCGGCACGCTGAGCCAGGTGTCGGGAGCCAGCGCCTCCCACACTCGAAGCTCGTCAGGCGCCAGGCCGTCGTGCGGACGGACCGGGATAAGCGACTCGGTGTCGGCGCGGGTGCCGATGGGGGCGATCAGCTCCACCAGATCTGCCGCGTCGGTGATACACGTGTGCCCTTCGCGGATCAGCTTGTGGCACCCCGCTGACGCAGGTGACGTCACCGGCCCGGGCACCGCCCCCACCGGCCGGTTGAGTTCGCCCGCATGCTTCGCCGTGTTCAGCGCCCCTGACCGCCAGGCCGCCTCAACGACGACAGTTCCCCCGGCGAGCGCCGCGATGATCCGGTTGCGCTCCAGAAACCGCCAGCGGGTCGGAATGGCTCCCGGCGGCACCTCTGAGACCACACAACCGTCTTCGGCGATGCTGTCGAGCAGCACGCCGTGGGCCGCTGGATAACTGCGGTCGGCCCCACACGCCAGCACGGCCACGGTGGGCTTACCGGCCGTCAGTGCGCCACGATGGGCCGCGGCGTCGATGCCGAAGGCCGCCCCGGAGATCGTGGTGACGCGATGCACCGCCAGGCCAGCAGCGAGATCGGCAGCCACGGTCTCGCCGTAGCGGGTGGCCGCCCTTGATCCCACCAGCGCCACACTGCGCTCCACAAGAGCGGCCAGCTCGCCCTGACCGCGTACCCACAGACACACCGGCTGTGCCGCTCCGAGATCGGCCAGCCGAGCAGGCCACGCCTGATCACCAGGCACCAGCAGGCTGCCGCCGCAGGCAGCTATCGAACGGAGGTCGAGCACTGGATCGACGACGGGCAACCGCACCCGCCACCGATCGAGCGCCATGGCCAGGGCGCGCGCACCCTGGCGCGACATGATCCTGCCGGCCGACCCCTCATCGGAGGCGATCGAACCGCACGACGAGATCGAGCTGTGCGACATCTGCTGCGGTCGTGCGGCATTCGACAATGACACGTTTGGCGTCTGCGCACTGGACAAGAAAGCCCCATCCGCTGACAGCGCCTCACTTGACGACAGCGCCTCACTCGACAGCGCCTCACTGGACAGCGCAGAAGTCGACGACCCCGACACATGCGACGACCTGACACCCTCAAACGATGTGGTCAATTGCCCTGACGATGCAGAACGCTTTGACCCAGTCTGCGAGGACAAGGCCCTGTGCACGGAAGGCACGCCCCGGATTCCGAGGACGACAGCCAAGGCCTCCCGCGGGCCAAGATAGGCGCGCAACGCAGCCGCCAGCGCGTCCGACGGCTCGGCCAGCCGCGACCACACGGCTCGCGCCAACCTGTCGTCGGCGATCCACCGGGAGTGCTGTGCCCGCAGCGGCGGCGCGCTCATGCCGGCACCAGCGACGGGTCACGTAGCCGGGCGGCCTCTTCGACCTGCGCGTAGCCGGGCCTGGGCAGCCCGGCGAGGTCGCTGATCGTCCAGGCCACTCGGAGCACCCGGTCGTAGCCGCGCAGGCTGATCGAGCCGCGGTCGAGGCGTCGGTCGAGGGCGACGGTGGCCCCTCGCTCGGGTCTCCACCGATCGCGCAGGTCTCGTCCGCTGAGGTCGGAGTTGAGCCTGAACGGACCGTCCGTGCAGCGCGCTCGCTGCGCCTCCCGCGCGGCCTTGACACGTTGCCGTAGCACAGCGGTGGATTCACCGCGATCGTGCTGTGCGCCGGTCAGGGCGAGCCGAGGGGCCGGCACGTCGACCCGTAGGTCGATCCGGTCGAGCACTGGCCCGGACAGTTTGGAGAGATAGGTCCGGCGCTGGGTAGGTGAGCATGAACAGTTCAGGCCCTTGCCGATGAACTGCCCGCACGGGCACGGATTGGCCGCCAGCACCAGTTGAAAGCGTGCCGGGTAGGTCACCGCCCCGAAGGCCCGGGCAACGCACACGGCCCCCTCCTCCAAGGGTTGCCGCAGTGCTTCCAAAACGCCGCGGTTGAACTCCGGTGCCTCGTCGAGAAAGAGCACCCCTCGGTGCGCTCTGCTCATGGCGCCGGGCATCGGGATGCCCGGGCCGCCACCGACGATGGACGCGACACTGGCGCTATGGTGCGGCGCCTCGAACGGTGGCCGGCGGGTCAGGCCGTAACCCGCGTCGAAGGTACCGGCCACGGAGTGCACGGCGCTCACCTCTACCGCGAACTCGTCGACAAGGTCGGGCAGCAACCCGGGCAATCGTGCCGCCAGCATCGATTTGCCGGCACCAGGTGGGCCCTGCAGGAGGATGTGGTGGCCGCCCGCCGCAGCCACCTCCACGGCACGTCGGGCCGTGTGCTGGCCGATCACGTCGGCCATGTCGGGCACGGCATCACCGCTGCGGACGCCGCCCGGTAGCACTGTGCCGGCATCGACCAGCAGCGGCACCGGATCGGCGGGCAATGTCTCCAGGTCGGCGCCGTGATACCGCGCGACGTCAGCGAGATCGGCCGCTCCCACGACCCGTGCACCCTCGACGAGACTCGCTTCGGCCACATTCGCATGCGGCACCACCACCCGGTCGAACCCGGCGCGCACCGCGGCGTCGACGATCGGCAACACCCCGACCACGGGCCTCAACCGACCATCGAGCCCCAGCTCCCCCACGTGGACGACCGACGACAAGGCGGCCTCCTCCAACACCCCGATGGCGGCGAGCACCGAGACGGCGATGGCCACGTCGAAGCAGGCGCCGCGCTTGGGCAGTGCCGCTGGCGTGAGGTTGACCGTGAGCTTGCGCTGGTTGAGGTCGACGCCGAGGCTGGCGACCGCTGCCACGACGCGACTCCTCGCTTCGCGCAATGAGGCATCGATCGTGCCCACGAGCTGAAACTGTGGCAGGCCGTTGAACAGGTGGGCCTCGACTTCGACGAGATACCCGTGCAGCCCCACCAGGGCAACCGCCCGGGTTCGTCCCACCGACATCAGGCCACCGCCACGAGATGGCGCACCTGGGCGGGCCCCTGCCGTGGGCAATAGATGCCCACTAGGTCTATGCGCACCACGTCCCGGCGCTGTGGATTCTCCGAGAGCCACCGGCCGAGCAGATGCCGCAACCTCGCCGCCTTGCCAGCCGTGACGGCTTCCAGCGGGCCGCCGTAGTCGAGCGTGCGGCGGGTCTTGACCTCGACGCCGGCCAGCACGCTCGATGAGCGCACAATCAGATCCAACTCCCCCTCGCGGCACCGCCAGTTGCGCGCGACAATCTCAAACCCCTTGCGTTGCAACAGGTCAGCCGCAATGTCTTCGCCGAAGCGGCCAAGTTCGATGCGTCGGTTCATATGACCCCACCTCCGCAGGCCAGCCTGGCGAAGCCGCCGTCCCCGCGCACAGGCTCCGGCACTAGGTGTGCATAACCGTCATCGGGAATCGGACTGTGGACACGAGGTTGAGCACGTCAGCCACTCCGCAGTGCCACCCTGCCCCGCGGGGCTCAGCGCGAACGGCCAAACACTCGGCAAACGCCCGGCCCGACACAGAGCCAAAGACCGAGGCGATGAACGGTCCATATTGAGGCCGATGCCTCATGTGCACTGGCGTCGTATCCGTGACCGTAGAGGCATGACCACGAAGCACACACCGTCAGCGGCAGTCGCCGGGCAACTCGCCAACGCGCGGCTTCCCCTGGGCGAGGGCGAACGTTTCACCGGCAGCGGCGTCATGGGACTGGCCTTCGCCACCGGGCACTATCTCGCGCTGCGTGACCTGACGATCACTTCGATCGGCCCCGCATACCGCACCGTATGGCACCGCGATCCGGCCGGAGCGTGGACGATCTTCACCACGACGGACCCCGAGTTGAGTTGCCCGCGGTACTTCGGCGCGGCCTGCTCCCACGTCGAACGGGTCGATGGGATCGATGTGAGCTGGCCCGACGACGACACGCTCAGGGTCCGGATGGGCGACCGGCTGGACTGGGAGCTCGACCTGGATGCCACGTTGTCCACCCGGCTGATGTCCGGGATGGGCCGCGCGATGCCCGCCCGGGCGTGGCATAGCGACGCGCTCATGGGTGCGTTGGGGCCGATGGCCGGTCCGATGCTGCGCAGCGGGCGGATCCGCATGTGCGGGCAGACACCGAACCGCCAACACTTCCGGATGGCGCCGGTGCTCCTCTGGCGGGTGACGCACAGCACTGCGGTCTTGGACGGGGTAGACCTCGGCCAACCCGGACCGCTCGATCAACAGACTCATCTGGGTGACTTCTGGATGCCCCAGCGCGGGCTCTTCTTCGTCGCCACCGCCGAGTTCGAGCCACCGGACATCACGTCCGAACCGATCCACTCGAACCAATCCACTGGAAAGTGAGCACGCAATGAACCCGAACAAAGAACTCTGGCAGAAGGGTGACTTCACCCGCATCGCTGCCACCATGCGACACAGCGGCGAGCAGGTCGTCAAGGAGCTGGGCATCACCGCCGGAATGCAGGTGCTGGACCTCGGCTGCGGGGACGGCACGACGGCGCTGCCCGAGGCGAAGCAGGGAGCCGACGTGCTCGGCGTCGACATCGCCACCAACCTGGTCACGGCGGGCAATCGCCGAGCGGCCGAGGCGGGCATGCAGAACTGCCGGTTCCAGGAGGGCGACGCCGCAGACCTAGGCGAGTTGGTTGATGGCTCGTTCGACCTGGTCGTGAGCATCTTCGGCGCTATGTTTGCCTCGCGCCCGTCCGACGTGGCACGCGAGATGGTGCGCGTCACCCGTCCGGGTGGCCGGATCGTGATGGGCAACTGGATACCGAACGACTCGACCTTCGTGGCACAGCTCCTGCGGATCAGCAGCAACTACACCCCACCGCCGCCGGAGGGTTTCGTCAGCCCGATGACCTGGGGCGACGAGGCAACGGTCACGCAGCGATTCGTCGACGCGGCTGTGCCGGAAGAGCGGATCGGCTTCTCACGCGAAACGTTCACCTTCCGCATGCAAGCAGCTCCCGCGGAGCTGCTCGCCACATTCCGGGACTACTACGGTCCGACGATGAACGCCTACGCCGCCGCCAAGGCCAGTGGTCGCGCCGACGAGTTGCAGAAGGAGCTGATGGAACTCGTGGAGAGCCGGAATACGACTCCCGGTACTGGCGCCACCACGATTCCGGCGACCTACCTGCGCGTTGCGATCAGCGTCTGATCTTCGATGGGCAGCGCGGCGGCGATCGGCCAGAATCAGCACATGCAAACGCCGTCCGAAAAGGCACCGGCACGGCGGGCGGAGGTCCTCGCGGCACTGTCCGTCGCGATCGACCTCGGCCTGGGCCAGCCGGCCGAACATATGCTGCGTTCCGCGGTGATCGCCTGCCGCCTGGCCGATCGGCTGGACCTGTCGGACGAACAGCGAGGGACCGTCTATTACACGACGCTGGTGATGTGGGTCGGCTGTCGGCGGCCACGAGAAACTGCCCGGAGACGGCCACGAAACTGCCCGCTGGCGGACATGAGAACTGCCCGCTGGCGGCCATGGGATCTGCCCGACACGACGTCGTCTGCCTTGCCGCGGTCCGCGGTTGAGGCCCCTTCCTCGGGTGCGATGAGCGGTGCTTGAAGTCGCTACCGCTCCCGAGGAAGGGATGAGTTGAAGTCTGCCGAGGAGATCATGAAAATTCTGGATGCCTACGACCTGACCGGGTCGTTGCGTGATGCCGGGGAGCTGGCCGGCTGCTCTCACCACACGGTGAAGCACTACGTGGACCGCCGCGCCGCTGGCTGGGAGCTCGACCAGGTGGCCGCGCGGCCGCAGTTGATCGATGAGTACCTGCCCAAGGTCGAGGAGTGGGTCGAGCGGTCCAAGGGCAAGGTCCGCGCCGACAAGGCCCACGAGAAGCTCGTCGCGATGGGCTACAAGGGTTCGGAGCGCACCACCCGCCGGGCGGTCGCGAAGGTCAAGGAGAACTACCGTTCAGGGAAGGTGCGGGTCCACCGCCCGTGGGTGACCGAGCCGGGGATGTGGCTGCAGTACGACTACGGCGACGGTCCGGTCGTCGACGGCGTCAAGACGGTGTTGTTCGTCGCGTGGTTGGCGTGGTCGAGGTTTCGGGTGGTGATCGCGCTGCGGGACAAGACGATGCCGAGCGTGTTCGCTGCGCTGGATCAGACGTTCCGCCAGCTGGGTGGGGTGCCGACTTATGTGCTGACCGACAACGAGAAGACCGTCACTGTCGAGCACATCGCCGGGATCCCGGTCCGCAACGCCCAGCTCGTCACCTTCGCCGAGCACTACTCGGTGGTCGTGCACACCTGTGTGCCCGCGGATCCGGCGTCCAAGGGCGGGACCGAGTCGTCGGTGAAGATCAGCAAGGCCGACCTGGTCCCCAAGGACACCAACCTGCTTGAGGAGTACGCCTCGTTCGCAAAGCTCGAGGCGGCATGCGGGGCGTTCTGCGAGAAGGTCAACACCCGCTCACATCGGCTCACGAAGCGGCCGCCGGTCGAGATGCTCGCCGAGGAACGGACCCGTTTGCACCCGGTTCCCGGGGTGCCGCACACGGTCGCGTTTGGGACCACCCGGGTGGTGCCGGCGAACACGCCGATGGTGACCTTCGAATCGGGCCAGTACTCAGTCCCGCACACGCTCAACGGGCGCAGTCTGCTCGGGGCGAAGGTGTGGGTCCGCACCCAGGGCGTCGGCATCGACGAGCAGGTCGTCATCGTCCACGTCAGCGACGACGGTCCGGTCGAGGTCGCCCGCCATGCACGCGCGACACCGGGCATGCCGAAGATCAACGACGAGCACTTCCCGCCCCAGCCCGAGGGACCGCTGGATCGTCGGCCACGTGCCAAGAACACCGCGGAAGCGGAGTTCCTCGACCTGGGTGCAGGTGCCCGGCTGTGGCTGGTCGAGGCCGCCGCGGCGGGCACGCCGCGGATGCGGGTCAAGATGACCGAGGCCCTCAGCCTGGCCAAGCTGTTCGACCCCGTCGAGGTCGACTGGGCACTTGGCCACGCCGCCGTGCATGGCCGGTTCGCCGAGGCCGACCTGTCCTCGATCCTCGACCACCACGCGAGCCGGCCATCTGCCGGTGAGCACCGGGCCAGTGAGGACTCCTCGCTGACTCAGGGCACCGCAGCGTGGGCACGACTCGGCCAACAGATCGGGCAGTCCACCACGTCGAGCGACAGCAGCGAGGTGATCGCATGACGACCGCGAGCCCGATCAGCACGGCGCCGCCGCTGCCGGCCGATCTGGAGGACCTACTACGCCGGCTGCGGCTGCCGCACATCCGTCGTCACGCACCCGAGGTCGTGGCGACCGCGAAGGCCCAACGCTGGGAACCGGCCGAGGTGCTCAAGGCCCTGTTCGTCGAGGAGGTCGCCGGCCGCGAACGTTCCGCCCTGGCCACCAGACGAGCAGCGGCCGGGTTCCCGACCGGGAAGACGTTCGACGCCTGGCAGCCCGACGCATCCTCGATCCCGGCCCCGACCCAACAAGCGCTACGCACCCTGGAGTGGGTCCACCGACGAGAGAACCTCGTCGTGTGTGGGCCGTCGGGGACGGGGAAGACGTTCCTACTCGAGGCACTCGGGCAACAAGCCGTCGAACAGGGCCTCAAGGTCGCCTGGTTCACCCTGGAAGACCTCGGCGTCCTGCTCAGGCGTCATCGTGCCGACGACACCGTGTCCAAAGCGATCGCCCGCGTGCTGCGAGCTGATCTCGTGGTCGTTGATGACATAGGGCTGCTACCGGTTGCCGCGGACGCCGCCGAGGGGCTCTACCGGCTCGTCGACGCCGCCTATGAGAAGCGCTCGGTCGCGATCAGTTCGAATCTGCACCCGTCCGGGTTCGATGAACTGATGCCCAAGACGCTGGCCACCGCCACCGTCGACCGGCTGCTCCACCACGCCCACGTCTGCCAGACCAGCGGGGACTCCGTACGCCTCACCCAGGCACTTGCCGGCCAAGGGGTGAGCCCGTTGAGCTGAGCACCCTGGTCGGTGGTGGCCGCAGCCCCCCTGGGCAGATCCCATGGCCACCACCGGGCAGATCTCGTGACCGTCAGCGGGCAGGTTTCATGTCCGCCACTGGGCAGTTCTCACTGGCCCTTGACAGGTCGGCTGCCACGCTGACTCCCAGGAGTACGCGCGATGGTTCGGCGACGACATCGCGGTGCGCACCGCAGCATTCCTCGTGGACTGGTCTGGGCTGCCGTACATGAGATTCCTGCTCGGCAATGTGGCCCATGGCGAACCGCCGATCCGACGGGCGAAGGTGCTGGCGTCGCTGCTCAAAGACGCCCGCGGCCAGTTGTCGCAGCTGATCCATTCGCACTGTGCGTCGGCGACGCTACTCGCCCGGCACCTCGGTCTGGCCGAATCTGTGCAGCACTGCCTCGCGTTCACCTTCGAGCGCTACGACGGGGGCGGCCTTCCGAATGGCTGTTCGGGCAAAGCGATCCCGATTGAGATGCGCATTGCCCAAGTCGCCGACATGGCCGAGGTGCACCATCGTCTCTACGGTACTGACGGCGCTGTGGCGATGGTCCGCAGCAGGCGCAATGGCCAGTTCGATCCGGAGATCGCGGACGCGTTCATCGCTGACCCTGAGGCGGTCCTGACTCAGCCGGACGGCATCGACTCGTGGTCGGCCGCGATGCGGATGGCGCCCGATCAGGACGTCGTCGTCAGCGAGCCGGAACTCGACACCCTGCTTATGGCGCTCGGCGACTTTGCCGACCTGAAATGCCCGTTTACGCTGGGCCACTCGCGCGGTGTGGCTGAACTAGCAGAATCGGCTGGACGGCTCGCCGGCCTCAGCGCGGCGGAGTGCGCGACACTGCGTCGAGCGGGTCACCTGCACGATGTCGGCCGCCTGGGCGTGTCCAACCAGGTGTGGTCCAAGCCGGGGCCACTGTCGGCCGATGACTGGGAACGCGTGCGGATGCACCCATACCTCGGCGGTCGGGTGCTTTCTCGCATCCCCGGGCTGAGCGCCGAGGCCGCCCTCATCCGCGCCCACCACGAGCATCTGGATGGTTCCGGTTATCCCCTCGGGAGCACGGGGGCGGCGCTAGGGCGCTCCGAACGGCTGCTGGCCGCAGCTGTGGCGTACCGATCCGCAACCGAACCACGCCCGTATCGCGACGCGTTGACCTCCGCGGGGGCTGCCGATCGGATCAACTACCGGGTGCGGCAGGGGCACCTCGACCCGGACGCGGTGGCAGCGGTCGTCTCCGCAGCCGGGCATCGAGCACTCACCCCGGCACTGCCGGACGGCCTCACCCGGCGGGAGGCCGAGATCCTCACGATGGTGGCGCGTGGCCTGTCCAACCGTCAGATCGCCGACGCCCTCGTGCTCAGCGAGAAGACCGTCCGCAACCATGTCGAGCGCACGTACACCAAGATCGGGGTCAACAACCGAGTGGGAGCCAGCCTCTACGCCCTCGGCCACGGGTTCGCAGCACCCTAGCTCGCCCGCAGGCGGGCCAGATGACAGACCGTGCGCCTTCAAACTCGTAGAGATCACTAGCGATCAGCGCCCCGGCCGAGCCGCCGGAGGGGAGTCGTCCGGGGCGCGATTGCGGACGGGACTGTGCACAATCAGCGTCCCCGAGCCGCCCGAGCGGACTCCTCCCTCGCGGTTGCGGACGGGATGGTGCAAGATCAGCGCCCCCTGGGCCGCCAGTCTCCGATCCGACCGCGAGCCTCACCCTGGGGCACAGGCTTGGGGGGCGCGATCTTCGCGGGCGGTGGAGTGGGCTTGGTGCTGCGGCGGGGCAGGGCGCCGCCGGTCTGCGACGCGACGGGCTCGCCCTCGACCGGACGGGCGTAGCGGGCTGGAAGGGGTTTGGGACCGGCGGGGTCGAGGGTGCGCACCTCGCGGGGCGCAGGCACCTGGCTCACCGCAGCGCGCCCGGCAGCAGCGAGCCGTTCCGCCTGCACCCGCTCGGCCTCGGCCTGCTGCGCCGCAACCCGCTCGGCCGCCTGACGCTCCGACTCGGTTCGACGCTCTGACTCGATGCGAGCAGCCTGCTCAGCAGCGATCCGCTCAGCCTCAGCCTGCTCAGCAGCAATCCGCGCAGCAGCAATCCGCTCGGCCTCCGCACGCTCAGCGGCAGCACGCTCAGCTCGCGTCTTATCGGCGGCCACGCGTTCAGCCGTCTGTCGTTGTATGGCAGCCTGGCCGGCCGATTCGGTGTCGGCACCGGCCTGCGGTGCCGGAATGAAGGCACCAGGCGACGAGGCATTGTCGCCAGCGGAACCGCCTCGACTCCGCAGCAGCAGCACGACAGCGATGGCGACGACGATCACGACGCCGACGATGATCCCGATAGTCACGTCAATCTCCCTAGATTCCCACACCGGTGCATGCTGCAACGCGTCGGAAAGTGCCCCCGTGGACTCGCGTCCATCACCGGGCGAACGCTGAGACTGCTAACCCAGGTTCACCGAGACAGCCACCAACAACGACCTGATCATCGGCACGGGAGTGCTCGGAACTGAGCCAGGACGCACTGGATTGTTCGACCAAACCGTGACGTGCTCGACGACCGGGCGTCGACCGCCGCGGTCCGGGTCGCCAGACGAACTTGGCGAGGACGCGGCCTCCTCTGCGCCGCGCGAAGGAGAGACGAGGAGCTCGCCGCTAGGCAGGATCAGCGGCTGGTGCGCGCCCCGCGCGCGGGCTGGACCGGGCCGAGCAAGACCCGGATTCATCCGGCTTGATGTGGCGCGCGGCCCGCATGGGCCGGACTAGATGGAGAGGGCTTTTCCGCGCTATGGCGATGCCCCGGCAGGCGGGGCATCGTCATAGTCACCCAACCCCCACCCATCCGCGGACGATCTACCGCGCATATCGTCCATCCGGGATGGCTCAGGGCATGAATTATTCGGTGGACGCCATGCCGTGCTGAGGCACCCGCCAGCCAGGAGGTGGCGCCGACTCAGCCTGCGAAGGGACCCGCCTTGGGCAGCTCCAGATCGGACTTGGCCAGCTCCTCGACGTTCACATCCTTGAACGTCACCACTCGCACCGACTTGACGAAGCGCGCGGAACGGTACACGTCCCATACCCAGGCGTCGGTCAGCGTGATCTCGAAGTACACCTCCGAATCGGCCCCTCGGGGCACGACCTCGACGGTGTTGGCCAGATAGAAGCGCCGTTCGGTCTCCACGACGTAACTGAACAGGCCCACCACGTCGCGATACTCGCGATACAGGGCAAGTTCCATCTCGGTCTCGTAGTTGTCGAGATCCTCGGCGCTCATACGTGCCCACCCATGCTCGTATCCTCCTCGCGCGACGCGTCGTCACCTCGATCGTTCCCCATGATGCCCGGTAGCCGCCAGGTGCGACGGTGGTGGGGGGTAGGTCCCTGCTCGATGAGTGCAGCCATGTGGTCCGGAGCGCTGTAGCCCTTGTTCTCTGCCCAGGCGTACCGGTCGAACTGCGGGTTGGCACGCGCGAGGTCGACCATGATCGCGTCCCGCGTCGTCTTGGCCAACACAGACGCCGCGGCGACGGCGGTGCATCGCAGGTCAGCCTTGATCATCGTCTGCACTTTCGGCAGCAGGCCGTTCAGCGACGGCAAGGGGGCCTCGGCACGTCCGGTCAGGTCGGTGAGCTCGATCAACGCCGGGGGCGGCGGCGTGAGCCAGTCATGGTTGCCGTCGAGCACGATCACATCGGGCAGCACGTTCAACTGCACCAGAGCGCGAGTGCCGGCCAACCGCAGCGCGGCGATCACTCCGTAGGCGTCCACCTCGATGGCCTCTGCGTGGCCGACTGCCCACCCGGGCGCCCAGCGGCGCACCTTGGGCGCCAGCCGGGCTCGGACGGCAGGTGCCAGCAACTTCGAGTCCCGCAGGCCGACTGGCGCCGATCGAGTCTCGGCATGCACCACCACGACGCCAACCGTGACCGGTCCGGCCAGGGCACCACGGCCCACCTCGTCCATCCCGGCAACCAAGGAGTGGCCCGCACGCAGCAGGGCTCGTTCGACCCGCAGGCTCGGTTTGGCAGAGCGGGCGCCGGAACGCACGGACGGCGCCGGGGTGGCGCGGCCCGGTTGTCGAATCGTCGGATCAGAACGTGTCAGCATTCCGGCGGGCCTCCTGCCGGCAGGATACGTGCCGTAAGGTTCCGACCGAGTTTTCGCGTGAAGGACATGGCCGACCGATCAGGGTTTGGGCACCTTGGCGAAGACCTCAGGGTGATCGGAGATCGTGGTGAACCGATCGAACGGCCAGAAGAGCAGCACGGCGCGCCCGACGATGTAGGTCTCCTTGAGCGATCCCCCGTTGAGCTCGGGGTGATATCGCGAATCGAGACTGTCGCTGCGGTTGTCTCCCATGACCCACACGCTGTCCTTCGGAACCGTGATGTCGAAGGGCGTTTCACTGGGCTTGGTGCCGGGCGGCAGGTAGGTCTCGTCGATCGGCGTGCCGTTGATCGTCACCCGGCCCTGGGCGTCGCAACAAGCCACCCGGTCGCCAGGCAGACCGATCACCCGTTTGATGAGGTGCTCGTCGGAGTCCTGTGGCAGCACGCCCACGAACGTGAGCACGTCTACCACGCCCTGGCTCACCGTCGAACGATGCGCCGGCGCCTGCTCATCGAGCCAGCCACCGGGATCACGGAACACGACGATGTCGCCTCGCTTGAGCGAGAACGGCCCGGGTGTCAGCAGCGACACCAACACCCGGTCGTTGATCATCAGCGTGTTCTCCATCGAGGCCGATGGAATGTAGAAGGCCTGGGCGAGGAACGTCTTGATGAGCAGGCTCAGCACCAGGGCCGTGACGACGACGATCGCCGTCTCACGGATCATCCCCAGGAACCCACTGCGCCGCGGCCGCTCGCGCACCGAGAGGGCGGCCGGGCCGTCGGCCCCTTGAGCGCTCGACGTCTGCGGATCCTCCACGTCACTCACGCAGGAGACCTTCTCACGACTAGCTGAGGCTGCCGCGCGCGACTCAGCGCGAGGGCTCGCGCTTCTCCTTGATCTTCGCAGCCTTGCCACGAAGGTTGCGCAGGTAGTACAGCTTGGCGCGGCGCACGTCGCCGCGCGTGACGATCTCGATCTTGTCGATGATCGGGGAGTGCAACGGGAAGGTGCGCTCGACGCCCACCTGGAAGCTCACCTTGCGCACGGTGAAGGTCTCGCGCACGCCGCCGCCCTGGCGACGGATCACGACGCCCTGGAAGACCTGGATTCGGGAGCGGGTGCCCTCGATGACCTTGACGTGAACCTTGACGGTGTCACCGGGACGGAAGGCGGGGATGTCTTGACGCAGCGAAGCTGCATCGAGAGCGTCGAGAGTGTGCATGGCGATGTCCTCCCGCGGTGCCACAGGTCACGCGCGCACGGTCAGGACCCTGAGCGGGCCCATGTGGTCGATGGTTGCTGCGGCCGGTCTGGGACGACACACCCCCTGTGGCAGGGGTCGTACCCGGCAGCAGGCACAGCCCGCAAGTCTGCCACAGGCAGGTCGTCCTGCCCAAAACGCCGGGGCACATGGGCCTCGATGTGCTTGAAACAGCGCTCGGCTCAGTTGTCAGACTGCTTGGGACGGCCGAGCAGCACCGCGCCCACAGGCGCCTCGCCCGGCACGGGACGGTAGCCGGCCTTGCGGTACAGGCGCAGGTTGGCGGCGCTGCGGGCACCGGTGAACAGCTCGTAGCGCCGAACCTTTGCCGGCGCCAGCCCCTCGACGGCCGACAGGAGCCACCGGCCCAGGCCCCTGCCCTGCAGATCGGGCGCCACCATGAGCCGGCCCACGTCCCACGTCGTTGCGTCTGCGGCCACCCGGCCGCGGCCGGAGGCGACCAGTCGGCCGCCAACCCGCACGACGATCGTCGTCCACTCCCCCAGGCTGCGTTGCACGTCGGCGAGCGACTCGGTGAGCGCCGGGATCTCCACCCCGGGATTCGCCTGCGCCTCGGCCAGCCAGCACGCCCGTTGCAACGTGAGGAGCTCACCCGCGTCGGCAGGCGTGGCGGGGCGCAGCTCGATCTCAGCCGCCGCGCCGTCGACCGCGTCGAGCAACTCTGCCGACAGCATCGACGACGGCGCCAGCAGGTCTGGACGCCGCTGGAGGGTGCGCTGCAGGCGCTGCGCCGAGCGCCACGCGGCGATCGCGGCATGATCTCCGGACAGCAGCACCTCGGGCACCGCCCGGTCACGCCAAATGGCGGGTTTGGTGTAGAGCGGATACTCCAGCAGGCCATCGGTGTGCGACTCCTCGGCGAGGCTGTCGGGATTGCCCAACACCCCGGGCAGCAACCGCACCACCGCCTCCAGCAGCACGAGAACGGCAGCCTCTCCCCCGCACAGCACGTAGTCGCCCAGGCTGATCGGCGTCACTTCGAAGTGCTCTCCGGCCCAGTCGTACACGCGCTCGTCGATGCCCTCGTAGCGTCCGCAGGCGAATACCAGCCACGGCTCGGCGGCCAACTGTTCGGCAAACGCCTGGGTCAGCACTCGGCCCGAGGGACTGGGGATCAGCAACCGCGGCTTCGACACTCTCTCACCATCGATGAGAGGTTGAGAGTTGAGCACGAGTTCCAGCGATTTCGCCCACGGCTCGGCCGTCATGACCATGCCCGCCCCGCCGCCGAAGGGCGCGTCGTCGACGCTGCGATGCCGGTCTGTCGTCACGTCGCGCAGGTCGTGCACGTGCAGGTCGACGATGCCGGTTCGCACGGCCCGGCCGATAAGCGAGAGGTTGAGCGGCTGCAGATAAGCGGGAAAGATGCTGACAGCGTCGACGCGCACGCTAGTGGCCCTCGCCGGCTGGCTCCACCGGCTCGTGCAGGGAGTCGAGCAGGCCCCCGGGCGGGTCGAGCACCACGAAGCCTGCCTCGACGTCGACGACCGGCACGATGGCTCGCACGAACGGCACCAGCGCCTGCCGTCCGGCCTCGTTGGCCACCAGCAGCAGATCTTGGCCCGCTCCGTGATCGATCCGGACCACCGAGCCGATCACCTTCTCGCCGAGGCGCACCTGAAGTCCCACCAGTTGGTGATCGAACCAGGCATCGTCTTCGCCGGTCTGTTCGGCCTCGTCCACGTCCAGGGTCAGCGAGGTGCCGGTGAGGGCTTCGGCCTCGGTGCGGTCGGCGATCTCCTCGAAGGTGACGAGCAACCGGCCACTATGCGTGCGGACCCGCTCACAGGTAAGCCTCCTGGCCCCTGCCTGCAGCACCGCGCCCACAACGAAACGACGGGCAGGCTCGTCCGTCAGCGGTTGCACGGAGACTTCTCCGTGCACACCGTGCGGACGGCCCACCCGTCCTACGACTACCTCGATCAAGCCGTGAGCCCAGATTCGAAGGTCCGGACGGAACCCGCAGGCACACCCGCCGCGAGCACAGGGCCCGCCGGCAACGCCGACCTGCGGGACCGCTCGACAGGCCCGGGAAGACAGCTCATCGAGAGCTCAGCGCCGGTCGACGTCGACGACGTCGACCCGTACCGGACCCGACGTGGCCACCGAGCCCAGCACTGTGCGCAGCGCCTTGGCCGTGCGGCCCTGGCGGCCGATCACCCGTCCCAGGTCGTCGGGGTGCACGCGCACCTCGAGCAGCGCACCGCGCCGCAAGGACTTCTGAGTGACGACTACGTCGTCGGGGTGGTCGACGATTCCGCGCACGAGGTGCTCGAGCGCATCGGCCAGCACGCTCAGGCCTCGGCGTTCTCAGCGGGCGCAGCCTCAGCAGCCGGCGCCTCCTCGGCCTTCTTCTTCGGCGTGGTGGCGGGTGCGAGCTTGGCGCCGTCCTCCGACTTGGCGGCAGCCTCGAAGGCGGCCTTCTTGTCGGCCTTGGCCTCGGCGACCCGCAACGTGCCCTCGGCACCCGGCAGGCCCTTGTGCTTCTGCCAGTCACCGGTCACCTTGAGCAGCGCCAGCACCTGCTCGGTGGGCTGGGCGCCCACGCCGAGCCAGTACTGAGCCCGCTCGGAGTTGATGTCGATGAGCGAGGGCTCCTCGGTGGGGTGGTACTTGCCGATCTCCTCGATCGCACGCCCGTCACGCTTGGTGCGGGAATCGGCGACGACGACACGGTAGTACGGCGCACGGATCTTGCCCATGCGCTTGAGACGGATCTTGACGGCCACGGGTGTGGTCAACTCCTTGAGGTTCGTGGGGTGAGTCCGACCCGTGATGCGTGGGGCACACCGTAGGCGGTCTCGATGGACTCGCCCAGGCACGGTTGAGAGGGGCCGGGCCAGGCGGGTACAGCCGTCCATTGTGCCAGACCCGGTGCCATGCTTCACGCCCGACGCGATCACCGGACGCGCAGGCTTGGCCGGCGGCCATCGACGCCGTGCCCCGGTGCCGCAAGACCTCGCCGGCACCTTCCTAAGGGCGCGCCCTAAGCAGGCCTCCGCGGCACGCCGCGCAGCACGACCCGGACGTCGGCCAACGCCCGGACGTCGACCCGCGGATCGGCCTCTACGATCAGCAGATCGGCGGCGTCGCCCTCGGCCAGGCCTGGCCGGCCCAGCCAGGAGCGCGCCGCCCAGCAGCCGGCCGACAACGCCTCGCGCGGGGAGAGCCCGGCCACCACGAGTTCGGCCAGCTCATCGACGATGAGGCCGTGCGGCATGGCCGACCCGGCATCGGTGCCGGCATAGATCGGCACCCCGGCCGCCACCGCCGCCCGCACGGTGTCGTAACGACGTGCGTACAGCGCCTCCATATGCGCCACCCAGATGTCGAACCTGCCGCGGGCCGGCTCCACCAGGGCCGGAAAGGTCGCGATGTTGATCAGCGTCGGCACCATCGACACCTGCCGCTCGGCGGCCAGTGCCAACGTGGGCTCGGTGAAGCCACACCCGTGCTCGATGCCGTCGATGCCGGCAGCAAGCAGGTCTGGCAGGCACTCCTCGCCGAAACAGTGCGCGGTCACCCGGGCGCCTTCGGCATGAGCGGCGGCGATACCTGCCGTCAGCGCCTCGGCAGGCCAGCAGGGCGCCAGATCGCCGACCGAGCGGTCGATCCAGTCGCCTACGATCTTGACCCAGCCGTCGCCGCGACGCGCCTCCGCCCGCATATAGGCGGCCAGGTCGTCGGGCTCGATCTCGTGGGCGAAGTTGCGCAGGTAGCGCTTGGTCCGGGCGATGTGCCGTCCTGCTCGGACGATCCGGGGCAGGTCGTCGCGCTCGTCGATCCATCTGGTGTCGGACGGCGAGCCCGCGTCGCGGATCAACAGGGTTCCGGCGTCACGGTCGGCGAGCGCCTGGCCAAGGCTGACGTCGGGCGTGGTGGGCCCTTCTGCCACGAGACCCACGTGGCAGTGCGCGTCTACGAGACCGGGCAGGACGTAGCCGCGCAGCGTCGTCATCGCATGGTCGCCGATGGGTCGTTCGTACGTGATGCGGCCGTCGATGACCCAGGCCTGGCCCACCTCCTCGTCGGGGCCACGCAGAACAGGTCCGGCCAGATGCAGCACGTCAGCCATGCGCGTCAAGGTAGCCGAGTTCGCCCCCGCCGGTGGGTACCCTCCGCCGGCTGTCGGCAGTCTCCATCCGGCTGCCGACAGTATCCGTCCGGCTGCCACCGAAGGTGACTGGCTACCTGCTGGGCCGCTGGGCGAAGACCTCAGAAAGCTCGGCCAGAGCCACGGCCAGTCCGTCTGCGTTGGGCTCGGGAACCTCAGCGCAGAGTGCGGCCACAGCTCGCAACCGCTCGGTGCCCGCCACGCCCACCAGGTGGGCGTCGAGACGGGTGATGAAATCACCGAAGTGCGACCACAGGCCGGCCTTGGTCACGAGCAGCCGAAAACGCGACAGCCAGCGGTGGTACTCCTCCAGGCAGCCGAGCAATCGGCGCAGATCGACGGAGACCTGGTCGAGGCAGACCCGCAACTCCGCCGCTGCCACGACCCGCTCCACGGCGCAGAAGGCCAGCGTCTCGCACAGCACCTGCAGCTCGTCGTTGAGAGCCGGCACGGCGAACGAGGTGATCCGGCCCTTGACGACGTGACGCACCACGGACTGCAGGAGGTCCGCCGTGGCGGCCAGCATCCGAACCCGTTCGGCACCGGCCTGAGCAGCGCCCAACACGGCGCCCAACTCCTGCCGCTGCTCTGCCGCACTGCGCCACTTGCCGTCCAGGGCGTGGGCGGTGTTGGCGAGGATCGGTGCCGCCTCGGCCACTCCGACGCCTGCTCCGAAGGCCGCGGCCGTGAGCTCGGCCAGGTCTCGGGTCAGCGCCTCCAGATCGGCGGCGGCCTCGCCGAGGGCCTCGCTGAGTTCGGCCAACCTGCGGGAGTCGCCCAGCTCGGCGGCTACGGCGCAGGTGGAGCGGATCACCTGGGAGAGCTGGCCCACCACTCGCGTGGGGTTGGCCGGGGCGTCGCGGGTCCAGGCGATCGCCTCGGCCTGCAGCAGCGCTGCAGTGAAGTCGTCGATGTCGTCGAAGCCCGACTCGCGCACGAGCCGGTCGACGTGCGCCTGACCCGCCCGGGCCGCCCGCTCACGTCCCGAGGGCTCCTGGCCGGAGGCCTCGCCGAGCCCGGTGAGGGTCTCCAGTTCGGCGGCCCGGGTGAGGTTGTACACCGACTGCGTGCGCCCGAGCAGGCTGAGCACGCGCGGACGAAGCCGAAGCACGATGTGGTGCTCGGGCGTGCGCAGCACGACCAGCAGAACCCACGCCGACGAACCCATCGGGTCCCCAGCGGGCGCGGCCATCCGTAGGTAGTGCGCGGCCACGCTGGTGCGACGCAGCTGACTCGACATCACCCGGGCGATGGCCAGGGGCAGCTGCGGGTAGAGCTCCTCGGTGTGCAGCTGCGCCAGCAGCTCGCTCTCGGAGCAGACACCGATGTCGGCGAGCGGAGCGGTGGGCAGTTCCCGCGTCGGACGGACCGGACTTGCCGGCTCACGGTTATACGACCCGAGCTGACGCCTGACACTGGCCAGGTCGATCGTCGCCATCTCCGTCATGCCCGCTCCCCTCCCCGTTCAGCGTCCCCGTCGCTGCTGGGACCAGCGTGCCGCCTCTCTCAGCGATTACACAGCGTCAGCGGTGTTCACCACTCCTACGCAGGAACGGATTCACGCGACCAGCCCAACGCCTGCCCTCCCGTCGCGCACAGTGACGCTCAGTTCGGCCAAGAAGGTCAGCCAGGAAGGTCAGCCGAGCGGGCCAGCGATAGAGGTCAGCGCAGGAACTTCTCGAAGCCGGGGGGCAACTCGAGATCGTCCAGCTCGCTCTGGCTCGGCACCTGCTGACCGAGGCCGAACGCCGATCCGGCGGGGGCGGGCGCGACCGACTCCCGCTGCTGCGCTGCCCGCTTGGCCGGATTGCCCGAGCGAGCCTTCTTGTTGCGCGTGACGGCGGCCTGCTTGCCGCGAGCCTTCTTGCTGCCGGCACCGCCGGGCATTCCTGGCAGGCCCGGCATGGCCCCGCCGCGCCCCATTCCCGGCAGGTTGCCGTCCCGCATCCGGCGCATGACCTTCTGCGCCTCGGCGAACCGCTCCACGAGCTGGTTGACGTCGGTGACTGTCATGCCGGAGCCGCGTGCGATGCGCGCGCGCCGAGAACCGTTGAGCACCTTGGGGTTACGCCGTTCGAGCGGGGTCATCGAGCGGACAATGGCCTCCACCCGGTCGATCTCGCGCTCGTCGAGGTTCTCCAGCTGTTCGCGCACCTGCGCCATGCCGGGCAGCATGCCCAGCATCTTCTTCATCGAGCCCATCTTGCGCAGACCCTGCATCTGGGTGAGGAAGTCGTCGAACGTGAAGTCTTCCCCGGCGCCCAGCTTGCGGGCCATCTCCTCGGCCTCTTTGGCCTCGAAGGCGCGCTCGGCCTGCTCGATCAGGGTGAGGATGTCGCCCATGTCGAGAATGCGGGAGGCCATCCGGTCGGGGTAGAACGGCTCGAAATCGCCGAGCTTCTCACCGGTGGAGGCGAACATCACCGGGCAGCCGGTGACCGTCGAGACCGACAGCGCCGCGCCACCTCGGGCGTCACCGTCGAGCTTGGTGAGCACCACGCCGGTGAGGCTCACCGCGTCGTTGAAGGCCTGGGCGGTGGTGACCGCGTCCTGCCCGATCATCGCGTCGACGACGAACAGCACCTCGTCCGGCTGCACCGCGGCTTGAATGTCGGCGGCCTGCTGCATCATCTCGGCATCGATGCCGAGGCGGCCCGCGGTGTCGACGACCACTACATCAAACTGTTTGAACCTGGCTTCGATGACGGCGCGCTGGGCCACTTCTACCGGGTCGCCCACACCGTTGCCCGGCTGCGGCGCGAACACGCTCACCCCGGCCTGTTGGCCCACCACCTGCAGCTGGTTGACGGCGTTGGGCCGCTGGAGGTCGGCCGCAACGAGCAGGGGGGTATGCCCCTGCTGGCGCAGCCACAGGCCAAGCTTGCCCGCAAGGGTGGTCTTGCCCGCACCCTGCAGACCGGCCAGCATGATCACCGTGGGCGGCTGCTTGGCGAACTCGAGCCGGCGCTGTTGACCGCCGAGGATCTCGATGAGGCTCTCGTGCACGATCTTGACGACCTGCTGGCCCGGGTTGAGGGCGCCCGAGACCTCCTCCGACAGCGCTCGCTCGCGGATCCGGCCCGTGAACTCGCGCACGACGGGCAGCGCGACATCGGCGTCGAGCAGGGCGCGGCGGATCTCCCGGATGGTGGCGTCGACGTCCGCCTCGGAGAGCTTGCCCTTGCCGCGCAGGTTGCGGAAGGTGGCGGTGAGACGATCTGACAGTGTGGCAAACACGCGGGGGATCCTTTTTCAGGCGTGAAAGGTCCCGCCCAGACTATCCGTTGGCGGCCTCGCCTTGACCCACCTCAGCCCGATCTGACCCGCTTCGCGCCAGAACCCGGCCTGGCTCACGGCGGCCTGACATGCTCGACTACCACTCTGCCGACTCTATTAGATAGATTACCTATGCAACCTCACGACATCCGAGACTGCTAGGTTCTCGCCGCATTCACTCGGAGGGATCCCCGCTATGACGTCCACCGTTTCCCCCGCTGCCCACGAGAGCACCGTGGCCCGGGTTGCTCGCGACTACCAGGCGCTGCCCTCCGGCCAGCCCGTCCGACTGGCCAAGCGCACGTCCAACCTCTTCCGGCTGCGCCCGGCCGCCCCCAGCAGCGGCCTGGACGTGAGCGGTCTCGACGGAGTCGTCTCGCTCGACACCGATCGAGGGCTGGCGAGAGTTCAGGGCATGACCACCTACGAGGCAGCCGTCGAGGCGCTGCTCCCGCACGGCTTCATGCCGATGGTGGTGCCACAGCTGAAGACCATCACACTCGGCGGGGCGGTCACCGGGCTGGGCATCGAGTCGTCGTCCTTCCGCAACGGCCTGCCGCACGAGTCGGTGACCGAGCTGGAGATCCTCACCGGCGCCGGCGACGTGGTGCGGGCCCGGGCCGACAACGAGTACGCCGATCTCTTCCACGCCTTTCCCAACTCCTACGGCTCATTGGGTTACGCCCTGAGCCTGACCATCGAGCTGGAGCGGGTGCAGCCGTTCGTCCTGCTCCGGCATGTGCGCTTCGGCACCCTGCGCGAGGCGATAGCCGCGATCGAGACGATCATGACCACCCGGGCCTGGGACGGCGAGCCGGTCGACTTCCTCGACGGCGTGGTCTTCAGCGCCACCGAGACCTACCTCACTCTCGGCCGCTGGGCCGACGACCCCAGCCGGGACGGCCACCAGGGCCGGCCCAGCGACTACAGCGGTCAGCAGATCTACTACCGCTCGTTGCAGGAGCGGCATACCGACGTGCTCACCGTGCACGATTATCTGTGGCGGTGGGACACAGATTGGTTCTGGTGTTCGCGGGTCTTCGGCGTGCAGAACCCCTTGGTGCGCCGGTTCTGGCCCCGTCGCTACCAGCGCAGTGACGTGTACTCCAAGCTCGTGGCCCTCGACGCCAAATACGGCCTGTCGGGCTTCGTCGATGCCCGCCGCGGCCGGCCGGAGCGCGAGCGGGTGATCCAGGATGTCGAGATCCCTGTGGAGCGCACCGCCGAGTTCGTCGAATGGTTTCTCGCCGAGGTGCCGATCGAGCCGATCTGGCTGTGTCCGTTGCAGCTTCGGCGCAGCGGCGACGGCAACACCGAGACGTCCCCGCCGTGGCCGCTGTATCCGTTGCGCCCCGGCGAGCGCTATGTCAACGTGGGGTTCTGGTCCACCGTCCCCGTCGAGCCCGGCAGGCGCAACGGTGACGTGAACCGTCGCATCGAAGCGAAGGTCAGCGAACTGGGCGGGCACAAGTCTCTGTACTCAGACTCCTACTACGACCAAGCCACCTTTGCCGCGCTGTATGGCGGCGAGGCCTACCAGCCCATCAAAGACCGGTATGACCCGGCCGGGCGTCTACCCACCCTCTATGAAAAGGCGGTGCATACCAGATGACTTCGAACCTGACAGTCGGCGAAGCCTTCAATCGCGTCTTCGGCGCCGACGCCCCGGTGCGCGTCGAGGCCTACGACGGCTCGGTCGGCGGCAGCCCCAACGGCCGCCGGATGCGCGTCACCAAGCGTGGCGTCAACTACCTGCTCACCTCCCCCGGCAGTGTCGGGACGGCTCGCGCCTATCTGATGGGCGATCTCGAGATCGAGGGCCTGAACGAGGGCGACCCTTACGAGGTGCTCAAGTTCTTCGAAGACGGCCTGCACCCGCAGCGCCCGAGCTGGCGCGACCTGCCCGAGCTGGCTGCCTTCATCAAGGAGGTGGGGCTGCGCGTTCCTGAGCGGCCCAAGGAGGAGATGCCGGGGCGGCTGCACAAGCTCCTGCAATACGGCACCCGGCACAGCAAGACCCGCGATCCAGCGGTCATCCATCACCATTACGACGTCTCCAACCGCTTCTACGAGATGGTGCTGGGCCCGTCGATGGCCTACACCTGCGCGGTGTACCCCACCGCCGACGCCAGCCTTGAGGACGCTCAGGAGTACAAGCACGACCTCATCGCCCGCAAGCTCGACCTCAAGCCCGGCATGCGGCTGCTCGACGTGGGCTGCGGCTGGGGCGGCATGGTGCGCCACGCCGTCAAGCACTACGGAGTGACCGCCGTGGGCGTCACCCTCTCGCAGCAGCAGGCCCTCTGGGGGCAGGCACGGCTGGAGGCCGAGGGGCTCACCGATCGCGCAGAGATCAGGTTCAGCGACTACCGCGATGTCACCGAGCGCGGCTTCGATGCCATCAGCTCCATCGGGCTCACCGAGCACATCGGCACCGCGCAGTACAACTCGTACTTCTCGTTCCTGCACTCGCGGTTGCGTTACGGCGGCCGGCTGCTCAACCACTGCATCACTCGTCCCGACAACCTGCACCCCGGTGCGCCCGGCGCCGGCTTCATCAACCGGTACGTGTTCCCCGACGGCGAGCTCACCGGCTCGGGCGACCTGGTGCGCTCGATGGAGAATCGCGGGTTCGAGGTGCGCCACCACGAGAACTTCCGCGAGCACTACGGCAAGACCTGCGGAGCCTGGTGCGCCAACATCGCGGCCAACTGGGACGAGTGCGTGGCCGAGGCAGGCCTGGGCACCGCCCGGGTCTGGGGGCTGTACCTGGCCGGATCACGACTGGCGTTCGAGCGCAATCGGATTCAGCTGCACCAGGTGCTCGCCGTCAAGACCTCACCCGAGGGCGAGGCGGACTACCCGCTGCGGCACGGCTGGGTCACCGAGCACGTCGGGGCGCAGCAGCTGACGTCGTGACCGAGGCGGCGGGGCCCCACGCGGGACCCCGCCGTCAGCAGTTGGAAGAACGCCGCCTCGGGCGGCTCCACAAGTAGCCCTGGGCCTGCGGATAGCGGAGCTCGTCCTCGCGGAATCTGCACTCATCACGTTCGTCAGCGCGCGCTACACATACATAGGTTATCTATGTATAATGGGTGAGTGCCCAGTGACCCAGATGAACTCGCCCAGGAGCTACCGCTTCTGGTGGGCCGGCTGTCTCGCCTTCTCACCGCGATCTCCGGCATGCCCATGCCCTACGCGCAGGCTCGCCTGCTCGTCAGCATCGACGATCTCGGCACGCCCCGACTCGGTGAGCTCGCGGTTGCCGACGGATGCGCCCAGCCGACGATGACCACCCAGGTCCGCCGACTGGAGAACGCGGGCTGGGTGACCCGCCACCGTGACCCCCACGACTCGCGCGCCGTGCGCTTCAGCCTGACGGCCGAAGGCCGCACCGTGCTCGCCGACCTGCGGGTGGCCCGGGCCGCGACGCTGGAGCCGCATCTGGCCAAGCTCGATCGAGCCGAACGACAGGCCCTGGCGGATTCCCTCGACCCCCTTCGCCGGTTGGTCACCGAGCTCACCGGAACCACCAAACCCACCGATCCACCTACCAGTACCCCAGGAGCAGAAACCCCGTGACCACTCCCACCTCGACCAGCATGTGGCGTCAACCGCGCCCCGTGTGGGCCGTCGCCTTCGCCTGCGTGATCGCCTTCATGGGCATCGGGCTGGTCGATCCCATTCTCAAGCCGATCGCAGATCAGCTGCACGCCAGCGCATCTCAGGTGTCGCTGCTGTTCACGAGCTACATGGCCGTGATGGGTGTTGCGATGCTGATCACCGGGGCTGTCTCAAGTCGCATCGGCGCCAAGCCCACGCTGCTCATCGGCCTGGTCATCATCATCATCGGCGCCGCGCTGGCCGGTTCGTCGGGCAGCGTCATGGGCATCATCGGCTGGCGGGCGTTGTGGGGTCTGGGCAATGCCCTCTTCATCGCCACCGCCCTGGCTGCGATCGTCGGCTCGGCGAAAGGCTCGGTGGCGCAGGCGATCATCCTGTACGAGGCGGCGCTCGGAGCCGGCATCGCGGTAGGGCCCCTGGTGGGCGGTGCGCTCGGGTCGATCTCCTGGCGCGGCCCCTTCTACGGCGTATCTGTGTTGATGGCCATCGCTCTCGTGGTGGTGGCGCTCGTGCTGCCCTCCACACCGCGATCCCAACACGCTTCGAGCCTGGCCGCGCCGTTCCAGGCCCTCAAGCACCCGGGCCTGCTCGGCATCGCCCTCACCGCACTGCTGTACAACTTCGGCTTCTTCACCTTGCTGGCGTACACGCCGTTCCCGCTCAACCTGGGCGCGCACGCCATCGGGTTCATCTTCTTCGGCTGGGGTGTGGCGCTGGCCTTCACCTCGGTGGTGCTGGCGCCGCGGCTGAAGACCTGGTTCGGCATGCGCCGCTCCATCTTCGCCGCGCTGGTGGGCTTTGCCGTCGTACTGCTCGTGATGGCCGTGGGCACCGACCACAAGGCCGTGCTGGCCACCTGCGTTGTGGTGGCCGGCCTCTTCCAAGGCGTGCTCAACACCCTGGTCACCGAGACCGTCATGCACGCGGCGCCGGTCGATCGTCCGGTGGCCTCGGCGGCCTACAGCTTCGTGCGGTTCTCCGGCGGAGCGGTGGCGCCGTGGCTGGCCGGTCGGCTCGGTGAGTCGTTCGGTCCACATGTGCCGTTCTGGGTAGGCGGTGGCGCAGTGCTTCTGGCCGCCGTGGTGCTCGTCGCCTTCTCGTCCCGGCTGGCCCACGTCGAAGCCGATGAGGCCGTGCAGACGCCCGCCGAACACCGTCAGGAAGACGCCGAGGCCATCACGCTCTCTGAGAGCTGAGCCGGCGCTGAAAGTTGTGGAGTCTTAGGTACGCCTGGCGTAACTAAGACTCCACAACTTTGTCCTAGCTGTTCGGCTCCCAGGTCGCGGCAGCCATCAGAGCGCCCACTACCGCACCGGTGCGAGCCGCCGACAGCTTGCCCGCCGGGTGGCCGTCGGCATCGGCTTCGCCCACATAGAGCACGTCCACCGCGCGACCGGCGTGAGTGGAGATATGCGCACTGTGCACGTCGACGTGCAGCTCGTGCAGCGTCCGGCCCAGCGCATGCAGCAGGCCCGGACGATCGACTGCCCTGACCTCCAGCACCGTGGCGTCGGTGGAGGCGTCGGGCAGCACGATCACGCGGGGACTCGTGCCTCCCGGATCGCTGATCCGTCCGGGGCGCCACGACGCCTCACGGCGAGCGAGGCGCGCGAGCGGCTGCAGATCGCCGACGGCCAACCGGTTGAGGCCGGTCCGCAGGACGGCCGCGTCGGGGGCGGTGTGACTCGACGGCAGAGACCAGGTGTCCACGGCCACCCCGTCGACCGTGCGGATCAACGCGGAGCGCACGTTGAGCCCGTGCGCGGCCAGCAGCCCGGCCACATCGGCGAACAGTCCGGGTCGGTCGGGGGCCACCACGGTCACCGCCTGACCTCCGTCGAGCTCGCTGACCACCACGTTCAGCTCCTGGTCGTGACGGGCGGCCAGCACCAGCGAGTGCTCGGCATCGGTCAACGGGCCAGGACCGGCCGGCGGTTCCCCAGCCATCCGGCCGCGGCAGCGGGCCACGAGGTCGTCCACCAGGCGCCGACGCCACGGCGTCCAGGCGGCAGGTCCGGCCGCCAGCGCATCGGCCTCGGTCAGAGCGCGCAGCAACGCAAGTACGTCGTCGCGATGGCCGACGGCCTCCAGCAGGGCGTCGACGGTGCGCGGATCGTCGGGATCACGCCGCGTCGCCAGCTCCACGAGGGTGAGGTGCTGCCGCACGAGGCGCTCCACCAGGCGAGCCTCCTCCAGGCTCAGCCCGAGCCTGACCACCACCCGGAAGGCGATGGGCGCCCCCACCTGCGAGTGATCGTGGGCACCCGCTCGTTTGCCGATGTCGTGCAGCAAGGCGGCCAATAGCAACAGGTCAGGGCGCGCTACCCGGTCGGTCATCGCCGCGGCCTCGACGCAGGTCTGGATCGCGTGCCGGTCGACTGTGTACCGGTGAACGGCATTGCGCTGCGGCCGGTTTCGCACACCCGCCCATTCCGGCAGCCACTGCGTCACCAAGCCCGCCTGGTCGAGGGTCTCCCACACTCCGACGAGGTTCTCCCCCGCCCCGAGCAGCCGTAGCAACGCCTCGCGGCTCTCCTGCGACCAGGCGCCCGGCGCGCCTTCGGCGGTGTCCAGATTGATCCAGCCGCCCGCCTGCTCGGCCATTCCTTGTGCGAGGTGGGCGGCGGTCACCGGTGACAGCGGCAGCCCGTTCCAGGCGGCGGCCGCGGCGGCCCGCACGGCCAAGGTCCGATCGGTGCTGGGATGCGCTTGCGCCGACAGGCACAACTCCCCTTCGTGCTCGGCCAGGCCGGGCTCGATCTGCCGAAGCTGCGGGCGTTGGCGACGCAGCCCACGCCGGCGGGCGGTCGCCCCGCGGGCGCGTCTCAGCGTGACGTCGAGGCTGTAGCGCACGGTGCGTGCGGCCTCGCACACCACCGCCAGCAGCTCGTCGGCGTCGTCGAGGCCAAGGGCCACCGCCACGGCATCCTGCTCCGGCAGCAGCAGCCGCTCACCCGGCTTGCCGGTGACGGCGTGCAGGGCGTCGCGCACGTCGAGCAGCCGGTGGGTAGCGGCGCTGACGGAGTAGCCGCTCATCGCGTAACCGTGCGGTAGGTCGGCGAGCCAGGTGGCCACCAGGGCGTGCAGCACCACCACGTCGCGCAGGCCGCCGCGCGCCTCCTTGAGGTCGCCTTCGATGAGGTAGGCCAGCTCGCCGGCCAGGGCCGAGCGTTCGGCCAGGGAGTCGACGATCTCGTCGACCCGATTGCGCGCGTTCTTGCGCCACTGCTCGCGCACCGCCTCGCGGGTGCGCAACGCGAGGCCTGCGTCGCCGGCCACCGCGCGCAGGTCGAGCATTCCGATGGCCGCCGCGAGATCGGTGGCGGCCACGTCCTTGCACTGGCTCACTGAGCGCACGGCATGGTCGATGCGAACTCCGCTGTCCCACAGGGGATACCAGAGCGAGTCGGCGAAAGCGGTGAGGTTTGCCGGGGAGAGCGCCTTGTTGTCGTGCAACAGCACCAGGTCGAGATCGCTCGCCGGTCCGGCATCGCGGCGCGCGTGTGAGCCCACCGCCACGAGGGCAACCCCTTCGGTGGGCACGTCCGCGGCGATGTCGCTCCAGAGCGCGCCCAGTTCGGTGTCCACCAGGCGGGCCAGGGCCTCCCGGCGAGCAGGGCCTGCGGTGGGATCGGCCAGGCCGGAGCGCACGGCCATCACGAGGCGATCGCGTCGCAGGTCTGCCCGACCTGCGACGCGACCGTCGTCGTGCCACTGGGTAGTGCTCAGAGCGCGTCCAGCCCGCGTTCGCCCGTACGCACTCGGGCGACGTCGTCCACCGGCATGACCCAGACCTTCCCGTCGCCGATCCGGCCGGTCTGCGCCGCCTTGACGATCACATCGACGATGTCGGCGGCGTCGACGTCGTCGACGATCACCTCCAGCCGCACCTTGGGCACCAGGTCGACGGTGTACTCCGCACCGCGGTATACCTCGGTGTGGCCACGCTGGCGGCCGTAGCCGTTCGCTTCGCTGACCGTCATGCCCTGTACCCCGAACGACTCCAGGGCCGACTTCACGTCATCGAGTTTGTGCGGCTTGATCACTGCGGTGACGAGCTTCATGCTGAGACCTCCTTGCGAGCGCCCACGTTCTCTTCCGCTGTCGAACGGCCCAGGCTCGGACGGTGCCCGAGGCCACCGCCGCCGAAGCCGCCGAAGTCGTAACTCTGCTCGGCATGCTCGGCAGCGTCGATGCCGGCGATCTCGTCGTCGTCACTGACCCGCAGGTTCATCACCTTGTGCAGGATGAAGCCAATGATCAGGGTCACGATGAACGAGTACAGCAGGACGGCCAACGCACCGACGGCCTGCCGCCACAGCTGGTCGACGCCCCCACCGTAGAACAGCCCGGACACACCGGCAGGGGCGGCCTTCGTCGCGAGCAGGCCGACCGACAAGGTGCCCCAGAGGCCGCCGACGAGGTGCACGCCGACCACGTCGAGGGAGTCGTCATACCCGAGCTTGTACTTCAGGCCGATCGCGAGGGCGCACACGACGCCGGCCACCGCGCCCAGGATGATCGCGCCGATCGGCGAGACCGCCGAACACGACGGGGTGATGGCCACCAGACCGGCCACGATGCCCGAGGCAGCGCCCAACGATGTGGCGTGCCCGTCGCGGATCCGCTCGGTCGCGAGCCACCCCAGGCACGCCGCACCGGTGGCGACCATGGTGTTGATCCACACCACGGCCGCGGTGTTGTTGGCGAGCAGGGCGGAGCCGGCGTTGAAGCCGAACCAGCCGAACCAGAGCAGGCCGGCGCCGATCATCACCAGCGGCAGGTTGTGCGGGCGCATCAGGTCGGTGCCGAAGCCGCGCCGCTTGCCGAGGACGAGGGCAAGGGCCAGACCCGCCACACCGGCATTGATGTGCACCGCGGTGCCGCCCGCAAAGTCGATCACCTTGAGGTTGTTGGCTATCCAGCCGCCCACGTGCGAGCCGTCGGCACTGCTGAAGTCGAACACCCAGTGCGCGACGGGGAAGTAGACCAGGGTGACCCAGATGGCGCCGAAGATCATCCAGCCGGAGAACTTCATCCGGTCGGCGACCGCACCGGAGATCAGGGCCAGGGTGATGATGGCGAAGACGGCCTGGAACCCGACGAAGGCCAGGACGGGGACACCGCCGGCCTTGGACGTGGTGTCCTCCATCAGGCCCTTGAGGCCGAGGAACTCCGTCGGGCTTCCGAGGAGACCGCCGCCGATGTCGTTGCCGAAGGAGAACGAGTAGCCGTAGAGCACCCACAGGACGCTGACCAGCGCCATGGCGCCGAACGACATCATCATCATGTTGAGGACGCTCTTGGAGCGGACCATGCCGCCGTAGAAGAGTGCCAGACCTGGCGTCATCAACAGCACCAAGGCGGCGCTGGTGAGGAGCCAGGCGGTGTCACCGGTGTTTACCACCAGAGGACCTCCTGGGATTTGGGGCCAACCGGCCTGGGCCGGTCGGTGTCTTGGTTCGCGTCGCGGAGGTGCGACCTGGCTCAACGGTGCGGCTCCTGTGTTACGGGCACAGGTCAGGTTGTGTTTCCTTCATGTAACGTGCGGCGACGGCACGTGAACTGTGTGTGACGCTCACCCGAATGTCCGCCTTGGGTGCGATCTGTGGCACACGCAGCTCGTCGCGGCCCTGCGGCACCGCCGTCCAAGGCGTTGTGACTCGCCAGAGCTGCACCACCAATCCCAGGTGGCACAGCCGGCTTCTTCGGCAGGAGCCGGGCCTGCTTGGGTCAGGATGCGAGAGCCCGGCGGCTACAGCTGGGCCTCGTCGAGCCGGCTGGCGACGTCTTGCGGAAAGCCGCCGGCGGCGATAGGCCCCCACCTGGTCGGGGTGATCCGGATCAACGCCTTGCCCTGCAGTGTCATGGCCCGGCGGTACTCGTCCCAGTCGGGATGCTCACCGGCGATGCAGCGGTAATAGTCCACCAGGCCCTCCAGTGCCTGGGGCAGCTCCAGCACCTCCGCCTCACCGTCCACCTGCACCCAGGGGCCGCTGAAATCGTCGGACAGTACGCACACGGACACCTCTGAATGCTTCGCCGCATTGCGTGTCTTGGCCCGTCCGGGGTAGGTAGACGTGACGATCCGGCCCTGGTCGTCCACACCTGCCGTGACCGGCGAGATCTGCGGCCGGCCGTCTGCGCGCCGGGTGACCAGCAGCAGGTGATGGCGAGGGCGCACGAAGTCGAGCAGTTCCGCCAGCTCGACGTGCCTGTTGGTGGCAATGGTTCGTGCCATGGCTGTGTCTCCTCATCGCAATGCCGCGGACAGGTCACTCCGGCGGCACTGGCCGCCCGGGGAATCCACTGCCGGCTGCGGCCGCCGACTTTCGCGCACGACGCTAGCGTGTCCAGCATGGACACCTTCCCGTTGGGACGCTTCTCCGTCGCGCGCGTCGGCTTCGGCGCCATGCAACTGCCCGGGCCGGGGGTCTTCGGACCGCCTCGTGACCACGACCAGGCGGTGGCGGTGCTCCGTCGTGCTGTGCAGCTCGGGGTCAACCACATCGACACCTCGCAGTACTACGGCCCGAAGGTGAGCAATGAGCTCATCCGCGAGGCTCTCCACCCGTACCCGGCGGACTTGGCGATCGTGAGCAAGGTGGGCGCGCGTCGCGACGAGGCGGGGGCCTGGCTGCCGTTGGAGACGCCCGCCGAGCTGCGCGCCGACATCGAGGCCAACCTGCAGACCCTGGGCACCGACCAGCTCGCGGCGGTGAACCTGCGGATGATGGAGTCCGACGGGCCTGACCAGCTTTTCGACGACTGGCTGGGCGCGATGATCGCCGCCCGCGACGACGGCCTCATCGCCGGCATCGGGCTCAGCAACATCACCACCGAGCATCTGCATCATGCCTTGCAGCGCACCGAGATCGTCGAGGTGCAGAATCCGTTCAACCTGCTCGACCGCTCCTCGCAGCCGGTGCTCGACGAGTGCACCGCGCGAGGGATCGCCTTCGTCCCGTTCTTCCCGCTCGGATCCGCCTTCAACGCTGAGAACCCGGTGTTGGGCCATGAGGTCGTCCGGGCCACGGCAGCCAGGCTCGGCCGCACGCCGGCCCAGGTCGTGCTGGCCTGGACATTGGGGGTGGCGCCGAACGTGTTGCTGATCCCTGGGACGTCGTCGATCGCCCACCTGGAAGAGAACCTGGCGGTCGCCGAGATCGACCTTGACGCGGACACCCGGGCCGCACTCGACGCCGTCGGTTCCTGACCCGAGGCGTCCGCGCAAGCTGTCGTTGCCCGGCACCCGGGCATCGTGGCCCAGCGCACGGAAAGGGGTTGACGTCGGCCCGCCCCGCCCGATTGGCTCCTCCCATGCGCAAAGTTGCCTTGGTCCGCCCGCCCGGTCCCCGCCTGGCCGAAGGACTCCTCACCCACCTCGATCGTGTAGACCTCGATGTCGATCTGGCCCGGCGACAGTGGCAGGACTACGTGGATGCCTTGCACTCGGCCGGCTGGCAGACGGTGGAGGTGCCGAGCGCCGACGACTGCCCCGATGCGGTGTTCATCGAGGACACCGTCGTCGCGTACGGCGACCTGGCCGTGATCACTCACCCCGGCGCACCGGAGCGGCAGCCCGAGACCGCCGCCGTCGAAGACACGGTGCGCTCGCTCGGCTACCGGGTTGCTCATATCGAGGGTGATCTCGATGGTGGTGACGTGCTCAAGTACGGCGGAACCGTCTGGGTGGGCGCCGGCGGGCGCACGGATGCGGCCGGAATCGCCTCGCTCGCGGAACATCTGGACGAGTTCGGCGCGAAGGTGGTGGCAGTGCCGCTCACCAAGGTGCTGCACCTGAAGTCGGCGGTGACCGCGCTACCCGACGGCACCGTGATCGGCTATCCGCCACTCGTCGACGATCCGTCGGTGTTCGACAGCTTCCGTGCCGTGCCCGAAGAGGCCGGCTCCCACGTGGTGCTGCTCGACGACAATGTGCTGCTCATGGCCGCCAGCGCTCCGCGCACGGCCGAGGCCTTCCGTGCCGAGGGCTACCAGGTGGTGAGCGTCGACATCAGCGAGTTCGAGAAGCTCGAGGGCTGCGTAACGTGCCTGTCGGTGCGACTGCGGGGCGCACCCGACTGACGAGTCCGGCGAGCGCTGCCCAGGAGCCCGCGCGGCGCTCGCGGCGCAATCGGCCGAGCCGCCATCGCACTCTCCTGTTCGCCGCTATGTCGCTGCCCCGACCCGCGGGGCAGCGACATAGCGCCTGCAAGCGACCCCGCGCTCAGCCCACCCCGCCCACAGCGGCCCTCTCGCCCGCGGCCCAGCTGCCACACACTCGCGCGCTGTGGGCGCGCTCCAGCCCTCAGCCCAGCAGAGCGTCGACGAAGGTCTCTGCCTCGAACGGAGCGAGATCGTCCGCTCCCTCACCCAAGCCCACGAGCTTCACCGGCACCCCCAGCTCACGCTGCACGGCCACGACGATGCCGCCCTTGGCGGTGCCGTCGAGCTTGGTGAGCACGATGCCCGTCACGTTCACTACCTCAGCGAAGACCTGCGCTTGCCGCATGCCGTTCTGGCCCGTGGTGGCATCGAGGACGAGAAGCACCTCGTCGATCTTCTCCCCCGCCATGGCCTTCTCAGCGACCCGCTTCACCTTGCCGAGCTCGTCCATCAGGCCGGCCTTGTTCTGCAGCCGGCCGGCGGTATCGATCACGACCACGTCAGCTTCCTGCTGGATGCCGGCGGTGACCGCGTCGAAGGCCACCGCCGCCGGGTCGGCGCCCTCCTTGAACGAACGCACGGTGGGCACGCCCACCCGATCGCCCCACGTCGTGAGCTGGTCGGCAGCGGCCGCCCGGAACGTGTCGGCGGCCCCGAGGATCACGTCCTTGTCCTGCGCCACGAGCACTCTGGCGAGCTTGCCCACAGTGGTGGTCTTGCCCGTCCCGTTCACGCCCACGACCAGCACCACCGCCGGGCGGAACCCCTGCCGCTGCACGGCCAGCGAACGATCCATGGTCGGGTCGAGGAGGCTCACGAGCTCCTCGCGCAGCATGCTCTTCACGTGCACGGGATCACGGGTCCCGTCCACGGCGACCCGGGTGCGCAACCGGTCGACCAGCTCGGTGGTGGGACCCATGCCGAGATCGGCGAGCAGAAGGGTGTCCTCGATCTCCTCCCAGGTGGCCTCGTCGACACGGTCGCGGGTGAGCAGCGCCAGCAGACCCTGGCCGAGGGCAGAGTTCGAGCGAGCAAGCCGGGCACGCAGCCGCTGCATGCGACCCGCGACCGGGTCGGGCCGCTCCCGTGCCTGCGTCGGGGTGAGGAGTACGTCCCCCTCGGACAGCTGGGTCTGTTTGTCAGACTCTGCCGGAGCCAGCGTGTCGGTGCCGCCTCCGCCGCCGACACCCCCGGACGGGAGTGTGCCGGCGTGCCGGGATGGTCGACGCAGTAAAGCCGCTACCCCACCGCCGATGACGACCAGGACGACGACGACGAGGGCAAGGATCAGTTCGAGGGAGGAACTCACGGTAAGCCAGTCTCCCAGACAACGGCGGGCACCTCGTCCCGCTGCCGCCCAGACCAGGTCACGTCAGCGAGCGTGTCGCGGCCCGTTGGTGGGAGCCGTCCAGCCCACGGGGCTGCGCAGCCGCTGGCCCGGCTCCATCTCGCCGACCGGGCGGGCTTCACCCTTGCGCCCGGCAAGGGAGGCTGCGCGCCGGCGGGCAACGTCCATCCGATCCATGCCGGTCTGGCTGAGCATCGTCTTGCCCGCCCGCAGTTGGGGCAAAGCGACCAACCCCATCACAAGAAACGACAGAAGCAGCATGAAGACCATGGTGATGAGGACGACTGACACGTGTTCCACTCTCGCAAATCGAGGGGCGTTTAGTCCACTTCCCCGCATAGAACGACCCGACTGGTCGCGGATCTCACACAGCGTCGTCTCAGCAGGTGCTACCTGCCTTCTCGAAACGTGCACAAGGCCACGGTCGAGCACAACGCGAGTTGCCGGGGGCCTACTGGCTGTCGACCAGCTCGTCCCGCGCATCCTCGGATTCCGGCGCCTCGCGCTGCAGCCGCTGGCTGATCACGGTGGAGACGCCGTCGCCGCGCATGGTCACGCCGTACAACGCGTCGGCGCCCTCCATCGTGCGCTTCTGGTGGGTGATGACGATGAGCTGTGACGAGTCCCGCAACTCCGCGAAGATGTCGATCAACCGGCCCAGGTTCACATCGTCGAGGGCGGCCTCCACCTCGTCCATCACGTAGAACGGGCTGGGCCGCGCCTTGAAGATCGACACAAGCAGCGCCACCGCCGTCAGCGAACGTTCGCCACCCGACAGCAACGACAGCCTCTTGACTTTCTTGCCCGCCGGCCGCGCCTCCACCTCGATGCCCGTGGTGAGCAGGTTGTCGGGGTCGGTCAGCACCAGCCGGCCCTCACCGCCCGGGAACAATCGCGAGAAGACCCCGACGAACTGTTCGGCGGTGTCGGCGAAGGCCTCGCCGAACACCTGCTCGACCCGCGCGTCGATCTCCGTCACGATGCCGAGCAGATCGGCCTTGGAGCGCTTGAGGTCGTCCAACTGCTCAACGAGAAACTTGTGACGCTCCTCCAGAGCCGAGAACTCTTCCAGCGCAAGCGGATTCACTTTGCCCAGCGCATTGAGCGCCCGCTCGGCCTTGCGCAGCCGCTTCTCCTGCTCGGCGCGAACGAAGGGCACGGGCTGCGGCGGCGTCTCGGGCTCGGCATCCCCAGGAGCAGGAGGCGAGGGCGGCACCGGCAGATGCGGGCCGAACTCCTCCACCAACACGTCGGTCTCGAGCCCCAGCTCGTTCCCGGCGCGCTCGCCCAGCTGCTCGATCCGCAGCCGCTGCTGCGTCCGCGCCACCTCATCGGCATGGGCCGCGTCGGTGAGTTGCCTCAACTCAGCACCGAGGATGTCGAGGCGCTCGCGCTCCTGACTCAGCTGCGCCTCCCGTTCGGCCCGCTCCCGCTCGACCTCGTCGCGAGCGTCGGCGGCCGCGGCCACGGCATGGTCGAGCAACGAGACCAGCTGGGCCGTGCCCAGTTCAACGGCCGCTGCCACGACGGCCTGCCGCCGGCGCTGCTCGGCGCGGGCGGCGGCCCGCTCCCGAGCCTGCTCCTCGCGCATGGCCGCTCGTTCGAGCGCATCGGCCCGACCGGACAACCCGCGCAGCCGCTCCTCGGCGGTACGCAGCCCCAACCGAGCCTCGGTCTCGGCGGCACGCGCGGCCTGGGCCTGGCTTGCCAGCGCGTCGCGCTCGGTGGTGTCGGGATCGGTGTCGGCGTCCGAGGCCAGCGCCTGGGCCGCTTCGAGCCGCTCCGTGAGGGCGGCCAACGCTGTGGAGTCGTCCTTCAACGCTGCGCGGGCTGCGGTCAGGGACGACTCGAGGCGCGCGGCCTCGGCACCCGCCGAGCGCACGGCCGAGGCCAGCTGACCGAGCCGCTCTGCCACCGCGGCGAACTTCGCATCGCTGTCGTGCAGACGTTCCAACGCGTGCGCCACCCGCTCGTCGGCCGCCTTCGCTCGCGCCCGGGCAGCCTGCAGCGCGAACCGGGTCTGCTCACCGCGACGGACGGCCTCCCCGAGGGCGTCGGCGGCCTCGTCGGCGGCGGCCTGCACGTGCAGCACGCTGTGCTGGCCGGCTGATCCACCGCTGGCCACAGCCGCGCCCAGCACGTCGCCTTCCCGCGTAACGGCCACGAGATCGCTTCGGGCAGAGACGATCTGACGTGCGAGTGCCAGGTCGTCCACCACCACCACGTCACGCAACAACCGGTACAAAGCCGGTGCGAGCTCGGCGGTGGTCTGTACGAGCTCCATGGCGCCCCGCGCACCCTCGGGCACGTTCTGCGACGGCGCACCGGCAAGTGGCGCGGCAACCAACCCGGCCAGCGGCCCGGCAACCAACCCCGCCAGCGGCCCGGCAACCAACCCCGCCAACGGCTCGGCAACCAACCCGGCCAGCGGCTCAGCATCCGGCCCGCCGGCACCCACGAGTAGCCCCGCCTGGCCGGCGTCGGTCTCCTTCAGGTGGCGCAGGGCGTCGACTGCGGCGTCGAGGGAGGCGACGGCCACCGCATCGGCGGTGACTCCGAGGGCCGCGGCGATGGCGTCGGCGTCTTCGGGTTGCACCTGTACGAGGGCTGCGACGGTGCCGAGCACTCCCGACAGACTCGCGTCCGCGGCCAGCAGCGCGCCCGAGCCGTCGGCGCGCGAAAGCCCCAGTTCCAGCGCCTCCTTGCGGGCCGACCAGGTGGCGCGGTCTTTCTCGGCGGCCCGCTCGGCCTCCACGAGCCGGCTCACCTCGGCGGCGGCCGCGTCGGCCTCGGCCACGGCGTCGGCGTGTTCGGCGTCGAGCCCCTCCTCGCCCTCCTCCACGCCGGCCACCTGCTGCTCGAGCAGGCTGAACTCCTCCTGCGCCGTGCGCCCACGCTGAGCGGCCTCCCTCGCAGCCACGCTCAGCCGGCCGATCTCGGCCTCGGTGGCCTCGAGCCGACTGCGCTTGGCGGCCACCTGACCGTTGAGCCGGGCCAGCCCTTCGCGACGATCGGCCTGAGCTCGCAACCAAGTGGCGACTTCCTGCTCGGCACGCGCATGAGCCTGCTCGGCCTCGCTGCGTGCACTGACGCGCTGCTCCAACAGCCGAGCGGCCACCTCGACCTCGCCGGCCAGCGCGTTCTCCTGTTCGCGCGCCCTGGCCGCATCGGCGCGTAGCCGGTCGGGATCGGCGCGACCGGTGTCGGCATCGACCGACTCCTGACTGCCCAGCAGGCGATGCCGCTCGGCGGCCAGACCCGCGGTGCCGCGGGCACGCTCGCGTAGCCCGGAGAGCTCGAACCAGGTCTGGGAGACCTCCCGCATCCGCGGGGCGGCCTCCGCGGCCTGGGCACCGAGCCGGTCGAGGACGGCCCGCGCGCCGGTGATCGCCTCTTCCACCTCGCGACGGCGCGCCAACAGCGCCGTCTCGTCCGCCACCTCCTGCTCGAGAGTGGACGTCAGCTGCACCAGTTCGTCGGCGAGCAGACGGGCCTTGGCGTCGCGGGCATCGGCCTGGATCGTCACAGCGCGACGGGCGACGTCGGCCTGCCTGCCCAAGGGGCCGAGCTGGCGACGGATCTCTGCGGTGAGGTCGGCCAGCCGGGTCAGGTTGGCCTGCATGGTGTCGAGCTTGCGAAGCGCCTTCTCCTTGCGCTTGCGGTGCTTGAGGACCCCGGCGGCCTCCTCGATGAACCCCCGCCGCTCCTCTGGGCTCGCCCGCAGCACCGCGTCGAGCTGACCCTGCCCCACGATCACATGCATCTCCCGGCCGATGCCGGAGTCGCTGAGCAGTTCCTGGACGTCGAGCAGCCGCACCGACGAGCCGTTGATGGCGTACTCAGAGCCGCCCGAACGGAACATCGTGCGCGAGATCGTCACCTCGGAGTAGTCGATCGGCAGGGCACCGTCGCTGTTGTCGATGGTGAGGGCCACCTCGGCCCTGCCCAGGGGCGGACGGCCGGCGGTGCCGGCGAAGATGACGTCCTCCATCTTTCCGCCGCGCAGGCTCTTGGCGCCCTGCTCGCCCATCACCCATGCCAGCGCATCGACGACATTGGACTTGCCCGACCCGTTAGGCCCCACCACACACGTGATTCCCGGCTCCAGCCGCAGCGTGGTCGCCGAGGCGAACGACTTGAAGCCCTTCAGCGTCAGGGACTTCAAGTACACGCGGGGTTCCCTTCGTCATGTAGCCCGAGATGAGTCGCCAGCCCCGACCTCGATCGACACTATTGGCCCGTATCGGCCGAGGCTATCGCGGCAGATGCACGAGCCCGACCCTGCCGAGCGAGCTAACCGTTCGGTATCTGCGCCCATCGTGCGGAAAGTTGGCCGCAACACCGCCTGCTGGGGGGTAGCGGCCAGTCTATGGTGTCAGCCATGGACGCCCTCGACCTTTCGCGGCTGCAGTTCGGCGCGACCACGGTGTATCACTTCATGTTCGTGCCACTGACTATCGGCCTGTCTCCGATCGTGGCGATCCTACAGACGATCTGGTTCCGCACGAAGGACGAGAAGTGGTACAAGCTCACTCGTTTCTTCGGCAAGCTGCTGCTCATCAACTTCGCCATCGGAGTTGCCACCGGCATCGTGCAGGAGTTCCAGTTCGGCATGAACTGGAGCGAGTACTCACGCTTCGTGGGTGACGTGTTCGGTGCTCCGCTGGCTATCGAAGCCCTGGCCGCCTTCATGATCGAGTCGACCTTCCTCGGCCTGTGGATCTTCGGGTGGGATCGACTGCCCCGCCGCATCCACCTCGCGTGCATCTGGCTGGTATCGCTGGGCACCTGGTCGAGCGCGTACTTCATCATCGCGGCCAACTCGTTCATGCAGCACCCGGTGGGCGCGGCGTACAACCCGCAGTCCGGGCGCGCGGAGCTCAAGAGCATCGGCGCGGTGCTCACGAACCCCACCACCCTGGTGGCGTTCCCGCACGTCATCATGGGCGCCCTGCTCACCGGTTCCACCTTCGTCACCGGCATCGCCACCTGGTGGATGGTCAGGGCCGCCCGCTCCGGCCAGCTCGAAACCGCCCGGATCTTCCGCGGTGGTGTCATCGTGGGCCTCTGCGCGCTGATCGTGGCCGGTGTCGGGGTGATGGGCAGCGGCGACCAGCAGGCCAAGATCATGTTCAAGCAGCAGCCGATGAAGATGGCCGCGGCCGAGGGCCTGTGCGACGGCCGCAACGGAGTGCCCTTCTCGATCCTGGCGATCGGCGATCTCACCAACGACTGCGCCAACGTCGACCACGTGCTCGAGCTGCCGGGCCTCACCTCGTTCCTGGCCGACGGCAACTTCACGTCCCACCTCAACGGCATCAACCAGCTGCAGCCCATGTACGAGAAGAAGTACGGCCCCAATCAGGACTACGCCCCGAACCTCGGCATCACCTACTGGGCGTTCCGCCTGATGATCGGCTTCGCCGCCTTCTCCGGCTTGCTGGCTGTGGCAGCGCTGTGGTTCACCCGGGGCAAGCGAATCCCCAAGTTCGCCTGGCTCGGCACCCTGGCGATCGTCGCCATCCCGATGCCATTCCTCGGCAACTCCTTCGGCTGGATCTTCACGGAGATGGGTCGCCAGCCGTGGGTCGTCAACCCCAACCCGACGGGCAGCGCCGACCTCCGGCTCCTCGTCTCAGCGGGAGTATCACCCAATTCCGGGTTGATCGTGGCTACCTCGCTCATCGGCTTCACCCTGCTCTACAGCGTGCTGGCCGTGTTCTGGGTGCGGCTGATGCTGCGCTACGCCCGAGAAGGCCTGCCGGACGAGGCTGAGCCGCAGCTCGTCACATCTGATGACGACACCCTCCACTTCGCGTACTGACCAGGAACTCCGGGAGACACAGTTATGGACCTCAGCGTCGTCTGGTTCGTCATCATCGCCCTGTTGTGGACGGGCTATCTCGTGCTCGAAGGCTTCGATTTCGGGGTGGGGTTGCTGACGCCCATCATCGGAAACAAGCGAGTCTACGGAGCCGAGCGTGGCGAGAAGCGTCGCCGGGTGCTCATCAACGCCATCGGTCCGGTGTGGGATGGCAACGAGGTCTGGCTCCTCACGGCCGGCGGCGCCATGTTCGCCGCCTTTCCGGAGTGGTACGCCACCATGTTCAGCGGCTTCTATCTCGCGCTGTTCCTCATCCTCGTGGCACTTATTCTGCGAGTGTGCGCCTTCGAGTGGCGGGCGAAGATCAACTCCGAGCGCTGGCGCAACGGCTGGGACAGGGTGATCGTCTTCGGCGTGTTCGTACCGTCGGTGATGTGGGGAGTGGCCTTCGGCAACCTCGTCCGCGGAGTCCCGATCGACGCGCACAAGAACTTCACCGGCAATCTGCTGACCTTGCTCAACCCGTATTCGCTGTTGACCGGCCTGGTGACCTTGTCGGTCTTCCTGTTGCACGGCGCGGTCTTCATCGCACTGAAGACCTCCGGGGAGGTGCGTGACGACGCGAGCGATCTGGCCGTCAAGTTCGCCCCGGCCGCCCTGGTGATCGCGGGCGTCTGGGCACTGTGGACGCAACTGTCCTACGGCAAGGCCTGGACCTGGTTGCCGGTGCTGATCGCGGCAGCCATGCTGGTGGGCACCATGCTGATGACCCGGGCTCGCAACGAGAAGGCCGCCTTCGCCATGACGTGCGTGACGATCATCTGCGCGGTAATGCTGATCTTCGGCTGCCTGTACCCGAACGTGATGCCGTCGACCACCAACCCGGCGTACTCGTTGACGATCCACAACGCCTCCTCCACCCCCTACACCCTCAAGGTCATGTCGTTCGTCGCGCTGGTGTTCACGCCGCTGGTGCTGATCTACCAGGGCTGGACGTACTGGGTGTTTCGCCAGCGGCTGTCGGCGGCGAACTTCGGCGAGCACCACGGCCTGACCTTCGGCCCGTCCAAGAGCCACGCTTCGACCTCTCGACACTGACCCCGGGTGCGCCCTCTCGATCCTCGACTCCTGGCCGCCGCAAGTTCCGCGCGGCGCTGGGTGATCCTTGCTGGCCTGCTGCAGGTGGCTTCGGGGGCCGTGCTCGCGGCCCAGGCACTGGTGCTGGCCCATGCGGTGGCAGGGGTGGTGGGCGGCCGGCCCGCGTCCACCGTCGTGCTACCCGCCTTCTGGCTGGCGCTGGCTCTCGGAGTTCGGGCCACGCTGGCGGCGGTGGCCGCCCGATTCGCTGATCGAGCGGCCACCCTGGTGGTGCGGCAACTCCGCTCCGCGGTGCTCGATCACGTCGAACAGGTGGGCCTGGGCGGCCGCTCGGCCGCCGACCTGGGCACGCTGGTGACGTCGGGCCTCGACCAGCTGGACGGCTACCTTGTGCGCTACCTGCCGCAACTGCTGGCCACAGCCCTCGTGACGCCCATTCTGCTGGTGGTGGTGTTCACCCAGGACGTGATCTCGGGGCTCATCATGGCCGTCACCCTCCCCCTCGTGCCGTTCTTCATGGCGCTCGTGGGGTGGACCACGCAGAAGCTCTCCGACGACCGGATGACGCGGATGCGTCGCCTCGGCGACCAGGTGCTCGACCTCGTGGCAGGCCTGCCGACGCTGCGGGCCCTGGGCCGGGCGTTGCCGCAGGCGGCGCGCGTGCGAGCAGCCGGGGACGCCTACCGTGCCAGCACGTCCAAGGTGCTGCAGGTCGCCTTCCTGTCGGGCTTCGTGCTCGAACTCCTGACCACCATCTCGGTGGCCCTGGTGGCCGTCGGCATCGGCATGCGGCTGGTGTTCGGCGAGATGAGCCTGACCACCGGTCTGGCCGTGCTGATCCTGGCCCCCGAGGTGTACCTGCCCTTGCGTCTGGTGGGTCAGCACTTCCACGCCAGCACCGATGGCATCGCGGCCGCCGCTGCGGCTCTAGCGGTTCTGGAGGAGGACGCCCCGGAGGGGTCGAAAGCCGAGCAGCCGCGTGCGGTCACCCACGTCGTGGAGGTGCGCTGGGAGAACGTCTCGATCGCTCAGCCCTCGCGCGGGGGGTCGGCGCCCCACGCCTTGACCGGCTCTGCCCGGGCAGGGCAGGTCAGCGCTCTGGTGGGCCCCAACGGGGCCGGCAAGTCGAGCGCGGTGGCCGCACTCCTGGGGCTGCGTGCGCCTAGCACCGGCCGGGTGGTGCTGGTGGGAACCGAGGCGGGCGAACCCGCCGAGGTCGATGTGCGCGAGGCGGACCTGAACGAATGGCGGGCTCAGGTGGCCTGGGTGCCCCAGCACCCCGGATTGTTCCCGGGCACGCTGCGGGAGAACGTCGAGCTCTTCGTGCCGGGGGTGAGCGACACCGAGCTGCTGGCGGTGCAGGGCGAAGCCGGGCTCGACTCGGTGCTGGCCGAGCTGCCCGCCGGCTGGCACACGATGTTGGGTGCCGACGGCGTAGGGCTCTCGGCCGGACAGCGACAGCGTCTTGCGCTGGCTCGGGCGCTCATCATGGTGCGCCGCGGGGCCCGGGTCTTAATCCTCGACGAGCCGAGCGCCCATCTCGACGCAGCGACCGAGGAGATCGTGTTGAACCTGGTCTCCGCCGCCGCCCGCGCCGGGCTGCTCGTGCTGCTGGTGGCACACCGGGCCAGCCTGGTGGCCGTGGCCGACCAGGTGATCGACGTGGCGAGCTCCGAGCCCGGCTCGTACGCGGGTGCTGAGCTCGACGCGCAACCCGTGCTGTCCGAGAGCCGGCCCGCGTGAGCAGCGTGGAGGCCGGCACGGTCGTCCGGGTGGCGAGCGCTCGGCGGCACCCGCGGCGGACCGGCCCCGGTCAGGGATTGCGCGCGGTGCTGCCCGCGTGTGAACTGCCGCTGCGCAGCCTGGTCTGGGCGGTGCTGCTGGGCGCTCTGGGCGTGGGCTGCGCCGTGGCGCTCATGGGATTCTCGGCCTGGCTCATCGCGAGGGCCTCCCAGCATCCGCTCGTGCTCGACTTGTCGGTCGTGGTCGTCTCGGTGCGTGCCTTCGGCATCGGCCGGGCTTTGTTCCGCTACCTCGAACGGCTGGCGTCGCACTCCGTGGCCCTGTCCGGGCTGGTCACCCTACGCACCAGGTTGTATGCGGCCCTGGCCTCCGGTGATCCACGGTTGGCCCTCGGTCTGCGCCGGGGCGACCTGCTGGCGCGGGTGGGCGCCGACGTCGACCAGATGGGCGACGTGGTGATCAAGGGGCTGCTGCCGTTCGGCATCGCCGCCCTGGTGTGCGCCGGCGCTGTGCTCACCAGCTTGCTGGTGTTACCGGCCGCCGGGTTGGGGCTGCTGGTGGCGGTGCTGTTGGCCGGCCTGCTGTCACCCTGGCTGGCTGCTCGCTCCGCCGCCCAGGCACACGCCGCCGCGGTCGAGGCGCGCGCCCAGATCTCCGCCGGCACCCTCGCCCATCTCGACGCGCTCGATGAGCTCCGGGTGGCCGGTGCCGCCGCCGCCTCGCGGCACGTGCTCAACCGGTGGGAGGACGAACAGGTCGACGCCGTGGATCGCGCCGCGTTGCCGGCCGCTGCCGCCGCGGCGCTGCAGCACGTGGCCGTCGCGATCGGTGTCCTCACGGGGCTGGTCTTCGGGGCTCAGGCCGTACAGAGCGGCCAGATCGGTGAGGTGTGGCTGGCCGTCGTCGCGCTGCTTCCGCTGGCCGCGCTCGATGCGTGCTCCGACCTGCCCACCGCCGCCGCAGAGCTCGTAGCAGGCGAGCGCGCGGCCCGAAGGCTGGCGCCGCTGCTGGCGTCCGAGGCCGGCGACCTGCGAGCAGCCCAACCCATCGAATCGCAGCCAGCGGCGCCCCAGGTCGGTGCTGCGCCAGCGGCCGGTGAGGCTGCGCCGCTACGCCGGGCAACGGAGTCGGCCTCGACCCCACAGGTGTTGCGAGCCCGGGGACTACAGGTCGGCTGGGACTATCCGCTGGCCGGTGTGCCCGGCGAGCTCGAGATCGTCCCGGGCCGCTTCCTGGCGATCACCGGCCCGAGCGGGGCCGGCAAGACCACCCTGGGGCTCACCTTGGCCGGGCTGATCCGCCCGCTGGGGGGCGAAGTGAGCCTCGGCGCCCAACCGCTGGACGACATCGCCGACCTGCCCCGTCGAGTGTCGTTCACGGCTCACGACGCGCACGTGTTCGGCACCAGCCTGCGCGAGAACCTTCTGGTGGCCGCAGCGGCGGGCACCGACGACGACGCGTTGCTCGACGCGGCCCGACGCGCCGGCCTCGGCCCGTGGATCGCCGGCCTCCCCGATGGTCTCGACACGAGCCTGGCGCCGGGCGGCGACAACCTCTCCGGCGGGGAGCGCCGGCGTTTGCTGCTGGCCCGTGCGCTGCTCACCGGTTCCGACGTCCTGCTCCTCGACGAACCCACCGAACACCTCGACCCTGACGCTGCCACAACGGTTTTCGCTGAGCTGGCTGCTCTCGCCCACGGCGAACCAGGCCTACCGGGCCGGCCGTCGTCGTCATCACACATGAGGAATCGGTGAGCGCCGACGCCGTGGTCGAGGTACTCCCCCGCAGGCATCCGGACGGCCGGCCAGCCCTCTGAGGGCGCACCAGCGCCCGAGTGCTTGGGCTCGTCCGCGATGGCGAGTCATCCGGTGCCGAACCGTGACATCGCGTGGGTCCCAGCCCCAACAGCTCGGCCACCCGATCGGTGAGCTGGCGCTTGTTGAGTGACCTCAACCCCGGTTCGAGCACTCAACCGGGTGCCAACCGCGGCAACGTCACCGCGAACGGCACCACCCAGCGACTCCGGACGGTGAGGCGTCGAGTTTGACTTCTGCGGGGCTGTGACGGGGTCGGGTTCTGGACGCTATGGCAATGCCCCGCCGGACGGGGCATTGCCATAGCGCTGGAAAAGCCCGCTGGCCTACGACTGTCGAAACCATCCTTTTGCGGAAGATTCGGGCAGGCTGCGGCCTCCCCGATCCAGACGGCTCCGTCCGCTGCCGCCTGCCGCCCGGCCCTGCTCCTCCGTAGCTCGGCTGCCAGCGGGTCGCTGAACTGGCCCACCTATTGCCCACGTGCCGGGCGCCGCCGGGGGCACCCCTCTATCGCCTGGGCCATCAAGGTTAGCGCCGGGTTGCGGCGGGGCTGGGCGGCCCAAAACGCGCCGAACATACCCCTCCACGCACAAAGGATCCCCGCCACCCACCAGACGACTAACCGAACGGCATTACACCTAGCCCCAGTTCTCAGCCTTGGTGAGGCAGAACGGGTGGCCACTGGGGTCGAGCAGCACGCGCCAGGTCTCCCCGGGCTGAGGATCGACTGCCGTGGCGCCCAGCTCGATGGCCGCGTCCTGCCCGGCATCAAGGTCGTCGACCGCTAGATCGAAGTGGAATTGCTTGCTGCCGTTGGGATTCGGCCAAGCTGGCGGCTCATAGCCGTCCACCCGGCCGAACCCGAGCGCATGGGACGGGCCGGCGAGCATGGCGTAGTCGTGTTCGCTGTGCAGGACCTTCCAGCCGAGCAGAGCCGACCAGAAGGTGGCGGAGGCCTGCGGATCGGCGCAGTCGAGGGTGACCATGGCAAGGCGGGCGGGGGCGGCACTCATCTGTCTGCTCCTGAGGCATGGGTTTGTGATTCGGCGCTACCAGGGTCCTACTATCTGGCTCGTGTCGGCTTGGAAGAACGCGACAACGTCCACCGCAGGCGTGCTGCGCCCCGAGCAGTTCGCCAAGCACGTGACACTCGAACGCACGCCCTGCTCGGCCCTGCTCAGTCCCTGGGTCGAGCACTATTGGAGCCTGCGCTGGGAGCTGCCCGAGGGCGCGTCATACAACAGCGCCGTATTGCCGCACCCGGCCTGCAATCTGAGCGTGGAGCGCGGAGTCGACCGCGAAGGGATGGATCCCGGCGTCACGGTGCTCGTCACCGGTGTGGTCAGCCGCCGGTTCGACGTGCTCGTGCAGGGCAGCGGGAAAGTGCATGCAGCCAAGTTCCGGCCGGGCGGCTTCGCCAGCCTCACCGGTGTGCCGGCCCGCGCTCTTCGCGATGTCACCCGGCCGGCCGCCGAGCTGTTGCCCGAACAGACCGTGCGGGCCTTGCAAGCGCTGCCCGGCGACGCCGGCCCGGTCAGCGGCGCCGCCTACTTCGATGACGCCTTGAGCAGGCTGGCCAAACATTCGACCGATCCGGACGACGACTACCGGCTCGTGCTCGACGTCATCGCGACCATGCTGTCCGACCGTTCGATCGTTCGAGTGGCCCAGGTAGAGGATCGCTGCGACATCTCGGCCCGTTCGCTGCAGCGACTCTTCGAGAGATACGTGGGAGTCAGTCCTAAGTGGGTGCTGGCCAGGTATCGCATGCACGATGCGGTGAGCGAGCTCGATGCCGGCTACGACGGCACTCTGGCCGATTTGGCGGCGCGATACGGCTGGTTCGATCAAGCCCACTTCACGCGCGAGTTCCGTGACCTCGTGGGAGTGCCGCCCAGCACCTACCGGCTCGCTCCGCTTGCTCCTCCCCCTGATCCCGCCGTCCCGCGGCGGCCGGGATGGGCGGGGCGAGCCCAGGGGTGACGAACGTATGCTGGCAGGCATGCTCATCGGTGCTCACGTCCGCCAGGACGATCCCCTGCAGGCCGCTGACGAAGTGGGAGCGCAGATCGTCCAACTGTTCCTCGACGACCCGCAGAGCTGGAGGAAGCCCAAGCCCTATCCGCATGCGGACGCATTGCTCGCCAGCGACCTGGCGGTGGTGGTGCACTCGCCGTACCCGGTCAATCTGGCCTCGCTCAACAACCGGATCAGGGTGCCGTCCCGCAAGATCGTCACCCAGCACGCAGAAGGCGCAGCCGCCCTCGGCGCGATCGGTCTCGTGGTGCACGGTGGCCACGTCGTCAAGGGCGAAGACCCGGCCCAGGGCGTGGAGAACTGGCGCAAGTTCTTCGCCTACGCCCAAGACAGCGGCGGCTTCCCGGTGCCGATCCTGATCGAGAACACCGCAGGCGGTGACTTCGCCATGGCTCGGCACTTCGACGCCTTGGCCCGGCTCTGGGAGGCCGTGGCCGACTTCGAGGTCGGCTTCTGTCTCGACACCTGCCACGCCAACAGCGCCGGAGAGTCTCTCGTCGACGCGGTCGAGCGGGTCAAGGCCATCACCGGCCGCATCGACCTCGTGCACCTCAACGATTCGCGCGATCCGTTCGACTCCGGACGCGATCGGCACGCCAACATCGGCACCGGCACCATCGACCCCGACCTCCTGGTGGAGGTATGCCGAGCAGCGCAGGCCCCCGTGGTGGTCGAGACCCCTGGGGAGGGTCAGAAGGACGACATCGCCTTCCTCCGCGAGCAGTTGGCCTGATCGAGCGCTACTTCTCGATGAAACTGCCGGTGTCCTGCACCGGGTCGAGAAAGTGGTAAGTCACACCGTTGACGTACCCCGGCCTGCGCAGGGAGCTGGGCTGCTCCTCCAGCAATTCCAGAAGTTGCAGGCAGGCCGCCCGCGAGCCCTGGGCGAGCACCTCGACCCGGCCGTCGGGCAGATTCCGGGCGTACCCCGTCAGGCCCAGCCTGCGCCCCTGCGCCGACGTCCACCAGCGAAATCCGACGCCTTGCACATTTCCTCTGACGAAAGCCGTCAGCCGCACCCGGGTGGGATCGTCGACCGGCTGTTCCGGCGAGACCTCTGGCTGCTTCTTGCGTGAACCGAACATGGTCACCATCGTCCTTTGCGGGGGCGAGGCTGGTTTGCGTTGTCCGCAGAACCTGACGTAGGCCGTCCCCTCAATCCGGCCCCGTGCGCGGCGACGATCGGTCGACTCATGTGGCACTCCAGGGGTCGATCACCTCGACGCCGGTGTGCGCGAAGTCCTTCCTGTTCCGTGTGGCACAGGTGGCGTTGTGCGCCCGACAGATCGCCGCGGTCTGCGCATCAGCCGTGCTGATGGGCAACCCAGCCGACTCGCGGGCGACGAGGATGGTGGCGTACCGCTCCGCAGCAGCATCATCGAATGGCAGCACCGACCGATCGTGGCGGTAGGGCTCCACCGCGACATCGATGTGCGTAGACAATGCCTTCTTGCGCCGACCGTTCGGAAGGCGACGCACGCCAGCCAGCAGCTCTGCGAGCGTGATGGCAGTGATGGCGACATCTCCGGTGAGCGACTCAAGCCATGCGACGACCTGCGGGTCGGGCTGCGGCCGAAAGACCTCCGAGATGACGTTGGTATCCAGGACGATCACCCGAAGTCCACTGCTCTCGCGATGTCGCTCCGCTCCGGAATCGGGAGATCATCGACACCTCCTGCCTCTTGCGCCGCACGCATGAGCGCCAGACCAATGTGGGGCCTGTGCGCGGCCTTCGTCAGGATGTCGCGGACCTCCGCCTCCATCGAGCGTCCATGCTCCTTGGCCTGCGCAGCGAGCTGCTTCTTGACGGACTCGTCGAGCCCTCGAACGATGATCGACGTCATCAGAGAACACCCCCTTGGTCGCTATCAGCAATGCTAGCAAGACTGGCTCATGACTCCTTCGCCGCGACGAACGCGTCGAAGTCAAAGGACTCCGGCGCACCACTCTCCTCGCCCGCGACCAGAGCCGCCCGGAGCGCGGCCAGCTGCGTCTCGTGATCCTCCAGCAGCCGAAGGCCGGCGCGGACGACGTCGCTGGCAGATCGATAGCGTCCCGAGGCGACCTCCCGGGGAGGATGTCCGAGAAGTGGTCGTTCAGGCTGATCGCTGACCGAGGTGTTCTGAGCCATGTGGCATAGATACCAAGAATTTGGTAAGGATTCGACAGGGACCGACGGCCCATCAGACCCTGGCATCGGAGCCTCCCGGCCGACATCTATTTCAAAGGGCGGGAGCCGAGGCCGAGCTGCCGGTCGTCATATCGCAGGCACTGCGTGCTCAGCGTTTCCGCTGGCAAGAGGGGCAAAAGTGGCTCGAACGATTCATGAAAGCTTCCCGCGTGATCAAGCTGCCACAACGACGGCAAGGCTGCCCTTCGCGTCCATAGACATCTAGATTCCGCGCGAAGTAGCCCGACTCTCCGTTGACATTGACGTAGAGCGCGTCGAAGCTCGTGCCGCCCTGGGCCAGCGCCGCAGACATCACGTCCCTGGCGGCGGCGAGCGCCGCCCGCCCGGCCGGACGGGTGAGCGTCTCGGTGGGTCGTGCGTAGTGCAATCGCGCGCGCCACAGGGCTTCGTCCGCGTAGATGTTGCCGATGCCGGAGATCAGGGTCTGGTCGAGCAGGGCTCGTTTGAGGCCGGTGCGCTTGGCGCGCAGCCGTGCGACAAAGACCTCGTCGTCGAATGCCGGGTCGAGCGGGTCGCGGGCGATGTGCGCAACCGGTTGGGGCACAAGAGGTTCGGACGGGCCGCCGACTCCGGCACCCCCGGGCAGAGCGTCCGGGCTCGGAATGAGGTCGACCACGGTCATGCCGCCGAACATGCGCTGGTCGATGAAACGCAGCTCGGGCCCGTGGTCGGCGAAGGACAGCACCACTCGCAGGTGCCGCTCGGGCTCGACGTTCGACGGCTGCACCAGCAGTTGCCCGCTCATCCCGAGGTGGACGAGAACGGCCTGCTCGTCGGCCAGACTGAGCCAGAGGAACTTGCCGCGGCGCACGGCGTCGGTGATCGTCTGGCCCTGAAGTCGGCTGCGGAACTCCACCTCGCCGCCGAGTTGGCGACGAATGGGCCGCGGATGGTGCACCTCGACCGCGGAGACGGTGCGGCCCACCACATGGGCGGCCAGGCCGCGCCTGACCACCTCGACCTCGGGAAGCTCGGGCACCGGTTCAGTGGCGGTTCAGGATCAGCCGGCGGTCTGCGTCGAGACGGGACCGCCCTCGTGAGAACCGCCCAAGTCAACGGCGGGCGCATCTGCCGGCGGAGTGTGCGCGCCAGCTGCGGCGCCCAGTCGCGAACCAGCGCCGTGCCCGTTCGACAAGCCATGATTCTCGTCCTTGAGCAGGTGCCAGGCGCGTTCGGCCGCTTCTTGCTCGGCCACCTTCTTGGAGCGCCCCTCGCCCACGCCGCAGGCCCGGCCGTCGACGATGGCGGTGGCCTGGAAGACCTTGGCATGGTCAGGGCCGGAATCGACGATCTCGTAACTCGGCACCCCGAGCCCGCGGGCCGCCGTCAACTCCTGCAACGACGTCTTCCAGTCGAGACCTGCCCCGAGCTTGGCCGCCACCTCGATCAGGGGGTCGATCAAGCGATGCACCACCTGGCTCGCTGCCTCGATGCCCACCGACAGATAGGTGGCACCGATCACCGCCTCGAGCGTGTCCGCGAGGATCGACTCCTTGTTGCGGCCCCCGGTGCTTTCCTCGCCCTTACCTAGCCGCACCTGCTCGCCCAGTCCGTAGCGGCGAGCGACCGAGGCCAGTGCGCGCATGTTGACCACAGCGGCGCGCAGCTTGGCCAACTGGCCCTCTGGGAGGTCGGGGAACCGGCGGTACAAGGTGTCGGTAACTACGAGGCCGAGGACGGAGTCGCCAAGGAACTCCAACCGCTCGTTGGTGGGCACGTTGCCGTTCTCGTACGCGAACGAGCGGTGCACGAGGGCACGCTCAAGCAACTGGGGGTCGAGATCGACACCCAGACGATTCACGAATTCAACGAGACTGCTATGACCGCCGGTCATAGTTCATCCGAGCGGGCGCTCAGAGGTCCTTGACTCGCCGGCCCTTGTACTCCAAGTACAGCGGCGTGCCGGCGGCGTCGGTGACGACCTTGGCGTGGTGCGGGCGCGTGTGCACGACCTGGCTGCCCTCGACGGCACCGGTGAGGGTGGTCGGGGTGGTCTTCCACTGCGAGCGGCGGTGCCGGGTGTTGCTACGAGACATCTTCCGCTTGGGAACGGCCACGTCAGTTCTCCTTGTCGATCTTGCTCTGCTCGGCGCCGGTCTCCGGCGACGGGCTCGTCCAGGACTGCAGGGCCGACCACCGCGGATCGACCACGTCATGCGCGTGCCCAGGCTGGTCGGCCAGTCGCACTCCGCATTCGGAGCACAGACCGGGACAGTCGAGGCTGCACACGGGTTGGAACGGCAGCGCAGGCACCACCGCGTCCCGAAGCGTCGGTTCCAGGTCGATCAACTCGCCCTGGACCTGCGGCTCCTCAGTATCGGGGCCCCTTCTGCCTGGGTAGGCGAACAACTCCTGCAGGTCGACCTCGATGTCGAGGTCTACCGCCTCCAGGCAGCGCACGCATTCACCCGTGGCATGTGCTCGTGCCGTGCCCGACACAAGCACGCCTTCCATCACCGATTCCAACCTCAGGTCAAGGTCGATCTCGGATCCGACAGGAACGCCGATCACGTCGGTCCCCAGGTCGCGCGGTGCCTCGATGGTGCGGCGGACCTCTCGCATGGACCCCGGACGACGACCCAGCTCGACGGTGTCGAGCACCAACGGGGCGCGCGGGTCGAGCGTGGTCACACGGTCCTCTCGGAAGATTCGTCGCACAATCTGTGGGAACAGGCGGGCCATCAGCCGCTCCCGCACAAAGAACGCCTCGATGTGAGGGCGTAGCGATACCCGGGATTGGCAGGGGACCGACTGACAAGCCTAGCCCACGGGGGGCAATGTCCCTAAACGCCGTCGGAAGTGTCCGGCGCCGATGGGCCCGGAGACCGCGGGACCAGGGCTACGCCGAAGGCGGCTCACCCGACTTCGGTGCGCAGCACGGCCACCAACCTGTCGCGCACCTGGTCGGGCACCATGCCGGTCACGTCTCCTCCGTGCGCCACGACTTCCCGGATCAGTGAGCTGGATACGTGCTCCAGGCTCGGGTCGCCGGGTAGGAAGACGGTCTCCAGGCCGGTGAGCCGGCGGTTCATCCGCGCCATCGGCAACTCGTAGGCGAAGTCCGTCCCGCCCCGGACGCCCTTGACCACCGAGCGTGCCCCCACCCGGGCGCAGTAATCCACGAGCAGGCCGCCCGGCACGTCGTCGATAACGATGTTGCCGCTGGCCAGCAGGTCGGGAGGCAGGGCGTCGGCGATCAGCTCCAACCGCTCGGCCACCGGGAAGGTGCCCCGCTTCGACGGGTTGTGCACCACCGCGACGATCACCTCGTCGAAGAGCCGCGCGGCCCGCAGCACCACGTCGAGGTGTCCGTTGGTCACCGGGTCGTACGACCCGGGACAGACGCAGCGGCGGCTGGCTCTCGAAGGTCCTGTCGCACCTGGGCGGCGCGCCGGGTCAGGCTCAGACATGACGAGGAGCCTAGATGATCTGTTCCAGGGGGTCCGGTGTCTGCGTGGCGTGCTGATCTGCGGGTGCCCGGACCGCGCCGGGTTCGTCGAACCGTGACGTTGTTCGCTGAGATGTCACCAAGGTGGCCACAGCTGGGCGAAGAAACGTGACAGGTGGACGTCCAGGCGCGCTCAGGGTGCCGACGTTGGGGCTCTGTTGGCGGGAATGCACGTGGGTGGGCCCTCCTCACACGCTTGGGTTGTCCCATATTCGACACGACCGCTGCAGGGGGTGTGGGTTTCGTGCTCAGCCGACATCGCTGGCTCGCGATCGTGTCGAATATGGGACACCGACCGGTCGTGCCCCGCAAGATCATCGGTACCCCGGCGGCCTCGGCAGTGGTGAGGGTCGGCGCTGAGTGATCGGTCGCCGCTCCCGACGCTTGGATGTCCGGAATCCGGCTCGCTTCGATGCCGCGGGCTCAGGCTTTGTGCTCAGGCGAACCGCACCGGCCGGCACTGGCGCCGGATTCCGGACACCGCCCGGGCCGGACCGCGAAACGCATCCTCATGATCGACGCCGTCATCCGGCACAACGGCCGCGTCTCCCATCCACTGTCGCCGCCCGCGCGAGAGGCCTACACCTGGGCGGGCTCCGCCAGCCAGACGGTCGTCTCGCCGTAGCGGCGCTCGTCCAGACGCAGCAGCCCGGCCGGCCAGTTCGGCTCGGCGCTTCGCCGGCTGCGCTCCACCACCACCAACGCCCGCTCGGCCAGCCAGCCCTCGGCGAGACGGGCCAGCAGCCCGGCCAGCGCCGGCTCAGCAAGGTCGTAGGGCGGGTCGAGCAGCACCAGGTCGAACTCGTCCGGCTCTGCGCCCAGGTAGGCCGCCGCGGTGCGCGCGGCCACGCTCACGCTCGAGTCGAGCCCCAGGTCGGCCACGTTGCGCCGACAGGCGGCCGCCGCTGCCCGATCGGAGTCGACGAGCACCGCCGAGCCGGCACCGCGACTCACGGCTTCCAATCCCAGGGCCCCCGACCCGGCGAACAGGTCCAGCACCCGAGCTGAGGCGATCGCGTCGAGATGGTCGAGCCGGGCGAAAAGCGCCTCACGCACCCGGTCACTCGTCGGACGCGTGCCCCGCCCGGCAGGGACGGTCAGCCGGCGCCCACCGAACCGCCCTGCGACGATGCGGCTCACCGTGTCACGCCCGGCGCCGACGGCCGGCCCGCTGAGACCAGCCACTGCGTTGTGACGATGCGGCTCACCGTGTCACGCCCGGCGCCGACGGCCGGCCCGCTGAGACCGGCCACGGGCGTCTCCCGGCCAGGCGGTGCCATCACGCGACCCCGCCCCGGCTCAGCCCCGCTCAAGGAAGACCTCCCGCTCGGGGTTGAGCATGGTGTCGATGGCTGCGCGGAGCTCAGGATGCCCGGCCAGATCGGGGTCGGCGGCCACGACGTCGGTGGCCAGTGCCCGGGCAGCGACGATGACGTCTTCGTCGTGGGTCACCCGCAGTACCCGAAGGGACGACAAGGCCCCCGACTGGGCGGCACCCAGCACGTCGCCCTCGCGCCGGTGCTCGAGGTCGAGCCGGGCAAGAGTGAAGCCGTCGGCCGTCCGGGCCACCTGCTCCAACACGGACCCCATCGCGGCCGTGGCATCGGCGGAGGTGACAAAGAAGCAGAACCCGGGATGTCCGCCCCGACCCACCCGGCCACGCAGCTGGTGCAGTTGGGAGATGCCGAACCGGTTGGCGTCCATGATCACCATCACCGAGGCGTTCGGCACGTCGACCCCCACCTCGATCACCGTGGTGGCCACGAGCACGTCGAGACGGCCGGCCGCGAACGCAGCCATCACCGCCTCCTTCTCCTCACTGGGCAACCGGCCGTGCAGCACGCCCAGCCGCAGCCCGGCCAGGGCGGGCTCGACGGCCAGGGCGGCCATCACCTCGGTGACGTTGGCCCGCGAACCACCGTCGCCGGGCTGGTCGAGGTCGTCGAGGCCGGGCAGCACCTCGCTCCAGCCGCCCTCGGCGTCGAGCTCGGCCTGCTCGGCCAGCTGAGCGCTGCCGGCCTTGCCCGCCTCGGCGGGCGGGTCGATGGCCGGACACACGACGAAAGCCTGCCGGCCGGCGTCCACCTGGGCCCGCACGACCTCCCACGTGCGTTTCACCCAGGCGGGCTTCGTGGCGGGCACGACGTGCGAGGCGATGGGCGAGCGCCCAGCCGGGATCTCCCGAAGGGTCGAGGTCTCGAGGTCTCCGAAGATGGTCATGGCCACCGTGCGCGGAATCGGGGTGGCCGTCATCACGAGCAGGTGCGGCGTGCGTACGGCCTTGGCCCGCAAGGCGTCCCGCTGCTCCACACCGAACCGGTGCTGCTCGTCGACCACCACCAGCCCCAGGTCGTGGAACTCGACCGACTCCTGCAGCAACGCGTGCGTCCCGATCACGATGCCCGCCTCACCTGAGGCGGCCAGGGCCAACGCCTCCCGCCTGGCCCTGGCCCCGAGCGAGCCGGTGAGCAGCGTGACCCGGGTGCCGGGTTCGTCGGAGTCTGCCGGCAGCGGCCCGTCAAGTGCCAGCATGCCGGCGCTGGCCAGGGAGCCGAGCATCGCCGTGATCGAGCGGTAGTGCTGTTGGGCCAGTACTTCCGTCGGTGCCAGCAGAGCCGTCTGGCCTCCGGCGTCGACCACGGTTAGCATCGCCCGCAGGGCCACCACGGTCTTGCCGGAGCCCACCTCGCCCTGCAGCAAACGGTGCATCGGGTGCTCACGGGCCAAATCTGCGGCGATGTCGGCGCCGACCGCCTGCTGTCCGGTGGTGAGCTTGAACGGCAAGGTCTGGTCGAAGGCGGCCAACAGGCCACCGAGGCCGGGTGAGCGCGGGGTGGCGGCGAGCGCCGCCGACAGGCTGCGCCGACGAGCCAGGGCCAGCTGCAGCACGTACGCCTCTTCGAACTTCAACCGTTGGTCGGCCCGCTCGACGTCGCGCAAGGATGCGGGATTGTGCTTGAGCCGCAAGGCCTCTGCGGCCGACGGCCAGCCATGCTCGGCCAACAGCGCAGACGGCAGCACATCGGGTAGTGCAGCGTCGTCCGCCGCGGGCAACACGGTGAGCACCGCGCGAGCGATCATCCACGAGGCCGCCTTGGCGCCGGCGGGGTAGATCGGCAGCACCATGCCGGCCCGGCCCTGCAGCGACTGACCGTCTCCGCCGGAGTCGATGGGCTCGAAGCGCGGGTTCGTGAGTTGCAGCACGCCGTTGAACCGACTGACCTTGCCGTCGAACATCGCCCGAGTACCGGGGCGCAGCCGCGCCGCCCAACCGTGGACGGCTCCCGCGCTCCGGGTGATGAACGTGAGTTCCAGCCGATGGCCCGAGGCATCGCTGACGATGACCTTGAGCAGGTGATGCCGGCCGTCTCGGCTGCGGCGCGAGCTTGCCGACTCGACATTGGCCACCACTGTGAGGTGCTCGCCCACCTGCGGCCGGGACAGGTCGCTGACCTGATGAAACTCCAGATACCGGCGAGGAAAGTGATAGAGCAGGTCGCCCACGGTGTGCAGGTCGAGGCTTGCCAGTGCGGTGGCCGTCTTGCGATCGAAGGCAGCGCTCAGCCGCTGGTCGAAGGCAGAGCGCGCGGCCACATCCGAGATCCCATCACACCGCGGCCATCGGCCACGACCTGCGGCCGGCGAGCCGGCAAGGGCTGCGTCGTCGTCATTCCACGCCGATCAGCACCGGGTAGGTGTACTGCCCGCCTGCGATCACCTGCACCTGGGCACTGCCTGCCACCTTGCGTACGGCTGCCTCCACCTCGGCGCCGGCGCCCACCCCGAGCACGAGGGTCACCAACTCGGCCCCGGGCAGCAGGTCGGCCACCACCCGCGCGGTGAGGTCATCGAGTGCGCTTGCGATGCAAGCAATCTCGCCTCCTATCACGGCCACCGCGTTGCCCGGCTCACACGGTCCCACCGGGGTGGACGCCGCGCGCGACGCCAGCGCGACGGCCGCATGACGGGTGCCCTGCGCGGCGACGGCCATGCCGGCCACCACCTCGTCGAGGTCGCCGAAGGGATCGAAGACCGCCACGGCGGCCAGCCCCTGCACCTCGGCCACCGTCTCGACGATCCGCGCGTCCAGACCTGCCGCCCGCGCGTCGGCCACGGCAGCACGCACCACGGGCACCGAGTCGGCGTCGTTGGGCAGCACCACCACCTTGCGTGCACCGGTGGCCTCGATCGCCGCCAGCACCTCTTCGGTGGAGATCCGGCGGGCCTGGGTGCTCACCACGGGCATGGCCCCCGCGTCGGCCAGCAGACCCGCCAGCCCTGGTCCGCTCGCCCAGGCCACGCAGCCCAGCAGCTCCGAGCTGTGGGGCTCCGTGCGCTGCAGCGAGCTCGGCACCCTGGCGGGCGTCGACGCCGCAGAGCCCGGCGTGAGGTGCGCCGACCCGGTGGCCAGGTGCGCCGACCCGGTGTCCAGGTGCACCGCCCGTACCTCGCTGAGGCTGCCGAGTGCACGGCCGGCTGCCAGCGCCGCGGCCGGGTCGTCGGTGTGCACGTGAACGCGCCACTGTTGGTGGGCCTCAACCGGAGTGCCTGACCGGGTCCTGGCCGAAGCCTTCGGCGCGATAGCGGCACCCCCCACCACGACAACACTGTCGCCCAGACGTGCCAACCGCGCGCGCAGCGTCTCCCCCGCTCCATTCCGGCCGGCCAGCAGATACATCACCTCGAATCCCGGCCCCTTGTACTCCGGTCGCAGGTGAGCGTCCACATGTTGTTCGTGCTGTTCGGATGCGTGTTCGGGTGCAGAGCCTTCCGGGCCTTGGCAATCCCCTACGCGGATGCCCGCGACCTGATCGTCCACACCCGGCAGCGGTGTGATCGCCCGGCCGCCGAGAGCCTCTACCAATGCCTCCAGCAGCAGGACGAATCCTGCCGCGCCGGCATCGACCACCCCGGCGTCGGCCAACGGCGGCAACTGGGACGGAGTACGCGCCAACGCCTCCCGGGCAGCAGCAGCGGCAACGTCGGCAACGCGCAGAGCGTCGCGAGGCGTCGGCTCGGCTGCCAGCGCAACAGAGACCGCCCTGGTCGCAGACAGCACCGTGCCCTCCAGCGGCATCGACACCGCCTGCCAGGCCTGCTCGTCGGCCCGCCGCAGCGCCGCAGCCAACAAGCGCCCACCAACCAGCTCACCCGCATCCACGAACGTCTCGGCGCAGGCGCGCAGCATCTGCGCGGTGATGATTCCCGAGTTGCCACGAGCGCCGAGCAGGGCTCCACGCGCCAGCGCGGCACTCAGCGGGCCGAGCCGTCCGGCTGCGGTGCGCGCCTCCTGTGCGGCCCGCCGGAACGTCAGGAGCAGATTGGTGCCCGTATCGCCATCCGGCACCGGAAAGACGTTCAGCGCATCGAGGGCTGCGGCACAGTGCTCCAAGCGCCCGAGCGCCAGCGCCACCCAGCGGCGACAGGCCTCGACGTCGAGCTCATGTCGCTCGTCCACGCCCACACCCCCATCCTGCCCCCTGACCTGCACCGACGCCGGTCCGACCCGGCCGGCACAGCGCAACCGCGACGACAAAATCATCGGGCCAACCAGAACACAGCGGACCAACCAGAACAACAGGACGCCCGGTGTGGTCGACACCATCCCGACGCGGCCAACACCGACCCGACGCGACCAACACCGACCCGCGGCGACCAACACCGGGCCGCGGCGGACGGCACCGCGCTGAACACGACCGGGCACCCGACCCGCTAGAATCGCCATCTCTCTCCTCCTGCAGCAGTTGATGCGCCTGCAGCTGATGCTGCTTGCAGGTGGGGTTGCACGGATTTGAGGCCGACCTGGCCGCCCGTGTACCCTCGGAGGGTTGTCCGAAAGCCGATACATCAACTCCCAGGAGATACACGTGGCTTCCACCTGCGCCATTTGCGGCAAGAGCCCGAGCTTCGGGCACAACATCTCGCACTCCCACCGACGCACCAAGCGTCGCTGGAACCCGAACATCCAGCGCGTGCGCGCCATGGTCGGCAACACCCGTCGCCGGGTCGACGTCTGCACGTCGTGCCTCAAGGCCGGCAAGGTCGCTCGCTAGCTCGCGGTCGGCCTAAGGCGCCAGTCATCGCACGGCCTTAACGCAAGACATTCCTCGCCCGGCAGCCTCAGCCGCCGAAGTGGTCCCAGCCCGGCGTCCGTAGTCGGCTCCTCACCTCTGGTGAGAGACCCTCCACGGTCACCGGGCTGGTGTGCATCTCCCCACCTGCCGAGGGCAGCCTGGTGCCGGTCACCCGCCCGATCGGCGCGAAGTCGTCGGGAAGGTCCGCTCGGGTTGGGAAGGTGGCAAGCAGCCCGTGATCCTCTCCCCCCGTGAGCACCCATTGCCAGGCCCGCAGCTGCGGCTCGTCGTCACCGAGATCGGTTGCCACCTGGGCGAGTTCAGCATTGAGGCCGGCCAGTGCCGCAGCCTCGGCGTCGATCGCCATCGTGACACCACTGGCCACGGCGATCCTGGCTGCGTCGCGCAGCAGACCGTCTGAGACGTCGATCATCGCCGTCGCCCCGGCCAGCGCGGCCCGCGGGCCCGCGGCCAACGGCGGACGCGCGGCACGCTGAGTGGCTATCGCCACAGTCGTTGCCGCCCCAGCACCAGCCCCCCCGATGCCCCCAGCCCGGAACGCGTCGAGGCCGGCCGCAGCCCGACCCACAGTGCCCGCCAGGGCCAGCACGTCACCCGGCCTGGCACCGCTGCGCAGGACGGGGGCCTTGCCCTGCAGATCCCCGTGAACGGCGACCGACACCATGAGACACGGCCCACCGGACAGGTCGCCACCCACCACGGCAGCCCCGGCAGGCCCGCAGGTGTCGGCAAGCCCCCGCGCCAGATCGACCACCCACGACAACGGCGTGGCGGCGGGCACCACCAGCCCCACCACCAAGCTCGTGGGCCGGGCACCCATTGCCGCGATGTCGGCAAGATTCTGGGCGGCGGCCTTGGCCCCCACGTCGCGCCCCGACGACGTCGAGCGTAAGAAGTCGTAGCCCTCCACCAGCAGGTCGGTCGACACCACGAACCGGCCGTCAGGAGCGGCCACCACGGCCGCGTCGTCGCCGGCGCCCACGAGCACCGAGGCCGACGAACTCTGTTGCAGCACAGGCAGGATCGCTGCCAGTACGCCGTCCTCCCCCAGCTCTGCGAGAGTGAGCTCCGATGGGTGCGCAGCGGCCATGATTCGACACGGTAGCGTGTGCAGCCGACCGGGCGTCAGCGCCGACGCCCCTCCCCGAGGAGGACACCGTGGTTCAGGCATATGTGCTCGTGCAGACCGAAGTCGGCAAGGCCGCTCCCGTGGCCGAGGCGATCGGCAAGCTTCCTGGCGTCGTCGCCGCTGAAGACGTCACCGGTCCCTACGACGTGATCGTGCGCGTGCAGTCCGAGACGGTCGAAGACCTCGGACCGCTCGTGATGTCGCAAATCCAGAGCGTGCCGGGCATCACCCGCACCGTCACCTGCACGGTGGTGCACGCCTGACTCCAGTACATCTACCCACAGGCCCCGGGCTGCTCGCCTCAGGGCTCCCTGTGTTGGGCGCTCGCAGGGCTCGCCGGGCTGCCCACGCGGGCGCCGTCGTAGCGGCCCTTGCCGTCGTGGCGGGCTGCGCCAGCACGGTGCCGGTCTCGGCGGGGCCGTCGTCCACCGATCCCCACTGCTCGAACGTGCTCGTGACCCTGCCCGATCAGGTAGGCGGCCTCACCCGACGTGAGGTGACCTCGCAGGCCACCGCCGCCTGGGCGGGTGCCGACCAGGCCCAGGCCGTGCGGCTGCGCTGCGGCATCACTCCGCCCGGGCCAACCATCGACCCCTGCACGGTGGTCGGCGGAGTCGACTGGGTGGTCGACGAACACAGCGGCCAGATCCGCTACCGCACCTTCGGCCGGGTGCCCGCGGTCGAGATCGACGTGCCGCCCACCCACCAGGATGGTCTCGACACTCTGCTGAGTGCGATCTCCGGCGCTTTGGCCCCCCTGCCGGCCACGGCGACCTGCCAGTAGCCGCCCCGGGCCTGCAGCGGCTATGGGGGCCACCCCGAGGTCAGCCCCGCGCCGGCCGCGGAACGGCCAGCATCGGCAGCAGGCACAAGAACGACGCGATCGCCATCGACGTCCCCATCAGCACCGGAGTGACGCCCACCAGCGAGACGGCTGGCGGGATCGTCGCGCCGAAGATGGTCTGCAGCAGCCCCAGGCAGGCCGAGGCGGCTCCGATCGCCGAGGCCTGGCCCTCCAAGGCAAGGGTTGTGGTGTTCGGCAGCAATGGCCCTGCCACCGAGATCGCGAAGAACAACGGCACGAGCACCCACCACACCGACCCGAGGTGCACGCCCACGGCAACCATCAGACACGCGACGACGCTCAACCCCAAGGTCCAGGTCAGCAGCCGGTACGGGCCGTATCTGCCCACCAGGCGCAGGTTCAACCTGCCCAGCAGCAGGATTGCCACGGAGTTCGCCGCGAACATGAAGCCGAACTGCTGCGGGGTCAGGCCGTATCCCTGCTGCAGCGCGAAACTGCCCATCGCCAGGTACAGGCTCAGTGGCTGGAAACCCAGGGCCAGCACAAGGGCCGGAGCCAGGAACGACCGGTCGGCGAGCACCGCGGGGAAGGAGCTGAAGATCGTCCCCATACTCGATGGTCGGCGCCTAGCCGGCGGCAGCGTCTCCGGGAGGCGAGTGGCCGCGACGAGCAGCGCGGCCCCGCACACAGCGATCGTGACGAAGATCCCTCGCCAGCCGGTCACCGCCATCAGGAGCGCGCCCAGCAACGGGGCCAGTACGGGCGCGATGCCGAAGACCAGGGCGGTGACACCGTAGGCGTGGGCGGCCTCCCTGCCGCTATACAGGTCGCGCACCACAGACCTGGCGAGCACAATGCCCGCCCCGCCCCCGAGCCCGCCGATGAGTCGAGCCACGAGCAGAAGGCCCAGGTTCGGGGCGATGGCGCACGCCAGCGCTGCCACGGTGAACACGGCGACCCCGATGACCAGCGGCCGTTTGCGGCCGACCTGGTCGCTCAGCGGGCCGACGATCACCTGGCCGAGGCCGAGCCCCACCATGGACACCGACAGGGAGAGCTGGCCGCCGGTCTGCGTCGTGCCCAGGTCGCGCGCCAGCTGCGGAAGGCCGGGCAGATACATATCGAACGACAGCGGCCCGAAGGCCGACAGCGCGCCGAGCATGACGAGCAGGCGTCGCGGGGAGGTCACCTGCGTGGCTGGGGCGTGGACAACGGACAACGGACTCCTGAGGGAAAGCGGCACAAGCCGCTGCCCTGCGGCTGAGAGGCGGGGCCGGGACGCGACGTGTCAACCGGCTCCAGCAGCCTATCAAATCGATTCGATGGCGAGAGCGTGAGTCGAAACCTACGTCGACGCCGACCCCGGCTCGGGCACGTCGCCGTAGTGACCGCGGTAGTAGAACAACCCTGCTTCGCCCTTCACCTCGACCCGTTCCACCGTGCCTTCGACCAGTTGCGACCAACCGACCGGGCGGGCTCCGTCGAAGCTGCAGCCGACCCAGGTGCCGACGTGCGCGGGGATCGGCCCGTAGGGCGTCTCAGTCCATTTGCCGGTCGCGAACAGCCCACCGGGGGAAGGCATCACGCCGGCGAACCGGTCCGCCAGCCGCCGGTCTGCGGTGCCGAGCAGGCTGACTGCGAACCGGCGCACCTCGCGGAGGGCATCGAAGAGATCACTGTCCTCGTGCACGAGACCCAGCACGCGGGCTGGGTCGCCGTCGGCGAGCATCATGGACGACACGGTCAGCCCGGCCGGGCCCGGAGCCGTCCAGAGGGTGACCGCCGCGGCGAGCCGGCCACGAAAGCGCCGGGTGGACGAGCGTTCGCGTTCGGCAGGAGCGAACGGGTCGTGACTGTGGATCCGGCCTCCGGTCTGCGGGGACGCAGACCACGGGGAATCCGCGGGCAGTTCTGGCGCGGGCATGCCTGCCATGCTGCCGTAACCCCCAGGCTGGCCGTAACCCACGGCGATTCTGCTGCGGGCTATGTCGACGGGCCTCTGGGCCTAGTGCCTGGGCCTAGCGGAGCCCCACCCGGCGGGTCAGCGCGAGCTGTAGCAGGTGGTCGACGAGTTCCGGGTACGAGAGCCCGGACTGCTCCCACATCCGCGGGAACATCGAGAACGGCGTGAATCCCGGCATGGTGTTCAGCTCATTGACGATGACCTGCCAGTCGTGGGTGACGAACACGTCGACCCGGGCCAGCCCCTCGCACGCCATGGCGGTGAACGTACGTCGGGCCACGTCTTGCACTCGCTCCACCACGTGCTCCGGCAGGTCGGCCGGGCAGGTGAGCCGCACGTTGCCCTCGTCGAGGTACTTGGCCTCGAAGTCGTAGAAGTCGTGATCGCCGATGACCTCGATCTCACCCGGCAACGAAGCCCGCGGAGGCTCGCCGTGCAGGTCTTGCAGCACGCCGCACTCGATCTCGCGGCCTTGCACCGCAGCCTCGACCACGACCTTCGGGTCGTGCTCGCGGGCTACCTCGATGGCCGCTTCCAGATCCTGCGCGCGGGTGACCTTGGTGATGCCCATCGACGAGCCGGCGCGAGCGGGCTTGACGAACACAGGCAGGCCGAGAGCCGCCACGGCGTCGAGACTGAGCGCCCGATCGCTCTCCCAGTCGTGCGGCAGGATCACCGTGTGCGGACCCACCGGCAGGCCGGAAGAGGCCAGCACCGCCTTCATCATGTGCTTGTCCATGCTGAGCGCCGAACTCAGCACTCCGGCGCCCACATATCGGGTATCGGTGAGTTCGAGCATGCCCTGCAAGGTGCCGTCTTCGCCGTAAGGGCCGTGCAGCAGCGGAAAGACCACGTCGACCGAGCCCACCACCTCGGCCACCTCGCCCGGCCGCAACTCCACCACGTCACGACTGCCCAGTGACTGCCCCAACACCACGGGCACCTCAGCGGCCCCTGCCTGCACTTCGGGCAACGTGGTGCCCGACAGCTCCCAGCGGGCCGGATCGTCGGCCGACAGCACCCAGGTGCCCTGCCGGGACACCCCGATCGGCACCACGTCGTAACGTTCGCGGTCGATCGCGCGCAGAACGCCGGCAGCCGTGATGCAACTGATGGCGTGTTCGCTCGAGCGGCCACCGAACACGACGGCCACCTTGGGGCGCCGGCCTGAGCCTGGGGCGAAGTCGGTGTTACTCATCGAGAACCGACCCTACCGGCCGGGTATGGGCAACTGCTGTAGACACGGCCTGTGCCCATGCGCACTTGCTTCCGACGTCGGCGGTGTTCGAATCAGTCCCTCGCGAGCAGGCGCAGCGGGGTGGGTCACCCACGCCACCGGCCACGCGGTAGGTGGTGTTCACGAGCGGCCGTTGCGAGCGGCATTCAGGCCCGCGCAGTAGGCCGCATCGAGCGCCGGCCACCTAAGGTGAGCGCCGTGACCTCCGAGAACCCGCAGCCCACCCAGGCCTCACCTTCCGACGGACCGCACCCCGAGCCGCAGCCGCAGGACCTGAGCCCGCACGAGCTGAACCCGCAGACGCTGCCCGTCGTGCTCGGACGCCCGGAACGTCGTCCGGGGGCTCCAGTAGGCCCGTCGCTACAGCTCACGTCGACGTTCCAGGGAGCCGGGCCGGTGCCCCCCGCACCGGGAGACGCCGCGCAGCCCGCCTACGGCCGCCCCGACAACCAAACGGTGCAACAGCTCGAAGCGGTGCTGGCGGCGATGGAGGGCTCCGGCACCCGGCTGCCCACCGAGGCCACCGTGTTCGCCTCGGGGATGGCCGCCATCTCAGCCGTGCTGGCCCTGGTACCGCCCGGACGGCCGGTAGTGGCCCCCACCGCGGCCTACAACACCACCCTTGAACTGCTCAACGACCTCGACGAGTCGGGCAGAGTACGCCTCCAGCGCGTCGACATCGCCGACACCGCAACGGTTCTCGACGCCTTGGCCGGGAAAGGGCCGCACGGTGCGGAGCTTGGCCCGGCGGCGCTGCTGTGGATCGAGTCGCCGACCAATCCGCTGCTGGAGATCGCCGACCTGCCCGCGCTGATCGCCGCCGCTCACGAGCACGGCTGTCTCGTCGTGGTCGACAACACCTTCGCCACTCCCTTGCTGCAACAACCGCTCAGGCTCGGTGCCGACGTGGTGGTGCACTCTGTGACGAAGTACCTGGCCGGCCATTCCGACGTCGTGATGGGTGCGATGGTCACATCCGAACCCGGGCTCACCGAACGACTGCGACGTCATCGCCGGGTGCATGGCGGCATCGCCGGCCCGTTCGAGGCCTGGCTGGCACTGCGGGGGGTGCGCACGCTCGCCGTCCGACTCGAGCGGCAGTTGGCCACCGCAGGCACGCTGGCCGCCCGACTCAGCGAGCACCCCAGGGTGAAGCGGGTGCGCTATCCGGGATTGGCCACCGATCCCGGCCATGAGCGCGCGAGCGCCCAGATGAGCGGCTACACGGCGATGCTTGCCATCGAGGTCGATGGAGACGCCGCCGCAGCAGACCGGGTCGTCGCGGCGTGCCGGCTGTGGGTGCCGGCCACGAGCCTGGGTGGCGTGGAGTCGCTGATCGAGCGGCGACGCAGGATCGCGAGCGAGCCCGACGCGGTGCCGCCCAACCTGCTGCGGCTCTCGGTCGGGATCGAACACCCCGACGACCTGTGGGCCGACCTCGATGCCGCCCTCCGCCAGAGCTGATCCCGGCTTTTCAGTGACGTCCGCCTTTCCGGACTGAGGGCCCGGCTCCTGCCGGACACAGGCCCTGGCAGGCGACGGATCGGACTATGACACTGCCCCCTCAGGCGGGGCATCGACGTAACGACGCGAAGGCGTCCGCCCGGCTCAGTTCTTCTCGTGTTTGCGTGCACGAGACAGCAAGATCCGCACCATCTCCCGCGGCTGCATGCCGTCGTGCACCACAGCCTCCACAGCCTTCGCGATCGGCATCTCCACACCCGCCACGGCGGCCAGTTCTACCACCGGCCGGCACGACTTGACGCCCTCAGCGGTCTGCCGGGTGGCGGCCACCACTTGATCGAGGCTCGTGCCGCGCCCGAGCGCCACTCCGAACGAGCGGTTGCGTGACAACGGCGAGGCGCAGGTCGCCACCAGGTCACCCATTCCCGCCAGGCCCGACAACGTGGCTGGGCTGGCACCCAAGGCCGTTGCCAAGCGGGCCGTTTCGGCCAGCCCCCGGGTGATCAAGGACGCCTGAGTGTTCTGCCCGAACCCCAATCCCTCCGCCATCCCCACAGCGAGCGCGATGACGTTCTTGACCGCTCCGCCGAGTTCGACCCCCACCACGTCGGTCTCGGTGTAGGGCCTGAAGTAGCCGGTGGAACACAACCTGGCCACCCGCTCGGCCCGGTCGTGATCGAAACAGGCCACCACTGTGGCCGTGGGCTGACGAGCAGCGATCTCCCCTGCCAGATTCGGCCCCGAGACGACGACGACGCGGTCGATCGGAACCTGGGCAACCTCGACGATCACCTCGCTCATCCGCAGGTGGGTGCCGAGCTCGACACCCTTCATGAGGCTCACCACGCTGGCGTCGGGTCCGATCAGCGGCGCCCACCGGGCCAGGTTCTCGCGCAAGGTCTGCGACGGCACGGCCAGCACTACGTCGGTGGCGCCATCGAGCACCCAGCCGGCGTCACTGCTGGCCACCACAGCCTCGGGCAGCGCGACCTGCGGAAGATAGTCAACATTGCGGTGGGTGGTGTTGATCGCCTCCGCGAGATCGGCTCGACGCGCCCACAACCGCACCGGCTGGCCCGCATCCGAGACCACCAGCGCGAACGTGGTGCCCCAGCTGCCGGCACCCATCACCGCAACGTGGCTCACGTACTCTCATCCTTCGAATTCGAACGAGGACGACGCAGGGCGCGCTTGACCCGATGGGGATCGCCAGTTACCGACTGACCGTGGGCGCGGGGATTCCACACCGTGCCGGGCGGTTGTTCGCCGCGCAACTGCCCCAACAGCGCTGTCAGCTCGGCCATGATCACGGCGGTGGCTTGCAGGAGCTGGCGCACGTTGGGCGGCTGGTCGCCCTCGGGCTTGAAGGGCGACAGGTCAACAGCCGGACCCGCGATCACCTGAACCTTCGGTCGTTTGTAGACCCTCGGCACCTTGCGGTAGCCGGGCAACAGGTTCTGGGTGCCCCACTGTGCCACCGGGATCACGGGCACCCCGGTTGCCAACGCCAGCCGGGCCGGGCCGAGCTTGCCGCGCATGGGCCACAGCTGCGGATCGCGGGTCAGGGTGCCTTCGGGATAGATGACCACACATTCGCCGTCCAACAGCGCCTGCTCGGCCGCCCCCAGCGCCACGAGCGCATCCGTCGACTCCCGCCGTACGGGAATCTGGCCCGAGTTGCGCAGCACCGCCCCCACGACGGGCACGTCGAACAGCGAGTCCTTGGTGAGGAAGCGCGGCATCCGCTGATGACCGGTCAGGAACTGCGCCACGACGAAGGGATCGGCATGCGAGATGTGATTCGCCACCACGATGCACCCACCCTCACGAGGCAGGTTCTGCGCGCCAGACTCGCTGAAACGCGTGGAGATCGGGGTCAGCGTGCGCACCACCGACTCGCCCAGTCGATAGCTGAACGTCTTGTTCTGCACTCCCAGTCCTTGCTCTCGCCGGCCATCCGTGCGGCTCCATCTTGCCGCAGTACCCTCGCGTCGGAGCTCACCCACGCCCACGGATAGGCCTCGTGGGATCCCCGGCCTTCGCTGGGGCAGGATGCGAACCATGCGGGAGAGCACAGCAGACACCGCGCAGGCGACGTGGACCGTGATCGTGCCGCTGCGCACCAGCGCGGCCAAGTCGCGGCTCGGGGCGCCGGCCACGCTGGCCGCCGCGATGAGCAGCGATTGCCTCGACGCCGTCGATCGATGCCCGGCGGTGTCGCACCTGATCGTTGTGGTGGCCGGCCCGGTGGGCGCGCTGCCCCGACGGGCTCGCGTGCTCGCCCAACCTGACAATCATCCCGGCCTTCGGGCCGCCATCGGTCTCGGCCTGCAGGCGGCGTCCGCCCGCCCCACGGCCGTGCTGCTCGGCGACCTGCCCGCGCTGACACCCGACAGCCTGGCACTCGCCCTCGCGGACGGCTTCGCGCGGCTGCGGGCGACCACCATGGCCTTTCACGTGCCCGATGCCGACGGCACCGGCACCGTGCTGCTGGGGGCGGCCGGGCCGGACCTGCTCCCGGTGCGGTTCGGCCCCCACTCCGGCGCCGCCCATACGGCGGCCGGCTCCGTGCCGGTGGCTGCGGACGCCCGTCTGCGCCGAGACGTCGACACAGCGGCCGACCTCTGGCAGGCGTGGTCACTCGGCGTCGGGCCGGCCACCAGGGCTACGCTCGCGGCTGTGCAGGTGAGCGTGCTGAGCTACGACCCCGCCACCCGGAGCGGCTGGGTGGTGACCGATGACGGCGTGCGGCTGGAGCTGCCTGCCTCTGCCCTCACGGGCAGCGACCTACGGCTGTTGCGGCCCGGCCAGCGGCTCAGCGCCCTGCTCACCGATACCGGGCAGGGCGGTCGGCACGTCAGCGCCGTACGGCTGGCTGGCATCGGCACGCCGCTGCCGACTGAGGGCGCGCCCTAACCCAGCCCCAACCCAGATAGCCCAGCGACAGACCCGGGCCAGGTCGCCGGCGGCGCCTGGCAGGCCGGCAACAGATGGCTTCGTGGGCAGCCCAGCGGCGCAGAAGTAGAGCCGCGCGACAGCGGACGGAGTCTGGCGATGGGAAGCCACGGCCTGCCCGGGTCTTCCGCAAAGGGCGGTTTCGACAGTCGCAGGCCAGGGGGCTTTCCTGCGCTATGGCGATGCCCCGTCCGGCGGGGCATGGTCAAAGCGTCAGGAACCGCCCCCGTTCACAGCCCGGCAGAAGCCGGACTCAACCCCTCACGGTCCGGAATCGTTAGGTGGGTGGCCGTCCGCGGTGTATCCGCCGCGGTTGGCACCCGGTTGAACCCCGAAACCGGGGCGGGGATCCTTCAGTGGTGCCGTCCGCGGTGCATTCGCCGCAGTTGGCACCCGGTTGAGCCCCGAAACCGGGGCCGGGATCCCTCGGTCCCTGAGCTCTCAGGCGGGGATGTCCTCGTCCCACTCGCAGTCTGCCTGTAGCGCTGCCAGCTTGTCGGCGAAGTGCTCGTAGCCGCGGTCGATGAGATCGATGCCCGCCACTCGCGAGGTCCCCTGGGCGGCCAGGGCCGCGATGAGGTGACTGAAGCCACCGCGCAGGTCGGGCACCACGATGTCGGCACCTCGCAGCGGCGTGGGGCCGGAGATCACCGCCGAGTGATTGAAGTTGCGCATGCCGAAGCGGCAGGGGGTCGAGCCCAGGCATTCGCGGTAGACCTGGATCTTGGCGCCCATCTTGATGAGCGCCTCGGTGAACCCGAACCTGTTCTCGTACACCGTCTCGTGCACGATCGACAGGCCGCTGGCCTGAGTCAGCGCCACCACCAGGGGCTGCTGCCAGTCGGTCATAAAGCCGGGGTGCACGTCGGTCTCCAGAGCGATCGAATGCAGGGCTCCGCCGGGGTGGTAAAAGCGGATGCCGTCCGAGAGCACGTCGAAGGCGCCGCCGACCTTCCGGAAGGTGTTGAGGAACGTCATCATCGAGGCCTGCTCGGCCCCCCGGACGATCACATTGCCCCCGGTGGCCAACGCGGCGCTCCCCCACGAGGCCGCCTCGATGCGGTCGGGCAGGGCACTGTGCTGATAGCCCGAGAGTGAGTCGACACCTTCGATGCGGATGACGCGATTGGGATCGAGGCTGATGATCGCGCCCATCTTCTGCAGCACGATCATGAGGTCGACGATCTCGGGTTCGATGGCCGCATTGCTCAGCTCGGTGATGCCCTGTGCGCGCACCGCGGTGAGGATGACCTGCTCGGTGGCACCCACGCTCGGATACGGCAGCCGGACCTTGGCACCGTGCAGCCGCGACGGAGCGCTGATCTTGATGCCCTGCTCGCGCTTTTCGACCCGGGCGCCGAAGTTGCGCAGCACCTCGAGGTGAAAGTCGATGGGACGGTCGCCGATCTTGCAGCCGCCGAGGTCGGGAATGAACGCCTCGCCCAACCGGTGCACCAACGGACCGCAGAACAGGATCGGGATGCGGCTCGAGCCGGCATGGGCATCGATGTCGGCCACGTGTGCCGATTCCACATTGCTCGGGTCGAGCACCAGCGTGCCGTCGCCGTCGTTGCTCACGTCGACGCCGTGCAGTTCGAGCAGGCCGTTGACCACACCGACGTCACGGATGTCGGGCACGTTACGCAGCACAGAGCGGGTGTCACCCAGCAGGGTGGCCACCATCGCCTTGGACACGAAGTTCTTCGCGCCGCGAACGGTGATCTCGCCCTGCAGAGGGCGGCCTCCGTGAACCGTGAGGACGTTGCTCATGTCTTCCTTTGCCATCGGGGTGAATCTACTCGCGCCCCCATGGTGGACCACACTGCGGCGATCCCCTACTCCAGACACACCACGACAGCCGCTGCCTCCCGTTCGAGCGTGGGCCGTCAGGCCTTCTTGGCCGTGCGCTTGGTCGCCGTCTTCGCCGGGGTGGCCTTGGCGGTCGTCGCGCGTGACACCGTCTTGCGCGCCGGCGCCGGGGCTGCCGCGGTCTTGGTGACGGTCTTGCGAGCAGGTACGGCCTTGGTGGCCGTCGTCTTGGAAGCGGCAGCTTTGGCGGCAGTGGTCTTGGAGGCTGTGGTCTTCGTGGCCGGCGCCTTCGTGGCCGTGGCCTTCTTGGCGGCGGTGGCCGCGCCGACGCTCTTCTTGGCCGGGGCCTTCTTGGCGACCGTTGCAGCCGCCGCGCCCAGACCACGCGAGGTGACGGCGACCCCGCCCGAGTTAGCCACCGAGGGCATGCTGCGCGGAGCGGCCACGTAGGTCTTGAAGGCGGTTCCCGGCTTGAACTTGGGCACCGTGGTCTTCTTGATTTTGACCGGCGTGCCAGTACGCGGGTTACGCCCGGTACGAGCCGCGCGGGCCACCCGCTCGAAGGTGCCGAATCCGCTGATCGCCACCCGCTCGCCCTTGGCAACAGAACGAACGATGGTGTCGATGACTGCCTCGACAGCGTCAGTGGCGGTCTTTCGATTGCCGAGCCTGACTTCCAGAGCCTCGACCAACTCTGCCTTGTTCACAACTGCCTCCGGGAATCCTGGTCGACATAGTCGCCGACAATGCAGAAGGTATGGCAAGGATCACGTTGCGTCTACCACCCAACGCCTCGCGACACGTTGTGTCGCAGGCGAGTTCCCCGGTTCACGCGCGTTCCCGCTGGCCCGCAGGCTGTTTCGTATCCCGTTGACGAGTTCCGTTGGCGAGCGTTGCGACTCGATTCCCACGCTCCGAATCAGTCGAGGATGACAACGAAACCACCTGTGCCCGAACGGACTTCGCTCAACCGCAATTATCCTGAGCGATTCACGGCAGAGCGAGGACCGTCCGGACCAGTGGATCGTCAATCCACGTGTGGCCGGTTCACGACCCGATCGTCGTGGTTGGCAAATAACGCGGACGACTTTGTTCGAAGGTGGAGATCTGCTCGTGCTTGGCAAGGGTCAGATCGATGTCGTCAAGGCCTTCCATGAGCCGCCAACGGGTGTAGTCGTCGATTGTCAACGGCGCAGTGATGTCGGCACAGCGCACCTGACGCTGGGCAAGATCGACGGTCACCTCAGTGCCCGGAGCATTCTCGAGCACCTTCCAGATGAGCTCGATGTCGTCCTGCCGCAATTGCCCGGCCACCAGACCCTGCTTGCCGGAGTTACCTCGGAAGATGTCGGCGAATCGAGAAGAGAGCACGGCCTTGAAGCCGTAATCCTTCAAGGCCCACACGGCGTGCTCGCGCGATGAGCCGGTACCGAAGTCGGGGCCGGCTACAAGCACCGATCCGGAGCTGAAGACGACATCGTTCAGCACGAATTCGGGGTCGCGCCGCCAGGCCGCGAACAGTGCGTCCTCGAAGCCCGTGCGCGTCACCTGCTTGAGGTAGACAGCGGGGATGATCTGGTCGGTGTCGACGTTGCTGCGACGCAGCGGCACACCGACTCCGGTGTGCGAGGTGAACTTCTCCATGATGGCTCCTGGGTGTGAGAACGACGGCTGACGCGGTGGGGGCGAGGCGAACTCGCCGCTCAGCTCACGGGCTCGAGGTCGGACGGCGCCGACAGCGTGCCCCGAACGGCGGTGGCCGCGGCCACCGCCGGGCTGACGAGATGCGTACGTCCCCCCGGGCCCTGCCGGCCCTCAAAGTTGCGGTTGGACGTGGAGGCGCTGCGCTCTCCCGGCGTGAGCTTGTCGGGGTTCATGGCCAGGCACATCGAACAGCCGGCATTGCGCCACTCGGCACCGAACTCGGTGAAGATCTTGTCGAGTCCCTCGTCCTCTGCCTGCATTCGCACTCGGTGTGAGCCAGGCACCACGAGAACGCGCACCGAATCGGCCTTGTGCCGGCCCTTGACCACGTCGGCGACCGTACGCAGGTCTTCGATCCGGCCGTTCGTGCACGAGCCGATGAAGACTGTGTCGACCTTGATCTCCTTGAGCGGCGTACCCGCCGTGAGATCCATGTATTCGAGCGCGCGCTGAGCCGCCCGCCGCTCCGATTCCTCGACGATATCGGCGGGGTCGGGAACCGACTCGGTGAGCGGCAGACCCTGACCCGGATTGGTGCCCCAGGTGACGAAAGGCTCCAGATTGTCGCCGTCGATGATCACCTCGTGGTCGAACTCGGCCCCATCATCGGTGCGCAGCTGCTTCCAGGCTTCGACCGCCGCATCCCACTGCTCGCCCTTGGGAGCGTGCGGGCGCCCGGCCAGATAGTCGAAGGTCGTCTGATCGGGCGCGATCATTCCCGCGCGGGCACCAGCCTCGATCGACATGTTGCAGATCGTCATGCGACCTTCCATCGAGAGCTTCTCGATGGCTTCGCCACGGTATTCCAGAACATAGCCCTGGCCACCGCCGGTGCCGATCTTGGCAATGACCGCGAGAATGATGTCTTTGGCGCTGACGCCCGGCTTCAAGGTGCCGGTGATCGTCACGGCCATCGTGCGGAAAGGCTGCAGGGGCAGCGTCTGGGTGGCCAGCACATGCTCCACTTCCGACGTGCCGATGCCGAACGCGAGCGCCCCGAACGCACCGTGGGTAGAAGTGTGCGAGTCGCCGCAGACCACCGTCATACCCGGCTGGGTCAGACCCAGCTGCGGGCCCACAACGTGGACGATGCCCTGCTCCACGTCGCCCAGCGAATGCAGCCGGACGCCGAACTCCGCGCAGTTGCTGCGCAGGGTGTCGACCTGGGTGCGCGACGTCTCGTCCGCGATCGGCAGGTGGATGTTCTGGGTCGGGGTGTTGTGGTCTTCGGTGGCGATCGTCAGGTCAGGACGACGCACCGGCCGGCCCGCGAGCCGCAAGCCCTCGAAGGCCTGCGGGCTGGTCACCTCGTGCACTAGATGCAGGTCGATGTAGAGCAGATCCGGCTCACCGTCGGTGCCCTTCGCGACCTGGTGCGCTGCCCAGACCTTCTCGGCCAGGGTGCGCGGGGTGGTAGCGGTGCTCATGGTGCGGCTCCTTGCTGACGGGCGACTCGTTACTTCAGACGGGCGGTCTCGAACGGGCTGACTCGAGACAGACGGCTCATGCTCGTGGCGTGCTTGCGTCTCAATAGATAAGACGACAGTATCGCTACATGGACAAGGGTAGCGGAGTCGGCGTCCTCGACAAGGCCGCGGTGGTGCTGGCCGCAGTAGAGCCCGGGCCGGCCACGCTGGCACAGCTCGTGGCGATCACCGGCCTCGCCCGCCCCACCGTGCACCGGCTGGCCGTTGCACTGGAGCATCACCGGCTGTTGGGCCGCGATCTGCAGGGCCGCTTCGTGCTCGGCCCTCGGCTAGGCGAGCTGGCCTCCGCAGCCGGCGAAGACAGGCTGCTGGCCGCTGCCGGGCCGGTGCTGACCGCCCTTCGAGACCAGACCGGGGAGAGCGCGCAGCTCTATCGCCGGCAGGGCAACTCGCGAGTGTGCGTGGCCGCCGCAGAACGCCCGGTGGGTTTGCGCGACTCCATCCCCATCGGCTCGGCCCTCACCATGCTTGCGGGCTCGGCGGCCCAGGTGCTGCTGGCCTGGGAAGACCCCGACCGGCTGCACCGGGGCCTGCAGGGTGCGCGCTTCAACGCCACAGCCTTGTCGGGGGTGCGCCGACGCGGATGGGCCCAAAGCCTCGGCGAACGGGAAGCCGGTGTCGCGAGTGTGTCGGCGCCGGTGCGCGGCCAGTCCGGCAGGGTGGTTGCCGCGGTGTCGGTGTCGGGTCCGCTGCAGCGGCTCACCCGCCAGCCAGGACGACTGCACGCGCCCGCGGTGATTGCCGCGGCCCTAAGGCTCTCGGAGAGCCTGCGCCGCAGCTGAGCGCCCGGGTCAGCCCGCAAGGCGAAGCGGAGAATTCGGAGCCCCCCACGAGCTGGCCGACCCACACAGGGCGCCCGGCCAACAGTTCTTAAAACACCGAAACCCCCTGCATGGCAAGGGGTTTCGGGCTTGTAGCCCCGACGGGATTCGAACCCGCGCTACCGCCTTGAGAGGGCGGCGTGCTAGGCCACTACACAACGGGGCCATTCGCGATCTCATACATTCGGCCGTAGGCCGAGCAACCAAACCTTACCGGCCGCAGGGCCGGTAGAGCCAATCGCGCTGGGGTACCAGGACTCGAACCTAGACTAACTGAACCAGAATCAGTCGTGCTGCCAATTACACCATACCCCAATAGGCAACTCACCCGGCTTTGCAACCCGGCGAGCACCGACGAACGAGTCTAGCGGAGCAGGCCTCCCGGCACCAAAGCGGTTCACCCTGAGCGTGGGGGCGCCCACGGGCTGGGGTCGCTGCCCGGGCTGTCGGGCCGGTGGGGTCCACTCTCAAGGGGCGGCAACTGGTTCGGTGGCGACGGATGTGGCGACAACTGATGTGGTGGCGACTGATCCGAAAGGTCGGGTGGTGTACCCGTTGGGGCCCCCCCAAACGGCGGCCACTGCGGGGCCGGCATTGGCACACCCGCCGGCCACGACGATCCCGGCGATGTCCCGCCGCCGGTCCAGCCGAACGCTGCCTGCGGCACTCCCCCCGGCTGCTTCTGCGGGTCGTGCACCCGCCGCACCCCCAGCAGCCGGAAAGCCAACAGGATGCCAGCGGCCACCACCACCACACTCAGCAGTTGCAGGAAGCTGGAGAGCACCTCCTGAGGGGGGTTCGATAGTGCCGTGCCCAGTTCTCCGGCAAGAATCGCCGGAACCAGGCCGAACACGTTGTTCACCGTGTGCAGGGCGATACCCGCTTCGAGTCCTCCTGTGCGCCAGGCGAGATACGACGTGGCCAAGCCGATGCCGAACCGGGTGAAGAAGAGCCAGAAGTTCTGCGGCCCGCCGATGCTGTGCAGGGCGGCGAACATCACCGCCGTCGACAGGCCGGACACGAGAAAGGCGGCCAGCGGGCGCGAGAACCACGAACCGATCGACTGGGTGAGCACTCCCCGGAACAAGTACTCCTCCCCCGCGGACTGGAACGGGGTGGTCAGCACGACGATCGTGAGCAGCAGAGCGACGTGCTGGCCGCCGCTCGGCAGGCCCAAGCCGCCGTTGAGCAGCCCGTCGATCAGGCTGTAACCGCCGTACACGACCGCCGTCACACCCGCAGCCACCACCATCGGAATCCAGCGCAATCGCGGCGCCACGGACGACACCCAGCCCGGCCGCCAGCCGTGACAGGCCCACACACTGAGCCCTGCCACGGGGATGAGGGCCGCCAGGCTGAGATTGTTGCCCAGAAAGAGCCAGGGATCGCCCATGAGCTGCGCGGTGGACGGATTGGACAGCGACGAGCCGGCCAACTCGCTGAGTCGGTGCCCACTCAGCAGGAGGTACGCGAAGATGGCCACGCTCACCACCACCCACACCAGCGCCAACCCCGCAACGGCCAGGACGATGCTCAGCACCCCACGCCACCATTGGTAGCGCGGTCCACGCAGCAACTGCGGATACACGCGGGGAAGGCCGGCGTCGGCCGGCGGGGAGGTCTCGTAGGACGGCTCGGGCGCTCCCCCCGGCGCGGCGAAACTCACGGGACCTCAGCCTTCGTGGCCGGCGAGACCATCCGCCAACTGGGTCTGCAGGCCACGCAGCCGCACCAACGACTCGTCCTTGCCGAGGATCTCCATGCTCTCGAACAGCGGCGGCGAGATCCGGCGGCCGGTCAGGCCCACGCGCAACGGGCCGAAGGCGAACTTGGGCTTGATGTCGAGCCGGTCGACGATCGCCGCCCGCAGCGCGGCCTCGATGGCCGGGGCGTGCCAGTCGTCGAGCTGCTCCAGGGTCGGCACCGCGGCCGCCAGCACCGCCGGGGTATCGGTATTGAGGGTCTTGCGGGCGTCGTCCTGCACCACGAGGTCGGCACTGTCGATAAAGAGGAACCCGAGCATGGCGGGTGACTCGGCGAGCGTCTGCAGGCGGGTCTGCACGAGCGGGGTGGCGGCAGCGAGCCGGCGCAACTGTTCGGCGTCCGGCTCGGCGGGCAGCACTCCTGCCCGGGTCAGGAAGGCCTGCAGGCGGGCGGCCAGGTCGGCCTCATCGAGTGCCCGGATGTACTCGCCGTTGAGCCAGTTGAGCTTCTTGAGGTCGAACACGCCACCGGTCTCAGAGACCCGAGACCAGTCGAAAGACTCGCTCATCTCTTCGAAGGTGAACTTCTCCCGAAGGTCGGGCATCGAATATCCCACCAGCGCAAGGAAGTTCACGAGCGCCTCGGGCAGGTAACCCTCCTCGACGAACCAGGTGAGCCGGGCGGCAGGGTTCTTGCGCTTGGAGATCTTGGAGCGCTGCTTGTCATCGTTGCGCAGCAACGGCATGTGCGCGTACTTGGGCTCAGGCAGGCCGAGCCAGCGATACAGCAAGATCTGCTTGGGGGTGGAGGAGATCCACTCCTCCCCGCGCACCATGTGGGTGATGCCCATCTCGTGATCGTCCACCACCACCGCGAGGTGATAGGTCGGAAAGCCGTCGGCCTTGAGGATCACCTGGTCGTCGGGTCGCGGCGCCTTGGTGCGGCCGCGGATGATGTCGTCGAACACGATCGGGGCGTCGGCAGGCACCTTCATGCGCACCACGGGGTTCTCGGTGAAACCGGGCAATGCCGCCCGTTCCTCGCGGGTCTTGCCCAGGCACAGGCGGTCGTAGCCGGTCGCCAGCTTGCGCTTGGACTGCTCCGCGCGCATCTCCGCCAGCCGCTCCGACGAACACCAGCAGTAGTACGCATGACCGTCGGCCAGCAGCTTGTCGACATAGGGGCGGTAGGTGTCCAGCCGCTCCGACTGCCGGTACGGCGCGTACGGGCCGCCCTTGTCGGGGCCCTCGTCCCAGTCGAGGCCCAGCCAGCGCAGCGTGTCGTAGATCTGTTGCTCGCTGTCTTCCCGAAAGCGCGCGCGATCGGTGTCTTCGATCCGCAAGACGAACGTGCCGCCCTGCTGACGCGCGAAGGCGAGATTGAACAAGGACATGTAGGCAGTACCGACGTGCGGGTCGCCGGTGGGTGAGGGTGCCACCCGCACGCGCACGGGTCGCTCGGTATCTGCCTGGACGGGGGTCGGTGCGATGTCAGCCATGATGAGTTCAGCCTACGGTGCGGCCGTGTCAAGGACGGGACCATTCCCCGGCCTCACCACCTAGACTGGAGGCCAGGTCGAAGGGGAGACGCTCATGACGATGATCGAGCAGATCATGCCCATCCGGTTGACCGCCGAACAATGGGAGCGGTTGGGGGGAGAAGACCGCTATGAGCTCGTTGAGGGGTTGCTGCGAACGGTCCCAGCTGAGTTTCCGCGGAACGCTTCGGCGACGCAGACGCTCGCGGCCACTCTGTTCATGGCAGGGAGCAGCAGCGCAGGTAGGGCGTTCCGGGTGATCGGGCCTGTCGAGATCGAGACAAGCCGGGCCGGTGCCGAGTACCCCACCTATCGGATCACGGACCTCACCGTCATCAGGCCCACCGCTTCACTAGCCGGACGGCGCATCGACCCCGCCGACATCCTGCTGGTCGTCGAAACCGTCTCCGACTCCAGCGAACAGGTCGACTACCTGCACAAGCGAGCCGAGTACGCCTGGGTAGGCATCCCGGGCTACCTCATCGTCGACGTCCGGCCGGGCCGGGAGAAGCTGACCCTGTTCCGCCTCGCCGACGACGGCTACCGGGTAGCCGCCGAGGGCCAGGAGATCACCTTGGAGGTGGCAAGCGTGCTCGTGCCGGTCACCGTGGCAGACCTGACCGCCTGAGACCTACACCCGCCTGAGGGCCCACCGGCGGGCTCTCAGGGATGATGCTGCTCCGCCGTCAGACGACGAAGGAACTGCTTGGTGCGGTCCTGCTGCGGATTGTCGAGCACCTGCCGTGGCACTCCCTGCTCCACCACCACACCCTCGGCCATGAAGACGACCCGGTCGGCGACGTCGCGGGCGAAGCCCATCTCGTGGGTCACGACGATCATCGTCATGCCCTCCTTGGCCAGCTCGCGCATGACCTTGAGCACCTCGTCCACGAGTTCGGGGTCAAGGGCCGACGTGGGCTCGTCGAAGAGCATCAGCTTGGGCTGCATGGCAAGGGCGCGCGCGATGGCGACTCGCTGCTGCTGACCGCCGGACAGTTGAGCGGGGAAGTGGTCTTTGCGATCTGAGAGCCCGACCCGGTCGAGCAGGACGATCGCCCGCTCGCGCGCCGAGTGCTTCGACTCGTGCTTGACCTGGCAGGGCGCCTCGATGACGTTCTCCAGCGCCGTCATGTGCGGGAACAGGTTGAACCGCTGGAACACCATGCCGATCTCGCGGCGCTGGTGCGCGATGGCCTTGTCGTTCAACCGGTGCAGCGCGCCGTGCTTGTCGGCATAGCCCATCAGCTCGCCGTCGACCCAGATCCGGCCGCCGTTGATGGTCTCCAGCTGGTTGATGCAGCGTAGGAAGGTGGTCTTTCCCGAGCCGGAGGGCCCCAACAGACACACCACCTCGCCGGAGTGCACGTCGAGATCGATGCCCTTCAGCACTTCGTTGCCGTGGAACGACTTGGTGACATTGACGGCGTGCACGAGCGGCTCGCCGCCGGCCTTGGAGTTGACGTCGACCATCAGTGTTCAGCCGCCTCCCGGAGCAGCCGCTCCGCCTTTCGTTGCCGCCGAGTCACGGTGGTGCCCATGCCCCGGGAGAACCGCCGTTCAAGGAAGTACTGCCCCACCATCAGAACGCTGCAGACCACGAGGTACCAGACGGTGGCGGCCATCACGCCGGGGAAGATCTTAAACGCCGTGTTGCCGATGGACTGCGCCTGATAGAGCAGCTCATTGATCAAGGGCAACGCCGTGAGCAAGGACGTGTCCTTGACCATGGCAATGGTCTCGTTGCCGGTGGGCGGAACGATCACCCGCATGGCCTGCGGAAGCACGATGCGGCGCATGATCTTGCCCGGACTCATACCGATGGCCTTTGCCGCTTCGGCCTGGCCCGGGTCGACGGAAAGGATTCCGGCCCGGGCGATCTCGGCCATGTAGGCGGCCTCGGAAAGGCCCAGGCCGATGATGCCCATGAAGATGGTGGACGAGAAGGAGTTGAGATTCAGCGAGGCCCACGTGAGTCCGCCGGATAGGTGCAGGAGTCGCTCGATGTCTTGACCGAAAGGAAAGCCGAGCGTCAATTGCGGATAGAGGTACCCGATGCTGCCCAGCAGGAGCAGCAGCACATAGCGGGGAATCGAGCGGAAGAACCAGGTATAGGCCGAGGCAACGGTCTTCAGCACGGGGTTGTCCGACAGTCGCATCACGGCGATGCTCACGCCGAGCGCGATCGCGAGCACCATCGCACCTGCGGTGCCGGTCAGGGTGCCGTAGAGCAAGCCGTCGAGCACCGGCCGGCGGAACATGACGTCGAAGGTGAACGGCCAGTCCCAGCGCGGATTGCGCACCAGGGAGCTCACCATCATGGCGACCAGCACGAGGATAACGGCGACCGCCACCCAGCGCCGCGGGTGCCGGACCGGCCGAGCGCGAATCTCGCCCGGCCGCTCGGCACCCTCCCGCGGAACCGCTACCTGGGTTGACATCAGGGCTGGGGGTTCACGGCGAAGTCGGTGATGGCCCCGGACGAGTTGTTCCAGGTGGCCAGCGCCTTCTTGTACGACCCGTTCTTATCGGAGTTCTTCAGCGCCGTGGCGATGGCGTCGGCGAAGGCGGTCTCCGACTTGGGCACGACGATGCCGTAGGGAGCAGAGTCGTAGATCTTGCCGATCGCCTCGAGCTGGCCGTTGGTCTGCTTCACCGCGTAGAGGCCGATCGGCGAGTCGGCAAGCATCGCATCGACCTTGCCGGAGATGAGGTCGTTGGTGACCTTGGACTGGTCCTGCTCCACGATCGGGTTGATGGCGGGCTTACCGGCGTCCGTGCAAGCCTTGCTCTTGGCCGCCAGGTCAGGAACCTGGACAGTGCCCTTCTGCACGCCGATATTAAGACCGCAGGCGCTGTCGGGGCTCACCTTCTTGGGGTTGCCCTTGAGCACGACCCATTGAGTGCCGGCACTGAAGTAGCTGATCATGTTGACCTGCTTCATGCGGTCGGCATTGATGGTGAATGACGAGACGCCCACGTCGTACTTGCCCGAGTTGACGCCGAGGATAATGGAACTGAAGTCAGCAGGCTTGTACTGCACTTTGACGCCGAACTGATCGGCCACGGCATTGAAGATGTCGACGTCCATGCCCTTGACCGTCTTGCCGTCGCTGTCGAGGAACTCGTTGGGCGCGTACGTAGCGTCTACGCCCACGACGATGGTCTTGGACGACGCGATGTTGGCGGGCAGTGCTTTGACGAGCGCGGGGTCAGCGGTGACGGAGGCACTAGCCGAGGCCGAACTCGACGAGCCGGATGAACTACCCGAACCGCAGGCGCTCACCGCCAACCCGGTCGCCGCCAGTAGACAGGTGGCCGCAAAGACACGTCGCGCGGACGTCGGCGTGATCGACATCGGATCTCCTCAGGACTGTGGGTGCAGATGGAGGCATCCTGCCATTGACTTGTGGCACCTGCTCCCCGCATTGGGTTGCGACTCAGTCACGGCCACTCGGACAGCGGATCGAGCAGCCCGATCTAGCGACGAACGACCGGATTAGACAGAGTCCCGATGCCCTCGATCTGCACGTCCACGCGTTGTCCCGCCACGATCGGCCCAACGCCGGCCGGGGTTCCGGTCAGGATGACATCTCCGGGCAACAACGTGAACGCCCGGCTCACGTACGACACGAGGTACGCCACATCGAAGATCAGGTCAGCGGTGGTGCCGTCCTGAACCGTCTCGCCGTCGCGGCGGGTCTGCAGTCGCAGGTCAGAGGTGTCGAGTTCGGTCTCGATCCACGGGCCGAGCGGGCAGGAGGAGTCGAAGCCCTTGGCGCGCGACCACTGGCCGTCCTGGCGCTGCCGGTCTCGCGCCGTCACGTCGTTGGCGCAGGTGTAGCCGAGAATCACGTCTGAGGCCCGCTCGACGGGCACGTCTTTGCACAGACGCGAGATGACTACCGCCAGTTCGCCTTCGTAGTGCACCTCGTCAGACCAGGGCGGGCACACGATCGGATCGCCCGGGCCGATCACCGCCGTGTTGGGCATCAGGAACATCAAGGGCTCCGGGGGCAGCTCATTGCCCAGTTCGGCGGCGTGCGCGGCGTAGTTGCGCCCGATCCCGATCAGCTTGGAGCGCGGAATCACCGGTGCCAGCAACCGCACGTCGTCGACGGCCACCGTGCGGTTGGTGGGAGTGACCGGAGTGTAGAGCGGGTCACCGGTGAGGACCGTGATCCGGTCGCCGTCGACCAGGCCGTAGGTGGGTTCGTCGTCGAGGGAGAAGCGGGCGATACGCACAGCGGTAAGGCTAGTCGTGACCGATGACTTCTGGGTGTCAGGCTTAGCCCGTGAGCACAGCAGTCTCCCCCGTCGACCCGGTTCTCGAGCCGGCGCGATGGCAGGCAGCCGAGGGCGCTCACGCACAGGCCGTGGACGAACGGGTACGCGAGCACCTGCGGCGTCGCGGCGGCGGCCGAGCTCATCCGGTGGAAGACTTCCTCTTCACCTACTACCGGTTGCGGCCGGCGGCTCTGCGACGCTGGCATCCGGGGGTGGGGATGCGCCTGGCGGCAGCGGGCGACACCGAACGCGCCCGCTGGCGTTGGTACGCCACCGCCCCGGACGGCTCGATAGGCGTGGACGTCGATCTCCTGCTCGCCGACCGCGGTTCCACCGTGCGGTTGGTGCGCGACATTCTCGCCGGCACGCTGTCGCGGCCCGGCGTCTTCTCGTGCTTCGGGTTGCACGAATGGGCCATGGTCTACGGCGTCCCCGAAGGCGGGCAGCGGCACGAGTCATGGCCGCTCCGGTTGGGGGCCGCAGGTACCGACGCCGTGGTGGACTCGCATCACCTGACCTGCACGCACCTCGACGCCTACCGTTTCTTCACCCCACAGGCACTGCCGCGCAACGCCTTTCGGCCAACCCGCGAACTGGCACCCAGCATGGAGCAACCAGGCTGCCTGCACGCGGGCATGGATCTCTACAAGCACGCATACCACCTGGGCCCGCTCGTGCCCGGGCACCTGCTGCTGGCCTGTTTCGATCTGGCTCGCGACCTGAGGATCCTCGACATGCGGGCCTCTCCCTACGATCTGAGAGATCTCGGCTACGAGCCGATACCCATCGAGACGCCCACCGGCAAGGGCGTCTATGCCGCGAAGCAGCGCCAGTTGGCCGCCCGGGCCGAACCACTGCGCCGTGAGCTGCTCGGCGTGTGCGAACGTGCTTTAGGAGCCTCCCATCCGAAGTAGGTGGCCTTGGCTGGTGCCACACGCGGGGAATGCGCCGCGTTCGGCACCCTCGAACGGGACCAGCCAGCTTGGCCGGTGCCAGACGCGCCGAATACGCCGCCTTTGCACCCCTCAAGCGGCCCAACACAGCAGTACCGCACATAGCTGGTGCCAACCGCGGCGACGAAGCCCGCGTCCGGCACCGACGCCAACCGGCATCTCCCTCACCATCGGCCGCCCATCCCACTGGACGTGCACCATCCGCAGACGTCCGGGCGGGGAGACCGTTCGGGTGATGTCTGGTCGACCTGGGCGGCGGTCGGTGGCCCGTCCGGGCGAAGTTGGAGGAGGAAGTGGTGACTCTGAGCAACCACGCCCGAGGATGGAGCCTCAGAGAGGAGGCCGCCGTGCCGATCACCATGTCATGCAATCTGACCGCCGACGGAACCACGACGCCGGTGGTGTCGACCGAAATAGTCATCCACCTGCCTGAGGAGATCGTCGCGGCGGTGCGCCAGGCCGATCGGGACGGTCGCGCGGTCGTGATCTGCTGCCGCGGCGCCGAGCAGGCCGCGCAACTGGCCGAGCGCCTATTGGCCGCAGGCCTCGGCTCGGGCGTGCTCACCGGGCAGGCCCGGGGAGAACAGGTACGCGCGACCGTCGAGGCCTTCGGCTATGGCGACTTCACGGCCCTGTTGTGCACCGACGATCTGTACTACCCCTGGAAGGTGAGCGACGCGATCCTGCTGCACGCCGACCTGCCCGTGCCCCATGGCTCGCTGCAGCTCATGACCGCCATCAACGCGCGGCGCTCGCGGGTCAGCACCGCGGTGGCGGCGTAACCGAACCCAGGCGGCCGTGGCGCCAATGCAGAACGGTGGGCGCCAATGCAGAACGGTGGGCGCCAATGCAGAACGGTGGGCGCCAATGCAGAACCGTGGCGGCTATGCAGAGCTGTGCTCAGCGCGGGGCGATGCCGGTGCGCACCAGACCATAGGTCAGCGAATCGACCAACGCCTGCCAGGATGCCTCCACCACGTTGGCGGCCACCCCTACCGTCGACCACGACGTGCGTCCGTCCGTGGTCTCGATGAGCACCCGGGTCACTGCGTCGGTGCCGTGTTCGGCGTCGAGAATGCGCACTCGGTAGTCGATCAGCTCCAGCACTTCGAGCTCGGGATACGCCGGCAGCAACGCCGCCCGCAGCGCCTGGTCAAGGGCGTTGACGGGCCCGTTGCCCTCGCCCACGGCGGCCGTGCGCACACCGCCGGCCACCACCTTGACCGTGGCCTCCGACAGTGCCGCCTCCTCGCCTCGGGCGTCGGTCATGACCCGCCACGACTCGGTCTCGAAATAGGTGGGACGTCCGCCCTCGAGCTCCTCGCGCAGAAGCAGGTCGAACGACGCGTCGGCGGCATCGAAGGTGTACCCACGGGCCTCCAGCTCCTTGACCCGCGCCACGAGCCTGGCCACCAGGTCGGGGTGGCCCGACAGGTCGAAGCCGAGCTCCTTGCCCTTGAGCTCGATGCTGGCGCGACCTGCCATGTCGGAGACGAGCAGGCGCATGTCGTTGCCCACCTGCGAGGGGTCGGTGTGCTGGTAGAGGTCGGGGTCGACCTTGATGGCGCTGGCGTGCAGGCCCGCTTTGTGGGCGAAGGCGCTGGCGCCCACGTACGGCTGGCGCGAGTAGGCCGGCACGTTCGTGATCTCGCTCACCTGGTGCGCCACCCGGGTGCTCTCGCGCAGCGAACCCTCGGGCAGCAGGGAGAGCCCGCGTTTGAGCTCGAGGTTGGCCACCACGGTCACCAGGTTGGCGTTGCCGGTGCGCTCGCCGTAGCCGTTGAGCGTGCCCTGCACATGCCCGACGCCGGCGTCGACGGCCGCCAGGGAGTTGGCTACGGCGCAGCCCGTGTCGTTGTGGCAGTGGATGCCGAGCCGGGGGTCGCGGCCCCGGGTGCCGTCAGCGGCCCGAACACCGCTGGCCTGCAACACATCTGCCACAACACGCGCGATCTCGTCGGGCAGCATTCCGCCATTGGTGTCGCACAGGGCGAGCACTTCAGCACCGGCGGCGGCGGCCGTGCGTAGCACCTCGATCGCGTAGTCGCGGTCGTAGGCGTACCCGTCGAAGAAGTGCTCCGCGTCGAGGAAGACCCGGCGTCCTTCGCCGGTGAGGAACGAGACGGTGTCGGCCACCATCGCGAGGTTCTCCGCCGGGGTCGTGCGCAAGGCGAGCTCGACGTGCCGCGCGTGCGACTTGGCAACCAGCGTGACCACCGGGGTCTCCGCGTCGAGCAGGGCGCGAACCAGCGGGTCGGAGGCGGCGGTGCCGCCGGCACGACGGGTGGCCCCGAACGCCGCAAGCTCGGCGTTCTTCAGCGTGAGCTCCTTGGCGGCCCGGCGGAAGAACTCGGTGTCCTTAGGGTTGGCGCCAGGCCAGCCGCCCTCGATGAAGCCCACTCCCAGCTCGTCGAGCGACGCGGCGATCGCGAGCTTGTCGGTGACGGAGAGGTTGAGCCCCTCCTGCTGCGCACCGTCGCGCAAGGTGGTGTCGTACACGTGCAGGTCGGCTCGCTCACCGGCCTGCGTGGGCAACTTGCTCATGTTCTCTTCTCGCTGCTCGTCGAGGTCGCGCCGTTGGGCTTTGGGGCACGCCAGCAAATAACCACTGCGCTTATTTCCTGGCGAGCCTTACCGGTGCCCAGTCGACTCCGTTGTGCGGAGTGTCGTCGACACCGGACCTGAATTCTGCCGGAGGGATCGCCCCCAACAAAAAGACCCCCCGTGGGTACGGGAGGTCTGCGCGGAACCCGGTTCGTAACCGGATGCCGCGCTCAGGTAATGATGAGGGCTGTGGTGTTCATCGTGAGCCATCCTGCCATACCCGTCGCGCAGAAGAGACCAGGGTCGTGAATTTTCTCAACCCGCTTCCCGTCGAGCGGGTCAGGCGCTCGCCTCAGGCATGCCTGGGGCCGGACGAGTGGCCGGCCACCCTAGCTCCCGTCCGGCAGGTGCTCGCCGACGGTTTGAGGCTGGGCAAGGTGACAGTTCTGTTGGGGCAGAACGGTTCTGGCAAGTCAACCCTGCTGGAGGCGATCGCCATCGCCTATGGCCTGTCCCGCGAGGGCGGCTCCACCGGCGCGCGCCATTCCACCCGCGACAGCGAGTCGGCGCTGTCGGACGACCTGCTGCTCGAGCGCGGAGCCGGCGCCTCGAAATGGGGCTACTTTCTGCGCGCCGAGACCATGCACGGCTTGTTCACCTACCTCGAGAGCAACCCCTCGACGAGCGCCGAGCCCGTGTTTCACCAATACAGCCACGGCGAGTCCTTCCTGGCGATGCTCACCACGAGCCGCTTCGACGGTCCTGGATTCTTCGTGCTCGACGAGCCCGAGGCAGGCCTGTCGTTCGAGTCGCAGCTGGCGCTGGTGGGCATTCTGAAAGACCTCCAGCAACGCCCTGGTGCGCAGGTGTTGCTGGCCACGCACTCCCCCGTCCTGGCGGCACTGCCCGGTGCCCGGCTGCTCGAACTCGATGAGAACGGGCTGCGCGAGAGCGACTGGGACGACCTCATGCTCGTCTTCCACCAGCGCAGCTTCCTGGCCGATCCACATCGCTACCTGCGCCATCTCTAGGGGCCGGCCGGAAGATGGGCGCTCACTCTCCAGCGCGCCCTAGGCGGGGCAGCCCGCCGGCCGCGCCCGGGCAGGCCGGCAACAGGTGGCCAGTTCAGCGACGCGCGGGCAGCCCAGGTACGGAGGAGCAAGGCCAGGCGACGGGCGGACGGAGCCAGGCGATGGGAAGTCGCAGCCTGCCCGGGTCTTCCGCAAAGGGCGGTTTCGACAGTCGCAGGCCAGGGGGCTTTCCTGCGCTATGGCGATGCCCCGTCCGGCGGGGCATCGCCATAGCGTCAGAAACCGGCCCCGTTCACAGCCCTGCCGACGCCGGACTCGACCCCGCACGGTCCGGAGTCGCTGGGTGGTGCTGTTCGCGGTGGGTCCGCCGCGGTTGGCACCGGGCAAAGCGTTTTATGTTGAAGATCGACTCAGAAGTCCGGGAAGACCGTGATTCACCTTCCCCAAAGGCTTCGCCTTCCTCGCCAGACGCATCCCCGAAAGCCGGGGCTCGCCTGGGGGTGGGTGGTGACGCCACCCCGAACCTCAACCACACGGCATTGGCCCTAGGCGGTTGTCCGCGCCTTCTCCAGGCGGTTCCGGGGGCGCCGCCGACAGGCCGTAGCCTGAGCGAAATCGGAGGGCGACCAACACGAAGATTCGACCTGTTCCCTGCGGCACTGACAGCGAGGACACTAGGCATGCTGGAAATGCTGAGGCGTGAACCACAGCTTTCGGCCCGCTACGAGAGAGGCGATCGGTGGCAACCTCGCGGCAACCTGTGGCGCGCAATTCGAAGGCCCTCGCCATGGTGGGCTACGTCTTCGGCTGTCTCGACGCCGACGCCGTCCCCGGCCCGATCCTCGTGCAGCTGCTCACCGGCCTGGGCCTGTCAGCCTCGGCTGCTCGCACGATGCTGCATCGCATGGTGGCGCGCGGCCAGTTGACCTCGGGCCACACCGGCCGGGTGGCGGTATACGAACTCAGCGGCACCTACCGAGAGCACTTCGTCCGGCTGAGAGACGGTGACCGCGAGCCCACGTGGAGCGGTCAGTTCGAGGCGGTGCTGTACGACATCCCGGAGACTCTGCGTTCCACACGAGACGAGTTGCGCGAGAAGGCGTTTGCAGCGGGCTTCGGCGCCGCGCGGGCGGGGCTGCTGATCGGGCTGAACGACCCTACTAGGTGGGCCGGCCCCTGGCTGGACGATCCCCGCCTCGACGTCGACCGCGTGCAGCTCAGCTGCGACCTGGCCACCGCAACCCGGCTGGCCGCTCGCGCCTGGCGCTTGACCCAGGTGGACGAGGCGACAGTGCACCACCTGGCATATCTCGACCCGATGCTGGCCCGGGTCAGCGCCGGGGCGATGTCGCATCAAGATGCGTTCGTCGCCCTGTTCGACGTATGGGGTCGGTTCGCCGGAATCCAACTCTTGGTGCCGCCGCTGCCCGCGGCGATCCTTCCGCAGGGCTGGGGGGGCGAGCTGCTCCGCCGGCGGCACGACGAGGCCAACTATGCGTTGGGGCCGCTGGCCTGGCGTCATACCCAGACGGTCATCGCCGAATCGTCGTGTCGCGCACTGCTGCGTCTTCGCCCGGACGCATGGCCAGCGCAGCTTGAGGACGAGCCGGCCCAGGGGCAGTCCTAAAAGATTGCCCGATTCGCACCCTTGCGCAGCGGGTGAACAGGCGGCAAACTCTGCGACGAAACGTTTCGGCATTGATGCTGCGGGAGGTGCGCCGATGGCTCACGCGAACATCCGCGACGTCGCCGCGCTCGCCGGGGTTGCCGTCTCCACTGTGAGCGTCGTGCTCAACGATGTGTCCGGAGCCCGGGTCAGCGACAGCACCCGGCGCCGGATCCAGGAAGCGGCCGACGTGCTGGGGTACACGCCCAACGCCCACGCCCGTGGCTTGCGCGCCTCCTCGGCCGGGGCGCTGGCGCTCGTCACCGATCGCATCACCACCAGCCCCTATGGCGGCGGCATCATCCACGGGGCGATCGACGCCGCCTGGCGGGCGGGCGTGACCGTGATGGTGCTGACGTACGACGACCAACCCGACCGCGAAGAAGCCGCCCTGCGGTTTGCCAACGCCCAGCGCTGCACCGGCATCATTCTCGCCACCGCCCAGTACGACGATCGCGACGTGCCACGCGGGCGCAATCTCGTGCTGGCCAATTGCCAACCGCGCGACGAATCGCAGACTCCCGCTCCACCGCATGCCGTGCCCGACGAGAGGCGCGCCGGGACCGATGCCGTTCGCGAACTGGTGGAGCTAGGACATCGCGATATTGCTATCGCAGCCGTCGACTCCCCTGGCGACCGGCGCCGGATGCAGGGCATCCGGCAGGAGTTCGAACGTTGCGGCCTGCCCTGGGTCGACGAACGCGTGCACGTCTCGGCGGGACACAACGCCACCGCCCCGGGCGGACGGGAGGCTGCCACGCACCTGCTGCGCATCCGGCCCAGACCCACCGCGCTCATCTGTCACAGTGACCGGATGGCCATGGGCGCCTACCAGGCCGTGGCCGACGCCGGTCTGAGGGTTCCCGACGACGTGTCCGTGCTCGGCTTCGACGACTTGGAGCCGGTCGCCGAATCGCTGTCACCCGGGCTCACCACCTGGGCCCTTCCCGGCTACGAGATGGGCGAATGGGCGGTGGAGGTGTGCCTCGACCGCCAACATCCCGCCTGGGCCGACGACGCCCGGCACGTGCGGTTCGAGCGGCCCATCGTGCGCCGCTTCTCGGCCGGCCCGCCCAGGAATCGCAGCACCGCCCCGTCGGTGCCGACGCGCGGTTCGCAGACCAGGGAGGACCTGCGGTGAAGACCTGAATGACAACCCGTCGCCACGGTGAATCAGACCGCGGCGACGGGCGTGCGTCATCCTCGCGGCAACGAGGACCCGCTTTCCGCCCGATGGGCGGCTCCCGTGAAGGAAATTGAATGGTAACAAGCATGTCACCGTCCTCAGGCGAGACTCCACAGGCTCGTCAAGACGTCCGGCTCCACCTGCGCGCCGGAGCAACCTCTCTCCTGCTGGACTTCGGGCCGGGCACCCAACTGCCTGCCGTCGTGCACTGGGGCTCTGATCTAGGCCCGCTCGATGCCGACCTCGCCCACTCGCTCACAGTCGCCAACACACCGTTGATCGGCATCAACTGTGTGGATGAGCCGGTGCGGCTGAGCCTGCCGGTGGAGGCGCGCGGCGGCTTCACCGGCCGTCCGGGGCTCTCGGGCTCGCGGGCCGGCCGCTCCTGGTCCCCGGCCTTCGGCGTGACGTCGATAGCCGTGAACGGCCAAGCAATCAACGGCTTCCACGAGGACGGGCCCTGCCAGGTGGCGGTGACCGCCGCGGACGCCGAGGCCTGCCTCGAACTCACATTGCACCTGGAGCTCTCGGACTGCGGCCTGCTGCGGATGCGCGCCCAGCTCACCAACACCGGCGCCGAGTACACCCTCGACGATCTGGTGCTTACCCTGCCCGTGCCCGACCGGGCCGGCGAGATCCTCGATCTCGCCGGTCGCTGGGGTCGCGAGCGCTCGCCGCAACGTGCGCCGTTCGCCGTGGGCACCCACCTGCGCGAGGGTCGTAAAGGCCGCACGGGTGCGGACGCGGCCACCGTATTGCACGTTGGCACACCGGGTTTCAACTTTGCCGACGGCGAGATCTGGGCAGTGCACACCGCCTGGAGCGGCAACCACACGCACTACGCGGAGCTGACCTTCGATGGCAACCGGGTGATCGGCGGCGGCGAGCTTCTGCTCCCGGGTGAAGTGCGGCTGGGCACGGGCGAGCACTACACCAGCCCCTGGCTGTACGCCGTCTACGGGCGCGGTCTCGACGAGATCGCCCGGCACTTCCACACGTTCCTGCGCAGCCGCGACAACCACGTGGGCTGGCACCGTCCGATCACTCTCAACGTCTGGGAAGCGGTCTACTTCGATCACGATCTCGACCGGCTGCTAGACCTCGCCGATCGCGCCGCCGCCCTGGGCGTGGAGCGGTACGTGCTCGACGACGGCTGGTTCGGGGCGCGACGCAACGACCTGCGTGGCCTGGGCGACTGGACGGTCTCGCCCGACGTATGGCCCAAGGGGCTGCATCCGCTCGTGAACCGAGTGCGCGAACGGGGCATGGAGTTCGGTCTGTGGTTCGAACCCGAGATGATCAACGAAGACTCCGATCTCGCTCGGGCCCACCCGGAATGGATCATGGCGGCACGCGCCGAGTTGCCCGTCGAGTCGCGCCACCAGCAGGTGCTGAACCTGGCGATCCCGGAGTGCTACGACAACATCCTCGGTCAGATCCTGGCGATCCTCGATGAGTACGACATCGGCTACCTCAAGTGGGACCACAACCGCGATCTCATCGAGGCGGGCACTCGACCCGACGATGGCCGCGCCGCCGTGCATGGGCAGACCGAAGCCCTCTACCGCATGCTGGAGACGATCAAGAAGGCCCATCCCGGGCTCGAGATCGAGTCGTGCTCCTCCGGCGGCGCGCGGGTCGACCTGGGCATCCTGTCGCACACCGACCGGGTGTGGGTCAGCGACTGCATCGACCCGCTCGAGCGCCAGCAGATGATGCGCTGGACCACCCAGCTGCTGCCCCCGGAGCTGCTCGGCAGTCATATCGCCTCAGGCCGCTCGCACACCACAGGGCGTACCCACGATCTCAATTTCCGTGCTGCCACAGCGGTTTTCGGTCACCTGGGCATCGAATGGGATCTGATCGAGGCGAGCGATCGCGCCCTGGCCGAGCTGGCGGCCTGGATCGAGTTCTACAAGGCCAACCGGGAGCTGTTGCTCACCGGCGACCTGGTGCGGATGGACGAGCCCGGCGACGGCTTCCTGGTTCACGGGGTGGTCAGTCCCGACAAGTCGCGGGCGATCTTCGCCCTCGTCGAGATCGCGAGTCCGCTGGCCGATCCTGGTCCCCGGCTCCGGTTCCGGCACCTCGACCCCGAGACGGTCTACCGCGTCGCCCCCGTCCTCGTCGGCGCCGCGCCCTCCGGCCTCGTCCCGCCCATCTGGTGGGGAGGCGAAGCCCTTAGGCCCGTGCCCCAACTCGACCCCGACAATGCTCAACACACGCATCTCGCACCGCAGGCTGCCCTCACCTTCCCCGGCGCCTCCTTCACCGGGAGCCAGCTGATGGCAGCCGGCGTCCGACCCCCACGTCTGCACCCCGACCAGGCGGTGCTCTTCAGCGTCGACGCCCAGACCGAACGTCGCGCCAGCTCTGAGGGCTGACCCCGCCCGAGTGACTCACCGGGCACTTCGCCCATGACATCGCACCGCCTCGGGCGCCGCAGGCGCCGGAGAGAAAGGTTCACTGATGGCCCTCGACACACCGGCGGTCCCGCCTCGGCCTGCCAAACCACCCAGGAGCGGGAGGCGGGACGACACCCGGCTCGCCGTCCTGTTCATCCTTCCGGCCCTGATCGGCTACCTCGTCTTCCTCGTCTACCCGACCCTGCGCGGTATCTACCTGAGCTTCACCAGCTTCAACCTGCTGACTCCGCCCAAGTTCAACGGGGTCGACAACTACGTGCGAATGGCACAGGACTCGATCTTCTGGAACGCGCTCGGTGTCACCCTCGAATATGTCGTGATCAATATCGGGGTACAGACGATTCTGGCTCTCGTTATCGCCGTCATGATGCAGCGGTTGACGAAGAAGACCTGGTTGCGCGGCATCATTCTCACGCCGTACCTGGTGTCGAATGTGGTTGCAGCCATGGTGTTTTTGTGGATCCTCGACTACCAGTTGGGGTTCAGCAACTACATCCTGTCCTCGCTTGGTCTCGACCGGATCGGGTTCCTGACCGCCGGGCCCTGGGTCATTCCCACCATCGCCCTGATCAACGTCTGGAAGTACGTGGGCTACACGGCGCTCCTCATTTTCGCGGGCCTGCAGACTATTCCGGAGTCTGTCTATGAGGCAGCCCGGATCGACGGTGCCTCCGAGGTCTCCATGTTCTTCCGCATCACCATTCCCTTGCTCCGCCCGATTCTTGCGCTCGTGCTCATCGTGACGGTGGTGGGCTCGTTCCAGGTGTTCGACACCGTGGCGGTCACCACCGCCGGCGGCCCGGTCAATGCCTCTCGAGTGCTGCAGTTCTACATCTACGACCTGGCCTTCGGCCGCTTCCAGTTCGGGTATGCCTCGGCCCTGTCCGTGGCACTGCTGATCGTGCTGATGGTCGTCTCCTTCGTCCAGTACCGGCTGAGCCGGGCCGACACCTCCGACCTCGACTGAGGGGCACGTCATGACCACCACCACTCTCGACAAGCCCGCAACCTCCTCCGCGGCCGGCACCGCCCCGCGGAAGAAGAAGTTCTCCTGGGGACGGGCCGCCGCCTGGACCTTCATGGTCATCGTCATCTTCGTCAGCCTCTTCCCCTTCTACTGGATGCTGCGTACCGCGCTCTCGTCGAACAACGCCTTGTACGCCGGCTCCACCAGCCTCCTACCGGTGCAGTTCTCCTGGGGCGGCTTCGAGCGCGTTTTCGGCCTGCAGACCGGTGAGGCGGCCGTCAAGGCCGGCGGTGCCGGTCAGGCGATCAACTTCTGGCAATACCTGCTCAACTCCGTGATCGTCTCCACCCTGGTCACCGCCGGTCAGGTCTTCTTCTCGGCAATGGCCGCCTACGCCTTCGCCCGGCTCAAGTGGCGGCACCGCGAGAAGGTGTTCGCCTTCTTCCTCATGGGTCTGATGATTCCGTCGATCTTCACCTTCCTTCCCAACTTCGTGCTGATCAAGTCGTTGGGCCTCATCGACACGTTGCTGGGAATCGCCCTGCCGACCATGCTCATGACGCCCTTCGCTGTCTTCTTCCTGCGCCAGTTCTTTCTCGGCATCTCCCACGAGGTAGAGGAGGCGGCACTGCTCGACGGAGCCAGCAAGGCACGGGTGTTCTTCCAGCTCATCGTGCCCATGAGTGCCGCCCCCATCACCACGCTGGCGATCCTCACATACATCACCTCCTGGAACGACTATTTCTGGCCTTTGATGGTGAGCTACACCGATAAGTCGCGCGTGCTCACCGTGGGGCTGGGCGTTTTCAAGTCCCAGACCCCGCAGACCGGGCCTGACTGGGCCGGGCTGATGGCGGCGACCATCGTGGCGGCCTTGCCGATGCTCGTGCTGTTCGCGGTGTTCGCCAAGCGCATCGTCAACTCCATCGGCTTCAGCGGGGTGAAGTGACATGCGAAAGCTGACAAACGTCTTCAGCCGACAGAGTGCAGTGGCCGACTCAGCGGCCCGTTCTCCGAAGCGGCGCCGCCGGAGCGTGGCGGCCACCGCACTCGGCAGCGCGGCGCTCCTGTTGGGCGTTTCTGCGTGCGGCAACGCCGCCTCGAGCGGGCCCAGCAACGAGATCTCGTACTGGCTCTGGGACTCCTCCCAGCAGCCGGCGTACCAGCAGTGCGCCGATGCATTCCACAAGGAGAATCCCGCGCTGACCGTCAAAATCACTCAGTACGGCTGGAACGACTACTGGTCGAAGCTCACGGCCGGGTTCATGGCCGATACGGCACCGGACGTCTTCACCGCCCACCTGAACTATTACGCCCAGTACGCCAGCCTCGGGGTTCTCGTTCCGCTTGACACTCTGCCCGAGTTGAAGGACGTCAAGGACACCGACTACCAGCCGGGTCTTGCCCAGCTGTGGAAGGGCGAGAACGGCCATCGCTACGGCACTCCCAAAGACTGGGACACGATCTCCTGGTTCTACGACAAGAAGGCCCTGGCTGCTGCCGGCATCACCGAGCAACAGCTCGATACCGCAACCTGGAACCCCACGGACGGCGGCACCTTCGAGAAGATCGTCGCCCATCTGACGATCGATGCGAACGGCAAGCGGGGCGACGAACCCGGTTTCGACAAGAACCACGTCAAGACGTACGGCTTCGGGAGCAATGGGGCCGGCGGCGTCGGCTGGGGACAGACCCAATGGTCGGCGTTCACCGGCAGCATCGGGTGGCAGGCCACCGACAAGAACCCGTGGGGCACCAAGTTCAACCTCACCGATAAGTCGTTCCAAAGCACCATCTCGTGGTATTTCGGCCTGCAGAAGAAGGGCTACATGCCCTCTTTCAACCAGATCGGCGGAAGAAACGCGGTTGGCCCCGACAAGCAGATGCAGACCGGATTGTCCTCAACCGGGTTCAACGGCTCGTGGATGCTCTCGACCTACGCCAACCTGCAGGACGCCAACGGCAAGAAGATCGATGTCGGCATCGCGCCGACCCCGATCGGGCCGTCGGGTAAACGGGCATCGATGTTCAACGGACTCGCCGACTCGATCACCAAGCAGGCCAAGAATCTGCCGGCAGCGGCGAAGTGGGTGAAGTTCCTCTCCGGCGAGGAGTGCCAGGACATCGTCGGCAAGTCAGGTGCGGTCTTCCCGGCCAGGCCCGCAGCCGACGACCTCGCGGTGGAGTTCGAAAAGTCGGCACGGGGATTCGACGTCTCACCGTTCACCGATCAGGTGAAAGACCACACCACCTTCCTTATGCCTGTGACGAACAATGCCGCAGACATCAATGCACTGATGGGGCCGACCTTCGACTCCATCTACATCGGTGATCAATCAGCCGCCTCGCTGACCACCCTGAACACCCAACTCAACAACCTGATGAAGGTGGCCCAGTAACTGGGCCCGGCCAGCAAAGGACGAAAGACAATGGCTTCCATAACATTCGAGAAGGCGCAGCGCTGGTACTCGGGCACCGACGCTCCAGCGGTACCCGCTTTCGATCTGGAGATCGCGGATGGCGAGTTCATGGTGCTCGTAGGCCCGTCGGGCTGCGGCAAGTCGACGACCCTACGGATGCTCGCCGGACTCGAAGACGTCAACTCCGGCCGCATCTTGATCGGCGACCGCGACGTCACCCACCTGACTCCGAAAGACCGCGACATCGCGATGGTCTTTCAGAACTACGCGCTCTATCCGCACATGACGGTGGCCGACAACATGGCCTTCGCGCTCAAAATGGCCAAACTGCCGGCTGCCGAGCAGAAGAAGCGCGTGGCAGAGGCGGCCGAGATTCTCGGTCTCACCGAATACCTTTCCCGCAAGCCCAAGGCGCTCTCCGGCGGTCAGCGCCAGCGGGTGGCCATGGGCCGGGCCATCGTGCGCAAGCCGCAGGTGTTCTGCATGGACGAGCCGCTGTCGAACCTTGATGCGAAGATGCGGGTACAGACCCGAACCGACATCGCCCGGATCCAGCAGGATCTCGGGGTCACCACCGTGTACGTCACCCACGACCAGGTGGAGGCGATGACCATGGGCGACCGGGTCGCCGTCATGAAGCTCGGTGTGCTGCAACAATGCGACACCCCGCTCAAGCTGTACGACCACCCCGACAACCTCTTCGTCGCCGGCTTCATCGGCTCGCCCCAGATGAACCTGCTCCAGGGGCACGTGCAAGGCGGCAAGGTCTTCGTGGGCGAGTACGAGGTGCCGATCGACGCGGCGGCCTTCTCCCGGATCAAGGGCGACATCACCATCGGCATCCGGCCGGAGAATTGGCGTCTTGCGGCACCGGGTGAAGGCCTACCCGTCACCGTCACTGTGGTGGAGGAGCTTGGTGCCGACGCGTTCATCTACGGCACCTGTGACGTACAGGGTGTGCCGGGCAACGTCATCATCCGGGTGAGCGGTCGAGACGCCCGCAGGAAGGGCGAGGTGATGCACCTGACCACCGACCCGCACCACGTGCATGTCTTCGACACCAACAGCGGAGAGCGACTCAGCGACTGACAGCCGGTCACGTCAGGCCGTGCAACCTCGACTCGATCGATCGGGACCAGGTTGCGCGGCCTTCGCGTTGCTCCGCGATGCTGCCTCGGGCGACCCAGGACCGCAGCCAGCACCTGATCTACGGATGCCGCAGGCTATTTGCCATGCAGGGGCAAAGTTGTGGAGTCTTAGTGACGCCAGGCGTAACTAGAACTCCACAACTTTCATTGCATTCGCCCTGAGAGGCTAGGCGAGCCGACGCAACCAGCCGTGCTTGTCTTCGGCCCGGCCGTACTGGATGTCGAGCAGAGCCTCACGGATGCCCATGGTCACCTCACCCGAGCCCACGGTGGCGTGCTCGACGCCGGGTTCCACCAGGCGTCCCACCGGGGTGACGACGGCGGCTGTGCCGCAGGCGAAGACTTCCGTGAGATGCCCGGAAGCGGCGTCGGCGCGCCAGGACTCGATGTCGACCTTCTCCTCACGCACACTCAGGCCCCGCTCGCCGAGCAGGGCGATGATCGAGCCGCGCGTCACGCCTTCGAGGATGGTGCCCGACGTGGGCGGAGTGCGCACGGAGCCGTCGTCGTACACGAAGAACAGGTTCATGCCGCCGAGTTCCTCGACCCAGCGGTGCTCGATCGCGTCGAGGAAGCAGACCTGGTCGCAACCGTGGGCGCTGGCTTCCGACTGCGCGAGCAGGCTGGCTGCGTAGTTTCCGCCGCACTTGGCTGCGCCGGTGCCGCCGGGCGCCGCCCGCGAGTACTCCTGCGACAGCCAGATCGAGACGGGCTTAACCCCGCCGGAGAAGTAGGCGCCGGCGGGAGAGGCGATGAGCAGGTACTCCACCTGCGCAGCCGGGCGCACTCCGAGGAACGCCTCGGAGGCGATCATGAACGGACGCAGGTAGAGGCTGGTCTCGCCACCGCTGGGCACCCAGTCGACGTCGGTGGACACTAGCGCCTCGAGGGAGCCGAGAAAGAGTTCCTCCGGCAGTTCTGGCAGCGCCAGCCGGGTGGCCGAGCGGGCGAAGCGTGCCGCGTTGGCCTCGGGGCGGAACGACCACACGGATCCATCCGCGTGCCGATAGGCCTTGAGGCCCTCGAAGATCTCCTGGGCATAGTGCAGCACCGCCGCCGCCGGGTCGAGCTGGAGCGGGCCGTACGCCTCGACCTTCGGGTTCGACCAGCCGTCGGCCTTCGTCCACGTGAGCCTGGCCAGGTGATCGGTGAAGTACTTGCCGAACCCCGGATTGGCGAGAATCGCCTCGCGCTCGGCGGGGGGCAGGGGGTCAGCCCGACGTTCGATCGTGAAGGTGGCAGCAGTGCTCTCGGTAGTGCTCGCGCTCATGGGAGCACGCTACCTCTCGGACCTGGGGCACGTGTGCCCAGCCACGTCAGGGCGCACGCTGGAGAGCCGTCCTGCGGAAGCACTGGACAGCGCGTTGCCGCGGGCGACGCCGCGCCGATTGCCGTCGTGCGGCAATCGGGAACGCGAACCGTCAGGATTCAGCCGAGCCGGGCGACGATGGCGTCACCGATCTCGGGTGTACTGCGCGCCGCGCCGCCGATCCGCGCGGCGAGGTCGGCCGTGACGGCTGCCTCGATGCGATCGCCGGCGTTGTGGAGCCCCACGTGATGGGCGAGCATCGCCGCCGACAGGATGGCCGCCGTGGGGTCGGCCTTGGCCTGGCCGGCGATGTCGGGGGCGGAGCCGTGCACGGGCTCGAACATCGAGGGAGCCGTGCGGTCGGGGTTGATGTTGGCCGAGGCGGCCAGCCCGATGCCGCCGGTCACCGCTGCGGCGAGATCGGTGATGATGTCGCCGAACAGGTTGTCGGTGACGATCACGTCATAACGCGAGGGGTTGGTGACCAGGAAGATCGTGGAGGCGTCGACGTGCTGGTAGTCCGTTGCCACGTCGGGGAACTCGGCAGCGACGGCCTCGAACTGCCGACGCCAGAGGTGCCCGGCATTGCTCAGCACGTTGTGCTTGTGCACCAGCGTGAGGTGCTTACGAGGCCGTGCGGCCGCCCGGGCGAAAGCATCACGCACGACGCGCTCTACCCCGAATGCCGTGTTCACCGACACCTCGGTGGCGATCTCGTGCGGGGTGCCTACCCGCAGCGCTCCCCCGTTGCCGGTGTAGGGGCCTTCGGTGCCTTCGCGTACGACCACGAAGTCGACCGTGCCCGGGTCGGCCAGGGGCCCGGGGAAGCCCGGGAAGATCTTGGACGGACGCAGGTTCACGTAGTGGTCGAACTCGAACCGGATCTTGAGCAGGAGTCCCCGCTCGAGCACTCCGCTCGGCACCGAGGGATCGCCGATCGCGCCGAGCAGGATGGCGTCGTGCTCGCGCAGCTCGTCAAGCACGGTGGGCGGCAGCGCCTCTCCGGTGGCGTGCCAGCGCCGTGCGCCCAGGTCGTACTCATCCGGGGCGATCGTCGTGCCGTCTTGCGCTGCGGCATGGGTCAGAACCTTGAGCGCCTCGGCCGTCACCTCCTGACCGATGCCGTCGCCGGGGACGACGGCGAGGTTCAGGCTGGACGGTGCGGTGGGCGTGCTCATGCGGGAACGTCTCCAGGTGGGTCGGTCGTTGGCCGCGGCAAGCCTACTGGCGGTCTCAGGTGGTGAAGCGACCGTCCCACACTCTGGTCAGCATTCCGGCGGCCTGGCATCTGCCCGCCTACCGGCGATGCTCTCGTGCTCAGCGCTCCGAGAGGTCGACGTAGACCAGCCGGTCGGCCTCGATCGCCGTCCGCAGAGCATCTACCAGCGCGGGGCGCACGATGCCGTCGAGCGTCAGAACGCTCACGGCCATGCCGCCCGCCTCGTCGCGACCCACCACCATGGCGGCGATGTTCACCCCGGACTGGCCGAGGATGCCGCCGAGCACCCCGATCACGCCCGGACGGTCGGAGTAGCGCATCACCAGCAGGTGATCGTCGAAGCCCACCTCAAGCGGGTATCCGTCGATGCCAATCAGCTTGGGAACCTGCTGGGGGCCTGTGAGGGTGCCCTCCACGGAGACCAGCGAGCCGTCGTCGAGCACCGCTGAGAGCTTGATCGCGTTGCGGAAGCGCGGGCTCGAGCTCTCGGTGAGGAGCCGCACGTCGATGCCGCGGGCCTCGGCGAGGTAAGGCGCGTTGACGTACGTCACCGGGTCTGCCACCTGGTCGGTGAGCACGCCCTTGAGGGCAGCCAGCCGCAGCACCGACACGTCGTGGTCGGCCAGCTCGCCGCTGGCCTCGACGTCGAGCCGGGTGATCGCAGCGGTGCACAGTGCCGTGAGCAGACGACCGAGCTTCTCGGTGAGGGGCAGGCCGGGGCGCACGAGCTCATCGATGACGCCGCCGGAGACGTTTACCGCATCGGGCACCAGATCACCGGCCAGCGCCAGCTTGACGGAACGTGCCACGGCGATACCCGCCTGCTCCTGGGCCTCGGTGGTCGACGCGCCCAGGTGCGGTGTGACGACGACCTGGTCGAAGTCGAAAAGCCTTGACTTCGTGCAGGGTTCGGTCTCGAAGACGTCGAGGCCTGCTGCGCCCACCACTCCGTCGGCGAGCGCGTCGGCCAGGGCGTTCTCATCGACGATGCCGCCTCGGGAGGCGTTGACGAGAATCAGTCCCGGCTTGGCCAGGGAGAGCATGCGAGGGCCGATCAGGCCGATCGTCTCCGGGGTCTTCGGCAGGTGCACGCTGATCACGTCGGCGCCGGCCATCAGCTCTTCGAGGCTCGTCAGCTGCACGCCGAGCTGGGCCGCACGAGCCGCGGAGACGTACGGGTCGTAGGCCTGCACGCTCATCTCGAAGGCGGCGAGTCGCTGCGCCACGAGCACTCCGATGCGTCCGAGACCCACGATGCCGAGGGTCTTACCGGCCAGCTCGACACCGGTGAACCGGTTGCGGTCCCAGTGCCCGTCTTTGAGCCTCGCGCTGGCGGGGGCTACCCGCCGGGCAGCTGCGAGGATGAGCGCGCAGGCGTGCTCGGCCGCCGACCTGATGTTCGACGTGGGCGCGTTGACGACCATGACTCCGGCGGCGGTGGCGGCCGCGACGTCGACGTTGTCGAGACCGACGCCCGCACGCGCCACTACCTGCAAGCGTCCTGCCGCGTTGAACACCTCCGCGTCTACCAGGGTGGCCGAGCGCACCAGCAGCGCGGAGGCGTCGGCCACCTCACGCAACAGGGCTTCCCGGTCGGTGCCATCGACGTGACGCACGTCGACCCCGGGTCCCAGCGCCTCGACCGTTGCCGGCGACAGCTTCTCCGCGATCAGGACGACCGGCGGACCGTCAAGTGAATGCTGGCTCACAGCCACCGAGCATAGGTGGCTGGTGTCACACACCAGCCACCCAGTCACTTCCGGTGTGGCGAATCGGCTCGCCTACAGTGGCGAGCATGGGAATCGTCTTCAACCTGTTCGTGGCTGCGCACCTCCTCGGCATGGCCACCCTGGTGGGTGGTTGGATCGCCATTCGACTGGGCGCGTCGACGATCTCCATGGTGGTGTGGGGCGCGCGGCTGCAGCTGATCACCGGCCTGCTGCTGGTGGGGTTGGCCGAGATGGATGCCGCCGGCGACGACAAGCTGAACCACGTCAAGATCGGCGTCAAGCTCGTGGTGGCGATCGCGGTCGTGGCTTGCGCCGAGATCAGCAACGGGCGCGCCAAGCGTGGCGCTCCGGCACCCCGACTGCTCGACGCCGCAGGCGGTTTGGCGCTGCTGAACGTGCTGGTAGCCACGTTGTGGACGTGACCTGATCGAGGTGCGAGCGTGTGCCATCCAGTCCGATGGCCAGGGCTCACCGGACACCGGCTCCCGCTGTCGATGCCGTCAGGTCAGGCCTAATCTGGAGAGATAGATGAGCTCGCGAGATCTGAGTATCTGCTCGATGTCGATCGACCGGTAGACGCCGAGCGGCTCGTTCGCGAGCATCTTCGCTCGCATCCCGATTCCGGCGAGGCGCTGGCCCTGTTGGCGCGTAGCCTGCTGGCCCAAGACCGAGGCCGGGACGCGATCGTGGCCGCGCGACTGGCCATCGTCAGCGGGGTGGACGGAACCAGCGCCTACGCCAGCCTGGTCCATGCGCTGATCAGACTCGGACGCAGCGCCGAGGCCGTGCAAGCGGCGCGCGTGGCGTGTGAGAGCGCACCCGATCACGCCATCAGCCATTACAACCTGGCCAGGGCGCTGCACAGCCACCGCGACTGGGTCGAGGCTCTCACCGAGGCGCAGGTCGCCGTGCGACTGGCGCCGTCGGACTCCAACGCGCACAACCTGCTGGGCATCTGCCTGCGCAGCCGGGGCCGGCGCGACCAGGCGCACGCCGCCTTCGAACAGGCGCTGGCCCTCGACCCGTCCAATGGCTACGCGCTGAACAATCTCGCCGCTCTCGACATGGCGAGCGGTCGCCTCACCCGGGCGCTAGCGACCCTGCGTTCGGCCATGTCGGTCAACCCGGGGCTCCGGCTCATCCGCGACACCCTCGACTCGACGTTCGCCGCGTTGTACGCCCGCCTGGGCTGGGCGACGTTGGCGTGCGTGGTCGGCACCGTGCTGCTGGCACTTGCCGGTTCGCCGGATTGGCTGCGGGCACTGCTGCCTGCCGCGCTGGTCGTCTTCCTGTGCTGGCAGGTGGCCGCCGCACAACGGCAGCTGCCACCCGGGGTGCACCTGTGGGGCAACCGCCGGCACCGCTCAAAGCTCGTGCGCAACAGAGAGGGAGTGCTGGTGCTCGGCCTGGGTCTGGAGGCCTTCTGCGCGTTCGCGCCGTTAAGTCTGCTTGCCGCCACCTGGGGGGTCGCCAGCCTGCTAGGTCCGCTGTGGACGCTCCTCGCGCTGGCCCTCGCCCATCTCGTGGCCCGCGGCCCGGCGGCCTGAGTCGCCGGACTGGGGTCACGCCTTGCCCAGTCCGAGAATGTCGGTGGTCGTGGGCTGTAAGTGCGCGGCGGATTGGTGGGTTTGTGCGGTCGTTGTGCCAGATGACGGCGGTGCGCATGGGGATTCGTTCGGGGTCAGGCCCGGTCAGACCCGGGCGGTGTCCGGAATCCGGCGCCAGTGCCCGCCGATCAAGATCGGCTGAGCACAAAACCCCAGCCCGCGGCACCGTTCGAGCCGGATTCCGGACATCCAAGCGCCGAGAGAGCAACGACCGACCACCCAGCGGCCGCCTTCACTGCCCGCACGCGGCGGGTAGATGACCTCGCTCACCCTCAGCAGTGCCCGACGAGGGTGATCTTGCCGGGGCAGGCCCGGCCGGTGTCCCATCGTCGACACGATCGCGAACCTGCAATCTCGGCTGAGCACGAAAACCCACACCCGCTACAACGATCGTGTCGACGATGGGACAAGGCCAGCCCGTGAGGCCAGGTGCGCTCTCGCCGACAGCCCCCAACCCTGGCGGGATCGAGCAGCAGCAGCCGGGCCAGGGCGAGCTGGTGGCCTGGCGCGATCACGCGTCCACCTGTCACGTTCTTCGCCTATCCGTCGCCACCTTGGTGACATCCCAGCGAACAACGTCACCGTTCAACGACCTCAGGAGAGCGGCTCAGCGCCGGTAGCCACGCCCGGCAGTTGAAGGCCCGATCGGCTGATCGCCCTGCAGCGTGACCCGGTGCATGATCCGGGTGGCGGTGTAGTCGCGGTTGGCATAGTGGGCGGTGGCGCGGTTGTCCCAGATCCCGACGTCTCCGGGCGCCCATCGGTGACGGATGGTGTGCTCGGGCTTGGTGAGGTGCGCAAACAGCAGGTCGAGGATCCCCCGGCTCTCCGCGTCGGACACGCCGACGATGTGCGACGTGAAGCCGGGGTTGACGAAGAGCCCCTTGCGCCCGGTCTCCGGGTGTACCCGAACGACGGGGTGAACGACGGGCGGCAGCTCGGTAACCACCTTGCCGTCCCATTCGTTGCCGCGATTGCTGTTGCGGCGCAAGTAGAGTCCCCATTCCCGGTTGCCGTCGTGCACCGCCGTGAGCTGGTCGACCAGCTCCCGGACGGGTGCGGCGAGCGAGTCGTACGCCGCCTGGCTGTCCGCCCAGCTGGTGTCTCCCCCGGTGGGCGGCAGTCGTACCGCCCGCAGGATCGAAGCCGCCGGAGGCTGTTCGACGAAGGTGACGTCGGTGTGCCATTCATCGGAGAAGGAGAACTCCGGATCGCTGCTATCGATCTGGTAGATCTCGGCGTGTTCGGCTGACGTCTTGGCCACCGGGTGACCGGCCGTCAGGGTGCCGAGCTGGTTGCCGAGCGCCACCTGATCGACATCGGTCAGTTCCTGCTCGGAAAAGAACAGCACCTTGTGCGCGACCAGGGCGTCATGCACGGCGATGACGTCCCGATCCGACAGCGTGCGCAGGTCGATGCCGTGCACGTTCGCGCCGAACGACGGGCCGAGCGGTTCCAGACGAAGCTGGGTGCTGAGGTCGGAAGAAAATGTGGTGGTCATTGAGATTCCTCTGCAGGCTCCAAGTGGGGGAATGCGATTCAGGTGGGTGCTGTCAAGGCGGTCTAGCGGGCGGTCGGGTCGAGTCGCTTCCTGGCCAATCGCAAGAGACTGTCGAAGGCAATGCCGACCAACGAGATCGAGACGATGCCGCTGAGAACCAGTTGGGTCTGCAGATTCACTCCGGCGTTGTTGATCAGGAATCCGAGTCCACTGGTGGCAGCGATCATTTCGACGGCGACGATGCTGGTCCACGCCGCGCCCATGGCTAGGCGGGCACCGGTGATGATTCCCGGCAGCGCGGCGCGAACCCGCACCGACACCAGGGCCCACAGCGGGCTGGCACCCAGACTCCGACCGGCTTGCACCAGCTCACCGGGGACGTCGTCCAAGGCCGACACGGTCGCCACGATCACGATCGGCACGACCCCCACCAGGATCAGCATGAACTTGGAGAGCTCCCCGATCCCGAACCAGACGATGAACAGCGGGATGAACGCCAGCGGCGGCAGCGGCCGGCTCAGCTCGATCAGCGGGTCGATCAGGTGCCTGATCACCGGGATCGATGCCATCACCCCGCCGATGACGACGCCGATGACGACGCCGGACGACCAACCGAGCAGGATCCGGCCGATGCTGACCAGGGCGTGCTGCCACAGCGGCATGCCCTGAGCTGCGGGGTACGGGTTCGAGAGGTAGTGCCAGAAGGCCGCAGCGGTCGACTGCACCGTGGGCAGGATGACCGGGTCGTTCTTCAGGTAGGCCAGCGCCTCCCAGACGATCAGGGCCAAGACGACGCCCAGAGCGCCGTACAGCGGTCGACGGGAGGCTCCCGCACGCCGGGCGCGCGGGGGCGCGACTCTTTCGGGCACACCGGGCACCTTGGGCGGTCGCGCGGTAGTCACTTCGGTGAGGGCCATGGCTTCACTCACTCTCCTCGAGCGCCTCGCGCACCTGGCGCTTGAGGGCGACGAATTCCAGGGTCTCCGTCACGGCCAGATCCCGTGGCCGTGGCAGGTCGATGTCGAAGGTCGCCCGGGTGCGTCCGGGCGAGCCCGACATGACGCAGATCCGGTCGCCCAGCAGCACGGCCTCCTCCACGTCGTGGGTGACGAACACGATCGTGATCCGGTCGCGTTGCCACAGGTCCAGAAGGAACTTCTGCATCGCCACCCGGGTGATGGCGTCCAGCGCACCGAACGGCTCGTCCATCAGCAGCAGCTGCGGGCGGTTGATGAGCACGCGAGCGAAGGCCGCCCGGTGCCGCATCCCGCCGGAAAGCTCATGCGGATAGGCGTGCGCCGACTTCGCGAGCCCCACGGTCTCCAGGAGCTCGTTGGCGCGTTCGCGCACCTCGGGGGTCAGCTCACCACGGGCGCGGGGCCCGTACAGGACGTTGCCCAGCACGGTCAGCCACGGGAAGAGCATCGGGGTCTGGAAGAGCACCCCTCGCTCCGGCCCGGGGCCGTCCACCTGCTCCCCGCCGACCAGCACCTCGCCCGCGTCCGGCTTGGAAAAGCCCGCAAGCAACTGCAGCAGCGTCGATTTGCCGCATCCGGAGGGCCCGAGCAGGCAGAGGAACTCACCCGGTCGCACGCTCAGATCGAACCCGTCGAGTGCTTGACGGGCCCCGGCGAGGCGTGACCTGGCCTGGAAGGACTTTCCGACCCGCGAGATGACGACGTCTGCCTCGCCGCGTGCTGCCTTGGTCTGCGTGATGGTCATGAGTTGCATCCGTCCTTGAGTGCTTGCTGCGCGTAGCTGGCGTCGAGGTGAGCGGCGATCTGCGACTCGCTCGGCACCGACGTGACCCGGCCCTGGTCTTTGAGGAACTGAGCGGTCAGCGCGTAGGACTTTGCGATCTGCCCGTCGCTCACCCCTCCCGAGGGACCGTTGAACCAGGACGCCTGATCGGCCGCCGAGACGAACGGGATGACCGTCGTCGCCTTGACGGCCTGGTCCGCTGGTGCGCCCACGACGGACGAGGCCCGCTTGATGTAGTCCGTGCCCTTGCTGCCCGGGGCGATGGTTTGTGCCTTCATCACCTGGCAGACGAACTGTTGCACCACGGCGGGATGCGCCTTGGCGAAGTCATCGGTGACGGCGAGGATGTTGAGCGACGGGAAGCCCAGCTTGGCGATCTCTTCGGCGGTCACCACTTGGCGACCGGAATTGTTCGCCTTCAGATCCTGTGCCTGGGCGATCTCCACGTAGCCCGCGTCGATCCGGTTCGCTTTGAAGGCGGCGGCCACCGCTGCCTCACTCGGAAAGCCGACGACTTTCACCGAGTCGGTCAATCCGTTCTTCGATAGCCAGCCGCGGATCTCGAAGTCCTCCGAGGAACCTTGCAGGTCGCCGATCGTCTTGCCGGCCAGGTCGGCGTTCGACGTGATCGACGGGCCGACGACCAGCTGGGCGGCATCGAAGTATTCGGCATAGATCACCTTGAAAGCGGTGTTGTTGGCGATCGCACCCACCACCGGTGGGTTGCCGACCCCGGAGACGAAGGGAAAAGCGCCCCCGCGCAATTCGGCGAGACCGGCGACGCCGGAATCGATGGGGGTGAGCTTCAGTGTGCCGTCGACCTTGCTGCTCAGGTCGGGATTGCCCGCGACCAGTACCTCCGGCCCGAGGGTCGCGCTCTGGAAGTAGCCGACGCCGACCGACGGTTTGGAGTTCTCAGGGGTCGCGGCGCTGGACGAGCAGCCGCTGATCACAGTGACCGCGGCTACGCTCGCCAGGGCACTGAGAAGGAGTTTGGTACGAGGCATGGTTGTTCTCTCCGTGTGGGTTTGACAGATGGATCGTCGACCCGACGCAAGGTCGCGATCTAGAGTTCGGGCGCGCGTGAGCTGTGCAACGGGTCGCGAAAGACACCGACAGCCGGGCCGCCTAGCCAGGAATGGGACGCTGAACGGGGAGCGGGATCAGCGTCGACAACTGGTGGTCATGGGGGAAGGTCCTTCGGACAGGGGCTGGTTGCCCACTCGCTTGCGCAGCCACCGGTTGGTGGTACGCCTGGTCTATTTCCGGGGCACCCCGCCGCTTCATGAGGGTTGCCGCCCAGCTAGCCGGAACTTCACGCTGGATCTCTTGACCTGACTCGAAAACCCTAGGATTCTCTATCAAGACTGTCAAGTTAGTGGGATTAAGTGTTGCCTCTTTCACTCGGGCCAGAGCCGGCCTGTACAGCGGGGGTCGGGCGCATTTCCGACGCGAAGACAAAAACCGCCCCACCCGTTGACATCACGGGTGGGGCGGCGGGTCGATCGAAGGGTTCAGCGCGCGGCGGTGCCCTCGCTGTAGTCGTCGTCGGACGACTTGACCCACGCCATGAGCTTGCGCAGCTCACGGCCGGTGGCCTCGATCGGGTGCGCCTCGCCCTTGGCCCGCAGCGACGTGAACTCGACGGCTCCGTTGTCCTGGTCGGCGATGAACCGCGCGGCGAACTTGCCGCTCGTGATGTCGGCCAGGATCGCCTTCATGTTGTCCTTGACGTGCTCATCGATCACCCGCGGGCCCGAGACGTAGTCGCCGTACTCGGCCGTGTCGGAGACGCTCCAACGCTGCTTGGCGATGCCGCCCTCGTACATCAGGTCGACGATGAGCTTGAGCTCGTGCAGACACTCGAAGTAGGCCACCTCGGGCTGGTAGCCGGCCTCGGTGAGGGTCTCGAAGCCATACATGACGAGCTGGCTCATGCCACCGCAGAGCACGGCCTGCTCACCGAACAGGTCGGTCTCGGTCTCTTCGGTGAACGTGGTCTTGATGCCGCCGGCCCGCAGGCCGCCGATGGCCTTGGCGTAGGCCAGGGCCAGTGCCCAGGCGTTGCCGGTGGCGTCCTGCTCCACAGCCACGATCACCGGAACGCCACGGCCGTCGACGAACTCGCGGCGCACGAGGTGCCCCGGGCCCTTGGGCGCGACCATGCAGACGTCCACGTCGGCCGGCGGCTTGATGTAGCCGAACCGGATGTTGAAGCCGTGCCCGAAGAACAGCGCCTTGCCGGCGGTGAGGTGGGGTTCGATGGATTCCTTGTACACGTGCCGCTGCACGTGATCGGGCGTGAGCAGCATGATCACATCGGCCTCGGCGCACGCGTCGGCCACCGACAGCACCCGTAGGCCCTCCGCCGCGGCCTTGTCACGGCTCTTGGAACCCTCGGCCAGGCCGACGCGAACGTCGACGCCGGAGTCGCGCAGGCTCAGGGCGTGGGCGTGTCCCTGTGAGCCGTAGCCGATGACGGCGACCTTGCGCTGCTGCAGCACGGACAGGTCGGCGTCGTTGTCGTAGAACATCTCTGCTGCCACTTTGGGGCACTCTCCTCGGTTGGGAATTCGCTTCGTGATGGAGCTCTGGTTATGCGCTCAGGAGCGCGATGAGCGGTCGGTCAACGACCGTGGGCCACGTCCGAGCGCGACCAGGCCCGACTTGACGAGTTCGCGGATGCCGTACGGCTCCAGCACCCGCAGCAGGGCGTCGATCTTGTCGGAGTCGCCGGTGGCCTCGATGGTGACGGACTCGGTGGACACGTCGATGACCTTGGCCCTGAAGAGGTTCACCACCTCCAGCACGCTGGAGCGCTGGGTGGAATCGGCGCGCACCTTCACCAGGATCAGCTCGCGGTGCACCGAGGCGCCCGGCTCGAGCTCGGCCACCTTGAGCACGTTCACCAGCTTGTTGAGCTGTTTGGTGACCTGCTCCAGAGGCAGGCCCTCCACCTCGACGACAACCGTCATCCGGGAGATATCGGAGTGTTCGGTGGGGCCGACGGCCAGGGAATGGATGTTGAACCCGCGGCGGGCGAACAGGCCGGCGGCGCGGGTGAGCACGCCGGGTTTGTCCTCCACGAGAACTGACAAGGTATGCCGACTCATGCGCCAGCGACCTCCTCGTCGCGGTCCCAGGTGGGAGACATGCCCCGGGCAACCTGGATGTCGTCGTTGCTCACGCCGGCGGGCACCATGGGCCACACCATGGCGTCGCGGCTGACCAGGAAGTCGATCACCACGGGCCGATCGTTGACGGCCATGGCCGCCTCGATGACCGCGTCGAGGTCTTCCTCCCGCTCGCAGCGCAGACCCACGCAGCCGTAGGCCTCAGCGAGCTTGACGAAGTCGGGAATGCGAAGGCCCGCTTCGACGCCGGTGCCGGTCTTGAGGTCGGTGTTGGAGTAGCGGCCTTCGTAGAACAGGGTCTGCCACTGACGCACCATGCCGAGGCTGGAGTTGTTGATGACGGCCACCTTGATGGGGATGCCCTCGATGGCGCAGGTGGCCAGCTCCTGATTGGTCATCTGGAAGCAGCCGTCGCCGTCAATCGCCCACACCACGCGGTCGGGGTTGCCGACCTTGGCACCCATGGCGGCGGGGACGCAGAACCCCATGGTGCCCAGGCCACCGGAGTTGATCCACGAGCGCGGGCGCTCGTAGCCGATGAACTGCGCCGCCCACATCTGGTGCTGGCCCACCCCCGCCACATAGGTGGCGTCGGGGCCGGCGATCTTGCCCAGCCGCTCGATGACGAGCTGCGGCGACAGGTGGCCGTCCTCGGTGGGGGTGTACCCGAGGGGGTAGGTGTGACGGATCTCGTCGAGGGTGCGCCACCAGGCGTCGAGACGGGGCGTGTTGCCCGCCTCGTGCTCGGCCGTCACCGCGGTGACGAGCTCGGTGATTACCTCCTTGGCGTCGCCCACGATGGGCACGTCGACGGCGCGGTTCTTACCGATCTCGGCCGGGTCGATGTCGGCGTGCACGATGGTGGCGTTGGGTGCGAAGGTCGACAGCTGGCCGGTGACCCGGTCATCGAAGCGCGCACCGAGGCTGACGATGAGGTCGGCCTTCTGCAAGGCGGTGACCGCGGCCACGCTGCCGTGCATGCCGGGCATGCCCAGGTGCGACGGGTGGCTATCGGGCAGGGCACCCCGGGCCATCAGGGTGGTGACCACCGGGGCCTGGGTGAGGTCGACGAGCTCGCGCAGCACCTCACTCGCCTCGGCCTTGACGACGCCGCCACCCACGTAGAGCACGGGGCGGCGGGCGGCGGCGATGAGCCGGGCGGCCTCACGCACCTGCTTGCCGTGCGGCCGGGTGACGGGACGGTAGCCGGGCAGGTCGAGCTTGGTGGGCCACACGAAGACCGTCTTGGCTTGCAACGCGTCCTTGGCGATGTCGACGAGCACCGGACCGGGCCGACCGGTGGAGGCGATGTGGAACGCCTCGGCGATGGTCCGCGGGATGTCTTCGGCGTGGGTGACGAGGTAGTTGTGCTTGGTCACCGGGATGGTGATGCCGGCGATGTCGGCCTCCTGGAAGCCGTCCGTGCCGATCAGCGACGTGGCGACCTGACCCGTGATGGCCACCATGGGCACCGAGTCCATGTAGGCGTCGGCGATGGGGGTGACGAGGTTGGTGGCGCCGGGGCCTGAGGTGGCCATGCAGACGCCGACCCGGCCGGTCTCCTGCGCGTAGCCCTGCGCCGCGTGTCCGGCGCCCTGCTCGTGCCGCACGAGGATGTGACGCACTGTCTCGCTGTCGAGCAGCGGGTCGTAGGCAGGCAGGATGGCCCCGCCGGGAATGCCGAAGACGACCTCGACGCCTACCTGCTCCAACGAGCGGACGAGGCTCTGGGCCCCGGTCATCACCTCGGGCTCGGGCTGCGGCGCTCGCGCAGCCGGGCGGGCAGGCCCCGGACGGGGGGCGGCATCTGACGGGCTCGCCATCACGTACTCCTTACCGTGGTGGGCCGATGGGCCCACCGTCTGAACCGAACTGACCCACCTGGTCAGCTAACTCTGCAACGCGCCGAGGTGTGGCACGAAAAAACCCCTCAGGCCGGGTGGGCTCTGGAGGGGTAGCGCGCGCAGCGAAGATCGAACCGGCTACGCGCGCCGGCCGAGTACGAGGACGTGGTTGGTCCTGTCGCTGGGCACATTCCCAACCCAACCCTCCCGCACGCGGCATGTCAAATCCCGGACGCTGCGTTTCGCATCGTGGACGCCACGGCTCCGGCGGCCCGGCGCGGGACGTCGTCGCATTCTCGGGTCGTCGCCCACCGTATTACGCCAGCTCACGCGCGACGTGGCTGGGGGCTGGGACTATCGTCGCGCGCAGGGCCTAGGTGCCGGCCGCCCGTCAGTCGCAGACCGCCCCGCCGGAGGCCGGGCCCACGAGCTTGGCGTACTTGGCGAGCACGCCACGATCGTGCTTGGGGGCGGGGGCGCTGAACCCGGTCAGCCGGGCGGCCAGCTCGTCCGCCGGCACGAGCACGTCGAGGGTCGCGTTGGCCACGTCGAGCCTGATCCGGTCGCCGTCGCGCACCACGGCGATCGGGCCACCGTCCACCGCCTCGGGGCATACGTGCCCGACGCACAGGCCGGTGGTGCCGCCCGAGAAGCGGCCGTCGGTGAGCAGCAGCACGTCCTTGCCCAGCCCGGCGCCCTTGATCGCGCCCGTGATGGCGAGCATCTCGCGCATACCCGGGCCGCCCTTGGGGCCTTCGTACCTGATCACCACGACGTCGCCGGCGGTGATCGTGCCGTCTTCCAAGGCGTCCATGGCCGCGCGCTCGCCGTCGAAAACCCTTGCGGTGCCTTCGAAGACGTCGGAATCGAAGCCTGCGGACTTCACCACCGCGCCGTCGGGGGCCAACGATCCGTGCAGGATGGTGATGCCACCGGTGGCGTGAATCGGGTTGCTGAGCCGGCGCAACACGGTGCCGTCCAGCTCGGGGGGTGCCAGCTCGGTGAGGTTCTCGGCCATCGTCCGGCCGGTCACGGTGAGCACGTCGCCATGCATCAGGCCCGCGTCGAGCAGGGCCTTCATCACCACGGGCACCCCGCCGATGCGGTCGACGTGGAACATCACGTGCCGGCCGAACGGCTTGACGTCGGCCAGGTGCGGCACCTTGGCGCCGATCCGGGCGAAGTCGTCGAGCGAGAGGTCGACCTTCGCCTCGTGCGCGATCGCCAGCAGATGCAGCACGGCATTGGTGGAGCCGCCGAAGGCCATCACCACCGCGATGGCGTTCTCGAAGGCCTGCTTGGTCATCACGTCGCGGGCGGTGATGCCCTGACGCAGCATCTCCACGACGGCCATGCCCGAACGGCGGGCGAAGCCGTCGCGGCGCCGGTCGGTGGCCGGCGGGGCAGCAGAACCCGGCAGCGACATGCCAAGCGCCTCGGCGGCCGAGGCCATGGTGTTGGCGGTGTACATCCCGCCACAGGCCCCCTCGCCCGGGCAGATGGCGCGCTCGATGGCATCGACGTCGGCGCGGCTCATCAGCCCGCGTGCGCAGGCGCCCACGGCCTCGAAAGCGTCGATGATCGTGACCTCCTTCTCCGAACCGTCGGAGAGCTTGGCCACGCCGGGCAGGATCGAGCCCGCGTAGAGGAAGACGGACGCGAGATCGAGCCGGGCCGCCGCCATGAGCATGCCGGGCAGCGATTTGTCGCATCCGGCCAGCAGCACCGACGCATCGAGGCGTTCTGCCTCCATGACCGTCTCGACGCTGTCGGCGATCACCTCGCGCGACACCAGCGAATAATGCATGCCCACGTGACCCATGGAGATGCCGTCGGAGACCGAGATGGTGCCGAACTCCAGCGGATACCCGCCGGCGGCGTGCACGCCGTCCTTCACCGCCTTGGCGAGCCGGTCGAGCGAGAGGTTGCAGGGGGTGATCTCGTTCCACGACGAGGCCACTCCCACCTGGGGTTTCGCGAAGTCCTCATCGCCCAGGCCCACCGCGCGCAACATGCCCCGGCTGGCCGTCTTCTCCAGCCCGTCGGTGACCTCACGGCTGCGCGGCTTGAGATCGACGGCTGGGCTGGCCTCACGGGTCTGGGTCTCCTGCGACATGTCGGGAGTCTAGGCGTGTCCGCCCTTCCACGCCCTGCTCGCGCGAGCCGTCGCTGGCCCGTCCTCACGGGCTTTCACCAGCGACCGGCAGAAGATCATGCCAGGACTGCCTGACGGCAGCGGGTTTGGATAAGTTCATCGCCATGAGCCTCGACCGCCCAGTGCCTCCCGATCCCTACTCGCTGATGCCTGCCCTGCCGTCGTTCACCCTGACCAGCAGCGACCTTGCCCAGGGCGCCACACTCGCCGACGCGCAGGTGGCCGCCAAGGGCAACACGTCGCCGCAACTGTCGTGGAGCGGCGCGCCCGAGGGCACCAAGAGCTTCGTCGTCACCTGCTTCGACCCCGACGCGCCTACCCCCTCGGGCTACTGGCACTGGGGCCTGGTAGACCTGCCAGCCGACGTCACCACGCTCGACGCCGGTGCGGGTGCGGCGTCGGCCTCGTTGCCGGGCAACGCCTTTCACGTGCGCGCCGACGGTGGGACGCGCGGTTTCGAGGGTGCCGCTCCCCCGGCCGGCGACCACCCCCACCGGTACTATTTCGTGGTGCACGCGGTGGCGCTCGACAGCCTCGGAGTCGACGCCGACGCCAGCCTGGCGGTGGTGTCGTTCAACCTGGCCTTCAAGGCGATCGGGCGAGCGGTGCTGAGCGGGACCTACGCCGAGCCCGCCGAGTAGACCGGCCTGCGCCGAGTAGACGGGCCCATCGAGTAGCGAGTAGACGGGCCCACCGAGTAGCAGGTGGTGCCAAAGCCGGCCCGAAACGGCCCGGCTCGACCTATGCTGCCTGTGCGGAACCGCACCGCGATCAGCACCTTCTGAGGGGGATGCGTCATGGGATTGATGGACAAGCTCCGCGGCGAACTCGTCGACGTCATCGAATGGCTCGACGATTCACGCACCACGCTCGCCTGGCGTTTTCCGCGCTATCAGAACGAGATCAAGAACGGCGCCAAGCTGATCGTGCGCGAGGGCCAGGAAGCCGTCTTCGTGCACACCGGCAAGCTGGCCGACCGGTTCGGGCCGGGCATGTACGAGCTGACCACCGAGAACCTGCCCATCCTGTCCACGATCCAAGGCTGGCCGCACGGCTTCAACTCACCGTTCCGCAGTGAGGTCTACTTCATCAACACCCGGCCGATCACCGACTTCCGCTGGGGCACAGCCAGTCCCGTCACGGTTCGCGACCCCGACTTCAAGATGGTGCAGTTGCGTGCCAACGGCCTGTGCGTGGTGCGGGTCATCGATCCCGAGATCTTTCTCAAGCAGGTGATCGGCAGCGATTCCGGCGTCGACATCGACGAGATCGCCGAGTTGTTGCGCCGGGTGATCACTCTGGCCTTCTCCGACCTGGTGATGTCGACCAAGCTCGGCGTCATCGACCTGCAGGGCCGGCAGGTCGAGCTCTCCGAACAACTACGCACGTTCGTCGCCGAGCGGGTCGACGACGAGTACGGCCTGGGCATCGACTCCGTCACGGTAAACATCTCGCTGCCCGACGAGGTCACCCAGGCGATGACCCGCGGCGTGGCCCGCGGCGTGGAAGCCGCCGGTTGGGCCAACAACGTCGGCGACATGCAGCGCTACCAGCAGGCCATGGCGGCACAGGCCATGGTCACCGCAGCCGGCAACCAGGGTGGCGGCCCGATGGGCGACCTGATGTCCGCCGGGATGGGAGCAGCCCTCGGGGCCCAGCTGGCCGGCCAGGCCATGGGCTCGCTGGGTGGCCGGCCTGGAGCCGCTCCTCCGCCGCTGCCCGGTGGCAGAACCTTCTTCGTGGCCATCGGCGGCGCTCAGCAGGGTCCGTTCACGACCGACCAGCTGCGTGGGGGCATCCAGGCGGGCAACGTGACCAAGGAGTCACTCGTCTGGGCGGAGGGCATGCCGGCCTGGACGCCTGCCGGCGCCGTGGCCGAGCTCAACGGGCTCTTCGCCCCCGTCCCGCCGCCCCTGCCGCCCACAGTCACCGCAACCCCGCAGGACGCGCCGCCACCGCAAGATCAGCCCCCGGCGGTGCAAGACCAGGCACCGCCCACGCCGTGACGGCAACGGGTGGGCCGGCGGAGCAGCAACCCGGGCCGGCCGTTCCACCGCCGTTGCCCACACCCCCGCCCTTGCCTACGCCCGAGCCCCTGCCCGACCCGGGAGCTCTCCGGGACGCGGCGGTGCTGCACACCACCGAGGAGACGCGGACCTATCCGTGCCCGAACTGCGGCGCAGATCTGGCGTTCGATCCCGCGTCGCAACTGTTGCGCTGCCCCGCCTGCGGCACCACCCAGGCGCTGACCGCAGACGCCAGACGCGGCGTGGCCAAGCGCGATCTGGGCACGGCGATGGCCCAACTGAACGCGGCCAGTGCCGCGCACACGTTCTCCGGCAGAGAGGTCGTGTGCCAGAGCTGTGGAGGCATCACGCAGTTCGACGGCACCCTCACCGCCACCCGCTGCCCGTACTGCGCCACCCCGATCCAACGCGACGACGTGCAGAACTCCCCCGCCCGGCTACCGGTCGACGGCGTGATTCCGTTCTTCATCGACGAACGCACCGCCCGCGCCAAGATCACCGAGTGGATCAACAGCCGCAGGTTCGCCCCCACGGAATTCAAGAAGTACCGCCAGGTCGGCTCGTTCACGAGCATCTATCTCAGCTATTTCAGCTACGACGCCAAGACCACCACGCAGTACTCAGGTCAGCGTGGCGACAACTACACGGTGACCGTGGGCCAGGGCGACAAGCAACGCACCGAGGTCCGCACGAATTGGTCGTGGACCTCCGGAGTGGTCCAGAATTCGTTCACCGACGTCGTCGAGTCTGCCAATACGGGTCTCGACGCCCACAAGGTCGATGAGCTCGAACCGTGGCCGATGCCCGAGGTGCGCCCGTATTCGCCCGAGTACGTCGCCGGGCACCTGCGGCGCACCTACGACCTCGACGCCGGGCAACGGTTCGAGCAAGGTGCCCGCGGCGAGATCGAAGCCGGCATCGACAGCACCATCCGCCGCGACATCGGCGGCGACCAGCAGCGCATCGACTCTCGTGAGATCTCTTACCAGGCACTGCTTTTCGCGCAGTTGCTGCTGCCCGTGTGGCTGCTCACCGTCACCTTCAACGGCCGGCCCTTCCAGGTGTTCATCAACGGCGCCACCGGCGAGGTGCAGGGCCAGCGGCCGTGGAGCCCCTGGAAGATCGCCGCCGCCGTGATCGCAGCGATCATCGTGGCTGCCCTGGTGTTGAGCGCCTATCTCGTGCTGCGAGATCGCTGACCTGTCGCGCTAGGCGTACTGAGCCTCGCCCAGCCCGAAAGACCAGTTCTCCTTGGGCACCTCGACAAGGTTGATCAGGACGTCCTCCGGACGCACCTCCAGCTCGGAGTGCAGAGTCTTGGCCAAGGTCGCATAGAAAGCCTTCTTGAGCTCTACGCTGCGACCGGCATTGAGCGTGATCTGGATGAACACGATGCCGTCGGTGCGTTCGATACCCAGATAGTTCGGGTCATAGGTCAATCCGCCTGCGGGATGGCTTGTGGCGACCCGGAAGTTATCAGCCGGCGGCACGTTGAGCTCGCTCATCATTGCCCGGTAGACCACGTCTCCCACCTGCTCGGCGAAGCCTTCGGGACGGGTCTGCAACACGTCGATACGTACCAGGGGCATCAGCAATCTCCTCCGTTGGGCGAACTCAGATGTGGGGCACTCAGCTGACGACGTTGGCGAGCGGCTGCCCGGCCACCAGCCGGTCGAGTTGGGAGTTGAGCATCCGGATGGCCCGCGGGACGAAGGCACTGGAGTTGCCGCCGTTGTGCGGGGTCAGCAGGAGGCCCGGCGCCTGCCGCAGCGGGTGGTCGGCCGGGAACGGCTCGGGGTCGATGACATCGAGCGCAGCCCTCAGCCGGCCGGAGAGCACTTCGGCGGTCAGGGCATCGGTGTCGACGACGGGGCCGCGGGCCACCGAGACCAGCAAGGCATCGTCGGGCATCCGGGACAGCTGCTCGGCGTCGAAGAGTCCTGTGGTCTGCTCGGTCAGCGGCACGCTCAACACGACGATGTCGTGGTTGGGCAACAGTTCCGGCAGCTCGTCGATGCCGTGCACGTCGCCGAACCGCTCACTCAGCTCATCGGCACGCGCCGTGGTGCCCACCCGGGTGATGAAGACCTCGAACGGCTCCAGTCGCTTGGCAACGGCCGTCCCCACGGAACCAACGCCCACCAGCAGCACCCGGCGATCGGCTACCGAGGGCCTGCTCACCGGGTTCCACTCCCCCGCCAGCTGCTCGCGGGCGGCCACGCCGATGCCGCGCTGCCCGGCGATGATGAGCCCGACAGCCAGCTCGGACGTGCTCGCGTCGTGCACTCCCGCCGCGTTGCACAACGCGATTCCTGGCGGCAGCTGGCCGACAAGGCCGTCGAAGCCGGCCGTCAACGTCTGGACCGCGACGAGGTTCGCCAGCCCGGCCACTTCCGACAGTGCCGTCGGTGAGTGCAGGTAGGGCAGGACCACAAGCCGTACGGCGTCGAGGTCGTCGACGGCCGCACCCACTGGCGAACGGACGTCCCAGACCGCGAGCCGCATCCCCGGCCGCTCGCCGAGAGCATCGATCCAGAACTGCTCTGGCAGTGTGACGATCGGAGCAGCACCGCCCGCAGGCGCGCCGGGTGCCGCAAGGTCCCGTTCAGAGGTCTTCGGGTTGGTCATGCCTTCATCCTGTCGCGCGAAGCCTGCGGTGTATGCACCGGGTTGCGTGGTCTGCTCGACACGTCCCGAAGCTCGGCAGCGGCATCGAAGCAGAGCTCGTGCCGCGCGGCTGCGGCCGAGCCGGTCAGGCGCTCTGCGAATGACGCTGGATAACCATGAGCTTCTCCTGGGCTGCGATGAATGTGTTGAGCGCCTCCAGTGACAGCGCCTTGGCATATAGCCAGCCCTGCGCATGCTCGGCCCCGAGGGAGCGGGCGACCTCCTGTTGCCGCACGGACTCGATGCCCTCCACCACCACGCCTAGCCCCAGGCCGCGGGCCATCTCGAGCACCGACCGGGCGATCGCAAGCGTGCGGGGATCGTCGAATCCCGCCGTCAGCGACCGGTCGAGCTTGATGATCTGTACGGGCAGCCGCGACAGACAGCCAAACGAGGCGTAGCCCGAGCCGAAGTCGTCGAGCGCCACCGAGACGCCCATCGCCACCAATCGCTGCAGCGACAGGGTCGCCGGGTCGTCGGTGCGCACGAACACCGACTCGGTCACCTCGATCACCAGGGACGACGAAGGCACCCGAGCGCAGGCCAGCGCGTCGGCCACGGTCGTGACGAAACCGGGTGAGCGCAGTTGTAGCGTCGAGACGTTGACGGCGATGGTCATCCCTCGCTCCACGAGTCCCGCCTCACGTGCACCCATGAGGGCCATCCGCAGGATGCGCTCGCCCAGCTCGAGGATGAGGCCGCCCTGCTCGGCGACCTCGACGAACTCGTTCGGCGGCACGAGGCCGAGTTCGGCGTCCTGCCAACGAGCCAGCGCCTCGACTCCGACCATCCGTCCCGTGACCAGCGAGACCACCGGCTGGTAATGCACCTCAGGTCCGAACTCGTCCGAGCGCAACCGATGCTCCACCTCCTTGGCCCGTCGACGCGACGCCTGCAACTGCTCGTCGAAGATCACCACGCGACCGCGACCGCTGCGCTTGGCCGAACGCATCGCGTGCCCCGACTCGGTGAGCCCCGCAAGCAGCCTCTCCTCATCGAGGTCGGCGAGCGGAACGTGACGAAGGCCCACGCTGGCCCCCACCGACGTGTTGACCGCGCCACTGACAGAGGCAGCCGCCTCGCGGACCGTTTCGACGCTGCGTTCGGCCACGGCAGCCGCCTGCAAGGCTTCGGCCGGCAGCACGACAGCAAACTCGTCGCCCCCCAACCGGTACACCCTGCCGCCGCTGCGACCGGCGAGTTCTCGCAGGTCTTCGGCCACCACCTGCAGCACCTGGTCGCCCACCTGGTGACCAGCGAGATCGTTCACGTCCTTGAAGCCGTCGAGATCGATGGTCATCAGCGCCACCGGCGAGCCGCCCAGCTCGGCCAGCTCCTGCAGCCAACCACGCAGCGCCCGTCGATTGCCCAAAGAAGTCAGGGGATCGTGTTGAGCCTGTTCGTGCAAAATCGCCAGCATCTGACCTGACTGTCGCGCCCGGGTGATCTCCCGCCACCACAGACCGACGAAGAATAGGACGATGAGCGTGATGTTGCCCGAGTCCAGGTAAGGACGGCGAATGACGATGAACATGATCGTGCCGGCCACGGCCGCTGTCACGATCACCGTGCCCACGATGGCCAGATGCCGTTGCTCGAGCGCGGCGATGGCGCGTTCGCTGAAGTGCGGTGCGGTGGGCGGAACCCGGAACACACCCGCCACGGCGGCCGCCCAACCCACAAGTGCCATGGCGCGGGCAGGCCAGTCGGCCCAGCCGAACTGCATGGCTCCGATCGCCGCAGCCTGGCCGGAGCCCAACGCCACGACACCGAGGCTCGCCAGCCACATGCCACGCCGGCTCTCGATGGTGGCAGCCACGATGGCCAACCCCATGACGCCGACGAACACCGCCAGCAGGAACTGCAGCACATACTGATGGCCCGCCCCGGCATGATTCAAAACCATCACCCGGTAGAGGGCGCCGCCGCCGGCCGTGCCGATCATCAGCGTCTCAGCGGCGATCCGGTTGCGTTGCAAGGGAAGACGCGAGGCAGGCAGCCGGGATACTGCCATCCCGAACAGGGTGGTGACCACGATGGCGAAGCCGACGTAGCTTGCCGCATAGAGCCATCCGGGCAGCACCGAGCGGCACACGTCGAGCAGGCATCCCACGCCGCAGCCCAGCATCGTCAGGCCTGCGAAGAACCGGAACTTGCGGCCCTCGGCGCGCGACGTCCGAACGGCTTTCAGGCCGCTGAACACACCGACCAGCACACAGAGGCAGGCGCCGAGCAGCCCTGCCTCGTCGAGCCCCGACATCCCGAGAACTGCCGTTGCCAGAGCACCTGAAAGAGCCAGGGTCACGACGGCAGTGATCGATCGTGGGAGTGCTATCACGCCATGCCCCCCAACATGAACGCGATGTCGCGTATCAACACAAGGGGATAGATCGTCGCGTGTGCCCGAGTCTTTACTCCGTCTGTGGGAAAGACAACCAACGGGCTAATCCAGCTGGACGATCAGAGAAGAATAATTCTTTTGATCATGAAATATCGCCCATAAGGTTTTTCATCCAGGTTAATCGCATTTGTGGACCGTCACGAAGTAGCTCGATAAGCCTGCATTCCGGCCTCTCCGGACAACACCCTGCCCAGCTCGGGCGCGGTGAGGGCCGGGCTGTAGTACCAGCCCTGCACCTGGTCGGCGCCGAGGCGCCGGGCGCTGTTCAGCTCCTCGTACGTCTCGACGCCCTCCACGACCACAGCCAGCCCTAGTGCTCCGGCCATGTCGACCACCGACCGGGCGACCGCCCAGACGGCCGTCTCGGAGAGCCGGGCGGTCAGGGAACGGTCGAGTTTGAGCGCCGAGACCGGCAGCCGCGTCAGGTAGCCCAGCGAGGAGTACCCGGTGCCGAAGTCGTCTAGCGAGAGCCGCACCCCGAGCTGGGCCAGCCCCGCCAGGGTGCGCACGGCCGGGTCGTTGGTGCGCACGAAGACCGACTCGGTGACCTCGAGGACGAGCTGCTCGGCCGGCACGGACGTCTCGGCGAGCGCCTGCGCGACCGTGTCGATGAAGCCGTGCGAGCGCAGCTGGAGGGTGGAGACGTTGACCGCCACCGACAGCCCTTGCCCGATCAGTCCCGAGGTCACGGCCCCCTCCAAGGCCGCCCGCAGAAGATGGCGCCCTAACGTCGAGATGAGCGCACACTCCTCGGCCACCGCCACGAACTCGGTCGGGTACACATTGCCCAGTACGTCATCGTGCCAGCGGGCCAGCGCCTCCACCCCGCCGAGCACTCCCGTTCGGACGGACACGACGGGTTGGAAGTGGACCTCCACCAGGTCAAGAGCGACTGCCGTCGAGAGCCGGTTCTCCAGGGTGGCCCGGCGCTTGGCCTGGCTCGCCATCTGCTCGTCATAGACGACCAGCCGCCCGCTGGCGTCACCCTTCGCCTTTCGCATGGCGGTGCCCGCTGCAGCCAGGTCGGCCAGCAGCAGCTGGGGGCTGGCATGCGCGGTGAGCTCACGATGCACAACCCCCACGCTTGCCCCCACCGACACCCGTTCGTGCGCGCCGGAGGTCAGGGCGGCCAGCTCCACCCCCTCGATGATGCGCTGGGCCGCCTCCTCCGTGCGATAGCGATCGGCCCTGCTGACCACGACGAACTCGTCACCGCCCACCCTGAAGGCGCTCGCCGAAATGGCCCGTGCCTCGTGGTCCACCAGCCTGGCGACTTCGACGAGCACCCGGTCTCCGGCGGAGTGGCCGAGCTGATCGTTCACATTCTTGAACCCATCGAGATCGACGGTGAGCAGCGAAAGGCAGCCCTGCTTCCGGCCGGCGGCCAGCAGCTCCTCCTCCAGCGCCCGGCGGTTGCCGATGCCGGTCAGCGGGTCGCGGTGGGCCAGCCGCCCCAGCTGTCCCAGCAAGACGTGCACCTGGCGCGCTCGCACCATCTCGCGCCCCCACAAGGACGCCATGCCGAGTAGGCCGAACAAGATGGCCGTGCCATCGACGGAGGGGTTCCAGAAGATGGTCAGCACCGACGTCACCACGAGCGCCAGGAAGACACTGCTGACGACGATGTACCGCGTTGCCTCCCAACGAATTTCGGCACGTTCGCCGAGCTGGGGCGGGGCTGCGTTGACCAGCAGCAGTCCGGTGGTGAGCACCGGCCACGCCAGCGTGAGAACTGCCGCCGGCGGCCAGGTCAGCTGACCCCACACGTTCTGGGAGAGCGAGTTGACCAGGTCGGTACCCGCCACCAGTGTGCCGCCGACGGCGGTGACCACCATGGCTCGGCTTGGATCGCAGAGCACGGAGATGAACACGACGGCGATGGCATAGAAGTCGAAGCTCACCACCAGCATCATGCCTACGGTGGGTGTGAACACGTGCGGAATCACCTGCAGAAGGCGCCACCACGACAAGGCGCTGAAACTGGCGAGCATGCTCGCCTCGAGCAGCAGTCGCGGCCATTGCCATACCTCGAACGACCGTTTGGGAATCGCGGCGAGGCCGATCACGACAAGCGGAACGGACAGGATGGCTAGATAGTCGCCCGGGCCCGGAAACGTCGACCAACCCGCGACCTGGCAAGCCGCCGACACGGCTGCCGACAGACTGAGGTTGAGCATGGCGATCCCGATCAGCGTACGGAAGCGACCACCTCTGCCTTCCCTCCCATCACGCCTGCCGGCACGCACCAGCAGCAATCCACCGAGCAAGGCCTCAGGCACGACGAGGACGCTGGCGAACGCCAACTGTTGCTCGGAGCCGTGCGAGCCCAGGACTGCCACCACGACCGCGCTTACGACACCGAAGACCATCAGGGCGACAACCGCGTTGCGCTGTTGCCCCATCACCCGCATGGTCACCGTTCCAGTCTGTGCCCCCATCGACCTTTACGAGACTACCGGGCAACCAGGTCGATTCCACTCGTCGAGAAAGAATCGCTCCCATGCTGAGACATCGGCCCGCATCGCGCGAGTGACCCGTGCTCAGCGAAACGGGCCGACCTTTGACCGTCCGGTTCGAACCACGCGAGCCGCCCACCCCTCCTGACGTGATTGGGGTGGGCGGGACTCATCGGGCGATCAGGCGGGATCCTTACCGGCCAGGATGAGTTTCGCCTGATCCTGGGACAGGTCATAGTTCATGAACGTCTTGTAGAAGTCCTGCGTCTGCTTCACCAGGTCGAGGTCGGCGAACTTGTCCGGATGCAGCAACTTCGCCGCCCAGAGCACCTGCAACGCCTCCTCCGCGCTGTAGCGGTCCCACGGGAACGTGCCGCGCGGGTTGCCGTACACGTGGCCCTCTTTGACTGCGCGCAACTGCGAGAAGGCTGGGTCGCTCTGCAGCTTCTTGAGCGCATCCTCGGTGCTCATGCTGCCGATGATGATGTTGTCCGGGTCGGACTTCACGATGGTCTCCATGGTGACCTGCTGGAGGTTGCCCTGCACCGACAGCGCGTTACGCCCCCCACTGAGCTTGATCCACTCGTCGATCATGGAATTGGTGCCATCGACGGTCAGCAGGTCGGACGGGTTGGCGATGTGCAGCACGGTGGGACGCTGCGACTCTGGCACGTCAGTGATCCGATCGGAGACGTACGCGATGTTCTTGTCGAGGTAGGCCAAGTACTGCTTCGCTCTCGCGGGTGCGTCCCCACCCAACACCTGGGCGGTCAGGTTGACGGTGTCGCGTAGTCCCTGGAAGTTCTGGAAGTTCACCTTCACCGCCGCCAGGCCGGCGTTGCGCGCTGCCTCGATCTGGGCGTCCGTGGACGACAGCACCACGTCGGGGTGCAGCTTGACCAGTTCCTCGACCTGCAGGTCGTTGCCGTTGAACGGGGCAGTCACCTTCGCGATGCCGGGATCGACCGTGGCGAACCACTTCATGTTCTTGATCGTGTCCGTGGTGGCCACCAGCCGGTCGGCTCCGCCGAGCATGAGCACCACCTGGTTGTTGGCATGCCACAGGTCGGCCACCCGCTGCACGTTCGTGGGCAGCGTCACCTTCACACCGGCCTGGTCGGTGACCGTCCGGGTCGACGCGGACGACGTGGCCGACTGGCTCGCATCTTTCGAGCTGCCGCACCCCGCGACCAGGCCGAAGAACAGCAGGGCTATCAACATCAGAACCGGGGACCTGCGCATTGCTTGTCGTCTCATGAGGGACTCCTTTTCTTTCGGGGGATGTGGCTGATCGCCGTGCGGCTCACAACGTGGGGGTTTCACAGACGGCCCGGCCGAGCTGGTCGACGTACACCACCCGCAGGTCGGTGTCGTATACCTCGCGCAGGACGTCCTCGTTGATGACCTCGGCCACCGTGCCGGTATGGAACTCGCCGCTGCGGGCGAGGATCCCGGCGCTGCCGCCGAGCAGGATGGCGTGGTTCGGGTTGTGCGTGGTGCTGATGATCCCGAACCCACGCCGCGACAGGTCCTTCAACAGATGGAGCACTCTGGCCTGATTGCCGTAGTCGAGCGCGGCCGTGGGCTCGTCGAAGATGATCACCGCGGGCTCCTGCACCACCGCCTTGGCGATGCTTGCCAACTGGCGCTGCCCCCCGCTGATCTGCGTGCACAGTCGCGAGGCCAGGGCCGCGATTCCCAACAACTCCAGTGCGGCGTCCACGCGGGCGTAATCGTCGTCGCCGGGCTGCGCGAGCATCCCCAGGTGCGGCGAACGGCCCATCACCACGTAGTCCCGCACCGTGTAGGCGTAGCTCACCGAACTGGTCTGCGGCACGTAGGCCACCTTGCGGGCACGCTCACGGGCCGCGATGCCCTGGATGTCGAGGCCCTGGAGCAACACCCGGCCGTGCTGTGCGGGGCGGACCGCGGTCACGCAGTTGAGCAGGGTGGACTTGCCCGCCCCGTTCGGCCCGAGGATGGTGAACAGCTCACCCTGGTCGAGCTGGAAGGACAGGCCGGCAAAGATGGGCTGTCCGGTCCGGTAGTGGAACGAGATGTGCTGGACGTCGAGGAACGGTGCCGTCACGATTCACCGCTCCGGCGGGCGAGGATGAAGACGAAGAACGGCGTACCCACCAGCCCGGTCAGGATGCCGAGGGGTATCTCTCCGGGGCTCAGCGAGCGGGCCAGGGTGTCGATCACCAGCATGAAGATGCCGCCCAACAGCGCCGCGACCGGCATGCAGCGGGCATTGTTGTTGCCGACGATGAGCCGCGCAGCATGTGGCACCACAAGGCCGACCCAGCCGATGGTGCCGCTGAGGGATACCGCTGCGGCGGTGAGCAGGGTGGCGCACAACACCACCACGGCTCGCTCGATCCGGATGTTCACCCCGAGCGAGCGGCTCTCCGCCTCGTCCAGGGTCAGCAGGTTCAAGCGCCAGCGAAACGCCACCAGCACCACCGTGGCGACGGCGAAGACCGGCACCACGGCCAGCACCGATGCCCCGGTCACCTTGGCGAGGCTGCCCAGCTGCCAGAAGACGATGTCCGGCAGCTGCGTCTCCGGATCGGCGACGTACTTCAGCAAGCCGATGATCGCCTGCATGAAGCCGCCGACGATGATGCCCGCCAGCACCAGCGTGACGTTGGACGATCTGCGGATCAGCCGCGGGATCGACACCACCAGCAGCAACGACGAGATCCCCAGCACGAACGAGGCCACCTGGATCCACACGGTGCCGAGCCCGAGGACGATCGCCAGCGAGGCTCCCACGCAGGAGCCTTGCGTCACCCCCAGCAGATCGGGAGCCGCCAGGGGATTCCTGAAGATGCTCTGGTAGGAGACACCGGCCAGAGACAGCGCCGCCCCCACCAGCGCCGCAGCGCAGATCCGCGGCACCCGGAGGTTGACCACGACGTTGTACCCGGACGGGTCGCTCGGCGCCGAGGACGTGACGAACGCCGCCAGCGACCGCACGACGTCTCCCGGACCGATCAGATACCGCCCACTGCACAGCGCGAGCAGGATCGCGCCCGCCAGCGCCAGGACCAGAGCGGCCACTGTCACGGACAGCGGAACCCGCTCGGCCTTGCTGTGCGATCCCGGCTTCGCCCGCCTGCTCGTCCCGGCTCGGGTCGACAGGCCGCTCACGTCGTGCCGCAGGCCGGACGAGCCCCCACGCGCCCTCGCCGTTGGACCAGGTGCCCATAAGACTGCAGCGCGCAGAGTCTCGGCTGCCCGTCGATCCTCAGATCCGGCTCACCCAGCTCTGCGGAGATCCGCATCTGCGACACAAGCAGCATGCTATAGCCGCATCCACACATACGCGGCTGACCGGGACGCGCAGTGCTCAGCGTCCCGGTCAGTGGTACCTGCGGGCCTGGCGAGATCGCCAGGCGCTGGTTCGATGCCGTTCGGTTAGTCGTCTGATGTGGGCGACGGGAGGCGGCAGCCTGCCCGGGTCTTCCGCAACGGGCGGTTTCGACAGTCGCACGCCAAGGCATTTTCCCGCGCTATGACAATGCCCCGCCCGGCGGGCCATCGTCATAGCGTCAGAAACCGACCCCGTTCACAGCCCCCAGAAGCCGGACTCGACCCCCGCCTGGGCGCTGGGGGTCGACACCAACCCCCGAACCTTAACCGAACGGCCTTGGCGTTAGGACGCGCCGGGAAAAGAGCGACGCGCAGTGCCTATTGTTGGCGCGCCCTTACTTCGACTGCAGGCGTTCGGTAAGAATCGCCCGCACAGAAGAGGCGTCAGCCTTGCCACCGAGCTTCTTCATGACCTGACCGATCAAGGCACCGGCCGCCTGCGGCTTGCCCGACTGCACCTTGGCCACGATCTCGGGATTGGCAGCAATCACCTCGTCCACCGCTGTGGCGAGGGCACCGTCGTCCGCCACCAACTCCAAGCCACGAGCAGTCATGACCTGTTCGGGGTCGCCCTCACCGGCGAGCACTCCGTCGAGCACCTGCCGCGCGAGGTTGTCGTTGAGCCGGCCCGCCGCCACCAGGCCCGCAAGCTGGGCCACCTGGGCGGGCGCCACCGGCACCTCGTCGAGCGGGATCGCGTCGATCTTGGCCCGGCGCGAGAGCTCGCCCATCCACCACTTGCGGGCGGCACCAGGTTCGGCTCCGGCAGCCACGCTCGCCTCGATGAGATCGCCGGCTCCGGCGTTGACCACATCACGCAGTTCGAGATCGCTCAGCCCCCAGGCTGCCTGCCAGCCGGCGCGGCGCTGGGCCGGACTCGCCGGAATCGTCGCGCGCAGCTCTTCGACCCACGCGGGTGCGCACTCGATGGGCACCAGGTCGGGCTCGGGGAAATAGCGGTAGTCCTGCGCCTCCTCCTTCGAGCGGCCCGAGGTGCTGACGCCGGTGTCCTCGTGCCAGTGCCGGGTCTCCTGCACCACTTTCTGGCCGGCGTCGAGGCGGGCTCCGTGCCGGGTGATCTCGTAACGGACGGCCCGCTCCACGCTGCGCAGGGAGTTGACGTTCTTGGTCTCGGATCGCGTGCCCAGCGGGACGGCCCGTTGCTCGGCCGCCGACGGGTCGGCACCCACCTTGGGCCGCAGTGACAGGTTGGCGTCGCAGCGCAGGCTGCCCTGCTCCATCCGGACGTCCGAGACACCGAGGCCGCGCAGGATGTCACGCAGAGCGGTCACGAACGCGCGGGCCACCTCCGGGGCACGGCGCCCGGCACCCTCGATGGGCCTGGTGACGATCTCGATCAGCGGGATGCCTGCCCGGTTGTAGTCGACGAGGGAGTACTCGGCGCCGTGGATCCGGCCGGTGGCACCGCCCACATGTAACGACTTACCAGTGTCCTCTTCCATATGGGCGCGCTCGATGGGAATCGTGAACGACATGGCAGGCCCCTCGGGCGAGGCCGGCACCTCGACCTCGAGCTCGCCGTCGAAGGCGATCGGCTCGTCGTACTGCGAGGTCTGGAAGTTCTTGGGCATGTCTGGGTAGAAGTAGTTCTTGCGCGCGAAGCGGCACGTGGGCGCGATCGAGCAGCCGAGCGCCAGTCCGATCCGCGCCGCCGACGTGACCGCCGCGGCGTTCACCACCGGCAGCGCTCCCGGTAGCGCCAAACACACCGGGCAGACGTGCGAATTCGGTTGCGCACCAAAGGTTGTGGCACAGCCGCAGAACATCTTCGACACCGTCGATAGCTCGACGTGCACCTCCAGGCCCAGCACCGGGTCGTAGCGGTCGATGACGTCGTCGTACTCGAGAACTGGTTCGCTCATCGGGTCACCCCAAGGTTGTTCAGGGCCGGCGCCTGCGCCAGCAGCGGGCCGCCACGAGTGCTGTCGAGCGCAGCTTCCAGCGCGGCCCCGACCCGGTAGAGCCGGTCGTCGCCGCGCGCCGGGGCGAGCAGTTGGAAACCCACGGGCAGGCCCGTCGCGTCGAGGCCGGCCGGCAGGCTCATGCCGGGGACGCCGGCCAGGTTGGCCGGGATGGTGGCCACGTCGAGCAGGTACATCGCCAGCGGGTCATCAAGCTTGTCGCCCAGCCTGAAGGCCGTGCTGGGTGCCGACGGCGAAGCCAGCACGTCGACCTGCTCGAACGCGGCGGCGAAGTCGCGCTGCACCAGGGTCCGCACCTTCTGCGCACTGCCGTAATAGGCGTCGTAGTAACCCGACGAGAGCGCGTACGTGCCCAGGATGATGCGGCGCTTGGCCTCGGCCCCGAAGCCCACCGCGCGGGTGGCCGCCATCACTTCCTCGGCCGAGGGGTCGTTGCCCGGGCTGACCCGCAGGCCGTAGCGCATCGCGTCGAAGCGGGCGAGGTTCGATGACACCTCGCTCGGCATGATCAGGTAATAGGCCGCGAGCGCGTGCGCGAACGTGGGGCACGAGACCTCCACCACGTCGGCGCCGGCATGGGTCAGCAGGTCGACCGCCTCGTGGAATCGCTGGAGCACGTCGGGCTGGTAGCCGTCTCCCCCGAGCTCGCGCACGAGCCCCACGCGCACGCCGTTCAGGTCGCCGGCGCTGCCCTGACGGGCCGCCTCCACCAGAGCGGAGAGGTCGCGCCCGCCCAGCGGGTCGGGTAGCGACGTGGAGTCCTTGGGGTCGTGGCCGCCCATCACCTCGTGCAGCAACGCGGCGTCGAGCACGGTGCGCGCGCACGGACCCGCCTGATCGAGGCTGGAGGCCATGGCCACCAGGCCGTACCGGCTGACGCCGCCGTAGGTGGGCTTCACCCCGACCGTGCCGGTGAACGCGGCCGGCTGGCGGATCGAGCCGCCGGTGTCGGTGCCCACCGCCAGCGGGGCCTCGAAGGCCGCCACCGCCGCGGCCGAGCCACCCCCGGAACCGCCCGGGGTGCGTTCGAGATCCCACGGGTTGCGGGTGGGGCCGTAGGCGGAGTGCTCGGTGGACGAGCCCATCGCGAACTCATCCATGTTCGTCTTGCCGAGCACGACGAGGCCGGCGTCGGCCAGCTTGCGCACGATCGTGGCGTCGTACGGCGGCACCCAGCCCTCGAGGATTCTGGAGCCGCAGGTGGTGGGCAGCCCCTTGGTGGCCACCACGTCCTTGACCGCCACGGGCACTCCCGCCAGCGGGCCAAGTTTCTCTCCGCGAGCCAGCCGCTCATCGACCGCCCGAGCGGCAGCGAGCGCCTTCTCGGCGGCCACATGCAGAAAGGCGTGGACGCCGTCCTCGCCCGGGTCGACCGCCTCGATCCGGTCGAGGTGGGCCCGGGTGGCGGCCTCACTGGTGAGCTCGCCCGCGGCGATGGCGGCGCCGAGCTCGGCGGCCGTGCGGGTGACGACGTCACCGGCCAGGTTCTCACTCACGGGTCGGCTCACTCCTCGTCCAGAATGCGCGGCACCTGGAACCGCTGCTCGGCGGCGGCCGGTGCACCTGCCAGTGCGGCCTCGGTACCGAGCGAGGGGGTGACCTCGTCGGCGCGGAACACGTTGGTAAGCCGTATCGGGTGCGAGGTCGCGGGCACGTCGTCCGTGGCTACCTGCTGCACCTGGGCTACCGCGTCAAGGATGTGACCGAGTTCGCCCGCGAGCGTCGCAGTCTCCTCGGCGCTGAGGTCAATCCGGGCAAGTCGCGCCAGGTGCGCGACCTCGTCGGTGGACAATGCTGACATGACGTGGAGTCTAGGTGACTGCCCGGGCCGGCTGGGTTAGCCCATGTATCTGCGGGTCCCACCCGGCGCCGGGCTGCCGCACGGTCTCACAGTGCCCCAGAGCGAGCTGATCGAACGCTTCTCCCGATCGTCCGGGCCGGGAGGACAGTCCGTCAACACCGCCGACAGTCGGGTCGAGTTGGAGTTCGACGTGGCCAGCAGTTCGCTGCTCACCCCTGCACAGCGCGACCGCGCGCTGCACGTGCTGGCTTCGCGGCTGGTGGGTGGACGCCTCGTCGTCACCGCCTCGGAACATCGCTCGCAACGACGCAACCGGGCCGCTGCCCGCGAGCGAATGGCCGAGCTGCTCGCAGCCGCCCTGGCCCCACCTGCGCCCTCCCGGCGAGCCACCCGGCCGACCCGCGGCTCGGTGCGCCGCCGCCTGGACGCCAAGCGCCGCAGAGGCGACCTCAAAGCAGGGCGGGCGCGACCGGCTGAGGACTGATCGCCGGATACAGCCCGGTACCCGTCGGGTCAGCGGTTGGGGTCGTTGCGGCGCTGAGTCCGGGCGCCGGCAGAGGCTGTCGCGGTTGCGCCCGTTCGGGTCGAGATCGCCGGATTCGCCAGTGTGGCGGGTAGCCGTTGCCTAGCCTTCGATGAGCCGAGGGGAAGTGAGAAGGGGATCATGGCGAAGCGTGACGATGGGGCGTCCATCGACAAGGTCAAAGCAGAGCTGGTCGCGGCCCTGCTCGAGGACGAGTCGCGCCTCGGCGAGGTCTACCGGATGCTCCGTGAGGGACTGACCCCGCAGGAAATGGCCGACCGGATGGGCATTCCCACCGCCACCTTCGGCGACGCCTATCGCCAGCAAGTCGACGCGATCCTCGAAGGTCGGCTGCCCAGCAGCTCTACCCTTGCCCAACACACCGCGGGACGGCTGCGTACGTGGCAGCGGCAGAAGTCGTGGACGCCTCCCGCACGCGAGCACCTGGAGACCGTGCTGGCCGGGTTGGAGAACATCGCCACCGACGTCAACCTGGTCGAGCGCGAGCGCCACGAGGCCGCCAAGAAGACCCAGCAGGTCGAAAGTCTCGGGTTGGCAGGCATTTACGTGTACACCCTCCCGCACTACCTGCGTCACCCCTACGACGTGGAGACCGGGCGCACGCTCTTCAAGGTGGGCCACTCGACCATCGATGTGTTCAGCGGCGTCGAGGGCACGAAGCGCACGATGAGCCTGCCGGAGGACCCTGTCCTGTTGCGGGTCTATGTCACCGGGAGCAAGCCGGCCGAGCAGGAGGAGCGGCATTTCCACGAGTGGCTGGAGGCTGCGGGACACTGCCGCAGCCGGTCGAGCAAGGGCAATCGCGACTGGTACGTCACGACGCCGAAGTTCCTCGACCGGGTGGCCGTTCAGCGTGGCCTGGAGATAACGGTGGTCACCGACCTCGACTCGGGCGAGTGAAGCCTGGTCGTTGTCCTTTATCCGACACGATTACACGTCAGTGATCTCGGCTGAGCACGAAATCTCGGGGCATCGCCGCGATCGTGTCGGATAAAGGACATCCGCAGCTCGAGAGCCGTGGCCGCCAGGTGGGTGCACGCCGGGCCCAGAGGTGGATGACGGGTTCAGGCACTGCTCAGTTCAGCCGTCGCACCCTGAGACCGTGACTGGTGAGGTTGGTGACGCGTCGCCGATCGGCCGCAGGATCGCGGCCCTGGTGGCCTCCGGGTTCGGAATCTGCCTGCTGATCGGCGTGCTGACAGCGGGCCTGCTGGTACCCGCGGTGACCCTCACGGCTGACGCCGCGACCTCGGTCGGAGCCGGTTTCGTGTCCACACCGGCGGAGTTGAACGTCTCCGACCTGCCGCAGACCTCGGAGCTGCTGGCGTCAGACGGCTCTCCGCTCGCCTACTTCTATAACGAGAACCGGCTCTCCATCCCGCTGGCGCAGATGGGCTCGCTGATGCCTCAGGCCATCGTGGCCATCGAGGACTCCCGGTTCTATTCCGACGGCGCACTCGACCCTCGAGGTGTGTTGCGTGCCTCAGTCGTCGACAGCCTGGGCGACAGCACTCAAGGTGCCTCGACGCTGACCCAGCAATACGTCAAGAACGTACTGCTCCAAACCGCTGTCGCCACCAACGACAAGGCGGGGGCCAAGGCTGCGGTAGCCCAGACCGCCGAGCGCAAGCTGCGCGAGCTCAGGCTCGCCGTCGGCGTCAATCGCACCATGACCAAACAGCAGGTGCTCGAGGGGTACCTCAACATCGCCTACTTCGGAGAGAACTCCTATGGCGTGCAGACTGCCTCCGAACGCTATTTCGGTGTTCCCCCTGCACAGCTGAGCCTGCCGCAGGCGGCGCTGCTGGCGGGGATCGTTCGCAACCCGTCCGGCTACGATCCGGTGACCCATCCCGGTGCGGCCAAGGCACGCCGTGATCTCGTCCTGACCAAGATGCGGGAACAGAACATGATCACGCCGGCCCAGTTGGCCGCCGCGACTGAGTCGCCGGTGACGGTGACCGGCTCACCATTGCCCAACGGCTGCACGGGTGCCGGTCAGGCCGGGTTCTTCTGCCAGTACGTCATCGAGTCGATCGTCAACGACAACCGCTACTCGGCCCTCGGTACTACCCGCGCTGAACGACGGCAGGCCATCGAACAGGGCGGCCTCGTGATCAGCACAACCCTCGACCCCGCCTCGCAGGCAGCCGCCGAATCGGCCGCAGACCGGGGCGTGCCGCCCACGGACCGCAGCGGAGTCGGCGTGTCAGCGGTCACCGTGGCCCCGGGCAGCGGTGATGTGGTGGCCATGACGCAGAACCGCACGTTCTCCAACGTGGCCGCCCCGGGAGCCACCTCGATCAACTACGCCACCGACTCCCAGCTCGGCGGCTCCACCGGATTCCAGACCGGCTCGTCGTTCAAGCCCTTCACCCTCGCCACCTGGCTCGCCCAGGGGCACAGTCTGTACGCCTCGGTAGATGCCACCCAGCGCGGCTTCCCGTTCTCCAGCTTCAGCGCCTGTGGGCAGCGCCTCCACGGGTCGAAGGCCTATGTGCCCGGCAACTCCGAGGGGCGCGAGAGCGGGCGGATGTCTGTGCTGCAGGCCACGGCAGACTCCGTCAACGTGGCCTACGTCGACATGGAGACGCGGCTCGACCTGTGCAACGTCGCCAACACAGCGCAAAGCCTCGGAGTTCACCTGGCTGCTCCGGCGAGCGTGTGCAACGTCCACCAGGCCCCGAGCACCGCTGTGCCGACGTGCCTGCCCTCGCTCACCCTCGGTGTAGAGGACATCGCTCCATTGACGATGGCCGCCGCCTATGCAGGCTTCGCCTCGGGCGGCATGTTCTGCCAACCGCTTCCGGTCACCCAGATCGCCCGGGCAAGTCTGGGCACTCCACCGACGCCGGTGGCCACGTACTCGCCGCAGTGCCGACAGGCCTTATCGCCCGGGGTCGCGTCCGGGGTCAACACCGCGCTGCGTCAGGTGCTCACCAGTGGGACGGCGGCCAGCGTCGGCCCCCTCGGGCGATGGGCGTCCGCCGGCAAGACCGGCACCACCAACGGCCCGTACGACACCTGGTTCGTGGGTTACACCGCCCAGCGCAGCACCGCAGTCTGGGTCGGTGATCCCGGCAAGGTCGTCGATGGCAAGAACGTGCGACGCCGGCTGACGAACATCGACATCGACGGCTCGTACTACTCGACCGTGTACGGCGCGAGCGTGGCCGCGCCGATCTGGAAGGCCACCATGCAGCAGGAGATGCTCGGACTGCCCAATCAGGGCTTGCCCTGACCAATAGTCACTTCGAGGTCCAGAAGAAGGCGTCCGCAACCGGTAGCCACGTATGCGATGACCAGCAACGGACAGCACGATACTAGTTCAGACAACTAGTTAAAGCGGCGGCCAGTCGGCGTCCGGTGCGGCGCAGGTCAGTAACGGCCTGCGGGCGGGCATGATCCTCACATGCTGCCGAGGATCCTGGCTGGCATCGCCAGCGCCGCTGCCCTGCTCTATCTCGGCCTCTACGCCTGGGTGATCGCGCAACAGCAGGGGTCGATCGCGTGGTGGTACGTCGCGCTGATCCTTCTTGCTGCACTCAGCCTCGCTGCCGCAGCGGTTCGTAACGCCAGCCGCTCTGCACTGATCGTCGGGCTGGCCGCGTCTGTGATCGGGTTGGTGGTCGCCCTGTTGAGCATTGGCATCCTGCTGGGCCCGACGGTGATCGCGAGCGCGGTCGCTCTGGCGTCCGCCCGACCATCGCACCCTGATGTACAGACTCTCCGGCGGCGGCCCAGGACGGATGGCTTCACCCGACCGAAACGGTGATCACCTGCCGGGCTCCCCCGGCCGCGCCAAAGAAATAACCCACTGCGCTTATTTATCGGCGCGCCCTAACGGCGCCGACCGCGCGCGAATCGTGCGACCGCTCCGAGCGTGAATGCGCCGGACGGCTCACCGAGGACGTCGAACCACGCTTGGCGCAGCGCGTCCTGCCGGTCGGCCGAAAGCCTTGCGCCGTACGCCCCCGCAGGACCGACCCCCGCGAGCAGGCTGCCCCACAGTTCGTCGAATGTCGCATAGCGCGAACTCACTCGAACCGTCGTCTCGATGATCTCCACCAGAGCGGCGGCATCGAACAACTCCGCAAGCTCACCCTCGCCCCCGAATCTCAAGGTGCGGGCCTCGTCGGGCGCCTCGGCGTCGATGGTCAGCGCCGCATCCCAGAAGCTGCGCAACATCTCCATTCCCTCCGCGAAGTCCCATACGCAAGCCGCGACGACGCCGCCGGAACGCACCACGCGCGTCATCTCGTGCACGACCCGGTCGGGCTCGCTGACGAAGTGGAAGACAAGCTGTGCTGCCGCACAGTCGAACGTCTCGTCATCGAACGAGAGGTGCTCGGCCGCCTCCTGACGCACATCGACGCCGGGGTGGCGACGACGGAATGCCTCGACGAAACCCGGAGTCGGGTCGACGGCACAGACGTTCACCGCGCCTGCTCGATCGACCGCAACACTCGCGAACGCACCGGGCCCGCAGCCGACGTCCAGCACTCGCGTGTTCTGTCCGACCCCGGCGAAGTCGGCGAAGGGACCGGCCAACTCCCGGGAGTAGCGGCCCATGAAATTGTCGTATGCATCGCTGCCCGCGTGAAACGTGCGCGTGCCCTCGACGTCCGACATGCCGTCCTCCATCCCCACCCGAAACCATCCCCACCTGATGCCCGGTGCGTCCAGTGTCGACCCGCGGCCAAGGGCACACAAGACCAACCTGACGAGTCGGATGAGCGTTGCCCTTCAGGCGGTGCCCGGTTGCGTCGTGCCTGCAGTCTTAGCGGGAGCATCCCGGCGGGCCAGCATGGCGAGCCGGCCGTTGAACGCCACCGTCGCGGCGATCGTGATCAGTGCACCGAGCATGAGCGCGGCCGGTTCGCCGTCATGGAGCAGCCCGAGGGTCGTGCCCAGCGTCACGGCCGCCACCGGGACCCCGAGCTGAGCCGCCGTGGAGGCCGCCACCGGCAGCGGCTGGCGAGTCACCACCATCGATGCGTGCACGAGCACCGAGACAACTCCCAGGACGACTCCCAAGGCGATCCCTGCCGGGTGAGTCCCCAGTTCCCGCAGGTTGATCGACGACCCCAGCCACACGAAGAACAACGGTGAGAAGAACCCCTCGGTGAGCGCGAACACCTGCTTGGCCACGCGGCGCGGCTCCCCCACCGCCGCCACGGCCAGGCCGCTGGCGAAGCCGGCGAGCATCACCGACACGTTGAAGGCCACGGCCACGGCGGCCACCCCGAACGTGATCGCCAAGACCGACCGCAGTTCGATCGCCAGCTCGTGATCCTCCGAGAGCTGGTGAAGCCGGCGGCGCCGGCCGCTGACCTGCAACCAGCGCAACAGCAGCCAGGCCAGTCCGGCGGCGGCCGCTACCGCAAGCGCCCCCAACCCGGCGCGGACGGCGCGGGGCGGATCCATGGCCAGCGGCAGGGCGATGATGCAGGCCGCGTCCGCGATGGCCAGTTGCGGCAACATCTCCACCATGGCCTTACCGGTCAGCGGCACTCCGGCCAAGCTCGGCATCACGATGCTTGCCGACGACGAGGCGATGACCACGGCGTACAGCAGGCCGTGGCCGGTTCCGAACAAGGCGGCCAAGGCCAGGCCCACAGGAACACTGAGAACGCCGATCGCCACCGCGCGCGCCAGCCCTCGACCCAGGCCCGAGCGCATCGCGGGTTCGCGCAGCGGCACATGCGAGCCCGCCACGAACATCACCAGCACGAAGCCCACGTCGGCGAGAAAGGAGAACGTCGGCTCGCTCGAATGGAGAACACCAAACCCGGTGGTACCCAAGACGATTCCCACCAGCAGCTCGCCGATCACCACCGGCAGGTGCACCAACTTCGCAACGCTCAGCATCGGCCCGAGGAGTGCGACGACGCAGACCAGCGCGAGAAGGGCGAAGCTCATGCACGGATGGTAGGTCCGGGCCGGTCGCTGCGCAGGCAGTGCACGCTCAGAGCCTCACGTCGTCGTGGGGCCGTTGGCGGGGAGAGCCCGCTCTTCGAAGAAGTGATCGCGGGCAGGCATGGGGAGGGTGAAGTTGGTGCCGCCCGCCAGAGCAGCCAAGGTGGCGGCGGCCGATGCCGCCGCGCTCGAGACTCCGGGGCCACCCTGCCTGGGCACGCCGGGGCCTTCGAGGCCGTTGTCCGCGAGGTAGCTGGCGCTCCAGATCATTACCTCTTCGGGCGACATCGGCGTTGCCACGTGCCAGCCCTGCGCCTCGTCACACCCCAACCGGACGAGTCGGTCGAGCACCTGCTCGGTCTCTACCCCTTCGGCCACGACCACCAGTTCGAGGGCGTGACAGAGCTCGGTGACCTTGGCGACGATCGCGCGGTCCATCTCCGAGTCCACTGCTCGCGAGACGAACGAGCGATCGAGCTTGACCTCGCTCACCGGCAGGCTGCGCAGCATCAGCAGGGACGACCAGCCGGTGCCGAAGTCGTCCATGGCCATCTTCACGCCGAGCTTGTTGAGCCGCACCATGACCGAGCGTGCGCGCGCCAGGTCACCGGCGAGTACCCGCTCGGTGACCTCGAGCGTGAGGTGCGAGGCCGGAATGCGGTAGTGGATGAGCTTGTCGCGTAGCTCTTCGACGAAGCCGGGCTCGAGCAGGTCGGTGGAGGTCACATTGACCGCCACCGGCACCTCGAAGCCGTGCCGGCGCCAGTTGCGGACCTCCTCGAGTGCCATGTCGAGAATGGCGTCGGTGATCTTCGGCATGAGACCCGAGCGCTCGGCGGCGGGGATGAAGGAGTCGGGCGGAATGGTGACACCCGACGGGTGCCGCCAGCGCACGAGCGCTTCGACGCCCATGATCCGGCGGGTGTGCAGGTTGATCTTGGGCTGGTAGTCGAGGTACAGCTCTTTGTCCTCGAGGGCGCGGCGCAACGAGCCGACGATGCCGAGCCGCGACACCGTCGGGCTGTCGCCCTCCGGGTCGAAGAGCGCGATCCCGGTCTTGTCGCGTTTGGCCTGGTACATCGCGATATCGCCTCGGGCGAAGAGCGCTTCGCCGGTGTGCGCGTGCAGGGGAGCCAGCGCCACACCGATGCTGGCATCTACATCGATGAGTTGCTCGCCGTCATGCACGTACGGCGCGGACAGCGCCCCGGACACCCGTTCGGCCACTGCCATAGCGCCCTGCTCGTCAGCGACCTTGACGGCGAGCGCGAACTCGTCGCCACCCAGCCGGGAGATCTCGAGTGCCTCAGAGCCGAGCTCTGCGGTCAGCCGGTGGGCGATCTCGACGAGCACCTCGTCGCCGACACTGTGGCCCAGGGCGTCGTTGACGTCCTTGAAGTTGTCCATGTCGAGCAGGAGGAAGGCCAACTGGTGGGCTTCGTCGGCCTCGGCGACCGCGGTGTTCAGCACCTCGGTCAGCAGGAACCGGTTCGCGAGCCCGGTCAGCTTGTCGTGCCGGGCGGCGTGAGCGTTGCGACGGCTGCCGATGGCGCTGTAGTGCACGGCCAGCAGCGGAACCATCGCGAGCACCGACAACCACGGCGAGATCTGGACGATGGTGGTGACGATCGGGGTGAGGAAGGCCTGGGCTGCGGCCCCCATCCAGGTGTAGCGGGTCACCGCTTTGAGACCGCCGACGATGCTCCGCTCGCGGACTATGGCGCTCCGCATCCCCTCGATGAGGGTGAGGAAGACGACGTAGGAACCGGCAGCCACCACGCAGGTGAGCAGACCGGAAAGCGTGCCGGGCAGGAGGCGGCTCATTCCTCCCCCTATGCCGGCCACGAATCCGGCCATCATCAGGGCCAGCACGTCACGACCCAGCGCGAACAATGCCTCGATCATCGATGGCCGGGCCATCAGGATGCTCAGCAGACAGACCGCAACGGTCAGCGGCAGCGCATAGGGCACCCCCCAGGAGAACGCCACAGCGAGCACGAAGGGGATGGCCAGGAACTGGCAGTCGCGGCGTGGCAACGACGTCACCAGGGGCATCAGCGGGCACGCGAGCGAGATCACCACCATCGCGATCGCGGAGCTCAGGGAGGGATGGCTGAAAGCTCCGGTGCCGGCTACGAGCAGGTACCCCGCCACGAAGAGGACCGCACCCACCAGCGTTGCCAGCGTGAGCGCCCGCAGTCGTGCCATGGCGGTGGCCGTCATGGTGCACTTTCCCTTCTCCAGCAGAGCACGGCTGATCCGTGCTCCGTCGACGCGCCAGGACACCTGCGCTATCGGACGCTCTGGGTGTCGTCCCCGTTACACGGGCGCTTTAGCCCCCCTTGCCCGGTGGCACCCGACCAGGTGACGTCTCCTCACCCTGGGTCATGCCTGGTGACTCGGCGTCGGCTATGGCGCGTGGTCTGCGTCCGGTTCGACATCCTCCGAGCCGACTGGTTCGGGCCCGTTGGCCAACAGTCGGACGAAGCCGGCCTCGTCGAGCACCGGCACTCCCAGCGCGAGCGCCTTGTCGTGCTTGCTGCCCGCAGACTCGCCTGCGACCAGGAAGGACGTGCGCTTGGAGACGCTGCCCGACGCCTTGCCCCCGCGGGCCAGGATGGCCTCCTTAGCCGAGTCGCGGCTGAAGCCTTGCAACGAGCCGGTGACGACGATCGTGAGACCTTCCAGGGTGCGTGGCGTGCTCTCGTCGCGTTCGTCGGCCATCACCACGCCCGCGCGCTGCCACGCGGTGACGATGTCGCGGTGCCAGCCGACGCCGAACCACTCCACCACGGCCCCGGCGATGACGGCGCCCACCCCGTCTGTGGCGGCCAGCGTCTCGACGGCCTCCTGCCGGTCGCCGTCCACGACTTGCAGCAGCGCCGGCATCGATCCGAACCGCGCGGCCAATGCCCGAGCAGCTGTGGGGCCGACGTGCCGGATGGACAACGCCACCAGCACCCGCCAGAACGGCCGCTGCTTGGCCGTCTGCAGGTTGGCCAGCAGCTTCTTGCCGTTTTCCGAGAGCACGCGACCCGAGGTCTTGTCGAGTCGGGTGAACAGCGTGCTGGCGAGCAGATCGTCTTCCGTGATGTCGAAGAGCCCGGCCTCACCGGTGATCACACCGTCGTGCAGCAACGAGGCGGCGGCCTCCCAGCCCATCGCCTCGATGTCGAGTGCCGACCGCGAGGCCAGGTAGAAGAGCCGCTCCCGCACCTGCGCCGGACAGTATTGGGAGTTGGGACAGCGGATGTCGACGTCACCCTCCTTCTGTGGCGCCAGCTCGGTGCCGCAGCCGCCCACGTCGACCGGGCAGTGCGTGGGCATGACGAACGCCCGGGCGTCGTCGGGTCGGAGGTCGATCACCGGCCCGAGTACTTCGGGGATCACGTCTCCGGCCTTGCGCAGCACCACGGTGTCGCCGATCAGCACACCCTTGCGGCGCACCTCGTCGGCATTGTGCAGGGTGGCCTGCTCGACCGTGGAGCCCGCGACCTTCACCGGAGCCATCACCGCATACGGCGTCACCCGCCCGGTGCGGCCGATGTTGACCCTGATGTCTAGCAGCTTGGTGGTGACCTCTTCGGGTGGGTACTTGAACGCGATGGCCCATCTCGGGGCGCGGCTGGTGCTGCCGAGGCGGCGCTGCACGGCGATCTCGTCGATCTTCACCACGATGCCGTCGATCTCATGGCTGACCGAGTGCCGGTTCTCGCCGAAGTACGCGATGCGCTCGACGACCTCCTCGACGGTGTCGAGTACCACCGTGTTCGGTGAGATGGGCAGACCCCAGCGCTCCATCAACTCGTATGCCTGCGACTGGCGCTCGACCTGCACCCCGCGGGTGGCTCCCAGGCCGTGCACGAGCATCCGCAGCGGACGGCTGGCACTCACCCGCGGATCCTTTTGCCGCAGTGAGCCGGCGGCAGCGTTGCGCGGATTGGCGAAGGGCGCCTTGCCCGCTTCCACGAGCGAGGCGTTGAGATCGGCGAAGGCCTCGACGGGAAAGAACACCTCGCCACGGATCTCGACCAGCTCGGGAACGCCCGAACCGTCGGGGTCGTGGAGCGTGTGGGGGATGCCTTTGATGGTGCGCACGTTGTGGGTCACGTCTTCACCTGTGCGGCCATCGCCCCGCGTGAGGGCTCGGGTGAGGTGGCCGTTCTCGTAGAGCAGGTTGATGGCCAGCCCGTCGATCTTGAGTTCACACAGGTAGTGCACCTGCGCGCCGCCGGCGTCTCGCTGCACCCGCTCGGCCCAGGCGGTGAGCTCGTCGATGCTGAAGGCGTTGTCGAGGCTCAGCATGCGCTCGACGTGATCGACCGCTTTGAACTCGGTGGAGAAGGTACCCCCGACTCGTTGGGTGGGTGAGTCGGGCGTACGGAGCGAGGGATAGCTCGCCTCCAGAGCCGCCAGCTCGCCAAACAGGCCGTCGAACTCTCCGTCGCTCATCAGCGGCGAATCGCGTACGTAGTAGGCGAACTGGGCGTCGCCGATGCGTTGCGCCAGCTCTGCCCAACGCTGCCTCGCTTGATCGGTCGGCTCCTCGGCGGGCTCGCCGGTCGACTCGACCGGCCGGGGTGGCTCGGTATCTTCGGCAGGGCTCGGGGGGGTGTTCTCGCTCACAGCCGCCATCCTGCACCAGCCCGGTGACAACGGCCCGACCGGCGGAGGGCCAAGATTGTGCGGCAACAGAGTTCGGCCCCACCGGCGCGGCCGCTCTGCCCCCCGTCCCTCATGATCAACGTGCCCGTCGCCCGTCCCACCCCGGACGGCACCCCACCACCAGGAGCGACCTTGTCGACCTCTGTGCAACCGCCGCCGGCCCGTACCGCCCACCTCTCGCGGCTCGACCGGTTCTTCGCCATCACGGCCAACGGCTCCTCGATCTCCACCGAGCTGCGCGCGGGCCTGACGACCTTCCTGACGATGAGCTACATCCTCTTCGTCAACCCGCAGGTGTTGTCGAATGCCATCAAGGTGCCCAACGCCTTCGTCCAACTGCTCATGGTGACCGCGCTGGCTGCGTGTTTCGGCTCGCTCGTCATGGGGCTCGTGGCGCGCTATCCGTTCGCACAGGCGCCCGGCATGGGGTTGAACGCCTTCTTCACCTACACCGTGGTGCTGTCGGGCGGGTACCGCTGGCAGACCGCGCTGGGGGCGGTGTTCATCTCCGGCGCGCTCTTCGTGGTGCTGTCGGTCATCGGTGCACGGCAGGCGATCGTTCGGGCGATCCCGCTGAGCCTGAAGCTGGCCATCACGGCGGGCATCGGTTGCTTCCTGGCGTTTCTGGGGCTCAAGGCGGCCGGGCTGGTGGTGGCCAACGAGGCCACCTACGTGGGGCTGGGGTCCATGACCTCGCCCACCGCCTGGGTGGCGATGCTCGGCCTCGTGGTCAGTGCCGTGCTCATGCAGCGCCGGGTGAAGGGCGCCATCCTCGTCGGCATCGTGCTGGCATCGGTGGTGGCGATCCTCACCCGGGCCAAGGTCTACGCCGGAGGCGCCAAGGGAACACTGCAGGCGTTCCCCGGCTTCTCCCACGGCATCGTCGCAGCCCCGATCTGGCCGAGCGACCTCGTAGGCAGCCTCGACATCAGGGCGGCGATCGGGCTGGGACTGCTCAGCGTCGTCTTCACGTTCTTCTTCGTCGACTTCTTCGACGCCACCGGCACGCTGACCGGCCTGGCCCAGCGTTCGGGATATCTCGATGAGCAGGGCAACATGCCGCGGGCCAAGACTCTCTTCGCCATGGACGGCCTCGCCGCGATGGTCGGCGCCCTGCTAGGCACCTCCACGACGACGGCCTACGTCGAGAGCGCCTCGGGCATCGAAGAGGGCGGCCGAACGGGTCTGACGGCCACCGTGACCGGTCTGCTGTTCGCCCTCTCGACGTTCTTGTGGCCCTTGGCCGCGGTCGTGCCCGACGCAGCCACCGCCCCCGCGTTGATCCTCGTGGGCGCGCTGATGATGAGCGGCATCAACCAGATCTCGTGGGGCGAGATCAGCGAGGCGGTGCCGGCGTTCCTGACGATCGTGGCCATGCCCCTGACGTTCTCGATCGCCAACGGCGTCAGCCTCGGCCTCATCTCCTACTGCCTCATCAATGCGCTCGGGGGCCACCCGCGGCGGGTGCACCCGATCCTCTACGTCCTGGCCGTGCTTCTGGTGGCGCGCTACATCTTTTTGGCAGAGGCCTGAGTACGGGCTCTATTACGACATCTGATCCGAGGGTTTTCACCCTCTGATCTCAGATGCAACGGCGCGAACCTTCTCCTTGGCGACCTTCTTGGGGAGGTCGTCGAGAACGGTTACATCGCCGAGGACGACCGTCCACGGCTCGAACTCGTCGCGGCCGGAGCCGATTGTCGGGGTGGTCGTAGAGTCCGCGCCCGTAAGGACAGACGGGTCGGGACGGACAACTTCTGCGGCAGCGATCTCCTTCGCAGCGGCGCGCCAATGATTGGGTCGAGGCGACCCGCAAGGTGATGCAGCCCCTTAGCGACCGAGTGATGCGAGTCGAAACCCATCAGAAAACTCTCCCGGGAGCTTCGTCCCGGGAATCTGCCCGAACGCCTCTTCCTGCCCTCGGGTTCCCTTGACCGCCATCCACGTCACGAGCCGCACCTTGTGCTTCTCGATGTCGGGCAGTGGCTCACGCGGCGGCGGTGTGGTGATGCCTGCTTCGTCGAGGACTTCGGTGATGAGCCCGATGCGCTGCTCGTCGGTCGCACCCTGGTTGAGGCCACCGAGGCCGCGATCTTCGGCGTACGCCTGGATGAGTATGCGGAACAAAGATGCGCAGGGTGACGCGGTAGGCCAATGACAGGCCGTCGGCGTCGAGCGGACAGCCGCGTGCTTCGCCGTTATGGATCACCGCGACGACGAGCTGGATCTGAGTCTTGCCCTTGCGGGCGGTAAAGAGGTCGCGCAGAGCCTGACGTGACGGAGCGGTCATCGCCGTAGCGACGGCGACCTGGAACCCGCCAAGGCCAAACGGGTCCGGGCCGAGGTAGACCTTCTCAGGCGTGACCACGGCGGGCGCGGACTACTCCGCTGCCCGCACCTGGGGCGTGACCACACAGATCCCGCTTGAAGCTGAGCATTAATCTGAACTGTCGCTTCAGCGATCTGCGCTGGGACGGCCGACTCGTACGGCCCCGCGCTAATAGTTGGAGACGCCGGGAAGCCGACGAGTCAGCTGCCCGGTCCCACAGTTGGGCCTCCCAGCCCACGCAGAAGTCGGCAGCGGGAGCATTACTTTCGTGGCCCATCCGCTCAACTCACGCCACTTTATTTGATTAGAGTGGCGTAAGAGTCAGGCAGGTGATGAAGAATCCTTCAGCAACCAGCCTGGCAAAGAGGGGCTTCCCCGAGGTGCCCACCACCACCGCCACCGAACTTCGAGCCCCTACTCGTGCGCGGTCTCAGCCAGCGCCTCGGCCACCGACACCCCCCGCCGGAGCACCTCACGAGCACGGTCCGGCGAAACATCCGCCAGCCCGCCCGTGGGCAGCACGTCAACCCAGGTGAGATCTTCCGCGGGCAGACCCACCTGCCGCCACGGCCGCACGATCGAGGAGAGCAGCTGAGCGGTGTCGACCAACGGCTCGGCCTCGGGCTGCACCACCCCCGCGCAGAATCGCAGCCCGTCCTCCACCGCCACAGCCACCCCTTCCCACCCCCGCGGCGTCAGCGTCGAGACGTTGAGTGCCAAGGCATCGGGCCCGCAACGGCGCAGCAACGGCAAGGGGGCCTCGGGCACGGCACAGCGCAGGATGAGCTCGCGCGCCCCGGCCGAGCGCACGCGCTCGATCAACCGGGTCAAGGCATCTTCGGCCACCGACGCCTCGATGGGCCGCAGCCGCCCGAATCCGCTCATGGTGGGCAGCCGTCCGCCCAGGGCCGCAGGCAGGCCGGGCTCGTCGAGCAGCACCGTCACCTGCGCCCCCGGCACGAGTCGGCGGACGGTCTCGACGTGCTGAGCGAGCCCATCGGCCAGCGATTCGCAGAGGTCACGCGAAGCACCCGCGTCGGTGGCTACCCGCTCGCCGCGCGGCAGCCATACCTTGCCGGCCAGGGTCCAGGGGCCGTTCACGCCGATCATCAGGCTGCCTTCGTAGCCGTCGGCAGCCTCCGCGAGCGCGTCGGTGTCCGCACTCAGATACGCCTTGGCGCGCTGCAGATCTCGTCCGGGCCGCTCTACCAGTCGCCACCCCGACGGCTGCAGATCGCTCGGCAGGTCGACGAGCATTGACAGTGCCCGGCCTAGCGGGTCTGCGCCCGGCCCGCGGCCGGGCAGCTGCGGCAGGAAGACGAGCCCGGGAGGTTCCGCGAGTGCGCCGAACACCTGCCGGGCAGCCTCCAGCGGATCGTCGCCGGGCCAAGGGCCGACTCCGCTAGCCCGAGGCAGTTGGGGAACCTCGCGGTCTTGGCTCACCGGTCGACCACCATGGTGGCGGAGCCGACCACGCGCCGGTCGGCCTGGTCGTACAGCACGAGCGTCTGGCCTGCGGAAACAGCCGTCAACCCCTCCGCAAGCTCGACCCGAACGCCCGCCTCGTCCGCCTCCACCACGACGGCCTCCGCAGTGCGCCCGTGCGATCTGATCTGGGCAAGCAGCCGATCACCCGGTACCGGCCGCGGGCCCTGCCAGCAGACGTCGCGTCCGGTAATGGTGTGCGCACGCAGTTCGTCGGCTGTGCCCACGGTGAGCGTGTTGGTGGCAACCGACACCTCGAGCACATACCGGGGCTTGCCGTCGGGAGCGGGCCGGCCGAGCCGCAGACCGCGGCGCTGACCGACGGTGTGCCCCAGGGCCCCGTCGTGTTCACCCACGACCTCGCCGGTCTCGTCGAGGATCACGCCCGGCTCGGTGGGCAGCCGCCGCGACAACCAGGCTCGGGTGTCTCCGTCGGGGATGAAGCAGATGTCATGGCTGTCGGGCTTGGCCGCCAGCGTCATCCCGAGCCGTTCGGCCTCGGCCCGTACGTCGTCCTTGCTGGGCATCGCCCCCAGCGGGAAGAGCGCCTGACGCAACCGCTGCGGGGGCACCACCGCGAGCACATACGACTGGTCTTTGGCGCGATGCGCCGCCCGGCTTAGCACCGGGCCGTCGTCGGTCTGCTCGAGATGGGCGTAGTGACCGGTCGCCAGCGCGTCGAAGCCGAGGGCGATCGCCTTGTCGAGCAGGGCCGAGAACTTGATCTTCTCGTTGCAGCGCACGCAGGGATTGGGCGTGTGGCCGGCCGCGTACTCGGCCACGAAGTCGTCGATGACGTCTTCGTGGAAGCGTGCCGAGAGATCCCAGACGTAGAACGGGATGCCGAGCACGTCTGCCGCCCGCCGGGCGTCGTCCGCGTCTTCGATCGTGCAGCACCCACGAGCGCCATTGCGGTTGGCGGCGCGCTCACCCGACAGCGCCAGATGTACGCCCACCACGTCGTGACCTGCCTGCACGGCCTTGGCAGCCGCCACTGCCGAGTCGACCCCGCCGCTCATGGCGGCCAACACCCTCATCGGGCCAGCTCTGGCAACGAGACGGTGCGGTCTGGCTGCAGGGTGCGAGCGCCGCCGAAGGAGGCCAGGCCGGCGTTGCGGGCCCGCTCCACCACACTCGCGATCACCGCCACCAGCCTGTCGACGTCACTACGGGTGGACGTGTGCCCCAAGCTGAACCGAAGAGCGCCATGCGCGTCGTCGTCGTCGATCCCCATGGCCAACAGCACATGCGACGGCTGCGGCACCCCGGCCTGACAGGCCGACCCCGTGGAGCACTCCACTCCTGCGGCGTCGAGCAGATACAGCAGTGAGTCGCCCTCGCAGCCGGTGAATCTCAGGTGCGCGTTGCCGGGCAGGCGGCCCGGGCCGGGGGCTGCCCCGCTCAGCACCGCATCGGGAACCTCGCGCAACACCCCGGCCACCAGGTCGTCACGCAGCCGGCTGATCCGCTCGTACTCCCCTGCCAGCTGCCGGCAGGCGGCCGCGGCCGCCATCGACAGCGAGCTGATCCCGGGGACGTTGAGCGTGCCCGAGCGCAGCCCCTGCTCCTGACCGCCGCCGTGCAGCATGGGCAGGCAGGGCAGGCCGCGGCGCATGACCAGGGCACCGATGCCCAGCGGGCCGCCGAACTTGTGCCCGGACAGCGAGAGCGCATCCACACCGCTCGCGGCGAAGTCGACCGGAATTGCACCCACCGCCTGCACGGCGTCGCTGTGCACGGGGATGTCATGTTCGTGCGCCAGGGCGGCGATCTCGGCCACCGGCTGCACCGTGCCCACTTCGTTGTTGGCCCACATCAGCGACACCAGCGCAGTGCGCTCGGGAGCCTCGGCGATCGCGGCGGCGGCCGCTGCGACGTCGACCCGTCCCGTCTCGTCGACCCCGAGCCAGACGAGTTCAGCGCCATCGTGCTCGGCCAGGAACTCGGCCGCATCGAGCACCGCATGATGCTCGACCGACGACAGCAGCAACCGGGTGCGGCGTGGGTCTTGCGCGTTCCGCCCCCTGAAGATGCCCTGGACGGCCAGATTGTCTGCCTCGGTGCCGCCACTGGTGAAGATCACCTCGGGCGGGCGCGCCCCCATAGCGGCGGCCAGACGTTCGCGTCCCTCCTCGGCGAGCCGGCGCGCCCGGCGTCCGGCGGAGTGCAACGCCGAGGCGTTTCCGCAGTTCAGCGCCGCTTCGGTGTAGGCGGCCACGGCCTCTGGACGCATCGGCGTCGAGGCGGCGTGGTCGAGGTAGAAGTTCACCGGTCGATGATAGGCGCCTTATCACCTTCCGCTCTCGGGAGCCGACAGCCGAGCTCGTGCCGAACATCGGGCGCGCCCCTTGTCAGCACGCCGTTGCACTTGCCAACATGGCCGGTGGTATCAATGTGAAGCGCTTAAACGGCCGACCCCAACGACCGGCTCCAGTAGCGTCGCAAACTCAGGACCAGCCGCACCGCAAGGAGAAGAGATGGCCAATCGGACGGCCGACGCCGTCGTCATCGGCGCCGGGGTGATCGGGTGTTCGGTCGCCCGGACGCTGGCAGCCGAGGGCTGGAACGTGCTGGTGGTAGACCGCAACAACGGGCCGGGCCAGGGCTCCACGAGCGCATCGTCGGCGATCATCCGGTTCAACTACTCGACCCTCGCGGGTGTCGCCACGTCGTGGGAGGCCCATTTCGCATGGCAGGAGTGGGAGACCTTTCTCGGCGGTCCCGACGACGACGGCCGACTGGCCCGCTTCTGGCAGACGGGCGCGCTGTGCCTCGACTCCCCTGCCCACGACCCCGCCAAGGTGCTGCGGCTCTTCGACTCGGTGGGAGTGCCGTACGAAATGTGGGGTCCCCAGCAGATCCGCCAGCGCTATCCCTGGCTCGACCCGGCGCGCTACTACCCGCCCAAAGCCCTTGCGGACGAGGCATTCTGGGCAGACCCCGACGGAGAACTCGGTGGCTACCACTGTCCCGACGCAGGTTTCGTCGACGATCCGGGGTTCTCGGCGCACAATCTGGCCACCGCTGCGGCCCGGTTGGGAGCACAGTTCTCGTTCAAGTCCACGGTCACCGCGATCACCGTCGACGGTGGACGGGTCAGCGGGGTCGGCTTGTCCGATGGCAGCCACCTCTCCGCGCCGGTGGTGGTCAACGTGGGCGGGCCGGTCTCCGGCAAGCTGAACGCTCTGGCCGGGGTAGACGGCGACTTCGTGCGCACCACGGCACCGATGCGGGTAGAGGTGCACACCGTGACCCCGCCCGCGGGCTTCCATCACGACGGTTCGCCGGGCCCGGTGATCTCCGACCTCGACCTCGGCACCTATTTCCGCGGCACCCCCTCGGGCGAGCTCAACGTCGGTGGGGCCGAGCCGGAATGCGATCCACTGGAATGGATCCCGGACGGCGACGTCTTCAACCCGGCGGTCACCAGAGAGGTTTACGAGGCGCAGCTCTACCGGGCGGCACGACGATTGCCCGGGCTGGCAGTGCCAAATCAGCCCAAGGGCATCGCGGCGGCCTACGACGTGAGCAGCGACTGGATCCCCATCTACGACCGCACGTCACTGCCGGGCTTCTATGTGGCGATCGGCACGAGCGGCAACCAGTTCAAGAACGCTCCGGTCGTGGGCAGCTACCTGCACGCGATCATCGACGCGTGTGAGAACGGCAACGACCACGACGCCAACCCGGTGAGCTTCCACCTGCCACGCACGGGCATAGACGTCGATCTCGGGCACTACTCCAGGCTGCGCGGGCCAGACCCCGACAGCAGCAACACGGTCATGGGCTGATTCGCCCATAACTTTCTCGACGACAAGATTTCTCTGACTACACAGTTCTCTGATTAGGAGTCATGGTGCAGCGCAGCCACTATCGGGCAGTCGTCATCGGCGGCGGGGTCGTCGGGGTGAGCGTGCTCTACCACCTCGCCAAGCTGGGCTGGACGGATCTCGTGCTGATCGAGCGCTCCGAGCTCACCGCGGGCTCCACCTGGCACGCGGCGGCAGACTTCCACACCCTCAACGGCGACCCGAACGTCGCGGCGCTGCAGAAATACACGATCGATCTCTATCCCGAGCTCGAAGCCGAGACGGGCCGCTCGTGCGGACTGCACCTCACCGGCGGCCTCAACCTCGCGGCCACGCGGGAGCGCTGGGAGTGGATCCAGTCCCAATGGGCGGTGTGCCAGACCATCGGCAACGAGGCCGTCCGCCTGGTGACCCCGCAGGAGATCGCCGAGCTGTGCCCGATCGTCGACCCCAAGGGTCTGTACGGCGGCATGTACGACCCGTATCAGGGCCATCTCGACGCCTCGGGCACCACGCACGCCTACGCGGCGGCCGCCAAGCAGCGCGGCGCCGAGATCGTGCTGCACAACGCCGTGCTCGAACTGCATCCGCTGCCTGCCGGAGGCTGGCAGATCGTCACCGAGCAGGGCACGATCACCGCCGATCACGTGGTCAACGCGGGCGGACTCTGGGCGCGCAAGGTGGGGCGGATGGCGGGCGTCGACCTGCCCGTGACGCCGATGGAGCACCACTACCTGGTGACGGAGGAGATTCCCCAGGTCGCCGCCCACGACGGCGAGCTGCCGATGATGACGGACCTCGACGGCTTCACCTACCTGCGACAGGAAGCCAACGGCCTGCTGCTCGGCGTTTATGAGCTGAACCCCAAGCACTGGCATGTGGAGGGTGCGCCCTGGGACTTCGGCATGACGCTGTTGCGTCCCGACATCGACCGGATCGAACCCGAGCTGGCAGTGGGACTCTCGCGGTTTCCGTGCCTGGAGACGGCGGGCATCAGAACCTGGGTGAACGGTGCGATCACGTTCACTCCGGACGGCAACCCGCTCGTGGGGCCGGTACCGGGCCTGCCCGGCTTCTGGGTTGCCTGCGGCGTGATGGCCGGCTTCAGCCAGGGTGGTGGGGTGGGGCTCACACTCGCCGAATGGATGGTCGAGGGCGAGCCGGGCCGGGCCGTGTTCGGCATGGACGTGGCTCGGTATGGCGAATTCGCCTCAGCCGACGGCTATCTCACCGCCACCACGGGCCAGTTCTATGCGCGCCGGTTCATGATGGCCTACCCCAACGAGGAGCTGCCCGCCGGCCGCCCGCTGGCCACCAGCGCCCTGCACGACGAGCTCACCGCGGAGGGCGCGCGGTTCAGCGTCACGTGGGGCCTGGAGACGCCCAGCTACTTCGTACCGGGTCAAGCGGGCTTCACCGAGACGCCGAGCCTGAAGCGCAGCAACGCCTTCGACGTGGTGGGGTGCGAAGTGCGGGCCGCTCGTGAAGGTGTGGCCCTGCTCGACACCACGTCAACCGCTCGGTACGAGGTGCGTGGCCCCGGCGCCCGGGCATGGCTCGACAGGCTGTTGGCAGGCAGACTGCCCTCCCCCGGGCAGGCGCTGCCCACCCCGATGCTGTCGGAATCCGGCCGGTTGATGGGCGATCTCACCACCACCTGCTGGGCCGAGGACGACTTCTGGCTGACCGGCTCGTATTCGCTGCGCGCCTGGCACCTGAGGTGGTTCAACGATCACCTGCCCAAGGACGCCGGCGTGGGCGTCCGCGATCTCTCCGACACCGTCGCCGGGATGTCGGTGCAGGGCCCACGCTCGCGGGAGCTGCTGCACCGCCTGAACGCCGGTATCGCCGAAGTGCCGCTTCTGGGGGCCCGCGAGCTCGACCTCGGGTTGTCACGGGTTCGGCTCGCCCGGGTCTCGGCCAGCGGCGAGTTGGGCTATGAGCTCAATGTGCCCGCAACCCAGCTGCGTTCGCTCTATCGCTGTGTGCGCCAGGCGGGCGCCGACCTGGGCAGCGTCCCCATCGGGTATCGGGCGCTCGACAGCCTGCGGCTGGAGAAGTCCTATGGCGTGTGGGGCCGCGAGTTCACCCAGGGCTACACCCCCGGCAGCAACGGGCTGCACCGGTTCGTCGACCACGCCAAGCCGTGCTTCATCGGGCGCGATGGCGCGCTGGCCGAGCAGGACGAATTGCTTGCCGGACGAGGCCCGCGGCAGGTGCTCGTGACGTTCGAAGTCGACAGCGTCGATGCCGAGGCGGCCAGCTTCGACCCCATCTGGGTCGGCGAGCGCCGAGTCGGGTTCGTGACGTCGGGCGGCTACGGGCACAGCATCGGCCGCAGCCTCGCGCTCGGCTATCTCGACCGTGAACTGGCCGAGGCGGGCACCGAGGTGGACCTCCACGTCGTCGGTGTCCGCACCCCCGCCCGGGTCGTCCCCGACTCCCCGGTCGATCCATCGGGGCAGCGCGAACAGGCCTGACCCACCGTTTACCAGTCAGTCATCCACCAGCCACCAGGCAACCGGAGAGCCACATGTTCCGCCACGAGATGCCGTACTACGAGCCGTTCTCACCCGAGGCACTCGACACGATCGAGAAGGGCTGGATGCGCCTGGTCTCCGAGATCGGCGTGGAGTTCATGCACGAGGAGGCGCTGGCCTACTTCGCCGCGGCCGGCCAGCGGGTCGAGGGCGAGGTGGTGTACTTCGACCCCGACTGGGTGCTGGCGCAGGTGGCCAAAGCGCCGGCGGAATTCCAGCTTCGGGCTCGCAATCCGAAGAACGACGTGATCATCGGCGGCCGTAACATGGTGTTCACGCCGGTGTCAGGAGCGCCGTTCTTCCGAGTCGGAAACGAGCGGCGAGATGGCACCCTCGACGATTACATCCTGATGGCCAAGCTCGTGCAGAGCTTCGATGAGCTCGACGCCTGCACGCTGCCGGTTGTGGAAGCCAATGACCGGCCACTGGATTCTCGTCATCTAGACATGATGCTCGCGACTATGACCTACACCGACAAGGTCGTCTTCGGCTCGGCGCTGTCTGACATCAACTCCGAGGACTCCATCGCACTGGCCCGCCTGCTCTTCGGCGGGAAGCCGATCTTCGAGCCCGACGACGGCGAAGGCCGGCCCACCTGCTCCATCATCACGATCGCCAATGCCAACTCCCCGCTGCGATTCGACACCCGCATGCTCGAGGCGATGCTGGCCTACGCCAAGGCCGGCCAGGCCGTGGTGGTCACGCCCTTCCTGCTCATGGGCGCGATGTCGCCGGTCACCGTTCCGGCGTCGATGGCGCAACAGACTGCCGAATCGCTCACCGGTATCGCGCTCTTGCAGACCATCCGCGAGGGCACACCTGCGGTGATGGGCTCGTTCCTGTCGACCATCGACATGCAGTCCGGCTCGCCGGCCTTCGGTGGCCCGGAGTCGGCGCTGGGGCTCTACCTGTCAGGTCAGCTGGCGCGGCGCTACGACCTGCCCTGGCGGGCCGGGGGTGGGGGCCTCACCTCGTCGCAGACGGTGGACGCGCAAGCCGGCTACGAAGCGTTCAACACACTTAACGCGGCGTTCCAGGCGGGCGCCAACCTGATGGTGCAGTCGGCGGGCTGGCTGGAGTCGGGACTCGTCTCGAGCCCCGAGAAGCTCATCATGGACGTGGAACTGCTGAAATCCCTTCGGGTGCAATACACCCCGATCACAGTGGATGAGGAATCCCTGGCTTTCTCAGCCCATGACGAGGTGCGCCACGGTGGGCACTTCCTCGGCGCCATGCACACCCTGGAGCGCTTCCGCGACTGCTTCTACCGGCCCATGCTGTCGTCGACGGAGAACTTCGAACGCTGGACGTCCAAGGGTGCCCGCGACGCCGCCACCCGCGCCGCGGAGATCTGGCGGGCCAAGATCGACGCCTACGTGCAGCCCGAGCTGGATCCCGCCATTGCGCAGTCGTTGCTGGAGTTCACCAATCGTCGCCGGACGGAGCTTGGCGACTGAGCTTCACAGTGCGGACGATCTGAGCGGCGGCGAACGGAGCACCCCGCAGCCGAACTCACGACGTAGCTCGGCGCCGCTGGAGAGTTTGGTCGCTGTCGTACAGCCCGAACTGAATACTCGTGAGCAGCCGGAAGGGCAGCGCCAACGGGTGCATGTCAGACGCCCGGCCCGGCTCCATCTCTCTGTCGCACGCCAGCACCTCGTCTAGGCCGAAGATCTCCACCTCGCCTTCCCAGGCGCTGGACTCCCCCATTTCCGTAGGATGACTTCCCCACAGTCGGGTGACCAGATCGATAGGATTCCCCTCGGCCACGAATTGCCAATCCAAGAGTTGCGCGACGTGCTTGCCGAAGAGAACTGCGTAGCGGTGAGCCATCTCTCCGGAGACCGCGCCGAGCCCGTCAGGCAGCTCGGCCGTGACAGCGCTGGCACCTGCCATCTGCCAATCGCTGACCGGTCGCAACGACAACCAATGATGAAATGCGGGGACACGCGCTTGCTCCTCAGGAGAGAAGGCGGGATCGACGGGCCACGGAATCAATAGGGCGCAGCTGACTTCGAGAGGGTCGAACCACAACTGCCCCTTGACTGAAGGCATCGGGGGACACATACCCACCCAGCACTTGGCGCCAGGAGCCCACCAATCCGCCGCAACGGCGTGGTCCCCCGCTGCCGAGTAAGCACGCAGCAACTGCGCGAGCATCACCTCACCGGCATCGTCGAGTCGCTGAGCGAGCTCTTCCGGCGGCCGCCTCATCCCGCACGCGCAGATAGTCAGAGAACGCGACACCCATTCGTTCAGTTTTGCGACTCATCGTTCCATTCCTCTGTCTCGCCGCCTTCTTGAATAGCCCAACCTGTGTGGGTGCCGCTCGCCACCGGCGAGATCTGTGATACTGCGCAAGGTCGGCAAACCGCTCGTCACTCGTGGCAACTCAAGGCTACCTTCAAGTGGAAACTTCGCACCCGACGACAAATTGGGCTGACTGGCAGCCTTGAAGAGCACGGCTTCCCCAAAAGTAGCTGCCCGGACACCTTTAGGGTAGATCATCGACCCGCTAGAACTATCTCTAGACAGACCATCTGCGGACGCGTATATGGTTCGCTCCAGCAGCACACGACGGCCACTTGGCAAGTAGTCAGAGAATTCGCGAATATGCGCCGGAACACACTCAAGTCCGACTGTTCGCGCCGCCCACACCCGTCGATTGTCAAGACTGATAAATTGCCCGGGAGCAATAGGAACCACCTCAATCGGCTCGCTCACATACCCATCCCGCGCAAATCTCTCAGCGAGCGTCCGCAACGGGATCTGTTTGCCGGCCAGCCACGTGGTGGCACCGATCGTGCTCTGGCTGAAGCGCACCTCCAGGGTGCGCACGTAGACCCGACCATCGTCCACGGGACGCGACGGAACCCAACCGCCCCCTCCGCTAGGCGCACCTGATGGCGACCAAGCAGACACCTCGTCTGACATCGTCCCCCACCGCGCCCGTCGTCGACCTGTACGCGTCGCACTCAATCAGACTCCGGCTCGCGCCGCAGAAACGATCCAGGCGCTTGTGGATAACACGTTGCGGCCGTCTGAGAAGTCGTCGTGGCCATGACGAGACGCCCGATTGGTGGCGTGCGATCCGTCCGGACCCAAACCTCAAGGTTCTTCCAACGCGGGCACCAGGGTCGCCCCGCACCGGAACAGCTTGAGCACAGAGGCTCGCAGCGATGCGAAGGCTAATATCGGCCGATCCACGGCATTCGCCACGGAATGCTCTCCTGCCAAGGAGCCCGCCTTGCGCGTCGTTCAGATCGCTCAGCACGCAACCGACCTGGCGCGAGCCACGCGGTTCTACACGAACCTGCTCGGCGTCGAGCCACGCGCCAGCTTCGATCCACCAGGGTTGGTGTTCTTCGACCTGGACGGCGTTCGGCTGATGTTGGAGGGCCCGGCTCCCAGCGCCCTGCTGTACCTGGCAGTGGATGACCTGACGGCGACCATCGCACGGTTGGCAGAGTCGGGAATCGCCATCGAGGCCCCACCACATCTGATCTTCACGCATGAAGACGACGCTCTCGGGCCTGCCGGTAGTCAGGAGTGGCAAGCAGTCATCCGTGACAGCGAGGGCAACCTAGTCGGCTTGGTAGAGCATCGCCAGGGAACGGCCGGCTGAGGACCCGCGCCGGACTCATCGTCCGGAACTCGGCCTGAGGCTCACGACGCCTCAGCCATCCTCGTCGCCTCCGCGACGCAACCAGAGTGTGGTCTCTCCCGGGAGACAGTCGCTTATCGGTCTGCTGGTGATCAGGATCTTCCCGTCCGGCAGGGCGACGGGTTCGGTGCCGAAGTTCGTGATCGTCTCCCACCCGTTCGGCCGGCGGAAGTGCAGCACGCTCGGCACGTCGGTGTCGAGCCACTCAAATTCCTCGACCGTCTGCAACTCCCGTCGCAGTCGCAGGGCGTGACGATACAGGTTCAACGTGGAATCGGGATCGGCGTCCTGAACCTCGACCGCGTACTCCCCGAACCAGGCCGGCTGCGGAAGGTGCGCGCCTCCGGCGCCGAACCCGAATGACCGGCCTTCGCGCGTCCAGGGCAACGGCACCCGGCTGCCGTCACGACCCAGTCCTTCACGGGCCCGCTGCTCGGGGTCGGCGCGCCAGAACACGGGATCCTGACGCTGTTCGTCGGGAATGTCTGCGACCTCACCGAGTCCCAGTTCCTCGCCCTGATAGAGGTAGGCGCTCCCGGGCAGGGCGAAGATCAGGAGCGTCGCCGCCCGCGCCCGCCTCTGGCCCGCGGCGAGGTCGAGCCACTCGGCGGGGCCGCCGGCCCGGATCCACTCGGCGCCCTGCTTGATCTTCCGGTCGGTGCGCAGCGGCAGCCCATAGCGGGTCGGATGCCGCACCATGTCGTGGTTGGACAGAACCCAGGTTGTCGTGGAACCGGTCGCCGCGGCCTGCGCCACGTTTTCCGTGATGATCCGGCGGAACTGCCCGGCGTCGAAATCTGCTTCCAGCAGGTCGAAATTAAAGGCCTGCCCCAGTCCCTGCGCGCTGGCATACCTCGCGCGACGCTCATGGGTCGACACCCACGCCTCGGCTACCCCGATCCGGGGCGGGTCGTACTCCTGGAACACCGCGCGCCATTCGGCGTAGATCTCGTGCACGTCGTCGCGATCCCAGAGGGGGTGCCGTCCATTGCTGGGGTCCATGGCTTGAAGGTCTGCAAAGCTCGGCAGATCGGCCGGCAGATCCTTTGCCAATCCATGCGCGACGTCGATCCGGAAGCCGTCCACACCGCGATCGGCCCAGAATCGCAGCGTCCGCACGAAGTCCGCGTGTACCTCAGGGTTGTTCCAGTTGAAGTCGGGCTGCTCCTTGGCGAAGTGGTGCAGATACCACTGCCCGTCACCGACCGGCTCCCAGGCGGGGCCACCGAAGGCCGCCGGCCAATCCGCCGGCGGCATTTCGCGGTCGCGGCCGAACCCGTCGCGGAAGATATAGCGGTCGCGCTCCGGCGATCCCGCAGGGGCCGCGAGCGCGGCCCGGAACCACTCGTGCCGGTCGGAGGAGTGGTTCGGGACGATGTCGATGATGATCCGGATCCCGGAGTCGTGCAGTGCGGCAACCAACTCGTCGAAATCGGCCAGCGTGCCGAGCCTGGGGTCGACGTCGCGATAGTCGTCGACGTCGTAGCCGCCGTCGGCGAGAGCCGACGGGTAGAACGGGCAGACCCACACGGCATCGATCCCTAGTTGCGCCAGGTAGGGCACGTGTGCGGTGATCCCGGGAACGTCGCCGACGCCATCGCCGTTGGAATCGGAAAAGCTGCGGGGATAGACCTGATAGACGGTGGCCTGCCGCCACCAGTCGGCGTCCGCACCCTCGCCGCTGACGGCTCGGGCGGGCAGGCTCTCGGTCATGGTGATCACTGTTCTCTGAGGTGCTACAACGTCGCTCGGCTGAGGACGACGTTAGCCATTGTTAGGCTCCTGACTCTCGGGGGTCTGGGAAATGGGTGTCGTGACCACATGCCGCCACTCCCGGGTGGTCTTAGTCGTCGACGTGAGCCGTAGGAGCAGGGATGCCGTCACCATGTTCCTTCCTCGGAACTGTGAGGGAATGCTGTGAGTGCTCCACTGGATCCAGCCTGCAGACTGACGAGACATTGTGACGTGCTACAGCGTGAGGACAAGGGATCGGGCGAATGAACTTCTCGTCAGCGACATCGCCCAAGCTGGTCAACGCAGTCGCGGTGCTCGGCTTCGCCTGGGACCGGGAAGCGTTCACCGCCAGCGATGCCATGGTTGCCACCGGGCTCACGCGCTCTACCGTGATCGGGTTGTGCGACGAACTCCTCGAACTGGGCTGGCTCACCGAGTTGGCCGATTCGCGCGCTGACGGCACGCAATACCTCAAGGGCCGACCGGCTCGCCGCTACGCGTTGTCGGCCAGCCGAGCAGTAGTGATCGGCATCGACGCGGGAATCCACACCGTCACAACCCAGGTCGCCGACCTGCAGGGCAGGGTGCTCTCCCACGCCAGCAGGTCGCTGATCGGTCCATGGCCGACGGCGAGCGAGCGGGTCGATGCGATCGAGCAGGGAATCGAGAACGGCCTTGCCGAAGCCGGGGTCACGGCAGCCGAGGTGCTCTGTGTCGTCGTGGGAGTGCCCGCTCCCACTGACGCACAGGGCAACTCCCCCGAAGGCCCCAACGGCTTCTGGCGTCGGATGAATCCCGACCTGCGTGCCCGCCTGGACACCTACGGTTGGACCACGATCATCGAGAACGACGCCAATCTGGCCGCGATCGGTGAAGGCGCAGTAGGCGCCGGGGTCGGCTTCGACTGCTTCATCACCCTGCTTGCCGGGGAGCGATTCGGATCTGGATGCGTCGTCGACGGCAGACTGCTGAGGGGAAGCCACGGAGGTGCCGGGGAGTCGCATCCGATGGCGTTGATCGACGGCGTCGGTGAGGCCGACGGCATCGGGGAGACGGCACGGCAATGGGCCAGGCAGGCCCGCGACGCCGGCGACATCCCCGCCGACAGCGCACTGATGCAGATCCCCCGCGATGCGCTGAATGCCGAGGCGGTGTTCCGCGCGGCCGATCAGGGCGACCCCACAGCGCTGGAGATCATCGGGCGCATCTCCGAGCGGCTGGCCAGGATCTGTGCCGTGATGGGCGGCCTGCTCGACGTCGATCGCATCATCCTCGCCGGCGGCGTCGCGAAGTCGCTGGACGTATTGCTGGAGCACACCGCACGACGACTGTCGGAATTGATGCAGTTGCGGCCACCGGAGCTGGTCGCGTCCGATCTGGGCAGCGAAGTCGTGACGGTTGGGGCCGTGATGCGCGCTCTCGCCTGGGGCAAGGACAACCTCCGCACCCTGGTGGCTGAATCGCCGTCTGTGGCGGTACGCGCTGTCCCGGCTCCCAGCTGAAGCGTGCTCCGCATGCCACAGAGGGGCCGACCATGATGGTCGGCCCCTCCTGGTGGGCGTGCTCTCAGCGGATGGTTCAGCAGAACACCGATCGGTTCAACAGAACACCCGGGCCCGGAACACTGCCCAACAACTCCAGCGTCGTCAGGAACGCATCCTGCGACTGCTTCACGGCCGCAAGTTGCTGCTCCTGCAGCTTGCCGGCCAACTCCACGAACTGCGACATGAGATGTCTCCTCTTCGACGATCTGACAGGGGTTTTCGATCAACCCAACGTAGATAAGTATGCCAGATTCTTGATTGGCTTACCAAGCAACCCATGGTCTCCTGGGTACCTGTCGGGCCACTACCGTCATCCCCGTGGACCTGGCCAAGCTGCAGTCGATCATCGAGAGCACCTACGGCGAGCGCGATCGCGCGCGCGGAGTGCCGAGCACGGTTGCCTGGCTGGCCGAGGAGTTGGGCGAGCTGGCTCAGTCCGTGCGCAAGGGCACGCGCGCTCAACAGGAGCATGAGTTCGGCGACGTGATCGCCTGGGTCGTCTCCCTGGCCAACCAGATGGACATAGACCTCACCGCAGCCATAGAGCGCTACGCCCACGGATGCCCGCGCTGTCACGCCGTGCCGTGCACCTGCCCGTAAGGGCGCGCCGGGGCATAGCGGTTATTTCCCGGCGCGCCTAGGTCAGCTGAAGTCGAGCTCGCCGGTGCGCGAGCGCTTGAGCTCGTAGAAGTACGGGAACTTGGCCACTGCCACGGCACCGTCCCACAGTTCGCCCGCCTCCTCACCTCGCGGGATCTTCGACAGCACCGGGCCGAAGAAGGCCGAGCCGTTGATGTGGATGGTGGGCGTACCGACGTCGTCGCCCACCGGGTCCATCCCTTCGTGGTGCGACCTGGCCACCGCCTCGTCGAGCAATTCGTCGTCCATCGCGTCGACGAGCTCCGGCTCCAGACCCACCTCAGCCACCGCCTCGGAGATGAGGTCGCGATCGATGGCGCGCTTCTGGTGGTGGATTCGTTCACCGAAGGCGTCGTACAGCGGCTTGAGCACCTCGTCGCCATGCTTGTCGCGCGCGGCGATCAGCACTCGGACGGGCCCCATCGCCGGACGAAGCAGTTCGCGGTATTCCTCCGGGAGGTCCTTGTCACGGTTGAGGTAGCCGAGGCTCATCACGTGCCAGCGGACGTCGACGTCACGGACCTTCTCCACCTCCATCATCCAGCGCGAGGTGATCCAGGCGAACGGGCAGAGCGGGTCGAACCAGAAGTCAGCAGTATTGGTCACGTCGCCGTAACCACGTTGGTGTCTGGGCTTGTTCCCGTTGGGCTTGTTCCCGTTGGGACGTCAGACGTGTTCCATTGGACGGCACAAAGTCAGGTGGTTGTCGCGCACAGTTCACGCGGAGCGCGCGATTGAGACCTATGCTGTGCCCCGTGGGAAGGTTCAGCATGCTCGAGTGGCCGGTTTTCCGGCAGTTCCGCTCCGGCGACTATCTCGGCCGCGGGCCGGCGGTCGCTTCGGCGCGTACCCGCTCTCAAGAATCGCGTAACGCCACCGCCGACCGCGTAGTGCAGAGCGTCTGCCCCTTCTGCGCCGTCGGCTGCGGGCAACGGGTGTACGTCACGGACGAGAAGGTCACCCAGATCGAAGGCGACCCGGACTCCCCGATCTCGCGCGGACGGCTGTGCCCGAAGGGCTCAGCCAGCGAACAGCTGGTGAACGCGCCAGGACGTCAGACCCGAGTGCTTTACCGCGCCCCGCGTTCTACCGAGTGGCAGCATCTCGACCGCGACACCGCCATCGAGATGATCGCCGAGCGCTTCGTCAAGTCCCGCCACAACTCCTGGCAAGACCGCGACCACGAGGGGCGCCTGCTGCGCCGCACGATGGGCATCGCGTCGTTGGGCGGCGCAACGCTCGACAACGAAGAGAACTATCTGATCAAGAAGCTCTTCACCTCCACGGGAGCCATTCAGATCGAGAACCAGGCCCGTATTTGACACTCCGCCACGGTTCCCAGTCTGGGAGCCTCGTTCGGGCGCGGCGGCGCCACCCAATCGCTGCAAGACATGGCCAACGCCGACTGCATCGTGCTTCAAGGTGGCAACATGGCCGAGGCACACCCGGTGGGATTCCAATGGGTGTCCGAGGCCAAGGCTCGCGGCGCGAAGATCATTCACGTCGACCCGCGCTTCACGCGCACTTCGGCCGTCGCCGATAAGCACATCCCGATTCGGGCCGGGTCCGACGTGGTGCTGCTCGGCGCCTTGATCAACTACGTCATCTCCCAAGAGCTGTGGTTCAAGGAGTACGTGCTCGCATATACGAACGCGGCGACCTTGGTGAACGACGATTTCCGCGACACCGAAGACCTGAACGGGCTGTTCTCTGGATTCGACCCCACCACGGGCAAGTACGACATCAGTTCGTGGTCCTATGCCGACGCGGAAGGTGGCAAGATCCAGGGGCCAAGCGGCGACGGGGCGCCGGCGGATGGCACTCATCCGGCCACCGGTGACGCATCTGGCTCCGGCGGTCCGCCGCTGGAACATGCCGAGGTCACGCGGGACGAGACCTTGCAGCACCCTCGTTCGGTGTTCCAGATCCTCAAGCGGCATTTCTCGCGGTATACGCCGGAAATGGTGACCGAACTCTGCGGGATCAGCCAGGATGACTTCCACTACCTGGCGCGCACCATCACCGAGAACTCCGGCCGCGAGCGCACCACCTGCTGGGGTTACGCCACCGGCTGGACGCAGCACACGCTCGGTGCACAGTTCATTCGTACCGCCGCCATCCTGCAGTTGCTGCTCGGCAACGTCGGGCGTCCCGGCAGCGGCATCATGGCACTGCGTGGGCATGCCAGCATTCAAGGCTCTACCGACATCCCCACCCTGTTCAACCTGCTGCCGGGTTACCTGCCGATGCCCTCGGTCGGGCTGCACGACACCCTGCCCCAGTACCTCGAGGCCATCGGCTCCAAGAAGCAGAAGGGGTACTGGGCCAACGCCGATACGTACTTCATCAGCCTGATGAAGTCGTATTACGGCGACGCCGCCCGCGAGGACAACAACTGGGCCTACGACTACCTGCCGCGGCTCTCCGGTCCGCACGGCACATACCAGACCGCGATGGGCATGCTCGCCGACCAGGTCGAGGGTTATTTCGTGCTCGGTCAGAACCCCGCCGTCGGCTCGGCCAACGGCCGCATGCAACGGCTCGCCATGGCACACCTGAAGTGGATGGTGGTGCGTGATCTCAACCTGATCGAGACCGCAACCTGGTGGAAGGACAGTCCCGAGATCGCCTCCGGTGAGCTGCGCACGGAGGACATCGAGACCGAGGTGTTCTTCATGCCGGCGGCGACCCATGTCGAGAAGGCGGGCACCTTCACCCAGACCCAGCGGTTGGTGCAATGGCGACACCAAGCACTGCGGCCTCCGGGTGAGTGCCAAAGCGACTTGGACTTCTTCTACCAGCTCGGCCTGCGGATCCGTGAGCTGCTGGCCGATTCCACCGATGACCGCGATCGTCCGGTGCTCGACATGACCTGGGAGTACCCGCTCGACGAGCACGGTGACCCCATCCCCGAGGCGGTGCTCAGGGAGATCAACGGCTACCAGCTCACCGGACCGGATGCCGGCAAGCTGCTGTCCAGCTATACCGAGTTGAAGGCTGACGGCACCACCTCCTGCGGATGCTGGATCTACGCCGGAGTCTTCGCCGACAACGTGAACAAGTCGGCCCGTCGAACCCCGCACGGCGGCGACAGCCTCACCCAGTCGGAGTGGGGTTGGGCCTGGCCGGCCGACCGGCGCATTCTCTACAACCGGGCTTCCGCCGACCCCGACGGCAAGCCGTGGAGCGAGCGCAAGAAATATGTCTGGTGGGACGAGGAGCAGGGTCGTTGGGTCGGTGACGATGTCCCCGACTTCCCCGTCGACCGGGCACCGCACAGCCGTCCCGACCCCAGCCTGGGCGGGCCGGCAGCGCTTGCGGGTGATGATCCCTTCATCATGCAGTCGGACGGCAAGGGCTGGCTTTACGCCCCCAAGGGCCTCGTCGACGGCCCCTTGCCCGCGCACTACGAGCCGCAGGAGTCGCCCGTGCACAACACGGTGTACCTCCAGCAGCAGAGCCCGACCCGGATGCTCTATCCGCGCACGGACAACCTCGACGCGCCCAGCTACGGGATGGCCGGATCGGACGTCTTCCCGTACGTGTTCACCACCTACCGGCTCACCGAGCACCACACGGCCGGCGGCATGAGCAGATGGCTGCCCTATCTGTCGGAGCTGCAGCCGGAGATGTTCTGCGAGGTGTCACCCGCGCTGGCGGCCGAGCGCGGCCTGGTCAACGACGGCTGGGCCACGATCGTCTCCCCGCGCGCGGTGATCGAGGCCAAGGTCCTGGTCACCGACCGGATGACGCCGCTGACGATCAACGGCCGGGTCGTGCATCAGGTGGGCCTGCCCTACCACTGGGGTGTCGGCGATCATGCGATCGTGACCGGCGACGCGGCCAACGACCTGATCGGGGTCGCGCTCGACCCGAACACCCAGATCCAGGAGTCTAAGGTCGCCTCCTGCGATCTCATCGCGGGGCGCCGGCCGCGTGGTGCTGCATCCATCAGCCTGCTAGAGGAGTACAACAAGCGGGCGGGTACGACGGTGGAGACGGACAACCAACGGATCACCGATCCGGAGGCGGAGTTGACGGATACTTCGCCTGGAAGCACGACCCCCGACGATGAAGGCTGGACACGATGGTGAGTGCTGCGGGCGCCCCGGCTCCGAAGATCGCCTCAAGCGATCAGCCACATCACGACCACCACGGCACGGGGATGCTCGGGCATCAGCTGGCTGGCCCGACCGACCCGTCGGCGGACGCGCACTGGCAGATCCACAAGCCTCGCAAGGGATTCTTCACCGACACCTCGATCTGCATCGGCTGCAAGGCGTGTGAGGTCGCATGCAAGGAGTGGAACCGCAACCCGCGCGACGGCGACCTTGAGCTCACCGGCATGTCGTACGACAACACGGTGGCACTCGGGGCCAGCACGTGGCGACATGTCGCGTTCATCGAACAAGACAAGGAACGGATCAACGTCGCTCGCGAGTCGGGCCGCAAGCTGATCGATCTGGGCATGCCCAAGATCGGAGCACCCGCCAAGGAGTCGTCCACGCCGACGGCCGTCGATACCACTCCACCCGACACGCCGGAGTTCCGGTGGCTGATGGCCTCCGACGTCTGCAAGCACTGCACGCACGCCGGCTGCCTCGACGTATGCCCGACCGGTGCTCTGATGCGAACCGAGTTCGGCACCGTGGTGGTGCAGGCAGACGTGTGCAACGGCTGCGGCACCTGTGTCGCCGGTTGCCCGTTCGGCGTGGTGGAGCGTCGCAGTGACGGCACCGCCGCCCCCACCACCGGTCGGGGCGAGAAGAAGGGCGAACAGCCGGACGTGCCCAAGCGCGGCGTCGCCCAGAAGTGCACCCTGTGCTACGACCGTCTGATCGACGACGAGACGCCGGCCTGCGCCAAGACCTGTCCCACCACGTCGATCAAGTTCGGCAATCATGTCGACCTGGTAGACAAAGCCCGCGAACGGGTGGCGGAGTTGCATGCCCAGGGGCTCACCGAGGCTCGGTTGTACGGCGCCAACGAGCTGGACGGCGTGGGCGGCACGGGTGCGATGTTCCTGCTGCTCGATGAGCCGGAGGTCTATGGCCTGCCGCCGGATCCACGGGTGCCCACTGCCGATCTGCCGGTGATGTTCAAGCGGGCCGGTCTCGCGTGCGCGGGCATGCTCGCCGCCGCGACCCTCGCGTTCCTGGGGGCCCGTCGGTGACCAACTCCGAATTCGATCAGTTCCGGCCACCGGAGCCGCCGCGCAAGCGCCGGTTCGGACGGGTGCGCCCCCGAAAGCGCACCCCCGAAGGCCCCGGCGACGGCTCGAACGAGATGCTCATGGTGCCCGAGGCCGAGTTCACCTCGTACTACGGCCACAGCGTGGTCAAGCCGCCGCCGTGGGGCCACGAGGTGGCGGCCTATCTGTTCCTCGGTGGAGTGGCCGGCGGCTCCGGACTGCTGGCGCTGGGCGCGCAGTTGACCGGGCGTGACCTGTTGCGTCGCAATGCTCGCCTCGGTGCGATGGCCGCGGTAGGGCTCGGCGGCGTCGCGCTGGTCATGGACCTCGGCCGGCCCGACCGGTTCTACAACATGTTGCGCACGATCAAGCTGACGTCGCCGATGAGTCTCGGATCGTGGATCCTGAGCGCTTACGCCGGTGGTCTTGCGGTGACAGTGGGCGCTGAGGTCGACCGACTGCTGGGCGAGCGTCTGCCGCTCGGTCCCTTGCGTACCGTGCTCCAGTGGATCGAAGGGCCTGCCGGCTGGGAGGCCGCCCTGTTCGCGACGCCGCTCGCCTCGTATACGGCCGTGCTGTTGTCCGACACGGCGAACCCCACCTGGAACGCCGCCCACCGCGACCTGCCGTTCGTGTTCGTCAGTTCCGCGAGCCTGGCTGCCAGCGGGCTGGCCATGGTGACGACGCCGGTGAGCCAGACCGGCCCGGCCCGCGCCCTCGCGGTGATGGGCGTGATCGGCGACATCAGCGCCATGAAGTATATGGAAAGCCGGATGGACCCGATCACGGTGGAGCCGTTGCACCATGGGCATCCCGGTGAGATGTTGCGCTGGAGCGAGCGGCTGGCCGTCGTCGGTGGCCTGGGTGCGTTGTTCTTGGGCAAGAACCGTCTGGCCGCTGCCGTTTCGGGCCTGGCCTTGATGAGCGCCTCCGCGCTCACCCGGTTCGGGGTCTTCGAAGCAGGCATCGAGTCGACCAAGGATCCGCGGTACACGATCGAACCGCAACGACGTCGGCTCGCCGCGCGGCGAGCGGCGGGCATCACCGACGACTCCATCACGACGGCAGACTGAGCGACCGTACATCAAGCCGGCATCGTCGGCCGAGGTCGACTGCCGGAACTTCCTTCACGCCCGGGACGAGCACGCCAAGAAGGGGGCCGACCATGATGGTCGGCCCCCTTCTGGTGGGCACGCTCTCAGCAGTGCAGCTGATTCGACAGAACGCCCGATTGATTCAACAGAACACCCGGTCGCGGATGGTCAGTCAGGCCTTCTTGCTCAGGTGCGACACCACAGCGTTGTGAAAGTCCTGGCCGATCTTCGTCCACGCCTCGGTGGCCGAGACGAGGTACGCCTTGACCTCCTCGGGGGTGCCGAAGAACTCGTACGCCGGCTTGAGCGCCTCCTGCACCTGCTCGGGCACCTCAACCTCGGGAGCCACCGGCACACTGCCCAACGACTCCAGCATCTTCAAGAACGCGTCCTGCGACTGCTTCACAGCCGCAACCTGCTGCTCCTGAACCTTGCTGGCCAACTCCACGAACTGCGACATGATGTGTCTCCTCTTCGATGTGATGGGGGCTTTCGATCAACCCGACACAGATAACTATGCCACATGCTTGATTGATTTACCAAGCACTCAGGTGGTGACCTGCATCACAGAATCTACGTTAAGGCCGGCCCTCAGCGCCCCTCGAGCGCTGCCTCGAGATCGGCGATCAGGTCGTCAGCATCCTCGATGCCCACCGACAAGCGCACGAGGTCTGCAGGCACCTCCAGAGCCGACCCGGCCACAGAGGCGTGGGTCATCCGGCCGGGATGTTCGATGAGCGACTCCACCCCGCCCAACGACTCGGCGAGGGTGAAGACCCTCGTGGCGGCGCACACGGCCAGGGCCGTGGCCTCGTCCGGCACCCGGAACGACACCATGCCGCCGAACCGGCGCATCTGATGAGCTGCCACCTCGTGCCCCGGGTGATTGGGCAGGCCCGGATAGAGCACCGTGTGCACCCGCGGATGGGCGCTCAGGAACTCCACGATGGCCTCGGCGTTGTCACAATGCCGATCCATCCGCACCGCCAGCGTCTTCAGCCCACGCAACGTCAGCCAGGCGTCGAACGGGCCGGCCACCGCACCCATCGCGTTCTGGTGAAAGGCGATTCCGTCGGCGAGCGGCTCCCCCGACCCCGGCACCTGCGTGCCCTCGCCCACCACTACCGCGCCCCCGACGACGTCGGAATGCCCACCGCAGTACTTGGTGGTGGAGTGCACCACCAAGTCGGCGCCAAGGGCCAATGGACTCTGCAGATAGGGGGTGGCGAACGTGTTGTCCACCGCGAGCAGGGCGCCCGTCTCGTGGGCCAGCGCGGCCAACTCCCCGATGTCCGAGATGTTGAGCAGCGGATTGGTGGGGGTCTCACACCAGATCAGTCGCGTCTGCCCCGGCCGCACAGCAGCTCGGACCGCAGCCAGGTCGTCCAGGGCGACCGGGGTGTACTCCACACCCCATTTCGCGGCGACCTTGTCGACCAAGCGAAAAGTGCCGCCATAGGCGTCGTTCGGCAACAGCAGATGATCGCCGGGCCCGAGAACCGTTCGCAACACGGTGTCTTCGGCCGCCAGACCGGAGGCGAACGCGAATCCCGCCGTTCCACCCTCCAGCGCAGACAGACACTCCTGCAGCGCATCTCGGGTCGGATTGGCCGAGCGTGAGTACTCGTAGCCGGCCCGCAACCCGCCGACGCCGTCCTGGGCGAACGTCGAGCTCTGGTAGATCGGCGGAATGACCGCGCCGGTCACCGGGTCGGGCTCAGAACCTGCATGAATGGCCTTGGTGGCGAACCCACTCTTCTCGAGACGCGCCGCGGCCTCGCTTCGATTCATGGCCGCACTCATCGGGCCAGGAATCCCAGCAGATCGGCCCGGGTCAGCACTCCTACGGGTTTGCCTTCCATCACCACCATCACCGCGTCGCCCTTTTCGAGCTCGCGCCGGGCAACGTCGATCGGCTCACCGCCACCCACCAGCGGCAGAGGTGCGGCCATGTGCCGGCCAACCGGGTCGGCAAGGGTGCCACGACCGGCGAAGACGGCGTCCAACAGGTCTCGCTCGCTCACCGAGCCGGCAACCTCGCCCGCCACCACGGGCGGCTCCGCGTTGACCACGGGCATCTGAGACACCCCGTATTCGTGCATGATCTCGATGGCGTCGCGCACCGTCTCACTAGGATGCGTGTGCACGAGGTCGGGCAACAGACCCGACTTACGACGCAGCACGTCGGCGACGGTGGTGGTGCCCGCCGGTCGGGTGAAGCCGTACGACGACATCCAGTCGTCGTTGAAGATCTTGGTGAGGTAACCGCGGCCGGAGTCGGGCAGCAGCACGACCACGAGATCGTCGGGGCCGAGATCGCGGGCAACCTCTAGCGCCGCCACCACGGCCATGCCGCACGAGCCGCCCACGAGCAGCCCTTCTTCGAGGGCGAGCCGGCGAGTCATCGCGAACGAGTCGTGGTCGGAGACGGCCACGATCCGGTCGGGCACCGAGGGATCGTAGGCCGACGGCCAGAAGTCCTCCCCCACCCCCTCCACGAGGTAGGGACGGCCGGTGCCGCCGGAGTAGACCGAGCCCTCCGGGTCGGCGCCCACTATCACGACCGGGCCCGACGCCCGGCTCGCCGAGACCTCCTTGAGGTAGCGACCGGTACCCGTGATGGTGCCTCCGGTGCCGATACCCGCCACGAAGTGGGTGAGCCGGCCGTCGGTGTCGGCCCAGATCTCTGGTCCGGTGGATTCGTAGTGGCTGGCGGGGCCGTTGGGGTTGGAGTACTGGTCGGGCTTCCAGGCTCCGGGGGTCTCCCGGACGAGCCGGTCAGAGGTGGAGTAGTACGAGTCGGGATGGTCGGGCGGTACCGCAGTGGGGCACACCACCACCTGAGCTCCATACGCGCGCAATACGTTTCGCTTGTCTTCGCTGACCTTGTCCGGGCAGACGAAGATGCACGAGTAGCCCCGTTGCTGCGCCACGAGGGCAAGCCCGACGCCGGTGTTGCCCGAGGTGGGTTCCACGATGGCGCCACCCGGCTGCAGCGCCCCTGACCGCTCTGCTGCATCGACCATCTTGATCGCGATCCGGTCTTTCACCGACCCGCCGGGATTCAGGTACTCGACTTTGGCCAGGATGGTGGGCGCGACCCCCTCGCACACCTTCTTCAGGCGAACGAGTGGAGTGTCACCGATGAGCTCCAAGACGCTGTTGGCGTACTTCATAACCGCCATCCTCTCAAATGAGACCATCCGAATTGTCGCTCACGTCACCTCGCTGCCGGCGCGCCCACGCGATGATGAACGGCAGGTCGAGTCCGTAGTCGGGCCGGCGCGACTCGCGGCTCGTCAACGGCGCCTGGCCGTCGGGAGGCTTCTGGCTGTTCAGGGCTTTCTGGCTGCTCAGCGCTTCCTGACTGTTCAGATAGGCCTGCAGGTTGTCGGCTCCCCGGCCGAACAACCGCACTGCTCCCACCGCGTTTCCGCGAGCCGCGTGGGTCAGGCCGACGCACACCTGGGCCAGGCCCTGCCATAGAGCGCGCTCGTCGTCCGGTCCGGCCTTCCAGCGGGCCTCCATCACCTCGTGAGCCGCGAACGGGCGACCCAGCGCCAACAGCCGCCTGGCTTCGGCCACCGTCTCCAGCGGCTCGAGCGGCTCCTCCGAGACCGGCTCCACACCTGCAGCTCCATAGGGCAAAGGCCGCCCGAGAGCGTCTCGGGGGCGCTGCTGACGCGCCCGACCCGACTCGTCGCGATCTCGGTGGGTGGCTATCGGCTCAGCCTAGGCGCAGGAGCCGCGCGTGCGAGGCGACGGCCATACCCGCTCTCTCGCAGGCATGGCTCGACTTCGCCGCGGCGCGCGCCTGTGGCTGAAGACCAGTGCCACCCAGGTGAGGCCGAGATGCTCGGGCTGCACGCTGCCTCAATCTGCCGGGTAGGGCCCCGCGTTCCGCGGGTTCGCGCACCCCGGCGATTGCGAGACCGACTCGCACAGGCCCGCGACTGACTTCGCACGTGCATGGGACGGCGTGCCCGCTGGTCGGCGCGGTTCACCGCTAGCCGACTGACTTCGCACGTGTTAGGAAGGCGACTACAGGCCCAATCGCACAGGCCGTGGGCGGATAGGGCCTCCCAGCGCGCCGGGTGTTTGTGCGCTATGACGTTGCCCCACGTGGCGGGGCATCGTCACAGCGCCCCAGAAGCCAGTCGACGCTCTGGGCAAAAACCTGGCAAATCGCCATACGCAGGCGCAGGAGCCCGAGCTTAGGCCTCCAAAGCAGCAGTGGCCTGCGGCAGCACGACGAACAGATCTCCGACGACGCCAAAATCGGCCAGCTCAAACATGGGAGCCTCAGGGTCCTTGTTCACAGCCACGATCGTCTTGGACGTCTGCATGCCTGCCCGGTGCTGAATCGCCCCCGAGATGCCGGCGGCCACATACAGCTGTGGCGAGACCTGCTTGCCCGTTTGACCCACCTGATTGGTGTGTGGGTACCACCCGGCGTCGACCGCCGCGCGCGAGGCACCCACCGCGGCACCCAATGTGTCGGCAAATGCCTCCACAGCCGAGAAATCGCCGCCAGTGCCACGACCGCCCGAGACGACGATCGCGGCCTCCTGCAGATCTGGCCGGCCACTCTTCTCGCGCGGGCGGGTCTGCGTGATCTGCACCGACGTGGCGAGGTCCGACAGCTCCACGGCGACCGCCTCGACCACCGGAACGACCGGATTCGGCTGCGGCGCAGCAGAGTTCGGCTTGACGGCGATGATCGGAGTGCCCTTGGCGACCTTGGCGTTCACGGTGAACGAGCCCGCGAACACCGACTGGGTGGTCACCGGGCCGTCGTCACCGGGCTGCACGTCCACCGCATCGGTGATCAGGCCGGAGTCGGTCAGGATCGCCAACCGGGCCGCCACCTCCTTGCCTTCCTGCGAGGCCGGCACCAGCACCGCCGACGGCGCAGCCTTGGCCACGACCGCAGCGAGCGCCTCGGCCTGGCCCACGACGAGCGACGAGGTCACTGCCGGATCGTCCACCGTGTAGACGGTCTGCGCACCGTATTCGGCCAGCGTGGCAGCGGCCGCGTCGTAGTCCGAACCTAGGAAGACCGCGGCGGGCTCGCCGAGGGCGGCGGCGATGGTCAGCAGTTCTGTGGTCGTCTTGCGCACTTCGCCGTCGAGGTGGTCGACCAGGACGAGAACGGTACCCATCGAAGGTTTCTCCTTGCAGTCGTTGAGATCTCGGCGGATCAGGCGAACTTCTTGGCGGTGAGGAACTCGGCGAGCCTGGTGCCGCCGTCGCCCTGGTCGACCACCACTTCGCCCGCATCGCGAGGCGGACGCGGGGTCACGGTCTGCACCAGGGTGTAGGCCCCATCGGCGCCTACCTGGCCGGCGTCGATGCCGAGATCGGCGAGCGACCAGGTCTCCACCGGCTTCTTCTTGGCCGCCATGATGCCCTTGAAGGAGGGGTAGCGCGGCTCATTGATGTGGTCGGTCACCGAGACGACGGCCGGCAGGGTGGCCGTGACGGTCTGCGACGAGGCGTCGCCGTCTCGCACCATCGTGACGCTCGTGCCGTCGATCGTCAGCTCAGAGGCGTAGGTGACGGCCGGCAGAGCGAGCCGTGCGGCCAGCATGGTGGGCACGACGCCCATGGTGCCGTCGGTGGAGGCCATGCCGGTCAGCACCAGGTCGACGTCGCCCACCTTCTCGACGGCCTTGGCCAGCACGAGCGAGGTTGCCAATGCATCGGAACCATGCAGGGCATCGTCGAGCACGTGCACGCCGGAGGCCGCACCCATCTGCAACGACTTGCGGATGGCGTCAGACGCCGAATCGGGGCCCATGGTCAAGGCAATGACCTCGGCGTCAGCGGCCTCGGCCAACTTCAAGGCCTCCTCCACCGCGTATTCGTCGAGCTCGGAGAGCACGCCGTCGACGTTGCTGCGGTCAGTGGTGTTGTCGGCGCTGAAACCGCGCTCGGCTTGAGCGTCGGGACAGTACTTGACACAGACGACGATCTTCACGGGGCTGCAGTCCTCCTCGGTCGCTTCATTGCTGTAGTCACCATGCCAGGCCAGGCCAGCATGGAGTTAGCCCAAGCGAATCAGTGTGATCAGTTAGACATTTAGCTTAGTGTCACGCGCCGCGGCCGGCGCCGGGCCTACCGAGTCGCGCATCCGAGGCCGCGCGGGAATCACCGTACGGCCCGCCGGATTGCCCGAGTCGATCCCCGCCACGCACGCACTCACCACCGCTGCCATCAGCTCCTGCATCGGCCATTCGAAGGTGGACAGTGCCGGAGTGAGCAGCGCCGAGATCGCGTTGTCGTCATTGCCCAGCACGGAGACGTCCCTGGGAATCTGCAACCCCAGCGAGCGTGCCGCGGCATAGACCCCATAGGCCATCGAGTCCGACAGGCACAACAGGGCGGTGGGCGGCCGCGCAGACGTCAGCAGACCACGCGCGATGGCCGCGGAGCCGGCCAGATCGCTGACGCTGGACGTCAGCTGGATGTCCGCACCCGACTCGGCCGCCACCTGTTGCACGACGAGCTCGGTGGGCCGGTCGGGCGTCGAGGTAGCGATGGGCGTCAACACGGCGATGGACGTGTGCCCCAGGTCGAGCAACTGGCGCAACCCGGCACGCACCGCGGTCTCGTTGTCGAAGACGACCTCGGCATAGGTCGACACCCCGGGCAACGCATCTCCGATCGAGATCAACACACACCCTCGGGCGATCTCGTGCCAGTGCTGGGCGGCGGGATCGACCGGCACCGCGATCAGGGCGTCGACGCGTTGGTCGAGCAGTTGCCGGGCGAGCCTGGCTTCGAGCTCGGGATCATCGCAGGAGTCGACGATGAGCGCCTGCTTGCCCGCACCGAGCAACGCCCGGCCCAGTTCGGCCGCCATTCCCTGCTGCCACAGATCAGCCAGCGAGCGACACATCAGGCCCACGTGACCGGTGCGACCCGAGGCGAGCGCGCGGGCGATGGGGTCGACCTTGTAACCGAGCCGCGTCGCCGACTCTCGCACTCGGCGCTGGGTGTGTTCTGGCACGTGCAGGCCGCGCAGCGCGTAGGAGACGGCAGCCACCGACAGCCCGGTATCGGCCGAGATCTCGCGCAACGTCACGCGGCGACGACGCTCCACGAGGTCAGACCCTAGTACGGTCCCGGGCTCGTCGCTCCCGGTAGCCGCAATCCTGGCTCGCAACGCACGAGGAGTGCTTGACAATCGTCGAGATCGATGGCTTCACTGAGCAGTGGTGAAGCGATTAAACTGAGCTAGATCGACAGTGGCTGAAGCAGTGGTCTGCACCTGGCGAGGAGAGTAGGCGTGCCCAAGGATCGCGGGCCAGAACCAATCGCGGGTCAGAAACTAGGCGAACCACAGGCATCGGGCAGCACGACGAGGAGGAGTGAATGGACGGTGCCGACGGCACGATCGACGTCCATCAACATCTCTGGCCCGCCCGGCTGATCGAGCAACTGCGCCAGCGGAACGAGCCTCCCCTGCTGCGCGGCTGGACGCTGCACCTGGCCGGCGAGGCTCCGTACGAGGTCGACCCGCTCGACCACGACGTTCAGGCACGCGCCGAACTCGATCCTGGGCGCCTCGCCCTCCTCTCGCTGTCCACGCCACTGGGCATCGAGGCGCTGCCGGGGGACGCCGCAGGCCCGCTGCTGGAGGCCTGGCATGCCGGCATCGCCGAGATCGCCGCGGGCGCACCCGCCCGGTTCGCCGGCTGGGCAGCGGTCGGCGAGCACGAGCCTGACCTGGGCGACCTCGGTGCCCGCCTGGCCGATCCCGCCAGCGGGCTGGTCGGGCTGCAGGTGTCGGCCCGTCTGCTGGCTCATCCCGCTGCGCTGGAGGCCTCCGCGGAGGTGCTGGCCGTCGCCGAGAGACTCGACAAGCCCGTCCTCGTCCATCCGGGCCCGGCGCAAGCAGGCCCGATGAGCACCTCGACACCGTCCTGGTGGCCGGCCGTCGTCGACTACCCCGGGCAGCTGCAGGCCGCCTGGTGGGCCTGGCGGGCGATGGGCCGTCGACTGCTGCCGAACCTGCGCATCTGCTTCGCGGCCGGCGCCGGCCTGGCCCCGGCGCACCACGAGCGCTTCACTGTGCGCGGCGGCGGGCCGTTCGTCGTCGATCCCGATGTCTTCGTCGACGTCTCCTCCTATCGACGGCAGGGTGTCGACGCCCTCGTGCGCGCCCTGGGCATCGACTCGGTCGTGCTGGCCAGCGACCGGCCCTACGCCGATCCGGTCGACCCCCAACTCGGCGAGGCGGCCTGGCGTGCGCTGGCCGTCACGAACCCGCGGCGCCTGCTGGGCAACCTGGCGGCACTCGCACCCCAGACGTTCACCACCCCGTAGATCGAAGGAGCCGTCCGTGACCGGTCATAACTTCACCTCCACCCCGGCGGTCGCACCCGCTCTGCCCGAGTGCGCACCCGCACCGGAGCCCGTGCCACTCGACGAGGCGGCCGCCACCATTGCCGCCCTGCCGGCCACCGACGGGGTGCCCGCGCAGTCGACGCGAAAGATCTCCGACATCGCGGCGGCAGATTTCGCAGGCTTCGAAGCCAGTTCGGGGCACGACCTCGACGCCGAAGAACTCCGCCAGGTGGCGGCCTCGGTGGCCGTCCGCCCTGAGCTCTGGCAGGCGTACGTGGCCTTCGACGATGACAACCGGCATTACGTGAGTCTCTATCGCGACGCGCACCTCGACGTCTGGGCACTGTGCTGGACGCCGCGCAACGACACCGGCTGGCACGACCACGACATCTCCTCCGGCGCGGTGGCCGTGGCACAGGGCCGGCTCGTCGAACACAACCTCACGGTCGGCGCCCCGAGCGTGGCCACCGAGGTCGAGGCGGGCAACGTCTTCTGCTTCGGCCCCGAGCACATCCACCGGCTCACCGGCCTCGACGCCGGATCGGTTTCGATCCACGCCTATTCCCCGCCCCTGTGGCGGATGGGCCAGTACGCGGTGAGTCGAACTGGCGTGCTGCGCCGAGTATCGGTCTCCTATGCGGACGAATTACGACCTTTAGACGATATGGTCTAGCCACTGAGCGCACCCAATGGTCGCTGAACCCCTCCGCCGAAACCCGAATGTCACACTCGACGCCTAGGGTGGGGCAAACTCCGCAGGCTGACGGCCGAGCCGCACCTGTGCCCTGCACCGCCCGCCGGGAGGTGCTCGACGGAAGGACGGCCTGTGATCCGTTTCGATCAGGTCACCAAGCGCTATCCCGACGGCACGGTGGCCGTCGACCAACTCGACCTGGTGGCGCCCACCGGTCAGATCACGGTGTTCGTGGGGCCGTCCGGGTGCGGCAAGACCACCAGCCTGCGGATGATCAACCGCATGATCGAACCCACCTCGGGCACGATCTGGCTCGACGACACCGATACCTCGGCGCTGCCGGCACACGAGCTGCGGCGTCAGATCGGCTATGTCATTCAGCACGCCGGGTTGTTTCCGCACCGCACCATCCTCGACAACGTGGCCACAGTGCCCGACCTGCTGGGCCAGGACAAGAAGGCGTCGCGGGCCCGTGCGATGGAACTGCTCGAACGCGTGGGTCTGCCCGCGCATTTCGCCAAGCGCTATCCCACCCAGCTCTCCGGCGGGCAGCAGCAGCGCGTCGGGGTCGCCCGGGCGCTCGCGGCTGACCCACCCGTCATGCTGATGGATGAACCCTTCTCCGCGGTCGACCCGGTGGTACGCGACCAGCTCCAAGACGAGTTCCTGCGGCTGCAGAGCGAGCTCGGCAAGACGATCGTGTTCGTCACCCACGACATCGACGAGGCCATCAAGCTCGGCGACCGGGTGGCGGTGCTGCGCGTCGGCGGCCGGCTGGCCCAGCTCGCTCCCCCCGCAGAACTGCTCTCGCGTCCTCATGACGCTTTTGTCGCCGGCTTCGTCGGCCGCGATCGCGGCTACCGGGCGTTGGGCTTCGCCGACGGCGTGCAGCTCTCCCCGGTAGTCGAGCCCACAGCGGCCATGGGCGCCAGCGTGCCCGCCCCCAGAGACGAGGGCCCCTGGATGCTCGCGCTGGACGCCGCCGGTCAGCCCCAGGGCTGGCTCGACCTCAGCCAGGTTCCTCCCGGGGAGGCCGTGTCAGACGCGATGCTGTATCGCGGAGGCACTCTCTTCACGCAGGGCGGCACGCTGCGCGCCGCCCTCGACGCCTGCCTGTCGTCACCCTCGGGCCGCGGCGTCGTGGTCGACGATGACGGTGCGTTGCTCGGAACGGTCCACATCGACGAGGTCATGCAGCTCATCGAGGCGGATCAGGCTCCGGCCGACAGCGGCGAGGGGTTGCGCAAGTGAGCCTCGCCCTGCTCGACGTGGACACCTCTCCACTGGGCACGTTCGCCTACTTCCAGCAGCACTCGTCCACCGTGCTCGGCTGGTTGTGGGCGCACACCTGGCTGTCGGTGGTGCCGGTGGTGATCGGACTGGTGCTCGCTCTGCCGCTCGGCTGGCTGGCCCGGCGCTACAAGGTGCTTTACCCACCCATGATGTCGATCACGGGCCTGCTGTACACCATTCCCTCCATCGCCATGTTCGTGCTCATTCCACCCATCCTGGGCCTCGATCCGCTGAGTCCCTTGCAGGTGCCGATCGCCCTGACCTTCTATTCGCTCGCGTTGTTGGTGCGTGTAGTGGCAGACGGCTTGGCCTCGGTGCCCGACGACACCGTGCAGGCCGCCACGGCCCTGGGCTACAAGCCGTTGAGCCGCTTCTTCAGCGTCGAGCTTCCGATCGCCGTGCCGGTGATCGCGGCCGGGCTGCGAGTGGCCGTGGTGGCCAACGTGAGCATCGTGGCGGTGGCCGGCACCATCGGAATGGCCAACCTCGGTTCACTGTTCGACCAGGGTTTCAAGCTCTCGACGAGCTCTCCCTACTACCCGCCCATCGTGTTGGGCATCATCTTGTGTGTGGCACTGGCGCTGGTGCTCGACCTCGTGATCGTCGTCGCCAGCCGACTGCTGACACCCTGGCGAAGGGCGACCCGCTGATGATCGGTCAAGTCTTCACCTGGCTCAACGACCCCAGCCATTGGCGCGACACACAGTTCGACACGGGAATCGTCAGCCAGCTCATCGCTCACGTGGAGTTCTCCGCGATCGCGCTGGTCTTCGCCCTGATCATCGGCCTGCCGGTGGGTTTGCTCATCGGGCACACCGGCAAGGGCACGTGGATCGTCACGGCGTCCAACGCCATCCGCGCCCTGCCCACCGTCGGCGTGCTCGTGTTGTTGGTCGTGATCATCGCGCCGCATTTCTACGGCCGCACGAATACCGGCTATCTGATCCCCACCGAGATCGTGCTGGTGCTGCTGGCCGTCCCGTCCATCCTGTCCAACACCTATGCGGGAGTCGACAACGTCGATCCCGCGGTGCGTGATGCGGCCTACGGCATGGGGATGACCGATCGTCAGGTGTTGTTCGGTGTGGAGCTGCCCAACAGCCTGCCGTTGATCTTCTCGGGCTTTCGGTCGGCGACCCTGCAGGTCATCGCCACCACGACCATCGCCTCATACGTCACCCTGGGCGGGCTGGGTCGCTTCATCTACGACGGCCTCGCCCAACAGGACTACCCGCAGATGATCAGCGGCGGTGTGCTGGTAGCGGCTCTGGCGCTGGTGGCAGACGCCATCCTCGCCGTGATCCAGCGGTACACGGTCTCGCGCGGTATCACCGGTCGGTTCTCAAACCGTGCCTCGTCCGCCAACCCCGTAGAAGGTAGCCTCAACCCCGTTGAGGGCACCGCCACCACGGCCCAGCCCGCCTGAGCGTCCCACACCCAGCTGTGCGCACATTCCCGACCGCCTTGCTCTAGATTACGACCACCACCGCCACCAGCTGAGAGGCAGCAGCCCATGAAGAAACGATTGTTCGCCACCGTGGCCACCGTCGCAGCCCTTGGGCTGGGTCTGGCCGCCTGCGGGGCAGACAGCTCCAAGACCGGCTCTGCCTCGGGATCGGCGTCCGGCGGCACCGCGACCATCGCGTCCAAGTTCATCATGGGCGGCCCGCCTGAGCTCAAGACGAGGGCAGACGGCCTGCCCGGCCTGAAGAAGAACTACGACGTGGTGTTCGGCAAGTACACCGTCACCGATACGGGTGGCCCGGTCACGGTCAACGCCTTGAAGAACGGGCAGATCGACGCGGCCGACATCTTCACGACCGACCCTGCCATCAAGGCCAACAACTTCGTGGTGCTCGCCGACCCCAAGAACAACTACGCGGCGCAGAACGTGGTGCCCATCCTCACCAAGTCAAAGGTCACCGACGGCGTCAAGACCACGGTCAACGCCGTGTCGGCCAAGCTCACCACCGACTCGCTCATCGACATGCTGACCAAGATCAACAACGACAAGGCCGACCCGGCGGTCGTGGCCAAGCAGTGGCTCACCGACAACGGCCTCGACGCCGCGGGGACGGCTGCCAAGGGCACCACGCTCACGGTGGGCTCGGCCAACTTCTCCGAAAGCGTCGTGCTCGCCGACATCTACGCGCAGGCACTACAGGCCCAGGGCGCCACCGTCAGCACCCAGCTCAACATCGGAAGCCGGGAGAAGTACTACCCGGCGCTTGAGGCCGGCTCTATCGATCTCATGCCCGAATACACCGGCACCCTGCTCACCTACATCGACAAGGGCGCCACCGCCGTGAGCTCCGACGACGTCTACGCCGCCCTGGCCAAGGCGTTGCCGGCGAACCTCGAAGCTCTCGACCAGGCCAAGGCACAAGACTCCGACGCCATCGTCGTCACCAAGGCCACGGCCGACAAGTACAAGCTCACGTCCATCGCCGACCTGGCCAAGCCCGCCAACTGACTCTCGAGTGCGCTCACCTCGTTTGGTGAGCTGCACTGGCGCCAAGACCCTTCGCGAGAGCCACCGCCCCACCCGGGGTGGTGGCTCTCGCCTTGGGAGATGGCACGCACCCCGGCTGACCGCTTCCGACACCCCCGGGGGTGCCAACCGCGGAAAACGGCACGCACCTGGCACCACCCAACGCCGCCCACCGGCACTCGCGACGCCCCCGCGAGGTGCCAGGCGCGGGAAATAGGCCGCGTTTGGCATCGTGGAAGGCGATTAGCCGCAGGGGCGGTGGCTTCGGGGATGCCAACCGCGGGAAATGCCCCGCATCTGACACCCGCTCACGTACCGCCCTGCCTGGCAGCGCCTTGCGCCACCCGCGCCAAGCATCAACCAGCTTCAGGCGTCAGGCCGGCCTGCCCGGCGGCTTCGGCCACCAGCCGATGCCACAGATCCACGGCCGAGAGCACCGCGTCGATGGAGGCCGGCACCAGTACGTCGTAACGTGAACCGTCGGGCACCAGCGAGTCGGCGGCCACTACCAGCGTCGACTCCAGCACATTCACCTTCACCAGGGCGTGCGTGGCGGTCACGTGATGGGCTGCTCCATAGCGCAGGCCCTCGTCACCCAGGTTCTCGTCGATCTGCCACTGGCCGAACACGCGAAGCAGCCCCGGCCCCTCGTCGCTGGTGCGGGCGTAGAGCTTGTGATCCTGCACCACGAACAGCAGGTCGCCGTCGTCGTCCTGCTCGGCCTCCACCCCGATCGCGGCCAGTGCGGACTTGGTCAGCTGACGGCGCGAGGGCGGTGTCGGAGCAGCGAACGACGGCAATGAGGTGGGGCTAGTCATGCAGCCACCGTAGCCACCCGGCACACTTGCCTGCCATGAGTGCCGAACACCCGAACCGGTTGGGGCTGCATCTGCACCCCAGCGCGGGTGCCGATCCGTTGGCGACGACCACCGCGAACGCTGCGGTGTACGCCCCCGACGCTGAGGCTGTGGAGATCTGTCTGTTCGACCGAGGCCCTGGCCATCGGGCAGTCGAGGAACGGCGGGTGCGGCTCGACCGGCGGCTGCACGGCACGTTCTACGGCGAGGTTCCCGACGTCCGCCCGGGCCAGCGCTACGGGCTCCGGGTCTACGGGCCCTGGGATCCAGGACGTGGTCTGCGCCTCAACCCGGCCAAGCTGTTGCTCGATCCCTACGCCAAGGCCATCACCGGCTCGATCGTGTGGGGTCAGGCTGTGTTCGGGCACAGCGTCGACCGGGTCTGGCAGCCGGTGGACGGCCCGTCGCAGTTCGGCGGCGGCCGCGTGATGGACTACACGGACAGCTTCGGGTCCGTGCCGCTCGGGGTGATCCTGCCCGAACTGCCCCCGGCGAAACGCGGGCCCAGGACGCCGTGGCAGCGCACCGTGATCTACGAGGCGCACGTCAAGGGCCTCACCGCCAGGCACCCGGCGCTGCCCCCTGAACAGCGCGGCACGTGGGCAGGGTTGGCACATCCTGCGGTGATCGAGCACCTCACCAAGCTCGGGGTGACGGCTGTCGAGCTGCTACCGGTCTTCGCCCGCGGCGACGAGCCGCACCTGGTGCGGCAGGGTCTGCACAACTACTGGGGCTACAACCACCTGTCGTTCTTCGCACCCGAGCCCAGTTACGTCACCGCCGCGGCACGGGCCAAAGGCCCGGCCGCCGTCATCGCTGAGATCGTCTCCGCCATCGAGACTCTGCACCGGGCCGGTCTGGAGGTGCTGCTCGACGTCGTCTACAACCATTCGTGCGAGGGCGGCCCCGACGGCCCGACCCTGTCGTGGCAGGGCCTGGGTGGGCGCAGCTACTACCGAACCGACGACCTGGGCCGGAACATCGACTTCACCGGCACCGGCAACACGTTCGATTTTTCGAAGGCTGCGGTCGTTCGACTCACCCTCGACTCGTTGCGGCACTGGGTCACTGCCTACGGCATCGACGGCTTCCGCTTCGACCTCGCGCCGGCGTTGGCCCGGGGCGACGCGCACCGCAGCCGCGACGGCTACGACCCCGATCACCCGCTGTTGGTGGCGATGCGCACCGACCCGATCCTCAACGAGGTCAAGCTGATCGCCGAGCCGTGGGACGTCGGCCCCAACGGCTGGCACACCGGTGAGTTCCCGCCTCCGTTCGCGGAGTGGAACGACCGCTATCGCGATGTGGTGCGCGGCTTCTGGATTGCCGACCGCGGCACGCTGCAGGCCGGAGGCGGCCCGCTGCGCACCCATCTGTCCGAACTCGCCACGAGACTGGCCGGTTCCTCAGACCACTTCGGCCGAGCCACCTCGAGCGACCACCTCGAGCGACCCGCCTGGGCCAGCATCAACTTCGTGACGGCCCACGACGGCTTCGCCCTGGCCGACCTCGTGGCCTTCGACCACAAGCACAACGAGGCCAACGGCGAGGACAATCGCGACGGCACCAACAACAACCTGTCGTGGAACCACGGGGTGGAGGGCCGAACCAGTCAGCTCGACGTGCAGGCAGCCCGGCACCGCACCCAGCTGGCGACGCTGTCGACCTTGTTGCTGAGCATCGGCACCCCGATGCTGTTGGCCGGCGACGAACTGGGTCGCACCCAGGACGGCAACAACAACGCCTACTGTCAGGACAACACGACCACCTGGGTCAACTGGGAGCTCACCTCCGATCGCCGCGCCAGTGCCCCGATGCGCCGCGCCAACCTCGAAGCCGTCCGAGAGTTGTTGCGGCTGAGGGCCTCTCACCCCGCCTATACCGCACCAGAGCGCCCCGATGGACGCACCGTCGACCCCCACGGAGCCACCGACGTGGGCTGGTTCAGCCCCGATGGGCGCCCCATGACGGCCGAGCACTGGGCCGACACCTCGCAACGCACGCTGCAGATGGCTCTGCACGGCGGACCGTCGGGTGCCTACACCGTGCTCGTGGTGGTGCACGGTGGCGACGACCCGATCGAGCTCACCCTTCCCGCGGCCCCCTGGGCGAGCCAATGGACGAAGGAGTGGGACAGCGCCGAGTTCGCCGCCAGCACCTGGGGACTCGACCCTGGCACCGAACGGCCGGTGCTCGAGGCCGGGGCCACGACCAAGCTGGTCGGTTGCACGGTGGCGCTGTTCCTCGGCTCTCCCCCGACCACGGGGCACCTGCCGAGAGGTCATGTGCAGTAGCTCCGGGAGGCTCTCAGGCGTTGACCACCAGCCCGAGCTCGGCCGGATCGGCCAGCCCGGGATGGCTGGGAAGCACCCGCACCGAATAGCCAAACGAACCGGTCTTGTCGAGGATGAGGTCGCCGGCGAACTCGTGCCGGCCCTCCTCGAAGCCCTTCACGGGAGCCAGCGGCAGCCGCGACGGGTCGATGAGCGAATCGTTCTCGTCGACCCGGCCGAACACGATCTCGACCCGCACGTCGTCGGGGTCGAGACTGCCGAGACTGACGAACGCCCGGGTATGCAGCACCTCGCCGGCCTGGGGTGAGTCACCGAGCCCTGATGACTCCACGTGCTCGATGCGTACTTGCGGCCATTGCGAGCGCACCCGGATGCCCCAGGCGGCCAGGTCACGGGCCATCGCGGCATCGTCGGCCAGGAGGGCTCGACCGCTGAAGGTGGCCGGCGCATAGAGCTTCTCGGTGTAGTCACGCACCATCCTGGTCGCCAGCACCTTGGGCCCGAGCACGCCGAGGGTGTGCTTGACCATGGTCATCCAGTGTTGCGGCACCCCGTTCGCGTCCCGTTCATAGAAGCCGGGAACCACCTGCTTGTTCAGGAGCTCGTACAGACCCGCCGCCTCGAGGTCGTCGCGGCGCTCGCTGTCGTCGATCCCCTCGGCCGTGGGGATCGCCCACCCGTTCTCCCCGTCGAACCACTCGTCCCACCATCCGTCGAGGACCGAGAGATTCAGGCCCCCGTTGAGAGCTGCCTTCATACCCGACGTGCCGCAGGCCTCCTGTGGACGTAGCGGATTGTTCAACCACACGTCGCAACCCGGCAAGAGGCTTTGCGCCAGCTCGATGTCGTAGTCGGGCAGGAACACGATGCGATGCCGAACCGCCGGGTCGTCGGAGAACTCTACGAGCTGTTGGATGAGTCGCTTGCCCTGGTCGTCGGCGGGGTGGGACTTGCCGGCGGTCACCAGTTGGATCGGACGCTCGGCATCGAGTAGCAAGGCCTTGAGTCGCTCCGGATCGCGCAGCATGAGGGTCAGCCGCTTGTACGTCGGCACCCGGCGCGCGAAACCGACGGTCAGTACGCCGGGATCGAGCACGTCGTCGATCCAGCCCAGCTCGGCCGGGCTCGCGCCGCGCTTGAGCCAGGCCTGCCGCAGCCGCCTGCGCACGTCGAGCACCAACCGCTCCCGCAGCTGCCGGCGGACGGCCCACAGCTCGACGGCAGGCACGTCCGCCAGCCGCTTCCATCCTTCGGGATCGTGGGCTGCGGGCGAGGCCACAAGCTCGGCCAGCTCCAACAGCTCCCGGGCCGCCCAGGTAGCCGCGTGCACCCCGTTCGTGATCGAGCCGATCGGCACCTCAGCGTCGTCGAAGCCGGGCCACAGGCCGTCGAACATCCGCCGGCTCACTCCAGAGTGCAACCGGGAGACGCCGTTGGCGCGCTGGGCCAGGCGCAGTCCCATGACCGCCATGTTGAAGACTCCGGGGCTGCCGCCGGGATAGCTCTCGGCGCCGAGCTCGAGCACTCGCTCGAGAGGCACCCCACTCAGCACGCCCGAGCTGCCGAGGAAGTGCGCGATGTCGTCTACGCCGAACCTGTCGATGCCCGCAGCCACCGGGGTGTGGGTCGTGAACACCGTCGTAGCCCGGCCCACGGCCAGCGCCTCGTCGAAGGTCAGGGGATGCGGCACGCCGTCGCCCTGCATCAGCTCCCGAATACGTTCCAGCCCGAGGAATCCTGCGTGGCCTTCGTTGGTGTGGAACACCTCGGGTGCGGGCGCGCCCGTGAGCCGGGAGTACAGCCGCAGGGCGCGCACCCCGCCGATGCCCAGCAGGATCTCCTGCTGGAGCCGGTGCTCGCCGCCCCCGCCGTAGAGCCGGTCGGTGGTTGCTCGCGCGGCCTCGTCGTTGTCGGGCAGGTCGGAGTCGAGCAGCAGCAGGGGGATCCGTCCGACGTCGGCCTTCCACACGTGGGCGACCAGGGTGCGGCCCACCGGCAGCTCCACCCGCACCTGGGCCGGCGTGCCGTCGGCCTCGCGCAAGAGGGTCAGCGGCAGCCCGTCCGGGTCGAGCAGGGGGTAGGTCTCGGTCTGCCAGCCCTCCCTGGACAGGGCCTGCTGGAAATAGCCCATGGCGTACAGCAGGCCCACGCCGATGATCGGCACGCCGAGATCCGAAGCGCTCTTGAGGTGATCGCCGGCCAGAATCCCCAGCCCGCCGGAATACTGCGGCAACACCGAGGTGATGCCGTACTCCGGGCTGAAGTACGCGATCGAGACCGGGCCCCCGCTCACTCTGCGCTGATACCAGCGCGGTTCGGTGAGGTAGTCGTCGAGGTCGGCCGCGGCCGTATGCACCTGTTCGACGAAGTCGGGATCAGCCGCCAGCTCGGCAAGGCGCTCGGCCGACAGGTCGCCCAGCAGAGCGATCGGGTCATTGCGCAGAGCCGTCAAGCGGTGCTCGTCGATCTGGGCGAACAGATCGCGCGTAGGCGGATGCCATGACCAGCGCAGGTTGAGCGCCAGGCGCCCGAGTGCCTCAAGGGAGGCCGGAAGAACAGTGCGCACGGTGAACCGACGAATCGCTTTCACGGGCACCAGCCTGACAGGTCGCGGCGGTAGGCAGGGGCTTGGACCGAGCCGAGCATGCATCGGTAGGCATCGGCTGGGTAGCGTTGCGCCTGTGACCAACGACACCCCCACCTCGATCCGCCCCGACGTCAGCGCGCAGTTGAACGACGCCGCCCGCAAGGTGGCCACGTTCGCCGCGGAGCTGACCCGGCATGCTGGTGAGTTGGGTCGCCATGCCGGCGAGTTCTCGCGCCGCGGCCTCGACTCAGCCTCACCCACCTCTCCCCGCCGGCTCGGCCGGATCCCCGTCATGGACGTCATGCCCGTGGTCGACGGGGGACGCTTCCCCACCCGCGCCAGCGTGGGCGAGGCGGTGCCCGTCAGCGCCGTCGTCTTCCGCGAGGGCCACGACATGGTGAACGCCTCGGCGGTGCTGCGCCGCCCCGACGGCAGCGTGCACACGAGGGTCACAATGACTCCGGGCGGCCCGGGCACCGACTCGTGGCACGCGAGCCTCATCGCCGACGAGATGGGCGAGTGGACGTTCCTCGTCGAAGGCTGGGACGACCCGTACGCCACCTGGCTGCACGACGCCACCATCAAGGTGGAGGCCGGCGTCGACGTGGAGCTGATGCTCACCGAGGGTGCCATTCTGCTGGCCGGTGCCGCCGACGAAGAGGGCCGCGATTCCGAGGACGCCGCCCACCTGCGGGCCGCGGCCAGCGGCCTGCGCGACATCGAGCGTCCCGCCGGTGCCCGGCTGGCGGCGGGCACCGCACCCCAGGTGAAAGACGCGTTGCAGCGCAATCCGATTCGACGTCTGGTCACGGCCAGCCCCACGTACAAGCTGCGCGTGCAACGCGAGCTCGCGCTCTACGGCTCGTGGTACGAGTTCTTCCCGCGCTCGGAGGGCGCCTACCAACGTGAAGACGGCTCCTGGGTGTCGGGCACGCTGGCCACGGCTGCGGAGCGACTGCCCGCCATCGCCGAGATGGGCTTCGACGTCGCCTACCTGACGCCCGTGCACCCGATCGGAGCGAGCAACCGCAAGGGCAAGAACAACACCCTGACCACGGAGCCGGGCGACCCCGGCTCCCCATATGCCATCGGCTCCGCGGACGGGGGCCACGACGCCATCCACCCCGACCTCGGCACGTTCGACGACTTCGATGCCTTCGTGGCGCGGGCCACGTCGCTCGGCCTCGAGGTGGCCCTCGACCTGGCCCTCCAGTGTTCGCCCGACCATCCCTGGGTCGCCGCGCACCCGGAGTGGTTCACCACACGCGCCGACGGCACCATCGCCTACGCCGAGAACCCGCCCAAGAAGTACCAGGACATCTACCCGCTCAACTTCGACAACGACCCCGCCGGCATCTACCACGAGGTGCTGCGGGTGGTGAACGTCTGGATCGACCACGGGGTCACGTGCTTCCGCGTCGACAACCCGCACACCAAGCCGGTGGAGTTCTGGGAGTGGCTGATCGCCCGGGTCGCCCGCGATCACCCCGAAGTGATCTGGCTGGCCGAGGCCTTCACCAAGCCGGCCATGATGCGCGCCCTGGCCAAGGTGGGCTTCCAGCAGTCGTACACCTACTTCGCGTGGCGCACGACGAAGGAAGAGCTGACCGACTACCTGCTGGAGCTCTCGAACAGCAGTGACGTGATGGTCGGCGACAAGTCGGGCACCGCCGATTACATGGTGCCGAGCTTCTGGCCCACCACGCACGACATCCTCACCCCGCAGATGACCTATGGCGGCAAGGCGGCCTTCGCCTACCGAGCCGTGTTAGCGGCCACGATGGTGCCCACCTGGGGTATCTACACCGGCTACGAGCTGTCGGAGTCGGTGCCGCGCCCCGGTGCACAGGAGCAGATCGACAACGAGAAGTACGAGTACAAGCCGCGCGATTTCGCGGGTGCCCTGGAGCGTGGCGACAGCCTGCAGCCATTGCTGGCCCGGCTCAACGAGATTCGTCGTGAGCACGTGGCGTTGCAGCGGCTCCGCGGAGTCACCTTCCACACCACCGAGGACGACAACATCATCGCCTACTCCCGGCGGGTGCCGGCCCACGAGTCGCCCACCGGCGTCGAAGACGTGGTGCTGACGATCGTCAACATCGACGCCCGGTGGACGCGGGAGACCATGGTGACTCTCGATCTCGAGGCTCTCGGCGTGCGTCGCGGCGCGTCGTTCGTCGTGGAGGAGCTGCTCTCGCGGCAGACCTGGATCTGGGGCGAGCGCAACTACGTCCGCCTCGATGCGGCTCAGCCAGCGCACATCCTGCACATCCGAAAGGGCTGAGGTGAGCCGTACCCTGCCCGCCGAGCTCGACGCGTTGCTGCGGCACTGGCTGCCGCAGCAACGCTGGTTTCCCGCGAAGGGTCACGACGTCTCCCTGAGCGATCTGGGCGTGCTCGATCTGCCCGCCGACGAGCCGGGGGCGCGCATCGAGCATCGTCTGATCGGCGTGCAGGTCAGCGGTGCGGCGCAGCCACCCCAGGTGGTACAGGTGCCCCTGGTGCTGCGGACGCAGTCGGCAGCCGAGGGCACCCGTGAGGCGCCAGGATTCGTCGGCGAGGTCGACGGCAGCGCCGTGGTCGACGGTCCCCACGACCCGGCCTATGTGGCAGCTCTGCTGCGGCTGGTCGGCACGGGCGCCCGCGCCGTCGGCACGTTCTCGGCCACCGGGCACAGCACCCTGGGCGCAGTACACGATCCGCAGGCGCCGGCAAAGGTGCTCTCCGGCGAGCAGTCGAACACCTCGATCATCGTCTCCAGCGAACCTGAGCCTTTGATGGTCAAGCTGTTCCGGGTGCTCAACAACGGGCCGAATCCCGATGTGGAGGTCACCTCGGCGCTCACCGAGGCGGGAGTCACGGCCGTGGCCAAGGTGACCGGCTGGGTCGACGGAGCCTGGACCGGCCCTGACGGGGAGGCCGCCAGCGGGCACCTGGCGGTCTCCGGCGGAGTTTCTCGCCGGCTCCAGCGACGCCTGGCGAGTAGCCCTCGAATCGCTTCGCCAAGGTGGCGATTTCACCACTGCGGCAACCGAGCTCGGCGATGCGACCGCGCGCGTGCACACCGCGCTGGCGCAGCGGCTGGGCAGCGCACCGGCCACAGCCGAGCAGGTGAGCGAGGTCGTGACCCAACTCCGGGGGCGCGTCGAGTGGGCGCTGCGTGAGGTACCGCAGCTCGGCGAGTGGGCTGAGCAGCTGCACCGGCACTCCGAGCGTTTGGGGCGCCTGACGGCTGCCGATCTCGGCGAGCTGCAGCGCGTGCACGGCGACTACCACCTGGGCCAGGTCCTGCACTCCCCCACCCGCGGCTGGATTCTGCTCGACTTCGAGGGTGAGCCGTTACGCCCACTGGCAGAACGGATTCGACCTGACCTGCCGATGCGCGACGTGGTCGGCATGGTGCGCTCGTTCGACTATGCAGCGGCCTTCGTGAGCTTCGAGAACCCACAGTCGCAAGACTTCGCGCAACAATGGGCGCGCCAGTGCCAGGAGGCCTTCCTGGACGGCTACGCCCGGATTCGCGGCGGCGGGGCAGGCGCAAGCGGCTCCCGACTGTTCGATGCCCTGCTGCTCGACAAGGCGCTATACGAGGTCGTCTACGAGGCGCGCAATCGTCCCGACTGGCTTGCCATCCCCCTCACCGCAGTACGCCGCGTCCTGCAGAACGACTGAGCCAACCGCTGCGCCGCGGCGCGTTGTCTTCCGTCAGCATTCCCAGCGGGCCTTCTGCCCGCTCACCTCAGGTGCCGCAAGTCGCGGCGCTGACTCCAACTCAGTATTCCCAGCGGGCCTTCTGCCCGCTCACCTCAGGTGCCGCAAGTCGCGGCGCTGACTCCAACTCAGTATTCCCAGCGGGCCTTCTGCCCGCTCACCTCAGGTGCCGCAAGTCGCGGCGCTGACTCCAACTCAGTATTCCCAGCGGGCCTTCTGCCCGCTCACCTCAGGTGCCGCAAGTCGCGGCGCTGACTCCAACTCTGCGTGGCCCAGATGTGAAAAGGTGAACCTCATGAGCGAGACCCCAGATCAGACCTCGGCAGACGTCGCGGCAACGCCGGCCAAGAAGGCCGCACCCGCCAAGACCGCGGCGGGTGGTACGGCGAAGAAGGCCCCAGCCAAGAAGGCGCCCGCCCGCAAGGCCACCGCGAAGAAGGGGGCACCCGCCACCGCCCAGCCGAGCGAGGACACCTCAGCGGCCGATCTCACCGCGCCTGCAGCCGCCCCCTCCGGCCAATCGGCCCCGGCAGCCACGAAGAAGACCACGAAGAAGACCCCTGCCAAGAAGGCCCCGGCATCGACGGCGGCTGCCCCAACCGCCGAGACGACCGACGCGCCGGTGCCAGCCAAGAAAGCGGCCAAGAAGGCGCCCGCAGCACGGAAGACGCCGGCTAAGAAGACTCCTGCCACGAAGACCCCCGCCGCCGAGCAGGCAGCGGACGCAACTCCCCAGCCCGACTCCTCCGGCCTCAGCGAGGCCGAGGCTCGTCAGCATCCACCGCGCGCGGAGGCGACCCCCCCAATGTCCGAACGAAGCGTCGATCTGCCTCTGGCACAAGGCAAGCCGCGCGACGAAGCAGCGGTGCAGATCGCCCCGGCCCCGGCCAGCGGCACGCCCACCACAGGCGCCGGCGCACAGGCCAAGCCGGTGAGCGACGACGACTGGAATCTGCTGGGCGCCGGCGCACACTACAACCCGCACTCGATCCTCGGTGCGCACCCGCACGACGGAGGCGTCACCATCCGCACCATGCGTCCGGGCGCCGACCACGTGGCCGTGGTGCTCGAAGACGGCTCCGAGCACGAGATGACCCACGAGAACCACGGGATCTGGGTGGTGGCGCTCCCCCATTCCACTGTGGGCGACTACCGGATCAAGGTCGCCTACCCCGACTTCGGCGAGTCGGTCGTCGACGAGCCCTACCGTTTCCTGCCCAGTCTGGGTGAGATGGACGTCTACCTCATCGGCGAGGGTCGGCACGAGCAGCTGTGGACGGTACTCGGCGCGCACCCGCGCACCTACTCCGGCCCGATGGGCACCACCGAGGGCACCTCGTTCGCCGTGTGGGCGCCCAATGCCCGGGCCGTGCGGCTCATCAGCGACGCCAACTTCTGGAACGGCTACGCCACCCAGATGCGCAGCATCGGCTCATCGGGCATCTGGGAGATCTTCGTCCCCGGTGTCGGGCCCGGCACGATCTACCGCTACGAGATCCAAGGCCAGGACGGGCACTGGCACGCCAAGTCAGACCCCATGGCGCAGTGGACGGAGGTTCCGCCCGCCAACGCGTCCAAGGTCGTCGACAGCAAGTACACCTGGAGCGACAGCGACTACCTCAGCCAGCGCAGCAACGATGCCCAACGGCGTCCGCTCAGCATCTACGAGGTGCACCTGGGTTCGTGGCGGGAGGGCCTGTCGTACCGCGACCTGGCAACTCAGCTCACCGAATACGTCCTCGACCTGGGCTTCACCCACGTGGAGTTCCTGCCCGTGGCCGAGCACCCGTTCACGCCCTCGTGGGGATACCAGGTCACGGGGTACTTCGCCCCGACCTCGCGCTTCGGCCATCCTGACGACTTCCGGTTCCTGGTGGACACCCTGCATCAGGCCGGCATCGGTGTCATCGTCGACTGGGTGCCGGCGCACTTCCCCAAGGACGCGTGGGCGCTGGCCCGCTTCGACGGCCAGGCCCTGTACGAGTACGCAGACCCACGTCGTGGCGACCATCCCGACTGGGGCACGCATGTCTTCGACTTCGGTCGCCGCGAGGTCCGGAACTTCCTTGTAGCCAATGCCATCTACTGGCTCGAGGAGTTCCACATCGACGCGCTGCGCGTCGACGCGGTGGCGTCCATGCTCTACCTCGACTACTCCCGCGAAGACGGCCAGTGGCTCCCCAACAAGTACGGCGGCCGCGAGCATCTCGAGGCCATCGACTTCCTGCAGGAGACCACGGCCACCTGCTACAAGCGGGTGCCCGGGTCGATGATGATCGCCGAGGAGTCCACCGCCTGGCCCGGCGTCACCAAGCCCACCGACACCGGCGGCCTCGGCTTCGGGTTCAAGTGGAACATGGGCTGGATGAACGACTCGCTGCGCTACATGGCCGAGAACCCCATGTACCGGCAATACCACCACTCCGAGCTCACGTTCTCGATGGTGTACGCCTTCAGCGAGAACTACGTGCTGCCGATCAGCCACGACGAGGTCGTGCACGGCAAGGGCTCGCTGCTGCGCAAGATGCCCGGCGACAACTGGCAGCAGCATGCCAACGTCCGCGCCTTCCTGGCGTACATGTGGGCTCACCCCGGAAAGCAGCTGCTGTTCATGGGTTCTGAGTTCGCACAGTCGTCGGAGTGGTCGGAGGCTCACGGCCTCGACTGGTGGCTGCTGGAGCACCTGCCCCACCGCGGCACCCAGAACCTGGTGCGCGATCTCAACACCATCTACAAGCAGACGCCTGCCCTGTGGGAGTACGACCACGAGCCGGCGGGCTTCGAGTGGATCGACGCGGACGACTACACCCGCAACGTGTTGTCGTTCGTGCGCTACGACGCCGACCGCAACCCGTTGGTGTGCGTCATCAACTTCGCGGGCTCTCCGCACGGTGACTTCCGGCTGGGCCTCCCCTTCGCCGGCGAGTGGGACGAAGTGCTCAACACCGACGCCGAGCAGTACGGCGGCTCCGGCGTGGGCAACCTCGGCAAGCTCACCGCCGACGACACCCCTGCGCACGGCCGCGCCGCGTCCGTCGTCATGACGGTGCCGCCGCTGGGTGCCATCTGGCTCCGCCCGTCACCGGGCAACGCCGGCCTGCTCGCCGTCGAGGAGTCCGACAGCTGAGCGCGCCGGAGCTGGCTTGGTGCAGCTGGCACCACGTCGACGGGGTCGCTGAGCTGCTGCTCACGACCCCGTCGGGGTCTGGGTTGCCTTCTGCCGGAACAGATCTCGCCGTCCTGGTCGACGCTCTGCTCGACCGCGGCGACATCGCGCGGGTGCAGGTGGAGGTGCCTGCCGACGCCGCCGAACTCCTGGCGGTGTGCGCGCGGGCCGGATTGCGGCGCGAAGGCGTGCGCCGGGGTCTCGACGGTGGCGTCGTGCTGCTCGGCAGGTTGCGCTCCGACGTACATCCCGCCCACGACCTACTGCCCACGATTGCCGCGTCGATGCCCACCTCGCTGCGAGCGGCCGGCTGGTATCTCACGGACGCCAGCGACCGGGTGCTGCTGGTCGATCCGGTCTACAAGGAGGGCTTCGACATCCCCGGCGGAGTTGCCGAGGCGGGGGAAGACCTGAGGCAGGCGGCCACCCGCGAACTCGCCGAAGAGCTCGCCCTGACCCTGCCGGCCGGCGACCTGCTGGTGCTCGACTTCTGTGCCGCCACCGACCGGCGGGGCGATATCGAGCTCGCCATCTTCGACGGCGGACGGCACCCGGGCAGTCTCGTCGACGGGCTCACCTTTCCCGATGGAGAACTCTCCCGCGCGGTCTGGGTGCACCCAGACGACCTCGACGGCCTGGCGCCCGACGCGCTGGTGCGCCGATTGCGCGCGGTCTACGACGCCCGCCGTTCAGGATGCCTCCCCGGCCCCACGCTGCTCTTGCACGAGGGGCGACTCCAGGCGCCGGCAGCGGACTGAGGGCACTCCGAGAAGTGTGCGTGCGGTGTCGGTTCCGGGCGGGATGGCTGACAAGGCGCGAAGGCCGCCCTTGTAGCTCCGTTGATGTGGTCGGCTCGTAGTCAGTCGCCTGGTCCAGGAAGCGACACGCAGTGGATAGCTGCCAGGCCCTGAGCCGAGCTAGTTCCACGGCGGGCTCGCGGGCCGGGCTGGTCAATGTCCGGAATCCGGCGCCAGTGAGAGCGAGTAGGCGCGTGCTGAGCACGAACTCCAAACCCTGCACACCCGCTACAGCCGGATTCCGGACACTCTCTGGCCGGGAATCCTGGGTGGCGGGTGTCGATATGGGTGAGTTCGCCAGGGTAGAGGTAGCGGTATCGGGAGAAATGTGGTTGATCCATCGGCCGCCCTACACAGTCCGAGCACCGCACACGCCTGGGATTGCTTGTGGGATCGTCGGCCAGCTGGACGCGGGTTTCGTTTGGGGCGTCGGTCGGTGTCACCGGCGTCATCGAGCGCATTCGGCGCTATCGAAACGGGTTCACCCGGCGATGGCGCTTGGTTGGTGCCAGCTGCGCGGACAAGTCCGCGTTCGGCACCATCGAGCCACGCGAACGCGGAGATGACCCGCCTATCTGGTGTCAGCCGCGTGGAATACGCCGCCTTTGGCATAGCCGAACGGCCACACGAGGCAATGGCAGACCTGGCCGGTGCCAACCGCGTGAAGAAACCCGCGTTCGGCACCTTCAACCAAGGCAACCGCCAGAACGACCCGGTTACCTGGTGCCAACCGCGTGAAATACACCGCCTTTGGCACAGCCCAACGGCCCGACACGGCACATGGCAGACCTGGCCGGTGCCAACCGCGTGGAATAGGCCGCCTCGGGTGTAGCCGAACAGACCCGGGAGTGCCAGAGGGCCGTCTAGAACAACGCGCTGGCCAGCGCCCGACGAGCCTTGACGACACGTTCGTCGTCGCCGCCTACGACCTCGAAGAGCTCGACAAGCCGCGCACGCACCCGGTCGCGATCTGCTCCCGCGGTGACTCGCACCAGGTCGATCAGCCGCTTGAAGCCGTCTTCGACGTGCCCACCGGCCAGGTCGAGATCGGCCACCAGCAGCGCGGCGTCGAGATCGGCGGGGTCGGCGGCAGCGGCCGCGCGGGCGGCGGCGAGATCAGCGGTGCTGACCCGCTGCAGCAATGACACCTGCGCCAGACCGGCACTGGCCATCCGGTCGGCCGGGTTCTCCCGGAGTGCCGCCTGATAGGCCGTGGCCGCGCCGTCGAGGTCGTTGGCCTCCAGTGCGTCGTAGGCCTGCTGGTGCAGGGGCGGCAACTCCGGCTCCGCGGGCGCGGTCGGTGCCGAGCCGTCTACCGAGAGCCGTCCGCTCACGCCGTTCTGGGCTGCCACCGCCAGCACCTCATCGATCACCTGACGCACCTGGGCCTCGGGCTGGGCACCTTGGAACAGCGGCAGCGGCCGCCCGCCGATCACCGCGATGACCGTGGGCAGCGACTGCACGCGCAGGGCGGCGGCGATGTCCTTCTCCGCCTCGACGTCGATCTTGGCCAGCAGCCACGTGCCGCCGTCGGCCAGCACGAGCTTCTCCAGCACGGGTGAGAGCTGCTTGCACGGTTGGCACCAGTCGGCCCACAGGTCGAGCACCACCGGCACGGTGGCCGACAGACCGAGCACGGACTCGAAGCTGGCCGCCGTGACGTCCACGACGAGGCTCGGCACCGGCACCGATGCACCCTCCGGCGCTGCCGCCTCGCCAGGCTGCGTCGCGGCCCGGGAGCCAGGGGCTCCGGGGCGCCGGGTCAGGCCGGACAGGTCGACTGCGCCGCGCAGGTTGAGACCGCGGGGCTGACTTGCGGGAGTGCTCATTGCTGGCTCCAAGCTCAGGTCGGACGTGGTTCGGAAGGGCAGTGCTGAGATGGTGGTCAGGAGATTACGAGGCTGTGGCCGCGGTGATCAGGTTCTGGCCCGCCACGACGCTGATCGGATCTTTCGATTGGCTGGTGGGCACGTAGATCCCGACCATGATCATCCGGGTCTGGGTGAGCTGCTTGGTGATCTTCTGGACCCCGGTGAGCGCTTGCGCCTCGGGGCTCAAGGTCGTACTGAAACCATTCAGTGCCTCGATCGTCGTGTTCTCGTTGAGCTGACCCACCACAAGGGCGCCACCGTCGGCCGTGTCGAACGCCCACAGATCGCCGGCATTCGAGACCGTCGTGGTCACTTTGAAGCAATTGGGACAGCTCACGGTCAACAGCTTCACCTGGGCTTCGTGTGACGTGAGCAAGACCTCGGTCAGCGAGCTGGCGGTGATCTTGGTGGCGTCGGGGGCCGAAGTGCCCTGGGTCAGCACCGACGCGTACAGATCGAGCGCCGCGCGCGGAGACATCAGGAGTCCACTTCCGTCGCCGGCCCGGCGCACGCCCACCCCGTCCCGGATGGGGTCGGTCAGCGGCAGTTGCGCACCGCCGAGCATGGGCACGTCCGCAGTGAGCTTGTACAGCTCACGCGGAGCCCGCTGCGTCAGCACGAGCAGCTGGGGCAGGGTGTCCTGCGCGTTCTGCCGGGTGACGACGATGGCCGTGCGCGGCCAGTCCTGCTCGCGCGGCACCACGTCCTGCAGTTGTTCGGCGCCCACCGGCGCGAGCAGCTTGAGCTCGGGGTTCTTGGCGAGCGCCGTGTAGGCGGCGGTGCGTTCCGCCAGAGCGGGACCGTCAGCCACGGTAGCGAGCAGGGTTGCGTCCTTGGCGGCGTCGGCCCGGGCGACGGTGTCGGTGACCCGCTCGATCACGGTGTCGAGTTGACCGCTCGACAGCACGGGCACGGCTTCGGTGGAGGGCCGGGGGCTGGGTTGGGGAAGGCCCTGCTGACTGCAGCCGGCAAGGACGGTGACGGCAACGGCCAAGGCAGCTGCATAACGACGCCTGGAACCGCACAACCTCCGGGAGACAATGCTCATGACGTCGGCTTCCCTTCAGTGCCGGGCGCGCCGGAGTGTGCTGCCGATGTGTCGGCACCGGGTTTGACCAACGACACCTTGGGCCGCAGCGTGGCCGAGACCTCTTCCGCCGCAGCGCGTCTGGCCTTTCCGAACGATCGGACGCCCACTATCAGCGCAGCCAGGAGAACGATCGCCCCGGCCACGATCAACGGCCACGCCCAGGGCGTCTCGACGGTCTGGGACCAGGTGAAGGTAACCGACGTGGGAGCGCCCGGGCCTCCGACCGCGCCCAGCAACAACAGGTAGCGCCCGACGGTGGGCCGATACCCGTACTCGACGGTGCCTTTGCCGGCTACCGAGTCGACCCAGACGTCGGCCGTGCTCGGGTCGGGCAGTGCCTGTTCGCCCTTGGTGGTCGCTACCGCGAGACGATGGTCGCCCGCCAGGCCGGTGATGGTGGCGACCTGGGTGCGGCCCACCCAGGCGAGGACGTCGGCCTCGCGGCCCCGGGCCACGAACATCGTCCGTGCCGCCGAGCCCGTGGCGCTCACCTGCACCGGCCCGGGCATCAGCTCCATCACCCCCGGGGCTGTGACGACGACCGGCGTGCCGGCGGGAATCTGGGCGGTGGCCCGGTAGTTCGACTGCGGTAGCCAGACGGTGCGCATCCCCACGCCCACCAGCACGCAGACGAGACCGACGAGAGCCAGCAACGACGCCGTCCAGCGGTTGGCCCTCAGCCTTGCCTTGCCCCGCACACATCCTCCTCAGCCGCGATGTCACCCGTGCTCGGCAGAACACCGGGCCCGTGCCAGGGTCGTCACCCGACGTCCCCCCGGCGCAGTCGCGCCAGCCTGTCCACTTTAGGCGAGACCTGGGCGTCAACCAGCATCGGCCGAGGCAGTCAGGCAGAGAACTGCGTCACCGACTGCGCACAACCCTTTAGGGTGCGCCGGGAAATAAGCGCAGTGGCTATTTCCGGCGGGCCCCTTACTGAGGCGGGGCTGGCGCGAGCTCGGCCTCCACCCGTTGCACTTTGCCGGTCAGCATGCCCGTGTGACCGGGCCGGATGTCTGCCTTCAGCACCAGTGCGACCCGCTCCCCGTTGGGTGCAACCGCCTCGCAGGCCCGCCGCACCACGTCGAAGCATTCGTCCCAATCGCCCTCGATAGTGGTGAACATCGAATCGGTCTGGTTCGGCAGACCGGACTCACGCACCACTTTGACGGCAGCAGCCACCGCGGGAGCGAGGGATTCGACATTGAGGGACGGGGCGACGGAGAAGGCAACCAACATGCCTCCAGCCTCGCTGCCCGGCACCCGGGAGGCAACCCCTGACCGACATCCGCTCCAGTCCGGAACCGGACACGGCAGCGTCAGGGCGGGGCCGTCAGGCGAGGCGTGCCGCCGCCCGTCGCGCGCGCTTGGTCTGCAGCCGCACCAACCAGGTGGACACTCCGGTCCAGGCCAGGAGCAACGGCGACAGGCTCAAGGCCAGCCAGATGAGCCGCCACCAGCCGTTCACGATGTAGCCCGCATGCACCGGATAGCTGAAGCCTTCCCACAGCTGCTGCGCCGTGGACTCCCCGGGGTTGCCGTAATACGCACGCGCGACCCCCGTGTGCCGGTCGACGCCGACCCCGAGATCGCCGGGATACTCGGTGGCCCCGTACGGATCGAATCCGTTGGAGAGCCAGAGCGTGTAGGCCGCGGTGGCGTCGTCCTTGGCCGGCACGTCCACCGAGACCACCTTGGCGTCGGGGTAGGCCGCCCGGGCGGCGGCCACCGCCTGATCCACTGAGATGTCCGGGGCATTGGACTTCTTCGACACCGGGTCGGGGTAGTGCGACTGCCCGCCGGGGGTGAGGGCATACCAGGCCTGCTCCATTGGCTTGAGCTCGAAGCCGGCCCCGGTGATGGCCCATATCAGCAGGGCAGGCAAGGCGATCATCCCCGCCACCTTGTGCAGATCGAGGTCACGGGCGAACCGGCCACGCCTGAACCGCACGGTCATCGACGTGCGCCACTGCCGAGGGCGCGGGAACCACAACCACAGACCACTGAGCGACAGGAACAACAGCAACACTCCGAGGACGCCGAGACCCAGGCTGCCCCAGGTGATGCCCGGGGCGTCGTCGGCAAGCCAGGCGGTGTACGGAACGGTCGAGTTCAGAGCCTTCAGATAACCAGGCAGGGTGTCGCAGCTCAGCCCGCATTCGTGGAGATTGTCGAGAAAACCGATCCAGGTCGGCGCCTGCCCGATGTGCCCCAAGATCTGGCCGGTAGCGGGATCGACCGTCCAGGCTGTCGTGTAGTCGGTGACCTTGAACACCCCATGCTCCAGCACCACCGAGTTCGCCGTGAACTTCGGATGAGCCGCCGAGACCGTGTCCCAGGCCTGCTGCATGCTCACCCGTGCCGGGCCGCCGCTCGCGGCATAGGCGTCGTGGTTGAGGACGCGCTGCAGTTCTGGTCGGTACAACAGCAACGACCCCGAGGTGGTGATCAGCAACAGCACCAGGCCGAGCACCAACGACAACCAGCGGTGGCTCACGATCAGGAACTGCCGGAACGGCCGACGGCGCCCCCGGGTGGATAGTTGGGTCTGGGGGCGGCGCGCAGCGGGGACGCGAGTGGCGATCGTCATCGAAACCTCGGGGTGGGTGGCGTCAGGAGACGTCAGTGGAAGAAGAGCCGCAACAGGCTGGCCAGGGTGGACACAGTCACCGCCGTAGCGACCGCGGCGTAGATGTACCGCGATCGGTGACCGAGCTGCCAGAGCCGATGCGCTCCTGCCGTCGAGGTGATGGCGCCCAGCACCTGGAGCACGAGCCCGATCGGCCCGAGCAGGACCCCGAACCCGCCCAGCACCGGGGCCACCACGTAGGTGAGCACACAGCGGGTCGCGGAGATCCAGATGCCCACCGAGACTGCGGCTCTGGCCTCACGTTCGGAGTCCGGCTCGTCACCGGCCTGCGCATCGGGCTGGCTGCCCGCCTGCGGTCGGCGCACGTCTGCCGACCGCTCAACTCTCGCTGTCACAAAAGGTTAGGCTAACCTAAACTCAAGGAGCTTGCCAAGACCCGGAATCCATGGGTGAGACCAGACCCGTGGGGTGAGAACAGTCCCGACGATCAGAGCTCCCCGAGGGCCTTCAGCTCCTCCACCTCGAGCAACCGCGACCGGATGAGGAAGCGGACACCCTCGGGAGCCTCCAGCGAGAAGCCCGCCCCGCGCCCCTTCACGACGTCGATGGTGAGATGCGTGTGCTGCCAGTATTCGAACTGCGCGCGCGACATCCAGACGTCGACGTCGGGCACCCCGTCGACGTGCAAGATGCCCAGCTGCACGTCGCCATCGCCGGTGATGAACTCCCCCGCCGGGTAGCACATAGGCGAACTGCCATCGCAACAACCGCCTGACTGATGGAACATCACCGGACCGTGCATGCCGACGAGGCGGCGGATGAGTTCCGCCGCCTCCTCGGTCAGGTCGACCCTCGACACTGCATTCGCGGTCATGAGGCACGCCTGCCGTTCAGCCTGCCACGCTCACGACGGCGCCCATCAGAAGAAGCCCAGGGCGTCGGGTGAGTACGACACCAGCAGGTTCTTGGTCTGCTGGTAGTGGTCGAGCATCATCTTGTGGTTTTCACGACCCATACCCGACTGCTTGTATCCGCCGAACGCGGCGTGCGCGGGGTACTGGTGGTAGCAGTTGGTCCAGACCCGGCCGGCCTTGATGCCACGGCCCATCCGATAGGCCTGGGAGATGTCCCGGCTCCACACGCCCGAGCCGAGCCCGTAGAGGGTGTCGTTGGCGATCTTGAGAGCGTCGGCCTCGTCGTTGAACGAGGTGACGGAGACGACGGGACCGAAGATCTCCTCCTGGAAGATCCGCATCGAGTTGTCGCCCTCGAACACGGTGGGCGTCACGTAGTAGCCCTCGGCGAGGTCGCCGCCCAGAACGTTGCGCTCACCCCCGGCCAGCACCTTCGCGCCTTCCTTCCTGCCGATGTCGATGTAGGACAGGATCTTCTCCAACTGGTCGTTGGAGGCCTGGGCTCCCACCATCGTGTCGGTGTCGAGCGGGTTGCCCTGCGTGATCCGCTCCACCCGCGGGATGGCGTCGGCCATGAAGTCGGAGTAGATCGACTCCTGGATGAGCGCGCGGCTGGGGCAGGTGCACACCTCACCCTGGTTGAGGGCGAACATGGCAAAGCCCTCCAACGCCTTGTCGTAGAAGGCGTCCTTCTCGGCGGCGACGTCCTCGAAGAAGATGTTCGGGCTCTTGCCGCCGAGCTCGAGGGTGACGGGAATGATGTTCTGACTCGCGTATTGCATGATCAGCCGGCCCGTGGTGGTCTCACCGGTGAACGCGATCTTCGCGATCCGCGGGCTCGAGGCCAGCGGCTTGCCCGCCTCGACGCCAAACCCGTTGACAATGTTGACGACTCCCTTGGGCAACAGATCGCCGATCAGCTCGAAGACCTTCAGGATCGACCAGGGCGTCTGCTCGGCAGGCTTGAGCACCACGGCGTTGCCGGCCGCGAGCGCGGGCGCCAGCTTCCAGGTGGCCATGAGAATCGGGAAGTTCCATGGAATGATCTGGCCCACGACGCCCAGCGGCTCGTGAAAGTGATAGGCGATGGTGTTCTCGTCGACTTCCCCGATCGAGCCCTCCTGGGCCCGAAGTGCGCCGGCGAAATAGCGGAAGTGGTCGACGGCCAGCGGGATGTCGGCAGCCAGGCATTCGCGCACCGGCTTGCCGTTGTCCCACGTCTCGGCCACCGCGATGTCCTCGAGGTTCGCCTCGATGGCGTCGGCGATCCGGTTCAGCACCAGCGACCGCTCGGAATACGACTTTCGGCCCCAGGCATCGGCTGCCGCGTGGGCAGCGTCCAGGGCGGCGTCGATGTCTTCGGCGGTGCCGCGGGCGATCTCCGTGAACACCTGGCCGGTGACCGGGGTGATGTTTTCGAAGTACTGACCCTTGATCGGCTCGACCCACTCACCGCCGATGTAGTGCCCGTACCGATTCTTGACCGAGACAGGCGAGCCTTCGGTTCCCGGCTGTGCGTAGATAGTCATGGCGCGTGCCTCCAGCGTCATCGATGGGGCCGGCGTAACGGGCGTCACGTCGACTGCGTGGCATCACCGTAAGCAGCGCAACGTTGCAACAAGGCTGCGAGCAGAACCAGCCCCATCGGCCCGTCTGGACGTGACTTGGCTCACGGGGTTCTAATGGCCAGATGACATCGCAGATCCGCTCTGTGGTGCGTCAGTCTTGGCGTCGTAGCGCAGCCGCCGGCGTCTCGGCCGATCTGGACGCTGCCCCGCTGGCTCTTGACACGTCGGGGTTGGCCGAACAACGCGAGAACGATCCGCTCAGCGCGGCCCTGCAGACCATCGACGAGGTGCTCGGGCCGGCCGCGCGCGACTGCGACGCGGTGCTGGCTGTATTCGACCGGATGGGTCAGATGCTGTGGTCCACCGGCAGCCGGACGGCGTTGCGCCGGGCGGAGACGATCGGTTTCGTCAACGGCAGCTCCTGGGACGAGCGGCTCGTCGGGACGAATGCCCCGGGGCTGGCGATCGCTCTCGACCAACCCGTGCAGGTACGCGGACCTGAGCACTTCCGGGACGCCGTGAAACGGTTCGGCTGCGTGGCAGTGCCCATCCACGATCCGGCCTCGGGCAGGGTCATCGGTGCACTCGATCTCACCGGAGCCCCCGACATCGTCGTGCCGCAGTCGATGGCAGCAATCCTCGCGACAGCCCGGCTGGCCGAAGGTCTGATCCTGCCCATCATCCGACCTCCACGGCTGAAACGGACCCAGCTCCGGCTGTCGGTGCTGGGCCGCGACCGGGCACTGCTGAATCTCGGCACCGACGGCGAACGTGAGCAGGTGGAGCTCAGCCCCCGGCACAGCGAGATCCTGCTTCTGTTGGCCGAACGCCCCGACGGGATGACCGGCGACGAACTGGCAGTGGAGCTGTATGAGGACGATATGGCCACGTCTACCTTGCGGGCAGAGCTGAACCGGCTCAAGGTGTTGCTCGGCGAAGGGGTGCTGACGTCACGGCCCTACCGACTCGGCGTCGAGATCGTCGGCGACTGGCGCCAGGTTCTCGACGACGTGGCCCAGGGTCGTCCGCATCAGGCGATGGCGTCGTATGTCGGCGCGGTCCTGCCGCGCTCGCAGGCTCCCGGCGTGAGCCGGATCCGCGACCGGGTGGCGTTCGCCGCACGCCAGAGCGTGCTCGACAGCGCGGATGCCGCCCTGCTGGCGCGCTGGACCTCCACTGCCTTCGGAGCCGACGACTACGAAATGTGGCAGGCCCAGGTGAGCTTGCTGCCCGCAGGCACGGCGATGCACACCATGGCCCGCGGGCAGCTGGCTCGACTCGACCTGGAGCTGACCTAGTCGAGGATGTGGACCGAACTTGCGTCGCTTCGGCCCCTGCAAGGTCAGTACTCGATCACCACCCGGCCGTCGATGGCACCCTGCTTCATCTCCTCGAAAACCTCGTTGATCTCGCCGAGGTGTCGGGCGTGGACTGTCGGGTGGATCTTGCCCAGCGCATAGAAGTCGAGAGCCTCCACCATGTCTTGACGGGTGCCCACGATCGAGCCGCGCACGGTCAGGCCCTTGAGCACGATGTCGAAGATCGGGGCCGGGAAGTCGCCCGGCGGCAGGCCGTTGAAGACGATGGTGCCGCCGCGACGGGCCATCCCGATCGCCTGCCCGAATGCCGACGGGTGCACGGCCGTGACGAGCACGCCGTGCGCTCCCCCGGTCTGCTCCTGAATCGCGGTCACAGGGTCTTCCGTCGTCGCGTTGACGGTCACCTCGGCGCCGTGCTTGCGAGCCAGTGCGAGCTTGTCGTCCGACACGTCGACTGCTGCCACCCGCAGGCCCATCGCCACTGCGTACTGCACAGCGATGTGACCGAGGCCGCCGATGCCCGAGATCACCACCCACTGACCCGGGATGGTGTCGGTGACCTTGAGCCCCTTGTAGACCGTGACGCCCGCGCAGAGAACCGGTGCCACCTCCAGCGGATCGGCCCCCTCCGGGATGCGCGCGGCGAAGCGCGCGTCGACCAGCATGTACTCACCGAACGAGCCATCGACGACGTAGCCGCCGTTGACCTGCGACTCGCATAGCGTCTCCCAGCCGGAGCGGCAGTATTGGCAGTTGCCACAGGCAGACCACAGCCAGGCATTGCCCACCAGGTCGCCCACCGCAAGATCGGTGACGCCCTCTCCCAATGCCTCGACCCGGCCCACTCCCTCGTGCCCGGGGATGAACGGGGGCGTCGGCTTGACCGGCCAATCCCCTTCTGCCGCATGCAGATCGGTGTGGCATACACCGCTGGACACGAGTTTGACGAGGGCCTGCCCAGGGCCTGGGGTGGGTATCTCCACCGCTTGCACGGTGAGGTCCTGGCCAAGCTGATTGACGACTGCTGCCTGCATCGTTGCCATGGCGATCACGTCCTTGGGTTAGCTACCGGGGCTCACCGGCCTCGCTGCCGGTGGCACTGCAACCAACCTACGAACCACGACGTTGCCATCACGTTGCAGCGAAAGGGCTTCGGCGCGTAGGCAACGCGTAGGCGAGCAGTCGTCAAGCAGGGCGATGGGCAGTGCGACGAACGAGCGTCATCGCGGACGCGCCAGCGCCTGCCGCCCGGCCGCCGGGTGGCGCCTCGGCCCGGCACCCGCCCAGGGCTGCGCACTAGGATCTGGCTCAGGCCTGGCCAGGAGGCGGGCGGCCCCGCAGGAAAAGGATCACGGCATGGCACAGCAGACCCGCAAGCCCGACCTGGAGACCGAACTCGAAGAGGCCGACCTCCGCCGGGTCGCCATGACGGTGTCGTGCCGGGACTGCGATGCACTGCCCAAGGCCGAACACGCCGGCGAGGTGATGGAACGCGACGGCCACCGCGTGCAAGTGATGCACAACGGTCTGCTGATCGAGGAGGGCTGCTACTACGGCCCCTGGATGACGCACATCATCGCTCAATTGAAGGGTCACCACGAGCCCCAGGAGGAGGTGGTGATGAACGCGATCCTCGCCCGGCTGGCTGCCGAAGAACGCGCCCCACACGAGGGGGCGCCCACGATGATCGAGCTCGGCAGCTTCTGGGCCTTTTACTCGATGTGGTTCCTCACTCAGTTTCCCGACGGGCGCACGATCGGCATGGAGCCCGACCCCGTCTACCTCGACGTCGGCCGGCGAAACTTCGCCCTGAACAACCTGCAAGGAACCTTCCTGCATGGCGCCGTCGGAAACCAACCCGGGGCGACGGTGGAGTTCACGGCCGAAAGCACCGGCAAGCCCGTCACCGTGCCGCAGTACGACCTCGACTCCCTGATGGCCGAGACCGACTGCCCTCGGGCCGACATCGTCATGGTCGACATCCAGGGCTTCGAGACGGTTCTCGTGACCCGGGCCGAGCAGCTGATCCGCTCCGGCGCCATCAGGTTCATGATGATCTCCACGCATCACCACACCTTCACGGGCAACCCGCTGACCCATCAGCAGCTTCGTGACTGGCTCGACACGGTCGGCGCCCATGTCGTCGCCGAGCACAGCATCACCGAGTCGTACGCCGGCGACGGGTTGATCGCGGTGTCGTTCGACCCCCGCGACCGCGACTTCACGGTCGAGGTCTCGACTGCCCGCTCCCGCGAAACCCTGTTCGGCGAATCGGAGCTGCAGCTCAACCACATCTGGCACGAACGCGACCTGGCGCGCGCGGAGGCGGCCGAGCTGCGGGCCCAGGTCGAGCGCCTCACGGCCGACCCGGCCCCGCCTCCTTCGCTGCCGACCAGGATCCGTTCGAACACCACCCGGGCCGCACGAGCCCTCCTGCACCGCGCCCGGCCGCTGGCCGGACGAGTGCGCCGCACGCTACGCGGCTGACCCGGCAATCCCACCCTGTCCGTATGCAAGGGTTGCCCCATGGCGACGTGGGTGGCACTGCTGCGAGCCGTCAATCTGGCCGGCACCAATCGGGTCAGCATGCCCGAGCTTCGCGCGGCCTTGGCGCAGCAGGGTTGCGACGACGTGCGCAGCTATCTCGCGAGCGGCAACGTGGTCTTCTCCAGCGCCCGGCGAAGCGCCACGACGGTGGCCTCGTTGGTCGCTGCGACCGTCCGCGACGTGAGTGGTCACAACATCGCCGTCGTTGTGCGCACACCCAGCCAGCTTCGAGAAGCGTTGGCCGCCAACCCCTTTGCGGAGGAGGTGCGGCAACGACCCAAGGTGGTGCAGCTCGGCTTTCTCAGCGACGAGCCCTCGACCGACGGGCTGGACGCGCTGCGCGCGATCTGCACAACGGAACGCCTAGACCTGATCGGGCGGCACTTGTACGTCGACTACTCCGAGTCGATCCACGGCAGCAAGCTCACGACAGCGCTGATCGAGCGGAAACTCGGCGTCGTCTGTACCGCGCGCAACTTCCGCACCGTCCAAGCGCTGCTCGAGCTGGGCGAGCAGTCCAGACGTTCGTGACGGCCCGGTCATAGCAGTTGGGTCGTCGACCTGTGACGTTGTTCGCTGAGCTGTCGCCAAGGTGGTCACCGATCGGTGAAGAACGTGACAGGTGGCCCCAGGATCCAGGGTGGTGACCGCCGGTCGCTGCTCCCGATGCCTGGATGTCCGGAATCCGGCTCCCTTGGTGCAGCTGCCTGGGGGTTTGTGCTCAGCCGAGCTTCCCCGCCCCGCACTGGGGCCGGATTCCGGACACCGACCGGGTCCGACCCCGAACGAGTCCACACGCTCACCGCTGCCATCTGGCATAACAACGGCGCAAACCCAACAATCCGCCGCGCACTCACCCCACGGACAGACCTCGGGTCGCTGACCCAAGGGCGATCTAGCGGCTCAGGACAATGCGGCGAGGAGCTGATCGGCTGCCGCATACGGATCGCTGTCGCCCGCTTCGACTCGCGCGGCCATGACCTCCAGGCTGCGGGAGCCGTCGGGTTCCTGTTGGGCGGCGAGTCGTCGGCCGAGCTCGGTGAGGGCGAGGGTCTCGATCTCGGCGCGCAGTCGCCGGCGCCTGCGCCGGGTCAGCTCTCCGTGCTCCTGCAACCACGCGCGGTGCTTGTCGAGGGCCGCCAACAGGTCGTCGATCCCCTCAGCCCGGGCGGCGACGAGCTTGACCACCGGCGGGCGCCAGTCGCCCGGCTGGCGCCGCTCGCCCAGGGACAGCATGCCCCGCAGGTCGCGCACCGTCGCGTCCGCGCCGTCGCGATCGGCCTTGTTGACGCCGAATACGTCGCCGATCTCGAGAATGCCCGCCTTCGCGGCTTGGATGCCGTCTCCCATGCCTGGCGCCAGCAGCACCACGGTGGTGTCGGCGGACCCCACGATCTCGACCTCGGACTGCCCGACACCCACGGTCTCGACAAGGATGACGTCGAACCCGCAGCCGTCCAGTACCCGGATGGCTTGCGGGGTGGTGGCAGCGATCCCGCCCAGGTGCCCCCGGGAGGCCATCGAACGGATGAAGACCCCCGCATCGAGGGCGTGTTCGCCCATTCGTACCCGGTCGCCGAGCAGGGCCCCACCCGTGAAGGGCGAGGACGGGTCTACGGCCAGCACCGCCACCCGACGCCCGTCGCGCCGGAGCGCCGACACCAGCGCCGACGTGGTGGTGGATTTGCCCACTCCTGGTGAGCCGGTAAGTCCGACCACGTAGGCGTTGCCCGCCAGCGGCGCGAGCGCCGCCATTACCTCGCGCAGTTGCGGTGCGCCGTCTTCGACGAGCGAGATCAACCGGGCCACCGCCCGAGGCGAGCCCGCTCGACCCTGTTCCACGAGCTGCCTCACATCGGCACTGCGAGCCACGCCGCTCCTCCTCGCCTCTGCCCGGTCACGTCCGTTCCGAGCCTTCGCCCGACCAGCCGCGAAGGGGCCGGACTCACCCGAGTCCGACCCCCTCGCGGCAACTGGCCTGAGGTTACTGGGCGACCTTGACGATCAGCGCCTCGCCCTGACCGCCACCTCCGCACAGGGCGGCTACGCCCACGCCGCCACCACGGCGGCCGAGCTCCAGCGCGAGGGTAAGCACCAACCGCGCCCCCGACATGCCGATCGGGTGACCCATGGCGATGGCACCGCCGTTGACGTTGACCTTGTCCACCTTGATGTCGAGTTCCTTGGCCGAGGTGAGCCCGACGGCCGCGAATGCCTCGTTGAACTCCACAAGGTCGAGGTCGGACACCGAAATGCCCTCCCGTGCGCAGGCTTTCACGGTGGCAGCAGCCGGTTGCGACTGCAGGGTGGTGTCGGGACCTGCCACCAGGCCGTGGGCGCCGATCTCGGCGATCCAGCTCAGACCCAGCTCCTGGGCCTTGTCCTTGCTCATGATCACCAACGCGCAGGCCCCGTCCGAGATCTGCGACGAGCTGCCGGCCGTGATCGTGCCGTCCTTGGCGAAGGCCGGCCGCAGTTTCGACAGGGACTCGGCCGTCGTGTCGCCGCGCACCCCCTCGTCGTACTTGAACTCCAGCGGGTCGCCCTTGCGCTGCGGAATCTGGACGGCGATCACCTCGTCGTCGAACAGGCCGTCCTTCCAGGCTCGGGCGGCGAGCTGGTGGCTGCGGGCCGAGAACTCGTCCTGCTCCTGCCGGGTCAGGTACTTCTCGTCCTTGTTCGCCTGCTCGGTGAGACTGCCCATGGGCTGATCGGTGACGGCGTCGTGCAGGCCGTCGTAGGCCATGTGGTCGTGCATCCGGACATCGCCGTACTTGTAACCCGAGCGCGACTTCTCCAACAGGTGTGGTGCGTTGGTCATGGACTCCATGCCGCCGGCGACGATGCAGTCGAAGTCGCCCGCCCTGATCAGGGTGTCGGCCATGACGATGGCCTCCATGCCCGACAGGCAGACCTTGTTGACGCCCGTGGTGGGCACATCCATCGAGATGCCTGCATTGATTGACGCCTGCCGGTAAGGGGCCTGGCCGGTGCCTGCAGACAGCACTTGACCGAGAATGACGTATTGCACCTGCTCGGGATGGACGCCGGCCTTGTCGAGGGCCGCCTTGATGGCGAGGCCGCCGAGCTGGGGCGCGGAGAAGTCTTTGAGTGAGCCGAGCAGGCGGCCCATCGGCGTGCGAGCGCCGGCGACGATGACTGAGGTGCGGCTGGTAGACGTGCGGTCTGACACTGGATCCTCCAGAGTGAGTCTTCAATCCTCCAGAGCGAATCTCGATCCTCCGGAGTGAATCTCGCCGATCTACTCTAAACCCCGACGTGACAGGTGCCACACCCACCTAGTGCAGTTCGGCACTGTCCCGGCCCCTACCCCGGGGTAACCTCAGCCTCATGGATCGCCTGTTCACAGCGATCGACCACGTGGGTGTGGCCGTTCCCGATTTAGCTGCCGCGGTGGCGTATTACCGCGACACCTTGGGCATGTCGCTTCTCCATGAGGAGACGAACGAAGAACAGGGTGTCCGCGAGGCAATGATGGGTGTGGGTGACTCCGGCTCGTGCGTGCAACTGCTCGCGCCGCTGACCCCCGCGTCCACCATCGCCACCTTCCTCGACCGCAACGGTCCCGGCATCCAACAGGTTGCCTACCGGGTCGAGGATCTTGACGCCGTCAGCGCCACCTTGCGCGAACGCGGTCAGCGCCTCCTCTACGACGAGCCTAAGCGCGGAACCGCCGGCAGCCGTGTCAATTTCATCCACCCGAAAGACGCGGGCGGGGTCTTGGTCGAACTGGTAGAACCCAGCACGGCCGTCACTCACTGACACACAGATTTGGACGGAACCTTGCGGCACCCACGGCGCGGGCACCAGGCCCGTTGGCAGTACTGACCCGGAGTGTCATACCTCACCTATTTTGCCGATTGGGAAACCAACCAGTAGGATAGATAAATCAATCGGCTGCACAAGCTCCTGCCCACGACGGGGCAGCAGGATCGCAGCCACACCGGAGGAGTCGCGATGCAGGAGATCACAGACGCCATCCTGTCAGGCGAGATGGCCGCGCTGGCGGGCGTTCCTGTGCCGGATCACTACAAGGCAGTGACCGTGCACAAGGACGAGACCGAGATGTTCAACGGTCTGAAGAGTTCAGAGAAAGACCCTCGCCGGTCGCTGCACGTCGAAGACGTACCGACACCCGAACTCGGGCCGGGCGAGGCACTCGTTGCGGTGATGGCCTCGGCGATCAACTACAACACGGTCTGGACCTCGATCTTCGAGCCCATTCCCACCTTCGCCTTCCTCGAGCGCTACGGAAAGACGTCTCCGCTGGCCTCTCGGCACGACCTGCCGTACCACATCGTGGGTTCTGACCTGTCGGGCGTGGTGCTGCGCACCGGAGCCGGCGTGCACGCCTGGAAGCCGGGCGACAAGGTTGTGGCGCACTGCCTTTCGGTGGAGCTCGAGCACCCGGACGGCCACGATGACACCATGCTCGACCCCGAACAGCGCATCTGGGGCTTCGAGACGAACTTCGGCGGCCTCGCCCACATTGCTCTGGTGAAGGCAAACCAGTTGATGCCCAAGCCTTCTCACCTCACGTGGGAAGAGGCGGCCGTGCCGGGCCTGGTGAACTCCACCGCCTATCGCCAGCTCATCTCCAAGAACGGCGCCGCCCTCAAGCTGGGCGACAGCGTGCTGATCTGGGGCGCTTCCGGTGGCCTCGGCTCCTATGCGACGCAGATGGCGCTCGCCTCCGGCGCCACCCCGGTGTGCGTGGTCTCCAGCGAGGAGAAGGCCGAGATCTGTCGCACCATGGGTGCGGAGCTGATCATCGACCGCAAGGCTGAGGACTACCGGTTCTGGAAGGACCCGCAAACACAGGACCCGCGCGAATGGCGCCGGTTCGGCCAGCGCATCCGCTCGTTGACGGGCGGCCGGGACGTTGACATCGTCTTCGAGCACCCTGGCCGAGAGACCTTCGGCGCCAGCGTGTTCGCCGCACGCAAGGGCGGGACGATCGTCACTTGCGCTTCCACGTCGGGCTATATGCACGAGTTCGACAACCGCTACCTCTGGATGAACCTCAAGCGCATCGTCGGCTCGCACTTCGCGAACTATCGCGAGGCCTGGGCGGCCAACGACCTGGTGGCCCGCGGCATCATCCACCCCACCCTCTCGCGCAGCTACACCCTCGACAACGTGGGTCAGGCCGCCTACGACGTGCACCGCAACCTGCACCAGGGCAAGGTGGGCGTGCTGGCGCTGGCGCCCGAGGAAGGCCTCGGCGTCACGAACCTCGAACTGCGCCAGAAGTACGAGAAGGAGATCAACCGCTTCCGCGACATCTGATCCGAGGCGTCCGCCTGATCGGTGCATCACCGATCTCGACCCGGTTCTGGCCGCTATCACCCCTCGCGGTCATGGTCGGCAGCCCCGCCGACATCAGCGAAGCCCCGCCCGCCTACCCGGCCGGCGGGGCTTCGTGTTGCCGCCGGGCGTCATCGAACTGCGCCCGCTGATCCATTGAGTCGTGGCCTGGACTGTGACAGATGTCAGGTGCATTCCCGTGCGGAACCCCCGGAAGGTTCATGAAGGCTCGCACTGCCGCACTTTCTTCGAGATTGCGACAGTTGAGTCGTGAGAAAAGACAGGGACCATGAAGAGCCGGGCGGCTTCCTTCGCGATCTGATGAATTGGGGACCTGCGCCGACTCCGCAACGAGAACTGGTTGTGACGGTGGTAGCGGTGGTCGTGTTCGCCGTCGTCCTCAAGATGAGCGTGACTCCCGTCTCAGGTGTAGCTCTCGGCGTGTTTGCGCTCTATCTCATTCTTCGCTGGATGCTGGGGATCCGACGCTGGAGCCGAAAGGAGAACCTGTGACGTCGGTCATTGAATGCACAGACGTAACGCGGCGATATGGATCCGGCCGTTCGCAGTCAACCGCAGTCGACGGCGTGAGCCTCACGGTGAAATCAGGTGAGCTTTTCGGCCTGCTCGGCACAAATGGCGCAGGCAAGACGTCTCTGCTGGAAGTGATCGAGGGCCTCAGTACGCCATACTCGGGGTTCGTTGAGGTAATGGGCCACAATCCGGTGCGGGAGCGCACATCCCTTCGTCCTCGGATCGGGATCATGCTCCAGTCGGGCGGATTGCCGCGGGAGTTGACCGTGGCCGAAACCCTCGCCATGTGGCACGGCACGTGCACGAAGCCCGCCCCCATCGAGGACGTTCTGCAGCAGGTCGACCTTACTCATCGTAGAGAAGTCCGCGTCGGCGCACTGTCGGGTGGCGAACAACGGCGACTCGACCTCGCCTGCGCCCTGCTCGGTCAGCCTGAGCTCGTGTTCTTGGATGAGCCCACTACCGGTCTTGACCCCGAGAGTCGGCGCAATACGTGGGATCTTCTCGGAAAGCTCCGCTCGCGCGGGGTCACGATGATCCTGACTACGCACTACTTGGATGAAGCAGAACACCTCTGTGACCGTATCGCCTTGATGCACAAGGGGCGTATCCGCACTTCGGGAACCGTGCGTGAGATAGTCGACTCCTACCCCGAGGTCATCTCGTTTGAATATCGAGCCGACATGGGCGATCTGCCGAACCGGCTTCGCACAAGGTCGCAGATAAACGTCGGCGCCGCAGTCTGCACGATACGTACGCGGTGCCTGCAGGAAGACCTCTACGTTCTCCTTGGCTGGGCAGCTGACAACAGGCTCGAACTTCGATCGCTGGACATCAGACGAGCCTCTCTCGAATCAGCCTATTTCGCACTCATCGACGAAAGTAAGTGGAAGGCCGGCACCCGCACGTGAAGCGACCATTGAGGCGGGGAAGACCACGCCGAATACGCAGCATAGCAACCGCCGAATTCCGGCAGTTCGCGAGAAACAAGACTCTCGTCGTCATGGCGCTGGCCCTCCCGATCGCTATCCCTGTCGGCATGCTCGGCCTGGGCCGACAGGGTGGGCGCCTCCTCGCGGTGAGCGTTGCCTCGACGCTTGAGATCTTCCTGATGTACAGCCTGGTGCTCGTGGTGTTCTACACGCTCGTGTCGATGGCTACGACCCGCCGTGACGAAGGCGTGCTGAAGCGGCTGCGAACTGGGGAGGCGTCTGATCGGGAGATCGTGTTCGCCATGTGCGTCCCAGCGCTCGCGCTCGTCGCGACGCTGTCGTTGCTTGTGGTCACGCTGGTTCTCCTGCTCGGCGGCCCGCCTCCGGTATTCCTACCGCCCATTCTCGTGGCCTTCGTGGGCGGCACGGTAGTTTTCGTGGCTCTTGCGTTTGCTACGAGCGCCTGCACGAAGAATGCCGAGGCAACACAGATCACCTCGCTGCCGGTCGTGACGCTCGCCGCTGTCGGGATGACCAATATTCGGGGCATCCTCCCGGAGGGTCCGATCTCCACCGTCGTGTCGGTGACGCCGATGGCTGCCGTGGCTGACCTCATCCACTGGGGCTGGGCGGGCGCTCCCGCTAGCCTCGGCGTGAATGCCGCAACGACGGACGCGGTGGAGATCATTGGCCATTCGATTCAACCGACAGTGATTCTCCTTGCCTGGTCCCTTGTCACAGTCCTCCTGGCGCGCACGTACTTCCGCTGGGACGCGCGAACGTAGTCGGTACTTCCGAAGGAGGGCTCCGTCGCGCCTTCTCGAGATTCCTTCCCAGGAAGCCAGGGCGCACAAACCAAGGTGCCGCCGGCAACCACTGCGCTCATTTCCCGGCGCGCCCTAACCTGACTGGATGATGTCACGATGAACCTCGCTCGCTACTGGTCCGAGTCGACTCCGCTCGCCCGGGTGCGCCTCTACACGGTGGCAACACTGGCAGTCGGGGTGATCCTGCTGACCATTCGCATTGCGCAGGGTCTCGTACACGGCCTTGCTGCGGGCGAGACCATCGTGCTGCTCGCCGTGGTCCTCAGCGTCGGAGCGTTGGGCACAGCGGCCATCTGGCTCTCAACTCACGACCGCAACGTGCCCACCGCGGGCACCATCGTCTGGCTCCTGCTAGGCCTCGTGGGGGTGTACTTCGCTTCACGCCACACAGACTCAGGCACGCCGGTCTTCTCCACCACCTTCGAGCTTCTGGCTCTACTCACCCTGATCGTCCTGGTTCTCGGGGCGACGAAGCCCCTCGTCTGGTCTGTAGGGTTCTCGCTCGCGGCCGGGGCGATCGTATGGCAGACGGCAGATGCAGCACCCAGTCCGCTCTCTTTCCTCGGCGTCGTCTTTGCGGGCTACCTGGTCGGCGCGACGAGCGCATGGCTTTACCGCGTCGTCCAGGAACTCGACCTGTCGCGCCATGAACTCGCATCGCTGCGCGTCTGCGAGGAACGCCGACGCTTCTCCCACGATGTCCACGACGTAGTCGGACGCTCCCTCTCGACGATCGCTGTCAAGACCCAGCTCGCGGCCGCACTGGTGAAGCGTGGCGATGTCCGGGCCGAGACCGAGCTGCTCGAGGTAGCACGGGTGGCAGCTGACGCAATGACCGAGACGCGGCTCCTGGCGCTGGGCTACCGCGAAGTGGACCTCATGCACGAACTCTCAGGAGCCCGCTCGCTTCTGGAACATGCAGGTGCCATGGTCACCTCGCCACCCTCGATCGACGAGGTGCCGCACTATCTGAGAGAGCCCATGGCATGGGTTGTGCGCGAAAGCGTGACGAACCTGCTGCGACATGCGGACGCCCGCCACGTCACGATCTCCATCACGCCGCAAAGCCTCACCGTGTGGAACGACGGGGCCGGCGGCGAAGTACTCACCGGTTCCGGCGGAAGCGGCCTCAGCTCATTGTCAGCTCGGCTCTCGAGCATCGGCGGCACGATCACTGCCGAACGCCACCAGGACGAGTTCATCGTCGAGGCCACGTTCGACCGAGACGTCGCATGATCAAGGTCATCGTCGCCGATGACGAGAACCTGATCCGAACCGCCATGGCCACCATGATCGGGCTCGAAGACGACATCGACGTCATCGGAGAAGCACGCTCGGGCGAGGAGGCGCTATCCCTTGCCCGCGCGTTGAAGCCCGATGTCGTCGTGATGGACTTACAACTTCCCGGCATTGATGGCATCGAGGCCGCGGCCCAACTCACTAAGGACTCTCCGGTTGCAGTCGTCATCGTCACGTCGCACGGGCGACCCGGATACCTCAAACGAGCACTCGCACAGGGTGTGTTGGGATTCCTCCCCAAAACCGCTTCCGCTGCCGCGCTCCACCGCGCAATCCGCACCGCTTATGCCGGCAAGCGTTACGTAGATCAAAGCCTCGCCGCCGAGGCCATCATCGCAGGTGATTCTCCGCTCACCCCGCGCGAATCAGACGTATTGCGACTGGCGGTCGAAGGTGCTTCTGTCGAGGAGATCGCCAAGCACGCATCGCTCGCGCCAGGCACCGCCAGGAACTACCTTTCAGCCGCCACCAGCAAACTAGGAGCCACAAACCGCTATCAGGCGGTCACCATCGCCAGAGAGCGCGGTTGGATCTAGGGAATCGCGCCTAGTCTCGGGCCCTGGCACGAATCCACTCACCGCGGCCTGGCTCCGCATCGCGGATGCTCCTATCCTCCTGACCCATGACATGCCACGAGCGGCTGTTCCATCTCGTCGACCGCGACGACTGGGATCCGCAGGCCACCGAGCACTTCGGCTCCACCAGAGGCCTCACCTTGGCTGACGTGGGTTTCATCCACCTCAGCACCGCCAGCCAACTGGCGGGCGTCATCGACCGGTTCTACGACGACGTGCGAACTCGCCTGCTGGTGCTGGAGATTGACCCCGCGCTGCTGCCGTCGGGCGCGCTCAGGTACGACGACGTGGCCGGCGAGCGCTTTCCCCATCTCTACGCCCCGCTGCCCACCCGTGCGGTGCTGGCGGCGCAACCTCTCGTGCGGTGACTCAGCCGCACGATCTCGAAATGCGGTCGTTGTCAGCGGTGTCCGGGTGGGTGGCGCCTGACGCCAACCGACGCCCAAGGGCCTGCCGACAAATAACCACTGCGCTTATTTTTCCCACACGCCCTAACCGCAATGCCGTTCGGTTATGGTTCGGGTGGCTGTCAACCTGGCTTTCGAGGGGGCATCTGGCGAGGAAAGGCGCAACCCCTTGAATCACAGACATCACGCTGCCCGAACCACCACCCATCTAGGCCGTTGCGCCGTGTGAGTGAGTCGTTCAGGACTTCCGAGTCGATCTTCCACATAAGGCGCCTGACCCGATGCCCACCGCGGCGGATACACCGCGGACGGCACCACCGAATGACCCCGGATCCGGCACTCAATCGGGTGCCAACCGCGGCAACTTCACCGCGGACGGCACCACCCAGCGACCAACCGCGGCAACGTCACCGCGAACGGCACCACCCAGCGACTCCGAACCGTGAGGGGTCGAGTCCGGTCTCTGGAGGGCTATGAACCGGGGCCGGTTTGCGGCGCTATGGCGATGCCCCGCCGGTCGGGGCATCGTCATAGCGCAGGAAACCCCCTGGCCCGCGACTACCGAAACCTCCCTTTGCGGAAGACCCGGGCAGGCTGCGGCATCCCTCGCCCGGCTGCGCCTGCCGCCCGACTCCGTCCGCCTGTCCCAGGGCTCGTCCCGCCTGCCGCCCGGCTCTGCTCGTGCATGGCTGACCTACCGGGCCCCGTCGGCGAGCTGGCCCGCCTGCCGCTGGGCTAGCCGAACAGACCTTGACACCCACACCAGACGACTAACCGAACGGCATTGGCCCTTAAGGGCCCGCCGACAAATAACTGCTGCGTGTCGCTTCCTGATCGGGCGCCTGACGGCGTTGTCGCCCAGGCCCACGTAGCTCCGCTACACGGGCGGACCTCCGCCGTATCAGCCATCCCGCCCAGAAACCGACACTGCAGCGCTGATTTCCCGACGGGTCCTAGCCGGGGACGTTCGGCGAACCGGGTTCGGCGTCGTCCTCGGGAAGGTGCTCGGTGCGGTTCTGCTCGCTCTCGCGACGACGTAGGTCTTGTTCCCACGACTGAAGGCGACGGCGATGCTGGCTCTCGGCCTCAAGGTTCATGAGGAATTCGGGGTCGTCGTCCGGGCCCTTGGGCGCCGAGCCCCGGCCGGCCCCGAAGCCGTCGGGACGACCGGCCACCAGCCACGCGAGAGCACCCACGATAGGAAAGACGACGATGAGCACGATCCACGCCCAGCGGGGCAGATTGCGCACCCGCGAATCCTCGGCCTGAGCGCAATCGATGAGGCAGTACACAAATAGCGCGATCGCGATGATCGCCGGTAACCACCGGACCATGGAACAAACCCCCTGCCAACACCCGACGCCCGGTCGGGCATCGCTGTTCGGAACCGCACGTCGAGCGATCCACTTACCTTGTTAACGGTACGCCCCACCTACCGGTGCCTGCCTGCCGGCGGAACCCACGGCAGGCAGCTGAGCGGCGGCCGATGGAGCAGGAGGGCCGAGTGTCGATACCGGTGCTCGGAGGCGGCGGCGATAGCGTCGTCCGCATGCCCCAAGTCCCGCGCTACGACGACGACCTCCGCCTGGCTCACGTCATCGCCGATCAGGTCGACTCGTTGACGATGTCGCGGTTCAGGGCCCTCGATCTGGCTGTGGAGTCCAAGCCCGACCTGACCCCGGTGACCGATGCCGATCGCGGCGCCGAAGAGCTGGCCCGCTCCACGCTCAGCCGAGCCCGGCCACGCGACAGCGTGCTCGGGGAGGAGTTCGGCAGCACCGGCGCGAGCCCGCGGCAGTGGGTGCTCGACCCCATCGACGGCACCAAGAACTTCGTGCGCGGAGTGCCCGTCTGGGCCACTCTCATCGCGTTGCTCGACCACGGAGAGCCGGTCGTGGGTCTCGTCTCGGCCCCCGCGCTGGGACGGCGCTGGTGGGCCACTCGCGGCAGTGGTGCCTGGGCGGGCAAGTCGCTGTCGAACGCCACGCAGGTCAGCGTCTCGAACGTGCGGCACCTGGCCGACGCGTCCTTGTCGTATGCCGATCTCGAGGGCTGGGACGAGCGGCCCAACGGCCTCGGATCGCTGTTGCGGCTGATCCACGAGTGCTGGCGCACGCGAGCCTATGGCGACTTCTGGTCGTACATGCTGCTGGCCGAGGGAGCGGTGGACGTGGCCTGCGAGCCCGACCTGGAGCTCTACGATCTGGCCGCCCTGATTCCGATCGTGCGAGAGGCCGGCGGCACGTTCACGAGTATGGAGGGCTCGCCCACCGCGGCCAGGGGCAGTGTGCTGGCCACCAACGGCCACCTGCACGAGGCCGCCATGCAGATCCTCAACGCTCCTCGGCGCACCGGCTCGCACGCGCCGCAGGCAGAGTGAGCGGGGTGAGCATGCGCGCGGTGCAGTATGCCGAGATCGCTGGGACTCCTCGCGTGGTGGAGTTGCCGCGCCCGTCGGTGCCCGCCGGAGGCGTGCTGCTGCAGGTTTACGCGAGCGGTGTGTGCCGCTCCGACTGGCACGCCTGGCAGGGTCATGACCCGGTGCGCCTGCCGCACGTGCCAGGTCACGAGTTTGCCGGTGTCATCGCCGAGATAGGTTCTGGCGTCACAGGTTTCGCTTTGGGCCAAGCCGCGACCGCGCCGTTCGTGCACGGCTGCGGCTCGTGTTCGTATTGCCGCGACGGCGAGGCGCAGGTGTGCCCGAACCAGACTCAGCCCGGCTTCAGCGACCAGGGCTCGTTCGCCGAGTACGTAGTGGTCAAGGCCGCGAACACCAACCTGGTGCCGTTGCCCGCAGGGTTCGACCCGATCTCTGCGGCGGCGCTGGGCTGCCGGTTCGCCACCTCGTTTCGCGCTGTCGCCCGGCACGCCCGCCTCCAACCGGGGCACTGGCTGGTGGTGTACGGCGCCGGCGGAGTGGGGCTCTCGGCGCTCCTGATCGCCCGAGCGGTCGGCGGCAAGGTGCTCGCGGTCGACATCAGCACCGCCGCCCTGGCCCTCGCCGAGCGACTCGGTGCCGACGCCACGCTCGACGCAAGCGGCCTGACCCCGCAGGAGATCGGCGCGGCAGTTACCGGGCTCACGGGCGGTGGCGCCCACGCCAGCATCGATGCGCTGGGCTCGCCGACGGCCGCCGAAGCATGTCTGCACGGCCTTCGCCGTCGCGGCCGGCATGTGCAGGTCGGCCTCCTGCTCGCCGACAACGCCCGACCCGCTCTGCCGATGGATCTGGTGATCTCCCGGGAACTCGAGCTGTACGGTTCCCATGGGCTCGCCGCGGCCGACTACCCCGCGATGCTCGAGCTCGCCTCCCGGCTCGACCTGACCAGCCTGATCGGCAGCGTCATCGCCCTCGACGAGGCACCCGCCGCGCTGGCGGCGATGAGCCGGCCGGCCACCCATCCAGGAATCACCGTCATCGACCTGCGCCCGGAATCGCGCTGACGAACCTGGATCGCGCGTCCACCTGTCACGTTCTTCGCCCAGCTGTGGCCAGCTTGGTGACACACCAGCGAACAACGTCACAGTCCGACGACCCAGTGTGGTCGGCATCCCCAGACCAGCCCGCCATGCAGACACCTCCCTCTTGAGGTAGATCATCTAGGCCGGCTGGGAACACCTCCTTCCGTTCAGTCGGACACACTTGTGCTTGACAGGGCCATCCGGGGCATGAATCGGCGGCCTCGACGGTTAGGGTGGACTGACCAGGACCGCGTCCACGTTCACCTCGCCCCGCGATGTGAAGCCGACGCAGTCGATCAGCAACGCAGGAGCCGCACCACCGTGACCAGCACCCCCACCGTCTCCGAACTCGTCCGCGTCATCGTCCGCTTCGCGGGCGACTCCGGCGACGGTATGCAGCTCACCGGCGACCGCTTCACCCAGGAGACGGCCCTCTTCGGCAATGACCTCTCCACGTTGCCCAACTTCCCTGCCGAGATCAGGGCGCCTCAGGGCACCCTGCCCGGCGTGTCGTCGTTCCAGCTGCATTTCGCGAACTACGACATCCTCACCCCCGGTGACCGGCCCGACGTGCTCGTGGCCATGAACCCCGCCGCCCTCAAGGCCAACATCGGCGACCTGCCTGTGGGCGGCACGCTCATCGTCGACTCCCACGACTTCACCAAGCGCAACCTGGCCAAGGCCGGCTACGAGACCTCACCGCTCGACGACGGGTCGCTGGAGCACTTCGTCGTCCACGCCATCGACATGACCGGTCTCACGGTGGCCGCGGTGTCGGAGTTCGGGCTCACCCGCAAAGACGCCTCGCGCGCCAAGAACATGTTTGCCCTCGGGCTGGTCTCGTGGATGTTCGGCCGACCCACCGCAGCGACCGTCGAGTTCCTCTCCACCCGGTTCGCCAAGGTGCCCACCATCCGCGACGCCAACATCGCCGCCTTCAAGACCGGTTTCCACTACGGAGAGACCACCGAGTCGTTCGGTGTGCAGTACGTGGTCAAGCCCGCCCCTGTGCCGGCCGGGCGCTACCGCAACATCACCGGCAACATCGCGCTCTCGTACGGCATCGTGGCCGCCGGGCACGTCACCGGACTGCCGGTCTTCCTCGGCGCTTACCCGATCACCCCTGCGTCCGACATCCTGCATGAGTTGAGCAAGCACAAGGCCTTCGGCGTCACGACGTTCCAGGCTGAAGACGAGATCGCCGGCGCCGGAGCGGCTCTGGGCGCGGCCATCGGCGGCGACCTGGCGTTCACGTCCACGTCGGGGCCAGGCGTCGCCCTCAAGGCCGAGACCATCGGGCTCGCCGTGATGCTCGAGGTGCCGATGGTGATCGTCGACGTCCAGCGTGGTGGCCCCTCCACCGGGCTGCCCACCAAGACCGAGCAGGCTGACCTGTTGCAGGCGATGTACGGCCGCAACGGCGAGGCCCCGCTGCCCGTGATCGCTCCCCGCTCCCCCGCCGACTGCTTCGACGCCGCCATCGACGCGGCCCGGATCGCGGTGCAGTACCGCACGCCCGTGATGCTGCTGTCGGATGGCTATATCGCCAACGGATCGGAGCCCTGGCGCATCCCCGACGTGGCGAGCCTGCCCAAGGTCGATCCCCACTTCGCCACCGGCCCCAACCACACCACCGACGACGGCACCGAGGTGTTCCAGCCGTACCGCCGCGACCCGGCCACGCTGGCCCGGCCGTGGGCTCCTCCAGGCGTGGCCGGCCTCGAACACCGCATCGGCGGCCTGGAGAAGGCCGACCTCACGGGCGACATCTCATACGACCCCGCCAACCACCACGCCATGGTGCTCACCCGACAGGCCAAGGTCGACGGAGTGCAGGTGCCGGACGCCGTCGTCGACGACCCGAGCGGGCAGGCCAGACTGGTCGTCGTGGGGTGGGGCTCCACGTACGGCCCGATCGGAGCCGCCTGCCGGCGCGTGCGAGCCAATGGCGCAAAGGTGGCCCAGGTGCACCTGAGGCACCTGAACCCGCTGCCGGCCAACCTCGGCGCCGTGCTGGCGCGCTACGACTCCGTGCTCGTGCCCGAGATGAACCTGGGGCAGTTGCGGCTGCTGTTGCGCGACCGCTACCTGGTAGACGCCAAGGGGCACAACCAGGTGTCGGGCATGCCGTTCAAGGTCGAAGACCTCGAGCAGGTGCTGGCGGCCGCACTCCGCGAGCTCGACGAGCGTCCCCCGGTAAAGCGCAACGGGGCCAACGGCTTTGCCGCCCACAACGTGAGCAACAGAGCACACGCGCCACGTTCGGGCGCAGCGGCCGACGATCATCCCGTCGGCAACACGATCGAGGAGGTCTCACGATGAGCGCGCCGGTCACTGGTGGGTCGTCCCAGGTGCTCTTGGGTATGCCCGAGCTGGCACGAGACGGACTCTCGCGCGTGCCCGCGCATGATGGCAAGCAGAACCGCAAGGAGTACGTCTCCGATCAGGAGGTGCGCTGGTGCCCCGGCTGCGGTGACTACGCCGTGCTCGCCGCGGTGCAAGGCCTGTTGCCTGAGCTCGGACTCAAGCGCGAGAACATCGCGTTCATCTCCGGGATCGGCTGCTCGTCCCGCTTCCCCTACTACCTCGACACCTACGGGGTGCACTCCATTCACGGCCGCGCCCCGGCCATCGCCACCGGCCTGGCCGTGGCGCGCGAAGACCTGTCGGTCTGGGTCGTCACGGGCGACGGCGACGCGCTGTCGATCGGCGGCAACCACCTGATCCACGCGCTGCGCCGCAACGTGAACCTCACGATCCTGCTCTTCAACAACCGGATCTACGGGCTCACCAAGGGCCAGTACTCCCCCACCTCCGAGGTCGGCAAGATCACCAAGTCGACCCCGGCCGGCTCGGTCGACTTCCCCTTCAACCCGGTGTCGCTGGCGCTCGGCGCGGAGGCGTCGTTCGTGGCCCGCACCATCGACTCCGACCGCGCGCACCTCACGTCGGTGCTGCGCGAGGCGGCCAGTCACCGCGGCGCCGCGCTCGTGGAGATCTTCCAGAACTGCCCCATCTTCAACGACGACGCCTTCCAGGCGGTGAAGAGTCCCGACACCAAGGAGTCGGCCATCATCCCGCTCGTGCACGGTCAACCGGTGCGCTTCGGCCCTGGCGGAAGCCGGGGCATCCTGCGCAACCCGGTCTCCGGTGCCCTCGAGGTGGTAGACGTGACGGCCGACAACGAGGGTTCCCTGTTGGTTCACGACGCCCACAACCCTGACCCCACAACGGCTTTCGCCCTGTCTCGGCTGTCTGACTCCGGTGTGCTGCAGCAGGCGCCCATCGGCATCTTCCGCCAGGTCGAGCGGCCCACCTACGACGATCAGGCCCGGTTGCAGGTAGCCGCGGCGCGCTCGGCCGCGCCGGGTGACCTGCAGAGCCTCCTCGACGGTCACGACCCGTGGACGGTTGGTTGAGCATGCCCGAGTGGACGTGGGCGGGCGCGGCCGTCCCCGGCCTGCGCGGTCAGGGGTTGAACCTGGCCGCTCCGGCTGACCGCGACCGGATCGAAACCGGTCTGCGCGCAGCCGGTTTCACCATCAGGGTGGTGGAGGGCGCACCGATTGAGCGACGGAGTGCGCTCACCGCGATCACCCGTGCGCTGAAGGTGCAGATCGCCACGAACCTCGATTCCTTCGCCGACGTGCTGCGCGACGTGCGCGACGATGCCTCGGGCAGTGGCCGGGTGGCATTGCTCTGGCCGGAGGCCGATCGGCTGGCAGCAGCAGACCTCTGGGCCTGGACGGAGATCGCGCAACTTCTCGCCGGGGCCAGTGCCGAGCATTGGGATCCCGACGACGACGCCGACCCCGACAATCTCGTCTTCGAAACCATCGCTCTCGTAGCCGGGTTCGGCGTGGAGCCATTGGCGTGAGGCTGCTTGCCCGGCGGCTGGTGTTCGTCTCGATGGTGTCGGCCCTGCTCGCGGGCTGCGGATCAGTTGAGCTGCCGCGTGGCTCGGCCAGCTACGGGCCTACGGATTCCGCCTCACGCGGTTCCGGTTCTGAGCATTCCGGATCGACGATCCCGACGAGCTCGTCGGGATCCGCCGGGGGCACGGCCCAGTCGGGCCTGACCGGGTGCCCGCTCGATTCGCTACCCGCCGAGACGGTGGACACGGTCGAGGCCATCCACGCCGGACACGGCTACGTCGCCTCGAAGGACGGCACCACCTTTGCCAACCGGGAAGGTGAACTGCCCGCGCGACCCAACGGGTTCTACCGCGAATACACCGTCGACACACCGGGCTCGCATGATCGGGGAACCCGGCGGGTGGTCACCGGTGGCAACCCCAAGACGCATCCCGTGTGGTATTTCTACACCGGCGACCATTACGCCTCGTTCTGCCAGATCAGCGGAGCCGATTCATAGTTTTCGGTTGCGTCGGGCTGGTCTCAACTCGCCCGTTGGGACGTGTGCGCGGCCACCACAGCGGCCACGGCCAGGTCGCGCGAGGGCGGCGGCAACTCGGCACCGAGCCGTCGGTAGAGGTCAACCGCTCGCTGTACGGCGTGATCCCAGCCGAGAACAGTGGGGGTCAGGCAATTGTGGGTACGGATGCGCCGGCGAAGCTCCGCGTCGAGCACCAGGCGCGTTGCGGCCTCGGCCATCTCGTCGTCGGAGTCGACGAGCAGGCCTTCCTCCCCGTCATGCACGAACTCGCCGACACCACTCACCCTCATCGCGATCACCGGCAGCCCCGCACAACGCGCCTCCAGCGCGGCGATGCCGAACGACTCCAGGGTCGCGGGCGCGAGAAAGATGTGCGAGCCAGCCAGAACGTCGGCCACCTGGGCGCGCTCGAGGCGGCCGGGTAGCTCGACCCAATCGTCCAGACCGGTCTTGGCCAGGAAGTTGGCCATGGCGTTGCGCTGCGGGCCGTCGCCGACGATCACGGCGCGCAGTGGCACGTCGTCGGGCACCTGCTCGTGCACCTGTTGCAGGATCCGGAGCAGCGGCATGGCCCGCTTACGTTGGGCCAGGCGCATCACGGCCACCAGAGTGACGGGCTCGGGTGCCTCCTGATCGGTGACGGGCCGCCAGCGGGTGGGGTCGATGCCGTTGGGGAGCACCTCGACGGGGGCGTCGACGATGGGTTCGAGCATCTTGGCAGCCACGGAACTCACCGCCGTCCAGTGCACGGCTCCGATGCGCCGGAACACGGTGCCGAAGGCCACGCTCGCCCCCGGCACCGAGGTGGTCAGGGAGTGCATCGTGGTGACGACGGGTATGCCGCGCTTGCTGGCGCGGCGCGAGACATACCAGGCGAACGGCGACACCAGCGAGACGTGACAGTGCACAACGCTCGCATCGTCGAGCAGCCGGTCGATCTGGCGCCGGGCCCCCGGTGAGTGCAGCCAGCCCGGCACGCGGGTGACGGGCAGATCGTCCGAGGTGGTGCTGGCGGTCTCGGTGAGGATGTGGACGCGGTAGCCGGCGGCCAATGTCTTGGTGGCGAGGTCGCGCACCTGCATCTCGATGCCGCCCAGCCGGGGCAGGTAGAAATCAGACACGTGCAGAATCGTCATCGACGCGGCCTCTCCATCCACCCGATTGCCGTCAACTCCCGGTTTCGGGGAGTCGGCCACCAGCCGTCCGGGGCCAGGGTGACCGATCTCTGCCCGACACAAGCACTCACCCGACCAAGCATGGAGGCAGTACCCGTACCGGCCACGGACAACCCGCCGTCCGAGTCGAATTGCCGACCGTGAGTGTGCCTACGGGTCGGCCCGGGTGCGGGCACGGCAGTCAACGAGCGTGTCGCCTCCAGCCGCTGCGGCTCTGCTGCCATCCCTCCATGTTCGCAAGGAATGCCGATTACTGGTAACCGAGGTTCTCAGGGTGTCACCCCGCTATGCCCTGGTCTGCCCCTGACGGGACACCCTCTGGCAAGGTGAGGGCGTGAGTTTCACACTCGTCAGCTTCCACGCTCACCCGGACGACGAAACGCTCTTCACAGGGGGCACCCTGGCCCGGGCCGCGCAGGAGGGGCATCGGGTTGTCCTGGTGACCGCGACCGACGGTGGCCAGGGCCTTGCCGCCTCCGATCTCAAAGACGCGCTGGGCTCGCGGCGACTTGCCGAGCTGGAAGCGGCCGCCGCCGCGTTGGGCATCGCCCGCACGGTGAACCTCGGCTACCCCGACTCCGGCTTTCCCGTGGTGTCGAGCGATCCGCGCGTGTTCGCCCGGCAGGATCCCGACGTGGCGGCGCGCGCGCTCACGGACGTGCTGCGTGAAGAGAACGCCGATGCCCTGACGATCTACGACCCGTTGGGTGGGTACGGGCACGCCGATCACCGTCAGGTCTTCGTGGTGGGGCGGCGAGCCGCGCGGTCGGCGGGCATCCGGTGCGTGCTGGAGGCCACCGTCGACCGTGATCTCATCGCCCGGGCAGTGCGGGTGGGTTCGCGGATTCCCGGTCTGCTCGATCCGAACTCATCCGCTGTGTTGGAAGGTGCGTTCACGCCTCGCGCAAGGTTGACCCACCGGGTGGACGTACGCGCCCAGCTGGCTGCCAAACGGGCGGCGCTGGCTGCTCATGCCAGCCAGGCGAGCAGCGACGGCAGCGCCCGGACCGCCTCGCTGTTGTTGCGACTGCCCGCACCCTTGTTCGCCCGGGTCATGGGGACGGAGTGGTTCGTCGACCGCAGCCTGTCTCCCGGACGACGCGACGACGTGTTCGCGTCCCTGCGCTGAGCGCGCTCGCCTGGTCGGGTCTAGGGTGCGATCACCGGCCGTGCAGCAGGTGTTGCCCCGTCGGAAGCCTGACCCGATCCGTCCACAAGGGAGTGTGCAATGGCCACCCGAATCGGCTCTATGGCCACCGATCGTCCGGCGCGCTATGCCAAGCAGCTCGCGAGCCACTGGGCCGCGCGTGGCGAGACCAATGAGGTCGACGGGGCCACCGTCATGAACTGGCACGACGGCAGGGTCATCGTGATGCGTCCGGAGGATGGGGCGCTGCGGGTCGAGGTCTCGGTGCCGGACGAGAGCGACCTCGAACGGTTCTCGGGCGTGGTCGCCCGGCATCTCGAGCGCTTCGGCCAGCGGGACGAGCTCACTGTGGTGTGGGCGTAGGGACTCGCCGGGTCGGCGTCTGGAGTGGGCCCAAGGGTGAGGCGGGCGCGCCCCCGATCACCGGTGTGTTGTCCAGTCGGGGTGTGGCTCCAGTCAACGACGTCGACAGCCCTAGTGGCTATGGAGCGCTGCCCATTCCCCGCGGTTGGCATCCACCAAGCCCACCCAACCTCGCCGCTGACCGCGTTCCACGATGCCAAACGCGGTCTATTTCCCGCGCTTGGCACCCCCGAAGCCACCGCCTCCGCGGCTAACCGCGTTCCACGATGCCAAACGCGGTCTATTTGCCGCGCCTGGCACCCACCAAGCCACCGCCCCCGCGGCTAACCGCCTCCCACGATGCCAAACGCGGTCTATTTCCCGCGCCTGGCACCCACCAAGCCGGAAACCTCGCCGCTGACCGCCTCCCCCGATGCCAAACGCGACCTATTCCCCGCGTCTGGCACCTACAACGCGACTTGCGGAGGGCACTCGCTCCCTAGCTCTTTTCCGGGGTGGACGTGAGGCGCTCGAAGTGCAGAACGTCGGCCAACGGACGGCCGCCTCGCCAGCCGAAGCGCTCGAGGTCGGGCACGGCCTGCAAGCCGGTGACGTGGCCGAGGCACAACCACGCGATGGGCCGCGTCCGCCCGCCCGGCGCCAGCCCCACGAAACTCGCCAGGAAGGCCTCCTCGTAGAACGACACCCACCCCACCCCGAGGTCCTCCGCGGTGGCGGCCAACCAGAGGTTCTGGATCGCGAGCACGGCGGAGAACACTCCGACGTCGTCGACCGTGTGCCGGCCGAGAATGTGCCGTCCGCCCCGGTCGGGGTTGTAGGTGACGACGATTCCGGTGCCCGATTCCTGGATGCCCTCTACCTTGATCGGATCGAAGGTGGCTCGCCTTTCTGCCGGCAACGATCGGGCGAAGTCACGCCGACACTCGGCAACGTGTTCAGCGAACTCCTTGAGCCGCAATGGGTCTCGGACGACCACGAAGTCCCAAGGCTGGGTGTTGCCCACGCTCGGCGCAGCGTGGGCGGCCCCCAGCACACGGAGCAGGGTCTCTTCGCTTACCCGTTCTCCGGAGAACTCCGCCCGAACGTCGCGGCGGCGGTGAATCACGTCGTACACGGCCGCCCGGGCAACGTTCGCCTGCTCGCCCTTACCTCCAGCGATCAGGCCCGACTCCCGCACGGGAGGGTCCCCAGCTGACTGGCCCTGTTGCGACTGACCCTGTTGCGACTGACCCTGTTGCGACTGACCCTGTTGCGACTGACCCTGTTGCGACTGACCCTGATCTGACACGGCTGAGTAAGCCTGGCCCAGGTCTGAGCGACCCAGATCCGTCGTCACGCGGGCAGCACTGTCTCGATGGCTGAGATGACCTCCGGCGCCTCAGGCTTGGTCTGCGGGCGGAACCGGGCAACGACCTGGCCCTCGGGGTCGATGAGGAACTTCTCGAAGTTCCAGACGATGTCGCCCGCGGCACCGTCGGCGTCGGGCTGGGCGGCGAGCTCGGCGTACAGCGGGTGCCGGTCAGCACCGTTGACGTCGGTCTTGGCCAGCAGCGGAAAGGTGACGCCGTAGCTCGTGGAGCAGAACTCCTGGATCTCTTCCGCCGTGCCCGGCTCCTGTCCGCCGAACTGGTTGCACGGCACGCCGAGCACGGTGAGTCCCCGCCCGGCATAGTCGCGAGCCAGCTGTTCAAGCCCCGTGTACTGAGGGGTGAGCCCGCACCGTGACGCCACGTTGACGATGAGCACCGCCCGTCCCGCGTAATCGGCGAGCGAAGTCGGCCGTCCGTCGAGGGTTTCAAGCACGATCTGCTGCAAAGGGGTAGCCATGACCGCACGCTAACGAACGCTCTTGGCCGCCATAGCGCCGGGGCAGGCGAAGGAACCGCGCTCCCGACGCTTACACCCTCTTAGCCGGCGGTCGCATCACTGCTGAGCTCTGCGAGCACGGGAGGCAGCCCGACCGTCAGCATCTTGCGCCGAACCCGCTCCAGAACGAGCTTGGCGGTGACCCGGTTCATCAGACCGGTGAATCCCGTGTGCAGGTAGGTGAACTGCGTGCCACCGGGAACTGCCAGAAGCCGGTAGGCGACCTCGCTCGGGGCTTCGCCCTCGGCACCTTGCCAGGAGTAGCGCAGCAGCAGAGGCGGACACACTTCGAGAACCTGGCAGCGCACGATCCCGTCCCAACCCGGAACGGGTCGGCCGACGAACCGGAACTCGTTGCCGACAACGGGCTCGAAGCCCTGGGGCGTCCCACCGCGCCCTGTTGAGGTCCATCGCGGAATCAGGCTCGGGTCGGTGACCGCCCGCCACACCAACTCAGGCGGATGGTCGTAGGTTTCCGTGATGACAATCTCAGTCATGAGTAGACCCTTCACCCGAGGAGTCGCCCTCCCGAGACACTCCTAGTATGACTACAGTTGATGTAATTTCTTCAGTAACTGTAACACGATCGATGAGAGGTGCCACGGCTTGACGAGCGAACCTGACGCGACACAGCAGTCCGGATCGCTTCGCGATCGACGACGGAGGGAGCTGCGACAGCGACTATCCGACACGGCGACGGCGATGTTCTTGGAGCGGGGATTCGACGCCGTGAAGGTCGCCGACGTCGCCCGGGCGTGCGGCGTCACCGAGAAGACCGTGTTCAACCACTTCCGTTCCAAGGAGTCACTGCTCGTCGATCGGTGGGGAGAGCTGGTCGAGAGCATTCGCGCCAACCTTGCAGATCCGTCCATCCGGGTGCTCGACGCCATCGTGGCGACGCTGGCGACAGAGCTCGATTTCCTCACCGAGCATGGCCAGGCGAGCCCGGAGCACCTGGCGGCGGTGAGCCGTTTTGGCAGGCTCGTGACGTCGACGCCGGCACTGGCAGACCATCGCCTCCGCTCGCAACAGCAGGTGACCGACACGATCCTCGTCGGGCTCGCGGAGCGATTCGAGACTCGAGACGATGATCCTCGCACCCAGATCATTGCCGAGGCGCTCAGCGGGCTGTTCACCGTGTTCTATCGGAGCCTCGCCCGGCACGCCCCCACGCAGAACGCAGCCCGATGCCGTCAGGACGTGCTCTCAGACCTTCGGATCGCGGCGGACCAACTGGCCAAAGGCGTTGCGCCGTAACCCCACACGGCAGAAGCGACGACCGAGCACCTTGGCTGTATACGCCACCCTCGTGCGAAGAGTGCTCTCGGTCGAGGATGGATCAGCGCGTCGACGCATACAGCGCGCCAAGCGCCATCGCTTGAAGCATGCCCGCCATCTCCCCACGACTCAGGCGGGCACTGTGCGGCGTCGAGTTGATCAGGCCGAAGACCGCGTGCGCCGCCGACCGGGCGTGCGCCTCGTCAGCGCCCACGGCTGAACGGATCGCCTCCGTCCAGAGCTCGACATAGTCGCGCTGGAGCCTCCTGACCGTGCGCCGGTCACGTTCGGCCAGGCTGGCGAGATCACGGAGCTGCACGGTGATGAGCGAGGGACGGGCGAGGGCGAACTCGACATGCCAACCCACCAACGCCGTCAGCACGGCGTCGGGACCAGCGCTGTCTGCGGCGCTCGCACGCTGTCGCCCCTCCGAGAGAAGCACTTTGCTGATATCGACCAGCATCTCCCCCAGCAGCGCCTCTTTGCTCGCGAAGTGCTTGTAGAGCGCGGCGCCTGAGGTGCCCATGGCCGCACCGAGATCCTGCACCGAGACGCCGTGAAAGCCGCGCTCAGCGAAGAGCGCAGCAGCCACCTCGATGATCTGCGCACGGCGCGACGGGCTCGCGTCTATCGCTCTCGCTGAATCGGGCATGTCCAAAGACTAGACGTAGTGGTTAATGGTTGTTAACCTCAGGGAAGGTTAATGGTTGTTAACTCCCACGGGCCCTTCAGGGCGACGCCGAGACCGAAGGAGCGAGATGTTCGACCTTTCTCAAGAGCACGAGGACTTTCGCGCTTCGGTGCGCGACTTTGCCGAGAAGGAGATCGCGCCGCACGTCGCGCAGTGGGACAAGGACCATCATTTCCCGGTCGACCTCGTGCGAAAGCTGGGTGACCTCGGGCTCTTCGGTCTCACGGCGCCCGAGGAGTTCGGCGGCGCGGGAGACGATGGCGACTTCACCTCGCTCTGCGTCGCGATCGAGGAACTGGGCAGGGTCGATCAGTCGATCGGCATCACGCTGGAGGCTGGCGTCGGACTGGGGATCAACCCGATCCTCACCTATGGTTCCGCGGAGCAGAAGGAGCGGTGGCTGCCCGACCTGGTCGCCGGCAGGAGGCTCGCCGGCTTCGGGCTCACGGAACCGGGTGCCGGCTCCGACGCCGGGGCGACCCGGACGAAGGCCGAGCTGACCGACGGCGAATGGGTCGTCAACGGAGCCAAGCAGTTCATCACCAACTCCGGCTCGGAGATCACGAGTCTGGTGACGGTCACTGCTCGCACCGGAACGCGCGACTCGGGCGGCCCGGAGATCAGCACCCTCATCGTGCCGACTGGCACACCTGGGTTCATCGCCGAGCCCGCCTACGACAAACTCGGTTGGCATATCTCCGACACCCACCCACTCACCTTCAGCGACTGCCGGGTCCCGGAGGCCAACTTGCTTGGTGAGCGCGGGCGCGGCTTTGCCCAATTCCTGTCCACCCTTGACGACGGCCGGGTGGCCATCGCGGCTCTGGCCGTCGGACTGATCCAGGCCTGCGTCCAGGAGTGCGTCCGGTACGCGAGCGATCGGCAGACCATGGACGGCCCGATCGGCCGCAAGCAAGGCGTGGCCTTCCAGATCGCCGACCTCGAGGTGATGCTGCACGCATCCCGGGCGCTGACGTACAAGGCGGCAGCCATGAAGGACGCCATGCTGGCCGGTCACCCGGGTGCACCGACGGTGGCGGAGTTCAAGCGCGCGGCGTCCGTGGCCAAGCTCTACAGCTCGGAGTCTGCGGTCAGCGCCACCCGGATCGCGACCCAGGTCTTCGGTGGGTACGGCTTCATGGAGGAGTACCCGGTGGCGCGCTTCTACCGCGATGCCAAGATCCTCGAGATCGGGGAGGGCACGTCCGAGGTGCAGCGCCTGCTCATCGCTCGCAGCCTTGGCCTTCCGGTGGAATGACCGATGACCGATCAACACGACAACAGGAAGCGGGTCGTCCAGCGCGGCCTGTGGTTCGAGGAGTTCGAGGTCGGCACGATCTACGAGCACCGGCCCGGCCGCACCGTCACCGAGACGGACAACGTCCTGTTCACGACCCTGACGATGAACACCCAACCGCTCCACCTCGACGCGCACGCGAGCAGCCAGCAGCCCCCGTTCCACGAGCGCCTGGTGAACTCGATGTTCACGCTGTCGACCCTGGTCGGGCTGTCCGTGGGGCAGCTGACCCAGGGCACGATCGTGGCGAACCTGGGCTTCTCCGAGGTCTCGTTTCCCGCGCCCGTCAGGCACGGCGACACGATCTACGCCGAGACCCTCGTCGTCGACAAGCGTCCGTCGGCCAGTCGGCCCGGTGAGGGGATCGTGACGTTGGAGCATCTCGCCCGCAACCAGGACGGTGTGGTGGTCGCGAAAGCCGTCCGCCAGACGCTGGTGCGCATGCGCCCGACCGAGGGGCCTGGCAGTGAGTGACTGGCTGCCCGGCCCCGCCTGGCTGTTCTGCCCCGCCGACCGCCCCGACCGCTACCCCAAGGCGCTGGCCGCCGCAGACGTGGTGATCGTGGATCTCGAGGACGCGGTGTCACCGTCCAACCGGGCTTCGGCACGCGAGGACCTCCAGCGTCTGGCAGCCGACGGGCTGCTGGATCTCGAGCGCACGGTCGTCAGGATCAACGGTGCGGGCACTGCGGACCACACGCCCGATCTGGCGGTCGTTGCCGCAGCGGGCATCAGGCGGGTCATGCTGGCCAAGAGCGAGGATCCCGCCGGCCTGCCGTCGATCCCTCACGAGGTGGTGCTGCTGGTCGAGACGCCGTGTGGCATCGAGCAGGTCACCCCGCTGGCCGCACAGCCCAACGTGGTCGCAGTCATGTGGGGCGCCGATGACCTGGTAGCTGGTCTCGGCGGCATCTCCAGTCGATACGCCGACGGCCGCTATCGCGACGTGGCTCGCTACGCCCGCTCCAGAGCACTCATAGCGGCAAAGGCCTACGGCCGACTCGCGCTGGACGCGGTGCACATGGACATCGCCGACACCGCAGGGCTCGCGGCCGAGTGTGACGACGCGGTCGCCGTCGGATTCGACGCCACCGTGGCGATCCATCCCACGCAGGTGGCCGTCATCCGGGCGGCCTACGCTCCCCCGCAGCAGCGGGTCGAGTGGGCACGTCGCCTTCTGGCCCACGTCGGGGATGACCGCAGCGTCACGACCTTCGAGGGGCAGATGGTCGACGGCCCCGCCTTCAAGCAAGCAGAGCGTGTGCTGAGACTTGCGGGGAGCCTGCCAGCGCCCAGACCTGGTGCCTGAACCCCTACCACGCACCGATCGCATCGGGTGCGGGCTGCCAGCGAGCAGGGTCAGGCCTGGTCGATGTCCCTTATCCGACACGATTACAAGTTCGCGAGCTCGGCTGAGCACGAAATCCGAGATCGCCACAGTAATCGTGTCGGATAAGGGACAAGACCCTGAGCCGCGCAGACGCGGGGCCGGCCCTGAAGCTCAGTGGGTGGTGGTGAAGTCGGCCATCATTCCCATGTCTTCGTGTTCCAGGTTGTGGCAGTGGAGCATGAAGCGGCCGTCGTAGTCGGTGAACCGCACGGCGATCTCTGCGGCCTGGGCCGGCTGCAGGTCGATGGTGTCCTTCCATCCGCTGTCATAAGGGCCAGGCGTGCGCCCGTCGCGGCTGAGGACCTGGAAGTGGTTCAGGTGCAGGTGGATGGGGTGATGTACGTCGGTGATGAAGCGCCAGATCTCTGTGGTCCCGAGAGTGGGGCGCGCCAGTGAGCGACCCGGCTGATAGAGCTGGCCGTTGATGCTCCAGCCGTCCGAGGCCCCCTGGAACAGGAACGTCCTGGTCGCTACGGCCTGGCCGGGATCCAGGTTTGCGATGGTGCTCAGTAGGCCAGGAATCATGCTGTCGTCGCTGCTGGCGGCCGATGAAATCTGGAATGCCATCACCTCGCCGGTGAGGCCGCTGTCGAGGCGGTTGACCAGGCGTACCTGGGACCCGGGACGGCAGCGGGAGAAATCGATGATGACGTCGAACCGCTCAGCGGGGGCGAGCTGGACGCAGTCGTGGGCGATGGGTCGATCCAGGAGTCCACCATCGCTGCCGATCTGCACCAGCGCGCCGCCGCCCGGCGGTTGGGGATCCAGCGCCAACTCATAGCGTCGGGCGTTGGAGGCGTTCAAGATGCGAAAGCGGTAGCGCGCGCGGTCTGCTCGCATGACTGGCCACGGTGCGCCGTTGACCAGGATGACGTCGCCCAAGACGCCGTCCAGATAGGGAGCCGTCACCCCCGGGGTGATCAGGGTCCGGTCTACCCAAGGGTAGTGGAAGGAGCCGTCCGGCTTGAAGGACCGGTCGGTGATCATCAGCGGGACGTCACGCGCTTGGGTGGGCAATGGCAAGGCGCTCTCCTCATCGTCATGCACGAGGTGAAAGCCGGCCAGCCCCTGCCAAACATCAGGGCCGGTGAAGCCCATCCGGTGGTCGTGGTACCACAGCGTGGCGGCGCGTTGGTTCAGCGGATAGGTGTAGGTGCGGTGCCCGGACGTGGTAACGCCACCCAGGCTGCCTTTTGTCATCCCCGGCATCGAGTTGGTGGCCTGGGTAGCCGGCAGGATCAGATCCAGTGGGTAACCATCACTGTCGTGCGGAGTGTGACCGCCATGGAGGTGCACGACGGTCGGATGGGCCAGGGTGTTGGTGTGCCGCACAACGGTTCGCCGTCCGGAGCGGGAGACAAGGGTCGGACCGGGAAAGGTCCCGTTGAAGGTCCAGGCGGTAGTGCGCAGCCCGGGCAGGATCTCGAGGCTCGCGATCTGTTGGGTGATCTCGTAGTAGTCGGTGGTGGCGTCGCTGCGCGCCGGGCTCAGTACCGGCGGGATGGGCAGTGGCACCTGGTACCGCGCGGGCATGGGCACTCCGCTCACCAGCTGACGTCCAGGCTGCCCCGGCGCCAGAAGCTTTCCGCCGGAAGAGATCTCAGCTGCACCGACGACACCTATCCCGACGGCCGCGGCGCCGATGCCGATGAACGAGCGACGGTTGATCGAGCGGCTCACTGAATCTCCCCGATGCTCTGGGGGCTGACCGGCTGCCACGCTCGCCAGGCCGTGTGGACGACAGCGGCGAAGATCAGCACTGCGAGTGGCACATGAAGGATGAGCATCCGCTCGATCCCCAGCAGAACCTGGGCACCGATCATCACGAAGATCGCAATGCTGAAGAACAGTGGCCAGCGTCGGAGTCCGGGCCTGCGAAGCAGGAAGGCGCCCGCCACGATCTGCACCAACGCGATGACGACGATGGCTGATGCAGTGCTCTGATGCAGGTCGAGCATGCCGTAATGCCCGGATAGGAAACCGCCTCCGAAGACGGACTGGGCTAGCACCAAGACCACCTGGACGCTGGCAATGACGCGGAAGACGATAAGGCGGAAGCCAACACCGGGAGTGGGCAGAGCCGCACCTGACTCGTGGATCATTCGAACTCTTTTCGTAGACGCGGTGGCAAGCCCTGCCGCGGTCGTGGCCAGCCGGCGGTCAACTGGCCCTGGCGAACTTGCGCACGGCCAGTGGAAGGCAGATCGCGGTGATCGCCACGCAGTAGCCGATGGTGGCCACGACGGGGTGGTCTAGTGGCCAACTGCCGGACGAATGGAGGCCTTGGGTGATCTGACGAATAGCCGCGACGATCGCTGCCAAGGGGTTGTACTCGGCGATCGTCCGCGGCACTTCTTGCATCCCGGCGATGGGCACGAACGTGCCACCCAGGAACGCGAGCGGAAACACGATGGCAAACCCGAGGCCCTGGATAGCATCCGCACTGCGAATGAGCATGCCGAGCAGAACGCCGAAGCTGGTGAACGCGAGCAGCCCGAGCGCGATCAGGCCGAGCACCTCAAAGAAGGTCCCAACGCTCAGGTGGGGCCGCCAGCCCAGGGCCAGGCCGAGGGCGGCGACGATGCCGATGCCGATGACCTGCTCGATCATCTGGCCGACCACCTGGGCTGTGACCACAGCGAGCCGGGTGATCGGTAGTGATTTGAATCGGTCGACGACACCACTGGCCAGGTCGGTGGCCGTGCCGACCCCCGAGCCGACCACTCCGAACGCGACAGACTGGGCGATCATGCCGGGCAGCAAGTAGTCCTGGTAACGCATGCCCGGGATGTGGATCGCACTGCCGAAGACGTAGACGAAGAGGAGCGTGAACACGACCGGCTGCAACGTCACATCAGACAGCCGCGAGGGCACGCGCGCAACCGTGCGCACTCCCCGAGCGATCAGCAGCCAGCTCTCTCGCAGGTACCGCTCGGCGCCCGACATGCGCGGTGGAAGCGGCGCGCGCACCACGAGGGAACCGGAGGCTGGACGGGGCTTGATGTCGGGGGTACTCATGCGGACTCCTCCATGGATTGTCCGGTCAGGGCAAGGAACGCGTCGTCGAGGGTCGGGCGGCGCAGGGCGATCTCATCGACCGCGACGGCGTTCGCGCGCACGATGTCGCTCACCGCGTCCAAGTCGTCGACGGCATGCGGGGCGGGGACCGACACAGTGCGGCGCTCGGGGGCGCCCGACACGTCGTAACGGGCGTTCAACGACGTGCGCAGTTGCTCGTACCCGGCCATATCCACGGTGGTGACGTCAACGCGTTGCTGGCCGATCTGGCTCTTGAGCTCAGCTGGGGTGCCACTCGCCGTGGCACGACCATGGTCGATAAGAACGATCTGGTCTGACAGACTGTCGGCTTCTTCGAGGTATTGCGTCGTGAGCAACAGGGTTACTCCGTCGACGACCAGGTCACGGACGGTGGACCAGACGATCTGGCGGCTGCGCGGGTCCAATCCGGTGGTGGGCTCGTCCAATACCAGCAGGCGGGGCTGCACCACCAGGCTCGCGGCGAGGTCTACGCGGCGCCGCTCACCGCCGGAGAGTGACTTGACGAGTTGGTCGCGGAACTCCCCGATCTCGAAGCGGTCTACAAGCTGGTCGACGATCTGGCCGGCAGGGCTCGAGCGGTAGCCGCGCAACCGGGCCATCAGGAGCAGGTTCTCCCGGGCCGTGAGATTGTCTTCGAGAGCTGCGAACTGGCCGGTGAGACTGAGCCGGGAACGCACCGCATCAGGTTGGGTGCACACGTCGTAGCCGCAGACCAGAGCCGTCCCCGAGGTTGGCCGGAGCAGGGTGGCGAGCATACGCACCGTCGTGGTCTTTCCAGCCCCGTTGGGACCGAGCAGAGAGACCACCGTGCCCGTGGCGACGGTGAGGTCGAGGTGGTCTACGGCAACGTAGCTGCCGAACCGCCTGGTCAGCTGATGCACCTCGACGGCGAGGTCAGCCATGGAGGAGGCGCAGGTAGTCGCGGACGATGTGGTTCTGGCTCATGGTTGAGGTTCCTCACTAAGGTTGAGCACTTGGTTCAGTTACTATAAAACTACAGTAACAGAAACTTTGGAGCGACCTGACTAAGCTGAGACCATGAGCAGCGGCACCGTGGACTGGTCGGCCTTACGCCGACCCGTGGCGGAGCCAGCGCCTCAGGGGTTGCGAGAGCGCAAGAAGCAGCTGATGCGCCAGCAGCTATCGGATACTGCGACCGAGATGTTTCTTGAGCACGGCTTTGATGCTGTCCGCGTCTCTGCGATCGCCGACGCGTGCGGCGTGTCTGAGAAGACGGTCTTCAACTACTTCCCCACCAAGGAGGCACTCGTCCTCGACCTGGGCGCGACTACGTTGGACTCGCTACGCACCGGTCTCCAGGAGGCCGGTGCGCCGCCGGTCGAGGCCGTGTTGCAGATCCTGGCCGAAGAACTGCGCGGCATCACGTCGTGGCTGGCGGCTCAGCACGACCCACATCGGGCCGAAGCAACCCTCGTGCGCTTCGGCATGCTCCTTAGATCCACCCCTTCTCTTCGTGCCTACCAACAAGACATGACGGATCGACAGGTCGACGTGGCCGCCGAGATCTTGGCCCAGCGCATCGGGGCGAGCCCGGACGACCCGGAACCGCGGATCGCCGCCACCGCTCTCCTCGGCCTGTGGCCGATCCAGTTCCAAGCACTACGCCGCCACCTAGGACACGGCCTTACCCCGGAGGGGCTCCACCGCGCCGTCAGCACAGACGTCCAGCGCGCCGCCAGGCTCCTCGGTGCGGGCCTGGACTCGCTCTAGGCCCGATCGTGCTCGGCGGCCACTGCCGAGAAGGTGCCGACTCGGGCACCTCAGAGAGGACGAGCAGCTTGCTCGCCAACTCAGTTGAAATGGGTGAGCCGCGGCCACAAGCTGCTCCAGCTGGCGATCGGACGGCACAGCAGCACCGGCAGCCCTTGCTCATCGTTGTCGAGCCCTACCCCGTCGTCGATGGTGGCGAGTTGTCGGCAGTCGGTGAATGCGTCCGCAGCCGTGGCAGGGGTGAAGCCGAGCAGCACTGCGAGGTGAGCGCCGCGGGGTGGTCCCCACTCGCTGTAGGCGTTGTGGCCGCTGTACGCCGAGGGTAATCCAGCGTCGCGGCCGAGCAGATCGACAGCGGAGGCTTCGCCATAGTTACTGGTGAAGATGACAGCCTCGCGTCGCTGGGCGGGCGTGAGGCCGTCCCATGATCGCGCGACCGTGTCCTCGAACCGGGGCCAGCCGACGGTCTCTCCTTGGTCGGGGTTTAAGGCCATCACGGCGCTGCCTTGGAGCTTGCGTTCGGGAAGAACCGGTAAGGCGATGACAGCATTGATGACGAAGCTGACGGCGACCGCGGCCACCAGGAGGATCTGCCGTCGTCGACGCGTCGCGAGCCATCCGGCTACCGGCAGGGCACCCAGACCGAGGAGCACGGGGTAGAGGCTCGCGAGGTAGTACGCCTTGCCGTTGCCGGCCAGGTACGCCAGCGCCAACGCGAGGTAGGTGAGCGGAACGAACCGCAGCAGCGTCGGCCCCGCTCGACGCCACGGCGACACGAGCCCCGCGACCCAGACCGGCACCAGCACCGGGCTGACCAGGGCGAGCTGGAACGGGACGAACCCGACCCGGCCACCCTCGGCGCTGCCCGCGATGCTTCCGGCAACCGTGAGCTGCGGCCAACCATGCGTGGCCTGCCACACGACGTACGGTGACGCAAGAGCGAGCGCGACGACGATCCCGACGACGAGCCACCATGACCGGAACGGCCACCTGGGGCCGACTAGTCCGAGGATGGCGACAGCGAGCGTGCCCACGAAGGCAATCTGTGGCTTGGCCTCGAAGCCGATCCCGACCACGATGCCCGCCCAAAGCAGACAGCGCGGGCGCTCCAGCAGCACCGCCCGGATGAGCAACCAGCCCACCGTGGTGGTGGCCAAGACGTCGAAAGTCGTGGGGGTAACGAGGTGTCCGCTCGCGAGGGTGATCGCTCCCGAGGCGGTACAGGCGGCGGCGATGACCTGCGCGGCACGACCTCCGCGCAGGTCACGTGCCACCAGCCCGCTGATCACGACAGTCGCTCCAGCCGCCAGCGCGGCGGGCAGCCGGAGCATCAGCAGCGAGCCGTGGGCAATCGCATTCATGGCGGCGCAGAGCAGTGGCACCAACGCCGGTTGGTCGGGATACCCGAACGCCGGGTGGCCACCGGCGACGATGAAGTACAGCTCGTCGCGGTGGTAGCCGTACCGACCGCTGGTGGCGAGTAGTAACGCAACCTCCGCCGCGGCTATGGCCCAGACTCCCCTGGTCAACCGATCTCCAGCGGTGCTCTCGCGGATCTCCGCTTGCATGCTGACGATTGTGCGCCGACACGACCGGCGAGGCGCTTTCGACGGACGCTCTGCGAACTCGGTTGACCACGGACATCAGCTATCGAGGTTGCCCAGCGGCGGCCGATTGCGACGGATCAGGGCGATCGCTGAAGCAATCGAGGTCGAACAGCCTCGAGAGGTTGGATGGAATAAGCGGTTGGATCCGACAATCGAAGCGTTCCTCGACGTACTGCACAACGGCGACTGGGCACACGTGCGATCGGTCTTGCATCCCTATCTGCATTGGACCGAGAACCGCGCGTCTCTGCGGGGTCGCAACAACGTGCTGGAGCGCCTAAGGCATGGGCCAGCACCACGTCCCCCGGACTCGCATGAAATTTACGCGACAACCAGATCTATCGCTGGATCTCTTCCCTGATTTGAACCAGCCGGGATCAGCCGTCGGCAGCGGCGCTGAGTCCGAGAAGTTCCAGGAGCGACTCGTGGTTGAGGTAGACCGCAATCCGCCAGCCATCCTTGGTGCGCCGCAACAGGAACGTCGACCGGAGGGTAACCGGCTCATGCGGCCCGTCGTATAGGACGGGCCAGGTCGTCCGTGCCAGCGCATGTATCGGATCGAGCTCGGTCACCTCGATCGTGGCCAACCGGGTTCCCGTGGCGCCGGCTCTCTCGAAGACGCCGCGGCGATGCGGCAGAAAGGCAATGAGGGCCTGCCGATCTACGGGATCGGCCGTAGCCGGGTCGAGATTGAGGAAAGTCGGCAGGAAGAGCCGATCGAACCGGTCCCATTCCTCGGTGCGGGATGCCCGCTCGAACTCGGCAAACACTTCTTCGATCTCCGCGGCCACGTCATTCATGCTTCTGCTCCTGCCAGGTCAGCGGCGAGTGCCGCCAGGATCGGTACCGCGTGGGTCAACGTCTCCCGCTGCCCGTCGGAGAGCTTGGAGACCGCGGACCGGAGGGCGTCGTCGGCACGCCTCTCGGCGGCATCGAGTACGGCGATGCCGGCGGCGGTCGGGGTGACGACAATGTGTCGCGCGTCGTCGCGATCCCGTTCACGGATCACAAGACCCGCCTCTTCGAGCGGCTTGAGACGCGCCGAGATCGCCTGCGTCGTTACGCGATCGCCCTCCGCCAGAGAGGTGACGGTTCGTGCACCATGCCGCCGGAGATGGCGCAGGGTGGCGAGGGCAACGAAGCCCTGCCCGCAGGCGTCCGGTGTGGCGAACAGCAGACGCAGCTGAGAACTGAGCGCGCCGACGCTCCCCCGCAGTGCAGTCGTGAGATCGTCAGTCATATACGTAAGGTACTTTACGCAATCCAAGGTACGAAATTTATCCAGCGTCATACACGCAGCGAAATCGTTCCTCGGGGAGAGACGGAGGCCGTTTGCCGCACGGCGGACTTGCGAAGCTGGATGATCTCCGAGATCAGTGGGTGGGCGGGCGCGGCGGATCGGGTGGTTTGTGCCGGATGACGGCGGTGAGGGGTGCGGACGTGGCCGGGGTCAGAGCCGGGTTGGACCCGGGACGGTGTCCGGAATCCGGCACCAGCGCCGCCGCACGCGATCGGCTGAGCACGAAAGCCCCGGCCCACTGCAGGAAGCGAGCCGGATTCCGGACATCCACGCGCCGACACGGGCAGCGACCGGGCACCCAGCGCCGCAGTACCGGCCCGCACGCGCCGGGCGGCGGAACCGTCGCCACCCTGGCACGATCACGCGTCCACCTGTCACATTCCTCGCCCACCCGTGACCAATTTGGTGACATCCCCGCGAACAACGTGACAACCCGACGACCCGATGCGGTCCAGCCCCTGGGCACCCCGAGACCAGCCCGACACCCAAACACCCGACCCCGTGGAGTAGGTCATCTAGGCGGGCAGCGAGTCTCCCGGGAAGCTCTGCGACTCGTAGAGCTCGTAGACCAAGATCCCGGCCACGATCGCCGGATCGCCTTCGATCAGGTCGCGCGCCTCGGGCAGGGTCGTGTTGAAGACGCCGATGCCGGCAATGTCGGCATCACCGCCGATGCGCAAGATGATGGGCAGCGTCCCCTCGGCGCGGAGAGCCAGGTTTCGCCGCGCGTGCTCCCAGATGATCTGCTCCCACCCGTCCGTGAAACGGTGGGGACCAGGCCGCAGAACGCAGACGGTATAGCCACGACCGCTGCCGACGAGTTGCATCAACTTTTCGTCGCTGAAGGCCTCAACATTGACTACGGGCTTCTCGGTCAAACCTTGTTGCTCTGCGTCCACCAGCCACCTCATCTCCCGATTACCGTCTCCGGCACGCTCGCTCTACCCGTTTCTCCTGCCACCCGAACGCTCCAGGTCAGCCCAACCCACAGTCTCAGGAGATCGCGTCAGGAGAGTCCTTTTACTGGCGTGACTTCGGCTTCTTCGGCGGCTTAGGCGTGCGCGCGAGTGCATTCTCGACCATGGGTAGCACCCATGCCTCAAGCCCGTCGCGCTCGATGACCGCTTCGCTGATGCGGACCATGCCGCTCATCACTCGCTCGCCCATCACCGGCCGAGTACCACCACGGGAGACGGCGTCCTCCACCTGCTCCTTATTGACCTTGAGCAGCAGCCCATGCTGCGTCACACCGACGACCATGTGGGTGTTCACCATGAAGCACAGACCACCAAACATTGTGATCTCGGTGAACTCCGCCCTCGGGGCAAGAACCTCCCGCACCTGCCGCGCCAGTGCTTCGTCGTATGCCACGACTCGATCGTGCCACCACGTCCCGGCCTCTAGATACCACCCTGCCTCAGCCGATCACTAGCACGAGCCTGCCTCGTACGTGACCGTGCTCGCTGACGCGATGGGCTGGTGGGGGTTACCACAGGGGCCTCCCCTGCGGGAGCTGGTGAGCCGACAGTTCGAGCCGACGGGTTCACCCGCGGCGACACCTGCCACCTAGATGCGGTCGACAGGTACGGCACGCTCATCAGCGCAACCCCGAGCGGCGGTTGGCTCCAATCCAACCCGACGATTCCCGAGCTGGGGTTCTGCCTTGGCACCCGACTACAGATGTGTTGGCTCGAGGAGGGGCTGCCAAACAGCCTTACTCCAGGTCGCAGGCCCCGGACGACCCTGAGCCCAACGCTGGCTGCGCTCGACGGAATTCCGACGAGAGCGAGGGGCACGCCTGGCGGTGATCAGCAGGACCAATGGAGCCTTCATGCGTTCCTCCGGATTGCTGCGAGACACAGTTCAACGGGAAGCCTCGAGTTGCAGGAGGCCATTGATCCCCCGAACTGGCATACGGAAGCCCTCATCAGTTCGTTTTGGCCACGTGCGTATACCCCGGGACGTGTGGTTCTGGAAGCAAACCACGGGCGCGAGGTGGCCGATAGGCTCCGAGCTCGCGGCCACGACGTAGTTCTCGGTGAACCCTGGTCGGAGGGCCGCCTCAGCGCAGTGGCTAGGGCCCCTGAGACTGGCATCCTGCATGCCGCTGCCAACCCGCGTGGCATGCAGGGATACACAGCAGACGGTGAGGGACACCGAGCTCCAGCGAAGCGGTGCGGCCACTCACATGTCGATCGTTCGTTTACTCCCATTGAGTGCGGCTTCACGACCACCAGTACGTGGTCGCGGGTTCGCGCTCCAAGGGTGGGCGTCAACCGGCCAGCCGGCCAGCCGGCTATTTAGAAACGGTTACCCAGCCGCATCCGACACAGTCGTCCGTGATGATCCCGGACGCGGCGTCAACGACAGCGCTGTAGAACTGCTTCTCTTTCCCCGCGGTGCCAGGAGAACCATCGGTCTTGAAACTGCCGCTCACCGTCACGACCCAAACCTTGCGGCCCTCGTCGACATTCGTGCTTCTGGGTTCTGCGGTAGCTGTCTGGAACTGCTCTCCCGTCATAAGTTGGCTGAAGGTCGGTGCCGATGCGGAAGCCATCACGCCCGTCCTAGCGATCTGTTCCGCTTTGTCCCGACTAATCAGCGGAGCCGACGAGTCCGGCGGCGACGCAAAGACCTGAGAACTTAGCTCCTGTGCGGTGCAGTCTTGGGTCGTACCAGCGCAGGGAGCCCCAACGACGGATGGAAGAGCTGACGCAGTAATAGCGGTCCTATTAGTCGGCGACGACCCGTCTGCACCCAGTGCCACGCCTCCAGAGATTGCCCCGATGGTCGCTGCGCCGACGGCCCAAAACTACTACCGAACGGATAATGCGCATTGCAGCCTCCCCTTAATCTGAATTCTGTGTCTACAGTTTGTCGTACGAGACTACGGAGGTAGGCCTGCAGTTCTGTAGGAGGTGACCTGAGGCGACGCGCGCAGCTCAGGACGATGGGCCCACGGGCACCGATGATCGGGAGCCAGCCCAGTCGTCGGTGAGGTACACAGGCGTGACCCTCTCCGCCATTAGGCAGCGGTCTCGCTACCGGCAATCAGCTCGAAGCGGAGGGCCTCATCGACGAGCTGGAGCGGACGCTCTAAGTCGACCCGTCCTGGATCATGCACATCGACTCCCGGCACTCGACATCAAGGACCGGGGGGACCGGGACGGAGCCGGCAGCCGCACAGCGGACCAAACCTGCAGGCCGGCGGCCAGAGCGACCTGTCGATAGCTGGCAGCGAGATCGGCGAGCGATGTCCGGCGATTGAGGCCGCTTGGGTTGGGGACCACCCACAGCTGAGCGGTGTCGAGCGTGACCGGCTGTCGGCCCATCGTCGCTTCCGGTGAGGCAAAGGCGATCCGGTAGGCGGTGATGCCCAGCACCGCAACGGCTGACGGCTGCTGGTTTCGGCCCGGTACCGCGGAACCAACGGCGAGATGCGAAGGCTTGGGCCGCCAAAGGATGGCACCCCAAGGGCAACGCCGGTGCTGACGCGGGCCGGCACAACATGCACCACCTTTACCTTGTCCCGCGGCCCAGCAATCTAAACGACAGGGAGGGAACCGATCGCTCAAACCCTCCGCCGTCCGCACTCGCTGGAACACCGAGCCCTCGCGACCAAACCCACACACGGCATACCTTCGCGTGAAACGCCCACAGGGGTCACTTCCCCGGCAAAGAAAGAACCCCCGTCCCGTAAAGGACGAGGGTTCTCACGAACTACTTTTCGTAGCGGGGACAGGATTTGAACCTGCGACCTCTGGGTTATGAGCCCAGCGAGCTACCGAGCTGCTCCACCCCGCGTCGGTGATCACTACTCTACGCGGTGGTGCAGGACGAGGCAAATCGGCTCTGCCGGGCTGGAGTTCGACCCGGCAGAGCCGCTTCACGTCAAGTCCCGGACTGAGACCTTCTCCTACCCTCCGCTACCCGTCGTGGCTGACCCCGAGGCACCGGCCGTGCCGGTAGCACCCTCGTCAGCCTGGGCTGCCGTAGCGGCGGCGATGGCCGCCGACAGCTGCTGCTGCGCCTGGCCGTAGGCCGCGAAGTCGCCCTTGGCCAGTGCGTCCTGGCCTGCCTTCAACGCGGCCGAGGCGGCCGTGAGCGCGGCGGCCAGGCGTTGCTCCGGCGTCTGGTTACCCGGGGTTGACTCCGGCGGTGCTTCGCCGGCGTCGCCTGCCTGGGCTCCCGAATCACCTCCGAACACCTGGTCGAGGGCTGCATCCAACGTGTCGGCGAAGCCCACCTTGTCGCCGAAGGCCACCAGCACCTTGCGCAGCTGCGGATACGACGTGCCCTGTTTGCTTTGCACGTAGACCGGTTGCACGTACAGCAACCCGCCGCCCACCGGCAGCGTCAGCAGGTTGCCCTGTTTGACCTCCGACTGCCCGCCCAGGCGCAGCACGTTGAGGCTGTCGGATACCGCCGGCGTGGTGGTGAAGTTGTTCTGGATCTGTCCAGGGCCGGGTACCGACGGGGAGTCTGGCAATCGCAGTAATCGCAGCGTGCCGTAGTCGTCCGACCGCTTCCCCGCTTTGTTGCCGGCATCCGCATTCACAGCCAAGAAACCAGTGAGCGCGTTGGTGCCATCGGCGGAGGCGGTTCGCGGGATATAGGTCGACGTCAAAGAGAACGCGGGGTGAGTCTGCTTGGGCATCTGCAGCGTCAAGTAGTAGGGCGGCTGCTTGGTGTCCTTGTTCGTCGGGTCCTGCGGGGTCTGCCACGCGTCCTGGCCTGAGAAGAACTCGTCGGCGTCGGTCACGTGATACCGGCCCAGAACGTCACGTTGCACCTTGAACAGGTCTTCGGGATAGCGCAGGTGCGACATCAGGTCGCCGTCGATCTTCGACATGGGCTGAATCACGCCGGGCAGCGCCTTGCTCCACGCTTTGAGGATTGGATCCTTGTCGTCCCACGCATACAACGTCACCTTGCCGTCGTAGGCGTCGACCGTGGCCTTGACGGAGTTCCGGATGTAGTTGATCTCGCCCTCGGGGGCCAGGATCTGCGTGGTGGCCGTCAACGTGTCACGAGTGGACTCAGACAGCGTCTGGCGTTGCGAATACGGGTATTCATCGGTGGTCGTGAAGCCGTCGATGATCCACTTCACCCGACCGTCGACCACGGCCGGATAGGGGTCGCCGTCGAGGGTGAGGAAGGGCGCCACCTGCTGCACCCGCTCCAGCGGAGTGCGGTCGTACAGGATCTGCGAATCGGAGTTCACGTCGCCCGACAGGAGGATGTTCTGGTCGCGGAACTTGATGGCGAACATCAGCCGGTCGAAAAGGCTGCCGAGGCTGGGGCCACCATCTCCGGTGAAGGTCGTGAGCGCCACATTGGAGCCGGAACCGTCCTTGGGGTAATCGATCTCGCGTTGCGGTCCGTCCTTCGGGCCGCCCACGATCGAGTACGTCGTGGTCTGCTCCCCGAAGTAGATCTGCTGCTGGTACTTGCCCAGTGAACCCGTCGACGGAATGCCGCCTTCGAAGAAATCCGGGTCGCCGTTGTTGGCGCGCTGGTTGCCGTACGCGGCCACCACGCCATAGCCGTGCGTATAGACGATGTGCTGGTTCACCCAGTTCTGCTGCCCCGACAGGCCGGCCTGGTTCAGCTCGCGCACCGCGATCACGGTGTCACGGGACTGCCCGTCGATGGCGTACCGATCGACGTCCAGCGCACTCGGGAAGCCGTAGTACTGCTTGTTGCGCTGCAACTGCACAAAGGCGGGAGACACCAGTGCCGGGTCGAGCAGCCGAATGCTCGCCGTGGTCTGAGCATCGTTCACCAGCGCATTGCGCTCGCCGGTGACGTTGGGGGTGAAGGGGATGACCTTGGCCGCCGTCAGTCCGTACGCATCGCGGGTGGCGTCGATGTTGCGCTCGATGTACTGACGTTCCTTGATCAACTGCGTCGGCTTTACCTCCAACTGCTGCACCAGCGCGGGATAAGCACCACCGATGGCGATCGAGGCCACCAGCATCAAGGCCACCGCCATAGCGGGCAACCGCCAGTTTCCGGTGACCATGGGCACCACGAACGTGATGGCCACGACAATGGCCAACATCGTCAGAATGGCCTGTGCCGGCAGCACGGCCTTGACCCCGGTGTAGGAGGCGCCGGTGATCAGATCGCCCGGTGAGTTCTGCGACAAGAGCGAATACCGCGCCAACCAGTACGAGGCGGCCTGGGTGAGCAGCAGCAGGACGGCGATGATGCCCAGTTGACGACGGGCGGCCACCGTTGTGCGGGGGCCAGGCCCCGACAGCCGCAACCCACCGTAGATGTACTGGGTCACGAGCCCGGCCACCAGAGCGAGCGCGAAGACGGCCAGCAGGTAGCTCACCAGGAACGTCAAGAACGGCAACTTGAAGACGTAGAAGCCCACATCGTGCCCGAATTGGGGGTCGGTCTGGCCGAAGGATCCGCCGTTGACGAGCAGCAGCCACGACTTCCACTGTTGGGCGGAGGCGGAACCGGCAAACAAGCCCAACGCCACGGGCAACCCGATGCCGAACAGTCGACGCAGGGGCTCGATGCCGGTGCGATAGCGCTCCAGGCTGCTCGCCAGCTCGTCGAACGAGGGCGCGAACACCGGACGGCTGCGGTAAGCCACGATGAGACTCACCGCCACGGCTGCGGCCATGATGGCGCCGCCGCCGAGGAACAGCCCGACCTGGACGCCGAGCCGTGTCATCCACACGCGCTGCATGTCCAGTTGATCGAACCAGGCGATCTCGGTCCAGACCTGGGACAGCAGAATCAGTACGACGACCAAGACGCCCAGGACGGCGATCGTGGTGGCCAATGGAGGTCGTTTGCCCCGGCCACTGCGGGCACGCTGTCGGGGAGCTCGGGGCCGACGGGGCGGCTCGGAGGCAGGCGGATCGGCAAAGGTCATTGCGTCTGGCTCCAGAGGCGTGGGCTGGTGCTGGCAGACCTACCTTCGCATGCCATGCCAGGATCGGTGCGTGCGCATCGACACTCCTGGCGAAACAGACCCGCTGACCAGGGCCGTTCTCGAGCTCGAACGACACGTGGCCAGGGCCGGATGGGACGGCCCGCTGCGCGTCTTCGCGCTGATCCGGCCGGCCGAGGCGATGGCGGCCGATCCCGGGCTGCGTGCCCAGTTACCACCCGATCTCGTGGCGACGGCCGACGCCGATCCGCAGTCGCTGACCTCCGTGGAACAAGAGGGCCTGCCCGACGGTGAGGGCGTGGACGAGGTGCTCGCCCAGATCGCGTGGCCCGAGGCCGTGGTGGGCGCTGCTGCCGTGCTCGAGCGGTTCGTCGTGCCCCCCGGGGCGGAGAGCGGACTGCCACCCGACCCCGACCAGGCGCTCGCGACCCTGCTGGCCCACCCGCAACGTCAGGATGTGCGACTGGCCGTCGGAGTCCTCCGGGACGGCACATCATGCTGCGCGATTCGCCAGCGCGCCAACGATGCCGACCAGCTGGTGGGCGTGGGCCCCGACGTCGCGCCAGGCATCGTGCATGCCCTGCTGATGACGCTGAGCTGAACTCACTAGGCCCGGCTCAGCCCATCGTGCACGTGGGCAACGCCTGCTTGGCGGCTTGAGAACCAGAGCCGATGGTCTCCACCGCCTGCCGGGCCTCGTGCAGCGTTGCCACCTTGACGACCCGCAGACCCTGCGGCACATGCCCGACGACCTCGTTGCAATTGCCCGCCGGGGCAAGGAACCAGGTTGCACCAGCATTCGCGGCGCCCACGAGCTTCTGCCGGATGCCGCCGATGGCGCCCACGGCCCCGGTCGAATCCATCGTCCCGGTGCCGGCGATCTTGTTGCCGCCGGTGATGGCACCGGGCGTGAGCTTGTCGATGATGCCGAGCGAGAACATCATGCCGGCGCTGGGGCCACCGATGTCTTCGATCTGGATCTTCACCGAGAACGGGAAGCCGTAGGTCAAGGCGGGAATCACACCGAGGATCGTGCGTGTGGTGCCGTCGTCGTCGGTGGTCGACATGGTGGCAAGGCTCGCGGTGTGCTGCTTGCCGTTGCGGCGGTAACTCACCTGCACCTGCTGACCGGCCGAAACGCTGCCCAGTAACTGCCTGAGCTCGGTGAGGCCCGTCACCGTCGTGCCATTGACCGAGAGCACCTCATCGCCCGTCTTGAGCACACCCTTGGCCGGCGCCCCCTTGGCGAAGCCGCCCACTGTGATGCGGGTGGTGATGGGAATGCCGAGCTCACTCAGCGCTGCCGCCGCGGCGGACTGCTGCGACGACACCATCTCAGCGGTGTTCTCCTGATCCACCTGTTCCCGGTTCTGGTTCGCCGGAAAGACCTCCTGCACCGGGCGTGCGTCGATGTCGGGATCGGCCCAGGCCTGCACCACGCTCCACACCGTGGCCGCCTGGCCGGGCCCGCCGCTGACGCTCACCGTCAACAGGTCGAGCGTGCCCTTGGTGGGGTATGTCTTGTGTCCGGAGATCTGGATCAGCTGCTTCGAACCGGTGCCCGACAGCACGTTCTCGACCGGTCCGGGACTCATGAGCGCGAACGGCATCGGCACCATCGAGACCAGGCTCACCAGAAGAATCGACAGCACACCGCTGATCAGCATCGCGTAGCTGCGGGGTTCCAGGCCCGGACCTCGTCCGGTGGATGCAGGGTCCGTATTCGGAGGTGGGACAGTCACTTTCGGCCTCCACTGTCGGATTTCGGCTTGGCCGGCACCCGTCGTCCGGCGTCGGGTTGCGCAGGTTCGGGCTTGCGGACCTGCGCCCGTCCTGACCGGCCGGTGGCGGCTCTGGCTATCCCGGCTTTGCCTGCGCCGGCTTTGCCAGCGCCCGCCTTGGCACCATCCGCCTTGTCGCGCCCGGCCTTGCCTGCACCTGTCTTGTCGGCACCCGTCTTGCCTGAGCCACCCTTGCCGGAGCGCCAGATCGCCGCTGTCGCCACCGCGGCCACCGCAGCACCGGCTGCGCCGAGGGCCGCCGCGTCCTTGCGGGTCAGCCGTCGACCGGTCGTGCGGCGCTGGCCGGCTTCGTGCAGGACGACGCCCAAGCACGTCTCGTTGTCATAGCCGGCTCGCCAGCCGAGCCCGGCCAGACCTTCGGCACTCACCAGCCAGGGATGCACCACGTAGCTGAGATCGCCTGCTGGCAAAGGCAACACGCCCAACCGGTGGAGCTGCTCCGCCGTCGACCTCGCCAGGGCAAACGGCAACTCGATGCTGCGCATGCCGCTGATGGTCTCCACCGCGGCCTGATCGAGACTCCCGGGCGCACCCACCCCCAACGTCGGGGCAACGCTGCCCGCCGGCTGCCGCAGCACGGTGAGCACCGCGGCAGCCAGGTCGTCGACGTGACAGAACTGCCAGCGCATGCGGTGCTCTCGCACGGTCAGCAGCCTGGGCGCGGCGAAATGCCGGGTGAGGAACGTGTCGACCCCCGGGCCCACCAACGCGGCCGGGCGCAACCGCACGACGTCCAGCCCCGGGTGCGCTGCCGCGGCGCGGGCCGCCAGCGCGTCTACCTCCACGAGATCGCCCACCAACCCCGGATCGGGGCGCATCAACGGCGCCGCGTCGTCCGAGAACGGCTGTCCCGCACCGGATTCCTCGTCGAGGATCATGGCCGAGGTGATCGCCACGAGGCGGCGCACTCCAGCGGCTGCGGCCGCCGTGCTCACGGCTTGGGCTGCCCCTACGGCCAGCGTCCGACGTTGCACCGGATCGAGGCCGAGAGCATGGCCCAGATCGTCAGCGGCGCAGACGTGGACGACGGCATCGGCCTCCTCGAGGTACTCGGCCACGCCCGGCGAGGTGAGATCAACCCCACGAATCAGTCCATCGTCATGGCTGGACTCTGCCGAGAGCGACGTCCTACGCCCTCCCCCTACCGCAGAGGTCGGAAAGTCGAGCGCCACAACGCTCGCTCCAGCCGAGCGCAGGGCCGAACAGACGGCTGCACCGACGGCTCCCGCCGCCCCGGTGACGACGCACGACCCCACCGATCCCACGCCACCTCCCGGCTCGTTGCGGCTCTGCGGCCGCTGACCGGCCCCGGCCATCATCCACTACCGTCGGAGCTGAGCGCGGGGAAACCGCTCCCGAGCCGGAACAGGCACGTTGCTCGCAGAGTTGTCCGACGTGAAGGCGTGCCACGAACCACCACCCGCAAGGAGCATGATGTCTGACCTGCCGGATGAGCCGACTCCCGAGCAACTGGAGGAGCTCATGCGCCGACTTGCCTCCGGACAGCTCACTCCTGAGGACCTGTCCCGGATTCAGTCCGAGATCAGTTCCACTCTGGGCATGAGCGTGCCGCCGGAGATGCTGCAACAGGCCATGGCGCAGATGCGAACCGTCATGTCCGGCCCCGACGAGGGCCCGGTGCGGTGGTCGCTGGCACAAGACACCGCCCGCAAGGTGGCGGCCGAGCCCATCGACGGCGTGGCTGACCTCCAGGTCGCCGACTTCGCGCGGCGGGCCAGCCTGGAGGCTCTGCGCACGGCAAGCACCTGGCTCGACGAGGTCACCAGCATCCCGGCCACATCCGCCGACGAGCGGGCCTGGTCGCGGGCGGAATGGGTCGAGGCGACGCTGCCCACCTGGCGGCCGCTGTGCCAGCCGGTGGCTGAGCAGGTGGCTCGATCGCTGACCCAGGCCATGTCGGCACAACTGCCCGAGGGCATGCAGGGCATGGCCGCGCAGGCGTCGGACATGATGCGCCGGATGGGCGGCGCAGTGTTCGGGGCCCAAGTGGGCCGCGCCATGGGCGGGTTGGCCGGTGAAGTGGTGAGCGCGCACGACATCGGTCTGCCGCTGACGGCCGCGGGCACCACTGCCCTGCTGCCGGCCAATGTGGACGCATTCGGGGCAGGCCTGGAGATTCCGGCCGAAGAGGTGCGGCTCTACCTGGCGCTGCGTGAATCTGCCTACGCGCGCCTGTTCGCGCACGCCCCCTGGTTGCGCGCCCACGTGCTGGCCACCGTCGAAGACTTCGCGCACGGCATCACGATCGACACCGAGGCGATGACCGAAGCACTGCGTTCGATCGACCCCACCGATGCCGAGCAGCTGCAGCAGGCGATGTCGTCGGGCATGTTCGAGCCGCAACGCACCCCCACGCAGCAGGCCGCGCTAGCGCGGCTGGAGACCACGCTGGCCCTCATCGAGGGCTGGGTCGACGAGACCACGCACGCGGCAGCCGTCTCGAAGCTGCCCAACGCCGCTCGGTTGCGCGAGGCGGTACGACGCCGTCGTGCCGTGGGCGGGCCCGCCGAGCACACCCTGGCTACCCTCGTGGGGCTTGAGCTGCGCCCCCGGCGGTTGCGCGAGGCGGCGGCGCTGTGGGCGGCCGTGGCCCAACGACACACCACCGAGACCCGCGACGAGGTCTGGGACCACCCCGATCTCATGCCGACCTCCGACGACCTCGACGACCCGCTGGGCTATGCCGAACGGTTCAAGCAGCCCGATCCGGCGCAGGACGAGATGGACGAGGCCCTTCGCCGGTTGCTCGACGGCGAGCCGCCCACGTCATGACCGGCGAGGCCGACGGAGCAGCCGCCGAGGCCTGCGTCACGGCACAGTTGCAGGCCTGGCGCGCTCCGTCCCCCGCTCAGGATGAGCTGCGACGGCACTACCTGTACCGACTCGAGCAACCCGGTGCGCTGCGGCGCGAGAGCGGCCCCGAGCATCTCACCGCCTCGGCTCTGGTGCTCGACGAAGCGGGCACGGCCACGTTGCTCGTGCACCACGCCAAGGGAGGCTTCTGGGTGCAGCCCGGCGGTCATTGGGAACCCGGCGATTCCGACCTGGCCGCGACTGCGGTTCGCGAAGCCACGGAGGAGACCGGCGTCAGCCTGTGCGAGGGGCCCGTCCTGGGTGATCTGAATCGTCACGAGCTGCCCGCGGCCTTCGGTCGTTGCCGGGTGCACGACGACGTGCTCTACGTGGTGCGCACCACTGGCCGGCCACGACCGCGGGTCAGCGCCGAGAGCCTCGATGTCGCCTGGTTCAGCCTTGACGCCCTGCCCCGCACGATCGTGGCAGATCTGCCCGCACGGCTGTCGGCCCTGGGGGCCGCCAGGAACGCCCTGGGGCCCGCAACCTCCTGAGCGCTGAACCTGATCGATGCGCGGCCGGGTTGACGGCAAGGGCGTGCTGGACGCTCACCCGATGACGTCGTTGTCCTCGCCGGTCGGCAATCGCTCCAGATCCATGCCGGGGGCCGCCGCGAGCCCCTCCAGGAAGCCACGGGCACGCTCTGCCAATGGGTAGGCGGCCACCATGCCCCAGAACTTCTCGTCGTGCTTGGCCACGAAGAGGTGCGCGAGCTCGTGCACGAGCACGTAGTCGACCACCCAGTCGGGTGCGTTGCGCAGCCGATGGGAGATCCGGATAGTGCCCCGCGCCGGCGTGCACGACCCCCAGCGAGTGGCCTGATTGGCAACCCAGCGCACCGAGCGAGGGCGGGCCTTGCCGTTGAAGTACTGGATGGAGAGCTCTTGGGCGCGTCGAGCCAGGCTGGCATCGTCGGCGACCGCCGTCTGCTCGCGGGCCTGCAGGCGCGCCGTCATGCGGGCGACCCATTCGGCCTCCTGCGCGGCGCTGAAGCGGGCAGGAATGCTCACCACGTAGTGATCGCCCTGCCGGTGAGCACTCACGCTGCGCGTTCGCCGGGCGCTGCGTCTGACCTCCACCGGCACGTGTTCGCCCATGCCAAAGCCGCCCCCGGTCGGCCTATCGGCTCCCCCCATGGCGCCACACTATGCCGCACCCGGGCACTATTCGGGCGATCTTGCGCCCCGGCGGGCGTGACTCTACGTTGCCTTCTGAGCACCGGTGCGAGCGTGTCGACAGAGGAAGGTCGACACGTTCGACCGGTTGTTCACTGGCGCGCCGGTTTGCGACGTCCGTGGGCGTTGCGGCATCGTGACCCGAGCACCTGCCGAGCACGCCCGATCGGCTGGCCACCGTCCCACCACGTGGGCGGGCACAATCCGGGCCCCAAGCTAGGAAGGAGCCACCGTGTCCGAGGAGACCTGGAGCGGCGAGTTCTACTGCGTCAAGTGCAAGGAGAAGCGAGAGGCGACGGGCAACGTCGTCGAAACCAACGGTCGGCGCATGGCCAAGGGCAAGTGCCCGGTCTGCGGCACCAATCTCAATCGCATTCTCGGGAAGGCTTGAGCGCAAGCTGCCAACGTCAGCATGGCCGGTGGGATGACCCGCCGGCCATTGCTGTTCGGCGCAGGAGCTGTCTGGGCGACGCACAACGTAAATACCCGGATGCGGACGACGCGTTTTGCCGCCCCCATGTGGACAGTCCAACATCAAACTTCATCAAATGACATCATCAGGCCATGAGAGTGCGGTTGCATCCTGATCTCGTCATGGTCTGGCGAGGCCCCACCACAATCCAGATCGGGCTAGACGCCCACGGCCTGATCCTGGACGACCTCACCCCCGGCGAAGAGCGGCTGCTTCAGGCGCTCGTGAACGGGGAACTCACCGAACGCGGGCTGTATCGGCTGGCCAGGCGCAATGCCGTCGACCCCGCACTCGTCACAGAGCTGCTCGAGGAATTGCGCAACCGCGGTGCCCTGTTGCAGGCCACGCCTCCCCCACCGCAGCCGCCGCCAGTCGAGCAGCTACGACTCGACCCCCGTCGAACCGAACCGGATTCGGGGGCCAAACCTCGCTCCCGCCGCTCCCCTCGCCTCGATCCACGCCGGCAGACGACCTTCCTGACCGCCGCGGCCAGGGCCGCCACCCTGCGCTACCCCGGCGCGAGCGGTTGGCAGATCGTGCACCGGCGCCAGGAGCGGACCGCTCTCATGGTGGGCGCCGGTCCGTCCGGTTTGCGGGTGGCGACGGGACTCGTGCGTGCCGGAGTGGGCACGGTGCTGCTGTTCGACGAGGGACGGGTGACCACGGCCGACGTGGAGGCGGGCCCCTGGTTCGAGTCCGACGACGTGGGCCGACGCCGACAGCACGCCGCCGTGGCGCACATCGACGGACTCCTGCCCAGCCACACGCTCGATCGCCCCGCCGACCTGGCGGTGATCACGGCCGACGGTGCACTGGCACCGTCGTCGTGCGACACGTTCGTGCGGGCCGACGTGGCGCACCTGCCGCTCATCCTCCGCGAGCGCGACGCGGTGGTGGGGCCTCTGGTGCGGCCAGGGCACACGTCGTGTCTGAGGTGCGTGGAGCTCTACCGCACCGACCGGGATCCGCAGTGGCCGGCCGTGGCCGCCCAGGTGGCCTCGCACAGGTTTCCGCCACGTGATCCCTCGCTGCTCGACCTGGCCGCGGCCGTCACGGTTGCCCAGGCGTTGCAGGGTCTTGACGGCATCACGACGCCATTGAGCGAAGGCACCAGCCTGGAGCTGTCTCTGGACGATCCGGTGCCGACGCTTCGCCCGTGGCCGGGCCATCCGCGGTGCGGCTGCAGCTGGCCGCCGGCCAGCGCCGCGTCCCGGTCGAGCCTGCAACGGCTCGCCCTGCGGTGAAGCGTCGAACGCCGGAAGTGCTCAGCATCCGAAGCTGTGATTATGCGGCCGTAAACGCTCCTGTCCGCGGCTCAGATGAAGCCGGGAGACAATGACGCCGTGAGCGAGGTCCCCCGGAGCACCTTCGGCCGTACCGCAAGACTGGCTAGCCTGCCGATCGGCTACGCCGGACGCACTGCGCTGGGCCTGGGCAAACGGCTCGGGGGCAAGCCTGCCGAGGCAGTGACGGCGGAGCTCCAGGCCCGCACCGCTGAGCAGCTGTTCAAGGTGCTGGGTGAGCTCAAGGGTGGTGCGATGAAGTTCGGGCAGGCGCTGTCCATCTTCGAGGCGGCCTTTCCCGACGAGCTCGCGGGACCGTACCGGGCCACGCTCACCAAACTGCAAGACTCCGCGCCGGCGCTGCCGCCCTCGACGGTGCACCGGGTGCTGGCCGGCCAGCTCGGACGGCAATGGCGGCGCAAGTTCGACTCGTTCGACGACACGCCCGCAGCGGCCGCCTCGATCGGCCAGGTGCACCGTGCGGTGTGGAAGGACGGCACGCCAGTGGCCGTAAAGGTGCAGTATCCGGGCGCCGGAGAGGCGTTGATCTCAGACCTGCACCAGCTCGGCCGGGCGGCGCGGGTGGGCACGTCGTGGTTGCCGGGCATCGAGATCGGCCCGATCCTGGCCGAGCTTCAGGAGCGGATGGTGGAGGAGCTCGACTACACGGCCGAGGGCGAACAACAGCAGCGCTTCGCCGACGGATTGGCCGAGATCGAGGAGTTCGCGATTCCCTCGGTGCTGGCGAGCACGGAGAAGGTGCTCGTCACGGAATGGCTCGACGGAGTGCCGCTGTCGCGCGTGATCACCGACGGCACCCGCGAACAACGCGATCTGGCAGCGTTGCGGTACCTGGAGTTCCTCTTCCTGGGCCCCTCCGAGGTGGGCCTGCTGCACGCCGACCCGCATCCCGGCAATTTCCGGTTGCTCGATGACGGACGCTTCGGGGTGCTCGACTTCGGCGCCGTCAAGCATCTGCCGCACGGCATGCCCCCCGAGATCGGCCGGCTGCTCACCCTGGGCCTGCGTGACGACGCCGAGGCCGTGGTGGACGGGCTGCGCGTCGAGGGCTTCATCAAGCCCAGCATGCGGATCGACGGGCCGGGCCTGCTGGCCTACCTGGCACCCTTCATGGAGCCCGCGAGACATGAGACGTTCACCTTCAGCCGGACGTGGCTGCAGCAGCTGTTCGCGCATCTCAACAACCCTCGCCGACCGGAATGGGCGGTGGGCCTGAAGCTCAACCTGCCGCCGGAATACGTCCTGATTCATCGGGTGTGGATCGGCGGCATCGGAGTGCTCTGCCAACTCGACGGACGGGTGGCCGTGCTCGACGTTCTCGAAGACCACCTGCCCGACTTCGAACGTCCCTGACACACCGGCTTCGCGGTTCAGCAGACCTCGGTCGCGGTTCAGCAGACGCGGCGGATCAGACCCGTCTTGAGGTCGAGCAGAAAGCCGCCCACGTCGATCTGCCCGAGGTAGGCCCAGGACGTGACGCGCTGCACGTCGTGCTTCAGCGCGCCCTCCTGGTCTGTGCTGGCCTTGAACGAGATGGCCCGGGTGTCGGGGCCGCCCGCCGCACGGATGGCGGCATGCACGTCGGCCTCGGTGCCCTGGGCCATTCGGCAGCCGGTGTGCTGCACGATCATCATCCGCTTGACCCCCAGCAGGTAGGAGGCGAGCACCATGGTGCGCAGCACGTCCTGGGTCACTCGCGCCCCGGCGTTGCGCAGGATCTTGGCGTCGCCCTTCTCCAACCCGAGCATGCCGAGGGGGTCGATCCGCGAATCCATGCAGGTGAGCACCGCCAACCCGCGCGCCGCAGTGGCCTCCAACTGAGGCTGCTCGGTGCTGTTGGCCCATGCCACGTTGGCAGCGAGCACATCGGCAAACGGGTCGTTGGCCGGGGTGGAGTTGAGCAAACCTGATGATGGCGAACCCGAAGCTGATGAATCAGAAGTGGCTGAATGAGAAGTCAGGGAATCAGAAGCCAGTGAACCGGGGGATGTCGACTCGACCATGGCGCCAGCGTAGGCCGCGCAGGCCTGGCTCCTCTCGGCGAATGGTTGTGAGGGTCACCACGTGCGGTCCGCGCTGGGTGCGCTCCTCAGGTCAAGGGGGCGTCGGCACGCGACGTGACGGTCATCGTGATGCCTGCCTGCCACCCACTCAGCACCCAGGAGACCAGCGCTGGGTGGGCAGTGGCCTGCAGGGTCACCTCCGCCGTACGGCCGCCCGGAGCCCCGGTAGGCGCCACCACCTGCAGATCATGGAGACCGGTCGGTGTCGCGTGCAGATACCCACGGACCGAGTTCTGCACGCTGTCGTCGGTCAACGGCACCACATCGGATCCGCCGATGCCGGTGCGCAGGTAACTGTCGGGCGACACCTCGTCCGCGGCGTCGAGGGCGGCGGCATCGGCCACCGCCAACAGCCGCTTGCGTTCCAGATGCACCGAGGTCGCCGCGGTGACAACGAGGATCAGGCTCGCAGCGATCACCACGTAGCAGAGCACCAAGATGGCGATCGCCCCCTCGTCACCCGTGGGCCGGCGAGAAGGCCATGCCCTCATGCGCGGAACCGATCGACCACGGCCCGCCCGGTACCCTCGACGGGCACCCAAGTGGGAATGGCCCGGTTGACAAAGGCGGGTATTCCGGGCAGCACGACGTCTACCCGGACCGTGACCGTCACCGCGGATTGCGCACTGAGGCAAGGACTCTCGCTGCAGCGCAGACTTACCTTGGCAGCGGACGGCCCTGGTTCGGCAAAGCCCTGATCGCGCAGCGCGAGATCGACGACGGTGTCGAGCCGCGCGGCCGCCTGTCGGTCGTCGGGAGCGGTGACCACCGTCCGGGCACCGTCGCGGGCGGCTCCCTCCACCGCAAAGGAGGCTGCCTGCAGTCGACCGAGCACGACGACGAGGTAGAGCAGCGGAACCAACAGCAGCACTCCGAGGACGAGGAACTCGACGATGGCATTGCCGTTCTCGCCGCCGACAAGCAGCCGTGGACTGTCAGCGCCGCCCTTCGTCATCGCGGGCCCTCGATGAGTCCATGGCCCACTGCCGTCACAGAGTTGCCCACGCCCAGCAGCCCGAGCGCGGGCAGGGGCGCCCGTACTTCCACTTCCACCACGGCGACCCCGTTCACGATCGACGACCGAGCAATCACATCGCGGGAGTAGGCGGGGCCGAGGGATTCGGTCAACAGCTGACGCGTCCGGGCGACCCCGTCGGTAGGCACGCGGTCAGCCAAGCCCGCGTACCGGGCGCCCTCGGAGGCGCAGTCGATCAGGGTGTTTCGTACGTGCACCACCAGCGCGAGCTGCAGCACGCCGAGAAACATGAAGGTCAGAAGGCCCGCGATCGCGACGAACTCGACGACAGCCGCACCCGCATCGCTCAGTGCTGCAGGACCCGGTTCATCGACTCGTTGAATACGTTCTGCAACTGGTTGCCGGCCAGCGTCCACAACACGACGACGAGACCCGCGGTCATGAGGGTCACCATGACCCAGCCGGGCACGTCGCCCCGATCGCTTGGCTGCAGGCGCAGTAACAGCCACCGTCGAGTGAGCCATTCGCTCATGTTCGTCATCCCTTTCTCCGGCCCGAAGGCTCTCTGCTGCGGTCATTTTCGTCACGGGCCGGTTACGCCGAGCACCGCTATGCCGGGATAGACGGCGAACACCACCGTCACGGGCAGAACCAGGAAGACCACCGGAGCCATCATGGCGATCTCCTTCTTGCCGCCGGTCTCCATCAACTGCCGGCGGCTGGCCTCGCGCACATCGCTGGCCTGCGCCCGCAGCACCTCGGCCAACGGCGTGCCGCGCTCGACGGCCACCGCCACCCCGTCGACGAAGCGCGACAGGATCGGCAGCGACGTGCGCGCGGCCAGGCCCTCGAGGGCAGCCACCAGGCTCGCGCCCGCGCGTGCGTCGGCCAGGGTGCGCCGCAGTTCGGCGGCCAGTTCGCCGCTGGTGCCTCGCGAGACCCGCTCCAACGCTCCGACCGCACCTTCTCCCGCGCTGACGCTCAGCGCGAGAAGCTCAGCGACAGTGGGGAACTCAGCAAGAATTCGATTGTTGCGCTGATGTATTCGGTAAGTCAGCAACTGATCGCGACCCACGATGCCGCACACGGCGCAGACAACGATCGCCATGAGCATCACGAGCGGGGCAAAGCCCTGCCGCACACCGATGAGCACGGCCAGCGCGAGGCCCAGGGCGAGGCCGATCGCGCCGCAGGCCACCTGCTGAGCGCGGAACTGCTCGACGGTGGTCACCGCGCCCAGCTGGTCGAGCCTGCGGCGTACGGAGGCCGATCCGCCGCTCACCCGGTCTATCCAGGCCACGAGATCGTCGGTGATCGGTCGCAACAGCGCTTCGAGCGTGTCGAGCCCGGTGCGCGTGCGGTGCACGGTGAGCAATGCCGACGGCGGGGTCGCATCGCGGATATAGGGAGCCAGCCGGTCGTCGAGAGTGGGTCTGCGGTTGCGCGGCAATCGTGCCAGGACGACAAGAACCCCCACCGCCAAGAGGCCTGCGAAACCAGATCCCCACCACGACAAGGGAATTCCATCGAGCGTGAGCGGACCGCCACGAGCCAGAACAACGTTCATCGCAGCACCCTGGCTTCGTCGGGCAGCCGTCCGATGCGCATCATCACGCGGTATGACAGCACCGAGACCACCGCGCCGACGGCCAACACCACCATCCCGGCTGGACGGTTGTACGCGCTCACCGCCTCCGGCCGGGACGCCAACAGCGCCAACACGATCCAGGGTGCGGCCACGGCCAACCGAGCACCGTTGACGGTCCAGCTCTGCCGGGCCTCGAGTTCGGCGCGGGTGCGCGCGTCTTCGCGAAGAAAGGCGCTCAGCGTGCGCAGCAGCCGTCCGAGGTCGGTGCCGCCGACCTCCCGAGTGAGGCGCAATGCCTCGATGATGCGGTCGGCAACCGGGTCGGCCAGGGTCGCCTTGAGCCGGTTGAGGCAGTCCGCGAACCGGCCGGTGGCCCGGTAGTCCTCGGCGAAGTCGGCGAACGCCGGACGCAAGGCCTCGGGTCCGCGCTCTGAGAGTTGCCCCAACGCTTCGGGCAGCGAGAGCCCGGCGCGAATGCCCGAAGCCAGGTGATCGACCGCCTCGGGCCACAATTCCCGCAACACCACACGTCGGCGACGTGCCCGCGCACGCACGCCGGCCAGCGGTCCCCAGCCGGCGAGCACCGCGAAACAGGTTGCGATCGGCGGAGACTGGCTGACGCCATAGGCCGTCACGAATGTCAGCGCCGCCACGAGCACGCAAGCGGCGATGAACACTCCGGGGCCGACTCTGCCGAAACCCGCCTGGCTGAGCTCATCGGCGAGCCGCTGGCGCGGCCCGCCGGAGGTGATGCGTCGCGCGGCAGGGTCGGCTGCCCAGCACGACCACCAGATTAGGAACAACCCGATCCCCAAGGTCAGACCCGCGAGATTGCCCATGGGTCACGCCGCCTCGGCAGCGCGCAGCAAGGAGAGCACGTCGAAGCCCGCCCGCTCGAACCGGTCGAGATGCGGCGGGTAGCCCTCGGCCCGCACCAGTCGCTCGCCGCGCGTCGTGAAGATGTCGGCAGTCTCGATCACGTCGTCCTCCACCCGGCCGGGCACCGCGACGATCTCGCGCAACCGCCGGGTTCCGTCACGTCCCAACGCGACGTGCGCCACCAGGTCGACGCTGGCGGCGACGGTGGGCACGACGAACCGGGAGCCCACGTTCTCCCCCGCCAGCAGTGGCAACGTGCACATCTTGGTGATGGCCTCGCGGGCGCTGTTGGCGTGGATCGAAGCCATGCCCGGCAGACCGGAGTTCAACGCGATGAGCAGGTCGAGGCTCTCTGCCTGGCGCACCTCTCCCACGACGATCCGGCTGGGCCGCATGCGCAGCGCCTCTTTGACCAGCCGGCGCAGAGGAATCTCCCCGGTGCCTTCGAGGCTGGGCTGTCGGCACTGCATGGCAACCCAATCGCGCAGTGGCAGCTTCAGCTCGAAGACCTCCTCGCACGAGATCACTCGCTCGCGCGGCGGGATGGACGCCGCAAGACAGTTGAGGAGAGTTGTCTTGCCGGCTTGGGTGCCGCCGCTGACCAGCACATTGAGGCCTGCCGCCATCGCGGCGTCGAGAAAGGCCGCAGCCTGCGACGTGAGCGTGCCCAGCGTCACCAGATCGTCGAGCCGAGAAGCCTTCACGACGAACTTGCGGATGTTGACCGCCCAATGCCGCATGGTCACATCGGGAATGGTGACGTGCAGCCGGGAGCCGTCGGCGAGCATGGCATCGACGAACGGAGTGGAGAGGTCAACTCGTCGGCCTGACGACTTCAGCATCCGCTCCACGAGGTCGCGTACCTGACCGGCCGTGAGGATCGTGGTGGTGAGCTCAGGCACGCCGTCGCGTGCCACGAACAATTTACCGGGTTCGTTGACCCAGATTTCCTCTATGCGTGGATCATCCAGATAAGGCTGCAACGGACCCAGGCCCGCCACCGCGTCGACAACGGACTTTGCAGCCCGCCCCGGGTCGCCGATGGGCGGCAGTCCGCCTGCAAGAGAACGGGTTCCATAGTCGGCGACCGCGTCGTCGACCAGCTGCCGGAACGCGACCGGCTCCGCCACCGGATCGATGCCCCGACGGCGCACAACCTCGCGCACCTCATCCTCCACGATGCCGGTCGCGTCCATGCCACCCCCCTGCCCCGCCTCAGCAGTTACGTCCGCACCCGATGTGCGGACGCCCAGTCGGACTACGGTAAGCAGAAGAAATCACGCCGCGTGAGTTATCCACAGGCATGGCCACGATCAGCCCGCCAGCCGCGGGTGACGCGGTCCTGATCTGCCCGAAAGATGTCACCCGAACGCGCGACCCACCCGGCGGAGTCCCGACTGCCAGGTGCCTGGTCACTACGGCCGGCCAGCACGGCAATACCGAGGGTGATCCCCCAGCGCCACGACCTCGAAACCCGAAGCGCCCACCTCACTCGCGGAAACCTGCCATCCACTTACGGTGCCGGCACCCCGTGGCGCTCGTGCTCGCCGACCTGCTGACCCTGCCGGGCCGCAGCGACGCCGAGGCCGCGCAGCTCATGGACACGCTCGGTCGCACCGACAAGGCGTGGGAGGCATGATGGATATCGCTCCTGAGTACGTCGTCGCCCGCCGCGTGCTGCTCGACGCTCTGGCCGCGTTGGAGGGCCACCTAGACAACCGCATCCTCGTTGGCGCTCAGGCCGTCTATCACCACACCGGCGATGCCGACCTGAACGTGCCACTACTGACCACCGACGCCGACCTGGCGATCAACACCCGCGATCTCGCCGATACACCCGAGATCGGTAGCGTCTTGCGCTCCGCCGGATTCACACCCGGTCCCAACCCGGGGCACTGGGTCAACGTCGGCGACGTAGCCGTCGACCTCATGGTGGTTCCACATCAGGCAGGCACGCCCTCGACGCATTCCGCGTCAGGCCGTTCTCAGCCGGCGCCCTGGCGGCCACGCTGCGTGAGCCGATGCTCGTAGGCATAGGTCACCAACCCGGCCCGCCCGGCACATTGGGTCTTGGCCAGCAGGTGATTGATGTGCGTCTTCACTGTGCTCAGCGACACCACGAGGCTGCGGGCGATCTGCTGGTTCGACAATCCTTGGGCGATGAGCGCGAGCACGTCGGCCTCCCGGGCGGTGAGCCCGTCAGGCAGATCGAGCGGCGCGAGTGCGCTGGCAGTCGGGCCTGCCCGGCGACGGGTCAGCGCGGCGATCGCCTTGGCATCGAGCAGAGCACGGCCCGAGGCTGCGGCGCGCAGGGCCTCGGCGATGGCCTGCGGGTCGGCGTCCTTGTTGAGGAAGCCAAGTGCGCCGGCCTCCAGGGCAGCCGCGACGGTGGTGTCGTCGTCGAACGTAGTGAGCGCCACCGCCTGTGTGCGCGAGGCTGTGCGGCGTAGCTCGCGAATGGCCTCCACGCCATCCATCCCAGGCATGCGCAGATCGGTGAGCAACACATCGGGATCGTGAGAGGCCACGGCTTGCAAGGCCTCTCGTCCATCGGCAGCGGTCGCGACCACCTCGATGCCGGGCAGCAGGCCGAGCATCGCGCGCAACCCCTCCCGCACCACCGTCTGATCGTCGGCCACCACGACGCGCACGTTCACGGCTCCACCTCCGTCGGCCAGGAGCACGACACCAGCCAGCCCGCCGCAGCGGGGCCTGCCGTGAACACGCCACCCGCCTCCTCGATCCTGCGACGCAGCCCGGCCAACCCCCGCCCGGAGCCGACGTGATCGGCCGGGGGAAACGCCGTCACGTCTCCGCGCGAGAGCACCTGCACCGCATCGGCGCCCATCCTGATCTCCACCGGACGGCCACGGGCGTGCCGCACCGAATTGGTGACCGCCTCGGTGATTACCGCGCGCGCCACCTGCTGGCAGCGGACGGGAACGAGATCGATGGTTCCCACCACCTCGGCCGACAGGCCAGCGCCGACTCGCAGGCGTTCGAGCATCGGCGCGGGCCACGCGTCGGCGATGGATTCCTCTGCCGGCGCGGGTGACGATGTGGTGGAATTTTTCGGCTGTGCCAAGGCGGTTACCACGGTGCGCGCCTGCAGCAATCCTTCTTTGGCGAGATCCGTTGCCGCGTCGAGGCGTTCGCGCAAGGCGTCGCTGACCCCGTCGGCGCGAGCCTGCAAGCCTGCGCCTTGCAAGGTGACGATGAGACCCGACAGCGTGTGCGCAAGCACGTCGTGGACCTGTGCGGCCACGTCCTCTCGATGGCGCGCCGCATCGGCCAGTTCCCGCTCACGCAGCAGCGCCTCCTGCTGTGCCTCGGCCACCTCGGCGGCCTCGCGGGTTCGGCGCTGCAAGTGCCGGAACGCGAAGATGGCAGCCACGGCCACCAGGTTCAGCAGCAGAGACTGCTGGCTGTGATCGCTCCGCCAGACGTAGAACAGCTGAGCCGCTACCGGTGCAGCCGAGATCCCGAGGGCGGGCCCGAGGTCGAGGTCGCCGGCCGCAATCGTGACCGGCACGAACACGACCCAGGAAAGCGAGGATCCCCCTGCGGCCAGCAACAACCCGCAGACTCCTGCGGCCAGCACGGCCAGAAGCCCCGTGGCGAGGGGGCCACTGAGCCGATGTGCCTGGGAGCCCCCGAAGCGGTAACCCGCCAGCGTGACGGCTCCGGCCACCACACAGCAGAGCCAGCAGACGATCCGCCGCCACCCGGCGTCAGCCCCATCGAGTACGGCCGTGGCGTTCTGCGTCGACCACACGAACCCGCCGACCACCAGCAGGCGGACCACGAGGCGGTCCCAGCGGGCGATGGCGGTCACTCGTTCACCCTAGCCAGACCGCCGCGTTCAACCCTCAGATCTCCACCCGGCCTCAACCCAACCTCAACCCTGGCTCTACCCAGGAGCCGATGCCGGGCGAGGCCGCAACGACCGAGACTCAAAGTCATGAGCAGCCAATCACTCACCGTCGCACTCGAAGTCATCGCCGCGATCGCCATCGTGGGCTGGCGTCAGTTCTCACCTCGCCAGGTGCAGGACAACCTGCTGAAGCTGCCCCTGATCCTGGGGATCATCGGGGTGTACAACCTCTACACCGCGATCGGTTCCGCACCTGCCTCGCTCGGCCAATGGGTCTGTCTGCTCGTCGGCCTGGCCGGCGCGGCCGTGGTGGCCGCACCGCGCGCCTGGTCGGTACGGCTCTACCAGGACGCGAACGGTCAGTGGATGCGCCGCGGCACTCTGCTCACGCTGGTGTGGTGGCTGGTGGCGCTCGGCCTGCACGTGGTGACGAGCCTGATCGGCGCCCACCTGTTCGGCGAGGGCGGCAACGCGGGGTTCGACCAGTCGTCCACCCTGCTCTTCATCGGTGTCAGCCTCGGCCTGCAGGGTCTCTTCCTCGAGCAGCGACTCCACCACCTTGCTCCTGCAAGGCGCCAGGCTCGCGCGACGGTCTCGGGCCCTTGACGACAGGTCACCCGGCGGCGACGGTTACCGCCGCAATAGGGACTCAGGGATGCACCAGGATCTTGACGTTCTCGTCCTTGTTCTCGATGAGCTCGGTGAATCCGTCCTGCAGGATGTCGTCGACCGCGATGCGGCCGGTGATGAACTGCTCGGCGGGAATCTTGCCCTCCTGCAGGAGTTTGATCACCGCCGCATGGTCGCCGCAGTAGGCACTGGTGCCGATGAGGTTCAGCTCCCGCATCACCAGGCCGAACATGTCGATCTCCGCATTGTGGCCCCAGATCGAGACGTTGACCACCGTGCCGCCGTTCTTGGTGCCGTCGAGTGCAGACTGCAAGGCAGGTGAGGCACCTACGCATTCGAAAGAGACGTCCACCCCCAGACCCCCAGTCTGCGAACGGATCTCGGCCGGGACGTCAGTCTCGGAAGGATCCAACACAACGGTGGCGCCCGCTCCTGGCGCCTTGCGCTTGCGGATCTGCGACATCTCCACGGAGAAGACCGTCTCGACCCCGATGGCCCGCAGGCACGCAATGGTCACCAGCCCGATCGGGCCCGCACCGAAGACGGCCGCCGTCTGCCCGGCTGCGATGCCCGAACGCCGTACGGCGTGATACCCGACGGCCAACGGCTCGACGAGAGCACCGACCTCGGTGGACAGCTCACCCAGGTCATAGACGCGTTCGACTGGTGCCACGACGAACTCCGAGAACCCGCCGCCGCCTCCGGACAAGCCGATGAAACCGCCACTGACACAGAGGTTGTAGCGACCGGAGGTGCAGAACTCGCATTCACCGCAGACGATGTACGGCTCCACGACCACACGCTGGCCCACCTCGAACCCGGTGACGCCGGCACCCAGTTCCGCCACCACTCCGGCGAACTCGTGGCCCAGGGTGACAGGCACCGACTCCCCCGACAGCGGGTGCGCCGACGTGGGGCAGAAGATCGGGCCGTCTTCGAACTCGTGCAGATCGGTGCCGCAGATGCCGCACCACTCCACCTTGACCTTGACGGTGCCGGGCGCCACTGCGGGCTCATTGACATCTTCAATGCGCAGGTCTTTGTTGCCGTAATACCGGGCAGCCTTCATGAGAACACCATTCCTCCATCGATGAGAACCGATTGACCCGTCATGTAATTGGAGTCCGGCCCCGCCAGATACGAGACCAGACTGGCCACGTCGTCCCCGGTGGATACTCGTCCGAGCGCTATGCCAGCCGCCATGGCCTGCATCGACTCGCCCTTGCCCACCTGATTGATCTCACCCAGGTCGTGGTCGATCTCCTCCCACATGGTGGTGTCGACGATGCCCGGGCAATAGGCGTTGACGGTGATGCCGTGCGAGGCCCACTCCTGGGCTGCGGCCTGGGTCAAGGCCCTGACCGCGAACTTGGACGAGCAGTACACCCCCAACAGCGGGAAGCCCTTGTACGCGGCAATTGAAGCCGCCCCGATGATCTTGCCGCCGGCGCCCTGGGCGATCATCTGCCGGGCGGCCTCGGTGTAGCAGAGGAAAACTCCGCGGCCGTTGATCGCGTGTACCCGGTCGTACTCGGCCGGGGTGACGTCCAACAGCGCCTTCGTCTGCGCGATGCCCGCGTTGGCGACCATGACGTCGAGCGAACCTAGCTCTGCTGCAGTGGCTTTCACCGCGTTGCGGACCATGGCCAGATCAGATCACTGACGTCGATCTCCATCGCCACGGCCCGCGTACCCGACGCTTCGAGCTCCTGCCGGGTGCGCTCCAGGTCGTCCGCCATCGATGGCAGGTCGGACAGTGCCACCTGGTGACCGTCTCGGCCCAGTCGCAGCGCAATGGCTTTGCCGATCCCGCGGGCGGCACCGGTGACGTGCACGTTGCTCATGACGCCCTCCTCAGGACAGGTGGTAGGTCTCGGCCAGGGCATAGACGGGAGTGTCGATGCCCTCCATCCGCGCCTTCAGTTGCAGCGCCAGATACTTCGAATAATGCCGCGACTGGTGCAGATTGCCCCCGTGGAACCACAGATTGGGCTGACGGGTGGGCTTCCACATGTTGCGCAGCTCCCCCTGCCAGGGGCCTGGGTCTTTAGCGGTGTCTGATCCCAGACCCCAGCACTTTCCTACGGCGTCGGCCACCTCTTGCGAGATCAGTTGCGCCGCCCAGCCGTTCATCGAGCCGTAGCCGGTGGCGAACACCACGAGGTCGGCCTCGAGCTCGGTGCCATCGGTCAGCACCACCGAGTGCCCGTCCAGGTGGTCGACCTCGGCGGGCGCGCGCAAGGCGATCTTGCCCTCGGCCACCAGCCGGGAGGCACCGATGTCGATGTAGTAGCCCGACCCGCGCCGCAGGTACTTCAGGAACAGACCGGAGTCGTCGTCGCCGAAGTCGAGCAGGAATCCCACGGATTCGAGGGCTTCGTAGAATTCTTTGTCCTGAGCGCGGATGGCGTCGAACGCCGGGCGCTGGAAGTCGGCCAGGATCCGGTACGGGATCGAGCCGAAGATGAGGTCGGCGGTCTCGTGATCGATGCCTGCCGCCACGGCCTCCTCGGAGTACAGCGGGCCGAGGACTTCGCGCATCAGCGACTGCGACCGCACGATGTGTGTGCTGGAACGCTGCAGCATGGTGACGTCGGCCCCGTTCTCCCACAGGTCGGCGCAGATGTCGTGGGCGGAGTTGTTCGACCCGATCACCACGGCCTTCTTGCCCCGGTACCTGGCACCGCCAGGGTGCTTGGACGAATGGTGCGCCTCACCGGCGAAGTTCTCCAGGCCTGCTACGTCGGGCACGTTGGGGACGCCCGACATTCCTGTGGCGAGCACGAGGTGGGTTGGCCTGAGCGTGATTTCGTCACCATTGCGGAGCGCCGAGACCGTCCAGGTGCCGCTGGCCTCGTCGAAACTCGCCCGGGTGGCCTCACAGTTCGTCCAGTAGTCGAGTTCCATGATGTCGACGTAGTGCTCGAGCCAGGCGCCCATCTTGTCTTTGGGCGTGAACACCGGCCAGTGGTCGGGGAAGGGCAGGTACGGCATGTGGTCGTACCAGACCGGGTCATGCAGGCAGAGCGAGTGGTAACGGCTCCGCCATTGATCACCTGGCCGGGGGTATCTGTCGATGACGAGGGCCGGCACGCCCTGCCGCTTGAGCCGGGCCGCCAATCCGATGCCGCCCTGGCCACCGCCCACGATGAGCACGTACGGCTGCTCGTCGACGCCGAAGCTCTCCCGGCGCTTGCGGCGGCGATCGAGCCAGTTATCGGGGTCGAGGTTGACGCCGTGCCGGGCGCCGAGCTCGCGACGACTGCCGGTGGGCTCGGGGTGGGCGAGCAGTTCCTGGGCGGACGTGAGGAAGGTCCAGCCCTGGCCGTGGCGCAGCCGCATGAGGCCTTTGCCGCGAAAGTGCTTGGTGGCGAAGGTGTACCACGCATCGATCACCCCGTCGGCCTCGCTCGCCGACGTGCAGACCAGGTCGCGCGGCCAGCCGTCGGGGCCGACCGCTTCAAGCATGGCGCGAATCCCGTCGCGGCCTTCAGCCGTGTGCAGGTTCCACGTCATGCACACGAGGTCACGCCAGTAGCACTCCTGGCCGAAGAGAGCCACGGCGGCATCGAGGTCAGCAACGGTCAAAGCCTGCTCCAGCTGACCCAACCACTGGCTTGCCGTGCCCGTCGGGCCCGTGTCGTGGGTGTCGGTGGCGAGGTCGGCGTTCGTTGTCGTCATGGCGAACTCCCTTGTTCGACGTGCTGCGGAACGTTCTTCACCGTAGGCAGGCCCGACGTCGGAGCGGCAGGGTTGCAGAACGTTGCATCTCGCGGGGTGATAGCACCGCGGCACCTGCCGGTTGGGTCTCGTAGTCGGCATCCCAACGCACTGTGTGCCCGCGGTGATCGGCTGTAACGACGGCCTGCCGTGGCGCACCGGAGTCGTTCTGTGTGCTGCCAACGGCGGGCGATTCACCGCCTTCGGCACCACACAACGAGCCCGATGGAGCCAAACACGTCCTACGTGATGCCAACCGCGGGCAAGGTTTGGTCCAAATCTTCGACTCAGACGAGCGTTGCGACGAGCCGGTAAGGCCGGCTCTCGATCACCGGGCCGAGTCGCTGCCGAAGCCTCGACACCTCCGCCCGGGTGGCCACCACATGGGTCGCATCACCGTAGGCCGCGCGGGCCAGCTCGCTGGCGCTCAACCCGCTGGGGGCCGCGATCAAGGCATCGAGCAGGCTGAGCTGCCGGGCGGTCAGGGGCACGTCCTCGATGTGGTCGTCCGTGCCGATCCGGGCCAGTGCCCGGGGCGTTCGGATGAGCTGGAGGGTCGGTGGCACTGCCTGCCGGTGATTATCGGTGGCGCGCAGCATCCAGCCTGAGTCTGCCGAGACACAGTCGAATCGGCCGAGTGCCGGCACCCACACCGGTCCGGGCCGCAGCCCACCGGGAATCCACAGTCGCCCCTCCGCACGTACCCCTCGGGTGTTGGCCACCCAACCGTTGCTGTCCACGAGCACCACCACACCCGTGCCTGGCAGCGCCGTACGCCCGGCCAGCTCGGCCAGCTGCTGGTGCAGGGCGTGTCGTAGGTCGTTCTCAGCGATCTCTACGGCCGTGCGTACCAGCACAAGCGTGTGGGGATGGGCGCTGGCCAGCGGGCCCGAGAGGGTCACGGCGCCCACGAGCCGGCCCGTAGCCGGATCGTGTACCGGCGCACCCGTGCACACCCAACTGTGTTGGTCTGGGTGGGAATGCTCCGCGCCGAAGATCTGCACGGCCGTGTTCTCGATGAGAGCGGTGCCCAGCGCGTTGGTGCCGACCATGGGTTCGCTCCAACAGGCGCCCTCGACGAAGCCGAGATCTTCGGAGCGCGAGCGCACAGCCGTGGGGCCCGACAGCCACAGCACCACTCCCTCGCTGTCACAGACCACCAGCTCGTTCGACGCGTCGACGGCAAGCTCGAGCAGTTGGTGCCGCAGCAGCGTCAGGGCTTGGCCGAGAACGGGATTGGCGTGGAGCCGCGAACCTGCGTCGGCCGCCGACGGCCGAGCACCCGGCGGCAGGTCAGCGACCGGCAACTGCCGACGCCACGAGCTGGCCACCACCCGTCGCACCTGCGGAGGTACTTCGTTGGTGGCAAGCCACGACTCGTGCAACCGCCGCAATGACTGAGCCTTGGCGCGGCGGTCTTCGAGCACAGACACCGCGGCAGACCGGTCGTACTGCGACCGGCTCACCTCATCGCCAGCTCGCTCCACTGCCACCGCCCTTGGTCACCGCCAGCTTAGGGGCCGCCCTAAATAGCCCCGGCCGATCATCTGCCACAAGCTGCTATGCCGAGCGCCGTTTGACGACCGCCACTGGGCACGGCGCGTGGAAGAGCACCCCGCGACTCACGGAACCGAGCAGCATCCCGGTGAATCCACCGCGTCCGTGCGAACCCACCACCAACACGGCGGCACCTTCGCCAGCCTCGGACAGGGCACCCACCGGGGGCAGGTCTGACACCTGGATCTCTACCTGGCCATCGGGGAACTCGTGCACGATGTCGGCCAACGACTGCTGCACGAACGCCTCGGCCGCCTCGTGCAACTGCGCCGCGTATTCGATAGCGATCGCCACGTCGGTGGTCATCAGGTTCACCGGCTCCACGGCCGAGCAGACAGCCAGCAGCCGGCGGCCGCTCTCGTGCGCCCAGCGAGCGGCGAAGCGCACCGCATGGGCGGAGGTCTGCGAACCGTCGGTGCCCACGACCACCGGGGCGTCGTCGCTCGCCTCGCATTCACCTCTCGCCACTACCACCGGGCAGGAGGCGTGCGACGCCACGGCCAGGCTCGTGGAGCCGAGGATGCTCGAGTACAGCGCTCCGTGCCCACGGGTGCCCAGCACCAGCAGATCGGCGCGCCGCGACAGCTCCAGCAGCGCAGCCACGGGATGGCCGGTGATCTGGGTGGTGGTGACATCGAGGTCGGACTCGGTCTTCTCCACCAGCTCGATCGCAGGGGTGAACATCAGCGCCACGTCCTCGGGGTTGTACGGCGCCAAGACGGGCGTCGGAAAGATCCCGAGTGTCGACTCCGGCTGCTGCAGGACGCTGACGATCTCAAGCCGCTTGCCCGAGCCCTTGGCGTGCCGTGCCGCCCAGGTCAGTGCCGCTCGCGAACCCGGTGAACCGTCCCAGGCGACGACGACTGGTTGCGACGACATCTTCGGCCTCTCCTTCTCGTGCCGGTCAGGCGACGATCAGCCTCGCTTCCATCCTGCACCCGAACTCGCCTGAGGGTGGCCCTCAGCGCAGGTCCTCCTCCCAGAACTCGCCGGTTGCCCGCTCCGTGCCGCTGGGATGGCGGGCGGCGTCGCCCGTACGCAAATCGACTCGACGGATCTTTCCCGAGGTCGTCTTGGGCAACTCGGCGAACTCCAGCCGACGGATTCGCAGAAAGGGCGAGAGGTGCTCGCGGCAGTACGCGAAGATCGACCGCGCGGTGTCGGCGTCAGGCTTGTGACCGGCCGTCAGCACGACGAACGCTTTGGGCACCGCCAGCCGAACGGGGTCGGGGCTCGGTACCACGGCGGCCTCCGCCACGGCTGGGTGCTCGATGAGGACGCTCTCCAGCTCGAACGGCGAGACCCGGTAGTCGGACGCCTTGAACACGTCATCAGCCCGTCCCACATAGGTCAGGAATCCATGCTCGTCCCGGCTGGCGATGTCTCCGGTGTGGTAGTACCCGTCACGCATCGCGGTTGCCGTGAGCTCGGCATCGCCGAGGTAGCCCGCCATCAGCCCGAGCGGACGACGGGCCAGGTCGAGACAGACCTCACCCTCGGCCCCTGCACCCAGCTTGACCTGACCGTCGACCGGGTCGACGAGCACCACCGGGTAACCGGGCATCGGGCGACCCATGGCACCCGGAACGAGTTGCTCACCGAGCAGGTTCGCGACCATGGCCGTGGTCTCGGTCTGGCCGAAGCCGTCGCGCACCGTCACTCCCCAGGCTTGTCGCACCCGCTCGATCACCTCCGGGTTGAGGGGTTCACCGGCGGCCGCAGCCTTCCGCGGTGGCGTCTTCAGTGCCGAGAGGTCAGCCTGGATCAGCATCCGCCAGACGGTGGGCGGGGCGCAGAAGCTGCTGACGCCGTATTCCTGCATCACCTGCAGCAGGGCCGCGGGCTCGAAGCGCGGCGAGTTGTAGATGAAAACGCAGGCTTCGGCCAGCCAGGGTGCGAACAGGTTGGTCCACGCATGCTTGGCCCACCCCGGCGAGGAGCTGTTGAGGTGGATGTCGCCGGGCTCCAGGCCGATCCAGTACATGGTGGTGAGGTGCCCGACCGGGTAGCTCACCTGGGTGTGCTCCACGAGCTTGGGCCGCGACGTGGTGCCGGAGGTGAAGTACAGCAACAGGGTGTCGTTGGCCGGGGTTACTCCGTCCGGCTCGAAATTCGTTGCTGCGGTTGCGGCATCGGCATAGTCGAGCCAGCCGTCCGGCGCTCGTCCGGACGGGTTCGCGGCCGCGCCCACCACGATGCGCGTGAGGTCCGCGTCGGCGCGCACCTTGCCCGTGGAGTCGGCGGTGGTCAGCAGGTGCCGAACCTGACCGCGGACGATGCGATCGGCCAGGTCTCCGGCCGCCAGCAGCGGAGTACACGGGATGACGACGGCGCCCAGTTTCATGAGCGCCAACAACGCCTCCCAGAGCTCCACCTGGTTGCCGAGCATCACCGCCACCCGATCGCCTCGACCCACCCCCTGGGCACGTAACCAGTTGGCCACCTGGTTCGAACGGCGCGCCAACTCCGCGTAGCTGTAACGATTCTCGCCGCCCTCGGTGTCGACGATCCAGAGTGCGGGGTCGGCAGGATGCTCGACCGCAAGCTGGTCGAACCAGTCCAGGGCGAAGTTGAATTCCGTGAATTGCGGCCATGCGAAGTTCGCGAGCGCCGTCGGGTAGTCGCCGCGCCAGCCCAGCAGCTGGTCTCGGGCCGCACGCAGCATCTCGTAGCGGGTGCGGTGGGTCGTGCCCGAGGTCGGGGCAACGCCAGGTTCAGACACCAGATCCTCCTTGATGGGTTCCGCTCACTATGCAGCCAATCACCGTGCAGCGAGCCGCTGTGTTGATCGACCCACCCCACGCGAAGCGACGAGCAGTGACAGGCTTGGCTCGGAGGTGGTTCCGATCCCCACAGCGCCGCAGCACGCAGATCCGCACAAGCCGACCCCGCTCATCGAGCGGCTCGTCCCCGGCGCTGGCGCCGACGAAGTCCTCGAGGCGATCGTGGCTACCACGACCGATCGCGGGCTCACTCTGTATCCGCACCAGGAAGAGGCTCTCGTCGAGTTGCTCTCGGGGGCCAATGTGGTGCTCTCCACTCCCACCGGGTCGGGCAAATCACTAGTGGCGCTGGGTGCCCATCTGGCGGCATTGGCCGAGGGACGCCGCTCCGTCTACACCGCACCCATCAAGGCCCTGGTGAGCGAGAAGTTCTTCGCCCTGGTGGGTGAGCTCGGCGCCGAACGGGTGGGCATGCTTACCGGGGACGCGGCCGTGAATCCGAGCGCTCCCGTGATCTGTTGCACCGCAGAGGTTCTCGCCAATCAAGCGCTGCGCGAGGGGCACGCGCTCGACGTCGGTCTGGTGGTGATGGACGAGTTCCACTTCTACGCCGACCCCGATCGCGGCTGGGCCTGGCAGGTGCCCTTGCTTCAACTGCCGCAGGCTCAGTTCCTGCTGATGTCGGCCACCCTGGGCGACGTCAGCGACCTGCGCGACGACCTCACCCGTCGCACCGGGCGCCCCACCGCCCTGGTCAGCAGCGTGGAGCGCCCCGTACCGCTGCACCACTACTACTCCACGACCCCCTTGGTGGAGACCATCGCCGACCTGGTGCAGACCAACCAGACCCCCGTCTACATCGTGCACTTCGCGCAAGCCGCGGCAGTGGAGCGGGCGCAGGCGCTGATGAGCACCAACGTCGCCTCCAAAGCCGAGAAGGAAGCCATCGCAACCGCTCTCGGCGACTTCAGGTTCGGCACGGGCTTCGGCAAGACGCTGTCGCGATTCGTGCGGCACGGCGTAGGCGTGCACCACGCAGGCATGTTGCCGCGCTACCGGCGGCTCGTCGAACAGCTCGCCCAGCAAGGCCTGCTCAAAGTGATCTGCGGCACCGACACGCTCGGCGTGGGCATCAACGTACCGATCCGCACGGTGCTGCTCACCGGGCTGTCGAAGTACGACGGACGGCGTCAGCGGCACCTCAGTGTGCGGGAGTTCCAGCAAGTGGCCGGCCGCGCCGGCCGGGCCGGCTACGACACGGCAGGCACCGTGGTCGTCCAGGCGCCGGAGCACGAGATCGAGAACCTCAAGCTGCTGGCCAAAGCCGGTGACGACCCGAAGAAGCGCCGAAAGATCGTGCGTCGCAAAGCCCCGGAAGGCTTCGTCAACTGGACCCAGAAGACCCACGACCGGCTCGCCACGGGCGAGCCCGAGTCGCTCACTCCGCGGTTGCGGATCAATCACGCCACCCTGATCAACGTGCTGGGCCGCCGGGGCGACCCGGTGGCGGTGATGGCAGACCTGTTGCGCGACAACCATCAGTCCCGCTCGCAGCAGGGCAGGATGATCCGCGACGCCATCGCCTGCTATCGCTCGCTGCTCGCCGCCGGGGTTGTCAAACAGATAGACCCGGCGGACGCCGATGGCCGCACGGTGCGGATGACCGTAGACCTGCCTGCCGCCTTCGCGCTCAACCAACCGCTGTCACCGTTCGCCCTGGCCGCGTTCGACCTGCTCGACGTGAACTCCCCCGACTACGCCCTCGATGTCGTGTCGGTGATCGAGGCGACCCTCGACGATCCGCGCCCGGTGCTGATGGCACAGCAGTTCAAGGCCCGCGGTGAGGCGGTGGCTGCCATGAAGGCCGAAGGCATCGAGTACGAGGAGCGGATGGAGCTGCTCGACGACGTAACCTGGCCACGTCCGCTGGCAGACCTGCTCGAGGCGGCCTTCACCGCTTACCGCAAGGGGCACCCGTGGGTTGCCGACTACGAGCTGGCCCCCAAGTCGGTGGTGCGGTTCATGTGGGAGCAGGCGATGACGTTCACCGAGCTCATCTCCTTCCTCGGGTTGGCGCGCAGCGAAGGCACGGTGCTGCGCTACCTGTCCGACGCCTACCGGGCCCTGCGCCAGACGGTGCCCGACCAGGCGCGCACCGACGAGGTGGACGAGCTCATCGAATGGCTCGGGGAACTGGTCCGGCAGACCGACTCCTCGCTGCTGGACGAATGGGAGACCCTCACCTCGGGCGATGAACCGGCACAGACCATCACCCGCCCGGACGCCCCTCCACCTCCTGTCACCGCAAACACCCGGGCCTTTCGGGCCATGGTGCGCAACGCCCTGTTCCGGCGGGTGGAGCTTGCCGCCCTCGAACGCTACGACGACCTCGGCGAGCTCGACGCCGCCGCAGGGTGGGACGCCGACGCCTGGCAGCAGGCCATGGACGGCTACTACGAGGAGTACGACGAACTCGGCACCGGCCCTGACGCCCGCGGGCCCGGGTTGCTCGTGCTCACCGAGGACGCTCCTGCCGGAGGTGGGCGGGTATGGCAGGCGCGGCAGATCTTCGACGATCCCGCAGGTGACCGCGACTGGGCCATCACGGCCACCATCGATCTCGATGCCAGTGACGAAGCCGGGGCACCCGTCGTCACGATCGTCGGCGTGGGGCCTGCGTCGGGGTGAGTCGGCCCGGATTTGCGCGACCAGCCCCATCCGGGGGCGGAACGCCTTCTACAGTGGCAGCACAACGAAAGGTTGCCATCGATGACTGAGCCGCTCGACCTGTCTGCCCCCCTCGCACCGCCCGCCGTCGCCACGTCCACACCTGAACTGGTACTCACTCCTCCAGCGGCCGTTCCCGTCGTGAAGCAGGAGCAGGCCGCCGGTCTGGTGCCGGTTGGCCAGGCGCAGAAGACGGTCATCCAGCAGAAGGCCGCCGCCTTCGTGGCCGATCTCGTCTCGGTAGACGTCCGCAGCCCGGAGTTCGGGCAGAAGATCAACGCCATCATGTCGATGGGCGAGCGCGAGGTGCGCGAGTCGAGCCAGGTCTCCAACCGGATGCTGGAGCGCCCGGCCGCTGCCCTGGAAGGCGCGCGCGGCAAGGGCGGCAGCGCCCAGGTGCAGGTCGCGGGCACTCTGGCCGAACTGCGCAACACGGTCACCGACCTCGACCCCGGGCGCTCAGACCTGCGAGGCACGCGCAAACTCTTCAAGTTCATCCCCGGCGGAGACAAGCTGCGGGCCTACTTCGACCGGTACCAGTCGGCGCAGAGTCATCTCGATGCGATCATCCGGGCTCTGGCCTCGGGCCAGGACGAACTGCGCAAGGACAACGCCGCCATCGAGAACGAGCGCGCCAACATGTGGGCCCTGATGGGCAAGCTCAGCGAGTACGTGAGCCTGGCCGGTGCCCTCGATGAGGCCACCGAGGCCAAGATCGCCGAGTTCAAGGCCGCCGGGCGCACCGAGGACGCCCAAACCGCTCACGTCCGACGCGCTCTTCCCGATCCGGCAGCGCCGGCAAGACATCCTGACCCAGCTCGCCGTTGCGGTGCAGGGCTACCTGGCGCTCGACCTCGTGAAGAAGAACAACGTGGAGTTGATCAAGGGAGTCGACCGGGCGCAGACGACCACTGTGGCCGCGTTGCGCACGGCCGTCATCGTGGCCCAGGCACTGGCCAACCAGAAGCTCGTGCTCGACCAGATCAACGCGCTCAACACCACCACCAGCGCGATGATCGAATCGACGTCCGCGATGCTCCGCCAGCAGGGCGTGGAGGTGCAGCAGCAGGCGTCGTCGGCCATGGTGAGCATCGAGTCGCTGCAGCACGCCTTCGACAACATCTACGCCACGATGGACGCGATCGACACCTACAAGGCGCAGGCCGTGGAAACGATGGCCGCCACGGTGGGTGCGTTGGAGCAGCAGATCACCCGCGCGTCGCCCTATCTGGAGCGCTCGCACGCCGAGACCGAACGCGACGCCAACCAGCCACGGCGCTAGCCGATGAGCTCGTTCTGGGGGTCGTTGTTCGGACGCGACGAGCGCCCGACCCAGCAGCAGTCGCCACCTGCACCGCCCCCGCAGGTGGCGGCCCCCAGCGAGCCCGCGCAGGCGGAGACTCCGGCCGAACTGCTCGACAAGCTGACGGAGCTCGTGTCCGAGGTGAACGTGGCGGGGGCGCGGATGCCCGAGGGGGGTGTGCCGGCGGTGCGCGACGTCGAGGACGAGCTGCGTCCCTTGCTGGTGTACCTCGGCAAGCATCCGGCCACCGAGGCGGAGATGGTGGGCGTGCGGGCCATGGTGAACGACTACCTGCCCACCACGGTCCACACGTTCCTCGCCCTGCCGGCCGCCTTCGCGGAGAGCCATCGCAACCGGCTGGGACGCACGCCTGCGGAGGAGTTGGTGGAGCAGCTCTACCTGCTCGCCGACGGTGCGCGGGAGTACGCCACCGCCATCTATGCCGGCGACGCGCAGAAGCTCAGCAATCAGGGTCGCTTTCTGCAGAACAAGTTCAGCCGCTCAGAGTTGGATCTGTAGCAGCTTGGAACTGTCGCCGGTTGAGCCCGTAGCCGATGGTCCGGCTCGGCCGGCCACCGTCCCGAGCCCGCAGCGGTTGGGTGTCATAGCCTGTGGGCAACTCGTGAGTCGTCGGAGGAGTACGTGGTCACCAACCTGAGCAAGGGCGCCAATGTGGCGCTCGCCAGCCTGCACCCAGGCCTGAGCCGGGTGTTGGTGGGTGTGGGATGGGCGCCGCCGAGCGAGGACTTCCAGCTCGACCTTTCGGTGCTGCTCTGCGGACCGGACGGAAAGGTGCCCAACTCCGACTACATCGTCTTCGCTTCGCAGCTCACGGCGGCAGGAGCGGGCGCGCCCGCCGGCGGACGGCCCGGCGGGCCGGCCAGGGGCCAGGACGACGAGCAACTCGAGATCGATCTGGCGGCTGCGCCGGCGTACGTCGATCGCATCGTCGTGGCCGCCGCCATCTACAACGCCGCAGCCCGGCGGCAGACCTTCGGCCAGATCAGTCAGTTGTTCATTCGGGTTGCCGACCTTGACACCGGCGCAGAGCTGGTGCGCTACACGCTCGATCACGACTGCGGGGGCGAGACCGCCCTCGCGTTCGGCGAGCTTTACCGGCACAGCTCGGGCTGGAAGTTCCGGGCCGTGGGGCAGGGTTGGGCCGACGGACTGGCCGGTCTGGCTCGTGATTACGGCGGCGGCCGATGACTGGTGCGACACCTCCGAGCCGTCCGGATCTGACGTTTCTGCGACGCCGGGCGGCCAGGACGAACATCCCGGCCCGGCGCGATCGGCCGAGCTCCGGCTCGATAGGCCTGAGCCTCGACGATCTGACGATCTCGATGCCGTCGGCTCAGCCTCAGGCCGCACGGCACCAGCCGGCAGGGCAGACCGGTTCAGGCCAGCACACCCCCGCGGCCGCCTCAGGCACCGCGGCCTCCGGGACTCCGGGCTGGTCGTCCAGCAACCTCGATCTGGGCGCTCCAGCGCCCACCCGGGCGGCACCGTCCAGGTCCGTCGATCCCGTGCGATCTTCCGGCCTCGACCTTGGAACCGCCCGACCCGCGCCTGCGTCGGCCACGACCCCGTCCCCAGCCGGTTCGTCTGGCCTCTCACTCGATCTCCCAGTCGCTGCCGCACCGGCCTCACCAGCCCGACCGAGAACCCCCACCGCGCCGGCCGGGCCGCCTCCGGCCCAACCCGGTCTGGGCTGGTTGCGACGTCGTCCGGCGCGCCGGCGCGATCCCGATCTGCAGCGCACGGGCAACGCAGCCTTGGACTTCTCGGCCGACCCGGTGCGTGGCGCGGGGCCGCCTGCCGTTGGTGCGCTCACCGCCCGGATGGGCAACGTGGAGCAGCTTCGGGGGCGCACGGTGCTCTCGGACGACCGTCCCAAGGTGATGATCGGTGGCGAACAGGCCAGCGGCGGCTCACTGCAGTTCACGCTCACGTGGAGCACCACCCCCACCGACCCCCGGCAGGCCGCAGCCGGCATGCGGCGCAGTACCGACATCCATCTCGGCTGCCTCTGGGAGATGAACGACCACACCAGCGGGGTGCTGCAGACCTATCGCGGCGGCGCCGAGAGCGCCGCCAGCGAGGGCAACACCGTGCTTCGCCTGGGCGGGCGCTCGGAGAACGACGGTCAGACCCTGGTGGCGAGCGTGCGGCACCTCAGTCTGCTCAAGCGGATGGTGCTCTTCGCGTACGCCGATCACGGCACCCCCGAGTGGAATGCGCTGGCCCTCAATCTCTCCGCCACCCTGCGTGGTGGAGTGCTCATCGAGTTGCGGCCGGGCCCGGCTCCATCGTGGGCCGAGATCTGCGCGTTGGCCTCGCTACACCGGGTGGGCGGCACCTTGGTGCTGCGCCGCGAGTTGCAGTACATGAATCGCCAGCAGGCAAACGTGGCCAAGGCGTTCGGCTTCGACCTCCCGTGGGTGGACGGACGCTGGGTGCCCCCGCCTCGCCTGCGCTGACCTTCCGCGCCGACAGTCGTCAAAACCACCGACCGACAGCGCAATCCGAGCGGCTGAGACCTCGATGGTGAGCTGGTGAGATCGGCCACCTCACCCAGTTGTGACGCGAACAACGCGACAGGCGATGCGCTCATGCCGCACAATCGAGCCTGAGAGAACTTGCCCGGGCTCACAGGATGAGCCCTCGCCCTCGGGGAGCGACGTGACAGGCAGCCCTGGCTGCCCGCACGCCGAGGTCGAACGCCGAGCCCGACGCCGACCCGAGAGCCGAGGCATGTCAGACACTCCCACTCGAAGATCCGGACGGAACCTTGCGGCGCCTCCAGCGCGGGCGGCAGGTCTGGTGGACATGCCGATGCGGCATTTCCGTCCGCTCGACGACAGCACAATGGAGCGACTCTTCCACCGCCCGCCCGTACCCTTCACGCCGCAGTCGGGCATCGACCGGTTGGCAATGGCCCTGGGGGCCACCCTGTACACCGCAGCCACCCGCCAGGATCTGGCCGACTCCATCGTGGGGCAGGTGCGCTGGGGAGTCACCTCCATGGTGCTCTGCCTCGAAGACGCCGTAGCCGACGACGACGTGGCCGCGGCTGAGGACAACCTCGTGGCCGCCCTGACCACGCTGCACGGAACCGAGGATCCTCGTCCACTGCTCTTCGTACGGGTGCGCAGCCCGCAGCAGATCGTGAGCCTGTGCCGCCGGCTGGGAGCCGCCATGACCATGCTCACCGGTTTCGTGCTGCCCAAGTTCGGGCGCGACAACGGCGAGGACTACCTCGCCGCCCTCGCGACCGCCGAGCACGAACTTGCCGAGCATCACCCAGCAGGGCACGAACTGCTCTGCATGCCGGTGCTGGAGTCGGCCGCCATCGCCTACGCCGAAGAGCGGCCCGCCTGCCTGAGCTGGATCGCAGACCTGCTGCGCGCCAATCGCCACCGGGTGTTGGCGGTACGGCTGGGGGCCACCGACCTGTCCGGGCTCTACGGGCTGCGCCGCCCGCCCGATATGACCATCTACGACATCCGGGTGGTGGCGGCGATGGTGGCCGACATCGTCAACCACCTGGGCCGGGCCGACGGCGGGTTCGTGATCACCGGCCCGGTGTGGGAGTACTTCACCGCCCGGGAGCGCATCTTCATCCCCCGGCTGCGGCAGACCCTCTTCGTCGACCATGATGCCGTCGAGCTGCGCGCCAAGCTGCTGCGTCGCGACCTCGACGGATTGATCCGCGAGGTGGAACTCGACAAGGCCAACGGCATCGTCGGCAAGACGGTGATCCATCCCAGCCACGTGCCGGTGGTGCACGCCCTCCAGGTAGTCACCCACGAGGAGTATCGCGACGCGGTCGACATCCTGGCGGCGGCGGCCGGTGGGGGGGTGGCGGCATCGGGGTACCGCAACAAGATGAACGAGTCCAAACCGCATCTGGCCTGGGCGCACCGCACGATGGCCCGGGCCGAGGCATTCGGCGTGACCCGGGACAAGGTCGCGTTTGTCGACGTGCTCGTGGCAAGCCTCGTGGCAAGCGAGAGTTGGTGAGCCCGCGCGACTGGGTCGGCGAGCGACTCGGGGTGAATCTGGCAGCGGTGTCGTCGACCGTGGGGTTGAGTGCCGACGATCTGGTGGGCCTGGGGCTGCGGCGCAACCCCAAGCGGGCACACCTGCTCGTCTCCCTGGTGCTCGGCAAGCACGTGCCCACCGACCCCCGGGTGGTCTACGGCTCAGGCGTGCTGCTGGGGTGTCTAGCCCGACAGGCCCTGGAGAACCCGGCCTCACCTGTTGAGTCGACCCCTGGTGACCGCCCGGCCTGCGGGCAGCTCACGCAGGCAGCCGCAGCGCTGAGGGCGGCCGTGGCCCATCCCGCTGACGGGCAACGGGCGCGGCATTTCGGCACCTTGGCCAGCGCCCTCGTAGGGCCGGAGCTGGACGAGCCGCCCGTGGTCGTGGGCTATGCCGAGACCGCCGTGTCCCTGGGACATGCGGTGGCTGACGCGCTGCCCGGTTCGACCTACCTGCACTCCACCCGACGTCTCACGGGGGTGCCGCCGGTGGGTGGCTTCGAGGAGGAGCATTCTCACGCCACCGGGCATCTGCTCTGCCCGGCCGATCCCTCGCTGCTGACGGGACCTACCGCAGCCAGCCGCCCACTCGTCCTGGTGGATGATGAACTCACCACGGGCAGAACGATTCTCAACACGATCGCCGCGCTGCACCGATTGGCTGCCCGACCGCACTACGTGGTGGCCACGTTGCTCGATCTCCGGTCGGCCGATGACGAGCGGGCCATGGCGCAGGTCGCCCGGCAGCTGGGCGTACGGCTCGACGTCGTGTGCCTGGCCCGAGGACGCACCCAACTGCCCGACGGACTCGCCAAGGCGGCTGCGGCGTTGGTGTCTGAGTTCTCGCCGAGACCGGCCGCAGACCAAGGCGTCACGGCGGTGACCGGCCAGGGAGAGAGCACCGTGCAGCCGGGCAGGTCCGTCCACGTCCGGGGTGCGGGGTTTCCCGAGAGCGGTCGGCACGGCATCACCTCTGAGCAACGCGCGCGCCTGACGACCTGGTTGGCGACGGCGGCCCGGGAGCTGGCGCCGAAGCCCGGCGAACGAGTGCTTGTGTTGGGCTTCGAGGAGTTCATGGCCGCCCCGCTGCTGGTGGCCCGGGCGTGGGCCGACGCGGAACCGGCTGCCATCGTGCGGTTCTCCACCACCACTCGGTCTCCGGCCTTGGCGCTCGACAGCATCGACTACCCGTTGCGAACTGCCCTCACCCTTGCCTCCGGCGAGACGCTGCCACCGGACGATGCGGGGGTGCGCTTCGCGTACAACGTCGCGCCGCCGCAGGATGCACCGGCCTGGGATCGCATCGTGGCCTGCTTCGACGATCAGACCTTCGCCGCCTCGGGTCAGGCACGCACGGCATTGCTGTCGCAGCTAGTCGTGTGCGCTGATCAGGTAGACCTGATGGAGGTGCCCACCTTCGTCCCCTTGACCGCAGCTCTGCCGGACGTGCTGCGTGGTCCCGGCTTCGGCTCATATTCGGCCGAGGAGGTGGGATGGCTGCTCAAAGACCTCTCGGACGTCCCGCTGGAAGCCCCCACCGCCAATCGCGAGCGCGAGATCCAATCGGGCAGAGCACATTACGCGGAGTCGCTACCCATCGAGTACCAGCCGGACGCCGCCTACACCGCACTGTTCCATCAGGCCGTGGTCGAGTCGGCAAGCCGGCTGGCGCACGACACCGGTGTGGTGGCCGAACTGGTGCGGGCCGAGCGCGGGCCGCGGCCGGTACTGGTGTCGTTGGCACGTGCGGGAGTGCCGGTGGGAATTCTCATCAGGCGATGGTTCGCGCAGCAGCACGGCTGGGCCCCCCCGCACTACGCCGTCTCGATCGTGCGGGGGCGCGGCATCGACGCCAACGCGCTCGCGTGGTTGCGGGCGCACCACGACCCGGCCGACGTGGTGTTCGTGGACGGGTGGACAGGCAAGGGCGCCATCACGCGCGAGCTGACCGCAGCCATCGACGACTACAACGACCGGCACGGCACGGCCTTCAACCCCGACCTCGTGGTGTTGGCCGACCCAGGTCGTTGTGTGCGCACGTTCGGCACCCGGGACGACTTCCTGATCCCGTCCGCCTGCCTGAACTCGACCGTCTCGGGCCTGGTGTCGCGCACCGTGCTCAACGCCGAGCTCATCGGGGCGCACGACTTCCACGGCGCCAAGTTCTACGCCGAGCTCGCCGGAGCCGATGTCTCCAACCGGTTTCTCGACGCCGTGAGTGCACGATTCGAGACGGTGGTCGCTGACGTCGACCGCGACTGGCCGGTGCTCGCCCGCAGTGCCCGCGAGCCGGACTGGGCAGGGTGGGCGGCGGTGCAGGCGATCAGCGATCGGTACGGCATCGGTCAGGTCAACCTCGTCAAGCCCGGCGTGGGCGAGACCACCCGGGTGTTGCTGCGCCGGGTGCCTGAGCGGGTGTTGATCCGTCCGGACAGCGGCGCCGACCTGGCCCACGTCCTGCAACTGGCGCGCGAGCGGGGGGTGCCCGTCGACGAAGTGCCCGGCCTGGCTTACTCGTGTGTCGGACTCATCCGTCCGCAGGAGGGGGGTGAGGGATGACCACGCTCACCTGCCTCGACCTCGACCGGACGCTCATCTTCTCCCCTGCCGCCCTGGCCCTGGCCATGCCGGACGCCGAGGCGCCCCGGCTGCTGTGCGTGGAGGTGTACCGGGGTGTGCCGCTGTCGTTCATCACCGATCGATCCGCCGACCTACTGCGCGAGCTGACGAGCCTCAGCATCGTGGTGCCCACCACCACGAGGACTCCCGAGCAGCTGGGCCGCGTGCAGCTGGCGGAGCTCTCCCGGCCTGCACTGAAGGGCCTGCAGCAGCCGCGCTACGCCATCGCGAGCAACGGAGGCCATCTCCTCATCGACGGCGTGCCAGACCCCGACTGGGACGTCATGGTCAAGGCCGCCCTCAGCGAGTGCGCGCCCCTCGCCGTCGTGCACCATCACGTGCAGGCCAGGTCTGGCGACTTCGTACAGACGCTACGCACCGCCGGGGAGCTGTTCGGGTACTGCGTGGTCGATCGTGCGGCACTACCGGCTACCTGGGTCGACGAACTCACACAGTTCTGTGCCACCGTGGGCTGGGGAGTCTCCGTGCAGGGCCGCAAGGTGTACTTCGTGCCGCGTCCGCTCACCAAGTCGGCGGCGATGCTGGAGGTGGCACGTCGGATCGGTGCCAGCACCTGCTTGGCGGCCGGCGACTCTCTGCTCGATCGTGAACTGCTCGAGGCGGCCGACCTCGCCGTGCGGCCGGCGGCCGGCGAGCTCGCCGACCTCGGCTGGACGGCCCCGCACGTGCAGCACTTGACCATTGCTGGCGTTCTGGGTGGTGAGGAACTACTCAGCCTGCTCGTTCGCTGGCACCGGCAGGTGCCTTACTAACCTTTTCCCGCGTCTCATCTCATCCATCCGCGTTAGGACTTCAGTTGCTCCTCAAGACGTTCTCGGTCTCCCTCATCACGACGGCGATAGCTCTCGTCGCCTCGTTCTTTCTCTTCGGCCTCAACGGCTTCGTCATCGTCGCGGTACTGATCGTGTTGGAGATCTCGCTGTCGTTCGACAACGCGGTCGTCAACGCCAAGGTGCTCAAGCGGATGAATCTGTTCTGGCAACGGATCTTCCTCACCGTGGGTGTGCTCATCGCCGTCTTCGGCATGCGGCTGATATTTCCCGTGCTGCTCGTGAGCGCCACCGCCCACATGAGCCCGGTCGAGGCAGTTGAGCTCGCCCTTAAGAATGGCGACGTCCACACCCCTGGCACCTACGCCTACCTGGTCTCCGACGCCCACCCGGCCATCGCAGGCTTCGGTGGCATGTTCCTGCTGCTGCTGTTCCTCGACTGGCTCTTCGAAGACAAGGAGTATCACTGGCTCGCCTGGCTGGAGCGCCCCCTTGAGCGGATCGGCAAGCTCGACCAGCTCTCGGTGGTGGTCGCGCTCAGCGCCTTGGCGTTGGCGGCCGTCCTGTTGGCGGACAGCGACCACTACGGCCAGGTGTTGATCTCCGGTGTGCTGGGAGTGGTCACGTACCTGCTGGTCAACGGTCTCGGCAACCTCTTCGACACCGAGGGCGACGACGACTCAGATTCGGATTCCGACGATGCTGAGCCCGTCGTTGCGGCTGGCAAGGGCGGCGCCAGTGCTGCCGCGGTGGCGGGCCGCGCGGGCCTGTTCCTGTTCCTCTACCTCGAGGTACTCGATGCCTCGTTCTCGTTCGACGGCGTCATCGGCGCGTTCGCGATCACTCAGGACATCTTCATCATCATGATCGGCCTGGGTGTAGGTGCGTTCTGGATCCGTTCGCTCACGGTGTACCTCGTGCGCAAGGGCACCCTCGACAACTACGTCTACCTCGAGCACGGGGCCCATTGGGCCATCGGCGCCCTGGCGCTGATCTTGCTCATCACGATCAAGCACGAGGTGCCCGAGATCGTCACCGGCCTCATCGGGGTGGGCTTCATCGGTGCCGCGTTCGCCCAGTCGGTCGTCCGCAACCGTCGTCTCGACGCCGGGCCCGAGCACCAGCACGAGCACATCTCCGTCTGATGTCGCCTTCCGCCGAGCCTGTCGCCCGCACGCTGAGCGCTGCGACAGGCTCGGCGCAGCCGCTCGGTGGCGGGCGGCGCGACGTGGCTCGTGGCCGGCGGGGGCTGGCGAGGCTTGGCTGCGCCGGCCTGGCAGTTCTGCTGCTGTGCGCTTGTTCCCCGGGAACGGCTCCGAGCTCCGGCGCCGGCAACTCCGGGGCCGACTCACGACCGGGATCGCAGTCTCCGGCGGGATCGCAGTCTCTACCGGCATCGAGTGCGGCGACATCGACACCGAGCGGCCAACCCAGCTCGGCAAGCGCCTCCGGCACGCCGACGCCCGACGCGCCCGGCCGGCCGCCGGCGTGGCTGGGCACCCGGCCACTGCCCCTTCGACCCGACGGGTACGGCGAGGTGCTGCCGACCCCACCGGAGCTCGTCGATCGCCAGTTCACCCTGCCGGGGCCGCTGCCCGATCCGCCGGGAGCGGCGTTCAGCTCGACGATCTCGCCCGTGCCGGCGGACGTCCTGAACCGCTCCACCTGGCATCCGGGTTGTCCCGTAGCCGCTTCTGCCTTGCGCTATGTCACGGTGTCGTTCTGGGGGTTCGACCACGCCGCACACACCGGCGAGCTACTCGTCAATGCAGCCGCCGCGGCAAACCTGGTCACGGTCTTCCACAGACTCTTCGACGCCCGGTTTCCCATCGAGCAGATGCGGATCAGCAGCGCTGCCGAGCTCCATGCCGCACCGACCGGAGACGGCAACGACACCCAGGCCTTCGTCTGTCGCAACGCCGTCGGCTCTACCGACGCCTCACAGCACGCCTTCGGTCTAGCCATCGACGTCAACCCGTTCCAGAACCCCTATCACAAGGGCGCGCAGGTGCTGCCCGAGCTGGCGTCGAACTACCTCGACAGGGACCGCGGCGACCCGGGGATGATTACGCCGGATGGCGTGGTGCGGCAGGCGTTCGGATCCATCGGCTGGGGTTGGGGCGGAAGCTGGCGAACACTGCACGACTACATGCACTTCAGCCGCAACGGCACTTGAGCGACCTGGTGTGGCCAAACCGGGGCTGAGCCCACCCACCCGGAGACTCTGCAGGGGCTTAGATTGCGCCGGACCGGACCCAGCTCACGACCTTCGAATGTCCGGAATCCGGCTCGATCGGACCATGACCACAGAGTCTCGTGCTCAACCGACCCCCGCTGGCTGGCACTGGCGCCGGATTCCGGACATCGACCAGGGTTAGCTCCAATACCGTTCGGTTAGTCGTCTGGCAGCCCCAGCTGTCGGCGGCCAGCGACGCAGGCGGATGGAGCCAGCGGCAGGCGCAGGGAGCCAGACGATGGGGAGCCGCAGCCTGCCCGAGTTTTCCGCAAAGGGCGGTTTCGACAGTCGTAGGTTGAGGGCTTTTCCTGCGCTATGACGATGCCCCGTCCAGCGGGGCATCGCCATAGCGTCAGAAACCGACCCCCTTCACAGCGGCCAGGAACCGGACTCGAACGGCATTGGGGTCAGCTACCCCAGTCCGTCCAAAAGGCAGGCGCGAGAGGTAACACGCCGAAGGCCCCGGCGAATCGCCGAGGCCTTCGTGCCGCTGAGGCACAACGATCAGACGTTGACGCCGAAGTCGCGGGCAATGCCCGCCAGACCATTGTTGTAACCCTGGCCTACAGCGCGGAACTTCCACTCCGCACCGTTTCGGTAGAGCTCGCCGAAGAGCATGGCGGTCTCGGTGGAGGCGTCTTCGGAGAGGTCGTAACGAGCCAGCTCGCTGCCGTTCGCCTGGTTGACGATCCGGATGAACGCGTTGCGCACCTGGCCGAAGGTCTGCTGCCTCGAGTCAGCGTCGTAGATCGAGACCGGAAAGACGATCTTGTCGATCTCCGCGGGCACCGAGGCCAGGTTGACCTTGATGGCCTCGTCGTCGCCTTCGCCCTCACCGGTGAGGTTGTCACCGGTGTGCTGGATCGAACCGTCGGGGCTCTCGAGATTGTTGAAGAACACGAAGTACTGATCGGAGACGACCCGGCCGTCGGGCCCACAGGCCAAGGCCGAGGCGTCGAGGTCGAAGTCGTTGCCGGTGGTGGTACGCACGTCCCAGCCGAGGCCGACCAGGACGGCGCTCAGGCCAGCCGAACCCGCCTCCTTGGTGAGGGAGACATTGCCGCCCTTGCTCAAGCTCACACCCACGAGATGCTCCAAGTCTGTTGTTGGATTGGCCTTGTGACCCAGGGCAGACCCCTGTGCATCGAAGCGCCCGAAGCCGCTCCCTGACTCTATCTACGCATGAGCCCGCCCGGGGGTTCCTTGCCCCAATCAGTCCGTCCGATTGCACGCAGCGCACTGGCGATCGCACTGATGGCTGCCTCGCTGAGCACGAGTCACGCCGCCGCTCCCCGCGCGTGAAGCGGTGTCCACACCCGGCTGGAAGCAGCCCGTCGTGCACACCCCACAAGCCTGGCAACCCTGACAGCAGCCCTGGCGGACACGCTGTGCCCATGCCGATCGAGTGCGTACGCCTCACCTTCGTATGGCCTGGATCACCGCCGCAACGGGCCGATCTGTTGCTGCGCGGGCCGGCCGGCACCACATGGGCCCAGGTGCGTCCGCTCGTGGCAAGCGCACTCGCCGCGGACGGCCTGTCGATCACTGGGCAACTGGCCACAGCCCTGCGCGAGGTGGACGAAGCCGTCCCGCTCGGCCGACCCCCGCTGATCGACGGTGCCGTGCTGGGCACCGGCGCCCCCGAAGAGGAGATCGTGCCGGACCTCGGTCTGCTCGTAGCCGAGGTCAGACACGGCCCCGACGCCGGCCGCACCATCGCCCTGACCGCCGGCCGGCACAGCCTGGGTCGCTGCCTGGCACCGGGGGCACCCGGTGCCTCCACGCTCGCCCTGCGCGACCCCAACGTGTCCCGGGCGCAGGCCGAGATCGTGGTGGGCCCACTCGGCCTTTCGCTCGTGGAGTCGGGCTCGATCAACGGCACCCGGGTCGACGGGCAGCCCGTGCGATCCCAGGTTGGGCTGAGCCTCGGCTCCCGGATCGACGCGGGCGCCAGCCAACTCGTCATCGCCGTGGCAGGTGATGACCGTCCGTGGCCGGTGGAGTTCGTCGAACCAGAACCGCTCCTCTTGCGCCTGCCCGCAGCACCCGAGCCCCCGCCATCCCCCGTCTTTCCCTGGCTGGCCCTCGGGTTGGGGCTCGGCGTCAGCCTCCTGCTGGCCACGGTGCTGCATTCGGCGTTGTTCCTCCTGCTGGGCCTGGCATCCCCGGTGCTGGCGCTCGGTCAGGTCCTCACCGACGTGAGAGCTCGGCGCAGCAAACTGACTCGCGACCAGCAGGTCCATCGGGCCGCTAGCGCCGCGGTGCTCGAACGCGCCCAGCAGGCACTGCACCATGAGCAACTGGCACGGCAGCAGATCGGTGACGCGATCAATGTGCTCGCCGCCGCCCGCCGTCCACGATGGGCGCCGATCCCACCGGGCCGGGCCATCGTGACCCTCGGCCGGGGAACCGTGCGTTCGGGCGTCAGCCTCGACCAGGGCGCAGGACCAACCGTGCTCGATCTGCCGGAGGCACCTCTCACGGTCGATCTCCTTCGCGGATGCAGCACCATCGCGGGCCCGCGGGCGCAGCGGCTGGGGGTGGCACGCTTCGTCGTGGGTCAGCTCGTGGCCCGGCTACCACCAGATCACCTGCAGCTCATGGTGGCCACCGACCAGGCGGACGACTGGGAGTGGACCACCTGGTTGCCGCATGCCCGTCCAGGGGGCGATCTGCAACCCGAATGCCATGCGATGGTGGCCACCGGGCCGGGCCGGGTGGCAACGCTGATGGCGGCCCTTCGACGCTGCACCGCAGAACGCAGCACCAGGTCGGCCGCCGAAGCAGACGCGGAGCCACCCACCCAGGTGCTGCTCTGCTGGGACCTCCCCGGTCCGCCGCCCGACGTGGCCGACGAATCGCTCGGCCTACACGTGGTGCGCCTCGCCGCTTCGTGCGAGGCCGCCGATCATCCCGACCAGGCGCTGGGCACCGTCATGGAGGTCGATTCCACAGCGCGACTCCGGGTGCGCACGCCCACCTCCCAGCACGCCGGACACGCAGACCTCGTTGCACCGTGGTGGAGCCAGAGACTCGCCCGAGCGCTGGCGGCCAGACCGGCACCGTCCGCACGACCCACAACCTCCGAGCACCCTGCGGCCCGTCGAGGCCGGGCGCTCCTGCCGGTCGAGGTCAGACTCAGCGAGTTGCTCGACGATGGCCTCGACGCCGGCTCACTGCGCCGCGCCTGGGCCGCTCCCGCACGGCCGCGCGTGCCGGTGGGGGTCACCGAGTTCGGCACGGCGTGGCTCGATCTGGGCGGCACCGGGCCGCATCTGCTTGTGGCCGGCACCACCGGAGCAGGCAAGAGTCAGCTGTTGCGCACTCTCGTGGCCGGGCTCGCTATCCGGAATCGGCCGGACAATCTGGCTTTGCTTCTGGTGGACTACAAAGGAGGTGCCGCCTTCGGCGCCTGTACTCGGCTGCCACACACCACCGGCCTGGTCACCGACCTCGACCAGGAGCTCACAACCCGGGCGCTGCTGAGCCTGCGGGCCGAGATCACCCGCCGCGAACGGCTCCTGGCCGAGCATGGCGCAGCCGACTTTGCCGAGTATGCGCAGGTACAGACGCACTGGCAGGGCGCAGCCGGCCCAGAGCCTCCGCGGCTGGCCAGGCTCGTCGTAGTGGTCGACGAGTTCCGGGCCCTGGCCGAAGACCTGCCCGACTTCGTGACCGGCCTGGTTCGGCTCGCTGCCGTCGGCCGCTCCCTGGGCGTGCACCTGGTGCTGGCCACCCAACGCCCGGCCGGTGTGGTCAGTGCCGACATCCGGGCCAACGTCACCACGCGAATCGCCTTGCGGGTGGCCGACCAGGTGGAATCGCGCGACGTGGTGGAGTGCCCGGACGCGGCTCGGCTGCCGGCCTCGCTGCCCGGACGCGCCGTGATGCGGGTCGGCTCGGAACCCCCGCAGGTGATGCAGTGTGCCCGCGTCGATCTTCCGGCGGGCACTCCGCTGCCTGACGTGCGCCTGGTGCCAGCGAGACAGGTGGGTGACCCCGTGCCGGCGCTACCGCGGTCGAGTGCTGACCGCCTCGCGGTACGGCCACTGAGTGAGCTCGATCAGCTGGTGCTCACGGCGCGCACCGTCTGCACAGCCGATGGGATCGCCGCTGCCCCCGCCGTCTGGTGGCCGCCCCTGCCCGAGGTGCTCCCGGCCGACGCCCTCCCGCCGGGGCAGGCGATGTCAGGCCTGGCTCTCGGCCTGCTCGACGACCCGGCCGGACAATGGCAGGGACCGATCGCCTGGCTACCCGAACGCGACGGCGCCCTGGCCGTGATCGGCTCGCCGGGCAGCGGACGGACCACGACCCTGCGTCGGCTCGTGCGCGCGGCGGCTCAGGTCGGCCCGGTGTGGGTGGTGGACGGTGCAGGCACGTTGCGCGCGGAGGCCGATCGACCCGGTGTGATCGGGGTGGCGAACCTGGCCGATCTCGAACACGCCGGACGCCTGCTCGCGTCCGCAGCGCAGCACCGTCCTGGTCTGCTCGTGGTGCACGCCTGGGAGGCCGTCATGCGGCACTGGCAACTGGAAGCTCCCGCGCTCTACGACGACCTGCTGACAGTAGCCAGCGGTGGGCACGTACAGCTTGTCGTCAGTGGTGGACGAGGGGTGCTGAGCGGCGCGCTGGGGGCGATGTGCACGTCTCGGCTCGTGATGCGGCTGGCCGACCGCGCCGATTGCGGGCTGCTCGGTCTCTCCCGCGCCGAACTCCCGAGCCGTTGGCCCGCTGGACGCGGCCTGCTCACCCGACCGGGCGTCGAAGGGGTACGGCAGGTGCAGGTGGCACTGCCCGGCAGCACCGCCGCGGCAGATCCGAACACCCTGCCGACGGCGGGGCGCCGAGTCGTCCCGCTCCCCTACCGGGTCTGCTCGGCCGAGTGCCCGGCAGCTTCGACAACTGCGGCCGAAGTGCTTCTCGGGCGTGCCGATCAGGGTTGGGCTGCTTGGGACACAGCACGGTTCAGCACTTTGCTGATCGCCGGTCGGGCAGGCTCGGGGCGCTCATCGGCGCTGAGTCACCTCGCCCGCTCGGCCGCCGCCCACAGCTGGTCGGTGTGCACCGGTACCGAACCTTTCACCCTGCACGCGTCGGACACCCTGCTTGTCCTGGTCGACTCCGACGACAGCCAGGAACACAGCGACCGCGCCCTCACCCTGCTCGAGAGCGCTCCTCGAGGCGTGCGTGTGCTGGTCGCCGTGGCGTCGGAGCTGCCCGAGCCGGCGGCGTTCGGAGTCGTCGCCCACCCGTTGCTGGCCAGGGTGGCTGCTGCCGGTCATGGCATCGTGCTCAACCCGGTCTCGGGTCGCGACGGTGAGCTGCTGGGCGTTCGGGTACCGGTGCTGGGTGCGCCAAGGCCAGGCAGGGGGGTGCTGACGGCGGGCACAGCGCTGACTCCCGTACAACTCCTCAGCTACGACGGTGACTCCATTGAGTCGAAGATTCGGATCGAACCGTGCGGCGCGCAGAGAGCGGGCAGGAAGACCGGGAATGTCGACACGTAAGTGCGGCCGGTCGAGGGGATACCCGCGCCAATGCGGCGAGCTATTCACCGAGCGAAATACTGACGGGCGCACCATGGACACACCGTCCGTGCCGCAAGGTCCCGCCCGAATCCTCCACTCAGCCCTTCCAGCGGAGCTTCTGCCAACGCTGTAGGGCCACAAGGTCCCGGCGCGAACGTCCCTTACCTATTGACCGGACGGTTATTCGTTGAATTGGTGAGGCGCCGGCAGATTCCGCGACTGCCACAGGAGTGCGAGCCCCGTCACAACGGCCAGCCCCGCAAGGGTCAAACCCAACAACGCCTGCCCGGCCGCCAGCAGCGGCCACACGAGGGTGACCAATACGAACAGCTGCACCGTGATGGCGGGTGCAGTGGCCCAGCGCCGACGTCTGGCAACTCCTACGATCAGCAGGGCGAGCAACGCGGCGATCATCACAATGAACAACGTGACTCCCAGACCGGCCCGGAGTTGTTGCACCTGACCCCGCAGCTCGCTCATGATGCCGGCCACCGACAAACCCACCAGCACGAAGAACTCGATTACCAGCCCACACAGCGCGACTGCCCTCGAACGCCGGATTTGTGCTGATTCCGGTAGCGGGCTGGCGTGCATGGTGGCAGGCTATCGCGCAGGGCACCATCACCTCGGGGGCGTCGACCGTAGCCCGATGGGCTGCCATCGGGAACATCTCCTGGACTTGCCGCGTTGAGTCAGCGCGGGTCCGATATCGGCCGCCTATCTTCTACGGATAGGCGTGGATTGACCGTAGGGGCAATCCACCCAGATCGGGCCACACCATGTTGGCAGCGTTGCCAACGGAATTCGCGGCCTTTCCCCTGCACCACCATAGGATCATCACAAATTTGGCCGTGTGACCTACGACATACGTAGAAGTAAGGCATTTTGTGTGCGTGAACCCTTGCGGCTCCAGCGGCACCCATGTGACGCTATAGAACTGCGACGGGACACGTCCGATTCGCTGGTGCCGGAAGCACCCCACACGGCCCGCAATACCATAAGGAGAGCGAAGACCATGGACTGGCGCCACCGCGCTGCATGTCTCGACGAAGACCCCGAACTTTTCTTCCCGATCGGCAACACGGGCCCAGCGCTCCTGCAGATCGAAGAGGCAAAGGCCGTCTGTCGACGTTGTGAAGTTGTCGACACCTGCCTCAAGTGGGCTCTTGAGAACGGCCAGGATGCCGGCGTCTGGGGCGGCCTCTCGGAAGACGAGCGGCGCGCCTTGAAGCGCCGCACCGCCCGCGCACGCCGCGCGAGCTGACCTCAGGCTCGCCTCCGCGAATCGGGCAACTCACGAAGACGCCGCCCCCGGGGCGGCGTCTTTTCGTGTGCCCAGCTGCTCCCGCGGAGCGTGAGCCCAGCTCACTGCCCACTCAATCGCAGGTGCACCTGCCCAAATCCAGTGCCGTCCATCCCGGGCCCCCTTAGAGTCGACGTTTCCGCTCAGTGCGTTGGCACGTCGAAGGTGACCTCGACGCTGGTGCCACCGCCATCGGGTGACGTCCACGCGATCTGGCCACCCAGCTCACCGGTCACGAGCGCCTGCACGATCTGCGTGCCCAGGCCGCCTGAACCCGGCGCGAAGCGCTCAGGCAGGCCGGGGCCGTTGTCGCGCACCGTGACGTTGAGTCGACGTCCGGAGCGCGCCACAGCCACATGCACCGTGGGCGCGCGGGTGGGTGAGCCGGCATGCTCGATGGCGTTGGCCACGAGTTCCATCACCACCAGCGCCAACGCATTCGCCTCTTTCGCCGGGATGGCTCCCCCACTGCCCGAGCGGACGATCTCCACGTCGCCGTCGCCTGACCATGCCAACGGCCGCACCAGATTGAGCACCTTGGTGAGCAGAGTGTCGAGGTCGAGCGATTCGGCCAACCCCACCGAGAGCGTCTCGTGTACGAGCGCGATGGTGGCAACCCGTCGCATGGCCTCCTCCAACGCGAGCCGCGCCTTCTTCGATTCCATCCGTCGCGCCTGCATGCGTAGCAGCGCCGAGACCGTCTGCAGGTTGTTCTTGACTCGGTGATGAATCTCCCGAATCGTCGCCTCCTTGGTCATCAGCTCGCGCTCGCCCCGGTGCACCTCGGTGACGTCACGACACAACACCACGGCTGCCTCGCGCACCCCGCTCACCATCAGCGGAATGGCGCGCAGCGACACCGCGACGTCACGACGGGAGAGCACCTGGGCGCGCATGGCCGCGCGACCCGTCACCACCAGGGGTAGGGCCTCGTCGACGAGGCCCGGAGTCTCCACCAGGTCGGTGACGATGCCCGCCAACAACTCACCCACCATGCCGCCGATATAGCCGAGCCGGTGAAAGCACGACAACGCGTTGGGGCTCGCGAAGGTCACGATCCCGTCGGCGTCGAGGCGGATCAGCCCGTCACCTACTCGGGGGGCACCGCGACGGCCGCCGGTAGGCGCCGACGCGTCGGGATAGGCACCTTGGCGCAGCATGATGGTCAGGTCGTCGGCGGTCGTCAGGTAGGCGCGCTCAAGGGGTGACAGCTTGAGCACCCCCTGGCGGTGCCGCAGCGTCAGCACCGCGATCACCTTGCCCGAGCGCACCACGGGTTCGGCGTCGACCGGCGGCCGCAACGCCATCACCTCGGGTGGCGACGCACTCGGCCAGCCGGCCATCGCCGACACCAGTTCCGGCCGGTCTGCCGCGGCGTGCACCGCACCCACCGGGTCGGTGACGTATCCGGTGGCTGCGGTGGCAGGGCGGCACAGCGCGACGACGACGAAGTCCCCCTCCCGAGTGGGCGCCCACAACAGCAGGTCGGTGTAGGCCACGTCGGCTAGCGTCTGCCAGTCGGCTACGAGCCGGTGCAGCCAGGCGGCATCGACCGGGGAGTAGTCGCAATGCTCGGCCAGCAGATCAGCGAGGGTGGACACACGCTACAGGTTATGGCGCGCCGAACCTGGACGCTGCCCGTGTCACCCTTGGGCACCCCGCTCGAACCAATGCCGTTCGGTGAAGTCGGGGGTTGGTGTCAATCCGGTGCCAACCGCGGCGCATGCACCGCGAACGGCACCACCCAGCGACTCGGGACCGTGATGCGTCGAGACCGGCTTCTGAAGGGCTGTGAAGGTGCCGGTTTCTGACGCTACGACGATGCCCCGCCGGACGGGGCATGGTCGTAGCGCAGGAAAGCCCGCGGCCCGCGAGTGTCAAAACCTCCCGTTACGGAAGACCCGGGCAGGCGGCTCCCATCACCGGACTGCGTCCGCCTGTCGCGTCGGCCCTGCCCTCCACCCTGGGCTGCCGCGCACCGCTGAGCCGGCCATCTGTTGCCGACCCGCCCGGGCGCCGGGGGCGGACTGCCCCGTCCCTAGAACCCGCCGCCTGCCGAACCCGACCGGATGACGGTACGCAATACGCGCAGCGCCACCGACATGGCCGCGAGGTCGGGCAACTCAAGCTTCGAGACCTCGTTCAGGGTGTTCTCGGCCCTGGCCAACTGGCTGGCGTTGGCCACCGCCCACGCCTCCAGCCGTTCCTCGGGCGTGCCGTGCGGGACGGTCACGAGCACGGAACGGGCCAGTTCCATCCACGCGTGGTAGAGGTCGTCGCGCAGGGCACCCCGGGCCAGGGCCTGCCACCGCGAATCTCGGTCGAGGCGAGAGATGCGGGTGAGCAGGCTGTCGATGTCGTACCGGTCGCTGACGGCGAAATACACCGCGGCCACCTCGTCCACCGGCTGGCCCACGCCATCGGCGAGCTCGGCTACGTCAAGCAGGCTGAACTCATCGAGCAGACCACTTGCCCATTCCGCGAGGTCGTCCGGAACGCCGGACTCGACCAGCAGGGCGGCACCGGAGCCGATGCGTTCGTCGTCGCGACCGATGCAAACGTCTGTCATCCGACCGCGCCACCTCGTCAGAACCGGTGCGAACCGATCGATCTCGGCGGCCACATCGATGTCCCTGGGGCGGTTCTGCACGAACCACCGCGCTGCCCGGTCGAGCAGACGACGGAACTCCAGATACAGCCGCGACTGGACGTCGGTGCTCACCAGGTTGTCAAGCGCCTCGACTCGGGCCACATAACCGGGCAGATCGAAGATCTCCCGGGCGACGGTGTAGGCGCGAACCACCTGGTGGTAGTCGGCCCCGGTCTCCTCCAGAGTGCGGAACACGAACGTGATGCCACCCCGGTTGACGAGGTCGTTGGCCACCGCGGTCGCGATGATCTCCCGCCGCAGCCGGTGCGAGTTCATCTGATCGGCGAATCGCTCCACGAGCACGGGCGGGAAGTAGTCGCGCAGCCGCCGGACGAAGAACGGCTCGTCGGGGATCGACGAGGCCAGCACTCGGTTCTTCAGCCGGATCTTGGCGTAGGCCACGAGCACCGAGAACTCCGGCGAGGTCAGGCCCTCGCCGGCGGCGATCCGTTCGGCGAGCTCGAGATCCGAGGGCAGGAACTCCAGCTCACGATCGAGCAGTCCGTCGGCCTCCAGGCTCTTGATGAGCCGCTGATGCACACTCAGCATGTCGTGGCGCTGGTAGCGGGCATTGCCCAGCAGCACGTTCTGCTCGTAGTTGTCGCGCAGCACGTGCCGGCCGACGTCGTCGGTCATCGCGGCGAGCAGCTCGTTGCGCTGCTTCATGGTCAGGTCGCCGTCGTCGACCACCTGGCCGAGCAGGATCTTGATGTTCACCTCGTGATCGGAGCAGTCGACCCCGGCGGAGTTGTCGATGGCATCGGTGTTGACCCGAACTCCGTTGCGGGCGGCCTCGATCCGGCCCAACTGGGTGAGGCCAAGGTTGCCGCCCTCACCCACCACCTTGACCCGCAGGTCGCGGCCGTCCACCCGGATCGCGTCGTTCGCCTTGTCGCCGACGCTCGAGTTGTCCTGGCTCGACGCCTTGACGTACGTGCCAATGCCGCCGTTCCACAGCAGATCGACCTTCGCCAGCAGAATCGCGTGGATCAGCTCGGCCGGCGTCATGGTGGTGACGCCCTCGGGCAACGACAACGCGGCGGCCACCTGCTCGGTGATCTTCACCGCCTTGGCCGTCCGCGGCACCACCGAGCCACCGGCGCTGATCAGCGAGGTGTCATAGTCGGCCCACGACGAGCGCGGCAACGCGAACAGTCGCTGCCGTTCGGCGAACGCGCTCGCCGGGTCGGGGTCGGGGTCGAGGAAGATGTGCCGGTGGTCGAAGGCCGCCACCAGCTTGATCTGCTCGGAGAGCAGCATGCCGTTGCCGAACACATCACCGCTCATGTCGCCGACGCCCACCACGGTGAAAGGCTCGGTCTGGGTGTTGTGCCCCAGCTCGCGGAAGTGCCGCTTGACGGATTCCCAGGCACCCTTGGCCGTGATGCCCATGGCCTTGTGGTCGTAGCCCTCCGAGCCGCCGGAGGCGAAGGCATCGTCGAGCCAGAAGCCGTACTGGGCCGAGACCGAGTTGGCGATGTCGGAGAACGATGCGGTGCCCTTGTCGGCGGCCACCACGAGATAGGGGTCGTCACCGTCGTGCCGCACCACCTGCTCGGGCGGCACCACCCGCCGTCCCCCTTCGGCTTCGGGGTCGGCCTTGAGGTTGTCGGTGACGTCGAGCAGGGCGGAGATGAACGTCTTGTAGGCCTCGATCCCCTCCGCCAGCCAGGCCTCGCGATCGGAGGGGTCGGGCAACTGCTTGGCCACGAACCCGCCCTTGGCGCCCGTCGGCACGATGACCGCGTTCTTCACCATCTGCGCCTTGACCAGGCCGAGCACCTCGGTGCGGAAGTCCTCGCGGCGGTCCGACCAGCGCAGTCCGCCCCGGGCAACGGCGCCGAAACGCAGGTGCACGCCCTCGACGCGGGGCGAGTACACCCAGATCTCGTGGGCCGGCCGGGGCGCCGGCAGGTCGGGCAGTTCGCGCGGATCCAGCTTCATCGCCACATAGCTCTTCGGCTCATCACCGTCGAGCTGGTAGAAGCTCGTGCGGACGGTGGCACTGATCATCGAGACCAGTGACCGCAGGATCCGGTCGAAGTCGAGGCTGGCCACCGCGTCGAGAGCTTTGGCGATGGCACCCGTGATCTCCTCCTCCGAGCGATGCTCCGCCTGCTCGTCGGGGTCGAAGCGGGCCGCGAACAGCTCCACCAGCATGCGGGTGATCTCGACGTGGTTCAGCAGGCACCGTTCCACGTACTCCTGGCTGTACGAGGCGCCCGTCTGCCGTAGGTATTTCGTGTAGGCACGTAGCACCACCACCTCGCGCCACGTCAGCCCCGCCGCGATCACCAACTGGTCGAGCCCGTCGCTCTCGGCCCGTCCCGACCAGGCGGCTGCGAACGCCTCGGTCAGCGCCGCCCGGGTGGCCGCCGACTCCGCCAGATTGGGGTAACGCAGACCAAAATCGTAGATGTGCGCGGTGGTGCCATCGTCGCGGCGCAGCACGTATGGGCGCTCGTCGACGATCTCCAGCCCGAGATTGCGGAAGTAGGGCAGCACCGTGGTCAGCGACATCGGTTGCGTCCGGTAGAGCTTGAGCCGACGCTCGTCGCGTGAGCCGCCGAGCGGTTCGTACAGGCTGCTGCGCAGCACGACGTCGCCGCGACCGGCCTCGGCATCGGCCAGCGCCTCCTCCACCTGACGCAGGTCGGAGACGGCCACCCTGGCGGGAACGTCGGCCCGGTAGGAGTCGGAGAACCCGTCCCCCCATTGCCGATTGAGCCTGGCGCTTTCCACGTCGCCCGCCTCATGCGTGAGCGCATCGGTCAGGTCTTCGTTCCACGAGCGGGTGGCGTCGATGACGCGGGCCTCCACCTCGCGCGGGTCGGGCTGCGCCAACTCCCCGCCGCGCGGGGGGCGCAGCACGAAGTAGATCCTCGCCAGCACGGATTCGCCCACCCGCGTGCTGTACTCGCTCGTGGCCGCGCCGTACTCCTCGCGCAGGATCTCGTCGATATGCAGCCGGATCGCGGTATTGAACACGTCGCGCGGCAGATAGACGATCGCGGAGACGAAGCGGCCGTAGTCATCGGCCCGCACGAACAGCCGGGTGCGCCGGCGTTCCTGCAGGTGCGTCACCGCGGTGATGGTGGGCATCAAGTCGTCGACGGAGGTCTGGAACAGCTCGTCGCGCGGGTACTCCTCCATCGCGGTCAGCAGATCGCGTCCGGAATGCGACTCGGCTGAGACCCGGCTGCGCTGGAGGACCTCGTCCGCCTTCTCCGCCAGTACCGGGATCCGGTTCACGCTCTCGGTGTAGGCGGCCGAGGTGAACAAGCCGAGGAAGCGCCGCTCGCCCACCACGTTGCCGGCCTGGTCGAACGACTTGATGCCGATGTAGTCGAGGTAGGCGCCCCGGTGCACGGTCGACCGCGAATTGGCCTTGGTGATGATGAGAACCGCACGATCGCGCGCCTTGTCCTTGGCCCGGTGCACCAGATGCTCGCCCATCGACCCGATGAGATGCTCACGGTCGAAGCTCTCCCCTGCCCCCTCCGCATGCGACCCGTCCGCGGCTGTGCCCTCGCGGGCAAGACGCTTGGCTGCGGCCACGTCGCTCGGCCGGTCGCGCAGGATGCCCAGCCCGGAGCCCGGCACCACATGGAGCTCGTCGAAATCCTTTCCGGCCAGCCGGTATTCGCGGTAGCCGAGAAAGGTGAAGTTGCCCTCGTCCAACCAGTTGAGCAACCTCGTGGCCAACTCCGCCTGGGGCCGGAGGTCTTCGGGCACCTCGGCGGCCAGCCCGGTGGCGAGCTGCTCGGCCCGGTCCGTCATGAGCGACCAGTCCTGGACGGCCAACTGCACGTCGGCCAGCACCCGCATCACCTGGGCCGAGATGCTACGCAGCTCGTCGGCATCGTCGCTGCGGTCGACCTCGAAGGCCATCCACGACTCGCGCGACCGGTCGGCAGGATCGGCCTTCACGTCGACGTCTACCGAGGTCACCTGGAGCAGGTCGCCGGACTCGTCGCGGCGAACGCTGAGAATCGGGTGCGTCAGCTGGTGCAGGCTGAGGCCACGACCGAGCAGGGCGTTGGTGACGGAGTCGACGAGGAACGGCATGTCATCGCCCACCACCTGCACCACGGTGTGCCCGGTCTGCCAGCCGTGCGAACTGAGGGTGGGGGTGAAGACGCGCACGAGGAACTGCCCCGGAGACCGTTTGCCGGCGAGCTCGCGATGCGACAACGCTGCCGCTGCCACATCGACGGGGTCGCGTTCGGCCAGGTCGTCGGTGGCCACGTGCTCGTAGTAGGCGGTCAGCAGGGCCAGAACGTCATCCGGATCGCTGTGACTCCCGCTCACCGAATGGGCCGCTGCGGTCAGCAGACGCTCTCGGTTTACTCCGACGGACTGTGACGTCATTGTCATCGACTACTCCTCGTTCGTGGCCGAACGTTCAGCGTAACGGAGGCAGTGCGGGATGTCCGGTCACGGCTGTGGACTCCTCGGCGACCGGTGCCGCGAACCCGACGGGCTGGTGCCGCCGCACCAGCCCGTCACGGGTCAGACGTTGACGCGGAAGTCTCGGGCGATGCCCGCGAGTCCGCTGGAATAGCCTTGCCCGACGGCCCGGAACTTCCATTCCTGGCCGTGCCGGTAGATCTCGACGAACAGCATCGCGGTCTCGGTGGCTGCGTCTTCGGAGAGGTCATAGCGCACCAGTTCGGAGTTGTCCGCCGCATTCAACGCGCGGGCGTAGGCCCGACGCACCTGACCGAACGACTGCTTGCGATTGTCGGCGTCGTAGATCGAGACGACGATCACGATCTTGTCGGCGTTGGCGGGCATGGCGGCCAGGTTGAGGATGATCTGCTCGTCATCGCCCTCACCCTCGCCCGTGAGGTTGTCGCCGGTGTGCCGCACCGCACCGTCGCCGGAGTCGAGGTTGTTGAAGAACACGAAGTGCTTGTCGGAGATCACTCCGCCGTCGGCACCCACCACGATCGCGGAGGAGTCGAGGTCGAAGGCGCTTCCGTCGGTGGTCCGGGCGTCCCAGCCCAGGCCGATAGTCACCGACGACAGTCCTGCCGGGCCGGCCTCCTTGGTCAAGGAGATGTTCTGACCCTTCGACAAAGACAATGGCATTCTGGCTCCTTTTTCGGGTTATGAGGCTGCGAGATCAGCCCATGTGCGGGTAGGGGTACGACGTGGACGGCACGAACGTCTCTTTGATGGTGCGGGTCGACGTCCAGCGCTGGAGGTTCTGGGCAGCACCCGCCTTGTCATTGGTGCCCGAGGCACGGGCGCCACCGAAGGGCTGCTGACCTACGACGGCACCGGTGGGCTTGTCGTTGATGTAGAAGTTGCCCGCCGCATACCGCAACCGATTGGTGGCCTCGGCGATCGCGATGCGATCGGTGGCGATGATCGAACCCGTCAGGGCGTAGTCGGCGATCGATTCCATCTGGTCGAGCACCCGGCTGTACTGCCGGTCGGGGTAGACGTGCACCGCGAGAATCGGGCCGAAGTACTCGGTGGAGAACATCTCATCGGCCGGGTCCTTGACCTCCACGATGGTGGGCCGCACGAACCAGCCCTGCGAATCGTCGTAGGTGCCACCGGCGAGCACGCTCAGCCCCGCGGTGGCATGCGCCCGGTCGATCGCCGCGGCGTGCTTGTCGAACGCCCGCTTGTCGATCACGGCGGACATGAAGTTCGACAGGTCGGTGGTGGGACCTTGGGTGATGGCCTCGGTCTGCGAGATCAGATCGTCCTTGATGGCCGTCCACACCGAGCGGGGCACGTAAGCGCGTGAGGCGGCCGAGCACTTCTGGCCCTGGTATTCGAAGGAGCCGCGGATCATGGCCGTGCGCACCACGTCAGGGTCGGCGCTCGGGTGGGCGAGGATGAAGTCCTTGCCGCCGGTCTCCCCCACGATGCGCGGGTAGTTGCGGAAGCGGCTGAGGTTGGCGGCGACCTCGGTCCAGAGATGCTGGAAGAGGGCCGTCGAGCCGGTGAAGTGGATGCCGGCCAGGTCAGGGTCTGCCAGGGCCACCTTGGAGACGTCAATCCCGTCGCCGTGCACCAGGTTGATCACCCCGGGTGGCAGGCCGGCCGCGAGCAGCAGATCCATCGTGTACTGCGCAGCCAGCGCTTGAGTGGGCGCGGGCTTCCAGACCACGACGTTGCCCATGAGCGCCGGTGCGGTGGGCAGGTTGCCCGCGATGGCGGAGAAGTTGAAGGGCGTGATCGCGTAGACGAACCCCTCCAGGGGACGGTGGTCGAGCCGGTTCCACACGCCGGGTGAGTTGGCCGCGGGCTGCTCGGCAAGGATGTCGCGCGCGAAGGCGACGTTGAAGCGCAGGAAGTCGATGAATTCGCAGGCAGAGTCGATCTCGGCCTGGTAGACCGTCTTGGCCTGGCCGAGCATGGTGGCTGCGTTGAGGGTGGAGCGCCAGGGCCCGGCGAGCAGGTCGGCGGCCTTGAGCATGACCGCAGCCCGGTCATCGAACGAGAGCGCCCGCCAGCCCGGGGCAGCGGCCTTGGCCGCCGCGATGGCCGCGGTGGCGTCGGTGGTGGTGGAGCCCTTGCCCACCCCCAGCACGTGCTTGTGGTCGAACGGTGCCGTGACTGAGAACCGTTTGCCGCCACCGGCTTCCGGTTTTCCGTCAATGACATTGACGAGTTCGCGCTTGTCTTCCCACATGTCGGCGAGCCGCGCTTCGATGGCCGCCCGCTCGGGCGAGCCCGGGGCGTAGTCGAGCACCTTCTCGTTGACGGGCGTCGGAACCGTAGTGATGGCGTCCACGAAATGAGCTCCTTTTGTCGCTTCCAGCGCGCCGGCCAGCCTCCGGCCGAATCACGTCGTTCGGACGCTACCAGTCACAGCAGCGCTCAGCGCTCTGCCACCAGGCCGAGCACAGCCGGCACTTCGCAGACGTCGAACCACATGAGCTCGTATTCGGCCACGTCGTCGAGCAGTTGCTCGAGCTCGGTCGCCTCGTCTGCTGCCCTCAAGGCCTCGACGGCGACGCCTACCGCGTCCTCGGCATCGGCATCGTCAACGAGCACGCTGACCACCTGGGCCATCGGGATCCGTTGCGGTGCGGTCACTTCCGAGTACGGAGGAAGCTCATTGTCGACCGCCACCACCAGCTCGACGTCGACGGCAAGCACTACTCGGCGCGGGATCGCACCCGGGTCTGCAGCGAGCAGGCGCAGCGCCGACTCACTCGCCTCGGTAAGGGCGACGTACTCCAGCTCCTCGGTGTCGGCCGACGGCAGCCACCGGGTCAGCTTGGCCGTCACGGCGTGTGCCGGCCCGCTGCGTTGCACCGCGCCGGACAGCGCCCACGCCTGCAGCAGCGCACCCGTGGCGGGGACGAACACCCTCATAGCGTTCATACTGTCGGGCCCGGTCGCACGGAGTGAACGGTATCGCGGAGTTCCTCCAAAGAAGTGCCGATGCATTCGGCTAAGAGATCGACGTCGGGCAGGGCATCGCGATCCGCATTGAGACCGTAATACAGGCCGCCCGCGTAGGACGTCACTCCAATGGCCAATCCCTGGCCGCGCACCAACGGCACCACCGGATAACTGCGGAGCAGCCGGGCGCCGGCCGCATACAACGGCCGCTGCGGGCCGGGCACGTTGGTGATGAGCAGGTTGAAGACCCGCTTGGACGCCCGGCTGGCCAACCGTGCACCCAGGGAGTGAACGGTGGCGGGACCGAACCCACCGATGCCGGCCAACGCTCGCGCCGGCACCCCACGCCCGGTGTCAGCGTGCGCCTTGGTCTGATACGCCACCTGCTGAAGCCGTAGCGCGGGGTTGGGTTCGCCCACGGGTAGGTCGAGGAGGAACGCGTCGAGCTCGGCAACCGAGATCGAACCGAAGGACTCGGCGGGGTCGGAGCCGTCGCCCCGCACGCTCATCGGCACCAATGCCCGCAGTGTGGTGGCCGCGCTGACCTTGGCCCCGCGGGTGAGCAGCCATTCGCGGAGTCCTCCGGCCAGGGTTGCCAGCACCACGTCGTTCACCGAGATGGTGGGCGCAACCGGCAGTTCGCCTGTGGTGCCGCGAGGCGTACGGCCGCCACGGGCGTAGAAGGTACGGATCTTGCGATAGTCGTCGAGGCTCGTGTCGAGAGTGGGGAACCGACGACGTTGGCCGATCTCGACGTTGAGCGGCGACTCCGGCGCGGGCCGTGCCTGGCCCAGTGCGCTGAGCACCCCGGCCACGGCCGACCCCAGGTTGGACGCCCGCAGGTCTTCGACCGACGTGCGCACCGTGTCCACCACTTGGCTGGGCCGGCTCACGGCCTCCGCCATCGCGCCGGCGACGAGTTCGAGCAGCGACGGCTCTCGGTCGGGATGCCAGGCGGCCGGCGGCACCGCCCCCGGCGAGGACGTCGGATCGAGCACCACCTGGGAAAGCTCGAGGGCGTTGACCCCGTCGACGAGGGCCTGATGGCACTTGGTGACCAGCGCCACCGACCCGTCGTCAAGACCTTCGACGACGTAGACCTCCCAGAGCGGGCGGGCCCGGTCAAGCCGTCTCGACATCAGCCTGGCCACGAGGTCGTTGAGCTGCTCCTGCGAACCGGGTTGCGGCAGCGCCGACCGGTAGATGTGGTTGGCCAAGTCAAAACTGGTGTCATCGACCCACAGCGGATTGGCCAATCGTCCGGGTACCCACTTCAGCTTCTGCCGGTACCTGGGTACGTAAGCGATCCTATGCCCGAGATGTTCGATGAGTGCTGGGATGTCGAAGCCACTCTTGGGAGCTCGCAAGACGAGCACCGAGCCCACGTTCATGACCGTGGTGGGTTCCTCCAGGTACAGGAACGAGACGTCGATCGACGACAGCCGGTTGCTCACGCGCCCTCCAGGTTCGGTGCGACGAGACTAGCCGGGCCGCAACCTCGCGCCGGGTCGTTCCATGGTGCCGTCCGCGGCTCATTCTCGACGCGGTTGGCACCAGACGAGTTCGCCACTCCCCTGTCGACCTCGTTCGACCATGCCAAAGGCGGCGTATTTCACGCGGCTGACACCAGCCAAGCAAGCCGTTCCTGCATTGGCTCCGCCTCAGGGTGCCAATCGCGGCCCATCTCACGCTGCTGGCAGCACCCACGCTCTATTCCGGGTCGAGATCGTCGTAGGTGGTGTCAACCGCGTGGCAGACCCACACCACAGCCACTCGCCCCAACGTGGAGGCCGCCGAAGGGGGTGACCCTGATTCGGCGGTCCCTGGATGACCTCTTTCAGGTGAGTCCGTAGTCATAGGTAGTGGGTGCGCGGCGGATCGGTCGATTCGCGCGGTCGTTGTGCCAGAAGACCGCGATAAACGTGACGACCGTTCGGGGTCAACCCCGGTCAGACCCGGGCGGTGTCCGGAATCCGGCGCCAGTGCCCCCCGATCAAGATCGACTGAGCACAAAACGCCACACTGCGGCACCGATCGAGCCGGATCCCGGACATCCCAGCACCAGGAGCAGCGGCCGACCCCCCAACACCCGCGCGCGCCTCGAGGATGCGCCATGTGCATGACCCTCGCTCACCCCAGCGGCGCCCGATGAGGCTGAACTCCCATGCCGGAGGTCGACCGGTGTCCCTTATCCGACACGATCTCGAGCCAGCGATCTCGGCTGAGCACGAAACCCACGCCCCACCGCGAGGATCGTGTCGGATAAGGGACAACACCAGTCCGTGAGAAGGTCACCGCCACGTGCGCTCTCGCCGATTGCCGCCGGTGTTGCTGCCCGTCGCGCATGAGGGCTGAAGCCGCTCGGCCATCGCCCCCGGGCAACCATCACGCGTCCACCTGTCACGTTCCTCGCCCATCCGTCACCAACCTGGCGACGTCGCAACGAACAACGTCACAGCTCGACGACCTAAGCCGACAACGCGCGCGGATGCGCGAGATCGGCACTGGACAGCCAGGTTCCGCGCTCAGCCGGAAACGGGCGCACTCGCCAACGCAGTCGCGAGTTCACCCATCGCCGAGCAGATCTGCGACCCGGGTGCGAACTCCGCCACTGAGCGACCTGCCAGCAATGCCGCATCGAGGCTGGCCCGGTCGTCGGGCACGATCAGCACTTCCTCGATACCGGCATAGCGACGCAACGAATCACGCACGCGCTGAACGGGATTGGCACCCACCGCCGAGGCCCGCACCTTGGTGAGCACCACCTGCGGACGCACCCCGGGCACCACCTCGGCCAACTCCGCGAGCCCGCGAACCAGCCGCTGCAGCCCCACCGGGTCGGCCGAACCGACTGCCACCACGAGGTCTGCCCGCTCAAGGCTCACTAGAGTCGCGGCGTTGCGACGCGGAGCTAGGGTGTCGTAGCTGAGCTCCTCGTCGTGTTCCAAGCTGAAACCGCAGTCGATCACCGTCCATTCGGCCAGCGAGCGGGCCAGCTCCCACACCGCCTCGAGCCCGGCGCCCGCGAGCTCAGGCCACCGGTCGCTGCGGGTGATGCCCGTGAGAACCCGCAATCGCGCACCCACCAACGGCGAGAGCCTGGCCAGCGCCACGAGGTCGAGCGTTCCGGCCGCGGCCGAGCGGCAGGCCGCGGCCAGCCCGGGGGCCTCCTCGAGAATGCCCAAGGTCTGGGCCACGCTGGCGCCGTACGTGTCGGCGTCGGCCAACAGGCACGACGTGTGCTCGGCCAGCTCGGCGGCGAGGTTCACCGCCACAGTGGTGCGTCCGGGCGAACCGGCGGGCCCCCATACCGCCACCACCCGGCCCTGCCTATGTTTCGCCTCCTGACCGGCGAAACCCGCTGAGACCGAACGACTCTCGTCGAGACCGAACCGCGGATCGGTCGGGTCGTCGAGCAGTCGATCGAGCTCGTTCGCCGGGTCGGCGTGCCCCCACCCTGGCGAACTGCCCGGGTCGTCGAGCGCCGAGCCGATGGCCACGACCAGACCGGCACCGTCGGTTCCGATCTCGACCCGGGCAGAGATGCCGAGGGCCGCCAGGCGCGAACCGGTGGTCGGCTCATCCACGTCAACGACGCCCACCACCGCCAGTCCGCTCGCCCGCAACCTGGCTACTGCCGAGCGATCGAGGTGCCGGAGATCTGCGGAGACCAAGGCCGCCACGGCACGGCCGGTGCCGGCGAGCGCCAGCAGCTCTGCGAGGTCGACGCAGCGACTCACCACGACCACGTCGCGTTCGGTCTCGATGGTCTGCACGAGCAGCGCCTCCGCCGGCCCGGTGACGGCGACGAGAACCGGATACTGCGCGCTCACGCGCCCGCCGACGGCAGCACCGACACGACACCCTTGTTGGCCAGCGCCGAAAGCACCTCGGGCAGTTGTTCGGGTTCGAGCAGCACCTGGACGGTGGCCCCGCTCGAGGCCGCCAGCGTGCCTCCCCCGCGCTGCACCTCGGCAACGGCAGCCCCTGCCACGAGTTGCCGCGGGGTGCGGAAGGTGCCCGCCTTGGCAGGATCTGGTTCGGCGACCCAGATGTCGACGATGCCGCCCTTGCGCACGGCGGTGGGCAACTGCCCCTCGACGGGGACGGCGACGGGCTGCACGGTCACCGAACTGGGGGCGCCCACCGCGTCGAGCGGCACGAGTTCGCCGGCTCCCAAGGGGCGACGCGCCACGAGCTCTGCGGGCAGGGGCCGGTCTGCCGCCAGATAGCGGTTGCCGGCCTCAGGCAACCGCACCTGACTGATCCGCAAGTCGCTCGACGTCAGCGAGTCGCCTGGGGTGACCTCGTGGTCGAGCACGTAGAACGGCTGCGAATCGTCGGCCATCGCCACCACGCGTCCCCCGCCGACGAGCGAGCACAGCACCAGCAGGATGCCCACCAACAGTCTGGGGTCCCGCCAGCTCGGCCTGCGGATCCGACTCGCGACGGGCGCAGGCAGTTCCGCCGCACCGGCCCGGCCCGTGGATCGTGTCATCTACGCGCCTCCCCCTTCGACAACATAAGCCTGTTACCCGCCCTAAACGATGCCTATTGAAGCCGAACAACTGGAATCGACGTCTGGCTGTCCACATGAGGAGTCGATTGTCGGCAGCGTGTGCCAGACTTCGAGTGTTGCCAGCCCAGGAGCATCTGCCTGCACGCGATCCGGCCTCCCGTGATCCGACCTGCCCGCGATCCATCGGCGAGCGGGCCGACCAGCGAACCGGTAGATGTGTGTCGTCGAGGAGTCCCAGCCATGCCTTCCCGTTTTCTGCCACTGACCGATGTAGCCGAGATTCTCAACGTGTCCTCCGCCCAGGCCTACGCACTGGTGCGCTCGGGCGATCTGCCCGCCATCAAGGTCGGCGGGCGTGGGCAGTGGCGCATCGAGACCGCGGTGCTGGAGGACTACATCCAGCGCAAGTACGCCGAGACCCGCCAGTCGGTGATGGCCGGCCACCTTCCCGACGACGAAGACGTCTCGTCCTGATCCTGCTCGGCTGAGCGCCGTCACTGGAGCGCGCTCCGCACCCAGTCGACGTGTGCGAACGCCACGGTGGCCACCGAAGCCACGTTGCCCGGCCGTCGATACTGCCCGGGCTCGTGCTGGGCGAGATCGAGGTGATCTGCTCCCACCCGGTCTATCGTGCCGTGCAGTGCGCCTGCGCTGGTCTGCACTCGCACAGCCGCTCGATCGCGCGCCAGCGCACGTAGGGCATGCCCGAACCCCAAGGAGCGCAACACCTTTCCCGGCGGCAATGCCGCTGCCCGGCCCAGGCCCTCGACGGTCACGATGGCCGAGATGGGCACCAGAACCTGAGCGCTGGGGTCGTTGAGCACGAGCCAGGCCGGAGCCACATCACGCACCACGCCGGCGAGCTCTCCGCTGCCCAGCCGAAGCCGTAACGGCCGGCCCAGGTGGCTGAGCAGCCGCTCGGCCAGACTGACGCGCGCCCGCTCAGCCCGCACCCGCTCTGAGATCTCCGCTGAGAGCTCTCGCGCCTCCTGCTGCGCGAGCTGAGCCTCCAAGTCGTCGAACAGGGCCTCCCACCGCATGGCCTTCACGGTACGTGGGGGCGCGGCGCCCACCTAGGCCGTCACACAGAGTTCACCCCTACCGCCATCCTTGCGCGCTGTATGGCACGTATGTCGCAGCGTTAGCGCCCATGTGAGTGAACACGCTTGCCTAGAGCGAGGGGTCTACGGTTACTATCACCTTCACTCGACAACAAACTTCATCAAACACATGCAAGGGACTTCCAGCCATGTCAGAAACCACGGCAACGGTGCATCCGACCGCAAGGCGACCCACTCGAGCCCGTGCTGCGGGAGTCGTCGGCGTCGTGCTCGCCGTCATCGCGCTGGCCGGCGCCAGCCTGGGACTGGTGCTCGCGATGGCCTCGTCGTGCCGGCAGCTGGCAGCCAGTGGAGCCTGGGAACTCGATCCACTCGTCAACGTCGTCGCCGCCGGCGGCGCCACGATCGTGATGGTCTGGCTGGGCGCGAGCGTGAGTGCGAGCACCGTTCAGGTGCTGCGCGGAGCCGCCAGGCCGCGCTTCTCTCCTGTGATCGTGCACCGGGCAGTCACGATGGCGCTGGGGGCCGGCCTCGTGCTGGCGCCCGCCGCGGCGCATGCTGCCACTCCGACCGCTCCGGCCCCCACGGCCAGCAGGTCCATCAGCTCCACCCCGACCGGTGCCGGCCTGGAACTCGGCGCGCCGGGATGGGGCGGCGCCACGGCCGACGCCCCGGCCGCGACAACAGTGCCGTCCCCGGTCAGCACTCCGTCCGCCGATTCACGATCAGCCAGTTCACCATCGGCCAGTTCGCCATCGGCCAATTCATCGTCACGGGACGGTACGCCGGCCACCAGAGACTCCCCCACCCCGTGGCTGCCCAGCACTCCCCTCGTCCCGCTGAAGACCACACCACCGGCGGACTCGCTCGTGGTCTCCACTCCGCGCTCCGACCAGATGCCCGGTGCCGACGAGGTCGTGGTGCTCCGCGGAGACTCGTTGTGGCGCATCGCAGCTCGGCATCTGGGCGAGAACGCCTCGGCGGCAGAGATCGCCGATGCCTGGCCCAGGTGGTACGAGGCGAACAAGCAGGTCATCGGCCACGACCCCAACACCATTCGTCCCGGCCAGATCCTCCACGCGCCCAGCTGAGGCGCGCCCAGTTGAGGCGCGTCCGGCCTCAAACTCTCCCACCCTCACCTACCCCACCTTCGACGCGCCAGCCCACTGCCGCGCGTCCCGTCGTCGCACCCGAAGAACGTCCCTCATCCAGGAGTTGCCATGTCTGCCCAACCGTTCGAGACCTATCGTCCATCGGCTGCGCGCGGTCGCATCCTCCCCGTTCCCGTCACCGAGCCGGCCCCCGTGCCCGTGGCATCGCTGCGGGCCGTGCCACAGAGCCCATCACCGGGGCAGGACACGCTGGCGTTCGACCCCGGCGCGGTCGATCCGGCCAACGCACGGTGGCGCCCTGGTTTCGCTCGCACTGGGCCCGAGAGGCAAAACACGCTCGCCAGTACGGGTATCGACACACCAGAGGCCGGCACATCAGAGCCGCACATACCAGGCACCAGCCCGTCCGGCCTTCCCGACCCGCGCCGCACGATCGCCACGCTGGCGCCGGCGGTCGTCGAAGTGCTGGCCGGGGTGCGCCCGGCCAGTCAACTCGTGCGCTGGACCAGTCAGGATGTGCACGCCGCCCTGGCCCGGCGCGCGGCCGTCGCCGCCCGGGTGGGACGTCCGAGCGTCCCGGGCCGCCCACCGGTCGTGCGGGCGGTGCGCGTGTGCCGTCCCAACGATCGGGTGGCTGAGGCCAGCGCGGTCGTGGTCGACTCCGAGCGAATCCGCGCGGTGGCCGTGCGACTTGAGGCGCTGGACGGCCGCTGGCGCGCCACAGCCCTCGAAATCGGCTGAGCCGCACCACCTTTCGCAGCCCTCTAGCTCAGTGGCCCGAGCCTCAGACTTACCCGAACCTCAAAGTGCCCGAACCTCAAAGTGCCCGAACCTCAGAGTGTCCGAACCTCAGCGGCGACGATCGCGCTTGCGGCGCGCCTTGCTCACCGGCTTGTTGGCGTCGGCCTCGGCGTCAGCAGGACCAGCCTGTGAGGTGACGTCGACGTCCCCGTCCTCGCCGGGTGCCGAGTAGGTGAGCGGCTGCGACTGGTTGGGACGATCGAGCCCCTTGGCCTGCAACATGGGCGCCTCGTGGAAGTCGGCGTCCACAGCGTCCTGCGGCTCTGCCACCTGCACCTCGAGGTTGAAAAGGTAGGCGACCGACTCCTCCTTGATGGCCTCGGTCATCGCCTGAAACAGCTGGAAGCCTTCACGCTGGTACTCCACCAGGGGGTCGCGCTGCGCCATCGCCCGAAGCTGGATGCCCTCCTGGAGGTAGTCCATCTCGTACAGGTGCTCGCGCCACTTGCGGTCGAGCACCGAGAGCACGACGCGGCGTTCGAGCTCGCGCATAGCCTCGCCGCCCAAGGTCTCCTCGCGCTCGTCGTAAGCGGTCTGGGCATCGCTGCGCAGTTCTTCGGACAGCCGTGCCGCCGAAAGCTGACCTGCACCACCCACCTCTTCGATGAGCTCGTCGGCCGTGAGCGAGACCGGGTAGATCGGCCTGAGGGCGTCGAGCAGCTTGTTCAGGTCCCAGTCTTCGCCGAAGCCTTCGGCGGTGGCCGCCTGCACGTAGCCATCGACGACGTCATCGATGAAGTGCCTGATCTGCTCGTGCAGGTCGGCGCCGTGCAGCACTTCACGACGTTCGCCGTAGATCACCTCACGCTGCCGGTTGAGCACGTCGTCGTACTTGAGCACGTTCTTGCGGATCTCGAAGTTGCGCGCCTCCACCTGGTTCTGCGCGCTCTCGATCGAGCGACCCACCAGCTTGGAGGTGATCGGCAGGTCGTCGGGCAGGCCGGTGCGATCCATCAGCGAGGCAGCCATACCGGAGTTGAACAACCGCATCAGATCGTCGCCCAACGACAGGTAGAACTGCGACTCGCCCGGGTCGCCCTGGCGGCCGGACCGGCCGCGCAACTGGTTGTCGATCCGGCGTGACTCGTGCCGTTCGGTACCGAGCACGTAGAGCCCGCCGAGCTCCGTGACCTCGTCGTGCTCGGCGCTGACCGATTCCTCGGCCGCCGCCAGCACTTCGGGCCAGATCTTCTCGTACTCGTCGGCGTTCTCAGCGGGGTCGAGACCGCGCTCGCTCATCTGGGCCACGGCCAGGAACTCGGCATTGCCGCCGAGCATGATGTCGGTGCCTCGTCCGGCCATGTTCGTGGCCACAGTGACCGCGCCCTTGCGCCCGGCCATGGCAACGATGGCCGCCTCTCGTTCGTGCTGCTTGGCGTTGAGCACCTCATGCTCCACACCCGCTTCGGCGAGCTTCGACGAGAGGTACTCGCTCTTCTCGACGCTCACCGTGCCCACCAACACGGGCTGGCCGGTCGCGTGGCGTTCGGCGATGTCGGCCACCACCGCGTCGAACTTGCCCACCTCGTTCTTGAAGACCATGTCGGTCTTGTCGAGCCGAACCATGGGACGGTTGGTGGGGATCGGAATGACGCCGAGGTTGTACGTGGACTGGAACTCGGCCGCTTCGGTCATGGCGGTACCCGTCATGCCCGCGAGCTTGTCGTACATCCGGAAGTAGTTCTGGAGGGTGATGGTGGCCAGGGTCTGGTTTTCGGCCTTGATCTCCACGCCCTCTTTGGCCTCGATGGCCTGGTGCATCCCTTCGTTGTAGCGACGCCCGGCCAGAATGCGGCCGGTGTGCTCGTCGACGATGAGGACCTCGCCATTGGCCACCACGTAGTCCTTGTCGCGCTTGAACAACTCCTTGGCCTTGACGGCATTGTTCAGGTAACCGACGTACGGGGTGTTGATGGAGTCGTACAGGTTGTCGATGCCCAGATAGTCTTCGACTCGCTCGATACCCGGCTCGAGAATGCCCACAGTGCGCTTCTTCTCGTCGAACTCGTAGTCGCGCTCAGCGCGAAGCCGCTGCGCGATCTTGGCGAACTCGGCGAACCAGCGGGTGGCGTCGCCGGTGGCAGGGCCGGAGATGATGAGCGGCGTGCGGGCCTCGTCGATGAGGATCGAGTCGACCTCGTCGACGATGGCGTAGTGATGGCCGCGCTGCACCATCTCGTCGGCCGACCACGCCATGTTGTCGCGCAGGTAGTCGAAGCCGTACTGATTGTTGGTGCCGTAGGTGATGTCGCACCCGTACTGCTCGCGTCGTTGCGCGGGCGTCATGGTGTCGAGCACGCAACCGGTGGTCAGGCCCAGAAAGCGATACACCCGGCCCATCAGGTCGGACTGGTAGTGCGCCAGGTAGTCGTTGACCGTCACCACGTGCACTCCCTTGCCAGTGAGCGCATTGAGATAGGCCGGTGCGGTGGCCACCAGGGTCTTGCCCTCACCGGTCTTCATCTCGGCGATGTTTCCCTGATGCAGTGCGGCTCCCCCCATGAGCTGCACATCGAAGTGCCGGTGGCCCAGCGAGCGCCGGGCCGCCTCGCGCACGGTGGCGAACGCCTCCGGCAGCAGGTTGTCGAGCTTCTCGCCGTCGGCCAGGCGCTCCTTGTAGCGATCGGTGCATTCGCGCAGTTCGGCGTCGCTCATCGCCTCGAAGTCCGGTTCGAGGGCTGTTGCCTGTCTGGCCAGGGAATCCAGCCTCTTGATCATGCGACCTTCACCGGCGCGAAGGATCCGCTCGAGGATCGGCACGTGCTCAACTCCCTGTTGTTTTCGACCGGCATCAACGTCTCGTCAGCCATCGTAACGATGTGCCCGGTATGTGACTGACGGTTCGCAGATCGCGAACGTTTCCAGTCGGCAAACGGCGCAGCCGGTGGTTTCGTGCCCGAGCACTGCGTGGCCTGCCACAGTAGGGCAATGCAGCTGCCGGCCTTGACGGCGCAGACCCGTGCCGGCGTCACCGTGCATCTCGATGTCGCGCAGGCGCACGGCTGGAGCCTGCGTCTGCCCGACGACCCGCAGGCCGGGGTCGTGGGCCGGCTGCGGCTGAGGTTCCGGCCGAGCCGGGGCAGCATCGACTTCGAACTGGAGCCGGAGGCGCGAGGACAGGGGTACGCCGCCGCGGCCCTGCGGACGGTGAGCCGGTGGGCCCTCGACCCGGAGGGGGCAGACCTTCAGGCACTGCTCTGGGAGGCTGCCGTGGGCAACTGGCCCGCGCGAAGGGCAGTCTGGGCGTGCGGCTTTCAGGTGGAGGGCCAGGTGCGCGGGCTGTTGGCCGACAGCACCGGCCCCGGCCCGCCCAACGTGCGGCCTGGCTGGATCGGCACCCTGCTTCGCGGAGAGGCGTTGCAGCCGTTGCTGCCCTGGTTGGAGCCGCCGGTGATCGAAATGGGCGAGCTGCTGCTGCGGCCCACCACTCCCGGCGACCTGGACCGGATCGTGGAGGCGTGTCGGGATCCACGGACGCAACAGTTCCTGCCACTGGTACCCCGGGGGTACGGCCTGGAGGACGCGGCCGCCTACTTGCTGTGGACCGAGGAGGAACAAGCCGGCGGCAACGGGCTGAGCTGGGCCGTCGCCCAGGTGGACGAGCCCGACGAGCTTTTGGGTCAGATCAGCGTGTCGGGGTTGGCGGCCGGCACCTCGGTCAGCGGCGAGATCGGCTACTGGATGCACCCCGACGCGCGCCGGCTCGGTTTCGCGCGAGGCGCGTTGCGAGCGGTCTGCCGGCACTCGCTGCTGCCCGTCGCCGACGGCGGGCTCGGTCTGCTGCGCGTGCTGGTACGCGTTGCCGGCAGCAATCTCGTCTCGCAGCGGGTGGCACTCAGCGCCGGACTGCGCCCGGCCGGGGTAGATCGGCGGGCCGAGGTGCTGGGTGACGGAGCGATCGACGACCACCTGCGCTACGACCTGGTGGCCGACGAACTGGACGAGGCCTGGGCGCACCCGTCAGCTCTGCGTTGAGCCCTGCAGCTCACTCCAGTCTGCAGCTCACTCCAGTCTGCAGCTCACGCCAGTCTGCAGCTCACTCCACTCTGCTCGAGGAGACAGGCGCAACGCGCAGCACGAAGCTCATGGCGAGGTCATCGCGGCCCACCACCTGACGTAGCTGCGCCGAGACCTCGTCTGCGGCGCGGCCGAGGTCGATCAGGTCGGCATCCCGCTCGATGGTGGCCTGCACCCGGGCCACGAGCCGGGAATCGATCAGGTCGAGTGATCCGACGGCACTGTCGACCCCCGGGTAGGAGTTGTAGGCCACCGCCGCCGCGTCGACCACTGACCGGCCGTCGACCAGTAGCCGGCCAGTGTCGTCACCGGGCAGTCGCAGGTGACCAACTCGCCGCACCGGCAGGTGCGCCACAAGCCACCGCAGCGACAGCAGAACCAGGACGATGCCCGCCACCAGCAGGGCCCAGGGCCACCAGCTGGTGCGGGTCTGCTCCTGCGCTGCGGCCAGGGAGACGGTCCCGGGCAGGGTACGTACTGCGTGAGGCCAGGGCAGCCAGCCCACCGTCCGAGTCGCCCACGCGATACCGGCGAGGCCGGCTGCTAGCAACAGCAGGGCGAGCAGGCTCAGTACTACCCTGTCAAGGGCTCGGGCAACGGGGCTCATGACGACTTCACCTCAGCAGGGGGACGCGTGCTGCGTGCCTTCACTGAAACAGTGATGGGAGGGTCCAGACCTTTTAGCAGTGCGACGGCGGCCGCTCGCACGGTGGCTTCGATCGTGTCGCCTCCCGTGGTCTCGAGGTCGACCTGGACACCTGAGCGCACAGGCCAGGCACGCACGCTCAGCACACCAGGCACGTCGCGCAAGCCCACTTCCACCAGCCGGCAGGCGTCGGCCCGCACCAGGTACACACCGGTTGCGGCCTTGACCCGGTAGGCCCGCTCCGGCCGCCGCCGACAGGCGGGCACGAACACCACGATGGCAATGACCACCAGCGCGATACTGATCCACAGCATCAGCTGGCCCGCCTCGATTCCCTGGCCCTTCTCGAGGGCGCCACCGATCACCGCTGGGCCCGACGTGAACCCCCACCCGACGACGGCGTCGTAGATCGCCACCACCCCCGCGGCAAAGAGCAACAGCGCCAGCAGAATGGCGACCCAGGAGGCCGCGGCGAGTCCCTTGGGGCCTGGCCCGGGCGCCAGCGGCCCAGCGACGGACGCGGCAGCTGCGCCCGGGGGCTTGGCGAGCCTGACCTTGCGCGTGCTCACTGAACGCTCCGATTCTGCTGGACCTCGTCCGGCGGCAGTACGGCCTCCACGGTGACGTCGACCGCGTCGACCGTCAGTCCGGTCAACTCACGCAGCCGACTGGCCACCGTGTCTCGCACGGCCGCCGCCACCACTGGCAACGGGCTCGGCCATCGCGCCCCCACTTCCACGCTCACCCGCGTCCGGTCACCTGCGACGCGAGCCTGGGCGCGAGGCAGCCTACGGGCGTGCCAACCGCCTTCACCGGGCACGGTTCCGCTCACTTCGGCCGCCGCCAACCGGGCAATGCTCCTGACGACCTGGTCGGCAATCGCCAGCCGGCCGCGCTTGCCCGCCTCTGGCAGGTCAGTATTCCCCGCGGACCTGGTGCCCGCGACGTGGGTGCCTCCCTCAGACACGCCTACGACCCGAAGACTGGCCGAGGTGGCTCAGATCGAGTCGGCCCTCCAGAAAGGCGCCCACTCCCAAGCCGATCGCGCCGAGCACCGCCGTGATGAGAAAGCCCCAGAACCCTCCGGTGGCGGCGCCCAGGCCGAGTGCCAGGCCGGAGACGAGACCCGTGGTCGTCTTGTTCATCGCTGTCCTCCTGCTGCTTTCTGCTGAAAAAACCATGGTGGTCTACAACTCGAAATAGCGACGTGAGCCGGGCATGCCCTTGGGCAATCTGGAGCGGAAGGTCCGCAGCCCTTGTTTCGACTGACGCACCTGACGTTTCACCCGGCGACGCATCGTTGTCCAGCGCCGCGCCTGCGTCATCGTGGGCAGCGCGTATTGGGCGTCGACCTCGGCGAGGGCTGCGATGAACTCGTCGGGATCGCCGCCGAGGTCAGGGTGATGGTGGCGGGCGACCCTTGCCCGGGCTGCTCGCCACCGCGCCCGCTCCTCCGGGTCGACAGGGCCGTTCACAAGTCCTCCCCCGTCACGGGCAGAGCATCCGGACCGGCAACATCGGCTACCATCACGTCCACCTGACCGCCCACGGCCGCACTTACCCGAGACCTGATGAGCCGCACCGTGTTCGGGGCCGCAGCGCCCCAGGCGAGAACGATGGAGACCTCGGTGAGGCCACGGCCTTGGCGCACTCCCACCACCCGGCGGCCGGGAAGATAGGTCTTCACATCACCGAAGGCACCGGCGCTCAGGCCTGCCACTCCGGGAACGCTCGCGACGATGCGAGCGACCTCGTCGGCCGGGTCGTCCGGCCAGGTGCTCTCGGCATCCATCGCGTCGGCTCCGCTCACTCCACTCGCGTGGGCCGGGTGGCGGGTTCGACGGAGTTCTCGTCCTCCGGAGAGTTCTCCTGCGGCAGATGCACGTCCTGCACATCGATGTTGACCTCGGTGACCTCAAGACCGGTCATCCGCTCGATGGACGTGATGACGTTACGCCGGATCGCTTCGGCCAGCTCTGCGATGGGCACGCCGTAGTCGGCCACTATCTGCAGATCGACGGCCGCCTGGCGTTCGCCGACCTCCACCGACACACCCTGGGTGTAATTGACCCGAGCGCCGGGAATGCGCTCGCGGATAGCACCCACCGCACGAGCGGCACCGCCGCCGACGGCATACACCCCGGCAACGTCCTTGGTGGCGATGCCCGCGATCTTGGCCACCACCGAGTCGGCGATGGTGGTGCGGCCGTGTTGTGTGACCAGGGCCGAACTCTTGGGACTCGGCACGCTCCTGCTTGAGGACGATGGAGAAGCCGCGGCCGCCGAAGGGCCGACCACCGATTCGTCACTGCTGCTGGACACAGGTCTCTCCTCTGGACGAGAAACTCCCGCCGCGTTCAGCGGGCTCTCTCGCAGTATGCCCGTTACCTGACGTATGCGCAGAGGGAGACGGCGCGCCGCGCGCGACCGATCGCGATCACTCCTGCGAATGCGCCAGCCGGAGGATCTCGTCGGCCACCTCGGTGGCCGAGGAGTTGCGCGCGAGGGATCCATCGGCTGCGCCGGCGACCTCCGCCCGCTGCTGCCCACGACAGGTCAGGACGATGATGCGTGCCTGCGGCACTGCGGCCCTGACTCGTGAGCAGGTGGCCGCACCCACCGGGTCACGGCGATCTGAGCCGACCAGCACCACGTCGGGACGAAGGTCGATGACGAGGTTGTCTCCGGCGTCGGCGTCGAGGCCACCCACGACCTCGATGCCGTCGGCCGCGCCGAGCACGAGCTCCAGGCCTCGCCGGCTCAGGTGCTGATCGTCCAACATGAGGACGCGCACCGTGGAATCCATCTTCGTTCCTCCCGAGACTCGTCTGTTCGCAGCTGGTTTCGCCCGGTTTCCGCGACTCTGCGCAGCAACCCGTGCCGTTCATACTGACACGGCACGGGTTGACGCAGAGGGGTTTTCACCAAGGCGGATGTCATACGGTCAGTAGCCCTGGCTACACCGTCCGGCTCAGGCGGTCTCCTGCTCCTCCTCGTCGCTGTGGTCGAGGCGCAACACTCCGTAGCTCCAGCCGCGGCGGCGGTAGACGACGCTGGGCACACTCGAACTGGCATCGACAAAGAGGTAGAAATCGTGACCGACGAGCTCCATCTGGTAGAGCGCGTCGTCGAGGCTCATCGGCGTTGCGGTGTGCACCTTCTCGCGCACCTCAATGGGCGAGACCTCGGCGGCGTCTTCGGCGGGGACGTGATCTTCTGCCGCGAGCGCATCATCCGTGGCAGGCGCCGTGGCGCGCAGCGAGGTGGGGGTCTGCCGGCCGTGGTGCACCTTGCGCCGGTCGCGGGCGCGCCTGAGGCGTTCGAGGAGTTTCTCCTGCGCCACGTCAAGAGCTGCGTAGAGATCGTCGGCGCACGCCTCGGCCCGAATCACCGGGCCCCGGTCGCGCACGGTCAATTCCACGCGCTCACGCCGAGATGCCTGGCGTGGGTTGTGCTCGTGTGAAACCAACACGTCGACACGCTGCGCGCGAGGAGCGAGCTGGGACACCTTCTCCAGTTTCTCCTCGGCCTGACGCCGGAAACGATCGCTGACGCTTGCGTGCCTGGCAGTGATGACGATGTCCACTGGTGCTTCCTCTCGAACCATGGATCTGCTGATGATGAATCGAGTCGACCTGGCCTCGGGCCGAGGCGTCGTGAGCGCTGGGGGAAGTTCGCGAGCCTCACCTCCCGCCGGTGTTCAGCGGGGCCGCCCTGGTGGCGGGCAAACGCAGTGCAGTGTGGGCACTGGCGCGACGTGATTGGCGCTCCATAGACAAACGCTAGTCCTCCCGTCGCGTACCGGGAAGGTGTGGACTGCTGTGGCGGCGTGGCGTGGCCGCGACCGCGGCTACACCGACCACCTCGGCGCCGCTGCAGCGCAGCACACGCACGGCTTCGGCCATGGTTGCTCCGGTTGTGACGACGTCGTCCACGATCACCACCCTGGCACGATCGAGCCGACGCTCGCAGCGAAATCTGCCCGAAACGTTGTCGCGTCGTTGCTCGGCGCCCAGGCCCGACTGGTCTGCTACTCGACCTGCCTGCGAGAGCACCGGCTCGACCCGTACGGCAAGGCCGCGCGCAGCCAGCCGTCTCGCCGCAAGCCCCGCGGCGCTGCCCACCACGTCAGAGCCTCGGCGCTTGACGGCCCGCGCCGCCGACGGCACGGGCACGAGCGCCACAGAACTCCGCCCACCCAGCGTTGCACCGATGAGAGCCGTTGCGGCACGAGCCATTCCAGCACCCAGGACGACGGTGAGGTCAACCCGTCGACGGTCTTTCCACGCGATCACCAAGTTCTGTACCGAGCCTTCATAGCGGGCCACGGCCCAGGCTTCGACGCCATCGAGCAGCGGAGACGGCGCCCCGGCGAGGCACCACACCGGCTGAGGCGTGGCCGTCAGCAAGGCACGGCACCGACGACAACAGGCCTCGTCAGGACGGCCGCAGCCGGCGCAGGCCAAGGGCAGCAGCACCGCCGAGACTTCGGCCAGGGCACGCCTCCAGGCTCCCGGCGGACTCAGGTGCCGCCCAAGGCTGTTCACCATGGCGGATGCACCCCGACCGGCTTACTCATCACAGCTGACCTCCTCACCCGAGTCAGTCTGCGTGAGCCGGCACCGCCTCGGAGCGCCCCGGACCCAAGGTGTGCACAACCATCCAGAGTGACGGGTCTGTGGACACCGCGTGATGCTGGCGCCCTTACGAAGGCGGGAACCCGGCGACCCGCCGCAGGAACGCCTCCACCAGCACATGCGCACGCGCCGCGGAGCGGCCATCGGCGGCCAGGGCCTCGGCCAGTAGCGCCTCGGGGTCTAGCCCCTCCGCGATCGCCACCGCCGTGCCGCCGTCATCGAGCCAGCCCCGCAAGGTGCTGGAGAGAACTTCGGGGTGAAACTGAAGGGCGAGGTTGCGCCGCAGCACGAAGGCCTGCGACGACACGGCATTGCGGGCAATCTCGGTGGCACCGGGCGGTAGCGTCCAGCAGTCGGAATGCCATTCGAACCATGGGCCCGATGCGACGAGGTCTTCGTCATCGCTGTCGATCTGACGGAAACCGATCTCGCTGCGTTCACTACGGCGCACCTGCCCGCCATGGACCGCCGCGAGCAACTGCCCACCGAAACAGACTCCGAGCACCGGAACCCCCTCCGCATCGACCCGGCGCAGCCACGCCTTCTCGGGTTCTACCCATGCGCTCACCGCCGGGTCGTACACGGCACGCGCCGAGCCGAGCACGACGACGACGTCAAAGCCTGCCGCGTCGGGCAGCCCCGGGTCGCTGCGATCGCCGTCGGACTGCGCGATCTTGTGCTCGACGAGCTGGAAGCCGTTGCGCTGCAGCGCTTCCCCCAACGGCCCGGGCGGCGAGGAGTGGTCGTGAACGATGACGAGGGCGCGCACCCGTCCGAGGATAGTTCGACCTACAGGGTTGCGCGGCAACCCGACTCCCCATATCGTTTGGACCCGAACGACCAACCCTGCCGGGCCTGCCAGGCCCCCGTCGCGGAGCGAGCCGCCCATGCCCGAGACCCTCCTCAGAGAGGTGGAGACCGACCTCGTCGTTCGGTCGGTCGAGACCGTTGCCCATGACGTGGTGGCGCTCACCCTGGCCAGCCCCGATGGCGAGCGGCTGCCCGGCTGGACTCCGGGCGCCCACCTCGACCTGATGCTCGACGACGATCTCGTGCGGCAGTACTCGCTGTGCGGATCGCCCGGCGACGATCACCTTTACCGCATCGCCGTCTTGCGAGCCCCCGACAGCCGAGGCGGTTCGGTACGCGTGCACGAGCAGCTGAAGGCCGGCTCCACGGTGCGGGTGCGCGGGCCGCGCAATCACTTCCCGTTGGCCCCGGCCCGGCGCTACCTGTTCATCGCCGGCGGTATCGGCATCACCCCATTGCTGCCGATGATCGCCGAAGTGCATGCCCGGGGTGCGCAGTGGCAGCTCTGCTACGGAGGCCGCAGCGCCGACTCGATGGCCTTCACCGACGAGTTGATCGGCTACGGCGATCGCGTGCAGTTGGTGCCCGAAGACACAGCCGGCCGCCCCGATCTCGACCGGTTGCTCGGCGAGCCCGATGCCGACACCCTCGTCTACACCTGTGGGCCCGAGGGACTGTTGGCTGCGGTCGAAACCCGTTGTGAGAGCTGGCCGTCGGGCGCGTGCCACCTCGAGCGCTTCGCAGCCAAGGAAGCTGCGGCGCCCGCCGGCGGCGAGCGTTCGTTCGAGCTGGTGCTGGCGCGATCCGGGCTGACCGTGACCGTCCCCCCCGATCGCAGCGTGTTCGACGTGGTGCGTGCGGCCGGGGTCTCCGTCCTGGGTTCCTGCCTGGAGGGCATCTGCGGCACCTGCGAGACCGAGGTGCTGGACGGGGAGGTCGACCACCGCGACTCCGTGCTGTCGCCCGAAGAGCAGGAGAGCAACGAGACCATGATGATCTGCGTGTCACGGTGCCGTTCGGGGCGCCTGACGCTCGACCTGTGATGAGGCACCGTCGATGAGCCTGACGATTCCCCGCAACTGTTGGTACGCAGCCGCCGCCAGCCCCGAGGTGGGGCGCACACTGCTCGCGCGACGCGTGCTGTCTCGGCCGCTCGTGCTCTACCGCACCGAGGCGGGCATGCCGGTGGCGCTGCACGACCGGTGCGTGCACCGCCCCTACCCGCTCAGTCTGGGCCGGCTCGAGGGCGACACGGTGATCAGCGGCTACACCGGCTTTCAGTACGGTCCTGACGGAACACTGTTGCGCGTCCCGACCCAGCCCAACGTGCCGATCGGGGCAACGGTCGAGTCGTTCCCGGTGCACGACGACGGCTCGTTCGTCTGGGTGTGGCTCGGCGAACCGAGTCTGGCCGCACAGCGGCCAGCACCGCGTACGCCATGGCTGTCGGCACCCGGCTGGGCCACCTTCGGCGCGCAGTGGCAGACGTCGGCCGCCCTGCCGATGCTGCACGAGAACTTCGCCGACATCACCCACGTCGCCGTGGTGCACCCGGAGATCTCACCGCCCGTGTTGCGTTCTGCCCCACCACCGCTCACGGTCACGGTGTCGGAGACGACCGTCCGCTTCGAGCGCGACTACCCCCCGGCACCGCTGCCCGACTACCACGCGGCGGCCCTCGGCGTGAGTGCCGGCGACACGTACCCGCAGCACGAGGAGGGCGCGTTCATCAGTCCCGGCCTGTGGGTCGACCGCTGGGACGTCGACCTGGCTGGATCGTCGACGGCGACGTTCCGTTTCACGCACGCGCTGGCGCCGGTGGAGCCCAACGTGACCCGGCATTTCTGGCGGGTGTCGCGCAACTTCGCCACCGACGACGAGACCACTGAGCGGCTGCGCCCGATCTTCACCGAGTACTACCGCCGGGTGAAGGACATTCTCGAGGTCATGCAGACGGTCGTCGACACCGACGGCCCTCGCCGCGAGGTGGCGGTGGGTGCCGACGCGGCCGTGATCGCCGTCCGCCGGATCCTGCGCCGAATGGTGGCCGACGAGGTCGGCTGATCGTTATGACGGCACGACTGGTGTGACGATGCGCGAGTGCCGATAGTCATCAGGTGACCAGCACTCGTGCCGAGCGAATACACGCCGCGACCCCGGCCACACGCAACCGCGTGGTCGACTTCCTGCGGGCAGCCGCCATCACCGTCGTCGTCTTCGGTCATTGGACGATCGCCGCGGTGAACGTGACGTCGGGCACCGACGTCAGCGCGCACGCTGTGCTCGACGAGGCGGCGTGGACGCACCCGATCACCTGGGTGGCTCAGGTCATGCCGTTGTTCTTCTTCGTCGGTGGCTATTCCAACGCGCTGTCGTGGCGTTCGTCGCGGGCCAAGCACCTGCCGTATTCGGCCTGGCTACGGGCGCGACTGCGTCGGTTGGCAATCCCGATCGTCCCGCTCCTGATCGCCTGGACGGTGGGCGCAGCGGCCTGCCTCGCGCTGGGAATTTCACCGGAGACTCTGCGCAGGGCCTCCCAGGTATCGCTGATTCCCACCTGGTTTCTGGCGGCCTATGTGCTCGTGGTGGCGGTGGCCCCGGGCTGCCTATGGCTCTGGGAGCGTTACGGTTTCGTCAGTATCGCGGTGGGGTTGGCGGCGGCCGGGGCGGTCGACGCGGTGAGCCTTCACACGCACAACGAGCTCGCGGGCTACCCGAACTACCTCCTGGTGTGGGCGTGCGTGCACCAACTGGGAGTGGCGTGGCTCGACGGCCGGCTCAACGGCGCTCGACGTCGCCTCACCCTGGCCGCCGTCGGATTGCTCGGCCTGGCCCTGCTCGTTGGCGTCGGACCGTATCCGGTGTCGATGATCGGCGTTGCCGGCGAAGAGATCAATAACTCCGCACCCACGCGGATCACGCTGGCCTTCCTCGGCATGGCGCAGATCGGATTGGTGTTGCTGGCCGAACGGCGTCTGGCCTCGTGGTTGCAGCGGCCCCGGGTCTGGTGGGCGACGGTGGCCGTGAACACGCGGATCATGACCTGGTACCTGTGGCACATCACCGCGATGATCTGCGTCATCGCCGTCTCGTCGTTGCTGCTCGGCGGCTTCGGCCTTCGGCTCGAACCGCTGACCGGGCTGTGGTGGGCCACCCGTCCGCTCTGGTGGGTTGTTCTTGTCGCAGCGACCTCGGTGTTCGTGGCGGTCTTCGGCCGCGTCGAACAGGTGGCTCCTGATCCCCGGCCGGCCCCGCCCGTGTGGAAGCCCGTCGCGGCCACCGTGTGCGTCTGCGCCGGGCTCGCCGTGATGGCGAAGTTCGGCATCGTCGACGAGCACGGGCTCACGTGGATCTGGCCCGCCCTGCCGGTGGCGGGAGTCTGGCTGTTCGGGGTGGCGCGAAGCCCTATCCGGCTCTAACCCAATGCCGTTGGGTTAGTCGTCGGGGTGTGGGTGTCGCGATCTATGTGGGGTGTCGCGGGGCAGGGCCAGGCGACAGGTAGACGGAGCCGGGCGATGGGACGCCGCAGCCTGCCCGGGTCTTCCGTAACGGGAGGTTTTGACAGTCGCAGGGCACGGGCTTTTCCTGCGCTATGGCGATGCCCCGGCCGGCGGGGCATCGCCATAGCGTCAGAAACCGACCCCCTTCACAGCCCTGCCGAAGCCAGACTCGACCCATCACGATCCGGGGGCGCTGGGTGGTGCCGTCCGCGGTGAATTCGCCGCGGTTGGCACCCGGTTGAGCACCGGAACCCGGGGTGGAGTCCTTCGATGCTGCCGTCCGCGGTCTATCCGCCGCGGTCGGCACCGGGTCAGGCGTCTTAGGTTGAAGATCGAATCAGAGGCCTGACAAGACCGTGATTCACCTACAAAGGCGGCGCCTCCCACGCCAGACGCAACTCCCAAGGTCAGGGCTTGTCTGGGCCCGGGGGTGACACCAACTCCCGAACCCTAACTGAAAAGGCATTGACCCTAACCCGCGCAGACCGGCTGCCCGGCGACCGCTGCGGCGGCTCGATCACACTGCGAACGAGGGCCACGGCCAGCGCTGCACCCGGTACGGCATCCACCAAGCGTTCTGTCCGATGAGGGCCACGAGCGCCTCTGCGACGAAGGCGTCGAGGATGTCCGGATCGACGTCACGGGCGGGGCAGCCCGCGCTCAGCCGCTCGACGGCCGCCAGGAAGTCAGGCTCGTCGATCGTGAACCGATGCAGGGTGGCGTCGCGCCGGTCGCGCACCTGGACGAAGCCCGGGCCGTGCCGGTAGAGGCACTTGCCGAGGTAGAACTGCTCGCGCCAACTCGCCAGCGGCTGGTCGGCTGCCGACGAGTCCAGGCCGGCGAACTCCAGTCGGGCAGGCGGCACGAAGTGACTGAACGAGACCCAGACGCCGGAGTCGGCACCGAAGCGCACGTCCCACTCCACCGCCATTCCCCAGCTCGTGAGAGCGGCCAGCAGGGCGAGCCGCGGGATGACGTCCGCCTCGGCGGCGGCGCCGCTGAGGTCCACCAGGCCCTCGAGCTGCACCCGGCGGATTCCGTCGCCGTAGAGTGCGGCGGCGAACTGCTCCGGGTCGTCGGATGCCTCGAGAGTCGAGGTGCCCTGCCAGAAGATGTCCGGCACGTGGGGAATGGCCTGCGGCGGGTCACAGTGCCGCCAGAGCCCGAGGGTGATGGTCATGACTGCGCTCCTACGGTCTCTTTGTGGGGCACCGGCTGCCGATCCACGTGGTTCAGGTCAAGCTGTTCCAAGTCGAGCCGCGCAGGGTCAGGCTGCGCAAGGTCAAGCCGCGCAGGGTCAGGCTGCGCAAGGTCAGGCTGCTCTGGGTCGACCCGGTCTTGGCCCCCCTGGAGGGCGGTGCCCGCCTCGTCGTACTGGCGCGGGAGTTTGATGAGCTCCTGGTTCACGGCGGCCGGCACCACGTGCACGTAGTGGTCGTCGTCGCGGAAGACGATGCCCAATCGCTGCCAGCTCGCCAGGACGGCAGCGATGTCGGCCGGGGCCACGTCGAGCTTGCGGCTTAGGGAACTGATCGTGTGCGGTTGATCGAGCAGCCGGAACACGTTGAGTTCCAATGGTTCTTGCAGCGTATGCAGGTGCCAGTCGAAGTCCTTGCGGTGCGCCACCAGCACGATGTGAGTGGTGTAGTCGACCATCGACAGGCTCGATTCGGTGTGCTCGCGCTGCCAGCGAGCCGCGGCCGCCCGGAGCCGGTCACCGAGGGTGTCGTCGATGCCGAGCGGGGGTGCGGCGAAGAGGTAGGCGAGGTCGGTGAGCTCGGTATCGGGCAGGTCGTACGTGCGCCGGTACTGCGGATCGGGCGTGATGTCGCCGAAGCCGAGCTCAGGACGGTCGAAGTAGGGGCTGAACCGTTCGATGGCGATCCGCGCCACTCCCTCCAACGGCGGCAGGTGATGCAGCGCGGGAAACTGCTCGATGATCGGCAAGTAATCGTCGACTAGCTCGCCCGGGAAACCGAAGAGGTAGTTCCACGAGACCGATAGGCCCACGGTGGAGGCATCGCGCAGCATCCGGACGTTCTGGCAGCCGGTGACGCCCTTGTCCATGATCGAGAGCACCCGTGAGCTCAGGCTCTCGATGCCGGGCTGCACGTTCACCAGCCCCGCTTCCACCAGGCCGCGCAGTTGGTCACGCTTGAGATTCGACTTGATCTCGTACTGAACCCTCAGGTCATAGCCCGACTCGGCCAGTCGCGGCAACAGCGATCGGAGATAGCCCATGTCAAGAATGTTGTCGACCACGTACAGATCGAGTACCTGATGGCGCGCCACCTGTTCGAGGATCTCGTCGTAGAACGCGGCAGGGCTCTTGCTCCGGAACTGCATGAAGCTGCCGTTGAGTCCGCAGAAGGTGCATTGGTGCTTGTCGCCCCACCAGCAACCGCGTGATCCCTCCACCACGAGCTTCGGTTCCACCCAGTCTCGAGCGATGCTCTCGTCGAGCCGCTCGAAATAGCCGTCATAGTTCGGTGACACGATGCTCGCCGGCGGCAACGGCGTGGTGCTCATCGGGTTCGCCATCACCTGGCCGGCCTCGTCGCGCCAGCACAGACCGGGAATGCTCGCGAGCGCCGTGGGATCGGGCGGCTGCGTACCGCCGAGCAAGCTGACGAGCTGTGGCATAACACGCTCACCCTCACCGCGCACCACGTAGTCGATCATCGGGAAGTTGCGGGCGATCGCCGCTCCCTGCGCGCCGTCGCAGTTGGCGCCCCCCATCATCGTGATGGTCTGGGGCGCAAGGGTCTTCACCATTCTGGCGGCGGCGAGCGAGGCGGTGTTCTGCTGAAACGTCGAGGTGAAGCCCACCACGTCAGGCTGCAGCTCCACCACGCGGCGGGCCAGGTCGGCCACGAAGTCGACGGCGCTGCGATGCAGGTCGAGGGCGAGCTCATTGCGTGCGTCGCCATAGTCCAGGTCCGCGCCGATGTGCTCTGTGCGCCAGTTCGGGTCGTCGTAGAGAGCGGACGAGAACACCCAGTCGCCGAGCCCTGCGAAATACGTGTCAAGGGCCATGAAGTAGTAGTCGTCGAGGCCGAACTCCCGGCGTTCACTCAACCAATCGACATAGTCGAGGTTCGCGTGCACCACACTGACCTCGGCCGTCGGCGTGGAATCGAGCACCGAGCGGCGAAGGATTCCGACGGCCAACGACGGAACATCGATCAGCGCCCACGGCATGTTGACGAGGACGATATGCATTGAAGCCTCCAGAGTGGGCTTACTGAGAATGTGAAGATGCAAGCAATGGATGAGTCGCGCCGGGCGCGACAGGAGCTGGGTCGAGGTAGCCTGTAAGCCGAGGTGTCGGGGCGGAATCCGCCCGCCCCGACACCATCACGTCGGGCTCTAACGGGCGGGCTGGATGATGATGATCACCACCACCACACGACGGGCGCGGTCTTGCGACGCCATGTCGAGTGGGTCGTTCTTGACGACGGTCTTCCTCATGATGCTCACCTCCCTTCCGGGTCGGGCATCGACCCTTGGTCTGTGGGGCCGCCCACCAGGGCGACGGCATGGGCACCGGTCACGGTGGTCGCGAGAAACGTCGCGAGTCGGACCAGTACCTGGGTCTCGGTGTCTGCGTCGTGGCCGCCATGGCCACTGTCGGCGATGGTCAGCCGCACGTCGCCGTGGGCTGCGTCGAGCGCCTTGACGTAGTTCTCCACCTGCCCCAGCGGGCAGCGCGGATCGTAACGGCCGGCCAGCACGAGCACAGGCGCTCGCACATCGGTTACGTAGGTGATCGGCGAGGCTCGCCGATAGCGATCGGGCACCTCCGCCGGTGTGCCGCCGAACAGTTGCTGGTCGAAGAGGCGGAGGGCTACGTCACTGGACTCGTAGGCGGCCACATAGTCGGCGATCGGATACACGGCGGCGACGGCACACCACAGTTCCGGCTGCACTCCGGCGCCCAGGAGCGACAAGTAGCCGCCCCACGACCAGCCCGCCAAGCCGATCTGCTCCGGCCGGGCCAGTCCCGCCTCGCACAGCTGCCCACGGACGGCGGCCAGATCGGCGAGCTGGGTGTGGCCCACGCCCTCGTCCCAAGCGTTCTTCCAGCCAGGTCCGTAACCGGTGGAACCGCGGTAGTTCACCCGGACCACGGCCAGACCTGCACCGGTGAGCACGCTCACCACAGGGTCGTAGGCGTCACGGTCGTGGGTGTGGGGCCCGCCGTGCACGAGGAACACGGTCGGCCATGGAGCTGACCCGGCGGCGGGGGTACTGAGCAGGGCGTGGATCGGCCCGGCCGGGCTGGGCACGTGGAGATCCTGTACCGAGCTGGACGAGAAGCGTTGCGGTGCATCGACATCCGTGCATCTACGTTCTGGTGGAGTGTTCTGGTCCGTCCAGAGATAATCGACCTGACCGCGTGCCCGCGCTCGGGCGTCAAGAATCGTCCCAGCCGGCGTCGAGAGCGTACGGCGTTGCCGCGCACCGAGATCGAGCACGTGCAGAGTGCTGCGCGCGCAGCGGTCCTGACGGACGAGAACGCGACCGTCAGGGCACCAGGACGCGCTGATCTCGGTGTCGAACGGAGCCCACTCCGCCAGCACCACACCCTCGTCCGCAGTCCAGGTTCCCACCAGGTAGCCGTCCGGTGTCTGCTTCACCACGAGCAACCTCGACTGCCGCACATCGGGTGCAAAACCGCTGCACCACAGCGCACCTGACACTCCGCTCAGGATGTGCACCGGGGTGCCGTTCTGGTCGAGGACGCGGACGGCGTGCGGGCCGGACGGGTCACCCGCCACGACGAGGAGTGGACCCGCGCCATCGACCAGGACGTCGATCGCCTCGCCGGCACCGGGCTCGTCCAGAACGGCACGCACCGAACCATCGGGGTCTCGCAGGTAGACCGTCCAGCGGTCGGCATGCTGCACTCCGATGGCGGCCGTCTCGTCGCAGGCCAGCGCGAGGCCGGCGTGCCTGCCGGCCATGATCCCCGGCAGTACGAGCTCGTCCGATCCACCGGAGAACGGCTGGCGGCGCCAGCGCCCGACTCCGGCAAGGTCGTCGTCGAACCACCAGATGTGCCGTCCGTCGGGAGCGATGTCGGCCACCGTGGTGCCCTGACGTCGCCGCGTCACCTGCCGGGAGCGCCCGGTGCGAGCATCGTGGGCGAAGATCTGGACGGCTCCCCCGGCCTGCCCGACAGAGCTGGCCCGGTGCGGTGCCAACTCGGCTACCGATGCGAGTTGCGTTGCTGCAGAAGACAGGACGAGTTCCATGGCGCTCACTTCCCGCTGATCTCAGAGTCGAAGGACGGGACTGAACCTTGCGGCGCTCCCGGCACGGACACAGGATCCGCTGGGAGTGCTGAGACTGGCTCACTGTCGCCTGCGGCGGCCTGGCTCCCGGCTACCACCGCCGAGAGCAGTCGCCCGCCATACACCGCGTAGACCGCAAGGCCCGCCAGGACGGTCGCCAGCAGAGCGCTGGCAGCCGGTGGGCTCACGGCGCCGGCGAGCAGCCCGGCGGTGAGGGGAGCCAGCAACTGCGCGCAGCCGACCACGAAGGACATCACTGAACCGGCCCGCCCCTGAAGCTCTGCCGGGATGACCGCGATGGAGTACGACTGGAACAGGATGCTGATGGCGGGAGCGATCAGGAGGACGAGCCCCAGCAGTCCGCCCTGCGCCCAGAGCGACTGGTTAAGGCCCATGGCGGCCACGAGCACGACCATCGCCACGCTCGTCGTCACGATGAGGCTGCCGGCGGGTACCAGCCGCAGCAGGGTGGGCGCCAGCAGAGCGCCGATCATCCCGATGCCGCTCGCCAGCCCCAGGACGAGCCCGATGGTGGCCGCGGGCGTGCCGCTGGCTGCGGCGAGCAGCAGCACGCCGTAGTACACGGTGGCGAACACGGCGTTGACCCCGGCGCCCCACAGCACGGCAAATCGTAGGAACGGATGCCTCCACAGCAGCCTGATGCCCGCGGTGGCTGCGACGCGCAGGCTTTCTCGAGGTTCGGCGGAGTCGAGGTGGGGGGAAAGTTCGGTCCGGATAGACGAGATGCACAACGCCGTCACCGCGTGCAGGATCGAGTTGAGCACGTAGGGCACGAACCGCCCCACCGAGAACAGCACACCGCCCACAGCTGGCCCGATGAGCCCGGCTGCCTGGTCGCGCGCCTGCAGCGCGCTGAGCTGCGGGCTCGCCTCGTCGGGCAGCACCTGTCGGATGGCGCCGCGGGCCGCGGCCGACGATGTGGCCTCGGCGACGCTCTCAACGACGGTGATGCCCACCAGGAGCGGCAGGCTCGCCCGGTCGAACAGCAGCGCGAGACCGAGCGCGAGGGCTCCTGCGGCCATCGTGAGGTCGGAGCCGATCATCAGCAGGCGGCGGGAGTGCCGGTCGGCCACGATGCCTGCCAGGGGTTCGACGACCGTGCCGAGGCCTATCGCCAGACTCGCCAGCAGACCAGCTGTCGCCGGGCTGCCGCCAAGGGCCAACACGAGCAGCGGCAACACGACAGCACTGCTGTGACCGGCCAGAGCGTCGCAGGCTCCTGCAATCCAATACCGCCGAAAGTCCCTGTGCTGCACCGGACTCGCTCCTCCCGTGGCTTCTTACGAACGAGGAGGCGCAGAGTGGCCGACTGATACAGGCCGGTCCGCAATAGTTCTCGGGCCGACCTGCGGGCCTACCGCCCGACCGGCGAAGCCGCGGCGAGGCGAGCCCGCGTCGAGCGAGGATCAGCCACCGCTGCCCGGGACCCAACGTGACGGACGAGCTTCCTCCCACGCCCGCCACATCTCCTGAGAGGTCACCGAAATGCTGTTCGTCGCTGACGGCGATGAGCACAGGCGCCCACCGATCTCCGTACCTCGACTGGAGCGGCTGCCTGGCCTTGGTGGCCACTTCGGTAGTAGTGCCCTCGTATTCCAAGAGAAGTCCGGTGTGTGCTGTGAGGTCACCGAGGGCCACGCGAATCCTCGACAGCTCATCCGAGGTCAACCCCACCGGATTGATGACCACATGGATCGGCCGACACGGGTCGTAGCGCACAGGTCGACCGTCACCTCCCTGCGAGGTGAACGCGAAACTACCCGAGGCTGCATCGGCTGTCGGCGACCACGTCGTCGCCGCGGCGCCGGCACCGACCATTCACCAGTGCGCACCGCGTAGCCGAACCGCGACATCGTTCGACGCCGTTGCCGTTGGCGAGGAAGCTCGGCAACAAGTCGCTCGAACTCCAGCCGTTCGCGGTCGGAGAGGTCATCCACGCGTGTGTCCTCGGCTCCCGGCGGGAGCGTGCTTGACCCGTCGCTGCCCCTTCCGCTGTGGATGTCGCTGTCGAAGGCTCCTCGTCCGTACCTACTGCCCTGCAATACTGTGGTGATTCGAAACATGGGGGTGGGATGACAACTCTTGGGGGTCTCCGAGGATGGAGAATCAGACGTCGACGATGAGGCGCCGCCCACCGTGGTCCGTCTTGGTGGCTGTCCTTGCGGTCCTTACCGTCGCCCTGCTCGTGGGTGCCTGGGAATACGTAGCGGCCGGAGGTTGGGACGGTATTCGGCCGAAGGCAAGTCCCGACGATCCTGCCGTGGTGAGGGCGCAGAAGTATTCCTCCACCACCGCGGTGCCACGGCTGGTACGCCGAGTCGATGCCGTGACCAAACCCGTCCTCGGCTCACCTGCCGCCCGTGGGTCGACGGATGATTGCGTCGTGGGTACCAACAACCTGGTGACGCACGACGGCTATACCCTGTCGTGCACCCAAGGTGAGATATTTGCCTATTCGGTGCCGAACACGACTGACTTGGCGGACGTGGCGACCGACCTCAAGAAGAACATCATGGATGCCCATTGGTCATGCATGTATTGCGGCTCGCACGAGTCAGACCCGGACCCCTCGGATCTCAAGCTGCGCGATGGCCACGCCTACGGACTCTTTGAGCGATCAAAGGGTGTCGACCTCTTGGAAGTAGTCATCTATCCGCAAGGCATACTGCCCACAGAAGTGCGCGCCCGACTCACCGGATCTTATAGTTCCGCCACTAGTCAGGTGGAGCACTTCTTCCAGCAGTCGCATACGGCTACCGCTACCGTGATCCTGTCGCATAACTACTACAAGGATTCCTAGCGCGTGTGGTGCCTGGATGGCCCGGCGGGCAAACCGTAGCTATCCCAGGGTGCGGGCCAGCAGCGCGCGCAACTCCGCGTCGTGACGACGTGCGCCGGCCTCCTGGTAGCTCGAGGTGTCATCCATCGTGTAACCGTGAGGGGCGTCCGGATACACCTCGTTCGTCGCGGTCAGGCCCGCCGCAGCCAGTGCGGCACCGAGTGCGGTAACGGCCTCTGGCGGCATCGACGGGTCGTTGTCGGCGTGGCCGAACACGAACTCGGCCCGGGCGGACGGCAGGCCGAGGTGCGGGCTGTTGGGGTCGTCCGTCACGATGCGTCCACCGTGAAAGCCACCGACCGCTGCGATCCCGGGATCGAGGCAGGCGGCGCGCAGCGCTAGTCGGGCGCCCATGCAGTAGCCGGTCACGCCCACGGGGCCGGCAGCCACGCCGGACAACTCGCGAAGGGCTGTGAGATAGCTGCGCAGGTCGTCGTCCACGACGACCTGATCGGCGGCAAAGGCCATCCGGGGGCCCACCTCTGCGAAGAACCGCTCTCGCTCCCCCGGTGCGCGCAGGTCGGCCTTCGGGCTGGTCTCCTCGGCAATTCCACTGCGGTAGAAGAGGTTCGGGGACATCACCACATAGCCCCATGAGGCGATGCGGTCCGCGATCCGCGTCGTTGCCGGACGCAGGCCGATGGCGTCGATGAACAGGAGAACTCCTGGATGGACACCGTCATCCGGACGCGCGACGTAAGCCTCGGCGGTTCCATTGGGCACAGCGATCTCGATCACGCCTGCAGGCTACGCCTCAGTTTTTCCGGCGGACCTCCCGCCCCACACCCCGAACGCCGCAAGGTCCCGTCCAATCCTCGACGCGGCATTCCCAGCGGGCCTTGTGCCCGTGCGGTAGCTACCGCAAGGTCGCGTCCGAGTCCGCTACTCAGGTCGTGGTGACCTTCACCGGGAACGCCTTGATGCCGTTGACGAAGTTGCTCCGCACGCGCTTGATGTCGCCGGTGAGCTCGATGCTCTTCAGGCGCGGCAGCAGCTCGCTGAACATGAGCCGGATCTCCATCCGGGCCAGGTTGTTGCCCAGACACAGGTGCGGGCTGCCCTTGCCGAACGTCATGTGGTCGACGTTCTTGCGGGTCACGTCGAGCGTGTACGGGTTCTCGAACTTCGACTCATCGCGGTTGCCGGAGCCGAACCACATCACGACCTTGTCGCCCTCAGCGATCTTGCGCCCGCCGATCACGGTGTCGCGGGTGGCGGTGCGCCGGAAGTGGTAGACGGGCGACGCCCAGCGCAGCAGCTCCTCCACCGCCGTGGGCATCAGCTCGGGCTGCTGCTGCAGCAACTGCAACTGCTCGGGCTGCTCCATGAGCCTCAGCATGGCGTTGGAGATCGCGTGCCTAGTGGTCTCGTTGCCGGCGATCACCAGCAACAGGAAGTAGTTGTCGAAGTCCTTCTCCGACATCGGGTTTCCGTCTTCCGGCACCTGGTTGACGAGCAGGCTCACGAGGTCGCGCGCGCTGCCGCCCTTGCGTCCGGCCGCCAGTGCCCGTCCGTACTCGAACACCTCCAGGGTGGTCGGCGAGCGGAACGGGTACATCTTGTACTTTTCCGACTCCGGCGAGTCGATGCGGTACTGGGTGAAGTCGGGGTCGGTGTTGCCGACCATCTCATTGCCCCAGGCGATCAGCTGCCCGGTGTCGTCGTTCGGCACGTCGAGCAGTCTGGCCAGGACCTGGATCGGGAAGTCGGCGCTGATATCCTCCACGAAGTCGAATTCGCCTTTGGCCAGCGCTTTGTCGACCGTGACCCGGGTGAGGTCGCTGAGGAACTCCTCATAGCCGCGCAGGTTACGGGGGCTGAACTCGCGCTGGATCAGCTTGCGCAAAGCGAGGTGCCGAGCACCGTCCATCTCCAGGATCGAACGCCGGAAGTCACGCAATTCATCGTCCACCTCTTCGAGGTTGACGAACTGGGTAGAGGTAAAGGTCTCGGGATCTTTGTCGACCTCCCAGATGTCGTCGTAGCGCGTCACCGCCCAGAATCCCGAGCCGTCCGGCTCCTCCTGCCAATGCACCGGATCTTCACGACGCAGAGTGTCGAACATCGCCCACGACTCATTGCGTCCGAACGCATCGAGGTCGGTCAGGTCGACATCGGCAAGCGGTATCGGTGACGGCGTCGAGTCGAGGGCACTCACGGATCTTCTCCTAGAATAGAAAGCTGTGGCGGGTGAGAGGCAGATCAGCCCGCGGACGAATCGCGGGTGAGGGCATTACAGGTGGTACGTGTACTCACGGAATTCCCAGTCGGTGATGAAGGCGTTGAACCGTTCCAGTTCATTGCGCTTGTAGGTGGTGAACGCGTTCACAAAAGCCGTTCCCAGCACATCACAGAACTCGGCGTCGGCCTCCAACGCGTCGAGAGCCTGCGACAGGCCCGTGGGCAGCTTCGCCGACTTCGAGGTGTCATAGCCGTAGCCCACCAGCTTGTCCGGCGGCTCGAGCTTGTCGCGGATGCCCAGATAAGCGGCCGCCAACAGACCCGCGATCGCGAGGTAGGGGTTGGCGCTGGCGTCGCCCAAGCGCAGCTCGAGTCGTGAGGCGCCACCACGCTCCGGCGGTATGCGCACCATGGCCGAGCGGTTGTCGAGCCCCCAGTCGATCAGCCACGGTGCCAGCGTGTCGGGCCCAAAACGCTTGTAGGAGTTGATCGTCGGGTTTTCCACCGCCGCGAGCGCGGGCGCGTGAGCGAGAATGCCGGCGATCGCGTGCCGGGCGGTGTCGGAGAGGCCGTCTGCTCCGTCGGGATCGTCGAAGAGCGGCTGGCTGTCGTCGTCCGTCGACCAGGTGGAGAAGTGGACGTGAAAGCCCGAGCCGCCTTCGTCGTTGAACGGCTTGGCCATGAACGTCGCCAGCTTGCCCTGCTTGCGCGCCAATTCCTTGACGGCGGCCTTGAAACGGAAGGCCCGATCGGCTGCGTCAAGGGCGTCCCCGTGCCAGAGATTGATCTCAAACTGACCCGACGAGAACTCATGATTGGCGGCCACGACTTCGATGCCGTATTCACCAAGCTGGCGCAGCGAGTTGAGCAGCACATTGTCGGGGTCGCCGCGAAGGCCGGAGACATAGACGTTGCCCGGCGCCTCTCCATAGCGCTTCCAGCCCGATTCATGGCGATCGGAGGCCTCAAGGACGTAGAACTCCAACTCCGGCCCGCAGACCGGCCTCATGCCCAATTCGGCGAACCTGTGCACCACGTGGCGCAGCACCTGCCTCGGGTTCTCCATGGAGGGGGAACCGTCGGGATTGAAGACGTCGGCAATGCAGTGCGCCACCCCCGGCTCCCAGGGAATGGTGCGCAAGGTCGTGACATCCGGAAAGGCGAGGACGTCGGGCAGACCTGCCGAGAGCCCGCCCTCGATGTCGACCACGTCGCCCATCGGCGTCGTGCCGTAGACCGACCGACAGAACGCCACGCCGCCGGAGACGGTGCGCGCGAACCGGTTGACGAGCAGGTCGCGGCCGCGTTCGGTACCGATCAGGTCCGAGTAGCCGAGACGTACCACGTCCAGGCCCGCCTCGGTCAGCTCATCAGCGGCCGGTTGCAGTGCTGAGGTGTCGAAATGCGCCATCGGCTCTCCCTTGAGCATTCGTTTGGGTCCAAACGATAACGACGAGGGTCGATGGTGGCAAGGGCCGCCGTCAGGGCATATCGTACGTACCCAAACGATCGTCATGGGGCGATCGGTCGTCGAGCCGGAAGGGGCATCGTGACCGAGGTCAAGGGCTTCCTCTACCCCCGCACCGCCTACGGCCGCGCAGGCGCTCGATTCCGGCGCCGCCCTGGTTCTACTCGGGCGATCTGCTCACCGTGGAGTACCGCACCGACCCGGCGAAGGTGGAGGCACTGCTTCCGGAGCCGCTGGAGTTGGCGCCCGACGATCCGGGCGCGGTCGCGCTCATCTGGGCCGACTGGCAGTCGTGCTCGGCCTCGCGGGAAGAGCTGCTCGACCCGGTGCGCGCGCAATACAAGGAGGCCTTCGTCGTCGTGCGCTGCTCGTACAACGACACCGTGTACTCGCGCTGCGTCTACATCTGGGTCGACAAGGACTTCGCGATCGGGCGTGGGCTGCACCAGGGCTACCCGAAGAAGCTGGGCTCGATGTACCAGACCCGACCGCACCCCTTCGCCCAGGGCGCCCCGCAGATCGCGCCGGGCGGCATGTTCGGGGCAACTCTGGCAGCCGGCGACCGGCGCCTCGCCGAAGCCGTCCTGACGCTCGAAGAGCCTTGTGAGCGAAACGGTTTCGTCAACGGGCATCCGATGGCGCACCACCGCATCCTGCCAGGTATCGCCAGGAACACCCCCGACGCGTTCGCCGAGCTGATCGCCTCGGGCGCCGCCGAGGCGGAGTCTGGCCAAGCCTGGCAGGGGGACGTCTCGCTGACCCTTTTCGAGTCCCCCACCGAGGAACTGCACCTGCTGGAGGTGGAGGAGATCATCGGTGGATACTTCTGCCAGGTGGGGGTCCGCTGGGATGGCGGAACGCACCTGGCCGATCTCACCCCGAGTGCCGACGGACAGTCGGGCTAGGCTCTCGCCCCATGCCCGACGAGAACACCCTGCGTGCCACCGAGGCGGCCATGGACTCCAGGATCGTCGGCAAGGCGATCGACCTGGAAGCCGCCCACGCTCTATCAAGTCTCTACCGGGCGGCCAACGCCGTACGCACCCACCTCACGAACACCGCCCTGCGCCCGCACGACCTCACCTGGACCGGCTTCGTGGTGCTGTGGGTGGTGTGGATCCACGTGCGGATGGAGGCCCGGCACGTGGCGGAGGCGGCCGCGATCTCGAAGGCAACCCTGAGCGGGGTGATCAAGACCCTGGTAGGACGCGGCTGGCTCAGCCGGGTGCCCTCCGTCGAAGACCGGCGGCTGGTGTTCCTCGAGCTCACCCCGGCCGGCATCGCCTTGATGGAAGACCTTTACCCCGAGTTCAACGCCGCCGAATCGTTTGCGGTCAGCCAGGTCTCGCCCCGACACCTCAATGACCTGACGGGCAGCCTGCGGCGCATCGTCAGCACTTTGGAGCAGGGCAAGGCGTCAGCCTGAGCGCACGTTGCTCGTCGCAGCCTGCACCAGCGCCTCGAACACTGCCGCCTGCGCCGGGTCGCTCTCGTAGGTGTCCTCCGGGTGCCATTGCACGCCCAGGTACCACGCGCCGGCCTGCGGAGCAGTGACGGCCTCGATCACCCCGTCGTCGGCGAGGGCAGCCACTTGCAATCGGTCGGCCAGCCGGTCGATGCCTTGGTGGTGGTAGCAGGACACAACGGGGCGGGCGCCGAGCAGCTCCGTCAGCTGGGTCGCCTCGAGCTGGCGAGTCGTACCCCAGTGGGTGCCATCGGAGAGGTTCTGTACGAGGCTGCCGCCGTGTGCCACGTTGACCACCTGCGTGCCCCGGCAGATCGACAACAGCGGAATCGCCTGCGCCAATGCCACTCTCGCCACGGCCAGGTCGAAGGCGTCCTGCTCGAGATCCACGTCATAGGCCGACGCATCGGCCGATTCGCCGTACCACTGCGCTGCAAGGTCACCCCCGCCCGGCAGCAGTACGCCATGGGCGAACGCAAGCCGGTCCGCGACCTCCGCATCCGTGACGAGGCCCTGCGGGGCGTAGGGGTGGACGACCACCGGTTCCCCACCGGCCGCGAACACGCCCGCGGCCACCTTGGCGGCCACCACCTCGGCGCGGAAGCGCAGCGCCGAGGCATGCGCCGAGAACCGCGCCGGGATGGCGATGAGGGGTCGTCGAGTCGAACCGCCCATCAGCTGCCCGCGGGTTTCGGCTTGCGGATGCCGCGGAACTCCCAATCCCCGCCCTGCGCCGTGGACAGCACCTCTTCGGACTCCGTGGGCTGCGCGCCGACGTCCTCGCGAATGGGTGCAGGGCCGGCCACGATGTGGTTGCGCAGCGTGCCCAGCCCTTCCACCTCGACCTCCACCACGTCGCCCGGATAGACCGTGCGCGAGATCGCGGGAGTTCCCGACATCAGCACGTCGCCGGGCTGCAAGGTGATGGTGCGCGCGATGTCGGCGACGAGGTAGTGCATGTCCCAGGTCATCTCGTCGGTGTTACCGTCTTGCTTCACCTCGCCATTGACCAGGGTGCGGATGCGCTTGTCGTGAAAGTCCCAGCCCTCCACGATGCCCGGCCCCAGCGGACACAGGGTGTCGGCGCCTTTGACGCGGAGCATCGAGCCGGAATCGGTATCGCGGAAGTCGTGCAGGCCGTAGTCGTTTCCCACGGTGTACCCGCGGATGTACTCCCCGGCCTCGGCCGGTGAGATGTTCTTGCACGTGCGGCCGATGACGATCGCGATCTCGCCCTCGTAGTTCAGCCATTTGCACCGGTCGGGGCGCACGACGGCGCCCTCGTGGGCGTTCAAGGCCGAGATCGGCTTATGGAAGTAGGTGGGTGCCGGCGGCAGCGTCGTCATCATCTCGGTGACCCGCGACACGTAGTTCAGGTGCACGCACACGATCTTGGACGGCGACACCGGCGGTAGGTGCACAGCCTCGGCAATCGCGATCGTACGACCGTCGCCGGCCCGCAACGTCTCGCCGTCGCGCACCACGTCGACGGCATTGCCGTCGAGCAGGATGCGCCGGTATTCCTTGATGGTCATCGTGTCCTTTCAGAATCACCGGTGGGCCGTAAGCCCGTGGTCGTAGCTGCCGTAAGCCTCCCCCCGTGGTGGAGGTGGCGAAAAGCCACTCAGCCGACGGCCACAGGATCGGGAGCGGCGTTGCCACCATTGCCCTTCTGGCGTAGCACGTCGTCGTCGATATGGGTGCGGTGCGGAGCCGCGAACCCCCCCGCCGGACGATCGAACCACAGGTGCACCTGGCCGGTGCCGACCGAATTCTCGTACTCGCCGTACTGCCGGGCCGACGCCACACACTCGTTCTCGCCGAGGGCGCCGATCATCATCAGGTAGTGCCCGAACCTCGCCTCAGGCCGGAACCGGTAGAAGTCATCCATCGTGGCCAACACCTGGTCGTGATCGCCGGCTTTGAACCACTCGATGCGCTCCTGGTCGGCCGCCAGGGCAGCCTCGCTGAAGATGTGCTCGGTTCCGGCAGCCTCGTGGTCGCGCAACTTGCGCAGCGGCCAGAACGTATGCGAGAGAGCACCACTGGCAATCAGGATGACTTTGCGATCGGATTCGGCGATGGCATCGCCCAGTGCTCTGCCGAGGCGCAGATTGTCTTCGGTGTCGGCCGTCTGGCATACCCCGATGGAGATCCACCGCTTGTCGGGCAGGCCTTTGCCCAGAAACTCCCACAGATTCGTGGTGGCATAGAAGATCGGCAGGCTGTGGTCGTCGATCGCCGTGATCCAGGTGCCGTGCTCGTCGGCCTTCGACGCGATCAGGTGAGCCAGCGGCGGGTCGCCGAGAAAGTCATAAGGGCGTCGCGTCATGCCTCGGGGCAATTCCTCCGACGTGAACAGACCACTGCGCCTGTCTTGCGCTGTGACCACGAATTCCACCGTCGTGGCCCAGTGCGAGTCGAGCACCACCACGGTGTCGTAGTCGAGGGTGTCGAACACCTCGGCCCGCAGTCGTTCCAACCCTGACACCAGGGTGGAGTCGTGACCGTGGTTGAGTTCTCGGCGAATCTGCTCCGGCAGCATGATGGTGGGCACATGCGCCAGCAATGCAGCGCCAACTATCTCACCCAATTATCTCACCCATCCAGGTTCACGCATCGAGGTTCTCCTTCCACCCCGTCGGGGCGAAGACCGTGTTCTTGATATCGGTGTAGAAATCGAATGACCAGATACCGCCCTCACGGCCGATTCCCGACTTGCCGTTGCCGCCGAAGGGCGCACCGCAGATCTCGGACGAAGAAGCAGTTGACCCACACCGTGCCGGCGGACAGGCGTGCGCTCACTCGCTCGGCCCGCTCCTGATCACCGGTGACCAGGGTGGCCGCCAGGCCGAAGCGCGTGTCGTTGGCCATCGCGACCGCCTCGTCCTCGTCGACGAAGGTCTGGATGGTGAGCACCGGCCCGAACACTTCTTCGGTGAGAATCTCGCTGCCCGGCCGTGCGTCGAGCAGGATCGTCGGCAGGTAGTACAGGCCGCCGAGCTCGGTGTTGGGCCCGCCGCCCAGCACCGCGTGGGCGCCCTCGGCCACGGCGCGTTGCACGAAGCCGTCCACCTTCTCGAAGTGCGCCCGGCTGATCAGGCACGACATGTCGCTCGCCGCATCGCGTGGGTCGCCCTGCACAACCTTGCCTGCGCGCTTGACGACCGCCTCGGTGAAGCGCTGCGCGATGGATTCCTCGACCAGGATCCGGAAGGCGCCCAGGCACACCTGCCCGGCGTTGTCGTACTGCTCGACCGCGAGACTGACGGCCAGGTCGAGGTCGGCGTCGGCGAAGACCACCAGCGGCGACTTGCCGCCGAGCTCGAACGACAGCGGCACGATGTTGGGCGCGGCAGCAGCCGCGATGATCCCCGCCGTGGGCACCGAGCCGGTGAAGGCTAGGCGATTGATGCCCGGATGCGCGGTGAGCGGCGCCCCGGCCTGGGCACCGGTGCCCTGCACGACGTTGAAGACCCCGGGCGGCAACCCTGCCTCGGCTGTGATGTCAGCCAGGAGGGAGGCCGTCAGGGGAGCCCACTCCGGCGGCTTGAGCACCACGGTGTTGCCGGCTGCCAATGCCGGCCCGATGCGCCACGTGGCCAGCATCAGCGGCGCGTTCCAGGGCGTGATGATCGCGACGACCCCGGCCGGGTCGTAGGTGATGCGCTCGCGGTGCCCGCGGATCTCGCGGTCGGGGTGGGCAAGCGAGCGCAACTGCTCGGCGAAGTGCCGGAAGTTCAGCGCGACTCGTGGCATCACCCCGCGGCGGTGACTGCGCAACAGTGATCCGTTGTCGCGTGTCTCCACGACGGCAAGGTCTTCGACACGTTCCTCCACGCCCGCCGCCACCCGCTCCAGCAAGTCGGCCCGTTCGTCGGGCGACAACGCGGCCCAGGCCGGAAAGGCAGCGCGGGCGGCGGCCACCGCCGCGTCCACCTCGGCGGCCGAACCTGCACTCATCCGGGCAATCTCGGTCTCGTCGATGGGTGAGACGTCGGAGAAGGACTGCGCCGAGGCGACCCGGCGGCCGTTGATCCAATGCCGGGTGTCGACGTCGACACCTTCGACGAGCGCGGTGTGGACGTTGGTGTGCAGGCCATCCGGCGCGGCTGGGTGTGATGCGGAAGCAGGCATCGGATCCTCACGGCTAGGAGATCGTTCGGGTCCAAACGTATTGGCGCTTCGCCGATGCGGTCAACCCCGCTCACCCCTTGTAGACGGCGCCGGTGGACCCTACGATGCGTTCAATCGTTTGGCCCCTAATGGTCTATGAACGAGGCCGATGCGCAGCGGGCAGGCGAGCCGACAAAGGAGTTCCATGGCCACAGCCGCACCCTCGCCCAACCAGCCCTCATCCTCGGCGGACTCGGCCGCCGCCGACATCGCCCAGCGGGATTCGCACCAACTGCGCCGCGGCCGGCTCGGGGTCTTGGGCATCACGTTCTTCGTGATCTCGGCCGCCGCACCGCTCACTGCCATGGCCGGCGGCGCCCCGGTTGCGATGTTGCTCGGTGACGGCGCCGGAGTGCCCTTCGCCTACGTGATCGTGGCGGCGCTGCTGCTCATCTTCGCGGTGGGCTATACGACGATGGCACGCCATCACACGTCCAGTGGGGCGTTCTACGCCTACGTGACCCGAGGGCTCGGGCAGTACGCCGGCGGAGCCGCAGCCTTCATCGCGCTGCTCGGGTACAACGCCATGCAGATCGGGTTGATCGGCCTGTTCGGTGCTGCGGCCAGCAGCTTCTTCAGCCCGTTCGGCATCGGATTACCCTGGTGGGCCTACGCCTTCGTGGCCATCGCACTCATCGGCGTCTGCGGCTATCGCCAGGTGGATCTGTCGATGCGGGTGCTCGGCGTGCTCGTGACCCTTGAGTTCCTCATCGTGGTGGCCCTCGATGTGGCCATCGTGGTCAAGGGAGGGCACGGCGGCGGAACCGGCCTGACGTTCGCCTCGTTTACCCCCGCCGCGCTGCTCAGCGGGTCGTTGGCCATCGCCCTGCTGTTCAACTCGGCGTCGTTCATCGGGTTCGAGGCCACCACGATCTACAGCGAGGAGGCCAAGGACCCACGCCGTACCGTGCCCCGCGCCACGTACCTCGCCGTGTGCATCATCGGCGTCTTCTACACAGTGACCACGTGGCTCATGGTCAATGGCCAGGGCGCCGACGGACTCGTCGCCCACATCGGCGGCCTGGGTGGCGATCACCCCGATCCCACGCTCTTCCTCTTCGAGCTCGGCGGCACCTACCTCGGCAGCTTCCTCACCCAGGTCATGTCGGCGCTGTTCGTCTCGAGCGTATTCGCCGCGCTGCTGGCCTTTCACAACGCCGTGGCGCGTTACCTGTTCTCGCTCGGACGAGAGGGGCTGCTCCCCGCCCGCGTAGGGCATACCCACTCTGTGCACCTGAGCCCGCACATCGGCTCACTCAGTCAGACGGTGCTGGCGACCGTCGTGGTCGCCCTCTTCGTCCTCACCCACTCCGACCCGGTGCTGGCGCTGTTTACCTGGCTGACCCAGCTGGGCACGTTGGCTGTGCTGGTGCTGATGGCATTGGCCTCGTTGGCCGTGGTGGTGTTCTTCGCCCGCAACCGGGGTCTCGAGTCGAACCTGTTCACCTCGCTGGTGGCACCCATCGTCGGCACCATCACGATGGCGCTGGTCAGTGGCTATGCCGCCTCGCAGTTCGGCCTGCTGATCTCAAACCCCGGCAGCCCCCTGGCGTGGGGACTGCCGTCGCTCATCATCGTGGCCGCCTTGGCAGGCGTGATCGCAGCCGCCGTGCTGCACGGCCGCTCCCCCGCTCTCTTCGCCAACATGGGCCGCAACCGCTCCGAGTAGTTCGGGTCAGACCCGGGCGATGTCCGGAATCCGGCACCAGTGCTCGCCGATGAAGCTCGGCTGAGCACAAAACCCCAGCCCCTGCACCGGATCGAGCCGGATTCCGGACATCCAAGCGCCAGGAGCAGCGATCCGACCGCCAGGGGTTGCGCGGGGGCTGGCGGAGTGCCCGGCAAGGCGGAGTTGCGAGGGCGTGGCGGAGCCACGTTGAGCGACGACAACGCCGCCGGGTGCCCGCCAGCGCCCGCGCACTCAGCCGCTGTAGGCGGCCCAGCGAGTGCCGGAAGCAGCGGAGAGGGCGGTCCAGCGGGCGCCGGCCTGGGTCATGAGCTCGTTGCTCCCGGTGCCTACGAGCACGGAGCCGACGCCGTCCGCACCGGTCACCCGGCGGGCATCGGGTAGCGCCGGGAGGGCGGGGCGGGCCGGGCCACCGATCTCTACCTGCATCACCTGCTGAATCTGCGAGCCCGCCGGCTTGCCGAGCACGATGAGCTCGGTCCCCGAGACCCAGGTGGCGTCACGCACCGCGCCGATCCCCACTCCCACCGGCGTGAAGTCGGCAGGGCGGACAGCGGTAGGCGTGCCGTCGTCAGAGCGCGCGATGGAAGCCAGTTCGAGGTGCGGCACGCCACTGCCGTCCGTCGAGGCGATGATCGCCCGGGCCCCGTCGCGCGCCACCCGCACGACGCTGATCGTGCGTCCCGCCAGCCATGGCGCCGCCACCGACGTGACCTTGCCCTGCGGCGACACCGCGCTGATCGCCCCATTGCACTGGGCTGAGGTCGACCAGACCCAGCCATGCCAGTCGTAGGAGGGTGGGGTGAGGTCCGGCGCGCTGAGCACAGGGTCGCTGAGCGCCGGGTCGCCGCCCTGCTTGCCCGAGTCGAGCAGCCGCAACTGGGAGTCGTCGCCGCTGAGAATCGCGAACCGCTCACCGGAGTAATCCATTGCCAGCGTCGTCGGCTGCACCGACGACAGGGACGGCATGCCCGGCTCAGGCTCCAGCCGGGCGCCACTGAATTTCGAGATCGTGCCGCCGCGGAGCAATGCCGGATCGGGAGCGAGGGTGGGCTCGGCATGCACGCTGACATCGGGGATGTCGAGGGGTGAGCCACCCACGTCGAGAGTGACGCCGTCGAGGGCCACGAGGGGCTGCAGGGTGTTGAGCATCTGGTCGCGCATGAGGCCCCGTGTTTGCGGCGACGCCTTGCTGGCCTCCGGTGACAGCTCTACCGTCGCCACCCCCGCTTTGACGGTGACGCTGGAGGACTGGGCCAGTCCGGTGCCCCTCGGAAACGCTGTATACACAGCTGGTTTCAGCCAGTCGGGGGGCCCGGCCAGGAGCAGTGCGGCCAGCCGGGTGGGCGTGGACGGATCGTCAGGCACCCACCGCGGGTCGGGGACGAGGAAGCTGCGCGTGGGGTCGAGGAAGAACAGGGAGTAGGAGCTGAACACGAAGTCGAGATCGCTCGACGACACCAAGGTCAGATTGGGTGCCTTACCGATCCGCCACTGACCGCCGCTCTGCACCAGGGGCAGGTCGATGCTCTGCTGTTGTCTTGAGGCAAGCTGGCTGAGATGTCCGGCCGCATCGATCTGGGCGACAACCGACACAGTCACAGTGGCCTCGGGAGCCGAGCTCGCCGTAGGCCTGGTGGGGGGCGCCGGTTCGTTGTCCACTGCTGTTCCAGCGATGCTGGTGGAGCCGTCGTAGATCAGCGTCTGCTGGCTCGGCCGCCACGCGTCGGCTGCCTGTGGCGTCAGGTACGACCGGGCCACCGCGTAGTCCGACTCGGCCGACAGCGCCGCCTGCAGATACCCCGAGACGATGTCGCGCGGGCTGGCCCCCTTGGCCGGCCCCGGCACGATTGCGTGGAGCTCCAGGCCGGGGCCGGCCTGAGCGCCGGAGACCACCGGCCCGTTCGTGGCGATTCGCGCGCAACCCGCCAGCAGCACGAATGCCAACCCGACGACGAGCCATGGAATGCGTGCCCTGATCACGGTGTGCCTTCTGGGCCACGTTTGGACGTGCTCGGCTCCACGAGCTTGTCGATCGCGAGTTGGGAGAGCAGCCATTCCTCCTCAGGATCGACCGAGGCCGAAGACTCCTCCGGCTCGTCGTCGTGACCTGGCGCAGCCAGGGGCAATGGCGAACGGCCGGGCACGGCACCGGCGGTGCGCGGCAGCACAAGGAGGAACCGTGACCCGATGCCCGGCAGACCCCAGGCGCGCAGCGACCCGCCGTGCAGATAGGCGTCCTCCAGGGAGATCGCCAGGCCCAGCCCGGTACCGCCGGTCGTGCGGGCGCGGGCCGGGTCGGCTCGCCAGAACCGGTCGAAGACTCGCTCGGCATCGCCGGGACGTAGTCCGATGCCGTGATCCACGACGAGAATGCAGGCGGTGCGTTCGTCGGTGGCCACCCAGACCTCCACGGGCTTGGCCTCGCAGTGCTCGATGGCGTTGACCACCAGGTTGCGCACGATCCGCTCCACCCGGCGGGAGTCGACTTCGGCGAGCGCCGGCGACTGCAGCAGGTGCACGTCGACCACGGTGTGCTTTGCCTCGGCCAGGGGAGCCGCCAGCTCGACGACGCGTCGCACGATGCCACCCAGTTCGACCTCGCTGGCCTCCAGCGCTGCGGCACCGGCGTCGAACCGACTGATCTCCAGCAGATCTGCCAGCAGCGCCTCGAACCGGTCGAGTTGGGTGCTGAGCAGTTCGCTGGAACGCGCGACCGGGGGCGGAAAGCCGTCGCTGCTCGCTGAGATCACCTCGGCGGCCATCCGGATCGTGGTCAGCGGAGTCCGCAGCTCGTGGCTCACGTCGGACACGAAACGGCGCTGCAGCCGTGACAGTTCGGCCATGTCTTCGATCTTGTCCTGCAGCGTGTCGGCCATGTCGTTGAATGAGCGCGCCAACCTGGCGATCTCGTCGTGTCCGTGTGGGCTCATCCGCTCATCGAGGCTGCCGTGGGAGAGACGCTCCGCCACCTGGGCCGCCTCCTTGAGCGGGCTGACGACCTGCCGCGACACGAGCCACGCGATGACCCCGAGCATGAGCACCAGCGACAACATGCCCGCCGCGAGCACTCTTTGGATGGAGTCGAGTGTGTCCTGCTCGGGCTGCAGGCTCATGACGAAGTAGAGCTCATAACCTCCGTTGGAACCGGGCAGTGACACTTGTTGGCCTACCACCAAGGCTGCGGCGGTACTGCCGTTGGCCTGACGCAGCGAGATCAGGCGCTGCTGTTGGGTGGTGGTGGAGACGACCTTGTCACGCAGATTCTGCGGCACGATGTTGGCGTTGATCGTGCCGTAGGCGGTGATGCCGTCGGCTGCCGCCTGATCGCCCTGTAGCAGCAACAGCACGCCGACCGCCGATTCGCCGCCGGTGTCCTTGAGGCGGTAAAGGCTGTCGCGCACATAGGTTTTGAGCGGAGTTCCGTTGGCACCGGAGTAGGTGTTCATCTCGGCGATGAACTGGTTGGTGGCGGTCTGCGCCTCCTTGAACGCCTGCTCCTGCCGGGCCTGCACCAATCGCGCGGAGACCTGCTCTGCCAGCGCCATGCCCACCAGCGACGTGGCCGCCAGGCCCAGCACGAGCGTGGACGAGACCACCCGCACCTGCAGAGACTTGCGCCACACCACCACGGCCTGCACCACCTGCCGCAGCAGCCACACGACCACGCTGCGCAACCGGGGACCGCCGATGGCCGAGGCGGTCGACGCGATGCGCCGCAGGAGGGCCCACCACCTGCTCGACTGACCCGCCGGAACGGCGGTTCGCTGGGCCCGGGTGCGGCGCCGACGATGAGGCGTGGAGTCTTCGCGCGGTTCCGAACTGGCTTCAGCCTCTGATCGGAGCTCGGCCTTCGGGTCGGGCTGAGGCTGCGCCTCGGCGTCGATCGCACGGCCGCTCGACCGTTCGACCAGCGTCGAATCCTGGCTGGGCGGGCCTTCAATCGGCAGGCCTTCGATCGGCAGACCCTCGATCGGGACGGTGTCGAGGGTTGGTGTCTCGACGGTCGAGTTATCGAGCAGCGCGTTCTCGACGGGTGTGACTTCGACCGAGGCGTTCTCGACGGGTGGGTTCTCAGCGGACGAGGCAGCCGACGTCACGCCGGCTCTAGACCACCGACCGGGGCGACCCGGCACTGGCGCGGCGGGCCGTCCGGGCACGTCAGGCCGTACCGGCCTTGTACCCCACGCCGCGCACAGTGACGACGACCTCGGGGTGTTCGGGGTCGTGCTCCACCTTCGAACGCAACCGCTGCACGTGAACGTTCACAAGACGAGTATCCGCCGCGTGGCGGTATCCCCACACCTGCTCGAGCAACACCTCGCGGGTGAACACCTGCCAGGGTTTGCGGGCAAGCGCCACGAGCAGGTCGAACTCGAGCGGGGTGAGCGAGATGCCCTCGCCGCCACGGCGCACGGAATGGCCCGCGACGTCGATGGTGAGATCACCGATGGTGAGGTTCTCCAGCACCGGTCGGTCGGTGCGACGCATTCGGGCCCGAACTCTGGCCACCAGCTCCTTGGGCTTGAAGGGCTTGGCGATGTAGTCATCGGCACCTGATTCGAGCCCATGCACGATGTCGACGGTGTCTGACTTGGCCGTCAACATCACGATGGGCACGCCCGACTCGGCCCGGATCGCGCGACATACCTCGATGCCGTCCTTGCCCGGGAGCATGAGGTCGAGCAGCACGATGTCGGGCCGGGCAGCATGAAACGCCGACATCGCCTCGTCACCGTTGTCGCAGAAGTAGGGCTCGAACCCTTCTCCCTTGAGCACGATGCCGAGCATCTCAGCCAACGCCGTGTCGTCGTCCACGATCAGAATGCGACCCCGCACCTGTTTCTCCCTCACATTGCCGTGACGACATCGTGACACTTGTTGGCCCGTCAGGGGGGTTGACCCGCCGGATTGAGTCATCTATGCGCCTGACCGAAATGCTACGTGGGAGCATGGCTAGGGTGGCGAGTTCGCAACGGCGAGCGATTCCGATGCGCCACAGAGGTGCTCTTCGTTCCACCGAAGCCGACGCTGGGGGTAACCGTGACAGACCGTATGCCCGACTTCGTCGCACCCGACTCGAATCCGTCCGAGCCAAGCAAGTCCACGGATTGGGGCAAGGCGCCAGAACAAGGTCAGACCCCCGGATCAGGTCCAGCACCGGGGCCGGGTCAAACATCGGGGCCTAATGGTTGGGGCCCGGCCACTGCCCCTGCGAGCTATGGCCAGCGCCAAGGCCCGCCGGCTCAGCGGCCACAACCGCCGGGTGGCTATCCGCCCCAGGCCTACCCACCCCAGGGCTACCCCACTCAGAATTACCCCGGGCAGAATTACCCTGGGCAGGGCTACCCGGGACAGGGCTACCCCTCGTCCGCTCACCTCCCCGGCCCCTCGGCCCCGAGCCCGAGTGGCTACCCACAACCCGGCGGCTACGGCTACGCCTTGCAGCTGGGCAACAAACCGGGGGTCATCCCGTTGCGGCCCTTGAGCCTTGGCGAGCTGTTCGACGGAGCCTTTCAGACCATGCGCCGCCAGCCCGGCCCGGTGCTCGGCTCGGCGGCCATCGTGGCCACCGTCATGGCCCTGGCCCAAGCGGCGATGACCGCCGTGGTCACGTCGAGGCTCTTCGACCTCTTCGACAGCAGTCTGGCCGCCGGCGACTCGACGGCGGATACCCCGACGGTCGTCCAAAGCACGTCGGCGCTCGTGGTCTCCGGTCTGGCGGGGTTGGTGTTCTGGTTCGTAGTGGTCGTGGCCCAGGCTCTGCTGGGTGGGGTGCTCGTGCTTCCCACGGGCAAGGCGTCCACCGGCCATGCCACCACGTTCGGCGCGGTCTGGCGCGAGGCTCTCGGCAGGTTCTGGCAACTGCTGGGGTGGTCGATGCTGCTGCTGGCGAGCCAGTTCGTGGCGATGCTCGTCCTGGTGGGGCCGGTGATCGCCCTCGGCGCCCTGGTGCACCCGGGGTTCCTCGCCCTGCTGTTCGTGACGCTGCCCGCTTACGTGGCTTTCGCGATCTGGATCTTCGGTCGGCTCAGCTTCGTGCCGGCCATCATCATGCTGGAGAAGGCTCCGGTGTTCCGGGCGGTCGGCCGTAGCCGCACCTTGACCACCGGGACGTTCTGGCGGGTGTTCGGCATCCTGCTTCTCGGGTCTGTGATCGCCGGAGTCTGCTCGGCCGTCCTCACCGTGCCTGTCAGCCTGATCAGCAGCGTGATCGGTGCCACGAACCCGGATGACGTGCGCTCGATGATGGGCGCCACGCCGCTGCAGCTGGTGATCAAGGCCGTGGGCCAGATCCTGGCGTGGACGATCAGCCTGCCGTTCTTCAGTGTGCTCACCACCCTGCTCTACATCGACGTCCGGATGCGGCGGGAAGGGTTGGACGTCCAACTCGCCCGGGCCGCGGCACAGGGGTGACGGTCCGATCTCGATGACGGTCCTCCTGCATGCAGGTGCGGTACTGCTGGCCGTGCCGGTAGAACCCACCGAGGCCACTGCCCGCGAGCTGCTCAGCCGTGAGCTGGCCAAGAGCGAGTACGCCGGTTCCCAGCCCAGCCTGCTCGACCGATTCTCGGCGTGGCTCGACAACCTGCTCGCAAACGCGTCGGGGTTGCCTGCACCCGTCGGGGTGCTCATCGCTGTGGCCGTCGTGGTCATTGCTGTGGTGATCGTGTTGTTCATGGCCGGCCCCGCGCGGTGGTCGGCCAAGCCGGCGAACACCTCAGCGGCGGTGTTCGACGAGGACGGCGACGTCACCGCAGACCAGCACTGGCAACGGGCCGAAGAGCATGCCGCGGCAGGTCGCTGGGTGGAGGCTGTGCGCGAGGCGGTGCGCGCCATCGTGCGCGAACTGCAGGATCGCACCATTCTGGACGCCCGACCCGGTCTCACCGCTCACGAGGCAGCGTGGGAGGCCGGCGCCCGATTGCCCGAGGTCGCCGAGCGGCTGCATCGCGCTGCAACGCTCTTCGACGCCGTCACGTTCGGCTCCGCGAGTGCCACGAGCGCCGACTACGAGACCTTGAAGGCCCTGGCCCCAGAGGTGCGGAAGGCCCGTCCGATTCAGGTTGGCGCCGTTGCGCCCAGCCTGGTGGTGCCGCGGTGAGCGCCACTGCCGTCGGCTCCCGGGACAGTTCAGCGGCCGAGCGAGCCGGTCGTGCTCCGGCCAGGGGCCGGTGGCGGCTGCCGGTGGCGATCGGCCTGTTCGTGATCGTCGTCGGCTCGATCGTGGCGCTGCTGGCCCCCGGGCCGAACAACCAGCGTCCGCTCAGCCCCCTGTCCAGCGAGAAGAGCGGGTCGAAGGCCCTGGCTCAGGTGCTTCAGGGTCAGGGAGTCGAGGTGCAGGTGCCGGCCACGTTCGGTGCCGTCCGGTCACTGCAGGGCCGCGATCGGACCCTGCTCGTGATCGGCGGCGGCCTGCTGGGTAAGGCGCCCACGCGCGAGCTGGCGAAGGTTGCCGACCGGGTGGTGCTCGTGGAACCGAGCGAGCAGAACCTGGCCGATCTCGGCCTGCCGCTCACCATCGTCCAGGCCTCGATGCCGCCCGGGGTCACGCCGGACTGCTCGTGGCCGGCCGCCCGGAACGCCGGGCCGAGCGAACTGGACGGAGTGGCCTTCCGCAGCACCCGACCGGTGCCCGGCGGAACCACGCTGTGCTATCCGGTGCCCACCGCCACACCGGGCGATGCCACCGGTGGCATCGCCGTCGTCAGCAAGGGCGGCGTGCAGTACGTGCTCGTCGGGTCTGAATCGATCCTGCGGAACGACGCCATGAAAGACCCCGGACACGCCGCCCTCGGGCTCTGGACCCTGGGCGCGCACCGTGATCTGGTGTGGTGGGTCGTCGACCCGTTCGACGGCTCCTTGGAAAACGGTGGCAAGGCCGTCGATCCGACTTCGCTGCTGCCGGGCTGGCTCGACCGGGTACAGCTCTGGCTGCTCGTCGGCGCCGGTCTGGCCGTGCTGTGGAAGTGGCGGCGGATGGGCCGGCTCGTGGCCGAGCCACTGCCGGTGGTGGTGCGCTCGGCCGAGACCGCCCATGGCCGGGCCGCGCTCTACCGACGAGCCGGTGCCCGCGATCGGGCGGCGGCCGTGCTGCGGGCCGACGCTCTGCGCCGGATCGCCCGCCGACGTGCCCTACCCGCCTCGAGCGACGCGGCGCTCGTGGCCCGCGCGGCGGCCTCCGCCGCCGGCTGGGACCCGGTCCAGGTGCTGTACATCCTGACCGGCCCACCGCCTGCCGACGACCGCCAGCTCACTGCCCTCGTCAGCGAACTCGACCGCCTGGTCGCCGCCGTCGCGGGCGATCACCTACCACCACGCCAGAGCGACCCGACAAGGAAGGCCACTCAGTGAGCGAGCACCCCAACCAGGACGCACTGGAGAGTGTGCCTCTCCAGGACATCGCCCAGGGACCGACGCACGACCCGCGATCCGCTCTGCACGCGGTGCGAGCCGAGGTGGCCAAGGCCGTCGTGGGCCAGGACGCGGTGGTCACCGGGATGGTGATCGCGCTGCTCTGCCGCGGCCATGTGCTGCTGGAAGGCGTTCCGGGAGTGGCCAAGACGCTGCTCGTGCGGGCGATGGCCGCCAGCCTGCGGCTGGAGACCACCAGGGTGCAGTTCACGCCCGACCTGATGCCCGGCGACGTCACCGGCTCGCTCGTGTACGACGCCAACACCTCCCAGTTCTCGTTCCGGGAGGGGCCGGTGTTCACCAACCTGCTGCTGGCCGATGAGATCAACCGGACGCCACCGAAGACCCAGGCCTCTCTGCTGGAGGCGATGGAGGAACGGCAGGTCAGCGTCGACGGTCATCCCCGGCCGCTGCCGTCGCCGTTCATGGTCGCGGCCACGCAGAACCCCGTGGAGTACGAGGGCACCTACCCGCTGCCCGAGGCGCAGCTCGACCGGTTCCTACTCAAGCTGACGATGCCGCTGCCAGACCGGGGTACCGAGATAGAGGTGCTGACCCGGCACGCGGCCGGCTTCGATCCGCGCGATCTTGCGGCGGCCGGGCTGCGACCGGTGGCCGGGGCAGCTGATCTGGAGCATGGGATCGCTGCGGTCAAGCGGGTGCGAATCGATCCTGCGGTGGTGGGCTATGTGGTGGACCTGTGCCGGGCCACGCGCAGCTCGCCCTCGGTGAGTCTCGGCGCGTCGCCGCGTGGGGCCACCGGCCTGCTCGCCACCTCGCGGGCCTGGGCGTGGCTGTCGGGGCGCGACTTCGTCACACCCGACGACGTCAAGGCGCTCGTTCGCCCCACCCTGCGGCATCGGCTTCAGCTGCGGCCCGAGGCCGAGCTGGAGGGCACCACGGTGGACGCCGTGCTGGAGAGCGTGCTCGGCTCCGTGCCCGCGCCCCGCTGATGCGCTCGTACCTGACGCCAAGGCGCCCGGCGCCCGACCACGCGGTCGCGAGTACGACGTGGCGCTGAGCGGACGCGCAGTGCTGCTTGCCCTGGTCGGGCTGCCGCTGGCGTTCGTCTCGGGTTGGGCCTGTGCGGTGTTCGCGCTCGTCTGGCTGGTCTTGCTCGGGATCGATGTCGCCTTGGCCACCTCCCCGAAGACCCTTCGTTACGAACGCGAGCCAGTGGCGCATGTGCGCCTCGGCGGACAGGTGCGGTTGGGTCTGCTGGTGACGAACACCGGCCCGCGGCGACTGCGCGGGTTGTTGCGAGACGGCTGGCAGCCGTCCGCAGGGGTGCTGGGTGACCGCAAGCCGGTGGACGTTCCCTCCGGTGAGCGGCGGCGGCTGGTGTTCGAGGCGGAGCCCACTCGGCGCGGCGACCGGCTGGCCGATCGGATCACCGTGCGCTCGTACGGGCCGTTACGGCTGCTCGCGCGGCAGCGGTCGACCGAGGTGCCCGGACGGATCAGGGTGCTGCCGCCGTTCCACTCGCGACGGCACCTGCCGTCCCGGCTGGCCCGGCTCCGGGAACTGGACGGCCGTTCGGCCGTCATGGTGCGCGGCCAGGGCACCGAGTTCGACTCGCTGCGCGACTACGTCGTGGGCGACGACGTCCGCTCGATCGATTGGCGGGCCACCGCCCGGCGTCGGCAGGTGGTGGTGCGCACGTGGCGCCCCGAACGTGACCGCCGGGTACTCATCGTGCTCGACACCTCCCGAACTTCGGCGGCCCGGGTGGGTGACGAGCCCCGCCTCGACGCGGCGATGGACGCGGCCCTGCTGCTGGCCGCCCTGGCCTCACGCGCAGGCGACCGGGTCGACCTGGTGGCGATCGACCGGCAGGTGCGGGCGCGGGTGCTGGGCCAGAGCGGGGGCGCGCTGCTGCCGGCCCTCGTGGAGGCGATGGCTCCGCTGGATCCCGTTCTCGTGGAGGCAGATTGGACGCGGATCGTCACGGAGGTCAGCGCCCGGGTGCCCCAGCACGCTCTGGTGGTGCTGCTCACCGCGCTCGATGCTGCCGCCGTGGAGGAAGGCTTGCTGCCCGTCGCCGCCCGACTGGCAGACCGGCACACCGTGGTGGTCGGCTCGGTCAGCGACCCGACCGTGGCCGAGCTGGCTGGCCGGCGCGGCGACGCCGTCGCCGTCTTCGACGCCGCGGCTGCCGTACGCGGCGAGCTCGACCGGCTGGCCGTCACTGCAGGCCTCGAGCGCGCGGGCGTGCATGTCGTGGACGGCTCCCCCGCCGAGCTGCCGCCTCGGCTGGCCGACTCGTACCTGGCGCTCAAGGCGGCCGGACGACTCTAATTCGTCATGCTTCCCGCGCAAAGCGCTTGATGTCTTCGCGATAGTGGTACTTTTCGAGCTTCTTCATAGGGAATCCCTTACCGCGAACCACTGCCTTCCATTGCACAGGGCAGGAATTCGAGGATCGACTCCGCGAGCTGCTGCAAGCGCACTTCTTCTCCTGGGCGAGGGACATGACTACTATCCAGGCGGTGCTGGAGCATCTTCAGCGCGAAGGAGAGGCGAGGTACCGTCCGTTGTGGGGAGACATGTATGACGAGATATTTGCGTCCGTACAGTAGCTGGCAGGCGACTGGGCATCGGCGCGAGCCAACCTGCTCGCGCAGGCCGACGCCTCTGACGACTCCTATCTACGCGATGAGCGACGCAAGTTCGTCGCCCGCCTGGATCGGTATTCACGATGAGTGAATGCCTATCCATTCGCATCGCCGGAGAATCATCGTGGGACGAGATTCTGCCGATGTCCGAAGACTGGAGTATCAACGACGAGCCGATCTGCTTCGTCTTCGATCTGCCCGAACGCGGCGGCGAGCCTGCCGAGGAGGACGAGGAGAATGGGCCGATCTGGGTACTCACTCCAGGTGAAGGCCGGCAGCAGATCGCACGTGCGCGATCGATGGAACTCGACCCAGAGCTGAGCGGCTTCTACGACTCACTCGAATTCCTGCTCGACTGTGCCGCCGATGAGATTGAAGTGCAACTGAGGCAATAGCGTCCTCAGGGCTGGTGGCGGGCGAACACGTCGGGCACCGCGTTCGCCGAACAGCTCGGGGCAGGCAACTCCAGCCAGTGGGGACAATGACCATGCACATTGCCGAGGCATTCAAAACCTCAACCAGGTCGTGCTCATCGTAATGGCTGAGTCCGTGTTCGGCAGTAACGGCGGTGACACCCGCGCGGGCCGACTTAGCCCCAGCTCGAGGCACTGCTGGCTGAACCAGACGCTGCCGCCGTGCCCGCTCAGAACTGAGCGCGATGAGACGCCTTCACTGACGGACGAACCTTCGTTCGCGCCTCCCCACTGACGAGCTGCGCGAGAAGGTCAGACTCCACGATTCGCAGCGTCCGGCGGTGATCCGCTCGGCGCTGCCGACGTTGGCCGGCTCCAAGCGGTGAGGCGACGAAGTCGAAGAGTCGGCCGCTCCGTCGGTCATGCGGGTCTCTTTGGTCTGTCAGATATTTGGCGACAGGGTCCGCTCGGTGCGGCGCACCCCCACCTCTGGCAGTTGCTCGTCAGCCCGCGTGGGCGTTCTCGGCACTCCGGTGTCTGGGTGTTGCTTCGCGTGGCCTTGGTGGCGCGCAGCGTGTGGTAGCGCAGGCTGAACGACACCTCGTCGGCCTTGACGTGCTGGGCGGTGCGCTCCTCGCGGGTATCTTTGTCCACCCACCGGTCGGTGACGATGCTGCCGGTCACGTGCACCTGATCGCCCTTGCCGCACGACCCGACGAGGTTCTCAGCGAACGATCCCCAGACCTGGACCCGGTAGACGTTGGGCTCGGCGAGCTCCCAGCCCTGGCCGTCCTCGGTGCGGCGCCGACAGTTCTCGATGACGGTGAAGTGGGCCACGGCGTGACCGCTCGGCGTGACGCGCAGATAAGGGTCGGCGGCGAGGTTCCCGGCGAGGGTGATCGTGCTCATAGTCGACACTCCTTACGGTTGGGGCGGTTGGGCCTATTTAGTCAATAGAACTAGTATTGTCCAGCTGGTCAAGGTTGCTAGTAGGATGGGCTGATTCTTGGCCGACCACCGGCAGCAGCGGCACCGGCTGAGGGTGGATTGCGAACAGCGGGGCCAAGGTAAACGACTGGACCGCCATCCACATCAGCCCCGTCAGGTGTGCGGCACCGCCCGTCGGCGGCATCGGCACGTTCGGGAGAAGAGACGACATCACAACCCGAGGATCAGGTGATCCGCAACGGATGGCTCACCCGCCGCATCGGCGAACGCCCGCAATGTCTCCGCGAGTCGATCCCGCTCCGACGGCACCATACGCATGAGCACACCCTCGATGAGCTGCCGGCGGTGATCCGTCACCGACGTCACCAGACCACGCCCCTCCTCGGTGAGGGTGAGGATGACCTCACGACGATTGTCCGGGTTATCCTCCCGCATCGCCCATCCCCCTACGACCAGTCGGTCCGCGGTGCGACTGAACGTCGACACCGTCACCCCCAGCCGCGCGGCCAGTGCCCCCATGCGGAGGGGGCCGGCCGCTGAGAGCAGCACGAGCGCGCGGAACTGCGGCAGGGACACGTCTTCCAACGCCGTCAGCATCGACCGGGCGATAATCCCCAACAGTGCCCTGGACGCCGTCACCGTCGCATCGGCCGCCAACCGGATGCCGTCATCTTCGCTCACCGCGGACCCCATTCTCACGTCACGCTTGCATGAAACCAATGGTTGCATGAATACAATACTTGGGTGACGACAACGGTAGCGCCCGTGTCCAAGTGGCTCCGCAAGAACCGATACGGCCTGTTCACCCTCGCACTCCTGGTGGGTGTAGGGGCCGGGCTCGGGGCACTGCTGTTCCGCGCACTGGTGTTCGGGATCACCTGGCTCGTGACCGGGCATGCGGAGTTCGGGCAGGACGGGCGGGTGCCCAGTACTCACCTGCTCTGGCTCGGCGTGGGGTTCTACATCGTGATCCCGGTGATCGGCGGCCTGATCTATGGGCCTCTGGTGTACCGGTGGGCGCGGGAAGCGCGCGGCCACGGCGTCCCCGAAGTGATGGTCGCCGTCGCCGAAAGCGGAGGCAGAATCCGTCCACGTGTCGCGGCCGTGAAGGCCTTGGCGTCCGCGCTCACCATCGGCACCGGCGGCTCGGTCGGCCGCGAAGGACCCATTGTGCAGATCGGCGCCGCCCTGGCCTCCGCCCTCGGGCAGGGCACCAAGCAGCCGGTCGGTCGCCTCCGCATCCTGGTCGCGTGCGGCGCCGCAGGCGGCATCTCCGCCACGTTCAACGCACCGATCACCGGAGTGTTCTTCGGCGCGGAGATCATCCTGCGCGAGATCTCCGCCGGCTCCCTGTTCGCGATCATGCTCTCCGCGATGGTCGCCGATGCCGTTGTCCGGCCGATCCTCGGCACTGACGCGTTCCTCACCGGCTTCCCGCACGACGCCACGCTCGGCCACTCCGCCGACTACCTCCTCGTCGCCGTGCTCGCCGTCATCGCCGCGCTGGTCGGGCAGCTGTTCCGATACGTGCTGTACGCCGTGGAGGACCTCTGCGACAAGATCTGGGCCGGGCGTCCGGAGTGGGCGCGTCCCGCTCTCGGCGGCATCCTGCTCGGCATGCTGCTGCTGGCCGTGCCGCAGATGTACGGGGTCGGATACCCCGTCATGTTCCAGGCCCTGCACGGCGACTACGGTTTCTGGCTGCTGCTCTTCTTCGTGATCGCCAAGATCCTCGCCACCTCACTCAGTCTCGGCATCGGCGGATCCGGCGGCGTGTTCGCGCCCTCCCTGTTCGTCGGCCTCATGCTCGGAACCGACTACGGACTCGTTGCCCACCAGCTGTTCGGCACCGCCGCTGGCGACCCCGCCGTGTACGCGGCCATCGGCATGGGCGGCGTCTTCGCCTCCGGAACCCGGGCGCCGCTGACCGCGTTCGCCTCCGTGGTGGAGATGACCGGCGACGTCTCACTCGTGCTGCCGGTCATGCTCACCAGTGCCATTGCGATCATCGTCTCCCGGTCGGTGTCCTACGGCACCATCTACACCACCAAACTCCTCCGCCGCGGGCAGGACATCGAAAAGCAGCAGGATCGCGAGTACCGGCACCTCCTCGGCGGAGGCAACGACCCCTCAGCCGCGTAGCCGCAGGTCGAGGGGTGTGAAGTGCGATGATCGGGTATGGCGAGAATCGAGGATTACGCGCTGATCGGTGATCTGCAGACGGCGGCCTTGGTCAGCACTGAAGGCTCGATCGACTGGTTGTGTCTACCGCGTTTCGATTCCCCGGCGTGCTTCGCGCAGCTTCTCGGCACTCGTGATGCCGACCACTGGGTGCTGTCTCCCGTCGTTGGCGGGAAGTGCACTCGTCGGGCTTATGCCAAGGACAAGCTCGTGCTGGAAACCGAGTGAGTGACACCGAGTGAGTGACAGGGAGCGGGACCGTCCGCGTCATTGATTTCATGCCGATCCGCGACGAGGCGCCGCACATCATCCGAATCGTGCTCGGTGTGAGTGGTGTTGTGCGGCTGCGCTCGGAGCTTCGCCTTCAATTCGATTACGGACGCATCGTGCCCTGGGTTCTTCACCCATGCGGATCAGATGCGGGCCATCGCGGTCCCGGATGCGATTCGGCTGAGCAGTCCGGTGACCAGTCGGGGTGAAGATTGGGCAACTCTCGCTGAATTCACCGTGCCTGCCGGCGAGCGGGTGCCTTTCGTCCTCACGTGGAGCCTGAGTCACGCGACGGAGCCCGACCTCGTCGACGCAGAAGCGGCTCTGAAGGAAACGACCGCCTCTGGAGGAATTGGATTGGTCAGGGCGCTCGTGTCGATGGTCCCCGTCGTGCGCCGATCAAACGCTCACTGCTCACTCTGAAGGCGCTGACCTACAAGCCGAAGGGGGCGACCGTCACTGCAGCAACCACCTCGAGGAATGGGATCCGCACGGCAAGCGCCAACTCGGCAGCACACCACAAGCGTTCAGCCACTTTCCCTTGCTGAACAGTGCACTCCAACATCACGCGGCTCGCGCATCGCAGCGACCAGGTCATCGGAAGCTCATCGAGCGGAGATTCGTCTCTCGCCCGAGACATTGCATGACCCGGAAAGCAAGATCGAGCGCACGATAGTTCCCCACGGGGCTGCTGCACGAATGGGTCTAGCTCACCGCTCGATGTTCTGCGCGTCAGCCCGCGTACGTGTGGTGTTGGTGGTCGCGCGTCGGTTACGGCTCGATCGCGCGGCGGATCATGTCGATGAGCACGTGCACTGCCGCGTCGTGACTGTTGGGATCGGGTGGCCCGGTGATCACCCACAGGTCGATCACGCGGCCCAGCGCGGTGACGACCGCCAACAGCAGCGCGTCCGGCACATCTGTGCGCACCGCGCCGACCGATTGCCCAGCCGCGAGTGCTTGCGCGAACCATGGCTGGGTGACCTGCTCGGCGTCTCGTTGTGCTTCTTCCATGGCGGGTGCACCAGTGCCTGACAGCCAGCCCCGTAGGAGTTCGGCGAGTTGCGGGGAGGCGTCGAGTGCGCGTACCAGTCGTCGGCAATAGTCCTCGACGATCGACCAATACGAATTGGGGTCGCTCGCTGTCGGAACCGGGAACGGTCCCGCATGGGCGATGATCCGCTCCACCTGCACGCGGATCAGGTGAGCGTAGAGGTCTTCTTTTCCGTCGAAGTAGTAGTACATCGAGCCTTTGGAGACGCCTGCTGTGGTGATGATGCGGTTCAGCGACGCGCCCGTATACCCGTACGCGGAGAACTCGCCGAGCGCGGCATCTAGGATCGCCTCCTGCCGGTCGCGCGGAAGGCTGTGGAATCTCGGACGCACCATGGGTGTCAGCCCAGCGGGGACGGTGGCAGCGTGATCGGATCGCGCAGGCTTCGTCCCATCGCGCGATTCGCGACGAACGGGATCGCCATGAGACCCACGACCATGTTGCGCAGCAGCAGTTGCGTTCGGTTGCGCGGCGCGAAGGCGGCACCCAGCCCGATCGCCGCGTCCTGCTTCTCGCGCACGAGCTGCGCCAGACGCCGCTCATACTCGGCGAACGCGGCCCGATAGTCTCCGTTCGCCTCATGCAGCGCGCACGCGAGGACGTACGCCTCGATCATCGCCAGGGCGGAGCCTTGGCCGGCCAGCAGCGAGGGGCACGCCGCGGCGTCGCCGATCAGCGCGATGCGGCCCCGCGACCATGACGGCATCCGTATCTGGCTCGCCCGGTCGATATAGAAGGTGCGCGCCTGAGGCATCCGCTCGAGGATCGCCGGGACTTCCCAGCCGACATCACGCAGGTGGGTGCGCAGCAGCGCCTGCTGCGCCGCCAGGTCCTCGGGCACCGCGCCCTCGTAGCGGAACATGAAACAGAACATCGTCGCGTCATCGCGCAGTGCCAGGCGGAGCGTCTGCACGCCCACCTCGGTATGCATCACCGCCACCAGCTCCTCGCGCGGGCGATACCCCTCCACGTCGAAGACAGCGACCGTGATGCCGAGATAGCGCTCGACGTCGTCATCCGGCTGAAACGCCAGCGACCGCACCCGCGAGTGCAGGCCATCTGCGCCGACGACGAGGTCGAACTCACGGCGTGCGCCCTGGGCGAACTCCACATAGACCCGGTCGCCGTCATCCTGAAGGACCCGCACCGTGTCGTCGAAGATCGTCTCCATCCCGCCGCCCACGGCGTCGTAGATAGCCCGAGCCAGATCAGAACGGCAGATGCTGACGAAGCGTCCGCCGCTGATGCCGATGACGTGGCGGGGGTCGAAGTGGGCGATGCGCCGGCCGCTGTTCGATACCTCACGGCCCTCTCGCATCCGGTAACCCTCCTCCATCAGCCGTGGCACGATCCCCATCCGCTCCGCCACGCCGAACCCCGCGCCCCAGAAGTCCACGAGGTAGCCGCCCAGCCGCAGTTCGGGGGCGCGTTCCACAAGCGTGATCTCGTGCCCCATTCGCTGCAGCCAATACGCGAGCGTGGGACCTGCGATTCCCGCCCCAACGATCAACACCCTCATGTCAACTCCTAGACCGATGGTTCGACCAGCGGTCTAAGTCTGCGTCGACGCGCCTCGCTCGTCAAGCAGAATCGAAAGAGAACAACAACGATGTCAACGAGGGCGACGACGAACGGACGTCCCCCGGGGCACGCTCGTTAGATGAGTTGGTTGATCAGATGACTGAGGCAACGGCTCAGCGTGATCGGCACCCAACCGCCTGGTGCGGAGGGTTCAGGCTCCATCGTCGTCCCCGATGCGAGCGCCATCATGGTCGGTGATGCCGTCCTCGTTCATGTCAGCGGCCCGTGCCTTGCGTGCGTCCCAGCGCAGCATGATCGCGGCGCAGATCGCCGCGATCAGTGTGCCGATCAGAATCGCGATCTTCGCCCCATCACTGTGCTCGGAGTCGGGGAAGGAGAGCTCGGCGATCAGCAACGACACGGTGAATCCGATGCCGGTGAGCAACCCGACCGGCAACAGGTCCCGCAGACCGATCGTGTCGGGAAGCCGCAACGGCGTGAGCCTCGTCACAAAAGCGGTCACGCCCAGCACCCCGATAAGCTTTCCCAGCACGAGACCGACGACGATCCCGAGTACCACGGGCTGGCCCAGCACGGCCGCAGGACCGTCGCCGTCGAGCAGCGAGACCCCGGCGGCAAAGAACGCGAACACCGGCAGCGCGACGCCGGAGGAGAACGGTCGCACCGCATCGTCGAACCGATGGGTGCGCGGCTCCTGCTCGCCGTGCACCGGCCGTGCGGGAACGGTGAACCCGAGCAACACGCCCGCTATCGTCGCATGCACACCGGACGCGTGCATGCACCCCCACGCCGCCACCGCCAACGGGATCAGGATCCACCAATACGACCGCCGAAACCGCACGACCACACCGAATAGAACGACGAACACGAGCGCACAGGCAAGGGCGACGACGTCGATCCCGCTGGTGTAGAACACCGCGATCACCACGATCGCCAGCAGGTCGTCGACCACGGCGAGGGTGAGGAGGAACGTGCGCAGCGCCCGCGGAAGCCCTCTGCCGAAGATCGCCAGCACTGCCAGCGCGAACGCGATGTCTGTCGCCGTGGGAATCGCCCACCCGTGCAGTGCCTCTTCCTCGCGGAAGATCAGGGCGACAGTCGTGAAGAGCATCGCAGGCAGGATCATTCCGCCGACGGCAGCCAGCACCGGGACGGCCGCTTCACGCGGCTGACGCAGGCTTCCGGCCACCATCTCGTGTTTGAGCTCCACGCCGACGACGAAGAAGAACACCGCCAGCAGGCCATCAGCCGCCCACGCCGAGAGCGAAAGGTCCAGATGCAGTGCCCCGGGGCCGATCGAGAACTCGGACAACGCCGTGTACCCGGAACGCCAAGGCGAGTTCGCCCACAGCAACGCCACCGCAGCAGCCAACAGCAGGAGCACACCGCTCGTGGTCTCCAGCGTCACCCACCAACGAACACGACGACGGGCTTCATAGACACGGGGCACGAACGTCATGGGTCTCCTCTGATCACATCGCCGACCGGAGGGCCAGCGATCGATGTCGACCAGACTTCCCGAAGCGCCGTCTACCAGACTAGGACAACGGCGGGCCGTGGGCATCCCGACATGCCGGTCCCGATGACCATCCACCGGATCAACGGTGACAGCTGACGATTTGCCCTCTACAGGATCGGTGCAGGGATCCTATTCGAGTGGGGTGAATGCACAGTAGGGGTTCAGGTGCTGGTCCGCAGTTCTCGATTTCAAGATCGGTCACGCGGCAGGGTTGCCCAACAATGGACTTGGCCGCGCGGGCTAGCCTCCGGCGGAACGCAGCGGAGCTGGATTCCTGGCGGGGTCAAGGCCCGGCCCAGGCGGCGGGTTGCGGGGTCACGGTGTAGCCAAGTGCTTGTGTCGCCCACCCTACCAACCGAGGACTAGTGCACCAATCCAGCCGCCCTGCGCGACATCCACCTCTCCTTCGGCAGCAACCATGTGTTGCGCGGCATCGACCTCGAACTGCCCGCGGCGAGCACGGCCTGCCTCATCGGCCCCTCGGGGTCGGGCAAGTCCACCGTGCTGCGCGTCGTGAACCGACTTGCCGAACCCGCCTCCGGCGACGTGCTGCTCGATGGCCGCTCGGTGCTGGCCGACAACCCCGACCGGTTGCGGCAGCGAGTCGGCATGGTGTTCCAGCACTTCAACCTGTTCCCGCACAAGACCGTACGCGAGAACGTCACGCTCGGGCTCACGAAGCTCAAGGGACTCTCGAAGGAGGCTGCGCACGAGCGGGCGATCGTGGAACTCGACCGGGTGGGTCTGGCGCACAAGGCGGACTCGCGTCCCGCCCGGCTTTCCGGCGGCCAGCAACAACGCGTCGCGATCGCGCGGGCGCTGGCGATGGATCCCGAGGTGATGCTCTTCGACGAGGCCACGTCGGCCCTGGATCCCGAGCTGGTCAAGGGTGTGCTCGCGACCATCTCCGAGCTCGGCGACGAGGGCATGACGATGCTCGTCGTCACGCACGAGATGGGCTTTGCCAGGTCGGTCTCGCAGCAGGTGTTCTTCATGGACGAGGGCCGGGTGCTCGAGTCGGGTCCCCCGGACAAGGTGTTTGACGCGCCCGAGTCAGACCGCTTGCAGCGCTTTCTCTCCCAGGTGCTCTGAGGGTTTGGAATCCGAGTTTTCGAGGCTTTCCGGGCCCACCTGGCCCGCTGCTCGCCGAGCAGTGATGCGGCGTAAAATCGCAGTTGGTCGATCCGCCTAACGGAACGACGGGTCCTCTCCCGAAAGTGGGGTCAACGTGATGCGAAAGTGGACACGATGGCAGGACTGGGTGGCTCTGGTGGTGGGTGTCTATGCCCTTCTGTCTCCGATCTGGACCAGCACCAGCATGGCTGCCACCTGGACGATGGTGATTCTGGGAGTGCTGTCGGCGCTGGCGGCGTTGTGGTCGCTGGCAATGCCGGAGAACGTCATCTCCGAGTACGTGCATGCCGCCTTTGGCGTGCTCTTCTTCCTCTCACCCTGGGTGATGCGCTTCACCGATATGAGTGCCCTGGCCGCCACGGCCTGGATCGCCGGAGTGCTTACCTTCATCGTGGGAGTTTGGGGGGTGCCCATGGCCAACAAGATGCACCGCACCGCCATGTCGCACTGACCGACTGTGTCTCACCGACTGACTCAGTCTCACTGACCGACTCAGTCTCACCGACTGACTCAGTCTCACCGATCGGCTCAGTCTCACCGATAGCCCTGCGGGCCGACTCGCACTGCGAGCCGGCCCGCCGTGGTCAACCCTGGCTGTAGGGCAGCTTGTGCAGCCGCTGCTCCCGCCGTTGTGCGGCCTCCTGCTCGCGACGCAATCGGGCGAGTTCGCGCTCGCGGCGCTCTACCGACACGGCCGCCAGGAAGGTCTCGGGGTGAGTGCCCGGTGGTGGTGGCGGCACGACGAGGGCGCGTACCTCGTCTGCCAACTGGAGCGCCAAGCCCGCGCGAGGTTGCGGCGCCATCAGGTAGGCGCGGAGCAGGAACTGGCGCACCGCCATCGCGAGATCGTCTGGCAGCCGGGCAATGTCGGCGCCGGACGCCCAGGCGCCGAGCTCCGGAGGCATCATGAGCTGCAGCGGGCGCGGGCTGTAGCCTCGCTCGCGCACCACGTACGTACCCGCCAGCAGGTCGCCGACGCGCTTGCCCTTGCCGTTGGCCAGCGAACAGATCACCGCCGCCGAGCCCATCGTCCCCCAGATCTCCAGCACCGAGACCATCGCCCGGATGATCGCGTGCCGCAGCCGGATCGGGCCGCCGTCGTCGCGCACCACGCGCAGCCCCATGACGAGCCTGCCCAGCGAGCGTCCACGGGTGAGGGTCTCAATCAGCGTGGGCAGCCCGACGATGGTGCCCACCATCACTGCCAGGTACAGCGCCGAGGCGGCGGCGAGATCAAGCTGGAAGAGCAGGCCGCCGAAGATCAGCCCGGCGGCGATGAGCAGCACGCTCAGGCAGGTGTAGTCGATGAGGCCCGACACCAACCGGGTCGCGAACGACGTGGGCTGCAGGTCGAGCACCACGCCTTCGCCGATGACGAGTTCGTTGTCGCTCGGCAGCTTGGGCAGCGCCCGAACGGCAGGTTGGCTCACGTGCTCAGAGTACGTGGGCCAGCTACGCCCTGCCGGGTGGTTCGACCGAACCATCCTCGCCCCAGGGCGGCCAGCCCGTACCCTGGAAGTCGCACGATCGACTGAGCACGAAGACTGTTGCCGAGGGAGTGGACGTGGACCTGGAAGCGTTCACCGCGGTACACGCCGCCGAATGGGACGAGCTCGACCGGCTCACCAAGCAGTCACGGGTCAACGGCGCCGAAGCAGACCGGCTCGTCACGCTCTATCAACGCACGGCCACCCATCTCTCGCAGGTGCGCAGCGCCGCCCCCGATCCGGCGCTGATCTCCCGGCTCTCCCGCACCCTGGCTCGCGCCCGGGGACGGCTCACCGGCTCCTCGGAATCGGCCTGGCGAGACCTGCTCCGCTTTCTCACCGTGTCGGCCCCCGCAGCCCTCTACCGAATTCGCTGGTGGACGCTGGCCGCCGCCGTGGCCACGATCGTCATCGCCGTGGGCTACGGCTGGTGGGTGGTGGCCAACCCGAATGTGCAGGCTGCCCTGCTGACCGACGAGCAGACCCGCCAACTCGTGCATCACGACTTCGAGAGCTACTACTCCGAGTACGCGGCCACCTCGTTCGCCGCCCGGGTCTGGACGAACAACGCGTGGATCGCCGCCAGCTGCGTGGCCTTCGGCATCACCGGCTTCGTCCCCGTCGCGTCGCTGTACGCCAACGCGCAGAACGTCGGCCTGATGGGCGGCATCATGATCGCCAACGGCGCGGGGGCCAAGTTCTTCGGTCTCATCACGCCGCACGGCCTGCTGGAGCTGACCGCTGTCTTCACGGCTATCGCCGCGGGACTACGACTGTTCTGGGCGATGGTGAATCCGGGCCCGCGCACGCGGACGCAGGCGCTCGGCGAGGAGGGCCGCGCCCTGTTCACCGTGGCCGGGGCACTCGTCATCGTGCTGTTCGTCTCAGGGCTCGTCGAGGCTTTCGTCACGCCCAGCCCGCTGCCCACCTGGGCCCGGATCGCCATCGGATTTGCCGTATGGGCCGCCTACCTCGGCTACTGCTGGTACTTCGGCCGTCCTGCCGCACTGGCCGGCGAGACCGGCGACCTCACCGCGGACCAGACGGGTGACTACCGACCGGTGAGCGGCTGAGGCCCGTGCCTGGGCGACGGTCTCCTCGTGACTCACGAGCTGGACCTCGCCGCTCTCGATGTCGTCAAAGCGGCGGCGGAACTCGACTCGCCACTCGCGTTGACGTGCCTGGTCGACCTCGGGCTCGTCGTCATCAAGTACACAGAGCAACTCGTAAGCGAGGTCCGCGATCTGGTCGCGCTTGAGCGACTTCGCGGTCTCAAGAACCTTGGCGACTTCCGGTGCCATGTATACAGTGTGCGTTGGCGCGCTGACATCAGCCAGGACCGGAGCGCGATCCCGGCGTCCTTCAAGTATCAGACGCCTGCTTCTCACCCTCTTTCGGAGACAATCCGTCGCACCGGAAGGGAACAGAAATGATCTCCCAGGCAACTCTCAATCGTGGCCCACGATCTGCCCACCGGCGAACCGGGCTGCTCACCGTGCTCCTCGTGTCTCTCCTGACCTTGGCGGCCAGCCTGGTCTCGGCAGGGCCGGCGCACGCCGACACCAATCGTGTGGAAATCACCAATATCCGCAGCGGCCTGAAAGCCGATGTGATGTGGGCAAGCACGGCGGACTTCACCGGCGTCTTCCTCTGGCCCAACAACACGAGTGCCTCGCAGGAGTTCAACCTCCTCGACAGTGGCGGCGGCTGGTTCCGCATCCAGGCCCGGCACTCGGGCAAGTGCCTCATGCTGGATTGGCGAGGCGGCACGTACACCAATGGAACTCGCGTCATCCAGTACAACTACTGCGGCGCTGGCTACGCCCCCGCGGAATGGCGACGGGGCTGGGTCAGCTACCCACCCAAGTGCGACGGCAACGTCTGCTCGACCACCGGGACGTCGTACCCGATTCTCATCAACCGCCGGACCGGACGCTGCCTCGACTCCGCCAACGGCACGTCGAACCCGCCCCGCCAGCAGGCGATCCTGCAGCAATGGGACTGCATCAGCTCACCCGGAGCCTGGAACGCCGGCAACCAGCTGTGGGGAATCGCAGCTCCCGGAAGCAGTGAGGGCTATCTGTGACGCGAGCCGGACGGTGGTGACTCCAGCTCGATGACCTCCACGGCCTCTCCGGCCGCAGGTAGGTTCTCGGCGTAGACGACCACATCGCCGATCACGTGCAGCACTCGGCGGAAGCCGGCGGCAAGGTCATCGACATACCACTGCTCCAACAGCACGTCGCCACCGTCAGCATCGGACGGGGCGGCGTGCTGCTGCGTGGCGACATACGGTTGCGCGGCGACCCGGCTGAACCGATGCCGCTGCCGCAGGACGCCGGTGGACAAGCCCTCCAGGTCGACCACGAGCGCTTCGAGCTCGGCCTGTTCCGGCGAGGTGCCGGGCCCAGCCACCGCTCGCAACGCGGCCAGCCACGAACCTGGTGAGCCGGTGAGCACGGCGTCGGCCCTCGTGGTGTGCGGCCGGCCGTGAACGTCTGTCCACTCCAGCACGGGGGTGCCGTCGTCCAGCCGGGCTCCGCCGCCGTGAACCGCCAGACCCCCGGCTGTGGTCACCGCGAACCGCACCGGCCGGAAGGCGGCATCGCAGGCCAGATCGAGCCGGTCGGACACATAACGCCAGCCGGCCGGGCCGGGCGCGCAGGAGAACGCCTCGGCCCGGCCGGCTACGTCATAGCGTCCGCGGGGCATTGAGCCAGACCCGTGGAGACCTCGGTGTCAGAAGCGATCAGTAGCGGTAGTGGTCGGGCTTGTACGGACCGGCCACGTCCACGCCGAGGTACTCGGCCTGGGACTTGGTGAGCTCGGTGAGCCGCACGCCCAGAGCGTCGAGGTGCAACCGGGCGACCTTCTCGTCGAGGTGCTTCGGCAGCACATACACCTTGTTGTCGTACTCGCCCGGCTTGGTGAAGATCTCGATCTGCGCGATCGTCTGGTTGGCGAACGAGTTGCTCATGACGAACGACGGGTGACCCGTGGCGTTGCCGAGGTTGAGCAGCCGGCCCTCCGACAGCACGATGATCGAACGCTCGGGGCCCTCGTCGTCGGCGAGGAACGTCCACTCGTGCACCTGCGGCTTGAGCTCGGTCTTGACGATGCCGGGAATCTTGGCCAGACCTGCCATGTCAATCTCGTTGTCGAAGTGGCCGATGTTGCCCACGATCGCCTTGTTCTTCATGCGGCGCATCTGGTCGGCCGTGATCACGTCGAAGCAGCCGGTGGCGGTGACGAAGATGTCGGCGGTGCCGACCACGTCGTCGAGCTGGGCCACCTGGTAGCCGTCCATGGCCGCCTGCAGGGCGCAGATCGGGTCGACCTCGGTGATGATCACCCGGGCACCCTGGCCGCGCAGCGACTCCGCGCATCCCTTGCCCACGTCGCCGTACCCGCAGACCACGGCCACCTTGCCGCCGATCAGCACGTCGGTGGCGCGGTTGATGCCGTCGATCAGCGAGTGCCGGCAGCCGTACTTGTTGTCGAACTTCGACTTGGTGACCGAGTCGTTGACGTTGATGGCCGGGAACAGCAGGTCGCCGGTCTCGGCCAGCTGGTACAGCCGGTGCACGCCGGTGGTGGTCTCCTCGGTGACGCCCTTGATGCCGGCGGCGATGCCCTGCCACCTCGTCGGGTTGCTGGCGAGTGAGGCGCGCAGCACGTCGAGGATGACGCGGTATTCCTCGGAGTCGGACTCCTGGGTGGCGGGCACGGCACCGGCGAGCTCGAACTCGCGGCCCTTGTGCACGAGCAACGTGGCGTCGCCACCGTCGTCGAGGATCATGTTCGGGCCTTCGCCATCCGGCCAGCTGAGGATCTGCTCGGTGCACCACCAGTACTCGGGCAGGGTCTCGCCCTTCCAGGCGAAGACCGGAACGCCCTCGGGCGCCTCGACGGTGCCGTGCGGGCCCACGACGACGGCGGCCGCGGCCTCGTCCTGGGTGGAGAAGATGTTGCACGAGGCCCAGCGCACCTGCGCGCCCAGCGCGACGAGAGTCTCGATGAGCACGGCGGTCTGCACGGTCATGTGCAGGGAGCCAGCGATCCTGGCGCCCTGCAGCGGCTGAGCGGCGCCGAACTCGGCACGCAGCGACATCAGGCCGGGCATCTCGTGCTCGGCCAAACGGATCTGGTGACGGCCGGACTCAGCAAGACCGAGGTCGCGGACCTTGTAGTCGGAAGTGGACAGGGCCACTGCGGAGAGGGACATGAGACTGCCTTTCGGGTCGACGGTGCGGCGTCGATGCAGGGCGAGACACCCTGAACGAGCCAGGACGACCCGGCGCGGCCCCTCTGGGCCTGCGGCATCACCGACGCCGGAACCTCCCCATCGTAGCGCTCGACTCCACTGACTGCCGAGTACGCCGCGGTCGGCTGGGCAAGTGCGACCGCACCCAGCAGACTTGGCGTCGTGACCGAGGCCCTCAGCTGTGCGCGCGATTTCGCCGAACCCAGCGTGCACTGCCTCGACGGTCACCCGCGGCCGCTGAGCCAGGCGCTCGAACGCACCCATACCGACGCCTTCGTGCTGCTGCACGATGGAGAGTTGGTGGCCCGGTACGGCGACGCGGAGCACGTGCACCCGCTGATGTCGGTGACCAAGTCGCTGGTCGGCGCCCTCGCGGGCACCTTGCTGGCCGATGGCACGCTGACCCGGGCCACGCTGGTCGGCGACGTCGTGGCCGAGCTGGCGAGCTCCTACTACGGCGTCACGGTCGGCGATCTGCTCGATATGCGTTCTGGCACAACAGCTCTGGAAGCCACCTGGGAGCTGGAGCTGCCGTCGGTGTATGGCTCGCTGATGGCGCTGGCGCCCGGCCCAGGTGGCGGCGGGCCGTTCGCCTACCGTTCCGCCGACACCGACGCGCTCGGCTGGGTGCTCGAGCGGGCCCGCGCTCGCGCGATGCCGCAGTTGCTGACGGACGTGCTGCTCGACCCGATCGGCGTGCGACAGCAGCCGAGTTTCACTCTCGACGCCCACGGCACTTTCCTGCACTCCAGCGGGCTGCAGCTGAGCGCGCTCGACATCGCACGGTTCGGCGCGATGCTGGCGGCGTCGGGATCGGTCGGCGACCGCCAGGTAGTGCCGGTCACGTTCCTGAAAGACACACTGAACGGTCAGCCGGACTCCGTCCAGGCCTTCACCGACGGGGTGTGGGCACTCAACCAGGCCCCGGGGCACGAGCGGATCGACCTGCCTGCCGGCACAGACTGCCTGTACCGCAACCAGTTCTGGGTGCCGCACCAGCGTGGCCGCCAACTGCTGTGTCTGGGCATTCACGGCCAGGCGATGCTGGTAGACCTCGCGGCATCCGTGGTGGCAGTCAAGCTCTCGTGGTGGCCGCAGGCCCATGATCCGCTGCTGTTCAGCGACGGACTGGCCTGCCTGTACGCGGGCCGCAACGCGCTCATGGACGAGGATCCGGGCAGTTTCGTGGTGCGCCACTAGATGATCTATTCCATGGGGTTGGGTGTCTGTGGTGTGTTGATCTGGGGTGGCAGGGTTGGTCCGCTTTGGGTGGGTGGAGGACGTGACGGGTAGACGCGGGATCGTGCTTTAGTGCCGGTCGCTGGCTCGCGGTCGGGTCGGATCTGGGATGTCGGCCTGGGCCTGTCGTGGGGAGATCGGCCCATGCGTCGTGGCGGTGAGGGCGGTTGCCGGGTGGTCGATCGCTGCTCCGGGTGTCGCTGGGATGTCCGGATCTGACCCAGGGGGCCGATCAAGGAGTGGCGGGGTGTGGGTGGTGCCAGCCGCGTGAAGGGGTCCGCGTTTGGCACCATTGAGCGCGGCCAGGGCCGGGATGGCTGGTTGCCGGGTGCCAGACGCGTGGAATAGACCGCGTTTGGCAGTGTCGAGGGGGCCGATCAGGTAGTGGCGGGGTGTGGGTGGTGCCAACCGCGTGACGAAAGCCGCGTCCGGCACCATCGAGTACGACCACACGCGGGATGACCTGCCTGCCTGGTGTCAGCCGCGTCGAATACACCGCCTTTGGCAGTGTCGAGGGGGCCGATCAGGCCGGGGCGGGGTGTGGGTGGTGCCAACCGCGTTAAGAAGTCCGCGTCCGGCACCATCGAGCTTGGCCACACGCGGGATGGCTTGGCTGCCGGGTGCCAGACGCGTGGAATACGCCGCGTTTGGCACTGCCGAGGGGGCCGATCAGCCCAGGGCAGGGTGTGGGTGGTGCCAACCGCGGGACGAAAGCCGCGTCCGACACCATCGAGCACGACCACACGCAGGATGACCTGCCAGCCGGGTGCCAGACGCGTGGAATACGCCGCGTTCGGCACGAAGGAAGGGGGCCAACCCGGCAGCGGCGGACTCCTCTGGTGCCAACCGCGTTGAGATGCACCGCGGTCGGCACCACGCAACGACCCTGTACGCCGCGCGGGTCTCTTGGAATAGATCATCTAGTCACAACCCAACAGGAGCCTTGTGCCGAGGCGGCTGAGTCGGAAAAGATGTCGCCACTACCTTCACCGCGGCGAAAGGCTGTGCGATGACGACAAACCCGGCATCCAGCAAGCGTCACCTGAACGGCCTCTCCGAGATTCGCGCCTACTTCCGTACCAACGGGACTCCGATCTTCATCATCGGCGCGACCCCCTTCAACCTGCTCGGCATCGACCGGTGGGTGCGCAACCTCGACTTCATCAGCTACTACGACTGCTGGGACGGCTACCATCCGCGCGTCTTCACACCGCCGGAGATCGCGCACGAGGAGTTCACGAGCGGCGAGGACATCAACAACTACCTGCTCACCCACCCCGCTGTGCGCTCACACATCGCGGCTGCCGTGGCCACCACCGGCCGTCGGCCCAAGGTGGTGATGGTGTTCTTCGACGCCGAGACCGAGCGGATCTGCGACGAGGCCGGATACGACCTGATCCTGCCCAGTGACGAACTGCGCACCTACCTCGACTCCAAGATCACCACCACCCGGCTCGGCAACGAGGCGGGAGCGCCCAGCGTGCCGAACATCATGACCACGGTGGACTCGTACGAAGACCTGCAGATCCAGTGTGCCGCAGCTGGTCTCGGCGATGACCTAGTGCTACAGACACCCTACGGCGACTCCGGCAAGACCACGTTCTTCGTCGCCAGCCGCGACGACTGGAACAAGTGCGCCACCGACGTCGTCGGTGAGGACGTCAAGGTGATGAAGCGGATCAACAACCGCGCGATCGCCGTCGAGGCGGTCAACACCCGGCACGGCACGGTGGTCGGGCCCTTCATGACCGACCTCACCGGCTATCCCGAACTGACTCCGTATCGCGGTGGGTGGTGCGGCAACGACCTGTACCCCGAAGCGCTCAACGAGAGCCAGCGGGCGCGCGCCGTGCAGTACATCCGCAGGCTCGGAGACAGATTGCGCCAGGAGGGTTACCGGGGCTATTTCGAGATCGACGTGCTGGTAGACCTCGACTCCGACGAGGTCTACCTCGGGGAGCTCAATCCGCGGATCTCGGGTGTCACCCCGATGACCAACGTGACGGTGGGCGCCTATGCCGACATCCCGCTGTTCCTGTTCCATCTGCTGGAGTACCTGGACGTCGACTATGACGTGGACGTGGACGAGATCAACGAACGCTGGCTGCAGTTGGCCGCCGAAGACGTGTTCAGCCAGTTGGTCATGAAGACCTCCGACAAGCGGGTGCGGTTCATCAAGGACTCCCCCCGTACCGGCATCTACCGGCTTGAGGACGACGGAACGCTGCTGTACCAGCGCAACTCGCTCGACTGGCACTACCTCAACGACCCGCGGGAGGCCTTCTTCCTCCGGGTCTACGGCTCGGGCGACTACCTGTTCAAGGGAGCGGACCTCGGCATTCTCGTCACCAAGTCACACATGCAGACCGACGACAAGGAGCTCACCGAGGTCTGCCGGCAGTTCATCACGGGCGTCCATGCCTCGTACGTGACGATCCCGATCGAAGACGAGGCTCCCGCTGCGCCGCACTTCCTCGGCTTCTTGAAGTAGGTCAGCCCGCTCGGCCGATGGCGCGGAAGGCCGCGATCGTGGCGCTCAGCAGATAGGAGTCCTGCGGCACCGGCCACGACGACAGCTTCACCCCGACCAGCCGGGTGGACGGCTCGACGAACACCAGCTGCCCGTGAATGCCCAGGCACATCAGGATCGGGCCGTTGTCGCCAGGGATGAACCAGAACTGGTTGCGATACCAGCCACCGGGCAGGTAGGGCTCATTCTCCGAGTCAGCGAAGGCCTGACGCACGTCGGCGGGTGGGTGGAAGGCGTCGTCGAGCCAGTGCTGGGGAATCACCTGGGCGCCGGCGACCCGGCCACCGTCCAGGAGCATCTGACCGAACCGGGCGAGATCCCGGGCGGTCGCCGACACGCCACCATCGTGCAGTGCGCAGCCGAGGGGGTCGATGGAGACCTCGGCGTCGTGGAAGGCCTGAATCGGGATCCAGACCCGCTGCGAGATCTGGTCCGACATCCGCCGGCCGCCGGCGCGCTCGCAGATCCAGCCCAGGGCGTCGGTGTCGATCGAGCGGTACTCGAAGACGCCATCGTGCGGTCGGTCGTGGCCGATCGTGAGGATGTAGGGGTACATGCGATCGGATCGCCGAGCTCGCGGGGGGCCCAGCCCATAGACCGCTCCATCACGCGAACCTCGGAGTCCGGATCGAGGTCTCCCGGAACCTGACGCCCGAGCGCATGTCGAGCAGCACGCGCACACGCGCACCCGCGTAGCCGCAGAGTGCCAACTCGGGCACGTACCTCTCGACCGGGGCCTCAGGATCGAGAAGGCCCTCGGCCACCAGCGATGCGGCCACGCAGCTGACCAGCGACTTGCTCACGGACATCACCAGGTGCCGGCGCCGCGGGGTCATGTCGCCGACGTACGACTCGGCGATCAGCCGGCCGTCGCGCAGCACCACGAAGGCGTCGGTGAAGCTGGCGGCCAGCACCTGCTGCACGGTGCCGGCCCAGGAGAAGCCGTCGATCGGCAGGCCGTAGACGTCGTGGAGACTCTCCGGAAACCTGCTCGGCGCCACACTGCCCGGAATCACCTGGCTCGGCATCAACTCGCGCATGTGCTGAAAGGCCCAGCGCAGGTTCGGTTCTTGCTGCCAGTTCAGCAGGGTCACGAGCGCGTTGTCGACGACCAGCGGCCGGACCGACTCGACGTCGTCCCACGATCGGCCGGCGCCGGGAGGATAGGGAGCGGCCGTCCACTCCGGCTCTGAAGCCTGGCTCGAATTGAGATCGATCGTCACGCCCGCATCGTACGGACACCCTCAGGCGGTGTCGCAGGGAACGCCTACGCTGAGACGGGTTGACACGTCCCCGGGCGAGAGGTTCGACGATGCGGTTCACGGCGCTACGGTTTCGGGACGCTGTCTCCGATCCCAGACCAGGCGGGTCCGGATGAGTGAGGCCCTGGCGCCGTTCGTCGACGTCGACTGGCTGCGAGCCCGGCTGAGCGACGGGCAGCCGCCGGTGCTCGCAGATGTTCGGTGGTATCTGGACGGGCGCAGCGGCCGGGCCGCCTACGAGGCGGGCCACCTGCCCGGCGCAGTGTTCGTCGACCTCGATCACGACCTGGCCGGCCCCGCTACGAGCAGCTCGGGCAGGCACCCGCTGCCGAGCGCCGAGGCCTTCGCGGCGGCCCTGGGCCGGCTGGGGATCGGTTGGGACGCGACGGTGATCGGTTACGACGACGCGGGCGGGGTGATCGCCGCCAGATTCGTGTGGATGTTGCGGACGCTCGGCGTGCCGGCCGCGGTGCTGGACGGTGGGATCGCGGCATGGGCGAGCGACCTCAGCACCCAGGAGGCTCGTCGTCCGGCGGTGGAACTGGCGCCCAGACCCTGGCCGACCGAGTTTCTTGCCGACATCGACGACGCCAGCGATCGCTCCAACCTCGTGCTCGACGCCCGGCCTGCCGACCGGTTTGCCGGGGTGGGGGCAGACGTCGACCCGCGCAGCGGGCACATTCCCGGTGCCGTCAATGTGGCCTGTCGCGACAACCTCGGGCCCGATGGGCGGCTGCTGCCGGTGGAGCAGCTGCGCGCTGTCTTCGCCGGGGCCGGCGTGCGCGCTGATGACGTGAACTCAGGCGCGGTCATCTCCTCCTGCGGATCAGGCGTGACCGCCTGCCATAACCTGCTCACGCTGGAGCTCGCCGGATTCGGACAAGCCAGGCTCTATCCGGGATCCTGGTCGCAGTACGCAGCCACCGACCGACCGCTGGAAACGGGATAGGGCAAAAACCTGGTTCGATGGGCGCATGAGCGCAACGCTGGCCAACCGCCTCCTGACAGATGCCTTCGACCGGGTCTGGGAGGGCGTACGAGGCGTCGTTGACAGCCTCGACCTCGACGCCTTGACCTACCGCCCCAACCCTGACGCCAACTCGATCGCCTGGCTAGTGTGGCACCTCACCCGCGTGCAGGATGATCATCTGGCCGGCATCGCGGCTGCCCTGCACCGACCGGTGCACACCCAGGTCTGGCACGAGGGCGACTGGCTGGCCCGGATGGGGTTGCCGTTCGACCGCGACGCGCACGGCTACGGGCACACCTCCGCGGAGGTGGCGGCCGTGCGTGTTCCGGGCGATCTGCTCGTGGAGTACGCCGATGCCGTGCACCTGCGCAGCCAGGTCGTGGTGGGCCAGCTCGACGAGTTGGATTACGCCGTCATCGTCGACACCCACTTCACCCCCGCCGTCACTGCTGGCGTGCGATTGATCAGCGTGGTAAACGACACCAGCCAGCACCTGGGGCAGGCGGAGTACGTGCGGGGTTTGTGGGAGCGCGGATAGGTTCACTCAATGGTGCCGATCAGCAGATACGTGTGAACTGCCGCCATCTCAAATCCACGGAATAGCCAATCTGATGCGGTTCGTTCCGTCGAAAGATGCGGGTCTCAGCTGGAGTCAAGCGTGATAACACTCTGCTTACCCTTGCCCTGATCCCCAGGTACCCAAGGCCTCCTCCTCGGACAACGGGCAACCTTTTCCAAGGCGACCAAGAGCAGTGCCTGAGCAGGCTTGCTGACGATGAGCCCGCAGGACCTGAGGCGGGCAGGGAGCCACATCAGAGCCTGAATTGAGTTGACCGTCGAGCCGAACGGCCCCGAGAATAACGCGTACGGGGGTTCCGGCAATCGCTCGGAATATAAGTGGGATCGACTGCAGGGCAAGCAAAGTCCAGTGCCTGGGGGAGGGCAATGATGGCGCACTCGCATAACTGGCTCTTCGCACCTGCGGTGGGGGTGGTGTGAGCGACTCGCGGCGTGAGCTGAACCGGTAGAGGGGTCGAGGCCTTCCAAGATCTGGAGCGACCAAGCATCCCGACCGGAAGGCCTCGACGGTGTCGCAGCCTACGGCGTGTACTCGTGCGCGCTCTGATTCTTGCTACTGCTCCCGATGTGATCTGCTCGTCGGTCTCGACGGCGTCCACGTCCTCGACGTCGCCGAGCGCGACGACAGACGCGGGCCGTTCCTACGAGTCGTGGTCGAGTCACCGGCTCGGGTCGAGGCCTGTCGGACCTGTGGGGTGGTGGCCGGCTCCCACGGGCGTCGCGACGTCAGGTTGGTCGACGTGCCCTGCTTCGGGCGACCGGTCGAGCTGGTCTGGCGCAAGCGGACCTGGCGGTGTCAGGAACCAGCCTGCCCGACTGGGTCGTTCACTGAACAGGACGAGAAGCTCGCCGCGCCGCGGGCGCTGTTGACCACGCGGGCGTGCTGGTGGGCGATCACCCAGTTACGTCGCGAGCACGCCTCGGTCCAGGGCCTGGCCCGGCAGCTGGGGACCGCGTGGCGCACCGTGTGGACCTCGATCAAGCCCCTGCTCGAGGTCCTCGCCGCCGACGAGACCCGCTTCGAGGGCGTGAAGAGCCTCGGGGTCGACGAGCACGTGTGGCACCACGTCTCCGAGCGCCCCACCGAGGCTGGTGGCCGGGGCCCGAAGATGCTGACCGGGATGGTCGACCTCACCCGCGACCATCACGGACGAGTCCGCGCACGGCTGCTCGACCTCGTGCCCGGTCGCTCGGGTGCCGCCTACACCGACTGGCTCAAGGCCCGCAACGACGCCTTCCGCACCGGCGTCACGGTGGCGACCCTGGATCCCTTCCACGGCTACAAGAACGCCATCGACGACCAACTCGAAGACGCCGTCGCCGTGCTCGACGCCTTCCACGTGACCAAGCTCGGCACCGACGCCGTCGACCAGGTCCGCCGCCGCGTGCAGCAGAGCATCCACGGGCATCGCGGCCGCAAGGGCGACCCGCTCTACGGAATCCGGATGATCCTGCGCTGCGGACAAGAGCGACTCACCGACAAGCAGAAGGCCCGGCTCGAGAAAGCGATCGGTGCCGACGAGCGTCACGACGAGGTCTACATCGCCTGGCAGTGCGCCCAGCAACTCCGCGCCGCCTACCGAGCCGAGTCACTGGCCGAGGGACGCAAGATCGCCGAGAAGGTCCTCGCCTCGTTCCCGACCTGCCCCATCCCCGAGATCAAGCGACTCGGCAAGACCCTGCACCAGTGGCGGCAGGCGTTCTTGGCCTACTTCGACACCGGCCGGTCGAACAACGGCGGCACCGAAGCCATCAACGGCCTCATCGAGCTCCACCGCCGCATCGCCCGCGGCTTCCGCAACTACGACAACTACCGACTACGCATGCTGCTGATCGGTGGCGGACTCACCCACCCCCACCTGAAGTAAGAAGAGCCGCATAACCACATACGGCCCGGATGGTTGGCGCTGGCCGTCACGATGTTCGTGGCGCCATTGTTCTTCGGCTTCGAGATGGCAAGCGCCATTCCGGTATCGACAGACGTCGATACGGCCCCGTCACCGACGTCAACCCTCATAGCGACCAGCACCAAGGCTTGGCCGGCACGCGTCGCTGATATCTGCGCACCAGGTCACACCCGCGTCTGCCGCGTCACGGTCCGCGCCGGCCCTGCATCGGGTTCCGCCCGACTTGGCCTGCTCGACGAGGGCCAGAGCGTGACAGTTGCGTGCCTTGCTGGAGGGGAAGCGGTCACACCCAGCCGTACGGGTGTGACGACTCTGCAATGGGCCCAGCTCACCACCGGTGGATGGGTTTCCGCCGGTTACCTGACCGGATTGACCGACAACATGGCCGGCTGCTGACGAAAGCAGGTGGGGGATGGTCGACGACCAGACGTTCCAGGGGCGTGTCTTCGAGGAGCGGGTGCACGAAACCGTCCGGGTGGAGTACCACCCGGCAGGGTTCGACGGGCTTGTTGGCCGTCGAGCTGCTGCCTCGCGGACTCCGAGCTGGGTGCGCCGCGTGGGTGCCCTGGCGCTCATAGTCGACGGTTTGGTCGCCGGCGTGACGCTGGGGATTCCCCGTACCATTCCGTTCGCGCCGATTCTGACGTGGAACGGGCACGCCTGGGCGCCCGTGGCGCTGTCGCTCATAGCAGCGGTGACGATCGCACTGGCCGTGGCTCGTTCACGAGGCCTCGCTGAAGCGGGTCGCACGGATCGGAGTCTGCTTTACGCCGGCATCGTGCTCACGGTGATTGCCGCGGCGGGGGCAGCCCTGGTGGCTGCGATCCTGATGGTGTTCCTGGCGGTGGGCTCAGTCCTGCTCGTCACGTTGGCCGTCAGAGCACTGTTTCGTTGACGGCCGTCCGACCAGCTGCACACATCCAGCAGCTACTGGCCGGCCAGCAGTGCCTCGAGCAGGTCTTGGGCGACGGCCCGACGGGCGCCAGCGAGCCATGGCTCAGACGTGACCTCGGCCTTCACGACCTCGACGTCGAGGCCGGGGTCGCGTCCGACCTGCTCGTCCACTCGTGCCACCAGCCGGGCACCCCATGGGCCAGCAAGCACGACCCGGGCCGGGTCGAGCAGGTAACAGACGCTGCGCACCAACTCCCGCACAAGTCCGACGACGGCGTCCGCGCGCTCGCCGTCGTGGTCGAGCGTCGCGGCCATCCGAGCGAGGTCCACCGCCGCGCCGTCGCCCAACAGACCTAGGGCGCCCAGGCCCGACTGCAGCCGTCCACCCGTTGCGCCCGGCACGCCGAGCTGCGCAACCTCGCCCGCGAGACCCCGGTGACCGCGCACCAGGCGTCCGTCGAGCATGAGCGCTGCCCCGAGCCCGGCACCGAGGTAGACGTAGACAACATCGTCCACCCCGGCCGCTGCGCCGGCGTCGTGCTCCGCCCGTAGCGCCCAGTTCACGTCGTTGTCCACCCGCGGAGGCACCGGCAGCACCGGCGCCAGTACCTTCACCGCGTCGAGCTCGCCGACAAGAAAGGGCGAACCGGGCAGCTGCACCACCCGTCCGGTATGCCGGTCGACGGGGTCCGCAACGCTCAGCGTCACCGCCCGGACCGGCCCAGGCGCTGCCTCCGCCAGACCCGCAGCTACAGAGCGCAACGCCGCAGACAAGTGCTCGGAAGTTGTCGGCACGGCGAGGTCGTAGCTCCGCCTGCTTGCGGGGACGCCGTCCAGCCCCACCCTTTCCCCCACCACACCATCGGCACCCGCGTGCAGGACCACCGCACACCCGGCTTCGGGTCGCACGCTGAGTTCCACTCCTCCCCGACCTCGTCCGGGACTGCTCCGAGGAGCCTCGGCCAGTACGCCCGCAGTCAGCAGACGGGCGACGCTCTGCGAGACGGTAGGCTTGGAAAGCCTTGTCTGCGTGGCGATTTCAGCCCGAGTGAGCGACGCAAGACCAGCCAGCCGGGAGAGTACGTGCCGGTCGCTGAGCTCCCGCAGCAGGTTGAGGGACGGCATTCCCACCTGGTCGCGGCGCTGGACCATCGCACACCTCCACTTTTTCGTAAGGACTCCTTGCAAAATACCAGAGCATCGGTTTATGCTGAGACCTGAGCAAGGAAGGACTCCTTACCAAATGAGTCACTCAAGGCGTACGAAAGGACCCTCGACATGACCGCGCTGGAGCAAGCCCCCGCCAGACTGCCGCACTGGGAGAGCACCCCCGCCGATCTGGCGGAGGCGACGCGCACCATCAAGGCCGCGCTGCGGGCGCGGATCGAGGCCAGCGGTCGCACGGTAGAAGAAGTGTTCGCCGTGGTCGAGAAGCGCATCACCGAGCGGGTCGAGGAGATCGAGGCGCTGCTGGCCAGCGGGGAGAATCCCTGGCCTGTCATCGATTACGCCGACATCGAAGCCGGTCGGGTCACCGACGAACAGCTGGCCCTGCTCAAGCGCCGGGGGTGCGTGGTGATCCGCGGCCATTTCTCTCGTGAGCAGGCGACCGGCTGGGACGCCTCGATCGTCGACTATGTGGAGTCGAACCAGTTCTTTGAGAACTATCGCGGCCCGGGCGACGACTTCTTCGGCTCCGTGGGTTCCAAGCCCGAGATCTACCCCATCTACTGGTCGCCCGCGCAGATGGAGGCGCGCACATCCGAGCCGATGTCCGCGGTGCAGTCGCTCCTGAACTCCTTGTGGCGCAGCGAGTCCGAAGGCCAGGTCTGGTTCGATCCCGATCGCGACTCGCTCTACCCCGACCGCATCCGCCGACGCCCGCCAGGCGCCGACTCCGCCGGCCTGGGCACCCACCTCGACCCGGGCACCCTCGATCTGTGGATGACTCAGGCCTACCAGAAGGCCTTCCGGCACCTCTTCGATGGATCGGTGGAGGAGTACGACCCCTGGGACGCCGCTTACCGCACCGCCGGCCCGCAGTATCCAGGTTCCACCATGTGCTCGGCCTTTCGCACCTTCCAGGGTTGGACGGCGCTGTCTGAGATGGGCCACGACCAGGGCGTGCTGCACACGGTGCCGATCCCTGAGGCGATGGCCTACCTGATGCTGCGTCCATTGCTGTCGGACGTGCCCGAGCACGACATGTGCGGCGTCACGGTCAACCAGGTGTTTCCCGCCAGCGAGCGCTACCACGCTCTGCTGCTGCGGGCCGTGGCCGGCATTCCCGACGTGCAGCCCGGCGACTCCGTGTGGTGGCACGCCGACATGATCCACTCGGTGGCTCCCGTGCAGAACCAGCAAGGCTGGGGCAACGTCATGTACATCCCGTCCGCGCCCTGGTGCGCGCGCAACGAGGCATACGCCGCGCAGGTGCGCGAAGCCTTCGAAAGCGGCTCCAGCCCCAGTGACTTCCCCGAGGAGCACTACGAGCGCAACTGGGCAAACCGGTTCCAGCCGGAGCAGCTCAACGAGACCGGTCGGCGTGGGTTGGGGATGACGCCGGCCTGAGTGAGGCCTTCGTCAACTCGCTTCTGGCTTCGATGTCTTCCCCCGCATTTGCCCACGCATCTGAGGGCCGCTGGCGGAGCGACTGGACGGCCCTCGCGGCCGCCCAGCGCTACGCCCGGTAGTGCACCTTGGTGGGCGTGATGCGGATGTTGACCCGTTCCTCGCCCGGCGTGAGCCAGGGGTAGTCGGTGCCGAGGTACTTGTGGCTGAGGGCGTGGATGCCCGCCGCAGTCGGGTCGTCTTCGAGCACGGCTGTCCCCCTGACCTCCAGGTAGGAGTACGGGTTCTCCTTCGGGAACATCACCAGGCTCACTCGGTTGTCTCGCTCGATGTTGCGCGGCTTGACTCGCCCCTTGGCCGTGTTGAAAACGATGTCGTCGCCGTCGAGGCCCACCCAGATCACCGACGACTGCGGCGAGCCGTCGGCGTTGATCGTGGTGAGCACCGCGACCTCTGGTGAGTCGATGAGTGCCCGGGCCGCCTCGGAGAGTTCAACAGTCATGTCAGCATCCAACCACGCGCTAGGCCCACGGCCGGTCAGGAGTCGCTCGCTGGCACCGCCGGCCGGGGATCGTCGCGAGGGGTACTTCGCCCCAGTAGGTCGGGCTCCAGGTAGATCAGGCAGGCGATAGGAACCGCCGCGCGCACGCGTCGCTCGGCGGCGTCGATTGCTTCAGCCACGTCCTCGGCTGACGAGGCGGCTGGCACGGCGATCTTGGCTGCCACCAGCAATTCGTCGGGGCCGAGATGCAGCGTCTTCATGTGGATGACGGAATCGACTCCCTGGCCCACCAGGGCGGCCTCGATAGCGCGCACATCACTGGGCAATGCTCCTTCGCCGATGAGCAACGACTTCATCTCCACCGCGAGCACCGTGGCAATCGAGCCGAGCAGCAGGCCGATCATGGCGGTGCCCCCAGCGTCCCAACGGCCATCGTGCGTCAGGAGCGTCATGCCCACGCCCACGAGGGCGAAGAGCAGGCCCAGCAGGGCGCCGAAGTCCTCCAGGAGGATCACAGGCAGCTCGGGCTCCTTGGCCGTGCGGATGAACTCCGTCCACGACCGGCTGCCGCGCACCGGGTTGGACTCGTGAATCGCCGTGCGGAACGAAAAGCCCTCCAGCCCGATCGACACCACGAGCACGAGCACAGGCACCCACCACCAGCGACCTTCGATCGGGTGCGGGTCGTGCCACTTGTGATAGGCCTCGTACAGCGCGAACATGCCGCCCAGGCTGAACAGCACGATCGAGACGATGAACCCGAACACATAACGCTCGCGGCCGTAGCCGAACGGATGCTCAGGGGTAGCGGCGCGCTTGGCTCGCTTGCCCCCCACGAGCAGCAGAATCTGATTGCCCGAGTCGACGACGGAGTGAATCGCCTCGGCGAGCATCGACGATGACTGCGTGAGCGCCCAGGCGATGAACTTTGTGACGGCGATGCCAAGGTTTGCCGCCAAGGCCGCGACGATCGCCTTCGTGCCTCCGCCAGCCGACATGGGACTCCCCTGCTCTCTATGGTCACTGCCAGTGCTCAACCCAGTCGATCCTGCTCTCGCGGAATCAAGCCTAGTGGGCTTCCTGAGAGGGCAGAGCAGAACTGTAACATAATTATGTTCTGTACAAGTGTGCGAGCGTGGCGTAGGGTTTGGTCATGGACGACACGATTGCACCCACCCGTGGCGGTGGATGTTTGGACACGGGGCAGGTGCAGGCCCCTGAGCGGGTTGCTCGACGCGTGGCCGGTGAACGGGTCGGTCTCTGGGCTACTGAGACAGGGAAGCCTCGAACTGGCCGGCTCTCAGCCAGGCAATCAGGCTCGGTCGGGCAAAGCCCGATAGCCGGCCATAGCCCGATAGCCGGGCAGAGTCCACCCTCTGACTCAGCCGATCCAACGGAGTTCAGCCCGGCGGAGCTTGCCATTGGGCGTGCGGGGCAGGGTCTCGACCCACGTAAACCCGCGCGGCAGTTTGTAGCTGGCGAGTTGACCCGCACTCGCGGCAAGCACGGCAGCGGCACTGGCCTCGGGGTCTGCCGCCACCCGTCCCGCACGGCCGGGCGCGGGCACAGCGAAGGCGCGAATCTCGCGCCGCCCAGTAACGCTCTCCACCTCGGTGACGGCCACCTCGTGCACCAGTTCGTGCGCAGCCAGCACGGCCTCCACCTCGGCGGGCGAGATCCGGTAGCCCTGGGTGGTGAGCACATCGTCGACCCGGCCGTAATACGTGAGATAACCGTCGTCATCGAGATGCACCACATCACCGCTGACGAACCACTCACCACGAAACGCCGCTCGTTCAGCCTCGGGGCGATCGAGATAGCCGAGCATCAGCCCCGGATCGCTCCGGTGCACAGCAAGCAGCCCAACAGCTCCCATAGGCAACGGTGAATCTCCGTCGGCCGGGTCGCTGGGCAGTACGGCAACCCGACGTCCTGGTTGGGGCCGGCCCGGGCTGCCCGGGCGGGTGGGCACCCGCGGCCCGCTGGAGACGAAGGTCGAGATCTCGCTCATGCCCAGCGCCTCATACAACGGCAGGCCTGTGGCCTGGGTCCACTCCTGCCAGAGCCGCACCGGCAGCGCCTCCCCGGCCGTCAGACCATGCCGCAAAGCCGGGAGCACAGCCACTGACGGCGTGGTCGCTGATCCCTCGGCCAAGGCCGTCAGGAGTTGCCGATACACCCCCGGCACCGCCGCGAAGACCGTTGCCCCGCAGTCGTTCAGCAATCCCCACCAGAGTCGTCCAGCCGCTGCCCCCGACGGCCGCGGGCCTGCATAGACGACTGCCGTGGCACCCGCCGCCCACGGATCGAGCAGTCCGACGCCGAGCGTGTACGTCCACGACAAGGCCCCCGCGTGCAGCAGCACGTCTCGTGGCCCCAGGTCCTGCCAGGCTGAGATCATCGGAGTACGGCCCAGCACGCTGCGGTGCGCGTGCAGCACGCCCTTGGGCTTGCTCTCGGTGCCCGAGGTGTACACGAGGAAGGCTGGGTCATCCGCCTGAGTTCCAGCCGGCCCGCCCGCCGCGAGCCGACCTGCGGACGACAGGGCCGCCGACAACTGACCTGCGGACAACTCGCCTGCTGACAACTTCCCAGGCGCGACCCGGCCACTCTCGCCGCACCGTACCCAGTCGGCCAGGTCAGCCGGGCCGAACCGGAGCACTCCGGCCGGCACTGGCAGCGGCAGCTCGTCGTCGAGCAGGACGGCCGCCGCCGCGCAGTCGTGCAGCAGCAGCTGCGCCTCGGCGGCGGTGAGCAGGTGCGACGTGGGCACCGCCACCAGACCCGCCGCCATCACGGCGAGAAACGACAGCGCTGTGCCGGCGGTGTTTCCCAGCCGCAGCAGCACTCGTTGCCCGGGACGCAGGCCGGCCCGGTGCAGTCCTGCGGCGATGGCGCTCACCTGCTCAATGAGCTCGGCATACGTCCAGCGCTGCGCGGTAGACAGGTCGCCGACGTCGTCAACCACTACGAGTGCCGTCGCGCTCGGCTCGCCGCGGGAGAGGCAGTACGCGGCAGCGTTGAAGTTCAACGTGCTACTGCCGCAACGAGTCACGCAACTCGGCGACGTGCGGCGACTGGGCCGGGTCGAGCCCGCAGGCCAGTGCGAGGTAGGTGGCCGCAAAGTCGACCCGGGAGACCACTCGGGCGAACCGCTGCAGGGCCGTCTCGGCGTTCAGCGGGGTGGCGGGCACGACGTCGGTGTCGTCTACCAGGTGCGCCTGCACATGGGTCGCCTTGACCCCAGACCGTTCCGCGAGCTCGCTGACGGCGCCGAAGCCGATGCCGTCGCCGAGGTCGAGCAGCAACAACCGCAAGGCCGTGGAGGTAGGCGAGTCGAGGAACGGGTCAGCGAAGATGTCGTCGTTTGCGGTGGCCGCGAAGGGGCCGCCGAAGGTGGCGACGATGTCTCCCGCGTCATTGGGCAGGGCGCCATGCACGGCGGGCACCCGAGCGGTGCGGGCGATCACCGAGGCAGCCCGGCGGGCCGCCACCGCAGCCAGCGGGCTGTCGCCCAGGATCACGGGGACGGCACCCTCCAGCTGCAGAGCAAGGCCCTTCGCAGGGTTGACGAACGACTCCGACACGATCCGGCACGCCTCTGCCTCGGCGTCGAGCGCGTCTGCCACACACGCCAGGTCGGTGGCCGAGCCCATACCGCCGGCCGGCAACAATCCGAGTCGGTCGCAGCCCAGCAAGGCCGGCGTCAGCAGCGACCAGAGTGCCGTCCGCGAGGTCACCGGGGCACCCGCCTGCCGGTCGGCACGCGGCAACGCCACATGCACCCCGCGAAATCGGGCGCTGACCTGTTCGAGCGGGGAGTTGGCGCCGCCGATGGTGAGCACGGCCGCGCCCCGGCGGCCCGCTTCGGCAGCGATCGAGACCGCGCCCTCGGCGTGCCCCGACAACGACAGCGCCACCACCAGATCGAGCGAGCCGACCCACGCGGGCAGGCTCCCGCCACTGAGTGCAAGCACGGGCACAGGCCCGGTGCCACCCACCACGGCCGCGAGCACATCCGCCACCACCGCGGCACCGCCGCGGGCGGCGACGAGAACCGCGCGGGGGCGTTCGCCGTCCGACCAGCGAACCGGCAACGACTCCGCCGTGAGCTGCAAGGCCAGACGCACCTGGGCGCCCGCGCTGGCCAGCGATCGCAACACCGACCTGGGGTCGCCCGCCTCCAGGGCCTGGGGGTCGTCGAGCAGGGCGGCGTCGAAGCTCATGGCAGCCTCAGCTCCGCCTCGCCGGCTCGCCCTCACGGGCCTCGTCGGGCAGCAGCACCGGGATGCCCTGATCGATGCGATAGTGCCGCCCGCACCCCGTGCACCCGAGTTCGGCAGCGACGTCGACCAGCTCGCTCTTGCAGACCGGGCAGCGCAGGATCTCGCGCAGCCAGCCCGGCAGCGGGCTCATGACTCGTCCTGACGGACCAGCGCGAGCACCTCGTCACGGACGGCCGCCATCGTCTCCTGGTCGCCGGCTTCGACGTTGAGCCGCAGCAGCGGCTCGGTATTCGACGCCCGGAGGCTGAACCACCACATGGCTTCGTCCGAGGCGGTGCGGCCGGTGATGGTGGTGCCGTCGAACTCGTCGATATCGCCCCGCTCGACGAAGGCGGCCTGAACCCGGGCGACGGCGGCCGGCACATCGGCGATGCGCGAGTTGATCTCGCCACTCGCGACGTACCGCTCATAGTCGGACGCCAGCGTGCTGAGCGCACCCTCGGACTCCTGCAACGCTGCGAGCACGTGCATCGCGGCGAGCATGCCGGTGTCGGCGCCCCAGAAATCGCGGAAGTAGTAGTGCGCCGAGTGCTCGCCGCCGAAGATCGCACCCGTCTCGGCCATCAGGGCCTTGATGTTGGAGTGGCCCACCTTGGTGCGCACGGGGGTGCCACCCGCGGCGGTGACGATCTCGGCCACGGCGGCCGACGTGATGAGGTTGTGCAGCACCTTGGGGTGGTTGCCGGCGGCCAGCTCGCGGGCGATCTCGCGCACGGCCACCAGGGCGGTGATGGCGCTAGGACTCACCGGTTGGCCCAACTCGTCCACCACGAAGCACCGGTCGGCATCGCCGTCGAAAGCCAGGCCGATGTCGGCACCATGCTCGACGACAGCCGCCTGCAGGTCTCGCAGGTTCTCCGGTTCCAGCGGGTTGGCCTCGTGGTTGGGGAAGGTGCCGTCGAGCTCGAAATACAGCGGAATGACCTTCAACGGCAGCTCGGGCAGTCCGGCGCCGGCGCCGAGGACGGCCGGCGCGGTGAACCCGGCCATACCGTTGCCGGCATCGACCACCACGGTGAGTCGGCGCCCTTCGGAGAGGTCTACGAGGCCACGCAGGTGATCGGCGTACTCGGCGAGAGTGTCGCGATGAGTGACGGCGCCGGGAGTATCGACCACGTCGAGACCGTGGTCGAGGTAGTGCTCGGCGCGGCCGCGGATGTCAGCGAGCCCGGTAGCCTGGCCGACCGCCTGGGCGCCGGCGCGACAGAGCTTGATGCCGTTGTACTGAGCCGGGTTGTGGCTGGCGGTGAACATGGCGCCGGGGCAGTTCAAGGCACCGCTGGCGAAATAGAGGCCGTCGGTGGAGCAAAGCCCGATGAGAACGACATCGCTGCCGCGCAGGCGCGCCCCTTCGGCGAAGGCGTCCACGAGCGATCCTGACGACGGGCGCATGTCGTGGCCTACCACGATCGACGCGCCGGGCTCACCGAGCACGTCGGCGGTTGCCGCGCCCAGGGCTCGGGCCTCAGCGGGGCCCCACTGATCGGGGACGACACCGCGAATGTCGTAGGCCTTGACGACGTCAGTGAGATCTGCTCGGGTCATGGCTCCAAGCCTAGTGCCGGGCCCGGAGGCTTCAGCCAGCCTTCCGGGAGCGGTCGAGCACTTCCTGCACCGAGAGGTTCACACCGTCATGCTCCCAGGTGCGAGCCTCACAGTTGCGGCAGGAGGTGAAGGTCACGGGGGTGCCGTCGGTGAGGCGCATTGCCAGCCGCGTCACCTGCGTGGAACCGCACGTCTGGCAACCACGTTCGGTGCGCACCTGGGTGAGGGACCCCAGGGGCAGAGAGGGAGCGGCGGCGCGGGAGCGGCGAGAGCTGAGACTGGCAGACATGGTGGCGTCCTTCGGGGTCCGGGAAGTCCGTGCGGTGGAGGTCCAACCGCCGGCTTGTGAGGTAGACCGGCGAGGTGGGCCACCATGACGCTGATCGGACGGGACACCCATTTGTCTTGAATAAGCCCGTCCGCGCTAGGCCGAGTGGGTTATTTTACCCATCCTCATCACCCACATGGACGCAAAGACATTCAGACGAGTCACCACACCTGACGCTGGGTAGTCAGAATCGGGCCCACAAGGGCACCCGCGAGCGATGTGATCTCGCTCACATCGACTCCTCATCGGTATCAGAGACGTCACGTAGCACTCGCAGGTGGCCTCTCGCGCGGCCGGCCGACTGCGCCGGGGCATGGGCAGGCTGGTGGGCAGGCTCGGTGACATCGGCAGGCTCCTGGGTGCGCATCCGCCCCTCGACGGGGGAGCTACCCGCCTCGCGTACCGCGTTGGCCAAGGCAAGCAGGTCGTCTTCGCTCGGACTGTGCTCGTAGCTGGGGGCGAGCCGCACCACCTCCCAGCCGCGCGGTGCCGTCATCCGCTCCGAATGCGCGGCGCACAGGTCGTAGCAGTGCGGCTCGGCGACGGTAGCCAGCGGCCCCAGGATGGCGGTCTGGTCACGGTAGACATAGGTAAGGGTGGCGACGGCCGCATTGCGACACCCGTTGCGGCTGCACTGCCTCACCACGGACAACCTCCCAGCTGGTTTCGCGTGAACATGCTGACGCTACCCCCTCAGAGGGCCTGCGGCGCAGCTGCCCCGCTTAGGGCTCGCCAGGAAGTAAGCAAGGGTGGTCACTCTCTGGCGCCCTTAGGATCGAGGAATGCCGACTTCACCCGTGCAACGGCGACGGCCTCGTCGCGACCGACGCGGTCGGGGTGTGCGCGGGGTGCTGCTGCCCACCACTGTGCCGGCCTGGCGCAGCCGGTCGAGGCAGTTCGACGATCTCGTCCTGGACAGCCTGGAGCGACTACCCGATCGCGTGCGCGATGAAGTGGCCAAGATCGAGTTTGCGGTCGAGGACGTGCCGCCCGCCGATCCCTCGCCGTGGGAGCGCGGCGAGGTGCCATTGTCGCGCGTCTTCCCGGCCGATCGCGGTCTACCCACCCGGGTGGTGTTGTACCGGCGCCCCATCGAGGCGCGCAGCGAGCGGCACGACGCTGCAGAGTTCGTCTACAGCGTCGTGGTCGAGCAGGTGGCGCATGCGCTGGGTCTGGCTCCGCACGATCTCGACCCGCGCTTCGACGTCTAGGGCTGAGACCGCAGCACTCAGGAGCCGATCGTCTCAGGGGTGCGGCAGCACGGACAGCTGCACCCCAGGTTGCGCGGGCGCGGCCGGCCGCACAGGGGTGGCGGCGAGGAACCCCCCGGCGTCTACCAGCAGACCACCGTGCACGTCGCCCGCCCGCACTGTGATCTCAGCGGCAGCAGCGCCATCGGCCAGATTCAGCACCGCAGCCGATTCGGCCGCGATCGCCAGCGTCTGATCCGGCCCCACTACCGTGCCGTTGGCACCGACCTGACGCACCACGACGGTGGCCGGTGCGTCGCCTGAGACAAGCGTCAGCGTGCTGGTGCCCGGCCCCGGCACCACGAGGCTCTGGGAACCCAGCGCCGGTGCCGCAATGACGGTGGCATAGTCGGCGGCAGGCACCGGCGCCCCGGCTCGTTGGCGCAGCAGGGTGGCACTGGCGAGCACCGCAACGTCCGAGGTCACCAGGAGCGCACGCGCACCGGCCGGGACCGCGACCGGCACTTCGCTCACCACGCCGGCCTGTACGACAGCCTCGGCGGCAGCCTGACCCTGCACCACACCGGAGGCGCCCAGGAATCGCCACGTTACCCGGGCCGCGCGAGCGGAGGGATTGGCCAGCCGCAGTGTGGTGCTCGTCCCTGCCGTCGAGATCGGCGCCAGCACCTGGCTGGTGTCGGGTTGCGAGGTGCCCACCTGCTCAACCCCGCGGGGCACGATGCCCGACAACTGGGTATCGACGAGATTGGCGGCGACCTGCCCGCCGCTAGCCGTGACGCCGACGGCCGCAGCACCTGTGTCGGCCATCAGCGCCTCCAGCAGGACCTGTCTGCTCGCGCCCGGGGACACCACGAGGTCTTGAGCAGCCGAGGGCATCTTGCGCCCGGCACCGGTGAGCACGGTGAGGTCGACGCTCACCGGTGTGCTGCCTGCGTTGGACAGCACGATCCGTCCGCTGCGACCCGGGGCCACTCCAGCACCGCTCAGCCAGGCGGAGGCGGCCGGCGGAGTGCAGTTGCTCACGGCGAGACCTGCGAGGTCGCCGGAGGCTGTGGACGTCGACGTCAGGACGCCGACCGGGGAGGCACCGGTTGCCGCGGGTGCGGCCGAGACTGCACTGGGTGCTCCGGGATCGCCGCCGATGTGCGGCACGACCGCTCCGGCGGCGGCCAGCGGCGCCGAGGCACCCTTCAGTGGCAGGGTTCGTCCACTGAGAGCGGCAGGTGTGCCCGAATCCCGATAGGTGAGGGCGCTGAACGTCGTCGCCGGAGCCACGGGCTGGGCCGTGAAGCCGGCAGCAGCGCCGGCCGTGGTGGCGGCCGCCGAGAGAGCCGGGGCAGGCGGGCAGACCAAGGTCGTAGGGCTTGGGGGCACGCTGACCACCATCGGCGCGGCAGCCCGGCCCACCGCGGGGCCAGGCGCTGCCGCAGCGCCGGCGGCGGCCATTGCTGCCACGGCGGCAACCACCGGTATCGCTCGGGTGAAGACGTTGCTCATGCGCCCGCCTCCGCCCGCTCGGGCTGGCGTTGGGTTCGGGCGCGCACCGGCAGGGCGATCACCAATGCCACCAACAGGACGATCACCTGTGCCCAGCCGATCGCACGTTGCCAGTCGGTGACGTGTTTGACGACCAGGTCGCCGGTACCGGCCGGCACTCGGAAGCCCTGCGCCCAGCCGTCGACCAGTACGGGGGTCAGCGGTCGTCCGGCAAAGGTGGCCTGCCAACCGCGGTCGGCCCGTTCGCCGAGGACGAGCGTGGCCGCCTGGGTGCGCACATGCACATCGACGTCGCCCTGATCGCTGGCCACCGCCACCCGGCTCGGCGCACCGGCGGCCACCTTGCTGGGCACGAGTTGCACCGCGGCCGGACGGTCGGGTGTCGTCGCGGCCTTGCCGGTGGGATCGACCCGCCAGGCACGCACCCCGGAGACCGTGCCCGACGGCCCCAAGCCCAAGGCGGCGTCGAGGTCGGCGGCCACGGCCGACGTGGCATCGCGAGCGGGCTGGCCGGTGCCCGGCAGCAGCACGAACGCCCCGATGCCGAAGGGCGCGAGCACGGGCCGTACATCGCCGTGCGAGTTCACCGTGCGGACCACGGCCGAGGCGAGCGCATCATCGGCCGCATCTGCCACGGGACCGGCGGCCAGCGTGGCGGCGGCCGAGGAGTCGAGCACCGTCTGGCCTTCACCGCGCAGCACCGACACCTGCAGGGCAGGCGTCTGGCCGCTGGCCTCCGCGTTGGGCAGGGCTCGCAGCACCACCACCCGAACCTGGTCGGGCGAGGTGGCGGCGTCGACTACCACAGCAGGCAGGGGCGGCCGGGCGCCGGCTCTGAGATCGCCGTCCGGCGTGGCCACCAGCTGTCCGACGATCCAGCCCAGCAGTCCCACGATCGTCACGACGCAGCCGACCGACAACAGCGCCCGCACACCGCCACGCCGCACGGCTGCGGCCGCGCCGCTCACGGGCTCAGGTACGGAGCCCCACGTGGCGGCACCGGCCACCAGGAGCCCCAAACAGGCCAGCAGGGTGCCGGCCGCGGTGGAGGCCCGAACCGGACCGTCCGCGTCGACGCCGACGACGAACCGCGGCGCCAGATAGCAGAGCCCGACCCCTACGGCGGCCAGGAGCCAGCCGGCCCGGCACACGGCCCCGCGGACGGTGCCGCGCAGCACCACGCGCAGCGAGATCAACGCGAGCGCGGCGGGCAGCGTGCCCACGAGCCAGGGCACCACGGCGAGCACGGCGCTCACTGCGCCGGCGCCGATCGGTCCGTCGAGCAGCCGGTGCGCACCGGCGGATACCTGCACGAGAACGGTGGACGGGGGCACGGGCCAGCCGAGCAGGCCCGCCCACGCCGCGGGGGTGCCGCGGTGCACGAGTTGGCTCGGTTCGGCGAACAGCAGCGCCGGATGCACCCAGGCCGACAACAACACCGGCAGCGTCATGACCAGCGCCGGCACGGAGGCGAAGGCCACTGCCAGGCGCCGCGAACGGGCCGCCACGCACAGCAGGATCACCACACCCGCAACCGCCAGCACCGGCAGGGCGGCCGTGCCGGGCACGAGCAACAGACCGGCGCCGGCCGACCAGGCCCACGACGAGCGCCACGTGCGGGCGGCCACAGCCTGCCCCACGGCTCGCGCGGCCGCCGGCAAGAAGAGCGCGCCGAAGATCACGGACAATCTGCCCTCGGCCAGACCGAGCAACATGATCGGTGTACCGGCCCAGGCCAGCCCGACCAGCACACGCACTCCCCTGCGCCGGGTCAGGGCCCCGGCCGCCCACCAGGCGCTGAGAGCTGCCAGCGGCAGAGCGACGAGGAGCAACAACTGCACGCCCACCTGGGGCGAGCCGAACGGCAGGCCCAGCACGGCAAGCACACCGAGCACCGGATCGCTCGGGCCGTTGCGGCCGAGTCCCGCAGGAACCCATGAAGAGGTGACGGCGTGCCAGAGGGCGCGTTCGGACGTGGGGATGGCTGCCAGCGAGGCAGAACTGAAGGTGTCGGCGAGCACGATCCGCCTGAGCGCGACGACGCCGGCCGCCAGCAACAGGCACGTCAGCACGAGCACGCCGGTGCGGACCGGTGGGCCCGCGTCGGTGCCGGCGGGTGAGACCAGCCGCGGTCGGCTGCGTTGCCAGCGGTCGTATTGGAACTGCCACGTCTCCCGCGCGGTGGCCAGCAATGGGATCAGCCGCCGGCGGGGCACAGTCCGAGTGCGCAGCGCCCGCCAGCGCGCCCGGATCACCTGATCCGGACGCAGGAGCGGGACGAGGCTGGCCGCGGCCAGGCCGATCGCACGCAGCGGTTCCTTGGCTACGAGTCCTCCGAGCACCCGCAGCACACCGCCCCCCAGCACGCTCAGCGCGACGAACGGCACCGCCAGCAGAGGCGCCCCGGCGAGGCGCCGGTGCGTGCGCGCGCGTCGGCTCACCGGTACCGGTGCCTGCTCGGGGGCAGCTGTCAAGACTGCCGACGGCACGACGACGACGCGGTTGCCGGCGAGCCAGGTGCGGCGGCAGAGGTCGACGGCGGCGTCGAGCGGCGCGGAACGATCGAGCGCCGGATCGAGGCCGGCGAGCCGGGCCCAGACGTCACGGCGGACGAGCATGCCCGACAGCGGAACGGCGAGGGTGTCTGCGACGTCGTCGCGCTGGCCCTGGTCTGGCTCGCCGGGCTCAACGAACGAGAGCACCCGGCCAAGGCGGGTGGTGGTCAGGCCGGCGTCGAGCAGGTCGCCACCGGTGGGGCCGCAGCGGTGCTTGGCGCCCAGGACGGCGATGTTCGTGGCCGTGCGGCTTGTGGCCCGCAGGTTCTGCAGAGCCTTCATGGAGGGCCGGTCGGCGCCGCCGAGCAGCCAGATCCACTCCTGGGTGTCGGGATCGGAGTCGCCTGCGTGGGCGTCGGCCCACGCCAGCGCGGCGTTCACCGCGGCGGTCGTGCGCGCCCTGGCTGGTTGGACGAGCACGGCGCTGCAATGCTGCGCCAGAAGGTCATAGACGGATACGGCTTCGGGGTCGCAGAGGAGTTCGGTCTGCCCTTGGTCGATCATCGGGTTGCCGTTGGCATCGAGGAGGCCGGAGCCAGTACTACCGGCATCGCCCTCGGGCAGCGCACCGGCAGCGGACGTGGCCGAGAACTCGCCCGTCAGCATTCCCGGCGGGCCTTGTGCTCCCGCCCTGGATGCACCGGGGTTCCGTCCGAGTCGTCGACTCAGCCGGGCGGCATGTCTGGGGAGGCCGACGGGTTCGAGGTCGTAGCCGGTCTCCTGGTCGTCGGGGTCGTAGACGTCGGCAAAGGTCTCGGCGAAGGCGTCGGGCTCGTCCTCGTCGTCGTTCTCGTCCAGTGAGGTGGCCGAGTACGTCACGGCCAGACCGGGACGCACCGAGGAGCTGCCCGTACAGTCCACCCCGACCAGAACGTCCGGTGGGCTCGACTGGGCGGCGATGCCCGCCAGGACGGCCGCGAGATTGGCCGGCGTACGCGCGATGACGACGGCGATGACTCGCGGGGTGTGGGTGCTCGGTGTCGAGTCGCTGGATTCGCTGGCCCCCGAGGCCTCAGCCTGACCCGTCAGGTCGGGGACGAAGTCGAGGCTCACCGCTCAGACGGCACGCTTCTTGAGCCGCCGGCGCTCGCGCTCCGACAGCCCGCCCCAGATGCCGAACCGTTCGTCGTTCTCGAGCGCGTACTCGAGGCACTCCGAACGTACGTCGCACGAGATGCAGACCTTCTTGGCCTCGCGGGTGGAGCCGCCCTTCTCCGGGAAGAACGCCTCGGGGTCGGTCTGGGCGCACAGCGCCCGCTCCTGCCAACCGAGCAGGCCCTCGTCTTCATCGAGGTCCACCCCCGGCATTACCGAAATCAATGTGAGTTCGTTCATGTCTCCTGCCTCGACCCTTCGGTGTTCTGCCGACTGGTGGACTGCCAGTCGGTGTCCGCCAACCGGTTTCCCGCTACAGCCGACGTTTTGCCTGTCTTGTCGCCGCTGCCTGACCTGCAACCGCTGCGTCATCCTGCGTGAGAATGACATGGGTGGAATTACATGCGTGTCGCAGCGTCCGAGTCAAGCGGGCTGGTGATATCGGGTGAAAAATTGACTAAACGTCACATAACGACGAGGTAACCGACACTCTCCGTGATGCTTGCGACGAGGAGGCGACCTGTTCGCCGCCGACGCCGACGGTCCGCAAGGATACCGGTATGAACATCACCGTCCTGTCCGGTGGAATCGGAGGCGCCCGGTTCATCTCCGGACTGCTGCACCATCTCGACTCCACTCCCGGTGGTCGCGCCGCACACCGGGTGAGCATCATCGCGAATACCGCCGATGACATCACCCTGCATGGCCTGCGGGTGTGCCCAGACCTCGACACCGTGATGTACACCCTTGGTGGCGGCGCCAACTCGGAGCAGGGCTGGGGCCGGGTCGACGAGACCTTCGGCGTCGCAGCCGAGCTCGCCGCCTACGACGCGGGGGCGCAGTGGTTTGCGCTGGGCGACAAGGACATTGCCACGCATCTGGTGCGCACTCGGATGCTCGGGCTCGGCTACCCGCTGAGCCAGGTCACTCGCGCCCTGTGCGCCCGCTGGGGATTGACGCCCGAGGCCGGGGTGGAACTGCTGCCGATGACCGACGACGGCGTCGAGACGCACGTGGTGGTCGACCTGCCGCCGGCCGATGATCCGGCCGCCCGGCCCGAGCCGAGGGCCATCCACTTTCAGGAGTGGTGGGTCCGTCACCACGCGGCGCTACCGGCGCGCCAGATCGCGGTCGTCGGGGTCGAGCGGTCGAACCCCGCACCAGGGGTGCTGGAGGCCATCCGCGGTTGTGACGTGGTGTTGCTGCCACCGTCCAACCCGGTGGTGTCGATCGGAACCATCCTGGCGGTTCCGGGCATCCGCGATGCGCTGCGCGGCACCCGGGCCCCCGTCGTGGGAGTCTCGCCCATCGTGGCCGGTCGCCCGGTGCGAGGCATGGCAGACGCCTGCCTGGACGCGATCGGCGTGGAGACCTCGGCCAAGGCCGTGGGCGGCCTCTACGCCGACCTGCTCGACGCGTGGCTGGTGGACGACTCCGACGCCGACCTCGACGACACCCTCGTCCCGGGTGGGCGTGCCCGGGTGCGCGCCGTCCCGCTGCTCATGACCGACTTGGACGCCACGGCCAGGATGGCGGCCACCGCTCTCGACCTGGCAGGCCCGGCGAGGGCTGCGTGAGAGTCACCGCCACCGCGCTGCCCGGGCTGGGCGAGATCAGACCCGGTAGCGACCTCGCAGCCGAGATCGTCGCGGCAGCCAATGGTTTCGGAGTCGAGCTGAGCTCTGACCTGATCGTGGTGGTGGCGAGCAAAGTGGTGGCCAAGGCCGAAGGGCGCACGGTGCCCGAAGCCGAGCGCGACCGGGCCATCACGGCGGAGTCCACCCATGTTGTCGCCGCCCGTTCGTTGCCGGACGGGCGGGTGACCCGGGTCGTCCACACCCGGCAGGGCCCGGTGCTGGCCGCCGCCGGAGTAGACGCCTCCGACGTCGCGGTCGGGACGGTGCTGCTGCTGCCCGCCGATCCGGACACCTCGGCGCGCCGGCTGCGGGCCGGCATCGAGCGGCTGACCGGACACCGTCCGGCGGTGGTCGTGACCGACACGAGCGGACGACCCTGGCGCGCCGGCGTCACCGACTTCTGTTTGGGCGCAGCCGGTCTGCTGACCCTGGACGACCGCCGGGGCCAGCCCGACGCCGCCGGGCGGGTGCTGAGCGTGACCGTGCGGAACGTCGCCGACGAACTCGCCGCTCTGGGCGACCTGGTCAAGGGCAAGTCGGCCGGCACCCCCGTGGCACTGGTAACCGGCCTACGTCGGTTCGTGACCCACGACGACGGCCCGGGCGCCGCCGGATTGACCCGCACCGGGCCTACCGACTGGTTTCAGCACGGCCATGTCGAGGCCGTATGGGCATCGCTGCTGCGCGACGAGCCGGCCGGGGTGGGCGCCCCCGCCATCGACCCGGCGGCGGAGACCGTCATGGATCGTCTGGGCAGAGCAGTGGCGCTGGCGCTGGCCTGTCCGGCAGGCCGGGAGGTGGCCGCCGACGTCCATCCCGCCGGCGTCAACCTCACCGGGCCCGAACGCGCCCTGGGCGGCGTGAGTGAGCGGCTGCTGTCGGCTGCTTGGGCGGAGCGACTGACTCTGCGCGAGGACGTCGAAACCTCGCCTGGCACAGCCATTTTCACGCTCGCGAACGAGTGAGGCGCTAGCGCGGCGGGCGATGGACGCGCTGCCGCGTGGGGGTGTGCGTGGGCAGCGCCATCCGGGGGCCACGCCGAGGCCGGGCGATCCCGGCCAGCTCGATGAGCCGCTGTACCCGGAAGCGGTGCCCGCGGTATTGCTCGATCAGCCTGGCGCAGCCGTCGTCGTCGAGCACCTGCCCGGTCAAGGCGAAGGACACGTTCTTGGCGACGTGGTAGTCGCCGAAGCTGAAAGCGTCGGCGTCGCCATGGGCACGCTGCCGGATCTCGGCCGACGTCCAGCGACCCAGGCCGCCCAGCGTCTGCAATGTTCTGTCGACGTCAGCGGCCGGCAGGGTCAGGGTGCGCTCGAGCCCGGTGGCAGCCCGGGCGCCGTTGACAAGGGTCCGTCGACGGCTCTGGTCGACCCCGGCCTGCAGCCACTCCCAGGACGGAATCGCCCGCCAGACCTCAGGAGTGGGCGGAAGGTGCATGCCCCGGGCCGGATGTGCTTCGTCCTGGGCAGAGGCAGGCCCTGGAGCAGGCTCGCCGAACTGCCGCACCAGCCGCCCCCAGGCGTAGAAGGCCTCCTTGCCGGTCACCCGCTGTTCCATGCAGGCCGCGGCAAACGCGTCGAAGACCCGGCGGGTGCGCATGACCCGCAGCCCGGGATTGGTGCGCACGCCTTCGATCAGCACCCGGTGCGTGGGTGCGAAATCGTGCGGCCGGTCGCGGGAGCCGAGCAGTTCCGGCACCCCGTCGAGCACCCAGTCGGCGCCTTTTCCCCAGGCAGTGGCCAGCACCTCCTCCGCCGCCGGGTCGAGCATCAGGTGCAGCAACGCAGAGCCCGTGGGAGTGCCGGTGGCCCACCACAGCGCGCGACCGTTCGGCTCCCAGCGACAACACGGATCTCCCCCTCCGTGCCGTAGCCCGCTCAGCACCTGCCGCAGGGCCAGCGGGTGTCCCGGGCGATAGCTGCGCTGACGCTCCGACCCGCTCACCTGCACAGGCTAGGTCGCCGACGCACTTTGGGTTAGGGCGCGCCCTTAGGATCGACTCCGATGGATGCCGTCTCCCGTGCCCGAACCGTCCCTGAGCTGCTGGCGGCCCTGCTGGCCAGCGATCCGTCGCGCCCGCGCATCACCTGGTACGGCCCGGAGGGCGACCGGGTGGAGCTGGCTGCCCGCACGCTGGCCAACTGGGTGGCCAAGAGCGCCAACCTGCTGGTGGACGAGCTCGACCTCCAGCCCGGTGGGGTGCTGGCACTCCACCTGCCCGTGCACTGGAAGAGCGTGGTTCTCGATCTGGCAGCCCGCAGCGTGGGTGCAGCCGTCGTGACCGGTGACGGTGCCGATGCCGACGTCGTGGCCACGACAGAGCCTGGCAGCCCGTCGCTCGCCGGCCGGCCGCCAGGCACGGTGCTGGCGGTTGGACTGGCCTCCCTGGCACGCCGGTTCGACGGCGAACTCCCTTCAGGAGCAATCGATTACGCTGCCGAGGTGGCAGGGATGGACGATGTGTTCGGCGCCGCCGAGCCGAGTTCACTACCGCCCGCCCGGTTCGAGGCAGCCACTGCGCCACGGGTGCTCGTGCGTACCGACGAGCCCACCGCACTGGCCACCGTGCTGGCCGCCCTGCAGGCGGACGGCTCAGTGGTGCTCGCTCACACAGGTGTGCCGGAAGCCACGTTGGCCCCCGAACACGCGACGTTGCCTGCTCCACCACGTTGAGCTCGGCTCGCTCGAAGGAGCCGAGGCGCGTAGCGTCAATGACAGTCAGGCACTAGCCAGGCTGGCCCCTGAGGCCCGCAGCCGGGTCCCCCTTGCCCACCGTGGCGCGTGCGCACGAGTGGGAGCAGGCAATGAGCCGGATCGAACACAGTGATCCTCTGGCGAGGCCGCAGGGCACCGAACCAACCGTCGAGCAGCCGGCCAGCACATCGGCCGATGGACTGACCAGCGACGAAGCCCGGCGTCTGCTTGCCACGGTCGGCCTGAACGCGATGCCGGACACGACGGTGCATCCGGTGCGCAAGGCGTTGAAGACGTTGTGGGCGCCGGTGCCGTGGATGCTCGAGGCTGCGATGGTCTTAGAGCTGGTGTTGCGCAACTTCACCGAGGCCGGCGTGATTGCAGGGTTGCTGGTGTTCAACGCGGCGATCGGCCTATTTCAGGAAGGAAAGGCGCAGGCGACGCTGGCGGCGCTGCAATCGCGCCTGGCGTTGAACGCCTCCGTCCGTCGCGACGGGCAGTGGACCATCATCGCCTCGGCGCAGGTGGTGCCGGGCGACCTGGTGAAACTCTCACTGGGAGCGGTGGTCGCCGCAGACGTGAAGATCGTGGACGGTTCGGTATTGCTCGATCAGTCGATGCTGACCGGCGAATCCGAACCGGTCGAGGCCGGCGCGGGCACCGACACGTACGCCGGTGCACTGGTACGGCGTGGGCAAGCCACCGCACAGGTCACGGCGACCGGGCCGCGCACCAAGTTCGGGCACACGGCCGAGCTGGTGCGCACTGCGCACGCGGTCAGTACGCAGCAGAAGGCCGTGCTGCGGGTCGTGCGCAACCTCGCTGTGTTCAACGGTGTTCTCATCATTGCCCTGATCGGCTACGCGGACGTCCGGGGACTGGCCTGGAGCGTGATCATCCCGCTCGTGCTCACCGCAGTGCTGGCCGCGATCCCGGTAGCGCTACCCGCCACCTTCACCCTGGCCAGCGCCCTGGGCGCCCGCACCCTCGGCAAGGTCGGGGTGCTGCCGACCCGGCTGTCAGCCGTTGACGAAGCAGGCAGCGTGGACGTGCTCTGCTCGGATAAGACGGGCACCCTCACAAGGAACGAGCTGACCGTCCATACGGTGCGGGCGATGGCCGGTTTCGACGAGGCCACCCTCCTCAGCCTGGCGGCCCTGGCCAGCGCCGACGGCGGCCAGGACCCGGTAGACGCTGCCATCCGCACGGCGGCCCACGAAAAGCCCGATCCGAACCCGGCGACCTTGGTCGACTTCGTTCCGTTCGACCCGGCCAAGAAATTATCGGAAGCGACCGCCACCGGTACCGACGGACAGGGCCTGCGGATCGTCAAGGGCGCCTACGACACCATCATCGCCCTCACCCAACCCACCCCCGAAGAATCAACGGCCGGATCGGGCGCCATAACGGAGCTGGAAGGACAGGGCTTGCGAGTCCTGGCCGTCGCTGCCGCGCCCATCGGGAAGGCGGGCCGTTCCCTACGGTTGATCGGGCTCATCGCCCTCGACGATCCGCCCCGCACGGACTCCGCCGCCCTGATCACCGAACTCCACGCGCTGGGGGTTCGCACCGTGATGGTTACCGGCGATGCTCCGGCTACCGCCGGTGCCGTCGCGCGTGCCGTGGGGCTCGACGGGGCGACCTGCCCGGCGGCGGCCCTTCCGGCGGATCTACGGCCGGAGCAGTTCGCCGTGTTCGCCGGCATCTTCCCCGAGGGAAAGTACGACTTGGTGAAGGCGTTCCAGAAGAGCGGGCATACCGTCGGGATGTGCGGCGACGGCGCCAACGACGCCCCAGCCCTGCGGCAGGCGCAGATGGGGGTCGCGGTCTCCACCGCCACCGACGTCGCAAAGTCCGCGGCGGGCATCGTGCTGACCACCGCCGGGCTGGGCGGCATCGTCGCAGCGGTCACCGAAGGTCGTTCGGCCTACCAGCGCATCCTCACGTACACCTTGAACTCGATCACGAAGAAGATCACGAACGTGCTGTTCCTGACCTTCGGGCTGATCATCACCGGCCACGCCATTCTGACCCCGATGCTGATGGTCGTCATCATGGTGACCGGCGACTTCCTCGGCATGTCTGTGACCACCGACAACGTCCGGCCGTCAGCCAGCCCCAATCAATGGCAGATCGGAAAGCTCACGGTTGCCGGATCGGTCCTCGGTGGCTGCTTCCTCGCCTTCTGCACCGGTACGCTGCTGATCGGCAAGTACGCGCTCGGCCTCGACCTCGGGCAACTCCAGGCGCTGTGTGTCGTGGCCCTTGTCTTCGGCGGTGAAGCCGTTCTCTACAACGCCCGCGAACGCCGGCATCTCTGGGATTCACGGCCCGGCCGCTGGGTGATCGTCGCCTCTGTGGCAGACATCGTAATCATCTCCGCATTTGCCCTCGGCGGTCTCGTCCTGCACGCACTGTCGCTGGCCATCCTCGGTGGCATCGCGGCCGCTGCTGTGCTGTTCGCGTTCCTCCTCGACCTGATCAAAGTGCCGTTGTTCTGGCGGCTTCAGATCGCGCAACCGGCGGAACACGACACGCAAACCGTACAGTCGCGCCAATAGCCTGCCGGCCCGGCATCCCTGGCAGACACCGCTTAGGCGGAGATCTCAGTTGCCAACTCCGCCAGCTGATTCCACCGAGAGCGCTGCTCGGCGCCATCCTTCCTCGACAGGACGCTGCGATGCGCAGCCTCGTGGGCCGCCACAACTCGATCGTCACGGCCCTCCAGGTAGCTCGACATGGGACAGGCCCGAGTACGCAGTGCCCACTCCCCACTCAGCCAGGGCAGGCCCACGGTCACTCCGTGCTGCCACGCCAGGTGCCCGGCGAGCGCACCGATGGGAGTGCGCGGCCGGTTGCGGTCGAAGTCCATTCGGAAGGTGCGGATCCAGCCCGGGACCGCGTGGGCCGGCAGCGGAGGGCTGATGCCATACCCCTGCCCCGCCCGAACATTCAATTGGATGGCGGCTTCGATCAGGCCGTCGTTCTCCAGCCCCTCGATCACCACCGCAATGCCCAGCCGGTCGGCAATGCTGCAAATAGGGCCGATGAAATGCAGACCGCTGCCGTAACCAGAGTTGTCTCCCCGCACGAGGATGCGATCGATCTTCACTTCATCAAAGGGAAAGGACCGCAGCCGCAACAACGAGCTGTAACCCGAGCCGAGATCGTCCTGAGAGAGCCGTACTCCTTGTTCGGCCAGGTCCTCCGCGAGGGCTTGGCGGCGGTTGAGATCGAAGTCCAGGGCCCCCGTCTCGAGGATCTCCAGTGTCAGCCGACCGGGATCCATGCCGTGCCGGCCGATGAGCGCGTCGATCGCGTCGTGATAGCGACGATCGATGAGCGCCTGGGTCGGCAGATTGAGGGAGATGTCTGTGCGTACGCCTTCGGCCCCCCAGGCCTGCATGGCCTGCGACGACTGCTCCAGCCCCACGTCGAAAAGGTGAAACAACTCCCGGTCTCCGAACGCCGGCAGGATCTCCGCCGGCAGGGCCAGCCGATCGTCCACCCGCAATCGTGCGAGGGCCTCCATCCGCAACACCCGTCCGTCGGTGAGGTCGACGATGGGTTGGAACCACATCTCGACACCTTCATGCGCCAGCTTGCGCAGACTGGTGCGCCGGCTCTTGAAGGCGCTGACGGCCGTCCCCAAACCCGGATGATCCTCCAGATCCACTAGGGCGCTCTCCACCGAGACTTTCACCTGGTCGAGGATCCGCAGTCTGATGAGTGGCGAGAAATAGCCGTGCCATTTCGCAACCAGCAGGATCAGGGCCCGCGTCACACCCGAGCGATCGACGAGCGGAATGGCGCATTCCGCCGCCCAGCCCAGGGCCGTGATCACCTCCAGCCAGGCGGTCACCGTGCCATCGTGCTCCATCGCCTCGCTGTGCTCCATGCTTCCCGACCGCCAGGCGCGACCCACCGGACCCTGGGCGTGAGCATCGTCGGCGGCGACGGTAACCGGGGGGAAACGACCCGAGTCGGCCAATTGCAGGTATCCGGCGAGGCCCGGACCGTCTCCGAACTCGACCACCATGTTTCCTGCGGCGTCACAGCGAGCAAACAGACAAACGAGCATTCCGTCGAGGCGCCCCAGCTCGCTCAGCACCCGCCGAGCCAGGTCGGGCACGGTGCGCGACGTAGACGCATCGGCGATGATCTGGGAGAGCGCGGCCGCCCGCGAACTCTCGAGGTTGCGGTACCCGACGCACGCATACTGCAGGTCGGCCATGAATCGCGCACCCAGCACCGCACGGACCCGATCGAGAACATTCTCCGGGAAGACTGACGACAACCGCGCGACGAGGTGATGCTGATGATCGATCAAGGCTGCCGTATAGGCCTCCAACTCGATGCCGATCATGCCGTGCAGACTGCCGGCGCTCATACTCGCCTGCTGTCGTGCGGACGGGTCGGAATCGGGGTCGAGCACCAGCAGAAGATGAGCGACCTGGTGCCGCTTCAGCTCGTCCACGCGCTGGGAGCTGAGGTAACCAAGGATCTTGGCCGTTGCAGAATCCTGCAACAGCCGGGCGTAGAACTCATCGATCACACCGGGCAGCACACTAGGCAGCTGCTCGGTCAGCAGCCGCAAGGTCGCCAGATCTTCCGTCGACTCGCGACTGTCTTCGGTCGCCTCGTGAGAATCACTGTTAGTTTTGGGCGTTTGGTACCCCGAGTGCACCACCGCAGATTAGTCGATGGTTGTAGCTGTTGGGTCAGGACGAGCCGACCTGGGGTCGGGCAATCGGCGCGGCTCTCACTGGCCGGGGTGGGCGAGCCGGTGATGATCGGCTCCCGAGGCCGCACCGTCGCGACAGAGTGGTCACGGCGCGACCGGGGCGGGACTCACATGCACCACCGCCGCCGACAGTCGCGGCACCCCGGCCCTGAGATGATCCTCGACATGATGGGCCACGTCGTGAGCCTGCGCGAGTGAGAGCTCGTCGCAGACGGTGACGTCGGCCTCGGCTCTTAACACATGCCCCACCCAGCGCAGTCGCAGCTCGGCGACTCCCAGCACACCGTCCACAGACACGATGGACGCTGTCGCCCGATCCACGAGCGCCGGATCGACCGCGTCGAGCAGCCGGGCTCCCACCTCAGTGACCGCCGACCGCAGCGCCGCGCCGATGGCGACCACGATCAGCAGGCCCACCACCGGATCGGCCCAGGGCCAGCCGATGGCCACTCCGCCGGCGCCGAGAAGTACTGCAAGAGACGTGAAACCGTCTGTGCGCGCATGCACCCCGTCGGCCACGAGCGCGGCGGAGCCGATCCGGCGGCCCACCCGGATCCGGTACCTGGCCACCAGCTCGTTGCCTGCGAATCCCACGATCGAGGCCACCGCAACTGCCCATAGGTGGTGCACGGGACGGGGATGGATCAGCCGGTTCACGGCCTCGTATCCGCTCAGCACGCCGGACAGCGCGATCATCGCGACGACGAACAACCCCGCCACGTCTTCTGCGCGGCCATATCCGTAGGTGAAACGGCGGTTTGCCGGCCTGCGTGCCAAGGCGAAGGCCACAAGCAGAGGGATGGCCGTGGCCGCATCGGCCACGTTGTGCAGGGTGTCGCCCAGGAGGGCCACGGAACCCGAGAAGCCCACGACGACGGCTTGAATCGCCGCCGTAGCCACCAGACCACCAAGGCTCCACCACAGAGCCCGGGTGCCTGCCGAAGACGATTCCAGCGGTTCGTCGACCTTGTCGACGCTGTCGTGGGAATGCCCGCCCAACAGCCCCGACAGCGCATGCCGCACCCTGCCCCAGAGTGGGCTGCGCCCAGGACCATGGCTGTGTTCATGCCCGTGCCCATGTTCATGCCCGTGCCCATGCAGGACGGATCCGTGTTCGGGCTCGGACGCCGGGAGCTGCGTCATGGCAGGTCAGCCGGTGCCAGGTGATGCGCAGGCACGGCATCGAGCAGGTGCTCGACGTGGCCGATGGTATCGACCACAAGCTGTCGCACGTGATCGTTGTTGACCCGATAGAGCACGAGATTGCCCTGCTTTCGCGTGGTGACGAGCCGTGCCATGCGCAGTTTGGCCAGATGCTGGGAGACGCCGGGCACCGGCCGTTCCACCCGCTTGGCCAGCTCCGAGACCGAGAGCTCCTCGTCGAGCAGAAGCCCGGTGAGCTGCAGCCTGGTGGGGTCGGCCAGCACCCGCAGCACCTCGACAGCGAGGGTGGTCACGTCCTCCGACCAGACGGGTGGTTGCGTAATTGCATGCATACGCAAACAGTACGCCCGGCCGCAACTCAACGGCACAGACCGGCATCGGCGGTCGGCTGAGCCCACCCACCGCGTGGATGTCTGTGGCCGTTGAGTGGGGACAAGCCGATCTGCTGAGCTACATCGTGGGCCCGCGCGAGCGAGAGATTGTCGCGGACGGTGACGTCGACGGCGCCCGCCAGGCCAGCGACAGGTGGGCCAGCTCAGGCGATGCGCGGGCAACCCAGCGACGCAGGAGCAGAGCCGGTCGACAGGCGGACGGAGCCATGCGACAGGCGGAGCCGCCCGATGGAAAGGCGCAGTCTGTCCGGGGTTGTCGGCGACACGGGTCTTCCGCAATGGTGGTTTCGACAGTCGCAGGCCGCGGTCTTTCCTGACGCTGTGACGATGCCCCGTCCGGCGGGGCGTCGTCACAGCGTCAGAAACCGGCCCCTTCACACCCCCCCGACGCCGGACTCAACCCATCACGATCCGGGATGTCTGGGCGGTGCCGTCCGCGGTGTATCCGCCACGGTTGGCACCCAGTTGAGTACCGGAACCGGGGCTGGAGCCGTTGAGTGGTGCCGTCCGCGGTGTATCCGCCGCGGTTGGCACCCAGTTGAGTACCGGAACCGGGGCTGGAGCCGTTGAGTGGTGCCGTCCGCGGTGTATCCGCCACGGTTGGCACCCAGTTGAGTACCGGAACCGGGGCTGGAGCCGTTGAGTGGTGCCGTCCGCGGTGTATCCGCCACGGTTGGCACCCAGTTGAGTACCGGAACCGGGGCTGGAGCCGTTGAGTGGTGCCGTCCGCGGTGTATCCGCCACGGTTGGCACCCAGTTGAGTACCGGAACCGGGGCTGGAGCCGTTGAGTGGTGCCGTCCGCGGTGTATCCGCCACGGTTGGCACCCAGTTGAGTACCGGAACCGGGGCTGGAGCCGTTGAGTGGTGCCGTCCGCGGTGTATCCGCCACGGTTGGCACTGTCAGGCGTCTTGTGTTGAAGATCGAATCAGAAGTCCGGCAAGACAGTGATCCACTTCCCTACAAGAGCCGCGCCGATGACGAGCAGCACGACGCCTCACCGTGAGCGGTGGGCAATGCCGACCGCCCCGACCGCGGCGGCCAGGTCGCCGACGATCCACATCGCCAGCGGCGACAGCGCCGTGGCGTACAGCCCGAGCACCGCAGCCGCCACCAGGCAGAGCCGGAACCTGACACCGGCCCTCGGGCGCGGAGCCGTGGCTGTCGTCACGCCCCCAAGCTACGCGCCCAGCCCAGCGAGAGGCAGGGCGTCAATTCGCGTCGCGTAGCCCCCGGCGTGCCGGACTACGCCGCCGCGGCCGCGCATCTGCGGCGGCGTTACTTTCCGGCTGCGCGGGCACGGCGCCGAGCAGGTGCGACGGCCGGCTGAGCCCGCCCGCCGCGCGGCACTGCGGAGATTCCCAGGAACGCGCCCCTATCCTGGTGGGCCGCACGCCTACTGCCACGAGGGGAGCATCGGGTGACCTCCACGACTCGCGTCACCCTTGACGCCACCTCGATCCCGGCCGCACGGGGCGGGGTCGGCCGCTATGTCGACCACCTCGTCACAGCGCTGGACGCCCTCGGCGTGCCCCTCACCGTGCTCGCCCAGGACGCCGATGCCGATCACCTCGCCGCCCTGGCACCGCACAGTCGCATCGTGGCCGCTCCGGCACGCATCGCCGCGCGCTCGGCCCGCTTCGCCTGGGAACAGACAGCCCTGCCCGTCCTGCTCCGGCGACTGGGCACCGACGTGTTGCACAGTCCGCACTACACGATGCCGTTGGCGGCCGGGGTGCCCACCGTCGTGACCCTGCACGATGCCACCTTCTTCTCCGACCGGCACTTGCACACCGGTGTCAAAGGCCCGTTCTTCCGCACCTGGACGACCATCTCGCTGCGCCGCGCCGCCGTATGCGTGGTGCCCTCGCGGGCCACCGCCGACGAGCTCACCCGGTTCGTGCCGGCCATCGCTCGCCTGCGGGCTGAGACGATCGTCGTGGCTCCGCACGGCGTCGACGTCGACACGTTCCACCCGCCCACGGCCGACGAGCGAGCCGCCTTCGCCGCCCGGCACCACCTGCAGGGTGAATGGATCGCGTTTCTCGGCACCCTCGAGCCACGCAAGAACGTCCCCGCGCTGATCCGAGGCTATGTGCAGGCCTTCGACGGCCGGCCGAACCCGCCCGCGCTCGTGCTCGCTGGCAGCGAAGGCTGGGACGAGGAGATCGAGCCCGCCCTGGCCGCGGTGCCGCCAGGCCTCACCGTGCTCAAGACCGGGCACCTGCCGGTGGCCGAACTGCGCGCACTGCTCGGCGGCGCTCTGCTGTCCGCCTACCCGAGCCTGGGCGAGGGCTTCGGCCTGCCGGTGCTCGAGTCGATGGCCTGCGGTGCTGCCACGCTCACCACCCGGCGGCTCGCACTCCCGGAGGTGGGCGGCGAGGCGGTCGCCTATTGCGGCACTGCCGATTCCGAGATCTCGACGGCCCTGCGACAGCTGGTCGACGACCCGGGCCGGCGCGGGGAGCTTGCGCAGCTCGGCAGAGCGCGTGCGGCCACCTTCACCTGGGCGGCCTGCGCCGAACAGCACGTCACGGCCTACGAACTGGCCGCCCGAGGGACGGGCAGTAAGCGAGTGGGCGGCACGTCGGCGAGCGGCAGGTTGGCGAGCGGCGGATTGGCGAGCGGCGGGTCCAAACCCGTCGCGCACCGTGCGGCGGCCACGCCCAGCACGGGCCCACTCACCACCGGGCCGCTCGGCGTCGTCACGGTCACGTACTCCCCTGGAGAGACCCTGGCCGGACTGCTCGACTCGCTTCCCGCAGCCACCAGCCGGTCCGTGCTGGTGGTGGTCTCCGACAACGGCTCGACGGACGGCAGTCTCGAGCTCGCCGAGCAACGTCCCAACGTCACGGTGCTGCGCAACGCCGAGAACCTGGGCTACGGCCGGGCCGTCAACGCCGGCATGGCCCTGCTGCCCGCCGAGGCCGACCCGGTGCTCATCGTCAACCCCGACGTTGTGCTCGACCCGGGCAGTCTCGATGAGCTGCTCGCCGCTCTGGCGCGGCATCCCGACGCCGGAGCGGTAGGCCCGCTGATTACCACGCCCGCTGGCGACCTCTACCCGTCGGCACGCGAGCTTCCCTCTGTGGCAACGGGTGTGGGGCACGCGTTGTTCGGTTGGTGCTGGCCCACCAACCCGTGGACGCGCAGCTACCGGCTAGACCACGCCGCCCCCAGCGAGCGGGTGGCGGGCTGGCTCAGCGGATCGTGCCTGCTCATCCGTCGCGAGGCCTTTGACGCCGTCGGCGGCTTCGATCCGGCGTACTTCATGTACTTCGAGGACGTCGATCTCGGCGACCGGCTGGGTCAGGCGGGCTGGAGCAACGTCTATGTGCCTTCGGCCACCGCCATGCACATCGGCGGGCACTCGGCCAGCCGGCATCGTCCCGCCATGACCCGCGCCCACCACGACAGCGCCTACCGCTACCTCGCGGGCCGCTACCCCAAGCCGTGGCAAGCACCGCTGCGCCTTGCCCTCAAGGCCGGACTCAGAGGCCGCACCCTGCTCGCGCTGCGCTCGGCAGCCGTCGACAACGGCGCCAAACTGCCCAAGCGGAGCTGAGCGGACGGGCCACGCTCCGGCGCGGGCCAGCCCCCTAGGATCGACTCGACACGCAGCAGGGCAGCAAGGTGGTCGAGGCAATCCCAGGAGGGGCCAATGGACAAGGTCGTAGCCAGCGCCGCCGACGCGGTCGCCGACATCCCGTCCGGAGCGCACCTGGCGGTGGGCGGGTTCGGGTTGTGCGGCATTCCGACTGTGCTCATCACGGCGTTGTTGCACGCGGGCGCCGACGAGTTGGAGGTCTTCTCGAACAACTGCGGGGTCGACGATGCCGGGCTCGGCCTGCTGCTCGGGGCCGGACGACTGCGCCGCATCGTGGCCTCCTACGTGGGTGAGAACAAGGAGTTCGCCCGGCAGTACCTGGCCGGTGAGCTCGAGGTCGAACTCACCCCTCAAGGCACCCTGGCCGAGCGGTTGCGTGCCGCAGGCTGCGGCATCCCGGCCTTCTTCACCCCCACCGGCGCCGGAACCCAGGTGGCCGACGGCGGCCTGCCCTGGCGCTACGACAGTGCGGGCAACGTGGCGATCGCCTCGCCGGCCAAGCAGCGGCAGAGCTTCGACGTGTTCGGGAAGCCGGCCGAGTACGTGCTCGAGACCGCGCTCGTCGCCGACTTCGCCCTCGTCCGGGCCTGGAAGGGCGACCGGCACGGCAACCTCGTGTTCCGCCAGTCAGCCCGGAACTTCAACCCGCTGTGCGCCATGGCCGGACGCATCACCCTCGCCGAGGTGGAGCACCTCGTGGAGCCCGGTGAGATCGACCCCGACCAGGTGCACCTGCCGGGAGTCTTCGTGCATCGGGTGGTCGAGCTGACCCCGGACCAGGCGCAGGACAAGCTGATCGAGAAGCGCACAGTGCGCGCCACACCTGCCAGCCAGCAGAACGAGGAGGGCTGAGACCATGCCGTGGAACCGAGAACAGATGGCTACCCGGGCCGCCAGCGAACTGACCGACGGCGACTACGTCAACCTCGGCATCGGTCTGCCGACCCTGGTGCCCAACTATGTGCCCGAGGGCGTGCACCTCGTGCTGCAGTCGGAGAACGGCCTGCTCGGGCTCGGCCCCTACCCGTACGCGGGCGACGAGGACGCCGACCTGATCAACGCCGGCAAGGAGACCGTCACCCTGCTGCCGGGCGCGTCGATCTTCGACTCGGCCACCAGTTTCGGCATGATCCGCGGCGGCAAGATCGACGCCGCGATCCTCGGCGCCATGCAGGTCTCGCGCACCGGCGACATCGCCAACTGGATGATCCCCGGCAAGATGGTCAAGGGCATGGGCGGTGCCATGGATCTCGTGATCGGGGCCCGCAGGGTGGTGGTGGTCATGGAGCACGTGGCCAAGGACGGCTCGTACAAGATCGTCGAGGAGTGTTCGCTGCCGTATACCGGCCGAGGGGTGGTCGAGCGCATTATCACCGACCTGGGGGTCATCGACGTGACCCCGGATGGGCTGGTGCTCCGAGAACTCGCCCCTGACGTCACGGTCGAGGAGATCGTGGCCAAGACCGAGCCCGCCCTCGTCACCACTGGCGTCTCCTGATGGCCCGGCCTGTGCGGGTGGCCGTCACCGTCGAACAGTTCTGGGAGAAGGTGCCCGGCGGCACGGCCACCGCCGTCAGCCGTTTTCTGCGCGCCCATCGCGAGCTCACCGACCGTTCGGAGCTGGTGGGCGTCTCCGCAGCGCATCGCGGCCCCCTGCCCGAGCAGTTCGACACCGGCCTGCGGATCCATCAGCTGCCGCTGCCGCGCCCGGCGCTGTACGACGCCTGGCGGCTGCTGCACACGCCCCCGGTGGAACTCGCCACCGGTGGCGTCGACGTCATCCACGCCACCACGTTCGCCGTTCCGCCAGCCACCAAGCCGCTCGTGGTGACCATTCACGATCTGGCGTTCCTGCACGGCCCGGAACATTTCACGCCCCGTGGCGTCACGTTCTTCCGGGCCGGCCTCGAGCGCACCCGGCGGCGCGCCCAGCGGATCCTGGTGCCGAGCCAGCACACCTACAACGAATGCCGGGCGGCCGGCCTGGAGGCCGAGCGGCTGCGGATCGTGCCGTGGGGGGTCAAACCGATCCAGGTCGATCCCGACCTGGTGATCGACGTGCGCCGCAAGCATGGCTTGGAACGCGACTACGTCCTGTGGTGCGGAACCGCCGAGCCGCGCAAGAACCTAGCCGGCCTGCTGGCGGCCTTCGCCAGCGTGGCACCCACCCTGGGCGACGTCGACCTCGCCCTCGTGGGCCCCGCCGGCTGGGGCGACGCGCTAGGTTCCGGACGACGTCCCAGCCCCGAGCGGGTGCACACTCTGGGCTACGTCGCCGACGCCGAGCTGTCCGCGCTGTATGCCGGAGCCCGGGCGTTCTGCTACCCGTCGCTGCGGGAGGGCTTCGGGCTACCGGTGCTGGAGGCGATGGCTGCCGGCACTCCCGTAGTCACCTCCACCGGCACTCCGATGGCGCACCTGGTGGGCAATGCCGGCGTGGCGGTGAACCCGACCGACGTGGCCGAGCTGGCCAACGCCCTGGTGTCGGTGGCCGGCAACGACCACGCCCGGTACGCCGCTAACACTCGCGCCCGAGCAGACGAATTCAGTTGGCAGGCAACGGCTTCGGCCACCGAGGCGGTCTACCGGGAAGTGGCCTAGGCCGGATCGGGAACGGGAACGGTGACCAGCACGGCGCTGCCGGTGCCGCTCACCGTCAGCGCAGGCTCGGCGGCCGGCACGAACACCGCCTCGCCCCGCCGGAGCGGCAGCGGCTCGGCAGCCGTCTGCACGCTGAGTTCGCCGCCGAGGCTGAGCAGCACCCGAGCACCGCTCTCGGCCAGGCTCACCGACTGCTCGCGCACTCGCACCCAGGCCAACGCGAACTCCTCGGCGCCCGGCAGGTAGCGGCGCACCAATCCGTCGTCGACGGGCTGCACGTAGGGCAGCGGCTGCGGCGTGAACTCCACCACCGACATGAGTTCGCCGACGTCGACGAACTTCGGGGTCAGCCCCGCCCGCAACACGTTGTCCGAGGTGGCCATCACCTCTACCGCGGTGCCGGTGAGGTAGGCGTGCACATTGCCGGCCGGCAGGTACAGCGCCTCCCCCGGCTGCAGGGTGACGCGATTGAGCAGCAGCGACACCACCACCCCGGGATCGCCGGGATAGCTGCGGGCCAGCTGGACGATCGTGGCCTCGACCTCGGCGAACCGCCCGTTCGGGTCGGCAGCCAGGCGCGCGGCGCAGGCCCGGGTGACGGCCTCCACCAGCGCCGTGGCCTGTACCTCTTCTCCCAGCAGGAACGCGAACGCGGCACGTAGGCTGCCGGCCTCGTCGGCCGGGTCGAGCAGGCTCACCAACCGGTTGAAATCGGGATGCTCCACGTCGAGCGACCGGAGCAGGCTCAGGGTGTCTCGGACCGGCCGCAGCCCGCACAAAGCCTGGAACTCGGTGACGGCAACGACCATCTCGGGCTTGTGGAACGGGTCTTTGTAGCGTCGATTGCGCGCGTTCGCCGGCACCCCCGCCCGCTCCTCCTCCTGGAAGCCTTCGCGGGCCCGGTCGGCGGTGGGGTGCACCTGCAGCGACAGCGCCCGGTCAGCGGCCAGCACTTTGAGCAGGTAGGGCAGCCGGGGCCCGAAGTGCTCCTCGGTCGGCCGCCCGAGTGCCTCGATGGGGTGCTCGGCGATCCAGTCGTCGAGCGGTTCGACGCCGTCGGCGAGCACCAGAGCCGCCGGACTGTCGGGATGGGCTCCGAGCCACAGCTCGGCCAGAGGCGAACCGGTCGCCTCGATGCCGAGCAGTTCGGGCAGCGCGGTGCGCGAGCCCCACTCGTAGTCGCGGATCACATGGTTGAGCCGAAAGATCATTGCCTCCTGAGAGCTGCGAGGTCAGCCTCCAGCATGAGGTGGACGACCTCCGGGAACACGATGGTGGGCCGCCAGCCGAGCACGTCGGCGGCCTTGGCGGGATTGCCGACCTGCAGGGCGGCGTCGGTGGGCCGCTGGAAGGCCGCATCCGAGGAGACATACCGCTCGTAGTCGGTCAGGCCCGCATACGTGAAGGCTGCCTCGACGAACTCGGCGATGCTGTGCGCCTGACCGGTGGCGATGACGTACTCGCCGGGCTCGTCGGCAGCACCCGCCCGGATCATGGCGTCGACGTACTCCGGTGCCCAGCCCCAGTCACGCCGCACGTCGAGCGCGCCCAGCACGAGCCGGTCGGCCCGACCAGCCGCGATCGCCGCCACCGTAGAGGTGATCTTGCGGGTGACGAAGGTGGCCGGACGGCGCACCGACTCGTGCCCGTACAGCACCACCGCCGAGGCGTGCAGGCCACGCCGCCGGTACACCGCCACGAGGTGGTGGGCATACGCCTTCGCGGCGCCGTACGGGTTCACCGGGTCGATCGGGGTCGACTCGTCCTGGGGGGCGTGCGCGGCCGCACCGAAGATCTCGGCGCTCGACGCCTGGACGAACCGCACATCGCGCCCGGCACGGCGCAACTCGTCGGCTGCCTCCAGCAGCCCGGCCACCGCGAGTCCGTTGATCTGCGCGGTCTCCAGGGGTTGCTCCCAGCTGCGAGCCACCGACGAGACCGCCGCGAGGTTGTAGATCTCGTCGGGGGCCACGTCGTGCACCAGGCGCGCCACCGCTGCCGTGTCGGTGAGGTCGAGGGCGTGCAGGGTGACGCCTTCCAGCCACGGTTGGCCGGCGCCGCCCGCCCGGTCTACCCCGTGCACGGCGACACCCCGGCCGCGCAGCAGTTCGCTGAGGTAGCCCCCGTCCTGGCCCGAGATGCCGGTGATCAGGGCCGTACGCCCGCTCACTTGGCGAGCGCGGCCTGCTCGGCAAGGTCGTTGTCGACCATCATCTGCACGAGCTCGGTGAAGGAGACCTTGGGCTCCCAGCCCAGCTTCTGCCGCGCCTTGCTGGAGTCTCCGATGAGCAGGTCTACCTCCGCGGGCCGCATGAAGCGGGGGTCGACGAACACCTTGTCGGCCCAGTCGTCGATGCCGACGTGCGTGAACGCCACGTCGAGCAACTCGCGGATGGAATGGGTCTCGCCGGTGGAGACCACGTAGTCGTCTGCCTCGTCCTGCTGCAGCATGCGCCACATGGCGTCGACGTAGTCGCCCGCGAAGCCCCAGTCGCGCTTGGCGTCGAGGTTGCCCAGGGCGATCTGGTCTTGCAGCCCGAGCTTGATGCGGGCCACAGCCTGGGAGACCTTGCGGGTGACGAACTCCGGGCCGCGGCGCGGCGACTCGTGGTTGAAAAGGATGCCCGAGGAGGCGTGCATGCCGTACGACTCGCGGTAGTTGATCGTCATGTAGTGCCCGTACACCTTGGCGACGCCGTACGGCGAGCGCGGCCAGAGCAGGGTGCCCTCGCTCTGCGGCACCTGCTGTACCTTGCCGAACATCTCCGAGCTCGACGCCTGGTAGAAGCGCACCTTCGACGGATCGTCGCCTGCGTAGAGCCGGATGGCCTCCAGCAGATTCAGCACCCCCATGCCGGTGACGTCGGAGGTGACGTGTGCGTTCTCCCACGAGTAAGCCACGAACGAGATGGCGCCGAGATTGTAGACCTCGTCCGGCGTGGAGTTGTTGAGGGCGCGCAGCAGGCTCGACATGTCCACGAGGTCGCCGGTGAGCAGCTTGACGTCGGGCACCGTGGCTGCGACCAACTCGGCCTTCGGGTTGTTCTGCCCCCGGATCAGGCCGAAGACCTCGTAGCCCTTCGACAACAGCAGCTCTGAGAGGTAGAGCCCGTCTTGCCCCGTGATCCCCGTGATCAGCGCGCGCTTCATGTTCACCCTTCGCTCGGCAGCATCGCGAGCAAGCCTAACCGCTCGGCTCCCCGCGACAGTGCACTAACTCCGCACTCTGGACCGAATGCCGAGAACACCCAGACTTGATTCATCGCCCAGGACAGTGAACGTCCTGGCTCGCGGGAGCCGGTGGATCTCGGCGCCGCCCCAGGTGGCCACGGCGGCGACCAACTCGTACTCCCCCGCCCCGAGGTACATGTCGTCGAGATCGAAGTCGACGATGGTGGGCCCGGCCAGGTCGGGCAACCTGCGGTCGAGCAGTTTGGTGTTGGTACCCCACAGCGCCTGCCCGCCCAGAGCGTCGACCCCGACGCCCACCATCCAGTCGTGCAACGGCCGGGTGGGCGTGATGTGCACTCGCACGCGCACCGACTGCCCCGAGCGCAGCGACCTGAGCGGGGCGCCGTCGGTGTCGAGCAGCTCGACCTTGTCGACCCGGGCGTCGGGCACCTCGTCGTCGCGTTCGCGCTCACGTTCCTGGCTCGCCTGCCACATCTCCTCGAAGTCGCCGCGCAGCCGGCTCGCAGCCGGGCGCGGCTCACCGTCGAAGATCAGCTCGCCGGCCTCGAGCACCAGGGCGCGGTCGCAGATCTCGATCATCTGGTCGAGGGCGTGTGTCACGAGCACGATCGTGCGGCCCTCGAGCTGGAAGGTTCGGATCTTGTCGAGGCACTTGCGCTGGAAGGGCTCATCGCCCACCGCCAGCACCTCGTCGACGAGCAGGATGTCGGGGTCGACGTGCACCGCCACGGCGAACGCCAGCCGCACGTACATACCCGAGGAGTAGAACTTCACCTGGGTGTCGATGAACCTCTCGATCTCGGAGAACTCCACGATGGCGTCGTAGTGCTTGTCCACCTGGGCACGGCTCAGCCCGAGGATCGAGCCGTTGAGGTACACGTTCTCGCTTCCCGTCAGGTCGGGGTGGAAGCCGGCCCCCAACTCGAGCAGCGCCGCCAGCCGGCCGCGTCTGCTGACCGCCCCCGACGAAGGTCGCAGGATGCCGCCGATGACCTTGAGCAGCGTGGACTTGCCGGAGCCGTTGGGCCCGATGAGCCCCACGGTGGTACCCGCCTCGATCTCGGCCGAGACGCCCTTGAGCGCGGTGAACTGCTCCCGGTGCTGACGCGAGCGGGAGGCGTTGACGATCTGTTCCTTGAGCGACTTGTCCTTGCGGATGACGAAGTTCTTGGTGACGTTGTCGACCTTGACGACAACCGGATCGCCGCTCATCTCACAGCTCCTGGGCGAAGCTGCCGGACATCCGCTGGAACAGACGCTGGCCCAGCCACACCAGCACCAACCCGATCCCCAGCATGATGAAGAGCCGGAGCTCCAGGTGCGGCGGCGGTACCGAGTTGGTGCCGCCGACCCAGAAGGTGCGCTGAAAGCCCAACACCGCCAGGGCCACAGGGTTCGCCAGGTAGATGTCCTGCACGATCGGATACTTCGCCAACGTGTGCGAGACCTGCTCCCAGGAGTAGGCCACCGGGCAGGCCCAGAAGCCCACCATGAGCACGATCTCCACGAGGTACTGCACGTCGCGTAGATATACGTTGACCGCCGACAGCATCAGCCCCAGCCCGGTGGCCCAGGCCAGCACCACCAGGATCGACAGCGGTGCATAGAGCCATCGCGTGCCGGTGGGAAAGGCCCCGGTCAGGATCGTGGCCACGATCAGGATCATGAGCTGGATGCCGAAGTTCACCAGCGCCGAGCCCACCGTGGAGAGCGGGAAGACCTCCAGCGGCAGGTTCACCTTCTTCACCAGAGCTGAGTTGGCCAAAATCGAGGCTGTGGACGACGACAGGACCTCCACCAGCAGCTGCCACAGGGTCAGGCCGCAGAACAGGTGGATCGCGAAATCGGGGATGGCACGCTGGGCGCCCAGGAACTTGCCGACCGCCACGTAGTACACCAGCAGAAGGGCCAGCGGACGCAGCAGCGACCACAGAAAGCCCAGCGAGCTGTCTTTGTAGCGGATCTTGAGCTCGCGGCGAACCAGCAGGTCCATCAGCTCGCGGTAGCCCCACAGCCTGGACAGTTCCGCACGCAGCCCCGGGCCTTGGGCGCTGCTGATCTCGGCCAGCGGCAGGCTCGACAGCGTCGTCATCCGGCGGGTGCGCTCGCGGGCTGTCGGACTCACCTCGGCCGTCACGGACGAGCCTCGCCCAGGAGCACCGACCAGACCTCGGCGGCGTAGTCGTCCCAGCCGCGCGGCGCCCGATTGCGTGCCTCGTCCCGCAGTCGCTGCAGGGTCTCGGGCTCGGTGAGCACGCGACGCAGGCCCGCCTCCACGTCGGCGTCGTCGCGGGGGTCGACGACGAGTGCGCCACCGCCTGCGGCAATCTCGGCCATCGAGCCGAAGTTGGACGTGATGGCGGGGGTGCCGCTAGCAAGGGATTCAGCCACCGGGAGACCGTAACCCTCATTGAGCGACGGAAACACCGTCACCGTGGCGAGTCGATAGGCGGCCCAGAGTTCGTCGTCGGGCACCGCGGCGAACGAGTTCACCGCTCGCCCCTGGGCTATCAGGGAGTTCACGCGATCTTGGAACGCCTGGCTGTTCCAGGAGTTCCCGCCGATGAACGTCAACGTGAAGTGCAGCCCGTCGCGCCAGAGCCGTTCGGCCGCGTGCAGCACGCTCAGGTGGTTCTTGCGGGGCTCGTGGCTGCCTACCACCAGCACGGCCGGCCACCTGCCTACCAGCAACAGACGACGCATGTTGTCCATGGCCGCTTGGCTCGGCTCGCGAACCTCGGCGCCCAGCAGCACATCGACGACCTTCGGCCCCGGCACGCCGAGACCGGCCAGCATGCTCGCCCAGCCGCGGTACTCCTCGCCCGCCGCGTGCGAGATGGTGGCGATGACGTCGAGCTCGCGGGCCGAGGCCAGCCACCCGGCGAACTCGCTCTCCATGCCCTCTACCACCGTCTCGCCCGTGGTCAGGGGCACACAGTCGTAGCCGATCGCGGCTACCCGGCAGCCGCTGTACCGGGCCATCGCGAGGATCCGCTGCGAGCGGTGATACTGCGCGGCCAGCTCCGGCACCAGATGCACTCCCTGCCAGGGCACCACCACCACGTACCGCCGCGGCTCGGGCGTGCTCGGCGCACCGAACAAGGCCGTCGCCTGCTCGCCGCCGGTCAGCTGCCGGATCGCCCGGAACCCTTGCGACCACCCGACGAGCCGAATGTCATGCACATCGGCCCAGCGCCGCACCGTCTCGCGCACCACCCGCTGGATGCCGGTGGCCAGGTCGGTGTGCGCAGTGTGCTGCACGTCGACGGTCACCACACCCTGCGCCACCACCACCTGTGAGGCGGGTGACCCGTTGGCCAGCTCAGCGGCCACGTGGGCTGCGAACTGAGCGGGCAACGACGCGGTGCCGTCGAGCCGGATGTGCCGGTACAGCTGCTGCACCTGCCGCTCGTAGGGCAGCTCGGCCTGCATGACCGCGAGCGCGAGCCAGCACTCGGCAAGCGTCGCTGTTTCGAGACGTTGCAGCAGGGCGGCCAGTTCACGGCCCTGGCCCACCGGGGTACCCGGCGACAGCGTCCCCAGCGCGACGCGGGCCCGCTCGGCCAGGATCCGCTTGGCGCGCGGGGTGGCTCCCACCACCCGCTCGGCGAGCTCGCGAGAGCCCGATGCTGACGCCTGTGCCAGGCGATCCGGCACCAGCCGGCGCAGTGCCCCGCTCACGACCCCTCCCCGCCAAGGTCGGCCCACAGCTCGTCGGCGTACTGCTGCCAGCCGCGCACCGGCCGAGCCAGCGCCTCGGCACGCAACGTGGCCACCAGGTTGTCATCGGTGAGCAACCGCCGCATGGTGCTCACCAGGGCATCGTCGTCCCGCGGGTCGATCTCCAGCGTGCCGCCGCCGGCGGCGATCTCGGCCATCGATCCGTAGTTGCTTGTGATGACCGGAACCCCCAGGGCAAGCGATTCGGCGACGGGCAGGCCGTAGCCCTCGTGCAGCGATGTGAATACGGTGAAGCGCGAGGCCCGCAGGCTCTGCCACAGCTCGTCGTCGGCGACCGAGCGATCCGCACGCACCTGGCGGCCCGCCGCGAGCAGCTCCTCGAGCCGCTCGGCGAAGCCGTCGCCGGAGTCCCAGCCCGAGCCGCCGATCAGCCGCAGTGAGAACTGCAGGCCCTCGCGCCAGAGGGTTTCGGCCGCATACAGCACCGACAGGTGATTCTTGCGGGGTTCATGGCTGCCGATACAGGTAATGCTCGGCGGCTGCGACGCCTGGGTCTGGGTGCTGCGGGCCGAGGCGGGAACGTCGACCGGCAGCAGCACGGCCCCGACTTGCGGCCCGGTCAACCCTTGCGACGAGAGCGCGGAGACGAATCCGCGGAACTCCGCGGCCGAAGTCTCGGAGATGCACGAGACCCGATCGGCGTATTTGAGCAGTGCGAGGAAATGCACGAAGCTTCTGGGGTCGGCATAGGGCAGCATGTCGGCCGACAGCACAGGAATGCAGTCGTAGCCGATGCACACCAACCTGTTGTTGCTGTGCAGGGCCAGGCCGGCCAGGACGGCGCACTCTTCCCGCGAGGGCACCTCCGGCACCAGCACCGTGGTTCCCCAGGGCACCACCACGTCGATCGAGGGCGCCGACGCGTGCGGTCGCTTGCGCTGCCACTCCAGCAGCCGAGACGACTCCAGCGGGGTCAGCTCGCGCAGTGACGACGTCTGGCCCGCCCAGCCCGCACAGCGGATCGGCCGGCCGTCGCGCACCCAGAGCGGCAGCATCGAGCGCAGCACGCGCTGGATTCCCGTGTTGAGCTCGTGTTGCACGACGTGGCCCACCACCACGACCCACTCGTGTTCGACGAGCGTGAGGCGGGCATCGGGGTTGCCCCGTTCGCGCATGAGTGCCAGGCCGTGCCGCAGGACGACATCGGCGCGCAGGCCGGGGGTGCACAGGTCGAGGTCGCGGCGCAGCCGTTGAACCGTCGCGTCGTCGGGCAGGACGGTGGAGACCGCCACGAGCACGAGCCACACCGTGGAATTGGTGGGCGTCTCGTCCAACAGGTCGGTGAGCAGCGTGCCGATCGCCCCGGCATCGGTAGGCGGTTGCAGGTCGGCGGCGCGTTCGGGGTGCAACGCTCGTGCCGCTGTCGCCAACCGTTCGCCCAACGCGAGCTGGGCTTGGGCTGCGCCCACGCTCACGGCCGACCGGGGGCGTACCGGCGGACCGCGCGCAAGGGAGCCGTCACCCGCCAGGACACCGTGCGCTGGATCGCCGCGAGTTCGCGGGCGGCGTGGCTGTCGGGATTCTCGACGTTCACCAGCGAACCCGCCCCCACGAGCTGGCTCCAGTGCCGCACGACCTCGCCGCGCCAATACAGCACCTGCTGGGTCACCTCGTCGATCTCCGCGCGCGCCCGGGCCAGCTGGCCCTGCAGGTCGGCTATGTCGGCGACCCGCTCGACCAGTTCACGCCGGGCCCAGTTGTCGAGGATCGACGCCGGGTACGAGAGCTTGTCGGCGAACTCTTCGGCGTGCTCGTCGGCAACGTAGAAGCGGGAGAGACCGTCAAAGAGGCAGAACTGGTAACCGGCCTCGAGCACCATCGGCTCCCAAGCGGCCTGCGAGCTCGTCGTGGAGGTGGGCAGGGTCGATTCGACCACGAGAATCCACGGCCGGAACCGGCGCAGGTCGACCGACCTGAGCACCGACCCCTCCAGGCCTTCCACATCGATGACGCAGAACTGGACCTCTTCTCCGGCGAGGTGCTCCTCGACGATCTGCTGCAGCGGCACCTTGGGCACGTCGATCTCCTCGACCGCGCGCCCGCCCCGCTCGTGCCCGCCCGCGATCGAGTCATCGAGGGTTGACAGGCCCGTGCCGGAGAACACGTGCAGTTGGATCGTGCCCGGCTCGCCCTCGGCGACCGCGGCCTCCACCTGGGTGTCGCGCGGACGCTGCTCGCGCTGGCGGCGGGCGTACTCGGGCACCGGCTCTACCGTGACACCCGACCAGCCGTGGTCGTAGAAGAGCTTGCTGATCGAATCGTCGGTGGGGTCATTGGCGCCCACTTCGAGGTAGCGGCCCGTCTTCAGATGGCCGAGAGCCCGCCACAGTACGACGTCCTCTCCGTTCTGAGCGAACGACACAGTGATCTCAGGCACGATCGTGGATGCTAGCACGCGGCGGTCGAGCAGAAGGTGTAACGACCTCGATAGAGTCACCACTGACGTGCCGTGTATTGACGTGCCGAAATCGGGTGCGCAATCGGGTAGCAGGAAGCGCGCTGAATCAGATGCAGGGCAATCGACGGAGGACACATGCGAGTAGGGGTCGACATTCGACCGATGCAGAACTCTAATCGCTACCGCGGATTGGGAAAGTTCGAGCTGGCGCTCTTGACCGAGCTGGCCGCCCAGGCACCCGACGACGTGCAGTTCGTGTGCTATGCCGACAATTCCGAGCTTCCCAAGTGGGTCGATTCCCTGGCCCGTCCCGCGATCATTCACCGGATTCGCGACAATTCGACACTCGAGATTCCATTTCTGCGCCTCTTCGCCCGGCCCTACGTGCCCGCACGACCCAAGCCGGGCGACGTCGACGTCTTCCTCCAGGCAGATGCCTGGGGTGGCATTCCCGGCAACGTTCCCGCCGTGGCCGTCTTTCACGACCTCATTCCCCTGCTGTTTCCCGATTGGCGACCGGTTCGGCTCGAAGACGTGGGCGCCCGCGCCTTTTTCCGCGATCGGGTGCAGCATTATGCCCAGGCGACCAACTATCGCCGGGTGCTGCGCTCCTATCGACGCGCACATAGTGTGGTGGCCATCTCCGAGAGCTCCCGGCAGGACTACGTCGATCTCATCGACAAATGGCCGCGTAATTCGGTTCAGGTGGTACTTGAAGCGCCTATCCCCCGATCGAGCCATGGTGCTGATTCGTCGATCTTCGAGGAACTGGGATTGGTGGGCGCCCGTTATCTGCTCTACGTGGGCGGAATCGACCCGCGCAAGAACATCAAACAGCTGATCATCGATCTGCGCGCCCTGCTACCGGAGTTTCCCGACCTGAAGCTGGTGGTGCTTGGCAAGGACTTCAGCAACGAGCACCAGTTGATGGCCTTCGGCTGGACCCCGGAGCTGAATGCCCTGAAAGAAGCAGGGCTCGGCGACGCGGTGATCATCCCCGGTTATGTCGACGACGCAGACCTGCCCGCCTTCTACGCGAATGCTGCTGCTTTCGTCTTTCCCAGCCGATACGAGGGATTCGGTTTGCCGGTGCTGGAGGCCATGGCCGAAGGGTGCCCCGTCGTCTGCTATTCCAACTCCTCGTTGCCCGAGGTGGGCTGGGACGCGGCGTACTACGTCGAAGACGGCCGACCCATGGCCCAGGCGATCCGGCAGCTGCTGATCGACCCCGGCCTGCGCGAGGAGCTGCGCCGCAAGGGTCTCGAACGGGTGGGCAAGTTCAGCTGGAAGCGCGCCGCCGCCCAGTTCTGGGAGATCCTGCGGCAGGCCGCCACCGGGGCCACCCAGGCCGGGGCCTAGGGCCCGCCCTAGTTCAGCTTCGCGCCACCCGGCGGTAGACGTCGAGATGGGCGGCCGCGCTGCGTGCCCAGGTGTGCCGGGCGGCCACGGCCTGCCGGGCCGCGCGCTCGTCCGGGGTCGGCTCCCCGGCAGCGTCGGCATCGAGCAACGCCTGTGCCCACGCCTCGACATCGTCCACGGGCACCAGCCTGGCCTGGCCGGCCGCGACCTCGCGATGGGCAGCGATGTCGCTCGCGATCACCGTGCCCCCGGTGGCCAGCCCCTCCAGGACGGGCAACCCGAACCCTTCGTACAGCGACGGCGAGCACACGGCCAGCGCGCCGGCCACCAGCGACTGCACGTCGGAGTCGTCGAGATAGCCCAGCGCCTGGATCCCGTCCACCTGCTGATCGGCCTGCTCGCCCCACCCCCGGGCGCCCACCAGCAGCAGCGGCGCCAGACCCGGCCGGGCGGCGCGTGCCTGCGCGTAGGCCGCCACGAGGCCGGCGAGGTTCTTGCGTGGTTCGAGCGTGCCGACGAAGAGCAGATAACGCTCGGGCACGTCCAGCGCCTGCCGGCGGCTCTCGTCCAGCGGCGTGGCCGACGCCCAGGCCGGGTCGACACCATGCGCAATGGCCGTCACCCGCTCGGCCGGAAGGCCGTACTCGGCCATCACCTCCTGCGCCACAGCCTGCGTGGGCGTGACGACGGCGTCCATCCTGCGCGCACGCTGCGGCAGGTCGGCGAGCATCTTCGCGGTGGCCGGCGCCAGGGTCTGCGGATAGAAGGCGCACGTCAGGTCGTGGATGGTCATGACCGTGCCGGCGTGGCGCACCGGCGGCACCACGTAGTTTCCGCCGTGGAACACGTTGAGCCGTCCCGACAGGAACTCCACGGGCGGAAAGGAGATCGCCCGCCAGAGCGGATGCAGGATCCGGGCCGGACACGAGCGAGGCGCGGCATGTGCCCCCGGAGGCGGCTCGATCCCCAGTGGACGCGGCCGGCTGAACAGCGTCAGCACCTGCTCCGGGGCGTCGGGCTGCTCGGCCACCGCCCGGCAGAGTTCGGCCACGTAGCGCCCGATACCCGTGCGCGGGCCGACGAGCGGGGTGGCATCCAGACCGACGATCACGACGACCCATCCTGCCGCATGCCCCAGCCCGCGCACACAGAGAATCCCCACGGACGGCTGCTCCGCGGGGCCGACCAAGAAGTGGCGGGGTGTGGGTGGTGCCAGCCGCGTGAAGGGGCCCGCGTTTGGCACCATTGAGCGCGGCCAGGGCCGGGATGGCTTGGTTGCCGGGTGCCAGACGCGTGGAATACACCGCGTTTGGCAGTGTCGAGGGGGCCGGTCAGGCCGGGGCGGGGTGTGGGTGGTGCCAACCGCGGAACGAAAGCCGCGTCCGACACCACCGAGCACGACCACACGCAGGACAACCTGCCAGCCGGGTGCCAGACGCGTCGAATACACCCGTTTGGCAGTGTCGAGCGGGCCGATCAGGCCGGGGCGGGGTGTAGGTGGTGCCAACCGCGTGAAGAAGTCCCCGTTCGGCACCACCGAGCACGACCACAGCCGGGACGACCTACCAGCCGGGTGCCAGACGCGTCGAATACACCGCCTTTGGCAGTACCGAGCGGGCCGATCAGGCCGGGGCGGGGTGTGGGTGGTGCCAACCGAGGGACGAAAGCCGCGTCCGGCACCATCGAGCACGACCACACGCGGGACGACCTGCCAGCCGGGTGCCAGACGCGTCGAATACACCGCCTTTGGCAGTGCCGAGAGGGCCGATCAGGCCAGGGAAGGGTGTAGGTGGTGCCAACCGCGGGACGAAAGCCGCGTCCGACACCATCGAGCACGACCACGGCCGGGACGACCTACCAGCCAGGTGCCAGACGCGTCGAATACACCGCCTTTGGCACTGCCGAGGGAGCCGATCAGGCCAGGGCAGGATGTAGGTGGTGCCAACCGCGTGAAGAAGTCCCCGTTCGGCACCACCGAGCACGACCACAGCCGGGACGACCTACCAGCCAGGTGCCAGACGCGTCGAATACACCGCCTTTGGCACTGCCGAGGGAGCCGATCAGGCCAGGGCAGGATGTAGGTGGTGCCAACCGCGTGAAGAAGTCCCCGTTCGGCACCAACGAGCACGACCACACGCAGGACGGCATGGTTGCCTGGTGCCAACCGCGTTGAGATGCACCGCGGTCGGCACCACGCAACGACCCTGTACGCCGGGCGGGTCTCTTGGAATAGATCGACTAGCGGGCCGAGATCGCCTCGTTCACCGCCGGCACCACCTCGTGCAGGTCGCCGATGACGGCGTAGCTGGCCTTGGTGACCATCGGCGCGTCCTCATCGGTGTTGATCGCGATGATCGTCTTGGACGACGAGCAACCCGCCCAGTGCTGGATCGCGCCGGAGATGCCGCAGGCCACGTACAGGTCGGGACTGATCCGCGAGCCAGTCTGCCCCACCTGCTCGTGGTGCGGACGCCAGCCGAGGCTGGTGACCACCCGGGAGACGCCCAGGACGCCGCCGAGGTTGTCGGCCAGCGCGATCAGGTCGCCGAACCCGTCGGGCCCGCCCACGCCGCGGCCGCCGCCGACGACGACCTTGGCGGTCTTCAACGCACCTGTCAGGTCGGGTTCGGGTTCAGACGTGCGCTTGACCGCCGCGAGCAGGTCCTTGGCGGCGATCGCCGGCGAGAACGCCTGCACCGCGGGGCTCGACGCCGTCTCGGCGGGCTGCTCGGCGACAGCGTGCCCGGCCACCGCGAGCACGGCGATCGGGTCGTGCAGGTCCATCTGCTCGATCGCGGAGCCGGTGATGACCTGCCGGTCGACCACCAGGTGGCCGCCCGCGGTGCCCGACTCGATCGCGATGACGTTGGCCGCCATCGAGCTGCCGAGGCGGACGGCGGCGTGCGCGAGCACCTCCATGCCACGCGGCGATCCGGCGGCGAGCAACGCGGTGGCGCCGCTGGCCTGCACGGCCTCCACCACGGCAGCCGCGTGCGCCGCGCCGGAGTAGCTGGCCAGGTCGGGGCTCTCGGCGACGTGCACGGCGGAGACGCCCTGGGCGCCGAGCTGCGCCGTCGCCTCGTCCGACAGTGCTCCGACGTGCACGGCCTGCACATCGGAGTCCAGTGAGCGAGCGAAGGTCAGGGTCTCCCGGGAGACCTCCGACAATCCACCGGCGGGCTCGGACTCTACATAGACCAGCGCGCTCATCGAAGCACTCCCAACGTGACCAGGGTCTGGACGAGGGCGGGGGCGGCGTCGGCGCCCTCACCGAGCTTTTGCACAGCAGACGGGGCGGCCGGCGGCAGCGACAGCTTCACCCTGCCGTTGCCCACCGGAGTGCGCGCCGGCGTGATCGTCTCCACCGGAGCCTTCTTCGCCTTCATCCGGCCCGGAATGGACGGGTAGCGGGGCTCGACCCCGCCTTCGAGGACAGTGACGATCGCCGGCAGCGGCAGCTCGAAGGTCTCGGCGGTGCCGCCGGGACCTTGACCGTTGGCGACGGCGACCCCGTCGCTGACCGAGACCGTCGAGATGCCGACGGCGACCGGCCGGTCGAGCTCATAGGCGAGCCGGATGCCGACCTGGAAGTCGCCGGAGTCGGCCGCGTCGTTGCCGAGCAGGATGAGGTCGTAGTCCTTACCGGCCGCGGCATGCGCGCTCACCACGTCGGCGATCGCGCCGGCCACATCTGCCGGGCCGTAGGTCGAGGCATCGGCCTCGATCAGCACGCCCGCCTTGCAGCCGACCGCGAGCGCGTCGCGCAGCTGCTCGATCGAGTCGTCGCTGCCGAGGCTGAGCACCGTGGCCTCGCCGCCGGTGTCGCCTGCCACCTGGATGGCCAACTCCACCGCGCACTCCTCGTGCGGGCTCAGCATGTAACCGACATAGCGTGCGTCGACCGACAGGTTGTCAGGGGTCAGCAGGATCTCACCGGAGTTGCCGGGAACCCTCTTGACACAGACCAATACGTTGACCATGGATGAATCAGCCTCGAATCCGTGCGTTCTCGGGGTCGAACAGGGAGGTGGAGTCGACCGACCCGACGGTCACCGGGTAGAGCTCCTCCATGTACGAGACGGCGAGCTGCTCGCCGACCGTGGCGTTCTCGGGCGGGAGATACGCCATCAGCACGTGCTTGCCGAGCGACGGCGCCGACCCGGCGGTGGTGACGTACGGGTGGTTGCCGTGGCCGTCGGTGAGCTGGGCGCCCTCGCGGGTGACGATCGGCTCGCCGCCGAGCATGTACCGCTTCTCACCGGACGCCGACGTGTGGTCGTCGACCGTGAGGGTGCACATGACGGCCTTCGGGGCCGCCTCACGCTGGGCCAGGTAGGCCGCCTTGCCTACGAAGTCGGCCGCCTTGACCCTGGGCCGCTGCATGCCGGCCTCGACGATGCTGCGCTCGCCGTCGAGCTCGAAACCGAAGGCGCGGTAGCCCTTCTCGATGCGCCCGCTGGTGCCGTACACGCCGATGCCCACCGGCACCGCACCGTGCTTGGCACCTTCGCTCAGCAGCAGCTCCCAGAGCCGGGCGCCGTCGGCCATCGGGGCGTAGAGCTCCCAGCCGAGTTCGCCGACGTAGGAGATCCGCGAGGCGATCACCGTGAGGCCGTCGAGGTTGATCTCCCGGAAGGTGCCGAACTTGAAGCCCTCGTTGGAGACGTCGTCGCTGGTCAGGCCCGACAGGATGTCGCGTGCCTTCGGGCCCCACACGCCGATGGTGGTGAGCTCGTTGGTGAGGTCGACGACCTGCACGTCGGCCGGCATCCGGTCGCGGAACCACTTGAGGTCGACCATGCCGTGCGCGCCACCGGTGACCACGCGGTAGTGGTCGTCGGCGATCTTCATGACGGTGAGGTCGGAGACGAACCCACCGTTCTCGTTGAGCACCGGCGTGTAGATCACCCGGCCGTCCGGCACGTCGGCCTGGGAGACGACGACACCCTGAACGCCCTCCTTGGCACCGGGGCCCACGAGGTCGAAGATCGCGAAGGCGGTGAGGTCGATGATGCCGGCCCGCTCGCGCAGCGCCAGGTGCTCGGCGTTGATGATGGGGCTCCACCACCGGGAGTCCCACTCGGCGGTGCGCGGCATCAGCTGCTCGTCGGAGTAGTCGGCCAGCAGCCGCTCGTTGCTGGCATACCACTGCGGGCGCTCCCAGCCGACGGCCTCGTAGAAGACGGCGCCCAGCTCGCGCTGCGACTCGTGCATCGGTGAGAGCCGCTTGTTGCGGTCGTCGGCGTACTGCTCGGCGGGGTGCACGATGCCGTAGGTCTTGATGAACGACTCGTTGGTGCGGCTCTTGACGTGCTCGCGCTTCTTCTGGTGCGGGTAGAAGCGGGCGATGTCGGAGTGCGACACGTCGATCTCCGACCAGCCGTTGGTCATCCACTCCGCGACGGCACGGCCGGTGCCCGGGCCTTCCTTGATCCAGACCGCGGCGGCCACCCAGAGGTTCTTCACCTCGGGGGTCTCACCGAGGATCGGCGAGCCGTCGGCGGTCATCGAGAGCAGACCGTTGATGGCGTAACGGATCTCGGCGCCTTCGCCACCGAGCAGCTCCGGCATCAGCTCGAAGGCCTGCTCGAGCTGGGGGTCGAAGTCGTCCTGCGTGAAGGGCATCTCGGTGGGGCTGAGCTTGGCCTGCTCGTTCGACGGAATGTCTTCGGGGTCGTGCATGATCGCGCGGTGGGCGTACGAGCCGACCTCCATGTCGGCGCCGTGCTGGCGCTCGTAGCACAGGGTGTCCATGTCGCGGACGATCGGAAAGGAGATCTCGCCGGGCAGTTCGGCCAGCTGCTTGCACGGGCCCACGGAGATCATCTGGTGCACGGTGGGGATGAGCGCGAGCTCGACGCCCGCCATCGCGGCCACCTTCGGGCTCCAGACGCCGCAGGCGATGAGCACCGTCTCGGCCTCGATGTAGCCGCCGGTGGTCTGCACGCCCTTGACCACCCCGTCCTCCACCGTGATGTCGGTGACCTCCACGGTCGGCACCACCGTGAGGGCACCCAGCTCGAATGCCCGCTCGCGCATGATCGTGCCGGCGCGCAGCGAGTCGACCACGCCCACGGACGGCGTCCAGAAGGCGCCCACGATGACGTCCTCCTCGAGGAACGGCACCTTCTCCTTGACAAAGGACGGCTCCACCAGCTCGGCGTCGATGCCCCACGCCTTGGCCGAGCTCATCCGGCGACGCAGCTCCTGCATGCGCTCCTCGGTGCGGGCCACCTCGAAGCCACCGGACTCGGTGAAGACGCCCATCTCCTTGTATTGGCGCACCGAGTCGCGGGTGATCTCGGTGTTCTCGCGCGAGTGGTCCACCGGGAAGATGAAGTTGGACGCGTGACCGGTCGAACCGCCGGGATTGGGCAGCGCACCCTTGTCGATCTGAACGATGTCTCGCCAACCCAGCCGGGCCAGGTGATAGACGAGACTGTTGCCGACGATGCCGGCGCCGATGACCACGCATCGGGCGCTGGCGGGAACCTCTGCCATGAATGAAGCCTTCCGATGTAGAGACCAGCGATTCCAGCGGACGACCGCGTGCAACTACCGCGTACGATCAGCCGGGTCTCTGTTGCATATGGCGCACTGTGATTCGCAATGTGCAACTCCTATGCCACCGGACTTCGGGCAAAAAGTCAACCCTCGCGAGCGTCACTGCGGGCGGCGCGCATCACTGCGACCCCGCGCGCATCACTGCGGCACGGTGTAGCCCATCCGACGCGAGACCTGGGCGCCGGCGGCGCACGCCTGGGGCAGCAGCTCGTCGAGCCGGGGCAACAGCCGGAAGGTGGGTCCGGAGACCGACAGCGAGGCGATCAGCTCGCCCGCGGCGTTGCGCACCGGAACCGCCAGCGCGGCCAGGCCCACTTCGAGCTCGTCGATCGCTCGGGCGTGGCCGCTGCCGCGAACCTGGGCCAGCTCGCGGCGGAGCTGATCGGGGTCGGTGACGGTGCGCTCGGTGTAGCGATCGAGGTCGCCCAGCAGAGGCGCCAGCAGCTCGGGCGACAGCTCGCTCATCAGGATCTTGCCGTTCGACGTCGCGTGCAGCGGCACATGCTGACCGACCCACTGATGGGGCTGCAGGGTCGACGCCCCGACGGCCTGATCGACGTACAGGGCCGACCTGCCCGACAGCACCGCGATGTTGACGGTCTCCCCCGTGAGCGCGGCCAGTTCGCGCGTGGTGCTGCGCGCCTCCTGCACGAGATCGAGCCGGGCCGTGGTGGCGCCCGCCAACCGCAGCAGGCCCATTCCCAGCCGGTATTTGCCGCGATCTTCGGCCTGTTCCACGAGGTCGTGGGCCTCGAGAGTGGTGACCAGGCGGAAGGCCGTGCTCTTGTGCACATCGAGATCAAGCGCGATCTGGGTCACCCCGGCCTCACCAACTGCGGCAAGGTAGTTGAGGATGCGGAGGGCACGGTCGACGGACTGCACGGGAGAGGTCGACTCGGAGGCTGCCATTGGTCCACAATATCCCTGGCATGTTGCGCATGGCGATTCCTGTTGCTTCTTATGCAACGCCACGCGCCTGCGTTTCAGGCTTGTCAACCGCGCTTCGTCGCCCAGATCGTCGGGAGAACACATGAGCAGCAACCCGTCATCGACACCCTCGGCCGCAGTCGAGACCGGCCTCCACGCCCCCAGCCCCGAGCTGCGCCCCGACCTCGAGAGCTCCGAGAGCGTAGCCGCCGCACCGCATTTCGTGCTGACGGTGTCGTGCGATGATCGGCCCGGCATCGTGCACGCCGTCACCGGCTTCCTGGTGGACAACGGCGGCAACATCCTGGAGAGCGGCCAGTTCGACGACCGGTTGACTGACCGCTTCTTCCTGCGGGTGCTATTCGAGGTCAAGGGGGTGACGCGCACCGTTGAGCAGCTGCGCGAAGCCTTCGGCCCGGTGGCCGACCGGTTCGGGATGACCTTCGAGCTCTGGGACGCCCGTCGGCCCTATCGCACGCTGATCATGGTGTCGAAGTTCCTGCACTGCCTCAACGACCTGTTGTTCCGGTGGAGCGTGGGCGCCCTCAACATCGAGATCCCCGTGGTGGTCTCCAACCATCTGGACGCCGAGCCGCTGGTACGCGCCTACGGGCTGGAGTTCGTGCACATCCCGGTCACGCGCGAGACCAAGGACGAGGCCGAGCGACAGTTGCTCGACCTCGTCGACACCCATGACATCCACGTCGTCGTGCTGGCCCGCTACATGCAGGTGCTCTCAGACCGGCTGTGCGAGCGGCTCTCGGGGCAGGTCATCAACATCCACCACTCTTTCCTGCCCAGCTTCAAGGGCGCCAAGCCGTACCACCAGGCCTACGAGCGCGGCGTCAAGCTCATCGGCGCCACGGCGCACTACGTCACGGCCGATCTCGACGAGGGCCCGATCATCGAGCAGGACGTCGCCCGGGTCGGCCACGCCCTCACCCAGGACCAGCTGGTGGCCCTCGGCCGCGACGTGGAGAGCCAGGTGCTCAGCCGGGCCCTGCGGTGGCACGCTGAGACTCGCATTCTGCTCAACGGCCACCGCACGGTGGTGTTCACCTAGGCCCCTGCTTGGCCCTACTTCACCCAGGACTACTTCACCCAGGACTACTTCACCCGGGACTACTTCACCCGGGACTAATTCACCCCACGGGTGTGGGACGTCCAGATGGACTTCAGCGTGAAGTCGTTCTTCTTGGCCGTCAGCGCGTACTGCACGAGGTTGCCGTCGGGCTGCACGATGAGGAGAGCCATCTGGTCCTTCGCCCGAACCCGGGTACCGGAGTTCCAGAGTGCCTTCCCGGCCTTGGAGTACACCACCATGTTGCCGTCGGACTGCTCTGCGAAGAAGGCGTCCGGGTTGCCCCAGGTGTTGGTCGACCAGATCGCCCGGGTGCGCGAGTACAGCACCAGGTTGCCATCGCCCTGCATCACGAGCTTGTAGCCGCCGTCCGGGCTCGTCATGTACCAGTTGGCGCGCAGGTAGCTGGTGACCGCCGGGAAACCCGGGGCCGCCGGCACTCCGGCCACCGCGGAGCAGATGCTGTCTGACGCCCACAGCGGAGCACCCTTGGCCGAGTACACCACGACGTTTCCATCGGTCTGCATGACCACGGACGAACCCGGGTTGCCCCACGTGCCGGTGGCCCAGGTGGGCACGCCGTTGGCGTAGTACACGAGGTTGCCGTCGGCCTGCATGGCCAGCTTGCCCGTGCCGTTGGCGCTCGGCGACGCCTCGGTGAGCGGCACGAACCCGCACGACTCGCCATCCACTTCGACGGCGGTGTCAGTGCTCGTGTCGCCCACCTTTAGGTAGTGCTGACCATTGGACGAAGTCAACGCCTGGCCATCGTTCAGCGACGTGCCCGGCAGCAAGCGGTCCGACACCGACATCTGCAGTTGCCGGTCGGCCGCACCATCCTGCGCGGCATGCTGCTGGGTGGCGATTGCCCGCTGGGCCAGTTCCGGGACGGTCGGCGTTGCCGCGCTCGCGGCAGTACTCAAACCGGTTGCCAGACAGAGCGATAGGGCGCCGGTCAGGGCCAGTCGTCGCAGAGATGACATTCGTTGCATGGGTTCCCCCGTCGAAAGGTGTTCGTCGGACTACACGACGACGCCCACCTCCTGCGGGTGGGCGGTTCAAACACCGTAGGGGCGATACGCCCGCTTCCGCAGGCGGTTTGTGAAGAAGGCGATAACGAATCCGTGACGAGCCATCCATGCGATTGCCACAAAGCTGAGCAATTTCTCAGTCGGGTCGGTCAGTGTCCGGAATCCGGCGCCAGTGCCACCCGATCGCGCGTCCAACTGTCACGTTGTTCGCCGGGGTGTCACCAGGTTGGGTGACGGGTGGGTGAGGAACGTGACAGGTGGAAGCGTGGGTCGCCGCCCGTGGGGCGATGGGTGGGGCGCACGAGGTCAGGTCCACTGGTTCCGATGCGTGGATGTCCGGAATCCGTCTCGAGCGGCGCAGCAGCCTGTGGGTTTGTGCTCAGTCGATGTTCGTTGGCGGGTACTGGCGCCGGATTCCGGACATCGACCGGATCTGACCGGGTCTGACCCGGGCGGGTCCTCCCGTTTCACCACGGTCAGCCGGTCGACGACCGCACGAACCCGACCGATCCACCGCGCACTCACCTACGACCACGGACAGGCCTTGGACTAGATCGTCTAGTCGCCCAGCTCCTTGCGGCGCCGGTTGACGTAGGCCTCGAGCTCCTCGCGGATGCTCTCGTCGAGCGGCGGACGCTCGTAGCTCTCGAGCTTGGCCTGGTAAAGCTTCTTGGCCCGGGCTGCTGCGTCGTTGCCGCCGTTGCGCATCCACCGCTCATAGTTCTCCGAGCTCGACAGGATCGGCCGGTAGAAGCAGGTGCGGAACCGCTCCATCGTGTGCATGGCGCCGAGGAAGTGCCCCCCGTGGCCGACCTCCTGGTGCGCGTCGAACGCCAGCGAGGCGTCGTCGATCTCCAGCGGGGTGAACTCGGCCTGCAACATCTGCAGCAGCTCGATGTCCATGACGAACTTCTCGTAGCCGGCCACCAGGCCGCCCTCGAGCCATCCGGCGGAGTGCATCACCCAGTTGGCGCCCGCGAGGAACGTGGGCAGCATCGTCATGAGCGCCTCGTAACCGGCCTGGGCGTCGGGCACCTGCGACGAGGTCAGCGCCCCACCGGAACGGAACGGCAGCCCGAAGTAGCGGGCGATCTGGCCCGTGCACAGCAGGCCGATGCCCGACTCCGGGGTGCCGAACATCGGCGACCCCGACTGCATGTCGATGTTCGACAGGAACGAGCCGAAGATGACCGGCGAGCCCTCCCGGATCAGCTGCGACAGGGCGATGCCGGTGAGCGCCTCGGCGATCTGCTGCACCAGTGCTGCCGGGATGGTGACCGGCGACATGGCGCCCATGAGCAGGAACGGAGTAAGCACCACGGGCTGGTTGGCCAGGCTGTACTCCCACTGCGCGTCGAGCATCCGGTCGTCCCAGCGCAGCGGCGAGTTGCAGTTGATGAGCGAGATGGAAACCGGTGTCTTCTCGATGTTCTCGCGGCCACCGAAGAGAATCTCGCCCATCGCGATGGTGTCGCGCGCGTTCTCGCCCGAGACCACGTTGCCCATGTACATCTTGTCGGTCAGCGTCATCAGGGCATAATTCATGTCGAGGTGACGCGAATCGAGCGGGGTATCGTTGGGCTCGCAGATCACGCCACCGGCCGAGTCGAGCGCGTCGTAGCTCTGGGCCAGCTTGGCGAAGTTGGTGTAGTCGCTCATGGACGCGTCGCGGCGCACGTCACCCTCGCGCACGAACGGCGGGCCGTACACCGCCCCGAAGGCCATCGAATCGCCACCGATGTGGATGTTGTGCTTGGGATTGCGCGCCTGCACGTCGAACTCGCGCGGCGCCTTGGCCACCTGGGCCAGCACGAACTCTGGGTCGAAGAACACGGTGTTGTCCTCCACCCGCTGCCCCGCCTGGCGGAACAGGTCGAGCGCGCGATCGCTCATGAACTCGACACCGATCTCGCTGACGAGCCGACGCCAGCCGGCATCCAGCTTGGCCATCGCCTCCGCGGAGAGGATCTCGTAGCGGGGCATCTTGTTACGGAACATGGCTCGCCTTTCTGGCAGATCTCGATGTGCGTGTCGGTACTGGTGTAAGTCTGGTGGGTGCTGCAGTGAAGCTGTGCCGATGATGCTGTGCAGGCGACGCTTGACGCACTCCCATCCGGCATCCTAGCCTCACGTTGTGGGAGTAATGTTCCACATGATGAAACATTCTTGGTAGGGTCTACCTACGATCTTCACCGGTTTGATGAATCACCAGGAGATCGTAGATCGCATCAGGAGGAGGGTTCGTGGCGAGCACCGGCAGCGGCACCCAGGCCGTCGATCGCGCCGCCGCGCTCGTCTCGCTGGTGGTCGGCTCCGAGGCGCCCATCAGCTTCACCGAACTGAGCGAGGAGGCGGGCCTGGCCCGCTCCACCACATCGCGCCTGCTTGCCGCCCTCGAACGGGCCGACCTGCTCGACCGCGACCCTGAAGGCAACTACTTCGCGGGGCCCCTCTTCGCGCAGTACGCCTCGCGGCACAATCCGCAGGACGACTTCTCCAGACTCGCCCGGCCGGCGCTCGACAGACTGCGTGACGCCACCGGCGAGACCGCCAATCTCGGTGTGCCGCATGGCAATACCGTCGAGCATCTGGCCCAGGCCGACTCGCGCTACCTGCTGGGCACCCAAGACTGGACGCAACTCGTGGTGCCGCCTTATGCCAGCGCCCTCGGCCGAGTGCTGTACGCCTACGGCGCGCTCCCGTTGCCGAGCGGGCCTTGGCCGGCCCTCACCTCACACACCATCGCCGATGCCGCCGCTCTCGCCGTCGATCTGGCCCAGGTGCGCCGGCGCGGCTACGCGGTCACGGTCGACGAGCTCGAGATCGGCCTCACCGGTCTCGCCGCGCCGATTCTGCGTGGCACCGCCGTGGTGGCCGCCATCGGCATCTCCGGGCCCACCGCCCGGCTCAAGTCCCGGGTAGGCCAAGTCGGCCGACTCCTGGTCGAGCAGGCCGACGCCGTGTCGGGTCTGCTCAGTCGCCGCACACGAACGGAGGGAGCAGCATGACACCCGAGGAGATTCTCACCGGGCTTTACGAGCAGACTCTGCTGGGCAACGCGCCCGAGGTCCTCAGCCTGACCCATCAAGGTCTTGACCTCGACATGGAGCCGCAGTCGCTGCTGTTCGACGCCCTGATCCCCTCCCTCGAAGAGGTGGGAGCCAGGTTCGAGCGCGGTGACTACTTCGTGCCGGAGATGCTCATCGCCGGCCGGGCGATGGCCGGTGCCATGGAGGTGCTGCGGCCGCTGCTCGCCGAGACCGGCGTGCAGACCATCGGCAAGTTCGTGATGGGCACCGTCAAGGGCGACGTGCACGACATCGGCAAGAACCTCGTGAACATCATGCTCGAGGGCGCCGGCTTCGAGGTGATCGACCTGGGCGTGCAGGTGGCGCCGGAGAAGTTCGTGGCCGCCGTCAACGAACACCAACCCGACATCGTCGGGTTCTCCGCCTTCCTCACCACCACCATGCCCATGTTCAAGGCCAACATCAACGCCTTTCAGAAAGCCGGAATCCGCGACCAGGTGATCATCATGGTCGGCGGTGCACCCGTCACTCAGGAATACGCCGACGCCGTGGGCGCCGACGGCTATGCAGCCGATGCCTCGGCCACCGTCAAGCGAGCCAAAGACCTGCTGAACAAGAAGCGCGCGCTGGTCAACGCATGAGCGTCGAGCCCCAGGAGACCATTGTCCGCTCCGCCACCAAGGAGGTGGTGATCGGTCGTCATCGCCCTTTCGCCATCATCGGCGAGCGCATCAACCCCACCGGTCGGCGCATCTTCCAGGACCAGCTGCGGGCCGGTGACCTGTCGGCGATCGAGAAGGACGTCGCAGCCCAAGTAGCCGGTGGCGCAAGCATTCTCGACGTGAACATGGGTGTGCCGCTCACCGACGAGCCGGCGCTGCTGGCCAAGGCCATCCAGCTCGTGCAGTCGCGCACCGACCTGCCGATCTGCATCGACTCCTCGGTGGTCGAGGCGCTCGAGGCGGGCTTGTCGGTGTATCAGGGCCGAGCCCTGGTCAATTCCATCACGGCCGAGGACGAGCGGATGGAGCTCATTCTGCCGCTGGTCAAGAAGTACGACGCGGCCATCATCGCCCTGCCCAACGATGCAGAGGAGATTCCGATGGAATCGGGCCGGCGTCTGGAGCTGGTGCAGCACATCGTCGATGTGGCCACCAAGGAATACGGCATCGCCCTCAACGACATCGTGATCGACCCGCTGGCTATGCCCATCGGCGCTGACTCGAACAATGGCAATTCGGCATTCGAGACCATGCGCCGGGTGCGCGACGAGTTTGGCCTCAACATGACGTGCGGCGCGTCCAACGTGTCGTTCGGCATGCCCGACCGACACACTCTCGGTGCGTCCTTCCTGCCGATGGCCATGGCCAACGGCATGACGAGCGCCATCATGGACGCCCGCTCCCCCGGCATCGTCACGGCGGTCAAGGGTGCCGATCTGCTGCTCGGCAACGACGAGTGGGGCAGCCACTGGATCTCCACGTTTCGCAAGCGACAGGCGGCAGAGGCGGCAGCAATTTCGTGACCGAGCAGCAGGAGCCCATCTCGTTGGAGTCCATCCGGCGCGAGGGACTGATCGAGCCGAGCGGCCCGGTGCCCGTCGCGCATGACGGCACCGGGCGGGTGCAGATCACCTACGAGGTGGCTGGATCCGCGAGCGGCGCCGCGGCAACGGAGCGCTCGGTGCGGGTTCCGCCCGGGGTCACGGTGTTCGATGCGGCATCGTGGAACGGCATCGCGATCGACTCCACGTGCGGTGGGCACGGTACGTGCAAGAAGTGCCGGGTGCAGATCATGGACGGCTCCGTGCCGATCTCCCGCCTCGACATCCGCTCGTTCACCCCGGATCAGCTCAAGGACGGCTGGCGGCTGGCCTGCCTCTCGCAGGCCAGCACCGACCTCAAGGTGCATGTTCCGCCGCTGACGACCCGTCCCAAGGCGGCCACCGTGGGGGTGGGACGTCAGGTGATCCTGCGCCCGGCCGTGCAGAAGCGGTACCTGGAGCTGGCCGAGCCGACGCTGGCCGACCAGCGTCCCGATCTGCAACGGATCTACGAGGCGATCGACGACCTCGAGCTGACCTGCGATCTGCACGCCCTGCGGCGGATGCCGATGATGTTGCGCGACAACGACTTCAAGGTCACCGCCGTCATCGTCGACGAGGTGCTGATCGACCTGGAGCCCGGCGACACCACCGGCACCCGCTACGCCATCGGCTACGACCTCGGCACCACCACCGTGGTGGCGACCCTGCTCGACCTGAGCACCGGCACGCCTGCTGCCGTGGCGTCGATGCTCAACAAGCAGCAGCCGTTCGGCGGCGACGTGATCACCCGGATCAGCGCCACGATGATGGACCCCGAGGCGCTGCCGCGACTCACCAAGCTGGCGGCCGACACGCTGCACGAGCTGGCCCAGCAGGTGCTCGACGAGGCCGGTGTCTCGAGCGACAACGTGTACGAGGTGGCGGTGGCCGGCAACGCCACCATGACTGCCCTCGTGCTCGGCATCGCGCCCGAGCCGCTGGGGGTTGCCCCCTTCATCACCTCCGTTGCGCAGCCACCCACCGTGCTGGCCAGCGACGTGGGAGTGCCCGCTCACTCTGGCGCGCGGGTGGTGCTGTTTCCGTCACTGGGCGCCTATGTGGGCGGCGACATCGTCGCCGGGATGCTCGCGACCGGGATGGACCGCGACAAGCGCACCCGGTTGTTCATCGACGTGGGCACCAACTGCGAGATCGTGCTCTCCGACGGCGACACCATCGTCTCCACCGCGGCGCCGGCGGGGCCGGCCTTCGAGGGCGGGGCCATCCGGTGCGGTATGCGCGCGGCCGACGGTGCCATCGAGGTGATCAAGCTCGACGGCAAGGACGGCGCGGCCACTCCGGTGACGCTGGGCGTGATCGGCGACGTGGCCCCCCGTGGCCTGTGTGGATCGGGCCTGGTCGACGCGGTTGCGGAACTCGTCAAGGTCGGATTGCTCGATGGCACCGGACGTTTCGTGCCCCAAGAGAAGGCTGCCAAGGTCGCACCGGCGCTGGCGGAGCGGCTCATCATGATCGGCCAGGAACGCGTGTTCATGCTGGCCCACCCGGTAGACAGCGACGATCCGGCCGAGGGCGTCTACCTCTCCCAGCGCGACGTGCGCGAGCTGCAGTTCGCCAAGGCTGCCATCTCCACGGGCTGGGCCCTGCTGCTCGATGAGCTCGGGGTCGAGCCCGGCGACGTGCAGCAGGTGTTGCTGGCGGGATCGTTCGGGTCGTACCTGTCGCCGGCGTCGGCCATCCGGATCGGGTTGGTGCCCAAGCTGCCGGTGTTGCGCATCGTCTCGGCCGGCAACGTGGCAGGCGAGGGTGCGAAGATGGCGTTGTTGTCGGTGCGCGAGCGCGCCGGGGCCAGTGCGCTGCTGCGGGAGGTGAAGTATGTCGAGCTCTCCGACCGGCCAGACTTCAACGATCGCTTCGTCGACCAACTCGGCTTCGTCACCGACTGAGCAGGGCGGCCCGGCGTCGGGCCGGCGCAGCACCCGTGACAACACGGCCCGGGTGGCGCTGATCGCGTGCGGGGCACTGGCCCAGGCGGCCACCTCGGTGGCGGCGCGCACGGCGTGGCCGGTCGACGTCCACCCCCTGCCGCCCCTGCTGCACAACCGCCCGAACAAGATCGCAGGCGAGGTAGAAGCCCTTGCCGTGCAACTGATCCCGAGGTACCGCACGGTCGCCGTCGGGTATGCCGACTGCGGCACCAACGGCGCGCTCGACGAGGTGTGCGAGCGGTTGGGCATGCAGCGACTGGCGGGCATCACCTGCTACGACTTGTATGCAGGAGCGGCCGAGTTCGAACGGCTGACCGCCGACCAGCCCGGCTCCTTCTTCCTCACCGACTACCTGGCCAAGTCGTTCCACCGCTCCGTCATGGTGGAGTTAGGCCTGGAGCGCTACCCCGAGCTGCGAGACGACTACTTCGGCCACTACACCCGGATGGTCTGGCTGGCCCAGGAACCCGACAATGCCGACGTCCGTGCCGCGGCGGAGGCTGCCGCTGCCTTGATCGACCTGCCGCTGGACGTGGTGCCAACCGGGGACGCGGGACTCGTTCGCGAACTGGGCCGCCTGGTGGCTTGAGCAACGTCACCCACATGTCGCTGCTTGCGACGTGAGCGCCTGGGCCGCACGTTTGTAGAGGCCGCGGTCACGAGCCAAAAGGATGCCGGCCGCTCATCCTCCGAACTCCCGAAGGCATGCGAGCAGTTCGTCCGGCGGCCTAGACTGCCTGCTCCGCGAGGACGCCCCTCGACGGCCTCGGCGCACCCCCGACGAAGCCGCCCTTGGTGACGACCACATCGCCGCCGTCACCGAACTCAGCGAAGAAGACCTCAACCTCGTTGCGAGCTTCATTGACGCCCTCGTCACCAAGACGAGGTTGAAGGTTCTGCACAAGCCGAGTGGGGTGGTCGTAGGCGTAGGTGGCGGGTTCAGTAGCCGCGTCCGGGTGCGCCGACGCGCCGCGGGACCGGTGGTCGGCAGCGTAGGTGGTCGTCTGGTCGTTTGCCGTGAGCGGACCACGGTCGGTCTTGGCCTACATCGTCCACGCACTGTGGTGATTGATGTCGTAGCTGTTCCCCTGTACCTGTCCCTGGGGCATCGCGCTCACCGCTGGGGTTGCCCCAACGAGGCAGGCGAGAACTACAGCGACGAGGATTCCGTAGGACGCGGAACGGCAGTCGGAGCATCAAACGTCCAGAGAGTCAATGATCTCGCGCAGCGGCTCCGTGTCGAAGGCCCGTCGCTTGGCTATGACCCACTGATCCGCGGCAGCGACAGCCGCGCGCATGAAGCCAATGAGGATTGGGCGGGGGTCTGGTGGCGCCTCCGCGGTGACAGCGACCTGGACCTTGAGGAGTGAACCCGCCTTCCTGAATGCGCCGATCCGAACACCCTCAAACTCAGGTCGGAGCTGATTGCCTGGAACGTGGAACTCGACGTTCAGGTTGAGGTCGGAGGTGACACCTTCACGAGAGGTCTTGACCTCGCGCATGAGACCTTGGATCGCCTCGATCCAACCCCGGTTCTGGAGGGTCCTTCCGCCGATGATCATGCCGATGGAAAGAGTCTGGCCGGCTCGGTCGCGGCGCTCACGGGACGTCCCAATCGAACGCGCCAGCCCACGGTTCCCGGTTTAGCGGTCCTGGGTCCCGCTCAACGATGAAGCGCTCGAGATTGAGCATTTCTCGGCAGGTGCCGGACTGCATGATGTCCATGTACTTGGCCTGCATGAACGTTCTCGTATAGCGGCTCGCTGGGTTCTTGGAGATGCCCGTCTTGAGGTAGTTCCCCTTCAGGGGACTGTACGTTCAACGGTGTAACTCCGATCAAGGAGGAACTACACCGTTGAACGTACAGTCCCGGTCGACACTGTTGCCGCGATCATTCCTTCGGCATCGACACTCGCGGCACGCACAGACCCCCGAGAACGCACCTGCGAGACGGATCGAGCAAGCGAAGACGGCAAAGTCGCAGCAAGAGAGGCGACCGAACTCCGCGACCTGGCGCGGGACACCTGAACCCGCGTCGTAGACGACGACCTCGAAGCCCCCGAGATCGAGCGAGCCGGCGACAGCGCACGAGAACTCGCCGCCGACACGGCGCCAGCGGCAGCCTGACCAGTCGCCGCCAAGACCAGCACCGGCACCACCGCCAAGAGCAGTCTCCATCGCAACACCTGGCCCCGACGACTCTCCATCGCTGACCCCAAATCAGCCAAAACCATCCGCACAGGGGATTTCCCGATGCGCCGGAAGGCTAGCGCCCATCAGCCGCATCGCCAGAAGCATCACCATAATCACCCAGACAGCCCAATGTTTTCCAACGACCCCTACAAAACGCGCTCCTGCCGATCGAGCAGGTTCTCCGCAAGGGTGAGAGCCGACGTGGAATAGGCCCCGATCGACCGCTCGCTGAGCAGGGCATTGCGCAGCGCCTTGAGATAGATCCGTTGCACCGCCTCACCCTGCTCGCGAACCCCGCGGCTGGGGGCCGGCTCGCCACGGGCGGCTCCGGACAACATGGGCCCGAACCGGGTCGCCACCTGCTCTGCCACCTCCGGGTCGAGCGGCTCGCCGTCGATCCGCACGTCTTCGATCGGGCCCACCTCGTCGACCGCGGCCAGCAGAAGGCTCTGCATGAGCCGTTGGAACTCGGCGCGCTGAGCTTCGGGGGTGGGGCCTTCGAAGGCGAGCCGACGGATCAACCAGGGCAGGGTGCCGCCGAAGATCACCAGGCTGGCCACCGCCACCACGAAGGCGACGAGAATCACCGCCTCGCGGTTAGGCGTCCCCTCGGGAATGGTCTGAGCCGCGGCCAGCGTCACCACCCCACGCATGCCCGACCAGGCCAGCGCCAGGCCGCCCGAGGCGCTGATGGGCTCGTTGGTCATGAAGTCGAGGTCTGCCCGGCTGCGTTCGAGGCGTCGTCGGAACCACGCGATCTTCGCCGAGTCGTCTGTGGAATTGGCTTCCGCCGCATCGATTCTGGCCTCCAGCTCGGCCAGTTGCCGCTCCCCCTTGGAGACCCGGTCTCGGTCGAGATTGCCTATCACCAGCGCGAGCCACACGCCGGCAAACCGCAACACCACCATGAGCAACAACACCACCGCCGACAGCCGCAACACCGAACCGACGCCGATCTGGCCCGCGCCCTCCGTCGCCTCGATCAGCGGCATGAGCTGCAGGCCCATCAAGGCGAACACGCCGTTCTCCAGCACGAACGTGATGGTCGCCCAGTTGGTCTGCTCGGTGTGCCGGTCTGCCGCGGACAGCCGCTTGGCGCCGCTGTGACCCGTGACCAGGCCCGCGATCACCACCGAGACCACTCCCGAGGCTCCGAAGTGCTCGGCCGGCACGAACGCCACGAACGGCACGGCGAACGACACCGTGGTGTTGAGCACCGGATCGTCGAGGCGCGCACGCACCCGCACCCCCAACCACCCCACGACGAAGCCGATGACCACCGCGACGACCACGGCATACACAAAGGAGCCGACCGCCGCGAACAGGCTGAACGAACCCGCCACCGCGGCCACGGCCGTGCGCAGGGTGACCAGGGCCGACGCGTCGTTCAGCAGACTCTCGCCCTCGAGCACACTCATCAACCGGTGCGGCAGACCCAGCCGCTTGCCGATCGCCGTGGCGGCTACTGCATCCGTGGGACTCACCACGGCGCCCAGGGCAATGGCCACCGGCAGGGCGATCGTCGGAACCAGCCAGTGCACCACCCCACCGATCACCACGGCCGACGCGACGACCACCACGACCGACAGCCAGCTCACCATGCCCAGGTTGCGGCGCAGGTCGATCACCGGCAGCCGAACCGATGACGAATACAGCAGCGGCGGAAGCACTCCCGCGAGGATCCACTCCGGCTCGAGCTGGATGGTGGGAAAGGCCGGCCACGCGCTGGCGGCCAAGCCGAGCAGCACCAGCAGCAGTGGAGCCGCAATGCCCGTACGCCTCGACAACACCGTCGAGACGATGAGGACGGCCAGGCCGATCAGTGCCAGGAAGAAGGCATTCACAAGAGCCCAAGGTAGGGCAGCCGGCTACTGCGCAAGCAGGCCTTGCCGCCAGGATTCGGTCTCGGCGACCTGATTGAACGTGAAGACGTGCAGCCCCTCGATCCGCGCCTCGGGACGCGACGCCATGGTGGCGCACTTGGCCAGGAAGCTTTCGCCGGTGTAGCCGCCGGGAGCCACCAGCCGGGTCAGGGTGCCGCGCTGCTTCACGAGGTACTTCGTGGACTCCCCGACGCCGATCTTGGTGGCCATCGAGAGCAGCTTGGCCGGATCGACCGGCCCGGGCACACCCAGCAGCACCGGCTGGTTGATGCCGCGGTCGCGCATCCGCTTGACCCACATCTGCACGAGATGGGCGTCGAAGGTCATGTTCGACACGATGTGTGTGGCGTACTTTCGCTTGTCCCACATCGACTGGATCGTCACGTCGTCGTTGATCGTCGGGTGCGACTCGGGGTACCCGGTCACCCCGATCTGCCGGAACGGATGCTCGATGGCGTGCAGGTCGGCGAGCAGGTCGACGGCGCCCTCGTACGGACCGGCCGGCGGGGTCTGGTCTCCGGCCGGGACGAACACGGAATCGATGCCGGCCTCGCGCAACCGCTGGCAGATCTCGGCGAGCTCGCTCTTGCCCGACACCATCCGGGCCGCCAGGTGTGGCACGGCTTGATAGCCCGCCGCCGAAAAGCGTTCCGCCAGCGCAAGGGTTGCCTCCAAACCCTTTCCGGTGGAGGCAGTCACGGTCACCGGGACGGTCTTGGGCACGGCGCCCAACACCTTCTCCTCGATGGTTGCGGTGGGCAACACCTCATAGCGCGCGTGCTCCAACAGCCGGCGCATGGCTGGCGTGACCTTGGTGGGCTTTGAACCCAGGATGTTGCGCATGGCGGAACCTGTTTCGTAATACGCGACACTGACGGACGCACTTTATCGCAGCAGAGACCGTGCCATCACCAGTCGTTGGATCTGGTTCGTTCCCTCGTAGATCTGGGTGATCTTGGCGTCGCGCATCATGCGCTCCACCGGGTGGTCGGCCACGTAACCTGCACCCCCCAACAGTTGGACGGCGTCCGTGGTCACTTTCATCGCCACGTCAGAAGCGAAGCACTTCGCCGCGGCACCGAAGAACCCGAGATCGGAGTCGTCGCGCTGCGACTTGGCCGCCGCCGCGTAGACGAGTTGGCGGGCCGCCTCGAGTTCCATCGCCATGTCGGCCAGCATGAACTGCAGGCCCTGGAACTCGGCGATCGCCTTGCCGAACTGCTTGCGCTCCTTGACGTAGGCAGTGGCGTAGTCGAGTGCGCCCTGGGCGATTCCCAGCGCCTGGGCGCCGATCGTCACCCGGGTGTGGTCGAGGGTCTGCAGCGCCAGTTGCAGGCCGGCCCCCACCTCGCTCACCCGCCGGTCGTCCCCCAGCCGCACCCGGTCGAAGGCCAGCTCACGCGTCGGGGAGCCCTTGATGCCCAGCTTTCTCTCCTTGGGACTCACGGAGAAGCCCGCGTCGTCGGCCTCCACCACGAAGGCGGTGACGTTGTGCCCGCGGACACCGTCGGGATCGGTGACCGCCAGCACCGTGTAGTACTTCGACACCCCGGCGTTGGTGATCCACGACTTCTGGCCCGAGAGCACCCATTCGTCCCCGTCGCGTACCGCGCGAGTGCGCATCGCCGCCGTGTCGGAACCTGCTTCACGCTCCGACAGGCCATAGGAGAACATCGCCTGCCCGCTGGCCACCGGCGGCAGGTACTTCGCCTTGAGCTCCTCGGGCGCGGCGAGCATCAGCGGCAGGGTGCCGAGCTTGTTGACGGCCGGAATCAGCGACGACGACGCGCACACCCGCGCCACCTCTTCGATAACGATGCACGTCGACAGTGCATCCGCGCCGACGCCGCCGTACTCCTGCGGAATGTGCGGAGCGTGCAGGTCGCTCGCGACCAGCGCCTTCAGCGCCTCCTCCGGAAACCTGGACTGCGCGTCGACGTCGGCCGCATAGGGGGCGATGCGTTCATGCGCTATTTCTCGCACGAGCGCACGCAACTCGTCCTGATCGTCGGTCGTCGCAAACTGTCGCTCCGTCATAGCTGCGACTGTAGGCCGACGTCCACGCGCGCGACAGTGGTCGAGCTACCGCTGCGAGCGCGCCCAGTCGAGGAAGCCGGGCATCGCCCGCTCGATCATCTCCAACGTCTCGGTGAATCCGTCCTGACCGCCGTACCACGGGTCGGGAACACCCGCGCCGGGCAGGGCTGTGGGGTCGAAGCTCGACAGCAGGACGACGTTGGGATTGTCGTGGCCGCTGATCGTGGCCATCCGGTCGACGTGCACGTCCTCCATCGCCACCAGCAGATCGGCCTCGGCGATCTCAGCCTTGGTGATCTGGTGCGCGCAGTGCCCGGCGGCGTCGTAGCCGGACGCCTGCAGGATGCGGGCGGCGCGCCGGTCGATGCCCGAGCCCACCTCCTCCCTGCTCGTCGCGGCGCTGGAGACGGCGACGCCCGTGATGCCCGCCTCATCGAGCCAGGCCCGCGCCACCCGCTCGGCCATGGGCGAGCGGCAGATGTTGCCCCAACAGACGAACACCACCTTGATCATGGGCGGCTTGATCGTGGGCGGAGTCGGGGATGGGCTGGTCACGGACGGATCAGCGCCGGCATGACCTCGCGCTCGAAGAGCTCCAGGGTGGAGGTGTCGTAGGCCGCGTCGGCGAAGTAACAGATGGCGTAGCTGAGGCCGAATCCTTCTGCCGCACGCAGGTTCTCAGCCACCTGCTCGGGCGTGCCGACGCCAGGGGTGTTGCGGAACGCACCGAGGGCATCGCCCGTGAAATCGGGCAGTGCTCGCTTGTAGTGATCGGCGATCCAGGCCAGCTTGTCGTCCACCTCTGCTTGGTCGCGACCGAGCACGATGTTGTAGTTGCCTGAGCGGGTGATCTCGGCGAAGTCGCGCCCGACGTCCTTGCAGTGCTCGGCCAGCACCTGCGACTTGTGCTGGAACGTCGCGGGAGTGGCGTCGAAGTTCGTGTACTGGGCGTACCGAGCCGCGATCCGCAACGTCTTGCGCTCTCCGCCGCCGGCGATCCACAGCGGGATGCCGCCCTGCTGCACGGGCAGCGGACGGCAGATCGCGCCGTCCACCTGGTAGTGCTTGCCCTGCAGCGACGCCCTGCCGTCACGCCACAGGTCGCGCATGATCTGCACGCCCTCATCGAGCATGGCCAGCCGGACGCCTGCGCCGGGGAAGCCGTAGCCGTAGGCGCGCCATTCGTTTTCGTACCAGCCGCCACCGATGCCCATCTCGACCCGACCCCCGCTGATGTGGTCCGTGGTGGCGGCGACTTTGGCCAGATAGGCAGGGTTGCGATACCCCATGCAGGTGCACATCTGCCCCAGCCGCACCCGGGACGTGACCGCTGCGAAGCCGGCCATCAGCGTCCAGGCCTCATGGGTTGCCTCGTCGCTTGGGACCGGGACCGTGTGGAAGTGGTCGTAGACCCAGATCGACTCCCAGAGTCCACCCTCGTCCGCGCGCTGGGCGAGTTCGCGCATTGTTGCCCATTGCCTGTTCTGCTCGATCCCGAACAGGTCCATCCGCCAGCCTTGGGGCACGAAGAGTCCGAATCGCATGAATGCCAGATTAGACCGGCCCAGCGGCCAGAATTCGGCAGACCCGACGCCTACGGTTAACCGCCTTCTCAGAGTCGCAGGTTACGGTGGAGTCCATGCCTGACCGCAAGTTGCCCGACGAGCCTCAGTGGGGCCCTGCGCGCACCTATCGCGCCCGCCCGGGTGGCTCCAACCGAGGGACGTCAGCTAAGAACGTACCGGTCGAGTCGCCTGACGACGACGATCTGGTCGATGCAGATGGACGGCCCCTGGGCGGTCATGACGAAGACGACTTCTCGCGCTACTCCAACGGCTATTTCGATCAAGACGGCTACCACGATCCCGGCCATTCAGAGGCTGAATACGAACACCCTGGATATTCGGAAGCCGGCTACACCCACGCCGGATACGCCGAGCCAACGTACGCAGGGCACGAGTACCCAGACTCAGCCGGCGACGGCCGCGGGGGCGGCACCTACGGTCGGGCCAGGCCGAGCCGGGGCGCAGCCCCACAGCGTGCCGGCGGCGGCCGGCGGTGGCACCCGGTGCGTTGGGTGGTGCTGCTGCTCATCCTGGCGTTTGTCGTCTATCCCTTCGCCCTCGCCCAGACCGCCTTGAGCAGCCTGCACAGGGTCGACGCGTTGAGCGACACCGACGACACACCGGGCCGCAACTACCTGGTGGTGGGCTCCGACTCCCGCGCCGGCACCGATCTCGAGGCGGTGCAGAGCACCCGGACCGACACCATCATGTTGCTGCATGTGCCGTCGTCGGGTGGCCCCACCGTCATGATGAGCATTCCGCGCGACTCCGACGTGGCCATTCCCGGACACGGCCACAACAAGATCAATGCCTCGTATGCCATCGGCGGGCCGCAGTTGCTGGTGAAGACCGTGGAACGGGCCATAGGCGTGCACATCGACGACTACGTCGAGACCGGCTTCGCCGGCTTCGGCGACATCATCAACTCCATCGGTGGCATCACCGTCTGTCCCAAGACCGCGCTCAAGGACTCCCTGAGCGGGCTCAACGTTCCGGCCGGTTGCCAAGCCGTCAACGGAACCACTGCCTTGGCCTACGCGCGGATGCGGCACGGAGACCCGCTCGGCGACCTGGGCCGGGTGCAGCGTCAGCGTGAGGTGATCACCCAGATCGCCAAGAAGACCATGAGCCCCACCACGCTGCTCAACCCGTTCAGCGCCTTCCCGTTGGCCAAGTCGGGCGGCAATGCGCTCACGGTCGATCGGCAGCTGGGCATTCTCGACCTGGCGTACTTCGCCTACGGCATGAAGGAGGTCTCCGGCGGCAGCGGCCTGTCCCTGACAGTCCCGGTCTCCGACCCCGGCAAGAGGACGAGCTACGGCGACGTCGTCGAGTGGGACGCCGCGAAGTCGAAGATCGTGTTCAACGCGTTGAAAGACGACTCGACCGAGGCGATCCGTCCGTTTGCCGAGCAGCAGGCTGCGTCGGCGAACAACTCCGCTGTGGGCGGCTGATCTCCCTCACTGCCCGGGCCAGGCCGGCCTGCCGCTAGCGCGGCGCTACTCGGCGCGCAACCGGGCTGCCAGCGCGGCGCCCTTGTCCTTGGCGGTCTGCCGCAGTCCGGCTTGGAAGTCAGCCATCGCGGCCGCCAGACGGTTTGCCTCGGCGTCGCCCCCCACGGCTAGCATCCGCACCGCCAGCAGGCCTGCATTGCGGGCGCCACCGATGCTCACGGTAGCTACCGGCACCCCCGCCGGCATCTGCACGATCGAGAGCAGGGAGTCCATTCCGTCGAGGTACTTCAACGGCACGGGCACTCCGATCACCGGCAGCGTCGTCACCGACGCGAGCATGCCCGGCAGATGAGCGGCTCCGCCCGCACCGGCGATGATGACGCGCAGCCCGCGCCCGGCGGCTGAGCGACCGTAGTCGATCATCTCCTGCGGCATCCGGTGCGCGGAGACCACGTCAACCTCGTACGGCACCCCGAACTCGGCCAGCGCCTCCACGGCGGCGCCGAGCACCGGAAAGTCGGAATCCGAGCCCATCACTACGCCCACCAGCGGGCCTGTTGTGCCAGCGGTCATTCGTCGATCACTCCCTTGATGAAGTCGGCGGCGTGCCGCGCCCGGGCCCGCACCTCGTCGAGATCGTCGCCGTAGGCGGTCACGTGACCCACCTTGCGGCCAGGCCGCACGCCCTTGCCGTAGAGGTGCACCTTGATGCCCGGGTCGCGCGCCATCACGTGCAGGTACGAGCGGTACAGGTCGGGATGCTGGCCGCCGAGCACGTTGACCATGACCGTCCACGGCGCCCGGGCCCGAACGTCCCCGAGCGGCAGGTCGAGCACCGCCCGTAGGTGCTGCTCGAACTGCGACGTGAGCGAGCCGTCGATCGTCCAGTGCCCGCTGTTGTGCGGACGCATGGCGAGCTCATTGATGAGGAACCGGCCGTCGGACGTGTGGAACCCCTCCACCGCGAGCACACCGGTGACCCCGAGGACGTCGGCGATCCGCAGCCCGGCCTGCGAAGCGGCAGCAGCCAGCTCCGGATCCAGATCGGGAGCAGGCGCGATCACCTCGTCGCAGATGGAGTCGACCTGAATGGTCTCCACCACCGGCCACGCCGCCGCCTGACCGGAGGGGCTGCGCGCCACCAGCACGGCGAGTTCACGTACGAAGTCGACCTTCTCCTCCACCAGGACGCCTTCATCGAAGGTCTCGAACCACTGGGTGGGTACATCGTCGACCGAGCCCACTACCGCGACGCCCTTGCCGTCATAACCTCCCCGAGGCGTCTTGACCACCACCGGCCAACCCGTCTCAGCGGCAAATGCGGCAACCTCGGCCACGGTCCGAGCGCGGACCCAGCGCGGTTGGGCCACCACCCCCACCCCGTCCGCTTCCGCCAGCAACGCGGCCACTCGCTCGCGCATGACCAGTTTGTCCTGAGCATGTACGAGAGCCTCTGGCGGCGGGCCGACCTGCACACCGTCGCTCTGCAGCGCCCTCAGGATCTGGGTCGGCACATGCTCGTGGTCGAACGTCAGCACGGCGGCACCCCGCACGAGTTCGCGGATCGCCGCCTCGTCGGTGTGGTGGCCGATATGGGTATCGGGGATGACCTGGGCGGCAGACTCGTCCGGATCGGTCGCCAGCAGTCGTAGTCGAACCCCGAGCGCGGTGGCTGCCGGAGCCATCATCCGGGCCAACTGCCCGCCCCCCACGACCGCGACCGTGGGGAAGCCCCCGGGGTGAGCAGGTTGGGCATCGGCAGGCTGGGCTGCCTGGACGGCGAAGGATGAGGACACGCCCGAAGACTATCCAGCCGCGGACTGTCCAGCCGCCCCGTGTGATGTCTCCCGCGCCCTTTTCGCCCTAAGGCCCCAAGAAGCACCGACACGGACAGTCGTCGACGACGGACACGCCACGGCGGGCACAATTGGCCAGATTCGTGGCGTGTTCACGGTCGTCACATCGTCCGCGACGGGTCATGCTTGGTTGCGCCGGACGAACCTGAAGGGCTTCCCCCATGCTTGAGGTCATCCTGCTGATTGCTGCCGTAGCGATCGGCATCGTCGTTGTCATGAGGATGGACGTCGAACCGCGGGTCAACCGCGTCGAGAACAGCCGCGAGGGTGGCGCCAAGCCGCAGGTTCCTCCGCGCGCCGAGTCCGTCACCGCCTCGTCGGCACCGGCTGCCAGCCGATCCGTCCCTACCCAGCAGAAGCCGGTTCAGCACGAGTCGGCCCCACAGAAGTCGGTTCAGCACGAGTCGGCTCACCCGAAGCCGGCTCAGCAGACCGACGAAACCGTCGCTGCTTGACGGCACTGCTCGATCGGCTCCGCGGGCTCGTCGGCGTCGTCGTTCGCGAGGCCATCAAGTTCGGTGTGGTCGGGGCCGTCGCCTACGTCGTTGACGTCTCGATCTTCAACCTGCTCCGGTTCGGCCCGGGTGGCCTCTTGGAGAGCAAGCCGCTGACCGCCAAGGCGATCTCTGTAGGCGTGGCCACGTGTGTGGCCTGGTATGGCAACCGGCAGTGGACGTTCCGGCATAGGCGGACCGCCAGTCCGGCCAAGGAACTATTGCAGTTCGCCGTGATCAACGGCATCGGGCTCGCCATCGGCCTCGGCTGCCTGTACGTGTCGCACTACCTGCTCGATCTGCGCACCGCGCTCGCCGACAACATCTCCGCCAACGTCGTCGGTCTGGTGCTGTCCACTCTGTTCCGGTTCTGGGCGTACCGGCAGTTCGTCTTCGTCGACGACCCGGCTCGCGCCGACGTCGAGGCGAGCTAGTGGCCCGCGGGCTTGAGGGCTACAGGCCGAACCCGGGCAACGACAACCGCCATCTCGGCCGAGGTTCCTCCCGTGCCCAGGTGACCAGCCACGGCAGCACCTGACCCAGGCCCTTGACCGAGCGGCGGCGCAACGGGGTGCAGTCGAACGCGTCGTCGCCTGCCAGCTCGCGCGCGGTCACCTCGTCGCACAGCACGTGCCCCGGCTGGGCCAGGCTCGTGATGCGACTGGCCAGATTGACGGTGGTGCCGAAGACGTCGCCCAGCCGCGCCAGCACATCACCGGTGGCGATGCCCACACGCACCTCGGGCAACATGGGATCGGCCGCGATCTGATCGGCGATCTCCAGGGCGATGCGCGCAGCCGTGCTCGGCGGCCAGGCCACGAACAGCACCTCGTCGCCAACCGTCTTGATCACCCGCCCGCCCGCCGCGGTGATGAGGTCTCCGGTGACGGTCTCGAAGCGCTGTACGACGCCGCTGAGCTCCCGCTCGGGCAGTCGCCTGACGAGTCTGGTGAATGAGACCAGATCGGCGAAGCAGACCGAGCGGCGCATCATCGGCACAGTCGTGTCGGGCGCGGTCTCAGTGACGAATCGGCGCATGGCCGAGGCCAGATGCCTGCGCCAGGCATAGCCGATGAGGGGCTCGAACGAGTCGGCCAGCACGGGGGCGAGGTCGGCCACCTGGGCCACGGCGTTGGGCGGCGGCTCGCCGGCGTGTTCGGGAGCGAGCGCACTGGCGTCGGCGAAGTTCTCCCCGAGCAACTGCACCTGCCACGACGCCAGCCGGTCGACCGAGCGGCCCACCGCGCGGGTCAACGCCAGAGCGGTGGTGTCGTCGAGCACGCCGTCGCGCACGAGGCCCGAGACCATCCGCAACGCCTCGACGTCGGCCTCGGTGAAGGCCACCTGGTCGCTGTCTACCACCGGCAGGCCGAGCGCTCGCCAGAACCGCCGGGCCGAGTGGGTCGAAACGCCCGCTCCGTCGGCAACGTCACGCGCCCGCAATCGCCGGGTGGCGCCGAGCACCCGTTCCTCCGGGGTCACGCGGTCACCTCGCCCCGCACGTGGTGAACATCACCCGCGGCAACCGCGACGACTTCACGAGGGGTCTGCACCAGCAGCCGCCCGTCGTCGTCGATGCCCACCGCCTCGCCGACCACGTCGGCGTCCGGCCCTGCGCCTGCCACCCGGCTCACCCGAACCTGCCGCCCGATCGTCAGGCAGAGTTCGCGTGCCGCGGCTGCCAGCCCGCTCGCCACCGGATCGCCTCCGGCGGCCCGCCACCGCGCGTCCTGCGTGGCCAGCTCGCGGACGAGCGCGCGCAACAGCACCGAGCGATCGGTGGTCGCCGACCCTGCCAGCACCAGCGAGGCGGCCGAGGCAAGGCCGCCGGCAGCGAACTCCTCCGCCGTGATCGACACGTTGAGCCCGATGCCCAGCACAGCACACGGATCGCCCCCGGCCGGACGCACGATCTCACCGAGGATGCCCGCCACCTTGTGCTCAGCAGACCCCACGGGCCGTCCCGGGGCCGCGGCCAGCGGAACTAACACGTCGTTAGGCCACTTCAAGCCTGCGTCCACCCCTGCGATCGTGCGCAGCACGCGCACCACCGACACCCCCGCCAGCAGCGCCAGCCAGCCCCAATGGGCCTCGGTCACGGCTGGGGGACGCAGCAGGGTCGAATAGGTCAGGGCCGAACGCGCCGGTGTGCTCCATGTGCGCGCGAGCCGGCCGCGACCAGCCTGCTGGTGCTCGGTGACGAGAACGGTTCGATCTGGAATACCCGGATCGTCCTGCACCTGAGCGGCCAGGTCGGAATTGGTCGAACCGGTCTCGGCCACCACGTCGAGGCGAGCCAGTGGCCCGGCCGGGGCAAGGAGCGCCCGTCGCAGTGCGGAGACATCAAGTGGGGGCCGCGCCAGGTCTGAATACGCGGCCCTCATGTGTCCCACCTTAAGGGCCCCGTCTACGCTCCATCGAGCACCGTCCGCGGCCAATTCCGCCGGCCCGGGCAGCGGCCGCACAACGAGCGAAGGGGCAACGGTGAGCGACCTCCACACCACCGCGGGCAAGTTGGCAGAGCATGAACGCCGCGAGGCCGAGATGGCACACGCCGGTTCGAGCCGTGCCGTCGACAAGCAACACGCCCGCGGCAAGAAGACGGCCCGCGAACGGGTGGAGCTGCTGCTCGACGAGGACTCCTTCACCGAGCTCGACGGCTACGCGCGGCACCGCTCGTACGCGTTCGGCCAGGAGAAGAACCGCCCATACGGGGACGGTGTGGTCACCGGCTACGGCACCATCGACGGCCGCCAAGTGGCCGTGTTCGCCCAGGACTTCACCGTGTTCGGCGGGTCACTGGGCGAGGTCTTCGGCGAAAAGATCTGCAAGGTCATGGATTACGCCCTCAAGGTGGGCTGCCCGGTGATCGGCATCAACGACTCCGGGGGCGCCCGCATCCAGGAAGGCGTGGTAGCGCTGGCCCTGTATGCCGAGATCTTCAAGCGCAATGTGCACGCCAGCGGCGTAATCCCGCAGATCTCGCTCGTGATGGGGCCCTGTGCCGGCGGCGCCGTGTACTCCCCCGCCATCACGGACTTCACGGTGATGGTCGACCAGACGTCACACATGTTCATCACCGGCCCGGACGTCATCAAGACGGTCACCGGTGAGGACGTGGGCTTCGAGGAGCTCGGCGGGGCCCGCACGCACAACACGGTCTCTGGCGTGGCGCACTACATGGGCTCCGATGAGGACGACGCGATCGACTACGTCAAGGCCCTGTTGTCGTACCTGCCCTCGAACAACCTCGAGATGCCGCCCGGCTACGACGACCCGGACGACCAGCTCGAGCTGACCCCGGACGACGAATGGCTCGACACGGTTGTACCCGATTCGGCCAACGTGCCGTACGACATGGCCGAGGTCATCGCGCACATCGTCGACGAGGGTGAGTTCCTACCGGTGCACCCGCTGTTCGCACCCAACATCATCTGCGGCTTCGCCCGGGTCGACGGCATGCCCGTGGGCGTGGTGGCCAACCAGCCCATGCAGCTGGCCGGCTGCCTCGATATCGACGCCTCGGAGAAGGCGGCCCGGTTCGTGCGCACCTGTGATGCGTTCAACCTGCCTATCCTCACCTTCGTCGACGTTCCGGGCTTTCTACCCGGAACCGGTCAGGAGTGGGGAGGCATCATCCGCCGCGGAGCCAAGCTGCTGTACGCCTACGCCGAGGCCACTGTGCCGATGGTCACAGTGATCACCCGCAAGGCGTATGGCGGGGCGTACGACGTGATGGGCTCCAAGCACCTCGGCGCCGACGTCAATCTCGCCTGGCCCACGGGCCAGATCGCGGTGATGGGAGCCCAGGGCGCCGTCAACATCCTGTACCGACGCGACCTGGCCAAGGCGGCCGAGCACGGGGACGACGTCGACGCCAAGCGCGCCGAACTCATCGCGGGCTACGAAGATCACTTGGCCAACCCCTATGTCGCGGCCGAGCGGGGCTACGTCGATGCGGTGATCCGTCCCGCCTCCACCCGGCTCATGGTGACCAAGGCCCTGCGGGGCCTACGCACGAAACGAGTTGCCTTGCCGGCCAAGAAGCACGGAAACATCCCGCTGTGAACGGCCCGGGAACGAACGCGACCCCCAGCCCGTCCGGGCTGCGCATCTCCGGCCGGCCGATGGCGGCCGAAGTGGCCGCTGTGGTCACGGTGTTGAGCCTGCTCGGAGCTCCCTCCTCGCCACCGGCGCCCTCTTCGCCCTGGAACGATCCGTTGCGCCGGCTGCCCCATAGCTGGGCGCCACGCCGCGGCGGCTGGACCGCAGGCGGCTGGCACCGTCCCTGACCGAAGGCTGGACTGAACGCCCCAACCCGCGCAGCGTGACCGACTCGAGGCGATCGCGCGGCTTCGCCAACTGGTGTGGCCTGCGTCACCGGAGCCTGTGCAGTGCTTGTCGGCGGGGGACGCTACCGTTCGATGGTGCCCACTTCGCTTGTTCCCGCATCGCAGCGGTCAGCCCGACGCAACACCGTCGCCACCAAGATGGTGATGGCAACCTCGGGCGCGCTCTTCGTGCTCTTCGTGCTCGCGCACATGTACGGCAACCTCAAGGCGCTGGCCGGCGCGACGTCATTCAACGACTACGCCGCGCATCTGCGCATCATCGGCGAGCCGATTCTGCCGTTCGGCGGCTTCCTCTGGATCATGCGCGTCGTGCTGTTCGTGGCCATCGTGGCCCACGTGAGCTCAGCGTGGATGCTGTGGCGGCGCGCCAACGACGCCCGCAGCACCAGATACGTCGTCAAGAAGGCCACCGCGGCCACCCTGTCGTCCAAGTGGATGCGCTGGGGTGGGGTGGCCCTGCTGCTGTTCATCGTCTTCCACCTGCTGCAGTTCACCACCGACACGATCCGGGTCAACGGCGACTTCAACGACCCGTACCACCGGCTGGTGGCCGCGTTCCATGTCTGGTGGGTGGTGGTCATCTATCTGGTCGCCCTCGCTGCCCTCGGCATGCACCTGCGGCACGGCATCTGGAGCGCGTGCCAGACGCTGGGCTTGGTGGGCATCGGACGCCAAGCCAAGAAGACCGTCAACACGGTTGCCGTGCTGGTGGCTGCGGTGGTGGCGATCGGGTTCGCCATCGTTCCGCTGGCCGTCCTGTTCGGCTTCGTCAAGTAAGGAAGCTCGATGTCTCAGACCCTCACCGAACGTGAGTCGAACGCCGCCCTGCTGTCCGGGTACTACACCCAGGGCGACGACATCGCCGACGCCAAGGCGCCGGTCCGGGCCCATCGCGGCCAAGTGGAACAACCGCAAGTTCGAGGCCAAGCTCGTCAACCCGGCCAACCGGCGCAAGCTGTCGGTGATCATTGTGGGCACCGGGCTGGCCGGCGGCTCGGCGGCTGCCACCCTTGGCGAGGCCGGTTACCACGTCAAGTCGTTCTGCTACCAGGATTCGCCGCGTCGCGCCCACTCGATCGCCGCGCAGGGCGGCATCAACGCCGCCAAGAACTACATGGAGGACGGCGACTCCACCTACCGGCTCTTCTACGACACGGTCAAGGGTGGCGACTACCGGGCGCGTGAGACCAACGTGTACCGGCTGGCCGAGGTGAGCGCCAACATCATCGACCAGTGCGTGGCGCAGGGCGTGCCGTTCGCCCGCGACTACGGCGGCCTGCTCGACAACCGGTCCTTCGGCGGAGTGCAGGTCTCCCGCACGTTCTACGCCCGCGGCCAGACGGGTCAGCAACTGCTGATCGGCGCCTATCAAGCGCTGGAGCGGCAGGTGGCCTCGGGCACGGTGGAGGTGTACGCGCGGCACGAGATGCTCGAGCTCATCATCGTCGACGGCCGGGCCCGCGGCATCATCGCGCGCAACATGGTCACCGGTGAGATCGAGACGCATCTAGCCGACACCGTCGTGCTCGCCTCTGGCGGCTATGGCAACGTCTTCTACCTGTCCACGAACGCAATGGGCTGCAATGTGACCGCCACCTGGCGGGCCCACCGCAAGGGCGCCTATTTCGGCAACCCCTGCTACACCCAGATCCACCCCACCTGCATCCCGGTGTCGGGCGATCACCAGTCCAAGCTCACGCTGATGAGCGAGTCGCTGCGCAACGACGGTCGCATCTGGGTGCCCAAAGACCCGAAAGACCGCGACAAAGACCCGCGCCAGATCCCCGAAGAAGATCGCGACTACTACCTGGAGCGCATCTACCCCTCTTTCGGCAACCTCGTGCCCCGTGACATCGCCTCGCGCGCTGCCAAGTACCAGTGCGACGACGGCAAGGGGGTCGGCCCGGGCGGGCTGGGCGTGTACCTCGACTTCGCCGATGCGATCCAGCGGCTTGGCCTGGCCACCGTCAAGGAGAAGTACGGCAACCTCTTCGACATGTACGCCCGCATCACGGGCGAGAATCCGTACGAGACTCCGATGCGGATCTACCCGGCCGTGCACTACGTGATGGGCGGCCTGTGGGTCGATTACGACCTGATGTCGTCTATCCCGGGCTTGTTCGTCGTGGGTGAGGCCAACTTCTCCGACCACGGGGCCAACCGGCTGGGAGCCTCTGCTCTCATGCAGGGCCTGGCCGACGGTTACTTCGTCCTTCCGAACACGATTCGCGACTACCTCGCCTCGGGCCCCTACCCCAAGGTCGCCCCCGACGACCCGGCTGTCATCGAGGCCCGCACGTCGGTCACCAACCGCATCCAGCACTTCCTCGACTGCAACGGCGACCGCACGGTCGACTCCTTCCACAAGCAGCTCGGCCACATCATGTGGGAGTACTGCGGCATGGAGCGCACCGAGGAGGGGCTCGTGCACGCCATCGCCGAGATCCGCAAGCTCAAGCATGAGTTCTGGACGAACCTGCGGGTGCTCGGCACCAACGACGAGCTCAACCAATCGCTCGAGAAGGCCGGGCGGGTCGCCGACCTGATCGAGCTCGGCGAGTTGATGTGCATCGATGCCCTACATCGACGCGAGTCGTGCGGTGGGCACTTCCGCGCGGAGTCGCAGACCGAAGACGGCGAGGCGTTGCGGCACGACGACCGATACGCCTATGTGGCCGCCTGGGAATGGCGCGGTCCGGACGAGAAGCCCATCCTGCACAAGGAACCCCTGGTGTACGAGAACATCGAGATGAAGCAGCGGAGCTACAAGTGAGAATCACCCTCAACATCTGGCGCCAGACGGGTCCGTCCACCGACGGAAAGATGGTCACGTACTCCCTCGACGACGTCTCTGAAGACATGTCGTTCCTGGAGATGCTCGACGTGCTCAACGAGAAGCTCATCGGCGAGGGCACCGACCCAATCGCGTTCGACTCCGACTGCCGCGAGGGCATCTGCGGCATGTGCGGGCTCGTCATCAACGGCCAGGCACACGGCCCCGAGGTCACCACTACGTGCCAGCTGCACATGCGCTCGTTCCGCGACGGAGACACCATCAGCATCGAGCCCTGGCGGGCTGATGCGTTTCCGGTGATCAAAGACCTTGTCGTAGACCGATCGGCCTTCGACCGGATCATTCAGTCCGGCGGCTACATCTCGGTCAACACCGGTGCCGCCCCCGAGGCCAACGCCGCCCCCGTGCCCAAGCCGCACGCCGACCGTGCTTTCGAGGCTGCCACCTGCATCGGCTGCGGCGCCTGCGTGGCGGCGTGTCCCAACGCGTCCGCCATGCTGTTCGTCTCGGCCAAGGTGACTCACTTGGGCGAGTTGCCCCAAGGCCAGCCTGAGCGTCAGTCGCGAGTGGTGGCCATGATCAACCAGCACGACCACGAGGGCTTCGGTGGGTGCACCAACATCGGCGAGTGCTCGGCGGCCTGCCCCAAGGAGATCCCGCTCGACGTCATCGGTCAGTTGAACAAAGACCTGCGGCACGCCATGGCCAGCCGCGACTGAAAGCCGATGCCCTGGGGAATCCACACCCCAGGGCATGCGTCATCAGGTTCGAAAGGTGTCGGGCGAGGCCGCGTTCCACGCGGCCTGCCAGGCCGGCGGTGGCTCCGCAAGCAGTTGTCCGGGCGTGAGCCACTCGTAGAGCTCCGCGTACGAAGGGCTCTGCGTGCTGGAGGTGTTCATTCTCAGCATCGACGGGGTCAGCTGCTCCGGTCTCGTACAGCCCATCGATGCCATCATCTGCACCGCCTCGGCCACTGTGGCCTGTTGATAGCGCTGCACCCGTTGGCTCTTGTCGCCCACGTCGAGGGCTCGCGAACGCCTCGCCGACTGGGTCGCCACGCCGACCGGGCACTTGTCGGTGTGGCATTTCTGGGCCTGGACACAGCCCACGGCCATCATCATCGCCCGGGCTGAATTTGTGTAGTCCGCACCTTGGATGATGCGTTTCACGATGTCGTTGGCCGCCGACACCTTGCCGCTGGCGCCGATCCGGATCCGGTCACGCAGGCCCACTCCCACCAAGGCGTTGTGCACCATCATGAGGCCACGGGTGAGGGGCACACCCACGTGATCCTCGTACTCCAGAGGTGCCGCTCCCGTACCGCCCTCGGAGCCGTCGACCACGATGAAGTCGGGAGTCGTGCCCACCACGAGCATCGCCTTGCAGATTGCCAGCAGCTCGCGACGGCTGCCCACGCACAGCTTGAAACCCGCGGGCTTCCCTCCGGATAGCTCCCGCATGCGCGCGATGAACTCGATGAGCTCGATCGGGGTCGAGAAGACCTTGTGCGATGAGGGACTGACGCATTTCACGCCCTGCGGAACCTCTCGGATCCGGGCAATCTCCGCACTGACCTTGGCAGCCGGCAATACGCCGCCGAGACCCGGCTTGGCACCTTGGCTGAGTTTGAGGGACACGCACTTGATGGCTTCTTGTGCCGCCTTGTCAGCGAATTGGCCAGGGTCGAAATCGCCATCGGAGGTGCGGACGCTGAAGTAGCCGCTGCCGATCTCCCAGATCAGGTCGCCTCCGTTCTCGAGGTGATACGGCGACAGTCCGCCCTCGCCCGTGTCGTGAGCGAAACCGCCTAGCGCGGCTCCCTTGTTGAGTGCGCGAATGGCATTGGCCGACAGTGCCCCGAAGCTCATGGCCGAGACGTTGAGCAGCGCCATGGAATACGGTTTCGTGCAATCGGGGCCGCCCACCAGGATGCGAGGCGGTTGAGGTGGAGTCGCCACCGGCACCGTGGAATGCACGAGGTACTCGTAGCCCACCTCATTGACGTCCCGCTCGGTGCCGAAAGGCTGTTCGCCCTGGATTCCCTTGGCCCGCTCATAGATGAGCGAGCGAGTATCACGGTCGAAGGGCCGGCCGTCCCAGTTGCGTTCGATGAAGTACTGCTGCAACTCCGGCCGCAGACCTTCCAGCGCATACCGCAGGTGGCCCACCACGGGATAGTTGCGCAGCAAGGAGTGCTTCTTCTGCAGGAGATCCCGAGCGGTCAACGCCGTGATTGCCGCAGCGCCGAGGCCCAGCGCCGACCTGGGGTTCATCCGAGCGCAGCCGTGAGCCGCAGCGGTGGTGGCACGTGGGCCACGACCAGCCGGCGAGAGCATGAGGTCATGCCCGGACGGTACCTCGCCGCAGGCGTTGTCGCACGAAGTACGCTGCCGGGGATGAAGACTCGGTCGAGGCAACCCACTCCCATCGACGAGGTGGCCGAAAGCTACACCGCTGCCTACTACGCCCTCGATCCGGTCGCTGCCACGTTCGACGGGGTCGCCGGTCACGACGACTGCTGGACGGACTACTCCGTCGACGGTGCCCGAAGCCGCGCCGACCTGGCCCGCACGACGCTGGCCCGGCTGGCAACTTTGCAACCTGCCGACCCGATCGATGAGGTGAGTCTGGCGGCCATGCGCGAGCGGCTCGGCCTCGAGGTCGAGATCGATGACGCGGACCTGTCATCCGGCCGGGTGCGAATGATCGACTCGCCCGCGCAGGCAGTGCGCGAGGTCTTCGACCTCGCTCCCACCGACACCTCCGACGACTGGGCAAACATCGCAGCCCGACTGACGAGCGTGCCCGACGTGCTGGCAGGTCACCTGGAGGCGGTCCGGGCGGCGATCCGGCGGGGACAGGGGCCCGCCCCGCGACAACTCGAGGCGATCGCCGTCGCCACGGCACGGTACGCCACACCGGCAGAGGGGTTCTTCGCAGCTTTCGTCGCCTCGGCCAGGCCGGACGGCAGGGCTCCGAGTGCGGCGCTGGCGGCCGCACTGGCTGCCGGAGCGCAGCGCGCAGCCGAGGCCTACCGCGACTTCGCAGCGGCATGCGCCCACGAGCTGCTCCCCGCTGCAGTCGCGCCCGACGCCTGTGGCCGCGACGCGTACGCCCTGTGGTCGCGGGAGTTCATCGGTGCGCGGATCGACCTGGAGGAGACCTACGAATGGGGTCTGGGCGAGCTCGCCCGGATCGAGGCGGAGATGCGCGCGACGGCCGAGACGATCAGGCCGGGCGCCAGCATCGCCGAGGGATGGAGTTGCTCGACGCCGATCCGGCTCGCCGGTTGGAGGGCACGTCGGCTCTGGCTGCGTGGATGCAACGCACCTCCGACGCGGCGGTCGAAGCCCTTGCGGGCGAGCACTTCGACATCCCTGAACCGATCCGCCGTCTCGAATGCCGCATCGCGCCCACCCAGGAGGGGGGTATCTACTACACGGGCCCCAGCGACGATCTGACCCGTCCGGGCCGGATGTGGTGGTCGGTGCCCGAAGGCGTTACGTCGTTCTCGACCTGGCAGGAGCTCACGACGGTCTACCACGAGGGCGTGCCGGGGCATCACCTCCAGATCGGCCAGGCCATGCTCGCCCGCGACCAGCTCAACACCTGGCGGCGGATGCGCTGCTGGGTCAGCGGACACGGCGAGGGCTGGGCGCTGTACGCGGAGCGTCTGATGAGCGAACTGGGCTTTCTCGACGACCCGGGCGATCGGTTGGGGATGCTCGACTCCGCGAGGTTCCGGGCCTGCCGAGTAGTGGTCGACATCGGTGTGCACTGCGGGCTCGCCGCGCCCGCTGAGGTACGCGGCGGGGTGTGGGACGCGGACAAGATGTGGACGTATCTCACCGCGCACTGCTCGATCGAACACAGCCAGCTGGCCTTCGAGCACCTCCGCTACCTGGGCTGGCCCGGACAGGCGCCGTCGTACAAGGTCGGCGAACGACTGTGGCGGCAGATTCGTGCGGAGTCTCAGGCGCGTAACCCAGATTCGTTCGATCTCAAGGACTTTCATCGACGAGCTTTGGGTCTTGGTTCAGTGGGACTCGACGTGCTGCGGACGGCGCTGGCATCGTGAGCGACACTGGGAGCATGAACAGCACTGTCGAATTCGTGCTGGCCTCCGCCTCACCTGCCCGGCTCGCGACCCTACGCGCGGCGGGATTGCAGCCCGACGTCATCGTCTCGGCCGTCGATGAAGCTGCCGTGGTTGCCCGGTACGGCGTCAGCGAGCCGTCCGACGTCGCACTTGTGCTGGCAACCGCCAAGGCACTCGACGTCTGCTCCCAGGTGGACAACGCCCTGGTGCTCGGCTGTGATTCGGTGCTCGAACTGGATGGCGTGGCCTACGGCAAACCGACCTCGGCCGCCGAGGCAACACAACGCTGGCGGGCCATGCGTGGACGATCCGGCGTGCTGCACAGTGGGCACTGGCTCATCGACACCCGCGATCCGGACGACGGTGGCAGTACCGGCAGCGTGGGTGCGGTGGCTTCCACGATCGTGCACTTCGCAGACCTGAGCGACGACGAGATCGACGCCTATGTCGCCACCGGTGAACCACTTGCGGTCGCAGGAGCGTTCACCGTCGACGGCCTGGGGGGCGCCTTCGTGACCGGCATTGAGGGCGACCATCACAACGTTGTAGGCGTGTCGCTGCCGCTGCTGCGAAAGTTGTGTGCCGAGCTCGGAGTGCAGTGGACGGACTTGTGGCAGCTGACCGATTGACGCGATGGGCAGGGGTCACGAAAGAGAGGGTCACGAAGGGCCGGCACCTCCGAACAGCCAGGCAGCTGTCATCGGACGCACCTAGTGTGACCGGATGACCTCGCTCACCACCGAGCAGCAAGCTCTGGCAGCCCGTGTGCTGGCCGCCCTGGCGGGTCCCGGCGCACACCTGCGCGATGACCAGCACGCAGCCGTTGCCGAACTCGTGCGCCCTGTCGGCTCTCGCGAGCCCGGTGAGCCGGGTGCCCGCGTCCTGGTCGTGCAGGCCACGGGGTGGGGCAAGTCGGCGGTGTACTGGGTGGCGACCGCGCTGCGCAGAGCCGCGGGAGCAGGACCGACGCTCGTGGTCTCACCGCTGCTCAGCCTCATGCGCGACCAGGTGGCCGCGTCGACCCGTGCCGGCTTGCGAGCAGAGACTCTGAACTCCTCCAACATCGACGAGTGGTCGGCCATCGAAGCCGCCGTCAGGGCCAATGAGGTCGACGTGTTGCTGGTCTCCCCCGAACGGCTGGCCAACCCATCGTTCGGGCGGCGCGTTCTCGACGTCATCACCGGCAACCTGGGATTGCTGGTGGTAGACGAGGCGCACGCGGTGTCCGACTGGGGCCACGACTTCAGGCCTGACTACCGGCGGGTGGCGGCCACCATCAGCCGACTCAATCCGGCCACGCCTGTGCTGGCAACGACGGCAACGGCCAACGCGCGGGTAACCGCCGATGTGGCAGCACAACTGGGCGAGCAGACCTTGGTGCTGCGTGGCCCCTTGGCGCGAAGCTCTTTGCAGCTGGCGCTCATCGACTCGCTCACACCGTTGCAGCGCTATGCCTGGGTGGTCGAGAATCTGCCACGACTGCCCGGCTCGGGCATCGTCTATGCGTTGACCGTGGCCGATGCCGAGCGACTCACGGAGGCGATTCGCGACCGGTACGGGTCGTCGCTTCCGGTGGCGGCCTATACCGGCCGATTGGCTGCTGATGAGCGCACTCGACTCGAAGACGGTCTGCGCGACAACCTCGTCAAGGCGCTGGTTGCTACGAGCGCGCTCGGAATGGGCTACGACAAGCCCGATCTCGGGTTCTGCGTACATGTGGGCGCTCCTCCGTCGCCGGTCTCCTACTACCAACAGGTCGGACGAGCCGGCCGCGGCATCGATCATGCGGTTGTCATGCTGCTCACGTCGGCTGCCGACGCAGGCGTGTGGAACTACTTCGCAACGGCCTCCATCCCTGACCCGAGGTCGATGGCACGCCTGCTGGACCTCTTGCCCCAGGCCCCCGCAGAGCCCATGTCCGTGCCCGCGCTGGAGGCAGAATCGGGGCTCCGCCGCACCCGTGTCGAACTCATGCTCAAACAGCTGGCCGTCGACGGAGTGGTCGAACGGGTCGATCAGGGCTGGCTGCGTACGCACGTCGAGTGGAGCTACGACCAGGCCCACTACGACGGCGTGTTGGCTGTGCGTCAACGCGAGGCCGACATCATGCGCGATTACGCCCGGGGCAGACGGTGCCTCATGCAGTTGCTGCAGGAGTCACTCGACGATCCGACTGCCGCGCCCTGCGGTCGCTGCAGCGTATGCACCGGGCTGCTACCCGATGAGTTACCAGCCGCACCGAGCCTGGAGGCCACCCGCGCGGTCGCCGGCCTGCTGCGTGCGCAGACCAATGCGATCGAGCCACGCAAGATGTGGCCGGGCGGAGAATTCGGCCCACGCGGGCGCATCGCAGCCGACGAGCAGACCGAGGTCGGCCGAGCACTCATCTTCGCGGACGCCCCGGAGTGGCTGGACCTGCTGCAGCACGCCTTCGGCTCGGCCTCCGAGCAGCCGGACGTCACCGGCCAACCGGCGGCCGCTCCACCCGAGGCCGTCCGCCAGCCAGGTGGCGACCGACCGGTAGAACCGGAGCTGGCCGACGCAATGGTGGCGCTCTTGGGGCGCTGGCGATCCACATGGCCAGCACGTCCGGAGGTTGTGGTGGGTCTACCCGCCGCAGGCTTCCCCATCCTGACCCAAACCCTCGCTGCACATGTAGCCGAGGTCGGACGCCTAACGTCGGCGAAGTTGGAACTCGCCCCCGGCACTCCCCCTGGCCGAGATGTCACCTCGGCCGGCGAAGCGGCGCTGTGGCGTGATCGATTGACTCGAGTGCCACCCGAGGTAGCCGGCAAGGTGGTCCTTCTCGTCGTAGACGCCACCAGCTCGCTGTGGCCCATCACGGTCGTTGGCGCTGCACTACGCCGAGCGGGCGCCACCATGGTGCTGCCGTTGGTGGTACACCGCCGGGCATAGCACAGGCCCGGCGTCGCTGCAGGCCCTCGGCAGAGGGAGCAACGGCAACGTCCCAACGAGCCGATGTGAACGCGGACTCCGAAGGGGTTCCTTGCGCACCGGCCCTCCGTCCATGGGCCCACCCCATGGACCGACTCAACGAAACGGACCGCATGGTTTCCACCCTGCGCCCGGCCGAGCTTGGGGTGGCTACTCCATGAGTCCAGCTCCATCGGGTAGCGCTCGCCTCGGCCCCATAAGTCACAGGGCCAGCCCCCGGCGGCCCGTTGCGGGGACCTCTCAGTCCGGTCGACCATCTGGTCTGTGGTTGCACTGTTCATGCCTACACCCTACATACGTTCGAATTAACTCGCAACTATGTCTTGAACACAGTTTCGACTATGAGATAGGCTCAGGTCATGTTCACGGCCACCCACCCGACCGGCACCGACCCCGGCACCGACCCCGGCACCGACCTCAGCGGTGCCCAGGGAACTGGTGTCCAGCCCGGCGCGGGGGCTGGGCGGTCGGTCTCGGCGGGTGAGGTGGCCGCGTTCCGGGTGCGGGTGGGGAGCGTGTCAGCGGGTACCGACACTGCCCAGGCGTTGGCGGTGCTGGAGGAGTTGGAACGATTGCGGCGGGGTTTGACCGTGGTCATGGCGCGGGTCGCGACCGGGTTCGTCGATCTCTGCCTGCACGAACTCGCGGTAGCCCGGGCGGGCGAGGACGCCGCCCGCGCGGCCACGGGTGAGGCCCGGTCGCAGGTGCCGGTCTCGGCGCGTCGGATCCGGGCCTCGGCCGGTGCCGAGGCCGGGTTGGCCATGCGGTCAGCACCGCGGGCCGGGCAACGGTTCGTGGCCTGGTCGCAGACCCTGCTCCACGACCTGCCGTTGACCGCGGCCGCCCTCGCCGCCGGTGAGATCAGCGACCGCGACGCCCAGGCGGTCGTAGCCGAGGTCCAGGGCCTGACCCCTGACGAGTGCTCGCAGGTCGACACCACCCTCACCGGGCACTTCGGCACCGGGTCCTCCCGGCAACTGCGCACCCACGCGCACATGGCCGCCGCCCACGCCAACATTGACGCCGTCCTGGCCCGCGCCCGCCAGGCCCCGACCGGCCGGTACGTCTCGGCCCGCCCGCTCGGGGAGGGCATGACCAACCTCACCGCGCACCTACCCACCCCCGACGCCGCCGCCGCCCTCACCGCCCTCACCAGATACGCCGACCAGATCCGCGCCGACGGCAGCGACCCCCGCAGCAACGGCCAAGCCATGGCCGACGAACTCGTCGAACGCCTCACCGGCTACCGCGCCAGCACCCACCCCCACCCTGCCGACGACCAGGCCACACCCGCCACCCAATCCCGTAAGCCCTCGCCCCACACCTGCAGACCCCACTGCCCATGTGACGACGAGCCTGATACCGACGACCGGCCCGACGACCACGACTCCGCCGCTCAGGATGGCCACGACCCTCACCACCAGCACGACACCCGCCATGACGTCACCACACGCGGCGAATCCGACCACGGTGATGACAACGGCCCGACCGAGACCAACCAGACCACGCAGCCCAGTCCCGATTCCTCGCCGCCCAGCCCTGACGGGCCATCACCCGAAGGCAAGCCGAAACCCCACCAGCCACGAGTCGGTGCCTGCGGCCACTGCGGAACCATCGACAACATCCACGAACGCGTCCCGATCGAACTCAACCTCATCATCACCGACACCACCCTCTTCGGCGACGACCCCACCCCCGCCCTCCTCCACGGCGAACCCATCCCCGCCTTCCTCGCCCGCCAACTCAGCACCGACCCCCACACCCACGTCAGCCTCCGCCGCCTCTACCTCCACCCCACCACCCACCAACTCGTGGCCATGGAATCCACCCGCCGCCTCTTCACCGGCAACCTCAAACGCTTGAGGTGCCCGGCGTTCTTCGGACAGTGGGTTTCCATTGGTCCTTACGCTGCCCGATTGTTGTCGAGCCATTCTAACTCTACTTCATTCGGAATCCGGTAGTCAATTGCCGAATGAAGCCTTCTCGTGTTGTACCTCAATTCGATGTATGCTGTCACGTCTTTGCGGGCACGCTCCCTTGTCGGATACACGGTCCGGTTGCACCGTTCATTCTTCAATGTCCCATTAAAGGACTCGGCCCAGGCATTGTCGTAGCACACGCCGGTCTTACCAACCGACCTGCGGATCCCGTGTCTCTTCGCTGCCACCGAGAAATCAGCGGAGGTATATTGCGTCCCCCGGTCCGAGTGGAATATACTGACTTTCGATGTGATATGCACGCGATGGGCGGCCATGTCCAGTGCCTCGATGACTAGATCCGCGGTCATCGTCGAATCCATGGCGTACCCGACGACTTTCTTGCTGAAGCAATCCAGGACCGTCGCCAAATACAACCAGCCTTCCCACGTCCTGATGTAGGTAATATCGCCCACCAGTTTGGCGCCGGGGGCGGTCGCGGTGAAGTCCCGGCGCACCAGGTCCGGCAGGTCCGTTGCATCGCCAGCGATCGTCGTGGTCGGCCGGAACGGCTTGGGCTGGCAGGGTTCCAGGTCCAGGTCACGCATGATGACCCGCACCGTGTCGTCATCGATCTGCTCCCCGTCACGCAGCAACTGGGCATGCACTCGTCGGTACCCGTAGGTGGAGTCTGAGTCGAGGAAGATCTCGCGGATCAACCGTTCGAACCGAGCCCGCGTGATGTCACGAGGCGATGGCGAATGATTCTTCCAGGTGTAGAACCCAGACCGGGAAACACCCAACACGACACACATCACAGAAATGGCGTGATTGCCTTCTTCGCTGGCGATGAACTCGTACACGCCCGTCACGGACGAGACTTCTTCGCGAAGAAGGCGGTGGCTTTTCCCAGGATATCAACCTCCTCCTCCAGGGACTTCACCCGGCGACGCAATCGCTTCAGTTCTTCCGCCTCAGACTCGCTGATCTCTTCCTCCACAGGATTCTCCACTCGGTGCGCAGCAACCCACCGCGACACCGACTGCGACGACACATTATTCTCTTTCGCAACATCAGCGATAGCCCGCGAATGCTCCACGACCTCGCGGACCACCGACTCCTTAAACTGCTCCGAGAACTTCCGAGTTGCCATCCCAAACTCCAATTCCGTTCAGCCTCAACAATAGTCGAGGTACTGTCCGAAAAACGCCGGGCGGGTCAGCTTCATCACCACCCGCGACCAACGCTGCCGCACCAAACACTGCGCCGCCCCCATCCACCACATCGACCACACCACCAACCACACCCACAACGGCCCCACCACCACCCACAACGGCAACGGCCTCTGCGAAGCCTGCAACTACCTCAAAAACCACCCCGGCTGGACCACCACCACCGAACCCAACACCACCGGACGACCCGGCCCAAGCCAGCCACCACCCGACATCACCCTCCACACCCCACACGAGCCCACCTACACCACCAGCGCCCCCCAACTCCCCCACCCCCCACCCAGCAAGCAGGCGCAGCCTCAGACGCAGTAACCCCCACAGCAACCACCGCAACAGGAACAACGGCAGCCACACACATCGCACAAGCCGCAGACAAGGCAGCACCTCCCACCCGGAGTTCCACGACCGGGACCCGAGAAGAACACGACACGTTCCGCAACAAGGCCAGGTGACCATCGTGGCTAACCACCCCTGCAGACTGAACGCGGCGGAGGCCTCAGACCGGAGGGACTCCGTGCCTACGGTCGGAGAACGATCGATCGCGGCCGGCGGCATACCTGAGCCGCAGGATCAGCTCGCGACGCAGGTCTTTCGGCTGTACGACGTTGTCGACCACGAGCTCGCTGGCCAGACGCTCCAAATCGATGTCCACCTCGTACTCGGCGCGCCGGGCGGCCACGTAGGCGGCCCGTTCGTCCGGGTCGGCGATGGCCTCGATCTTGTTGGCATATACCGCATTCACTGCCGCCTCGGGGCCCATCACGGCGATCCGGGCGCTCGGCAGCACGAGCGTGGCGTCAGGTTCGAAGCCGGGCCCTGCCATCGCGTACAACCCCGCACCGTAGGCCTTGCGCAGCACCACGCACACCTGCGCGACGGTGGCCTCGGACACCGCTGTGATCATCTTTGCCCCGTGCCGGATGATGCCGGCCCGCTCCACCTGCGAACCGATCATGAACCCCGGCACGTCAGACAGGTACACCAGCGGCAGGTTGAAGGCGTCGCACCACCAGATGAAGCGGGATGCCTTATCGGCGGAGTCCCCGAACAGCACGCCACCCTTCACCGCAGAGTTGTTGGCGACGATCCCCACCGGACGCCCGTCCAATCGCGCCAGACCCACCACAATCTCAGCAGCGAAGAGAGGTTTGATCTCGAAGAACGAACCACCATCGACCAATGCGTCGATCACGTCGTGCACGTCGAACGGCACGCTCTCCTGATCGGGAATGAGGTCGTCGGTGAAGTCGATCGCCGTCGGTTCCGGCTCGTACACAGGCGGTTCCGAGCGCCAGTTCGTCGGCAGGTAACTGAGGATGAGCTGCGCCTGTTCGATCGCATCGGCATCGTCCACGGCCAACAGGTCGCCACAACCAGAGACGGTGCAGTGCATCCGGGCACCACCCATCTCCTCCAGCGTTACTTTCTCTCCCACCACCATCTCGGCCATCCGTGGACTGCCGAGGTACATCGAGGCGTTGCCCTCCACCATGATCACCACATCGCAGAACGCCGGAATGTACGCCCCGCCGGCCGCCGAGGGCCCGAACAGGCAGCAGAGTTGCGGCACCCGCCCCGACAGTCGCACCTGGTTGTGGAAGATCCGGCCTGCGCCTCGGCGTCCTGGAAAGAGATCCACCTGGTCGGTGATCCGAGCCCCGGCGGAGTCGATCAGCCAGCACACTGCAAGCTCTTCCCGCAGCGCCATCTCCGTGGCCCGAATGATCTTCTCCACCGTGCGGGCACCCCATGAGCCGGCCTTCACCGACGGGTCGTTCGCGACCACCACCACGGGACGTCCGCCCACGAGCCCGCGGCCCGTGACGACCCCATCCGCCGGCAGTCCCGCGGCGAGGGCGTTGGCGTAGCGGCCGTCCTCTACGAACGAGTCATCGTCGAGCAACAGTGAAATGCGGTCTCGCACATAGAGCTTGTGCTGCCGTTCCAGTTTCGCGGCAGCTGCTTGCGTGGGGGCGGCACTTGCCTCATAGGCGGCGAGCAGTCGCGCTCGCAGGCCGGGGTCGCCGGCTGCGTCTGAGTTCGTGCTCATGACACCGGCAGCCCGAGACGGCGTTCCCTGCTCAACTCGAACATGACCAACTCCTTCAGGAACGCAGACCCACGCTGGCCCGTGCCCGGCAGGCGCCTTCTGGGCAGTGCTGACTGGTGCCCGTTCGCCGGGTGGGCGAACGTGTGTGATTGCTGTCACCCTCCGCCCCAGACGCTAGCAGCCGCCGACCGGTCAGGGTGATCACGCTGGCTAGACTCGCGCTCGTTCGTTCACCGTCGAAGGGCTGCCCCAATGCCGAGCCTGAGCAAGGTTCTCATCGCCAACCGCGGCGAGATCGCGGTTCGCATCGCGCGCGCCTGCACCGACGCAGGACTGGCGTCCGTCGCGGTCTATGCCGATCCCGACGCCAACGCCCTGCACGTCAAAGTGGCCGACGAGGCGTACGCGCTGCACGGCTCCACGCCGGGCGACACCTACCTAATGGTAGACAAGCTGCTCGACATCGCCGCCCGCTCGGGTGCGGACGCCGTGCATCCCGGGTACGGGTTCCTGGCCGAGAACGCAGCGTTCGCCCAAGCCGTCATCGATGCCGGGCTGATCTGGATCGGACCGCCGCCCGCGGCCATCGACGCCCTGGGCGACAAGGTCAAGGCCCGGCACATCGCCGAACGTGCCGGGGCACCACTGGTGCCCGGCACCTCTGACCCCGTGGCCGGTGCCGACGAGGTGATCGCGTTCGCCGAGGAGTACGGGCTGCCGGTCGCGATCAAAGCCGCCTACGGCGGTGGCGGACGAGGTCTCAAGGTTGCCCGCGACCTCGCGGAGATCCCCGAGCTCTTCGACTCCGCCGTGCGCGAGGCAGTGACGGCCTTCGGCCGGGGCGAGTGCTTTGTCGAGCGTTTCCTCGACCGCCCGCGGCACGTGGAGACCCAGTGCCTGGCCGACAGCGAGGGCAACGTCGTGGTGGTCTCCACCAGAGACTGCTCTCTGCAGCGCCGCAATCAGAAGCTCGTAGAAGAGGCACCCGCGCCCTTCCTCACCGAGGCTCAGCACGCGGAGCTCGTGCGCGCGTCGAAAGCCATTCTCTCCGAGGCCGGTTACGTGGGCGCGGGCACGTGCGAGTATCTCGTCGGGCCCGACGGCACCATCTCGTTCCTCGAGGTGAACACCCGCCTCCAAGTGGAACACCCGGTGAGTGAAGAGGTCACCGGCATCGATCTCGTGCGGGAGCAGTTCCGGATCGCAGCGGGCGAGCCGCTCGGCTACGACGATCCCGTCGCCCGTGGGCACTCCATCGAGTTCCGCATCAACGGCGAAGACGCCGGCCGCAACTTCATGCCCGCCCCCGGCACCGTTGCCAAGCTCGTCGTGCCGAGCGGTCCGGGCGTGCGCTGGGATGCCGGCATCGTCGAAGGCGACACTGTCGCAGGCGCTTTCGACTCCATGATCGCCAAGCTCATCGTCACCGGGGCCACCCGCGAGCAGGCGATCGAGCGGTCGCGGCGCGCGCTGGGCGAGCTCGTCGTCGAGGGCATGCCCACGGTCGTGCCGTTCCATCGTGCGGTCGTCAGGGATCCCGCGTTCGCCCCCAAGGACGACTCCGCGTTCACCGTGCACACGCGCTGGATCGAGACGGAGTTCGACAACACCATCGAGCCCTTCGCGGGCTCCCCGGCGGAGGGTGCCGCAGCGGTCGAGCGCCGCTCGATCGTGATCGAGGTGGACGGCAAGCGGCTCGAGGTGAGCCTGCCCGCCGGCCTCAGCCTGGGTGGAGGCGCCGCGGCGGCCAAGCCCAAGGCGCCGCGGCGCGCTGCGAACCGCGCCGGAGCCGGCGCCGCCGCCTCGGGCGATGCGCTCACCGCACCCATGCAGGGCACGATCGTCAAGATCGCCGTCGAAGCGGGCCAGGAAGTAGCCGCCGGCGACCCGGTGCTCGTGCTCGAAGCGATGAAGATGGAGCAGCCGCTGAACGCCCACAAGGCCGGAGTGGTCGAGAGCATCTCCGTCGCGGTGGGCGACACCGTGCAGGCGGGTGCTGCCGTGTGCGTCATCAAGGACGCCTGAGCGACTATCCAGATCTGAGCGACTATCCCGAGCAGGGACGCTGCAGCAGCGCACTGACGTAGTCGGCCGGCGCCCCGGCAGCCTCCGCGGCCTCGGCCATCAGCGCCAACGTCTGGGGGCTCGGCAGACCACCCTCGTAGTCGTCGAGTACGTAGAGCCAGGCGGTCTGCTGGCCCGTCAGCAGATCTACCCGCACCCGGAGTTTGCGGTAGTGAGCCTTGTCCGTGTGCTCCCACTGGTCGAGCACGTGCTCGTCGGCCCTGGTGATGTCGTAGACCGCCACATAGACGGCCGCCTCGGGCGAGTCGTCCTCCACCACCGTGGCGAGCGCGCCGATCTCATCGTTGCCGCCGCCGAAGGTGAGCCGCCAGCCGTGCAGCCAACCCGTGCCGAGCAAGGGTGAATGCGGGGCTCGCAGGAGCATGGTCTCGGGCTGAAGATTGCCCCCATAGGCGGCATACAGGGTCACAGCGGCCCAGGGTAGTGGGTCGAACGTCACAGCGTCCCATCAACCAGGCAGTGGGCGGACCCGCCGTGGGTAGAGACACAATGAGGCCCGTGACCGCGGAGATCTCGCCTACGCCGAGCCAAGCCATAGGGCCGGGGGTCGACGCAACCGCGCAGATCCAACCCGGCACCAAGGTCGTCATCGTCGGGGGCGGACCTGGTGGCTACGAAGCCGCCCTCGTCGCGGCACAATTGGGCGCCGAGGTGTGCGTGGTCGAACGCGCTGGGATAGGTGGCTCGGCGGTGCTGACCGACGTGGTTCCGTCCAAGACCCTGATCGCCACCGCAGAGGTCATGACCCTGGTAGACGACGCCCATGAGCGCGGCGTGGTGTTTCCCGCGTCCGAGGTCCACGGCCTGCAACCCGGCGACGCCCTCGGTTCCGACCTCGATCTCATCAACGTGCGGGTGCGTCAGCTGGCCACCGCGCAGAGCGACGACATTCGTCGCCGCCTACAGGACGAGGGCGTCGACCTGATCGAGGGCACCGGACGGCTGGAGGGCCCCGAAACGGTCGTCGTCGACGGCCCCGACGGCCCGCAGACCCGCTCGGCGGAGGTCGTGCTGCTCGCGGTGGGCGCCCACCCGCGCACCCTGCCCGACGCCCGGCCGGACGGCGAGCGCATTCTCACCTGGACCCAGCTCTACGCCCTGAACGAGCGCCCGGAGCGGCTCATCGTCGTCGGCTCGGGGGTCACCGGCGCCGAGTTCGCCTCCGCCTACAACGCTCTGGACATCGACGTCGTGCTCGTATCGAGCCGTGACCGGGTGCTTCCCGGCGAGGACGCCGACGCCGCGAGGGTGATCGAGAACGCCTTCGAGCGGCGCGGAATGACCGTCATGTCGCGATGTCGGGCGATGGCCGCACGTAACACGGGCAGCGAGGTCGTCGTCACACTGTCCGACGGGCGCACCCTGACCGGATCACACTGCCTGATGGCGGTGGGCTCCATTCCGAACACGGCCGGGATCGGCCTCGAAGAGGCCGGTGTCCGGCTCAGCGAATCGGGCCACATCCTGCTCGACAAGGTCTCCCGCACCACCAAGCGCGGCATCTACGCCGCCGGCGACTGCACGGGAGTGCTGCCGCTGGCGTCGGTGGCCGCCATGCAGGGCCGGATCGCCATGTGGCACGCGCTGGGCGACGCTGTGCGACCCCTCGACCTCACCACCGTCTCGGCCAACATCTTCACGGCCCCCGAGATCGCGACCGTGGGCGTCAGCGAGCACGAGATCACCAGCGGCCGAGTGCCGGGCGACGCAGTCACCTTGCCGCTTGCGGGTAACGCCCGCGCCAAGATGGCCGGCATCAAGGAGGGCTTCGTCAAGCTCTTCGCCTCGCCCAACGGCGAGGTCATCGGCGGAGTGGTGGTGGCTCCGTCGGCCAGTGAGCTGATCTTCCCCGTGACGGTGGCCGTGCAGAACCGGCTCACCGTCGATGCCCTGGCCACCACGTTCACCGTGTACCCCTCGCTCTCGGGATCGATCGCCGAGGCGGCACGCCGGTTGCACCACCGTCAGTAGCCCGACCGCCCGGATCGCCCCGTAGGCTCGGCCTCCATGAGCGACCCGCACCCCGCCGTCCCGACGTGGTTCGTCCCCGAGCAGGACAACAGCTCGTCGCCGTACGAACTTGCCGTCGAGGCAGCCGCCGTGGTGCGGGACCGAAGCGGCGTGCAACGGCACGACGTCGCGCTCGTGCTCGGCTCCGGCTGGGCGGGGGCCGCCGACCTGCTCGGCGAGACGGTGGCCGAGATCCCCGCCACCGAGGTGCCCGGCTTCAGCGCCCCGGCCGTCGTGGGTCACGTGGGCACGCTGCGCTCGATCCGGATCGCCGATTCGGCTGCCCACGCCCTGGTGCTCGGAGCCCGGACCCACCTCTACGAAGGCAAGGGCGTGCGCGCGGTGGTGCACGGTGTGCGCACGGCCGCGGCGGCGGGCTGCCGCACGATCGTGCTCACCAACGGCTGCGGCGGCCTCGATCCGGCCTGGGTGCCTGGCACGCCGGTGCTGATCAGTGACCACCTGAACCTGACCGCCACATCACCGCTCGAGGGTGCGACGTTCATCGACCTCACCGACCTGTACAGCCGACGACTGCGCGAGCTGGCCCGCACGGTCGATCCCGGCCTGCCCGAGGGGGTCTACGTGCAGTTTCGCGGACCGCACTACGAGACTCCCGCCGAGGTGCGGATGGCCGGCGTCCTCGGCGGCCACCTCGTCGGCATGTCCACCGCCCTGGAGGCCATCGCCGCGCGCGAGGCCGGCATGGAAGTGCTGGGCGTCTCCCTGGTGACGAACGCCGCGGCCGGGGTTACCACACAGCCGCTCTCGCACGCAGAGGTGCTGCAGGCTGGAGCCGACGCAGGCCCGCGAATCAGCGCACTGCTCGCCGACGTGATCCGCAAGCTGGTCGTCCCGTGACAGCCGGCCTGCTCGACACCGCCCAGGCCTGGCTCGACGACGACCCCGACCCCGACACCCGGGCCGAACTCGCGCCGGTGCTGAGCGCAGCGCGGGCAGGCGATGCGGCCGCGCTGGCCGACCTCGTCGACCGGTTTGCCGGTCTGCTCGACTTCGGCACAGCCGGCCTGCGCGGCCGGATCGGTGCGGGCCCCAACCGGATGAACCGCGCCGTCGTGATCAGGGCGGCCGCCGGGCTGGCCGACTACCTGCTCACCCGCGGAATCGCGCCCGTAGGCGAAAGGTATTTGGTGGCAATCGGTTTCGATGCCCGGCACAAATCCCGGGAGTTCGCTCTCGACACCGCGGGGGTGCTCACGGCGGCGGGCATCGACGCTGTCCTGATGCCGCACGAACTGCCCACGCCGGTGTTGTCGTGGGCCACTCGCAACCTGCCCGCCGATGCGGGAGTGATGGTGACCGCTAGTCACAACCCCCCGCAGGACAACGGCTACAAGGTGTACCTCGGCGGCGATGACGGCGGCGCTCTCATCGTGCCGCCCGCGGACATCGAGATCGCGGCCCGGATCGCCCGCATCCGACGGGTGAGCGATGTGCCTCGCTCGGACGACGGCTGGCAGGTGCTGCCCATGGCCGAGGTGGAGCGCTACTACGCCGCCGTCGCGGCCCTGGCTCCGGCCGGCCCGCGCGAGTTGAAGCTCGTGGCCACGCCCCTGCATGGCGTGGGCGGGGCGAGCCTGGTCGAGGTCCTGACTCGGGCCGGGTTCGCCGACGTGCAGCTGGTGGTCGAGCAGGCCGTCCCGGACCCCGACTTTCCCACTGTGCCCTTTCCGAATCCTGAGGAGGCCGGGGCGCTCGACCTCGCCATCGCCGTGGCCCGCGAACGCGGCGCCGACCTCGTGGTGGCCAACGACCCCGACGCCGACCGGTGCGCTGTGGCGGTCAACGACCACGGCAGCTGGCGGATGTTGCGCGGCGACGAGCTGGGTGTGCTGCTGGCGAACACGCTCGCGCCGCAGATCGCAGCAGCCGGTGGCGGAACGCTCGCCTGCTCCATCGTGTCGTCGACACTGCTCGGCGCCATCGCGGCCGAGCACGGCCTGCGCTATGAACGAACGCTCACCGGCTTCAAGTGGATCGCTCGCGCACCCGGCCTGGCCTACGGCTACGAGGAGGCGCTGGGCTATTGCGTGGCACCCGATCTCGTCCACGACAAAGACGGCTTGAGTGCCGCGGTGGTCGTCTGCGCCGAGGCGGCCACGCTCAAGGCCGAGGGACGGACGCTGCTCGATGTGCTCGACGACCTGGCGCGGCGGCACGGGGTATACGCCACGGACCAGCTCTCGCTGCGGGTTCGCGAGCTGTCAACGCGCGAGGTGGTGCTGCGCCGAGTGCTGGCGGACCCACCGGTGGCCCTGGGTGGTCGGCCCGTGCTGGGTCTGGACGACCTGGCCCAGGGAGTCGATGGCATGCCCGCCACCGAGGGGCTGCGACTGCGGCTGCCCGACGGCTGGGTGATGGTGCGGCCCTCGGGCACTGAACCGAAGCTCAAGGCCTACCTGGAGGTCGTGGTGCCCTTCGCCGACGACGAACCCGTGCCGGACGCGAGAGCTCGAGCCGCCGTCCGGCTGGCCGGCTTGCGGACCGACCTGGGAGCACTCCTTGCCATCGGCTGACAAGCCGTCCATCCGGACGCCACTGGTGCTGCGTCCCTCCGGATCCCGGGTGCTGGCGGTGCTGACCTGGGTGGTGGTGGTCGGCGGCACGCTGACCATGGTCGTCAGCGATCGCGGCGACCTGGCGCACTCGCTCGCCCCACTCGCGTTCATCAGCCTGCTGGTCTACGTGACCCTCTGGCGACCGGCCGTGGCGGTCGACGACCGGGCCGTGCGGTTGGAGAACACGCTGCGGCGGATCGTGGTGCCGTATCCCCAGCTGCTGGAGATCGACACCCGCTGGGCCCTGACCCTGCACACCACGGCCGGTCGTTACGTCGCCTGGGCCGCTCCCGCCTCGGGCCGGCGACACACGAGCCTCCCCAGCCACAGCGCACGGCACGGCCTCGAAGCGGGCGCCGACCCGGCCGGCGGCGTGCGTAGCAGCGCGGTGCCCGACACCGATTCCGGGGCAGCTGCGCTTGCGGTGCGCACTCGGTGGGAAGCCTCGCGGCTCAACCGGCCCGCCGATCGGTGGCGGCCACAGATTGCCGGCCGAGCAGCCCCGGTGCCCGGTGAGGAGCCCGTGCAGGTGCGGTGGGACTGGCCGTTAGCCGCCGCCCTGGTGGTGCTGCTGGTGGCAAGCGTCATCAGCATCATGCTCTGAGGGCCACCTGATCATGCTCTGAGGGCGCACCCCGGCGACTTGGGGGCACCTACGGGCGGGCCTCGTGGGCGACCGCCCGTAAGGCGCCATATACGTTGTTTCGACAATCAATGACAACGCCTTGACATGGTTCGCATCACAGTCGGGCCAGGGGCTGCAGCGCCCCGACCAGATAGCGTTTGTCGGGTGAGCGACGACGAGGCTGGTGCCGTCCTGGGCGCCGAGGTCAGCGATCGCAGTCTGCGGCGCTTCCTGTACGGGCTGCCGGGCATCGACGCGGTGGGCGCGGCGGAGCGGGTCGCGGGGTTAGGCACCCGCTCGATCAAGACCACGGCCAAGGCCTGGGCCGTCGACCTGGCGATCTCGATGGTCGATCTCACCACCCTGGAGGGCGCCGACACGGTGGGCAAGGTGCGCTCGTTGGCCGTCAAGGGCCGCCAGCCCGACCCCACCGATCCCAGCTGCCCGCAGGTCGCGGCGCTATGCATCTACCCCGACCTGGTGGCGACGGCTGTCGAGGCCGTGCGGGGCACCGGCATCAAGGTCGCGTCGGTGGCCACCGCCTTTCCGTCCGGGCGGGCGGCGCTCGCGGTCAAGCTCGCCGACACCGCCGCGGCCGTGTCGGCGGGAGCGCATGAGATCGACATGGTGATCGACCGCAGCGCCTTCCTGTCCGGGCATTACGAGCAGGTCTTCGCAGAGATCGTGGCGGTCAGGGCGCAGTGCCTGCGTCGCGACGAGCCCGCCCATCTCAAGGTCATTCTCGAGACCGGCGAACTGCAGACCTATGACAATGTCCGGCGGGCGTCCTGGCTGGCGATGCTTGCGGGTGCCGACGTCATCAAGACGTCCACCGGCAAGATCAACCCGGCGGCCACGCTGCCCGGCACGCTCGTGATGCTCGAGGCCGTGCGCGACTATCGGAGCGCGACCGGCCGCCAGATCGGGGTCAAGGCCGCCGGAGGCATCCGCACCACCAAGGATGCGCTGAAGTACCTCGTGCTGGTCAACGAGATTCTCGGTGACGACTGGCTGCACGCCGACTGGTTCCGGTTCGGCGCCTCCGGGTTGCTCGACGATCTGCTGATGCAACGCCAGAAGCTTGCCACCGGGTACTACTCCGGACCGGCCTACGTGAGCCTGGCCTGAGGGAGAACCGATGAATCGCAACCTGTTCGAGTACGCGCCGGCACCGGAGTCGCGATCGGTGGTGCAGCTGGCCCCCAGCTACGACCTGTTCATCGGCGGCGAGTTCGTGGCCGGCGACGGCACGCCGTTCGCCACCGTGAACCCGGCCACCGAGGAGGTGCTCGCCAAGGTGGCGCAGGCCGATGCGGCCGATGTCGACAAGGCCGTCGCCGCAGCCAGGCGAGCCTTCGCCAGGGTGTGGGGGCCGATGCGCAGGGCCGATCGCGGCAAGTATCTGTTCCGGATAGCCCGCATCATGCAGGAACGGGCCCGCGAACTCGCCGTGCTGGAGACTCTCGACAACGGCAAGCCGATCAAGGAATCGCGGGACGTGGACGTGCCCCTGGCCGCCGCGCACTTCTTCTACCACGCGGGCTGGGCCGACAAGCTCGAGTACGCCGGGCTCGGCCCCGACCCGCAGCCGTTAGGCGTTGCAGCGCAAGTGATTCCGTGGAACTTCCCGCTCCTCATGCTGGCCTGGAAGATCGCCCCGGCTCTGGCCTGCGGCAACACCGTCGTGCTCAAGCCCGCCGAGACCACACCGCTCACCGCGCTGCTGTTCGCCGAGATCTGCCAGCAGGCCGATCTGCCGGCGGGCGTGGTCAACATCGTCACCGGCGGGGGCGAGACGGGGCAGGCCCTCGTGGAGCACCCCGGCGTCGACAAGGTCGCCTTCACCGGCTCCACCGCGGTCGGGCGCGGCATCGCCCGGGCGGTGGCCGGCACCGCCAAGCGACTCACGCTGGAACTGGGCGGCAAGGCCGCCAACATCGTGTTCGACGACGCCCCGCTCGACCAGGCGGTGGAGGGCATCGTCAACGGCATCTTCTTCAACCAGGGGCAGGTCTGCTGCGCAGGATCGCGGCTGCTCGTGCAGGAGTCTGTGGCCGAGGACGTACTGACCCGGCTGCAACGCCGCATGGGCACGCTGCGGATAGGCGACCCGCTCGACAAGAACACCGACGTCGGTGCGATCAACTCAGCCGCGCAGCTGGCCCGCATCACCGCTCTCGTCGAGGCCGGCGAGGCGGAGGGCGCCTCCCGGTGGACGGCACCGATGCCGCTGCCCGACAAGGGCTTCTGGTTCGCGCCCACCGTGTTCACTTCAGTGGAGGCCTCGCACCGGGTGGCCCGGGAGGAGATCTTCGGGCCGGTCTTGGCGGTGCTGACGTTCCGCACCCCCGCCGAGGCCGTGGCCAAGGCCAACAACACCCCGTACGGGCTGTCGGCGGGCATCTGGTCAGAGAAGGGCTCTCGCATTCTGAAAGTGGCCGACCAACTGCGCGCGGGCGTGGTGTGGGCCAATACGTTCAACCGGTTCGATCCCACCAGCCCGTTCGGTGGCTACAAGGAGTCCGGCTACGGCCGCGAAGGCGGCCGGCATGGTCTCGCGGCCTACGTGCAGGAAGGCGACGAGCTGTGAGCCCTGCCAAGAGCACCCCGCTGGAGGTGCGCAAGACCTACAAGCTGTTCATCGGCGGCGGGTTCCCGCGCAGCGAGTCAGGGCGCTGCTACGAGGTGTTGGACGCCAAGGGCCGGTTCTGGGCCAACGCAGCCGCCGCCTCCCGCAAGGACGCACGCGACGCCGTGGCGAAGGCCCGCACGGCCCACGGGGCCTGGGCCGCCGCCACCGCCTACAACCGCGGCCAGGTGCTGTACCGGGTGGCCGAGGTGATGCAGGGCCGGGCCGGGCAGCTGGCCGAGGAGGTGGCCCGGGGTGAGGGGCTGCGCCGTCCCGCCGCTGTCGAGCTTGTGCAGGCGGCCGTCGATCGCTGGGTCTGGTACGCGGGCTGGGCCGACAAGGTCGCCCAGGTGGCCGGCGGTCTCAATCCGGTGGCGGGCCCGTACTTCAACCTCTCCGTTCCGGAGCCCACCGGCGTGGTGGGAGTGCTTGCGCCGCAACAGTCTTCGCTTCTGGGTCTGGTGAGCGTGCTGGCTCCGGTGCTGGTCACCGGCAACGCCGCCGTGGTGGTGGCGAGCACGTCACGGCCGGTGCCCGCCGTGAGTCTGGCGGAGATCCTGGCAACGTCCGATCTGCCTGGCGGGGTGGTGAATCTACTCACCGGCACCCTGGCAGATCTCGCCCCTACGCTGGCCTCGCACGCCGACGTCAACGCCCTCGACCTCACCGGCGCGGCCGGCTCCCACGTGGAGGCGCGGGGTGGGGTCGATCCGGTGGCGCTGGAGGCAGCCGCCGCACAGACCCTCAAGCGAGTGGTCCGCCCGCCGGTAGGCGAACCGGACTGGCAGCAGCCCCCCAACGGCCCGGGACGCATCCTGCGCTTCACGGAGACGAAGACGGTCTGGCATCCCAAGGGTCTGTAGCGTCCGGCTCCTGCTGCAGCAGGCTCTCCCAGGAGCGCCAGGGAGTACGTGAGCTCGTGCCGTGGCCCGGGTCGATGCCCACGATGACGCCGCCACCCACCTCGGTGATCTCGTGCTTGGCCTCGTCGTCGATCACGGTCAGCTCGGCAACCTTGGACGGGCAGCGCAGAGTCTGTCGTTCCCAGTCGTAGACCGAGCTGTGCCCGTGCACCTGGTTGAACGGCATCCGGGTGTCGAGCCAGCTGGCAATCAGCTCCTGGCCGGCCTCGGCCCAGATCGGGCCCGCCGTGCGGTGGGGGCGCCCACCGCGCAACATCACGCCCGGACGGAAAAGCGCCTCCTCGCGGCGGTCCCTGAGGGAGTTGAGGGCTACGGCCGCCGCAGCCGCCGTGGGGGGTGTGTCGAGCACCGCCCGCCAGAAGTTGGCGGTGAGGCCGGCATGCGTCACCAGGAACGGGCCGCGGACGGTGTCGAGCCACACGGCGGCCTGCATGGCCCCTGTGCTCCACCAACGCTGGATGCTCTGCTGGCTCTCGCGGGATACGGTCTCGTACCAGTCGAACGCCGGTTCACGCAGGTATTGCGCCTCGTGGTTGCCCACCAGCTGGATCCAGTTGCCGGGCTGGGTGGTGAGGTAGTGGTCGACCTGCGCGATCACGGCGTCCGACTCCGGGCCGCGATGCACCAGGTCGCCCACCTGCACGACGAGCAGATCGTCGGGCAACGCCCCGGTGCGCGGGTCGGCCCCCAACCTGGCCAGCTCGTTCGTGAGCTCACGCAGGTGGCCGCCGACGTCTCCGATGACGGCCACCCGGCGCGGTAGCCGGGTGCCTGGCGCGCTGCTCATGACGGCTCCGGCTGCGCCCATTCATCGGCCGCGACGTACATGGCGACGTTCGTCATCCGGCGCTGGATCGCCGTGATCTCACGCACTGCCTGACCCACCATGCTGCGGTCCATGGGCGAAAGCTCCCCCACGGTCAGCTGATCCGAGACGGTCTGACCTTGCCGATACTGCATCAGCTGTCGACGCAGCCGCAGCCGCTGCAGCGCCTCGAATACCTCGATCAGCGTGGTGGCCTGGTCGTCGGGCAGCATGGACGAGCCTGCCGCCGCACGCAGCCGTTCGACCGTGGGCAGCACCGACGAGCCCACGCTCAAGGCCGCCCAGCGGGCCAGGTTCACCACGGGCAGCATGGCGTCCTTCTTCAGGTTGAAGGGTGCCACCCGGCGCAGCAGGGAGTCGCGGGTCGATCCGAGCTTGGCCCGCCGCGCCAACGTGTCCTGCAGCAGGAGCCGCAGCGTGCCCGGGTGCCCGCGCAGCTCGGAGAACACCAGCGTGACGGCCGCCAGGCCCGGATCGCCGTAGATCGGCCGCCCGTCGACGAGCAGCGACGTCATGATCGCGCCGTTGTTCTTCTCCGGCGCATCCATCCACACCCGAGCCGCTGCCCGCCATTCGGCGTTGGTACGGGCAAAGGTCGCCTGGGAGGCGGAGGTGCCGTGATGGTCGGCCGCCAAGCCGGCCTGGCCGAGCACTTGGTTGATCTCGGCGAAGGCTGCCCGCGATCGTCCGATCACTTCGGGAGAGGTGCCGTCGACGAAGGCGGCGGCCGAGTCGATGTCGGACGACAGCACGGCCTCCCGGCGGCCGTTGCTGCCGAGCGACAGCCACGTGAAGTCGTCGACCGACAGCTCCGGATGGGCGGCGAACACCAGCTCGATGGCCCGTCTGATCGCCACATCGAGAAAGGCCGAGAAGACGGCGATCGACAGCCCCGCCGACAGCCCCCGCGCGTGCAGCTCGTCGATGAGGGCGGGTACCTGACGAGCGTGCTCGATGAGGCTCGCGGTATCAGCCGCGCTGCGGAGCTGTTCGCGCAGCAGGCGATCGGCCGTGGTCGGGCTGAGGGCGAAGTCGCGCAGGGTCACCACCCCGTGCAGCTGTTGGGTGCGGTCGGTGATCACCACCGCGTCGGCATCGGCGTCGAGCATCCGGATCAGCACTTCGCCGGCCGACTCGCCCAGCGCAGCGCTGGGCACTTCGGGGGCGAGTACCTCCGTGGCCGGGGCTGTGCCAGGCAGTCCTTCGGCAACGACTCGTTGCCGCAGGCTGGCGTCGGTCACCAGCCGATGGCCACCCCCCGGCAGCGTCACGACCGCGCACACCCGATGCTCGTCGGTGATGCGCCGGGCGATCTCTGCGGCTGTGTCGTGCGCTGCCACCACCAGGGGCGGCCGATGCACGAGATCGTCCACCAATCCCAGCGCGGGCAATGACAGCCGCAAGCGGCCTGTGTAGCTGAGCACTAGGAAGCGTGCGCCCTGGGTGGAGGCGAAGGCCTGGGTGGCCTGGGCGGCCGGAATCTTGGCGATCGTCACGTCGTTCATCGCGACTGCGCGCGGCCCGATGGAGCGCTCGGTGAGCATCGTGGAATAGCCGAACATGCCGCCCGCGAGCACGGTCTCGTCAGGCGTGAGGCCCACGCCCTCAGTGTCATTCCAGACGTTGACCTGCCCGGCGAGCACCACGTACAGCTCGGTCGCCCGATGGACGAACGCGTCGAGGATGAGCTCGCCCGGCCGGTAGTGCACGACCGTCGTCGCTTCGGCGATGCCGGCGAGCACCTTGGCGTCCAAGGCGTCGAAAGGAGGGAACCGGGCGAGCTGACTGGCCAGCTCGCCCGGCTCCTGCTGGATTGAGGTCATCCGCGCCGGTCAGCTGCCAGGGGTGGGCGGGCTGGGGATGGAATACCCGGATGGCGCCACGGTCTGGTCGAGAGCCTTGCGCCATGAACCGGAGTCGATGTACTTCTTCAGGGCGGCATTCACCTTGGTGACCATCTTGGTGTCACCCTTCTTGATGCCGATGCCGTATTTCTCATCGGTGAATCCCGCGCCCACGACCTTCAAGAGCCCTTTGTACTGAGGCTCGGCCGCATAGCCAGCCAGGATGAGGTCGTCGGTGGAGACCGCATCGACGTCACCGCTGGCCAGGTCTCGCACGCACTCCGAGAACGTCGGCACCTGGCGGACTTTGATCCGTCCCGCGTAGTTCTTGGTGATGTAGTCGGCCGAGGTGGTGCCCGCCGCCTCGCACACAGTCTTGCCGTCCAGGCTGTCCGGGCCCGAGATCGACGTGTCGTTGCGCCGGATCAGCAGGTCTTGGTGCGCTACGAAGTACGGCCCTGCGAAGTCGATCTTCGCCTCGCGCTCGGGAGTCATCGAGAAGGTGGCGACCACGAGGTCGACCGAGCCGTTCTCCAGCACCGTGAGCCGTTGCGCCGGGTCGACCTCCTTCCAGGTGATGTTCTTGATGGGCACACCCAGCTGACCGGCCACGTACTCAGCCGTGTCGATGTCGAACCCGGTGTAGCCGTCGTTGGTACGCAGGCTGACTCCCGGCTCGTCACTGGCGATGCCGATGGTCAGCTTTCCGTTACCCGTTGCGCCGTTGTCGGTGGCGGGGGTGGTGTTGGGACTGGAGGAGCAGGCGGCCATGGCACCCACGAGCGCCATGGCGGCCAGGCAGCTGAGGAGCCGTCGTGCGGGGCGACTGCGCATGGGTCAGGCCTCCTTGTCGTTCGAGGCTGCGGGAGTCCGCGGCCCGTAGGTGGGTCCGTCGTTCGACCAGACGGCCTTGAGCCTGTTGCCGGTGTTGGCGACCACTCCCGGCCGGACGAACATCCAGCTGACGAAAAGCACAATGGCCAGCACCGGGATGCCGAAGACCACCACGATGAAGTCGGTCTTCTGCCAGAAGTACGGCGACGACTGCCAACCGCTGACGGCCATGCCGATCACCACCAGCACCAGGAAGGCCAGGCCGACGTAGCTGGTGATCGGGTAACCGGGCATCTGGAACGGGCTCTTGGGAATGACGCCACGGTTCACCAGGCTGCGCAGCCGGAGCTGGCTCAAGAAGATGGTGCTCCAGGTGAACAGCACGCCGATGGCCGACGCCTCAAGGGCGATCTCGAAGGCCGAGGGGGTCAGCGCGTTGAGCACGGCACCGAACACATAGACGATCGACGTCATGACGATGCCCGCCCAGGGAACACCGGACGCGCTCATCTTGAGCGTGAAAGGCGGAGCCTGCTTGGCCATGCCGAGGCTACGCAGCACCCGGCCGGTGGAGTACAACCCGGAGTTGAGGCTCGACATGGCGGCGATGATCAGCACCACCTGGATCAGGTCGCCCATCCAGTCGAGGCCCATCCGGCCGAATACCGTGACGAACGGGCTGATCCCTGCCTTGTAGTCGGTGGTCGGCAGCATGCAGACGAGCAGCAGGATCGAGCCGCAGTAGAAGACGGCGATCCGGAAGATGACGGCGTTGACGGCCTTTGGCACCTCGCGGTCGGGGTCGGCCATCTCGCCGGCTGCCACACCCACCATCTCGATGGCGGCGTAGGCGAACACCACGCCTGACATCACGAGGATCGGGCCGTACCAGTTGTAGTCGCCGCTGGAGGGCCAGAAGCCGCCCGGGTTGCTCCACAGGTTCTGCAGACCTGCCTGGTGGCCACCGATGTGCAGGCGGCCGATCACCACGACGAGACCCACGATAAGGAAGATCACGATGGCGCCGACCTTGGCCACCGAGGCCCAGAACTCGAACTCGCCGAAGGCTCGCGCCGAGAGCAGGTTGATGATGAGCACCACGGCCAAGGCGATGAGGACCGTTGCCCACGTGGGCATCAGCGGCCACCAATGCTGGATGTACAGCCCGACCGCGGACAGTTCCGCGATGCCGGTAAGCGCCCAGTTCAGCCAGTACATCCACCCGGTGAGGAACGCCGCGAACTCGCCGTAGAACTCGCGCATGTACGAGACGAACGCGCCCGAGGTGGGCCGGTGCAGCACCAGTTCGCCCAGCGCGCGCATCAGCAGGTAGGCGATGGCGCCGACGAAGGCGTAACTGATCAGCAGAGCCGGGCCGGTGCTGTGCAGGCGAGATGCCGACCCCAGGAAGAGACCTGTTCCGATGGCGCCACCGATGGCGATCATCTGGACGTGTCGCCGTCCTAGGGACTGCTTGTAACCAACTTGTTCGGCGTCGAGTGAACTGTGTCCCCCGCTGCGTTCGGCAGTGTCTGTCATCGCGCCACCTCCGCTCAACTTGGCCGACTTCCCGGGTGGGTGGTAGTCGGAAATGATGAGGCGGCCCTGCCTCTTTGATGAGTCGCATCCTTGCGCAGTCGTCCAAATTTGTGCAATCACCGTGGCACAAACGTGACCCGAGGTCACTTTGGGAGGACGGAACACATATTGCCCGGTGCGGTTTCGTGTGGCCTGGCAAGATCGGATTCGTGCCGCCCGCTCACCCTGCCCGCCTCGAGGTCGACGTGCTCGGCCCGCTGGTCGTGCGCGCGGACGGCCGGGCCGTCACCGTCGGCGGCGGCACCCTGACCCGGCTGTTGCACCGGCTAGTGCTCGACGCCGGCACCTCGGTGTCTACCGGAGACCTCGTGGACGACCTGTGGGACGAGCAGCTGCCCGCCAATCCGCGGGCCGCACTGCAGTCGTTGGTGGCCCGGCTCCGCAAGGCTGTCGGCGGTTCGGCAGTGGAGCAGACCTCCGTCGGATATCGGCTGGAGGCGACCCGCTGTGATGTCGAGGCGGTGCGCAACGCGCGAGCACAGGCCGTGGTGGCTCAGTCCGCAGGGCGGTGCGCGCAGGCCCGCGACCTGCTGGCCCAGGCGATCGCCCACGTTCGTGGACCGGCCATGCCTGAGGTGCGCGATCTGCCCTGGGCCCGGGCCGAGGCTGCGGCGCTCGACGACGTCGTCGTCGGAGCACGGGTGCAGCTGGCCGAGGCCCAGGTGGGCGCAGGGCAACCGTCGGAGGCGCTCGCGGCGCTCTCGAGCCTGATCACCGAGCATCCCGGCCGCCAGGACGGTTTGGCGGTGCTGCTGCGGGCGGCCGCCGCGGCCGGACGTCCCACCGAGGGGCTCGCCGCCTACGAGCGCACCCGGCGCCGGCTCGCCGACGAGCTGGGGCTCGACCCCATCCCGGCCGTGCAGGAGCTGCACCTGAGTCTGCTCCGCGGTGAGTTGCCCGCCAACGGCGCGAGTACCAAGACCACTACAGCTGCTGAGCCGTCTTCTCCGCTCGGAGGGCCACCCCGGGCGGTCTCCAGCTTCGTGGGCCGGGACGGCGACCTGGCACGTCTGGAACGGCTGCTGGCGAGCAACCGGCTCGTCACCGTCATCGGACCTGGCGGCGCCGGTAAGACCCGTACGGCGCTGGAGGTGGCCCGGCGGCTGACAGCCGCCGGTGCCCGGGTGGGCGTGGTGGAGTTGGCAGCTGTCACGGCGGACTCCGACCTCGATGCTGTGTTCGCCCGCGACCTGCGGCTGCCCGCCCCGGCCGGGATGGCGACCACCGAGTCGGAGCCGCTGTCGGCCCGGCTGCTGGCTCACCTGCGAGCCGCCCCTGCGGTCGTCGTGGTGGACAACTGCGAGCATCTCGTCGACGCTGCGGCCTACGCCGAATATCTGCTGCAGCACGTGCCCGAGCTCACCGTGCTGGCCACCACGCGGGAGGCTCTGGCCATCGACGGCGAGGTTCTCGTGCCGCTGTCGTCCTTGCCGCTGCCGGCCGCCGAGCCCGATCTCGAGAGCGCCGCGACGTCCGCAGCCGTCAGGCTCTTCGTGGAGCGGGCGAGCGCGGCCAGCCCCGGATTCACGCTCGATGCCAGGACGCTCGCCGACGTGGTGTCGATCACCCGACGGCTCGACGGCCTGCCGCTGGCCCTGGAGCTGGCCGCGGCCAGACTGCGTGTGATGTCGCTGCGCGAGCTGGCTTCCGGCCTCGACGACCGCTTCACGTTGCTGGTGGGCGGCAGCCGTACCAAGGCTGGCCGGCACCGCACTCTGCGCGCCCTGGTGCAATGGAGCTGGGAACTGCTGAGTGATTCGGAACGCATTGTGCTCGAACGTCTTTCGGTGTTCGCCGGGGGCGGTACCCGGCACTCCGTCCGGCAGGTCTGCGCCGATCGACTGGTGGGGCTGGGCGAGGTGTCGCAGGCCTTGGACGCCCTGGTGGAGAAGAGCCTCGTGGTGGCGCTGCCGCCGTCAGGGCTGGAACAGCAGACCCGTTATTCGCAGCTCGAGACCATCCGCGAGTACGGCCTGGAGCAGTTGGTGCGGTCGAAAGAGATGACCAGCGCGCGTCAACGCCACGCCCGCCACTACCTGGCTCTCGCCCGACGGGTGAGCTCGGGCGACGTGAGTCGCTTCTCGGCCCTGGAGTCGATGGTGGTGGAGACGGAAAACCTCGAAGCGGCCCTGGTCTACCTGATCGAGACCAAGCAGGACGTCCGGGCCCGAGCGATGATCCTGTACCGGATCTGGCCCTGGATGATCCTCAACCAGGACGAGGAGGTGCGGCGCTGGGTGCCACCGGTGCTGGCGCTGGGCGGCCAGCGCGAGGTCACCTGGTGGTGTGTCACGGCCATCGGTCTCATGGGCGACGCCGGGCGGATGGTCCTCGACGCGCACGATGCGACCGTGCAAGAGATGCTGCGTGAGCTGGGCCGCCACGAGGGCGAGCATTGGGGCATCAGCCTGTTGCTTTCGGTGCTGCTGCACATGTGCGGCCAGCACGACGAGGGCCGGCGCGTCGTCGACCGCGGTCTCGATCGCATTGCCGCGATGCCCGAGCGACACGACGGATCGGCCGGGCGCACGATCTTGCTCAGCGTGCGCGCTATGTTCGCGCAGAACATCGGCGACCTGGAGCAGATGCGCACCGACGTCGCGGCGGTGCTCGACGAGATCGACCCCGAGACACATGCCTGGACGGCGTCCCAGGCCCTCGCTTCGCGGTCGTACCTGCGCGGCTTGGACGGCGACCTCGACGGCGCGATCGCCGACGCCCGCGACTCGTTGCGACTCGGCGAACGGGTCGGCGGCGTCGGAGACCGACCGTTTCTGCTGCCGGGATTGATCCAGCTGCTGATCGCGCGCGGCGACCTCAACGAGGCCGAGGCGCTGGTGCAGGCGGAAACCGTTCGGCCACAAGGCAGCCAGCCCGACCCCCTGGACCTGTTCTGGCAGGTGTCGCTGTCCTCCATGCAGGGGCTGATCGCCTTGGCCCGCGGCGATGCCGCCAAGCTGAGCACGGCTCGCACCGAACTGGAGTCCGTCATCGGACGGCTGGAGGGCCGGGCCGCCACCGATGTCCACACCTACGTGCACGCCCTGGCCGTGATGTGGCTGGCCGTGATGTGGGAGCCCGACGACCTCGATCGGGCGGCCGGCTATCTTCCGGCCGCATGGGAGTCCGCACTCGCCACCGACGATCAGCCATTTTTCGCCACGGTCGGCTCCGCTGTCGCCCTGGTGGCATATCGCAGGGGCCACGCCCGCCAGGCCGCGGCCATGCTGGGCGCCGCCGATTCCCTGCGCGGCAAGGCCGACCCGACCTTGGGGTTCGCCGTGGAGCTCACTGCTGCGTTGCGCCAGAAGCTGGGACCACAGTTCGAGGCACGGTACGACCACGGCCGGGCCTTGAACCGCAGCGATGCGATCGCCCGGCTCGATCCCGCAACACTGGGGATCGAAACCGGGCGAGTAGGCAATCAGGCCTTGCGGTTGTAGGCGCGCATGGCCAGCGGCACCAGGACCACGAGGAACCCGGCCATCCAGACCCCGGTCCAGGCCAGGGCGCTGGTGTCGAGCGAGCCGGCCATCAGGCCGCGCACCGACTCGATGAGGTGCGTCAAGGGGTTGACGTGCACGAACGCCTGCAGCCAGCCGGGCATCGTGGCGGGGTTGACGAAGGCGCTCGAACCGAACGAGAGCGGGAACATGATCAGCATGACGATGCCGGTGACCGCACCCGACGACCGCACCGACATGCCGATCAGCACAGACAACCAGCACAGGCAGAGCGAGAACAGGATCGACAGCGCCAGCGACGCCAGGGCGCCCGGCCACGAGACCACGTGATATCCCATCACCATGGCGGTGCCGATGGTGACGACGAACAGGATCAGGTACCGCACGAAGTCGGCCAGCACCGCACCGAGCAGCGGCGCCAACCGTGGGATGGGCAACGATCGGAACCGGTCGAAGACCCCCTTCTCGATGTCGGTGTGGAGGTTGGCCCCGATCGACACCGAGGCCATGGCGATGGTCTGGCCGAGCATGCCCGGCACGAGGTAGGTGAGGTAGGCCGTCTGCGAGCCGGCCGCGATCGCACCGCCGAAGATGTAGGTGAACAAACCGAGGAACAGCACGGGCTGCAGGGTCACGTCCACCAGGGACTCAGGGGTGCGGAAGGTGCGAATGAGCGAGCGCTTCGCGAGTACGAGCGAGGCGCGCAACAGGCCGGTGCCGCGTGGAACGTCTGCAGTGACAAGGGTTCTGCTGGCAGTGGGGGTTGCCGCGGTGGTGCTGGTCATGCCGCCACCTCCGAGTTCGTGTCCTGGGTGCCGTCGGGGCGGGCACCGGTAAGGGTGAGGAAGACCTCGTCGAGGCTGGGCAGGTGCAGGCTGAGCTCGGTGAGCGCGATGCCCTGGAGGGCGAGCTCGGCGACGATCGGTGCGAGCGCGGCGTCGTCGCGCACGGGAACGATGAGTCCGGCACCGCCGGAGCGCACGTCGCCCGAGCCATAGCGGGCCAACACCTGGGCACACTGCGCGAGGTCGTCGGGATCGCTGGGCACCACCTCGACGCGCTGGCCGCCGATGGCCTTCTTGAGGCCGCGCGCGGTGTCGTGGGCCACCACCTGGCCGCGGTCGATCACGGTGATCTCGTCGGCGAGCGCGTCGGCCTCTTCGAGGTATTGGGTGGTGAGCAGCACGGTAGAGCCGTCGGCCACGAGGTTGCGCACCACCTGCCACATCTCCTCGCGCTTGGCCGGGTCGAGACCGGTGGTGGGCTCGTCGAGGAAGATCACGGGCGGACGCCCGACGAGGCTGGCGGCCAGGTCGAGCCGGCGGCGCATGCCGCCGGAGTAATGCCGCGCCTGCTTGCCGGCGGCCTCGCTGAGGTCGAACCAGGCGAGCAGTTCGGCGGCGCGGGCCCGAGCGTCACGGGTGCGCAGCCCGAGCAGCTGACCGATCATGACGAGGTTCTGGGTGCCGGTGAGCGTCTCGTCGACGGAGGCGTACTGCCCGGTGAGCCCGATCAGGCGGCGGACGGCCACCGGCTCGGCGAGCACGTCGTGGCCGGCCACTCGGGCCGTGCCGCCGTCGGGGCGGAGCAGCGTGGAGAGAATACGGACGGCAGTGGTCTTGCCCGCGCCGTTGGGGCCGAGCACCCCGAGCACCATGCCGGGGCGGGCAGCGAGGTCGATGCCCTTGAGGGCTTCGAAGTCGCCGAAGCGCTTGCGCAGGCCGACGGCTTCGAAGGCGAGTTCCGCGGTTGCCATGAGGGCCTCCTTACTGTTCTTGGGACCCCGTTGTTCGCAGGGTCGTCGTTGGTCACAAGAACGTCGTTGTTCAGGGCCCCGTGGTGCGGGGCATGTCAACCAGTGTCGTCCGGGCCCGCTGTCATCGGCTGTCAGAGCGCTGTCAGGCGCCCGACGCGCGTCCAGCTGTCACGTTCTTCGCCCATCGGTGACCACCTTGGTGCCATCTCAACGAACAACGTCACAGTTCGACGACCCATCGCTCAACCGCAGTATCCGATCGCACCGGCCGGCGACGGCTGGGTCGTGGCCGGTTTGTCGCCGTCGAAACGCATGACCAGCGCCGAGGCTGGTTCTCGCAGACCGAGCGTGCTTTCCCGATGTGCTGCGATTGCCCACTGAAATGCCCAGACCACGAAGGTAGAAAGCACCCCAAGGCAGACGCCCGCCATGACTCTCGTCAGACGATCTCCCCCTTGAGCGATTGACTTCCCGCGCAGCCTACTCTCGTGCCAGCTCAAGAGTGCTGAGCCAGCTTCGGGCACCGGCGGTCTCCACCCGACGCGTGGCTACCTCCGCGGCCGAGGCCACGACCCGGGCGAAGCCGGCAAGTCGCACCTCGCTGCGCTGAGCCGCGAGCCCCAGTGCCGCTGCCAGGGCGCCGTGGAAGGCGTCCCCGGCACCTAGGGTGTCGCGCACTGTGACGGTACGGACGGGGGTCTGGTGCAGCGGCCGGTCCGCGCGCTGCCATACGACGGGGCCGGCTCCCTGCGTGACGAGCGCCGCACCGCACCCTGCCGCCAGGCCGTGGGCGCAGGCCTCTTCAGGAGTGAGGCCGAGCTCTGCGGCGTAGTCGGCCGAGGCAGCCAGCACGTCGAGCCGCGGCAGCCACGTCTCCACCCGCGGTTTGACGCTGCCGGCGTCGAGCACGGTGATGCACTCGGGCCGCACCACATCGAGGGCCTGTTCGGCCAGCGTGGGGTGATGCCCGTCGAGCAGCAGCACGTCGGCCGCCTGCAATGCTCGGATCGCCTCATCGGACAGGTCGAGCGACGTGTGCCGAGCCCCCGGCGCGACCACGGTGCGTTCGCCGTTGTCGGCGACGACGCAGCTGGAGATGGGTATCGACCACCCGTTCACCGGTGCGCAGTCGAGCACGTGCACCCCGTGCAGGCTCAGGTCCGCGTCGCAGGCATCGGCCCCCGGCCCGAACCCCAGTGCCGAGACCAGCTCAGCACTGCCGAGCAGCGCCGCTGCGGTGATCGCCGCGTTGGCCGCGGGCCCACCCGCGACGGCCTCGACCCCGGTGGAGAAGACTTTGCCGCCGATCACGATCGAGCCGGTGATCCGTTGGATGACATCAAGCGTGGTGAGGCCGACCGCCACCACCTGCGGCGGCAGCCGTTGCGCTGCCGTGTACACGCTCACGATCTACCTCCTCTGAAGCGATGGGGTCTCGTCGGCGCACACCGCTGACCCAGGTGGGCACTAACCGTCCACGAACGCCGACCAGCCGGGCTTGATGACGTTCTCGATCAGCGCGAGGCGCTCGTCGTAGTGCAGGAAGGCGCTCTTCATGGCGTTGAGGCTGATCCGACGCAGGTCGGCCATCGTCCAACCCGCCTGCTCCACCAGCAGGGTCAGCTCCTTGGTCATCGTGGTGCCCGACATCAATCGGTTGTCGCAGTTGACCGTCACCCGGAACCAGAGGTCTTTGAGCAACGTGACCGGATGTTCGGCGATGCTCGCCGCGGCCCCCGTCTGAACGTTGGACGACGGGCACAGCTCCAGGGGAATCCGCTTGTCCCGGACCCAGGTCGCCAGCCGGCCGAGCTCGGGCAACCCGTCGGGGCCGGTGCTGATGTCGTCCACGATGCGCACGCCGTGCCCGAGCCGGTCGGCGCCGCACACCTGCACGGCCTCCCAGATGGACTTCAGCCCGAACGCCTCGCCCGCGTGGATCGTCACCGGGAAGTTCTCGCGGTGCAGATAGTCGAAGGCATCAAGGTGACGAGAGGGCGGGTATCCCGCCTCGGCACCGGCGATGTCGAAACCCAGCACGCCGCTGTCGCGGTGTCGCACAGCGAGTTCGGCTATCTCTCGACCGCGGGCGGCGTGCCGCATGGCCGTCACGAGGCTGCCGCATTTGATGAACTGCCCCTTGGCGGCGGCCTCCCCCTCGCCGGCCCGCAGGCCGGCGTCGACGGCCGAGACGACGGTGTCGAGGTCCAGTCCGTTCAGCATGTGTTGCTCGGGGGCGTACCTCGCCTCGGCGTAGACCACCCCGTCGCTTGCGTGATCGAGAGCGAACTCCCTGGCGACGCGAAACAGGCTGTCGGAGGTCTGCATCACGGCCACGGTGTGCGCGAACGTCTCGAGGTAGCGCTCCAGCGAACCGGAGTCGGCAGCCGCGTAAAACCAGGAGGCCAAGCCTGCCGCGTCCTGAGCGGGCAACGGATGGCCGATCTGATCAGCCAGCTCAAGGACGGTGGCGGGCCGCAACCCGCCGTCGAGATGATCGTGCAATGCCACCTTGGGCGCCCGCCGGATGCGGTCTGCCAGAGTTCCGGCTGCTTCAGGGCTCATCGCGCTCATAGTGTCGTATCCGTGCTGCCGCGGGCCCCGAAATCGTCGAGATCCTTCGGCCCGAAAGCATCCGGCAGCACCGCGCTCATCGGCACGTGGCCGCGCGGCGTCCACAGCAGCAGGTCGGGGCCACCGTGCTCGAACAGCAGTTGCCGGCACCGGCCGCACGGCATGAGCAGCTCGCCGGCACCGTCCACGCAGACGAACGCCACCAGCCGGCCGCCACCGCTCATCGCCAACGCGGAGACCAGCGAGCATTCCGCACACAGCGTGAGGCCGTAGGAGGCGTTCTCGACGTTGCAGCCGCTCACCACGCGGCCGTCGTGCACCAGGGCGGCGGCTCCCACCGGGAAATGCGAATACGGGGCATAGGCCCGCTGCATCGCCTGCCGCGCCGAGCGTCGCAGTTCGTCCCAGTCGATGGGCACATCGACCGGGCTCCCAAGCTGCGTCACTCGGGCACCCTACCGCTCAGCCACTACTCAGGCGGCCCTTCGGACGGTTACACAGAGTCAGTGCCGCTCACCAGAAATCGGGGCGCGTCGCTTACGGGGTGGGCTGAGGCGTCGGCTGCGGGTTGGCCGGCGGGGTGGCCTGCGAGTTGCCATCTTTGAGCTGTTTGGTCACTGCGGCCACTTGCTTGCTGAGCGCCGGCGAAATACTCGAACCCAGGTCTTTGCCCGGCACCAGCGTGATGCCACCGTTCTTCACCGTGCCGACATAGGGAGTATTGGAGAACTGCCCCTGCTCGATCCGGGTGAGAGCGGCTACCACCGGAGCCTGCGCGTCTTCGACCACCGATGCCAGCACCACTCCGCCCAGCCCGGGCAAGCCGTCGGCGGTGGAACCGTCTTCACCGATCCAGATCACGCGCGTGCCGGGCTTGTCCTTGGCAGCCTGCGCAGCGCCGATGCCGAAGGGTCCGCCCACGGGCAGCACCACGTCAGCGCCTTGGTCGATCAGCGACTTCGCGGCTGCCTTGCCTGCGGTCTCGTTGGTGTTGTTTCCGGCGAAAGTGCCTGCCTGCGTTGCCTTGTCCCAGCCCAGGACGGCAACGGGCTTAGCGTTGCCGGCATTGGCATTGGCAGCGTTGTAGGCGGCGACGCCGTCGGCGAAACCGTCCATCACCGCTGTGGTGCCTGGCACCTGTGCGCCGCCGAGCACGGCCACCTTGCCCGACGTGCTGGCACCGGCCGCGAGGTAGCCGGCCAGGTAACCGGCTTGGCCTGCATCGAACTGCACCGACTGGCCGTTGGGCAGCAGGCCGGGCGTGCCGTCGGCGCCGGTCAGCGGTGCGCCGACGACGAGCACCTTCAGCTTCGGATCCCGTTGCGCCGCAGCCTGAACCGCGTCACGGGTGGTCGCGCCCGAGCCGATGAGCACGGCACAGTCCTGCGCCAGCAGCGAGGCGACGTTGGGAACCACATCGGCAGCGGTGGCCGACTCGACGGTCAACGGCTTGAGATTGTGCGTCTTGTGCAGCTCTGCGAGCGCCGCCTGTACCTGGGCATTGAGGCCGACGTCGTCGATGCCCGCCTCGTCGGTGACCTGGCAGCCCACGAGCGGGTCCTTTGCGGACGCCTCGCTGGGCTGGGAAGCCGACACCTTGGCCTGCGTCGTGCAACCGGCGAGAACACAGGCGACCAGAGCGGTGCCGACCAGGGCGGGCCCCGACGTGCGGCCAAGCCACTTCGGGTCGGGCCACTTCAGGTCAGGCCGTCTCACGTCGGGCCAGTTCGGTGCAGACCGAGACCTGGCAGCCTTCATCGTCACGATTGCGCCTGCGCCGCCGACTCCAGCACGCACCGGGCCAGCAGCCGCACGCCGACACCGATCGCCGACTCGTCGGGCTCGTAGTCACCACGGTGCAGGTCGAACGTCTGACCGCCGGGCGTGCGGGTGCCCAGACGCGCGAGCGCACCGTCGAACTGCTCGAGATACCAGGCGAAATCCTCACCACCGAGGCTCTGCTCGGTGGGAACCGGCGCGTCGGGCCCCAGTTCCGCACGCGCTGCCGCCCCGAAGATCGCCACCGCCGTGGGCTCGTTGACCGTGGGTGGCACCCCGTGCGTGTGCTGCAGCTCGGCCGTGACATCCAGCGGTGCGACCACGTCGACCAAGGCCTCCCGCAGCAGCTCGCCGGCCTGCCGCCACGCTCCCCGCTGCAGCACCCGCAACGTGCCCTCCACCTCGCCATGGCTGGGAATGGCGTTGTACGCACCGCCGGCGTCGACCCTCCCCCACACGAGGCTCGCGCCCGAGCGAGGGTCGACGCGCCGGTTGAGGATCGCTGGCAACTGGGTGATCACCTGGCCCAGCGCGAACACCAGATCGCCGGTGAGGTGCGGGCGGGAGGTGTGGCCGCCCTTGCCGGTGAGCCGTACCAGCACATGGTCGGACGCCGACGTGATGGGCCCGACCTTGAGGCCTACCTGGCCCACGTCGACGTGCGGGTCGCAGTGCACGGCGAAGATGCGGTCGACTCCCTTGACCGCGCCGCTGGCGAGCACGTCGATAGCGCCGCCGGGCGCCTGCTCCTCGGCCGGCTGAAAGATCAGCCGCACTCTGCACGGCAGCTGTCCGGCGTCGCGCAGCGCGGCGAGCACCAATCCCGCCCCCAGCACGACGGTGGTGTGCACGTCGTGGCCGCAGGCGTGCGCCACGCCTGGAATGGTGCTCGCCCACGGTGTGCCCGTCTCGTCGGCCAACGGCAGCGCGTCGAGGTCGGCCCGCAGGCCCACGAGATGGTTGAGGCCGTCTGCGGGCTCGATGTCACAGATCAGGCCGGTTCCGTCCAGCAGTTGCGGCTGGAGGCCGGCCGCCCGCAGACGCTCGGCGAGGACGGCGGTGGTGCGCACCTCCGTCCGACCGGTCTCGGGGTATGAGTGCAGATCGCGACGGAAGGCGATGAGCTCCTCGGTCAGCGGGGCGAGGTGAGTAGAGATGTCCACGATGGAGTCCACAATATCGGGCCCCGGCGCGTGGGCGTGGCCGTTCCTAGTCAAGCACGCACCTCAGAAACTGTCGCGAGGCTGGTAGGTGCCCCACACGTCGCGCAGGGCGTTGGACACCTCCCCGACCGTGCCCATGGCCGCCAGCGCCTGCTTCATCGGGCCCAGGATGTTGACGTCGGAGGCCGCGGCTGCCCGCACCTCGTCCAACGCCCGGTCGACGGCGCCGTTGTCGCGCGCGGCGCGCAGTGCCGCCAGCCGCTCACACTGCTCCGCCTCGATCGCCGGGTCGACGCGCAACGGCTCGTAGGGCTCGTCGTCGTCGATCGTGAAGCGGTTGACGCCCACCACGGTGCGCTCGCCGTCGTCGATCTGGCGGGCGATGGCGTACGCGGAGCGCTCGATCTCTTCCTTCTGGAAGCCCTCCTCGATGGCCGCCACCGCGCCACCCTTGTCGTCGACGGCCTGGATGAGGGCCAGGGCGGCCTCCTCCACGTCGTCGGTGAGACTTTCCACCACATAGGAGCCGGCAAAGGGATCGACCGTGGCACACACGTCGGTCTCATAGGCAATGACCTGCTGGGTGCGCAAAGCCAATCGGGCGGCCTTGTTGGTAGGCAGGGCAATGGCCTCGTCGTAGGAGTTGGTGTGCAGCGACTGCGTGCCGCCGAGTACCGCCCCGAGGCCTTGCAGCGCCACCCGCACGAGGTTCACCTCGGGTTGCTGTGCGGTCAGCTGCACGCCCGCAGTCTGGGTGTGGAAGCGCAGCATCATCGACTTCGGATTCTTGGCGCCGAACTCGTCGCGCATGATGCGGGCCCAGATGCGCCGGGCCGCACGGAATTTCGCCACTTCTTCGAGCAGGGTGGTGCGGGCGACGAAGAAGAACGACAGTCGCGGCGCGAAGTCGTCGACATTGAGGCCGGCGCGTTGGGCAGCACGGACGTATTCCTTGGCATTGGCCAGCGTGAACGCGATCTCCTGCGCGGGCGTGGCCCCAGCCTCAGCCATGTGATAGCCGGAGATGGAGATGGTGTTCCAGCGCGGCATCTCGGCCTGGCAATAGGCGAAGATGTCGCTGATCAGCCGCAGCGACTGTGCCGGCGGGTAGATGTAGGTGCCGCGCGCGATGTATTCCTTGAGGACGTCGTTCTGAATGGTGCCGGTGAGCTTGCTGCCCGGCACGCCCTGCTCGGCGGCCACGAGCTGGTAGAGCAGCAGGAGCACCGAGGCCGGGGCATTGATCGTCATCGAGGTGGACACCTCGCCCAGTGGCAGGCCACCGAACAGGGTGCGCATGTCGTCCAGGGAGTCGATGGCCACGCCCACCTTGCCCACCTCGCCGTGCGAGATGGGATTGTCGGAGTCGTAGCCCATCTGAGTAGGCAGGTCGAAGGCCACGCTGAGGCCGCCGGTGCCTGCGGCCACGAGCTGGTGGTAGCGCTCGTTCGACTCCTTGGCTGTGCCGAAGCCCGCATACTGGCGCATCGTCCAGGGGCGGCCCGTGTACATCGAGGGGTAGACCCCCCGGGTGAACGGGTACTCCCCCGGCGTGCCGAGCCGTTCGTCGGGGTTCCAGCCGGCCAGGGCGTCCGGTCCGTAGACCGGCTCGATCGGGTGCCCGGACTCGCTCAGCCGGGCCTGACCTGAGGACGACGTCGTCATGCTCGTGAGGCTACCCGGCACATCCCGATGCACCTGCCACGTACGCACGTGGGCAGCCTCACATCGGAAGAGTGGCCTCGCCTCAGACGAGGTCGAGGCGCTGCTGCCCCTTGAGCTGGTCGACGATGCCCTTGACCTCCTGGGCGCGTGCGCGCGAGGTGACGAGTACCGCGTCGCCGGTGTCGACCACCACCACATCCGTCATGCCGACAACGGCCACCAACCGTCCCGAGGCGGGCACGATCACACCCGACGAGTCGAGCGTGATGACCTGGGAGTCGTCTCCGAGTACCGAGAGTCGGCCGGGCGTGGTGCCGCCGGGCAGCAGGTCGGCCAGGGAGTGCCAGTCGCCCACGTCGTCCCACTCGAACGTGCCGGGCACCACCGCCACCCCTCCGCTCGCGGCCACCGGCTCGGCGATGGCGTGGTCGATGGCGATCTTGGTCAGGCCTGGCCAGATGGTGGCGAACGCCTCGTCGCCGCTGCCGGCCTCGATGGCCGCCGCGATCGCCACGAGCCCGTCGTGCAGGGCGGGCAACTGCCGCTTCAGGTGATCGAGCAGGGTCTGGGCGCGCACCACGAACATGCCTGCGTTCCAGGAGTATTCGCCGCTGGCGAGGTAGTGGGCGGCCGTCTCGGCGTCGGGCTTCTCCACGAAGTCGGCCACCTTGAGGGCCTGCTCGGCCCCAGGCACTCCCAACGGACCGCCGGCCCGCACGTAGCCGAAGCCGGTGGCCGGAAAGGAGGGAGCGATGCCGATGGTCGTCACGAACCCCGCGCGGGCCGCTGCCACGGCCTGCGCGACGGCACTGGCGAACCGGTCCGCGCCCGTGATCACGTGATCGGCCGCGAACGAGCCGATCACGATCTCCGGGTCGCGGCGCACGAGCACTGCGGCTGCTAGGCCGATGGCGGCCATCGAGTCGCGCGGGGAAGGCTCGGCCAGCAGGTCGGCGTCGCCCAGACCGGGCAGTTGATCTCGGACGGCCTTCTCGTGCGCGGCCCCCGTGACCACCAGGATGCCCTCACCGGCCAGCGGAGCCAGCCGGTCGTACGTCGCCTGCAGCAGGGTTCGTCCTGAGCCGGTGAGGTCGTGCAAGAACTTGGGCGAGCCGGCGCGCGAGAGTGGCCATAGCCTGGTGCCCGCGCCACCGGCCGGAATAACCGCGGCGAATCCGGGCAGGCTCACGTCGATATCTCTGGCCGGTTCTTGCGGCACCCGCGGGGTGGGCTGAGGGCCCGCTGGAAGATTCGGGTCGACGTCGCGGACCGATTCTTGCGGCACCTGCGGGGTGGGCTGAGGGCCCGCTGGAAGAGTCGAGTCGGTTGATTCCTCGGACATGCCGCAACGATGTCACACAACGTGGCCGCTCAGCCACGAACCGTGACGAAGCGGCGGACGTTTGACCAGCCTGCAGGACCCGGGCGCGACCGGCACGTAAGGTGCGGGCCATGTCTCCTCAGGGCTCACGCCGGCATCACGCATCGCGGACTGTCGTCACCGGGCTCGTCGTGGCGCTGCTGATGCTGATGAGCTGGCCGCAGGCCGGCCTGGCTCTGCCCAGGTCGCAGCCCCCCGCTCCTTCGCCCCCGCCCACGGTGCCGTTGCCGGCGGCCATCGTCGTGCACCCCGACAGCGATCCGCTCGGCAAGCCGGGCCTGCAGGTGGCAGCCGGGTTGAGCAGGCCGCCCGCCGTGCCGGCGACGGGCTGGATGGTGGTGGACCTCGATTCGGGCGACGTGCTCGCGGCCCAGGACGCGCGGGCCCAGCTGGCCCCCGCCTCGACGCTCAAACTGCTCACCGCCCTCACGCTCAGTCCGCGCATGCCCAACGACGACGGCCTCTACACCGCCACCCCCGAGGCTGAGACGGTGGACGGTACCCGCGCGGGCCTCGTGGCGGGCTCGGTCTACCGCGCCAAAGACCTGTTGCACGGTCTGCTGATGGCCAGCGGAAACGACACCGCGGTACTGCTCGGCCAGACCGTGGGCGGTGACGGCCCCTCGTCGTCCCTCATGCTCGCCGAGGCTGCCCGGCTGGGCGCCACCGACACCGACGTGGGCAACACCTCAGGACTCGACGCTCCCGGCCAGGTGACCTCGGCCCGGGATCTGGCGCTCTTCGGCCGGGCGGTGTTGGCCGACCCCCGGCTCGCCGCGATCGTGGCCACTCGCGAATACGACTTTCCCAAGGCGGGAACGGATTTCGGACCCGGTCGGCAGTACTTCCCGATCTACAGCCATAACAAGATGCTCGGCGTCTACCCCGGCACCCTCGGCGTCAAGAACGGGTTCACCAAGGCGGCGCGGGGCTCATTCGTGGGGGCTGCCGATCACAACGGACGACGCCTGATGTGCACGATGCTGCATGCCGAAGGGCACGTGGCCGACACCTGCGCGGCCATGCTCGACTGGGCCTTCGCCCAGCCCGCACCAGCCGCCCCGGTCACGACCTTGCAAGCCTCGGTGGGCGCCTCGGCACCTCCGGCGCCGGTGTTGGCCTCGGCTGGTGTCGTCGCCGGAGCCAACGCGGCCGGAGCGACATCGGGAACGACCAGGCAGGCCCGCCAGGACGCCTTCACCGCTGCCGGTGACTGGCACCACGGACTGCCCAGGTGGATGACGGCGACACTGGTGTTAGCCGGTTTCGTCCTCGCCGCCGTCGTCGGGGTCTGGGCCTTGGGCCGGTCCCCCGGGCGAGTCGCCCTTGATGACGGGCCCGATCTCTAGACCCAAGGCCGTTCCTTCAGTCGTCGGGTGTGGTGTCAAGATCTATGTGAGGTGTCGCGGGGCTGGGCCAGGCGACAGGTAGACGGAGCCGGACGATGGGAAGCCCGCAGCCTGCCCGGGTCTTCCGTAACGGGCGGTTTCGACAGTCCCGGGGCACGGGATTTTCCTGCGCTATGACGATGCCCCGTCCGGCGGGGCATCGCCATAGCATCAGAAACCCGACCCCGTCACGGCCCTGCAGAAGCCGGACTCGACCCCTTGCGATCCGGGGGGGCGCTGGGTGGTGCCATTCGCGGTGAAATTGCCGCGGTTGGCACCCGGTTGAGCGCCGGAACCCCCGGTTGGGATCGTTCGATGGTGCCGTCCGCGCTGTATCCGCCGCGGTTGGCACCCGGGTCAGTGCCGGAAGCGGGCTTGGCGTCGTTCGGTGCTGCCGTCCGCGGTGTATTCGCCGCGGTTGGCACCCGGTTGAGCGCCGGAAGCGGGCTTGGCGTCGTTCGGTGGTGTCATCCGCGGTGTATTTGCCGCGGTCGTCACCGTCAGGCGTCTTAGGTTGAGGATCGCATCGGAGGCCCGGCAAGACTGTGATTCACCGACAAGGGCTGCGCCTCACTCGCCAGACGCAACTCCGAAAGTCAAGGCGCGCCTGGGCCTGGGGGGTGACACCAACTCCCGAACCTTAACCCTCGATCCACCGATCGGGTTTGGTGTGTTGAGTGTGCCGTAACAGCGAAGATGCCCTCTGGGCTGGGAGTTTGGGACTTGCGAGGTTCCAAAGGACTCATCCAAGGAGGGCATCTTCAAGATGCGACTCTCTCATACTCTGGCTCGGACGTCGGTGGCGTTCGATGAGCCGAATCTCGTGTCGTCGGCCGGACTGGTTCCAGTGCTGGCGTTGGCGGATGCTGCTGGGCTGCGGGAGCTGGCTGATGAGCATCTCTCGGTTCCCACGGACAAGGGTGCGAACGCCGGGTTGAAGGTCGCTTCGCTGGTCGGCGGGATGGTCGCGGGCGCGGACTCGATTGATGACATGGCCGTGGTGCGGCACGGTGGGATGGGCCGGGTCTTTGCCCGGGTTTATGCGCCCTCGACGCTGGGGTCGTTCCTGCGGGCGTTCACGTTCGGTCATGTCCGTCAGCTCGATGCGATCGCCTCTCGGTTCCTGATCGCGTTGGCCGGGCTCACCGGCCTGCTGGGTATCGGGACTCCCCGGGTCGGGGACGACGACGAGGCGGGGTACGCGTTGCTGGATGTCGATGACACGATCATCGAGGTCCACGGCCACGCCAAGCAGGGCGCCGGGTTCGGCTACTCCAAGGTGCGGGGGCTCAACGCGCTACTGGCCACGCTCACGACCGCGACGGCGGCACCGGTGATCGTGGCTCAACGGCTCCGCAAAGGTGCGTGTGGGTCGCCGCGTGGCGCCAAGCGGCTGGTCGCCGACGCGGTCAGGACCAGCCGACGACTACTCGGCACAGCTCGACTGGTGCTGGTGCGGATGGACTCCGCGTTCTACGGCCGCGGGCCCGTGCACGCAGCCCTGGCCGGTGGCGCCGCGGTCTCGGTCACCGCACGGATGACCACCACGATCAAGAAGGCGATCACCACCATCGACCAGGACGCATGGACGCCGATCGAGTACACCGACGCCATCTTCGAGGAGGAGACACAGACGTGGATCTCCCGTGCCGACGTCGCCGAGATCGACTTCACGGCCTTCGCCTCGGCCAGGAAGTCCGAGCAGGTTCCCGGCCGGCTGGTCGTGCGCCGGATCCCCGACGTCCACGCCAAGACCAAGCGCGCCGCCGGGCAAGACACCCTGTTCGACCTGTGGCGGTTCCACGCCTTCTTCACCACCGCCGACCCCGCGATCCTCGACACCGTGGCAGCGGACAAGACCCACCGCCACCACGCCGTCATCGAGCAGGTCCACGCCGACCTGAAGAACTCCGCCCTGGCACACCTGCCCTCCGGGGTGTTCACCGCCAACGCCGCCTGGCTGGTGCTCGCCGTCATCGCGTTCAACCTCACCCGAGCGGCAGGCACCCTCGCCGCACCCGACCTGGCACGAGCGAGCACCGCGACCATCCGCCGCACACTGATCACCGTGCCCGCACGAATAGCGTCCTCCGCCCGCCGGATCACCCTGCACCTACCCACGTCCTGGCCCTGGCAGACCCCCTGGACCGCGCTGTTCGACCGGGTCAACGACCCGCCTCCCATGCTCCCGGCCTGACCACCCAGCAGGGACCCCCTGCGCGACCCGAAGACCACGTGGAACACCCCGGACAGCAAGGTCCGACGAATACGCACGCCCTCGACCACTCACGCCCAGCCAAACGGAATCACCCGCTCAACACCATGCCCATCGGTGGATCGAGGTTAACTGAAAGGCATTGCCTCTAGACCTCGCCAGCCATGAGTGAGTGTAAAAACTCAGTGCCGCTAGAAACTCAGTGCCGCTAAAACTCAGTGCCGCCAAGAAACTCAGTGCCGACCCACCAACTGTCGCAGGCTCGCCACGCCGTCGAGCACGACCCGGCCGGCCATCGCCACAGCGACACCCAACACCACGCCGGCAGCCGCGACCACGCGATCCTGGGCGCGCACCGAGACCGTGGGCCGCTCCGGGGCGGTCGGTTCGAGGTCTTTGCCGAGGTCGAGCGCAGGCGCCGGGCCGAACTCATGCACGAGGTAAGGGTCTTCGAGAGAGGCGATCCAGGCTGCCACGTAGAGGATCAGTCGCGAGATGAAGTTGAACAGCACCAGTAGCGCCACGAGCGCGGCACCGGTGGCAAGCAGGCTGTTCTTCGTACCGGCCGACCCGATGAACACGCCGCTGAACTGGGTCAGAATCGCCAGGCCCACGCCTCCTACGAGCAGGGGCCCACGCAGCCGCACGAGCGGCAGTCTCAGGCCGGCCAGCCACCTGAAAACGATGAACAGCACGATCGTCTCGATCAGCACGACAATGAGAAAGCCACCGCCCCGCACCGCGAACTGCACAAAGCCGCCATGCAGCCCGATGGTGTCGAGCACGACGCCCCCGACCGAGCTGAGACCCATCGAGAGCAGAGCCGACGCCAGCAAGGTCAGGCCCAGGCACGCCAGCCAGAGCACGTCCTGCAACTTCTGCACCACCACGTTGCCCTGATATTGGGGAATGTCGAACATAGCCCGCACGCCACTGCGCAGGGCGTCGACCCAACCTAGACCCGCGAACAGCGAGGTGAGGAAGGCGATAGCCCCAGTGGTGCTGAACAGATCCGACTGCACCAGCGTCTTGGGATCGATGGCTCCGCCGGCTCCGTCGACCTTGAGCAGGCCGGGCAGAGCCTCTGCGGTGGCTTTGACCACTTGATCGAAAAGGGCCTCGTTGCTGCCCAGCGCGAGACCGAAGACCGAGAAGGCGGCCACCAGCGCACCGAACGCGGAGAACAAGGCTGCATAGGCGACCCCGCCCGCCAGCACCGCACCCGAACGTTGCCCGTAGCGGGTCATCATGCGGCCGATGTGTGACGCCTTGTAGCGCGCCATGAGCGTCTTCATCGGATTCGTCCCTCTCCGTCGTGGCGAGTAGGCGACCTATGTGCGCGGCCGGTGCTCCTTGTTCGCCGGATCGCTGCCCAGGTCGATGGTGGTGTCCACCTCCCACACACCGGCCTCCGCGAACCAGTACAAGCCGACGTGCTCCACCTGGAACGACGCCGAGAACTCGGCCATCTTCTCGCTGACCGCGTCAAGCCGCTCGTCGGAAACGTCGTGACCGAGGGTGACGTGCGGGTGATAGTCGAACTGCAGGCTGCGTTGCAGCACCCCGCGATTGACGACGCGCTGCAGCCGCTCGCATTCGGCAGCACCCTCGACGACCTGCGCGAACACCACCGCCGAGACGGGCCGGAAGGTGCCCGTGCCCTGCAACGTGAGCCGGAACGGCGGTATGTGGCCGCAGGCAACCGTGAGGTGATGCCGGATCCTGGGCATGGCGCGCACCGGCACCTGCGTGGGGGGCAGCAATGTGACGTGCGGGGGGATGATGCCCGCCTGCGGGTCGCCCGTCTCGTGCCGGGCAGCCCGCAGCTGCTGCGCCCAGGGTGCCGGGACCGTGATGGCCACACCGATGGAGACCACGCCACCGACGGGGCGGCCGGGCTGGGTGCGGGTCGACAGCACCGCCGACGACGACATCGAGGGCGTGGGACTCACCGACGCCTGGGCAGGAAGCCGACCGCGTCGTACACCTGGTCGAGCTTTGGACGCGCGATGGCGGTGGCCCGTTCAGCACCGTCGGCGAGAATGCCGTCGAGCTGGGCAGGGTCGTCGAGCAGCTCCAGCGCCCGGGCGCGCAGTGGGGTGATGGCTTCGATCACCACGTCGGCCAGGTCCTTCTTGAGGTCTCCGTAGCCCTTGCCCACATAAGCGCCCTCGAGGTCGCTCATCGGGCGGCCCGTCAAGGCCGCATAGATACCCAGCAGGTTGGAGACACCCGGTTTGTCTTCGGGACGAAAGACGATCTCCCGCTCGGTGTCGGTAACCGCCGAACGGATGCGTTTAGCGGTCACCTTGGGGTCGTCGAGCAGGTCGATGGTTCCGGCCGGACCGTTCGACTTGCTCATCTTGGCAGTGGGTTGTGCGAGGTCGTAGATCTTGGCGCTTTCCTTGAAGATATACGGCTCGGGAACGACGAAGGTGGGTCCGAACCGGCTGTTGAACCGGTGCGCCAACGTGCGGGTGAGTTCAAGGTGTTGGCGCTGATCTTCGCCCACCGGCACCGCGGCGGCGTCGTAGAGCAGGATGTCGGCGGCCATCAGCATCGGATAGGTGAACAGCCCGACGCTCGTGTGCTCGCCGCCTTGCTTGGCGGACTTGTCTTTGAACTGCGTCATCCGGCCCGCCTCTCCGAATCCGGTGAGGCAGTTGAGAATCCAGGCCAGCTCCGCATGCTCGGCCACGTGCGACTGGGCGAACAGGACGCTGCGCTGCGGGTCGATGCCGGCGGCCAGGTACTGCGCGAGCGTGTTGCGGATGCGCGTGCGCAACTCCGCCGGGTCTTGCTCGACGGTGATGGCGTGCAGGTCGACCACGCAATAGATCGCCTCGAAGTCGTCGGCCAGTTTCACCCAGTTCACGAGCGCCCCGAGGTAGTTGCCCAGGTGCAGCGAACCCGACGAGGGCTGCATGCCGGAGAACAGGCGCGGACGAACCGGGCTCGGGGTGGCAGAAGGCATGGGCGCCATTGTGCACGTCACGCGGGCGCGGCGCACCGGAGGTTCCCGGCGGATGATCCGTTCGGGTTGCGGTGTGGGCTGCCGGTAGCCTTGAGCGCCGTGCCGAGTCTGAGCAGTGTCCTGGTTCCCCGCGTGCAAGCGGGTCTGGTGGCGGCCTTCGGGCCCGAGTTGGCGGGCGCCGACCCCGTGTTGCGTCCGTCGCGGTTCGCCGACATTCAGGTGAACGCCCCGCTCGCGTTGGCCAAGCGACTGGGGCTGCCCCCGCGAGAGGTGGCCACCCGGCTGGTGGCCGCCCTCGACCTGGCCGATGTGTGTGACGGCGTGGAGGTCAGTGGTCCCGGCTTCATCAATCTCACGGCGAGCGCCGAATGGGTCACCCGCTCGGCCCGTGAGCTGGCCGCCGACCCGGGCGACGGCCTGGTCGCCGAGCGGCCGCAGACCATCGTCATCGACTACTCCGCGCCCAACGTCGCCAAGGAGATGCACGTAGGGCACCTGCGCACCACCGTGGTGGGCGATGCGCTGGCCCGCACCTTCGAGGCTCTGGGCCACCGGGTGGTACGGCAGAATCACGTGGGCGACTGGGGCACACCGTTCGGCATGCTCATCGAGCATTTGCGCGACGTGGGCCGCGACTCCGACGAGGCCGCTCTACTCACCCGTGACCCCAACGCGTTCTACCAGCACGCACGGGCCAAGTTCGAGGCCGACGCGGCATTCGCCGTCCGGGCCCGTGAGCGGGTGGTGGCCCTGCAGGGCGGCGACGACGAGACCTTGCAGACCTGGCGGGAGCTGGTGGACGCCTCCGCCAGGTATTTCAATCGGGTGTACACGATGCTCGACATCACCTTGCGCGATGAGCATCTGGCAGGCGAATCGCGATACAACGACGACCTCGCGCAGGTGTGCCAGGAGCTGGAGGCCGATGGCCTCGCGCGAATCTCCGATGGCGCCCTCTGCGCGTTTCCCAAGGGCTTCACCGGGCGCGACGGAGGCCCGATGGCGATGATCGTCCGCAAGTCCGACGGAGGCTACGGCTACGCCACCTCCGACCTGGCGACCGTGCGCTACCGGGTGCGCACCCTGGGCGCCGACCGGATCCTGTACGTCGTCGGGGTGACCCAGTCGCAGCATCTGGCCATGGTCTTCGAGACGGCGCGCGAGGCAGGCTGGCTGCCGGAGACCACCACGACCGAGCACGTTCAGATCGGCAGCGTGCTCGGCGCCGACGGCAAGATGTTCAAGACGCGCTCCGGCGATTCGGTGCCGCTCATCTCGCTGGTAGAGGAGGCAGTGACCCGGGCCGGCTCGGTGCTGGCCGACCTACGGCCCGACCTCGACCCCGAGCAGGCGCGCCTGATCGGCTGGCAGATCGGCATCGGAGCGGTCAAGTACGCCGACCTGTCGGTGGCTCACGATTCCGAGTACACGTTCGACTTCGACCGGATGCTGGCGCTGACCGGCAACACCGGCCCTTATCTGCAGTATGCGGTGGCCCGGATCAGGTCGATGTTCCGCAAGGCCGGCGTCGACGCGGCCGAGGCCGACGGACTCATCACGATCGTGGAGCCCGCCGAACGCGAGCTGGGCCTGCTGCTGGGCGAGTTCGGCAGCATCGTGACCGGCGTGGCCCGCGACTGCGAGCCGCACAAGCTCTGCGGGTACCTGTTCGACGTGGCCCAGGCCTTCTCGACGTTCTACGAGTCGTGCCCGGTGCTGGCTGCGGGCTCACCCGAGGTGCGCGCCTCCCGGCTGGCCTTGTCTGCCCTGACGATGCGGGTACTCGTCCGGGGTCTCGACCTGCTGGGACTGCAAGCGCCCGAGCAGATGTAGGGCCGCAAGTGCTCCTCGCAGAGAAGTTGCAGATCAAGCCAGATGCCACCGTCGCGCTGATCGCCGTGCCAGACACAGTGGACCTTCAGCTCCCGAACGCTCGGGCAGCGAACCCGGCGGTGGCTGACGCCGTCGTCGCCTTCGTTGCGCATGCGGCCGACCTTGGGACGATCGCCGGCCCAGCGCTCCAAGCGGCCAGTGATGACCGGCTGACGTGGATCGCGTATCCCAAAGGGGGCCAGCTGGGAACGGACTTGAATCGTGACCGGCTTGCGGCCCTCGCCCGAGAACACGGTGCCAGGCCGGTGCGTCAGATCGCCATCGACGAGGTCTGGTCCGCGCTCCGCTTCCGGTCGGCCTGACCGGCGTTCTTGACGCGGCCGGGCTCTGCAGCGGCAGTGCTCGGCTAGGCCGGCTCGGCTAGGCCGGCTCGGCTAGGCCGGGCTGGTGAGCTGGATGAGATTGCCGCAAGTGTCGTCGAGGACGGCCGTGACGACCGGCCCCATTGGCGTGGGCTCCTGGATGAAGCGCGCCCCCTTGGCGACGAGCTCGGCGTACGACGCCGCCACATCGTCGACGGCGAAGGACGCCGCCGGGATGCCGTCGGCAACCAAGGCCGCCTGATACGCCTTCGCCGCCGGGTGCTGGTCGGGCTCGAGCAGCAACTCGGTGCCGTCGGGCTGATCCGGGCTGACGACAGTGAGCCAGCGGAACTCGCCGAGCGGCACGTCGTTCTTCGGCACGAAACCGAGCGTGTCGGTGTAGTAGGCGAGCGCCTTCGCCTGGTCGTCGACGAACACGCTCGTCAGGTTGATGCGGATTCCCATGTCTTTCCTCGATTCGGTAGGCCAACGCTCGGCGATCGCACGCAGCGGCTCGGTGTGCAGGTGGTGGAGCTTCGTCCGTCCCAGTCGCTGCGAACTCACCAGGCCGGCAGCTTCGAGGATGGCGAGGTGCTGGGAAATCGCCTGCCGCGACGAGCCGATGCCATGCCGCATCACCAGCCGGCCGCACAGCTCGAACAGGCTCTGCCCATCCCGCTCGGCGAGCTCATCGAGGATGAGCCGCCTGGTGGGATCGGCGAGCGCCTGATAGACGTCTCCCACGCGCTTGACAATATGCAAGTGAGCACTTGCATGTCAACCGGGTGGCAGCTAAGAACATTGGTCGGCGAAGTCGTCCCGCCCCCAGTGATCAAGGGGTCGAGGAGTCGCCTCTGGGACGCGGGGCGTTGTCGGTGGTGGGTAGTACGTTAGTTCTATGGCTGGCGATGGTTCGAGTGGCGGGGGTGGCGAGTGGGTTGTGCCGGGATGCCCGCTTCCGCCCACGCCCGCTCCGGCCGGTCCTCCTGCTGCGGGTAGTTCTGCTGGCCCGGTGGTGGAGGCGCCGGGTCCGGCCGCCGCGTTGGTGGGGGTGCGGCATGAAATGGTCGAGGGCTTGCGGGTGTCGAGGCCGGGGTTGACCTGGTGCTGGCCGGGTTGAGGCACGACGTCTCGTTGACGGACGAGCCGGTGCAGGAGGTGTTGGTGTGGGTGGAGCGGGTGGCGAACCGGGTCGAGGCGCTGCGCCTGGGCGTAGTGCGGGCCTGCCTGGGTCGTGAACCGGCCGGGCGTGCTCATGGTCGGGCCACCCGGGCGGTGTTGCAGGACCGGTGCCGGCGCGGGCGTGGGCAGTCTCGGGTCGACGTGCGGACTGCTGAGCTGACCTGATGACCCTCGACCGGCACCCCGACACCAGCGGTGCCGATGACACCAGCGCCGTGGATGAGACGGGTGAGCCAGCGCCGTTGACCGATACCCGCAGTCCGGGGCAACGCCGCGCCGACGCCCTGGTGGAGATGTCCCGCCTCGCCGGCGAGTACCTCGCCCTGGTGATCGGAGCCGACGGCCTGCCCGCCCAGGACGGGATCGGTGGGCTCCTCAATCAACGACCCGCCCGATCCGTACCCCACGTCAGCATCATCATCACCGACCACGACACCGAGGAGACTGAGGAAAGCAGCGATAAGACCGCCAGCGAGACGGACGACGAGACCCCCGACAAGGCCGCCAGTGCGGACGGCAACACGACCGTCGACGAGAACGCCAGCGACGCCAGCCTTGGTGAGGATGTCACCACCACCGCCGATGGCTTCGCCACTGAAGGCGACCCGCCGGACAGTAGCGATCCATCCGACACTAACGACCCGCTCGACAGGGACGACCGGCTGGACAGGGACGATGCGCTGGATAGGGGCGAGCGGTTCGACGGGGATGATCTTCTCGAGGACGATCTCACAACCCGGCCGCCACAACGGGGTGGTCCCGATGCGAGCAGGCGGGGTCGTGGCCGGGTGTGGTCGGCGGTCACGACCGACGGATTCCCGGTGCCGGTCGCAGCCCTGGAGCAACTGCTCTGCTACGCCGTCCTCGACCGGATCACCCGCTCCAAGACCGGACGCGTCCTGAGCCTGCACTCCACCGCCCGCCTCGCCACCCCCGCCCAAGTCACGGCAGTGATCGCTCGCGACGGCGGATGCGTCTTCCCCGCCTGCGCGGCACCACCCTCCCTCTGCCACGTCCACCACGTCCGATTCTGGTCACACGGCGGCCCCACCACCGTCGACAACCTCGCCCTGGTCTGCTGGCGCCACCACCAACTCCTCCACACCCCGACCAAACACCCCGACGACGCATGGCAGCTGACCATGCACCACGGACTACCCCACACCCTCCGACCCGCGTGGCTCGACCCCCACCAAACCCCCCTCCGCAACACCCTGCGCCACGCCATCCACCACACCCGACACGCAGCCGGACAAATGACCCGCAACGCCCAACCACCCTAGCCTGCCGCAGGTGACGGACACGAGAACACGGGCGCCATGATCAGTGCGGCTGCGGTGGCGGCTGGAACATCATGCGAGAACCCCGCCAGTGGCTGCGTAGGCTGTGCCGGGCACCACGACCGGGATGCCTTTGCGACGTGAAAGGTGAGCAAGCGGTGACAGCTCAGGTACTCGACGGCACGGCAACAGCAGCGGCCATCAAACGCGAACTGACAGAGCGGGTCTCAGCGCTGCGGGCACGAGGTATCACGCCCGGCCTGGGGACTCTGCTGGTGGGAGATGACCCGGCCAGCGCCAACTACGTCACCTTCAAGCACCGCGACTGCGCCGAGGTCGGCATCTCCTCGATCCGGGTCGACCTGCCCGCCACGGCCACCCAGGATGAGGTGGAAGCAGCCGTCGCCGAGCTGAACGCCAACCCCGCCTGCCACGGCTACATCGTGCAGTTGCCGCTGCCCAAGGGTCTCGACGAGCAGCGGGTGCTCGAACTCATCGACCCGGACAAGGACGCCGACGGCCTGCATCCCACCAACCTGGGCCGGTTGGTACTGCGGGTGAACGAACAGATCACGAGCCCCCTGCCGTGCACTCCTCGTGGGGTGATCGAGCTCATGCTCCGCCACGACATCGACCTCAAGGGCAAGCTGGTCTGCGTCGTGGGACGTGGCATCACCGTGGGCCGCACCATGGGGCTGCTGCTCACCCGGCGTGCCGTCAACGCCACGGCCGTGCTCTGTCACACCGGCACGCTCAACCTCGCCGACGAGGTTCGCCGGGCCGACGTGGTGGTGGCCGCAGCGGGGGTACCCGGGCTCATCACCAAAGACATGGTCAAGCCCGGTGCCGTGGTGCTCGACGTGGGCGTCTCACGGGTGACTGGTGAGGACGGCAGATCAAAGCTCAGGGGCGACGTAGACCCGGCCGTAGCCGACGTGGCGAGTTGGCTGTCGCCCAACCCCGGCGGAGTCGGCCCGATGACCCGCGCCCTGCTCCTCACCAATGTGGTGGAGGCCGCAGAACGTCTGGCCTGAGCCCGGGGAAACTGCCGGTCGCGTGGAGCCCTGTGCAGCGCGGCCTAGTGCAGCACCACCGCGCAGGGGAACCCCAGGTCGCGTGAAACCCTGACCGTCAGGGGCACGCTGTCGGGGAGTGTCCGGTCACGGTGTGCGCGGTCAGGGGCACGCTGTCAGGGAGTGTGCGGTACGAAGGCGCTCTCATCGGGCGCGCCTTGACCCGGAAGGTGGGGCTCGGCTGGAGACTCCAGCCGAACCTGCGGCCCGTCGGGGGTGAGGCCGAACGATCCCCCAGCCGATGTGCCCATAACGGCCCCCGGCACCGAAAGATCGAAGCCCAGTGGGCTGGCGATCCCCGGCGCCTGCAGCACAAGGACGGCGATGTCGTCGGCCGCCAGGTCTTCCTGGTAGCGCAGCACGGACGCGAGCACTCCCTCGGCGATGGTCTGCGCGCTTGCCCCGCGCAACTGCTCCAGCACCTCGGCGAGGCCCTCCTCACCGAAGAACTCGCGGCCGCTGCGGGCCTCGGTGACACCGTCGGTGAACGACACAAGGGCATCGCCAGGGGCCAGCAGCAACGTGGTGTCGGTGGTCTCGACCATGTCGAGCAGACCGATAGCTGTGCCCGGCTCGCCGACGGGCCCGATGTCCCGGCTCTCGTCGGCCGGCACGAGCAGCGGCCGCGGGTGCCCACCGAGGGAGAGTGAGACCTGGAGCCCGTCCGGCACCGGCACGAGCCGGCCGTGCACGACGGTCAGGTAGATCTCCTGGTCTTCGGTCTCGGCGAGAAGTTGGGCGTTCAATGCCTGGATGGTCTCCGACGGGGAGTCCTGACCGCGGGTCAGCGCTCGCAGGGTGTACCGCGCCAACGCGGTGACCGCGGCCGAGCGCGCACCCTTGCCCGAGACGTCACCCAGCGAGAAGGCCCAGCCATCGTCTACCGAGTAGACGTCGTAGAAGTCGCCGCCGATCTCGTCGCCGCTGCCGGCGGGACGGTACTCGGCGCCCAGCGCGACCCCCGGCACCTCCGGCAGGGTTGCGGGGCGGAGCGAACGGCTCAGGGTCTCGGCCACCCGTGCCTGTTCGGCCAGCATTGTGGCGCGCTGACGTTCGAGCCGGCGGCGCTCGGAGATGTCGCGCAGCACGATCAGCCGGCCGCCCTCCCGGCTACGTTGATCGGGCAGGTCGGAGACCTGCGCCTCGAACACCTGGGTAGTGGTGGCCGACTCGATCCGCACTTCCTTGGTGCCCAGCCGTGTGACGATGCTCGACAGCGGAGACGGCAACACCTGACCGTGCCAGCGGATGCGATCCGACCACCCCAGAGCGCTCAGGCCGGCAGGGTTGCACTCCACCACGTGACCCAATGCGTCGACGACGATCACCCCGTCGGCCATGCCCTGGATCACCTGCGAGTGCGCCACCGGCGCCAGCCGTAGCAGATGCTGTTGCAGGATCCCCCAGGTAAGCCCACCGCAGGAGATGGTGAAGGCGACGGGAGTGAAGTCGAACTGATTGAGCGGCGCGATATTGGCGTTGAATGCCACGCTCGCCACGAAGGGCAGCAGCACGCAGCCGGCAAGGATGAAGACCTGCGGCCGATAGGCATACGTCCTGCGAGCCAACATGGTCACGAACACGATGGCGGTGCCCACCATGAGCACCATCACGTACCCCATCTGCACCCAGAACAACGGCCCAGCCTTGACACCTTCGTCAGGGTCGAGGGGCACTATTCGTACCCAGTTATGAGTGCGCGGAATCGCCAACATGAGCATGATCAGCACCGGCTCGATTAGCAGGCCGATGACGACGGGCGAGGTGACGAGGTCGTCACGACCCGACCAGAGCAGGGTGAAGATCAGCCAGGCCACCGGCAAAGCACCGATACCCACGTACTTCAGGTCGCCCGCGGCCTGGTGCAGGAGATGATTGTGAACCGCCAGCAGTTCGACCGCGTAGGACAGCGACCAGACGGTGGCCGAGAGGATCACCCACACCAGCGCCTGACCCGCCCTGCCCGCACGCCGGGCCCACACGAACGAGGCGAGCAGCAGGTTCACCAGGGCGGAGCCGACGAGCAGCACGGCCATCATGGCAGGGTCCATCGCACCTCCCGAACGCTCACCTATCTGGCGCGGTCACACCGCCGCTAGTTCGCCATCGGCAGGATCTCCGTCAGACTTTAAGGGTAGAGCTAGTCTGAACGGGTGAGTGTCCGAGACGGGTAGTTAGACCAGAGATAGGGCTTTCATGATCCGCATGGGGTGCGGGTGGGCCCTTCGAGCGCACTCAGACAGCCAGGAGTAACCGCCATTCCCCCGTCAGGGGACTTGCCAGACTCCCGACACAGGCGCACCGTCTCGTGCAGCCCGAGCGTTAGGGCGCGCCGGGAAACAACCGCTGCGGTGTCGGTTTCTGTGCGGGATGGCTGACCAGGCGGAGATCCGCCCGCGTAGCGGAGCTACGTGGGCGCGGCCGACAACGCCGTCAGGCGCCCGACCCAGGAAGCGACACGCAGTGGTTATTTGCTGGCGCGCCCTTAGCCTCACAGGCTCGCGACGTCGGCTGCCTTCGACTTCACGGCGTCGGCAGCGGTCTTGAGAGCAGCCAACTCGTCATCGGTGAGCGGGGTTTCCACGATCTTGCGGACGCCTTCCTTGCCGATCTCGGCCTCGACCCCGAGGTACACGCCCTCGATGCCGAACTCGCCGTCCACCCAGGCGCAGACCGGCATGACCGCACCGCTGTCTTCGGCCACGGCCCGGGCCATCCGGGCTGCGGCGGCGCTGGGAGCGTAGAAGGCCGAGCCGGCCTTGAGCAGGGCGACGACCTCGGCACCACCGTTGCGGGTGCGATCGACCAGCGCATCGATCTGCTCAGCGCTGAGGACGTCGGCGAGCGGCTTGCCGTCGACCGTGCACCGGCTCGGGACGGGCACCATGGTGTCGCCGTGCGAGCCGAGGGTCAGGGTCTTGACCTTGCCGACCTCGATGCCCACCTTCTCGGCCACGTTGTTGGTGAACCGTGCCGTGTCGAGCATGCCTGCCTGGCCGAGGACGCGGTGCGTGGGGAAGCCGGTGACCAACTGGACGAGGGTGGTCATCTCATCCAGCGGGTTCGACACGTTGATGACGACCGCGTCGGGCGCGTACTTGGCGATGTTCTCCGCCACTCCGCGCACGATCTTGGCGTTGACCTCGAGCAGGTCCATCCGGCTCATGCCAGGCTTGCGCGGCAGGCCGGCGGTGATCACCACGATGTCGGAGCCTTCGATGGCCTCGTAGCCAGCACCCTCGGGCGTGGTGGTCTGGCCCACCACGAGCGTCTCGAAACCCTCGATCGCCCGCGACTGGTTCAGGTCGAGGGCCAGGCCTTCGGCCCAGCCGTCTTTGATGTCGGTCATGACGACCTTGGAGAAGATGTCGTATTCCGCCAGGCGCTGAGCCGTGGTCGAGCCGTAATAACCGGAACCGACAACCGTGACAATGCCCTTGCGCGCCATGGACTTCTCTTCTCCTTTTGGGGACGGAATCAGCTTGCCCGCAGGTTATCCCACCCGTCTGCGGCCACTGCCCGACGTTCATGTGGCTCCGACCACACGACCACGCTCAGTGATGCTCGCCTGGTAGCCACTCAGGTCAGGCGCGGGGCCGGCGGTGTAGCGCCAGAGGATACGGGAAGTCAGCAACGGGGCGACGTCCCAGGCCGTCACGTAACCCGTGGTCGGCGCCACCGGCACCCGCGAGACATAGCCCAGCACCGGGCCGGGCGTGAATCCCGGCTCGAGTGCACCCAGGTCGTCGTAGACGGTGCCGTCAGCACCCGTGACGGCGAGCCGGTACTCCACACCGTCGACAGCGCCGGTGGAAGGACTGCTGAACAGCTGCAGCCGCAGGTCGATCCCTACGGTGGGACTGGGCTCGGCGAAGACCTTGAAATCGGCCTTGCCGGCGCACGTTGCCCAGGTGTTGTAGGGCAGAGGCAGCTTGACCCCCACTGCCGCAATGCGCTGGGCACAGATCCCCACTGCCTCCGGCAGAGTCAGGACCGTCGTGCCCGCCGTGGCCGACCGCCCCCAACGGTCGGTGACGGTGATGGTGACCTGGTACCCGGTTAAGGCCCTCAGACCGGACACGTCGGTGCTGGTGGCCGAGCCGGGGTCGAGGGTGAAGGCATGGCCCGCGCCGTCGTCGAAGTGCACCCGGGTGCTGAGCCCGTCGCCAGCCGGCGGCCTCCAGCGGACGTTGGCCTGGTTGGCGTTGAGCGCGACGGCGGTGACGCCGGTCACCTGGCCAAGGGCCCCGCACACCAAGACCGGCGTGGACCGGGCTGATCGCGTGCTGCCGCCAGGGCCGATGGCCGTGGCCTCGGCCGAGTAACGTCCGCACCCGGGGAGTGCGACATCGACCGAAGTGCTGCTCGCAGGTGCGGTGGTCGCGGCCACTTGTGCGCCGGCCTCGTCGAAGACATTCAACTGCCAACCGGTGACCGGGCCGCCACCGGAGACCTGATAGCTCAGCCTCAGCGCGAGGTCGGTGCCAGTACCGGAGCCGGAGCCGAGCAATGGTTGGGTGCGCACCGTCGTCGGGCCGGGTGCCGGCGCCGGCGCTGGCAGGGTGGGTGGGGTCGGAGTCGGGGTCGGCGTCGGCTTCGGATCGGGACCGTTGGGCGGCCCACCGTTCGGCGGGCCACTGTTCGGCGGGCCAGCATTCGGTGACCCAGCATTCGGTGACCCAGCATTCGGTGACCCAGCATTCGGTGGGCCAGTGTTCGGCGCACTGGTGGCGGGCTGACCGGTCGGCGGGCCGGTGCGGGGCGGCCCCGGAGCCTCCGGTTTTGTCGAGCGGGCGGGACTGCTGGAAACCCGAATGCTGCCCGGCGCGGGGGTCACGCCCAGCGACGGCACCGTGCTGGGCGCCGAGGTCGGGTGCGCTGCGGCGGGCGTGCCTGATGAGGAAGGCTGAGTCGGGGTAGAGGCGCGGGAGCCTGTCGGCGTCGCTGAAGGCGACGCACCCAGGGGCGCGGCGACCGGCGCGGGCTGCGCCTGCCCAGGCTGGATCGCCTCGGCGGCCACCGCGGGATCGAGCTTGCTGAACGCAGTGATGCTGTCAGCGGTCACCACCACCCCCCGCTCGGAGCCGGGGTCGTTCACCACCACGTCACCTGCACTGCGCACGAGCGTCAGGGCTGCCGACCTGGGCAGCTCCAGCCGGGTCACCTTGCCGGTTTGCGTGTCGACGACCACCGCCGAGCCGTCGGTGTCGTCGGTGAGCACGACCCGGTCCCCCACGGCGACCAGCGCCCCCACCCGGTGCGACGCCTGCACCGGCGAAGGCACCAGGCGCGGCGTGAGGCCGGGGCCCACCACCGTCAGCGTCGAGGTGTCGGGGCTGAGCGCGACCAGCCGAGGCAGAGAGCTTCCGCCGACGGCGAGGTCGCGTCCGGCCGGAAGCTCGATGCCCTTCGGGCCACCTGGCACCGCCGGGCCGGGCGAGGTGGCAGGCAGGGTGCGCGAGCTGCGATATGCGAGCTGGGTGACCCGGCCCGTCCCGGCGTCGACGGCCTGGGTACGACCGGCCACGCCCACCAGCACGCAGTCGTTCGACGAGCACACACGCGCCGGCGGGGTGAGGCCACCGCGGCCCACGGCCACCACGGTGCCCAGGCTCGCGCTGGCCAGCCAGACCACGCCGTCGGAGTCGACGTCGCTCGAGGTGACCGCTGCCGCCAGCCGGGCCGGGCTGGCAATCACACCCCTGCGACCCATGGTGGAGACGAGTCCGCGCCGGGCATCCACGAGCACTGTTCCGGCGGCGCCGGCCAGGACGATGGACGGCTCAAAACCCTTGCGCCGCACCGCCAGTGGTGTGGCCGCCGACACCGTGTCGGTGCTCACCCGGGTCAGCACCCCCAGGTCCGGCTGATAGATGACCGCCTGCCGCTGCTGCACAGAGGTCGCAATGGTGCTGTTTGCCTGGCCACGCTTCGACGCGGCGGCTCCGGTCAGCGCGATCTCGGCCACTGGACGGGCCGAGGCCACGTCTACCGCCGTCACGACACTGCGGGTGCTGGTGGGCAGCCAGACGACCCCGGAGCCGAGGTCGGGACGCAGCGCCGGCGTCTGCTCGCCGGTCGCGACCGCGAGCGCCCCGCCAGCCACGGCAAGCATCATGACGATGGCCATGGCGACGGCCGGTGTGAGCCGCCCGCCGAAGGTCGTCGCCCGGCGGGGCCGGTCTGCTGTTCGTTCGGTGCGCGGGCCGCGGGCCCAGGCTGCCGCGCTCCGGTAGCGCAGCCCTCGCGCCCGGGCACCCTCGATCGCGCGCCGGATGCCGTTCATGCGTTCTCCTGCCTGGCCGGTCTATGGCTCGATCTCACCGGCCGACCCTTCCGACTCGGGCGACTCAGACGACCCGGCCGACCCAAACGGCTGGGACGGCCGGCGCGGAAGGCCCGTCTGACGTCATCGGCCAGTTGCCAGGCGCGACGCGCCTGCGCCTCGTCCGGTTCGCTGCCGCCGAATAGCAGGGCGCTCACCAGATCCGCCAACTGTCGAGCCGGCTCTGCGCGTTCAGCACCCAAGCGCCGGGTGACGGCCTCGACCAGCTCGGTCGGGGACATTGCCCACACCCCCGACTCACCACGACGGGACACGTTGCGCTGCACCGAGACCCAGGCCCGGACGATGCGTTCGGCCGGCGTGCCCGCGGTACGCCTGCGATGCCGGCGCCACCAGAACAGGGCTACCAGCCCGGTCACGATCGAGCCGGTCGCGGCGAGGCCGAGCGCCGCGACCGGCGCTGCGGTCGGCACCGTCGAAGCCGTTCTGGCAGGCGTCCGGTCGAGCCCTGACTGCTGACCGGATCGGGGCCGCTCGCTGTGCGCGACCGTGGGCGCTGGTGCTGCGGCCTGCGGCGCCGACTGCCGAACGATGTCGTGGTCGGTGCGCACCCCACGCAGCGGCACCGGGTAGAACGGCTGCCAGCCCGGGCCGTCGAGCCATACCTCCGGCCAGGCCACCACGTCGTCCGTGTGCACGGTGTGCGCCGTGACGGGGGTTGACGGAGCAGCTGTGGACGCCGGCGATGTGAAGCCCACCACCACCCTGCTCGGGTAGCCCAGCGAACGGGCCAGCAGCGCGTAGCCGGCGGCCACCTGGTCCATGGTCGCTCCACGGCTGCCCGCCACGACCTCGGTGAGGGTGCGCTGCGACTGGCCCGGCAGCGCGTCGGGGTCGTAGTGCAACGTGGCGCGCGACCACTCCTCCAGCGCTGCAAGCCGATCGACGTCAGTTGCCGTGCCGGCGGTGGCGGCCTCGGCCGCCGTGGCGATCGACGCAGGCACAGGGATGCCCGTGCTCACCTCGGCCGCAGTGCGGTGGCGCTGGTGCGCGGTCCGAAGCTGCTGGTCTCCGACCCCGGGACGAGTGCCCACGACGGTGTAGCGAGCCGGCGACCGGGTGGCCGTCGCGAGGTCTCCGGTGGCCTCGTCCACCAGCATGCCGGTGCCCGAAACCCTCTCCGGCACAACTGGGCTCGGCAGCCAGGGGCCGGGTAGCCGGACGTCGGAAATGGTCGCCCCTAGGTGCGAGCCGCTAGTCGAGGCGCTCTCGGCGAGGCGGACCGTTGGACCGGCGAGCCGGTACTTCGCCGACGATGTCCAACCGTCACCGTCGTAGGTGTCGAGGCTGGCCCAGCGCAGTGGCCCCGACGGCTCACTGCCCCGACCATCCATGCTGACGGTGAACACAGGCCGGGGCTCCTCGTTCTGCCACGCGGCCATCCAGGCCAGGGCAGACCGCTCCGCGGGCGTCTGGACGGGGGCCGGCGACGTAGTCCGGACCGGCGGCCGGGTGAACTGGTGGGCGAACGGGAGCGACGCTGCCAGACAGCCCGCCACGAGCAGCAGGCCCAGCAGCCGACGCTGCCACCCCCTGTGCCTCGACGTCCGATCGCGGTCGGGTGCGCCGGTCAGCTGCGGCGTGCCCGCCAGCAGGTGTGCGGCGATCGAGACCACCACCAGCACCGGCACCCAGCTGGGCGGAGTGGTCACGATGCTCCCGATCAGCAGCAGGATCAGCCCGGGGAGCAGAGGCAGCAGCCTGGTCCGACTCACGAGTGCGGCGCTCACGGTGAGAGTCGTTGCCAGAGCGCTGGTGACGACGAGAGCCAACACCGGCCGGGACTCCGGTGTCAGCGGCAGGCCCGAGGCCGCGATGTCACGCCAGGCCCCGCCGAACCAGCGCACGCCGCCCACCGCAGGCCAGCCGAAGAGCTGAGGCAGCGCGACAACCGCCGCGATGCATAGCAACGGGCCGCTGAAGGCGATACCGCCGATGACGATGATCGGGCTGATCGAGCTGCCGCCTTGCGGCCTCGGCCGTCGGATGAGCCGTCGGCCCATGCGTCCCGGACCGGCGACCAGCGCGAGCCCGGCCGCCAGCACGAGCCCGGCCTGCAGCGCCGCGACGACCGCCGCAGCTGCCGGCGCGGTCCAGGCCCATTGCTGCCCAAGAACCGGAGTCAGGGCAGTGGCACCGGCCACGCACGTCCATCCGGCGGTAACGACTCCTGTGAATGCGACTCCGGTGCCGATCGGCTGCGGAGGAGCAGCCGGCGGCAGCGGCGAACGTCTACGGGCCCGCCGCAGCGCACGGCGCGACTCGCGGGGAGCGGGCGCGGGAAGCACGTCCGGCTGGGACGAGCCTGGCAGCACCTGGGTCATCGTCCGCACCAGCCGGCCCAGACCACCAGCGCGGTGACAGCGTCGGGACAGGTTCGCACCGACAACGCAGCGAGCCGATCCGGCTGCAGCGGCAATCCCGACGCCACCCGACCGGGGGCCTGCGGCGTGACCGCGCCGGAGGCTGCGTCGACCACGAGCGCCAGGCTGCGATCGTGGCGAGCAGACAAAGCTGCCAAGGCCGCGTGGTCGGCGGGGCTGGTCTCCTGCCGGGCCAGACCCGAGGAGCCGCCGGAGACCACGAGCAGCGCTGCGCCGGGCGGCACGTCGAGTCGTTCGCTGACCTCGACGAATCCGAGACTCGCGTCGAGGCGCACCCGGGCCAAGGCGTCAAGCGCACCCGTGACCTCCGCCGTGGACCCGAGCCTCAGGTGCAGCCCACCGGTGGTTGCCACCGTGCAGGAGACCCGCTCGGCCGCGCACGCCACGACGATGCTGGCCACCAACTCCACGGCCTGGTCGAGGTCGCCCGCCTGTGGGTCGTAGGAGTCGGCTCGGGTATCGAGCACGACAGTCAGGCGGGGAACCACGACGTCGACCAGTTGGCGCACCATCAGTTCGCCGCGCCGGGCCGTGGAACGCCAGTGAATCGTCCGACGATCATCGCCGGCCACGTACTCACGCAGGCTATGGAACGCCACGGCACCGTTGGGCGCACCGTTGCGGGCCACGCCGTCGACCGTGCGCGCGGTGCCGGCCAGAGCGGCCTCCACCGAGTGCACCAGCGGATGCACCACCACGTGCAGTCGATCGCCGACCTGCAACCGGAGACGCCAGAAGCCGAACGGGTCACTGCGAGCGAACTCCAGTGGGCCCAAGGTGATCAGGCCCCGCCGCGCAGTGGGGACCTGGTACTCCACGATCCGGGCCTGGCGAGCCGGCACGGCGGGAACCTCGACGACGACGTTGCGCTGTACGCCGTCCTGACCCACCCGGTCGATGCCCATCGCCCGAAGCGGCGCGAGCCGCGCGAGGTTTCGCACCTGCAGTCGCGCCAGCACCGGCTCGCCGCACGCCACGGAGGCGGCCCCGACGCCTCGGCGCACCTCGACCCGCGGAGCCCGGCCTACCACCAGCCCACAGCCGGCTATCAGTGCGAGTCCACTGAGCCCGACCACCACGAGGGCCACGTAACCGGCGGCGAGCCCGGCCACCAGCAGCACAGTCGCGCCAGCCAGACAACCGGCTCCGGTGGCGGTGAGCGGCACCACCCTGCTGCCGGTCATCAGACGCCGAGCAGGCGTCGACCCGTGGGGGTCTCGACCGTCGCCAGCAGCTCGCTCACGACCGACCGGGCGCTCACCTGACGCACTTGGGCAGCGGTGGAGAGTACGAGCCGATGCGCAAGGACGGGCACAGCCACGGCCTTCACATCCTCCGGAGTGGCGAAGCCGCGACCCGCACAGGCCGCGCGGGCGCGGGCGGCCTCGAGCAGCGCAAGTCCACCACGCGGCGAGGCCCCCAGCCGCAGATCGGGGTGGGTTCGAGTGCCGGTGACAAGATCGAGCACATAGCTGCAGAGCTCTGAACTCGCACGAACCCCTCGAACCTGTGCGATCGCCTCGCTCACCTGGCTGGTCGTCACCACAGGGGTCAAAGACTCCAGCGATTGGCGACGGCCGGCGAGGACGTCGAGCTCGGCCTCCGGATCGGGGTAGCCCACACTGATCCGCAGCGCGAACCGGTCGAGCTGGGCGTGCGGCAGCGGGTACGTGCCGTCGGAGTCGACGGGGTTCTGGGTCGCGAGCACGAGGAACGGGCGGGGCACGGCAGCGGCCACACCGTCGGTGGTGACCTGTCGTTCGGCCATCACCTCCAACAACGCCGCCTGCGTCTTGGGCGACGCCCGGTTGATCTCGTCGGCCAGCACCACGTTGGCGAAGACCGGGCCGGCGCGGAAGGTGAAGTCGTGCGTCCGCGCGTCGAAGATCGAGGTCCCCGTGACGTCGGCCGGCAGCAGGTCGGGGGTGAACTGCACGCGAGCGAAACTGCCCTGCACCGACGCCGCCAGCGCGCGGGCCAAGGTCGTCTTCCCGGTGCCGGGCACGTCGTCGACCAGGAGGTGCCCCTCACACAGCATCGCGATGACGGCGAGCTCGATTACGTCGTTCTTGCCTTTGAGCACGGTGGCGACGTTGTCACGCACGGCTGTGGCCACCGCCTGCGCACCGGTCAGGTCTCGCACCGGCCCCCGTGCCGTGTCCTGACTCGCTGTGCCCCGACTCGCCGTGCCCTGACTCGCTGTGCCCTGACTCGCCGTGTCTCGACGCGCGTCATCTTCACCGATCATGTCTCTCCCCCAAGTTCGTTCTGCGCGGTTGCAACCGCCAGACCCCGACACTCATGGTCACATGTGGTCAGCTCTAATTACGGTGCGTCACTGGTCTGGCGGAGGGACGAGTGCGCCGGTCAGGGCGCGACTCATCCGGGTGGACCAGGCTGCGTCAACCCACACGTGGTAATGCCACCCACGTCAGCTCCGCGCTCGGCCGCACCGTCCTGGTTACGCTGCAGGCGTGCTCTTGACTCGAAAAGGTCGCCCTGCGGTGGCCTCAGTGTGTGCTCTGTTCGCCGCCAACGGACTCTGCATGGGCATCTGGGGGGCGAGCCTGCCGTTGCTGCGCCAACGCCTGGGCGTCTCCGACGGGGGCATCTCGTGGCTGCTGGTGCTCACCGGGCTGTGCGCCATCGTCTCGATGCAGTTCGGAGGACGGCTCGCCGACCGGCACGGCGCCAAGGTACCTACGTTCGTGGCCGCCGTCGTGATGATCGTGGGCCTGGCTCTGCTGATCACCGCCAGCAGCTATCCCGCGGCGATGCTGGCCGCGGCGCTGCTCGGCCTGGGCAACGGCTCGATGGACGTGGCCATGAACGCCTTGGGCGTCGAGGTGGAACTCGCCCGCAAGCTGCCGTCGATGAGCCTCAACCATGCCTTCTTCTCGGTGGGCAACTTCGTCGGAGCCGCCGTGGTGCTCCTCGCGGGGGTGCTGCTGAGCCGGCCCGACGCCGGTACCCAGATCGGCGTGGCGGTCGTGGTCGCCATTCCAATCGCGCTGGCCTGCCTGGCCGGCAGCTGGCGTGCCGCGCCGGTGGGCCGAGTGGGCCAGCGCGAAGAACTGGACAACCCCACCGGCCTGCCACGCGTGGCTCTCCTGCTGGGGGTCATGGCGCTGTGCTTCGGCATCACCGAAGGCACCGGGGTCGACTGGTCGTCGATTCATGTCACAGACGTCACCGGCGTCTCGCCGGCCGTTGGCGCGCTCGGGCTCGCCTGCGTGAGCGCCTTCATGGTGGTGGTGCGCCTGTTCGGCGACCGCGCAGTCACCAGATTCGGCCGGCGCACCGTGGTGCGAGTGGGCTCGGCGATCGCCGTGGCCGGGTATCTGGTGGCCGCCTTCATCTCCTGGCTGCCGCTCGTGCTGGTCGGCTGGTGCCTCGTGGGTCTTGGCGTCGGCCTCATCGCCCCCCAGATCTATGGCCTGGCCGGACATCTCGGCGGTGGACGGATCCTCGCCATCGTCACCGGCTTCGGCTACGTCGCTTTCCTCACGGGCCCGGCCATCATCGGCGGAGTGGCGCAGTCGGTCGGGCTGCAGCACGCCATGCTCGTGCCCTTGATCTCGGCCGTGGGCCTCGTGCTGCTCTCGCTCAGGATGCCCACCCAGGCCAACGCCGACCTGGGCTGAGCGCGCCGGCTAGGGCCAACCCGGCTTTCCCGGGCTGCGTCTGGCGAGGAAGGCGCAACCCTTGTAGGAGGGTGAATCACAGTCTTTCCGGACTTCTGAGGCGATCTTCCACATAAGACGCCTGGACCCGGTGCCAACCCCGGCAACTTCACCGCGGACGGCACCACTCAACGACTCCAACCCGAGCTCCAGCACACAACCCGGTGCCAACCGCGGCGAATACACCGCGAACGGCACCACCGAAGGACTCCGACCGCGGTTCCGGCGCTCAACCTGGTGCCAACCGCGGCAACGTCACCGCGGACGGCACCACCCAGCAACTCCGGACCGTGAGGGTCGAGTCCGGCTGCTGGAGGGCTGTGAACGGGGCCGGTTTCTGGCGCTATGGCGATGCCCCGCCGGGCGGGGCATCGTCGTAGCGCAGGAAAGCCCCTACCCCGCGACTGTCGAAATCTCCCTTGCGGAAGCCCGGGCAGGCTGCGGCTTCCCTCGCCCGGCTCTGCTCGTGCGTCGCTGACCTGCCGGGCCCCATCGGCTGGCCCCGTCTGTCGCTGGGCTAGCTGGACAGACCTCGACACCCACACCAGACGACTAACCGAACGGTATTGCGGCTAAGGCTCGCCCTCAGGAGTACTCAGGCAGGGCATACGTGATGACGGCGAGCAGGAGAGCGAACCCGAGCGCGAACGTGCCGTCCACCACCTTCGAGCGGACGGCCAGCGGACCCACCTGACTGGTCGGCGCGACCAACCGGGCCACACCGAAGGCGGCGCTGCAGGTGGCCAGCAGATAGCCGGCCTGGCTGGCACCCCACCACCAGCCGGTGGCGGCCACCGCCGCGACCACCGCGAGCAGCACGACGAACCAGCCCCTTTGAGGGTGTGCCGACGGGTTCGGGGTACTCACCCGGCCACGGTAGTGGGCACTGCCTGTGCGTCGGCGGAGGCTGAGCGGGGTGGCAGACTCCCCGTCGTGGACTTCGCCAACGCCTACGCCCACGGCTTCGCGCGCGTGGCCGCCTGCACCGAGCCTGTCGCCATCGCCGATCCGGCCCGCAACATCGAGACCGTTCTCGAAGCCGCCCGGGCCTGTCATGACGAGGGCGTGGCGATTGCGCTGTTCCCCGAGATGGGGCTGACGGGCTATTCGATCGAAGATCTCTACCTGCAGGACGTGCTGCTCGACGCCGTGCAGGCAGGGGTGGCCAGGCTGGTGCAGGCCAGTGCCGAGCTTCGTCCGGTGATCGTGGTGGGGGCGCCACTGCGGCACGGGTCGCGGGTGCTCAACTGTGCGATCGTCGTGCACGCCGGACGGATCCTCGGCGTGGTGCCCAAGTCGTACCTACCGACCTACCGGGAATTCTACGACCGGCGCTACTTCGCGGCCGGTGACGATCGTCGCGGCTCCACGATCCGGCTGAACGATGCAGACGTGCCTTTCGGACCAGACCTGTTGTTCTCCGCCGACGACGTGCCGGGCCTCGTGCTGCACGTGGAGATCTGCGAGGACATGTGGGTGCCGGTGCCGCCGAGCGCCGAGGCGGCGTTGGCCGGAGCGAGCATCCTGGCGAACCTGTCGGGCAGTCCGATCACGGTGGCCCGCGCCGAAGACCGACGACTGCTGGTGCGGTCGGCGTCCGCCCGGTGCCTGGCCGCCTACGTCTACGCCGCCGGCGGGCCGGGTGAATCGAGCACCGATCTGTCGTGGGACGGCCAGACGATGATCTACGAGTGCGGAGACCTGCTGGCCGAGGGCGAACGGTTCCCGGCGGGAGCCGTCCGGACGATTGCCGACGTGGACCTCGACCGGCTCCGGCAGGAACGACTGCGCCAGGGCACCTTCGACGACAACCGGCGCACGCTGGCAGATCGGAGCGCGAGCCCGGGGGTCACCCTTGGCTTCAGGACGGTGCCCTTCCGACTCGATCCGCCGGCCGGCGACATCGGGCTGCGTCGCACGGTGCATCGGTTTCCGTTCGTACCCGACGACCCCGACCGGCTGGCGCTGGACTGCTTCGAGGCCTACAACATCCAGGTCGGCGGGCTGGTGCAGCGGTTGTCGGCGATCGGTCAGCCGAAGGTGATCATCGGCGTCTCGGGTGGCCTCGACTCCACGCACGCCCTCATCGTGGCGGCCAAGGCGATGGACCGCCTGGGACGACCGCGCACCGACATCCACGCGTTCACCATGCCCGGCTTTGCCACAGGTGAGACGTCCAAGGGCTACGCCACCCGGCTGTCGACGTCGCTGGGAGTCACGTTCGCCGAGCTCGACATCACCCCGGCCGCCCGGCAGCTGCTGGACGACCTCGACCACCCTTACTCCGAGGGCGCGGAGGTGTATGACATCACCTTCGAGAACGTGCAGGCCGGCCTGCGTACCGACTACCTGTTCAGGCTCGCGAATCATCGTGGCGGCATCGTGCTGGGCACGGGCGACCTGTCGGAGCTGGCGCTGGGCTGGTGCACCTACGGCGTGGGCGATCAGATGTCGCATTACAACGTCAATGCCGGGGTGCCTAAGACATTGATCCAGCACCTCATCCGGTGGGTGGGCGAATCGGGGCAGTTCAGGCCGGAGACCAACGAGGTGCTGGCGGAGATCCTGGCAAGCGAGATCACGCCGGAGCTGATTCCCACCAAGGCCGGAGCCAAGCCGCAAGCCACCGAGGACTCGGTGGGGCCGTACGCCCTGCAGGATTTCACCCTCTTCCACGTATTGCGACGCGGCTACCGGCCGTCGAAGATCGCCTTTCTGGCTGAGCACGCGTGGGGCGACGTGGACTCGGGCGAATGGCCGCCCGGTTTTCCCTCCGAGCGGCACGCCGAGTACGACCTGGCCACGATCAGGCGCTGGCTCCTGGTGTTCACCAAGCGGTTCTTCGCGAGCCAGTTCAAACGGTCGGCTCTGCCGAATGGGCCAAAGGTCTCCGCCGGCGGCACGATGAGCCCGCGCGGCGACTGGCGGATGCCCTCTGATGCCTCGCCCGCAGCCTGGCTCGCCGAGATCGAGGCCAACGTTCCCGCCTCGTGAGGCGTGCGCTCGCCCCCGGCACGCGTGGCGTGGCCAGCCTCGACATGGACAGGCTAGACGCCAAGGGACTCGCCCTAGGCACGCGCGGCGGTGGCCATCTGCCAGGGTGAGCGGATGCCTACCATTCTGGAGAACATCGTCATCGATGCCGAGAACCCCCAGACGCTCGGCCAGTTCTGGGCCGAGGCGCTCGACGCCGACGTGATCGTCGACTGCGACGAGGACGTCACACTGCGGCTCGCCACGCCCGACGTCGACCCGCTCGACGTTTGCCTCGTGACGGTCGACGGACCGACCCGCACGTCGCAACGCCTGCATCTCGACCTCGCCGGCGGCGACCATCAAGACGAGATTGTGCAGCGGCTGCTGGCCCTCGGAGCCCGGCACCTCGACATCGGCCAGCATGACGTGCCCTGGGTGGTGTTGGCCGACCCTGAAGGAAACGCCTTCTGCGTCATGGAGTCTCGCGACCGCTACCGCGGAACCGGTCCGATCGCGGCGCTGCCTCTCGATTGCGCCGACGGGCCGGCCAGCGTCCCGTTCTGGATGGCCGCCACGGGCTGGGAGCTCGTGGACGACGGCCTCCCGCCGGCCTTGAGGCACCCCTCAGGCACCGGCCCGCTGCTGGAGTTGTGCCGGCAGGCCCAGCCCAAGCAGGCCAAACTGCCCATCCATCTCGACGTGCGAGTTACCCCGGGTGGATCGCTGGCCGACGAGGTCGAGCGACTGCTGGCGGCCGGAGCCACCCGGGTGGAGCACCCCTGGGGCACCCTGCCGTGGGTAGTGCTGGCCGACCCGTCAGGCAACGAGCTCTGCGTCCTACCACCAGGCTGACGCGCGCGGTCCGAGCCGCGGTGCAGGCACCGAGCCGTCAGTCGAGCGTGCCCGGCGCCGGGCGCCTAGCGGGCAGCGGTGCTCGGGTGCGTGCTGGGGAAGGCGGAGGAGGGAGTCGTGGCGGAGCCACGTCGACTGACGACAACGCAGCCCAGTGCGTGCCCGGCGCCGGGCGCCTAGCGGGCAGCGGTGCTCGGGTGCGTGCTGGGGAAGGCGGAGGAGGGAGTCGTGGCGGAGCTACGTCGACTGACGACAACGCAGCCCAGTGCGTGCCCGGCGCCGGGCGCCTAGCGGGCAGCGGTGCTCGGGTGCGTGCTGGGGAAGGCGGAGGAGGGAGTCGTGGCGGAGCTACGTCGACTGACGACAACGCAGCCCAGTGCGTGCCCGAGCACCGCTGGGCAGCGGTGCTCGGGTGCGTGCTGGGGAAGGCGGAGAAGCGAGGGCGTGGCGGAGCCACGTTGAGCGACGACAACGCGGCCCAGTGCGTGCCCGAGCGCCGCTGCGTCAGTGGTTGAAGTGGCGGGCGCCGGTGAAGTACATGGTGACCCCGGCCGCCTGAGCGGCGGCGATGGTCTCCTCGTCGCGCACCGACCCGCCCGGTTGCACGATGGCGCGCACGCCCGCCTCGAGCAGGATCGTCGGACCGTCGGAGAACGGGAAGAACGCATCGGAGGCGGCCACGCTGCCCCGGGCCCGCTCGGCGCCCGCACGCTCGACCGCGAGTCGGCACGAGTCCACCCGGTTGACCTGCCCCATCCCGATGCCCACTGTGGCCCCGTCCCTGGCCAGCAGGATCGCGTTGGACTTCACCGCCCGCACCGCCTTCCACGCGAACGCAAGCTCGGCCGACAACTGCTCATCGGCTGCCTCGCCGGCCACCAGCGTCCAGTTGGAGGGGGCGTCGCCCTCAGCGTCGATCCGGTCAGACTGCTGCAGCAGCATGCCACCGCTGACCTGGCGCAGCTCCACGTCGGGCCGGTGATAGCCGTCGGGCAATTCGAGCAGGCGGATGTTCTTCTTGGCCGTGAGCACCCCGAAGGCGTCGTCGTCGAACGCCGGAGCCGCCACCACCTCGGTGAAGACCTCCGAGACCTGTTGCGCCAGCGCAAGATTCACGGGACGGTTCACCGCGATCACGCCGCCGTAGGCCGACACCGGGTCGCAGGCATGAGCTTTGGCATGCGCGGTGGCCACGTCGGCGGCCACCGCCAGGCCGCACGGGTTGGCGTGCTTGATGATGGCCACTGCGGGCTCGGCGAAGTCGAAGGCCGCGCGCACTGCGGCATCGGCGTCGACGTAGTTGTTGTACGACATCTGCTTGCCGTGCAGCACCGTGCCCTGAGCGATGCCGGGCTCGGCAGCCTGGTCGACATAGAGCGCCGCTGCCTGGTGCGGGTTCTCGCCGTAGCGCAGCACGTCGGCCCGTTCGAGGGCGAGCCCGGTGTAGGCGGGCCAGCCCGACGACGGCACGTCGAGCTCTTGCGCGCACCAGGTGGCGACCGCCGCGTCGTAGGCGGCCGTATGCGCGAAGGCCTGGGCGGCCAGCCGACGGCGCGCAGCCAGGTCGAAACCCTCCCCCTTGGCCGCTGCGATCACGTCGCCGTACTGGGCGGGGTTCACCACGATGGCCACGCTGGCATGGTTCTTGGCGGCGGCACGCACCATCGAGGGCCCGCCGATGTCGATCTGCTCGATCACTTCCTCGAGCCCGGCCCCCGATCGCACCGTCTGCACGAACGGGTAGAGGTTGCCCACCACGAGGTCGAACGGCTCCACCTCGAGCTCGATCAGCTGCCGCTCGTGCTCGGGATTGCGCCGGTCGGCCAGGATGCCTGCGTGCACGCGCGGGTGCAGGGTCTTGACCCGGCCGTCGAGGCATTCGGGAAAGCCCGTGAGGTCTTCGACCTTGGTCACCGGCACTCCGGCGCCCGCGATGGTCGCGGCTGTCGAACCGGTGGAGACGATGGCGACACCTGCCTCGTGCAGTCCCACCGCCAACTCGACCAAGCCGGTCTTGTCATACACCGAGACCAGGGCCCGGCGAATCTTGCGAACCTCGGGCGACGAGCTCATCCGAGCACAACCTTCCTATCGATGACGGTCCAGCCGGCGCGGACCATCCGGCCCACGGTGTCGACGAGCATCGCCCGCTCGACGACCTTAATGCGTTCGTGCAGCGACTCGAACGTGTCGTCGTCGGTCACCTCGACTGCGCGTTGCGCGCAGATCAAACCCGTGTCGACCCCCTCGTCGACGAGAAACAGCGTGCAGCCACTCACCTTGACCCCGTAGGCCAGCGCGTCGGCCGTGGCGCGCACCCCCGGAAACGACGGTGTCAACGACGGATGCGTGTTGAGGGTGCGACCCCCGAAGCGACCTAGGAAGCACGGCCCCACCAGCCGCATGAACCCCGCGAGCACCACGAGGTCGGGCCGGTATTCGGCCACGTCGCGAGCCAGCGCCTCGTCCCATGCCGCCCGGTCGGGCATCATCGGCCGGACGAAGGTCGGCACCCCGGCCCGTTCAGCGCGTCTCAGCCCCTCGATGTCGCCGACGTCGGCACCCACGGCGACGACCTCGGCCCCGTAGGACATATCGTCGCAGGCGTCGAGCAATGCCTGCAGGTTGGTACCTGCCCCTGAGACCAGCACGACCAGGCGGGCTGGTTCGATGACGGTTCCCAGAGGCTCACTACTCAATGCCCGCACCGCATGCCCGTCGCTCACGTGAGGAGACGATAGCCGGTGGCCGATTCCGGTCGTCACGCACCGCGCACACCGCCGTCGGGCACGGCCGGCGATCCATCGCCTGGACGCCCGTCGAACTCATCCGGCACGAAGGCTCGTAGGCCGCAGATCGTGACGTTCTTGCTGCTGTGCTTCGCCGCCCTGGTGGCCAGCGGGTTACCGCTCCCCTGGGGCCTGGCAGCCCTGGCATTCATTCTCCCGGCGTACGTGGTGGGCATTCGCGACCTGTTCAGAGCCGGCCGGACCCGCGCTCGAGCAGCCGATTTCGCGCTGCTGGGCCTGGGGTTGATGCTCGTGAGCCTGCTCATGATGGTGGCGACCCTGCGCCTGGCGTTCTACTCTTCGCAGGCTGGCTACGAACACTGCATGGCGGCCGCGCTCACCCAAGAGGGACGGGCCGCCTGCCAGGCCGAGCTCTCGAAATCTCTACCAGAGTTCAGCGAGCTGACTCCTTAGATGGTCCATTCCGAGGTAATCAGAGGGTGAATGAGCGGGCGGATCGGTGGATTCGGGTGGTTCTTGTCCTAGGCGAGCCCGAGGGCCCGTTCACAGTCCGGCCCCGTCGGTGTCCGGAATCCGGCACCAGTACCAGCCGATGAAAGTCAGCTCAGCACAAAAACCCAGGCCGCTACATCAAAGCGAGCCGGATTCCGGACATCCCGGCGCCGGGAGCAGTGACCGACCACCCGGCACCTCCAACCGCCCGGACACGGCACGTTCGGCGGTCTTCGAACGATCAACCGGCATCGCCCGGGAACGGCCCGTCTGAAACGGCACCTCAGTGCCGGCCGGGCGCCTTCGCCCTGCCGGTGCGCGACCGTCGGGGACTGCCGGAGTCGGGTGCGGCGTTCGTGCGCGAGACGGCCCGGCCGAGCCGGGTGCCTGCTCGCCCGGCCACCCGCCGGGCCTTGCGCGCCCCGGCGAGCGATCTCTCCCCCGCCTGATCGGCCAGCTGGCGCCCTGCGCTGCGGGTGAGGCGGCCGGCAACCCGGGCACCGCCCCTGGCCGCCTGCCCGGCGCGACCGCTCGCGACGTAGGGCCCTGCGAAGGCACCCAGCAGGGCTCCCGCACCGATTTCGAGCAGGAGATGCGTGAACACCCCGAACGCGGACGGGCCGATCTCGGCCATCCGGCCTGGCCCCACGGCACCCGCCGACAGACTGGCGAGCAGCGCTCCCGCCAGGGCCGTGCCGACGGCGATCCCGAGCGCCTCGAGCACGGCGATGCCCACGAGCACATCACCACGGCGCGAGCGCCACCAGTAGCCGGCCAGGCAGCCGGCCAAAATGACGAAAGCGGGCAGCACGAACGTCGCCACCGAGTGGGCCCCCGGTTGGGGCAAGGCCCCGAGGAGCGGAAAGGCGGGCAGCGGGGCGAACTCGGTGGCGTGCGGGCTGACCCAGGTGCCCGCGCCGACGGAGAAGCCGTCGCCGGTGGCATAGGCGGCCGACCAGGCCCAGGCGGTCGGCACCGCCAGTACCTGCAGCAGTGCCAGCAGCAGGTGACCGAGCCCACCGGGATGCAAGGCCTGCTGCACGTCGACAATGCGGGAGAAGCCGCTGGCCACTGCGGCCACCAGACCCACCAGAGCCAGCCCGAGCCAGCCCAGCAGGGCGACCCCGACCGCCCGGACGCCCAGTTCGAGGCGAGGCCACCAGCTCACCTGGGGCCGCCACGACCAGTAGCTGGCGATAGCCAGGCTCAACCCGGAGACGACGAGCGAGCCGAGCAATGCCGAGCCCAAAGGCGCCCGCGCGGCCGTGCTGCCGGTGACAGCGGCCGCGGCGACGGCGATGACGGCGTACGTGCCGATGAAGGCGAGTGCCCCGGAGCGCAGTCGGCCCGCGGACGGTTCACGCAGCACGGCGTGCTGTACTCGGCCGGCCGCGTACCAGCTCAACCACAGCACCGGCAGCGCGAGTCCCAACGGAAGGACCGTGAACTCCCCCGCCGACAACGCCAGCGAGGAACCATTGCCCACCAGCCAGGCCTGGACTCCCACCCGCGCGGCCTGCGACCACGGGGCCGAGACGCGGGCCGTAGCCACCCAGATCGCCACCGCCGGAACCACAGCCAGCAACAGCCCGACCAGCGCAGCCTGGATCGCCGCGTACATGCCGACGAGCGCAATGGGCCGGTGAGCATCGCGGCCGGGCGGGGAGCCGGAGTCGGCGGCCGACCCGGGCGGGATGGACGGCGTGGACGAGCCCGACGAGGGGCGATCACTGAGCAGAGACATCGGATCCATCCTCCCCCGTCGCCGGCGTAGCGGCGGGGCAGCCACGCCGAGGACACAGCAGAGCCGGCCGGACGCCTCTCGGCGCCGGCCGGCTAGCCGTGCAGGTCGAACAACCTCAGGGCCTGCCCGGACGGCGGCCCAAAGCGCGACGAGAAACGAGCGCTGCAGTGTCGGTTTCTGGGCGGGTAGCTAAAGGCGCCCGATCCAGGAAGCGACGCACTCTTAGCTGAGCAGGTCGCGCATCAGCTGGGCGGTCTCCGAGGGGGTCTTGCCGACCTTGACCCCGGCGGCCTCGAGGGCTTCCTTCTTGGCCTGGGCGGTGCCCGACGAGCCGGAGACGATGGCGCCGGCGTGGCCCATCGTCTTGCCCTCGGGGGCGGTGAAACCGGCCACATAGCCGACCACCGGCTTGGTGACGTGCTCGGCGATGTAGGCCGCGGCCCGCTCTTCGGCGTCGCCGCCGATCTCGCCGATCATCACGATCGCCTTGGTCTCCGGGTCGTTCTCGAATGCCTCGATGGCGTCGATGTGGGTGGTGCCGATGATCGGGTCGCCGCCGATGCCGATGCCCGTGGTGAACCCGATGTCACGCAGTTCGTACATCATCTGGTAGGTCAGCGTGCCCGACTTGGAGACCAGCCCGATCGGGCCGGGGCCGGTGATGTCGGCGGGCGTGATGCCCACGTTGGACTTACCGGGGCTGATGATGCCCGGACAGTTCGGCCCGATGATCCGGGTGCTGCCATTCTGCTTGGCGTAGGCCCAGAACTCCGCGGTGTCTTTCACCGGCACGCCTTCGGTGATGACCACGCAGAGCGGGATGGACGCGTCGATGGCCTCAACCACGGCCGACTTGGTGAAGGCCGGAGGCACGAAGACGATGCTCACGTCGGCACCCGTCTCCTTCATGGCCTCGGCAACGGTGCCGAACACCGGCACCGACACGGCCGAGCCGTCTGCGGCGGTGAAGTCGACACTCTCGCCGGCCTTGCGCGGGTTGACCCCACCGACGACCTTGGTACCGGCCGCCAGCATCCGCTGGGTGTGCTTCTTGCCCTCGGAGCCCGTCATGCCCTGGACGACGACCTTGGAGTTCTCGTCGAGAAAAATAGCCACGTCTGTTGTCGTCCTTACTTCGCCGCAGCGAGTTCGGCGGCCTTTGCGGCCGCGCCGTCCATGGTTGCTTCGACCGTCACGAGCGGGTGGTTGGCCTCGGCCAGAATCTGGCGCCCGGCCGCGACGTTGTTGCCATCGAGGCGGACGACGAGCGGCTTGGACGCCTCGTCGCCGAGAATGCCCAGCGCGGCCACGATGCCCTTGGCCACCTCGTCGCAGGCCGTGATGCCGCCGAAGACGTTGACGAAGACGCTGCGGACCTGGGGGTCGTTGAGGATGATGTCGAGACCGTTGGACATCACCTCGGCCGAGGCGCCACCGCCGATGTCGAGGAAGTTCGCGGGCTTGACCCCGTACTGCTCACCGGCGTAGGCCACCACGTCGAGCGTGCTCATCACCAAGCCCGCACCGTTGCCGATGATGCCCACCTCGCCGTCGAGCTTGACGTAGTTGAGGCCCTTCTCCTTGGCCTTGGCCTCCAGCGGGTCGGCGGCGGCCTTGTCTTCCAGCGCCTCGTGTTCGGGGTGGCGGAAGTCGGCGTTGGCGTCGAGCGAGACCTTGCCGTCGAGCGCGATGATGTCGCCCGCCGAGCTGAGCACCAGCGGGTTGACCTCGACGAGTGTGGCGTCTTCGCCGGAGTAGACGTCCCACAGCTTCTCGAGCACGGGCGCAACCTTGGCCTGCAGCTCGGCGGGGAAGCCGGCGGCCGCCACGATCTCCTGCGCCTTGGCGGCGTCGATGCCCACCAGCGGGTCGACGCTCACCCGGGCCAGCGCCTCGGGACGCTCGACCGCGAGCTGCTCGATCTCCATGCCACCCTCCACCGAGCACATGCTCAGCAGCGAGCGGTTGGCCCGGTCGAGCAGCACGGAGAAGTAGTACTCGGCCTTGATGTCGGCGCCGGCGGCCACCAGCACGCGGTGCACGGTGTGGCCCTTGATGTCCATGCCGAGGATCTCCCCGGCAACACGCTCGGCCTCGTCGGCCGAACGGGCCAGCTTGACGCCGCCGGCCTTGCCTCGTCCACCCGTCTTCACCTGGGCCTTGACGACCACGAGGCCGCCATCGGCCAGCAGTGTCTCCGCGGCCGCGCGGGCCTGCTCTGGGGTGGCTGCCACGAGTCCCTTGAGCACGGGCACACCGTGCGATTCGAAGAGGTCTCGGGCCTGATATTCGAAGAGATCCACCGTGATCCGTCCTTAGCTGTCGGCCGTTTGCGCGCCCGAGCCTACCGTTCGGGGATTGCTCCAGGCTGTAGTACTCCCGTCGGCCGGTGCAGTGTGCGCAACTGCATAGTGCGGAATCGAGTGGCGGCCGGTCGTGTTGTGCCGGCTGTGACCACCATCAGCCTCACCGCCGACACCTTCGAAGCCGCCATCACCACTGACGAGATCGTGCTCGTCGACTTCTGGGCCTCCTGGTGCGGGCCGTGCCGGATGTTCGCGCCGATCTTCGAGCAGGCCGCTGAGCAGCACACCGACATCACGTTCGCCAAGATCGACACCGAGGCCGAGCAGCAGCTGGCCGCTCAGGCCGGTATCCAGTCCATTCCGACGTTGATGGCCTTCCGCGACGGCATCCTTGTTTTCAACCAGGCCGGGGCCCTGCCGGCCGAGTCGCTGGAGCAGTTGATCACGGCTGTCCGCGCGTTGGACATGGACCAGGTGCGTGCCAAGGTCGCAGCCGCCAACGGCTGACGGGTAGTACCGCGGTCAGGCCGCAGCGACGTGGGCCCGGACCCAGTCGACGATGTCGCGCATCGGCGCTCCCGGCGTGAACACCTTGGCCACCCCGGACGACTCGAGTTCGGCCACGTCGGCAGCCGGGATGATGCCGCCGCCGAACACGGGGATGTCGGCCGCATCCTGAGCCGCCAGCAGCTCCACCACCTTGGCGAACAGCGTCAGGTGCGCGCCGCTCAGCACCGAGAGGCCGATCCCGTCGACGTCCTCCGCGATCGCCGCCTCCACGATGGCCTCGGGAGTCTGGTGCAGGCCGGTGTAGATGACCTCCATGCCGGCGTCGCGCAGGGCCCGGGCCACTACTTTGGCCCCGCGGTCGTGCCCGTCCAGGCCTGGCTTGGCAATGAGGATCCGCAACCGCTCACCGGTGCCGTTCTCGACCTGTCCAGCGGTCTCCGTCATCTGAACCTCCACCAATCGCCTCGTCTTCGGGCAGCCTCACCCAGTTCGCCTCTGTTGCAACCAAGCAAGGGGCCGTAGTGCTGCCGAGCAAGAATGCCGTACGGGTCCGTTGTCGAGCTCTCGTCAGCGTAGGAGATTCCCATCACAGCGGCGCAATGCCCGCCCGGGGCCGCGGCAGCTGGTGTGGCACGAGGGCCGGTTGGCCTCAGGCGGTGGCGATCGACTCCGTGCTGGCCCGGATGGCCTGGGCCACGATCGTCAGCGCGGGGTTCATCGCCGCCGACGACGGGAAGAAGCCGCCGTCCATCACCCAGAGGTTGTCCACATCGTGGCTGTGGCACCAGCCGTCGAGCACCGATGTGGTCGGATCGACCCCCGCGACGACCGTTCCGCACTGGTGCGAGTTCATGCTGATGTCGAAGTGCTGCACTCCGATCAGCTGATACCCCGCCTGGCGGAGCAGCTTGCGGCTCCTCGTCATGAGCCGGGCGTGGGTCGACAGGCCCACCGCCCGCCTGGCGGTCACGATCCGTCCGGACCCGTCGAGGGTGACCCGGTTGTCGGGGTGCGGCAGGTCTTCACTCATCACGAGCCATTCGACGCTGTACCGCGCGGCCTGGTTCAGCGCGACCAATGGGGCGCGAGTCACGTGGGTCTTCATCATCGAGCCTTGCACCTTGCCGATCAGCTGCATGACGCCGCAGCGGCTTGCCGTCGCCGCCGTCGTGGTAGAAGTCGTTGACAGACAACGTCTTCTGGAAGACCACATCGTTCACCCGACGCAGCGTCGATCGCCGCGATGTGCGCGTTGTTGTGCATCATGAAGTTGCGGCCGACCTGACCCGAGCTGTTGGCCAAGCCGTTCGGGTGCCGATCGCTCGCCGAGGCCAGCAGCAGCGCCGCGGAGTTCACCGCGCCCGCCGACAGCACGAACTTGTCGGCTGTGACGCGCACTTCGCCTTCCGGCCCGTCGGCCAGGGCAGCCACCACCCGCTGTCCGGTGGGGTCGGTGATCAGCCGGGTCACCCGCAGACCGGTGCGCAGCCGAACCTTGCCGGTGGCCAGAGCGGCCTGCATGCCGCACGTCTCGGCGTCGCTCTTGGCGCCCAGCAGACACGGGAAGCCGTCGCAGGTGGCGCACCGCACGCAGCCGCCGCCCGGCTGCAGGTCGATACCCATCGCGTTGGACGCCGGACGCACGCCGTGCTCACGCAGCCGGTCGGCCATGGCCGCGATGTAGGGCTCGTGCGGTACCGCATCGAACGGAAAGGGTGTGCTGCGCCAGGGTTCGGTGGGGTCTTCGCCGGTGGTGCCGTGCACGCGGTAGAGCTGCTCGGCCCGGCCGTAGTAGGGCTCCAGGTCGGCATAGCGAAACGGCCAGGCGGCCGAACTGCCCTCGTGGTGCTGCACCTCCTCGAAGTCGCTCTCGCGAAAGCGGGGCAGGCTTGCGCCGTAGACCTTGGAACTGCCGCCCACCACGTAGTGCACGCCGGGATGGAACGGCTTGCCCCCGCCGTCGAGCCACGTCTCCGCAGGCTTGTACCGGCGACCGGCGAAGACCGCGTCGGGCTCCCAGTTCTGCCGCTCCCGCGGCAGGTAGTCACCGCGTTCCAGGACCAGCACGTCGTGCCCCAGCTGCGCCAGAGTCAGCGCCGTGGTGGAGCCGCCGGGCCCTGACCCGATCACCACGACCGAGGCTCCGTCGATCCGCTTCCGGTCGTCGGCCTGGCTGGAGGGTGTGCTGGTCATGTCGGCCTTCCCTGCTCTCGTTCTTACGCGTCGCGATGTAAAACGATTTAATTTCGTTCGCGACAATAGCAAAAGGGTGATGGTGCTGGAAGACGTCGCGATCGGTAATAATCGACCGGTGTCGTAGAACGTTGCACGTAGATACGCTAGATTTTCGGGATGAGCACCCCTGGACGGCGCCCGACGCTGAAGGCTGTGGCCGAGGCCGCCGGGGTGTCCATCTCCACCGTCTCGAACGTCTATAACCGGCCAGGCCGGGTGTCGCAGGAGGCCCGGGCTCGCGTACTGGCGGCGGCCGAGCGGCTGGGCTTCACCGGCCCCGACGCCGCCGCCGGCGGAGTGCGCCGAGGTCGCACGGGGGCAGTGGGCCTGGTGTTCACCGACGAGTTGGCGTTCGCCTTCGAAGACCAGGCCTCGGTGGGGTTCCTAGCAGGCCTGGCGAGCGGGGTGGCCGGCTCGCGCCACCATCTCGTGCTGCTGTCCGCCGGGCCGCCCGACGGTGCCACCCCGAGCGCGGCGCAGCCGGTGCCGCGCTCAGGGCTCGACACGGTGAGCGTCGACGGGCTGATCGTCTACTCGGTACCCGACGACGATGCCGACCTGCGCTCGGCCCGCAGCCGGGGGTTGCCGGTGGTCGTGGTCGATCAGCCCCGGGTAGGCCCGGACGAACCCGCGGGCTGGGTGGGCATCGACGACCGCTCCGCCATGGCACAGCTCGCCGGGCACCTGCTGGCGCAGGGGCACCACCGGATCGGGGTGATCACCTCCCGGCTGGGATTGGGCCGGCGCACCGGCCCCTTCGATCTGGCCGACCTCGACTCGATTCGCTATGCGGTGCAACGAGATCGGCTCGCCGGGCTGCTCGATGCCGTCGGGCACGCCGGAGTGGAGGCCGAGCTCGTGGTGCACGAGCGCTACGACGCCACGTACGACGACGGCGCCGTGGCACTGCACGACCTGCTCGAGCGCCGCCCCGATCTCACGGCCGTGTGCGCTCTGGCAGACGTGTTGGCCATCGGCGCCCTGCAGGCGGCCCGGGCGCGAGGGCTGACGGTGCCCGGGCAGCTGAGCATCACCGGCTTCGACGACATCCCCGAGGCTGCGCGAGTAGGCCTGACCACTGTGCACCAGCCTCTCGCCGACAAAGGCCGCGCTGCCGCAGAACTGTTGCAGCGCAGCCTCGACCGGGCCGGCGGCGGCGATGCAGGACGCGTCCTGCTGCCCACCGTGGTGCACGTGCGTACCAGCACCGGCCCAGCATCCGACCGTGAGAGTGCCCTGACCAGAACGGAGTCACCATGACCGACACCACCTATCTCAGCCTGCTCACCGGCTCGTTCTCCCAGCCCGCGGGCGACAATCCCACCGTCGCCATGGTGGAGGCCGCCTACCGTGCCATGGGTCTCGACGCGCGCTACGTGAACTGCGACGTGAGCCCCGACCGACTCGCCGCCGCCGTCGGCGGCGCAGTCGCCATGGGCTGGCGCGGGTTCAACTGCTCACTGCCGCACAAGGTCTCGGTGATCGAACTGCTCGACGAGCTGACCGAGGCGGCAACCATCATCGGGGCGGTCAACTGCGTGAGCGTCCACGACAGCGGCGGCACCAGCAGGCTCGTGGGCGAGAACACCGACGGCAAGGGGTTCGTGGCCTCGCTGCGCTCGGTGGTCGATCCCAGCGGCCAGCACGTCGTGATCTTCGGCGCCGGTGGCGCCGCCCGCGCGATCGCCGTGGAGACCGCACTGGCGGGGGCCGCCCATCTCACCATCGTGAACCGCACCGCCGAACGCGGCCGCCAACTCGCCGGGCTGGTGGCCGCGAAGACCCGAGCGTCGGCCGAGTACGCCTCGTGGACAACCGATTTCGCCATCCCCGCAAGCGCGGGGGTCGTGGTGAACGCCACGTCCATCGGGCTCTCTGACACCGAAGCCAGGCTCGACCTCGACCCGACCACTCTGCACTCCGGGCAAGTGGTGGCCGACGTGATCCCCAACCCGCCGCGCACCGCCCTGCTGCGGGACGCCGAAGCCGCCGGCGCCACTACCCTCACCGGGCTCGGCATGCTGGTGAATCAGGGCGTCGCCGCCATCCGGCTCTGGACGGGCCAGGAACCTGACCCTGCCGTCATGCACGCCGAACTCACCCGGATCTTCGGCTGACCTGCGCTTTGCCGCCCGGGCCGGCCGGCCTGGTGGTCGAGGAGCGCCCCCTGGCGGCCTTGGTTACGCAATCTCGACTACATCGCGGGGACCATGCACGTGCTGTCCGTGCTCCTTGACGCTGTACCGGGCGCCTGCCTGTAGTCCAGATTGCGCTACGGGTGAGCACATCGAGCCGGGCTCGACTTCGCTGCACCCAACCGCGCGCAACAACTGCTCCACGGGCAGGCGACAGCTCGGAACATTCCCCAAGATTGAGTCGTTACCGCTCAAGTAAGTGGCGCTACTTCTGATCAATCAAGGATGATCGGACGCCACCCTTCAGAAGGAGTGATCATGGCCAGCCGTTTTGACCCCTTCCGCGAGATGGACCGTCTGTTCGCCGACACTCAGCGTTCGACGACGCACGCCGTTCTCGGGATGGACCTCTACCGCAGCGGCGAGACCTTCGTCGCCGCCCTCGACCTGCCGGGCGTGCAGGCCGACAGCATCGACATCGACGTGACCGACAACGTCCTCACGGTTCGCGCCGAGCGCACCGGAGCGCCCGCCGACGTGCAGTGGCTCTCACACGAACGCCCCACCGGCACCTTCGCCCGGCAGTTGCACCTCGGGCGTGGCCTTGCCGTCGACAAGATCGCGGCCGACTACTCCGACGGCGTGCTCACCCTGACCATTCCGGTGGCCGAAGAGGCCAAGCCGCGAAAGATCAGCATCGGCGCGGCGAGCAAGTCGGTCGAGAGCGGGGTCTGAGGCCCACTCGGCCCAGGCCCCGGCCTCCGGGCCGGGGCCTGGGCCGAACAGCCATCGACGTGGCCGAAAGGCAGTGCAGTCGTGTCCAAGGTGCCTACGCGGGCCGAACAGCCCGTCCGTCAGAGCTTTTCCAGCGGGGCATAGCGGAGCAACAACCGCTTCACGCCCTCCGACCCGAAATCCACCTCTACCTGCGTTCTCTCGGCCTCCCCGTTCACAGCCAGGATCTTGCCCAGACCGAAGCTTGCATGGTTCACCCGGTCGCCCACGGCAAGCGCGAGAAGGGGGCGGTTGCCGCCCGACCTGCCGGTGGATCTGGACGCCAGGCGGGCGACCGCGGGGGCCGTTCCATAGTCTCCGGAGCCCAGCCTGCTCGACCGCTCGGAGCCGTAACCCCCGCTGCCGTAACTCCCACTGCCGTAACTCCCACTGCCGGAACGGTAGCCGTCGCCCGAGCCGATGGCGCGTGCGCTCACCTCGCGGCGCCAGTCGAGGAGTCGGGCCGGGATCTCCGTAAGAAAACGACTCGCCGGGTAGTACTGCGGCTGCCCCCAGGCTGCGCGCGAAACCGCCCGGGTGACATACAGCCGTTTGCGAGCACGGGTGATGCCCACGTAGGCCAGGCGGCGTTCCTCGGCCAACTCCGACCCGTCCGTCGACTTGAACATTGCCTCAAGGGCTCGCTGGTGCGGAAAAATGCCCTCCTCCATGCCCACCAGGAACACCACGTCGAACTCCAGGCCCTTGGCGGTGTGCAAGGTCATCAGGGTCACGACGCCTTCGTCGGGCCGGGGTTCGGACTCGGCTTCGCCTGCTGCGACGTCTTCATCGGGGATGTCGTCGGCATCGGCCACCAGCGACACCTGCTCGAGGAAGTCGGCTACCGTGCCACCGGGATTCTCCCGTTCGAATTCCGCTGCCACAGAACCCAGTTCGTCGAGGTTCTCCTTGCGCACCTGATCCTGGGGGTCGTGGCTGGCGGCCAGCTCGGCGTAGTAGCCGGTGGCCTCGAGCACAGCGGCCAGCGCCACCGTGGGACCTTCGCCTGCCTCGACGACAGCACGCAGGTCGTCCATCATCGCCACGAAACCGCGAATCGCGCTCACCGAGCGCGTGGCGATGCCCGGCGCCTGCTCCGCCTTCGCGAGAGCGTCGGCGAACGACAGCCGATCGCGTTCCGCGAGCGCCACGACGGCACCCTCGGCACGGTCACCGATGCCACGTTTGGGCACGTTCAGAATGCGTCGCAGATTGACGGTGTCATCGGGGTTGGTGAGCACCCGCAGATACGCGACGACGTCTTTGATCTCGCGCCGCTCGTAGAACCGGGTTCCTCCCACCACGGTGTACGGCAAGGCCCGCCCGGACGAGCACGTCCTCGACTCCCCGGGATTGCGCGTTGGTGCGATAGAAGACAGCGACGTCGCCGTAACGCACTCCCTCTTCGGCGTGCAGCCGACGAACCTCTTCAGCGACGAAGCTCGCCTCGTCGGTGGCGTTGTCGCCCACATAGCCCACGATCTTCTCGCCATCGCCTGCCGCGGACCACAGGTTCTTGGGCGGCCGGTCAGGGTTCTGCGAGATCACCGCGTTGGCCGCCGACAGGATGGTCTGAGTGGAGCGGTAGTTCTGTTCCAGCAGAACGGTTGTGGCGTCGGGGTAGTCGTTGCTGAAGGCGAGGATGTTGCGGATCGTGGCGCCCCGGAAGGCATAGATGGACTGATCGGCATCGCCGACCACGGTCAGTTCCCCCGCCGGAAGCGGCTCGAGGCCGGCTTGCACCGGCAGGCCCGGGCTCGCGCCGGCACCTCCGATGAGTTCGCGGACGAGGGTGTACTGGGCGTGGTTGGTGTCTTGGTACTCGTCGACCAGCACGTGTCTGAACCGCTGTCGATAGGCCTGCGACACCTGCGGAAACGCCTGCAGCAGATGAACCGTGGTCATGATGAGATCGTCGAAGTCGAGCGCGTTGGCCTGCCGCAGCCGAGCGGTATAGAGCCGGTAGGCATCGGCCAGCACGTCGTCGCCGGGCTGGGCCTCGGGCCCACGAGCCTGCGCCGCGAACGTCTCGTCGTCGATCAGCTCGTTCTTGAGATTCGACACCCGGTGGCTGTAGCTGCGTGGCTTGTGCTTGAGCGGGTCGAGATCGAGCTCACGCAGCACGAGGGCCATCATGCGCTGGGAGTCGGCCGCGTCGTAGATCGAGAACGACGATCGCAGCCCGAGATTGCCCGCCTCCCGGCGCAGGATGCGCACGCAGGCACTGTGGAAGGTGGACACCCACATGAATGATGCCCGGCCGCCCACCAGGTGGGCGATCCGTTCCTTCATCTCGCCCGCGGCCTTGTTGGTGAAGGTGATGGCCAGCACCTGCCCGGGATGCGCATCTCGCTCGGCCAGCAGGTAGGCGATGCGGTGGGTGAGCACCCTCGTCTTGCCCGAGCCGGCCCCCGCCACGACCAGGAGCGGGGTGCCGGCGTGCACGACCGCCTCACGCTGGGCCGGGTTCAACCCCTCGAGCAGGTGCGCACCTCCCCTGCGAACCGCCCGCTCTGCCGGCGCCGACACCCCGGCAGGTTCCGGCGACGTGACGCCTGGCGACGATTCGGCGTTCGCCGGCTCCACGTCGAACAGGTGGGGGGTGCGGGCCATTGGGCAACCCTACGACGGGAGACCGACACCCTCACGCCCCCGGGCAACCTGCAGCCCGGGCAAGGCCAGGCTCGCCAAGCGAGGGGCGTCGGCCGCCGCTCAGGCGGCGGCCGGCAGGTACTCCTCCCAGGCCGGGTTGTAGCGCTCGGCGCCACGCACCACCCACGACGTCCCCCGCGGAATGACGGGCCGGGTGCGCAGCGTCCAGCCCATCTCGTCGGGGGTGCGGTTGCCCTTCGTGTTGTTGCACTTCACGCAGCAGGCCACGAGGTTCTCCCACGCGTCGGCTCCGCCCCGGCTGCGGGGCAGCACGTGATCGACCGTGCTGGCCGACTTGCCGCAGTACCCGCACAGGTGTCTGTCTCGGCGCAGCACGCCGCGCCTGGACACCGGCACCGCACGGCTGTACGGCACCCGCACGTATCTGGTCAGGATGATCACGTTGGGCCGGGCGACCGACATGGTCGCGGAGCAGACGGGCGTCTCTCCGGCCGCCAGCACGACCGCCTTCCCCGAGAGCACAAGAACGACAGCCCGATGCAAGGAGACGATGGATAACGGCTCGTAGCCGGCGTTCAAGACGAGAGTGCGCATGACTCGACCTCACAGGAGATGGCTCAGGGCTCGCAGAATTCAGTTCGGACGGAAGGGGAACGACGCACCTGTCGCTAGAACGGCGACAGGCGCCGTCCGATTACGGACGACGCCTGTCGAAGCGTTGCTGCAGGAAGCGGGCAACCGATCATTGACCGGCCCCTAATCCCCTGCGACGACCTATCCAGACCTCGGCGCACGGCCAACCGAGTGCGCGCAGCAAAGGCGGCGGCACTGCGCTCAGGTTGTGCGTCAACTGATCTCCTGGCCTGCACGATGCTTCGGGCGACGTCGCCCGGGCACGAGCGGCGGCCACCCTCACGTCGAGCGTGGCATCTCCAAGAATAAAAGACTTGTTCCAGATCACAACACTGAATTCTGAGCGACCCCGGCGTTCATCGAGCTGCCCCCGGATCGTCGGACGAACCCAACGGATCAGCGGACGAACAAGGAGACGAGCAGAACCTCGATCAGGCCCATCACCGACAGCACCGTCTCCATGAGCGACCACGTCTTGATGGTCTCCGACACCTTGAGCCCGAAGTACTCCTTGACCAACCAGAAACCGGCGTCGTTCACATGGCTGAAGAACAACGACCCGGAGCCGATCGCGAGCACGAGCAGCGAGGTCTCACCCGTGCTCAGGTGCGTCACCAGCGGGGCCAAGATGCCCGATGTGGTCACCGTCGCGACGGTGGCCGACCCGGTGGCGACGCGGATGACGACCGCCACCAACCAGGCCAGCAGCAGCACCGAGATGCCCGAGCCCTCGACCCAGCCCGCCACAAGCTGGCCGATTCCGGTATCGACGAGCACCTGCTTGAACCCGCCGCCGGCCGAGACGATGAGCACGATCCCGGCGATCGGGGGCAGTGCCGACTCCACTGACTTGCCGATCTCGGCCAACGTGAAACCTGCACCGCGACCGAACGTCACCATGGCCACGATCACCGAGATGAGCAGCGCGATCAGAGGTGTACCGATGAAGTCGAAGGTCATCCGAATGGCGCTGTTCGGATTGCTGACGAGGATGTCTGAAACCGCCTTGGCCATCATGAGCGCAACAGGCACGAGAACGGTGCACAGGGTGACAGCAAAGGTCGGGCGCTGCTTGCGGGCGGTGTCGTCGGTGTCGTACAAGGTGGGTGGTGGAACATCGACCCATTTGCCGGCAAGCGAACCGAAGAGCGGGCCGGCCACGATCAATGCAGGAATGGCCAGCACCACACCGATTCCGAGCGTGACGCCGAGGTTCGCCTTGAGGGCATCGATCGCCACCAGCGGGCCCGGGTGGGGCGGGATGAAACCGTGCATCACCGACAGCCCCGCCAACGTCGGAATGCCGATCCGGATCACGGACTGACGAGAGCGGCGGGCGACGAGAAAGATCACGGGCATAAGCAGCACGAGGCCGATCTCGAAGAACATCGGCAGGCCGATGAGCGCACCTACTAATGACATCGCCCAGGGCAAGGCCGCCGGTCGTGCGTGACCCACGATGGTGTCCACGATCTCGTCGGCACCCCCCGAATCGGCCAGCAGCTTGCCGAACATCGCGCCGAGGGCGATCAGCGTCCCTACGCCTGCGGCGGTGGAACCGAAACCCGTGCTGTAGCTGGTGACGGCCGCCGACATCGCGTAGCCGGCCACTGCGGCCACCACCAGCGAGCCGATGGTGAGGGCGAGAAACGGGTTGAGCTTGAACCTCGTGATCAGCAGCACGATGAGGGCGATGCCGATCAGGGCCGCGGGCACCAGCCGTGCCGCAGGTATGGCGGGGGTATCAGCGGCGAGCACCGTCGCCTGGGTTAACAGGTGGGGGCCGGAGGACAGGACCCTCCACAGGGCGTCGAGCATGGCGATGGTCTGGGTCGGCATGGACTTCAACCTTCTCTATGGGGACAAGGTGCGTGCTCTATAGGGCATGGCGCCGGCAGCTGCCACGGGCGTACTACTCGCCCCCCGAACCCGGTCGGCGTGGGTCGCTGATCGAGCGCGTGAAGGTGGTCATCGGGTCGTCCGGCAACGCTTGATCGGGGAAGGCGAGCGCATAGCTGTCAACGAGAGCGTCGACGGAGAGAGCGAAGTCGAGGGTCAGACCCGCCTCATCGGGTTGCAGATCCTCGAGCGTGGCGAATTGCGACTCGACAAGTGAAGCGGGCATGAAGTGACCCGGACGTCTGGCGACCCGGGCGGCCATCGCCTCAGGTGTGCCGCGCAGGTGCAGGAAGAACAGGTCGGGCGCGCCCTGCCGAAGCACGTCCCGATAGGCACGCTTGAGCGCAGAGCAGCCGAGCACACCGCCACGCTCAGCCCGCTGCCGCAACCAGTCGGCGAGAATGTCCAGCCAAGGAGCCCGGTCGGCGTCGGTGAGCGGGATTCCGGCGGCCATCTTCGCGACATTCGCCTCGGGATGGAAGTCGTCGGCATCGGCGAACGGCACTCGCAGCCGCTGCGCGAGCGCCGCACCCACGGTGGATTTTCCGCACCCGCTCACACCCATGACACACACGCGCGGCGGACGGCTCGTTGCCGCCTCCACCGCTGAGCCGACAGTGTTCGACATCGCTCGAACCTAGTCCCCGGTGGGGCGCCGTGGGAGGTTCGGCGTGTGGTCCGAGATCGGGCAGCCCACACCGAACGGCGACGTTGTTAATCGGACGGTGACCATCTTGGTGACGGTCGGACGAGGAACGTGACAGTTCAGTGGTGCGAAAGACCGCCGTGCGTGCAGGACGATCGCCCATGGCTGACTCTGAACAAGGACACCACCCTGTCGGTATAGCGGTTTACCTTCGCAAGCATGAAATTCGCAAGCATGGAACAAGCATGGAAGAGGTAGCCAAGGACTTCTCCAGGCATCCCGGGGGCCCTCAATCCCCGTGAGGCAGACGCGACCGAGGAGATGCACGCCATGCCAGCTCCCATCGCCTGCCCAGGCATTGCCTTCCGACCGGCCACTCAGGCTCTCTTCGATGACGTGGCCGAGATGCTGGGACCCAAGCGTCGACCCGATGCTCAGGCATGCTGGTGCATTTACACCTACCCGGGATTGCGGTCGATGTTCGACAAGGCCGGGTTCAACAAAGTCTCGGACACGCTGTCGACACTCGGCGGAACACCCCGGATCGTCATGCGCCTCGAGACCGAACGCCGCTAGCGATCCTTATTGACGGACGCTCACATGCACGTGGTCCAGGTGCAGGCTGGTGGGGTCCGTGGCGCCGGAGGGGTGGTGGTAGGGCTTCCAACCCGAACCGGGGAGGTAGATCTGCGCATCGAAGATGATGTATTTGACCTTGAGGGCGGCGACGTTGGCCTCGACCGTGTGGGCCACCGTCCAGCCGAAGGCGTTGCCGGCGGGGGTATTCCAGCCGTCGATCATGGCGTCTACCGCGCGGCCGCTCGGGTGGTCGGAGGCCGAGTTGCTGGCCCGTTGCCCTACGCCGTAATAGGTCCCGATCTGCGGGAACTGCGCGTGGATGCAGTTGAGCACACCGATGGCGTTGGGCGTCAGGCCGGCCGCGGCCGCTTCTCCGCTGTCGGGGCAGGAGGCGCCTGACGTGATGGTGGTGCTGGTCCACGCCGTGCCCGCGACCGCCTGCTGGGCAGTGATCACCCGGCTGAAACCGCCTGCGGGGGCCGACGCGGATGCGGATGAGGTGGTCGAGAGCGCAAAGGGAGCCACCACGTCGACGACGGTGGGGCTGACCGCGGGAGCCGATCCAGTCGCCTTCACAGCCTTCACGGCCGCCTTCCCGGAGGAGATCTGGGTCGACGAGTGAGCAGGCTTGGGTGCCAAGTAGGCGGGCGCCGCTGTTGCCGCACCGACACCGGTGACGACCAGGGCGAGTACGCCGGCGCCGACACCGACCGAGCGGGCCCGCAGGCGGCCTCGTCCGCTCACGGGGAGCTGACCACGTGCGCCACCATCCGGGGCCTGCCTAGTGCTGGCGGCCTGTGCCGGTTCAGCACTGGCGACGTGGCGGGACTGACGCGACTCTGTCGACACGAGGACTGACTTTCTCCGCTGGTCCCAGGACATCTCGGCTGCCAGAGCGGCAGATTAGGCCGAGAGTGTGTCCGCCCCTGCCCAGCGTGGTGCACGCGGTCCGGCTGAGGCGGCAGGGTCGTGGACAACCTCAGCAGATATCGCTCACGTATGTGAACGACCGATCTGACAGCTCGCACAACGCCGACCCCGGGTCGTCGTCCGAACTTCTTGCTTGGAGCGGTACTGCGGTGTAACCGGTACAGCGGTGGAACTGGCACGAGTGAGGCGCGCCCACTCGCGACTCCGCCGCGGCAGCCGGTGGCTACCGCGGCGGAGTGAAGGCTCAGACGAGGCGGATGTAGACGAAGCTGGCCGAGTAGACGGGAACTTCCTTGACCACGGTGCCGGTGTGCGGGGCGTGGATCATGTTGCCGTTGCCCGCGTAGATGGCCACGTGACCGGGCTTCCACATGAGGTCACCGGGCTGACGCTGCGAAGCCGGCACGCGCCTGCCGACGACGGCCTGGCTGCCGGAGGTGCGCGGAAGGTTCACGCCCATCTGGCGGAAGACGTAGCCGGTGAAACCGGAGCAGTCGAAGCCGGCCGGAGTGGTGCCGCCGTAGACGTAGCGAACGCCCAGGTATTGGCGGGCGATGTTGACGACCTGCTGACCGCGCGCGCTGGTGGCCTGAGCCGTGACGTACTTGGGGCTGGGGGTCTTGTAGCTGGCAGCCGAGGCCGACGGGATCGCGACGCCGAAGCCCAAGGTGGCGATGGCGGCCGTGGCAATGGCCCGGCGCGCAGCAGTCTTGGAAATGCGTGCGGGCATAGTGAAGTGCTTGGCCATGACGGAATTGCCTCTCTCCAACGCCTACGAGGTGAGCTGTCGGGTTCGGGTGGGAGGTATTCACCCGGCCCCGGTAGATACCGGAGCTTCACCCCAAGGGCTGCGTTGTGCGCTGCCCGTAAATCGGTGGTTCCCCCGCCCCTGCCAGGCGACTAATGGTCGTTTACCTGATCCGGTGGCAGGACTCGGCGTACCGGTCAGGTGCTGGCCTGTGGCCAACAAGGTTGAAAAGTAACGGACTTGTCAGCGGTTGTCACGCCTGCGTAACGAAAATATTTCGAAGGTCACACTTCGCTGGCACCCAGCCGGGTATTGACGCCCGGCCAGCCCTCCGGCCAGAGGTGTCCGACAGCTTGAAAACGTCGCGCAGTGCGTCGACCTGGCTGCCGGTTCGAACAACTCTCACTCGAAGAACATCGGACGATGACACGGTCGAGTAACTCTCAGGTCTCGAGAAAGTTTCTAGCGGCGGGTCTAATAAATCCGCTACGGGTGATTCATAGGCGATTTGGACGCCTTTCAACCACACACTGTCACAGCGTCCACCCGTTCGGCGGAATCATTCGGGTCACCCGTTCAGTGGATCGACAATCCATCAACCTGACGCCAAGACATCATGACAAATGTCGAACAGACGGCGAAGTGGACGCTCGCGTAATGTTCGGTTTGGGCGGTCAGCCGTAGGTAACTGCGCACCTGAAAAGCGTCACAAACCAGCGTTGGCTTGTTACAAAAGTGCACTCAGTGAGAAACGAAAATGTGGGCACTGATGTCTTCGGGGAGGTCGAGCTCACCCGACGGTGAGACAACCGTCACAGTCTCGCCGAGCCGGCGGACCGTGATCGTCTGCCCCGGGCGCACGCCCATGTCAGACAGCTGGGACAGAAGATCGGCGTCGGTCTGTACCGGCTCGCCAAGGCGGTGCACGACGAATGCGGAGTCCTCATGCTTCGCCGCGCTGAACAACGTCTCCAAGCCGTCGCGGAACGCGGCGGCCGGCTCGGCATCCGCCACGAGGACGTCCAGACCCGGAATGGGATTGCCGTAGGGCGACTCCGTCGGCCTGCCGAGCAGCTCGAAGACGCGTTGCTCGACCCGACCCGACATGACGTGCTCCCACCGGCAGGCCTCGTCGTGCACGTACTCCCACTCCAGGCCGATGACGTCGACCAGCAGGCACTCGGCCAGCCGGTGCCGGCGCATCACCGTCACGGCACGTTCGCGGCCCAGCTCGCTGAGCTCGAGATGCCTGTCGCCGGCGACCTCCAGCAGGCCGTCGCGCGCCATCCGGGCGACCGTCTGCGACACGGTGGGACCTGACTGTCCCAACCGCTCGGCGATTCGAGCCCGCAGCGGCACCTGGCCCTCTTCTTCGAGCTCGATGATGGTGCGCAGATACATCTCGATGGTGTCGATCAGGTCGCCACTCATGTCGCTACCATCTCCACTTTCTCAGTCATGCTCAGTTTCTCAGTCATGCTCAGTTCTCGGTCATACTCAGTTCAAGGTCCGGCTCAGCTCTCGGCCGTGCACTCTCAGGCAGCGCACCCTTTCAAGGGATGCACTCTCCAGCTATGCACTCTCCAGCTATGCACTCTCACGAGCTATGCACAGTCGTAACCACGGCCTCGTCCAGCCTAATCCTCAGCCCTGGTCGCTCGCCCAGAGTCCGAGCAGTCCACGGAAATGAGCCAGGAACCGCTCCTGCTCATGCGGCGGATAGGTGGCCTGCACGGTCTGGCGGAGCAGCCGGTCGAAGTCGGCTCCCTTGACCCACTCGAGCACGGCTTCATCGAGATGGCCCAGGTGATCGGCACACCACTGCCGGTAGCGATCGGCCTCAAGTTCCTCGTCCGCGATGGCGAGGTAGCCGGCGATCTTGTCCTCGTAGGTGCGGTCGGGGTCGTCGGCGATGTCGAAGTAGCGCTGGGTCGACATGTCGAGCCGGAACTTGCGTCCGGTGGCGAGGCTGTAGCACGACCACTTGACCAACGCCGAGATCGCCCACGGGAAGTAGTAATGCAGCGAGGTGACGGCCACGTCGGGGCAGGCGTTGGCGTAGTCGATGGGGTGCACCTGGTCGCCGGCCACCAGCATCTCGGCGGAGTTGAAGTCCCAGCAGAAGAAGGCGTTGACGATGCGGCTGATCGCCTGACACTCATAGCCCACCTGCGGCGAGAGGAACCCGTGCGCCACCTCGTAGCGGTCGTGCATGGGCAGCTCGGGGCGGAACTTCATGGTCATCGTCTCGGGCCCGATGGTGAGTGCCCGCACGAACACGTCGTAGTCGACGGTCGCCTGCAGGTGCATGAGCATCTCGCCCGACTCGTCGTACGCGCGGTGCAGGTCGTCGGGGTTGTCGATGCGCGAGACACCGCGCCAGCCGCCGCCGTCGAAAGGCTTCATGTACATCGGATAACCGAGTTCGGCGGCGATCGCATCGAGATCGAACGGTTGGTTGTAATGCTCGGCGGTGTAGGCCCAGCGCACGTTGTCGACCGGGTTCTTATAGGGCACGAGCACCGTGCGCGGGATCTTGAGGCCGAGCCTGATCATCGCGCAGTAGGCGCTGTGCTTCTCCATCGCCTGAAACGTGAACGGAGAGTTGAGCAGATACGTGCCGTCGGTGAGCGCGGCCTTCTTCAGCCACTCGCGCGGGTGGTAGTACCAGTAGGCCAGCCGGTCGATCACCAGGCCAGGCCGCACCGGGTCGTCGAGGTTGAACGGCTCGATCGTCAAACGTTCGCTGACGAAGTCGTGCTGGCCGCGCTCGTCGTGCACGGTGCCCACCCGGCGCAGGATCTCCTCGAAGGCGGTGGGCCAGTCTTCCTCGGCACCGAGCAGCAGACCGATCAGATGCTGGGTCATGAATCCTCCTGTAGGTCAACGAGCAACACGATGCGACGGCTGAAAGCGTTTGGCGTCAACAGAATCTCGGCAGGTGGTGGGCGATCTGGGCCTGCCACCACCACCAGTCGTGCGAGACGTCGAACCCCCATAGGTCGAGCTCATGCGGAATCGACTTCTCCGCCAGCAGTTGGGCGATGTGCTTGGTGGACGGCAGCGAGCCGGTGGGGTGCGTCTCCCACGCTCCCTGGCCCACCACGAGCACGGGGTAGAGCCTGCTGCGCAGCCATTCGAGGTGATCGCCGCTGAGGTTCGCGATGGAGTCCGTGGGGTTCGTGAAGTACGCCTGCTCGCCCCGCTCTCCCCACGAATGCCAGTACGAGGGATCGTAGGAGCCGGATAGGCAGATCGAGATCGGGAACAGGTCGGCGCGCTTCAACGAGATGCTCAGGGCGTGGAAGGCACCCATGCTGCATCCGGTGGCGATCATGCCCGGCCCTAGGTCGAGCCCGGGCGAATCGGTGAGCATGGTGGGCACCACCCGTTCCAGCAGCCACGCCTCGTAGCGCTGATGCGCCCGGGCCCGCTCTTCCAACGAGATCGAGCGGTTCGCCCACGACAGGTGGTCGAACGAGTCGACGCAGTACACCTTGACGCGCCCCGCCTGGATGAGCGGCTGGATGGCGGCGATCATGCCGTTGTTCTCGTAGTCCCAGGCCCGGCCGGCCTCACTGGGAAACACCAGCACGGGCCGGCCCCAGTGGCCGTAGCGGATCAGCGTTCCCGGCCGGTCGAGGCCGTCACCGTCCAATTCGATCTGCTCACGGTGCATGTCGACCTCCGTCCGGGCGGCTCTCGCTCCAGAGCGAGCCCAACAGGTGAGTAACGCTGGGGTGGAACGTATCGCGCCAACACGTCCAGGTGTGGAGATCTGCATGCTCGACCAGCGGCGTCGCCAGGCCGAGCCGGCTCAGCTGGGCGGCCATCAGTCGATTACAGGTGATGTTCTCCTCCCGCGCGCCGCATGTCATGGCCACCTTGGTGCCGGTGGGAGCGCTCGTGGCCGACAGCACCTCCGCCACAAAGCCGGTGAGCCGGTCGAAGAAGGTGAAGCCCGACTCCTGCGGATCCGTCCGGGGGGTGAAGAACGACCCCGACTGGCAGAAGACACCGGCGAGGGCACCAGGATGAGTCCAGGCAACGTGCAGCGCTGCCAGCCCGCCCAGGCTGGCCCCCGCCAGAACCGGACGAGGGGCCGTCGCCCACCGCGCGGTCAGTGCGGGCAGCAGGTGCTGCACCAGCGCTTGCGCGTAGCCGGGGTTGGCCGCGTAGCGCACGTTCCGCTCGCCCGGTACCAGCAGGGCAACGCGAAAGGGGGGCACCGCCAGGGAGGCGATCATGGCGCGCGCGTAGTCGACGACCCGGGCGAAACGCTCCATCTCCGGCCCATCGTGCACGAGCAGAACGGGCAGTTCGGCGCCACGATCGGGTGTGGGCGACCACATCACGGCCTCCAGCACACCCACCGGTGTGTCGCCTACCGCAAACGGCTCGAAGACACCCTCGGGGCCGGACTCACCGAGCCAGCAGGGCCGGGTGTAACCGGGCAGCTCAAGGCTCGATTTGTCGCCGAACGCGCCGCCCACCCGCTCGGGGTTGGTGTAGTCGAGGGCGAACTCGACAGTGCCCGCGCGGTCGACCTCGTATTGATACTCGAGCCGGTCGACGCCAGCCAGAGCTGTCAGGGGAATCCGCACCGACCAACCCCGCTCGGGCGGACGGGCCCGAATCAGCGCGGTGCGCGTGGCAGGTAGGGGCAGACCTTGCCGCAGCTGCACCGACCGCACGTTCGGATCGGGGTCGGGCCACCAGAAGGCGACGGTCTTGGCGCGCACTCTCGTGCGATCGGTGCCGGGCATGGTGTCAACCTACGCAATCGGGTTGTTGGCGTCGTATCTGGCGAAGCCACGCCAGCGAGCCGCGAGCAGGCTCACTGCCGCCACGCAGGCCAGCCCGCCCACCAGGGCCGCCCCGGGCTCGCCGGTGACCCCGGCCAGGGTGCCGAGCACCAGGTCGCCCAGCCGGGGACCGCCAGCGACCACCACGGTGAAGACGCCCTGCAGCCGGCCGCGCATACCGTCCGGGGTCGCCGACTGAAGGATCGTCATGCGGAAGACGGCACTCACCTGATCGGCGGCCCCCGCGATGGCCAGGGCCACCGCAGCCGGCCAGATCAGCTGACTGATCCCCCCGCCCGGGGCAGGCCGCGCCGACCAGACGAGCAGCCCGAACGTCGCCACGGACAGGCCCCAGACGCTCACGGCGACGATCACCGCGAGGCCCTGCCTGCGCACTTGCCCCAGCGGGCCCGAGAACACCCCGGCCAGCACCGACCCGACGGCGAGCGCCGCCCCGAGCAGGCCGACGGTCTGCGCGCCCCCGCCGAGGAACAACACGCCCAGCGCGGGAAACAGCACGCGCGGCATGGCCAGGATCATGGCGGCCATGTCCACGAGGAACGTCATCCGCAGGTTCGCCCGGGTGCGCAGGAAGGACAGGCCTTCAAGCACGGACGCGAGCCCGGCCCTGGCGACCTTGCCCACCGGCGGGATGGCCGGCAGCCTGGCCAGCGTGGTCAGCGCCACCACCAGCATGGCCGCCTCGATGAGGTACGTGGGCCCATAACCCACCCACGAGATGAGATAGCCCGCCAACAGTGGCCCGAGCATCATGTCGATTGCCATCATGAGCCCATTGAGGGCGTTGGCCGCCGGCAGCAACTCCGGGTCGAGCAGTCGCGGAACGATGGCTGTGCGCGCCGGGGAGTTCACGGCATAGAAGCCGCTCTGCACCGCAACGAGCAGGTAGAGCAGCCAGACGTTGTCGATCCGCAGAAAGGCCTGGATGGTGATGCCGGCCGCGGCAAGCAGCATGCCGACCGCGGTGATGACCACCACGGTGCGCCGGTCGTGGGCGTCCACGAGCGAGCCGCCGTACAGACCGAGCACCACGAGGGGCACGAGGGCGAACATCCCCACGACGCCGACGCTGAACGTCGACCCGGTGATGGCGTAGACCTGCAGCCCTACTGCGACTTGGGTGACGGCGGCGCCGATCGACGACAGCGCGGTGCCGATGAACATGCGCCGGTACGGGGCGCTCGCCCGCAAGGGGGTGAGATCGGCGAGGAGGCGAGGCACTCGGTCATGCAATCAGGTGGGCCGGACGAGCCCACCGTCAGGGCGGCGGAAGGGCCGTTCTCGGGCCCGGTGCCGGGTACGAGTGTCGGGTATACGTCGGGGCAGGGAACAGCCCACGGGGGTACCGGATCTACCGGCGTTCGCTGCGGACGATTCAGCGACCCCGTGGGCTGCGGTGACTGCTCGGAAGTACCGGCAGCGCGTCCAATGAACCTGAACGGCTGCTAGCGAGCAGCCACCTCACGCGTCCTAGTGTCAATCACGACCTGGACCACCTCCTTTCCCGTGTTCGTCCACCCTAGAACTCCGCCGGCTCACAGGCCAGGGATTATTTTTTCGGGGTCCGCCCGGCAGCCAGAGTTCTCAAGCCTGTTCCCGGATCGAGGGGCCCCAGGGGCAGTGCCGGGTGATACTGAGTCAATGCTCACCGCACTGGCGCGGCCACGGCGGCTGCAAGAAGGCGACGTCGTTCGGATCATCGCCCCCAGCGGCCCGATCGATCCGGCGAACCTCGACGCGGGCATCGGCCTCCTGTCGTCGTGGGGGCTCACGGTCGAAGTGGGCGAGCATGTGCTCGACCGGCACGCCTATTACCTCGCGGGCACCGACGCGGCGCGGATCGCCGATCTGGCTCGTGCCTGGTGCGACCCGCGGGTGGCCGCGGTCATCTGCGCGCGGGGCGGCTACGGCCTGCATCGGATTCTCGACTGGGTGGAGTGGGACACCCTGCGGGCCGCCCGCGAGGGTGAGGACGCCCCGGTGCTTGTGGGCTGTTCCGACGCCACCACCCTGCACGAGGCCGTCGGCACCCGGTTGGGCGTCGTGACTCTGCACGGACCGATGGCGGCCTCGTCGCGTTTTCTCGAGGACGACGAGAGCCAAGGTCATCTGCACGATGTGCTCTTCGGGCTCGAAGGCTCCTGCGGGCCGATCTCGGGCATGGACGTGCGCACGCTTCGCGGCGGCCGCGCAGGCGGAGTGCTGTGCGGAGGCAACCTGACATGCCTGGCCGCGGGGGTGGGCAGCTTCACCGCCCGGGAGTCGCTGGCCGGCGGCATCGTGGTGCTCGAAGACGTGGCGGAGCCGCCGTACCGAATCGATCGGATGCTCACCCAACTCCTGCGGGCCGGCGTGCTCGACGGCATCGCCGGCGTTGCCGGCGGCACCTGGGTAGGCTGCGGGAACCCGGAGCAGATCGACTCGATCCTTGTGGAACGCCTTGGGCCACTGGGAGTTCCGATCCTCTCCGGCCTCGACATCGGCCACGGCAAGCGCAACTTCACGATTCCGCTAGGCGCCACCGGTGCCCTCGATGCCGATGCCGGCATGTTGTGGTGGCCCTCACCGGTCTTGCGCTAAGGCCATTGGTGACCCGGCGGCGTCGACCGCTTACTGCGGAGCCACGTTTGCCGGGTCGAGGCCGAGAAACGTTGCCATAGCGGCAAGTTCGTGGTGCAGCGCGCTTTGGTACCCGAGCTCCGCGGGCGGGGCGCCTGCGACGTATCCCACGTCGTGGCGTAGAACACCGTCGCGCACAACGAGATTCGCCCATCCGATCACGCGGTCGCGCCAGAGCAGCGGCAACGCGTAGTACCCGCGCACGCGCTTGGCCGCGGGGGTGTACGCCTCGAACTTGTACTCCCAACCCCAGAGCAGCTCGAAGCGGCGACGGTCCCACACGATGGGGTCGAAAGGGGCCAACAAGCGCACCACGTTGCGGGGCGCCCACCGGCGCGACTGCGGATCCTCGCCCCAGGGCCAGCAGTACTCCACGTCATCGATGCGCGCCCAGGCGTAGCGTTCCCGAGCCAGCGCCAGGAGCGCCGAGCGATGCGAAAGCCATTGCGGCGCACCGAACCCGAGCCGCGAGGCAAGATAACCGAGGGTGGGGCGCGGCAGCGGCGCGTACAGGCCCACCGCCACGTCGAGGAGCCGGGTCAAGCCTTCGAGCGGGTCGATCTCGTGATCGGGCCTGATCGCCAGAGCGTAGGTTCGGGTGCCGGAGACGCGGCCGGCCACGCGCAGCAGACCGCGGTAATGCATCGCGTCGAGCAGCTGGGTGCTGGCGTTGGAGGTGCCGCCGAACCAGTTCGTCACGCGTCCGTGCTGAAAATGGTTCTCCACCTCGCGCGGATGCACCACCCCGCGCTCGGCAACGAACTGCAACACCTCGCTCGCCCGCTGCTCGTTCTGCTCGCTCCAGGCTCTGCGCGGGGTACGCGGATGCATGAGCGCCGCGAGGTCGCGAGGCAGGAAGCCGTAGTTCACGAACGCGTCCTCATCGATGGGCAGACGCGTGTAGCGACGCTCGAGATCTCCGGCGAGGTAGCCCGAGACGCGTGTTCGCAGAATGAGATCCTGCGCTCGCGCGGGTGCGCGGATGGGGTCTGCCTGCACGAAGCCCAGCCGTTGCACCGCTCGCGCCAGCGTGGTGGGGCGCCCCAGCGTGCGACCCACCGCGTAGCGACGTAACTGGCTCAGCGTGACGGCACCCATCGCCGCCGATGCTAGCCGGTGAGATCGTGCGCGACTACGCTCTCGGTCCTCGCCGCAGCCGGTACCACTGCATCGGCACCGGCAACGCGGGAAGACCCTCCGTCGGCACGGGCTCGACGTCCACGATGCTCCACTCGGGCAGGGCTGCCTCGATGTCTGCGGGAAGGACGCCCCGCGGAAGCGGACTGGGGGCCCCGGGCTCGAAGGCGAACATGAGGAGAGTGGCCTGCGGTGCGGCCAGCTCCGTCACACCTCTGCCGTAGGCCGCGCGCTCCTGATCCTCCAACACGTGAAAACAGCCGACGTCGAGGAATAGGTCGAAGGGTCCGCTCACGACGGCCGGGAGGTCTGTTGCGTCACCCACGAGGAATGTGACGGCGACAGCCTCCGCCCGTGACCGCGCCTGCTCGATGGCCTCCGGCACAAAGTCCACGCCCGTGACCGACCAGCCCGAGTTCGCCAGGGCGATGGCGGGACCACCCCGTCCGCACCCGACGTCGAGTGCCCGACGAGACAGGTTGGGATTCTCGCGTCCTTCCCGGTCGATCAGGCGTTGCAGCTGCTGCGCACCCACCTCGCCCGCGATCTCCCAAGGCGTCTTCTGGTCGGCGTACGCCGCAGTGAAGAACTCCTTCATGACCGTCTCCTCAGATTCGCCGGGCTTGATGCATGTCCGCATATCCACTATGCGGCCGACGTGGGTGGCTCGCCATCGCTGCCGGCTCCGCACGTGCGGAAAATCGTGACGTAGAACACCTCCACGGCGGGCCATACGGGCAATAAATCGCGGTGTGGAGGTGCTCTGATCGATTGAGTGGGCGCCAACGACGCCGTCGCTGCGAGGCGACAGCCGTCGCCTCGGATCGTTCGTCGACCGAAGGAGAACCACCGTGAAGCACCTCGTGGAAGCCATCGCCAAGCTGCCCGCTGCCGTCGTCAGCAGCTGGGCCGACTGGAGCCCGTTCGACCCGCGCGACCGTCGCGCGCGCAACTCGCTCTGAGGTCAGATCGCTGGATTGAGGGCCGGTGCCGCGTTCAGCGCGGCACCGGCCCACCGACGTCTCAACGGGCGACGTAGTACACGTTCTGCGGGTCGTGCGGCAGTTCGTGCACGTCGATCTCGCTGAAGCCGGCCTCGCGCAGATACTGCTCGGCCAGGGGGATACCCCACATGGTGCCGAGCCCCGTTCCGCCTGCAGACAGCGAGACCGTGAGGCAGTGCATGGTCGAGATCGTGTACAGGAACGGCCCCAACGGGTGATCGCGGTCGTCGTGGTGGCAGCCGGTTGAGGCGATGTCCTGTGCCAGGTAGACACCATCGGGGCGCAGCAACCCACGAATGCCGGCGAGCATGGCGGCGGGCTGTCCCTGGTCGTGAATCGCGTCGAACGTCAGCACGAGATCGGCACTGCCCGCAGGTAACTCCTCGGCGAGCCGGGTGGCGTCCAGGCGTTGGAACGAGACGTTGCCCAGCCCTGCCGCAGCCTCGCGGGCCCAGTGGAGGGCGTGCTGGTCGAGGTCGACGCCGAGAAAGCGCGAGCGCGGAAATTGAGCGCCCAGCTGGGTGATGGCGCGGCCGCGGCCGCATCCCACGTCGACCATGTCGATACCGTCGTCGAGTCGCTGCCGCAGCCCGGGCACCAACGGCAGGATGGCCTCATCGAGAGCGGCGAGCACCGTCTGGGCAGAGTCTTCGGCCATCACCTCCTGGAAGCGCGGGAAGTGTTCGTAGCCCAAGCCGCCGCCGTCGCGGAAGCACCTCACGATGCCGTCCTCGACCGAGGCGAGCACTGCCACGTACTGCATGAAGACAGCGAGGTTGGCCGTGCCGTTCCGGGTAAGCAGGTCGGCGGCGCCAGGCGCGAAAGCGTAGGTCTGCCCCACCGGGTCGTGCTCCACCAGGCCCGACACAGTGAGGCCCCCGAGCCATTCGCGCACATACCGTTCGTGGCATCCGGCAGCGCCCGCCAGTTCGGAGGAGCTTGCGGGTTGCGTCTCGGCGAGCGCGTCGAGCAACCCGGTTCGATGCCCAACGCTCAGCAGCAGCGCGGCCCCGGCTCCGTTGAGCATCCCGACGAGCCGATCCTCCGACGCAGCGACCTCTTGTCGGTCTGCCTCGCAGTTGTCAGACGTGGTGGACATCGCCCCTCGCTTTCCTCATGGGAGCCCATTCGGCAATCAGCCGTCCTACATACCGTCTGGTATGTTCAGGATTGACGCGGATACATTCAATGTCAAGAGTTTCTGCAAGGCAGAAGTGGTCAAGGCATGGATCAGATACCGTTCGGTCTCATGGCGCACAGGCGAGGCGAGCAGTGAGGGCACGCGATCCACAAGCCAGCAGAACAGCCATTCTCGATTCGGCCGAGAAGCTCGTGCTGGCCAGAGGCTTCGCCGGCAGCGGCCTTGCGGCGATCCTGGCCGAGACGGGCCTGACCAAGGGTGCGTTCTTTCACCATTTCCCTTCGAAGGCCGCACTCGCCGATGCCCTCGTGGAGCGGTGGGCCTACGCAGACGCGGCCCAATTGGAGTCGAAACTTGCCAGAGCACAAGCCCTTACGCGCGATCCCGTTCAGCAGCTGGTGGTCTTCATCGGCCTGTTCATCGAAGAGGCGGAGACGCTGGAGCGTCCCGATCCGGGTTGTCTGTTCGGTGCTTTCTGCTATCAGGAGGGCTTGCTCGACGCGCAGACCATGCAGCGGGTGGACGAGGCCATGCAGCTCTGGCGGCGCCGGCTCCGCGCTCAGCTCGACCGCGCCTGCGCCGTGCGGCCACCTCGCGCGGACGTGGAGCTCGACTCCCTGGCCGATCTGGTGACGGTGACGTTCGAGGGTGCCTTCATCATGGCGAAAGCCACCGGGGAGGCCGGCGTCCTCGCCGCCCAGTTGCGGCACCTGCGCACCTACCTTGAGCTGCTCTTCGACACCTCCGATGGTTGAGGAGCCGTTCGCGCGAGGCTAGAAGCGCTTCTGCAGCCGCATCCGCAGCGGACGGCCGTCAGGGTCGCAGAACGCTCGGTAGATCACCTCGCCCGCCGCCGTCTCCGCCGGGGTGAACGTGGGGGCCACATAGGGCACCAGGTGGCCCGGGGGTCTGGCACCGCGGCATCCGCCGTCGTGCCAGGCCTGCAGTCGGGCCGCCGACTCCGCGAAGGCATCGAAGGCCGACCCGGGGTCGACCAGGTCGGCGAGGTCGTCGTCGGCGGGGCGAGCCAGGTGTTCGCGTGCCAGCTCCAAGCGCAGGTTACGGGCGAAGCACCGTGCCCCGTCACCGAACCCGTCGGGATGCCGCGGCTCGCGCTCGTCGAGGGCTTCGTCGAACACGGCGCAGGTCAGCTCGGAGTCGTGCGTCCACGACCGGCGGTTGACGTTGTCGGAGCCGATCGTGGCCCACACGTCGTCTACCACGCAGGCCTTGGCGTGCACGTACACCGGCCAGCCCGCGCGGTTCTCCAGGCCGTAGACGGCAACCCGCCCGCCCCCGGCGGCGTACACGTCGTTGAGGGCCTGGACGCGTGCGACGAGGTTGGACGCCACCGACAGTCGCCCACTCTGGCTCGCGTAATGCGCCAGCACGATGATCAGCCGTAGCTCGGGTTGGGCAGTCAAGGCGTCGACGAAGCAGCTGACGATCTCGCCGTTCCAGAAGTACTGATCTTCGAGATAGATGAGGTTGCGCGCGCGGGCCAGGGCCTTGTCGTAGCCACGCGCCACACTGCGCTCCCCTCGCGGCGCGAACGGATACCGCGGCCGGAGGTAGGGATACGTCCGCAGGATCTGGACGTTGGCCGTGCCCCGCGCGGGCGGGTCGGGCAGCTGATCAGGTAGCGGATCGGGATGTTCCGCGTCGCGGTGAATCAGGGCGTCGGCCACCATGATCGGGTTGTGCACCAAGGGGGTGGGGTCGTACCAGCGCTCGCGGAAGCTCGCCTCCACATCACCCACCGCCGGGCCCTGCACCCGCAGTTGTGCGTCGTGCCATGCAGGCGTCGGCCCCCAGACCTTCCCCATCCGCACCGCTTGCGGGTCGCCAGGGTGTTCATGAGTGTCGTTCCGGGTGTGACAGAGGTCGATCCCGCCGACGAAGGCCACGTCGAGGTCGGGGCGGTCCGGGTGCCGCAGCACCACGAACTTCTGGTGATGCGAGCCAAAGGTGCGTACCCGCATGTCGAGCAGCACCTCGCCGCCGGCCGCGCGGACGTCGTCGGCCAGCGACCGGTTCTCCTGCGTCGAATACGAGATCTTGTCCCAGTACGATCGCCAGAAGAGCCCCTTGACGATCACCCCGCGCTTGGCTGCGGCAGCGAAAAGCTTTGAGACGGCTATCTCTTCGGCGCCCATCCGCTCATCGGGGTCGCCCCGCCAATCGGTGAAGAGCAAGAGGTCACCGGCTTGTTGGCGCTCCACTGCCGCACACAGCGCGGTGAAGTAATAGTGGCCGTCGATGAGCGGCTCCACCTCATTGCCGTGCGTCCAGGCGAGGCCGTCACGATGCCGCACATCAATGACCGTGCTGCGGTTACCGCGTTCGGCGGGGCTGAGAAACCACTCATCGGCTGGCACAGACCTCATTCAACATGGCCGAGGCGCGCAGTGACCTGAAACGACCCGATCAGGGCTGGCGGCGCCCGGTGCGCCAGCGGGACGCCTCGTCGAGCGGCGCCGGCCGGCCGTCCGCCGACGTCCAGACGAAACGATCGTGCAGCCGCGACTGCCGTCCGACCCACAGCTCGATCTCCACCGGCAACACCCGGTAGCCGCCCCAGAAGTCCGGCAGCGGAAGCACGTCGAGGCCGGCGAAACGCTGTTCGATGGCGTCGACCTGACGCAGCAGCTGATCGCGCTCCACCAGGGGATGTGACTGCGCCGATGCCCAGGCGGCCACCTGGGACCCGCGCGGACGCGATTGGAAGTACTCCCGGGCATCGTCTGCGGGCATCGCCTCCACCTCACCCCGGGCGCGCACCTGCCGGTACATCGGATGCCACGGCAGCACGATGGCCGCGCGCGGGTGGGCAGCGAGCTCGGCGCCCTTGGCCGACTCGGTGTTGGTGTAGAAGACGAAACCCCGGGCGTCCAGTGACTTGAGCAGGACGGTGCGGGCGTCGGGCAGGCCGGATGAGTCGACGGTGGCGACCACCATCGCCGCAGGCTCGCCGATCCGCTCGTCGGCCAGGGCCTCGGCGTACCACTGGCGCAGCACGCTCAGCGGGCTGGCGGTGACGTCGATCTCGTCGAGGCCCGAACCCGCGTAGTCGAGTCGGGCGTCGGGGCTCACGGGATCGAGTCGGGCCGAGTCGGCGTCGTTGGACTCGACCCTGGCCGAGTCGGCGTCGTTGGACTCGACCCTGGCCGAGTCGGCGTCGTTGGACTCGACCCTGGCCGAGTCGGCGTCGTTGGACTCGACCCTGGCCGAGTCGGCGTCGTTGGACTCGACCCTGGCCGAGTCGGCGTCGTTGGACTCGACCCTGGCCGAGTCGCTGTGGGCGGACATCCGGCCAGCGTAGAGCGGCGGGCAATAGCGCGCCCCGGGCGGTACGCCGCATGCCATATATCGGACAGATATTAGCTTTCTGTCCGATTATGAGAAGGCTTCTTAGGCAGCCGGCAGCGAGCACAGGGCAGAACCCCAATTCTTAACGCAGTTTCGACTACCTCCCCGCCCCTCCTGCGGATCGCTCGAGCACGAAGCCGTCTCCGCCAGGCCGACGATGTAGTCGAGATTGCGCTACGCGGGCGCAGGCATGGGCAGCAACGCCACCCACGTGCAGAGCCTTTGGGCGTTCGGCTGGGGCGGTAGGCAAAGATGGAGGCGTGGCGACGACAACGAACTCCGGCCTGGCACTGAGCATCCCGGCCGACCTGCTGCCCGGCGACCCGCGGTTCGGCAGTGGTCCCAGCAAGATCCGCCCTGAGCAGCTCACAGCCCTGACCGATCGCTGGGCCCCTGTGCTCGGCACGTCGCACCGGCAGGCTCCCGTGCGGGGGCTGGTGCAGCATGTACGCGAGGGTCTGGCCGAGCTGTTCTCCTTGCCGGCCGGCTATGAGGTGGTGCTGGGCAACGGAGGCTCGACCCTGTTCTGGGATGTGGCCACCTTCTGCCTGGTGGGTGAGCGCGCCCAGCACGTGAGTATCGGCGAGTTCTCGTCGAAGTTCGCCTCGTGCACGTCTGCGGCTCCCTTCCTCGCGGAGTCGAGCGTGGTCAAGGCCCCGGTGGGCTCGTCGGCCGCGCCGGTGGCCGAAACGGGGGTCGATGCGTATTGCTGGCCGCACAACGAGACGTCCACCGGTGTCGCCTGCCCCGTCACGCGGGTGCCAGACGCGCCCGACAGTGATTTCGGCAGCCCGCTCATGCTGGTGGACGCCACCTCGGCGGCCGGAGGCATTGCCGTGGACGTGGCGCAGGCCGACGCCTACTACTTCGCACCGCAGAAGTGCTTCGGCTCCGACGGCGGCCTGTGGTTCGCCCTGCTGTCGCCCGCCGCGATCGAGCGCGCCGAGCGGCTCACAGCATCGGATCGCTGGATTCCCGACAGCCTGAATCTGCAGACGGCCATCACGAACTCACGGCAGCAGCAGACCTACAACACCCCGGCTCTGGCCACGTTGGCCCTGCTGGCCGAGCAGCTCGACTGGATGCTGGCCGGCGGCGGGCTGGGCTGGACGTCGTCGCGGTCGGCAGCCTCGTCCGGGCATGTGTACGAGTGGGCCACCCAGCGCGAGTTCGCGACGCCGTTCGTGGCGGCTTCGGCCGATCGCTCCCCCGTGGTGGCCACCATCGATCTCGATGAGTCGATCGACGCCACCAAGGTCACCTCCACCCTGCGCGCCAATGGCGTGCTCGATACCGAGCCCTACCGGCGTCTGGGCCGAAACCAGTTGCGGATCGGGACGTTTCCCGCGGTTGAAGTGGCAGACGTGCAGGCGTTGACGGCCTGCGTCGATTACGTGGTGGAGCGGCTGGCCTAGTTCCCCGCCCTCGGGCACGCCTTGTTTCCGCGCCGCAAGGGTTCGTCCGGCTCGTGCGATCAGACAGGTTCGGCGATGGCCGCAAGCCGGGCCAGCGCGGTGCCGAGCACCTTGCCGAGTTCACCGAACCGATAGACCTCGTTGGTGTGGAACGCCGGGCCCTCTTGACGTGCCACCACGAGAGCGCCTTCGGTCGGGGTCAGCGGAATGACCAGCACAGCACCGTCGCGGTCGTTGCGTCGGGCCGACAGCCGCACGGGCAGACCGATGGTCGCGCCCACCGCTGGCCCCTGTGCCGACGAGACGAGCACCCTGGGCTCCTGAACGGTGTCGACCCCGACGAAAGGTGCATCGATCACCGCCGCCCAGGTGAGGTCGAGGGCGGCGACAGCCTGGTTGACGAGCACCTGAAGGTCGCCGGTGGCTAGGACGGCGGAGATCAGTTCCAGCTCACCGAGCCGCGAGATCTCCGAGACGTTGCTGCGGACGCCCTCCACCTCCACCCCGCGCATGGACGTGAGCCCGCGCACCAGGCGTTCGAGATGCTGGGGGCTGGAGACCCGGACCCAGACGTCGTCGACCGCTCGGCCGAGATCGCAGGCCAGTACTTGGATCTCGTGCACGTCGCCTCCGGCGACACCGATGGCCGACGCAACCCTGCCCAAGGTGCCGGGCTGGTCGGGGATGCTCAGACGAATGCGCGCAAGCATGCGAACCTCCTGGGATCGGGTGGACAGTCAGCGGTGCGGTCTCCATCGTCTCTCGCCGATGTTTCACACAGGTTTCCCCGTCCGTTGTGGACGTTCCTGTCGCTCGAACAACAACTAGTCGAAAAGCACTACATTGCCCGAAGCGTCCCCCTATCTTGATCCCCGGGGACTTGGCTCCTCATTCACGACGAACGTAGGAGCTGATGCATGAGTCACGGCAGGAAACGTCTGGCAACCCTGGTGGTGGCGCTGTGTGCGCTCTTCGGCGCGCCGGGTGTGGCTCTGGCTGCCACGTCAACTGGCGCCCAGGTGGCGGCCGCCGAGGTCAAGACCCCTGCCTCACCGCTGGTGCCACCGGGAACGTATAAGTCGTTGAGTCCGTCGCGGTTGCTTGATACGCGGGCTAATGTCGGGGCGAATGGTCCGGTGGCTGCGTTGGGCACCGTGCACCTGCCGGTGTTGGGTAAGGGCGGTGTGCCCGCTACCGGGGTGGCCGCTGTGGTGTTGAACGTGACCGTGAACGCGCCCGCCCAGCCGGGCAACATCACTGTCTACCCCGACGCCACCACCATGCCCCTCGCGTCCAACCTCAACTTCGTGCCGGGGCAGACCATCCCGAACCTGGTGGTGACCAAGGTCGGCGCCAACGGCAACGTCGCGTTGACGAACAACTCCCCCGGCACCGTGCAGTTGATCGCCGACGTCGCCGGGTACTACCTGTCCGGCACCCCCACCGCACCCGGCACCTACGTCCCGCTCAACCCCGCCCGCGTCCTGGACACCCGCACCAACCTCGGCGCCACCGGCCCGGTCGCCGCGTCGGGCACCGTGCACCTACCCGTGCTCGGCAAGGGCGGTGTCCCCGCTACCGGGGTGGCCGCCGTGGTGCTCAACGTCACCGTCAACGCCCCCGCCCAACCCGGCAACATCACCGTCTACCCCGACGCCACCACCATGCCCCTCGCGTCCAACCTCAACTTCGTGCCCGGGCAAACCATCCCCAACCTCGTAGTCGCCAAGATCGGCGCCAACGGCAACATCGCCTTGACCAACAACTCCCCCGGCACCGTGCAACTGATCGCCGACGTCGCCGGGTACTACCTGTCCGGCACCCCCACCGCACCCGGCACCTACGTCCCGCTCAACCCCGCCCGCGTCCTGGACACCCGCACCAACCTCGGCGCCACCGGCCCGGTCGCCGCGTTGAACACGGTGCACCTGCCCGTCGTGGGCATGGGCGGTGTCCCCGCCACCGGGGTAGCCGCCGTGGTGCTCAACGTCACCGTCAACGCCCCCGCCCAACCGGGCAACATCACCGTCTACCCCGACGCCACCACCATGCCCCTCGCGTCCAACCTGAACTTCGTGCCGGGGCAAACCATCCCCAACCTCGTAGTCGCCAAGATCGGCGCCAACGGCAACGTCGCCTTGACGAACAACTCTCCCGGCACCGTCCAACTGATCGCCGACGTCGCCGGGTACTACCTGTCCGGGCCGACCCCCAGCATCAGCACCGCAAGCCTGCCCCCGGGGACCATCGACACCGCCTACTCGACCACGCTCCAGGCCACCGGAGGCATCGCGCCGTACACCTGGTCGCTCTTCGACAGCAGCCTGCCCGCCGGGTTGAGCCTCGACAGCAACACGGGCGCCATCACGGGCACTCCCACCGCCGGCGCCACCAATCCGACGCTCACGGTGCAGGTCACCGAGGCCGATGGCACTGCCAGTCTGGCGACCCTCTCGCTGAACATCAGCACCACCGCGTCCGCCATCGATGCGGGTGGCGCGCACTCGTGCGCCGTGACCACGGGCGGGGCGGTGCAGTGCTGGGGCGACAACGAGGACGGGGCACTCGGTGATGGCACGCATACCGACTCCAGCACCCCGGTGCAGGTCAGCGGCCTGACGAGCGGCGTCAAGGTCGTCGCCACCGGCGACTTTCACACGTGCGCCCTCACCACGAGCGGCGGAGTCAAGTGCTGGGGCTACAACGAATACGGATCCCTGGGCAACGGCACCACCACCGACTCGACCACTCCCGTGCAGGTCAGCGGCCTCACCAGCGGCGTGCAGGCCATCGCCGCCGGCGGAATCCAGACCTGCGCGCTGACCACGGGTGGCAGTGTGAAGTGCTGGGGCTACAACGAGGACGGCGAGCTCGGCAACGGCAGCTTCACCGACACGTCCACTCCGGTGCAGGTGAGCGGCCTCACCAGCGGCGTCCAGGCCATCACGATGGGCGAAGTGCACACCTGCGCCCTTTCTACCGGCGGTGCCGTCCAGTGTTGGGGCTTCGGCGAGGACGGCGAGCTCGGCAACGGCAGTACCGCCACGTCCAACACGCCGGTGCAGGTCACCGGCCTCACCAGCGGAGTGCAAGGCATCGCCGCCGGAGGGGGCCAGACCTGCGCCGTGACGACCGGAGGCAGCGTCCAGTGCTGGGGCTTCAACGAGGACGGCGAGCTCGGCAACGACAGCACCACCTCGTCCAGCACCCCGGTGCAGGTCAGCGGTCTCACCAGCGGCATTCAGTCCGTCAGCGTCGGCGCCTTCCACGCCTGCGGCGTGAGCACCGGCGGCGGCACGAAGTGCTGGGGTGCGAACTTCGTAGGCCAGCTCGGCAACGGCAGCACCACCACGTCCACGACCCCGGTGCAGGTCAACGGCCTCACCGCTGGCATCCAGTCCGTCGCCGCCGGTTTCGCCCACACCTGTGCGCTCACCACCAGCGGTGCGGTCCAGTGCTGGGGCGCCAATGACATCGGGCAACTCGGCACTGGCACCCACACCAATGCCACCGCGCCGGTGACGGCTCTCGGGTACTAGCTTCCGGCCGATGCCCGCGATGAGCCGGCGTGGCTGGATCCGCGCCAGAGATAGGTAGACTGGTCTACCTAATTGGGTTGGCGAGGAGGCTCGAGTGGCACAGAGAAGGGCTCAGGAGCGGTTGCTGGAGGCGGCGGCGATGCACTTCTATGCGGATGGCATCGCCGCCACTGGGATCGACGCCATCACAGCCGAGGCCGGCGTGGCGAAGATGAGCCTGTACAACAACTTCTCCTCCAAAGCCGACCTGGTCTTGGCGTATATCAGCGCCCGGCATGAGCAATGGCTTGAGCTCTACCGGACTCGGGTGGCCGACGCAGCGACCCCGCCGGCACGAGTCCTGGCGGTGTTCGATGCCTACATCGATCACGCTGAGGCTGCCTACGAGCGGGGATTCAGGGGTTGCGGTTTGCTCAACGCTGCCGCGGAGTTCCCCGTCGGCGACCCCGCGAGACAGATAGTGCGCACGTGTAAGGAGCAGGTGGAGCAGATCCTCACCGATCACCTGAAAGAGAGTTGCGATCGCGATCCAGTCCGCGCCGGCGAATTGGCAGAGCACCTCTGCTATCTCCTGGAAGGAGCCGTCGTCCGGGCTGGACTCGACGGCGAACCGGCCCGGCTGCATCGCGCACGTCGGATCGCCGAGAACACGCTGGCCTACCTGTGAGTCGGGGAACGTCCGGTGGCATCGCCGCCATCCTGGTCACGTCGTTCCTCTGGGGTACCACGGGTACTGCCGCGGCCTTCGCCCCCCAGGTCGGCCCACTCACCATCGGCGCTGCCGCACTGGGCATCGGCGGCATCCTGCAGGCAGCCATCGCCCTTCCGGCTTTGCGACGCGAATGGCCTCAACTGCGGGCCAATCAGGCAGTGATCTTGACCGGCGCAGTGTCCGTGATGATTTACCCGCTGGCGTTCTACAGTTCCATGCACCTAGCCGGAGTCACGATCGGATCCGTCGTGTCCCTGGCGTCGGCCCCGCTCGCTTCCGGTCTGCTCGAACGCATCGTGGAGCACCGGGCGCTGAGCCGATCGTGGCTGTTCGCCGCAGCCCTCGGCGTCGCCGGAAGCAGCCTGCTGTGTCTGTCCAGATTCCGCCAGGCGCCCTCGTCGACCACGTCGACCCTCGCCGGGATCGCCTTGGGCCTGGTCGCGGGCGCCGCCTACGCGTTCTACTCCGGGCGCGTGCACTGCCTCATGCACCGCGGAATCGGGCGGGCCGCCGCGATGGGAGCGGTCTTCGGCGCCGGCGGCATTCTGCTGCTACCTGTCCTCCTCGCTACTGGAGCACCCCTGATCGCCTCTGCCCAGGCGTTCACCGTCGCGGCCTACATGGCGCTGGTACCGATGTTCCTCGGCTATCTCCTCTTCGGCTACGGACTCACCCGGGTGCTGCCTAGCACCGCCACCACGCTCACCCTGAGCGAGCCTGCCGTCGCCGCCATTCTCGCCGTCGTCATCCTCGGCGAACGCCTCACGCCGGCCGGCTGGACGGGGCTTGGCGCCATCGGATTGGCGCAAGTAGTTCTCGCCCTCACATCTGGGGCCGTTCCGACATCTGGGGCCGTTCCGGACGACAAAACAAATCCCGAAGGCTCTCCTGCTGCGCAAACGGCCGAGGCTACGAATTGACCGAGGGTTCTGGCGCTCATGCGCTCAGGCGTTGCGCAATCTCGACTACACGGAGCCACGCCTAGCAACCCAGCTGAGCACGAGAGGCCGAGACCAGCTCGACGGATGTAGTCGAGAATGCGCTACCAATCGTCCCGGGTTTGGTCAGACCGAGGAACGGCCCCGGCGACGCCTGGCCTCGCGCTCCACGAATGTCAGCACCGACCGCTCGACCGCTGCGCGATCCCGGATCGCGTCGGTGTCACCTGCCGCCAATCGTCGTCGGTCTGCGGGGCTCAGGGTTCGCATGAGCGAGGCCCGCGCGGTGCGGCCAGCGTCGTGGGCCTCAAAGACGTACGGGTCCACGTATGCACGTCGCGCCACGGCCGGGGTGTTGCCCAGTTGCTCCGACACGCGACGGCAGGCCTCGCTCTGCTGCCGCCTGTGCTCGCGAGCGGACACGTCGGTGTCCATCCCGGCGAGGGTGAGCGCAGCCAGTGCCGTCGCCGCCCAGGTACGCAGGTCTTTGACCGTGAACTCCTGCCCGGCAAGGTCTTTCAGCACCGCGTTGAGGTCGGGGCCGGTCACGTCGTGCCAGACCCCTTCGTCGTCGCGGTACCGCAGCAGCCGATCCGAGCCGCCTCGCGTTCGCTTGAGCGAGGTGACGAGCCGCGCGATCTGGGGATCGGTCAGAGCGATGTCGGCGACCTGAGACGACTTCGCGGGGAATCGGAAGGACGTCATCGACCGGCCGTGGACAATGGCATGCTCCCGCAGCAGAGTGGCGACCCCGTGGGAGCCGTTGACCTCGGCATACTCCTCGCCGCCGGTGCGGAATATCCCCGCGTCCATGAGGGTGAGCGCCCCGGCCAGGACTCGCTCACGATCCAGCCCGGGTCGGGCCAGATCGCGCGCGATCCGGTCGCGCACGTCGGGAAGCGTCCTGGCCAGGGCGCGAACGCGCACGAACTTGGCCCGCGAACGCGACTCGGTCCACGCCGGGTGGTAGAGGTACTGCCGGCGCCCGGCCTCGTCCGTCCCAACCGCCTGGATGTGGCCGTTGGGTGCGGGGCAGATCCACACGTCGGTCCACGCCGGCGGGATGACGAGGCCCTCGATCCGGATGAGGTCCTCGTCGCTGACGGGTGTGCCCTCCGACGCGCGGTAGCTGAATCCCCGGCCGCGACGACGCCGGGTGATGCACGGCCCGTCGAGAACGCTGCGTCTCAGCCGCACGGCATCTCCTCACTCCCTTCGGCGGGACCGCGTCGACAGCCAGGTCGCAGCCGTCGACGTGCCAGCCGTCCTCGATCAGCCGGAGGACTCCGCCGTGGCGAGGCTTATGCACTCACCGCCGGCAGCACCTCGTCGCCGTAGAACTCGATCATCGCGCGGTAGTTCGGGCCCATGTTGGCGACGTACACCTCGTCGAAACCCGCGTCCGCGAACGGGGTGAACGCGGCTTGATGCTCGTGCACGTCGGCGCCGCACACCGTCGCCTCCGCGACCGACTCACGCGTGACCAGTGACGAGGCCTGCTCGAAGTGCTGGGGCGACGGCAACACCTGTGACAGCTCTCCCGGCACACCGGAGGTCGCCCACAGCCGGTAGGCGTGGTCAAGCCCTTCCTCCGGTGTCGCCGCGAACGCAACCTTGAACCCGGCCATGCACGGTGCGTCCGCGCCCTTGAGCTCGCGGAAGCGGCGCACCGACTCCGCGTCGGGCTGCGTCGAGATGAACCCGTCGCCGATGCGGGCCGCCACCTCGAGCGCCTTGGGGCCGAAGGCCGAGACATAGATCTGCGGTGCCGGCCGGTGCAGGGTGTAGAGGCGCGCCGTGTCCACCGTGTAGTGCTCGCCCTCGTGCGAGACGACGTCTCCGCTCCAGAGGCGGCGAATGATCTCGACCGCCTCCTCGAGCATCTCCAGTCGTCGCTCGGCGTGCGGCCACGGCCCGCCGAGGATGTGCTCGTTGAGCGCCTCGCCCGACCCGACGCCCAGGATGAAACGACCGCCCAGCATCGTCGCGGACGTCATCGCGGCCTGTGCCACGACCGCAGGGTGGATGCGCACCGTGGGGCAGGTGACCGCGGTCGTCACGGGCAGCCCGCACACCTGGGAGATGGCACCGATGACAGACCACACGAAAGGGCTCTGGCCCTGCTCATCGTTCCACGGGTGATAGTGGTCGCTGATCCACAAACCGCGAAAGCCCGCCCGTTCGGCGAGGACCGCCTGCTCGACGAGCTCGTCCGGCCCATATTCCTCGCAGGACAGGAAGTAACCAACGCGCATGACACGTTCCCTTCGACTCGAGGGGCGTCCGCGCGGTCGCATCGGTCTAGCGGGCGTGCCCCGACGACGGATCGCCGGCCCGGTGCTGGACCTTCTTCGTGATTCCTCACCCAACCACCGGACGGGTACAGCGGCAAGCCGAGATGGCCGTCGTCCGGCCTCTCACACACCCGAACCGCGCGAGGTTTGTCGCGCAGCAGCGGCGGGTACAACCACTTTCGACCGATCGACGAGCCGAGAGGTCGCCAAACCCGGAGAAGGAGGACGACATGGGAGACGCCGCCGAAGACCGCGCGAGGGCCGCCGAACTGCCTGCGGGTGACGTCATTCGCATCCTGCTGGAGCAGCACGCGCGCGTCCACGACCTGTTCGATCAGATTGCCGCCACTCGTGGCGCCGAGCGCGCGCACGCCTTCGACGACCTACGCCGGCTCCTTGCGGTGCACGAGACGGCGGAGGAGGAGGTACTGCGCCCCGTCACCCGTGACCTCGTGGGCAAGGGGGTGGCCGACGCCCGCAACGAAGAGGAGGACAAGGCCAACAAGGTCCTCGCGCAGCTGGAGAAACTGGACTGCGACAGCGCCGAATTCGACTCGCTGATGGCCGAGTTCAAGTCCTCCGTCACCGATCACGCCGAGAAGGAGGAGAACGAGGAGTTCCCCAGGATCCTCGTCGAGCTCGACGCCAAGAGGCGCGGGACGATGGGCTCACGCCTCCAGGTCGCCGAGCAGCTTGCGCCGACCCATCCGCATCCCTCCATGGCCGGAGCCGAGGCCGTGACCCATCAGCCCGCGGGCCCGTTCGTGGCCATGGTCGATCGCGTCCGCCACGCGTTCCACCACGGCGCAGACCGTTGACGGCGTCGCCCGTCCAGCCCGTCCGCCGCCGCAACGGTGGCTCGTCCAAGGAGCATCGATGACCACGACCGTCGGCGATTACATCCTGTCCCGTCTGCGCGACTGGGGCGTTGACCACGTCTTCGGCTACGCAGGAGACGGCATCAACGGGTTGCTGGCCGCCTGGGAGCGCGCGGGCGACCAGCCCCGGTTCGTCCAGGCCCGGCATGAGGAGATGGCTGCCTTCGAGGCCTGCGGTTACGCCAAGTTCACCGGCCGCGTCGGCGTGTGCACGGCCACGAGCGGGCCGGGTGCGATCCATCTGCTCAACGGCCTGTACGACGCCAAGCTCGACCATGTGCCCGTCGTCGCCATCGTCGGCCAGACGGCGCGGTCGGCGATGGGAGGGGCGTACCAGCAGGAGGTCGACCTGCTCTCGCTCTACAAGGACGTGGCGAGCCAGTACTGCCAGATGGTCATGGTCCCCGAGCAGCTGCCCAACGTGCTCGATCGCGCGCTGCGCATCGCCGCGAGCCAGCGCACCGTCACGGCCATCATCGTCCCGAGCGACGTGCAGGAATTGGAGTACACCCCTCCGACGCATGCCTTCAAAATGGTGCCCTCCAGTCTCGACCACGCGGCGGCGGCGCCGGTGGCCGCCGACGCCGATCTCGATCGGGCCGCAGACCTCCTGAACGCGGGCGAGAAAGTCGCCATCCTCGTCGGTCAGGGGGCGCGGTGCGCGGCCCAGGAGGTGACCGAGGTCGCCGATCTGCTCGGTGCCGGCGTCGCCAAGGCGCTGCTCGGCAAGGACGTCCTGCCCGACGAGCTGCGGTGGGTCACAGGGGCGATCGGCCTGCTCGGCACCCGCCCGTCGTATGAGCTGATGACCGACTGCGACACCCTGCTCGTCGTCGGGTCGAACTTCCCCTACACCCAGTTCCTGCCGCCCTTCAGCAAGGACGGCCCGGCGGCGCGCGCCGTCCAGATCGACATCGATCCCACCCTGCTCGGGATGCGCTATCCCTTCGAGGTCAACCTCGTCGGAGACGCTCGGGCGACGCTGCGGGCGCTCCTGCCGCGCCTGCGCAGGAAGGAAGACCGCTCCTGGCGGGAGACCGTCCAGGACAACGTCGCCCGGTGGTGGGAGGTGATGAACGCACGAGGCAAGGTGACGGCCGACCCCATCAACCCAGAGCACGTGTTCGCCGAGCTGTCACCCCTGCTTCCCGGGGACGCCCTCCTCACCGCCGACTCCGGCTCCGGCACCAACTGGTACGCCCGGCACATCCGGATGCGCGGCACGATGCGTGGCACCCTCTCCGGATCGCTGGCCACGATGGGGTGCGGTGTTCCGTATGCCATCGGGGCCAAGTTCGCGCACCCTGATCGTCCGGTCGTCGCCCTCGTCGGCGACGGCGCCATGCAGATGAACGGTCTCGCCGAGCTCATCACGATCGCCAAGTACTGGCAGGACTGGGACGACCCACGCCTCGTCGTCATGGTGCTGCAGAACAACGACCTCAACCAGGTGACCTGGGAGTTGCGCGCCATGGGCGGGTCGCCGCAGTTCCTGCCGTCGCAGCAGCTGCCGTCCGTCGACTACGCGGGCTTCGCGCGGTCTCTCGGGCTGCAGGCCGTGAGCTGTGCCGAACCCGACGCGGTCTCCGCCGCCTGGACGGAGGCGCTCGCCGCTCGGCGGCCGTGCGTCATCGTCTTCGCGACGGATCCGGCGGTGCCTCCCATTCCGCCGCACGCGACATGGGAGCAGCTGACCAAGGCCGCCGAGTCCATTGTCCGAGGGGACACCGACCGGATGGACGTCATCAAGGAGGGCGTGAAGAGCAAGCTGGCCGAATTCCTGCCCGGCCATCCCCGGTGACGAGCGGCCGCCCCTCGACGACGAGGGCCGGACCACGGCCCGAGCGCGCCAGCGTCGCTGCCTACACGCCTTGTGGGATCTGCGCGCCAGACTCATGGGGTTGCAGTCAGCTCTGCGGGGGCTTGTCCGAGGCGCCGCTGGCGTCTGGTTCCTTGCTGAAGAACGAGATGCGCCCATCTGCCTCGAGCACGGCGTAGTCGATGTCTCTGGGGTTCCGGATGCCGTGCTCGCGGGCCGCTACGAGAAGGTCGGCTACGGAGAGCCGCTGGTGTCTCATCGCCCGCTCGATCGGACGGCCGTCGGCGAAGATGAGCAGTGGTCGTCCCGTGAGGACCGGTCGGGTGCGCGGAAAGCGCCACTGGAGCCAGGACAGGGCGACGGTGAGCAGCGCGAAGGTTCCGACCGCTAGGAGTCCGGCCGTCACGGAGTAGTCCTGCTGGGTGACCGCTTGCTGCACGAGATCGCCCATGACGACGTACAGCAGCAGCTCGAAGGCACTCAGCTCGCCGAGGGTTGAGCGCCCGACCGCCCGGGTCACTACCCAGAGGAACGTGAAGACGACGATTGCGCGAACGACGATCTCCATCGTGTGAGCCTCCTATCGAGACGGCTGTCGATCGACAGCGACGAGCGGGCCAGGGGAAGAGCGGCTAGGGGAAGAGCACCGTGTTGATCGGCACCGCGACCACTTCATGGCCGTTGGTCAGGACGGCGATCGTGGCAGAGCGACCAATTTGCGCTGATGGCTTGATGGATGCGTCGAACGACACGACAAGCGTGTCCCCGGGAGGCGGCGTGAAGTCGAGGTATAGCCGGTCGGCGTCACTCGTCTGCGCCGACGGTTCCGGCTCGAACCCCGGCGACTCCAGGATGTCGAAGTACGAGTCGGTGACGGCCAGCGTGACGACCTTGCCGAAGCCGCCCGGGTGCGTGATGGTCACGTCCACGGGTACGTCGAGCCCGGCCCGCGCCGTTTCGGCGTGCTGGACGGAGACGGTCCATCCGTCTCTCGTCGCCGAGGTCGTCGCGGTGTGCACGCCGAGCAGGCCCGAGACACCGCACAGGACGAAGACCAGGATGAGCACGAGCAGGATCCGTCGTACCCAAAGCCCGCCGCGCGCCTCGGCGTCCGACTCGATCCCGTGCAGGGTGGAACTGGGCAGCTCCATGCACCGGGTATAGCACCCGCGGGGCGGGCTGACATTTCGAAGCAGGACGGGGCTTGTCGGTAGGACGAGCGGATGATCACCGATCCGCGCTCGATGGGTAGAACCTGTGGACTGCGCTCGTCACCCAGAGCTGTGTCAGTCCTGCTACGTAGACTGTCCACCAGGACGGCGTGGCGACCGAAGTTTGAATGGAGGTGATCGGGATGGTTGTCCGAGTTGACGTCGCTCCCGATCTACTCCAGTGGGCCATTGAACGAGCCGGTTGGGATGAGGAGACTGCTGAGCGACGTGCGCCGAAGCTTGGGGAGTGGGTTTCTGGCATTCATCAACCGACCCTGAAGCAGTTGGAGAAGTTCGCGAGCGACACACACACTCCGTTCGGGCTGCTATTTCTGCCGGAACCGCCCCTTGAGGATGTGCCGATCCCGGACATGCGCACGATCGGAAACGCTGTGCTCCCGCAGCCATCTGTTGATCTTCTCGACACGATCTATCTATGCCAGGCTCGTCAGGACTGGTACCGCACCTACGCACAAGAGAACGGTGTGCTCCAACCGGATTTCGTCGACGCTGTCACGACAGCCATGCAACCAGAACTCGCCGCCGATTGGATTCGAGACCTGCTCGACTTCAATCTGACCGAACGAGGCACGTTCTCGAACTGGGAAGACGCGTTGCGACGCTTGATCGAGCGCATTGAGAACATCGGTGTGCTGGTGATGGTCAACGGAATCGTCGGGGCGAACACTCACCGGAAACTGAGGCCCGAGGAGTTCCGAGGTTTCGCACTATGCGACCCATTGGTGCCGTTGATCTTCGTGAATGGTGCTGACACGAAGGCCGCGCAGATCTTTACCTTGATCCACGAGTTAGCTCACATCTGGCTGGGTCACAGTGCCTTGTCTGATGCAACCATGGCCGCCGAGGGCGGCGTCACCGAGGAACTGTGGTGCAACCGGGTAGCCGCGGAGGTGCTCGTGCCCCTAGCTGCGCTGCAAAGCGACTATCGAGGCCACCCTTACGTTCAGGAGCTTGAGCGACTCGCCCGAAAGTACCGTGTCAGCACTTTGGTTGTGCTCAAACGCATCCGCGACGCCGCGTTCCTGGAATGGGACGACTATCGAGGCCGGTATGAGAATGAGCGCGATCGCGTGATGGCGATCCTGGCCGCGAAGCGTGGTGACAAAGGTGGCGGAAACTATTACTACACGCAGCCGATTCGCCTCAGTCGACAGTTCGCTCAGGCGGTGATCGCCAGCACCTTCGAGGGCTCTACGACCTACCCGGAGGCATATCGCCTTCTGGGGACAAAGAAGTACGCAACCTTCGCCAAACTCGCCTCCGAGTTTGGGGTAGCGTGACGTACTTGGTTGACGCGAACGTACTGATCGAGGCGAAGAACCGCTACTACGCTTTCGACATTGCGCCTGGGTTTTGGGCTTGGCTCGATCGCGCGCACCAGCAGGCAACAGCTTGCAGCATCGGAGGCCGTGCGCAACGAACTTCTTGAAGGAGATGACGAACTTGCGGAGTGGGCCCGCGCCAATACAGCCTTCTTCCGAGCAATCGACCAAGGAACCACGGAACACTTTCCTGCGCTTACTGTGTGGGCACAGTCGCGAAACTTCACCCAGGCAGCCCTTGCCGACTTCACCGGCAACCATGCCGACTACCTGCTGGTCGCCTACGCCCGTCAACACTGAGGTGCCCGGCGTTCTTCGGACAGTGGGTTTCCATTGGTCCTTACGCTGCCCGATTGTTGTCGAGCCATTCTAACTCTACTTCATTCGGAGTCCGGTAGTCAATTGCCGAATGAAGCCTTCTCGTGTTGTACCTCAATTCGATGTATGCGGTCACGTCTTTGCGGGCACGCTCCCTTGTCGGATACACGGTCCGGTTGCACCGTTCATTCTTCAATGTCCCATTAAAGGACTCGGCCCAGGCATTGTCGTAGCACACGCCGGTCTTACCAACCGACCTGCGGATCCCGTGTCTCTTCGCTGCCACCGAGAAATCAGCGGAGGTATATTGCGTCCCCCGGTCCGAGTGGAATATACTGACTTTCGATGTGATATGCACGCGATGGGCGGCCATGTCCAGTGCCTCGATGACTAGATCCGCGGTCATCGTCGAATCCATGGCGTACCCGACGACTTTCTTGCTGAAGCAATCCAGGACCGTCGCCAAATACAACCAGCCTTCCCACGTCCTGATGTAGGTAATATCGCCCACCAGTTTGGCGCCGGGGGCGGTCGCGGTGAAGTCCCGGCGCACCAGGTCCGGCAGGTCCGTTGCATCGCCAGCGATCGTCGTGGTCGGCCGGAACGGCTTGGGCTGGCAGGGTTCCAGGTCCAGGTCACGCATGATGACCCGCACCGTGTCGTCATCGATCTGCTCCCCGTCACGCAGCAACTGGGCATGCACTCGTCGGTACCCGTAGGTGGAGTCTGAGTCGAGGAAGATCTCGCGGATCAACCGTTCCAACCGAGCCCGCGTGATGTCACGAGGCGATGGCGAATGATTCTTCCAGGTGTAGAACCCAGACCGGGAAACACCCAACACGACACACATCACAGAAATGGCGTGATTGCCTTCTTCGCTGGCGATGAACTCGTACACGCCCGTCACGGACGAGACTTCTTCGCGAAGAAGGCGGTGGCTTTTCCCAGGATATCAACCTCCTCCTCCAGGGACTTCACCCGGCGACGCAATCGCTTCAGTTCTTCCGCCTCAGACTCGCTGATCTCTTCCTCCACAGGATTCTCCACTCGGTGCGCAGCAACCCACCGCGACACCGACTGCGACGACACATTATTCTCTTTCGCAACATCAGCGATAGCCCGCGAATGCTCCACGACCTCGCGGACCACCGACTCCTTAAACTGCTCCGAGAACTTCCGAGTTGCCATCCCAAACTCCAATTCCGTTCAGCCTCAACAATAGTCGAGGTACTGTCCGAAAAACGCCGGGCGGGTCACACCAGCATGTCGTCGTGACCCACGAACGCTCCCAGCCCAACGCCCGCGGGAGAGTGCTCATCCCGGACGCCTGCATCGCTATGGGCGTGACGACGACAGATACATTCCAGATGCTTCGACAGACCGGAGCTCAGCTCGACCTTCGCGCTGCGATGTCCGGAACGTAGCTTTCGCCAGCATCCCGCCCTCCCCGCCACCAGGCTTTGAAGAAATAAGAAACCAAGACCATGCTCGCAAACCCCATCGGCCTCGCGCTGCGCAACCGACGCGCCGGACAGCACACCCTCGTCTGGTCACGTCCCGACCTGCACGCACCCGAGAACTTCACCCTCACCAGTCCAGCCTTCGACCACGGCGCCCCAATCCCCGAGCGATACCGCGGCAGGCTCCTCGGCGCCAACATCTCACCCGCCCTCGCGTGGACAACGCCGCCGGCCGGCACGGCCGAACTTGTGCTCATCGTGCAAGACCCCGACGCCCCACTCCGGACACCGGCCACCCACGCCCTGACGGTCGGCATCGACCCGTCGCTAGGCGGCATTCCCGAGAACGGCCTCACCGTCCCCAGCCCGATCCCCGGAATCACACACGGTAAAGGCCCCCTCGGCCACTCCGGCTGGGCCGGCCCGTTGCCCCCGCGCTCACACGGCCCACACACTTACGTTTTCCAACTCTTCGCCCTCGACTACCACCCCCAACTGCCCGACAAGTTCACCCTTGCCAACGCAGTCGACGCCCTGACCGGGCACGTCGTCGGACGCGCCCGACTTGATGGCACCTACGAAAACCGATAGCCGAGTCCCAGCAGGACAGGTGATCCCTGCCGCGTGTTGTGCGGCGTTGCGAAAAGGTTCACGACAACGCAGAGCAGGAATCCGAGCCAGGCCGTGACCGTCGCGCCATCCCAAGAGTGCACTATAGTGCATTCACGGGGCAGTTGAGTTAGTATGTGCTTGTGTACATCCCGCCATTCAATGCCGTCCGCGATGATGCAGTTGTGCGGTCGATGGTCACCGAGTATCGAAGCGCGTGGCTGGTCACGGTCGGCGAGAACGGGGTTCCGGCGGCCACATTGTTGCCGATCATGTGGCGCGACGACGTAGTGATCGCCCACATGGCCAAGGGCAACCCGCACTGGCGCAGCATTGCCGATGACGCTCCGGTGCTGCTGATCGCCGGCGGCCCCGAGGCCTATATCTCGCCCTCCTGGTATGCCGCGAAGGCCGAGCACGGCAAGGTCGTGCCAACCTGGAACTACAGTGCCGTGCACCTCACCGGCACCGTTCGCGTACACCATGACAGCGAATGGTTGCGTCAGGCAGTGACCGAGCTGACCGACGTCCACGAGGCGGGCCGTGATCACCGCTGGCAGGTCACTGACGCTCCCGAGACCTATATCGACGCTCAGCTCAACGGCATCGTCGGCATCGAAGTCACCGTCACCGGCGTCGAAGGCAAAGCGAAACTCAGCCAGAACCGCTCCGACGCCGACCAGCTCGGCGTCATCGCCGGACTGCGGGTCGACCAGCTCGACACGCCTCACGCCGCTGATGCCGCTGCGGTGGCCGACGCCATGGCAAACCGACGATCAGCTGCGCACCTGGGCTGAGGCGCTATGCCAAAACGGTCATGTGGTCCAGACTGCGACGGTCCGCCGGGGGCAGGGGGACCGCTCGGTACTGAACGCTGGCCGCCTGTTGCGAATGCAACCATAATGAACGTATACACCGTAAGTATGCACGCGTCATGAAGAATAGCCAGGTCCATATGATGAACAGACTGATTGCGCTAAGCGTGATTCCTCTTGCCATCGGATTGGTATCGGCGTGTGGCACTCCTGGAGAACAGCAGCGGTTGCGGTTCAGCCCTTCAGTGTCAGCGACAGAACCATCTCAGCCGGCTCCCCTTGATACGCCCATCATGCCTACTGGTCCGCAAAGCGGGACCTTCGCTAACCTCCCCACATTGACGACGTACCTGACGGAGCGAACGGCAATCGACATAGCACGCAGGGCGGGTACAACGTTGGCACCGACTTCCGCTAATGCGCCAGCATTTAGCCAGGTCGCTTCGTATTCAAAGTTCTTGACTCTCATTGGCGCAACCGATGGAGGTCAACTCGCGCCCGATAACACTGTCGTCATGGTAACGGTTCAGGCTCCCTACCTGGCGGACGTACCGCGTCCCGCCGGAGCTACCGCGAACACTTGGCCACAGTATTCAGTTGCCTTTGACGCGCGAACCGGATACACGCTTTATCTCGGCCCTGCCACACTCGCATCGTAAGTGGCGCCACCAAGCTCCACGCGCCGTGGCAGATCGCGGCAACGGGTTTTGCCGTCATCGACACCGGCGACCTGCTGCTGCCCGGGACGCCTCGCGGCGTCCTGCGAGCTCCGCCGGGCACCCGGAATTCTCTCGCCAAAGATCGGCGGAAGATGGAGCCACCCAGCACCACCGCGGTAAGCCCCGCACGATTCAGGCCGTCCACGGACGGTGCGCGTTTCACCACACCCGCTCACGGGTAGAAGACGCGTGACTCCTTCAGTGAGCGTTTCACCCGACCTTCAGCGTGGGAAAGGGTTCCTCGAGCCAACGTCAGACATCAACTCACCTAGCGGGCGAGATCGCAGGCGGTCGCGGACGCTCAGGCCTGATCGAGGTCTAGCTCGTTCGCCACCTGCAGCGAAAGGAAGACGACTGATGGCTGCAGCAGCTACCGGCAAGCACCGATCCACCAAGGACAAGAGGGCGCGCATCGGTCCTCAGGAACTCGGCATAGACCTCGACGGTGGATCGGATGAGAGCCGCCTGGCCCGTCCGGGCGAAGCCCCGAATCGGTGGAGTTCCCCGCAATTTCAGGGATCTCATGGGTCGAGTCTACCGCGGGCTACCGACAGCTACGCAGTGATTCGGGCTGATTCGCGCCACTCGAGAGGGTTTTTGGTCACCAATCTGGTCACCAGATCGAGCGGGGCCAGGGCCAGCAGAAACCGTCACAGGTCTGCCCAACCTGTAGCGGCTTCTGTCGGCTCGGACGGCGTGACAGGAGCCGTGTTCCATCTCCGTTCGGCAGGGCTCCACACGGCCTTGGCGTCGAGCCCATCGAGCACCGGGTCGACGAAGACAGCAACGGCGGCCACGGTGTCGGAGAACCTCTCCGGCAGACTCGCGCCCGCCTCACCGAGCCCCTTCCGGTAGGCGACATAGGTCGAGTCTCGGAGCACTGCGAGCCCCTCGGTGGCTTGCGCTAACGGAATCAACGTGGTTCCGCGGAACCCTGCGGTCGCCGTGAGTGCGTCGCGCAACCCTCCGCACCGGAGAGCCTGTGTGCCGGTCAAGAGGTGGATGTCTGCGAAGTCACGCACGCGCGTGTTCGCTCGTCCCAGTTCGATCGCGGTGACGAGTTTCTCTGCGAGTACCGTCTCGATTGGGTAGCCCAGGATACGGATCGGCGGAGCGTCCGGCCGCAGCGACGGCAGCTCGACGGTTTGTGGGGCTGGAGTGACGGGGTCGCCGAAGTTGATGTCAAGCCGTAGCTTGACCTGCGCTGTTGCGAGCCGTGCCGTCATCGTCACCCGCACGCCGGAATACAGGGCATCGTCGCGGATCACCGCAGTGGTGACTGTCTCGGGCAGGAACTCCACGCCGTCGTCTGGGTCTTCGATCGCGGCGATCTCGGCCACACGGCGGGCCACGGTCTCTTGATCAGAGGCCATGTTGCGCGCGAGGGCGTCGGCGTCGACCGTGGGACGGCGGGTGCCGAAGGACGCCAGCAGCATCCCGCCCTTCAGGATGAAGTCCTCGGCGTACGGTGAGCGCGACATCCGCGACAGCCACCGCTCGACGATGTACATCGTGAGCAGTTCCTGCGTGGCGCGCTTCTGACGGCGAGCCTGGTTCTGCAAGTCGAGGTACGCGCGTCCCGCAGCACTGTCTCGCGTGGGGCGACTCATCGGGCACTCGCAACATCGAGCGCAGCGCGCATCGGCCCAAACGCCCCCAGCGCCTCCGCGTACTCCAACAGCAATGCGGGTTTCGAGTTCGGTGCTGCCAGGTATCGGTGAAGCGCGGCGTGCGCGATCGGTTCGCCAAGGCGTTTCCGGAATCGCATGAGATCCACCACCGTCCTCGCCGCGTCGTAGATGCGCACGGGCTCCCCCGGCCCGGCCTCGAACACGGTCAAACCGAGTTCAAACGTGGCCTCCTCGAAGCGAAACACCATCACAGGCGGGTAAGCGATCATCGGCGTATGCGACCGCTTGGGCACAGCGATCTGCACCGACGCCGGCATCTCATCCGTCAGCTCGTGGATCGCTGCCGCCGAGACGCAACACACGATCGCGCGAGGAGCGCGGTGCGTCACTGCGATCATGTCGGGGTACGACGCCGGGGGGGCGTCTGCTCGACGGAAGACCCCGCGGGAGAGTTCGATGATCTGCCCGCCATCTCGCCAGGCATACAGATCTCGCGGATGCACACCGTGCGCCCGCGAGGTCTCCGTCGTGAACGTCGACGGGAGCGACTCATCCAACTCCTTCATGGATACAATCCTCGCACAGGCGACTCAACGATGTAGGGTTTTTATCCACCTCTCGTCACGCGTCCTTCTCGCTCTGGTCAAAGACCTTCTGGTCGATATAGGCGAAGATCGTGCGTCCCGCGTTGACGGCCAAGAACGCTTCCGGCTCGGCGAGGAGATCCTCATTCGGATGCGCCGCGCTCGCATTGTTCCGCAAGGTGTTGAGCGCATCCAACGTGTTCGCCATCGAGTAGAGCACCCTGCTGACATCGTCAGCGCGCGGGCCGGAAGGCCTCAACTTCGGGTGGTTCTCCCGGAGCCTCTTCATCGCTGTCTGGAGCGTCGGGTCAGCCGGCAGCTCGATTCCTGCATCGGACGCGAGCGCCTTCAGATGACCGTGCAGCGCGGTGTGGATGCGATCAACGGCGCTCACGGGCCCGCTCGCTCGGATCAGGTTCTCGGCGTCCATCAGTGCGCGGCGCACGACTTCGATCGTGAAACCGCCCGGCAGCGGGCTGGCGACCACGGGCTCGTCTTCCAGGTCCGCGATCCATTGCTCAACGGTCGGCTTGAACTGGATCCGAGACTCATTGTCGGCCGGAAAACGATCCAGAACCCCGCGAAGAATCCGTGCCTGGCGGTCAGCCGATTGGGACAATAGGATGCCGATGAACCGCTGGCGCGTCGTCCCCTCGATCGCATCAGGGGAGATGTCGTAGATCTCGCAGTATTCGGGATAGAACTCGGAGTGAGTGCGGTAACTGAAGTCACCGAGGTACCCGCCAGTGACGCCGATGTAGCGGTTCACCACCTTCATGACCTGCTGCTCGCTGAGAGGCACTATGGCTTCATCTCCCGGCGCGCCAGTTCGGGGCTGGCATCAGTAGGACTCCACGACGGGGATCTCCACGTAGTGCACCGTGAACGCCGAGCCGATGAGGCGGAACTCCTGGCGGTTCCGGCCGAAGTCGAAGGGGTTGTCGCTCGGCTTCTGCCAGATGTCGAGGCCCTTGCCGAGGTCGATACGCCAGCCGTGGTTGGTCTCGATGCGGCGGTCGTGAATCGTGTCGTCAAGCCTCACTCCGAGGCGCACGCCCACCGCGTCGGAGGTGTCCTTGATCGACTTGAGCATGAGCAGCTGGCCGTGCTTGAACTCGGCCTTCGGCTGGTCTGAGGCGCTGCGACAAAACGGTCACGTGGTCCAGACTGCGACGGTGCACCGGGGCATCGGGATGGCTACCGACGAGCTGCTGACGCACCTGTTAGGTGAGGATCGGGACCGCGACCAAAACAGCACACTCTCAGGCGCCCATTTGAGCCTCTACCGACAGCATTGGGGGCGACTGACTACGTTGCCGGGCGCCGCCGATCTGCTGCGCCGGTGCGCTGACGTCGGCCTGCAGGTCGTGCTCGCCTCGTCAGCCTCCGATGAAGAGCTCACTGAGCTTCGCCGGGTCATCGGCGCGGACGACGCCATCACGGCCGCCACCAGCTCCAGCGACGCCGACGCCGGCAAACCCGCACCCGACATCTTGCAGGTCGCCCTCGACCAGGCGGGCCTGGCTGTCGAGGACGCACTGCTGGTCGGCGACTCAGTCTGGGATGCACACGCGGCTCACCGGGCAGGTCTGGCCTTCGTCGCAGTGATTTGCGGCGGGACCAGCGCCGCGGAGCTGACCGACGCCGGGGCGCTCGAGGTGTGGGACAACCCGGCTCACGTGAATGCAAACTTCACGCGCAGCCGAATCGCGTCTCTTACCCCCGACCGATGATGAGAGCGCGCGCCCTCGGCAATCTGGGTGTAGGCCGCGTGGTAGGTGAGCACTAGAGGTGGCGCAGGTAGCTGGAGAATCCGGCGGGCGCGCGTCCGATGGCGCGGGCACTGGTGAGAACCGGGGCCGCGGCGCCGCGATGGATCCGCGCGCGTGCGTCCTGGGCGCGGGTGACAAGGTCGACATCTTCGCCGGTGGCGAGCGCGCGCCAGCCTCCGAGGCGGCTGAGGACGTCGGCGCGGATGCCGAAGTTGGCGCCGTGGATGTGGGGGTGGCCGTCGCCAAGGGTGTGGGTGCTGTGCCAGGCGCGAGTGCGGCGGTCGTCGAGTTCGTGGTCAGGCCGGACCGTCCCTAGCAGTACCTCGTCGCCAGCGTCGGCTCGGCTAACGGTGTAGGCGACCCAGTCGGGCGGGACGATCGAGTCGGCGTCGGTGTTGGCCAGCCACACCTGTTCGGGGGTCACCCCGACCTGGGCGGCACGTTGGAGCGCGAGATGGGTTCCGGCCCGGCGGGCTGCCCCGACTTGCCGGGCGTCGAGGCTGATCGTGGCGACGTCCGGAAATCGCCCGACGACCGCGGCGGTGTCGTCGATGCAGGCGTCGAGAGCGACGATCACATCAACCGTGACGGCCCGTTCGTGGCGAGCCCGGCGATTGCGCAGAGTTGCGGCGGCATGGCTGATCGCGTGCAGGCAGGCGGCGATCCGGTCTTGTTCGTCGGCGGCCGGGATCACGACGGCGACCCGCTCGATCACTGGACGAGCCGTTCGAGTTGGGCGACCGAGCGGCGGTCGGCCGTCCATACCTCAAGCAGGAAATCGGCCTCGTCGTGCAGCACCAGGCGATGACGATCCTGACCGAGCGCGGCGTGCACAGCTTCGGCGGTGTGCGGATGCAGTGCGGCGGGGTGGCGCCAGTGACAGGCGACCAGCACACCGTCGGCGGTGAGCGTCGCGTCGACGCGCCGCACCAGCGCGGCGAGATCGAGGCAGTAGTAGCCGACCTCACTGAGCACCACGAGGTCAAACGGGCCGTCGGGCCACTGTTCTGGTATCGCCCCGAGGTGCACGGTGACACCGCGGGCTGACGCTGTTCGAACGCAGGCCTGAGCGACGGCGGCTTCGGCAAGATCCCAGGCGACCACCTCGTCGCAACGGGCGGCCAGGGCGGTGGTGAGTAGTCCGGTGGCGCAGCCGGGCTCGAAGGCTCGTTCGAACCTCGGCCGAGGCAACGCGGCCAGGAGAAGGTTTCGTTTGCGTTGTTCGTAGAACCGGTCAGCGAGTCCCCACGGATCCGGATCGGCCCGGTAGAGCCGGTTGAAGTATTCCGGCGCGGCGGCAGACTCGGTGACGAACACCTCGACGGGACGCTCGAAGTGGGCCACGACCTCGGGCGGAAGGATGGCCTCGTCGCCGGCCGCGTTCGACAGCGGTTGGTGCTGGCTCACATGGCACGACAGCGCCGCCCGCTTGGCCCGGCGGGCTATCTCGTCGAGTGGCAGGACCCTCAGCGAGTCGACTAGGTCTTCGAGGCGGGCGCCCCAGTGCCAAGCCCAGATCGGGTACTGCCACAGGGTGGTGCCGGTGCGCTGGGCGGCGATGGCAGCGGCGCGGGCGCAGGCGGCGTGGTCGGGATGCCCATCGCCCCACCAGGGACTCACGATCAGGTCCCCACCAGTGCAAGCGGCCCCGATCCTGTAGGCGAGTTCGGCCACATGCGATTCGAGGTGCCCGTCCGGCAGACTCAGGTGCCTGAGTTCGGCGCCGGGCGCGAGGATCGATACGGCCGCGCGCACCTCCGCCCGGCGCAGGACCGCGAGCGCCTGCGGTGTGTGCGTGGGTGAGGCAGGGTGCGACGCCTCCCCATCGCTGGCGATGAGAACGCTGATCCGGAGGCCGATGGCCGCGGCGGTGGCGAGCAGACCGCCCGCTCCCAGGGTTTCGTCGTCGGGGTGGGCCGCCACCACGACCACCTGACCGAACCGGTCCAGGGAATCCACGTCCGGGAGCGCGTCGATCAGCGGGCCCCATTGGTCGGGCGAGCGGCCGCGGTCACGATGGCTGAAGACTGCGGTCATGCGCTGCCGGTGGGGCTGCGGGTGGGCTCGGGCGGACGGGATGGGCCGGAGTCGGCTCCGCGGGCCACGAGGGCGCCCAGGACGGCCAGGTCGCGTTCGCCGTGATGTTGCCGAAGGTAGAGCTCCAAATCGGCCACTCGGGCGGCGTGCTCGGCGTCGAAGGCCAACGGTGCCGGGCCGAGGGCATGTCCGGCCAGCGCCAGCGTCCGCTCCGCGGCCGTAGCCACGACGGCCCGCACTCGCTCGGCCAGGATTCGGCCGTCGACTGCGAACCCGTGGCCGTGGTCGATCGCCGTGGCTGCGGCGTCGAGCGTCGCGCTGGCGGCGTGCAACGCAGCGTCGATCTCACCGACCTGGCAGTCGAGCAGGTCATCTCGGCGCTCGGCGGGCCCGTGCCAGCATCGCCGCGTACAGGGCACGGGCCGCGCCGTACCAGCACGCTGCCACCCCGATGCCACCCCACGCAAAACCCGGCCGGTTCAGGTACCACTCCGGCTCCCCCACGGCCACGGCCGGCACGTCATCGAAACTGACCGCAACGCTGGTCACGGCGCGCAACCCTCGCGCCACCCAACCCGCGCTGGGCTGGACGCAGACCCCCTCAGCGCGTAGGTCCACCCGGAACAGCTGGCGCCGCGAGCCGACGTGGGCGGTGACCAGCGCGGCATCCAGCTGTGCGGCCAACGAGCACCACGGCTTGATCCCCGACAGCATGGCGGATCCGTCCCGGCCGACGTCTGCGACCAACCGGTGACCGGGCGCCTCGGCGGCGAAGACCCCCCAGGACAGATCTCGAACTCCGGGGACGAGCTGGTCGGCCTCGCTCAGGATGGCCAACGCGTCCACGTGGGGCTCGGCCACTCGGGCGACGGTGAGGCTGCCCTCGGCCAGTTCCGCCAGCGCCGCCCACCGTCTCGCGGTGTCGCCTCGGCCCGGCAGCGGCAACCGTTCGCCGACCCTGCGCGCGAGCTTCACCGCCGTCGGGACGTCCTCGCCGATCCGCCTCGCGGCCGCGCGCAGATTGCCCGATGCTGCGTCGTCCTGCGACTCAGCTTCCGTGTTGCCTTCGTACGCGAGCACGACTACCGCGGACTGCCAGCGAAGGCTTCGATCAGCGCCGCGTCGAAGGCGTGGAGATCGTCCGGCTTGCGGCTGGTCACCAACTCGTAGCCGGCTTGGCGACACACCGACACCGGTTCATCGACCCACCGCCCGCCCGCGTTCGTGATGTCGGTGCGCAAGCTCGGCCAGCTGGTCAGCGTCTTGTCGCGCACGATGTCAGCTTCCACCAAGCTCCATGGGCCGTGGCAGATCGCGGCAACGGGTTTGCCGGACCGGGCGAACGATCCCACGAAGCGCATGGCCTCCGGCACGAGTCGCAGCTTGTCCGGATTGGCGACCCCGCCGGGCAGCACGAGCGCGTCGAACGTGGCCTCGTCGGCCTCGCCGACAGCCAGGTCGGGATCGAACGTGTCGCCGGGGTCGCTGTCGTGGTTGACGGCCTGCACCGGCTGCTTCTCGACGGCCACCAGAATTGGTTCACCACCTTCGTCCTGTACGGCCTTCCAGGGGCTGGTCAGTTCCACCTGTTCGACTCCCTCGTTGGCGACGAGGAAAGCGACGCGCTTGCCAGTCAAACGTGAACCCATCACGGCACCACTTTCGGAGAGTTTTTGGGCAGGGATTGGTCTGGCGCTGACGTTGAGCGTTACGCCTACTCCTGCCATCGTTTACCCGTCGAGTTCGCGCGGCAAACGGGCAGCCCGATCCGGATGCCGACACCACCGACAACCGCATTCCAGGACAGCAGAAGGGCCACCTCCGATCAGGAGGTGGCCCTTCTCTTGTACTTCTCGAAGGCCTACTAGGCATGGACCACGTCCATTGTTCTAGTAAACCTCCCAGGGTGGAGGTGGGGGGAATCGAACCCCCGTCCGTCGTCGTACCCCTAGGGCTTCTCCGGGTGCAGCTCGATCTCACGGTCTCTCATCCCCAGCGGTCTCTCGAGCACGCCGCTGCCAGGCTCAGTCGTCTAAGTGTGTTGCGGCCGCCGACGACGAACGACCGCAACATTGGCTCTCTAGTCGACGCCAGCTACCGGGCCGAGAGCACTCCCGGGCTGACGGACTTCAGGCCTCGCTCAGGCGGCGAGGGCGAAGTCGGTGCGCTTGGAATCGGCACCTATTGGTTTGCGGAGGGCGTTAACGAGATAACCCCGCGTCCTCGACCCGCTTCCCCTAGTTCGACATCCAACGTCGAAACCTGTCACCCCCTGTTGAGTTATCAACCGCCCGTGCTCGCTACCGAGAATCACCGGCGGGCCAAACATCCGACCGCAGCCGAACCTCTTAAGACTACTCGCTCAACGACGCACGGCCGAACGAGATTCCCGGCTACCGGGCGGCGAGGCCAGCGACAGCAGACTCGCCGTGACGGCATCGATACCGTCGATCGCCTCGTAGAGCTCCTGACGCGGCACCGCGCGCGAGCCGTACAGGTGCTGCTCGGCCAGGTCGAGCTCATCACCGAGCTGGGGCAGGATGCGCGCGGTATCGGCGACGGTCTGGCCCCGCACCAGCGGCACACCCGCCACCCGCATCGCCTCTCCCAGCCGGCGCAGGGCCAGCACCATCGGGTCCGAGGGCGTGATCGCAGAGCGCGGCACGAGCACCCTGCGGCGACGCCGCAGCACCACGAACACCGTGATCACCAGGCCCAACAGCAGCACAGCACCGAGCAGTTGCTGCACCCACTGCCGCTTCAACACATCGCTCCACGGCGACGAGCCGGTCGCCGCAGGGGTGGGGTCGCTGGTGAGCCAGCCCCGGGCGGGCTCGTAGACCTCCACCCAGGCGTGCGCGTCCTGCCCGGTCAAGGTGCGGACGTCGCCGCTCACCTCGCCGCCGGCGAAACCCGTTGCCAGCCGGGCCGGTACACCCAAGCTCCGGAGCAACACGACCTCGGCCGAAGCGAAGTGCTCGCAGAAACCGGTGCGGGAGTCGAAGAGAAAGTAGTCGACGCTGTCGCGCCCGGGCGGCGCGATCGGAGCTTGGAGGTCGTACGTGTACTCCCCGGACGTCAGGTAGGCCTCGATCCGCCGGCTGATCTGCACCGGGTCTGTGCGGCCGCCCGCCAGCCGCTTGGCGAGCGCGCGGGTGCGCGTGGTCACTGATGGGGGCAGCGTCGTCCAGGCCGCCTGGGACGGGTCGTCCACCCCCTGGCCCGGCAGCCCGGCCCCGGAGTCGAGGCTGCCGTAGCTCGGCGACGTCACCTCGTAGGGCGCGGCATTGCCGCGCACGAGCAGGAAGTTGCGGGCCCGGATGACCCCACTGGCCGGGTCGACGGCAACCACCGAGCCGGGCGCCAGAAGCACGCCGCGGTAGCCCACCAGCGGGGTCACCCGGTAGCTGCGCTCGGTGCCGGATGCCGGCCACAACGTATCGGGCGCAATACCGGCGCCCAGCACCCGCGACGTCGACCAGCTGCGCCCGTCGTAGCTGTCGAGCACGTTCATCCGCCAGTGCGCGGGGCTGTTCGCCGGCACCTGCGCCACCTCGGTGGCAGGCAGCTGGCCGCGTCGGTCGAGGTCGAGATCGCCACCGGTGTAGAGGTCGGACGTCCGCGGTGCGCCGGTCGCAGCGCCCACTTGCGAGCCACTGGCAGCACCCAGCCCGGCCACCGGTCGGTAGCCGCTCGGCTGGGGAGTCACCAGGTAGCCGGCGAGGGCTAGCACGACGACCACCCCCACCGGGCCTGCCGTCTGCCGGACGACACCGGTGAACGCCCACTCTCGTCGGCCACTGTCATTGCGGGCGGCGACGATTCCCGGGCCGGCGCTGAGTCCCAGCCGGGCGAGCACCACGAGGGCTGCCACTGCCAGGGCCCACGACGCCAAGACCACCGCGGCCACGCCGGGTGCCGGATCGGCCACGAGGCACAGCAGGCCCGCGGCCGCAGCGACGACGACCGCCAGGCGGTGTGCGCGCACGACGTCGGCCCGCAACTGCAGGCCGAGCAGGCTCACTCCGGTGGTGACGGCCGCAGCCAGCACGCTGTCCGAGGTGGCGAACGAGACGATCATTCCGGCGCACACGCCACCGAGCAGCAGGGCGACCCCGCAACTGGCCCTGACCTGGGTGGGCAGGGCCAGGGTCAACTCCACGGCCAGCAGCACCACAGCGCCCAGGCCAAGCAGAGCGAGCGCAGGCGCGACGGCCAGTCCCAGCCCGGCCGTGCTGAGCACCACCAGCGCAGTGGTCAGAGCGGCCGCGACGATCCGCGGCGAGCGGCTCACGTCCGACCCCTCACCGGCTGGATGGGCTGGTTCCCGTCGGCCACCGGGATGGAGCCGGCGATCAACAACTCGACTCCGGTGAGCGGATCGAGCAGCTTCACCGAGCGCGCCAACGACGTCAGCCAGGCCGAGTCCAGCTCATCACCCACGACGACCCACACCGCGTCGGCACCCGAGGTGGCACGCAGCCGGCCGCTCACCAGGGCGACATTGGGCAGAGTCAACAAGACCGGATTGGCCCGGGCAGACAGGCGCGGCCAGGCTCGCACCAAGCCACGGGGAGCCGGCACCGCGCCCTTCCTAGGCACCGAGCCCTGGACAGGCATCGAACCCTTCATCGACACCGCGCCCCGGACAGGCACCGAGCCCTTCATCGACACCGCGCGCTTCCCGGGAACGCTCTGAACACGGCGGGGCTCGACTTCGGGACCGATCCGGGCGAGCCAGTCGAGCAGCGCAGTGGGCGAGAGCGTGGGGGCGCTCAACACCCCTCGCGAGGACGCCCACAGCACCCGCACATCGGCGCCTTCCGCCAGGGCAACGGTGAGGGTGCTCGCGAGCACCGACAGCGCGCGCTCGGCATCGTGACCGAGCCGATCCCCCACGATCAGCGCATGGACGGCGGCTGCTCGCGGCTCCCGCCGGTCGGCCACCACCAACTCACCGGTGCGAGCGGTCGCCCGCCAGTCCACGGCGCGCCGGGCATCTCCGGGCAGCCACTGCCGAGCGCCGGCCACATCGAGCCCCTCGCGCCGTCCCAGGTCGCGAGAGCCATCGCCGGCCAGATGTCGGTGCGCCAACGCCCGCGCGGTGGCCGGGTGCACGATGACCTGGCCAGGCACCTGCACGCTGGCGCGATGCCGGCGCACGTCGAGGGGGTCGGCGCTAAGGACGACGGCCTCGCTGACGTCCGTCACGCCGCGCCGGCGAGCCGGCCGCCGCACGTAGGCGGTGGCCGTCTCCCCCGGCAGCAGCCCGGGGCACCAGAGGAGCACATCGGCCAGCCCCGGCGTGCTCAGCAGCACCTGGGCCCCGCTCAGCCGGTGAGGGCCGGTGTTGCGGAACTGCACCGCCTGGTCGACCGCCTCGTCCACGGCGGTACGGGTCACGTCCGGCAGTCGTACGTCGAGGCCGTCGTGGCGAGGCACGGCCATGGCGACAATGGGGACGGCCAGCAGCGCGCCGACCGCCAGGTAGAGCTCCCGCGAGCCCACGAGCTGACCCAGGATCGCAACGATAACGGCGAGCAGTGGACACACCGTGAAGGCCAGCGACCGGTTGTGAGGGTTCACCGTCTACTCGATCGGCACCGTGGCGGCCTGCACGATCCGAGCCATTGCCAGCTCGGCGCTCTGCTGCGAACTGGTACCGGCCAACACCAGTCGGTGGGCCAGCACGGGCACGGCCAGCTGCTTCACGTCGTCGGGGGTGACGTAGTCGCGGCCGTCGAGCAGGGCATGGGCCTGCGCAGCCCGGTTGAGCGCGATGGCGGCGCGGGTGCTTGCCCCCAGGGCGATGGCCGGGTCGCGGCGGGTGGCCAGCACCAGGTTCAACAAGTAACGCGCCACCACGTCGGAGGTGTGCACGAGCCGAGACTGGCCCTGCAACCAGGCCAAGGTGCGGGCATCGACGACGGGGCGCAGATCGTCGACAGTTGCGTGGTTCACCTGCTCGCGCAGCACCGCAAGCTCGGCCGCGACGTCGAGGGGGCCGAGCCGAAGACACATTGTGAACCGGTCGAGCTGACCCTCCGGCAGCGGAAAGGTGCCGTGCTGCTCGAGTGGATTCTGGGTGGCGACGACGAAGAACGGGGTCGGCAAGGCATGCCGTACCCCGTCGACGGTCACGAAGTGCTCGTCCAACACCTCCATGAAGGCCGATTGCGTCCGCGAGGAGGCGCGGTTCAACTCGTCCACCAGCACGATGTTGGCGAACACCGGCCCGGGCACGAACTCGAATCTGCCGTCGGTGGGCCGCCACACGGACGAGCCGATGATATCGGCGGGCAACATGTCGGCGGTGGCCTGCACCCGGCCGAACGCGGCATCTGCCGAGCGCGCGAACGCCCGGGCCAACGTCGTCTTGCCGCTGCCAGGAACGTCTTCGAGCAACACATGACCGCCGCTGAGCAATGCGCAGGTCATCAGCCGGACGACGTCCTGACGACCTCGCACGACTGCACACACCGACTGCATCAGCGCGTCGAGGTGCGCGCCGGCGCGTTGGGTGTCGACGACGTCCATCCCGAGCGGACGCGAAACTGCTTGAGTCACAGCTGAAGATCGACCCGTCGATCAGCGGGCTATAGATGCCAAGTGGGTGATCGTCGTCATCGGTAAGCGACAGTGAAATAGGACCAATCGCAGGTGTCGGCGCGACCGCTCACCCGCCGGTTGGCATCTGCTGGGCCTACGGTCGCTGTGCGATATCACGTTGGGTAGATCAGGTGGCTGCTCGTAGAATCGAACGATGCCCAGAGAGCAAGGCCGCAAGGTGATCGCGACGAATCGCAAGGCCCGCCACGATTACCACATCGACGACGTGTACGAGGCCGGCCTCGTGCTCACCGGCACCGAGGTCAAGGCTCTGCGGATGGGCCGTGCCCAACTGGTCGACGGCTACGTCGACATCGACCGTGGCGAGGCGTGGCTCGAGGCCGTGCACATCCCGGAGTACACCCAAGGCACCTGGACGAACCACACCCCGCGCCGCAAGCGCAAGCTGCTGCTGCACCGGGAAGAGATCGACAAGCTCGGCATGAAGTCGAAGGACAAGGGCTACACGATCATCCCGCTGCAGCTGTACTTCTCCGACGGCCGCGCCAAGGTCGAGATCGCGCTCGCCCGGGGCAAGAAGGAATACGACAAGAGGCATGCGCTGCGCGAGCGCCAAGACCGCCGCGAGGCTGAGCGGGCCATCTCGGCAAGGGCGAACCGCGAATAGCTCGCGGTGGCCGGGATCGCCTACACCTTCAGGTAACGCGCCAGCGAAAGCAGCGACGAGACACCGGCCATGACCACGCCCACCACAAAGAGCAGCGGCGCCACCAGCCAGACCTGATTGACCTGGATGTAGGAGAAGATCGGCAACTCGACGGAGAGGAATCCGTCGACGAAGAAGTGCACGAAGGCCCACAGGCCGCCCACGGCGAGGGCGGCGCCGATCGCCACCGCGATGATTCCCTCGAGCATGAAGGGCAACTGCACGAGGATGTTCGAAGCTCCCACCAGGCGCATGATTCCCACTTCGCGGCGACGGTTGATGGCCGCCAGCCGAATCGTGGTGGCCACCAGCAGCCCTGCTGCCACGAGCATGAGCGAGGCCAGGATCACCGATCCCACGGTCAAATAGTTGAGAATCCGGAAGAACTTGTCGAGCAGCTCACGTTGATCGACCACCTCATCCACGCCGTCGCGGCCGGTGAAGTACTGCGAGACCACCTGGTACTTCTCGGGATTCTTGAGCTTGACCCGGAATGACTCGGGCATCTGGTCGGCCGTGACGTTTTTCGACACCGCGTCGTCGGGGAACTGCTGCTTGAACCGTTTGAACGCATCTTGCTTCGACTCGAAATACACCCGCTCGACATACGGCGCCAACGCCGGAGATGCGAGGTCTTTGCGCACCTGTTCCTTGGTGGCCTCAGTGGCGGCGCCGGCCGCACACGTGGGTTCCACGCTGCCGGGTGAGCACAGGAAGATCGAGACCTGCACGCGGTCGTACCAATAGTCCTTGACGGTCGAGATCTGCTTCTGCAGCAACATCGCGCCGCCCACGAAGGACAGCGACACGAACGTCACGATCACCACCGAGACTGCCATCGGGATGTTGCGGCGCAGCCCGATCCACACCTCGTTGAGGATGAATCGAAGTCGCATGATGTGAAACCTCTCGAACGTCTCGTGCGTGGATTGGGGCGGTGCGGGAAGGGTCAGTGGTTGCGGCGGGCGAAGATGCCCCGCGGGCGGGGTGGCTTCGAGGCTTGGACTGCCTCGGTCGCGGGCTGCTCTGGTGTGCTTGTCTCCGGCTTGCTTGTCTGAGACTTATCCGGTTCGGACTTAATCAACTCGGACTTGCCCGGCTCAGGCTTGCTCAATTCAGGCTTGCTCGGCTCAGGCTTGCTCGGCTCAGGCTTGCTCGGCGCGGGGCCGTCTAATACACCTGGATCGCTCGGCTCGAGCACACCGAGCACAACCGTCTCGCTCGGCTCGGACGATGCGGGGCCGGACGGCTCGGCGACAGTCGCAGTGAGCAGCGTCGCGTCGAGTCCGGACGGCGGGTCGTCGTCGATCCGGATCACCGGAATCGAGGTGGTGACGTACGCGCCTCCGGCCTCGTCGCGGATCACCCGGCCCTCGTCGAGCTCCACCACGCGACGCCGGACCTCGTCGACGAGCACCATGTCGTGAGTGGCCATGACGATCGTGGTGCCGGTGTCGTTGATGCGGCCCAGCACGCGCATGATGCCGCGGCTCGTGGTGGGATCGAGGTTTCCCGTCGGCTCGTCGGCCAGCAGGATCGCAGGCCGGTTGACGAAGGCCCGCGCGATCGCGACCCGCTGCTGCTCGCCGCCGGAGAGCTCGTGCGGCAGCCGGCGCTCCTTGCCTTGCAGACCCACCATCTCCAAGGTCTGGGGCACGGTCTGGACGATGACTGCCCGCGAGCGACCCAGCACCTCCAACGCGAACGCGACGTTCTCGAAGACCGTCTTGTTGGGCAGCAGCCGGAAGTCCTGGAAGACCGCCCCCATCTGGCGACGCAGGTGCGGCACCTTCCACGAGGAGAGTTGCGCAACATCCTTGCCGGCTACGAGAACACGCCCCGAGGTGGCCTTGTGCTCGCGTAGAACGAGCTGCAGAAACGTGGACTTGCCCGACCCGGACGCCCCTACGAGGTAGACGAACTCCCCTCGCTCGATCTCGAGGTTCACCGACTCGAGCGCCGCTGCGGAAGTGTCGTCATAGACCTTGGCGACGTTCTCGAAGCGAATCACAGGCGTCCATCCTACGTAGTCGTCCATCGGGTGCCGTTGCGCACAGGGCTCAGGGCAAGGCCCTCCCAGTGTCGTCCCTCATGTCCCCAGGCGTGAGACAAACCGGGGCATTGCTGCCTAAGTCTCATCGTTTTCTTAGGCTCGCCGGCAAATGACCACTGCGTGGCGCTTCGCCCATTTCCCGACGCGTCCTCAGTTTCGTCTGATTTCTGAGCGGGTCAACTCTCCGCGCCGAACAACGGGCGAATCACCCGGCGGCGCGCTCGCTCTGTCGGCGCCACCGGATGCCCGCCTCGAGGAAGTCGTCGATGTCACCGTCGAAGACGGCCATCGGGTTGCCCACCTCGTGCTCGGTGCGCAGATCTTTGACCATCTGGTACGGGTGCAGCACGTACGAGCGCATCTGGTTGCCCCAGCTGCCGGAGTCGGCGCCCTTGAGCGCGTCGAGCTCGGCCTGCCGCTCCAGGCGGGCGCGTTCGAGCAGGCGGGCCTGCAGCACGCGCATGGCGGCAGCCTTGTTCTGCAGCTGCGACTTCTCGTTCTGACACGAGACCACCACGCCGGTGGGGATGTGGGTGAGCCGCACCGCGGAGTCGGTGGTGTTGACGGACTGTCCACCGGGGCCCGACGAACGGTAGACGTCTACCCGGAGGTCTTTCTCAGGGATCTCGATGTGGTCGGCCTCTTCGACCTCGGGCAGCACCTCGACCCCGGCGAACGAGGTCTGCCGCCGGCCCTGGTTGTCGAACGGAGAAATGCGCACGAGCCGATGAGTGCCCTGCTCCACCGAGAGCGTGCCGTAGGCGTACGGAGCTGAGACTTTGAACGTGGCCGACTTGATGCCGGCCTCCTCGGCGTAGGACGTGTCATAGACCTCGGCGGTGTAGCCGCGGCGCTCGGCCCAGCGCAGGTACATCCGCATCAGGATCTCGGCGAAGTCGGCGGCGTCCACACCGCCCGCCTCGGAGCGGATGGTGACCAGCGCGTTGCGTTCGTCGTACTCCCCCGAAAGCAGGGTGCGCACCTCGAGCTCGCCCAGCCCCTTCTTGATGGACGTGAGTTCCGCGTCGGCCTCGGCCAGGGTGTCGGCGTCGGACTCCTCGGTGGCGAGCTCGACGAGCACCTCGAGGTCGTCGACGCGGCTGCCCATCCGCTCGATCCGGTCGAGCTCCGACTGCGCGTGCGAGAGCTGGCTGGTCACCTTCTGCGCGGCCTCCGGGTCGTTCCACAGGTCGGGCGCACCGGCCTGCTCACTGAGCTCGCCGATCTTGGCGCGCAACGCAGGGAGATCGGTCACCTGCTCGATGGACTCGAGAGTCTGACGCAAGGCACGGATCTCAGCGGGATAGTCGACAGCAGCCACGACCGTCCAGGGTAGCGCCCGCCGGGGATCAGGCCCGCGCGCGCCGTCAGCCGAAGAGACCGCCCAGGCCGCCGGCGCTGCCACCGGTCGGCTCCGGTTGCGCACTCTCGCTGGGCTGCACGATCGCGAAGCCAGGCCCGTGGAAGACGAGTTGGAACGCCTCGCCCGAGCCGCCGCGCAGCATGGAGCGGAAGTTCATGGAGTTCGCGATGCTCGGGGTGAGATTGGCCGACCAGGCGACGATGGCCTGCGGGTCGACATACACCGGGCTCTGCGAGCAGTCGAGCACGAGGGGCGGCCCGGGGGTCGTGACGGCCAGCGTGCCCCGGCCCTCGATGACGGTGTTGAAGATGCCCTGGCTCATCGTGGCGCCCGCGCCCTGTACCCGACGGATGTCCCAGTTGAGCGAGGCGTCGAAGGCGAGGATGCGTGCACCGCCCACCGTGATGGCGTCACCCTCCAGTTCGATCGGGAAGATGTGCTCCGAGAACCGGGCCAAATAGCAGTGGCCCTGTCCGGCGACCCGCATCAGTGGGGCGTCGTCGCTGCTAATCATTCGCCGCAGCAGCCGACCAAGGTTGCCAGAGCCCTCATGGGTGAACGTCAGCTGCCCCTGGTAGGCGACCATGGCGCCCTTGGCAGCCAGGACGTCAGGGCCTAGTCCCACTCGCAGCATCCGCTCCGACTGCAGTACCCAGCGATCGGGCGAGGGATTGGCCAGGTGGGCGGCATCGAAGAGCTGACTGCGCATCCGGCCCAGTCTGCCAAACGAACCCGGCCCAGTCTGGCAATGACTCTCCTCTGCGCCCTGTGTGACCCGGCCGACTGGCCGCAGCCGCCTCGAGCCGAAGACTCAGAGGCTGTCCAGCCGTGGCTGCCTAGCGCCATTGGGGGTCGAGCTTGCCCTCGATGCCACGCAGATCAGTGGGGTAGCTGCGAGTGCAGTCGGGTAGGCGCGGGCGCCGCTTCGAGGCGGCATCCCAGGCGCGGATCGCCCGGGCAGGTAGCCCAGGAACGGATCGCCCGGGCAGGTGGCCCAGGAACGTAGCACCAACCGGGCGGCCCCCCCGGGATTCCGCCCGGAAGACCGCCCGCTCGGGCGCGCTATGTCAATGCCCCGGTCGGCGAGGCATTGACATAGCGCCCAAATCCCCTCTGTACTACGCACCCAACGCCTTACTGAGCTCAACCAAACCCCTCCTCACGCGTACGACGCCGTCGCCAGTCCCAACCGCAGAAAGGCGCGCACCTGGCACCACCCAGGCCGCCTGCCGACGTGTGCGACGCCGTCAAGGGTGCCAACCGCGGCAAATACCACGCACCCGGCACCACCCAAGCCCCCTCCCAACGTGCGCGACGCCGTCAAGGGTGCCAACCGCGGCAAATACCACGCACCTGGCACCACCCAAGCCCCCTCCCGACGTGTGCGACGCCGTCAGGGGTGCCAACCGCGGCAAATACCACGCACCCGACACCACCCAAGCCGCCAGCCGACCCGTTCGACACCCGCCGGTGCCAACCAACCGCGAATATCGCCGCGAACCACGCAGGTGGACACCCGGCCGGAGTGGAACGAGTTCAGTTCAACGGTCTCGCTTTCAGATCCGCGGGATGAGCTCGACCACCCCATCGAGCACGAGCGAGGGCCGGTACGGAAAGCGCGCGATCTCGCTCGGCTTGGTGATGCCGGAGAGCACCAGAACGGTGAACAGCCCGGCCTCCATGCCCGCCACGACGTCGGTGTCCATCCGGTCGCCCACCATGGCGGTGGTCTCGGAGTGCGCCTCGATCTTGTTCATCGCGCTGCGGAACATGAAGGGATTGGGCTTGCCCGGGGTGTAGGGCTCGACGCCGGTGGCCTTCGTGATGAGCGCCGCGAACGCCCCGCACGCCGGCAGCGACCCTTCCGCAGAAGGCCCGATCGGGTCGGGATTGGTGGAGATGAACCTGGCGCCCCCCTCAATGAGCCGGATCGCCCGGGTGATGGCTTCGAAGGAGTAGGAGCGGGTCTCGCCCAGCACGACGAAATCGGGGTTCGTCTCGGTGAGCACATAGCCCACCTCGTGCAGGGCGGTGGTGAGGCCCGCCTCACCGATCACGTAGGCCGACCCGTTGGGCACCTGGCGCGACAGGAACTCCGCGGTGGCCATCGCGGAGGTGAAGATCGACTCCTCCGGCACGCTGAGCCCGGACGAACGCAGCCGCGCCGCCAGATCGCGCGGGGTATAGATGGAATTGTTGGTCAACAGCAGAAAGCGCCGCTCGCGGTCGACGAGCCGACGCAGGAAGTCCTCCGCTCCGGGTAAGGCATAGCCCTCGTGGACGAGCACGCCGTCCATGTCACAGAGCCAACATTCGATGTAGTCGAGTGCCGTCACGGGCTCAGTCTTGCGTGCCCGCCCCGGTTGACCCAAGCGGACGGCCCGTCTGCACGGGTGGCAGACGGGCCGTACCTGCTCTGGACGAGTCATTCCACGCGGGTTGGCGACACCGCCCGTTCGCCGATGGGCTCACAAGCGGCGCCCCTCGGCCACCGCTGCACTCACGCAGCGACCTCGGCCACCGCCGCACTCACGCAGCGACCTCGCAAACGCTCACGCAACGACCTCGGCCACCACAACGCTCACGCGGCAACCTCGTCCCCGCACTCACGCGGCGACTTCGTCCGCCGCCTTGCCGCGGGCTGCGGCCAGGTAACGCGGGTCGTCCTTGCGGGGGCGGCCACGGGGAACCTTGCGGGCCACGATGCGGCCCGCCTCGAAGAGCTCGCCTCCCCAGACGCCCCACGGCTCACGCCGCGTGGTGGCGCCGGCGAGGCAATCGACCCGAACGGGGCACTGCCCGCACAGAGCCTTGGCCCGCTCGACCTCTGCGGGACGCTCGGCGAACCACAGGTCGTCATTGTCGGCCTGGCACGGCGTGAGTTGCTCGGGCGCCGCGAGCTGGTCGATCAGTGCTGCGAGTTGCATCGCAGACCTCCTGGGTCGGGCCAGCTGGTGGCTGGCCGGTAGTGGCGGATAGCTGTCGATCTGATGCCTGGTGGGCTGATGTGCGTTGTGCCGGTTGGCAATTGGTGCTCGGCGGGACGACCCCGGTAGTTGCCGATCGGTGACCGGCAACACGAAGGCCGCGGATCCCGTCTGGGAGTCCGCGGCCTGGAGATCGCCGGCTGAGCCGAGCGAGAATGCTCGACGGCTAACCTGGCGGAGCTCCAGACAGACTGCTCCCTTGGCCGAAAGCGTTGGCGATGGCGCCGGAATCACCTGCAGCGGACGGCGTCTCGCAGTGACGCAAGACGGCGAGGGCGCTCAGCAGGAGAGCCCGGCGGCCAGCCGCGGCGCGCTCACCCATCGCTGCGGGCTGCCAGCGCACCGACGCGGCATACGGCAGAGGCGACGGCACGGCATAGGCGAGGGCGAACACGCCAACGTGCTTATCGCTCGTGATGATCGTTGCCATGATGTCGCCTCCTCTCGCCTCGGATTCCCCGTGGAATCTGTCGTACCTGCTATTGAACCAACTACCCGCGAACTACGCGCGGCAGCCTTTACGAGGGTAGGCAACCGTCGCAGCCCACGCAACGGAATTTACGCGAACTTTTTTTCACAGCCGACACCAGAGCCTCTTGCCACCGCGGCAACATGCCAAAACCCGCTGCGCTGCAACGGATTAAACCGTGCAACGCAGCGGGTCGGCCCGCGGAATCGAGTTGGAGAAGATTCAGTGGCTCAGCTTGGTGACGGCCTGCGCGGCGAGCCGGTCGGCCAGCTCGTCCGGGCTCCGGCGGTTCGCGAGCGCCTCGGTGAGGAGCTCTGCCTGGCTGAGCGGGGTCATCCCGCCGATCGGCTGGTCGCGGTCCAGGTTCGTCGGAAACGGGTACCCCTCCGCGCTGGCGGCGATGACGTTGGCCACGTTCTCAGGCAGACCGTCGTCAGGCAGACCGTCGTCAGGCAGACCGTCGCCAGAGCCGCCGTCTACGCCCTCGGGCGTGGTACGGGCCAACAGGGCCGGGTAGATGGCGTTGACAACGCGGGTGCGATCGACGGCCTCCATGGCCCGGCCGAAGCCCGACGAGACCTGCAGCAGGTTGGCCATCCGGCGAACCTGCGCCGTGTGGTTGGTGCCGGCCGCATGGAAGAGCGCCGGGTTGAAGAAGACGGCATCGCCCTTGCGCAGAGGAAGCTGCACGTGGTTGGCCACGAAGTACTCCTGGAAGTCCTCCCGCCAATACGCGAGGTAGCCGGGGGTGTACTTCTGCGAGTGCGGCAGGTAGAGCGTCGGGCCGCTCTCCACGGGCATGTCGCAGTGCGCCACAGCACCCTGCAGGGTCAGCGTCATCGACAGCCGATGCACGTGGAGGGGATAGCGCTCGCACTCCTGCGCCGAGAGAAAGCCGAGGTGATAGTCGCGGTGCACCGTCTGGCCCTGACCGCCGGGGTTCACCACGTTGACCTGGCTGGTCACCTGATAGCGGGGGCCGAGCCAGGCGGTGGAAGCAAGCGCGACGATGTCGTTGGCGTAGTAATCGACGAAGGCGTCGGGAGCCGCCACGGCGAGCTTCTCCAGGCCGTTCCAGACCCGGTCGTTGGCGCCGGGCTTGGCGAAGTGGTCGCCGCCGGCACGCCCGGCGGCCTTCTGCTCGGCGATCAGTAGGTCGAAGGCCTCCGTAACCGGATCGATCACGTTCGACTCGAAGGCGCCCGTGAACACGGCGATACCCGGACCGTCCGCGAAGACTCTGGCCAGCTCCGCCAGCACGGCCCGCCGTCCAACCGGGTCGGCAGCCGAGACTCGCAGAGCGGCTGCGGAGTAGACCACCACGCCCTGCTCGATGCGTTCGGCATGCGGGTAGTCGGCGAGGTCGGTGGTGGCGGCAACGACCTGCTCGAGGTCTTCGACCCGGCAGTCGTCGGTCGACAACCAAGCGGCATTGCTCAGTGGCGTTGCGGTCATGAGGTTCTCCAACATCTCTTTGGGGACGGCTCACAGCTCTGCTGACGGGCTCATCCGGGGGCGGATGGCACTCGTGGATCGGGTGCTCGGCGCAGTTCCAGGATGGCCTCTCCTGCCACCTGCCGCTGCCATGAAATCCATCAGAAACCCATCACCCGCCGGTGGTTGGCTTCGTCGCGGTGACGATGCCGAGCACCTCGGCGCCGTACCTTTCGAGCTTGGCTGCGCCCACCCCTGAGATCTTGAGCAGTTCGGCATTGCTGACCGGCCTGCTGAACGCGATGGCCTCCAGCGTGGCATCGGTGAACACCACATAGGCCGGCACCTTGTCGTGCTGTGCACGTTCTGCGCGCCACTGCTGAAGGGCGTCGAACACGGCTTCGTCATGGTCGGGCGGGCACGTGGCGCACCGTCCGATCGTGCGTTGCGCTGCCGCCGTAAGACTGACTCCGCACTGCCGGCAAGCGGTGTGCAGAGTCGATGGGCGCTGACGTCGTCCCGACTGGCGCTTGGGTTCGCCGGGCTCGACGCCGGCGCGGACCCGGCGGACCTTGGCCGACACCGGCGCCAGAAAGCGGCTCGGACCGCGCGAAGCCCGGGTCCCGGGTGTTCGAGAGGCCGTCCACGACAAGAGCAGCCGGTGCCGGGCGCGGGTGACGCCCACATACAGCAACCGACGCTCCTCCTCGATGGCTTCGGGTGTGACGGCGAACGAGATCGGCATCAGGCCTTCGCTCAGACCGACGATGACCACGACGTCCCACTCCAGACCCTTGGCCGCGTGCAGCGAGCTGAGCGTCACACCGCCGGCCGAAGGCGCGTGAGCGGCGGCAGCGCGCATTTCCAGCTCGGCCACGAAATCGGTGAGCGTTGGCGGCCGGGCCGGCTGTGGCGCCCCCTGTGCCGCCTCCGGCGCGGCGCCGGTGGCCTCCAACGGCTGCAGGGCGGCTGCCGCTTCGATCGGCGGCCCATCCAGTCCGCCGGAAGTGGCGCCCGTCAGCTCGTCGGCGAGCACGGCGAGCGCTTGGAGCGACTCCCATTGGTCGCGAACCGCGCCGGTGGAGCTTGGCGGCTCGGCAGACCAGCCTCCGGCGCTGAGCACGTCGCGGACGACGGCGCCCAGCTCGCCCGAGGTGCCCGCGCGGGCGGCCCCACGCAGCAGCATCACCGCCCGGCGCACCTCGGGACGGGCGAAGAATCGCTCGCTGCCGCGCACCTGGTAGGCGATGCCGGCCGAGGCGAGCTCGGCTTCCAGTGGCTGCGACTGGGCATTGGTGCGGTAGAGCACCGCGATCTCGCCCAACGGTGTGCCGGCGGCCCGCCAGGTCGCCACCCGCGAGACGACGGCCTGAGCCTCGGCCACGTCGTCAGGATGCTGCATGACCTCCGGCTCGGGGCCGGGCGGACGTTGCGCCACGAGCTCGACCCGGGCCGTGCGGGCCGCGGCCGGCGCGGCGTCGAGCAGCCGGTTGGCCAGGCCCACCACCTGAGGCGTCGACCGGTAGTCGCGCAGCAGCCTCAACAGCTTGGCGTTGGGGTAGGTCGTGCGAAACGTCAACAGGTAGCGCGGATCTGCCCCGGCGAAGGAGTAGATGGTCTGGCTCGGATCGCCGACCACGCACACCTCGTCGCGCTCGCCGAGCCAGCTCGCGAGCAGGGTGTGCTGCAGGGCGGAGACGTCTTGAAACTCGTCGACCACGAAGTGCCGGTACTGCTCGCGCACGGCAGTTGCTATCTGCGGATACTCGCGCAGGATGCCGACCATGACCTGCAGGACGTCTTCGAAGTCGATGACGCCGCGAGCAGCCTTGACGTCCTCATAGACCTGGATCAGCCGGCCCACTCCGGTGAGGTCGAGGCCGCCGGCCCCCGCTCTGCCCGCCTTCGCGGCGGCGGCCGGGTACGTCTCGGGAGTGAGCAGGTTGACCTTGGCCCACTCGATCTCGGCCGCCAGATCGCGCACTGCGGAGCGGTCGGCTCGCAACCGCAGCCGGCCGGCCGACTCGCCCACCAACGGAGCCTTGTGGTCGACGAGTGGTGGCGGCGCCCCGCCCACTGCCTGCGGCCAGAAGAACTGCAGCTGGCGCAGGGCCGCCGCGTGAAACGTGCGGGTCTGCACGCCGCCGACACCGAGCGCAGCCAGCCGGCCGCGCATCTCCCCCGCGGCCCGCGCGGTGAAGGTCAGCGCCAGCACCTGCGCTGGTCGGTAGGCCCCGCAAGCGACGCCGTACGCCAGCCGATGCGTGATAGCGCGCGTCTTGCCCGTGCCCGCGCCGGCCAGCACGCACACCGGACCGGACAGCGTCAGGGCAACCTCCCGCTGCTCCGGATCGAGGCCGGCCAACACCTGGTCAGGGTCGGCGCTCGCGGGGGAGGCGAGGGATCGGCTGGGCACGCTCGCCATCATGGCAACGACCTCTGACACTCATTCCCGCGGGCCCGGCTCACTCGACGACGCCGGCGTCCGGCCCTTGCCGTAGAAAGGGCTCGCTCGGTCACCGGCCGCAGCTGCTCCAGCGGATCGGTCCGGCCCTTGCCGGAGGGAGAGCTCGCTCGCCCTGTTCCCCACCAGGCCCAGCCCCGGAAGTGCCGGGCGGTCGATTCAGGGCACTGTCGGTGGCTTGAGGGATGGTGTCGTCATGGCAAGCACTGGCCGGTGAAGGTGACCAGCAACGGGACAGTAGTTGAGTACGGGAAATATCACGTACTAATATACGTGAAGAATTACTTATGAATATGGAGAGGACATGACCGACGCGCGGAGCCCGATCAGCCCACAGCCCGGTTCGGCCAGCGATCCGGCCCATTTCGTGGGCCGCCATCGCACTACCCGGCTGGCCCGACAACTCCTGCACGACGGCGCAAACCTTGCCCTCACAGACCCGCGCCGAATGGGCAAGACCTACTGGATGCGATACCTGTGCGCCACCACGCATGAGTTCGCGGTGGTGCGGATCGACTACGAGGGCGTCCGTACCGTGCGGGAGTTCCTAGTCAGGACGGCGCAGGCCATCGGCCACGAACAGAGTCCTGTCCGAGCGAACGCGCAGCGCCCTGCAGGGCTTCTTCACAAACGTAGAGAGTCTGAGCGTCGGGCCGGTCTCCATTCGGCCGGGCTTGGAGTCGATGCCACCGGCGCGTCGCCTGCGCGAAACCGTCCTGGCGGTGGACGCCCACGCAACCGACCGACCGGTCCTGGTGTGCATGGACGAGGTTCCAGTGGCCGTGAGGAATATCGCCATCCAGGAAGGCCCGATCGCCGCTGCTGATGTCCTACAGACCCTGCGGGCGCTACGCCAGGAAACCACCCGGATCCGCTGGATCGTGTGCGGGTCGGTGGGCTTCCACCACGTGTTGAAGCTTTGCAACGCCACCGAAGGTGACATCAACGACCTTGACAACCTTCCACTCGGGCCGTTGGACGAGCCTGAGGCAGAGGAACTCACCGAACGGCTTCTTCTCGGAATTGGCCGTCGCCCTGACGCGGGCACGGTACAAGTCATGGTCAACCGCACCGGCGCGGTGCCTTTCATCCTTCACAAGGTGGCCTCAATGCTGCAAGTGCGAGGATCGGGGAGAGTCAGCCCTCTGGAGGCGGCACAAGCATTCGAGGAATTCGTCGACGACCGAGACGAAAGCAGAGCCGTCACGCACCTCGTCACACGGTTGGACCCCTACTACGGCGTCGACGTGAGCCTGGCAAAGAAGATCCTCGACCTCACAGCCACGGCGGGGCCCTCGACGCCCATCGCGCTGCGCACCCAGCTCAGCGCACCCGAGCGATTCGACGATGTCCTGAACGCTCTGGTCGACGACCATTACCTCCTCGAACACAGAGATTCCATCGCTTGGCGCTATGGCGTCCTGCGCTACGTCTGGGCGCGGCGGCGGCGGCTGACACGAGGAACACCATGACCTCCAGTCTCTTCACTCCATCGCTGCAGACCCGTGCCACGTTGGAATCAACTTTCGTCGTTCGTCACCACCTGCTTGACCTCATCACAAGTCGCATCCAAGAAGCCGCCAACTCCCCGTCACGCAATCACACCCTCCTGGTGGGAATTAGAGGATCGGGAAAGACTCATCTGGCTGCGCTGGCGTATTACCGGACTCGTGATCTGATCGACGCCGGCGCACGCCTGCAGGTGGCGTGGCTTCCCGAGGATCCATGGACGCTGGTGTCATACCGCCGGCTCTTGACGGCGATCCTGGTCCGGCTGGAGCCCGAGAACGAGATCCGGACCGAACCTCACGGCAGCCACGGTGCGGGCCGGAGGGACGCTGGGAATACTGCGTCGATCGCGAGTCGCCAAGGCACTCCCGAGCCAGACCTCGAGTCAAGGGTCCTGGCGGCCGCACGACGCTTCGGACCGATCGTCGTGATCGTCGAGAATCTCGATCGGGTGCTCGACCAGATCGATGAGATCGGGCAACAACAGCTGCGACACCTGCTCCAGCAGGGCGAGGCTCCCCTGCTGTTGGTGGCAACAACCACCCGCCTGAGCCGCAGTTTGTCAGATCAATCGGCACCGTTCTACGGATTCTTCACGTCGACCCGAGTGCCGCCGTTCACGGTCGAGAATGCGCGATCGATGTTGCAAGCCGTAGCCCGCAGGCAAGGCGACATCGAATTGGCGCGACAGCTCGACGATTGTCCCTTCGTGTTGCCCCGACTACTGGCGATAAGTCAACTGGCCGGCGGGCAGCCGCGATTATGGGCGGCCCTGTCGTCGCGACTGACCATAGAACGGCTGGACTCCCTGACGGATCTGCTGCTCACCACTGTCGACGACCTGACTCCGTACTACCAGGAGCAGCTTGCCGGCCTCAGCCGCCACCAACGGCTGACTGTCGCCGAGCTGGCCAGCCTGGATCACCCCATGCATGTGGCCCAGCTGGCCGGCAGACTCGACATCGATCAGCGCAGCCTCGCAAAGTCCATCTCGGATCTGGTCGACCGCGGCTGGCTCGCGTCCATCGTCGTCCCTTACGCACGTCTCGTAGATCGCCGGCGCACCTACTACGAACTGGCTGATCCACTTGCCCTGATCTGTCTGCAGATCAAGGAGCCTCACGGGCAACGGCTGTGGCAGGTGACAGACCTTCTGAGGTGTTGGTTCGATCCGCATTTCGCCCGGCCAGGTGCCGGAGGGGCCGAGACTGCCGCATTGCTGGGTACGGCCGATGATGCTCTGGCAGCCCTCCAAGATCACGATCCCGACCCGCTCCTACGGCTTCCTGCGAGCCTTCGCGCGGTGATCGATTCGAGGCTGTCCGAAACCGAAAAGGACACCGACGAGCCGGCTGTCCTCGCTATTCGTCGGGATATTCACACAGCCGCTTTGGCTACGACGGGAAACGCGCTCGACGCCAACCTCGACACCTGGATCAGCAGGGCGGAGAACCTCGTTCTTACGGGTGGAGACGCAGCGCGGCTCATCTTGCGTGACTGGCTCACGCACGCGGGGAGAACGGTCGAAGCCGATGCCCTCCAACGTGCCATCGCCCACTCAAAGGCTCCGAGCGCCTAGGGACGCGGGCCGCAGCGGCCACCCTCCTGCCCCGCAGCTAAATTAGCTCTCGAGTCACCCAGGCCTGCCGCAACAGCTGAGCGGCCCCTATGCGAGGAGACCAGATGAACTACCCCACTGCGGGCACCGTGACCATGTTCAGCACCACCTGGTGCGGCTACTGCCGGGTGCTCAAGGGCGCGCTGAAGCGGGAGGGCATCGAGTTCGCCGAGGTGAACATCGAGCAGGAGCCCGAGGCGGCCGACTTCGTGATGAAGGTCAATGGCGGCAACCAGACCGTCCCCACTGTGCTGTTTCCCGACGGCTCCGCTGCCACCAACCCGTCTTTGGCCGAGGTCAAGCAGCGCCTGGGAGTCTGAGGGTTGCCGGCGGGCTCAGTGCGCGCCGCGTGGCTGGCGGAGCTTGCCCGCGTCGATCTGTCGGTCATCGCCGCGCAACCGGCCTGGGCTGCCGATGAGTACTCAGCAGCTTCGAGACTGAGCAGGCAGACTGCCGCGGGCGCCCACCCCGCTGGACCACCCGCGGTCTCCGGTGCCGACTGGGTACGCCGGCTACCCGACCTGGCCCTGTCCAGCCTTGACCGCTGGGATCTGGAACCCGACGGTCCCGCGCGAGCCGGCCACACGGCGGTGGTCGTGCCGGTTCGACGCCAGGAGCAACGGCTGGCGCTCAAGCTGTCGTGGCCGCATCCGATGCTGCTCGGCGAAGTGCTGGCCCTGCGGCACTGGGCTGGACGGGGAGCGGCCCGGCTGGTGGCCGCCGATCCGGGGGCGGGCCTGATCCTGCTGGAACGGCTGGACGCCGATCACGACCTATCGGGCGAACCCTTGCATCAGGCCTGCGAGGCTCTCGGCGAGGTACTGGCGTTGCTGCATCGGCCCGCGCCCGCCGGGATCGTCCGGGCCACGCTGTGGCTGGCCGAGCAGCTCTCGCCCACGCAGCCGGGCGTCCCCCGCAGACTGCTCGACCGCGCGCGGGGGCTCCTCGACGAGCTTGCCGGCGACGCCGATCCGCCGCTGTTGCTGCATGGCGACCTCCATTTCGGCAATGTGCTCGGCGCCCTGCCCCTGGCTGAAGAACGGACGACCGGCGACGAGTGGGTGGCTATCGATCCGCAACCGTTGGCCGGGGCCGCCGGGTTGGAGCTGCAGGCTGCCCTGCGCAACCGGCTCGACGAATACCCCGACGGCAGCGGCTTTCGGTGGGGCGTGCGCTACCGCGTCGGACTCATCTGCGACAGCGCAGGGATCGACGAAGAACTCGCCCGACGATGGGCCATCGTGCGAGCCTGCGTCGACGCCGTGTGGGCTGCCGCCGATGGCGACTCGGCCGCTGTCTCCCTGCACATCGCGCTGATGAAGGCTTTGGACGATTGACGAAGGCTCTCCGCTCGAGTGAGACGCCGAGGCACTTCTTGCCAGCCGCACTGCCAACGGGAGGTGCTCGTCGTGCTCAGTGGCCATTCATCCTCAGTGCAACAGACGTAGCGAAGCGTGCTCCACAGTGAGATCAAGCGTTGTTCGTCGGTGCACGTCGTCGAGCTCATCCGGCTGCCACTCGACAAAACCCCTACCGTGCAACCGGCCGCCCACTACGTCGGCGGCAACCACATCGAGCGGACGACGCGACGACTTGGCCGCCGCCTTCAACAGATCGAGCGCAGCGCCCATGCCTATGTGGGCTCGCTCTGAGATGACGCCTCGGGCCTGTTCGACGATCAGATCAGCGTCGACCATCGCCTGTAGCCGCTCGCAACGCTGACGTTGTTCCTCGGCGAACTGCCGGTTGAGGAGCGCCTCAGTCGTTGCATCGGCCAGGGCTTGCAGGACGTCGAGCTGATCGGTGTCGAGTAGTTCCGGTGCGCCGCTGAACAGCGCCAACGAGCCCATCAGCTCGGCGGCCCGGCGCAGGGGGAGTGCGTAGGCCCCGCTGATCTGGCGGGCCTGAGCCCAGGCGAGGAACGCCGGGTCGCTCGAATCGAAATCCTCATCGCTTTCGATCGACACGATCGAGCCGAGACGCAGCGCCTCCAGCCAGGGCCCTTGGATCACCGGAAGGAGCTCGACCTTCTCCTGGCGCACTGTGCCGCCGACCAGCACGGTCATGGCGGATCTGCCCCGAAGCAGTACGGCCGCAGCCGTGAAGTCAAGAGTCACGACGCAATGCCGTAACAACCCTTCGATGATTTCAGGCTCCGTTCGGCGGGCATCCAGCATGTCCTTCAGAAGGGTCATCGTCGTCAGCAATTTCGACCCATCGGGGTCAGGCATGGGGTCCTCCGAGAGTCAGATTGGTGTCTGAGGGGTTTGGTTGCCCGAGAGAGGCAGGAAGCGCCTCAGTCACACGGGAGTCGGGGAGGACTGATTGCTGTTGTTCTCGCCAACATCGAGGGAAGGCTCGACCGGGTCATTCAGCGCGGGATCTGTCCTGCGAGCGGGCTTGGCCCGAAGGTCGATGGCCGAGTCCTTTTCACGGCGGAGGAACTCTCCCAGCTCCGCGATGGTCGACATCAGAGGTGCCGGGAAGGCGACCGTGGTGTTCTTGTCGACGCCGATCTCGACAAGCGTCTGCAGGTTGCGCAGTTGCAGGGCCAGCGGGTGCTCCATCATGGTGTCGGAGGCTGCGCCGAGCGCGGCCGCCGCCATCGCCTCGCCCTCGGCGTTGATGATCTTGGCGCGCTTCTCCCGCTCGGCTTCGGCCTGGCGTGCCATCGCCCGCTTCATCCCTTCGGGCAGCTGAATGTCCTTGAGTTCGACAATCGTGACCTCGACACCCCACTCAGCGGTGGCCACGTCGAGAATGCTGCGGATGTCGATATTGATGCGATCAGTGTCGGTGAGGGTCTCGTCCAACGTGTGTTGGCCCACCACCTTGCGCAACGTGGTCTGCGCGATCTGGTTGATGGCCGCCTGAACGTTTTCGATCGCGATCACCGATTTCACCGCGTCGACCACCCGGTAATAGGCCACGGCGGACACATCGACACTGACGTTGTCACGCGTGATGATGCCCTGCGACTGAATGGGCATCGTGATGATTCGCAGCGAAACCCTTTGCAGCACATCGATGATGGGAATGATGAGGGTCAGCCCCGGCCTGCGGATGCCCATGACCTTGCCGAGGCGGAACAACACCCCGAGCTCGTACTGGGTGATGATCCTGATCGCGCGGGCCACCAGCAACAGCACCACGATGATCACGACAAGTTCGATGACCAGGCCCGCCGAGGGCGTTATAAGTTCAAGCAACGTCGACATCAGAGTTTGCTCCAGACACGAGTCGTGCCGATTGCCAGGGTCTGGGGCACTTTTTGCTACTTCGCTTCGACCCTAACTCCGATGTGGTGATGCGTAAAGCGGACAGCCCACGGCTTGCCCCAAAGGTGGCGCCACGGGGGTCAAGCGGCCGGGGAGCCGGTCACGTCGCCTTCCCTTACCAGCGTTGGGGACCGTCGGGGATGGGCCCGCCGAACCAATGCTCCACGAGCCGCCTGGCGATGGAGACGCCGCCAGGCGGGATGACGCGCCCGGTCGCCACTTCGCTGGCCAACTCCTCGCGGGTGAACCACCGTGCCTGCGTGACCTCGTCGCCGTCTACCGCAATGTCGGTACAGGTTGCCAACGCCGTACAGCCGAGCATGAGCGAGACCGGAAACGGCCACGGCTGGCTGCCCAGGAACGTGACGTCGCCGACCTGGACTCCGGACTCTTCGAAGACCTCACGACGCACTGCGTCACCGAGGGACTCCCCCGGCTCGACGAAGCCAGCCAAGGTAGAGAACCGGCCATCGGGCCACGCCCGATTGTGGCCGAGCAGCAGCCGGTCGTCGGCGTCGACGACGGCCACGATGATCGCCGGATCGGTGCGTGGATAGTGCTCGCTGCCATCGACCGTGCACACTCTGATCCAGCCCGCCGCCGCGGGCGCGCTCGGCTGCCCGCACCGGGGGCAGAACTGGTGCGCGGCATGCCAATTTGCCAGGGCGACGGCCGTGGTGAAGATGCCTGCATCACGATCGCCCAATCGCTCGGCAGCCTCGCGCAGGCCCAGCCACGCGATCGTGATGTTGCCCAGCGGGTCAGCGGTGCTGCCGGGCGGCTGAGGCGACTCGGGGGGAGCGTCGCCAACGACCCGGGCCAGGAATGGCACTCCTTGGGCGTCTCGACCGAGGAAGATCCAGAGCGGCTGGCCGGACGGGGGTTGACTCGGCTCCGGATCGTCCGTTTCGGAAGCGACCGGTTGCCGATCTGACTCGGCGGGAGCTCGCAAGACCAGCCCGGCGTCGCCCACCTGCGCCAGACCGGCGCGCAGGTCGAGCACCTTGGTGGCCGGATCGCTCAACAAGGTCGGTACGAGCTGGACGCTGCGCTCGGCTGCCGAGCGATCGAGGTCGGAACGGGAGAGGAGTAACTGGCCGAGGGGACCGTCGGACGCTGGCACCGTCCAACCGTAGTACCGGCCCTGACAAGAAGCACGGGCCCATCCGTGGTAACGGGTGCCCTAACAGCGGCGCCGCGCCGAGGCCGGGGCAGTGGTACCAGAGTGACGCGGGGGCATCAGAGTGACGGGAACCTCGCGTCGCCTGCGGGTCCTACCGTGATCCACCCGTTACGGTTGACTCCGTGGCTCGATCCCCGCTCGTCCTCGCTGCACTCGCCGACGCGACCGTTCCCGGCCTGCTGCCGGTCTCTGCCCATGGAACGACCGAGCCCGGTGATGACTTCGACACAGCGGTGGTAGTCGACGACCGCGATCGGCACTGGGTCGTCAGGGCCCCGGCAACCAGCCAGGCCGGTCTGCTTCTCGAGGCGGAGCTGTCGCTGCTCACAGCCTTGCGCCACGAGCGGCACGACCTGCCGTTCGCGGTACCCGATCCCCGCACCACCATCGACCTGCCCACCGGGGGCCGTGCCGTCGTCTACCCGTTCCTGCCGGGCTCCCCCCTGCACCCCGGCGACCTCGCTCCCGGCCCGGGGCTGGCCGCCTCACTCGGGCGGGCCCTGGCCGCCATCCACGAACTGCCTACCGAGATCGGCGTCGACCAAGGACTGCCCACCTACACGGCGGAGGAGTACCGCAACCGCAGACTGCTCGAACTCGATCAGGCAGCCTCCAGCGGCAAGGTTCCGGCGGCGCTGCTCACTCGCTGGGAGAAGGCACTCGAAGACGTGGGGCGCTGGCGGTTCACCCCCACTCTCGTGCATGGCGACCTCGTGGCCGAGCACGTGCTCGTACACGAAGACGCGGTGCGCGGCATTCTCGACTGGGGCGACGCCAAGGTCGCCGACCCCGCCGACGACCTCGCCTGGCTGGCGGTAGGTGCCGATGAGCCCGCGCTCGACTCGGTGGTCGAGGCCTACTCCATGGCCCGCAGGATCGAACCCGACCGGCATCTCGTGGTACGCGCCAGGCTGGCCGGTGAGCTCGCGATCGCCCGCTGGCTCATGCATGGCGTGCACACCGACGATCCCGACATCGTGGCCGACGCCGAGCAGATGCTCGACGACCTGCACAAGGACGTGGCCGACAGCCTGCTGTGACGGCGCAGGCGGCTACCTTGCTCTGAAGGCCGGTCGGCACTGTGAAGGCCGGCCCACCAGACCCCAGGTTGTCGCAGGTGCGCCTGCCAACCTCACGGCCGTACCCCGATAGCCTGTAGGTCGAGTCCCGCCGGACCCACCGAACCGATCAGCTCCGCGAGCCGCGTTTCGTCGAGATCCGTTGGCGGTGTGACGGTCTCGCCCGACGCGACGTAGAAGAACGACGCCCGCACCGCGTCCAGCGGCACGTGCCGCAAGCGGGCCAGCGCCACCCGATAGACGGCCAACTGCACGGCGGCGGCGCGGGCGGCCTCACCGCGCGGGCGGGCCCCGGTCTTCCAATCGACGAGGTCGTAGCGCACCGGTGCGGCAGCCGCCAGCGCCGCGAAGACAGCGTCGAGCCGGCCCCGGAACACCACGCCAGCGACGACGGTCTCGACATCGACCTCTGTCTCCAACACCTGACGCCGCGCCCAGGCACTCGCCTCGAAGGTGAGCTTCCACTCCTCCAGCTCCGCATCGCGCGCTACATGCTCGTCGCCCGCGCCGGGCAGGTCGGCCAGATCGAGGAGCGTGTTGGAATGCAGACGCCGCTCGATCCACTCGTGGAAGGCCGTCCCGCGACGGGTCTGGGACTGGGGCGCGCTCGGCACCGGTCTGCGCAGGTCGAGAGCGAACTGCTGCGGGTTGCGGGCCAGGTTCACCGCAGCCGAGGCCGAGAGATGGCGGGGCAGTCCCACCGTCGAGACGGGTGCTCGATCTGATGCGCGTTCGGCCAGCAACCGGTCGGACTCCTGGCTGAGTGCCGCCAGTTCAGCCAGCTGGGCTGGTTCGGTCAGCTGGTCCGAGCCGTCGGGTGGCCCCTCGGGTGCAGGGGATACCTGGTTGGTCAATGACGAATCACTGGCCGGATCCCCCGCGACAACCGCCGCTAGCACCAGGTCGCCAGCCGCCCGAAGGGCCGGTTCGAGAGCGGCGGGCAGCGGCCAAGGATGGCGTACCGGATTCTCCTGCAACGGGTTCGGACCATCGACCGGTTCATCGAGACCGACGGCCGCCGAGCTGTCGAAGCCGAAGCCTGCCTCCGCGAGGTCACCGTCGGCGGCCCGACTCTGCGCCAGCTCCAGCGCCTCCCGCAGGAAGCGAGACGGCCGGCGCGGGCGGCTACGCTCGGCATCCCAACAGAACCCACTGAGCAGCAGATCGCGCCGCGTTCTCGTGACGGCGACGTAGGCCAGCCGACGCTCCTCGGCGGCCTCGTGGTCGCCGCACCCGAATCTGAACTCTGCGAGCGACGTGTCGAGCTCTTTGAGATCGACCGGTGAGCGTAGATCCCACTGCGGCAGGGCGTCCGCGTCTCCGCGCACCGAGTAGGGAAGGTCTCCGATCGTGGTGGGCCAGCCGCTGGCCGCGTCACGTCCGTCCTTGGTGCGGCCCGCTGGAAAGCGTTCTTCCATCAGGCCGGGCACGACCACCACATCCCACTCGAGGCCCTTCGCCGCGTGCACGGTGAGCACCTGCACCGTTGTCGTGGACGGATCGACCTGCTCGCCCAGGCCATCTCGTGGGTGTTCAGGGAGGACGTCGTCTGCCTGCTCGAGGCCGCGTTCGCGTTCGGCGGCCGCACCCAGCCACGCGACGAAGGCCGCTAGGCTCGCGCGGCCGTTGCCATCGCTGAAATCAGCTGCCACATCGGTGAACTCATCGAGCTGGGCACGTCCGGCCCCGGGGCTCGCCCCGGCGCGCGAAGCGGCGACGGCCAACTCGATATCGAGCAGCAGGTTGCGCACGACCTCGGCGACGAGGTCGACGAGGGGCAAGGCGGTCCGCCGGCGCAGCCACGCCAACTCGGCCGCCAGCCGGGTCAGCCGGGATCGGGCGGGCTCCGAGAGCCCGTAGCCGTCCGGTCCCGTCCAGTCGGGGGGTGGCAGGGTGTCGAGCGCATCGATGAGACTCGCGTGCTCGAGCTGCTCCGGGTCGGGTACCCGCGGTTGGCCGCGCCGCGATGAGTCGTCGGACGCCGGGCGGGCCTTCGCGTCGTCCACTTGCAGGCCAGAACTCCTCAGGTGTCTCGCCCAGGAGCCGAGCGCGGCAAGATCGCGCGGGCCCAGCTGCCACCTGGGCCCGGTGAGCAACCGCGCCACCCCGTCGGAACGGGTGGGATCGGCCAATACCGTCAGCGTTGCCACCACATCAGCGACCTCCGGACGCTGCAGCAGCCCGCCCAGTCCGACGACTTGCACGGCAACACCGCGCCGGCGCAGAGCCGACTCGATTGCCGTGAACTGGGCCCGTCGTCGGCACACCACCGCGGCACTGTCCAGGCCGGGACGCCAGCGCTGTGCCACCTGCTCGGCCACCCAGTCGGCCTCCGTCGCGACGCTCTCGTGCCACGCCAGCCGCACCAAGCCCACCGAGGCGGCGGGGGCTCCCTCGAGTTCGCCGACCGGCACGCCGGAGCCCGACCGCAACGGCGCAGCGACGACATTGGCAACCTCCAGGGCCGAGAGCGGATTGCGCCAGCTCGTGGTCAGCCCATGCACCGCGACGGGCTTGGAGCTGCCGGCGGAGAACCGTTCGCGGAAGGCTTCGAGGTTGCCGGCGCTGGCCCCACGCCAGCCGTAGATCGACTGGTTGGGATCACCCACCGCCATCACCGGGTGCGCCCCACCGAAGAGCCGGGCCAGGAGCTCCAGCTGGGCGTGCGAGGTGTCTTGGAACTCGTCGAGCAGCACCACCCCGTACTGCCCCCGCTGGCCGGCAGCGACATCGGCCAGGCCGGCCAACCGAGTGGCGATGACCACCTGGTCGCCGAAGTCCATGACCTCGAGTTCCTGCATGCGACGCAGGTACGCGGCCACTACGGGAATCAGCGAACGCCGCGCGCGCACGGTGGCCAGAGCCTTGCCGAGATCGCTCGACGCAGTGGGATCACTCGGCGCTCCCCCGCGCCCCAGCTTGGGACGACAGGTCAGTTGACGTTCGACGTCGTGTAGTTCATCGGCCAGTTGTGGCAGCTCCACGAGGTGCTCCGCGCATTGGCCCGCCAATGACAGCACCGCCTGCACCAAGGTGTCGACGGCCCGGTTGAGCCCGCCCAGATCTTCTGCCGCCAGATCGTTCTGGACTCCGAACCCACTCGCAAAGGCGTTCTGCTCCAACGGATCCCACTGCTCCACCAGCTCGTAGACGAGTTGCCAGGCGGCAGCTTCGCCCAACAGCCGGGTGCCGGGTTCGACCCCTACCCGCAGGCCGTGGTCACGCACCAGCGCCGCGGCATAGGAGTGATAGGTGGCGATGGTGGGGCTTGCGCCTAGGTCGTCGCCGGGCAGCAGGCCCACGGCGCGCAACCCGCGCAGCCGACGCAGGATGCGCTCCGACAACTCCCCGGCGGCCTTGCGAGTGAATGTGAGACCCAGCACCTCTTCGGGGGCGACGTGGCCGTTGGCCACCAGCCACACCACCCGGGCGGCCATCGTCTCGGTCTTGCCCGAACCGGCACCGGCGACCACCACATGCGGCCGATCCGGTGCCGCCGCGATGATCGCGGCCTGCTCGTCAGTGGGCGAGGGCAGACCGAGTCGCGCGGCCAGTTCGGCCGGCGACACCTCACGACGAGGTGTCACTCCCTGCCCGCCATCCGACGTGCCTGCTGCAGCGGCCCGCATCACTCGCCCACCTGCCGACCCTCGCCCTGCGCCGGACACGAACTGCGAACCGGACAATGCCTGCACCCGGGATTGACGACGGCCGCGAACTCACGTCCTGCCATGCCGGCGGCCACCCGACCCACGAGATCGTGCGCCCACTGCGGATCGGCATCGTCGGCCACCGGCCCCTGATCTTGCACCTTGACACCGGTCTTGCGCTCGTTGCCAAGCTGCACCAGCCGCGCGCCCCCGCTACCGGCACCCGGAGCCAGTCGATCGAAGGCCCCCGCTTCCACCGCCAACTGATACGCCCCCAACTGCGGGTGCCTACGGGCCGCCTCGGAGGTAGGCGCCGAACGACCGGTCTTGAGGTCGACGGCCACCAAGCGCCCCTGCGAGTCACGCTCCAATTGATCGACCCGGCCGGTGAGCACCGCATCGCCCACGGGAAGTGCGAACGGCTCCTCCCGCGCAACCACCTCGCCCTGGAGACGCCGGCGGTAGTTCACCAAGCGCTCGAGCATGGCCTGGGCGCGTGCCTGCAGCTGATCGCTGACCCATCCCGGCTGAAGACCCAACTCCGGCCAACGACGGTCGAGCTCGTCGATGAGATGGTCTGCCGAGGCGTCTGGATGAGCGTCGGCGAGATCGTGCACGAGCGTGCCGACCCCAACCGAGGCCGGAGCGGGTGGCCGCGCGCCACTGCGATCGAGCAGCCAGCGCAACGGGCACTCGTCGAACTGCTCGATAGCCGACGGGCTGACCCGCACCGGACGCGATCCGGCCAGTGCGGCGGTGTCAGACAGCCCGGCCCATCCGTACCACTCCCGCGGATTGGCGCCGGGCACCGCCTCGGCCGACAGCCGGGCGAGTTGGGCTGCAGCCTGCCGGCGGACAGCATCGCCGACCTGCTCGTCGAGCACCAGGCAGCGCAGCCGTGCCACCACCCCGGACAACGACACGGAGCGGGGTGCCGACACCACCGGCCGGGGGGCTGCGTCATCGAGGGGATCGAGCAGGTCGACAAAGGCCGAGGGGACGGTGTCAGCGTTGGACACGGCGGTGACCAGCAGGCGCCGGCGCGCGCGGGTGACCGCCACGTAGAGCATCCGCAGCTCATCGTGCAGGACCTCGGTTCGCGCCGCCCGAAGCCCAGCGGCATCGTGGCCGGAGCGCCCCACGGCGCGGCCGGCCACCACATCGACGAGAGCCGTGGAGCCGAGCACCGAACCCCGCAATCGGGTATTGGGCCAGACACCGTCTTGGATTCCGGCCACCACGACCACGTCGAACTCGCGACCCGCCACCGCTTGAGGGGTTGCGACGACCACCTGGGCCTCGACCGGCGCCTTGGCCGCAACGCTGTCTTCAGGCAGGTCTTGGCCGTCGAGGCGCAGCAGGAACTCCAAGGCACCGGCACCGGGCAGTCGATCGGCGAAGCGGGCAGCCGTCTCGAAGAGCGCGACGATGACATCGAGATCACGATCTGCCCGACGGCCGGCAGGCCCGCCCGCCAGCGCTCGGGCACGCCATTCCTCGACATATCCCGTGGCCTGCCAGATCGCCCAGAGCACCTGCTCAGCAGACGCGTCCGGCGCGGCACACGCCGATCGGCCGGCCGCGAGCACTCGCCCCACTCGCAGGGCAGGTTCGGCCAGCTGGCCGGGCACACCGGCCAGTTCGTCAGGGTCGAGCAGGCAGCCACGCAGCAGCTCCTGCACAGACCGCTCACCGTGCAGTTGCTCCTCGTGACGCCGCAGGGCCTGACGCAGCCGGCGCAGCCGCAAGGGGTCTGCCCTGCCAAGGCTGGTGAGCAGCCCCGCAACGACCTCCGGATCGTCGAGCCGCGACTCATCGAGCACCACCGAGGTAATCGCCAGCAGTGGCCGCACCGCAGGCTCGTCACGCAGTGCCAGTTCAGTGGCCGCCATGCCGACGGGCACGCCGGCCTGCAGCAGGCCGCGGCACAGCGCCGCCGCCTGCTGGGCGTTGCGCACCACGACTGCCATCTCTGACCACGGGGTGGCTGCCATCAGGTGCCAGCGGCGCAGCTCGGCCGCGATCAGCGCGGCCTGCGCCCCTATCGAGCGCACGACCGCCGTGCCGAAACCCGTTGCCACGTCGTCGAACTGGCCTGGCTGTGTAGGAATTGGCTGCGGGACTGGGTCGCGGCGAGCCGCCGGTGACGGAGCCAACGCCCCGATGCGCGCTACCACGCGTTGACCGGCGACGGCGAGCTCGCTGCCGAACCGCCAGCACGTGCCGAGCACCAGCTCTGGCGCGGGTGCGCCGTCTCGCCGCCGATAACGCAACCCCGCCTCGCCCAGCAGCCGTGACTGGGCGCCGCGAAAGGACTGCGTGGTGGTGTCGGGATCACCGGTGAGGATGAGATCGGCCCCCGGGGGGCACAACTGGTCGAGCAACCGGGCAACGGCCTCGCCGGACTCCTGGTGATCGTCCACCGCCACGAGCCGGACCCGCGATCGTTCGGCGGCCAGCAGGGTCGCGTCGTCGGCCAGCATGGCCGCGGCATGGTCGACGATGGCCGCCGGGTCGTACGCCCCGGGGCTGGCCAGCGCGCTCACCTGCAGGTACTCCCGGTAGACCACCGCCGCGGCCGACCAGATGGGCCAGCGATGCCGGCGCCCCAACCGGGCCAACTCGTCGGGGTAGATGCCACGCTCCATCGCGCGCATGAGCAGGTCGCGTAGCTCATGGCGGAAACCACGCAGCGTCAACGCTTCGCTGACCTCGGCGGGCCAGGCAGGCATCGCCCCGTCGCCGCTGGCATGCCCTGCCAGCAGGTCGGCGAGGATGGCGTCTTGCTCGGGGCCGGAGATCAGCCGCGGCGTGGGCTGGCCCGTGAGCACGGCCTGCCGGCGGATGAGGGCGAAGGCGTACGAGGCCGCTGTGCGGGCCGGTGGCTCTACCAGGGCCGAGCGACCGGCTCCGCCGATGCGGTGGGTCAGCCGGTCGCGCAGGTCTGCCGCGGCCAGCCGGGAGGGGGCAAGCACGAGCAGAGCACCCGGCTCGAGGCCGTCGCGCAGCACCCGGGCGGCCACCGCCTCGATCAGCGTGGTGGTCTTGCCCGTGCCCGGGCCACCCACCACGACCACCGGACCCGACCCGGCCCGTCGATCGACCACCGCCTGCTGCGACGGGTCGAGGGATACCTCGTCGCAGACGTGCGCCCGGCGGCCGACCGGGCGCCTTCGCGAGGCCGGCGATGGGTGGGTGGTGGACATGAAGGAAGGCAATCACAGGGCACCGACAGTCATCGGCTCGCCCACCCCGACATGGCCCCGCCAGTGGGCGGGCAGGCCGTGCCGTACCGGGACTATCGGTGCGAAGAAGCCGAGGAACCGGACCGCACTTTCCGGTAAGACCGCCGGGATGGAGAAGGCCCTACCTGCCAGACACGCCACAACGCCTGTCGAGTGCGGGCGGATGCGCGTGGAAATCTCATGATCGTGACCCGAACCTCTTGTACACACCCTCTGGGCAGACGTCGCCTGGCAGGCGTCGCTGTGGCGTCGCTGTCCGTCGCTGCTCTGGTTGCCGGCTGCGGGGCAGGCTCCAGCACCCCGCCCACCATTTCCTCGTCGAACGCTGCCTCGTCGGCCGGTCAGGGCGCTTCGCCTACTGCGAGCGCATCGACCACCAGCACCGCCGCATCCGGCTCGACAGCGACCACTCCACAATCCGAAGGCGCCGACGACGGCGCGCAGACGGCCTCGCCCGGCAACGGCGTGACCGCCGACGATCGGCAGGCAGGTGTGCTGTCGATGAACGTGCCGCAAAAGGGAGACGGAAAGCTCAGCACCGTGCCGGGCTCGCAGCCGGCGCCCGCCGCTGCCCGTCGCACGATCAACGTGGCGGTGCAGGTGGAGGGCGGCCTCGACATCAACCCCGGCCAGTTCGCCGGTTTCGTGCTGAGCACCCTGAACGACCCCCGCAGTTGGACAGCGGACGGCTACACCTTCGCCCGCACCGACAACCCGGCCACGGCGACGGTGACCGTGGTGCTGGCCAGCCCTGACACCTCGGCCGCCCTATATGCCGCCCGCTGATCACCAGGGGCAAGCTCTCGTGTCGCACTGGTCGGCGAGCCGTGCTTACCGACTACCGCTGGGTCAACGGCTTGGAGGACTACGGGACCGACCGCACGGGGTACCGGCACTACGTGGTGAACCACGAGGTGGGGCACGCTCTGGGCCACGGCCATCAGTACTGTGCCGGCCCGGGCAAGGTGGCGCCCGTGATGATGCAGCAGACCAAGGGGCTCAAGGGCTGTCTGCCGAACCCCTGGCCCCACCCGTGATCTGTCTCGGCAACATGCTCTGAGCACAGGCCGCAACCGTCAGCAGTTCGGCTACTGCTCCTCGGGGTAGACCTCACCGATCTGGTGGCGGGCGTCGTCCATGATCTCCATGGTGGCGATGGAGGCGTCGAGGGTACGCAGCGGCGAGCCGAGCTCGCCCGCACCGATGCGGCGGGCAGCCTCGGCCGCCTGCCAGAACAGCGCCGAGTGGGCGACCTGGGGTTCGTCATAACGCAGCTCGTCGTCCGCCGGATCGCTCCCGCGCACCGTGAATCCCCCGGGGGTGTAGAAGGACGAGTCGATGAGGATGCTGCCCTGAAGGCCACCGACGGAGGCCGTGGTGGGCGTGGGGCCTTCCACCGACGAATGCAGCAGGGCCTGCTGGCCGGCCTCGGTGGTCATCATGATCGACGTCTGCCCGGTGACTCCGGACGGCATCCAGGTGGTGCGTGCGACCACCTCGTTCGGAGCGCCCAGGATCCAATGGGCGAACCCGGCCGGATAGGTCATCAGGTCAAGCATGGGCCCACCGGCAAGGTCAGGCCGCAAAATGCGATGGTCTCCCTCGAAGTACTGACCGTGGTCGGCGAGCACGGTGCGCACCTGGCCGATCGCCCCGTCTTCGAGAAGCTGGCGCAGCACGTCGTACTTCGGCAGGAAGAAGGTCCAGAACGCCTCCATGCAGAACAGTCCGGCAGCGGCGGCCACCTCGGCGAGTTCGCGCGCCTGGCCGGCGTTGAGCGCGATGGGCTTCTCGATGAGCACCGGCTTACCGGCCCGCAATGCGAGCAGCCCGTTGGGGTGGTGATGGTTGTGTGGGGTCGCCACGTAGACGATGTCGACCTCAGGGTCGTTGACCAGGGCTTCATAGCTCGCGTGCGCCGTAGCTGCCCCCAACGACGCCGCCGCCCGCCCTGCAGACTGCGCCGAGCGGGAGCCGACGGCCTGCACCACCTGATGGGTGTGCTCGTGCAGAGCCGCCGCGAACTGGTGCGCGATCCACCCGGTGCCCAGGATGCCCCAGCGCAGCACAGGTGCTTCCAGCGGATCGGGCGTGCGCGGACGAGGCAAGGTACGTGGCAGCGACATGGCGGGAGCCTACTGTCGTGGCAGCCCGCGGCTAGCCGATGAGCACGACGAAGGTGTGGATGGCCAATCCGACCAGCGCTCCCACGAGGGTGCCGTTGATCCGGATGAACTGCAGGTCGCGTCCGACGTGCAGCTCGATCCGTTCGGCGGCGTCTTTACCGTCCCACCCGTCGATCGTGTACGAGATGGCCGAGGCGATCTCGGTGCCGTAGTTGCGCACCAGCCAGGCCACCGCGTCGCCGAGCAAGCGCTCGAGGCGGGCACGCAGCGCCGCATCGTCTACCAGCCGGCGGCCGGCCTCCCCCGCCCACCGCTCACCACGCTGGTACAGCAACGACTGCGGATCGTCTGCCATGGCCAACAGCGAGGAGCGGCCCGTGCGCCAGAGCGAGACGATGGTGTCGGGAACCTGAGGATGCATCAGCAGTCGGACCTTCAGCTTCTCGGCCCGCTCCTGCACCTCGGGGTTGCGCTGCAGGTTCTCGGCGAGCCTGCTGAGCATGGCGTCCAACGCCTGCCGGGTCGGGTGCTGCTGATCGGCCAGAATGTCGCGCACCCAGGCCAACGCCTGGTTGTACGTCCAGTCGACGACGCGTTCATCCACCCAGGTGGGCGTCCACCAGGGGGCCCGCTCACTGACGATCGCTTTGAACGCCGTGGGGTTGTCACGCAGCCACTCGAGCACCTCGGATGCGGCCAGATCGACCAGGCCGGTATGGGCTCGGTCGTGCACCACGGCAGCCAGCAGGTCGCCCACCAGTTCGCTGATCGGCTCCTCGGCCAGCCGGGGCAGCAGTACGGCGGTGGCGAAGGCGCGCACCTCGCTGTCGGGCAACCGCTCCAGCAGGGAACGCCCGGCGCGGACGACCTCGCGGGTCAGGCGCACCTGATTAGCCGGCACCAGGAGCCACTCGCCGAACCGACGTGATGCCCCGAAGGCAGCCAACCGATCGCGGGCGATCCGTTCGGTGAGAAAGTGCTCCGTCACGAATTCCTGCAAACTGCGGCCCAGTTCCGACTTGCGCCGCGGTACGAGAGCCGTGTGCGGCACGGGCAGGCCCAGCGGGTGCCGGAACAGCGCCGTGACGGCGAACCAGTCGGCCATGGCACCCACCATCGCCGCCTCGGCGGCGGCATTGACGAATCCGAGGACTCCCTCGCGGTGCAGGGTGGCGGCGAAGATGATCGCGGCGAGCACCAACAAGCTGGTGGCCAGCACCCGCATCCGGCGCAGCCCGGCGCGCCGTTGCTGATCTGCAGCGGTGCCCCCCGAACTCCCCAGGACGCTCACGGCCTGCCGTCCCATCGCGCCTGGGACAGCCAGACCCGCTCTCCGCGCAAGGGGGTGCCTTCGGCCCGGTATGCCGCCAGCGCCTGCTCCTGGTGCCCTTGAGGGGGCAACCCGCCCGCCCGAAGCACGCGCCACCAGGCCACGCTCGAGCCGTAGCGAGACATCACCCCTCCCACTCCCCGCGGGCCACCCCGACCCACCAGTTCGGCGACGTCGCCGTAGGTCAGCACCTTGCCTGCCGGGATCGACTCCACCACCTCAAGCACCGCCTCGGCATAGTCGTCCAACCCGCCGGCACCGCCCACCAGCGCCGACCAGGCGGACACCCCACCGCTCAGCTCGCGCACGTCGCCATAGCCCGCAGCACGCAGGGCCGCGGCCGCGCGACGCGAGCGGCTGCCGCTGTGGCAATACACCACGATCGGCAGCTCGGGGCTCAGATTCACTGCTGTGCCACTGCTTACGGCTACGAGCAATTCATCAAGCTCGATGTGCACCGAGCCCGGGATCGAGATCTGCCGGGCCTCGGCAGCCGTCCGGACGTCGAGCAGCTGCGCCCCGGCCTTGAGCACATCGTTGAGATCGCGGGGATCTACGAACTCGTCGGTAACGTTGCGCGAAGCGGAGCCGATCACAGGCGCACTGGGCCCTGCCAGGCCCGCCGACCTGGCGGGAACGGCTGTCTCCGGCTGCCCGGCTGGAACGGACTCGTCGGCCACCGCCGAGCGAAACGGCACCGAGCGCCATGACATGGTCAGCGCGTCGAGCACCAGCATCCGGCCCAGCGGGCCGGGCTCGAGACCAGCCAGGATCTTGAGCGCTTCGGCGGCCATGGTCGACCCGACCAGACCACATACGGCGCCGAGAACGCCAGCCTCGGAACATGATGGCACCCGGTCGGGCAGCGGCGGCTCGGCGAACACATCGCGATACGACGGCCCACGCCCAGGCCAGAACACGCTGACCTGGCCGTCGAAGCCGAGCACCGAGCCGAAGACCTCGGGCACCCCGGCACGCACGCAGGCGTCGGCCACCAGATACCTCGTGGAGAAGTTGTCACTGCCGTCGAGCACAAGGTGCTGACCGGCCACGAACTCGTCGATGCAGTCGGCGTCGAGACGGCGGGCGTGCCCGATCACCTGCACATCGGGGTTCAGACCCGATAGCCGCCGCACTGCGCATTGCACCTTGCTCTCGCCCACCTCGGCAAGATCGAAGAGCACCTGACGTTGCAGATTCGACGCCGACACCACGTCGTCGTCGACCACGCTGACGTGCCCCACGCCGGCCGCCACCAGATAGGCCAGCACGGGCGACCCGAGACCGCCTGCGCCCACCACGAGCACCCGAGAGGCCAACAGCCGCAACTGCCCCGCCTCACCGATCTCGGGCAGGGTGAGGTGACGCGCGTACCGCTCGCGCTGGGCGGCTGACAACGGTTCGCCGGCCTCGGCACGCGACAGCGAGCCGGTGCCGTGCGGCTGTGTGCCGAGCTCCGGCGACAAGGCCGCCCGCTGCGACTGCGCACCTCTCCCGGGTAGATCGGGGTGTGGCTGCGGGTGCCCGTGGAGTACCTCCATCTCTGCATTAGACCAGCAGGCGCCGACAAACCCCACCGAGCCCGGCCGCGCGTGAGCGATCGCCATGAGCGCCCGGCCATGAGACTCGACAGGCCGAGAGCAGATGACATGGGACGATGTCGAGATCGACGCGCTAATGTCGCGCAGATCACTACCGACGACGCTGGGAGGACACCGTGGCCGAGGCCACCCGGCCGCTGCGCATGCCCCGCAAGCAGCGTCGAGCCCAGTTGCTCCTGGCCGCCCAGGAGGTCTTCGTGGAGCGCGGCTACCACGCCACCGCCATGGACGAGATCGCCGAACGGGCTGGCGTCTCCAAGCCCGTTCTCTACCAACACTTTCCAGGCAAGCTCGAGTTGTACCTGGCGATTCTCGACCGGCTCAACGCCGACCTCGTCTCCACCGTCACCACAGCAGTGGCGCGGCACGAGAACAACAAAGAGCGGGTGGCCGCGGCCATCGACGCGTACTTCGAGTTCGTGGAGCGCGGCGGCGCGGCGTTCCGGCTGGTCTTCGAGTCGGATCTCACCAACGATCCCCTGGTCCGCGATCGGGTGGAGGCCGCCGGGGCCGTGCTGTCGAGCAGCATCGCCGACATCATCTCCGAAGACACCGAGCTGGCCCGAGCCAAGGCCGACCTGCTCGGCGTGGCGCTGTCGGCGATGGCGCACACCAGTGCCCGGGCCTGGCTGACGTCGGGGCAAGACATCCCGCGGCCCGAGGCGGCCGAACTCATCGCCCAGCTTGCCTGGCGTGGGGTGCGGGCCTTTCCCAAACGTGCGCCGGCCTAAGGGCAACGCCATTCGGTTAGTCGTCTGGTGTGGGTGTCACGATCTGTGTGTGGAGTGCCGCGGGGCAGGTGCGGCGGGGTCAGATCGCCCGGCCTAACCCCGCATGGCCCATCGGTAGAGGGGCCAGGCCGCCCGCGGCGCCCGGCAAGCCGACAACCGTGGGCGAGTTCAGCGACGCGCGGCAGCCCCGGGGCGGAGGAGCAGGTCGGGCAAATAGCGACGGAGCCGGAGACAGCGGACGGAGCCGGGCGATGGGACGCCGCATCCTGCCCGGGATTCCGGAAAGGGAGGTTTCGACAGCCGCAGGCCTCGAATTTTCCTGCGCTATGACGATGCCCCGTCCGGTGAGGCACCGCCATAGCGTCAGAAACCGGCCCCTTCACAGCCCCCAGGAGCCAGACTCGGCCCTCACGCACCGGAGTCATTGGGTGGTGCCGTTTCGCGGGCGAGTTGCCGCGGTTGGCACCAGATTGAGTACCGGAGCAGGGGTTGAGGTCATTCGGTGGTGCCGTCTGCGGTGTATCTGCCGCGGTTGGCACCGGGTTAAGTGCCAGAGCTGGGGATCGGGTCGCTGAGTGGTGCCGTCCGCGGTGTATCCGTCGCGGTTTGGCACCGGGCTGTCAGGCGTCTTATGTGGAGAATTGCATCAGAAGTCCTGCAGGCCTGTGATTCGCCCAAAGGCGCGCCAGGAAGTAAATGCTGCAGCTGTCGGTTTCTGAGCAGGCCCGAAGCGATCGGCCCTGGGCGAACGTAGGCATGGAACGGCCTCGCAGTGTCGTTGGCGTGATCTAAGGTCGAGCCAAAGTCGTCCTGATTCGGTTCAGGCTGGTTCGGTTCAGGTTCAGGCGAGAACTTCAGGTTCAGGCAAGAACTCAGACGTGAGAGAGGGTTGGTTGTCGTGGAGGTCAAGATCGGGGTTCAGAACGTCGCCCGCGAGCTCGTGCTGGAGACGGAGGCCACGGCCCAAGAGGTGACCGAGAAGGTCTCCGCCGCGATGCAGGGCGCCGCGCTCTCGCTCGAAGACACCAAGGGCCGGGTGCTCATCGTGCCTGCCGGCGCGCTCGGCTACGTGGAGATCGGCGTGGAGGAGCAGCGCCGGGTCGGCTTCGGGGGCAGCTGATCCCGGCAATCTCGCAGCCGCCGCGGCCGGGCGTCGAACCGTGTGCGGCTGGCCGGCGTTGGCTGACGATAATCCGGGCGTAGGCCGAAGTTGACAGCGTTGACCGCGGCAGCCGTTACACTGCGTTATGTCAGCGGTTGCCCGGTCGTCGCCACGGTCGGCTTCCGAGAGAACTCCTCGACACCTGAGGAGCCGTGGCTGCGGTAGCACCACCCGCGACGAAGCACTTCCCTCGGCTTGGGAATCCCCGTCATCGGCATGGCACCGCGCCTGGAGCCAAACGCATAGGACGTCTGTGACCGACGCACAAGAGGCCGCCTCGAGCGGCACGCAGAACCTCGACCATGCCGCCGAGACGGCATCCCTTCCCACCGCCCCGGCGGCCGAGCCCACGATCGAAGCGGGCTCCCCCGAAGAGCAGCACACCGAACCGCAGAACACCGAACCGCAGAACACCGAACCACAGCACCCCGAACTGCAGCCCACCTTCGCCGACCTCGGCGTCGAGGCCCCGATCGCCGATGCGCTGGCCGCCGCCGGCATCGTCCACCCCTTCCCGATCCAGGCCATGACCCTGCCGGTAGCGCTGGCCAGGCACGACATCATCGGCCAGGCCAAAACCGGCACCGGCAAGACCTTGGGCTTCGGCATCCCGGTGCTCATGGGTGTGCACGGGCCCGGTGAAGACGGCTTCCCCGGCAGCGGCGCGCCGCAGGCGCTCATCGTGGTACCGACGCGTGAGCTCGCCGTGCAGGTGTCCACCGACCTCGATCGGGCCGCCAAGAACCGTTCCGCCCGGGTGCTCACCGTCTACGGTGGCCGGGCCTACGAACCGCAGGTCGAGGCACTCAAGCGCGGTGTCGAAGTGGTGGTCGGCACGCCCGGCCGGCTGCTCGACCTCGCCCAGCAGCGGCACCTCAACCTGGGCGAGTGCAAGTTCGTCGTGCTCGACGAGGCCGACGAGATGCTCGACCTAGGCTTCCTGCCCGACGTGGAGAAGCTCTTCGCGCAGGTGCCGGCGCGCCGGCACACGATGCTCTTCTCCGCCACCATGCCCGGCCCCGTGGTTGCCCTGGCCCGCCGCTACATGGTGCAGCCGACCCACATCCGGGCCAGCGAGCCCGACGACCACAGCCACATCGTGCGTTCCATCACCCAACGGGTCTACCGGGCGCACGCCATGGACAAGACCGAGATGCTCGCCCGCATCCTGCAGGCGCGTGGCCGTGGCCTCACGATGGTCTTCGCCCGCACCAAGCGCACCGCCGCCAAGGTCGCCGACGACCTCGCCGAGCGCGGCTTCGCCGCAGCAGCCATCCACGGCGACTTGGGCCAGGGAGCTCGCGAGCAGGCCCTGCGCGCCTTCCGCAACGGCAAGGTCGACGTACTCGTGGCTACTGACGTCGCGGCCCGAGGCATCGATGTCGACGATGTGACGCACGTCATCAACTACCAGTGCCCCGAAGACGAGAAGACGTATGTGCACCGCATCGGCCGCACGGGTCGTGCCGGCAAGAACGGCATAGCCGTGACGTTCGTCGACTGGGACGACCTGCACCGCTGGGCGATGGTCGACAAGGCGCTCAGCATCGGACTGCCGGAGCCGGTGGAGACCTATTCGTCCTCCGAGCACCTGTTCTCCGATCTCGACATCCCCGCCGATGCCACCGGCCGACTGCCCCGCAGCCAACGCACCCGGGCCGGCCTCAAGGCCGAGAACGTCGAAGACCTCGGTGAGACCGGCAAACGCGGCGGCAAGACCTCCGCTCACGGCAGCGGTGGCCGGCACGCGGCCAAGGCGGACGACCACAAGGCTGACGACGACAAACCCGCCCGTACCAACCGCAACCGCCGTCGCACTCGGGGCGGTGCACGCGAGGCCGCCGTGCAACCCAACGCGGAAGGCACCCACGCAGCGGCCAAGGCGGTCGCAACCGGTCCGGAGGGCGAGGCCGGCACCGGGGACGCCCCTGCGCGCCGCCGGCGTCGCCGACGCGGCGGTAAGTCAGGGGCCGGCGCCAGCGAATCGGCCGCAGCCACTCCCACGGCCTGAACTGGGGGCGCGCCTCTGCCGGCGCAGCCTTCTGAGGATTCTGACGGCTCCTACGACGCCTCCGCGCGCCAGGCGGCCAGCAACTGCCCGGCGATCGCCCGGTATGCCTGCGCACCCGCAGACGACCGGGCGGTCGCCAGCACCGAACGCCCCAATGCGGGCGCTTCGGCGAACCTGATCGACTTGGGGATCGGCGGGTCGAGCACGGGCACGCCGTACCGCTCCCGCACGTCGGCAAGCACGGCCCTTGCGTGAGTGGTGCGGCCGTCGTACATGGTGGGCAGAATGCCGCGCACGACCAGATCCGGATTGAGGATCTGCTGCACGTCGGCAATGGTGTCCAGCAGCTGCCCTACGCCGCGGTGGCTGAGCATCTCGCATTGCAGCGGCACCAGCACTTCATCGGCGGCGGTGAGCGCGTTGAGGGTTAGCACGCCGAGTGATGGCGAGCAATCCATCAGCACCACGGAGTAGTCGCCGAGCGTGTCGAGCACTCCGCGCAACGCGTACTCGCGTCCGGCACGACTCAGCAGCTGGGCCTCGGTGCCGGCCAGATCGATCGTCGCAGGCAGCAGATCGAGGCCATCCCGCACCTGCAACAGCACCGACGCCACGTCGACCCGGTGCACAAGCACGTCGTGCAGGCTCTGCTGCACGGACTCCGGATCGATGCCCAGACTGAACGTCAGGCATGCCTGGGCGTCCAGATCCACGACCAGAACGCGCTCTCCCTCGGCCACCAGGGCCTCCGCCAGCGAGACCACCGTTGTGGTCTTCGCCACGCCGCCCTTCTGGTTCGCGACGGCTACCCGGCGGCCACGGCGGGCCTGCGGCGGATTGTTTGGTGAAAATCGCGTCACAGTCGGGCATTCTGCCTGTCCACCGCGACATGGCGCACGGGACCGGCAGACAATCTCCCGAACAGGGGGATTCAGACGTGAGATCGTCCTATGTTGGGAGACAGTGGGGTCCCGACTGTGAGCAGTCGGGCATTTCTGGCACCAATTACGCGCCGCGTCAACGAATGGGGAAGAATCGGCCCGTGGAGTTGATCGCAGAGCTCGGTTCGGGGACACGCGAGGTATCTCGTGCTCGCCGTGCGCTGGCGGCATCCCTCGACACCTGGGGGTGGAACGGAGAGGCGGCCGACGTCGCCATCCTCTTGACCAGTGAGCTGGTCACCAATGCCATCAAGCACGGCACCGGGCCCATCAGGCTGTCGGCAGGAATCGACAACGGCCGCGTCCTACGGGTCGAGGTCCGAGACCATCAGCAACGCGGCTTGCAGGTGCGCGAAGCCCACGACGACGACGAAGACGGCCGCGGCCTGCAGTTGGTGGACGTCCTGGCCGACGCCTGGGGCTGGCAGCCCGGGGGCGACGGCAAGCACGTCTGGTTCGAGTTGGGCCCCACCTGAGGCCTCAGGCGCTACCCGAGATGTGAGCTCTGGGGTGGCTTGCGCCGTAAGCCGGCTCCGTTCACCCGCGCGCGGCCGCCTCGATCCGCGCCAGTTCCCTCGGCTCGGTGAGATTCTCCGCCAGCAGATTGCGCTTGCCCGTGCCGTGGTAGTCGCTGCCGCCGGTCGCGATCAGGTCGTACTTGGACGTCCACGCCAGAAGCTGCCGCTGCGCCGCCTCGTCATGGTCGCGGTGACGCACCTCCAGACCGAGCAGGCCGGCCTCCACCAACTCCTCCAACAACGCCTCGTCCAGTTGCTTGCGCTGCCGTTGCGCCAGCCCGTGCGCCACGACCGGCACACCGCCCGCGGCCCGCACCGCCCTGACCGCTGTGGCCAGATCGGGCGCGTAGTGATGCACGTGATACTTCGAGCGGGCGTGCAAGACCTGTGCGAACGCCTCATCGCGGTGGGTGAACACCCCCGCACGCACCAGAGCGTCGGCGATATGCGGCCGGCCGATCGTCGAGCCGGGCTCCACTTCGTCCAACACGTGATCCCAGGTGAGCGGGTAGTCGACGGCGATGAGGTCGACCATGCGCTGGGCGCGGGTCTCTCGAGACTGCCGCGCCAGCCGCATCTCGGCGGCCAGCTCCGGTGAGGTGGGGTCGAGCAGGAAACCCAGCAGGTGCAGACTCGCGCCGTCGCGCTCGGTGGAGATCTCGATGCCCGGCAAGACGCGCACACCCAGACGTTCGCCGGTCTCGATCGCCTCGTCCCAGCCCTCGGCGGTGTCGTGATCGGTCAGTGCCATGACGTCCAGACCTGCTTCCGCCGCCTCAGCTACCACCTGGGCGGGCGATCCGGTGCCGTCCGAGCGGTTGGAGTGAGTGTGCAGGTCGGCGCGCATCCCTAGATTCTGGCGGACCGGGCCGTGTTCTCCGCGCTGGGCCCCTTGAGGGACGTCACCGTGTCTCACTCGTTACAGCCGGACGGCGCAAACGAGCCGGCAACCAGCCGGAAACAGGCTCAGCCCGCCGCGGTGGGACTCGGACCGGTGCTTGCGACGGATGACGGGGTCGTCAGGGACGGACCGGACGTCTGGGTCGGGGACGGCGTGGTGGGAGCAGGCGTGGTCGGGTATTTCGGCAACTGGGTCGTCGGGATGGCGGGAGTGGTTGGCGTCGTGGTGGGAGGCGTCTTCGTCGGGGCGGGCGTGGGCGGCGTAGGCGTGGTCGGCTTGGGCTGCGGGGGTGCCGGAGTGCTCGACCCGGCCGGCGGTGCCTGGACGGGAGCCGTGCTCACCGAGCCCGGAGCAGCCGGGACCGCATAGCCGCCACCGCTGTACTGGTTGGCGATCGCGATGACCTTCTGCACGTACCACTCGGCGTGGTTGTAGGAGAAGATCGCGTCGTGCAGGTGCTGTGGGTCCTTCAGCGATCCGCCGCCGGCGTGGCAGAGGTAGCCCGCAGCCGCCAGGGTGGCGTCGTAGACGTTGTTGACGTCCTTGACGCCGTCGCCGTTGCCGTCGGCTCCGGCGGTGCGCCAGGTCGAGTCGAGGAACTGCATCGGCCCCTTGGCCGTGCCGTAGGCGGTGGCCGGGCCCTGGATGACGCCGCGTGTGGTGCCGTTGGCATCGACCTTGCCGCCCTCGGCATGGCCTGACTCGATCTGACCGATCGCCGCGAGCAGCGACCAGCCGATCTGGCAGCCGGGCGTGAGCTGGTTCTGCTTGGCCGCCGCCTTCTTGTACGCGTCGAGCAGGGGCGCCGGGATGCCCAGGCTCGCGGCCGTGGCGCTGGTGTCCGCTCCCCCGGCTGCGACCGGGGCACCCGCCGCAAGGACGGCTCCGGCAGCCGTTATCGGCGCGGCGGGAGCCAGCTGTATGAGCTGGACGGGAGCTACGTCGCTGACAGACGACGCCACGGTCAGGTTTGCCTGGCCGGCCACCACTGGGGTGGCAAGCAGGCTGACGTCGCTGGAATCGAGCGAGGCGGCACCGCGGTCGGCGTGTACGACCTCCAGACCCGAGGCCGCCAGAGCCGAGGGCAGCCCCACGATCGAACCGGCCAACGTCGAACCCACGAACGCAAGTGCGGTGGCTGCGGCAAGGTGGCGGGTCTTGTGATGGGACACGATTCTGTGTCGGCCGACCCGTGGACGACCTTGACCCTCGGCAGACGAGAGGTTCCCGGCGTCTTCGATTTCCTCCGACATGCCGGATAAACCCTCCTTTGCAACTCGGGCTTACCCCTGCAGCCCGCGCTCCCCCTGCACTCTAAACCTGCCGTGGCAAAGCCTGACGGGCCAAAGCACTCGAACTCGTCCCATGTTAGGGCTTGCCCAGAAATATGCACTGCAGTATCGGTTTCTGGGCGGGATGGCTGACCAGGCGGAGGTCCGCCCGCGCAGCCGAGCTACGTGGGCGCGGCCGACAACGCCGTCAGGCGCCCGATCCAGGAAGCGACACTGTAGTGGCCATTTATGGGCGCGCCCCTGGCGTTGTCACGACACGGTCACACCCGTGGGTGCAGGCTCGTGCGCCGCTTCTCGGCATGTCCAACAAGCCTGCACCCTCCGTGTGACGCGAATCTTCCGATCAGGCGGGGTTCGGACGGCCCGGGTGATCGCCACCACGAGCGTCCAGGTAATTCTGCTTGGGCACCATCACAGCCCGGGTGAACACGCACACTAGCGTGCCGTCCTGATTGAAGCCCTTGGTCTCGACGGTGACGACGCCTCGATCGTCCTTGCTCGTCGACTCCCGCTTGTCGAGCACGGTCGTCTCGCCGTAGATGGTGTCGCCGTGAAAGGTGGGGGCCACGTGCTTGAGCGACTTCACCTCGAGATTGGCGATGGCCTTGCCCGACACATCGGGCACGCTCATGCCCAACAGCAGCGAGTAGATGTAGTTGCCCACCACCACGTTCTTGCCCTGCGGTGTGGTGGCGGCGTAGTTGGCGTCGAGGTGGAGCGGGTGGTGGTTCATCGTGAGCAGACAGAACAAATGGTCGTCATACTCAGTGACCGTCTTGCCTGGCCAGTGTTTGTAGACCGCCCCGACCTCGAACTCTTCGAATGTGCGCCCGAATTGCATGGGGTCCATCCTTGCCGGTGTCGTTCCTCGGCCCTCATCCGGGTTCCCTCCAGCGGCACCGATGATCGTCTGCGACGCGGTGGGCTCTGGACCGGCTCGTCACCCTCCTTGTCGACGCCGTGTCAAACGTTCGCCGGCGGCTCGATCACGGCTCGGGGAGGATCGCCGTCAGGTCCCAGGCGCGCGCAGGCTCGGCAGGCAACCGGAGCACGACACCCGGCGCGCTCCGCTGCTCGACGAAGCGGCGGCCGCAGACGTCTCCGAGGTAACGTCCGGCGATTGCCTGCCGAGCTTCGTCGCCCTCGTCAGGTCTGAGCGTGGGGGCGCCCTCGACCCTGACCCCACGGAACGGCGGGACGGCCTCAAAGATCAGCAAGGGCGCAATCGGGACGCTGCTCGAGCTGCCGCAGCTTCACGTCCCCTTCGGCAATCACGACCTCGAAGCCGCGATCGTGAAAGCGGAACCAGACGGGAGACGTAACGGCTGAGCCGTTCTTCCGATAAGTCGTCAGGACGCACGGGGCCGGCATCGCCAGCAGGGAGTCGAACGGCGGCAATGAGAAGTCGATCACCAGAACACGGTAGACGCGGCGCCCTGGGCGAGGGGGCGGATAGCACGACGGTCTCCGTGAATCGTGATCAGGTCCATCGAATGTCCGGAATCCGACTCGATTGAGGCGACCGGCTCTGATCTCGTGCTCAGCCGATCCGCACCGGCTGATATTGGCGCCGGATTGCGGACATCCACCGTGAACAAGCTCGCGTGAACGGGGCGTCGCGACATCGCATCGATAGGTCGCTCGAGCCTGTCCGACACCCGCGCCTGAACGAACCGGGCGCGCCGTACCGTGGCAGACTCGGTTCATGGGCGACGTCGAGCACGGCAAGGTTGAAATTGAGCACGGCAAGGTTGAGGCTGAGCACGGCAAGGTTGGGCAGGACGAGGTAGCGCAGGCCGAGGCGGAGCAGAGCGCCCGGGTGGACGATTCGAGTGAGACCCGCAGCCAACGTCCGCAGTCGGAGGCGTTTCGCCAGTTCATCGCCAGCGGCTGGGCCGAGATCATCGATCGGCTGCCCGCAGCGTCGGCGGCATCGGCCTTTACGCCCGCCCGCCGGGAGGCGCTGTCGGCGGCCTTTCCAGGCGAACGCTTGATCGTCCCCGCCGGCGGCCTGCGGGTTCGTAGCAATGACACCGACTACCGATTCCGCGCCCATTCGGCGTTCGCCCACCTCACCGGTCTCGGGAGCGAGGCAGAACCCGATTCCGTGCTCGTGCTGCATCCGATGGAACCCGGCGCAGACGACTCGCGGGACGCCTCGCCTGATGGCGCGGGCCCAAAGCATCGGGCGGTGCTGTACATCTGGCCGCGGGCGGGCCGCGACACCGAGGAGTTCTACGCCAGCGCGCGGTATGGGGAGCTGTGGGTAGGGGCGCGGCCGAGCCTGGCCGAGGTGGAGGCCCTCACCGGCATCGAATGCGCCCATCTCCAAGACCTGGAGGAGGCGATCGGCAAGGACGCCGACGAGGTCGCGATCCGGGTCGTACCTGGCGCCGCCGACGAGATCACCGCACTCGTCGACGCGCAGCGCGTTCCGCACGACCACACGGACGCAGACCGTGACGAGAAGGGGCTGTTCCCCGAGCAGGTCGCCGACGCCGAACTGGCGCAGTTCCTCTCGGAGCTGCGGCTGATCAAGGACGAGTTCGAGATCGACGAGCTTCGCAAGGCTGTCGCCGCCAGCGCTGAGGGCTTTGCCGACATCGTCCGGGCCCTGCCGGAGGCGGTGGCCCACGAACGCGGCGAGCGCGTGATCGAGACCGTCTTCGAGCGGGTCGCGCGGCGCAGCGGCAACGGCATCGGCTACGACACCATCGCGGCGGCCGGCGAACACGCGTGCACGCTGCATTGGATCCACAACGACGGCGTCGTACCGGCCGACGAGCTGGTGCTCATCGATGCCGGAGTCGAGGTCGACTCCCTCTACACCGCCGATGTCACTCGCACCCTGCCTGTCAGCGGCCACTTCAGCGACGAGCAACGGCAGGTCTACGAGGCCGTGCTCGCCGCGGCCGACGCGGCTTTCGAGGTGGCGCGACCCGGGTCGAAGTTCCGCGACGTGCACAACGCAGCGATGTTGGTGATCGCCACCACCCTGCACGAGTGGGGTCTGTTGCCGGTGAGCGTCGAGGAGGCCCTCGACCCCGACAAGGGCGGTCAGCACCGGCGCTGGATGGTGCACGGCACCTCGCACCACCTCGGCATCGACGTGCACGACTGCGCCCAAGCCCGACGCGACATGTATCTCGACGCCGAGCTTCGCCCCGGCATGGTGTTCACGATCGAGCCCGGCCTGTACTTCAAGAGCGACGACCTGCTGGTTCCGGCCCCGCTGCGCGGAATCGGCGTGCGGATCGAGGACGATGTCCTGGTGACCGAGTCAGGGTGCGAGAATCTCACCGCTGCCCTGCCGCGGGCCAGCCATGACGTCGAGGCCTGGATGGCCTCCCTCAGCAGCGGAGGACACCAGGCATGAGCACGCATCCCGTCGCCGTTCGGCGACGGTTGGGCAGACGACGAAACACGCTGATCGTCGTGGCCTTGTTCATTCTCGTGTTGCTCCTGGTGGTGTGGCGAGCCGTCGCCGTGCTCGCCGATCCGCCCTCCCATCTGCCGGAGAGCGTGGCGACGGAGAGCGCCTCGGTGCTCAGCTTCACCTCGCCCGACAAGACTCTGACGTGCAAGCTCGACAAGGACGCAGCCACGTGCTCCGTCACCAAGCCCACCTGGCCTGGTGCCCAGTGCGGTGCCCAGTCGTGGGGGGTGCAGGTCGACACCAGCAGCGACGGGCATCTGGCCTGCCTGCCGAAGCCGCTGCCGGCGGCCACTACGCCCTTGGCCTACGGCGACGACGTCACCCGGGGCGACCTGACCTGCGAGTCGCGCCAGGCCGCCATGCGCTGCCTGAACAACAAGACCCAGCACGGGTATTCGGTGTCGCAGTCCGCGCTGATCTCGTACTGATCGGGCGGGGTCATGCTCACCGACGTGCCCGGCATCCGGGTGGGGCACGCTCAACGCCTCGGCGACGGATGGGCCACCGGCGTCACGGTGGTGCTTCCTCCCGTTGGCACAGTCGGAGCGGTGGACGTCCGCGGGGGCGGACCGGGCACCCACGAGACGGACGCCCTGGCGCCGGGCACTCTCGTCGACGTCGTCCACGCGGTGGCCCTGTGCGGCGGCAGCGCCTATGGTCTGGTGGCCGCGCACGGGGTGCAGCGCTGGTGCGAGGAACACGGTCTCGGCTATCCGGTGGGCGGTGGGCTGCTGGTGCCGATCGTTCCTGCCGCGGCGATCTTCGACCTCGGTCGCGGCGGCGATCCGACGGCTCGTCCCGACGAGGCAATGGGTTATGACGCAACCGCGAACGCCAGCACGAGCGAGGTTGCTCGCGGTCGGGTCGGGGCCGGAACCGGTGCCCGATCCAGCAGGGGTGCCGGTCCGGGTGGGGTGGGAACAGCGACCGTACGGCTGCCAGGCGGCGTGATCGTCTCCGCTCTGGTGGTTCTCAACGCCGCAGGCGGTGTGCTGGGCCGCGCCGGCGAGCCCGCGGGCGGGGAGGGCGACGCTGCGCTCGCCACCACCCTCGCCGTGGTCGCCACCAACGCCCGGCTCGACGTAGCGGCCGGGCGCCGGATGGCCGGTGCCGGCCACGACGGCCTGGCCCGGGCTATCTCACCCGTGCACACCCTGATGGACGGTGACACTGTGTTCACCCTGGCCACCGGTGAGCTCGAGTGCGCCGCCGCAGCTCCCGGTGCCGAAGCCGCCGCCCTGCTGGGGCTCGCCACGGTGCAGGCGGCCGCTGCCGATGCGGTGCGCGATGCAGTGTTCGATGCCTGGGAGCAAGGGCAGAACTAGCGCAGAGCCCCGGCGCAGGCGATCACGCTCATCGAACGAGCGGCGCCAACGTCTTGCCCGCCAGCTCGACGACACCGGGCACGTGCCCATTGCTCACCATGTTGATAATGATGCCGTCGATGCCGGCGTCGAGCACCCGAGTCTGGAACTGCTCGGCGACCTCGTCCGGCGATCCCACGAAATGCCTGGCGCCGAAGGCCTTTCGCTGCTCGGCCGGCATCGCGTCGAGGTCGACGCCGCGGGCGGCAGCAAAGTCGTGGTACATCCTGCGGGCGGCGTCGCCGTTCTCGTCGAGGAAGACGAAGCCGAGGAAGCTCGTCTCCAGAGTCGACCGATCGCGGCCCTGCTCCTGGCACCGCGCGGCCAGCGCCTCAAGCTTGACGGGCAACGCCGAATCGTCGCAGATGACGTTGAGGTGAGACGCATACCGGGCGGCCATCCGGAATGTCTTCTTCTCTCCGGAGCCACCGATGAGGATGGGCAGGTCATCTCGCAGACGAGGCTCGTTCATGGCCGAGGAGGTGCGGTAGTACTTGCCCTCGAAGGTGGGGTGCTCCCCACGAAGCATGGGCTCGATGATCTGCAGCGACTCGTCGAGCTTGGCGAACCGCTCGGTGAAGGTGCCGAAGTCGTAGCCGAGCTGATTGTGCTCCAACTCGAACCAGCCGGCCCCGATGCCCAACACGGCGCGACCGCCACTGACCAGGTCGAGAGCGGTGACGCACTTCGCGAGCAAGGTGGGGTTGCGGTAGGTGTTGCCAGTGACGAGCGCCGAAAGCTGCACTCGCTCAGTGGCTGTGGCCAGCGCGCCGAGCAGGGTGTACGACTCCACCATCGGCTCGGACGGGGCCCCGATGCCGGGCAGCTGATAGAAGTGATCCATCACGAAGACAGCGTCGAAGCCGGCGCTGTCGGCCTCGCGGGCCTGCGCGATCACGGTGGGCACGATGTCGGCCGGCCGCCCGCCCGGGTAGCTGAAGTTCGGAATCTGGTAACCCAGTCGAATACTCACACTAGGCAGCGTAAGGGCGCGCCAGGAAATAAGCGGTTATTTCTTGGCAGGCCCTACCTCGCGTGCGCCTGTCTCTACGGCTCGTTCGGTCGGTCTTCGCTCTGCTGACGGGCCTGCTCGGCCCGCTGCTTGGCGAGCATCTCGGAATACGTGGGGCCGGTGGGCGGCTGCGAGGGGTCGTACGTGCTGGGTGGCGGCTGTTGCGGGTTCAGCAGGCCCTGGCCGCGGGCACCCGGCTTCTGAGCGAGGACGCGCAACGCCTCGCCGGCCACTTCGTCGACACACCACACCGCGTACTGCGCCGCCACGATCTGGCTGGTAGACGTGAAGTCGCGCCGACCACCGGTCGCCGCGTAGGAGATGACCCCGAAGATCATGCCGAAGGCCGCGCCGATGAGGATGGCCGGCAACACCACGGCCAAGCCTGCGGTCTGATCGAACATGGCCAGGATCAGGCCTACGAACCCACCGAACCAGGCTCCTGACAGCATGCCCCCGAGCGCGACCCTGCCGTAGGTGAGCCGTCCGGTGACCCGCTCGACCATCTTGAGGTCGGTGCCCACGATCGACACGTTCTGCACCGCGAACTTCTCATCCGAGAGGTAGTCGACGGCCGCCTGCGCCTCGGCATAGGTGGGATACGTGGCGATCGGACGTCCCGGAGGGGCTGCGGGCATCAGCAGGGGCCCTCGCGGACCGGTCATCGGACCTGGCATGGTTCCAGTGTCCCATCAGTTGTGCGGATCACCAGCCGACGGGGGCGCTGTCAGCAGTGCGTGTGCGGCGTCACACCCGACCGGTAGGGCATCCGGACGCCGGGCAGACCACAATCACGCAGACACACCACAAGCACGAAGTAGCCCTGCCGACGATGATGGGAGCAACCATGGCGCGACTGCAGCAGACCGACGGCCTGAGCGAGGAGCAGCAGGAACTGCTGAAACTGGTGCGGGAGTTCGTGGATGAGCAGATCATCCCGGTGGCCCAGCAGCTCGAGCACTCCGACACCTATCCCGACAAGATCGTCGAGGGCCTGAAGGAGATGGGCGTCTTCGGATTGATGATTCCCGAGGAGTACGGCGGCCTCGGCGAGTCGCTGCTCACCTACGCCTTGTGCGTGGAAGAGATCGCCCGGGGGTGGATGAGCATCTCCGGCATCATCAACACCCATTTCATCGTGGCCTACATGCTGTTGCAGCACGGCACACCGGAGCAGAAGCAGAAGTACCTGCCCAGAATGGCCACCGGAGAGGTGCGCGGCGCCTTCTCGATGTCCGAGCCAGGTTGCGGCTCAGACGTTTCCGCCATCACCACCAAGGCCGTGCCCGACCCGGCGGGCGGCGACGCCTGGACCATCGACGGCCAGAAGATGTGGCTCACCAACGGTGGTTCGGCCAACCTCGTGGCCGTCCTGTGTAAGACCGACACGGGTTCCAATTCCGTGTACCGCAACATGAGCACGTTCCTCATCGAGAAGGAGTCGGGCTTCGGCGAGACGGCGCAAGGGGTCACCGTTCCCGGCAAGATCGAGAAGATGGGTTACAAGGGGGTCGACACCACCGAGCTCATCTTCACCGGCCACCGCACGAGCACCGACCAGATCCTCGGCGGAGTGCCCGGCAAGGGCTTCTACCAGATGATGGACGGCGTCGAGGTGGGCCGCGTGAACGTAGCCGCCCGGGGCTGCGGAGTTGCCCTACGTGCGTTCGAACTGGCGGCAGCCTATGCGCAACAACGCAGCACGTTCGGCAAGAAGATCGCCGAGCACCAGGCGGTGCTGTTCAGGCTGGCCGACATGGCGGTCAAGATCGAGGCGTCGCACCAAATGATGGTCAAAGCCGCCCGGGTCAAGGACGCCGGCCAGCGCAACGACCTCGAGGCCGGCATGGCCAAGTACCTGGCCAGCGAGAACTGCGCGCAGGTGGTCGAAGACGCCTTCCGGATTCACGGCGGCTACGGCTACTCCAAGGAGTACGAGATCGAGCGGCTCTACCGGGAGGCCCCGATGCTGCTCATCGGCGAGGGCACGGCCGACATCCAGCGGATGATCATCGGTCGACGGCTGCTTGAGGACTACAAGCTCAAGGGCTGAACCTGCCGCAGCGCGTTGAGCGGCGGTCGGGTGAGAGTCCTGACTAGGCGATCTGCCCGGTAGTCGTCGCCCGCTGGGGTGGGGTTTGAGCGGCTATGACGGTGCCCCACGTGGCGGGGCACCGTCATAGCGCCAAGAACTCTTCCCCTGGCCCTCGCATTAATCAGCCATAGCGGTTAATCGGTCCAGCGGGCGGCCGACCTCACCTGACTGCCCATGACCCTGACCGGCCTTGGGTCGTCGACAGGCGGCGCTCAGTTGCCGTTGATGCTCCAGTGCCAGGTCTCCGACGGCAGGTTGTAGTAGCCGTACTTGGCAGCATTGGCCTTCAGCCAGACGAACTGAGGATCGCTGGTGGTGATGGTGCGGCCCTTGACACTGAAGTCGATGGCCAGCCCACGCTCATGCATCGATCTGCCCGGCACAGCGGTGGGCGGGCTGCACTGACCCGAGGGACGCTGCCAGATGCTGTAGTAGTCGTTGCCGCCGCAGTTCTGAATCCGCAGCTCGATCTGGCGGCTCACGTCGCGCCAGCCGGAACCTTGCAGCGTGACGCCGGCAGCCGCCGCGTCGTCGACCATTCGCTGCACGGTGGCCACCGTGCACGCGTGCACCACGATGCCGTTGGTCGTCTTGCGGGTGTCCCCAGTGGGCACTGGGCCCGTGACCGCACTGCAGTCGGTGGCCGTCTTGTGGTTCGTCTCCCACATCACGACGCCGTTGTCGGTAAGCACGACGTCGGGGTCGTTCGTGATGGCCAGCTGCGACACGCCCGGCGTCGCCACCGCGCGGTTAGCCCACATCAGCCGGTTGTTGAGGTCGACGACGGCCAGGCCGACGGTCGACGTGATCAGCAGCCGGGAGCCGGGGTGGTTGGTGTTCGACGACCAGACCTGCGTAGCCCCTTTGTAGACGACCAGGTTGCCATCGCGCTGCATCACGAGCTGATTGGTGCCGTCGGGGGAGATGAGTGCGGCGCCACTCGGCAGGCCGGTGGAGGTGGAGTTCAGCGCCGTGATCGATCCGCTCTGCCAGACCGCCTTGCCCGAGCCATTGAACAACACGAGGTTGCCGTCGTCACCCAGCTGCAGATAGCCCGGCGACGTGCCGGCCGTGTTCGACGCCCAGCGCACCGCCTGACTGGCAGTGCGCAGCACGAGATTGTTGTCAGGCTGCAAGGTCAGCCGCGCGTTGGGGTCGACCTTCTCCGTTCCAGAACGCCAGCGCACTCCGAAACCGGCCCGATAGACGACGAGGTTGCCATCGTTGATGGAGGCCGAGAACTGCCCGTTGGGCGAGAAGATCTGGTCGGAGTAGGCCAGCGACTCCCCCTGCTTGAACCGGTCGGCGGTCGCGGCGCGAGCCGGGCTCGCGCCCACCACGGTGGCCAGGAGCGCCACCACCGCGAGCATCAGCGCCGCTCTCGTTCGATGGCTCCGGCTTGTTTGATAACTCTGGTGGAACTCTCCTGTCCACTGCATCTGTCGCACCCAATCTCCCAGCCTGGTGTCCGAATCGCGATCAAGCTAGGTCGGCCTTCGGGTGCCTTTGGCCGATTCTTTGATGCTCTCGCCCGGTTGCCGCACGCAACCAACCACGCGTCATTACCACGACGCTCAACACGCAGAACGGCCGTACCCGATCGGCGTATCCGGTTCGTGACCTCGGCGCCCCACCTCTGATCGGCGGTTTCGCGGCAGAGCTGTCGCCGTTGCCAAGCCACTCCCGCTCAATGAAACGGCTGGATGCGGCGAGGAGAAACTGTCGACATCATTGGCGCGAATGTGAGAACTCGACGCAGAGGAGCACCGCAGTGGAGCCGGTCCAGATCGCCCAGGCTTTGGCCGACGCAGAGCGCAACCGCACGGAGTTGGCCCCGTTCACCGACGAGTTCGCGGACTTCGACATGACGACGGCCTACGACGTGCAGTGGGCCAACGTGCAGGCCAAGCTCGATGCCGGAGACACCCTCGTGGGAGCCAAACTGGGGTTGACGAGCCGGGTCAAGCAGAAGGTCATGAACGTGGACGACCCGCTGTACGGCTGGGTGACCTCGAGCATGATCCTCGAGCACGACGAGCCGGTTGACCTCAGCCGGTTCATCCACCCGCGGGTCGAGCCCGAGATCGGCTTCCTGCTCGGCGACGACATCGCCGCCCCCGCCAACATCGCCACAGTGCTCGCGGCCACCGAGTCGGTCTTCGCCGCTATCGACGTCCTCGACTCCCGCTACGCCGACTTCCGGTTCAGACTGCCAGACGTAGCCGCCGACAACGCCAGCGCCGGCGGGTTCTATGTGGGCCCGCAGGCCCTGCACCCGAGCGAGCTCGACATCGACCTCGGTCTCGTGGGCGCCGTCTTCCGTGTCGATGGCGAGGTGGTGGCCACGGCCGCCGGTGCAGCCACCATGGGTCACCCGGCCGCCGCCGTCGCGTGGCTCGCCAACAAGCTGGTAGAGCGCGGCCAGAGCCTGAAGGCGGGCATGGTCATCTTCTCCGGCGGGCTCACCGCTCCCTTCCCGGTCACCCCCGGCGGGTCGTACTCCCTTGAGCTCGACGGGTTGGGCACGATCGAGATCCGCGGATCGGGCGCTACTGCAGACGCGGCCTGATGATCGAGATCATCGAGTCGCCTGAGGCGCCCGGCCATAGCGGCCCGGTACCTCAGGCGCTGCGGGCCGGAGACTTCCTGTTCATCTCCGCCCTCTTCGGCTCTGACACCCACACCGACGAGATCCCCGCCGACCCCGCTGACGAGGCCCGGCTGCTGCTCAAGCACCTGGCTGCCATCCTCGAGGCGGCCGGCGGCGCCCTCACCGACGTGGTGCGGGCGGGCATCTTCATGAAAGAGCTGCAGCGCGACCGCCCCACGTTCAACAAGGTCTGGGTGGAGACGTTCGGCGAGCACCGCCCGGCCCGCTCAGCGGTGGGAGTCAACGACTTCGGACGACCCGGCAAGAACTTCCGGTACATGGTCGAAGCGGTTGCCTATCTCGGCCGGTAGTCGGCAGCCATGACCGACGTGCAGCTCACCGCGAGCCATTTCACCCTGACCGGAGCGGGTTTCGGCCAGCCCGCAAGGCATTCGCTCGATCAGCGGCTCGACGCCGCAGCCACAGCCGGCTTCACCGGTATCGGCCTGCACGTCGACGAGGCCGCTCAGTTCCTGGCCGCCGGCCACGACCTCGACGACCTCGGCCGGCTGGTCAGTGACTACAACCTGTCCGTCGTCGAGCTCGAGTTCCTGTCAGGGTGGGCCCGCGGCAATGACCTCGAATCGGTCAGCCGAACGATCGGCCTGGCCCACGCCCTGGCGACCGTCTTCGGCAGCCATCACCTCAGTGGCGGGGAGTTCGCCCCGTCCGACGACGAGCTCGACGTGCCGAGCGCCGGAGCGCAACTGGCCCGGGCCGCCGCCTTGCTCGAACCGGTCGGCTTGTCCATCGCGCTCGAGGCCTTCGCCTGGTCACCCCTGCCCGACCTTCCGACCGCGCTTGCCGTGCTGGAGGCGGCCGAGGCACCGAACACCGGCCTGCTCGTGGACGTCTGGCACTTCTTCAACTCCGGCGCGACGCTGGCCGAGCTGGCGGCCCTCCCCGGATCTGCCGTCGCCGCCGTACAGCTCAACGACGGACCGCACGTGCACGACGACTTCCTGACCCAGGCCCGTGCCACCCGATGGCTACCCGGCCATGGTCACCTCGATGTCGTCGGCCTGATCCGAACTCTCGATGAGATCGGCTATCCGGGCCCGTACTGCGTCGAGGTCAACTATCCGGAGTTCCGGGAGTTGTCAGCGCACGAGGCCGCCCGGCAGGCCTTCGAGGCAGCACGAGAGGCGCTTCACCGCGCACGTTCCTAAGGGCGCGAGCTGCTTCGCTTCAGACGCCGTGCGGAAGGCTGTCGCGGCGGGCACGCAGCCGGGCGATGAGTTCCTGAGCGCCCCGGCGCACGGTGGGCGAGACCGGCTCTCCTGACTTCGGGGCCTCGGCACGCTCCACGGTCACCGTGACGCCGTCACCATCCTTGACGGGCCGGAAGACCAGCGTCTCGCGCTTGGCCGTACCGCCGTCGGGTTGAGCCTGGTCGACGTAACGACGAAGAGTGTCGACGGCTTCGACGACCTCTTCGGGGATAGGTGCGGGGTTGACGCCGGAGGACGATGCGTCGTCGGCCATTCCTCACGTCCCTTCTCTCGGCCCTGCCCGTTGCTGGTACCAGTGAAACGCGTCGGCCCGGGTTTGTCATCCGCCCAAAGCCACCGGGTTCCGCTCGCAGCTACCCGGACTCTCCTGCCTTCTGCCCAGCCAGCTTGGCAGCCAGACACTCGATCATCACCGCCTGTTCGCGCGTGGCGAGCGAACCCTCCATCTGCACCAGCAGGTCGAGCAGCAGATCCTCGCGCACCGACCCGGCGTCGATCTGATGATCGGCCCAGTGCGCCAGTTCCCACCAACGGGTGCGGGCCTCGTTGGTGATCTCGTCCCTGATCTGGGCGGCGCGAGCCTCGCGGGCCATCTCGCGGTCGCCGTCGAGCCGGATGCGTACCCCCCGCCAGGCGAGCCACGCCGCGCACAGAGCAGTCAAGCCCGCAAAGCCGGGCGACGTGAAGAACGCCCCCACGGCCTGCCAGAAAAGGTTCACCAGACAACTCTGCCGTGTGCAGGGCGCGCGCGACGCGAATGGCGATCGTTGGAGGAGGCCAGGGCCCGCCAACACATGACCACGGCGGTTATCTCCGGCGAGCCCTTACGACGAGAAGGGCACCGTCACCATGCCGAGGTGGGCGAACTCTGCACGGAAGACATCGCCCCGCGCAACAGGCTGCATGGCGTGCACGGCACCAGGAAGCACGATGTCGCCGGCTTTGAGACCCTCGCCCTGCAGCCCGTACTTGTTCGCCAGCCAGGCCACGCAACGCGCCGGGTTGCCCAGCGCCGCAGCGCCTGCCCCGCAATCGATCATCTCGCCGTTCTTGTAGATCACGACGCCCAGGGTGCGCAGGTCGAAGTCTCCATTCACCGGGCGAAGGCGACCACCCACCACGAGCAGGCCTGACGACGCGTTGTCAGACACGGTGTCGACGAGCTTGATCTTCCAGTCGGCCACCCGCGAGTCCACGATCTCGATCGCCGGCATCACGCCCGCGATCGCCGTCATCGCCCGGGCCGCGGTGATGCCCGGGCCCGCGAGGTCTTCGCCCATCACGAACGCCAGCTCCGCCTCGACGCGGGGCTGCACCATCTTGTCGAGGTCGATCTCGTCGCCGTCCTCCACGAACATGGTGTCGAGCAGCACGCCGTAATCGGGCTCATCGACTCCGAGCAGCTTCTGCATCGGCTTGGCCGTCAACCCGATCTTGCGTCCGCACACTCTCGCGCCGGCCGCGATCCGCCGATCGATGTTGTGCTTCTGGATCGCATAGGCGTCGGTGATGTCAAGGTCCGGATAGCGCTCGGTCAGCGGGGAGACCGGTACGGCGGTCTGGTCCGCCGTCCACAGGTCGTCGGCCAACTCAGTGATCACGGCAGCGGTGGCAGTCACAGCGGCGATCTTCGCCGGGTCACACCTCCTCGTGCAACGCGCCGTTCCATTGAGCGGGAGCGACGATGCGACCTCCGGCCGAACCGGCTCCGGGACCCAGCTCGATCCGGTGGTCGCAGGTGGCCAGGGCAGCGGGATGGTGGTCGACCATCACCACGGTGTGGCCGTGATCGACGAGGTCGTGCAACCGCGCCAGCAGGCGATGAGCATCCACAGGGTGCAGGCCGGTGGTGGGCTCGTCGAACAGGTAGAGCGTCGTCGCGCGGCGTTCCTTGGCCAGCTCGGTGGCGAGCTTGATCCGCTGTGCCTCGCCGCCGGACAGCTCCGTTGCCGGGCGGCCCAGGCTCAGGTAGTGCAGGCCGAGGGCGTCGAGCGCCACCAGCACGCGGTGGATCGGTGGGTCGTCGGCGAACATCTCCACGGCTTGTCCGACCGTGAGGTCGAGCACCTCGGCGATAGTGCGGCCCCGGTGGCGAACCTGCAAGGTGTCGGCGTTGTAGCGAGCACCGTGGCATTCGGGACACGTCGAGGAGGTGCCAGGCAGAAAGAGCAATTCGACGGCCACCACCCCCTCGCCCTGGCAGGTGGGGCACCGGCGGCCCTCGGCCACGTTGAAGCTGAACCGTCCCGGTCCAAAGCCCAGGGCGCGCGCGTCAGGTTCGGCGGCGAACCGGCGGCGTACGTGATCGAACAGGCCGGTGTACGTGGCAAGGTTCGACCGGATGGTGCGTCCGATGGGCTGCGAGGTCAGCCGCACCAGACGAGTCGGTGCGGCCGGGCCGCTGATCTCGACATCCGTCCAGGTGGCTGCCGCGTCGAGTTCCAGCGCTGTCTCGGGGTCGACGGCTTCGCCGTCCACCGATTCGTCCGCCTCGTCGCCGGCACGCTCCAGCAGGGCTCCCACTGCGGAGTCGAGCGCCGTGATGAGCGACGTCTTGCCCGAACCCGACACCCCACTGATCACCGTGCACACGCCCAACGGCAGCCGGACGTCGAGTTCGCGCAGATTGTGCAGGCTGATCCCCTGCACCGACAGCTCGCCGCGAGGGCTGCGCGTGCCCGGCCGGCGGATCTCGTCGGCATGGACCGGATCGAACAGGTAGCGTCCCGTCGCCGAGCCGGGAACGCCCGGCAGGCCGGCGGGCTGCCCGTTGTAGAGCACCTCGCCGCCGAACGACCCGGCGCCGGGCCCCACATCGATCACCACGTCGCAGCGCGCCACCATCGCCATGTCGTGCTCCACGACCAGCACGGAGTTGCCGGCCTCCACAAGCGCCCGCAGCAGCCGCAGCAGGGGTTCGGCATCGCGTGCCGGCAGCCCCGCCGACGGCTCGTCGAGCACGTAGACCACGCCGAAGAGGCCCGAGCGCAGCAGGGTCGCCAGGCGCAGCCGTTGCAGTTCCCCGCTGGAGACGGCCGGCGTCGGTCGACCGAGGTCGAGATGCCCTAGGCCCAGATCGATCAGCACCTCGAGCCGGGAGAGCAGATCGTCGAGCAGTCTGGTCTCGGCGTCAGCAACCTCGGAGCCCGCGTCGGCCAACGCAATGCGTCGCCGCGCCAGGACCGGGACGAGTTCGTCGACCGGCAGCCGGGTGGCCTCGTCGATGGCCAGACCCTGCCAGGTAACCCGCAGGGCGTCGGGGTGCAGCCGGCGCCCGTGGCACAGCGGGCAGGGCGCCGTCTCCACGAACTTCAGTGCCCGCTGCCGCTGCTTCGAGCTGGCCGAGGCCAGCGTCCTCATCACGTGTCGCCGGGCGCTGGCGAAGGTGCCCTGATAAGGCCGCTGGATCCGGCTCGCGTCGCGTTCCGGGTGCACCGTGACGACGGGCTCGTCGTCGGTGAACAGAATCCAGTCCCGGCTGGCCTGCGGCAGCTCTCGCCACGGCCGGTGCACGTCATAGCCCAGCGTGGCCACGATGTCTCGATAGTTCTTGCCCTGCCAGGCGCCCGGCCAGGAGGCGATCGCCTTCTCGGCGATGCTGAGGCCGGGGTCGGGCACCATCGACGACTCGGTCGCCCGGTGAACCTGGCCCAGCCCGGAGCACTCGGGGCAGGCGCCCACGGCGGTGTTGGCGGAGAAGTGGTCCGAGTCGAGCCGCCCCAGCCCGGGCGGGTAGTCGCCACAGCGAGACCACAGCATTCGCAACGTGTTCGACGTCGTGGTCACGGTGCCGACGCTTGACCGCCGGCTCACGGCGGCCGGCCGTTGCCCGAGCGCCACCGCCGGCGGCAGACCGCTGACTGCGCGCACCCGCGGGTCGACGGCCAGGTGGATCAGCCTCCGTACGAAGGGCGCCACGGACTCGAAGTAGCGCCGCTGGGCCTCTGCGTGAATGGTGCCGAACGCCAGAGACGACTTGCCCGAGCCCGAGACTCCGGTGAAGGCCACCAGACGGTCGCGGGGCACATCGAGGTCCACGTCGCGCAGGTTGTGCAGCTGAGCTCCTCTGACTGAGATCAACCCGGTCGAAGCCGCCCCTGCCGGTGACCACTGCTGCGGAAAGTCAGGAGAGTCGCTCACTCGGTCATTGTGGCCAGACCTGGTCTGGCCCGCGGGCATCGGCCGGGACGCGTAAGGGGCCGGGAGATAGTCACTTCGCCTCTTTCCCGGCGCGCCCTACCGCAGTGCCGTTCGGGTGTCGTCTGGTGTGGGTGTCAGGATCTGTGTGGAGCGTCACGCGGCAGGTTCGGCGGGGTAGGACGCCCCCGCCCTAGCCCAGACAGTCCAGCGACTTGGGGCAGTCCGCCGATGGCGCCCGGGCAACAAGTGGGCTAGCTCAGCGACACGCGGGCGGGCGGGCGGGAACACAGCCGAGCGGCGAGCGGACGGAGCCGAGCGGCGGGCAGACGGAGCCGGGCGGCAGGCAGACGGAGCCGGGCGGCAGGCAGACGGAGCCGGGCGGCAGGCAGACGAAGCCGGGGCGGCAGGCAGACGGAGCCGGGCGATGGGAAGCCGCGGCCTGTCCGGTTCTTCCGCAAAGGGAGGTTTTGACAGTCGCAGGACGCGGGTTCTCCTGCGCTGTGGCGATGCCCCGTCTGGCGGGGCGTCGCCACAGCGTCAGAAACCGGCTCCTTCACAGCCCTGCCCAAGGCCGACTCAACCCCTCACGGACCTGAGTCGCTGGATGGTGCCGTTCGCGGTGAAAGTTGTCGCAGTTGGCACCGGGTTGAGTGCCAGAGCAGGGGTTGGGGTCGTTGAGTGGTGCCGTCCGCGGTGAATCCGCCCCAGTTGGCACCAGGCTGAGCGCCCCAGCCGGGGTTGAGGTCGTTACGGGGTGCCGTCCGCGGTGAATCCGCCCCAGTTGGCACCAGGCTGAGCGCCCCAGCCGGGGTTGAGGTCGTTACGGGGTGCCGTCCGCGGTGAATCCGCCCCAGTTGGCACCAGGCTGAGCGCCCCAGCCGGGGTTGGGGTCGTTGAGTGGTGCCGTCCGCGGTGAATCCGCCCCAGTTGGCACCAGGCTGAGCGCCCCAGCCGGGGTTGGGGTCGTTGAGTGGTGCCGTCCGCGGTGAATCCGCCCCAGTTGGCACCAGGCTGAGCGCCCCAGCCGGGGTTGAGGTCGTTACGGGGTGCCGTCCGCGGTGAATCCGCCCCAGTTGGCACCAGGCTAGGCGAGGTTGGGCATCTTGAGTTGAAGATCGAATCAGTAGTCCGGCAAGACTGTGATTCATCCCCCGACAAGGGCTGGTGTCAAGGCCTTCCTCGCCGGACGCGACGCCCAAATTCCGGTTGACACCCGCCGGAACCTCATGCGAACGGCGTTGGGATCAAGGCGCCCCTTGACCACCGAGTTTCTTGCTGGGCAGGAGCCTGGACCACGTTCGAGACCCAGCGCCCGCGGGCAGCCCTCGACGGCGTCTACCCTGACCCTGCCAAGGGCTGGGCGCCTCTGCGGTGACCCGGCCCGCCTGCCGATGCGGAGGAGATCCGGTGCCGACCGATACCCGGGCGATCGACGTCCACTCTCATGCGATGCCGATGCCGCTGTTGACGTGGCTGCAGGACAAGGGCTTGGCCGACCTGTCGGCCGTGCCACAGAACATCGTCCGCATCGATCCGCAGGTATCGGGAGTGGGGCCCGGGGCCCCTCTGCCCCTGGCGCCCTCACAGCACGACCCGGCCATCCGGCTCACCGAGATGGACGAGATGGGTGTCTCCCATCACGCGGTGGCCATGCCACCGTTCCTCTTCGCCTCCACCTGCTCCGACGAGGCCTTGGTGCGCGAGGTCATCTCCCGGGGCAACGACGGGCTCGCGGAGTTCTGTGCCGCCGACAGCGACCGGCTGCTGGCGCTGGGCTCGGTTCCGCTCGGGGTTCCCGGAGCGGCAGACGAGGCGCGCCGCTGTCTCGACGACCTCGGGATGGCCGGCATCACCATCGGCACGCGGGGCAACAATCGCGACCTTGACGACCCGAGCAACGAAGATCTCTGGGCTCTGCTGGCCGAGCGCCAGGCCTTCATCTTCATGCACCCCTCCGGTGTTCCCGAAGGACGGCGGCTGGGCGACTTCTGGATGCCGCAGCTGGTCGGCTACCCCATGGAGACGGCCATCGCGGTGGCCCGGCTCATCATGGGACAGGTGCTCGAGCGGCACGATCTCGTGTTGTGCCTGGCCCACGGCGGCGGCTGCGTGCCGGCTCTGCGCGGCCGGCTGGACATGGGTTGGGAGCGCAAGGACGTGGCCCACACCACGCAGTTGCCCCCCAGCGACTACGCGGCCCGGCTCTACTACGACACGGCCATCTTCAACAACACCATGCTGGCCCGGCTCGTGGAGGACTACGGCGCCGAGCACGTGCTCATGGGCACCGACCACCCCTTCGAACTGGGCGACCCCGACCCCATCGGCACCGTGCGCGCCCTGGGACTCGATGAGGCCAGCACCCGAACCATCCTGTGGGACAGCGCCGCCCGGCTCCTGGGACTGGCGGACTAGAGTCCGCAGGCCGGCTGCCGGCGGTCCTGCCGGTCAGCTCTGTGGACGCGGGGTGCAGGCGAGGACGAAGAACCGCTCGGGGTCCTCCTCGCCGGCCACGGGGCCCCGCTTGTACCACTCGACGTGGGTGAGTCCGGCGGCTGCGACGGCCGCCAGCACCTGCTCGGGATCGTGGAAGACGATGTCGAGGTCGATCGGCTCCCCCGACAGGTCGGTGCTGAGGTGGCGCACCTCGTCGCCGATCCGAACGGCTAGGAGCAGCCACCCACCGGGACGCAGCACCCGCGTCAACGCCGCGATCGTGGGCTCCAGCTCGGAGCCGGCCAGGTGCACGGTCGAGTAGAACGAGACCACGGCCCCCCAGCCATGGGCCGACAGCGGGCGAAGCAGCTTGGCCTGATCGCCCACCTCGAACGTGAGGTCTGGAAAACGTCGCGCGGCCTCGGCCACCATCGCCGGGGCCAGGTCGACCCCCGTGACGTCGGCCCCGAACTCGGCGAGATAGGCGCTGATCTGGCCAGGGCCGCACCCGACCTCCACCACCGGGTCGCGGCCGGAGAGCATCGCGACCCGTTCGAGCAGCCAGCACTCCAGGGGCTTGTCGTCGAGATCGTCGATGTAACGCTCCGCGTACGCGACCGCATTGGCATCCCACGCCTCGCGCACTGCGCGATCGCGCGCCTGCGCCCCCTTGGCGAGCACGACGTCGCGATCCACGACCGGAGTCGCGGAGACAGCCGCCGGCTCACCCGTGTCCACCGGCCCCAACAGGTGGATCCACCGCGGATCCTGCCGGCCTGCGCGCTTGGGCAGCTCGCGCACCAGCGCGGGCTGACGAGCGGCCAGGGCCTGTAGCACCGACTCGGCCTCGCCTCGATCGGCAAACGAGAACAGCCGGTCCGTACGGGTCTTGAGCTCACCCGCCGACTGCTCCCCACGTAGGAGCAACACGGTGAGCACCGCCCGCTCGGCGGCGCTCAACGGCGCCAACCGCTCATCGAGCAGCTGGTGGTACTTCAAGGCGCGCGAGCCGCGCCCGGCCCACACCGTGCGCAGGAGCTCGGCATCCTTGAGCACTTTGATGCACTCCAGCAATGCGGCATCGTCGTAGTCGGTCACAGGATGGCGGCTCGACGACTGATTGGCCGCCGTGCGCAACGCGTTGAGCGACAGCGGATACGACTCCGGGACGGTTACCTGCTTCTCGAGCAGACAACCCAGCACTCGCTGGGCGATGGCATCCAACTGTGGCAGGCCGCCGACCTGCCCGGTGGAGAGCTGCGTACTCATCGCGGCTCAGCGTAATGCGATGGGTGGCTGCTCGTGCGTCATCGCCGCACACCGATGAGATGACAGCGAGTAGTTCACGTTTCGGGAAACAGCCAGCGCCGCAGCAACACCGAAGCCTGAGGCATCACGAGCCAGGTCATCACGGCGGTCACCGGAAACGACATGGTGAGCAACCGCAGCGGCAGCAGCCAATGGCCGACGAGAGGCCCGAACACCGAGTACTCGATGATCTGCAACAGGTAGATGACCACCCCGGAGACGAGGAACATCTTCCACTTCGGCGGCGGCGTGGTCACCTTGCCAGGCAGCGAGAACCACGTCTCTAACCCGGTGACCCGTTGCACGGCGACCGTTTCCATGAGCTCGTCGGCGGCGGCAAGCAGCTTGTCGCGGGCGGCCGACTTCTCCCACGCGTGCAGATGCTCCGGAGAGTCGAACCGGTACACCACATGCCAGTCTTCGCCGACCGAAGGGCGCAGCCGTCCCGAGCCGAGAAAGCCGGGAAAGGTGGAGGCTTCGGCGGTCAGCCGATCGGCCCACCTCTCGAAGTCCGCCTCACGCCCGGGGTGGACGTGCCGCGCCACTGTGACGGTGACCGAGTGGTCGATAACGCCGGACGAGCCGGAATCCTTGGGGGATTCCGGCTCGTCGCGGTGGGAGTGCCTGGTACTCAACCGATCTCGGCCGCCCAATCCTTGTTCTGCAGAGTGTCGCGAATGGCCATCAGGAACTTCGACGCGGTGGAGCCGTCGAAGGCGCGGTGGTCGTAGACGAGCCCGATCACACCGACGGAGTGGATGGCGATCGTCTCGCCCACCGCCACCGGCTGCCGGCTGACGCCATCCGTGCACAGAATGCCGACGTTCGGCTGGTTGATGATCGGGGCCGACGCGTACGAGCTGAACGGACCCGGGTTGGTGATGGTGAAGGTAGAGCCCTTCATCTTCTCCGCACCGAGCTTCTTGGCCCGACCAGCCGCCGCGAGGTCCTTGATCTGCGTGGCGATGCCGCGGATGTTGAGCTGATCCGCGTTCTCGACGACGGGCACGATCAGCCCGTCGCCGTCCATGTCGACGGCGATGCCGAGGTTCACGTACGGGTGCATCGTCATCTGCTTGTTGGGCACGTCGATGCTCGAGTTGACCGCCGGGAACTGACGCAGGGCGTCGCACACCGCACGCGAGATGAACGGCAGGTAGCTCAGCGAAGCGCCCGTGTCCTTCTTGAAGGCGTCCTTGTGGGTGCGGCGCACCTTCTCGATGTTCTCGTAGTCGACCAGGATCGACGTCCACACCTGGGGTGCGGCCGCAACCGAGGCGACCATGCCGGCCGCGACCGCCAGCCGCATCCGCGACAACGGCACGATCTGGTCGCGCGGGTCGGAGACACCCTTGGGCGCTGCCGGCGCCGCGGCGGGAGCAGCGGCAGCCGGTGCCGGAGCAGCAGCTGGCGCCGGAGCAGTAGGTGCCGGTGCAGCGGGTGCCGGTGCAGCCTTGGCCCCACCGCCGGCGATGGCAGCCTCGACGTCTTCGCGACGAATCCGCCCACCGGCTCCCGAACCCACGACCTGGCCGAGGTCCAGACCGTTCTCGGCAGCCAGCCGACGCACGATCGGCGAGTACTGCTTGCCCTCGCCACCGCCCGCCCCGGCAGGAGCTGCCGCAGCCGCGGCCGGCGCGTTCGCCGGGCTGGCCGCAGGAGCTGCAGCCGGTGCAGCGGCACCCCCGCCAGCGGAATCGCCCGCAGCGCCGGGTTCGGCGATCCGCGCGATGACGGTGCCGATCGGAACCGTGGCGCCCGCCTCGACGAGCACCTCCACCAGCACGCCGTCGTACGGGCTGGGGATCTCGGAGTCGACCTTGTCGGTCGGACACCTCCAACAGCGGGTCGTCGAACTCGATCGTGTCGCCCTGGTTCTTGAGCCAGGCCCCGATCGTGCCCTCGGTGACTGTCTCACCGAGCTTGGGCATGGTGATGTCGTGGACGTGCCACACCGCGCCCCTTCGGCCTCCGCCTGCGCCGTTGGGCGGCGGGGCTCGCCGGAGGCCTCAGCCGCTTGCCCACCATCAGAGCCGGAGCCACCATGGAGTGGAGCCCGGCGCACCGATGCGCACCAGTTCGGTGCCTACCGGCACCGTCTCCCCCGCGGCGACCATGATCTCCAGGATCACGCCGTCGTACGGACTCGGGATCTCGGAATCCACCTTGTCGGTGGAGACCTCGAACAGCGGGTCGTCGAACTCGACAACGTCGCCCGCGTTCTTCAGCCACGAGCCGATGGTGCCCTCGGTGACGGTCTCACCGAGTTTGGGCATCGTTACGACCCAGGTCTCGTCAGCCATATTCTCTCCTGGTATTAGCCCGGTCGGCGGCGACCGGACGAAGGGGTCTCGGTGGGTTGGTCAGCCGTGCAGGGAGCGGCCGGAGAACGTGATCATCGTTTCCCCGATGAGCTCGGACAGGCTCGGGTGGGCATGGATGAGGTGACCGACGTCAGACGGGGTCGCCTCCCAGTTGACTGCGTAGTAACCGCTGTTCATGAGCTCCGAAGCCCACGGACCACACAGGTGGAAGCCCACGATCGGGCCGTCGTTCTTCTTGGCGATGACCTTGAGCATGCCCTCGGTCTCGCCCACGATCATCGATCGTCCGTTGCCGGGCCACGGGTGCTTGTGCACGTCGACCTCGAGGCCAGCCTCAGCGCACTGCTTCTCCGACATACCGACCCAGGCGATCTCAGGGTGCGCGTAGACGATGAAGGGCACGTTGATGTAGTCGACCGGCAGCGGGCTCTCGCCCAGGATGGTCTGCACCGCCACGATCGCCTCGGCGTAGGCCACATGGGCCAGACCGGGCGTGTTGACGCAGTCGCCCACGGCGTACACGTTCGGCAGCGCAGTGCGCATCGTGGCCGGGTCGACCTCGATGAAGCCCCGCTGGTCGATGCCCACGCCCGCCTCGGCGAAGCCCTGGCCACCCGTCAGCGGCGAGCGGCCCACCGCGATGAGCACTTGCTCGACCTCGATCTGCTGCTGCTTGCCGTTGACCTCGTAGGGCACCGTGACGGAGTTGCCGTTGTCGACGAGCTTGCCGACCTTCGCGTTGCCGATGGCCTTGAGCCCACGCTTCTTCAGGCTCTTGGCCACCTGGTCGGCGACCTCGCGGTCGGGACCGATCGGCAATACCGGGTCGGGCATGAACTCCAGCAGGGTGGTGTCGACGCCCATGTCGATGTAGACCGATGCGAACTCCACACCGATCACACCACCGCCGATGACCGCCACCGACTTGGGCAGCGTCTCCCAGGTGGAGTTGGTGGCTTCGTCGGAGGTGAAGACCCGCGGACCGAGATCCATGCCAGGGAACACCTTGGGCACCGAGCCCGAGCAGATGATGACGTTGGCTGAGTCGATCACCTTGCCGTCGACCGAGACCTTGCCGTCCTTGCCGAGGGTTCCGAAGCCGTCGATAGCGCGCAATCTTGCGACGCTTGATCAGGCCCTCGAGTCCCTTGACAAGCTGGTCGACCATGCCCTGCTTGCGCTTGTTGACCAGCGGCCAGTCGATGCTTGTCTCTCCGGCGGGGAGGTTGAAGCCGAAGCTGCCGCGGCGTGGCCGACGGTCCGGTACACCTCGGCCGCGTGCAGCAGCGCCTTGGCCGGGATGCAGCCCCGGTTCAGGCAGGTGCCACCGAACTTCTCCTTCTCCACGATGCGCCACCTTGAGCCCGGCGGAGGCCGCGTAAAGCGCGGAGGCGTACCCGGCGGGACCACCACCGAGAACACGATATCGAATTCACTCATCGAATTGCTCCTTGTCCAGACTCCGGATCAGGCCCGGGCCACACGCTTGAGGCGTCTCGGCGATCTCGTTCAGGTTGCGGGATGACTGCGTCCTCCAGCGGAGGAGACTGGTGGGCGTCGGGGTGTTGAGCGCACCGATCCGGGTCACCGGCTGGTCGAGGTGCCAGAACGCCTTCTCCTGGATCTCGGACGCGATCTCGGCGCCGTACCCCAGTCGCAGCGCGGCCTCGTGCAGCACCACCGCGCGGGAGGTCTTCTTGACCGAGTCGATGATGGTGTCGATGTCGAGCGGCACCAGCGTGCGCAGGTCGATGACCTCCACGGAGATGCCGTCCTTGGCCAGCTCCTCGGCGATCTCGAGGCCCTGGTGCACCCCGGCGGAGTAGGTGATGAGCGTGACGTCGCGGCCCTCGCGCACCACCTTGGCCTTGCCCAGCTCAACCGGCTCGAGGTCGGGTGTGCCCGAGGCGTGCAGCCGCCGGTAGAGGTACTTGTTCTCCAGGAACAGCACCGGGTTGTTGTCCCGGATGCTCGCCACGAGCAGCGGGGCCACATCTTCGGCGAGTGCCGGGCATGACGATCTTGAGGCCGGGCACGTGGGCGAAGTAGCGACTCCACGCTCTGCGAGTGCGTGGGGCCGGCACGCAGCCGACCACCGAACGGCGCCCGCATGGTGACGGGCATCGGGTCGCCGGTGCGCCAGTGATGACGGGCCATCACGTTGATGATCGGGTCGAAGGCGCAGGAGATGAAGTCGGCGAACTGGAACTCCACCACCGGTCGCAGCCCCACCAGCGCGGCACCGGCGGCCAGGCCGGCCACACCGGTCTCGGCGATCGGGGTGTCGACGACCCGACGCGGGCCGAACTTGTCGAGGAAACCCTTGGTGACCTTGAAGGCGCCGCCGAACTGGCCGACGTCTTCCCCGATCAGAAAGACGTTCTCGTCGCGGGTCATCTCCGAATCGATGGCCGCACCTATCGCGTCAAGGTAGGTGTACTCGGTCTTCTCTTCAGTCGGCATACACACCGTCCTCGATGTTGCTCGGGTCTGGCATCGGCGCGGCCAGGGCGGTCTTACGGGCGGCGATGGCCCACTTGCGGGCATCGTCTCGGGTCTGCTTGGCCTCGTCGTCGGTGATGACACCTGCGGCGATCAGCCGGTCTTCGAAAAGCGCTACGGGGTCTTTCTTGGCCCACTCGTCACGCATCTCCTGCGGAACATAGTCGGCCGGGTCGTGCTCGGCGTGGCCGTGCATGCGCATGGTGACGGCTTCGAGGATCGTGGAGCCACCACCGGCCCGCGCACGTGCGATCGCCTCCACGGCGGCGTCGTAGACGGACAGCACATCGGTGCCGTCGACCTTGATGCCGTGGATGCCGTAGGCCACTGCCTTGATGGCGAAGCTGGCCGAGTGCGTCTGCATGCGCAGGGGTGTGGAGTACGCCCACTGGTTGTTCTGCACGACGAAGATGCACGGCAACCCCAGCGCGCCAGCCATGTTGACCGACTCGTGGAAGTCGGCGCGGGACGTGGAGCCGTCACCGCACATGGCAACCGCCACTCGGTCTTCGCCGCGGTACTTGGCAGCGAAGGCCATGCCGGTGGCCACCGGGTAGTTGGCCGGGATGTGGCTCGGCGGGTTGTAGGTGTTGAGGTCGAGCCGACCGTAGTGCAGCGTGCCGTCACGACCACCGGTGGGGGCGATTGCCTTGCCCATGAACGAGCCCATGATCTGCTCCGGCGGCATGCCGCGCAGCAGGTGCGCGCCCACGTCACGGTGCAGAGGGGCGAAGTAATCGTCATCGCGCATGGCGGCCATGACGCCCACACCGATCGCCTCATGCCAGTTGCCCGAGTAGTAGCGAGCCCAGCAGGTCGCCGCTGCGGTACATCGCGTGCATCCGGTCTTCGAACGCGCGCGCCTTGACCACCCCGTTGTAGAGCTTCTTGAGCAGCTCCGGGTCGCGCCCGTCGAGGTCGGAGGGTGGATTCTCGCTGGTGTCCTTGACGTTGAGCGCCGCCAGCACAGCCGCTGTCAGCGGTGTTGCGTCGCTGGTTCCGACGTCAGCGGCCGGGGCCGCCTTCTTGGCCGGGGCCGCTCGCTTCGCGGCGACCTTCTTGGCAGGGGTTGGGGTGACCATGCACCCTCCTCACGCTCGTGCGGGGCGTCGTCGCCCCGTCCCTAAGTGGTGATCTAAGACGATAGAGGCGGGCTCCGCCAGAGCCCGCCTCCGGAGGACTTCAGGCCCGGTCGTCCCGGTTGAAGAAATCGACCAGCGCGGTATTGAAGTCGTCCTGCCGTTCGATCTGCGACCAGTGGCCACAGTGCGAGAAGACCAGCAGGTCGGAGTGCGGGATCATCTGGTGCAACGCGTAGGACGTCGACAGCGGAATGACCTTGTCTTCCCGGCCGTGCACCACCAGCGTCTGGTGCGGCAGCGCCCGGATCTCGTCAGCCGGCGACATCTGGGCCTGCACCCAGCGCTGGCGCGGGGCAGGGAACATCGACGAGAACGACTCGTGGAAGCCAGGCTGGACGCTGGCTTCGTACCGGACCTGGGCCAGGTTGTCGTTGCCCTTGAGCTCGTCGCCCCAGGCGAAGAGCTGGATGCACTTCTTCATGTTCTCGACCGAGGGCTCGTAGCCCCAGACCGCGTCGAGCCCATCGCCCTCGACGATCGGGAAGTCGACGCCCATCGAGCCCATCAGCACCAGCTTCTCCACCCGCTCGGGGTGCTGAGTGGCGATCCGCAGCGCGTTGGAGCCGCCGAAGCTGTTGCCCACGAGGTGGGCCTTCTCGATGCCCAGCGCGTCCATGAAGTCGACCACCTGGTCGGCCCACTTCTGACAGCCGTACTCGAAGCCCTCGGGGCGGTCGCTGAAGCCGAAGCCGACCATGTCGGGGGCGTAGACGTGGAAGTGCTCCGACACGGCCGGGATGACGCCGCGCCAGTTGGCGTAGGCCGTCACACCGGGGCCCGAGCCGTGCATGAGGATGACCGGGGTACCGCCCTTGTCCTCACCCGCCTCCAGGTAATTGGTGTTGAAGTCACCGGTCTGGACGTTCTTCCCAATCTCTGGACGGGATTCCTCAGCCATGTTGCTCCTCAGTTGCGTTTTGTCAGTAAATTGTCAGATCAGTCGCTTGCCAGTCGGGATCGACGTCAAGCTGTGCGTGAGGTCGTCGGCCGGGCACGCCGTGGAGTCCAGCGGTGACCGCCAACCGCACGATGGCGGCTGCCACAGCTGCCGGACAACCGCCGTTCCGCCCAGCGGGACCACTTCCCGCGGCAGACACGGACGGCCGTCACGGCCGCGAGCGCAGCGGCCGGGCCCGGCTCAGTCGTAGTAGCGGAAGACGAGATCGGCTACGCAGCAAGGCTTTTCCTCGCCGTCGACCTCGAACGTCAGCCGGTACACCGTCTCGATGCCACCCTTGAGCTCGTTCACCTCGGCCAGGCTCACCCGCATCCGGAACTTGCTCCCGGTCTTGAGCGGGGCGGGGAAGCGCACCTTGTTGAGACCGTAGTTGAGGATGACGCTGAAGCCCTCGATCGAGCAGATCTCCCAGAGCAGGCCGGTCGACATCGACAGCGTGAGGAAGCCGTGCTGCACGGTGGTGCCGAACGGGCCGTCCTTGGCGCGCTCGGGGTCGACGTGGATCCACTGCTCGTCGCCCGACAGCTTGGCGAACTGCGTGATCCGCTCCTGGGTCACCTCGACCCAACGGCTGACGCCCAGCTCGCTGCCCGCCCGCTCCTGGACGGCTGCGGCGCCGGTCATGACAAAGGGCCCGCTGGTGGTTTCGCTCATCTACCTTGCTCCTTCTCGAACGATGGGGACGCTGTGACGATAGTGCGCCGGACCGACGAACATCGGAACAACGCCTCAGCCCGTGCAACCTTTTGCCCAGCGGAGCGCTCCGCCGCACCGCGCTCCCGCTCAGCGGCGCGCCTGAGTTGCTGGAACAACCGCGCGGCGGCAGGGTACAAATGGAACATGTCTTGTCCGCCGGCGCAGCAGGTTCCCGTCGGCGCTCTCACCCAGCGATCCCTAGGCGCACGCACCCAGGCACAGCCCACCCACACACCCAGACACAACTGGCCGAGCCGGAACCGACTCGCAGATCCACCCGCGATGGCGCACCGACCGTAGCCAGTCGACGATGAACGGACTTTAGGTGGCCGGCAACAGCAAAGAGCATGGACGCGGAGTCACGAGCAAGGCGACGGCTCTGCTCGACGCCTTCCTGCCTCGATCGGGCGAGTTGAGCCTCGGCGAGCTCTCGCGGCGCTCCGGCCTGCCGATGTCCACCACGTATCGGCTGGCCAATCAGCTCGTGGAATGGGGGGGCCTCGAACGTGCCCCGGGCGGCGGGTACCAACTGGGCCTGCGACTGTGGGAGATCGGCGCTCTCGCCCGCGGAAACCTCTCGCCGGTCGAGCTGATCAGGCCTTATATGCAGGACCTCTACGACGTGGTGCATGAGAACGTGCAGCTGGCAGTGCTCGACGGTGACGACGTGGTCTATCTCGAGAAGCTCTCGGGCCGCGCCTCGACCCCGGTTCGCAGCCGAGGCGGCGGACGGCTCCCGGTGCACGCCACCGGCGTCGGCAAGGTCCTGCTCGCCTGGGCCGACCCGCACATGCTGGAGCGGCTGATGCCCACCACGCTGCCCCGCTACACCCCCACGACCATCACCAACCGGGACGAGCTGCTGGCGTCGTTGGCGACGGTGCGGGAGGAGGGCGTGGCCTATGCCCGCGAGGAGCTCACGGTCGGTGTGACGTCGGTGGCCGTGCCGGTGCGCGACGCCGAGGGCCAGGTGATCGCGGCGATCTCGCTGGCAGTTCGCACCCCCCGGCTCAAGCCGCATCACGGCGTGGCCGTGCGCACGGCTGCGGCAGGAGCATCCCGGCAGTTGCGTGAGTTGAGTGTCGTTGTGCGCCGCGGCAGCGCCCATCGCGAATCATGAGGTATCGGACGCGGCAGAATTCAACTGCTGCTCAGTGAGACCCCCCCTCTGGCGTCATCCCCCGGTTGGTGCGACCGTTGGCGGCGTTAGTGCGTTCTTGGCAACCAAAGGAGGAAGCCACGATGGCAGGAAACTCGGCTGACCCGGGCCGGTCCGTGACGAGTAAGGTCGTTTCAATCCTGCTGTCGTTCTCAGACGCCAGTGTTCAGTCACTCACCGAGATCGCCCGGATTGCCGGGTTGCCTGTCTCCACCGCCTACCGGCTGGTCAACGAGTTGGCTGCCTGGGGTGTGCTGGAGCGCACCGAGGAGTCGCAGTATCGGGTCGGAACACCGTTGCGGGAGCTCGGGTCGAAGGCGCCCGCCACCGCGAACCTCGTCGAGCGTTCCCGACGCGTCATGGAAGACCTCAGCGCAGCCACCCGGGCCGACGTGCGGCTCGGGGTGCTGCACGCCGGTGAGGTGATGTACACCGAGAGGCTCTCCGGCGAACGACTGGCCGCCAAGTTCTGGACCGGTCGCCGCGCGCCCGCCCACGCGAGCGCCATGGGCAAGGCGCTGCTCGCCTTCTCCCCCAACGAGACCGTCAACGGCATCTTCTCTCAGGGCCTTGAGCGTTACACCCCCTACACCCTCACGGCCGCGGACGCCCTGCGCCGTTCACTGGCTGTCACCCGGTTGACGCGGGTGGCCGTCTGTCGCTGGGAACGCGAAGTCGGGGCCTCGGCCGTGGCAGTGCCGGTCTTCGGCGGCGGAGGCGATGTCGTAGCCGCACTGGAACTCTCGGCCAAAGACCTTCGCACTGACCTGCATGCGCTGCAGCCGGCCCTGCTGGTGGCCGCCCGCGGCCTGTCCCGCGATCTGGCCACGCATGTCGGCCAGTCCCTGATGGGCACGCCCAGTCGCAATCCGCGCCAACCGATGCCGCGTCGCGATCTCAAGGCACGGGGCCAGGCAGACCTCAACGGAACGGGCAATCTTCGCTCAACGAAGCTGATGGCCGACACCGACGCCGACGCCAAGGCATGGGCGGCAAGCTGAGCGTGGACGGCGTGCAGAAGGCCATTCATCTGGTTGCCACGGGCACCAGCATCGAGGCCGCGGTAGAGGAGGCGCTCGACCGCGCCGAGCTGACGCTGTCAGGCATCACCAGTTTTGAGATCGGCCATATCCGAGGGCGACGCGAAGAGTCGGGGATCAGCTACGAGGTCGAGGTCACCGTCTGGTTCACTCTGCTGGAGCGCATGCACGGTTGAGCCGTCTCCCCACCGGAGCCGGCCACGGCGTCCCCTTCGAGTTCAGGGAGTTCTGCGGTGAATGATTCGATGTTCTCGTCCGGTGTGGCCCAGGTGGCACCGGGCATCACGCGGGTGGCACTGCCCATCGGCGTGAACGGCATCGAGACGGTCAACTCCTATCTGATCGAAGACGGTGACGACCTCACCGTCGTCGACTGCGGGCTGTGGCGGCCTGAACCTGACGACCAGGGCCTGCAGGCACTCGAATCGGCCATGAACTCGGCCGGCTATGTGCTGGGCGATATCAGCAGGGTTGTCATCACGCACGCCCACATCGATCACTACGGCCTCACCGGGCGATTGATGGAGCTCTCCGGCGCCGAGCTGTGGATGCATCAGGCCACAGATCTCGACACCGAGAAGTACCGACACCCCGAGACCGCCGAACTGCGCCGTCGAGACACCTACGCCGACCACGGCGTGCCAGAGAGCGAACTGGCAACGGTGGCAGCGAGTCTCAACAGGTGGATGCCATACCTGCACTCCGTGGTGGAGGCGTCGAGGCGGCTGAGCGGCGGTGAGACCTTCACCGTGGGCAGCCGTGAACTGACCGTGCTGCACACCCCCGGACACTCCCTCGGCCACATCTGTCTGTGGTCGGCCACCGACGGCCTGCTGTTCTCGGGCGACCACGTGTTGGGCGGCGTCACCCCCCCGGTCACTTTTGAGCGTGGCTTCGATGCCAACCCGTTGGAGGGCTACCTGGCGTCCCTGACGCTGGTGCGCGACCTCCGTCCGCAGCTCGTGTTGCCCGGCCACGGCAAGGCGTTCGCCGAGGGCGCGCGACGGGTCGACGCCATCCTGCGCAACAAGCAACGCCGGCTCGACCAGATCCGCACCATGATCGAATCCCGGCCCTGCACGGTCACCGACATCGCCAGCATGCTGGTGGCCGGGACGATCGTTCCGCACCAGCGCAACATGGCCCTGGCCGAGACACTCGCGCACATCGCCTGCCTGCGCTATCGCGGCATCGTAGAGCGCCGGATCCGGCCCGACGGCATCTATGAGTGGTACGCCGTCGACCGCTGAGACCGGCTCGGCCATCACTCGGGCTGGACCCTGCCATGGTGGGGCGTCTTCCACGCGGGCTGGCACCCAACAACGCAGATCGTCGAACTGTCACATCGTTCGCGGGGGTGCCACCAAATTCGTGACGAATCGGCGCAGAACGTGACAGTTGGACGCGCGATTGCGCCAAGGTCAGGATGCCGTCGGTCGACATGTTCGGTCCCAGGATCCCAATCGCGCGGGTAACACACTCGCCCGGCCACCACAGGCGGCCGGGCGAGATCACACGTTGGAGACGCGTATCAGTCGGGAAGCTGAGCCACCGAACGCAGTTCCTCGGGGGTGGTGTGGCCGAAGCCGAAGTACTCCAAGTATGCGGGGATCTGCTCGAAGAGCATGTCCGTGCCCACCTGGGTGCGACAGCCGCGGTCTCTGGCAGCCTGCAGGAAGGGAGTGATGGTCTTCTTCATGACCACCTCGCCGACGAAGGCGGTGGGCTCGATGCGGTTGGTGTCCATCGGCATCGGGTCACCCTCGTTCATGCCCATGGGGGTGGCGTTGACGACGATGTCGTAGCCCTCGGGGTCGTTGGAGTCGGAGGACAGCTCGATGTCGGAGTAGTGCTCCGCGATGCGGCCTGCCAGGCCCTCGGCCGACTCCCGCCGCGCGTCGTACACGCCGAGCTTCTTGACCCCGGTGCCAGCGATCGACGCCGCAATGGCCGACCCCACGCCGCCGCTGCCTACGACCAGCGCGCTCTTGCCTTCGAACGTGGCACCCTTGCGGATAGCGCCACGCACGAAGCCGGCCCCGTCGAACTGATCGCCCGCAAGCGACCCGTCCTCACGCACGAGAACCGCGTTGGCGGCGCCGGCGATCTTGGCCGTGGGGGTGGTCTCGTCAACCAGGTGCATCGTGGTGACCTTGTGCGGCATGGTGATGAGGCCACCGCGAATGTTGGTCATCTTGAAGACGAGGGGAAAGAACGCTTCGTACTCCTCGGGCTTGACCCCGAGCGGCACAACGACCGCATCGATGCCCTTGGAGTCGAACCAAGGGTTGTAGATCATCGGTGACTTGAACGAGTGGGTCGGGTAGCCGATGTGAGCGACCAAGGTCGTGTAGCCGGAGATCATGCGCGCTGCTCCTGAGTTCGCAGGGTGGGACTCTGGCACGCTAACCGGACGACCCCTCTTGTTGCGCCCCTCACACCGGCCAGTGGGAAGAGCCGTGGGCATAGCCGTGTCGGCCTTGTGCGGGCCTTGGCGGTGCGGTCGAGTAGGACTGCGCAGCGACCATGCTGCCCGCGATGTAAAGGAGCTCCGATGGCGTCGGTGACGGTGATCAATGGTCCGAACCTCAACCTGTTGGGCACGCGCAAGCCTGAGGTGTACGGCCGAACCAGCCTGGCCGACGTGGAGAAGATGTGCGAGGAGGCCGCTGCGGGGTTGGGCCTGACCCTGGAGTTCAAGCAGTCGAACTGGGAGGGCCAGGTACTCGACTGGGTGCACGATCTGGGCCCCAAGCAGAAGGCTGGCGAATCGATCGGGCTCGTGATCAATCCGGGAGCCTTCACCCACACCTCGGCCGCATTGCACGACGCGATCGAGGGCGCAGAAGTGCGCGCCATCGAATGCCATATCTCCAATGTGCACAAGCGTGAAGCCTGGCGGCACCATTCCTATGTCTCGCCCATTGCCTCGGGCATCATCATCGGCTTCGGGGTCTACGGCTACGTCATGGCGATTCAGGGATTGAATCACCTCGCGAATTCCTGACCGGCCCGATCCGCGTCCACAGACCGGATAAGCGAAAGCGCCGGTCACCCGACCTTCAAGGTCAGGCGACCGGCGCTTTTCGCTGTCCGACCGGCTCAGTGGTGCGCCGGCGGCTTGCGGTTGGGGTCGGGCACGTCGTCCGGCCCGCTGAGCGGTGCAATTCTGGCCCATACGAGGAACACTGCAGCCGCCACCAACAGGCAGATGCCCGCGATCAGGTTGGCGTTGATGTTGCCCGTCTTGCCGTAGGCCTTGTCGCCCACCACACCGAGCACGGTGAGGATGACCCCGTAGATCGCCAGCAGAGTTCCGATAATGCTTCGAACATCTAGCATGATTGCTTGACTCCCTTCGTGGTCCGGGTCAGAACGCTATGTTGAGGACGATGACCATGACGAGGGCGACTGCTGCCAGCGGCACGGTTCTCTTGTACCAGGGGTAGGTCGCCTCCTTCGGGTCGGTGCGCTGTTCCTTGGGGGTCTCGGAGTACACGAGTCCCACCAGCTCCGAGGCCGGCTTCGGCGTGGTGAAGCTCGTGATGATCACCGAGAGCACGATGTCGACCACGAACGCCGCCGACGCGCACAGGAACGCCAGGCCCTGGCCGGGCAGCGTGAAGGCGTGCCCGAAGTTCGACGACACCCACAAGGAGACGGCGGCCACCGTTCCGGCTACCAGGCCTACCCAGCCGGCCGTCGGAGTCATCCGCTTCCAGAACATACCGAGGATGAACGTGGCGAACAGCGGAGCGTTGAAGAACCCGAACAGCGTCTGGATGTAGTCCATGATGTTGCTGAACGAGCCGGCCAGGCTGGCCGTGAAGATGGCGATGACCGTGGCGGCCACGGTGGCCAGACGGCCCACCAGCAGGTAGTGGCTGTCGGACTTGCCCTTGACCAGGTAGTCGCCGTAGAGGTCGTACGAGAACACCGTGTTGAAGGCCGAGATGTTGGCTGCCATGCCGGCCATGAACGCTGCGAGCAGGCCTGTGATCGCCAGACCCAGCAGGCCGTTGGGCAGGATGTCGCGCATCAGCAGCAACAGTGAGTCGTTGTAGGTGACCCCGGTACCCGATGATCCGCCAGCCGGGTGCCCACCCGCCTTGAGGCTGCCGATCTCATGCACGAGAACGGCCGCGATCATGCCGGGCACGATGGTGATGAACGGGACGAACATCTTCGGGAACGCACCGATGATCGGCGTCTTGCGAGCCGCCGAGATCGAGTCGGACGCCATGGCGCGCTGCACCTCGACGAAGTTCGTCGTCCAGTAGCCGAAGGAGAGCACGAAGCCCAGACCGAAGACGATGCCCAGCACCGACAGGAAGGGCGAGGCGAAGCCCGACAGCGCCTGACCGGGCCACGAGTGCAATTGCTCGGCCGCCGGCGTCACCGTCGGGTGGCTGTTGGCGAACGCGGTGATCTTGGCCTCCAGGCCCGACCAACCGCCCACCCGGTGCAGGCCGATCAAGGTCAACGGCAGCATCGAGGCGACGATGACGAAGAACTGCAGCACCTCGTTGTAGATGGCCGCTTTCAGGCCACCGAGGGTGATGTACGACAGCACGATGGCCGCGGCCACGATCAGCGTCAGCCACATGGGCAGACCCAGCAGAGCACGCACGATCGAGCCGAGCAGGTAGAGGTTGACGCCGGCAACCAGCAACTGCGCCACCGCGAAGGAGATCGAGTTCACGAGGTGCGCGGGCGGCCCGAATCGACGGAGCATGAATTCCGGCACAGACCGCACGTTCGAGCCGTAGTAGAACGGCATCATGACGACACCGAGGAACAACATGGCCGGAATAGCGCCGATCCAGAAATAGTGCGTGGTCGGCATGCCGATCTCGGCACCAGTGGCCGACATACCCATGAGCTCGACGGCACCGAGGTTGGCGGAGATGAAGGCGAGACCGGTGACCCAAGCCGGCAGCGATCGTCCCGAGAGGAAGAATTCCGACGTATCGGTGACCTGGCTCTTGATAAGGAACCCGATTCCGATCACGAAGACGAAATAGATGGCGAGGATGAGGTAGTCGACCACGCTTGCATGAATCAACGTGTTCGACAACAACATCAGGACGTGTGGCGTCATTGGCGTCGCCCTTCTTGAAGTAGTAGACGCTAGAGCGCGTCATACCCTAGGGCCAACCTCTGCCCGTCTAAGGTGCAGCACTGCCCGTCTGCCACCTTGATGCGGAACCGTTAGATTTTTTGGTCAAATTAAAGGAATCCACAGGTACACCAACAACGCAACTGCAGGTTCGGCTCGTGGCAAACCGGTAGCCGCCCGTGGCTGTGATTACCTGCGACTGCGCAGGTAGAGCAGAAGGTTCACGATCACACCGAGCCCGCCGAAGAGGACCAGGACCCACCCGATCATCACGTAGACCTGCTGCTGGCCGGTCTTGAGGTAGAGGCCCATCAGCAGGACGATCACCGAGATGGCCGCCGCAAAGAGTGGGTTGTTGGTCACCGAAACCTCCAGGTGGAGTCACAGGTCGAATCAAGCCGAGTCGAGACATCAATACAAACAGCGAGCGAATCACGACACACAGACGCCGACCCCGGGCAAGCGCCCGGGGTCGGCGTCTGGGAGCAGTACAGGAAACTACACGCTCGACTTGGCAGCGGCCAGGCTTTCCGCCCGCAGCCGGTCGTACTCGGCCTTGGGAAGCGGCTGCGCGTTCGGCTCACCACAGTCGGCACTGTGCAGACGGAAGGTCTCCTTCGAGAGCAAGGCGCCGACGAAGGCGATGAGGCAGATCACCAGCGTGATACCACCGACGACACCGACCGCGTGGGCGGCAGTGGGCGGGATCTCACCCTTGTCCACCGCAGCCGGCGGGACGATGCTGGTGAACACCACGCCCATGAACGACGACACCGCGGTGCCGAGGTTCTGAGCGATGGCCATGCCCGTGACGCGGGTCTTGGTGGGGAACTGCTCCGGGTAGAAGGCCGGGAACACCGCGTTGTAGCCCTGGTAGCAGGCACCCCACATGAGCAGCGAGAAGAAGATCGCCAGCGGGACGTTCTTCTGGCTGACCGACCAGAGGTAGGCGAACGACATCACACCGCACACCAGGGTGGCGAACATGATGGGTGGGCGCCGGCCGATCTTGTCGGACAGGTTGCCGACGATCGGGATCAGGACCAGGGCAAGGGCGTTGCCCACGAGCGGAATGACGACGTAGATGCTCTTCGCCATGTTGATGCCGTAGCCCGGCTGAGTGGCGTACGCGGCACCGAACACCGAGGTCGTCACGGCGATGATGTTGGTCAGCGCCATGCAGAACACGAGCACCATCTGCTTGCCGTTGTCGCGGAAGACAGTGGCGATCGGCGACGCCGGAACGACGCCCTCTTCCGACTCCTCCGTGAAGGCCTCGGTCTCGTGCACGTTGCGCCGGATCAGGTAGCCGGCGATGATCACGAACACGCTCAGGGCGAACGGAATACGCCAGCCCCACGAGTTGAAGGAAGCTTCCGGCAGGAAGGTGGCGAGCGGCAGGAAGACCGCGGCGGCCAGCAGCTGACCGGCCTGGGTGCCCTGCAGCGAGAAGGAGCCGAAGAAGCCACGGCGACCGAACGGAGCGCTCTCCATGATCATCGAGGAGGCACCGGAGATCTCGCCCGCGACGGCGAAGCCCTGAATGATGCGCAGGACCATCAGCAGTGCCGGGGCTAGGAAGCCCACCTGCTGGTAGGTGGGCAGGACCGCCACTGCCACGGTCGAGACACCCATGAGCAACATGCACATGACGAGGACGTTCTTGCGTCCGTGCTTGTCACCCCATGAACCCAGGACGAAGGCGCCGATGGGTCGCACGATGTAGGCGATGCCGTAGATGCCCATGGCACCGATGACACCCATGCGTGGGTCGTCGGCCGGGAAGAAGATCTCCGGGAAGATCAGGCCTGCGGCCGTGGTGTAGATGAAGAAGTCGTAGTACTCGAGAGCAGACCCGATCCAGCCACTCATCGTGGCTCTCCTGGTCTGACCTCCCTTGTCGAGGTGGGCGTCGCCTGCCATGAGCATCCTTTGGTCGGTGGCGGGAGAGGTTGGCTCAACGTATTCAGGGGTACGCGAGGCTCAAGGTCAATCCCGAGTTTCACTCAGCGAATGTCACGACATGGTCACGTTACCTGAGCGTGTCCAAGGGTGCGTCGAACCGATGTGAGATTGCCCTCAATCCGCCCGGAATGCCGTCGGCTTGCCTGGACGTTGGAAAAGGGTGGTTACTGGTATTGACGGAGTGTGATCTCTTGCGTGGCAGGGCGAGAGACAGGTTCCGGTCGGCGTCGTTGAGATCTGCAAAATCTGTCGACAGGGTGGTCGGCTCCCCATCTAAGGAGAGACACATGTACGGCCTTTTCGCCCTTTCTGTAGTGCCATTGTCGATGGTGTATTGCTGGCTGGTACGCGGCCTGCACGTGCGACATTTCAATCGGCTGGTGGCCCATGACGTCCTGAACGACTGGACCGCGCAGTTGGAGTTGCTCGATGCGCAGGCCGCTCAGGCTGCGCGCCGCAACCCCCCGGTCGAGGTGTTGAAGGCGCAGCTCGCTCTGCCACCCGCCTTTCGCGATGGCCTCTGGTCGGCGCTGCCCTTGGAGCCCGCCCACCGCTGAGCGCGTCCCGCCGCAGGCCCGCCGCCACTGAGCCCGGGCCAACGGCTGGACGGTGTGTGCCCGCCGTGCGGGGCTGCCTGTCCAACACGTCCAGGCGCAGCCGCTAGGTTTCGGGCATGGCTGCCCGGCGCACCCTCGCATTGCTGGTCGCCGGCACCACGTTCATGGAGTTGCTCGACGGCACGATCGTCGCCACGGCCGCGCCCGATCTGGCCCGGTCTCTCGGGGTGCGGCCCACGGATGTCGGCATCGCCATCACGGCCTATCTCCTGACGGTGGCCGTGGGCACCCCCGCCAGCGGTTGGGTGGCTGAGCGCTTCGGAACCCGCCGGGTCTTCCTGACCGCGATCGTGGTGTTCGCCGTCTCCTCGCTGGCCTGTGCCGCTTCCCCCACCCTGCTGGTGCTCTCCATGGCTCGGGTGGTGCAGGGCATAGGGGGCGCCCTGATGGTTCCGGTGGGCCGGCTGGTGGTGCTGCAGGCCACCGAACCGTCCGAGCTTATCCGGGCGATCGCGTTCCTGACCTGGCCGGCCCTCACCGCTCCCGTCGTGGCGCCCTGCTGGGCGGGGCGCTGACCAGCTACCTGTCGTGGCACTGGATCTTCCTGGTCAACGTTCCACTGGGCGCGATCGCCGCCGTCGTCGCCGTGCGGGTGGTGCCCGACCATCGTGCGGAACTGCCCGGTCTCGACTGGGTGGGCTTCGGGCTCAGCGCGCTCGCGGTGGGATCGCTCGTGCTCGGCACGGACGCAGTGGGTTCGTCGTCCTCGAACCCGGTCGTCGTGGTCGGCGGCCTGCTCATCGCGGCACTGGCCGGCACGCTCACAGTTCGTCATCTGCTGGCGGCCAGACACCCCCTGATCGACTTGCGCGTGCTGCGCATCCGCACCTTCCGGCTGGCTCACGCCGAGGGCAGCCTCTTCAGAGCGACCACCTACGCTGTGCCGTTTGCGCTCCCCCTCATGCTGCAGGTCTGCTTCGGCTGGAGCCCGATGCGGGCAGGCGCCTATGTGGTGGCCGTGTTCGTGGGCAACCTGGGCATCAAGCCCGCCACCACCGGTCTGCTTCGGGGGCTGCCGTTCCGCGTGGTGATCGGCAGCTCGTCCACGATCTTGGCACTCACGATGCTGGGGCTTGCCCTGCTCACCCCGCACTCACCCCCGCTGCTCATCGTGGGGCTGCTTGTCGTGAGCGGCGCAGCCCGCTCGGTGGGCTTCACCGGCTACGGCACGTTAGCGCTGGCCGACGTGCCCAAGGGGCAGCTGCGCGACGCCAACTCACTGTCCACCACGCTGCAGCAGTTGGCAGGCGGGCTGGGGGTCACGCTGGCCATGCTCTGCCTGGCCGCAGCCGACCGAGTGTTGGGCCCTACCGGCGGCTCGGGCGACCTCGCCGCCTACCGTGCGACCTTCGTGATCCTGGCCCTGCTCACGCTCGGCACAGTGCCCCTGGTGTGGCGCATCGGGCCCGCTGCGGGTCACCGGCTCAAGGCCTGAGCCCTCTTTCGGCCCAGGACACGTGCGAGGCTAGGACGATGGACGACACCGCAGCGGCCCGGCTCAGCGCCCTGGCGAGCAAGGCGGGCCTGATCTGGGTGGATACCGGCGCCTCCTCGCAACCCCTCTGGTTCGGCTGGCACGACGGCGCCATCCACGCTGTGGTCGACGGGCCCGAGCAGCCTTCGCCGTTCGGGCAGCTGCCAGGCCCGGTGCAGGTGACCGTTCCGAGCAAAGACAGTGGCGCGGCCGTGCTGAGAGTGCCGATGATCGCCACGCCGCTGTCCCCGGGCACCGCGGCCTGGCTCGCCGCGTCCGCAGCATTGGCCTCCGACCGGCTCAACGGCAGCACTGACCCGGCCGAGCGGTGGGCCACCGAGTCGACGCTCGTGCGCCTCGATCCGGCGGGGCCCCCTGTCGAACCCGCCCTTGACGGCGGCCTGCACGCGGTGAGTGTCGAATCGGTTCGGCCCCGGGGCTGGCGTCCGATGCGAGCGCACCTACGTGCTCGACGCCAGGCCTGAAACAGTCACAAGCCCACCCTCACCGGCACGCTAGCCTGACCCTCGTGAGCACCTCTGGCCGCGTCTTCTCAGCACGCCTGGCGGGCCTCCCGGTCTTCGACCCAGTGGGCGACCAGGTGGGCAAGGTGCGCGACGTCGTCATCGTCATGCATGGCGAGCGCAATCAGCCGCAGGCTCGTGGGCTGGTGGTGGAGGTGCCCGGTCGCAAACGGGTCTTTATGCCGATGCAGCGGGTGACGAGCATGGACGCGGGCCAGGTCAGCTCCACCGGGGTGCTGAGCCTGCGCCGCTTCGTCAAGCATGAGACCGAGCTGCTTGTGATCGCCGAGGTGCTGGAGCGTCAGGTGCAGCTGGCCGACGGCTCTCCCGCCGTGGTCGAAGACCTGGCCCTGCAACGCACACCACGGGGCATCTGGTCGATCCCGAAGGTGTTCGTCCGCAAGGGGCAGGTGATGCGTGGCCTGGGCGCCCGATGGCGCCGCCGTGGCGAGACCCTGCTGGTAGACATCAGCGAGGTGGCCGGCCTCGCCGGCGAGGCCGAGAACCAGGGTGCCAGCCTCTTGTTGGCGTCGTTCGCCGATCTCCGGGCGGCCGATATCGCCGAGATGTTGCACGACATGTCAGGCAAAAGGCGCGCCGAGCTCGCCGCGGAGCTCGATGACGACCGGTTGGCAGACGTACTCGAAGAGCTGCCCGACGACGACCAGGTGGAGATCATCAACGCCCTCGACACCCATCGGGCCGCCAACGTGCTCGAGGCTATGCAGCCGGATGACGCGGCCGACCTGCTGGGCGAGTTGGGCGACGAGCTGCAGGAGCAACTGCTGCTGGCGATGGACGAGGAGGAGGCCGAGGACGTCCGCCGGCTGCTGGCCTATGACGAGAACACCGCAGGCGGCCTGATGACCACCGAACCGGTGGTGCTCGGACCCGAGGCGAGCGTCGCCGAGGCCCTTGCCCTGGTGCGCCGGGCCGACATCTCTCCAGCCTTGGCGGCCGCCGTGTACGTGACCCGGGGCCCTCACGAGACCCCCACCGGCCGATTCCTGGGCACTGTGCACCTGCAGCGGATGCTGCGCGAGCCGCCGCATCTGGCGGTGGGAGCTCTGCTCGACAAGGGCATCGAACCGCTCGATACCGACGCCCCGTTGGGCTTGATCACCCGGCGGCTGGCAACCTACAACCTGGTCTCCCTACCGGTGACCGACGACGACGACCACTTGCTGGGCGCGGTCACGGTCGACGACGTGCTCGACCACCTGCTGCCCGAAGACTGGCGCGAACACGGCGAGGAGGGCGAGGATGGCTGAGCAACGAGGTAGGGCCGCCCTTGACACCCCGCGCGAGATGCGCCGCCAGCTGGTGCCTCGCCCCGGGGTCGATCCCGAGACCTTCGGTGTGTGGTCAGAGCGATTCGCGCGCTTCATGGGCACACCGCGGTTCCTCGTGTACATGACGATCTTCGTCGCGGTGTGGCTGGTCTGGAACACCTGGGGTCCCGAGCGACTCCAGTTCGACCCGCGCTCTCTCAACTACACGCTGCTGACGCTGATCCTGTCGCTGCAGGCCTCCTACGCCGCACCGCTGATCCTGCTCGCGCAGAACCGGCAGGACGACCGAGACCGATTCTCGCTCGAACAGGATCGTCAACGGGCCGAACGAAACCTCGCCGACACCGAGTACCTGGCGCGTGAGGTGGCGGCGCTGCGGATCGCCCTGCGCGACGTGGCCACCCGCGACTACCTGCGCTCCGAGCTTCGCGAGCTGCTCGAAGATCTCTCCGAACGCAGCCTGATCGGGCCGGCCCCCGGCGATGAGCGCCGAGCGGGCAATCCGGGCGGCTCACCACCCGCGGCAGAGCGCACCTCCAAGCGCGCCTAACATCGGTGGCATGACATCACCATCGGTCGAGGCCGTTCAAGCTGCCCTCACAAAGGTCAACGACCCCGAGATCCGCCGCCCCATCACCGAACTCGACATGGTGAAGTCGGTAACCGTCGACGGTGGACTGGTGAGCGTCGAGGTCTATCTCACCGTGGCCGGCTGCCCCATGCGCGACCGCATCACCAAGGACGTGACCTCTGCGGTCGAGTCGGTGCCCGGCGTCACCGGGGTGCGGGTGGGCCTCGATGTCATGAGCGACGAGCAGCGCACCGCCCTCAAAGACAAGCTGCGGGGCGGCCAGGCCGAACGCGAGGTGCCCTTCGCCAAGCCCGGCTCGTTGACGCGGGTGTATGCGGTTGCCTCCGGCAAGGGCGGCGTGGGCAAGTCGTCGGTGACGGTGAACCTCGCTGCGGCGATGGCCGCGGACGGCCTGCGGGTGGGCCTGGTAGATGCCGACATCTACGGGTTCTCCGTCCCACGCATGCTCGGGGTGTCGGGCCAGCCGACCCGAGTGAGCGATGACATGATCCTGCCGCCCATCGCGCATGAGGTGAAGGTCATCTCGATCGGCATGTTCGTGCCCGGCAACCAGCCGGTGGTCTGGCGCGGCCCGATGCTGCACCGGGCGCTGCAGCAGTTCCTGGCCGATGTTTTCTGGGGCGATCTCGACGTACTGCTGCTCGACCTGCCCCCCGGCACGGGTGACGTGGCGATCTCGGTGGCCCAGCTGTTGCCGAACGCGGAGATCCTCGTGGTCACCACCCCGCAGCAGGCCGCTGCAGAAGTGGCAGAACGGGCCGGCTCCATCGCCACGCAGACCCACCAGCAGATCGTGGGCGTGGTGGAGAACATGTCGTGGATGGAGCTGCCTGACGGATCGCGGATGGACGTCTTCGGCACGGGCGGCGGCCAGCGGGTGTCGCAGTCGCTGTCTCAGCTCACCGGTGCCCCCGTACCGCTGCTCGGTCAGATTCCGTTGGACGTGACCCTGCGCGAGGCGGGCGACGACGGCACCCCCGCCGTGCTCGCCGCCCCCGACTCCGCAGCCAGCGTCGCGCTGCGTGGAATCGCACGACAGCTGTCCACGCGCGCCCGCGGACTGGCCGGCCGGTCGCTGGGCCTGACTCCGGTGGGACGCTGACCCAGGCCTGACCCGGCGCTAGGGGCGCGTCGGGAAATGGGCGCGGGTCATGTGCCGGCGAACGCCTTAGGGCTCGGCCTTAGGTGGCGTCGCTGTCGAACGGTGCGGGTTCGCCGGGCTTGCGCACCGACAGCCTGGGGGCCGGCTTCGTCAGGTCGACGGCGGCCTCAGCCGGGTCAGCGGTCTTGGGCTTGGAGGTCGCGTCGTCGTCCCAGGCCTCGGTCAACGCCTCCCGCACGATGCGACGGGGGTCGTACTGACGCGGGTCGAGCTTGGACCAGTCGACGTCATCGAACTCCGGGCCGAGCTCGGCCCGCACGTGCTCGCGGGCACCCACGGCCAGCTTGCGCAGCTCGCGCACCCACCGGCCGAGTTGGGCGGCGTAGGTGGGCAACCGTTCGGGCCCGACGACGACAAGCACCACCACGAGCAGGACCAGGAACTCAGCCCCGTTGATGTCAAACACCTGATGCTCTCCGACTCACTTGGCCAAGACTCACTCGGCGAACAGACGACGGCCCCTAGACGGCACTTCGAGCGGGCGTCGCGACCACCATGCATGCTTTGAGAACCTACCGCTCGGCCGGCCCGCGCGTGCACGCAAACGCCACAGCGGCCGGGCCTTCAGGGGCTTGCGGAAGGGGTGGGCAGCACCAGACTCACCGAATGACTTGCCAGCATCGGTGGCCGCACTCCGGAGTTGCTGAAGAGCACAGAGCCAGCAACTGTGGAGGCGCTCATGCCGGGACGGCCGACCCGCGTGGCTGCCGGGGGCGGGCTCGACGAAGCCCCGCCAGCGGCAGCCACGACACTGACCGACGAGACCAGCACGGTCGAGAGCACAAGTGCCCCCTTGACGCGTGAGCGTCGCGCTCGCCCCGCTTCGCCCGGCAGCCCCCGGGCCGGTGCCGGGCCAAGCCCCTCGAGTTTGGACGCGGGTTGAACCGCGGGAGCCGCTGCCGGAACTGCTCCGTCAGCGACGACGGCGCCAAAGGGCGAACCGGGGCTTGGGTATCGGAAAGGGTCGGCGGTCGCCGCCGCGGCACCCATGAGTTGAGCATCAGCACCGGGCAGGTGCGCACCGGCACCCGGTGGCTGTGCGTGACCACCCAGCGGTGCCGACGAGCCGATCGGCGCACTCGGGGTGCCGGCCGGCATCGACAGGGCCAGCAACCCAGCCATCAGGTTGTTGGACGGGCCCAGCCGATCGTCTGCCGTGGCGGCGTGCCGCAGCGCATCGCGCGCTTCCTGCTCCGCGGCTACTGCGGCGGCACAGAACCTGCAACGGCCGAGATGCAGCCGAGCCCGATGCTCGTCGGGTGCACTGAGCCGCCCGTCGAGGAGGTCGGAGGTGGCCGCACCGATGTGGCCGCCGAGCAGGTAGCCGCCAAGCACTTATGCCCTCCCTCCCGACAGTCTGGGGAAACGAGGTAGCGCCGGCCGAGGAGCCACGGGGGTGGCCCGCACGACGGCAGGGTCGCGGTGCGCCAACGCCTCACGAAGCATGGCGCGACCGCGGTGGATTCGGGAGCGGACAGTGCCCAGCTTCACCTCGAGCACGTCGGCGATCTCTTCATAGGTGAGACCCTCAATGTCGCAGAGCACCACCGCGGCGCGGAACTGTGGGGGCAGTTGGGCCAGGGCCGCCTGGATATCGAGATCGAGATTGGCCTGCTCGAAGGCGCGCTCCGGACCTGGGTCTTTGCCGGCGACCCGGTCGCCGAAGTCTTCGGCGAGGGCATCGAAGCGGATCTTCTGCTTGCGCCGCACCTGATCGAGGAAGAGATTTGTCGTGATCCGGTGCAGCCAGCCTTCAAAGGTGCCGGGCCGGTAGCTGTCGAGTGAACGGAAGACGCGCACGAACACCTCTTGTGTGAGGTCTTCGGCGTCTTGGCGGTTGCCGGTGAGGCGGTAGGCGAGCCGGTACACACGTGCGGAGTGATCGGTGACGATCTGTTCCCACGACGGCGCGACCCACTCAGACTCGGCAGCCACACGGTTGTCGAGGGCACGCTCGGGCTGGCCGTCTCCGGAAGAGACGGTCGGCTGGGCGGTCACGGTCATGGCACCACGTCCTTGCTGGGGATAAGGGCGTCAGGCTGTACAACTCTCTGACGTCCTCAAGAGTTCCCGACCTTCCTGGGAACTCGCTGGACTTTCGGTGAACAGGGCGTGCGAACTCGGTTGCCGCGCGCCCCGGGCGTCGGCCGAGCCACGACTGTTTCCCGGCTCAACCGATTGCGGGCATCAGCGCTTGACGGCCACGAGCAGGCCGTCACCGATGGGAAGCATGGCCGGCACGAGGGTCTCGTCGTTGCGAACGGCCCGGCCAAGCTCTCGGATGGCCGTGGTCGATTCGTCGCGCTGCGCCGGATCGGCCACCTTGCCTTTCCAGAGCGCGTTGTCGACGGCCAGCAGGCCGCCGGTGCGTAGCAGGCGAAGGGCTTGCGTGAGATAGGCGGGCAGCTCGGGCTTGTCCGCGTCGAGCAGTACGAGGTCATAGGCACCGTCCGTCAGCCGCGGCAGCACTTCCAGGGCCCGCCCCGTGATGAGCCGGGTGCGCTGGTGCCGAATGCCGGCCTCGGCGAAAGCCTCCCTGGCCGCACGCTGATGTTCGGCCTCGATGTCGATCGTGGTGAGCACGCCCCCTTCACCCATGCCCGCCAGCAGCGCCAGGCCCGAGACACCCGTCCCCGTGCCGACCTCGACGATGGAGCGGGCACCGATGGCAGCAGCCAGCACCCGCAGCGCACTCGCCACACCGGGCATGACGGGAACACAGCCGAGTTCTTCAGCCCGGCCACGCGCACGCGTGACGATCTCTGACTCTGGGACGAAACCCTCGGCATAGGTCCAGGTGGCGGCGGATACGGCGCTGATGGTGCTCTCCTTGGTCGCGGGCCACGACCGGTGGCCCGACTTGGCAACTCCGTAAGACTAGTGCCCGGGGCCCGGCTGCCGGGCCAGTCGAGTCAGCCGGCAAGCCAGTCGAGCAGTACCCGCGCGCCGAACCCGGTGGGACCCTTGCTGATCTCGTGGCTGTCTGCGCCGGCACGGGCCGGCCCGGCGATGTCGAGGTGGGCCCAGGCGTTCGCGCCGCGGCTGAACTCTTGAAGAAACAGCGCCGCCGTGATCGAACCACCGCCACCGAACTCCTTGGTGGCAGGCACCTGCGACAGGTCGGCCAGCTCCGAACGGATCGCGGGATCGTAATCGGCCACCAAGGGCATTCGCCACAGCCGCTCCCCGGCCCGCTGACCTGCGGCGACGAGCTCGCCGGCCAGGGTGTCGTCGCCGCTGTAGAGGGCGCCGTGCCCACGTCCCAGCCCGAGGGTTGCGGCTCCGGTGAGGGTCGCCACGTCGATCATGACGTCGGGCTTCAGGATTGCCCCGGCCCAGGCGAGGGCGTCGGCAAGCACGATGCGTCCCTCGGCGTCTGTGTTGGCGATCTCCACCGTGGTGCCATCCCAGGTGGTCACCACGTCCCCGGGCCGGTAGGCGTTGGCTCCCACCGCATTCTCCGCGAGTGCCAGCACGGCGGTGACGCGGTGTGGCACGCCCCTGCGAGCAGCCGCCAGCACCGTGGCAAGCACGACGGCGGCCCCGGTCATGTCGGTGCGCATCGGCACCATCGCCTCGGCCGGCTTGATCGACAGGCCGCCTGTATCGAAGGTGATGCCCTTGCCCACCAGCACCACGTGCTTGCCCTGCTTGTCCTGCTCACCCGGGTCGGCCTGTCTGCCTCGCGGCTCATAGCCGACTGTGACGAGCCGGGGCGGGGTGGACGAGCCGGCGCCCACCGCCAGCAGACCGCCGAATCCCTCCGCGGCGAGTTCCCGTTCGGTCCAGGTCTTGACGCTCAGCCCGGCAGGTTGCGCCAGGTCGGCTGCCGCGCGAGCCAGCCAGGGCGGATTCTTGATGGCCGACGATGTGCCCGCCAGGTCACGCGCCAGCCAGGTGGCGCGGGCGGCCGATCGCGCCGCCTCGATCGTCTCCAGGGCGCTGGCGCGGGGCGCAAGGCCGAGCAGGACAAGCGTCCCCACGGGCCCGGGACGGGTCTTCGTGCCGCTGGCAGGTGGCTGATAGGCGCCGAGCAGGAATCCGGTGACGAACGCCGCAGTCAGGTCGTCGTCGGCGTCGGCGAGCGCGAAGGTCGCCACCGCCTCCATTCCGGTGCAGGTCCGCGCCAGTGCCGCCCCGGCGCGGCGCAGGTCAGTACGCGAACCATCGCCGGTGCCCACCAGCAACACCCGCCGGGTGCCTGACAGCACGCCTGGGGCCACGGGGAAGGCCAGCACACTTCCGGCCGCGCCTGTGAACCTGGTGTCCCGGGCGATGTCGGCAAGGTCGAGCTGCAGCCTCTCCAGGGCGGCGCGGGTTGCCGCTGGCAACGCGCCCCGGGAAGCGCCCGGCGCAGTTGGCCGCTCCGGTGGCACGCCACCCGCCGTCGTCGGAGCGGGTGTGCGCAACAGGCCGACCGGCAGGGCGAGCCAGGAGGCGCCCTCGCGATCGTCGAGCACCACGTCAGGCAAGGTGCGCTCGGTGAACAGTGGGGCAGGCACGGCCATCTCCTCCAGCTCGGGACTTGTCGGTCTCAGCTACGCGCAGTGAGGTGCCAGGGCCACGACGACCATCCACTCACGGCCTGTCCCCGCCGAGGGCGTCCCACAGCTTCACGGTGCGTGCAGCGGTGAGAGCTGGGCGGCGCGATCTGCGTCGGCCCGGATGAGGCCTCCCACAATTCACCGGTGTGCAGGGGTGGGGGTAAGGGGACTATGACGCTACCCCGCCCCGCGGGGCACTGTCATAGCGTCCGAAACCCAGGCCGCCTTAGCGCCCATGAGTCGCCCATAGCGGCACTACTCGGCCCACTCCAACCACAACAGAAGACCCACCCGGTGCTGGGTGGGCCGTCCGAGGTGGGCCTGGATCGCACCCGGCCGACCACGCAGGCCGGAGCGCCCACGGGCAGCATCAGCCAACGGCACCCCTCAGAGCATCGCCAAGATTGGTCGCCTCGTCGGGCGTCATCTCGACCACCAGGCGACCGCCACCTTCGAGCGGCATGCGCAGGATGATGTTGCGACCCTCCTTGGTGACCTCCAGTGGGCCGTCGCCTGTCCTGGGCTTCATGGCCGCCATCGGAGCACCTCCCCTTCCTCATGTGCCGGGCCTCATCGCCCGGCGGTACCTCGCCACGGGTGCAGCGTTCGGGCCCAAGTATTCCAGCGAGCACGCGTCGGACGAAACCGACCGCCACCCAGAGTGTTCGTTCCGCCCCGCCGGCCCGGCTACGGCGGGTAATCACTGGGCGGCGTGAACCGCCAGAGGACGGCGATCCACAGCACCTGACCCACGACGAACGCCGTCCCGACCAGCAGCACGCAGACCCACCGGCGGCGGTTCGCGCGTCTGCCACGGTGTGCGCCCGACCCCGCCACAGCCAACCCCAGCGGAGCGTAGAACAGCAGAAAGCGCGGCAGAGAGCTGAAAGGGTCGACCACCGCAGCCAAGTAGCACGTGTATCCGACGCACCACGACCACATGGTGAGCCCGAGCCCTCGGGCCGCGGGACTCGCCAACCCCACCACCACCAGCACTACGCCTACCGCGAGCACCCATGGTCCCGCCGCGCCGAACACATAGCGCGACATCCAGAGCCAGGGGGTCAGGTACTCCATCCGGTCGGATGCCCGCCACGCGACCTGAACCGCCGTATAGCCGTCGACCCGGCCGGCGGCCACGGCTACCACGGCAGGAAAGAGCAGCGCTGCCAGCGCACTCACCACCAGTAGCACCATCCCCCATGCAAGATTTCCAGGGCGACGAACCGGGCCGGGCAATCCCCGCGCCACCGCTCGGCTACGCCAGCGCCGGGTGCACCACCAGCGACAGGCCAGGTGCAGCGCGATCACCGGCACAACGGCCAGGCCGATCGGGCGCGATAGCCCGAGCAGCACGGCGAACGCCGTCGCCCGGCCGTAGCGCTGCCGGTCGAGGAACAGCAACACCCCCATCAGCCCCAACAGGCAGGTCGACTCGCTGTAGCTGTACTGGAGCACCGGCGAGGTGGGGAAGACCGCGAACAACGCGACCGCGGCCAAGGCATTGGCGCGTCGGGCATGCCGGGCGAACAAGCGATACGCCAGGACCGTGGCCCAACAGCCGAGCACGAGCGAGAGACCAGGCGCGGCAACCGTGAACGGCAACCGCGTCATCACCATGACGAGCCGTACCAGCACCGGGTAGGCGGGAAAGAAGGCCCACTCGCTCTGCGTCGGACGGCCGAACAGATCGACCGGCACCGGCAAGGGATAGCCTTGCTCGGCGATCCGGCGATAGCGATCGCCGTCCCACATGCTGACGAAGGCGCCGTAACCCGGCGAGGCAGTCGTCCAGAGATTGGCCACCTGGGTGTGGGCCACGATCAGCGTGACCACGGCGGTGAACAGCCGCGCCACCAGGTACACCGCCAGCGCCAGCACCCATCCCGGCAGCCGGCGACCCCGCACCCTGATGGCGGCCTCGCGCGCCGCGATCAGGGCTGCCGACGGGCCAGACATCCAGACAGGTGGTCATCGACGAGGCCGCACGCCTGCATCGAGGCGTACGCCGTGGTGGGGCCCACGAAGGAGAAGCCGCGGCGTTTGAGCTCTTTGGCCAGCGCCACCGACTCCGGCGAGACACTCGGAATGTCTGCGACGGTCTTAGGCGCGGGGCGCGGCTTGTCAGGTGCGAACGACCAGATCAGGCCATCCAGGCCGCCGTTGACGCCCTCACGCACTCGCAGCACGGCCGAGGCGTTGCGGATGGTGGCATCGATCTTGGCCCGGTTGCGGATGATGGCCGCGTTGGCCAGCAGCTCGGCCCGGTCGTCGAGCGTGAACCGCGACACGGGCACGGGATCGAAGCCGGCGAAGGCCTCCCGGAAGGCCGCACGCTTGCGCAGCACCGTGATCCATGAGAGCCCGGACTGAAAGGCCTCCAGCGTTATCCGCTCGAACAACGCGCGCTCCCCCCGCACCGGCACGCCCCACTCCTCATCGTGATAGCGCACGTACAGGGGATCTTGGCCCGGCCAGCGACAGCGGGCCCGGCCGTCGTCGGTGGGGACAAGGCCGGCGGAAGGCTGCGAGCCCGGCATCACCCATGCCTCTCGCGCCGCGGGCACCCGCGCGCTCTCGCCCCGGGATCCATCATGCGATCGTGCCGGGCTCCCCGCCCGGCTGCTGGGCAGGCTGGTCGTCGCTCGTGAGGTCGGTTGCGCGCACCATCCGGTCGTCTGGCTCTGCCGGCGCGAACGCCAAGGGACGTGCCTGGCGTGCCTGGGCCAGTTCGAGCTCCGTGGCACGCAACTCCGCCCGCATTCGGTCGACGAACTCGTCGACCTCGTCCATCCGGTAGCCGCGCAGAGCCACCGAGAATCGCACCCCGGCCACATCGGCGGCCTCGAGTCGGCCCGGGGGCAGCACATTGTCGGCCCGTGGCGGACGTGGATCGACCAGACCACCCCTGACCCGCCCCAACGCCACGGCGGCGACGACCCCGATCACCACAATGGCGACGACGACGATGACGACGGGCATGGGCAACATCGTGCCACGGACGACCGACGACGCCCCCGACCGGGAACCTGGGTGTGACATTCCGCCCCGCGGCTAACCGCAGCCCGGCACGAGATCAAAGGGCAGGCCCGCGAGTGGCTACTTGCCGCTCGTGACCACGGCCGCGGCCTCCTGCGGGTCGTCGGTGACCGTGAACAGGTCGAGATCACGCGGCGAGATGGTGCCGTGCGGCACCGCCGAGCCTTTGAGCCAGTCGAGCAGCGGGTTCCAGTAAGAGCTCCCGAGGAGCACGATGGGAAACGAGGTGACCTTGCCGGTCTGCACCAGGGTGGCGGCCTCGAAGAGCTCGTCCAGGGTTCCGAACCCGCCCGGCAGCACGACGTACCCCTCGCAGTACTTGACGAACATCGTCTTGCGGGCGAAGAAGTATCGGAAGTTCACCCCCAGGTCGACCCACTGGTTGATGCCCTGTTCGAAGGGCAGCTCGATTCCCAGGCCAACGGACACCCCGCCGGCCTCACAGGCCCCCTTGTTGACGGCCTCCATGGTGCCGGGGCCGCCACCGGTGATCACCGCGTAACCGGCTTCGGCGAGCAGGCGTCCCAGCCGCTCACCAAGCGCATAGTTGGGATGGTCGCGTGGCGTTCGAGCCGAGCCGAAGACGGTGATCGCCGGGCCCAGCTCGGCCAGTGCGCCGAAGCCCTCCACGAACTCGGCCTGGATCCGCAGTACCCGCCAGGGATCGGTGTGCAGCCAATCGGCACTCTCGCGCGAGTCGAGCAGCCGTTGGTCGGTGGTGGTGAGGGGCACCTGGTTGCGCCGCAACTGCACCGGCCCCCGCAGGTGCACACCGTCCCCGTCGAGCTCCAGCAACGGATCAGCGTCCGCACCGCTGGTCACGAGCTCAACCACCGGGCCAGGGCGTCCCGACACCTGACGATGGCCTCGGCCGGACAGTGCTCGTCGTCGGTGTGCGACAGAATGGCCTCGGCCGGGCCGAAATTGACTGCCGGCACACCCATCTCAGAGAACCGGGCCACATCCGTCCAGCCGTACTTCGGGGTCGGTTCGGCACCTACGGCGGCCACGAAGGCTGCCGCACCCGGATGGTCGAGACCCGGTCGGGCGCCCGCGCTGGAATCGGTCACCCGCACGTCGAAGCCCTCGAACAGCTCGCGCAGATGCTGCTCGGCCTCGGCCACCGATCGATTGGGGGCGAACCGATAGTTGACGGTGACCACACAGCTGTCCGGAATGACGTTCGTGGCTGTGCCACCGCTGATCAGCACCGCCGACATCGACTCCCGGTACACCAGGCCGTCGACCGTTACGGCATCACGCGCCTGATATGCCTCAAGCCGCCGCAGGATCTCGCCCGCGGCGTGAATCGCGTTGACCCCGAACCACGCTCGCGCCGAGTGCGCCGCCTTGCCGCGCGTGCTCACCTCGACCCGGATGGTGCCGTTGCAGCCCCCCTCGACCCCGGCCGACGATGGCTCGCACAACACCGCGAACACCCCGTCGAGCCACTCCGGGTGGTGCCTGGCGATCCGGCCCAGGCCGTTCTTGGTCGCCTCCACCTCTTCGTGGTCGTAGAACACCCACGTGACATCCCGGGTGGGAGCGCTCACCGTGGCCGCCACCGACAATTGCACCGCCACACCCGATTTCATGTCAGCCGTGCCGCGGCCGTAGAGCACCCGCTCATCGGCACCGCCCACCGGACGCAGGTCGTCGCCCACCACCCAGGTGGGCAGGTTCGGCTCGGGACGGCGGAGCGGCACGGTGTCGATATGACCCGCCACCACCACCCGCTCGCCGCGGCCAAGGTTGGTGCGTGCCACCACGGCGTCGCCGTCGCGGAGCACTTCCAGGTGCGGGAAGCGCCGCAGTGCGATCTCGATCGCGTCGGCGAGTCGTCGCTCGTTGCCACTGACCGATTCGATGTCGCACAGGGCTCTGGTGAGATCGACGACATCGCCGTCGAGGTCGAGTGCTGGCACGGTCGGCGCGTCCGTCGAAGTCACCTCCTCACCTTATGGCCTGGGTGTGCGGGGCGGCCTGCCCTTTGGGCTCGCCAGGAAGTAACCGCAGTGGTTATTGGATGGCGCGCCCTTAGGCTTGCCTCATGAGCGAGCGCAGCGCCTGGGGCTTCGGGTTGTCCACCGTCACCGTCGGAGGCACCGTCCTCGACACCTGGTATCCCGCGCCGAGCCTCGGCACGCCGCCACAGGGCACCACCGTGCAATCGGCCCCGGCCGAGCTGACGGCGCTCCAAACCAGCGACGAGGCCCGCGGCGTACGCACCGAGGTGGTGCTCACCAGCATCGACCTCGACGCTCCCCCGGCCGACGCCGCAGACGGCTACCTGCGCCTGCACCTGCTCTCGCACCGCCTGGTGCTCCCCCACGGGCAGAACCTCGACGGCCTGTTCGGGTGCCTGCAGAACATCGTGTGGACGAACCATGGGCCGTGCGCCGTCGAAGGCTTTGAGGCGACCCGGCTGAGGTTGCGCGCCCGCGGCCCGGTGCAGGTGTTCGGGGTCGACAAATTTCCCCGGATGACCGACTACGTCGTGCCCGCCGGCGTGCGCATCGCCGACGCCGACCGGGTGCGCCTCGGCGCGCACCTGGCCCCGGGCACCACGGTCATGCATGAAGGCTTCTGCAACTTCAATGCCGGCACCCTGGGCACCGCGATGATCGAGGGCCGGATCTCGGCCGGAGTCGTCGTCGGCGATGGCTCCGACCTCGGCGGCGGCGCCTCGATCATGGGCACGTTGTCGGGCGGTGGCAAGCAGGTCATCTCGGTGGGGCAGCGTTCTCTGGTGGGTGCCGAGGCCGGCATCGGCATCAGTCTGGGCGACGACTGCATCGTTGAGGCGGGGCTCTACGTCACGGCCGGCATGCGGGTGAGCGTGCACGGCTCGCACGGTGTCACCGTGGTGAAGGCCGCCGAGCTCTCGGGGCGCAACGGGCTGCTGTTCCGCCGCAACTCTCAGACCGGTGCCGTCGAGGTCGTAGCCCGCACAGGCGGACCGGTCGAGCTCAACGCGGCGCTGCATGCCAACTGAACCGCGGCACCGGCGCCCCGCCGGCTGTGCGTGGCTGGTCGTGGCGGTGATCGCCGGCCTGTTGGTCGGTGCCTGGTTCACGCGCAACCACGTGATCGCCAGTTCGCAGTGCACGGCCACGGCCAACGGCGAGTCCTACCAGCTCGATTCGGAGCAGGCGCGCAACGCGGCCACCATCACTGCCATCGCCGATCGCCGGGGCCTGCCGGCGCGGGCCGCGTCCATCGCCATCGCCACGGCCATGCAGGAGTCGAAGCTGCGCAACATCGACTACGGAGACCGCGACAGCCTCGGACTGTTCCAGCAACGGCCCTCCCAGGGCTGGGGCACCCCGACCCAGATCATGGACCCGGTGTACTCGACGAATGCGTTCTACGACGCCCTGGTGAAGATCAAGGGCTACGAGACGATGGTCATCACCGAGGTCGCCCAGAAGGTTCAGCGCTCGGCCTTCCCTGACGCGTACGCCTTTCACGAACCCACCGCGCGGGCTTTCGCCTCGGCTCTGGCGGGGCATTCACCCGCAGGCTTGACCTGTCAGCTGCCCACCCTCGACGAGGCCGCCGAGCAGGCCGGAGCAGGCGGCCTGACGGGGCGGGCAGCCACTGTCCGAGCCGCGTTGGAGAAGGAGGCCGGCGTGTCGGCCTCGGCAGGCGATCGGCCGACCACGCTGGTGGTGAGCGCCCCCGACACCCGGCAGGCCTGGGCCGTGGCCGAGTGGGCAGTGGCCGGCGCCGACGACCTCAAGATCACCACCGTGACCGTGGCCGACCAGCGCTGGAACCGGGGCCGGGACGACGCCTGGGCCCCTGCCTCCGGCAACGCGGGCACTCGGGTGAGCATCACGGTGAGCTGACCGCGTCGGCCACCTTCGGGCAACCCGCCTAAGGGCGCTTATTTATCTGGCGTGCACGAGGCGAACACAGCCGCCCGACGCAAAGCACGACGCCCGGCGAACCGTCGAAGGCTCGCCGGGCGTCGTTCACCCGTGGGGGAAACTCAGCCGCGACCCGTCATCGGCACGTAGGGCCGCTCGGTCTCGCCGATGTAGACCTGCCGCGGGCGGCCGATCTTGGTGTCGGGGTCCTTGATCATCTCGCGCCACTGCGCGATCCAGCCCGGCAGTCGTCCCAGCGCGAAGAGGACGGTGAACATGCGAGTCGGGAAACCCATCGCGGAGTAGATCAGACCGGTGTAGAAGTCGACATTCGGATAGAGCTTGCGCTCCACGAAGTAGTCGTCTGCCAGCGCGATCTCCTCGAGTCGCATCGCGATCTCAAGCCGCGGGTCGACATTGCCCATCTTCTCAAGCATGTCGTGGGCGGTCTTCTTGATGATGGCCGCGCGCGGATCGTAGTTCTTGTAGACCCGGTGTCCGAAGCCCATCAGCCGCACGCCGTCTTCCCTGTCCTTCACCTTCTTGACGAAGGTGTCGACGTCGTAGTCGGCATTGTGAATCTTGTCGAGCATTTCGAGTACGGCCTGGTTGGCACCGCCGTGCAGCGGCCCGAACAGCGCGTTGATGCCCGCCGAGACCGAGGCGAACATGTTGGCATGGCTCGAACCCACGAGCCGCACGGTGGAGGTCGAACAGTTCTGTTCGTGGTCGGCGTGCAGGATCAGCAACAGGTCGAGAGCCCGCACCATGTCGGGGTCGATCTCGTAGGGCTCGGCCGGGAAGCCGAACGTCATGCGCAGGAAGTTCTCGACCACGTTGAGCGTGTTGTCGGGGTACAGGAAGGGCTGCCCCACCGACTTCTTGTACGCGTATGCGGCGATCGTGGGCATCTTGGCCAGCAACCGGATGGTGGTCAGCGAGACCTGGTCGTCGTCGAACGGGTTGAGGCTGTCCTGGTAGAAAGTGGACAACGCCGAGACGGCCGACGACAGCACCGGCATCGGGTGCGCGTCACGCGGGAAGCCGTTGAAGAAGAGCTTGAGGTCTTCGTGCAGCAAGGTGTGCCGACGAAGTCGGGTGTCGAAGGCGGCCAGCTCGTCGGCCGTGGGCAGCTCACCGTAGATGAGCAGGTAGCTCACTTCGAGAAACGACGACTTCTCCGCCAGTTCGGCAATCGGGTATCCGCGGTAGCGAAGAATGCCCGCGTCACCATCGATGTAGGTAATGGACGACTTGCACGAGGCCGTATTCACGAACCCGACGTCGAGCGCCACATGGTCTGTCTTGGCCAGTAGCTGTGAGGTGTCGACACCGTTGAAACCCTCGGTCGCCCCGACGATCGGCAACTGGAGGTCGCCTCCGGAGTGAATCAACGTCATTGGCTTGTCAGCGGTCACAGGAGCTCCCTTTGTCGTCGGCGGTCGCCGTGCAAACCGCATTCGGCAACTTACCCTTTGGAATGCACGGGTCAGGCCTCAGGCTCCGGCACCGTGCGGGTGAGGTGGCAAGCCTCACACGCTGCGCAGCCGCGCAGCAGCCTGATTCACCCTCTCATCTGTCGCAGTCAGCGCAATACGGACGAATTGATTGGCGGCTTTGCCATAGAACGCGCCGGGCGCCACCAGAATGCCACGCTCGGCGAGCCAGCCCACAGTGGCCCAGCAGTCTTCGCCGCGTGTGGCCCACAGGTAGAGGCCGGCCTCCGAGTGCTCGATGCGCAGCCCCGCCGCCTCTACCGCCGCACGGAGGGTCTCACGCCGGGCCGCATAGCGCGCCTTCTGCCGCGCCACGTGTGCGTCGTCGCCGAGAGCCACGGTCATCGCGGCCTGCACCGGCCCGGGCGGGATCATCCCCGCGTGCTTGCGGACGGCCAGCAGTTCGGCCACCAGCGCCGGATCGCCCGCGGCGAACGCGGCCCGATACCCGGCGAGATTCGACTGTTTCGACAGTGAATACAGCGCCAGCAGGCCCTCGTGGGAGTCGCCGCACACGCGAGGATCGAGGATCGAGGGCACCTCCACCCCGTCCCAGCCCAGCTCGGCGTAGCACTCGTCGCTGACGACGATCGCGCCCCTGGCCCGCGCCCAGGCCACCACCTTGGCCAGGTGATCGACCCCGAGCACCTGGCCGGTCGGGTTCGAGGGCGTGTTCACCCACACCAGATCGACCGGTTCGGGCCCCAGCGCCGTGGTGGCGTCGGCCACGACGACCCTGGCGCCCGCCAAGCGAGCCCCCACGTCATAGGTGGGATAGGCGATGCTGGGGATGACGACCGTCGACTCCGGGCCACAGCCCAGCAGGAACGGCAGCCAAGCCACCAGCTCCTTCGAGCCGATCGAGGGCAGCACCCCCGCCGGGTCTACCTGAGCACCGCGCCGCCGGGCGAACCAATCGGCCACCGCCTGGCGCAGTTCGGCAGTGCCATACGTCTGGGGATAACCGGGCGAGTCGGCCGCGGCCGCCAGAGCGGCCTGCACGACCTCGGGGGTGGGGTCGACGGGGGTGCCGATGGACAGGTCGACAATGCCCTCGGGATGCTGACGAGCGGTCTGGCCGAACGGAACCAGCAGGTCCCAGGGAAAGTCGGGCAGACCGGCGGCTACCGGCTTTCTCAGTGGTCCGTCTCCTGCGGCGGGAGGGCGGAGATCACCGGGTGGTCGCTGTCGATCACACCCAGCTTGGCCGCTCCACCGGGCGAACCGAGGTCGGCGAAGAACTCCACGTTGGCCTTGTAGTAGTCGGCCCACTGCTCGGGGACGTCGTCTTCGTAGTAGATCGCCTCGACGGGGCAGACCGGTTCGCACGCACCACAGTCCACACACTCGTCGGGGTGGATGTACAGCATCCGGGCACCCTCGTAGATGCAGTCGACGGGGCACTCCTCAACGCAGGCGCGATCCTTCAGATCGACGCATGGCTGAGCGATGATGTAGGTCACGGCTTGCTCCTAGGACGAATACTTCTGCTCGCGAACGGGTCTTGCTGCGCACGGGCGGGCAGTCACAACCAAGGCTCACCTCCAACAGGCACAACCAAGAGTCAGAACCAAGAGTCGCCGCCGCGGCGCCAGCCTAGTATTCCACCCCCGAGGTGCGCGGGGCGCCCGGCCGGCACGTGGCGCGACGCCCGCCCAGCGGGGCCGGCACCACTCGGCCTGCACGTGCGAGTCGGCTCTCAGCGCGTCCAGTACCGATAGGTGTAGTGCGTCTCGAAGCCCATCGACTCGTACAGATCGATGGCGGGGTGATTGTCGGAGCTGACCTGCAGATAGGCCTGCCGCGCCTGCTCCTGAGCGGCCCGGGCGAGCAGCCCTTGCAGCAGCCAGCGGGCCAGACCCTGCCTGCGGTACTGCTGCTCCACCTGCATGGCCGTCACACCGGCCCAGCCGTCGTGCAGCGCGAGCCTGGCGCAGGCGATCGCCCGTCCGCCGGGGTCGTGCACGGTAGCGAACCGCTGTTCCCGCGCCGCCATCAGCACCTGACGCGCGTCGTCCGGCAGAGCATCGCCCCGATAGCGGTACAGGCCGAGCCAGTTCTCGTCCGGCTGATCGGCCCAGCGCAATCGCTGCGGGCCGACGGCTTTCGGCGCCGGCGTCGAGTCGTCCGCGGTGAGCTCGCGCAACATCACGAGCGTGGGCAGGTCGGGCACGTAGCCACGGGCTTCGAGCAGTGCGGCCAGGCCGGGTGAGGGATCGTCCCGCCCCGATCCCGGCGCTGGACTGCTCACTTGCACCTTGGCAGGCAACCCGCGGACGGCGAAGAACTCCTCCACCACGTCGAGGGCCTCGTCAGTGGGAACCCCGGGGTCGCCGACGGGCAGGCAGCAGTTGGCGCGCGAGGTGAACCCGCCCGAGGCCATCACGATCCAACCGCCCAACCGGGCCCGCTCCAGCCCCGGCCAGCCGTGCTGCAACACGCGGCTGATCGCCGCGATGGGCGAGGCCGGACGCACCACCCGCTGCGGAACATCCTTGACAGCTATCACCTGGGATGCCGAAATCGACACTGGCCCAGCGTAATCGGGTAACACCGTGAGAACCTCGTTCGAGCCCGCCACCACTTCGCCCAGCACGTCGGTGGCCCGGCCATCGGGCAGCCGGTAACGCACCACGACCCGCTTGCCGGTCTCGCTGATCAGGCTGGCGTGCCGCTCACCCACCGCGTCATTCCCCCGCGACGGCACTCGGCTCGGCGAGTGCCTCGACGGGAGCCGGGTGCCGGGCCCGGCTGAAGTACTCGGTAGCAGACAGCGGCTGCCAGATCAGATTGCTCAGTGCGAACGCCTCCTCGTCGTCGGAGACGATCACCTGGGTGCCGTGGGCGCGCAATCCGGCCGCCTTGGCGGCGTGATCGCGGGCCGAGCCGTGCGTCACGAAATCGACGAGGTCGTCGTCCACCACCACACTGGGCTCGGCGTCGTCGAGCTCGCGGGTCGTCAGGCCGGCCTGCCTAAGTCGCGTCTGGTCGGTCTGCGAGACCGAGCGGGGCGTCACGATCCACAGCAGTTCGGTGGAGTGCCGGGCCAGTTCGACCGCGCGGCGCGAGACCGCGCTGGCCCGCACGTGATCGGGGTGCCCGTAACCGCCGCCGGGGTCGTACGAGATCACGTACTGCGGCCGCACGTCCTCGATGATGCGCGCCAACTGCCCGGCGACTTCGTCGAGGTCAGCGAGCGCGAAGGCATCGGCCGGCACATCGTCGGCCACCTTCGCCAGACCATCTGCGCCCCAGGCCATTCCGGAGTCTTGGTAGCGCACGCCTTCGGCTGCGCCGAGGAACCGGTGGTCGCTGACGCCCAGCGCCGCCATCGCAGCGGCCAGCTCCTGGGTGCGGTGCGCCGCCAACGCCTCGCCGTCGCCCTCCAGGTGTGCCAGCTCCGAGCCGATCACCTCGCCCCGCTCGCCACGGGTACAGGTGACCAGCGTGACCGGGCAACGTTTGGCTGCTAGATGCGCCATGGTCGCGCCGGTGCTGATCGTCTCGTCATCGGGATGCGCGTGCACGAACAGCACCGGCCCATGGCCCTTGAGCCGCTGCGGAATCATCGCGGCCGCTCGTCAGCCCTTACGAGCGCGGGAGGCGGCCTTCGACCGCTCACCGGCGTCGAGGATGACCTTGCGGATCCGCGCGGAGTCAGCCGTGACCTCCACGCACTCGTCCTCGCGGCAGAACTCCAGCGACTGCTCCAGCGACAGCAGCCGCGGCGGCACCAGCTTCTCGGTCTCGTCAGCGGTGGACGAGCGCATGTTCGTGAGCTTCTTCTCCTTGGTGATGTTGACGTCCATGTCGTCGGCGCGGGCGTTCTCGCCGACGATCATGCCTTCGTACACCTCGGTCGTGGGGCCGACGAACAACGTGCCGCGCTCCTGCAGGTTCGTGATCGCGAAAGCCGTTGCGGCACCGGCCCGATCGGCTACAAGCGAGCCCTGAGGACGAGTCCGCAGCTCACCCGCCCACGGCTCATAGCCCTCGAAGACGTGATGCGCAATGCCCGTTCCGCGGGTCTCGGTGAGGAACTCCGTGCGGAAGCCGATGAGGCCACGCGAGGGCACCCTGAACTCCATCCGCACCCAGCCGGTGCCGTGGTTGGTCATGTGCTCCATGCGGCCCTTGCGCACCGCGATCAGCTGGCTGGCCGCGCCCAGGTACTCCTCGGGCAGGTCGATGGTGAGATGCTCCACCGGCTCCTGCACCTTGCCGTCGACCACGCGGGTGACCACTTGGGGCTTGCCCACGGTCAGCTCGAATCCCTCGCGGCGCATGGTCTCGACGAGAATGGCCAGCGCCAGCTCGCCACGGCCCTGAACCTCCCAGGCGTCGGGCCGCTCGGTGGGCAGCACCCGCATCGACACGTTGCCCACGAGTTCACGGTCGAGCCGGGCCTTCACGAGCCGCGCGGTGAGCTTGGCGCCCTTGGCACCCCGGCCGACGAGCGGCGACGTGTTGGTACCGATCGTCATCGAGATGGCCGGCTCATCGACCCGGATCAGCGGGAGCGGCCGCGGGTCGTCGGGGTCGGCCAGCGTCTCGCCGATGGTGATCTCGTCGATGCCGGCGATCGCGACAATGTCGCCGGGGCCGGCCTCGTCGACGGGCACCCGCTCGAGGGCCTTGGTGGCGAGCATCTCCGAGATCCGCACCCGGGTCTGGGTGCCGTCGGCCCGGCACCACATCACCGACTGGCCCTTGCGCAACGTGCCGTGGTGCACGCGGCAGAGCGCCAACCGGCCCAGGAAGGGACTCGAGTCGAGGTTGGTGACGTGCGCCTGCAAGGGCGCCTCGGGGTCGAACATCGGCGCCGGCGCCGCCTCGAGCAAGGTCTTGAACAACGGCTCCAGGTTCTCCGAATCGGGCATGCCACCGTCTTCGGGACGGTTCAGGCTCGCCCGGCCGGCCTTGGCCGAGGCGTAGACGATGGGGAACTCGATCTGGTCTTCGGTGGCGTCGAGATCGAGGAAGAGCTCGTAGGTCTCGTCGATCACCTCCGCGATGCGCGCGTCGGGACGGTCGACCTTGTTGACGATGAGGATGACGGGAAGCTTGGCCTCCAGTGCCTTGCGCAGCACGAACCGGGTCTGCGGGAGTGGACCTTCCGAGGCGTCGATGAGCAGGCACACCGCGTCGACCATGCTCAGGCCGCGCTCCACCTCACCCCCGAAGTCGGCGTGGCCCGGGGTGTCGATGATGTTGATGGTCACGCCGCCCTCGGGCGCCGAGGGCCCGGAGTAATGAACGCCAGTGTTCTTGGCGAGAATCGTGATGCCCTTCTCGCGCTCGAGGTCATTGGAGTCCATGGCGCGTTCATCGACCTTCGCGTGTTCCCCGAAGGAACCGCATTGCCACAGCATGGCGTCTACGAGGGTGGTCTTGCCGTGGTCGACGTGGGCGACGATAGCGACGTTACGAAGGTCGTTGCGAGGTTGCAGAGGCACGTGCTCCAGTCTCTCGCACTCTGCAAGCACTCCAGGACACCGGCTCCCTGGTCGCGAGCCGGTCAAATCTGCCCAGCGGCCGCGGCTGGACTCAGAGCGTCGGCTCCTGGGCAACCGGTGCCACGGACGAACCCTCGCGCAGGTCGAGCACCATAGGGGCAGTAGGGGCAGACTGAGCGGCCTTGAGCACGTCGGTGATCTCGTGCCCGATGAGCTCGTGCCGCTGGAGCAGGGCGTCACGCAGCGCCTCCACCAGATGCCGGTTGGCCTCCAGCAGTTCGACGACATAGGCCTTCTGCTCGTCGAGCAGCTCCTCCAGCATCGCCCGGCTCTGCGGGTCGTGCAGCACCCGGCCCACCAGGTTCTCCGAGTTGAGCGCCGAACCCTGCACCGCCTCGAACGACACCAGGCTGTCCATCATGCCCGCGGCCCCGATCATGATCGCGCCGGTGCGGGTGGCGGCGGCAAGATCCGACGACGGACCGGTGGAGACGTCGCCGAAGAACAGCTGCTCGGCCACCTGCCCACCCATGGCGATCCGGATCAACCCGACGAGCTCGGACTTCGAGCGGGTATATACGTCCTCAGCGTCACCGTGGGAGAGCAGCCCCAGCGCCGAGGCCCGCTTGATGATGGAGAGCACCTCCAACCGCCGGTGCGGCGCCTCCAGGTAGGCCACGGTGGCGTGCCCTGCCTCATGAGTGGCGATGAGCCGCTGCTCGTGCTCGGTGTAGCCCACCGGCTGCCCGAGCCCCACGCCGATCACCAGCCGGGCACGTTCGATGTCGTGCCACGACATCGCGGTGGCATCGCGGCGCACGGCATTGACCAGAGCCTCGTCGAGCAGGTTCTCGATCATCACCGGGCTGTAGCCCTGGGTCACCCCGGCGAGCGCATCGACCCGCTCGGGGCCGTCCAGGGCGGGTTCGTGCGCCTTGCGGGCCAGGAAGTGCTCGATGATCTCGCGCCGGCCGGCCTTGTCGGGCAGATCGAAGGTGAGCTTGCGGTCGAACCTGCCCGGACGTAGCAGGGCGGGGTCGAGCGAGTCGGCGCGGTTGGTGGCGGCGATGATGAGAACGTCCGCGGGCACCGGCCGGGGCCGCGGAATCTGGCGGTGCGCGGGCAGGAACAGGTTGGCGGCATCGCTCAACACACCCACGGCCTTCTGCCACCCGGTGGGCTCGTCGAACGACTGCATCTGCACGAGCAGCTCGTTCACCACGCCTCCCACTCCCTCGCTGGTGACGCGGTCGACCACAGGGCCCGCGGGCTGCACCCGAGCAGGGCTGACGCCAAGGCCTTCGAGCCCGCCACAGCAGGCCGCGGACGGCTCTGCGGCGTTCAGCCGAGGCGCGGCACTCATCGCCAGACCGTTGCGGACGGTGGCGATGGCGTCGATCTCCTCGATGAAGCCGATGGCGGCGCCTTCGCGGCGGGCGGTTTTGCGCAGGGCCTTGAAGTACGAGCGGATCTTGCGGGCCGTCGCCCCGTAGTACATGGACTGGAACGAGCTGCCCGACACGAACAGGAAGGGCACCCCCGCCTCCGACGCCATCGCCTTGGCCATCAGGGTCTTGCCCGTGCCCGGGCTTCCCTCGAAGAGCAGGCCGCGCCGCGGGGTCCCGCCCATCGTGGAACGGAACGTCGACCCCGACAGGAACAGGTCGAGCGAGCGCTCGACGTCCTCCTTGATCGGTGCCACGCCCTTCACGTCGTCGAGCGTCACGCCCACCTGCTCAGGGCGGTACAGCACGTGCGGGGAGCGTCCGGCCACGAGCTGGGTCGCCAGCAGCGACCCGATCATCACGACGAAGAAGAGACCCACGATGAGCAGGAACGGGTCGATCGACAGCAGCGGGGCGAAGAGGGCGCCGGCCGCGACCTCGAAGGTGGCGGCCCGACCCAGGTCCACGAGCACCTGCCACACCAGCACGATGCCCAACAGCACCGCCAGCACGCTCAACCGGCGCACCCGGCCACGTTCACGACGACGCCCCACGTCGGCCAGCGGCTTCTTCGCGTGGCGGCTGGGGGCCTGGTCTGTGACAGCCATCGGATGTCCCTTCGTCGGCAGTGTGCACATCCTCACTGACGGTGAGCGCGCCGCGCATGCCATTCCCCCGGACGCCGCAACGTTGCGCCGATGCCTCCGTCGAACGGCCGAACGTGTCGTCCCCAGCTGGTCTAACCCTAGGCAGACAGCTCGAACCGTGCTCAGTGGTCTCTCAGAGGCCCGGCTCGAAGGTTGGTGGGCCCCAGGAAAGGAGCCGCCAACCGATGAACGGTCTGTCGTACCTCGAAGCTGTCGTCGTGGGCGCCCTGCAAGGTTTCTCCGAGCTCTTTCCGATCTCGAGCCTCGGGCACAGCATCCTCCTGCCGGCCCTGATCGGCGGCTCGTGGGCCCGCGATCTCGACGTCTCCCGGCCGGAGTCGCCCTACCTCGCCTTCATCGTGGGGCTGCACGTGGCAACCGCCTGCGCACTGCTGCTGTTCTTCTGGCGCGACTGGGTGCTGATCGTCAAGGGCTTCTTCACTTCTATCGCCCGGCGCCGCGCTGTGGAGCCCTATGAACGGCTCGCCTGGCTGATCGTGCTCGCGACCATCCCGGTGGGTCTGGCCGGTCTGCTGCTCGAGCACAGCTTCCGCACCTACCTCGGCCGGCCCCTGCCCGCCGCCGCCTTCCTGTGTCTCAACGGGCTGCTGCTCTTCGTCGGCGAGCGGCTCCGCCGTCGCGACAGCGGCCGGGCGGAGCGGGCCGGCCAGGCCGCCGCGGTGCCCGCGCAGACCGCGTTGGCCGAGGCAGCATCGGCCGGCTCGAACGTGCACAACGAATCGAGGATGAGCACGCAACCTGGCGGCACCCATCACGCGGAGGCCATGCCTGCCGGGAGTGCCGATGCTGAGTCCGACCAGCGTGTGGCACAGCTCGGCATCGGCCGCGGCGTGTTGATCGGCTGCGCGCAGATCCTCGCCCTGCTGCCGGGGATCAGCCGATCGGGCGCCACGATGGTCGCCGGACAGGCCCGCGGGCTGTCCGACATCGACGCCGCACGGTTCTCGTTCCTGCTCGCCACGCCCGTGATCTTCGCGGCGGGAGCCCTGAAGGTGCCAGACCTGACCGGCCCGCTGGGCGCCGGCATCCACGGCCCGATCCTGGCCGGCAGCCTGGCCTCGTTCATCACCGCTTACCTGTCGGTGCGTTTCCTCACCAAGTACTTCGAGGGCGGAACGCTGCGGCCGTTCGCCTGGTACTGCCTGATCGCCGGGGCCGCCTCGTTCGTCTGGCTCCTCGTGCGATGAGCCGGCATGGCGTAGGCGCCGGGAGCCGACTGTCACGACGGCTGCTGCTGTCAGTCGGGCTGCTGGCCACGCCGCTGTTGGGCGCCTGCAGCGCACCTGACTCCACGAACCAGGCAAGGTCGTCGGCGGGCAAAGCCTCTCCCCTGATCGGCCCTGACATCACGCATGGCCCAGCAGACACCGACAAGGTAGCGCTGACCTTCCACGGCGCAGGGGACGAGACGATCCTTGCCCGAATGCTGGCCGACTTCGCAGGCGCCGGGGCCAAAGTCACTGTGTTGGCGATCGGCGAATGGTTGGCCACCACTCCCACGCTGGCCCGCGCCATTCTCGACGGCGGCCACGAACTCGGCAATCACACGTGGAGTCATCGCGTCATGACCCGCCTGTCGGCAGCAGACGTGAGTGCGGAGGTCGATCGAGCGGCCGCCGAACTGCGCACCCTCACCGGAAGTGCCGGTCGCTGGTTCCGGCCCAGCGGCACTCCCACATCGACTTCGGCCATCCGCGCCGCAGCCAGTGCGGCAGGGTACGGCGCCTGCCTCGGCTACGACGTCGACCCGCTCGACTACACCGACCCCGGAGCTGGGGCCATAGCGGGCAGATTCGCCTCCGCAGTGCAAGCCGGTTCGATCGTGAGCCTCCATCTGGGTCACCAGGGCACGCTCGACGCCATGCCCTCGATGCTCGCGACCTTGCAATCCAAGCGGTTGCAGGCTGTGACGATGACGGAACTGTTGACGTGAGGTCGATGACATGAGGCAGGCAAGGCACGGCACGAGACAGTTGACCACCCTCGGCGCTGTACTGCTCGGGCTATTGGCCGTCGCAGGCTGTTCGAGCCCCTCGGGCTCCGGGACACCGTCAGCCACCGCCTCGGTCGGCATCCCGACGAATCTTGGTGACGGCGCCACAGTGGCTCCGACCTCCCCGACAGCACCGACGTGTACGCCCACGACCTTCCGGGAATGCTTGCGCCCGCGGCGAGGTCCGCCAGAGATCTGGTCTACGTGCCTAACACGCAGTCCAACACCGTAGACGTCATCGATCCAGCCACCTATCGGGTGATCGACCACTTCGCGGTCCCCAAGGTGCCCCAGCACATCGTGCCGTCGTGGGACCTGAAGACCCTGTGGGTCAACGAGTCCACGGGCGACCGGCTGACCCCCATCGACCCCGCCACCGGCAAGCCGGGCACCCCGGTACGGGTCGACGATCCGTACAACCTCTACTTCGCCCCCGACGGCAGCTACGCCATGGTGATGGCCGAGCGGCTGCACCGGATCGACTTCCGCAATCCGCACACCATGGCCCTCACGCATTCGCTGAACGTGCCGTGCGACGGCGTGAACCATGCCGACTTCACCGCCGACCTGTCGACATTCGTGGCCAGCTGCGAGTTCAGCGGCACGTTGCTCGTGGTGCCCGAAGACGGTTCCCACGTGGCCAAGGCCATCGACCTCAACGCCATCGCCACCCCCGACGAGCCCAGCCACGACCAGGCCATGAAGATGGGTCCGGCCTCCAAAGGCCTTGCGGCCACAGCGAACTCGATGCCCCAGGACGTACGCCTGACCCCGGACGGCAAGTACTTCCTGATCGCCGACATGGTGCGCAACGGGGTGTGGATCCTCGATGCGAAGACGTTCGTCATGCGCGGCTTCCTGCCCACGGGCCAGGGCGCGCACGGCATCTATCCGAGCCGGGACGCCTCGGTGCTCTACGTCAGCAACCGCGACGAGGGCAGCATCTCCGTCGTGGACGCCACGACCCTGACCGTACGTACCACCTGGAAGCTGCCCGGCGGAGGCTCGCCCGACATGGGCGGCGTCAGCGCTGACGGCAGTCAGCTATGGCTCAGCGGACGGTACAACGGAGTCGTCTACGTCATCGACACGCGAACCGGCGCACTGCTGCACACGATCAAAGTGGGCAACGGCCCGCACGGGCTCTGCGTCTGGCCCCAGCCGGGCAGGTACTCCCTGGGTCACACCGGCAACATGCGCTAGCCCGCCCACCCGGACAGGCGGTGCCTCGCTATCGTGACGCTGACCCTGTCGCGCACCCTTGACGGGAGCCCAGCCGGCACCGCCGAGAAGGAGATTCGCCATGAGCGAGCCGGTCGAGCACCCGGCACCTCATCCCGACGACGTCAACGGCTCCTTGTCGAGCCGGCTCAACTGGCTGCGTGCCGGAGTGCTCGGAGCCAATGACGGCATCGTCTCCACCGCCGGGCTCGTCGTGGGGGTCGCCGGCGCCGACGTCGAGCAGTCCACCCTGCTGCTCACCGGTGTCGCTGGACTGGTGGCAGGCGCCCTGTCGATGGCTGCCGGCGAGTACGTCTCGGTCAGCGCTCAGCGCGACACCGAGCGGGCGGCGCTGGCGAAGGAGAAACGCGAGCTGCGCGACATGCCCGAGGCCGAGCTCGAGGAGCTCACCCAGGCCTACGTAGACCGGGGCCTCGACAGCGACCTCGCCCGCCAGGTGGCCCTTCAGCTCACCGCGAAGGACTCGTTGGGCGCGCATGCGGAAGTGGAGCTGAAGATCGATCCGAACGAGACGTCGAACCCATGGCATGCGGCCGGGGCGTCGATGACCTCATTCGCCCTCGGCGCCCTGCTGCCCCTACTGGCCATCGTGTTGCCGCCCGTGAATTGGAGGGTGGGCGTGACCCTCGCGACCGTCACGGTGGCGCTCGTCCTCACGGGCGTGGTCTCGGCTCGCCTCGGCGGCGCTGGAGCGACACGGGCAGCCTGGCGCAACGTGGTGGGTGGGCTGCTCGCGATGACGGTGGCCTGGCTCGTCGGACGTGCGGTGGGCGGCGTGATCTAAGGCGAAGGTGCAGCGGCATCGCCTCGGTCAGCGTCGCCAACCGCGCCAACTTCCCCGCGCACTGCACCACCCAACGACTCCTGACCGTGATGCGTCGAGTCCGGCTTCTGCAGGGCTGTAACGGGGTCAGTTTCTGACGCTGTGGCGATGCCCCGCCGGACGGGGCATTGTCATAGCGCAGGAAAAGCCCGCGCTCTGCGACCCTCGAAACCGCCCTTTGCGGAGGACCCGGGCAGGCTGCGGGTTCCTGTTCACCCGGCTCCGTCCGCCTCCCCCGGCCCTGCCCCGCCGCCGCTGGGCTGCCCGTGCGACGCCGAGCCGCCCACCTGTTCCCGGCCTGCCGAGCGCCGTCGGCGGGCTCGTCCCGTCTGTCGCTGGGCTATCCGGGTTAGGGCCGGGGCGCCCCGCCGAACATGCCCCGCGACACTCCGCTCACGGAGTTTCACACCACATCAGACGACTAACAGAACGGCACTGCTGCTACCCCGGCCTGACCGGGTCTGGCTGGGGCCGGTTGGGCACCGGCGCCTTGGCACCGCCGGCGCCGAAAGCATCGTCGGCGTCGGCGAAATGGCACGCCACGGCATGGCCCGACGCATCGGCGATCAGGGGTGGCTCGACGTTCGTGCAGATCTCCGCGGCCTTCCAGCAACGGGTGCGGAACCGGCACCCGGAGGGCGGGTTGAGCGGCGAGGGCACGTCACCGCTCAGCATCACCCGCTTGCGGGTTCGCTCCGCCCTGGGGTCGGCGGACGGCGCCGCAGACAGCAGTGCCTGCGTGTACGGATGCTGGGCCCGGGCGTACAGCTGGTCCTTGCTCGCGAGCTCGACGATCTTTCCCAGATACATCACCGCGACCCGGTCGCTGATGTGCCGCACCACCGACAGGTCGTGGGCGATGAACATGTACGCCAGCCCGAGTCGCTGCTGCAGGTCGTCGAGCAGATTCACCACACCGGCCTGCACCGACACGTCGAGGGCGGAGACCGGTTCGTCGAGCACCAGCAGCTTCGGCTCCAGGGCCAGCGCCCGGGCGATGCCGACGCGCTGACGCTGCCCGCCCGAGAACTCGTGCGGATACCGGTTGCCGTGCTCAGGGCTGAGCCCCACCAACCTGAGCAGTTCGGCCACCCGCGCCTTGCCTGCCTGGTCGTTCTGCCATTGCTTGTGCACCCGCAGAGGCTCGCCGATGATGTCGTTGACCGGCATCTTGGGATTGAGCGAGGCGTAGGGGTCCTGGAACACGATCTGCAGATCGCGACGCACAGGGCGCATCTCGCGTGCGGAGAGCCCCACCAGCTCCTTGCCCTGGAACACGACCGAGCCCGAGGTCGGACGATGCAGTTGCAGCAGCGCCCGGCCCGTCGTCGACTTGCCGCAACCCGACTCCCCCACCACGCCGAGCGTCTCGCCGGTGTCGATGTCGAAGCTCACGCCGGAGACAGCCTGGACGTTGCCCACGATCCGCCGGAAGAGGCCACCGCCTCGCACCGGAAAGTTCATGACGAGGTCACGCACCTGCAGCAGTGCTCCTGGCTGCCCCGTGACCGCTTCGTGGCTCGGTTCGCTCATCGGGGGCTGCCCTCCTCGGCCGGGTCGGTGCGGAAGAACTGCGTCGGATCGGGTGCGGAGGCCATCGTGGGCCAGTGATGACAGGCCGCCAGATGGGATCGGGAGTCGGTCTCGCTCAGCGGCGGTTCGCTGGCCGTGCACACGGCGTCTGCCAGCGGGCACCGCGGGTTGAACGGGCACCCGGGCGGCAGGTTGATCAACGAGGGCGGTGCCCCCTTGATGGGACGCAGCCTCGACGACGAGCCCTCCAGGTCGGGCATCGAACCGAGCAGCCCGGCGGTGTAAGGCATCCGTGGGGAGTAGTAGATGTCGTCGACCGAACCCGTCTCCACGGGCTTTCCGGCATACATGACCAGAACCTGATGGGCCATGCCGGCCACCACACCGAGGTCGTGGGTGATGAGGATGATGGCGGCGTTCACCGCGTCTTTCACTTCGATGAGCTTCTCGAGGATCTGCGCCTGAACGGTCACGTCGAGTGCTGTGGTGGGTTCGTCGGCGATGATGACATCGGGATTGTTGATCACGGCCATCGCGATCATGGCGCGTTGACGCATGCCGCCGGAGAACTCGTGCGGGTAGTTCTTCAGACGGGCCTTCGGCTGGGGAATGCCTACCAGGTTGAGCATTTCCTCGGCCCGCGCCAGAGCAGCTCGCTTCGAGATCGCTTCATGGCTGCGCACGGCCTCCGCAAGCTGATCGCCGACGGTGTACACAGGATTCATCGCCGTCATCGGGTCTTGGAAGATCATGGCGATCTTGCGGCCGCGCAGCGAGCGTTGCTGGGCGGCTGACATTCTCAGCACGTCGTCACCGCGGTAGATGGCACTGCCGGTGATGTGGGCAGACTTCGGCAACAGGCCCATCACCGCCATCGACGACACCGACTTGCCCGAGCCGGACTCCCCCACGATGCCGAGCACCTCGCGTTCCCGCAACGAGTAGGAGACGCCGCGCACCGCGTGCACGACGCCGTCGTCGGTGGGGAACGACACGGTGAGGTCACTGACCCGCAGGATCTCGGGCGAGCTCGACAGGTCGACCGCCGCACCCCAGCCGGACGTGACCCGCACCCCCTCGGACGACTGGGTGAGCGCGCCGGCGCCTACCGCGGCGGGATCGATCACGTGGTCGGCGGGGTCACCGCTGGCGGGATTGACGCCCATCAGGCACGCACCCTCTGCTGGCGGGGATCGAAGGCGTCGCGCAGTCCGTCACCGATGAAGTTGACCGACAGGGCGATTCCCACGATGAACAGGCCCGGCCACCAGAACAGCCAGGGCCGGGTGAGGAAGGCGTCCTGGTAGTCGCTGATCAGCTTCCCCAGTGACGTGTCGGGGGCCTTGACGCCGAACCCCAGATAGCTCAGGGCCGTCTCCAGCAGAATCGCCGAGGCGATGGCCAAGGTGGCCGACACGATGATGACGCCCACCGTGTTGGGCAGGATGTGTTTGAAGATGATGCGCGTCGAACTGGCGCCCAGCGCGCGGGCCGCCTCGACGAACTCCTTCTCTCGCAGAGACAGGAACTCACCGCGCACGATCCTGGCCAGGCTCATCCAGGTGATGAGGCCGAGCACCATCGCCAGCAGCAGAATTCCACCACCGCCGACCTTCTGTCCCACGACTGCCGTGAGCACGAGGGTGGGAATGGTGATCATGACGTCGGTCATCCGCATCAGGCCCGCCTCGATGCCCCCGCGGAAGTAGCCGGAGACGGCGCCGATCACGGTGCCGATCACCGTCGAGACCAGGCCGACGACGAACGCGATCGTGATCGAGCGCTGGGTGCCGCGCATCGTGAGGGCGAAGTAGTCGATGCCGATGTTGTCCTGTCCGAAGGGGTGCGGACCCCAGCTCGGGCCGGCGCCGTCGATCCAGGGCAGCAGGTTGAGAGTGGGCGCACCGCTATGGGGACCCATCGGGCTCGGCTGGGTGTAGCCGTACTTCCACCAGCCCGGGATGGGGCCAACGCCGATGGAGGTGAACGACAACACCAGGATGAAGATCAGTAGGGCCGAGGCGATCATCGCCCCGCGGTGCCGGAGGAACCGCCGCCGCACCAGTTCGTTCTGGCTGCGCGCCTTGATCTCCAGGCCCGCCGCGGCTGTGTCCAGCGAACCAAGCGAGGAGCCATTCTCACTCATCGGGCCTCCTGATCAAGCAATGCGGCAACGGTCATGTCAACCTGATCCGCGGGTCGAGATAGGCGTACAGGATGTCGGCGATCATGTTGAACACGACGATCGCGCCACCGGTGGCCAGGAAAAACGCCATCACCGGATCGGGATTCACCAGGCGCAGGCCGGTGATGAACATCTGGCCCATGCCCTGCCAGCCGAAGACGGCCTCGGTGATGATGGCGCCGCCGAAGATTCCGGCGAAGTCGAAGGCCATCAGCGTCGTCACCGGAATCAGTGCGTTGCGGAAAGCGTGCCGCATGATCACCGTACGCTCGGTCAGGCCCTTGGCGCGCGCGGTCCGCACGTAGTCCTGGTTGAGCACTTCGAGCATGGACGAGCGGGTATAGCGGGTGTATGAGGCGAACGAGATGAGAATCAGCGCAATAGTCGGCAGGATGACGTGGGTCTGATTGTCGAGATAGGTCTGCCAGAAGTCACCCGTGAAGTCGGGGGTGCTCGACCCGATCGTCGAGATCACCCGGCCCGCCACCTGCGTGCTGTACGCAGGAACGGCACGCAGCACATGGTCGATGAAGATCAGGCTGCCGGAAAGCAGACCGGTCAACAGGCTGGCCCAGATCGCGGGCAGCTTGTCGAGCCCGCCCATCACCCAACCCACCGCTACACAGACGATCGCCAGAATGGCGATGAGCGCCAGGATGTTCCACCACGTCGGATTGATCAGCACTGGCCCGGTGGCGAAGTAGGACACGATCGCCAGGGCGGCCGTGATCAGGGTGCAGTACAAGACATTCCTGCGCCGGAGCCCTGCCAACACCGCGGCGACGAGCACCGCGATGACGATGCTGCCCACCGCCACCATGCCGACCCCCAGGGCCGGGTTCGCGAACCATCTCGACAGCGACAGGTATTCGAGGGTGGCGGCACTCACCACCAGTGCGACGGCCGCCACGATCAACCGCCGTCGTCGGGGCCCGGCTATCACGGCCTGCCAGAAGAGCGCCGAGATCACGGACAGCACGATGATCACCGGCAGCGGGATCACCGGGTCGGACATCCAGTTGTTGAACTTGATGGCACCGAACTGCTTGAGCAGCACGGCAACCCAGAACACCGGCAGAGAGAAGAAGACGAACGACGCGAAGGTGATCGTGTAGTCGAAACCGCTGTACTGCCGCAGCGCCGAGACGATACCGACGATGATGCCGAGCACCACCGCCGTGATCGCCGCCGTCAGCACCAGCCGCATCGTGGAGTTCAGGGCCTGGCTCAACAGCACGCCGACGTCCTGGCCGTAGTTGTTGGTGCCCAGGTTGCCGTGCAGTACGAGATACCCGAACACACCCTTGAGCCAGATGAAGTACCGCAGGAACGGATTGATGTTCAAGTGCAGCAGCTCCGTGCGCTGCGCGATGCGCATCTCACGCACGTTGGTCTGCGCGATGCTGTACAGATCGACCCGAGGATCACCGGAATAGCAGGTCAGTACATAGACGATGTAGGTCGCGGCCAACAGCACAAAGAACGAGACGACCAGTCGTCGCGCGATGAAGACCAGCATGTGACAACTCCTTGACAACGCCGGCGATGATGAGCCGCAAGCTCGTCGCGGGGCTGGGAGCATGCACTCCCAGCCCCGCAACTACTGCCGTTGAGGGCAGGCAGGGCCCCTGAATCAGGACGCCTTCGTGACCCAGTTCTGCATGTTCCACTCGATCATGCTCTGGGACGGCTGATACACCACGCCGCTGACCTTCGAGTTGTACGCGGCCATTCCGGGCCAGGCGAACAGTGGGATGGTCGCCAGGTCGTTCCACATGATCTTGTCGGCCTGCTCGATGATCTGAGTCTGCGCGTCCTTGTCGGTGGCAGTCTGCAGCTGGTTCATCAGGGCGTCGACCTGCGGGTTGGAGTAGTGGCCCTTGTTCTGTCCACCGGTGCTGGAGAAGATCGGGGCATTCGGCGAGACGGATGACGACCCGCTCCACGCGAACAGAGCCACGTCGAAGTCGCCGGTGTTGAGACCGCCACCGTCGTCGAAGAAGGTGGGCGAGCTGTGGTCGATCACGTCGAAACCGGCCTGGTCGCAGGATGCCTTGATCAAGGCGACGGTGTCGGCGCGACGCTGGTTGCCCGCGATGTAGCCGATGTTCACCTTGACGCCGGTCTTGCCGGCCATGAGCTGCTTGGCCGCGGGGATGTTGGCCTTGGCATAGGTGCCGTCGGTCACCGCCTTGGCCACAGCCGGGTAGGCCGGCTGGAACGGATAGATCATCCGGGAGTCCATCGGCTTGGCCTCCGGGTTCACCGGATTGATCAGCTTCGCCACGATCTGATCGCGAGGCACGCACAGCGCGAAGGCCTTTCGCAGATTCGCGTCGGCGAACTCGCCCTTGAAGTTGAAGTCGAGATGCTCGTACGAGTACGTGTCGCCCTTGAGCACCGTGACGTCGTTGCCGGCCTTGGCGAGTTGGTTCAACACGTCAGGGTTGGGCTGCGGCTCGGCGATCTGCACGTCACCGTTCTGCAGCGCCTGGGCCTGACCGGTCTGGTCGATGAACCGGTAGACGATGGTCTTGGTCTTGGGTGGGGTGCCCCACCACTTCGGGTTGGCCTTCAACGTCAGCGACTGGCCGGCCTGCCACGAGTCGATCAGGTACGGGCCGGAGGACGGAATGATGTCCTTCTTCAACTGGCCCGGGCTGAACGACCAGCCGTCGTTCCAGAACTTGGCGATCTTGGCGAGATCGGCCGCGTTCTTGCTGGTGACCGCGTCGATCACGGAGGCGACGCCCGTCTGCTTCTCGACGATGTGCGCGGGCATGAGGTTGTCGCCAGGGCCGCCGAAGCCCGTCTGCCAGTCGGCATACGGCTGGTCGTAGACGACCTTGATGTCGGTGTCCCCGGCCTTGCACTGCGGCTGCTGCATCCGCTCGAAGCCGGTAGTGGAAGCGGGCGAGAACCCGGCGGCGGGGAACTTGTTCGACTGAGCCGCCCACTGCAGCACGAAGTCTGAGCAGCCCATCGGGGAGCCGTCAGACCACACCGCCTTGGGGTTGAGCTTGTATTCGACGGTCAGCGGGTTGTCAGACGTCTTCGCATAACTGCCGAAATCCTTGACCTGTTGCACTTCACCATCGGGGCCCCATTGCCAAAGACTCGGCTGCACCTGGTCGAGAACAACGGCATTCTTGGTGGCATTGTTGCCCGCCGTGGTGTTGTTATAAGCGCTGAACTCCTGCTCTTGCGCGACCTTGATCGGCGGAGCCTCAGCCGTGCTGCTGGAACTGGAGCTGCTGCTGCCCGTGCTGCAGGCCGCGAGAGCCATCGCTCCCCCGCCCAGCAGCGCGAGGAGTTTGACTCTCGTGCGCTGTCTCTTCAACGGATCCTCCTAGTGCCTGGTCAGATCGAGGACGCCACACACGAGCAGCGGGTCGGCGCAAGCCGAGCAAACCGGCTGTTACCGGAGCGACACTTCGCGAAACTCTCGCAAATTGTCCGCTTACTCGTGTTACTCGTGAGTACGCTGAAACCCTACGACCACCGGCCAGGGCCGTCGACCCCAACCTCTTGGAAGTTTAGCGGCATATCGCTACTAGCGCCCGAGCCGGGTTGGATTGAGCCAGAATCGTTGCAGGACGGACGGGCGCTCAACGACCGAGCCAGCGGGGTGGCCGCTTCTCGGCGAACGCCGCCGCCCCTTCGAGCTGGTCGGCCGAGGAGTACAGCGTGGCGACGCTCGTGAATTCGCTGCGCGCGATGCGCAGCATGGCGTCCTCGAACGACAGCGTCTGCGACTGCCTGATCACCTGCTTGATGGCCGCGAAGACCAACGGAGGGCCGCATGCCAGTCGGGCGGCCACACCGCGCGCGTGGTCGAGTAGTGCGTCCGGTTCGAGCACCGCGTTGACCAGCCCCCACCGCGCGGCTTCATCGGCCTCCATCCACCGTCCGGTCAAAAGCAGCTCCATTGCCACGTGATAGGGAATTCGATGGGGCAGTCTCAGGGTGGCCGCATCGGCAATGGTTCCAGCGTTTATTTCAGGTAATGCAAATCGGCTTGTCGAACTCACATAAATCAGATCGCATGACAGTGCCAACTCGAAGCCACCACCTACGGCCATTCCGTCCACCACCGCGATCACCGGTTTGTCGAGATCGGGCAACTGCTGCAGCCCGCCGAAGCCGCCCACACCGTAGTCACCGTCTACCGCCTCGCCGGCCGCCGCGGCCTTGAGATCCCAACCCGCACTGAAGAACCTCTCGCCGGCGGTGCGCAGCAGCGCCACGCGCAGTTCGGGATCGTCGCGGAAGTCGGCGAAGATCCGGCCCATCAGTCGCGAGGTGCCATGGTCGATGGCGTTGGCGGGCGGCCGGTCGAGCACCACCTCCAGCACGGCACCGTCCCGGTGGGTGCTGACCGGCTCGGGGCTACCCGCTGGCGTGGTCATGACAGGCCTCCTGGCTGTGGTCTGCGAAGGAGCGCCCTCTGCGCTCCTTGCCGTTCATTGCTGGGTCGTTTCCATTGCTCTGGGTCGTTTCATTTCAATGAGCCGTTCATTGCCCAGGCCGCCTCACCTCGAATCGAACGCTAGTCGGCTGCCGGTTCACACGGCCCCGCTTGCTGGGCTCGCCCCTCCGGCGTGACCGGCCCGCCCGAGCCGGCCGGCCCCCGTCGCTGCGCCAGGGCGTCGGCCGCCCAGCAGTGCTGCGGCGTCACGAGCAGCGGATTGACCTCGAGACTCATGAGGTCGTTGCCCGTGAACACATCCACGATCGCCTGGGCGGCCGCAGCCACGCGAGACTCCGCGATGGGCGCGTGTCCGCGCGGCGCCCGCAGCAGCCGAGCGATCCGCAACGTGGCCAGGGCGGCGACGATGTCGGCGGCCTTGCACGGGAGCAGGACGTGGGCCACGTCGCCGAGCGCCTCCACGAACACCCCGCCCCACCCGATGGTCAGAACCGGGCCGTAGCTCTCTCGCTCCTCCACCGACACCAGCACCTCGGCCACCACGTCAGCCACCTGTTGCTCCACAAGCACCTCGGCACTGAACGCGAACAGCTCGCCGGCCACTGCCGCGGCCTGCTCGGGCCGCACGCCCAACCGGACGGCCCCCACATCGCTCTTGTGCGCGACACCGAGCGCCTTGACGACCACAGCCCGGCCCTGTGTGGCCGCGAAGTCGGCCACCTCGGCCGGCGTGCGGCAGCGCCGACCGGCCGGGACGCGCACCCCGCCGCGAGCCAGCAGCGTCTTGGTCTCTTCCTCGTCCACGTCCACCGGCGCCCCGCCGACGCGCTCGGCGATCCCGAAGACCGGCGGTGCCGCGGGCGCCGCCCACGCGCTACCGGTCGTGCGGGCCGCCTCCACCGCGGCAACCGCTACCGACGGCGGGGCCAGCACCGCCAGGCCCTGGGCCACGAGCTCGTCGGCCAGCGGGCCATGCAGGTTGCCCGACATCGCAGCGGTGTAGGCGCCTCGCGCCCCGCTGCGCCGGCAGGCTCGAGCGAAAGCACGTACGCCGGGCAGCCAGTCGGCGACGGCGCAGCGATCGGAGCGCGGCAGATCGGCGAAGAACAGATTGAGATCGCCAGGGTCGCTGAGCAGCGCCTCGAACGCCGGCACCATCGCCACCTCGTCCGCCCAGATGTAGGTGTGATAGTCGAGCGGGTTGTCGACGATGACCCGTGGGCCGAGAGCCGCGGCCAACAGCTCCCGCTGACGGGCGGTCAGCGGCGGGAAGGCGATGCTCGCTACCGGGCCGGCTCCCGTCCCAGCACACTGTCGGACCCCAGCACACTGTCAGACCCGAGCACACTGTCAGCCATCAGCGCGGCCTCGCCGCCCGAACAGCTCAACGAGGTGAGCCTGCCGCCGGGCAACGGGCCATGACAGTGCAGCAATGACAGCGCGCCGAGCAACTGCTCCACATCGCGAACCTCGCCGATGCCGCACCGCCGGAACAACGCACTGGCCAGCCCGCGATCGCTGGCCAGGGCTGCGCTGTGACTCAACCCGACGCGGGCTCCCTGCTCCGATCTGCCCAGGGCCAGCGCCACCACCGGGGTGTTGTGCTCTCGGGCCGCGGCACCGAGCCGCTCGATCCCCCGCAGCTCGGCCACCGAGTCGAGGACGAGTCCCACCGCGGTCACTTCTGGTCGTTCCGACAACCATTCCGCGAGTTCCCACGCCGACAGGCACGCGGCGTTGCCCACCGTGAGGCAGTACGCCAGCGGCAGGCCCTGATCGGCCATCGTCACCGAGACCGCAATGGACGAGGACTGCGCCACGATCGCCACCCCACGCCCACCCGGTGGCAGCGGACGGCCTCCGTGCTGATCGGGCCAGAGCGCCACACCGTCCACGTAGTTGATCACGCCGTAGCAGTTGGGACCGATCAGCGGCATGCCCTGGGCGGCCTCGACCAGGCGTCGTTGCCGCTCGCGTCCCGCCGCGTCGAGTTCGGCGAAGCCCGAGGAGTACACCACGGCACCGCCGCAGCCTAGCGCCGCCAGCTCGGCGACGACCGCCACACACGCCTCACCCGGCACCGCCACGAAGGCGGCGTCAGGCACGGCAGGCAGCTCGCGCACACTGCGCACGCTCGCCAGCCCGGCCACGGTGTGCGACGGGTGCACCGGCCACAGTTGCACCTGTGCCCCGATGGAGCGGTTCGCCTCCACCACGTGCCGGCCGACGTTCGAATCGCCGACGAGGGCCACCGAGCGCGGACGCATCAGGCGATCGAGGCTGGTCCTGTCCATCTCCGCACGCACCTTTCTCGCTCTGCCGTCCTCCACCGCCATGGGTTGTGGGCCCGAACTCGACCGACAGTCGTCCCATTGCCGGAGGCTGGCCGGTCAAGTATCCAACCGCGCTATGGCCGCGTGGGTTGCCGGCGCCGCCACCCTGCGCACGCTATTGAGCCAGCGACGGACGGTTCTGGTCTATCCGACTGGCCGCCTGGTCATAGGCAGCCTCAGCGGGTGCTGGACCGGTGGTCCCGCGCACGATCAACACTGGGTCGAGAAGGACATCACGCGGTGCACGCAGCTGGCTCGGATCGAGCCGCTCGACCACGGCTTCGACCGCCAACCGCGCCATTCGGTCCGCGTCCTGGGCCACTGTGGTCAGGTTGATGTGGGCCATCCGGGCGAGCCGCGAATCGTCGTAGCCCACCACCGAGAACTCTCCGGGCACGTCGACGCCGGCTCTCAGCAGAGTGTCCAACAAGCCAACCGCGCACCTGTCGTTGCTGGCCAGGACGGCGGTGACCGCACCGGCCGTGCCCAGGGTGTGGGGATCAGCTAGGAGGGTTTGGGCTGCCCGCACACCTGATTCCTCCAGGTGGTCGCCAGGGACGACGTCGCTGTGCAACCCGTGCAACTGGATCGCCTTCAGATACCCGCGACGCCGCTGCGCCGCTCCCGAATGCGTGCCGCCGTCGACCAATCGGATCCGGCGGTGACCGAGCCCGACCAACAGCTCGACGGCCGACAGCGCGCCGTGCACATCGGCCATCAGAACTCCGTCGACACCCACGCTCTTGCCTCGCCGACCCACGACCGCCACCGGCAGCTGCTCGCCCAACGTGCGCAACTGCCTGGGGTCGGCCTCTGCGCCGAGCAGTACGAGACCTTCGCAGCGGGAGGCGATCAGACCCTGGACGGCGCGCTGCTGTGACCGAGTTGCCATCCGGGCGCCCAACAGCACCTCGTACCCGCGTTCTTCCGCGGCCGGATACACCGCGTTGAGGATGTCGGCGTGAAACGGGTCTCCCGGGTTGAATACCACTCCCAATAGCCGAGAATGCTGCTGACGCAACAGCTTTGCCGCCACATTCGGTTGGTAGCCGGTTTCTGCGACGGCCTGCTGCACGGCGTGACGAGACGCCTCGCTCGGCCCCCGGGCACCGCGGATGACCAGGGAGGCCAGCGAACGGGACACTCCGGCACGGGCCGCCACATCAGCCAGCGTCACCTTCCGGCCGGCATCCGCGCCATCCGCCCGGACACGAACGGACTCGCCAGCAGAATCCGTGCCGATGGCTTCGGGCTTCGCGCTGGCGGGCGTTCGCCCAGCCAGGCCGCGCCCCGCCGGTGTCATCGCGCCAGCTTACTGACCGCTTGGATCGATCTACCACCTCGGAGTTGCCCGGCGGCCGGCCGCCCAGCCGCAAATCCAGAAGGGCTTGCCATCCAGGGCATCCACGCTCGATTTACTCCTCCAGATGACTCCTTCCACGAGGGATCGGCTGCGCGGCGGCGCAGGAGTCCGACTGCAGTCGCCTTCGGCTGGGGTTCAGCCCGAGCTGGGGTGGTTCCGTCGCGGATGCCCATTCGTCCGTCAACCGGCTTCGGCTTGGCGTGTCCCTTTTCCGACACGATTGCTGTGGCGGCCGCGGCCCTCGTGCTCAGCCGACAGCTCCGGCTCGTAATCGTGTCGGAAAAGGGACAGCGGCCGGATCGTGCCCAGCGTGGAGGCAGTGCACGAGCGGGGCGGAAACGGTTCAGACGAGGCGGAAGCGGTTCGCACGAGCCGGGTCATGCTGGACCGGCCCTCAACCCGCCGGGAATGACTTAGCCGATACGTGTGGCTTGACAGGACAAGCCGCCGAAGCCAAACTCGTGCGCACCAGACTTGGAACGATCTAAGTGGGCTGTTCGTGAAGCAGGCCCGACCCGGAGAACCCTTATGAACGCACCCCTGCGAGTCGGCATCGTCGGCTGCGGCAATGTCGCCCTCAACTTCCACGTTCCCGCCTACCAGGCGCTGCCTGAGCGGTACCGACTCGTCGGCCTCGCCGACCCTACGCCCGACCGTCTGGAACTGGGCCACTCCGTGGCAAGCCTGACCTCTGAGCAGGTGCATTCCCGGGCGGAGGACCTGTTGGCCCGCGACGACGTGGACGTCATTGACATCTGTACGCCCCAACACCTGCACCGCGACCTGGCGGTCGCCGCCGCCGCGGCCCGCAAGCACGTGATCTGCGAAAAGCCGATCGCCGCGGTTCCGGCGGATGCCGCCGCCATGGTGGCCGCCGCCAAAGACGCGGGTGTCGTACTCGCGGTCGTTCACAATTACCTCTTCTTTCCCGAAGTGGTCGCCCTGCGCCAACTGATCGACTCCGGCGAGCTGGGGGAGATCCGCACCGTGCGAGTGGACATGCTCGGTGTGGTCGACTCCCCTGGTGCGGCGGGTTACCGCCCGCAGTGGCGGCACGAGCCCGGAGCCGCTGGCGGGGGCGTGCTGATGGACATGCTGCATGGCGTGTATGTCGCTGAGCACCTGCTCGGCGAGGCGGTCGAGGCGGTGTCCGCGTTCGTCGACAGCGGGACAGCCGGCGACGCCGTCGAAGGCCTGGCGCTGTGCCGACTGGAAGCGGGTCGCCGGGTTGCGATGGTCAACGTCGGCTGGGGAATGGGACCGGGTGGGGTGAACGTCCACGGCACCGCGGGACGCGCGATCGCCCGGTACCGAGACGACGGCACGATGCCCTGGGCGCCATTCGAGGAGCTTGTCGTCACCACTGAAAACGGTTCTCGCACAGTAGATCTGACTGCAGGTCAGGAGTTGAAGCCGCTGGTGGCGGACGCCATGCGGGACACCGTGGCAAACCTCGCCGACGCGATCGCGCGTGGGAGTGCGCCAGTGGCCGACGGACAAGCGGCACTGCACACGCTGGAGACCACCATCGCCGCGTACGCCTCCGCGGCGCTGGGTCGCAGCGTGCCGTTGCCGCTCGCCACCGACAGCCCCCTCTTCGACTCCGGCGTCATCGGACTGAGCGCGCTCGACGTGCCGGAGTCGTCCCTTGTTCGCCGCCGTGGCCTTTTCGGCCTGACCCCTACGGGAGTTTGACATGCAGATCGGTCTCCTGACAGACAGCCTCTCGAGCCTCAGCCGCACCGAGGCCCTTGACACCGCAGCCGAGCTCGGCATCGAGACCATCGAGCTCGGCCTCGGCGGAGAACACGGTGGCTGGTCGCCGGCCCCGCACGCCGACCTCGCCGAGCTTCTGGCAGACGGTTCGGCGCGCGCCGCCCTGATGCAGGACATCTCGGGCCGTGGCCTGCGGTTGGAGGCGTTCAACGCCGCCGGCAACCCGCTGCACCCGGTCGACGGCGAGCGAGACGACCACGTCCTGCGCGGGGCTCTGCAACTCGCCGAGGAGTTCGAGATAGGTACCGTCGTGACGATGTCCGGGCTACCCGCGTTTCCGGGGGACAGCTTTCCGGCCTGGATCACCACGGTCTGGCCGCCGGAGAACCTACGCCTGCTGGAGCACCAATGGAACGTGGCCGTCGACTACTGGGGCGACGTGGCCGCCGAGGCGCAGCGTAGAGGCGTCCGGGTCGCGATCGAGATGCACGCCAACCAGCTGGTCTACAACGTGCCAGGCCTGCTCCGGCTGCGCAGCGAGGTCGGCGACGTCGTCGGCGCGAACTTCGATCCCAGCCATCTGCTGTGGATGGGCGCCGATCCGCTCGAAGCGATCCGTGCGCTGACCGGCGCCATTCATCATGTGCACGCCAAGGACACTCGGATCGAAGCGCGAGCGGCAGTCACCTCGCGGCTTGAGACCATCCCCAACGAGCGGTCCGGCGATCGCGCGTGGAACTACGTGGCGGTGGGTACCGGACACCCGGACGACGTCGCCTTCTGGGCCAGGTTCGCCCACACACTGCTGGCCGCTGGATACGACGGACCACTCTCGATCGAGAACGAGGACTACAGCCTCGGCCAACGTGAGTCCGTCGCCCTGGCGGTCGACACGCTGCGCCAGGCGCTGTCGGCGCCCGTCGGCTGACCTGCACAGCTCGCCCCTACCCCCGCGGGTCACAACCCGGCCCCGCGGAACTGGTCGGAGGCGACAAACGCGGTTCGTCACCTTCCGCCGTCCGTCACCCTCCGTGGGCCCGGAGCAGCGAGCGCGAGATGATGTGTCGCTGCACCTCGGACGTGCCGTCCCAGATCCGCTCGACCCGGGCGTCGCGCCAGATCCGTTCGAGCACAAGCTCGTCCATCAAACCCATGCCGCCATGAATCTGCAGCGCCCGGTCGGCCACCATGGCCAGCGTCTCGGTGGCTTTGAGTTTGGCCATCGCGATCAGCCGCTCCTGCTCAGCCCGGCCGGCGGCCGTGGCCGCAGGCGCGTCGGCCTTCGCCGCGGCACGTAGCGTGAGCAGGGTGGCGGCCTCCAGCTCCGTCGCCATGTCGGCGAGCTGAAACGACACCCCTTGGTTGCGGCCGATCGTGCTGCCGAACTGCCGTCTTGTGGCAGCATGCTCCACGGCCAGCCCGAGAGCTCGCCCGGCGCGTCCCAGGCAGGTGGCGGCCACCTGCAGTCGGGTCGTTCCGAGCCAGGCGTTCGCCACGTCGAAGCCTGCCCCGACCTCTCCCAGCACCGCGCCGGCCGGCAGCCGGACGTCGTCGAAGACGAGCACGGAGTTCGAGTAGCCCCGGTGCGAGACGCTGCGGTATCCGGGCAGCACCGACAGTCCCGCGATGTCGGTGTCGACAAGAAAGGCCGTGATCTGCGCCCGCGTCGGACCCAGCCGGGCACCAGCATCCAGAGCCGGCGCGGGCTCCTCCTGGCCGGTCGCGGCGAACAGCACCACGAAGTCGGCTCCGTCGGCATGGGAGATGAAGTGCTTGGTGCCGTTGACGATCCAGTCGGCACCCTCGCGAACCGCCCGGGTGCGCATGCCACGCAGGTCGGAGCCGGCATCGGGCTCGGTCATCGCCAGGCACTCCACCCGGTCGCCTGCCACCGTGGGCAGCAGGTATTCCTCCCGCTGAGAACCGTTGCACGCCAATAGGATCCGCGAAGGCCGGGCCACACTCAGCATGTGCAGGGCAAAGCCGGTGTAGCCCAGCTCACGCTCCATCAGCATCCAGGTGAGGGTGTCGAAGCCTCCGCCGCCAACCTCCACCGGCATGTTCGCCGAGTGCAGCCCGGCCCTGCTCGCCTTCGCGCGCAGTTCGACGACGAGCTCCGGCGCGATGAGTCCCGTCCGTTCCACGTCGTCCTCATGGGGCACCAGCTCGCGCCGGACGAACGCGCGCGTGGTGTCGATGATCGCCTGCTGCTCGGCGTCCGGCTCGAAATCCACCTCGGCTCAACCCTTCTGCTCGCTCAGTCTCTGACTGGTTGCCCGCCGGGGGCTCAGCGGCGCAACGAGATCGAGGCGCCGGCCTCGGACGGCGCAGGCACGCACAACTCCTCCAACCGGGCCACCAGCTGTGCGGGCAGCGGTGCGCTACGGCCCGACTCGGTGTCGACATGCACGGCCAGGATCTCCTCCGTGGCGCGCAGCCTGCCTTCGGCGAACAGCTCGTGCCACAGCCACACGCTCTTGGTGCCGACGCCGATCACCGCCGAGCGCACTTCGAGCTCGGCATCGGCCCCCACCTGATCGAGGTAGCGCACGTGCGCCTGCAGCGTGAACAACGACCGCTGCTCGCGCTCCACATAGTCGGGGGTCATGCCCAGATTGGCCATGACCGTATCGGTGGCGTGCCCGAAGACGAGCACGTAGTAGGCCTCGGACAGGTGGTGGTTGTAGTCGATCCATTCCGGCAGAACGCGTTCCGTCCAGACGGGGAGGGACGCCGGCGAGCCGTCGTCGCTCATGTGGCCCTACCCAGCGCGCGCAGCACCGCGATGAGCTGGCGGTCGCGCTCGCGCACCAGGTCGGAGATGGTGCGCTCACCCGCCTCGGCCTCACAGCCGGCCACCACGGCGTCCCGCAGCTCCTGGGTGAGCTCCGGCGCTTCCAACCGCGTCCAGGGAGACTTCAACGACGGGCCGAAGTGGTCGAGCATGTGCGCCATGCCGCCTGGGCCCCCGGCGAGGTGGAAGGTCAGCATCGGGCCGTGGAAGGCCCAGCGTAAGCCGGGGCCTTCGGTCATGGCGGCGTCGATCTGCTCCACCGTGGCCTCCTGCGCGGCCACCATGTGCAGCGCCTCCCGCCAGAGGGCCTCCATCAGCCGGTTGGCGATGAACCCCGGTACCTCATGGGTCATGGTGATAACGGACTTGCCCGCCTGGGTGAAGAACTCCGACGTCCAGGCCACCACCTCGGAGTCGGTGCGCTCGCCCCCCACCACCTCCACGAGCGGGATGAGATAGGGCGGGTTGAACGGATGCCCCACCACCAGTCGTTCGGGATGGGTGCAGTCCACCGCCATCTCGCTCATGCCGTAGCCCGACGTGGAGGACGAGATGACGACCTCGCTCGGGGTGGCCTCGTCGAGATCGGCGAGCAGCGCACGTTTGAGCTCTAACGACTCGGGTGCGCTCTCCTGCACGAAGTCGGCCGTCGCGACGGCCTCGGCGAGAGAGCCGGCAATCGTGAGGTTCTCCAGGCTGGCACCCTCGGCCAGCCCCAGCTCGGTGACCGCGGGCCACGCGTCCTTCACGAGCACCCACAACCGATCCGCGAAGTTCGGGGCAGGGTCCCACGCCTGCACCTGGTAGCCCTTGGCCAGGAAGTGGGCCACCCAGCCACCACCGATCACGCCCGCCCCCACACAGGCCACCGTGCGCACCTCGGCCGGTGCCTTGCGCGCGCTCACGCACGCGCCTTGAGCTTGAGGATCTCGCGGCCCTCGTCGGCAGTGGCGACACTGGCCCCCATGGCCTCGATGAGGGTCACGGCGTTGGCCACCAATTGAGCATTGGTCGCCTTGACTCCCTTCGACAGATACAGGTTGTCCTCCAGTCCGACCCGCACGTGACCCCCCAACAGCACCGACTGGGCCACCCAGGGCATCTGCATCCGGCCCAGCGCGAACGAGGCCCAGACCGCCTGCGGGGGAAGCTGCTTCACCATCGTGGCCAACAGCAACGGATCGGCCGGCGCACCGTAGGGGATGCCCGTGCACAGTTGGTACATGGGTGGGTCGTCGATCAGTCCCTCCGCCACGAGCTGGTTGGCGAACCACAGGTGGCCGGTGTCGAAGATCTCCATCTCCACCCGAACGCCCAATTTCTGGATGTGCGCGGCCCCGGCCCGGAGCATGTCAGGAGTGCTCACATAGACGAGGCTGCCCTCGCCGAAGTTGAGGCTGCCGCAGTCGAGGGTGCAGATGTCAGGCAGCAGTTCTTCGACGTGGGCAAGGCGTTCGATGCCGTTGACGAGGTCGGTTCCCGGTGCGAAGCCGGTCGGGTTGTCGGGGTCGAGATACAGGTCACCACCCATCCCGGCGGTGGTGTTGATGATGACGTCGACCCCCGAGTCGCGAATGCGCTCCACCGCCTCGCGGTAGAACCGCACCTCCCGCGAGCCCTGGCCCGTCTCGGGATTCCGGACGTGTACGTGCACGATCGTCGCGCCGGCCTGGGCCGCGTCGATGGCCGACGTGGCGATCTGCTCGGGGGTCACCGGAACATGCTCGGATTTGGCCACGGTGTCTCCGGCCCCGGTGAGGGCACACGTGATCATGACCTTGCGGTTCACGACTCAACTCCTTGTGTGGTGGCGGTGGTTGGGCTTGCAGCAGTGCCGGTGGAGCCCGTGAGCTCCCTTGCGGCCCTTGCGATCTCAGGCAGCGCGAGGTAACACAGATCGCGGCAGGCGCGGTCGCGCCAGGGGTCACCGTACGGCCAGTCCGAGGTCTTCACCACCACCACCCCCGCATCCCGGTCGAGGTAGGTGAACTGGCCCCGGCTGCCGTCGGCCGTCAGGCGCCGGCCATCGTCGACGAGCGGCCACCAGTGGTAGCCGAAGCCCGCGTGACTCGTGATCGTGACCGGCAACCGCCCCGGTCGCAGCACCGGCGAGGCGGGTCGTCCGGCGGCAGCCAGCCACTCCGGGCTCAGCCGGGCCTGGCCGAGGTGCCCGGTCAGCTGCAGGCTGCCGACCCGTGCCCAGTCCAGCGCACTGGCCGCCAGGCCACCTCCGGCCAGAGCAACGCCGTCGGCATCCAGGAGCACCGTGGCCGGTGTGGTGCTTCCTAAGTCGCGCCACAGCCGGCCGAGGGCCTGCACGAAGGTCGTTCCGGTGACGCTCTCGCGCACCCAGTCGAGCACCTGCGAGTCGGCGGTGCAGTACTCGAAGCGGCTCCCAGCCGGATCCGCGGGTGCGATCTGGGTCAGCAAGGTTCGAGACGCGGGCGAGCCCGCGGTCAAGAAGCTGCCGAGGAGCCTGGCGGCAGGCCCGTCCGGATCGCGGTAGTCCTCCACCCAGTCGACACCACTGGTCATGGTAAGCAGTTGCCCTACCCGCACCCGGGCATAGCCGCTGCGGGCCAGTTCCGGGACGTGCCGGGCGACGTCGTCGTCCAATGTCAGTGCGCCGTCGGCCAATGCCAGTGCGACCAGTTGGGAGAGCACCGACTTGGTCATGGAGGCACCGGGGAACCGGGTGCCCGACGACCTCCCGGTGGCGTACCACTCGTACTGGACGCATCCGTCGACGAGTACCACCAGGCTTGTACCGTAGGTGAACTCGTTTAACTGTGACAGCGACCAGTAACGCCCCAGTGCCGGCACGGACAACGACGAGAGGTCGATCCCCTCACCGTCCGGCCAGGGCCTCGGCGTGGTCGCGGGCACTTCGGCAAACCGGCCATTCGGCGCGGCATCCTCGCCGGGCGCGACCGGGGCGTCGTCGAAGCCAAGACGCGACAGCATTCCGGCCGGTTCGTCGGCAGACGTCTCCACCACGGGTGACCCTCCTCGTTGTGGCTGGGCCGGTCGTCGTGGCTGGGCCGGTCGTGATGGCTGAGCAGGTGAGGTCGACGTGGGACGTCCTACTCCACCGAGGGAGAGTTGGCGATCAGGCGCTTGGTGTACTCCTCGTGCGGGTGGTCCATCACCTGGACCACGAAGCCCGACTCTACGACTCGACCCGCGCTGAGCACCTGCACCCTCGCAGCGATAGAACGCACCAGGGCCAGGTTGTGCGTGACGAACAGCATGCTGATGCCTCGGTCTACCCGGAGCTGCTCCAGCAGAGCGACGATGGAGCCCTGCACGGAGACGTCCAGTGCAGAGGTGATCTCGTCGCAGATGAGCAGATCGGGTTCGGACCGCCAGCGCTCTGGCGATGGCAACGCGCTGTCGTTCACCGCCGGAGAGCCGGTTGGTCTGGTATTTCAGCACGGTCGGGCCGAGCGCCACCTGTTCGAGCAGTTCCACGACCCGGTCGGTGGCCTCCTGGCCGCGCGCCAGACCGAACAACTCCATCGGACGCTTCACGATCTGCTCGATCGTCAGCCGCGGATTGAGCGAGAGATAGGGGTTCTGGAAGATGTACTGAATCCGCTTACGGTCGTCCATGGTGCGCCTGCGTGCGCTCTTGGCCAGCTCGTGGCCGAGGAAGTTGACGTCACCCGTCCAGTTGTCGTGCAGACCACCGATACTCCGCGAGATGGTGGTCTTGCCCGAGCCTGACTCACCCACCAGGGCCAACACCTCCGCTTTCGCGAGGTCGAACGACACATCGTGCACCACGTGCTTATGCCCGTAGAAGATGTTGAGATTGCTGACCGACAGCAACGGCTCACGCTTGCGGTTGGGGTCGGTGTCGGGCACCGTGCCCCGGTTGATGTCCCACTCACCAATATCCCCGATCCGCCAGCAGCGGGCGACATGATCGGGCGCCACCTCCACCGGCGGGGGCTCCTCGGTGCGGCAGCGCTCCACCACATAGGCGCAGCGGTCGTGGAACCGGCAGCCTGCAGGGCGCCGTCCCGGGCCGGGAGTGCGCCCCGGAATGCCCACCAGCGCACGGGCCTGCGACAGGTGCGGGATCGCGTCGAGCAATGCCCGGGTGTAAGGGTGAGCGGGGTTGCGGAAGATGGCCTCGCGCGGACCGAGTTCGATGATGCGCCCCGCATACATCACCGCTACCCGGTTGGCGATGTTGGCCACCACGGCCAGGTCGTGCGTCACGTAGAGCGCGGCCACGTCATGCGATCGACACAGCTCGGCCATGGTTGCCAGCACCATGCCCTGGGTGGTGACGTCGAGGCCGGTGGTGGGCTCGTCGAGCACCAGCACTTTGGGCCGCGGCAGGAAGGCCATGGCCAGGGCCACGCGCTGCACCTGTCCGCCGGAGAGCTGGTGCGGAAAGCGGGCGAGGAACTCCTCGTCGTTGGGCAGGCCCACTTCGGCCAGCCCCGCCTTCGCGCGTTCGAGCCGCTCGGCGGCCGTGCCCACGTTGCGCAGCTCGAGCAGCTCGACGATCTGCCGTCCGATCCGAATCGCGGGGTTGAGCGCAGAGGCCGGGTCTTGCGGCATGTAGGCGATCTCCATGCCGCGTACGGAGCGCACCTCCTGGGTGGACATGCTCAGCACGTCGCGGGTGCCCAGCAGCACCGAGCCCGTCTCGATCTCAGCGCCACGGCGGGAGTACCCCAGCAAGGCCGTGCCCACGGTGGTCTTGCCGCTCCCCGACTCCCCCACCAGGCCCACAACCTCGCCCGGGTGCAACACCAGGTCGATGTTGTCCACCACGTCGATGCCGCGGCCGGTCAGGCCCACCCGCAGACCGCTGATGGTGCACCCGGCTTCGGGGTCGACCTCGGCTGTGGTCAGTGTGCTCATGGCTCACTCCCCTTTCGACGCGAGCTGTGCGATGCCGTCGGCCATCAGGTTGGTGCCGATGGTGAAGATGCCGATCACGATCACCGGGGCCAGCACGCCCCAGGGCTGCACGAGCAGGGCAAGCCGGTTCTCGTTGATCATCTGCCCCCAGTCGGCTGCGCCCGGGTTGGTGGCGAATCCGAGGAAGCCGATGCCGGCGACCATGCCGATCGAGTACGTCAGCCGCAGGCCGGCCTCGGCCAGCAGCGGGGCGCTCATGTTCGGCAGCACCTCGGCCAGGATCACCCGCAGCCGCGATTCGCCGAGCGCCTCGGCGGCCACCACGTAGTCGCGGGAGACGATACCCAGCGCCACGCCTCGTGCCACCCGGGCTACGCGTGGCGCATGGGAAAAGCCCACCAACAGGACAATCATCCACCAGGCCGGCTGATCGACGGCGGTGAGCACGAGCAGTGCCAGCAGGATCTGCGGAAAGGCCAGGGCCACGTCGTTCAGCCGCATGATGACCTCGTCGAGCCAGCCGCCCGCGTAGGCGGCGATCACTCCGATCGCGATGCCCAGCACCATGCCGAGGATCGTCGCGAGCAACGAGATGATGAGGATCGAGCGGCCGCCCTCGAGCAGGCGCGACCAGACGTCCTGGCCCAGGTAGTCGGTGCCCAGCAGGCCGCCCGCGTGCACGTAAGGCTTCCCGACGATGTCGTTCTGGCCGTGCGGGGCCACCCACGGGCCCACGATGGCGACGACCACCACCAGCAGGGTGATGACGGCACCGGTGACGAAGCGCCGCTGTCGGCTCGCCTTCGCGAGCAACGACTGCCCCCTGGGCCGGGTGAGGGTTGTGCTGCTCATGACGTGATCGCCGTCCTTGCCCTCGGGGTGAACAGAATCGACAAGAGGTCGGCCACCAGGTTGACCACCACGTACACCGCGGCGATGGTCATGGCCAGCACCTGCACCATGGGTGAGTCGGAGTTGCGCACCGAGTCGACCAGGCTCGCTCCGATGCCGGGGTACGAGAACAGGTACTCCACGATCACGATGCCGCCGGCCAGCCAGGCCAGCTGCAACGCGATCACCTGGATCCCCGGCACCACTGCGTTGAGCAGCGCATGCTTTCGCATCACGACCCGTTCCGGCACGCCCTTCAACCGGGCCAGCTCGACGTAGTCGCTGTCGAGCACCTCCAGCAGGCTCGTTCGCACGATCCGCGAGACGTACGGCGCCACGGCCAGCACGAGCGTGGCCACCGGCAAGATCATGGACGCGGGTTTGTACCACGGCGGTTGGCCGCCGCCGGCGATGGTTACCGCAGGCAGCACATGCAGCACGGTGGTGGAGAAGATGGCCACCAGCAGGATGCCGACCACGAACTCCGGCAGCCCGGCGAGAGTCAGGAGCACCATCTGAATGGCCGAGTCGGCCCGGCGTCCGCGGTAGTTGGCCGAGAGCATCGCGATGCTGAACGCGATCGGGATCATGACCACAGCCGAGATCAGCACGAGCACAGCGCTGTTCGCGATCCGGTCGCCCACCTGCCCGGCCACCGGCTGCTGGTTGGCGATGGAGTTGCCGAGATTGCCGGTGAACAGCCCGCCCAGCCAGTCGAAGTACCGGGTGACGATCGGCTGGTCGAGGTGCAGTTGCTTGTGCAGTTGGGCCACGCGCTCCGGGCTGGTGCCGTAGTCCTTGCCGAGGATGGCCCTGATCGGGTCGCCGAGGGCTGCCGTGGCGAAGAAGACGAGGATCGAGCACAGCCATAGCGTGAGCACGGCCAGCCCGAGGCGGCGCGCGAGCCAGGTGGCCCAGGCACCCGCGCTGCTGCGTCGCGGTGTGGCCACCGGGGTGGGCATCAGTTCGGCGTTGGCGAGATCGGTTGTCATGACTGCTGCCTCACGAGACGAAGCCGACGTGCTTGAACCCGAAGGCATCGCACGGCATGTAACGGTGCGGCTTGAAGCCGGTCACCAGATTCGAATAGGCGTCGACCTGACGCTTGAACCCCCAGATGATGTAGCCACCGGTGTCGTACTCGATCTGCTGCATCTCGCGCAGCAGTTCGTTGCGCCGGTTCTCATCGGTGAGCCGGCGGGCCTGATCGAGCAGTGTGTTGAATTTCGGATTGTTGAAGTGCGTCTCGTTGTAGGCCGAGGTCTTCAGCGCGCAGGCGGCCACCTGAGGGATGTAGTTGCGCGTGTTCCAGAAATCCTGGGCAAAGTTCCACGACAGATAGCGATCGCCGTAGAACACGTTCGGGTCGGCCTTGTTGAGTTGAACCTTGATGCCTGCCTTGCTCGCCTGTTCCACGAACAGGTTGGCCGACTCCACCCCGCCCCCACCGACGGCCGTCGAGGTCACGAGCTCGATCGACAGGTCTGAGCGGCCGGCCTGCTTGAGCAGTGACTTGGCCTGATCGAGGTCTTGGTGGCGTTGCGGCAGGTCTTTGTTGTAGCCGGGGTCGAAGGGCGCGTACAGATCGTTGCCCACGAACCCGAAGCCGTTGAGGGCCTGCTCGATCATCTGCGGCCGGTTCACGACGAGCCGCAACGCCTGACGCACGCGAACATCAGTGAAGGGCGCCACGTCGACCCGGATCGTGAAGGGCACCCAGGCTCCCGAATCGGAGACCAGCGTGGAGGCGCCCTGCTTGCCGATCGTGCCAGACAGGTACGTGGGCAGATTGTCGACGCTTTGCACCTGCCCCGCGAGTAGGGCGTTGACCTTGGCGGCGTCGTCGGCGAAGTCGTAGACGAACAGGTCGTTCACATACGCCGGGGTGTCCCAGTAATTGCCGAACCGGCTGAAGTGCGACAGTTGCCCCGGCACGAATTTCTCGAACTTGAACGGGCCGGTACCAACGGGTTTCGCCAGATCGAAGTCGGTGGGAATGATGCCGACCGTGTATTCCGCCAGCAGTTGGTCGAGCACCGCGTACGGACTGTTGAGCTGCAGCAGAATGGTCGAACGGTCGACGATCTTGGAGTTCTTGAGATCGAGAATGGTCGCCAGCTCTACGCCGCCTGGCGCGGTCTTCTTCGGATCGGTGACCACCGCCAGCGTGTGCAGGACGTCTTCGGCCGTCACGCTCTTGCCGTTGTGGAACTCCGTGCCCGCCCGCAGCTTCACGGTCCACTGCGTGGCGTCGGCCGATGGAGTCACCGAATCGGCCACCGACGAGGCGATCTTGTAGTCGTTGTCCCAGTGCAGCAGCGGTTCGTAGAGCTGAAACGTTCTGCAGATATCGGGGTTCGTCACCGGGAAGTGCGGATCGAGCGTGTCTTTCAGGCCGCCGCCCGTTGCGCCATGACTGAGTTCACCACCCTTGCGCGGCTTTGCGTCCGGGCTTGCCTTGGTAGGCACCGCGCCACAGCCTGCAACGCTCGTCATACCCGCAACGCCCAGCGCGCCAAGAGCGCTCAGCCGAAAGACATCGCGGCGGGAATGACCCGCGGTGGCCTCAACCGCGACGGGGTGGTCGGGAGTATTCGTAGTTCGTCTCGTCATGCGAACTCCTTTGCCGTGATGCGAGACTAGGGGCAGCCTTGACGGTGGGCAAGAGGTGAGTGCCTCCAATTTCGCCGCAGCTGTGCCGCCATGGCTCCACAGCCCACGGCAGGAGGCCAGGATGTCCACATCAGCAAAGCCGGAAAATGGCAGTGGTTCGCCGGTGAATCCAGTCATTGCGGTTGGCTCGGCGAGCAGAATGGACAGTCCGACGATGCATGCTCATCTCGAACCCGAATCGGGGCGTTCAGTGCGGGTGCAATCCGTCGAGCGCGCCATTGCCCTACTGCGGGCGGTGGCGCTAGCCGACGGAGATCAGGCCAGCGCCCCGGCACTGGCACAGGCCTGTGGGCTCAACCGCGCCACCGCCTGGCGGGTGCTCAAGACGTTGGAGAGCCAGGGCATGGTGGTGATGGACCGGGCGACCGCGCGCTATTCGATCGGCCCGATAGCCAGCGAGATCGGTGCCGCCGCAGGGCATACGGCTCTCGTCGCCCTGGCCCACCCGGTTCTGGAGGAGACCTGTCGCCGCTGCGGGGAGACGACCTCGCTGGCCGTGGTCGGCGTGGGCGGGCTTACCTATATCGACGAGGTCACCTCTCCGGCAGTGCTGTCAGCCAGCTGGGTGGGGCGGGCGGTTCCGCTGCATGCCACCTCCACCGGCAAGGTGTTGCTCGCCTGGTTGCCCGAAGACCAGGCCCGTTCGCTGCTCGCCCAGCAGCTACCAGCCTTCACCGCGACGACCATCACCGACCCGACAGCTCTGCTCGCCGACCTCGCGCTCACTCGCCGACGCGGCTATGCCGAATGCGCAGGTGAGCTCGAGGACGCGCTCTACGGGGTGTCGGCACCCGTATTCGACCTACGCGGCCTGCCCGCAGCAGTGCTCAGCATCTGGGGGCCCCGCGGCAGGGTGGCCGACAAGTTGGCGGCGCTCGGCAGCCTGGCGAGCGTGGCAGCACAGGAGGTGCAGCGGGCGCGCCTTACCGGCTGGCACGACACCAGGAACGACACCCAGACCGCCCAGGCCGGCACAGCCGAGCCAGCGGTGGGGGAGGCACCCTAGATCGACTCTGGATCAGCTATTCGAGGGTCTGGCAGTGGGGCGGACGTGCGGTGGGTTTGTGCGGTCGTTGTGCCAGATGACGGCGGTGGGCATGCGGACTCGTTCGGGTCAGGACCGGTCGGTGTCCGGAATCCGGCGCCAGCGCGGGCCGGTGAAGCCCGGCTGAGCACAAAACTCAAGGCAGCTGCACCAAAGCGAGCCGGATTCCGGACATCCACACACCAGGTCGACGACCAACACCCCCGGGATCAGCTCACCGACGCAGACACCCGACCCTTGGAATCATCTAGGCAGGGCAGATAGGACCCGTCGGAGCGTGCTCACCAGACGGCTTCGCTCCCGCGCTTCGAGCGGTGCCAGGAGAGTACCCAGCGGCACCGCGAGGTCGCGGGCGAGCGAGGCCATCAGCTCGCGTCCGGGTTCGGTGATCGCCACCCGCGTGGCGCGAGCGTCGTCGGTGTCGGGCAGACGTCGGACGAGTTCGCGCGCAGCGGCCCGGTCGACCAAGCCGCTCACGGACGAACGATCCAGCCCCAGGTGCGCGGCCAACTCGGTGATCCGCGGCGCATGGTCGCGCAGGATTCCCAGCAGCCGTAGCTGGGTGAGGGACAGTCCGTGATCGTTGGCCACGGCGCTCGCGATGGCAGTGACCTCGAAGGACAGCTGCACCACGGCATCGGCCAGGGCATCGAACTCACGCGCCCGAGAGGGTGTCGACTCAGGGACCATGCCGCCAAGCCTACCTTGCAAAACGTTGGATTACGACCTACTTTAGTTTGTGATACCACGTAATTTTCTAGGGAGAATCGCCATGAAGGCAGCAGTTGTCACATCGTTCGAGCAGAGTCCCCGATACCTGGAGTCCCCAGACCCGGTACCTGCTCGGCAGCACGAGATCGTCGTCGACGTGCTCGCCGCCGGGCTGCACCCGCGCGTACGGTCCCAGGCTGCGGGCACGCACTACACCAGCACGGATCAGCTGCCGCTGATCCCGGGCATCGACGGCGTCGGCAGAGACGCCGACGGCAGGCTGCGCTACTTCATCCTGCCCGACACCACCCAGGGCTCGATGGCCCAGCGCACGGTCATCGACACTCGACGCAGCGTGATCCTGCCGCCCGGAGCAGACCCGGTACAGGTGGCCGCGGTGATGAATCCCGCGATGTCGTCCTGGGTTGCCCTGCGCCGCCGGATCGAGTTCACGCCCGGGCAGAGCGTGATGGTGCTGGCCGCGACCGGCAGCGCCGGCCGGGTGGCCCTGCAGGTCGCGAAGCGGCTCGGGGCCGGTCGGGTGATCGCCGTCGGTCGAGGCGCCGACCGGCTCGCCAAGCTCGACGCCGACATGAAGGTCTGCCTCGACGACGCCCCTGACCTCGTTGCGGCGAACCTTGCAGCGGCCGGCATGGACGTCGACGTCGTGTGCGATTACCTGTGGGGAGAGCCCACGGCCCAGGCCCTACGGGCGATCATCCCGGCCCGGGTCGACGACTCCCAGCAGCTGACCTGGATCTCGATCGGCTCGGTGGCCGGGCCGGAGTCGCCCATCCCGTCCGCAGCCTTGCGCGCCACCCGGCTCCAACTCGTGGGCAGCGGGCAGGGATCCGTTGCCACCGCAGACATCGCAGGTGAGCTCGGCGAGTTGGCCAGGGAGATCACGGCCGGCACCCTCAGCGTCGAGACCTCAACCGTGCCGCTCGCCGAGGTGGAGCAGGCATGGGACGCCGCCTCAAGCAGCCGGCGTCTCGTTCTGATCCCCTGAGCGCCCTCCACCGCCGAGCGACGGGCCGGATCCGGCCGGGACGAAAGGCCCGCTGTTACGTTGTGGGCCGACGCCGACCGAAGACGAAGTAGGCAATGGGCGCGGCGCCGACAGAGTTGATCAGCGTGATGGCAGCTGCCCACGCCACTTTTGAGCCTCTGACCTCGGCAGCAGGCCGTCGGACAAGGTCGACGAGAGCCGCGATCTTGAGCGCCCCCTCCCACGCGGCGGAGATGAGGATGCCTCGACGAGCGAGCGGGCTGAGGTCGGCCCAGGTCATCTTGTCCACAAGACCACTCTGCGCGCCGCAGAGCTGGCGCACAACTTGCAGCGACCGTTGGCCCGGGACCAACCGACAGGCGTGGGGGACGTATTGTGACCTGCACAACATTTGCTGCGAGATATGCCGATCAACTTGATTGATTTACCAATCGCTTGCTAACGTCATCTGCGTACGACGGAGCGATCAGGCCCGAAGGCCAGCCCCCGCCTCACAGGCGCGACGAGGGTTCCGTCGAATCCATCAAAGATTGGAATGATCAGTCATGTTCTCCACGTTTATGTCTGCCCTGCGCACCTACGCCAAGGGCACCAAGCTGGCGGCGCTTGCTCACCTGCGCGCACGCTGATCACCGCTCGCGGCGCCCATCCCCATCCGGGGTTGGGCGCCGCTGGCGTTTCCGGGGGCGCTCACTCGAGCATCCGCTCGGGGCCACCCCAACTCCAGAGCAGCAGGGGCAATCCCTCGGGCACGTCGTCCGGAGATTCCGGATACTCGGCCATCCGATCGGTCACAAAGGTGAAGTACGCGAGGAGCGCCGCCTTGAGCTCAGGATCATCCGGCAGGTCGCAATGCTCGACGGCATCCGCAAAGCAGGCGATCGCCCGCTGGTCCATCTCGGCGTGCTCTCCCTGCCCGGCGTGCAGCCTCATCACATCGGTGTGACTGGCCATCGATCGGGTGAACGTGGGCGGCCCACCACACGCCTCGGCCCAGTACGCCGCCAAACGAGCCGTGTGCTGGTGGTTGAAGCCGTGGGAAAAGGCATGTGACACAACAGGGTCTGCCATGACTTTGGCATGCCACACGGCCGCCAGCCGTTCGAAGGCCGACATCCCACCTGCAGCCTCGAAGAGACTCGGCCGGGCCGGGTCAGGCATCTGACGCTTCGGCGATAGCGGCGAGGCGCCCCAGGGACTCAGCCAGCCGTTCCGCGGTCGTGGCGCGGGCCCGCTCAAAGCGCTTGGCGTCGGTGAGGCCTGTCCAGTCGTAGGTATGCCGCACGCGGGTGTGGGTGCCGTCCACCGGCTCCAGCTCCCACCGCCAGAGCTGACCCGGCGGGGGCTTGCCGGGCTCGTTCGGCTTCCACGCGATGAGTCGACCCTCCGCGAACTCCACCACTCGGTTCTCGCGGATCGAACCCTTGGTGATCGTCATGAGGAAGACGTCGCCCACCGCCCGTACCCGCTGGCCCGCAGCCGCCTCAGCCAGGTTGTCGTTGCCGTCCCAGCGCGGCTGTTGCGCCGGGTCTGCGATCAACTCGAAGATCGTGGCCGCGTCGGCCGCCACCACCTGGCTGGCGCTCACGACCTGATCACCTGCATCGTCGGCCATCACGTCACCCTTCCCTCGACGGACTGCCCAACTCCATCGTCAACCGTACCGACTCGAATTACGAACGTGTCGTGTCTGCGAGGACCGCGTCAGTCGAGTGGTGGCCGGAACAGCACCTCGACGTACACGATCCGCCCGTCCACCACGTCGAGAATCAAATAGCCCGGCCAGGAAGGTGCGAGACAGATGTTCTTCAGGCTCGGGCCCCAGCTCTCGGTGGGCTGCTCAGCGGTGAAGAAGCTCTGGCAGAAGTCGTCGTCACACCCACATGGGGCGACGACCTCGAGGCTGGGCACCTGGTCGGCCAGGTACTCAGTATCGCCTTCGCTGAGCAGAGCGCGCGTCAGTTCGTCGGCGAGAATCGGCCACTTCTGGGTGAGGAGCGAATGGCTCACTGCACCCCCACCATTACGTAGGCAGGTTGCCGCGCTAGGGCCGCGGCACCGCACAAGGCGAGATGCCGCACCGGAGCATGGGTGAACACCGGCCCAGATTAGACGCAGATTGGGCGAGTCGAGGGCGTCGTCACGGGCGATCGGGTGCTGCCGGGGGCCTCCCGGCACCAGGTGTGCGCCCGAGCTTGGCGCGTACCAGCCGGATGAGCCTTGCCAGCGGCGAGGGGATGAGCAGGAGAAGCAGAGCGTAGAAGTTGACCGAGGGTATGGCGACGCCCAGGATCAGAGCGGCGTAGACCGTGCCCGTCCCCACCAGCGAGGTCAGCGGGGACGGCTCACCCTGCTCGTCACCTCCTCTTTGCAGGCTCGGACGACGATGGACCAGCAAAGCCAGCGCGCTGGCGAACGTGGAGTTCAGCGCGATGGTCCCGATGTAGATGGCGACGGAGAGCTGGCTGGTCTTGTAGTAGGAGATGACCTGAGTGCTGAACGGCAACACGACGACGGTCAGCACCCAGCCAAGGTTGATCAACAAGAACGCCATGTCGTAGGACGCAACCCGCTCGAGCAGCCCGTGGTGGGTTAGCCAGGCGCTGGCGATGACGAGGAAGCTCAGCAGGAACGAAGCGAACGCGTCACGGTTGTCGAGGAGTACGGCCTTGAGCTCATGCCCCGGCGAGCCGTTGCCGAGCAGACTCACGAGAGGCAGCACGAGCAGAGTGATGGCAATGGCGACTACGGCGTCGAGGAAGGCCGTCAAGCGATCCAAACCACGGGAGGTCTGCACGGACGCAACCTTCGATCTATGCGGAGTCATCAGGCCGGACAACCTAACCGTTGTCGTTCCAATTGCTGGATTGACTTGGGATCGGGTGCGGGTGCTCCCTGGGTAGCCGTCATCCTGGACCGACGTTGCGCTGAGTGGTGCCGAACGGACTGCTGTGCCGAACCGATTGCCGGACCAAGGACGCATTTCACCCTACGCCGCGATATCCCCGACCACCACACCAGCCTCGGGTACTGCGCGCTGCCGCCCTCAGGTATGGCAAACCGATCGGCCGTGGCGGTGCCCACCCTGGCGGTCGTCCCCGAGGTTGCGCAGTCTCGACTACATGCCGCCGCGTCCGGTGAGCACGGTGAGCACGTGGCGGTTGGGGATGCCTACATCGATGTAGTCGAGAGTGCGCTACGGGCGGAGCAACCGAGGCCGGCCGCGACTGCAGGCGGGTCCAGTTCGAGGGGGGATGCCCACATGGGATGAGCCCGTAGGGGTCAGGCTGCCCTTCCCACCCCCGGTCTTACCGCCACTGCCGCGCTCTCGGCCATCGAGGTGGTCGCCGCAGACACTGTCCTGATCGGCGGGGCAGGTGGTGGGGTGGGCGTGCTCGCCGTTCAGCTGGCGAGGCTCGCCGGCGCCCGGGTGATCGGAACCGCCTCCCCGGGCACCTTCGAGTTCCTGCGGCAGTTGGGTGCCGAACCCGTCGCGTACGGACCTGGCCTCGTCGACCGGGTGCGCACGCTCGCCCCGAGCGGGATCACAGCGGCGACCGACCTGTTCGGCACCGAGACGGTCGAGACAGCACTCGCGCTCGGAGTTCCCCCCGAACGAATCTCCACGATCGCCGCCGGCCCCACTCCGCACGGCGGAGTCCACGCGACCGGCGGCACCGACGCCGAGCCAGGCGCTCTGGATCGGATCACCGACGCGATCCTCGCGGGGAAGATCGCCGCGACTTTCCCGATCGAGCAGACCGGCGAGGCTGTCGCCCTCCAGGCGGGGCGGCACGTCCACGGCAAGATCGTGATCACACCCTGAACCCCCGGCAGGGGGCGCTCCTGCCACTGCCCGCTCTCCGCACACCTCGAAGGGATCGCCACCATGGCAACGACCCGGGTGAATCAGTTGATGGTCGTCTCCGGAGCCTCGACTGATATCGGCGCTGCCACAGCGCAGGAACTCGCCACGATGGGCTACCGCGCGCCCTTGCCGGAGTCCGGAACGATCGCGACGCGAACCGGATCCAGGCGCAGAGGGCCTCAGCTGGTCACTTCAGCGCCAGCGTCTCGACAGGCTGCCCTGTGACCTCGGCGATCAGGTCGAAGTCCTTGTCAACAGCGAGCACGGTCAGTCCGCTCTTTTCAGCGGTGGCAGCGATCAGCAGATCAGGAATGGACGGCGCACGATGCTGTCCGCGATCCGCGAGCAGCATCTGCACCTCGAAGGCGCGGTGCTCCATGCCAGGTGTTAGATGCTCGATCGGCATGAGCGACAACGGCGGGAGACCAAACGCCTCCCTCCCGGCGTCCCCCGATCGGGCCGAGTAGCCGAGCTCAAGCCTCGTCACCGCCGAGAGTCTCACCAGCCCTCGTTCGATTCGTACGTTCCACTCCTCGATGCGCGCGGCATGACCAGCCTGCATCCGTGCATACGCCGACTTGTCGATCAGCCAGTTGGTCACCGCCACGCGGCGTCCATGACCTCAGAATCGGCCAAGTCACCGAACGCCGCAGCTGAGCGACCCCAGTCGGCCGCCGTCAGCACGGCCTCGGGACTCGTGACCGTCGCCACTTCCAGCTTCCGGCGCAGGAATTCGTTGCGGGACAGGCCCAGCTCAGAAGCCTCGGCATCGATACGCTCGACTGCCGCGTCGCTGAGCCCTCGGATCAGCACGTTCGTCATGACGACCACCTCCGCATAGATGATATCGCGATATCATCGAGTGCTCCAGTCGTCCCGGAGCCCGACGGCGATCGGGTGGATCATCGTCCTCGGCGGCTACACGTTGAACCGGAACTCCACCACGTCTCCGTCAGTCATCACATAGTCCTTGCCTTCGATCCGCACCTTGCCGCGAGACTTGGCCTCGTTCATGGAGCCGGCCTCGTCCAAGTCTTCGAAGGAGACCACTTCCGCCTTGATGAAGCCGCGCTGAAAATCGGTGTGGATGACGCCGGCAGCCTGGGGGGCCGTCCAGCCCTTGCGGATCGTCCAGGCGCGCGATTCCTTGGGGCCAGCAGTCAGGTAAGTCTGCAGGCCCAGGGTCGAAAACCCAACGCGGGCAAGCTGATCGAGTCCGGACTCGGTGGCTCCGAGGCTTTCCAACAGTTCGAGAGCCTCCTCGCGATCGAGTTCGGCAAGGTCGGACTCCACCTTCGCGTCGAGGAAGATCGCCTCGGCCGGTTCCACCAGGGCGCGCAAGCGGCCCTTGAGCTCGTCGTCCGACAGCCCGTCTTCATCGAGATTGAAGACGTAGAGGAACGGCTTGGAAGTCATCAGGCCGAGCTCGCGCAGTTGACTCACGTCGATACCCGCCTTGGGGGCGCCTGCGAAGAGCGTCGCGCCGGAGTTCAGCAGCTCCTGGGCGGCTACTGCGGCGTCGAGGATCGCCTTGTCGGTCTTCTTGCCCTTGACCTCCTTCTCGAGGCGGGGAATGGCCCGCTCGAGCGTCTGCAGGTCGGCCAGGATCAGCTCGGTGTTGATGGTCTCCATGTCACGGGCGGGATCGACGCTGTCGTCCACATGAATGACATCGGTATCGGCGAACGCTCGGATCACCTGGCAGATGGCGTCGGCCTCGCGGATGTTCGCGAGGAACTTGTTGCCCAGCCCCTCCCCCTCGCTGGCGCCGCGCACGATGCCTGCGATGTCGACGAACGACACCGTGGCCGGCAGGATCTTGACACTGCCATGGATCTCGGCCAGACGGTCGAGCCGCGGATCGGGCAGGGGAACGACGCCGATGTTGGGCTCGATCGTGGCGAACGGGTAGTTCGCCGCGAGCACCTCGTTCTTGGTCAGAGCGTTGAACAGGGTGGACTTGCCCACGTTGGGGAGCCCGACGATACCGATGGTGAGTGCCACGGGACATAGAGCCTACCTGCCCGCCCGACCCGCCCACCCCGCCAGTTGGGCGTACGGCGCGATGGGCGGCTCGGCCACGTCACGCTGGAGGACTGTCGGTGGTCGATGAGACTGTCTGCTCATGACCGGATGGATGCTGCTGGGCCTGCTCGTCGCGTTGGTGAGCGGGTTGATCGCTGGGCTCGTGCCCACGCGACTGCTGTTGCGCGCGCGCTTCGAGGCAGACGTCGCCCACGTGCTGGCCGAGCGGGATCAACTCCGGCTTCGGGTCGCACAACTGAGTGAGTCGGTGGAGAGCAACCAAGAGCTGGCGATGACGGTGGCACCGCTCAAGTCGAGCCTCGCCCGTATGGAGGCCACCGTCGAGCGTCTGCAGAAGGAGCACTCGGAGGGATCGGGCCGGCTGAGTGCCCAGCTGGCCACTGTGGCGGCGGGCGAGGAGGCCCTGCGCCAGCAGACGGCGAGCCTGGCGGGCGCGTTGCGCTCCACCGGAATCCGCGGCAACTGGGGCGAGGTGCAACTGCGACGCATCGTCGAGCACGCCGGCCTGCTCGAACGCGTCGACATCAGCACCCAGGCTGCCGCAGTCAACGATCTGGGCGCCAGCATCCGCCCCGACGCGGTGGTGCACCTACCAGGCGGCAAACAGCTCATCATCGACGCCAAAGCCCCTCTGGGAGAAGACGATGCAGCCCAGGCACAACTGCTCAAGGCGCACGTGAACAGCCTTGCCGGCAAGCGCTACTGGACGGCGTTCACGCCCACCCCCGAACTGGTGATCTGCTTCATCCCGAGCGAGGGCCTGCTCGCAGCGGCCTGCCGGGCCGACCCAGGCCTGGTGGAACAGGCCATGGCCAAACGCATCGTGGTGGCCTCGCCAACCACCCTGCTCACGATGCTCAAGGCGGTGGCGCTCACCTGGCAGCAAGATGCACTGGTGGGCAATGCCCAGCAGGTGGTGCAACTGGGCCGTCAGCTTCACCAGCGACTCCTCGAACTGGGCGAGCACACGGCCAAGCTCGGGCGCACGCTCAACCGGGCCGTGGTCGACTACAACGCGCTGGCCGCCACCACGGAGACCAAGGTGCTCAGCAAGGCCCGCACGCTGGGCGAGCTCGGCGTCACGGCCACGCCGATAGCGACGGTGCCGGAGCTGTCAGCCCAGGCCCGACCACCCACGGGGCTGGTGGTCTTGCATCCCGTCCCACCGGACGAGGACGAGGAACTAGCAGAAGACGTTGTGCCGCAACCGGAGTGGGGGTGGGCTAGCGGGCCTTGAGATCTTTGCGCAGTTCGCGGGGCAGGGAGAACATCAGATCTTCCTCTGCCGTACGCACCTCTTCGACCGTGCCGTAGCCACGTTCGGCGAGCCACGCCAGCACGTCCTGCACCAGCACCTCAGGCACGGAAGCCCCAGAGGTGACGCCCACCGACGTGACGCCGTCGAGCCAGGTCTCATCGATCTCGCCGGCGTGGTCGACCCGGTGCGAGGCGCCCGCCCCATGTTCCAGTGCGACCTCCACGAGCCGCACAGAGTTCGACGAGTTGGCCGAGCCCACCACGATCACCAGGTCGGCGTCAGGCGCGATCTTCTTGACTGCCACCTGGCGGTTCTGAGTGGCGTAACAGATGTCGTCGGACGGTGGGTCCTGCAACGCCGGAAAGCGCTCGCGCAGGCGGCGCACCGTCTCCATCGTCTCGTCGACGCTCAGCGTGGTCTGGGAAAGCCAGACGACCTTGTTGGGGTCGCGCACGGTCACCGCGTCGACCGAGTCAGGCGAGTCGACGATCTGAATGTGGCCGGGGGCCTCCCCCGCCGTGCCCTCGACTTCCTCGTGGCCGACATGGCCGATCAGCAGGATGTCGTAGTCGGTGTTGGCGAACCGCACAGCTTCCTTGTGCACCTTGGTGACGAGCGGGCAGGTGGCGTCGATGGTGGCCAGGTGCCGGCGCGCCGCCTGGGCGTGCACCTCGGGCGAGACGCCGTGTGCGGAGAAGATCACCCGAGCCCCCTCGGGCACCTCGTCTGTCTCGTTGACAAAGACCGCACCCCGCTTCTGCAGGGTGGAGACCACGTGCTTGTTGTGCACGATCTCCTTGCGCACATACACCGGTGCGCCATAGGTCTCCAGCGCCTTCTCTACCGCCACGACCGCGCGATCGACGCCGGCACAGTACCCCCGCGGCGCCGCCAGCAGCACGCGTTTGGTCGCCACAGCTACGGCAGCGGCTGTATCGGCGGTGGGACCGGCGGAAGCAGGGGAAGTTGTCACCACCTCATCGTAAGATCCTCGACGCCTCCCCACCGACCGGAGCGAGGGCAGGCCGATGGGAGCGAGCAGCGATCGGCGGCACTGTCGGGGGTGTGGGTTAGCCTCGCGAGCGTGAGTCAACCTCCACCTGCACGCACGCTGCCAGAGAAGGCAGCCGATACGTCGGCCGAGAACCCCTGGCCGTTGCGGGTTCTCACCACCAAGATCAGCAAGTACATCATGCGGATGCCGGTGGCCTGGGTCGAAGGGCAAGTGCTTGAGATCAGTCGGCGTGGAGACTCGTCCGTCGTCTTTCTCACGTTGCGCGATACCGACGTCGACATGTCGCTGTCGCTGACCACCGGGCGGCGCATCCTCGACGCGATGCCCACTCCTCTGGTCGAAGGTGCCCGGGTGGTGGCGCGGGTGGTGCCGGAGTACTGGGAGAAACGCGGGAGGTTCTCGCTCACAGCGCTCGACATCCGTCCCGTCGGGCTCGGCGCGCTCCTTGCCCAGATCGAGCATCTTCGCCAGCTGCTGGCCGCCGAGGGGCTCTTCGACGATCGTCTCAAGAAGCGGCTGCCCTTTGCTCCCGACGTAGTGGGCCTGGTGTGTGGCCGCGATAGCGACGCCGAACGCGACGTGGTTGTGAACACGCAGCATCGTTGGCCCGCAACGACTTTCGAGATCAGGCGAGTCCCGGTGCAGGGCAGCGCTGCGGTGAACTCGATCTGCCAGGCCATCACCGAGCTCGATGCGGACCCCCGCGTCGAGGTCATCGTGGTGGCGCGAGGCGGCGGCTCCTTGGAAGACCTGCTCCCCTTCAGCAACGAGACTCTCGTGCGAACAGCGGCCAACTGCAGCACCCCGATCGTGAGCGCCATCGGCCACGAGGCCGACTCCCCTCTGCTCGACCTGGTGTGCGACCTTCGCGCCTCCACCCCCACCGACGCCGCCAAGCGCCTCGTGCCCGACGTGACCGCCGAACTCAACCGCGTCGACGACGTGCGCGCGCGGCTGCGAAGGGCGATGACCCTGCGGGTAGACGGTGAACAATCCCGCCTCGACTCCCTGCGTGCGCGGCCGGGCCTGGCCAGCCCCACCGCCGCTCTTGACGCCCAGGCCGACGTGGTCATGAGCCTGCGACACCGCGGCACTCGCAGTGTTCACGTGCGACTCGAACGAGCAGAAGACGACATCGCCCACATCTTGGCGCGGGTCCGCGCGCTGTCGCCCAAGGCAACGCTCGAGCGTGGCTACGCGGTCGTGCTCGACGAGGCCGGACACGTCGTCACCGATGCCGCCGACACAACCACCGGCGCGCAGTTGCAGGTGTTGCTGGCCACCGGCCGCCTCACCACTCAGGTCACCCAGGCCCATGGTGACTAGGGCGCGCCACGGCTCATCCGAGAACCATGAAAGGACAGAGATGACAACTACCCCGAGTGGCGCGCCCGAACCGGCGAGCCTTGGTTACGAACAGGCCCGCGACGAACTCGTATCCGTCGTCACGCGGTTGGAGTCGGGAGGCGCCACGCTTGAGGAATCACTCGCGCTGTGGGAGCGCGGCGAAGCGTTGGCCGAACGGTGTCAAGAATGGCTCGATCAGGCGCGCCAACGCCTGGCCTCGGCCAAGAGTGCCGATTCTCAGTCCTGATCGGTGCCGGCATTCCAGGGCGTACGGCGTCGGTCACCAGCGGGTCGAACCGCGTGCGCCTTCACGTGCCTTGACGATATGGACCGCGGCGTCATCCGCCAGCCTGTTGAACCGCCTCCGCCAGGGTGGCCAGATCGTCACGTGTCGCGGTGCCAGTCACGACCGTGACCGGACCGCCGACTGCTCCCTTGACCAGACTCACCCGGCCATCGGAATCGACATACGTGGCCCAGGCGATTCCGCCGATGGCCTGCGGGGTCTGCACGTCGTTGCCCGAGGTTGTGGCCTCGCTGAGCCAGATTGCCGTGGCGTTGCCGGTCATCTCCAGGCCGGCATACTCCCCGGACGGGGTCAGATAGCCGACGTGCCACGCTGCCTGCTTGGTGGGATCGGGGGCCTCTCGCCTGGCGCTCGTGACCTTCCAGGCGGACGGGAGCTTCGGAATGACCACCGGCACGTCGCCCGACGACTCGGCGGCAGCGGCCGCGTCGTTGATATTGGCCGACGGAATGACGGGCGTGTCGGGGCGGGGCACCAGCAGAAAGATCACGAGCACCACCACGCCGATCGCCGCCAGCGAGCGCACCATGTCGAAGGCGGTCTTGCGCAGGATGTTGCGCTCGTTGGCCCGTTTGCGATTGGCGGCAGCGATGTCGGCGGCCGACTCGGGTTGCACGGCTGAATTCGACACGAGCCCAGTGTCTCAGCCTGTCTAGACCTGGACGACGTCGCGGTTCGCTTCGACGCCAGGTCCGAACGAGTCGACAGGAATCACCAGTCACAGCTGGAACCGGTGTGGCAACCCCGCGCCCGATCCGACCTCCCCAATCATTGGACGATACCCATAGGGTTCAGGGCTAAACCGGTTCGAAGGGGTTGCACAGATGAGTAAACCAGCCGTCGTCGTGTGCGTGGGCGAAGCCCTCGTCGACATCATCGAGCGAAGGGGCTCGGATCAGCTGACGGAGGAACATGTAGGCGGCTCACCAGCGAACGTCGCCCTGACTCTCGGCCGACTCGGCCAGGCGTCCTTCCTCCTGACGCGGATCGGAAACGACGAGCGCGGTCAACGCATCGCAGACCACCTCGGCGCGTCGAACGTCGAACTCATCACCGGATCGACGCAAGAGGCCACCACCTCTACTGCCAAGGCCATGCTCGATGACAGCGGCGCGGCCACTTACGAATTCGACCTCGGCTGGGAGCTTCCGACGCCCTTGCCCGCACTCCCCGAGGGCACAGTGTGCCTGCACACCGGGTCCATCGCAGCCCTGCTCGCGCCCGGAGGCGCGCAGGTTGCCGAGTTGTGCGCAGCCGCCCGAGCGGGCGCGACCATCAGCTACGACCCCAACCTGCGACCCGCGATCCTGGGCAGCGCCGACGCAATCCGCGACCAGGTGGAGGCGCTCGTCGCCGTATCCGACATCGTGAAGCTGAGCGACGAGGACGCAGCCTGGTTCGAGCCCGGCACCGACGCCGAAGACTTGGCCGCTCGTTGGCAGAAGCTCGGCCCCGCACTCGTAGTCGTCACCCGGGGTGGCGACGGCGCCGTTGGGTTCACCCGGGAAGGTCGCGTTGAGATCGCCTCGCTGCCGGTGGATGTCATCGACACCGTGGGCGCCGGCGACACCTTCAGTGCAGGGCTGATCGACGGCTTGGCCTACGCCGGGCTCCTGGGCAGCCCGCAACGGGAGGCGTTGTACGGCATCAGTCTGGGTGCCGCTAAGGCGATCATGGAACACGCCGCCCGGCTCGCGGCCGTCACTGTCTCCAGGCGTGGCGCCAACACCCCTTGGCGGCATGAGGTGTACCCCGGTCAGGCCGAGGGCGCGCGCGACTGAGCGTCTCCGCAACGGGCGCCCTGAGCTGGCAGGGCGGGACCAGGGCCGGGCCAGGCCAGGCCGCGTATGCAGCTGATGCGATGCCCGGCTGCAGCATCGAAGAGTTCGGGCTGCGGCGCGCGGCAGGCTGCGGCGCTGGCGAGGGCAAATCCGCCAGGGCAGCTATGAAGCTGGCGCGATCGCGGGGGGGCTGGCGAGGTCTGCAGCACTCCTCGCGAGCGGCAACCTACGTACCGCTGGCTCCTGGCCGGCGGAATAACGACGGATCACCTGAAGAGCCCGGACCGGGCGTCGCCGGGCGAGCAGAACGGTTGAGCTGCACGCACTATGACGTTGCCCCGCCACGTGGGGCAGCGTCATAGCGAGGCAGCGGCTGCCCTGCTACGGCCCTGGCTGCCATAACTGATCCCCTCGAGCGGCACGACGCCTGGACCGCCAACGGACCAGCCCTGCCCCATCAGCCGGGCCATCGTCATAGCGAGCGAAAGCCACCCACCGCACCGCCTGGTTGTCAGGAATGGCCAGCCAACTATCAGGAATGGCCGCTCCACGCTTGCGCCATGGCCGCGATGTGCGCAGGCGACGAGCCGCAACAGGCACCTACAACGTCGACTCCGAGCGAACGCAGTTCGGCTGCGTGCTCGCCCATCTCGTCGGGATCGACGGTGTACTCGAATTGGTCTCCACTCAACTGCGGCAGGCCGGCATTCGACTGGGCAACGATCAACAGGTGGTCGTGATCTGCTCGGGCAGCGTTGAGCTTGCCGACAATCTGCACCATCTCGTGCGGCCCACGACCACAGTTGGCACCAACCGCATCTACCCCGGCGTCAGCCAGCGCCGTGACGGCGGTGGTGGGATCGATCCCCATCATCGTGCGTAGGTTGGTGTCGAAACTGAAGGTGGCGATGATCGGCAGATCCGGTGCCATGAATCGGGCGGCGGCCACGGCAGCCTGCACTTCGGTGAGGTCGCTCATGGTCTCGATGAGCACCAGATCGATGCCACCGGCCACCAGGCCACGCAACTGCTCCGCGAACAGCGCCATGGCGTCGTCGGTGGTGAGCGTGCCCAGCGGTTCCAGCAATTCGCCGGTGGGCCCGATGTCACCGGCCACGAGCACGTGATGCCGGTCGGCGACCTTGCGGGCCAGGCGGGCGCCAGCCTCGTTGAACTCGACGCAGCGATCCCCCAGGCCGTTCATATCGAGCCGAGGCCGAGTGCCGCCGAACGTATTGGTCGTCAGGATCTGAGCGCCGGCAACCGCATACTCCTCGTGCAACGCCTCGATGGCGTCGGGGTTGTCGACATTCCACGACTCGGCCACCTCCCCGGGCGGCAGCCCCCGCTCCTGCAACAACCAGCCGTACCCTCCGTCGAAGAGGGCTGGACGGCCCGCGAGCAACGTCGTCAAGCGGTTCTCAGTCACCCGAAAAGTCTATCCTCGGTGCCTAGGCCCGAAGCGAGGGCGCAGGGACGACAGCTGAGCACAACGGAGGGCAACGGTCTTCACCAGTCTTGCGGCAGCCCCAACAGCCTCGGTGTGCGCGCCACGTAGTCGGCGTAGCCAGCCCCGAAGTGCTCGCGCAGACGCTGCTCCTCGGCAACGACCTTGGCAAACAGCACGCCGCCCAGCGCAGCCGCGCACAGCAGTGGTTCTGGACGCCGCCGGAGCACCGCAACATTCATGGCGGCGATCATCAACCCCACATAGAGCGGGTTGCGGCTGAACGCATAGGGCCCGTCCGTTCGCAGCAGCGCCCCCTCCTTGGGCTGGACCGCCGGATGCAGATCGGCACCCAACTGCATCGCCGCCGAACCGGCGAGCCCCGCACCGATACCGACGCCTACGCCGGTGGTGGCCATGAGGAAGGCCGGGAGCGACCACCGGGGACGTCCGGGCCAGCACAGACCGGCCAGACACGCGAATTGCGCCACCACCAGGGCCTGGCCCTGCCGATCGCTGCGCATGGGCCAACGCTACGCCGTCGCGACAGGGTGTGGGCATCGCCGCAGACCCGGCTTGCGATACCCGGGCTCAGTTCGGGTCGAGCCGGGCTCGGCGGCGAACAGCAGGCGCGCGGGCGCCCTTGATGGACGACACCATGTCGAGCACCCGGCGAGTGGCACGCACATCGTGAGTACGGAACACGCTCACGCCGAGCCACGCCGCGATCGCCGTAGCCGCCAACGAGCCTTCCAGCCGCTCGTCCACGGGCAGGTCGAGCGTCTCGCCCACGAAGTCTTTGCGCGAAATTGCTTGCAGCACAGGGTATCCCAGCTCAACTATCGCAGCACTGTGTCGCAGTAGAGCCAACGAATGGTCGGTGTTCTTGCCGAAGTCGAGAGTGGGGTCGAGGAGGATCCGCTCAGCCGGCACCCCAGCCGCCTCGGCCCGGGCGGCACCTGCGGCCAATTCGGCGCACACTGCCGTGACGATGCCGTCGGGCTCCGGCGGGTAGGTCGGATTCACCGGATCGGTGCGCGGCGGCAGGCCCCCGGTGTGCGAACACACATAGCCCGCCTTCACTTCGGCCGCCACATGCACGAGATCGCGGTCGTGGCCTGCCCAGGTGTCATTCACGAGATCGACCGCAGCCCAGCGCAACCGGTCGATCACCTCGGCCCGCCAGGTATCGATGCTGAGGACGAGGTCGGGATAGCGCAGTCGCAACTGCTCGATGAAGGGCGCGAGCACGTCGTACTCCTGCACGGCGCTCACCGCCGGCCCCTCGGCTCCCGCCCGCACCGCCCCCACGTCGATGAGATCGGCACCGTCGTGGACGCAGGACGCGAGCGCCGTCAGTGCAGCCGGCAAGGACGCATACCGGTTGCCTGGGTAGAACGAGTCCGATGTGCGGTTGATGATCGCCATCACCGCCGGCTTGGCCTCGGAGAACTCCTGCTGTCCCAGTCGCAGCACGACGCTACTCACCGTGCCGCTGCAGCGACCCGGGCGACGCGCTGTCGGCGCGCAGAGCGTTCGCCCGGGCGACCACCGCGTCCCGGTAGCCCGCCAGCGCGGCGGTGGGCGGACACTCGTCCACGCGGATGGTCGATGGCCCCAACGTGACAGGTTCTTCCGAGACGGGAAGCCGCTGTGGCAGACGGCGTTCGAGCACGACATGCAGTTGGGTTGCGTCGTGCTGGGTGGCCGCCGGACGGCCGGGGCACGCAGTTGCCGGCGAGCCTTCGCCGATGGGCACCTCGACGATCGAGTCTGAGCCGTACATGAGGTCGGTATCGAGCAGCACGGCCACTTCTGCCCCCACTCCAACCGGAATCGGCAGCATCTCCAGATGCTCGCGCCGGACGGCCCACAGCGCCGGCCGCGGATCTGCCAGCCACGCCAGGTGGGGGTGGTGGATCGCCAGCGATGGCGCCAACACGAGATCGGTCAAGGCGTCGCAGGGCAGTTCGCCGTCCGGTGCCGCGGCAGTGGTGGCGCCTCGGCGAGGCGCTCCCCCCAGGGCCAGTTGGACGTCAGGCGACGTCAACCGCTCCGCCAGCGCAGCAGCCTCGGCCACGTCGGGCAGGCCACTCCGGTCGACGTCGACGACGACGAGAATCTCCGAGCCGGTCGTCTGCAACGCGACCCACAGCGCCGCGCCGAGCCCAGCACCCGGGCCTAGCTCGGGATGGGTCTGGCTCGCGGCGACAACGCCGTCGGCGACCGGTAGGTCGGCGCTCGAGATCACCACGACCTCGCTCGGCAGCGCCGAAAGCGCTTCTTGGCCGGGGGCAGCGGTCGGGGAGTCGCTCTGCCGCGGCCACTCCTGCAGGCCGGCTCCGGGCCCACCGGTCAGCAGCGCGACGGCCCAGTGCGCAGCGGATCGAGCAGTCACGAACGGCACCCTACCGGTGGGCAACTGAAGGCTTGAGGAGCAGTGGTTGCGACGACGGGCCCACACCCAACGAGCTCCGGTGCCGGGCTCCGGCCGCTGCCCAAGGGCGAGCACGGAAACTAGCGCAAATTTCCTGGCGCACCCTCATCACGCGCGGATGGACCCCCGGGCGACTACCTATCAGTACCAGTTGTACGACTGGCTGTGGCTCCAGGCCTGGCACGGAGTGCCGTAGGTGTTGGAGATGTACATCAGGCCCCAACGAATCTGCGTCGCCGGGTTGGTCTGCCAGTCGGCCCCTGCGATCGCCATCTTGTTGCCAGGCAGCGACTGCGGGATGCCGTAGGCCGACGACGACGGGTTGTCGGCCGTGTAGGTCCAGTTGCTCTCCTTTGTCCACAGCTTGTCGAGGCAGCTGAACTGATCGTTGCCCCAACCGTGCTGGGCGACGAGCTGCTGGCCGACGGCCCGTGGGTTGGCGACGGCATTGGCCAATGCGGCCTGGGCTGCGGCGGCCGCTGCTGCGGCGGCCTGCCGTTGGGCTTCGGCTTCGGCCGCCTGCTGCGCACTCCACCGGATCATCGCCTTGGTGGCCTCGCGGTCTTTGGTGTTGGCCTGAGCCTGAGCCTCGACCGCCGCCGACTGTGCGGGCGACAGGACAGCGGGAAGAACCGCTGCCCGGGCAGGGGCGGGTGAACTCCATTGGCTGGCGACCGCCACACCCGCTCCGAGAAGCGTGAGACCGACGGTGGCAAGCACAGAACTATTACGCGGCGCGAGCGGCACAACAAACCCTTCGACGATTGACAGGTCCATCGCCCGGCGCCCCGGCGTCCATCACGATGCGTTACACACTCTGCCTTTTGACACGCCGTCGTGTCTAATTCGTGACCTGGAACGTGTTTGCCTTCACATTCCAGCCCAGGCGCACCTCACGCGGGCGACGCGGGCCACGTCTACCGTGTTATGACGGCTCTCATGACTCCCGCGGGCACGCTCGCCCACTCGTTCGCACCGACCCCCGTCGGGGCGCTCCAGCTCGTAGCGAGCGACGACGCCCTGGTCGCCCTCTACTTTCCGCGGCACCAGCGCCAACCTCCGGTGGAACGCCTCGGACGAGCGGTCGAGACGTCTCAGCACCCGATTCTGCAGACCACGGCACGGCAGCTGGCCGAGTACTTCAGAGCCGAGCGCACGGTGTTCGACGTGCCCCTGGCTCCGCGCGGTAACGACTTTCAGCACCAGGTGTGGGCTGTGCTGCGCACGATCGGCTACGGCCAGACCACGACCTACGGCGCCATTGCGGAACGACTCGGCCAGCCCGGAGCCGCACAGGCCGTGGGAACCGCCAACGCACGCAATCCCATCAGCATCATCGTTCCGTGTCACCGGGTGATCGGCAGCGATGGCACCCTGACCGGCTACGCCGGCGGCCTGGAGCGCAAGCAGTTCCTGCTCGAACTCGAGGGCGCTATCGACGCCCGCCTGTTCTGAGGGTGCGCCGGACCTGATGGCTGTGACCGAGCCGAACGGCCGAACGGCCCGCCGTCCTGAACGCCTGTCGTCCTGAACAGCCCGTCGTCGCGGTGGCACCGAGTGCTATCGCCGACGGCTTGCGTCATCGGTCACACCGAAGCGCTACTCGACTGGTGGCGCCGCGGCCCACCGATGGCTCCGCCGCGCTGACCGAGGCCATGGCGCCGACGACGACGTCACACGACCCCGGCCAGGTTGGCACGCGCACTTTCGCCAGCTCCCGGCCGAGAACCACGAATTCCCCTGGTTGCCAAGGTCTTTCGCCATACGAGATCGCAGGCCGAGGCCGCGGACCGCGTCACTCTCGCGCCGCCTACCGGGCCTGGGGCACCGAGCAGGTACGAACCATGCGCATGCGGACGGCTATCGACGTCACCGGTCAGCCTGAATCTTGACAATCGTCAAGATTTATAGGGAACTTTTCGCGCAGCGACAAATGCTCTTGACCACCTACACTCTGGGCATGGCCGCGGTTTCCCGAGGATTGCACATCGATCTGGAGAAGGTCGCCAGCAGACGCGCCGAATTGTCGGCTGCAGCGCTGGCCACGCTCTCCACTCGCGGCTATGCCAACACCAGTTTGCGTGACATCGCCGCGAACTCGGCCTATTCACACGGTATCTTTCACTACTACTTCGACGGCAAAGACGACCTCATCACCGAGTGCGTGCGCGCCTACAAGAGCGAATGCGTGCGCGGGTACGACGAGTTGATCGACAGCTCCCGCACCGCCACCGAGCTTCGCGAGCGGTTTTCCACTCAACTCGCCAAAACCCTCGTCGACCACCTGGGCCCGCACCGGATCTGGTACGACCTACGCACCCAGACCCTGTTCCAGGATTCCTTCCAGTCTGACGTCGAGGGCATCGACACTCTGCTCAAAGACATGATCTGGCGGGTGGTCACTCGCTACGCCGAACTGCTCGGCGGGCACCCCATTCTTGACGCCGTGGGTTCGTACGCGATCTTCGACGGGCTGTTCGAGCGCGCCGTGCTCGATGTGAGCAAGGGTGACACCACAGGAGCCGACCGGCTCACCGAGCGGGCTGCCATCGTGCTCGATCAGTGTGTCTCGGCACCTTCCGGTGGCGGCCCCGCCGACAGCTGACCTGCGCTTCTCGCAGATCTCCAGTCGGGATCGAGTGCGCACCAACGAGCTGCAGGGCAGGTTCCCGTCTCACACGGGACAGCGCACAGCAACCCGCCTCCACTGAAGACTCGTGCCATAGGTCGACGGGACGGGCCGGCGACCGTAGGCCGGCCCACCCGATTCCGCCCTACGTGCCGGCGCCCCGAATGTGGCTGACCACGGCTGAACGCACGTCATCCTCGGCTTCAAGGTGCGGTGAATGCCCCACGCCGGGCAGCGCGAGCTCGCGGTAGCTGCCGCCCTCCTGCTGGTACCGCTCCAGCACGGCTCGCGTCTGGGCGATCATGGGCTGCGGCGGGATCACCTGTGCCCCAGGCCATCCGGGCACATAGCCCAGGGAGCCGAGGGTGGCCAGATCGAGGAAGGACGTATCGGAGACGATGAGGTCGCGATCTCCGCGAATCCACAGGATGGGCGGCTTGGGATCTGCCTCGACAATGCCGTCGAGCCGGCAGAACGTGGGCGCCATAGCGTTGAGGACGCCCCGCGGGCCCGGCGCCGAGCCAGGCCAGTTGATGGATGGCACCGAGTCGCCCGGGTAGTTGTCCACACCCGTCGCGGTGGTGAGCAGCGACGCGACCCAGAGGTCTTCGTCGGGCCACGCCTGCGGCCGGGGAGCGACGTAGAAGCCCCGAACGGTCGCCCGGGGCGAGGCCTGCTCGGGGACGCCGTCGGCCTGCGCGCCGTCGCCGTTGCGGTTGGCGATGAGCTCCACGAACCGGGGATTGGCGCCACCGGCACCGGCACCGGCGCCATCGGGGAAGCAGAGCTCACCGTCGGGCCCCTTGGTGCCGCCGAAGCCGAACGGCGAGACGGGAGCCTGCAAGGTCGCCGACGAGACCCGTCGCGGCGCATCGATGATCATCTGCTGCACCACGCCGCCGCCCATCGACCAGCCGTAGAGGTCTACCGTGTCGAGCCCGAGCGCATCGCAGGTGGCCCACACGTCGTCGGCGAAATCGCGCAGGCCGCGGGTGGCGTCCACCGGTTTGGTCTCGGTGTCACCAAAACCACGAAGGTCAATGGCGATCGGACGGATATCGGCGGGCAGCGCCAACATGAAGCGTGAATAGTAGAGCGCCGACGAACAGTTGCCATGAATCAGGACGAGTGGGCGGCCACCCGATTGGGGTTGGCCCGTGTCGTCGAGGCGTTGAATGGTATTCACCCTCAGGCGGCTCGTGTCGACACTCACGTCGACAAGGCCGGGCAGGAGTGGCACTGGCATAACTCAAACACCTTCCAGCAGGTCGGTGACAAGGGCCGCAACGGGCGACCGCTCCGATCTGGTGAGCGTAACGTGCGCGAAAAGCGGGTGCCCCTTGAGCTTCTCGATCACGGCGGCCACTCCGTCGTGCCGGCCCACTCGGAGGTTGTCGCGCTGGGCCACATCGTGGGTGAGCACCACCCGCGAGCTCTGTCCGATGCGCGAGAGCACCGTGAGCAGCACGTTGCGTTCCAGCGACTGGGCCTCGTCGACCACCACGAACGAGTCGTGCAGCGACCGCCCGCGAATGTGGGTGAGGGGCAGCACCTCCAGCAGACCGCGATCGAGAACCTCGTCCACCACCTCCTGACTCACCAGCGCACCGAGGGTGTCGAACACCGCCTGGGCCCAGGGGTTCATCTTCTCCGACTCGCTGCCGGGCAGATAGCCCAGCTCCTGGCCGCCTACGGCGAACAGCGGCCGGAACACGACCACTTTGCGGTGCTGTCGGCGTTCCATCACGGCTTCGAGACCAGCACACAGCGCCAGGGCCGACTTGCCGGTGCCGGCCCGGCCGCCGAGCGAGACGATGCCGATCTCAGGATCGAGCAGCAGATCGATGGCGATGCGCTGCTCGGCGCTGCGGCCGTGTACGCCGAAGACGTCACGATCGCCACGCACCAGCTTGACCCGCTTGTCAGGAGTCACCCGGCCCAGGGCCGAGCCGCGCGGCGAGAGCAGCACAAGGCCGGTGTGACAGGGCAGTTCCGCAGCCTCAGCCAGATCGACGACGTGGTTCTCGTAGAGACCGCTCACGACGACTTCATCGACGGCCAACTCGAGCAGGCCCGTCCAGCCAGAGTCGGGCGCCTGCTCGGCGCGGTACTCCTCCACTCCGAGGCCCACCGCCGAAGCCTTGACCCGCATAGGCAGGTCTTTGCTGACCACGATGACGTCCCGGCCCTCGTCGGCCAGGTTCTTGGCGACGGCGAGGATGCGGGAGTCGTTGTCCCCCAAACGAAAACCGGCGGGCAATGCCGCCGGATCGGTGTGGTTGAGCTCGACGCGCAAGGTTCCGCCGCTGTCGCCGACGGGCACTGCCGCGTCGAGCCGGCCATGTTCGACGCGCAGATCGTCGAGCAGACGCAGCGCCGATCGCGCGAAGTAACCGAGTTCTGGATGATGCCGCTTGGCCTCCAGCTCGGTGATCACCACAAGCGGCAGAACGACCTCATGCTCGGCGAAGCGGGTCAATGCTCGAGGGTCTGCCAGCAACACAGAGGTATCGAGGACGAAGGTGCGCTGCACGGGTTTCATGGGCACGGCTTCTCCCTGCCGGGCGCCAGCGCACCCGGTTGGTCGGGTACTCATCGGACGGGCTCGGCGGGCGCCGGGCCCTGCCTCGAAACTAACCCGCGGTGCCCGCGCACGGCGGCCAACCACGCCGGGTTGTACCCGTTCGGGTGAGATTCTCCGCCCACATTCGCAGGCGAGGCCGACCCAACGAGGGCTGCTGCGGAAGACATTCCCCCGGTCATACCTCGTCACTCCCCGGGGCGACGGCGTTCTGCGCCCGGGCGATGAGCCGCGACAAGACGATTTCTGTTTCGGTCCGCTCGACGTCCGCGCCAGCTCGGATGACCTGCAAGACCCGTTCGAGGTGCTCGATGTCTCGGGCGAGAACCTGCACCAGCGCGTCGCTCCGGCCAGAGACGGTGCAGGCCCCGACCACCTCGGGGATCTGTTCCAAGTGGGCACGCAAGGTGGTGGGTGAGACATTCCCACGGCAGAAAACCTCGACGAAGGCCTCAGTTTGCCATCCCATCGCACGAGGGTCGATGACGGCGGCGAACCCGCGGATGGCGCCCCGTTCAACAAGCCGGTCGACTCTGCGCTTGGCCGCCGATGTCGACAAGTTCACCGCGGCGCCAATGTCAGCAAAGGAGGCACGTCCGTGCTTCATGACGTGCCGAAGGACTGCACCGTCGATCTCATCCATACGCGAAATTCTTGCAGCGTCCGCCGATATATGCAATGAATTACGCTCTGATGCGCAACATATGCACATTGCTTGCGCCTGACCCGAGTCCCTAGTCTCGGCACATGCATCGCTCGACCACCACCTGTCACTTCGTGATGTGTCCGCCGACCCAGTTCACCGTGCACTACGCCATCAATCCTTGGATGGACCCCAGCGTTGCCGTCGACCCCTCGCGGGCGATGGAGCAATGGCGCCGGCTGTACCAGACCTACCTCGACCTCGGCCATACCGTCGATGCCATCGATCCCGAACCGGGCCTGCCGGACATGGTGTTCGCCGCGAACGGCGCCCTCGTGATCGGTGGTCGTGCACTCCTTGCCAGGTTCGCTTACCCGCAGCGCGGGGACGAGGCGCAGGCACACGCGCGGTTCTTGAAATCCTCGGGCCTGGACGTCCATCAGCCCGTGGCCCGGAACGAGGGCGAAGGCGACTTCCTGGTGGTCGGGAAGCTGGTTCTGGCCGGAACCGGCCCACGGACTGAGCAAGCAGCCCATGCCGAGGTCGCCGCCGTCTTCGGGCGGGAAGTCCTGTCGCTGGAGTTGGTGAATCCGCGGTTCTATCACCTCGACACCTGCCTCGGCGTTCTTGATGACGAGACGATCGCCTACTACCCGCCCGCTTTCAGCGCCGCTAGCCGTGCCGCACTGGAACGGCGGTTTCCCAACGCTGTCATCGCCGAGGAAGCGGACGCGAACGCCCTCGGGTTGAATTTCGTGTCCGATGGCCGCCACGTGGTCATGGCCGACCGGGCGAGCGGCCTCGCGGGACAACTGTCCGCGCGCGGCTATGTGCCGGTGCCGCTTGACCTATCCGAGCTCCTCAAGGCGGGCGGCAACGTCAAGTGCTGCACCTTGGAACGCTATCCGTGATGACCCAAGCCCATCTCCGAGCGAAGGAAGCGCGCATGACCGACGGCCTGATGACGAGTTCCGCGACAGAGCGGGCGGTGGCACTCGACACCACTTACGTGGCGCATAACTACAACCCACTACCGGTCGTCGCCGCGACCGCAGACGGGGCGTGGATCACCGATGTTGACGGGCAACGGTACTTGGACTGCCTTGCGGCATACTCCGCCGTCAACTTCGGACACCGACACCCCGCCCTCGTAGCCGCCGCCCGCGACCAGCTCGACCGGGTCACCCTCGTCAGCCGGGCCTTCCACTCCGACCGGCTGGGCAGTTTCGCGCGCGACCTGGCGAACATGGCCGGTAAAGAGATGGTCCTTCCGATGAATACGGGCGCCGAGGCCGTCGAAAGCGGCATCAAGGTCGCGCGCAAGTGGGGCCACGACGTGAAGGGCATCAGCACGCCCAATATCGTCGTCGCCGCAGGCAACTTCCACGGCCGCACGATCAGCATCATCAGCTTCTCCGACGACGCCGCCGCACGCACGGGATTCGGGCCCTTCACTCCCGGCTTCCGAGTTGTCCCGTTCGGCGACGCTGACGCCGTGGAGACTGCCATCGACGCCGACACCGTCGCGGTCCTCATCGAGCCGATCCAGGGTGAAGCCGGGGTGATCATTCCACCGGCGGACTATCTGCCCGCCCTACGGCGGATCACGCGTGAACGTGAGGTCCTGCTCATCTGTGACGAGATCCAGTCCGGCCTTGGCCGGACCGGGGCAACATTCGCCAGCGATCGGGTCGGCGTGGTCCCGGACCTCTATCTCCTGGGCAAGGCTCTCGGCGGCGGCCTTGTCCCCGTTTCTGCCGTTATCGGCAATCATGACATATTAGGCGTTTTGCACCCCGGTGAACACGGTTCCACCTTCGGCGGCAACCCCTTGGCTGCCGCGGTGGGCTCCGCTGTTGTCGAGCTCCTCGCCACTGGAGAGTTTCAGGAGCGAGCCGTCGTACTGGGCGAGCGACTCAGCGACTCCCTGCAGAAGCTCCTGGGTGCCGGCCTCACGGCAGTTCGAACGGCCGGACTCTGGGCCGGCGTCGACATCGACCCGGCCATCGGCACCGGACGGGAGATCTGTCAACGACTCATGGCGCGCGGGATTCTCGTCAAAGACACCCACGGACAGACCGTGCGGATCGCCCCACCCTTGGTCGTCACCGGCGACGACATCGACTTCATCGCCGACGAACTGACCCAAGCCTTGCAGTGAGCACGTGATGTTCACCCGGGCGGCACCACGCCAGTCCGGCATGTGACCCCGCCCCAGAGCTGTCGAAAGGGAAGAACCATATGAGTAATGCGACCACAGACGTCGCCGAGGAAGACGTTCCTACCAACTCCCTGGATGCCGAACAGGTCGGGTACAAGCAGTCGCTCGGCCGCCGGCACGTCCAGATGATCGCGATCGGGGGCGCCATCGGCACCGGCCTGTTTCTCGGGTCGGCTTCGCGTCTGCACAGCACCGGTCCGGCGTTGTTGTTCAGCTATGCCTTCGTCGGAGTCATCGCCTACCTGCTCATGCGCGCGCTGGGCGAGTTGGTGCTGCACCGGGCCACCTCCGGCGCCTTCGTCTCCTACATGCGCGAGTTCTTCGGTGAGAAGTGGGCTTTCGTAACCGGCTGGCTCTACTGGTTCAACTGGGCGCTCACCGGCATCGCCGAGTTGTCCGCCGTGGGCCTGTACATGCAGAAGTGGTTCCCCAACCTCAAGACGTGGATCACCGTCCTCATCGCCCTCGTCGTCGTCCTGGCGATCAACCTGCTCTCGGCGCGTGCCTTCGGCGAGTTTGAGTTCTGGGCGTCCCTGGCCAAGGTCGGCGCCATCGTCATCTTCCTGGCGGTCGGCCTGGTCGTCGTCTTCGGCCGCTTCCACATCGGTGGCCACCAGGCGGGCATCGAGAAGATGTTCACCAATCCAGGCGGCTTCTGGCCGACCGGCGGCGACTTCACCTGGTACGGGCCCATCTTGGTCATGTCGGGTGTCGTCTTCGCGTATGCCGCGATCGAGATGGTCGGCGTTGCGGCCGGTGAGATGCAGGACGCCAGGCGCGAGGTACCCAAGGCCGTCAACGCGGTTATCGCCCGGATCGCCATCTTCTACTGCGGGTCCATCCTGCTCCTCGTCTGCATGCTCCCGACCAGCGAGTACAAGGCCGGCATCAGCCCGTTCGTCAGCGTCTTCAGCAAGATGGGCCTGAACTGGATGGCTGACCTGATCCAGGTGGTGCTCATTATCGCTGCCATGTCGAGCCTGAACTCCGGCCTGTACTCGACCGGTCGCGTGCTGCGTAGCCTGGGCATGGCCAAACAAGCGCCGCGGTTCACTCTGAAAATGAGCTCCTCGGGCGTGCCGTGGGCGGGGATCATGATGACCTCGGTCGTCTTCGTCCTCGGGTCCGTGCTCAACGCGCTCACGCCGGATGCCTTCGAGCTGGCCATCGAGGCGACATCGGTGTGCATCCTCTACACGTGGGGCACGATCTTCGCCTGTCAGATCCGGTTGCGGCAGCTAAGCGACAGGGGCGTGATCCCGGCCAGTCCGTTCCGGATGCCGGGCTCGCCGTGGACCAGCTACGTGGGTCTGGTGTTCCTCGTCCTCGTCGCGGTGGGCATGGCAATCTCCGGTTGGCAGTCCTCGCCCTATTTCTGGCACAAGACGAGCTTCATCGTGGTCGTGTTCGGAATCCCGGTCCTCGCCCTGGCCTGCGCGATCGGCTGGATGATCGTCAAGCCCGCAGTGGTGGCCAACACCGGAGGACAGATCCTGGCGGTCTGGTCGAACGACGGCCCCACCTACCCGGCCGTGGACACGGCCGATCATCAGCAGACCGTTCAGACCGACACTGCCGAAGGGAAGCAATCATGAGGAGGCGCCTCCAGCTCCGCCGTGGGGGACGCGCAGCCATCTCGGTGTGCCTCGTACTCGCAGCCACCACTCTGGCCGCGTGCAGCTCCAGCAAGCCGGTCGCCATGCCGTCCGCCACCGGCACCGGCACGATCACCATCGGCATCGCCACCGACGAGCCCGGGGTCAGCCTCAAGTCCGGTAGGACCTACAGCGGCTTCGACATCGACGTCGCCCGCTACGTCGCCGCCAAACTCGGCGTCCAGCCGCAGAACATTTCCTTCAAGGAGATCACCTCGGCCGACCGGACCAAGGTTCTACAGGACGGCACCGTCGACCTGGTTGTCGACCAATACTCGATCACCCCGGACCGACAACAGCAGGTCGACTTCGCCGGCCCCTACTACGTCGCACACCAAGACCTACTCATCCGCCGCAATGACACCGACATCACCAGCCCCGAGACGCTCAACGGTAGAACGCTGTGCTCCGTGAACGGCACGACGTCGGCGGCCTACGTCATCAAACACTACGCGGGCAAGATCACGCTGACCGAAAAGCCACGCTTCTCCGACTGCGTCAACGCCCTGGTGGAAGGGAGCGTCGATGCGGTGACGACTGACGATCTCATCCTGGCCGGCTACGCCTCCCAGGAACAGTTCAAGGGCATCCTGAAACTCGTCGGTAAAGGCTTCAGCGACGAGAAGTATGGCGTCGGCGTCAAGAAGGGCGACGCTGCCACGGTCACCAAGGTCAACGCCGCACTGAAGTCCTTCATCGACGATGGCTCATGGCAACGCTCCCTCGACGCCAACGTCGGCGACTCCGGCTTCGACATCCCCAGCCCCCCCACTGTCGGCAGCTGAGGGGATCGGGTCTGTCCGATAAACGTTGTCTGTGACGTTCATCGGACAGACCCGTCTTCGATCTGTGGATCGATCGGCGGTGCTGAGCGAGCCACCAGCCTCGCTTGGCGACCACCACGGTCAATCACCAAGGTCAGTCACGGATCGAGGACTAGCTTGGACCCTCGCCCGCCGCGATCTGGGCTGCCGTGTAGTTCTCGAGCCCGGCACGCTTGATGGCCTCCAACTGGGCCTCGAACCAGTCGGCGTGCTGCTCCTCATCGAGCGCCATCGCTTCGAAGGTGGCCCCTGTGGCGTGATCGCCCAGGTCGTGGCACTCCTTGGAGGCGTCGTTGAACTGCTTGACCGCGCCCAGCTCGGAGGCGAGCCCGAGCTGAAGGATCTCTTCGACGCTCTCGCCGATGGGGATCGAGTTGAGCTTCTGGACGTTGGGGTGCCCGTCGAACATGAGAATGCGGTTGATGAGGGCGTCCGCGTCTTTCATCTCGCCCATGGACAAATCGTAGAAGACCTTGCCGAGGCGGGGCAGGCCCCAGTTGTCGAGCATCCGCGCATGCAGGAAGTAGCCGTTGACCACGGTCAGTTCAAGGGTCAGCGCCTCGTTAAGCAACTCGATTATGCGAGGACTGCGTGGCTGCATGGCTGAACTCCTTCGGAGTCGGAGCGCTGGTGCGCTCACTGTACTCCTCCAGCATTTTGCGGAGCGCCTGAATGCAGCCCCCGCACGAGCGGCCTGCGCCCGTTGCCCGGTTGAGCGTGTGCAGCCTGTCGTTGCCGTCGGCCATGGCGGCCTGCACCGTCCGGTCGCTGACGACCCGGCAATGGCAGATGATCACAAAGGTGAGGCTACCCTAATCCTCACCCCTAGGGGTAGTCCCTCTCTTACCGACGGCCCACCAGGTCGCGGCCGATGATCTCGCGCATGATCTCGTTCGTGCCGCCGTAGATCCTCTGCACCCGGGCGTCGGTGTAGGCGCGGGCGATGGGGTATTCGAGCATGTAACCGTAGCCGCCGAACAACTGAAGGCACTTGTCGAGTACGCGAGCCTGCATCTCGGTGGCGGCGTACTTGGCCTTGGCCGCGTCGACCGCGGTGAGCTCCCCGGCGTTCAGCGCCAGAATGCACTGATCGACATAGGCGCGATGCACTTCGTAGTCACAGGTGACCTCGGCCAGTTGGAACCGGGTGTTCTGGAAATCGGCGATCGGCTGCCCGAAGGCCTTGCGCTCATTGGTGTAGTCGAGCGTCCACTGCACTGCGGCCCCGGCGCTGCCGACCGCCTGGGCGGCGATGCTGAGCCGTTCGGTGGGCAGGTGGCGCATCAGTTGTCGAAAGCCGCCGCCGACGCTGCCGAGCAGGTTCTCGTCCGGGACGAAGACGTCGGCAAAGGCGAGTTCGGAGGTGTCCTGCGCCATGAGGCCGATCTTCTCCAACTGCCTGCCGCGGGTGAACCCGGCCATGCCCGTTTCGATCACGAGCAGCGAGAACGCGTCGGTGCCGCCGGCCGGGTCGGTCTTGACCACGCTCACCACTCCGTCGGCCTGCATGCCGCTGGTGATGAACGTCTTGGCGCCGTTGACGATCCAGCCGCCGTCGACCTTTCTGGCCGAGGTGCGGATGCCCTTGAGGTCACTTCCGGCACCCGGCTCGGTCATGCCGATGGCCATGATGTACTCGCCGACCGCCATTCGCGGCAGCCAACGCTGCTTCTGCTCCTGACTTCCCAGACCCACGACGTAAGGCGCGAGGATGTCGTCCTGCAGGCCGAAGCTCGACGACAACGACGCGCACCCGATCCGGCCAAGCTCTTCGCAGACGATCATCCGGTACCGGAAGTCGTCGACCCCCGCGCCGCCGTACTGCTCGGGGGTGTTCAGGCCCAGGATGCCCTGCCGCCCTGCCGCCAGCCAGACCGCGCGGCCGGTGGTGTGGTTCTCGTACCAGGTGTCGAGGTTAGGGGTGACCTCGCGGTCGACGAACTCTCTGACAATCCGGCGGAAGTCTTCATGGTCGCTCGTGTAAAGGGTGCGCTCCATCTCCAGAGCATAACCTCGGCGCCGAAGCGCAATCGCTAAATGAGCTAACTGATACGGTCAATGCGGTTGGTCTATTGCGGGCAGTTGAGGGCTGGCGTGCAGGTGCGGGTAGCAATACGTCGAGGGCAGCACTACAGGGAGTCGGATCGATGCAGATCGCGAACGCAGTCGCACTCGTCACCGGGGGCGCCTCAGGCTTGGGGCAGGCCACCGTTCGGCGGTTGGTGGCCGAGGGCGCCAAGGTCGTGATCGTCGACCTGCCGGCATCGGCGGGAGCGCAGCTCGCGGCCGAGCTGGGCGAGGCTGTGCGCTTCGCACCCACCGACGTCTGCGACGAGGCACAGGTCTCAGCCGCGGTCGAGACCGCCTCCGGACTGGGTGAGCTGCGCATCGCGGTGAACTGCGCCGGCGTCGGCACGGCTGCCCGAGTGGTGGGCCGAGACGGCTCCCCTTTCCCCCTGGCCACGTTCACCAAGGTGATCCAGGTAAACCTGATCGGCACGTTCAACGTCATCCGCCTCGCGGCGGCCAAGATGGTGGCTTCGACCTCGCTTCTGGGCGAAGAGCGCGGCGTCATCGTCAACACCGCCTCGGTGGCCGCCTTCGAGGGCCAGATCGGGCAGGCCGCCTACTCGGCGTCGAAGGGCGGCGTCGTGGGCATGACGTTGCCGATCGCCCGTGAGCTCGCCCAGCACCAGATCAGGGTGACCTCCATCGCCCCCGGCCTGTTCATGACACCGATGCTGGCCGGATTGCCCGACGAGGCCAAGACCTCTCTCGGCGCCCAGGTGCCGCACCCCAGTCGGCTGGGCGATCCCAGTGAGTATGCGGCGCTCGTGGCGCACATCGTCGGCAATCCCATGCTCAATGGCGAAACGATTCGTCTCGACGGCGCCATTCGAATGGCGCCGCGCTGAGTTCATCGGGTAAGCGCTAGGGCTTCGGTGAAAGCTGACTTCATAAGATGAAAGCCGAGCGCATCAGGCGAACAGATCGATCACCGTCTGGTCGGGTCTACCGCTGACGAGCAGTTCGCCGACGACCTCGAGATGCAGCCGCCAATGAGCCTCGGCACCGTCGGCATCACCCGCTTCGATGAGGTCGACCAGCTTGGCGAACGACCGCACCTGGCGGCGGAAGCGCCGGGATCCTCCTGCTGGCGGCCGACGGACACCACCTGCGCGAGATGGCGGGTGACGATGGCGTCGAGCATCTCGCTCTGCACAGCCAGCGTCTGGTTGCCGCAGCGCTCCACGACCAAGGCGTGGAAGGCCGAGGTGAGGCTGCCCCAGCGCTGGCCGTCGATACCGTTGCCGGCCTCGTCCGCCTCGGCGAGCGCTTCGACCGCGGCGCGCAGGTCAGCCACATCGTTCGTCGTGCGCCGGGTGGCCAACAGCCGCGCGCAGTACGGCTCGATGACCCTGCGGGCCTCGTAGACGTCGCCGATGGTGGTGCCGCGCAACTGCAGAAGCAGGCCGACATGCCCCGAGGCGACGCTCGAATCGGGCAGCGTTACCTGGGCGCCTCCCCGCGAGCCACGCCGGACGGCGATGAGGGCCTCGGTCTCGAGGATGCGGAACGCCTCGCGCAGGGTGGGCCGCGAGACGCCGTACTGCCCCATCAACTGTGCCTCGGGCGGCAGCATGGCGCCGGAGACAAGCACCTTGTTGACGATTTGGCTCCGCAGGTCGGCGGCGATGAGTTCGGCGGTCTTGGGGGCTCGAACAGGCCGTCCGACAGGAGCAGCGGCAACGGGGGCCATCGGCACAGTGTCAGCCATGAGCACTCCCCTCGACGCGTTCAGTTAGATAATCTATCTGATCTCGGCCGTTCGCCCGGAACAGGAGAGCCATGAATGACGTCGTGATCGTGGAAAGTACCGACCGGATCGGGCAGATCAGGCTCAATGACCCCGAGACCCTCAACGCGGTGAGCTCAGAGATGTTGGCTGAGCTGGCCGAAGCCGCCCTGGCCTTCGAGCATGACGACACCATCCGGGTCGTGACGATCACGGGCACTGGACGAGGGTTCTGTTCGGGCGCGCGACTCAGCCCAGCCGCCTCCGACGGCCCCACCGAGGTCGACGCGTCGACGTTGGACGAGGTGGGCCGGGCGATCAGAGCGATCATGAGCTCGACCAAGCCCTATGTCGCGTCGGTGAACGGCATCGCCGCCGGGGTCGGAATGTCGCTGGCGCTGGCCTGCGACTATGTGGTGGCCGCCCCCGAGGCGGCGTTCATGCTGGCGTTCAGCCGCATCGGGCTGATGCCTGACGGTGCGGCGACCGGTCTGGTGGCGGCCTCCATCGGTCGGGCGAGAGCGATGCGGATGGCCTTGACGGCGGAGAAGATCAGTGCCGCGACCGCGCTGGAATGGGGGCTCATTGCGGAGGTCTGCGCGAACGACGCGTTGTCCGCGCGCACCCGCGAGGTCTGCGAGCAGCTCGCCGGCAGCGCGCCACTGGCCGTTGCCTTGACCAAGCAGGCGATCAACGCCGGTTCGATGGAGGACGTGGAGGTGGTGCTGGCACGCGAGGAGGCCGGTCAGGCCAGGTTGTTGTCGACCGCCGATTTCGCCGAAGGAGTGGCCGCGTTCACGGGCCGTCGTCCGGCGGTGTTCACCGGACGCTGATGGCCCCAGCCCTTACAAGGCGGGCGGAAGGCTGATGCCTCCGTCGATCGTCCTGCCCGTGGAATTCAGCCGCCGAAGCGGCGCTCGCGATCGGCGTAGTCGCGAAGGGCACGCAGAAAGTCGACCCGGCGGAAGTCGGGCCAGTAGGCCTCACAGAAGTAGAACTCCGAGTGCACGCTCTGCCAGAGCAGAAAACCCGACAGCCGCTGCTCACCCGAGGTGCGGATGACCAGTTCGGGGTCGGGCTGGCCTTTGGTGTAGAGGTGCGCGGCGATCTGGTCTACGTCGATCACCTCGGCCAGCTCCTCCATCGTGACGCCCTTGGCCGCCTGCTCGGCGATGAGCGCGCGTACGGCGTCGGCGATCTCCTGCCGGCCGCCATAGGCGACAGCCACGTTGACATGCACGCCGTCGACCTCACGGGTCGACTCCTCGACCGCCCGCAGCCGCTTGGCGAGCCAGGGTGGCAGCAGGTCGAGCGCGCCCACAGGATGCACCCGCCACCTGCCATCGGAGGCCAGGCGGGCCACCGCGTCGTCGATGATGGTCAGCAACGGATCCAGCTCGTTCTGCGGACGATTCAGGTTGTCCGTCGACAACATCCACAGCGTCACCATCTCGACGCCGACCTCTTCGCACCAGCCCAGGAATTCGAAGATCTTGTCGGCGCCGGCCCGGTGGCCGTGGGCGGTACTGCCCCCCGTCTGCTTCGCCCAACGCCGGTTGCCGTCGAGCATGATGCCCACGTGGTGCGGCACGGACGCCGGGTCGAGCCCGGCCCGAAGGCGCCTCGCATAGAGCGGATACAGCGGATTGGGCGGGCGCATGTACTCCTACTCCGGCAAGGGGCCGCTGGAAGGAGGCCACGGGACGTGCCGCGGTAGGGCCCGGATGGCTGCCTAGGCTACCGCTCGTCGCACCCGGCTGCGGGAGAGCTCGTGGTGGTGCTGGATGTGGTTGGTGCACGCTGCGTGCAGGTGGGTGGTGTGGAACGCGCCCTTAGTGGGCGGAGGAGCGGAGCCGGGCGATCGATGGATGTAGCTGAGCGACGGCGGACAGAGCCGGGCGACGGTATGCCGCTGTCTGCCCGGGTCTTCCGCATAGGGCGGTTTCGAGGGTCGCGGGCCAGGAAGCTTTTCCTGCGCTATGACAAGGCCCCGTCCGGCGGGGCATTGCCATAGCGGGCAGAAACCACCCCCTTTCACAGCCCTGCAGGACCGGACTCGACCCGGCACGGTCCGGAGTCGTTGGGTGGTGCCGTCCGAGGTGTATTCGCCCCAGTTGGCACCAGGTTGAGTGCCGGAACCGGGATTGAGGTCGTTGGGTGGTGCCGTCCGCGGTGTATTTGCCGCAGTTGGCACCCGGTTGAGCGCCGGAACCGGGGTCGGGGACATTCGGTGGTGCCGTCCGCGGCGTATTCACCCCGGTTGGCACCTGGTCGAGTGCCCGAACCGGGGTCGAGATCATCCGGTGGTGCCGTCCGCGGCGTATCCCCCGCGGTCGGACCAAACGGCATTTCCTTTAGCGCGCAGCGATCGCCGCGCCGGCCTCGGCGCCGAAGACAGCGAGCGAGATGCCCACGAAGTGCGCGGTGAACGCCGCGAGGGTGAACGCGTGGAAGATCTCGTGGAAGCCGAACCACCGCGGTAGGGGATTCGGGCGCTTAAAGGCATAGACGATGCCGCCGACGGTGTAGAGCACACCGCCGACGATGACGAGGGTCATCACGGTCAGCCCACCGCGCCGGGCGAAATCGGGCAGGTAGAAGACGGCTGCCCAGCCCAGCAGGAAGTAGGCCGGGATGTAGAGCCACCGCGGCGCCCCGATCCAGAAGATCCGGAACATCACCCCCAGCAGAGCCCCTCCCCAGACGAGCCACAACAGCGCGGTGGCCTTGCCCGCGGGGAGCAGCAGGATGGACAACGGGGTGTACGACCCCGCAATGATCAGGAAGATGTTGGAGTGGTCGAACCGCTTGAGCAGGCGGGCGGTCTTGGGTGACCAGTTGCCGCGGTGGTAGAGAGCGCTCGTGCCGAACAGCAGCACGGCGGTGAGCCCGAAGACGGCCGAGGCGAGCCGGGCCGGCGTCGTAGGAGCCAGCACCACGAGCACGACCGAGGCGATCGTCACGATCGGAAAAGCACCGGCATGCAGCCAGCCGCGCAAGTGCGGCTTGACGGCTTTGGCCAAGGCCTGAGCCGATCCGCGGGCCTTCTCAGCCGACTCAGCGACTGTGTTGCCAACCTCCTGCGCGATGCTGCCGATCTGGTCACGTCGGGTTCGAGGCATGACACCAGCCTAAGCTACGCGACCGTAGGTTACGCAACCGTAGGTTAGTGGCCGTACTCACTTCTTTGGGGCGGCTCGGATCCGGCCACGGCGAGCGGGGCGATCACAGCGGCAGCCAGCGACAGCGGATCGCCGGTGGGCGTCGAGCACACCTGCCCGCGACACACGTAGGCAAGCGCGCCGGAGAGCCCGATCGGACGGTCGGCTAGCAGCGGCGGCCAGGCGGTCGGCTCAGCGTCGGACTCACCTGTGCCGCGCACGATCACCAGACCCGGCGCCGATCCCCTCAAGGTGACGCGGTGCAGCCGGTCGGCCGGCTCCCCCACTCCCACCACTGCCACTTCGCGGGGTCCGTCGAGCAGCGCCTCGGCAACCGCCAGGCCCGCGCCCACGTACCGCGGCGCCGTGCGGGCCAGCACAGTGGCTGTGGCCAATGCCCGTTGCGCGAGACTACGGAAATCGTCCCGGCCAGTGAGACCAGACAGCGCGAGCAGCGCACCCGCTGCGGCCGACGTGCCGCTGGGATACGCGTTGTCCGTCGCATCGGCCTGCGGCGCCAGCGCGGCAACCCGGTGATCGACGTCGCGGCTGCCCTGGTCGAGCAGGAGGCCGGCGGGACCGACGAAGTCGGTGCGGATGAGCTCGCCCACCTCCAGGGCGATCCGCGACCAGGAGTTGTCGCCAGTTGCGCCGGAGAGCACTACCAGGGCCTCCGCCAGGTTGCCCAGGTCTTCCAGAACCGCCGGCGCCGTGCTGGTCTGGCCGTCGCGGCTGACCCGGCGCCAGCGTCCCGGCTCGGGTTGATGCAGCCGCAGCAGCGCCTCGGCACAGCGCGCAGCAGCCTGCACCAGGTCGGCGCGGTTCAGCAGCGCGCCGGTCTCCGCGAGCGCGGAGATGGCCAGCGCGTTCCAGGCGAGCACCACCTTGTCGTCGCGAGCGGGCTGAGGACGAGCGTTTCGCGCCGCGAGCAGGCGGGTGCGCACCGCGATCCAGCGCTCCCGCTCCTGGGTGATCCAGACGTCCCGGGTGAGCTGCAGCGTGGACGAACCGTGCTCGAACGTGCCGTGCTCGGTGACGGCGAGCAGGTCAGCGGCCCAGGCCGCGTCGTCCGGGCCAAGCACGTCGTGTAGTTGAGCGGGCGTCCAGACGTACGTGAGGCCCTCGACGCCGTCGGTATCTGCATCGAGCGCGCTGCCGAAGCAGCCCTGGGCGGTGCCGAGGCCGGTCAGCATCCAGTCGCAGGTTTCCAGCGCGATCCGGGCGCCCGTGGGATCGCCGGTGAGCCGCCACCAGTGCAGATACACCCGAGCGAGTTGGGCGTTGTCGTAGAGCATCTTCTCGAAGTGCGGCACGACCCACCCGGCATCGACGCTGTATCGGGCGAAGCCGCCGGCCAGCTGATCGGCCACCCCGGAGAAGGCCATCGCGCGGCAGGTCCGGTCGACGAGATCGGTTGCCAGCGTGCCGGTTTGGGATGTGTCGTCGGCTGGCGAGCTGAATCCTGCCGGTGAGTCGAGCCAATCGGAGGCAGTGGGGGCGGCCTGGCGAGCCGCGTGCCGGATCAGCCATTCGAGCACCATCGACGGCGGAAACTTGGGTGCACCGCCGAAGCCACCGCGCTCGCGGTCTTCGGTGGCTGCGAGCGCCAGGACACCGGCGCGCAGGTCGTCGGCCGAGGGTGGGGCCGCTGCGGAAGGCGGCTGCCGCGCGGCCAGGGTGGCGGTGATGTGCGCCGCCGAGGACTGCACGTCGTCGCGGCGGGTCAGCCAGGTCTCGTGAATGGCCGTGAACAGTTGCGTGAACGAAGGCATGCCGTGCCGGGGCTGAGGCGGGAAGTACGTGCCGGCGTAGAACGGCTCGCCGTCGGGAGTGACGAAGACGGTCATCGGCCAGCCGCCCGAGCCGGTGAGCGCCTGGGTGGCGCTCATGTAGGCGGCGTCTACGTCGGGACGTTCCTCGCGGTCGACCTTGATGCACACGAACCAGTCGTTCAGCAGCGCCGCGGTGGTCTCGTCCTCGAACGACTCGTGTGCCATCACGTGGCACCAGTGGCAGGCGGCGTAGCCCACGCTCAGCAAGATTGGTGTATCACGACGCTTGGCTTCCTCGAACGCGCCGGGGCCCCATTCCCACCAATCCACCGGGTTCTCTGCGTGTTGGAGCAGGTACGGGCTTGTGGCGTTGGCGAGGCGGTTGGCCATTTCCACGACTCCTGACGAGTGACACTCGTAATTATCTTGCTCCAAGTGATACACGAGGGTGATACACGGGTCGGTCCGGGCTGGTCGCAGGCCAGCTCGACCGAACACGAATCTCGCGACCGATGTGGTGGTCTTGCGGATCCAACAGCGAACGTTGGCCGTCTGTAGGCAGACCTAGTAGTCCGCCGTCATTACTCACCACTCAGCGCGCCAGCTTTCCTCGGAGTCGCTCCGCGAGACGAACGCTCGCCTCGATCTCGACTCTGCGGATCGACACGGACTCGACGTTGATACCGAAGGGCACGGACAAACGCCGGCAGAAAGAGATCAACTCAAGCATCGTGGCCTCCGCGTACTCCACCGATGCGTCAAGGGTGTTGTTGGCGTGGCGCAGATCGTTCTCGACCCACCGCGGAACATCGACGCCGAGCCAGCGGAGGAACTCCATGGTCTTCATCGAGCCGCACACCGACGTGGTGAAGACGATCGGGGCCGGAGCAAGACCGCGCGCCCGGCATTCGTAGGCATAGTCGGACACGAGGTTCTTAGCCGCGTTTGCGTCGTAGACGACCTGGGTGACGAAATAGGAGCAGCCGGCGTCCTGCTTGGCAACCAGCCGAAGGTGCTCGTCGCGCCTGCGGGTGTGTCGCTCAGGGATCGCGACAGCACCGAGAAGCAGCTCGGGGCTGACCTCCGCGCGGAGTTCTTGCGCCCGGCGAAGTGTCATGGCCACGTGCTTATCGCCAGAGGAGGCCCCGACGAAGACTGACAGTCGTTTCGTGGTCTCCTGAGACGAGATCCATTCACGCAGCTCGTCCTCGGTGTATTTCGCTGTTGCCCGGTAGACCACGATGGGCGTGGGCCACGCGCTCAGGTGTCGGTCAAGGTAGTCGGCCGGATCCATGGTCGGCAGGAACGGGAACGGCCTTTCGTCGGCGTTGCGGTCGGATTCGTCATCGATGTCGTAGAGGATCAGGCCGTCGACATCGAGTGGCCTTAGGCGCTCGAAGGTGATATCGGCGATTTCTTGGGCACGCGCGTGCGTCGTCGCCAACCGCGGAGGGGTCAGCGCGAAGAGCAGGAACTCGCCCTCACCCGACCCGATGCGTCGACAAAGATCCACACCGAGAACGCTATCCGAGGCTGTCGAGCCCGATCTGGGGATCAGTCGCACCTCCCGACTGGCATCCGCCGCCGGGCCCGAGGGCAGGTCGGCCAAATTCCCGAATCTCTAGCCTCGGCTCTGCATCGCCCTCCGGAGTCGACACCCACCCGGGGCAGGCCGAATCACCCCTATCCGCATGCGCCCACTGTCACTTCTCGAACGGGGATTTACTGCTTCGGAAAGCCTTGCGGAGCTGCTCGCTGGTTCCCAGCCTGACATCTCGGGAACCACTCCGGCCACCCTCGATGACTACGTCACCGAGATTCTCGCGGACGGCTTCCCCGGCATGCGCGGGCTGAGCGATCGACAGCTCCGCGCGGCGCTCGACGAACTACCTGGAGCGCGTCATCGACCGCGACTTCGCAGAACAGGGAATGACTCTCCGACGTCCAGACACGTGCCGGTGCTCGCCGCCGTGCTCATCAAACGCTCACCTGGTTACCTCAGCCTCGGATTCTCCGACCCACGCAAGCTCGCGACGTCTCATTGCGATCCCGGCCCGAGCGCTCAGGGACAGTAGGCTTGGCCAAGCAGCAATGCGCCTGTCGAGCATCCTCGAAGGAGGTACGCCATGACCGCTGAGATGCTCGCGCCCGCCTGGATGCACACGCAGATCAGCGCGGAACAGTACGACTCTTGGTCCGAGGAGCAGTGCGCCGGCATTGAGATCGTGGACGGAATGGTCGTCGTGAGCCCGAGTGCGTCCAAGCGGCACAACCGGCTGGCGCGGATCGTGGCCAATGCTCTCGCCGCCGCCGGACCGGACTGGAACGCCGACGTCGACTTCGACGTCCGTCTGCAAGACGTGCCACTCACCAACAGGCGTCCGGACGTGGTCGTGTACCGGGCCGAGACCATCGACCTCACGCTTACTCGTCCTGAGCAGGTGCTCCTGGTGGTCGAGGTGGTGTCGCCGGGCTCCGAGACGACCGATCGGATCGTCAAGCCCGACCAGTACGCCAAGGCCGGCATCCCGTTCTACTGGCGAGTCGAGCAGGCCGCCACCGGCGTTCCGCTCGTCTATACCTACGTGCTCGATCCCGCCAGCCGGGTCTACCGGGACGGTGAGGTGTTCACCGGCGTGATCGAGGCCACCGCTCCCTTCTCCGTCTCCGTCGACCTTGGCCGTGTCTGACCCTGCACGATCTCGCTGAAGCGGGGTAATCCCGGGCCAGCATCCGACACGACACCCCTTGCTCGCGATTTCCGGGGATTCAACGGCCTTTTCTGGCCCGTCTGACGCGACACCTGCCATGCGCGACGGCGGCAAGGCCGCTTTAGCCATTCGGTCTCGCCTGCCGGACCAGGTCACGCTCTACGTAGCGCAATCTCGACTACATCGTGGGTCTCACCATGGGGAGGCTCGTGCTCAGCAGGCTAGGCGGAGCCGGCTCGATGTAGTCGAGATTGCGCTACGTGTCGGGCCAGAGCGGTGAGGGCTGCGGCGCCCGCCTGCCGCGCCGCAGCGTTGGCCCTATCCGAGTCGAACGCATGCCCGAACCGGCCGGACAGACCGATCGGGCAGACTCTCCCCCATGTTGGGTCTGCCGCCGACAGTCGCTGAGGCATTGGACACCGCTCGCTCCCGCCGCGAGCCGAACCTCGGTTGGCAGTACCTGGCCGGAGTGGTCGTCTTCTTGATGGCGACAGCAGCGGCCGCTGTTGGCCCGGAGGCTCTGCTGCACCCCTGGCCCCGGATGGCGGTCGGGCTCCTGACGGAGGCCGTGATCGGCGGCGCGGGGTTCGTCATCTTGATTCGCTGGCTCGGCCAGCGACCCGTGCTGGAATTCGGACGGCAGCGCTGGGTGAGCGAGCTGGGCACCGGGCTGCTCCTCGGCATCGGGTTGATCAGCCTCGCCGTCGGGGCGGTGGCCTTGCTCGGCGGCTATCAGGTGCACGGTTTTCAGCTGGGTACAGGTTTTCTCGTGGGCCTGGCCGTGGGCGTGGGCGCAGGGGTGGCCGAGGAGGCATTCTTCCGGGGCGTTCTGCTACGCCTGCTCGACAAGCAGTTCGGCTCCTGGGCGGCGCTGGGCATCACGTCGCTGATCTTCGGTGGCAGTCATCTGAACAACGGTGGAGCGGGGGCGATCGGTGCGTTGTCGCTCGTCATCGAGGCCGGCCTGCTGCTGGGGGCGGCCTATCTCATCACCCGTCGGCTCTGGTTCGCCGTCGGTGTGCACATCGGCTGGAACTTCGCGGAGTCGTCGCTGTTCAGCATCAACGTGTCGGGCACCGGCCTCGGCTCAGGTGGTCTGATCACGTCGACGATGCAGGGACCCGCCTGGCTCACGGGCGGCAGCATGGGCATCGAAGGCTCTGTCGTGACGATCGTCATCGGGCTGGTCGCGGGCGTCCTGCTGTTGGTGGTGGCCTATCGCCGCGGACACATCCTGCCGGGCATCGGCAAGAACGCGCCGATCATCGAGCTGCGGGACTCGCAGTCTTCCGGCCCGCCGGCGCTTTGACCCAGGCAGTTGCCTCGGCCGGGGCAAGCGGTGGGCAGTAGCCGGCTGCTTCATACCAGTCACGTTGGGACAGGGAACCGATCCGCTGGCGGCCCCGTTCCTCCAAGGGCCGTGCAATTCCTTCGTCCGATCAGCGCCAATCCCAACGGTTGGCGGGGCGAAGGCGTCCGATTGCCATGGAACAGCAGGCCTGTCCGGTTAGATTGGCAGGTATCGACTAAGGGAGATCGTCCGTGCCACAGCTCAGCAAGGGTGCCAACGCACCCCTGTCCGCCGCCGAAGTGAGCGTCACCGTCGACGTCGCCGCCCCAGCAGACCTGTCGGCCCTCTTGGTCAACGAAGCGGGCAAGGTTCGCTCCGACAACGACTTCGTCTTCTACAACCAGCCGACCGGCCCCGGCGTGCGCTGCGTGCCACCCGCCGGAGGCCAGGGTTGGCAGGTGCAGATCGACACCGCCAGAGTGCCGGCCGACGTGCACGCCGTCCGGGTGGTCTCGTCGCTGGAGAACGGACGCTTCGGCGCCCATCCCACCCCGGTGGCCCGGGTGCGGGACGCCTCCGGCACCGAACTCCTCGACTTTCCGGTCACCGGCCTGAACACCGAGAGCATCGTCGTGGCGCTTGAGCTCTATCGCCGGCAAGGGTCCTGGAAGGTGCGCGCCGTCGGCCAGGGTTACGCCGGTGGGCTGGCCGATCTCATTCGCGACCACGGCGTGAGCGTCGACGACGCCCCGACCCAGGCCCCGGCAGCCTCGCCGCCGTCCGCGCCACCGCCAGCACCTGCCACCCTGCAGTCTCCGGCCCCTTCTCAGCCTCCGGTGCCGCCTCGCGCACCGGTTCCGCCCACACCTGGAGTGGCGCCTGCGGCACCGTCACTCGGTCAGCCCGGGCCAGGTCAACCGGCCGCGAGCGCCCAACCACCCGGCCCAGCCATGCCGCCGCCTTCGGCTCCCTCGTTCGGGCAGCCGGCTCCGGCACAGTCCGCGCCCGGCTATGGCACGCCCGGAGCGCCCGGTTACAGCCAGCCGAGCCAACCCCCGGCCTTCGGCCAACCCGCTCAACCTCCGACTTTCGGCCAGCCGAGTCCATCCCCGGCCTTCGGTCAATCCAGTCAACCCCCCGCCCCCGGGCCGGCCCAGACCCCACCGCCCGTACCGGCCCAGCCGCAACAGCAGCCCGAAGTGTCGCTGACCAAGGGCCGGACGGTCTCCCTGACCAAGGGGCAGAAGGTCACCCTCACGAAAGACGGCGGCGAGCGCCTGACGGTGATCCGGATGGGTCTGGGCTGGGATCCGATCAAACGCGGCGGCCTGTTCGGCCGGCGTGAGGTGGCAATCGACCTGGATGCCTCGGCCGTGCTCATGGCCGGCGCAGATGTGGTCGACCTCGCGTTCTACAACAACCTGCGCACCCGCGACGGCTCGGTGCAGCACATGGGAGACAACCGCACCGGTGAGGGTGACGGCGACGACGAGGTCATGATCGTCGACCTCACCCGGGTTCCGGTCCACGTCGACACGGTGTTCTTCATCGTCACGTCGTACGAGGGCCAGACCTTCGAGCAGGTCAGCAACGCGTTCGTGCGCCTGGTCGACAACACCACCGGAGCTGAGTTGGCCCGCTACACCCTGGCCGGCGGCATGCCGTTCACAGGTCTGGTGATGGCCAAGGTCTACCGCCATGGCCCCACGTGGAAACTGGAGGCGATCGGCGAGGGCATCGCCGCCAAGTATCCGCAGGAAGCTCTGCCGGTTCTCGCCAATGCCAACCGGAAGGGATAGCGCCAAGTCCCTGGTCAATGGCCAGAACATGGTGTGGCCCTTCGCGGTCGTCACCATCGAGGTGCTCGGCCTGGCTGCGTGCGATCTGTCAGGGCTGATTCTCGGCGCCGACGATCTCGTGCGCGACAGTGCCGACTTCGCGTTCTACAACCAGCCGACGGCCCCGGGCGTGCGTTGGCAAGCAGGGCCACCGCAGCGCCTCGACGTCACGCTGTCGCAACTGCCCACCGAACGGTTCCTGAGCGCCCTCAGCCTCGACGACGATCAGCCCGCCTTCGGCGCGCAGGCTCCGCCGACGTTGCGGTTGGGCGACGGTACGCAGGTGGTGGCGGAGTTCGTGCCCCGCGGGCTCAGCACCGAGCGGGCGGTGCTGGCGATCGAGGTCTACCGACGTGCCGGGCAATGGAAGATCCGGGCGATCGGGCAGGGCTACGACGGCGGCCTCGCCGAACTGGTGCGCGCCCATGGCGTCGAGGTGGACGACGAACCGGCCACCACGCCGACGGCCACGAGGCCGGCTCCAGCCGGCGGGGGCCAATCGGCCCAGGCTCAGCCACGAACGACGTCTGCGCCTGCCCCGGGCGGCGCGACGATGGCGCAGCCGACAACCACGACCGCGAGCGGGGCATCGTCGTTGCCCGAGGCACCGGGAGTCTCGCCGGTCTGGCCTGCACGGACACCCGTTCGCGGCGGGTCTGAAGCCGAGTTTGCCGCCCAGTCGCGCCTGTTCAGCCAGTCGAGCGCGATCCTCGATGACGCGTCGCGTTCGACGGCAAGCCTGCTGTCGACCCGCGACTATGCGGCCGCAAGCTTGCAGCGAGAGCTGGAACGACTGGTCGGCGATCCGCGCACCCGCACCGGACCGGTGGCCGATCAGGCCCGGGCCGACGCGCAGCGTGTCCACGACGACCTGGTGCGCCGTGCCGAGGCGAGCCACCGGCGCGACCTGCTGCAGCTGATCGACGAGGTGTCGACCTGGCGCCAGCAGTTGCCGGCCCCCCTGGCCGACTGGGACAGCCCCGCCTGGCAGAACTGGCGTCCTGAGCCTGTCACTGCGTTGGGTGTGCGGATAGGCGACCTGACGCTGCCTGAGCCGTCTGACCCAAAGATTCGACTGCACGTGCCCTTTCTGCTGCGGGCCCCGCTGCTGCGTCCGATGCTGATCGATCCGAGCTTGGGCGGACCCGCTGCCGCCGCAGCCATGCTGAAAGCGACCGTCACCCGACTGGTGGCCTGCTATCCACCCGACGGCGTCGCGGTGTCGGTGATCGATCCGGACGGGGTGTCGCTGCCGCTGGCGCCGCTGGGGGCGCCCGGTTGCCGCGTGCAGAGCCAGCCGGCCGCCGTGAACCTGCCGGGGATCCGGGCCCGGCTGCACGAACTGGTGGCACACGTCGACCGGGTCGCGATGGCGCGTGAGGCGGGCCTGGCCGACGCGGTCGACGCTCGCGACCAGTTGGTCGTCATCACCGACTTTCCGGTTGGCTTCGACGAAGAGTGCTTGAACCTGTTGCTGCAACTGGTGACGGCCGGCCCTGCTGCCGGGATGCAGTTCGTGCTCACCGGCAGCCAGAGCCAGGGCCCGCTCCCACCGGCGGCGAGCACGTTGTTCGCCAGCTTCAACCCAGTGCCCGCCGGCCCCGGTGGGAGCATCACCGACGGCTTCGGTGGTATCGAGTGGCAATTCGTGCCCGACCTCGGGCCTGCCGACCCGCACTTGCTCGAACGGGTGTTGACTCGAATCTCACACGGCGAGTGACCTTTTCGGGATGGTCAGGCGCTCACCGGTGAGAGCGCGCCGGGACATAGCCGCTGCAGTGGCCTACACGCCTTAGTTCAACACCCGGGTCCGGATGGTGAACGGCATGGCCTCGAGTTCGGCGAGGGCATCGTCTGTCATGGGCGAGCCGAGATCGCAGACCACGTAACCGATGTCGCCGCGGGTCTCCAGCACCTGGCCTTCGATGTTGATGCCGTGGTCGGCCATCAGCCGGGTCACGGCGGCCAGCACGCCTGGAGTGTTGCGGTGCACGTGCACCAGCCGTTGGTCACCTGGGCGGCCGGCCAGAGTAAGGCCGGGCAGGTTGACGCTGAGCGTGGTGCTGCCGAACAGCACATAGTCACGCAGCTTCGTGGCCACGAACCGGCCGATGTCTTCCTGGGCCTCCTGGGTCGAGCCGCCGATATGCGGGGTGAGGATCACGTTGGGCAGCCCTCGCAGCTCCGAATCGAAGGGCTCACCCTGAGCCTTGGGCTCCTCGGGGAAGACGTCTACGGCCGCCCCGGCGATATGCCCGCTCAGCAGGCAGCGCCGCAGCGCGGCGTAGTCGACGACGAACCCGCGCGAGAGGTTGAGGAAGAGGCTGCGCGGACGCATCCGGTCGAACTGTTCGGCGCCGAAGAATCCGGCATTGCCGGCTCGGCCGTCGACGTGCAGGGTGATGGCCTCGGCTACGTCGAGAAGTTCGTCGAGGCTGGAACAGCGGCGGGCGTTGCCCAGCGCGAGCTTGTCGTCGGTGTCGTAGAAGTACACCTGCATGCCCAATGCCTCGGCCACCACCGACAACTGGCTGCCGATGTTGCCGTAACCCACGATGCCCAGCCGGCGGCCGCGAATCTCGTGGCTGCCCTTGGCCGACTTCTCCCACACTCCGTCGTGCAGGGCGCGGTCTTTCTCGGTGAGCCGGCGCGCCATGGCGATGATCTCGCCGATGGCCAGCTCGACGACGGAGCGGGTGTTGGAGAAGGGCGCGTTGAAGGCGGCGACCCCGTGGCTGGCGGCCGCTGTGAGGTCGATCTGGTTGGTGCCGATGCAGAAGGCACCCACGGCTACGAGATCAGGCGCCTTGGCCAACACCTCGGCCGGAACGTCGGTCTTGGAGCGGATGCCGAGCAACTGCACACCTTGGAGCTCGGAGATCAGCTCGTCGGGGTCCATGGCGGCTTTGCGACTGTCTACCTCGATGCCGGCTTCGGTAAGGATTCGCTCGGCTTCGGGGTGGAGGTTCTCCAGGAGAAGAGCACGCATGACCACCATTGTTTCCCCCAGGTGGCAGCCGACCCAAGGCGGGAGGGCGGGACGCGACGTATGTCACGTAGGCGGCCCTCCCACTGTGCGCCGAGGTGGGCGGCGCCAAAGTGGCCGAGAGATCGTCAGCTGGTGGCGCTTGTGTCGGTCAGGTCGATCTCTCTGAGGCGACGCCACAGCCAGGCACCGTCGGGGGCGTGCACCCACGGTGTGCCGGGCACCGACTTGGCCTGATCCATGGGCACCGGAAGCCCGCTCGCGAGCACTTGCTCCGACGGCGACAGAGTGCGGATGGCCACCGCTGCCACGTGGCCGGGGTGCGATCGCGCGAACTCCGAGTAGATGTCGGGGTCGTGCTGGCCATCATCGCCGATGAGGATCCAGCGGATGTCCGGAAACTCGTCCGCCAGCCTTCGCAGCGAGCGCCGTTTGTGCTGCTGGCCGCTGCGGAACCACCCGTTCGAGGTAGGCCCCCAATCGGTGAGCAGCAGCGGACCACGCGGGTAGAGGTTGCGGGACAGGAAACGCGTGAGGGTGGGCGCCACGTTCCAAGCGCCGGTGGAGAGATAGATGAACGGCGCTTGCGGGTGCTGGTGGGCCAACCGCTCATAGAGCACCGACATACCCGTCACCTGGCGGCGGGCGTTCTCGTTGAGCACGAAGGTGTTCCACGCGGCGAGCATGGCGCGCGGCAGGGTGGTGACCATGACGGTGTCGTCCACATCGGAGATGATCCCGAACCTGGTGGCCGGGTCGATGATGATGACGGGTGCGCTCGTCCAATGCGGGGTGTCGTCATGCTCCAGCTGTTGGGCGTGCCCAGCTGGCCCGGCACCCTCGCCGTACGTGCCGCCGGCTTCCGGCTGAATTCGTGGGTCGGCGATCCGGAAGGAGACCTCCTGCCAGCCCACCGGTAGATCGCATTCCAGCCGGGCGTCGATGTAGCCCCCGCGGTCGCTCTGCAGCACATGCTCCACGTTGCCTGCACGCACGATGATCGTGGCATCGACCACCGGGACGGTGACGAACGAACGCCAGCCCCGTCGCAGCTCGGACGAGGTGACCTCAGCCCCAGGACGGTTGAGCAGCACTCGGGCCAGCACCCGAACCCAACCGGGAGCGCCGTAGCCGGCGTAGCCGACCACCGTCGGCCACCAGCCCCTGCGGGAGAACCGGGAGTGCAAGGCCGCGTTGAACTTGTCCTCGATGCGAGCGGCGCGATGCAACTGCGTACTCGACACGGCTCTCCTTCATCCCTCGAACTGGCATACCGGACCTCGCGTCCCGAGCCTGCCACAGCGCAGCGATCCGAGCATCCATAACGTGAACCAACGCGCGGGTCGAGCCGCTGTCGCGCAGTGCCGACCGGCTCGCTAGCGTGCAGCCGTGAGTCAGCCCGCGCCAGCGCAGTCACCACAACGGGTCGGCACCGTGATGGGGGCGCTCGCCTATCTGCTCTGGGGCGCGTTCCCGTTGTACTTCAACGCCTTGGCCCCGGCGTCAGCGCTGGAGGTGCTCGCCCACCGGATCGCCTGGTCGAGCCTGACGTGTGCGGTGCTCGTGGGGGTGACCCGCTCCTGGGGCGGCCTACGACGCTCGCTGGCCGATCGTCGCGTGGTGAGAATGCTCTGTGCCGCAGCGGTTCTCGTGGCCGCCAACTGGTTGATCTACACCGCCGCGGTGTTGGCCGGGCACGTGGTGGAGGCCGCCTTGGGCTACTACATCAACCCGTTGATCACCGTGCTCCTGGGCGTGGTGGCGCTGCGCGAGCGGCTGCGGCGCACCCAGTGGGTGGCGATCGGCTTGGCCGTCGCGGCGGTGGTGGTGCTCACCGTGGGCTACGGCCGCCCGCCGTGGGTAGCGTTCGCGCTTGCGGTCACGTTCGCGCTGTACAGCCTGATGAAGAACCGAGTGGGTGGGTCTGTCTCGGCGTTGCACTCGCTGACGATCGAGACGTGGGTGCTGCTGCTGCCGTCGCTGGCGGCCATTGGCTGGCTCCAGATGAATGGGCGCGCGACGTTCGCCGACCATGGCGCGGCACACCTGACGCTGATGGCCGCCGCGGGCATCGTCACCAGTACACCGCTCCTGCTGTTCGCCGGGGCAGCTTCCCGCATCCCGCTGTCACTGCTCGGGCTGCTGCAATACCTCACGCCCACCTCGCAACTGCTGATCGGGGTGCTGATGCTGCACGAGCCGATGGACAGCTCTCGCTGGATCGGCTTCGCCTTCATCTGGGCCGCGCTCGTGGTGCTCAGCTTCGACAGTGTGTTGGCCGCCCAGCGGGCCCGCCGTCAGGGACGGCCTGTCGACACTGAGTCACCGGTCTGAGGACTGGCCACACGCTTTAGGGCGCGGCCTTAGACGGTTCGCTCGGCCACCGTGACGGCGAAGACCTCCAAAGCGGTATGCACCGGGCCGTCCGGGAGCACCGTGATGAGCTCGACGGCGTCCTGAGACCACTGCTTGGCCAACCTGGTGGTGGCCTCGGTGACCGGGTGTTCACGCAACGCGTTGACGGCAGCTGCCAGGGCGGCGTCGTCGGAGAGGTCGGAGTCGATCAGCTCGACGATCCGGGCTGCCTCCGGGTCGCCGGCGGCAGCTGCCTGACGGGCCAGCAGGGCGGGCATCGTGGGCACGCCCTCACGCAGATCGGTGCCAGGGCTCTTGCCCGACTCACCATCGGGCATGAGGTCGATGACGTCGTCGGCGAGCTGGAAGGCGACGCCGACCTTCTCTCCGTACTCGGCCAGCGTGTCGACGATGTGCTGGTCGCAGCCTGCGAACATGGCCCCGTACAGACCGCTGGTGGCAATGAGCGAGCCCGTCTTGTCGCGCAGCACTCCCAGGTAATGCTCCACCGGGTCTTCGCCCGCAGCCGGGCCCACGGTCTCGTGCAGTTGGCCAAGGCAGAGTCGCTCGAAGGTCATCGACTGGATGAGCACCGCTTCGGCCCCCAGCTCGGACGTGAGCCGCGACGCCCGTGCGAACAGCAGGTCGCCGGTGATGATCGCCACCGAGTTGCCCCACACGGTCTGCGCCGTGGGGGCGCCGCGCCTGGTGGTGGCCGAGTCCATCACGTCGTCGTGGTACAGCGTGGCGAGATGTGTCAACTCCACCACGACGGCCGCCTGGAGCACCTCATCACGACGAGCGTCGCCCAGGTGCGCCGCAAGCAGCGTGAGCAGCGGGCGCACGCGCTTGCCGCCCGCCTGCACCAGATGGCGGGACGCCGAGTGCACGAGGGCCTCGCTGTGCGAGACCGCCTCGTGCAGCCTGGCCTCCACCTCCACCAACTGGTTGGACAGATCGGCCAGTCCCTCGCCGGCCGACAGCAGGCTCGTGATGGCGGCCACCCGGTTCAGGTTCACCGCGCCGCCATGATGGCACCGGCCGCGCTGAGCAACGGGCCCGGGAGCAGGCCGAAGAGGATCGTCGAGGCCACGCCGACCAGCACGGCCGCGCCGGTGAGCCAGCCGCCCGCGACCACGGTCCCGCTCGTGCCGGCGATGCCGTCGAAGGGCTGTTCGTCGGAGAAGTACATCCGCACGATCACTCTCAGATAGAACGACGCCGACACGGCAGACATGATGACGCCGATCACCGCAAGCACCACCAGTGCCGTCTCGTGGGTGGCGATGGCCGCCGAGAACACTCCGAATTTGGCGATGAAGCCGCTCGTGAGCGGGAAGCCCGCGAACGCCAGCATCAGCACCGAGAAGCATGCCGCGAGCAGAGGCGAGCGGCGACCCAGACCGTCCCATTGCGCCAGGTTCTTGGCCTCTTGCCCCACGCTGCCGTCGGCATTGCGCACCCGCACCAGGCTCACGATGCCGAAGGCGGCGATAGACGACAACCCGTAGACCAGCAGGTAGAACAACACGCCACGAACCGCGACCGCCTGAAACGAGACCACCCCGCACAGGATGAAGCCGGCGTGCGCTACCGAGGAGTACCCGAGCATCCGCTTGACGTCGGTCTGCCGGATGGCAACCGCCGATCCGACGATCATCGTGATGGCCGCCACCACGACGAGCGCAGGGCGCAGGTCACTGAGGAAGAACCACATCGGCCCCGGCCACGCCAACTGACCTCCCGCCACCGGCATAGGTGCCAACACCAGGCGCAGCAACGCGCCCACCGCGGCGGCCTTCGTGCAGGCCGCCATGAACGCGGTGACCGGGGTAGGCGCGCCCTCGTACACGTCAGGGGTCCAGGAGTGGAACGGCACCGCACCCACCTTGAACAGCAGCCCGGCGAGCATCAGCAACGTGGAGACGATGACGAGCGCTTGCCAGTGCACGCCCTGACCGGCCTGCTGGGCGTTGAGCACGACCTGTCCCACGGCGTGCGAGAGGGCGCTGAGGTTGAGCGTGCCGGCGGCTCCGTACATCAGCGCCATCCCGAACAGGAACAGCGCGGAGGAGAAGGCCCCGAGCAGGAAGTACTTGAGCGACGCCTCCTGCGAACGCAGCCGCTGGTGACGTGCCAGGCCGCACATGATGTAGAGCGGCAGTGAGAGCACCTCGAGCGAGACGAACATCGTGAGCAGATCGGCTGCCGAGCAGAACACCATCATGCCGCCGATGGCGAACATGGTGAGCGGGATGACCTCACTCGTCTGCCGGCCGGCGCGTTCCGCAGCGCGCTCGGCAGCCGAGTCTGGCCGGGTCGCCGGGTCGGCCGCCAGGGCGTCGAGGGCACTGCCGCCACCGTCAGCCAGCAACAGCAGCGACAGGGCGCCCATCACCACCAGCGAACCCTGCAGGAAGACCGTGACCGAGTCGAGGGTCATGCCCATGCCCAGCTGGCTGTCGGGGTCCGTGAGCACCGCCCGGGGCGCGCCGCCCCACTGGTAGGCCAGGAAGGCGAACGCCAGCAGCAACCCGAGCAGCGCCAATGCGAGCTGGACGTAGCGCCGACCCTTGCGCGGCGCGAAGGCCTCGACGAGTACGCCGATCACCGCGGTGAGCATCACGCAGAGCACCGGGGCCGCTGCCACCCAGTCGACGGTGGGCGGAACGAACGTGCTGGAAAGTGCGTTCACTGGCCTGCTCCTTCTACCACGGTGCCGGGATCGGTGGCGCCGATGGTGGTCATGGTCGAGGCCACGGCGGGCGTGATGAGGTCGAGGATCGGCTTGGGGAAGAAGCCGAGCACGAGGATCACGGCGATGATGGGCGCCAGCACCCACTTCTCCCGACTGGAGAGGTCTTCGGTCGTGTCGAAGCCGGCGCGCTTAGGCCCGGTGGCTATCCGCTGATAGGTGAGCAGGATGTAGAGCGCGCTGAGAATGAGCCCCGAGGTGGCCACCGCGGCAGCCACGGGGTACCGGGTGAAGGTGCCGGCCAACACGAGGAACTCTGAGATGAAGGGCGACAGGCCCGGCAGCGCCAGCGAGGACAGGCCCGCCAGCAGGAAGGCACCCGCCAGCAGCGGCGCGACCCGCTGCAATCCGCCATACTCGCCGATCCGGGCGGTGCCGAAGCGGGCCATGAGCATGCCGCAGACCCCGAAGAGCGCAGCGGTGGAGAAGCCGTGGTTGAGCATGTACAGCACGGCACCGTTCTGCGCGGTGGAGGTCATCGCGAAGATGCCGAGAATGATGAAGCCGAAGTGCGACACCGACGTGAACGCGATCAGCCGGCGCAGATCGCGCTGGGCGATGGCCACCAGCCCGCCGTAGACGATCGAGAGCACGGCCAGCGCGACGATCACCGGGGCCGCCCAGCGCGCGGCCTGCGGGAAGATGGGCAGGCAGAGCGTGATCATCCCGAAGGTGCCGACCTTGTCGAGCACCCCCACGAGCAGCACCGACACCCCGGGCGGGGCGGCGGCAGCGGCATCGGGCAGCCAGGTGTGCACGGGCCACATGGGCGCCTTGACCGCGAAGGCGATGAAGAACGACGCGAACATCCACCGTTCGGTGTTCACCGACGCGAAGTGCAGACCGGTGACGTGGTCGATCATGAAGGCGTCAGGGGCCAGGGTGCCGGTGGTGGGGTCGATCGTGGCCAGGCCGAGCGCGATGACGCCGGCCAGCATGATCAAGCCTCCGGTGAGGCTGAAGAGCAGGAACTTCATGGCCGCTGCCTTGCCCTCCGGCCCGCCGAAGCGACCGATCAGGAAGTACATCGGGATGAGCATGGCCTCGAAGAACATGTAGAACATGAAGACGTCGCGCGCCATGAAGACGCCGAGGATGAACGACTCGGCCACGAGGATCAGCGCGAAGAACTCCCGCATCCGGGCCGGATCGTCCCCGGCCGTGTGCCACGAGGCCAGTACGCAGGCCGGGGTGAGCGCAGAGGCCAGCAGGATCATCACCAGCGAGATGCCGGTCAGCCCGAGGGCGTAGGAGACCCCGAACGAGGGAACCCACTGGTGTTGTTCGGTGAACTGGGCGGTTCCAGCGTGCTGACGATCGAAGAGCAGCGTCACCGCCACGACCCCGGCGAAGGTGACGAGCGAGAACACGAGCGCCAGCTGGCGGGCAAGCCGGCGAGAGTCGCCGGGCAGCAGCATGACGATGGCGGCACCCACGAGGGGCATGACGCCGATAGCGGTCAACCAGGGGAAGCTCATGTCACCTCCACACGAAGGTCAGGCCGACAACGGCGATGAATCCGATGAGCATGGTTGCGGCGTAGGAACGCACGTATCCGTTCTGCAGCTTGCCGACTCCCTTGCCGAGGCCGCTCATAAGGCGGCCGAAACCCATGGCGCCCCGATCGATCACGGTCAGGTCTCCGGTTGCCAGGGCCTCCGTGATGGCGCGACCCGGGGTCTCGAAGATCGTGCGGTTCACGAACTCCTGACCGAGATCGGCGCGGGCCAGCTGAGTGAGCGGGGTGCCCTTCGGCGCCGTGACCGGTACCGCGGAGAAGGCGTACCGATACCAGGCCAACAGCCCGCCGACGGCCACGCAGCACAGAGTGAGCAGGGTGATGGCGATGCCCGGCAGCACCGGATGGCCCTCGGCGTGCTCACCCACCACGGGCGCCAGCCACTGGGTGAACCCGGTGTACCAGAGCACTCCACCGAGCGCCACCGAACCGACGGCCAGGATGATCATGGGGATCGTCATGCTGGCGGGCGACTCGTGGGGGTGGTCGCCGTCGAGCCAGCGGGCCTTGCCCTGGAAGGTCATGAAGAAGAGCCGCGACATGTAGAACGCGGTGAGGCCCGCGACGATCATGGTGGTGAACCCGAACACCCACGGACGCCAGCCCTCACCAATGAAGGCGGCCTCGATGATGTGGTCTTTGGAGAAGTAACCCGACAGGAACGGGAAGCCGATGATGGCCAGCCAGCCGGCCCCGAAGGTAAGCCAGGTAATACGCATCTTGGAGGCGAGGCCTCCGAACGTACGCATGTCGACCCGGTCGTTCATGCCGTGCATCACCGAGCCTGCGCCCAGGAACATGCCGGCCTTGAAGAAGCCGTGCGTCACGAGGTGGAAGATCGCGAACGCATAGCCCACCGGGCCGAGGCCGGCGGCCAGCATCATGTAGCCGATCTGACTCATGGTGGACGCGGCCAGCGCCTTCTTGATGTCGTCCTTGGCGCAGCCGACGATCGCTCCGTAGGTGAGGGTGATCGCGCCCACGACCGTGACCGCCAGGGCAGCGGCCGGGGCGCCCTGAAAGATGGGACCGGACCGGACGACGAGGTAGACCCCCGCAGTCACCATCGTCGCGGCGTGAATGAGCGCCGAGACCGGCGTGGGGCCGGCCATAGCGTCGCCGAGCCATGACTGCAAGGGGAACTGTGCCGACTTGCCGCAGGCAGCCAGCAGCAGCATCAAGCCCATGAAGGTGAGCCACCCGGTGGACGCCTCACCAGCCAGCGGCAGCACGGTCTTGAAGTCGACGCTGCCGAACACGAAGAACATGGCCATGATCGCCAGGCTCAGCCCGAGGTCGCCGATGCGGTTGAGCAGGAACGCCTTCTTGGCCGCCGCCGCGTAGTCGGGGTTGTAGTTCCAGAATCCGATGAGCAGGTACGAGGCCAGGCCCACACCCTCCCAGCCGACGTAGAGCAACAGGTAGCTGTCGGCCAGCACGAGGAGCAGCATCGAGGCCACGAACAGGTTGAGGTAGGCGAAGAACCGGCGCCGGTCGGGGTCGTGGGCCATGTAACCGAGCGAGTAGACGTGAATGAGCGAGCCGACGAACGTCACGAGCATGACGAAGGTCATCGACAACGGGTCGAGGCGCATGCCCGCCTCCAACTGGAAACCCCCGGCGGCGATCCAGTTGAAGAGGGGCAGGTCGCGCACCCGGTCGGCGGCGGAGTACGTCAGCATCGCGCTGAGCACGGCCACACCTACACCGAACGAGGCCCACGACAGCCCGACGGCAAGGCCTGGGCCGAACCTGTCGGTACGACGCCCGCCCAGGAGCAGGATGAACGAGCCGGCCAACGGCAGCGCCACGAGCAGCCAGGCCAGCTCCATGATGCCGGAGGCCGGCAGGGCACTCGCCTGCTCGGCCGCGGTCAATGCGATCACGATGTGCGCCAGTCCCTTCAGTTCTTGAGCAGGTGCACGTCGTCGACCGACGACGATCGCAGCGATCGGAAGATGGACACGATGATCGCCAACCCCACCACGACCTCGGCCGCCGCCACGACCATCACGAAGAACGCGATGGCCTGGCCTTCGAGGCTGCCATGCATGCGGGCGAACGTCACCAGGAGCAGATTGGCGGAATTGAGCATGAGCTCGACCCCCATGAACGCGATGATCGCGTTGCGCCGCACCAGCACGGTGACCGCACCGATCGAGAAGAGGATGCAGGCCAGGATCACATAGTTCGTCAGGCTCACGGCTGCTCACCCTCCCGCCCGGGCTCAGGTGTGCGCGGGTCGGGTTTGGCAACGTCAGGCTTGCTGGCGTCGATGGTGCCGGTCTGCCGTGGCGTCCCCGGCTGGTCGGTGGTCGACGTTGTGGGGGCCTCCAACTCGGCCACGGTCTCGGCTGAGGCGTCCCGCGGATGGGTGTCGGTCCGGAGTTCGTCGGAGATAACGGCCACCTGCCCAGAGACCGTGGAGGTCTGGCCCTCCTGGCCCCGGGCCCGCAGCACGCGCGAGATGGACAGCTCGCTGGGAGTGCCGTCGGGCAACAGCGCCGGGACGTCTACCGCGTTGTGCCGGGCGAACACGCCGGGCGAGGGCAGCGGGCCCACTTGGCGCCCCGTGCGCACCCGCAGGTCGGCGAGGTAGCGCTGCGTGAGCTTGGGACCCTGTCGTTCGGCGTGGGTGAGCACGATGGCGCCCAGCGCAGCGATGACGAGCAGGGTGCCCACCACCTCGAACGTGAAGACGTACGGCCCGAAGACCTGGCGTGCCACTCCCACCGGGTTGGTGTCGGCGTTGGCTGCGGCCAGGCCCTGCGCGGGCGCCTGCGTCCAGCCCGCCAGCTTGAGCAGCTGCGCGTGGTTGAACGTGATGTCGACGCCAACGACGCAGGCGATGAGGAAGAACGCCAGCCCCAGCCCCCCGAGCACTGCCACCCAGCGCTGCCCGGTGAGCGTCTCCTTGAGCGAATCGGCGCTGTCGACGCCCACGAGCATGAGCACGAACAGGAACAGCATCATGACGGCGCCCGTGTAGACCACGATCTGGGCGGCGAACAGGAAGGGCGCTTCCTGGGCGGCATACATCGCGGCCAGCGAGATCATCACAAAGGCCACGAGCACGGCAGCGTGCACGGCCTTGCGGACGAACAGCAGGCCGGAGGCGGCGATGACGATGAGCGGCGCGAGGATCCAGAACAGCGCCGTCTCGCCGCCGCCGATCGTCAACCCGGTGGTCGGGTTCACAAGGTCTCCCCTCGGCCGAAACCGGCCAGGCTCGGGTCGTCGGGACGGTGCTCACGCACCCACTCCACCTGCTCCGGCGTGGCCGCGTTGACCTCGCCCCGGTAGTAGGAGGTGTCGTCGGTGCCCGGCGCCATGGGATGCGGGGCCGCCAGCATGCCCGAGGCCATGGGACCCAGTAGATCGTGCTTCTCGTAGATCAGCCCTGCCCGGCTGGGCCCGGCCAGCTCGTAGTCGTTGGTCATCGTGAGGGCTCGGGTGGGGCAGGCCTCGATGCACAGGCCGCACAGGATGCAGCGCAGGTAGTTGATCTGGTAGACGCGCCCGTACCGCTCCCCGGGGGAGAACTGGTTCTCCTCGGTGTTGTCGGCCCCCTCTACGTAGATCGCATCGGCCGGGCAGGCCCAGGCACACAGCTCACAGCCGATGCACTTCTCCAGCCCGTCCGGGTGTCGGTTGAGCTGGTGCCGGCCGTGAAAGCGCAGCGCTGTGGGCACCTTCTCTTCGGGGTACTGCTGGGTGATGACCTTCTTGAACATCGTGGAGAACGACACGCCGAATGCCGCGACCGGCGCGAACGCCTCGGCCAGCCAACTCTCCCGCTGCTCGTCCGGCATGTCTTGCTGATCAGTCATTGGGTACCTCCGGGGCCGAACCGGGCAACTCGTAGGCTGCCGAGCTGGGGGCGGGCCTCGCCTCCTGGGCAGCGGCGGCCAGCTTGCGGGCGCGGCGCGGTGAGGTGGGCAGAGTCTGGCCGGGCAAGGGTGGCACCGGGTGGCCACCAGCGAAGGGGTCGATGACCCGCTGCACGGGCTCGTGGGCCGCAGGCCTCGGAGCCGGCCACAGCCACAGTGCCGCAGCGATGAGCAGCAGGATTCCCGCCACGACGACCGTCAGCGTGGTCTGGGAGTAGCCGTAGATCACCGTGAGCCCGCGCCCGATGGCCAACAGGAAGATCCAGATCAGCGCAGCCGGGATGAGTCGCTGCCAGCCGAACTTCATGAACTGGTCGTAACGCAGCCGCGGCAGCGACCCACGCAGCCAGATGAACCCGAACATGAAGAACCAGACCTTGAGAATGAACCACAGCAGCCCCCACCAGCCCGTGTTGAAGTAGCCACCGAAGAGCAATCCCAACCCGAACGGCGCCTGCCAGCCACCGAGGAAGAGCGTGGTGGCCAGGGCGGAGACCGTGACCATGTTGACGTACTCGGCCAGGAAGAACATGGCGAACTTCATCGACGAGTACTCGGTGTGGAAGCCACCCACGAGCTCGCCCTCGGCCTCGGGCAGGTCGAACGGCAGCCGGTTGGTCTCGCCCACCATGGAGATCACGTAGATGACGAACGGCACCAACAGCGGCGGAAACCAGGTCAGCCAGGCCAGTCCGTCTTGGGCGGCCACGATCTGCGACGTCGACATCGAGCCCGACATGATGAACACGCACACCAGCGACAGGCCCATGGCGAGCTCGTACGAGATCACCTGTGCCGAGGAGCGCACGCCGCCGAGCAGCGGGTAGGTCGACCCCGAGGCCCATCCGGCCAACACCAGGCCGTAGACGCCGATAGAGGCGACGGCGAGGATGTAGAGCACTGCGACCGGAAAATCCGTCATCTGCAGAGGCGTCGTGATGGACGTGAACGGGATGTGCACCGGCCCGGCCAGCGGGATCACGGCGAAGGACAAGAAGCACGGCACTGCCGCGATGGCGGGCGCGAGCGGAAAGATCCACCGGTCGGCATTGGTGGGGATGATGTCTTCCTTCAGGGCCAGCTTGACCCCGTCGGCCAGCGACTGCAGCAGCCCGAACGGGCCCGTGCGGTTGGGGCCGTACCGGTTCTGCATGCGGCCGATGATCTTGCGTTCGAGGATGATCGCCATCAAGACGTTGATCACGAGGAACACGAAGACAAAAAGCATCTTGCCGACGATGACCCAGCCGTTGTCCTGGCTGAAATCGGCCGGCAGGATCGGCGCTGCAGTCAGCCTCACAGCTCACTCCCCTCGTCGAACCCGGCCCCTGCCGCGGCAGCGATCAAGGTAGCGGACGCCTCCACGAAGACCACTGCTCCCGCGCCGACGCCGAGCGTGGGCCGCACCTGGCAGCCGACGCTGTTGGTGGGTAGCCACACAACATAGTCGGGCAGGTCAGCCAGCACTGCGGGCACGGTGATGGCGCCGTGCCGGGTGCGCACGGTGATCGCTGCGTCGTGTGCCAGCCGGCCGTCTTCGAGAGAAAGACCCGCGACCTCGGCTGTAGTAGGTGACAACCGCGCATGCGCGCGGTGCGCCGTGCCGGCGAGGAACGGGTCGCCGTCCTGGGCGCGGCCGGCGCCCAGCAACAACGGCCAGGTGGCGAGCACGGCCTGGCCATGTTGCAGCACGACCGGCGGGCGAGCCGGGACAGGCGTCATCGTCGCCCGGTCGCCTCGCCAGGGGCCGAGTCGAGCCAGTTCGCGGGTGCAATCGGTGACCTCGCGTAGGCCGAGATCGACGTCCATGGCACGGGCCAGCGCCCCCAGCACGCGAGTGTCGCTCATGGCCCGGGTGTCGAGCACGGCCGGGAACGGGCGGGCGCGCCCTTCCCAGTCGAGATAGGTGCCGGTGCTCTCGACCACAGGGGCCACCGGCAACACCACATCGGCCAGGTCTGTGACGCTCGACGAGCGCACCTCAAGGCTCACCACGAAGCCGGCCTTGGCCAGAGCCTGTCGGGCCAACTCGGGATCGGGCAGGTCGTCGAGGTCTACCCCGGCCACGAGGGCACCGCCCAGCGTGCCGCCGTGGAGCGCGGTCAGCATGTCGGTGACGCTACGTCCGGATTCGACCGGCACGGTCGTTCCCCACGCCGAACCAACCTCCTCCCGCGCCCCGGCATCGCCCAGTGGGCGTCCGCCAGGAAGTAGCGAGCCGAGGGTGCCGGCCTCGATCGCACCCCGTTCGCCCGCACGCCGTGGCACCCAGGCCAGCCGGGCACCGGTGTCGTCAGCGAGAGCCACGGCAGCACTGAGCGCACCCGGGGAGTCGGCCAGTCGCTCGCCGAGCAGCATGATCACTCCGCCCGTGTGCAGGGCGTCGACCGTGGCCTGGTGCTCGCCGACCCACTCCTGCGCGGCGCCCCTGGCGGCGTGCGAGCGCCGGAGCACGTCAAGCACCTCTGCCTCGGTGCCGGGTGCGGTGGGCAGCAGAGTTCCCCGCAGCTTGCGGAGCCCGCGAGTGGCATAAGGCGCCAGTGAATGCACACTGACCCGGTTCTTGCGCAGGCCTTTGCGCAAGCGCAGGAAGATGATGGGCGCCTCTTCTTCGGGCTCCAGGCCCACGAGCAGCACGGTCGATGCGTGCTCGAGGTCGGCGTAGGTGACACCGAGACCGGTGCCGGCCACCCGAGCGCCCAGGAAGGCCTCTTCCTCAGCCGAGTGCGGCCGGGCCCGGTGGTCGATGTCGTTGGTGGCCAACGCGACTCGGGCGAACTTGGCGTAGGCGTAGGCGTCCTCGATGCGCAGCTGGCCACCAGGAAGCACCCCAACGCCCACCGCCAGATGACGCTCGTCGTCGGGATCGTCGGGGTCGCCGAGCTTGCCGTCACGCGCCTTGGCCAGCCCGGCCGCGGCCGCATCGAGGGCCACCGGCCACGACACCTGCTCGAGCTCGCCGGCTGCGTTGCGCACCAGCGGGCTCGTGAGCCGGTCGGGCAGCGTGGCGGAGTGGAAGGCGAAGCGGCCCTTGTCGCAGGTCCACTCCTCGTTGACCTCGGGGTCGTTGCCGGCCAGGCGACGTAGCACCGTCTCACGCCGGTAGTCGGTGCGCTGGGCGCACCCGCACGCACACTGCTCGCAGATCCCGGGCGTCGAGACGAGGTCGAACGGCCGGGAACGGAACCGGTAGGTAGCACTGGTGAGCGCACCGACCGGGCAGATCTGAATGGTGTTGCCCGAGAAGTACGACGCGAACGGCACGCCCGACACGTCGAGCATCTGCTCGCCGGTGGTGGCGATGCCCAAGACGCCCGGCGAGAAGATGCCGATCTGCTGCGAGGCCCCCCGCTTCTGCAGATCGATGAAAGGGTCACCCGCGATCTCCTTGGAGAATCGGGTGCAGCGCTGGCACACGATGCAGCGTTCGCGGTCGAGCAGCACCTGGGTCGAGATCTTGATGGGCTTGGGGAAGGTGCGCTTGACGTCGATGAACCGACTGGTGGCGCGGCCGTCGCTCATCGCCTGGTTCTGCAGCGGGCACTCGCCACCCTTGTCGCAGACCGGACAGTCGAGCGGGTGATTGATGAGCAGGAACTCCATCACCCCGTGCTGGGCCTTCTCTGCCACCTCGGAGGTGAGCTGGGTCTTGACCTGCATGCCCTCGGTGAGCTCCACCGCGCAGGCGGGTTGGGGCTTGGGCATCGGCCGGAACGACCCGTCGGGCCCGGGGGTCGCCACCTCGACAAGACATTGGCGGCAGGCCGCCACCGGGTCGAGCAACGGGTGGTCACAGAACCGCGGCACGGCGATGCCGAGCGTCTCGGCCGCGCGGATGATCATCGTGCCCTTGGGCACGTTGACCTCGACCCCGTCGATGGTGGCGGTGATGCCAGGAGTCTCGGCCTGTGCCGGCGCCTGGGGCTTGGCGGTCACGCTCATGCGGATACCTCGGCGAACACGGTGGTCTGACGGTAGGGAAACAGCTCCCAGGCCGGCGTGTGCATGCCGGCCTCGAACTCGGAACGGAAATGCTGGATGCCGCTGGCCACCGGGCTCACCGCGCCGTCGCCCAGGGCGCAGAACGAGCGCCCCAGGATGTTGGCGCCGGTCTCCTGCAACACCTCGATGTCGCCGGGCCTGCCCTGCCCGGCTTCGAGCCGGCGCAGCACCGCGCGCATCCAGAACGTGCCCTCGCGGCACGGCGTGCACTTGCCGCACGACTCGTGGGCGTAGAACTCCGTCCACCGGAGCACGGCGCGCACCACTGAGACGGTCTCGTCGAAGATCTGCAGCGCGCGGGTGCCGAGCATCGATTTATGCGCGCCCACCGACTCGAAGTCGAGCGGCACGTCGAGATGCTCCTCAGTGAAGATCGGGGTGGAGGAGCCACCCGGCGTCCAGAACTTGAGCCGATGACCCTCTCGGATGCCTCCGGCCATGTCGAGCAGTTCACGCAGGGTGATGCCCAGCGGCGCCTCGTACTGGCCGGGACGCTGCACGTGACCGGACAGCGAGAAGAACCCGAAGCCTTGGGATCTCTCCGTGCCCATCGAGGCGAACCAGTCTGACCCGCGACGGACGATGGACGGCACGGAGGCGATGGACTCGACGTTGTTCACCACGGTGGGCCGGGCGTAGAGGCCGGCCACCGCCGGGAACGGCGGCTTGAGTCGCGGCTGGCCGCGTCGTCCCTCCAGGGAGTCGAGGAGGGCCGTCTCCTCGCCGCAGATGTAGGCACCCGCCCCTGCGTGCACGGTGACGTCGAGGTCGAAGCCGCTCCCCCGGATGTTCTTGCCCAGATAGCCGCGCTCGTACGCGTCGGCCACCGCCTTGAGCAGACGACGGTAGACGTGCACCACCTCGCCCCGTACGTAGATGAACGCGTGGTTGCAGCCGATGGCGTAACTGGTGATGGCCACACCCTCCACCAGGGAGTGCGGGTTGGCCATCATCAACGGGATGTCTTTGCAGGTGCCGGGCTCGGATTCGTCGGCGTTCACGACGAGATAGCGCGGGCCTCCGTCGGGCTTGGGCAGGAACCCCCATTTCATGCCGGTGGGGAACCCCGCGCCGCCACGACCCCGCAGCCCCGAGGCCTTGACAATGTCGATGATGGCGCCCGGCTCGCGGGCCAAAGCGAGGGCGAGCCCCTTGTAGCCGTCGTGCGCGAGATAACTGTCGATGGTCCAGGAGCGGTCGGCGTCGAAGACGTCCGACAGGACGGGAGTGAGCGTCGTCATCTCAGGACCTCCTTGCCTTCGCCCGGCCGATCGGCAGCCGGGTTCTCCTCCGGAGCGGACCGGCCCGATGCGGGCGCCGTCCAGTGGTTGGCCCGCGCGATCTTGAGACCCGCCAGAGTGGGCTCGCCCGCGCCGATGCCTTCGTCGGCGCGGCCATCGGTGAACCCGGCCAGCACCCGTGCGGTCTGCCGGAAAGAACAGACCTTGGCGGCGCCCCGGGTCGGGACGACGTCGGCTCCTGAGCGCAGGTCGTCGCACAACGCTACGGCGGACTCCGGGGTCTGGTTGTCGAAGAACTCCCAGTTGACCATCACGACCGGCGCGTAATCGCAGGCGGCGTTGCATTCGATGCGCTCGAGGGTGATGGCGCCGTCGTCGGTGGTCTCGTCGTTGCCCACACCGAGATGCACGCTGACCGCCTCGTAGATCTCGTCGCCGCCGAGCACCGCGCACAACGTGTTGGTGCACACGCCCACCGTGTAAGTGCCGTTGGGACGGCGTTTGTACTGCGTGTAGAAGGTCGCGACGGCCGACACCTCGGCCGCCGTGAGATCGAGCAGTTCGGCGCAGAGCAGGATCCCGTCAGGGCTCACATAGCCGTCCTCGGCCTGCACCAGGTGCAGCATGGGCAGCAATGCCGACCGCGGCTGCGGATAGCGCGCCATGATCTGTGCGCACTCTGCGCTGATCCGCTCGCGGACCTCGGTTGGATAACTCATCGGTCGACACCGCCCATCACCGGGTCGATCGAGGCGACCGCCACGATCACGTCGGCCACCGAACCGCCTTCTGCCATCGCGGCAAGGGCCTGCAGATTGTTGAATGACGGGTCGCGGAAATGCGCCCGGTAGGGCCTCGTGCCACCATCGCTGACCAGGTGCACCCCCAGTTCGCCCTTGGCAGACTCAATGGCCTGATACACCTGGCCCGCGGGCACCCGGAAGCCCTCGGTCACGAGCTTGAAGTGATGAATGAGCGCTTCCATCGACGTACCCATGATCTGCCGGATGTGGTCGAGGCTGTTGCCCAGGCCGTCGCCACCGATGGCCAATTGCGCCGGCCAGGCGATCTTCTTGTCGGCAACCATCACCGGAGCATTCTCGAGATGGTCGATGCGGTCGGCGCACTGGCTCACGATGCGCATCGACTCATAGATCTCGGCTACCCGGATCCGGAAGCGGCCGTAGGCGTCACAGGTGTCACGCACGGGCACGTCGAAGTCGTAGGTCTCATAGCCCGAGTACGGCTGGGTCTTGCGCAGGTCGTGCGGCAGGCCCGTGGAGCGCAGGATCGGCCCGGTGACCCCCAAGGCCATGCACCCGGCCAGATCGAGATAGCCCACGTCTACCAGCCGGGCCTTGACCACCGGCGAATCGTTGGCGAGCTGCTCGAGGCGCTTGGTCATCTTGAGCACGCCGGCAATGGCAGTGCGAATGTCTTGCCGGAAACCCGAAGGCACATCGTTGGCCACCCCACCCGGCCGGATGTAGGCGTGGTTCATGCGCAGGCCGGAGACGGTCTCGAAGATCTTGAGCACGTATTCACGCGCTTCGAAGCCGTTGGTCATGATCGTGGTGGCGCCGATCTCCATGCCACCGGTGGCGAGGAAGACCAGATGCGAGGCCGCCCGCTGCAACTCATTCATCATGACCCGGATGACTTGCGCCTTCTCGGGAATGTCGTCGGTGATGCCGAGCAGCTTTTCCACGGCCAGGCAGTAGGCCAGCTCGTTCATCATCGGCATCACATAGTCCATCCGCGTGCAGAAGGTGACCCCCTGCGTCCAATTGCGGAATTCCATGTTCTTCTCGATGCCCGTATGCAGGTAGCCGATGCCGGCGCGAGCCTCGGTGACGGTCTCACCGTCGATCTCGAGGATCAGCCGCAACACCCCGTGGGTGGACGGGTGCTGCGGGCCCATGTTGACGACGATGCGCTCTTCGCGCAGTTCTGCCGCCTCCTCGACGATGTCGGCCCAGTCACCACCGTGGGCGGTGAAGACCTTGCCCCCCAAGGCGTCGTCGCCGAATGCCTCGTCGAGAAACGGCTCGCCCCCGAACGGCACGTCTGCAGCGGATGACTGGGAGCCGAAGGCCCCCTCGGGCGAAGTGGTGCTGCTCATCGGTATTGCCTCCGGGTGTCGGGCGCCGGAATGGTGGCGCCCTTGTACTCCACGGGAATGCCGCCCAACGGATAGTCCTTGCGCTGGGGATGGCCCGGCCAGTCGTCGGGCATCTCGATGCGGGTCAGCGCGGGGTGATCGTCGAAGACGATGCCGAAGAAGTCCCACGTCTCACGCTCGTGCCAGTCGTTGGACGGGTAGACGGAGACGATGGACGGAACGTGCGGGTCGGCGTCGGGGCAGACCACCTCGACCCGGAGCCTTCGGTTGTGCGTGATGGACATGAAGGGATACACGGCGTGCAGCTCGCGGCCCGTCTCGTGTGGGTAGTGCACACCGCTGACGCCCATGCACATCTCGAACCGCAGGTCGGGGTCGTCGCGCAAGATCTGCGCGACTCGCAGCAGGTGCTCCCGGCGCACGAACAGGGTCAGCTCCCCGCGGTCGACCACGACCTTCTCGATGGCCTCGTCCCACCCTGGCCCGTTCGGCTCCTGGCGCCCGGCAGCAGCCGGCTCGGCCAGCACCTCGGCGAGGATCTCGACGCATTCGTCGAACCAGCCACCGTAGGGCGCCTCGCTGGCTCCGGGCATGACCACCGTGCGGCGCAAGCCTCCAAAACCAGAGGTGTCGCCACTGCCCTGGACCCCGAACATGCCCTGCTTGACAGCGATGACCTCGGCAGGCTCGGACGTGCCCACCGGCTCCAGCGCGTTCTCCTCGGCGCCGCTCATGCCAGCAGGCCCTTCAATTGCGAGGTGGGCGTGGCCTTGAGCGCTGCCTCTTCGGCGGCGCGCGCCGCGCGCTCGCGGTTGACGCCCAACGGCATCGACTGAATCTGGTTGTGCAGTTCGATGATGGCGTGGATGAGCATCTCGGGCCGGGGCGGACAGCCCGGCAGGTAGACGTCGACCGGCACGACGTGATCGACGCCCTGCACGACGGCATAGTTGTTGAACATGCCGCCCGACGACGAGCACACACCCATGGCGATGACCCACTTGGGCTCGGACATCTGGTCGTACACCTGGCGCAGCACAGGAGCCATCTTCTGGCTCACTCGACCGGCCACGATCATCAGATCGGCCTGACGTGGCGTGGCGGAGAAACGCTCCATGCCGAACCGGGCGAGGTCGTACCGAGGCCCACCCACGGCCATCATCTCGATGGCGCAGCAGGCCAGGCCGAAGGTGGCCGGCCACACCGAACTCTTGCGCATGTAGCCCACGACGTTCTCGACAGTGTCGAGCAGGAACCCCGCCGGGACCTTCTCTTCGATACCCATTCTGTTCAGCTCACCTCAGTCCCAATCCAGGCCGCCGCGGCGCCACTCATAGACGAAAGGCACCGTGATGAGCGCCAGGAAGGCCAACATGGCGATCAACCCGAACCCGGCCAATTCCTTGAAGGCGACCGCCCACGGATACAAGAAGACGACCTCGATGTCGAAGACGATGAACGTCATGGCCACGAGGTAATACTTGATCGGAAAGCGGCCACCCTCCACCGCCTGCGGGGTGGGCTCGATGCCGCATTCGTACGCGTCGAGCTTCGCCCGGTTGTAGCGCTTCGGGCCCGCGAGCGAGTTGGCCGTCAGGGAGAAGACGACGAACCCGATGGACAGCGCCAGCATGGCCAGCACCGGGATATACGGGTTGAACGAAGAGGTGCTGCTCACGTCCATGGCGACGCTCCTCCGGGTGACGCATCTAGAGATCCGAACGGACTGTGTCCGGCGCTTGCCATCCTAGGGGCCAGCCCCGACAACCACCCTGGCGGCCGGTGCCGTGCGGGTTGGCGGCGACGGGCGTCAGGCTGCGGGCGCAAGTTTGTGCAATCCATTGATAATTCGGTCAAGACTGTCGCCCCCGCGCGGGTCGTACAGGTTGGCAAGCAGTTTCAACACCAGACGCATCATCGTGGGACGCGGCAGCCCGTACTGCGTCGCGATCCGCATGACGTGCGGATTGCCGATCAGCTTCACGAAGGCCCGGCCGAGAGTGTAGTAACTGCCCAGCGCATCGGCGAGCACCTCCGGATAGCCTTGCAGGGCTCTCTCGCGGGAGGCCTCGTCGGGTCGGGCCAGGGCCTGCACCACCACCTCGGCCGCCAGCCGGGCCGACTCCATCGCATACGCGATGCCCTCCCCGTTGAAGGGGTTGACCATGCCGCCCGCGTCGCCGAGCAACAGCAGACCGCGGGTGTAGTGCGGGGTCCGGTTGAAGCCCATCGGCAGAGCGGCCCCGCGGATCTCGCCGAGCTGGTTCTCAGCGGAGAAGCCCCATTCCTCGGGCATGTTCGAGACCCAGCGCTGCAACAGCTCCTTGTAGTCGACCTTGCCGAAGGCGCTGGAGGAGTTGAGGATTCCGAGCCCCACGTTCGAGGTGCCGTCGCCCACGCCGAAGATCCAGCCGTAGCCGGGCAACAGGTTGGACTTGCCCGGCTTGCCGTCCCATAGTTCGAGCCAGCTCTCCAGCCAGTCGTCGTCGTGTCGGGGGCTCGTGAAGTAGGTGCGCACCGCCACTCCGAGCGGACGGTCGTCCCGCTTGGCCAGCCCCATCGCCAACGCCAGCCGCGCGCTCACTCCGTCACAGGCCAGCACGATGGGCGCCGAGTATGTCTGCTCCTGCCCGGCGCGCCGGCCACGCTCATCGACCGGTCGGGCGGTGACGCCCACGATCCGCCCGGTGTCGTCGAGTACTGGACCGGTCACGTTGGTGAGCTCATGCAGGGTGGCCCCGGCGGCGACGGCGTGCTGTGCAAGCACCTGGTCGAAGTCCATCCGGGGCCGCACGAGGCCGTAGTCACCGAAGCTGGCCAGGTCGGGCCAGGGCAGCTGGGCACGCATGCCGCCGCCGATGATGCGCAGCCCGCGGTTGCGAATCCAGCCGTCCTCCTCCCGGGTGGGCACCCCGAGATGGACGAGCTCGCGCACCGCCCGCGGAGTCAGCCCGTCACCACAGACCTTCTCGCGAGGAAACGAGGTCTTCTCGAGCACCAGCACGTCGATGCCGCTGCGGGCGAGATAGGTGGCCACGGTCGAGCCGGCCGGACCGGCGCCCACGACAATGACGTCGGCGTGGGTTGTGCTCATCTGGTTGCAGACTCCTACTCACTTTTCGGGCCGTGCGCGGACAACCGGCTGACTCTACCCCGCGCAGGGGGACGACCCTGCCAACCTCACGCTCGTCCACCCGGATGCAGTGCCCGATCCCCAGCAGCCCGCACCCTCTCGACGGGTGCGTTCCGAGCTCTAAATGATCTATTCCCAGGGGTCGGGTGTCTGTGGTGTGTTGATCCGGGGTGCCCGGGATGGCTCTGGGTGGGCGAGGTGTGACGTTGTTCGTGGGGGTGTCACCAGGTTGGGGGTGGGTGGAGAACGTGACAGGTGGACGCGGGATCGGGTCTGGGTGACGGGTGGCTCGCGGCCGGGTCGGATCTGGGGCATCGACGCGGGCCTGCCGTGACCGGCCACCTGCCTGGGGAGGGTTGGAGTGTGTCCGATGCGTCCTGGTGGTGCGGGTGGGTGTTGGGTGGTCGGCCGCCGCTCCCCGTGCTGGGATGTCCGGGATCCGGCTCGCTTGGGTACGGCGGGTGGGGGTTGTGTGCTCAGCTGGTTTTCATCGGCTGGCACTGGTGCCGGATTCCGGACATCGACCGGGCCAGCCTCGGAGGGCCGATCAAGAGGCGGCAGGGTGTGGGTGGTGCCAACCGCGTTGAGATGCACCGCGGCCGGCACCACGCAACGACCCTGCACGCGGGGCTGGTGACTTGGAATAGATCATCGAGAGACGCGCCGGGACATAAGCCGAACGGTGCATAGGGTGACCACGTCGTCGCCCCACGCACCGTCGAGGAAGGCCGTTCAGTTGTTGAAGGCGTCCTTGACCTTCTCGCCGGCCTGCTTCAGGTCTGCAGCCGCTTGGTCGGTGCGCCCCTCGGACTCCAGGCTCTCGTTGTCGGTCGCCTTGCCAACGGCCTCCTTGGCCTTGCCGGCCAGGTCGTCGGCTGCGTTGGAAATCTTGTCACCGATACCCATGACTGCTCCTTCGGACGGGTGTGCGTCACGGCATGTGCCGCTGCCCCCAGCAGATCACGACTTCGTATCGGACGCATCTGCAAGGATTCGCCCGAATTGACGGCTCAGCTCAGGGCTCGCCAGGAAATAAGCGGCCATTCTCTGGTGAGCCCTTACGCGGGGCGCCACCCGCGGTGCAGCGCCACGATGCCTCCGGAGAGGTTGCGCCATTGCACCTTCTCAAACCCGGCCCGCTGAAACTGTTCGGCCAGTCGCGGCTGATCAGGCCACGCGCGGATCGACTCCGCAAGGTAGACGTACGCGTCAGGGTTCGAGCTGACCGTCCGCGCGATCGGCGGCAACGCCCGCATCAGATACTCGGAGTAGACCGTGCGCCAGGGCGCCCAGGTGGGATGCGAGAACTCGCAGACCACCAGCCGACCGCCGGGCTTGGTCACGCGGAGCATCTCGCGCAGGGCGGCCTGGTGATCGACGATGTTCCGCAGGCCGAACGAGATCGTGGTGGCGTCGAAGGTTGCATCGGCGAACGGGAGCTGGGTGGCGTCGCCCGCCACGAACCCCAGGTCTGGACGGCGCTGCTGCCCGACGCGCAGCATCCCGAGCGAGAAGTCGCTGCTCACGGTCTCGATCCCGGCATCGGCGAACGGCTCCGACGAGGTGCCGGTGCCGGCGGCCAGATCGAGTACCCGTTCGCCGGGTCTGGCCGCTACCGCGTCCACGACCACTCGTCGCCAACGACGGTCCTGACCGAAGGAGAGCACGTCGTTCGTCAGGTCATAACGCTCGGCCACACCGTCGAACATGGCAGCGACTTCATGGGGCTTCTTGTCGAGGCTGGCGCGGCTCACCAGGCGATCTTGCCACGACGAGCCGGTGGTTCGCTGATGAGAGTTCTCCGGCGGTGGAACCAGCTTCTCAATGCACCGCCGACACGCCGGGTGAACGTGCTGGTCGGGCGAGCTCACGACAATCGGCCCTGATTCGGGCAGCGGCGGTGACCGAGCGTCATACTCTGGTCCCGATGTCACATCTCACGGACTCGCCTGCGATCCACCTGGTCAGCCGGACCGCCCCACTGGCGGAACCCCGGCTGCTCCAGCTGCTGCCCAGCATCGACTGCGCCGCGTGGGTCAGGCGAGACCAAGGCCTCGTGGGCTGCGGGCCCATGCTGCGGATAGACCTGCCCGCGGGCAGCGCCGTCACCGATGCGGCCGCCGTCTGGGCAGACATCAGCCGACGTGCCGTGGCACGCAACGACGTGGGGCTGCCGGGCACTGGGCCGGTGGCGTTCGTGTCCTTCCCGTTCTCGCCGTCGTCCGCCAGCGGTGGAGTGCTGCTCGTGCCCAGCGTGGTGGTGGGCAGGCGCGGCGATGCAGGCTGGATCACCACCACCTCGTGGACGAACCGATTGCCGGCGGCCGCCCAGCTGCCACCGGTCGAACCGGTCAGTGATCCCGGTCGGGTCGATCTCGGCCCCGGCACCCTCAGCCCTGCCGAATGGCGCAACCGGGTGGCTTGCGCCGTGCAGCGGATCACAGCCGGCGAACTCGACAAGGTCGTGCTCGCCCGTGACGTGGTGGCCACCACCTCCGAGCCCCTCGACCCGCGCTGGTTGGCCCGTCGGCTCAACCGCGACTACCCCTCGTGCTGGACGTTCGCCGTCGACGGCCTCATCGGCGCCACTCCCGAGCTGCTCGTCCGTTGCGAACGAGGCCTGGTGACCTCCCGGGTGCTGGCGGGCACCATCCGGCGCTCGGGCGACGACGAACACGATCTGGCGCTGGCCGCGTCGTTGGCGCGCTCGAGCAAAGACCTCGAGGAGCATGAGTACGCCGTTCGATCGGTGGCCGACGCCCTGGCCCCGCACTGCGACAGCATGTACGTGCCCGAATCGCCGTTCGTGCTGCACCTGCCGAACGTGATGCACCTGGCCACTGACGTCACGGGTGCGCTGCACCGGGCCGGCCCGGCCCTGGAGACGGCACACCCGGCGCGGTCGGTGCTCGATCTAGTGGCGAGCCTGCATCCCTCGGCCGCTGTGTGCGGCACTCCCACCGCCAAGGCCGCAGCCGTGATCGACGATCTGGAGGAGCTGGATCGCGGTCGCTATGCCGGCCCCGTGGGCTGGGTCGATGCTAACGGCGACGGCGAGCTCGGCATCGCTCTACGTTGCGGCTCGCTCGATCCGGCCAATCCTCGCCGGCTGCGGCTGTTCGCAGGATGCGGCATCGTGGCCGGCTCCAATCCCAACGACGAGCTGGCCGAGTCGGAGGCCAAGCTCGAACCCATGCGGCACGCGCTCACCAACCTGCGTCGGGGCTAGGGCGCGCCGGACATAAGCCGCCGGGAAAACCTTCGCCGAGACCTTCGGCGTTGCCAGCCGCGCATTGTCAGACCGGCGTGCGAGGCTGAGCAGGTGTCGAGGCCAACCGTGCTGGCGGTGGACGGCAATTCGTTGCTGCACCGTGCCTTCCACGCGCGCGCCCACACCGGCTTCCACCTTCCTGACGGCCGCCCTGCCTGGGCGGTGCGCGGTCTGCTCTCGCAGTTGGCCGCCGCGGTCGACCGCTCGTGTGCTGCCGCAGTGGTGGTGGGGTTCGACGATCCGGTCGAGAGCGTGCGCCGACGGCGGTGGCCGCATTACAAGGCGCAGCGCGACGCCAAGCTCGAGACCATCGTGGCCCAGCTCGGCCTGGCGGCCGAGGTGCTCAACGACCTCGGCATCGTGGTAGTCGTACCCGAGGGGTTGGAGGCCGACGATGTGCTGGCCTCGGTTGCCCGGCACGCCCCAACGCTCGGCGCGCAGACCGTGATCGCCACCTCCGATCGAGACTCGTTCGCCCTCATCGATGACAACACGCGGGTGCTGCGCATTCTCAATGGCGGTGTAGAGGCCTCACCCATGCTCGACCCGCACCGGCTGCACCTGCTCACCGGCGTCTGGCCGCATCAGTACCGCGACCTGGCGGCGCTGCGTGGCGACGCCTCAGACAATCTGCCCGGTGTTCGCGGCATCGGTGCCCGCAAGGGTGCGCAACTGCTCGCGGAGTTCGGCACTGTCGAGGCAGCCCTTGCTGACGCCATGGCCGAAGGGCAGCGCTGCCGCACGGTGGTGGGCAAGGCGGTCGCGGCCACGCTGGCGAGCGAGACCGCCCGGCAGGCGTGGGCAGGCAACGTCGAGATCATGACGATGCACCACGATCTTCCAATCGCGCTGGCCGGCACCGGGCCGGGCTGGCTGCCCCTCGACGAGTCCGCCGTCCGACAGGTGTTTGCTCGGTTCGACCTGTTCCTACCTACCGGATTGCGCGCGCTCTGCGGTCTGGAGGTCGCCCCCGTGGCACCGCGCGACATTGATCCCTCCTGGCGCCCCTGGACGCCGCGTTCCACCGCCCGGTTTCCTCCCCTGCGCCCCGCGCCGGCACCGAAGGTGTTGCAGGACACGCTGTTCTGAGGCCAGGCGTCCTCAGGCGCGCCAGCACATAAACCATTGCGCCTATTTCCTGGCGAGCCCTAACCGGCGGTGAAGCGGCGGGCCAACGGTTGCAAGTCACCCCGACAGGCGGGCACCTCGATGACCTCGATCCCGGCGGCCACTGCGGCGACGCCCTCGTCCAACTCCCCAGAGGTGTACACGGTTCTGTGCCGGGCACCGAACCCCGTTGCCAGCCGGGCAAGGTCGGCGCCCGTGGGAGTTCCGAACACGCGCTCGAAGGGCTCGGGGTGGGTTGCGTGCTCAAGCACGGAGAAGATTCCGCCACCGTCGTCGTTGAGCACGACCACCTGCAGGCGCACCCGTCCTCGCTCGACCGCTGGAACCGCCAGGGCCGACAGGTCGTGTAGGAACGTGAGGTCGCCGAGAAAGACCCTGGTCGGGCGGCCGGAAGCCACGGCCACCCCGAGAGCGGTGCTGAGAGTCCCGTCGATGCCGGCCAGCCCACGGTTGGCCAGCACGAGCGCGCCGGGCGCCACCTCTCCTCCTGCCAGGTCGGCATCGCGAACCGGGTTCGACGCACCCAGCACCAAGGCGTCGCCCGGCGCCGTAGCCCGCAGCACAGCCCGTGCCACCTGTGGTCCGGTCAGCCGGGGCCAATCGTCCAAGACCTCCCAGACCTGCCGGATGGAGCTTCGGCCGGCCTCGCGCCAGGCCCTCAACCACCCCGAGTCCGCCTCGGTTGGCACGCGGGACGAGGCCCGCAACCGGCCGCTGACCACCAGCCGCTCGCGGGCCGGCCCGAGCTGCTCATCGGGTCCCACCACCTGGACGAGCTCCACCAACGGGTCGTCCAGCAGCCTGGTGACCGGTCGTGACAGCGTCGGACGGCCATACACGACCACCCGCTGAGTTGCCGCAGCCAAGTCGGGGCGCCCGAGCACCAGCCGGTAGCCACTCACGAGGTTGTCGCCGCTGCGTGAGCCCGACGTGGGCTCGGCGAGCAGCGGCCACCCACCCTCCTCCGCGAGCGCCCGCGCCGCCGGGCCTGCACCGTCCCCGGCGATCACCACGGTGCGCGCGCCGGTGGGCAACACCACCTCGTCTCGGCGAGCCCGGGCGAACGGGCGCACTCGCAGGCTCACCGTAGGCAAGCTCACCGAGGCGCCCGGCTCGGGTTGCAGGGGATCGTCGAAACACAGGTTGAGGTGCACGGGCCCGGGCCCGGGCCCGGAGCCGCCCAACCCCAGCGACACGTCGACCGCCTCGTCGACGAGGCCGCCGAGTTCGGCTTCGGTGAGGGTCGCCGGTTCGGTGTCGACGCTCCACCGCGGCACCGCTCCCAGCAGGCCGGCCTGCAGATCGGACGTCTGGTTCGCCCAGGTGCCGCGCAGGCGCAGCGGCCGGTCGGCGCTCACGAGCAGCAGCGGAACCCCTCCGTGCCTGGCCTCCAGCGCCGCGGGAAGCAGGTTGGCCACGGCGGTGCCCGACGTGGTGATGACGGCAGCGGGGTGCTCGGGATCGCCGCGACCGCAGCCCAGCGCCAGGAAGCCGGCGGTGCGCTCGTCGTGCCGCACGTGCAGCCTGATCAGTCCGTCAGCCTCTGCCCGTTGCGCGGCATAGGCCAGCGGGGCCGATCGCGATCCCGGGCACAGCACGACGTCGCGCACGCCGTTGGCCACCAGCGTGGCCACGACCTGCGCTGCAGCCTCGATCGAGGTGCGATCGCGCTGGACCGGTTGCCCGCTCAGCTCGTCTCCCACGCTCAGGCGTCCTCCCCGGGCGGCTGCGGCCGGCCAGACGCGGCCGCTCCTGCACGGGACGCGCGCGGGGCGCTCGGGTCCACCGACACCTGAGGATGCCACGGCAGTTCCGAGGAGCATTCCTGTGCCAGCAACTGGTAGCACCTGGTCAGCCGGTCGAGCCACCACTGCCGGCGCTCGCCGTCCACCGCCAGCGCGGCGAGCCGCTCGGGATCGGGCCGGACGTCACGCACGGCCAGCCGGCCTCGCTCTGCCCGCAAGGGAACCTGCACCACGTCAGCGGCCAGCAGGCTGGCCGTCCCAAGTCCGCACGCGAGGGGTTCACCCGGCAGCGCGGCGGCGGCGCGCACGCCGGCCGCCAGCCCGACAGAGGTATCGAGCGCGCTGGAGACCACGAGCCGCACCCTCAGGGCGGACAGCTCGGCGGCCAGACCCAGCAGCCGACGCACTCCGCCCAGGGGCGCGACCTTCACGACCGCCACGTCGATGGCTCCGGTACGCGCCACCGCCAGCGGGTCGCTCGCCTTGCGGATGCTCTCGTCGGCGGCGATCGGCACCGCCGCCCCCGCATCCTGCAGTCGCGCGCGCAGCGCCACCAGGTCGGAGACCGACGCACAAGGCTGCTCGGCGTACTGCAGTCCGTACTGGGCGAGAGCCGTCAAGGCCCGGGTGGCCTCGGGCACCGTCCAGCCGCCATTGGCATCCACTCTCAGGTGGGCCTCGGGGCCTGCCAGCCGCCGCACCTGCGCCACCCGCGCGAGGTCGTCGGCCAGGCTCTGCCCTCGCTCTGCCACCTTGATCTTCACGGTGCTGCACCCGTCGTACCGAGCCAGCACCGCCTTCACGTCAGCGGCTGCGACGGCCGGTACCGTAGCGTTGACAGGTACCGAATCACGAACCACCGCAACGGGTTCGGCGTACGCGTCAGCAAGCCCGGAGGCCAGCCAGGACGACGCCTCCGGGTCGGCATACTCGGGAAACGGCGCGAACTCGCCCCAGCCGAATGGGCCCGGCAACAGCAGGGCCTCCCGCTCGGTGACACCACGAAAGCGCACGTGCAGCGGCAGCCGCACCACATGAGCGCTGGCCAGCAGATCGTCCAAGGCCGGCAGCCCGGGACCTGCCAACGCTTGCCTCGGCGCGCTCAACCGCCCGAACCGCTCGGCCCGGCGGCGCAGGCCGCATGACCAGTAGAGCCCGGCTGGGTCGCCCGCAGGCCTTGTGCCCATGCAGAGCACCGAAATCGTTCCGTCAAGGGCATCTGATGACCTGGCCGGCGTAGGCGAGACCGCCACCGAAACCGAAGAGCAGGATGGGTGCGCCCGGTGCCACGCGACCGGCCTGTACGAGCTTCGACAATGCCAGGGGCACGCTGGCGGCAGAGGTGTTGCCCGAGAACACGACGTCGGTGGCGACCTCCGCCTGAGGTGCGCCGATGGCCGCCGCGAGCGGCTCGATGATGCGCAGGTTGGCCTGGTGCAGCACGATGCCGCCGAGCTGGCTGGGCTCGAGGTCCGCGGCCGCACAGATCTTCTTAGCGATCGTGGGCAACTGGGTCGTCGTCCAGCGGAAGACGGACTGACCTGCCTGGGAGAAGCCGTCCGGCAGCTCTTTGATCACCACCGCGTCGCGCATCCCGGGCACCGACCCCCACACCACGGGTCCGACGTCCACCGACTCGCTGGCCGACAGCACGACCGCACCTGCTCCATCGCCCACCAGGATGCAGGTGGAGCGGTCGTTCCAGTCGACGAAATCCGTGAACTTCTCTGCACCCACCACCAGCGCATGCGCCGCGCTGCCCGCCCGGATGGCGTGATCTGCAACGGCCAGCGCATGGCAGAACCCCGAACATGCGACGTTGATGTCGAGCACGGCCGGATCGGGGCAACCCAGGGCCGCTGCCACTTCAGCGGCGGTGTTGGGCGATCGGTCGTGATTCGTGCACGTGGCGACGACGATGAGGTCGATGTCGCCGGCCGGTCGGGACGAGGCGGCCAACGCCTCACGGGCGGCATTGATAGCCAGCTGGGCAACGCTTTCGTCGGGTTGGGCCACCCGACGCTCCCGGATGCCAACCCGCCGCCGGATCCACTCGTCGGAGGTGTCGAGGCTGCGCGCCAACTCGTCGTTGCCGAGAACTCGCGTGGGTTGGTAGTGGCCGACAGAGACCACTCGCGAACCGGTCAATGCCCCGCTCCTCCCGCCGCTAGCCGGCCGAGTTGCCGGGCGCCACCAAACGTAACGCCGCCGAGCCCTGACCTGCGACACCCACGATGCCAGTCGTCCATCTCCCCAGCGGTTGGGGGCGTCGTCGGGGCGTTGAAAGTCGGAATGCACGCCTCGGTCTGGGCCGTAGCTGAGAAATAGTTCGAGTGGATTGTGCAACACGTGTCGCTGGCGGTTGCAGGTGGGTATGTTGCTTAGCATGAGCAGGACGCAGGCTCGAGGTGACCCGATCCCCGCCGCAGTCTCGGTTGACGTGCTCGCTCTGCGTTTCGACCCAGGCATCCATCGGGTCAAGCTCGCGGTAGCCCCGCGCACCATCAAGCCCTACGCAGGACGGCTCGCGCTGCCCGGAGTGATCCTGCTCCGCGGCGAGTCCCTATCGGCGGCGACCCGCCGCGCCGCCAAGACCAAGCTCGGCCTGTCCGGTGTGCTGGCCTGCGGTCAGCTCACGACCTTCGACGAGCCGCATCGCGATCCGCGGGGCCCGGCGCTGGCATTGGCAACCTGGGCGGTGGTGGATCACGACGCCCTCGGCAACGAGACCAACCACTGGGTAGACCTCGATGACGTGCCCACGCTGGCCTTCGACCACAACCAGATCGTGTCACTGGCCAGACCACTCCTGGCTGGCCTGCTCTGGCGCAATCGCGACTTCACCGAGGCGCTTACCGGGCCAAGGTTCCCGGTGGCCCACGCCGTAGCACTGCAAACTTGCCTGGTCGGCAGGGTGCCCGATCGTGGCAACCTGAATCGGCTGCTCCGGACCACACCAGGCGTCGACCGCACCAAGGAAGTGCGCCAGATCTACGGAGCGGGCCGGCCCAGCTCGGTCTGGGCCTGGGGCTGACGTCGGGCCCGTGCCATCACGTCTCGATCGGTGACTATCCTGCGGCAGGTGAGCAGCGACTCGACCGTCCCGACCGTTTCTGAGGTCTTTGACCCGGCCGCCTGGGAAGCGGTGCCCGGGTTCGACTTCAGCGACATCACCTATCACCGCTGTGTGCTGCCTGGGCCTGAGCGCGGCACCGTGCGCATCGCCTTCGACCGGCCCGAGGTGCGCAACGCCTTCCGGCCGCACACGGTCGACGAGTTGTACCGCGCCCTCGACCACGCCCGGGCCACGCCGGATGTGGGCGTGGTGCTGCTGACCGGCAACGGGCCGTCCGCGCGCGATGGCGGCTGGGCGTTCTGCTCGGGTGGCGACCAGCGGATCCGCGGCCGCAGCGGCTACCAGTACGCCCGGGGCGAGACTGCCGAGACCGTGGACGCCGCCCGGGTGAAGGCTGAAGGCGGACGGCTGCACATCCTGGAGGTGCAGCGACTCATCCGCACCATGCCCAAGATCGTGGTGGCCGTGGTGCCCGGTTGGGCCGCAGGCGGCGGGCACAGTCTGCACGTGGTGTGCGACCTCACCATCGCCAGCCGCGAGCACGCCCGCTTCAAGCAGACCGATGCCGACGTCGGTTCGTTCGACGCCGGCTACGGGTCTGCCTACCTCGCGAAGATGGTGGGCCAGAAGTTCGCGAGGGAGATCTTCTTCCTCGGCCGCACCTACACCGCGGAGCAGATGCAGGCCATGGGCGCGGTGAACCTTGTGGTCGAACACACCGACCTCGAGGTGGAGGCACTGCTAGTGGCGCGCGAGGTGCTGGGCAAGTCGCCTACCGCGCAACGGATGCTGAAGTTCGCCTTCAACCTGGTGGACGACGGTCTGATGGGCCAGCAGGTCTTCGCCGGCGAGGCCACTCGGCTCGCGTACATGACCGACGAAGCCGTAGAGGGACGAGACTCCTTCCTGCAGAAGCGCGCTCCCGACTGGTCGGACTACCCCTGGTACTACTGATCTGACGCGTTTATGCACTGATAGCCCAGCGACAGACGGGGCCAGCGCGCCGACAGCGTCCGACAAGCCGGCAACAGGTGGGCCAGTTCAGCAACGGGGCAGCCCAGCCACGCAGGAGCTGAGCCGGGGACAGGCGGACGGAGCCTGGCGGTGAGAGCCGCAGTCTGCCCGAATCCTTCGCAACAGGACGTTCGGGCGGCGACAAACCTGGGGTTTTCCTGCGCTATGACGATGCCCCGCCCGGCGGGCATAGTCATAGCGTCAGAAACCGCCCACGTCATAATCAGCACCTTCACCGAACGGCCTTGGGCCGACAGCAAGCAATATGCCTTCTCAGGTGGCAGATGTGTGGCAAGCCGGTTGTCTGGATGGACTTCTAGGGCGCGGGTCATCCTCCCTGGCTGGCGGCGCCCGAGTGCGTCGTGTTCGGAGCCGCGCGGCCGGGTGTGGTCATCGTGACCACGCCAAACGGCGAGTACAACGCGCTCTACGAAGGGCTCGTCGGCATGCGGCACCCAGACCACAGGTTCGAATGGACCCGATCCGAGTTCACGGAATGGTCGGACCGCGCCGCCTCACGGCTACCACGTCGAGCGGCACGGCATCGGCGACCTCCTGCCCGCCATGGGGTTGGTCATCCTCGTTGGGTGTGTCCGGGAGTGGCAAGTCGACCTTTGCGCGCAGCCACTTCAAGCCCACCGAGATCGTCTCCAGCGACTTCTGCCGCGGCCTAGCGACGGTGGACCGCTTCTTCGACTCGCTCGCCTGGGGTGGTTCCATGTACGGATGGCGCTTCTTCGATGAGCCGCAACTGACCGAAGACTGGCCCAGGGATCCAAGCCTCTGTCAAAGCCCACAAGAGTCGCAACACGGTGCCCCGAAGTGGCGGAAGTAGGCGGTAAGCGCCGGGACGCTGTCAGCTTCACTCCGCGCGCAATCGGTCCCCTCGTCGCCACCGATCGATGCCGTACGACACGAGGCCACCGATCACGATGAGCACCCCGAGCACCACCAGGTGTAACCCGTAGTTCTGCGACTCCAACCCTTTCGCCGCGGGCTGACTGCCTTCGCGCACGACGAGCAGCACCGCGGGCAGCGCGATGAGGCCAGCGACGATGAGCACCGCCTGCAAGTGCGCACGGGCCAGGGCAGGCACCAGACCCAGGAGCATTCCGATGCCGATCGTGACCGGCGCGATCACTCCATCGTGCAGCCCGACTCCCACCGCCAGCCACACCAGGAGCGCGACCGGATGCGATTGAGCGGGATGGGCCGCGAGCCCCCACGCCCCGTAGCCGGCGAGCAGGATGCCCGCAGTCCCGAGAATCCAGCGCGCCTTCATAAGATCTCCACCGCCGTAAGCCATTTCGTGTTGAGGACGCCCGCGCGGTTGGGTGCGATCAGCCTCACCGGATATCCGTGATCGATGGTCAGCCTCGACCCGTTCAGATGCGTCGCGAGGATCGCCTCGGCCAGCTGCGGTCCTTCGACCACCGATGAGCGGTATGAGCCGGTGCCCTCCAGCGACCTGACGAGCACCCGCGAATCCGCATCGCCGCCGGCGCGGCGAACGAGGTCGAGGAGCAGGGGCCCGGCCCACGCTGCGTCGACGCTCCAGCCCTCGACACACGCCATCGGCAACTGTCGATGCACGACGGGCAGCGCCTCGAAGGCCAAGAGATCAAGGCTGTAGGGATTCGGGCCGCGGACGTCGAGCCGCCAGCCAGGCGAGGTGGCGGTCGAGGTCACACCTGCTTCCGCGGCCGTCTTGTTCACCGGCACCCCGAGCGGCGAACGCCACGGCGTGCGCGGTGCGAGCAGAGCGATTCCACGCAGCGATCCGACCGATTGCCCCGCGATCGTCGCGACCAGCGTGGCGGTTCCGGCGGTCGCGGCCAGCAGCAATCCTCGCCGCGACAGCCCCTTGGGGGTGGCCGCAGACGTCGGGCGCAGCGGAGTCGAGAGACCCTCGCGGATCACCGGTAGCTTGACCGCGACGTGCACCAGCAAGGCACCGATCGCGATGTAGGCCAACATCCGGTGTACGAAGACGAAGTCGAACGGCCAGGGATACCAGTCGAGAATGTTGATGAACCCGATCGAGACCTCGGTGATCGCGGCCGCAACCAGCACCGCTATCGAGGTCCGCTCCAGCACGTGCACGATCGAGCGAGCGGGAGGCCACGCGAACAGCTCCGGATAGACGCTCCACAGCTTGACCAGTAACAGCGGAATACACGCGATCCCGGTGAGCACGTGCGTTCCTTGCGTCAACCGATATCCCCACACCGGCGCGGCGGGCTCCGGCAACCAACCCCAGGGTTGGTACTGATAGTGGCTGAGCAGTCCGGTCACGAAGCAGACGCCGAAGGCGATGCCGAGAATCGTGCCCACTCGGGCGGTCACCGCAGGCGAACGCAGGGTCCCGGAGAAGCGTGGCCACCACGGCGGCGGCGATTCGGGAAGCACGTCCTCAGTGTCGATCGCGGGACGAGCCCGTAGCTGCCGCAGATCCTTACGGCTCGCTTACGTCCGCGCGCTGGGCCAGGTCTCCGGCGCCGACGCCTGTCAGGCTCGCTGCCATGAGCGGCACGCGAGCGGGCACGAGGTGGCGGGCGGGGCTGGCGGCCGCCTGCCTCCTGCAGGTTGCCGCCACGACGCTCTGCCTGCACCCGCGCCTCATCGGGACGTCGCCAGCCGCGGGCAGACTGCTGTTTCCCGCGACCGCGGCCATCTGGATTGCAGCGATCGCCCTCCTGGCGCGGTCGGGTCTGGCCCGTCGCTCGACGGCCGCGGTCGTCCTGATCGTCGGCGCGGCGCTGCAAGTGGCCGCGCTCTCGGCGCCGCCGGCGACCTCGAACGACGTCCTGCGCTACAGCTGGGATGCCAAGGTCCAACTGGCGGGCATCGACCCCTACCGGTACGCCCCCGATGCACCCCAGCTCGACCGCCTGCACGAGCCAGCGCTCTTCACTCACCACGGCTGTGCCGATTCGAATGGCTGCGCGCTCCTCAACCGTCCGCAGGTTCACACGGTCTACCCGCCGGTGGCCCAGGCAGCGTTTGTCGTGGTCCGGGTGATCTCTGCTGGCAGCGGTGGGCAGACGGCCTTCCAGATCGCAGCGGCACTCGGCGTCCTCGTGATCTCGTCGCTGTTGCTGCGTGAGCTCCGGGCGCGCAATGCAGCAGCGTGGTACGCCGCAGTCTGGGCCTGGTGTCCGATTGTGGTGTCGGAGTTCGGCAACAACGCACATATCGACTGGCTCGCGATCATTCTGGTGGTACTCGCACTCGGCGCCTCGGCCCGGCAACGACAGGGTTGGGCAGGAGCACTCATCGGGGCCGCGATCATTGCCAAGCTCTATCCCGTGGCCGTCCTGCCCGCGCTCGCACGCCGTCAAGCAGGACGCGTTGTGATCGCAGCCGCAGCCGTGGGGGTGATCGGCTATCTGCCGCACGTCTGGGCCGTGGGGCCGCAGGTGATCGGATATCTGCCCGGCTACCTGCATGAGGAGGGCTACGCCAGCGGCAGCCGGTTGGAGCTCCTCGGCCGGATCTTCCCCGGCCCTGTGGACACGATCGTGGGCGCGCTGGTGCTCGTTGGATTGGCCTTGCTCTGTTGGCGGACGTCGGATCCGCTTCGACCGGAGATCGGCGCGACCTGGCTGTTCGGCGCGACTGTGTTGGTGACGACGCCGAACTACCCGTGGTACGCCGCCCTTCTGGTGGCGCTGGTGGTGATGAGCGGCGCCTGGCACTGGCTCCCGGTCGCCTTCGCACCCACGTACGCCTACGTCTACGGGAGCCGAGCGAGCAACTGGGGGCTGGCCGACTCGCTGATCTTCGCTGCCGCCGGACTCGCGACGGCTCTGTGGTGGTGGTTCCGCAGGCGCTCGGCCCGCGGCAGCTCTCCGAAGGGACACCCGATGGTCTACGACATTCCCGAACCGTCATGAAGGTGCTGCTCACCGGTGCCGCCGGATTCATCGGGTCGGCTATCCACCGACGGCTGACGGCTCTAGACGTCGAGGTCGTGGGCGTCGACCTGATGCTGCCACTCGCCCACGGTGTCGCCGACCCACCGCCAGGCATTCATCGACTCGACGTTCGCGACGTCGAGCGGTGGGCAGGCTTGCTGGCCGGCGTCGACGTCGTCTGCCACCAGGCCGCCGTCGTCGGCGCGGGGGTGACCGTCGCCGACCTGCCGCTGTACGCGAGCCACAACGATCTCGGCACAGCAGCCCTGCTCGCGGCGATGAGCGCAGTCGGAGTGTCGCGGATCGTGTTCGCGTCCTCGATGGTCGTCTACGGCGAAGGACGCTACCGCTGCCCGGTCCATGGGGAGCGCACCCCCGGTCCACGCGCCCGCACGGCCCTCGAACGAAGCGAGTTCGAGAACCTCTGCGACCTGTGCGGCGAGCCACTGGGATGGCACCTGATCGATGAGGACGCTCGGCTGGATCCGCGCAGCGCCTACGCGGCCAGCAAGGTGGCCCAGGAGCACTACGCAGCCGTATGGGCACGACAGAGCGACGGGGCAGCCGTCGCGTTGCGCTATCACAACGTCTACGGACCGGGCATGCCGCGCGATACGCCGTACTCCGGCGTCGCGGCGATGTTCCGCTCGTCGGTCGAGCGCGGCGAACCGGCACAGGTCTTCGAGGACGGCCTGCAGATGCGGGACTTCGTGCACGTCGATGACGTCGCTCGCGCGAACCTCGCGGCGATCGACGCCGTCCGCGCTGCCGCAGGTTTCGCCGCCTACAACGTCGCGTCCGGGCATCCGGTCTCGATCGCCGCCGTCGCGCGGGCGGTAGCGGCAGGCGCCGAGCCGCAGATCACCGGCCGTTATCGCCTCGGCGACGTCCGGCACATCGTCGCCTCGCCCGACAAGGCAGCGCGTGAGCTCGGGTTCCGGGCCGCGATCCTGCCAGAACGAGGCTTGGCCGCCTTCGCCACCGATCCACTGCGCCCGGCCGTCACCGGACCGTAAGGATTGCCGGGCGCATCGGCCCGATCGGGTCCTTAGCGTTGTCGTCATGACCGATACCTCGGTGATCCTGCCCTGTCTCGACGAAGGACCGGCGCTGCGTGACCTGCTGCCCCGGATGCCGGCGGGGTATGACGTCATCGTCGTCGACAACGGCTCGACAGACGACACCGTCGCGGTCGCGCGCGCTGCTGGGGTCCGAGTCGTGAGCGCCCGTCCGCGTGGATACGGCGCCGCCGTCCACGCCGGAGTCGAGTCGGCGGTCTCGAAGTACGTCGTCGTGATGGACGCCGACGGATCGATCGATCCACGTGACATCGAGCGGGTCTTGGCGCCGGTGCGCGCGGGTGCCGCGGAGCTGACGATGGGACGACGGATCCCGGCGCAGCGAGGGGTCTGGCCGTGGCACGCCCGCTGGGGCAACGCAGCGGTGCTCGCGCTCGTGCGCCGGCGCACGGGGCTCGTCGTCCGCGATCTCGGCCCTCTGCGCGCCGCACGCCGGGATGCGGTCCTCGCCTTGTCGGTCAGCGATCGGCGGATGGGCTATCCGCTGGAGCTGCTGGTGCGGGCTGCCGCGGCCGGGTGGCGCGTCGAGGAGATCGAGATCGCCTATCACCCCCGGGCGGGCGGCACTCGCTCGAAGGTCTCCGGTTCGGTACGTGGCAGTCTGCGAGTCGCATGGGACTTCTCCCAGGTGCTGCGATGACGACCCTGCTGGTGATGGCCAAGGCGCCGGTCGTCGGAGCGGTCAAGACCCGGCTGGCCGCCGACCTGCGTCCTGTCCTGCACGAGCAGGCGCTCGTCGCGGCGGCGCACCTTGCCGCTGCTGCGCTGCTCGACACGCTCGCGAACCTTCCGCCCGACGTCGATCGCCACCTCGCTCTCGACGGCGACCTGCGGCAGGCCGTCGACGGACGCGCCATCGCCAACGCCCTGCAGGGTTGGCGAGTCACCCCGCAGCGGCCCGGCACCTTCGGGCAACGGCTGGCCTGGGCACATCGCGAGGTGGCCGGGCCCCGACTGCAGATCGGGATGGACACTCCGCACGTCGGAGGCCGGCTTCTCCGGGACGTGATGGCGCAACTCGAGCAGAGCGACGCCGTCCTGGGGCCGGCCTACGACGGAGGTTGGTGGGCGATCGGGCTGCATGATGGCGCCGCGGCCGAGGTCCTGATGCACGTGGCGATGTCGCAATCGACCACCTGCGCGCACACCCGGGCGGCCTTGCTCGCCGACGGGCTCTCCGTGAGTGCGGCACCCGCCGAGCGCGACCTCGACCATCTCGACGACCTCCGCGCCATCGCTACTGCAGCGCCGGAGTTGCGGGTGTCGCGGCTCGCACGGGATCTCGGCCTCCTCGATCTGGCGGTCACCAGATGAGCGTGGACGTCGGAGCGATCGCACCCGAGGTCGTCTACGCGCACGCGCTCAGTGGCGAGCCCTGCGACCTGATTCTCGAAGGTCGCTGGGCCACGGCACTTCCGGTCGCCTCCTGGCTGCGTGCTGTCGACGACGGTGACCGCGCGGTGCTCGCCTTCTGCGCCGGCCCCACGATCGACCTCGGCTGCGGGCCCGGCCGGATGACCGCCGAACTGACCGCTCGCGGCCAGCTCGCCCTCGGCATCGACGTCGTGTACGAGGCCGTCGCAGAGTCGCGACGCAGGGGCGCCATCGCGCTGTGTCGCGACGTCTTCGGCCCGCTTCCGGGCGAAGGCCGGTGGCACACCGTGCTGCTCGCCGACGAGAACGCCGGGCTGGGCGGCGATCCGGTCGCACTGTTGTCGCGGGTGCGCCGGCTGCTCGCACCCGAGGGCCGGGTCGTGGTGGAAGTGGCCGCCCCGGGCGTGCGCACGCGAATGGTCAATGCCGTGCTGCGGTGTCGATGCGGCAGCAGCGAGCCGTTCCCCTGGTCGGTTCTCGGAGTGGACGAGCTCGCGGCCATCGCCGAGGAATCCGGGATGCGGGTGTTGCTGAGCGGCGCATTCGAGGGTCGCTGGGTGGGGGTGCTCACGGATAGAGGGCTCGCGAGGAAATCAGCGAAGTGATTATTTCTTGGCGCGCCCTTAACCTCGAACATGAGCGGAGGCGCTGAATGGCTCGAGTCATGGTGGTCGACGACGACATCACCGTGCGTGAGGTGGTCGCCTCGTACCTGCGCGCACATCGGCACGAGACCCTTGAGGCCGGCGACGGCGAACAGGCGATCCGGCTGATGCGCAGCGAGGCGATCGACCTCGTGGTGCTCGATCTGATGCTGCCAGGCATGGACGGGTTGGAAGTGACCCGACGTCTACGCGCTACCTGCAACGTCCCGATCATCATGCTCACTGCACTCCGGGCCGAGAACGACAGGGTTCTTGGGCTCGAACTCGGAGCGGACGACTACGTGGGCAAGCCGTTCAGCCCCCGCGAGCTTGCACTACGGGTCGATTCGGTTCTCAGACGGGCTGGGTCGAGCCCACCCGAGCCTGAAGGCCCGCTGATCGACGGTGATCTCCGTCTCGACACCGTGGAACACACCGCGACGCGCGCCGGCGCGCCGCTCTGCCTGACCGTGCGCGAGTTCGCCCTGCTCCGGTTCCTGATGGCCCATCCTGGAACGGCATACACCCGTGAAGATCTGCTCCAGCACGTGTGGGGCTGGACGATCGGCGACCGGTCGACGGTGACCGTGCACGTACGCAGAATCCGCGAGAAGATCGAACCAGATCCCACCCATCCCGCCCGGCTGGTCACGGTGTGGGGCATCGGTTACCGCTGGGAGGCCAGCGATGTCGTGGAGTGACAGCACCGAGATCATCGCAGTCGCCGCTGTCTGTGCGGCCCTGGCCGGTGCCCTCGGATTGGCCGCCGCGTGGCTGACCAGATCGTGGTCCATCCGATGGCACATCCTGCTGGTCGCCGCAGTGGCCGCCGGCGGTACCTACGCCGGGGCGTTGGCGATCGCGCGACTGATGTTCCTGTCGGCTCATGACCTGACCGTGATGACCATGGTCAGCTCGGTCTCGGCCCTGGTGGCGGTGGCAGTGGCCCTGATCGTCGGTTCGACGGTCTCGGGTTGGTCGGCTCGGGTGCGCGCCCAGGTCCGCTCGCTCGGCCCGGGCGGCGACACTGTCGTGTCCGGCGGCGGCCCGCAGGAGCTACGCGCCCTCAGCGCCGAGCTCGCGCAGACCCAACGGCGCCTCGACGAAGCACGCGTTCGCGAGACCCGGCTCGAAGACTCCCGGCGCGAGCTCGTGTCCTGGGTCTCTCACGATCTGCGCACCCCGTTGGCCGGGCTGCGGGCGATGGCCGAGGCCCTGGAGGACGGGCTCGCCACGGACGTACCGCGCTATCACCGCCAGATCCGCACCGAGGTCGACCGGATGGCCGCGATGGTCGACGACCTCTTCGAGCTTTCCCGCATCCACGCGGGTGTTCTCACGCTGGCCCCTGAGCCGGTCGCGCTCGGTGACCTCGTCAGCGAGGCGCTCGCCGGCGCCGACCCACTCGCCCGGGCCTGCCACGTCAGGCTGGGAGGCCGGGTCGACGACGGGCTCGAGATCAGCGCCGACTCGGCCGGACTGTCGCGGGTGCTGTCGAACCTGATCATGAACGCGATCCGGCACACCCCCGCGGACGGCCTCGTCGAGATCCGTGGTCGTCGGGTCGACGATGTCGTTCAGCTGACCGTGTCCGACGGTTGCGGTGGACTGTCACCGGACACCATGGCCAGGGTCTTCGACCTGGCCTGGCAGGGCGAACCCGCCCGCACCCCAAGCGATCCCGCCCTCGGCCACGGTGCCGGCCTGGGCCTGGCGATCGTCAAAGGCATCGTCGAAGCACATCGGGGCAGCGTCCAGGTCGAGAACGACGCCTCCGCGCGCGGCTGCCGGTTCCTCGTCACCCTGCCCGCGTGAGCGTGGAGTTCCACCCGTCCGGGAGAACGAACGACGCCACCCGGCTAGCCAAGCGCGGTTCGCAAGACGGACACCGCTTCGCCCAACACTCCTCGCAGGCACCTCAGCTCGCGGGTAACGCATCGGTGAGGTCCAGCAACTCGACCTCGGGCCCCTCAGCGAACGTCCAATCCCGTTGCTGCACAGTGGCAAGCGCCTCGGCAGCGGACGTGAACACCTCGAGGGTGACGCCGTTGTTGGCAAGACCGTCGATGCCTCGCCGTCGTGGCCCCACCAGTGCGTCACCGTGCGGTCGGGCAGCCGAACCGCCGTGATCCATCCCACGACGGGCTGGCGGGTGACCTGCTCAGGACGAGACACCACGCTGGGCGTTCAGGACGCCTTCCACTATTCGCCAGTCGGCTGCCTTCATCGCAATGAGCGCTATCGACCCGGGCGGAAAGGCGAGCGAGACGATCTCCCCCGTCACCCCTGAGTCGCTGAACACGATGCGAGAGGTCCGCTCGGTCGTTCCCAGCCGAGACCACAGCACGTCCCAGTTCGGCAGCCCCCACGGCGCGAAGCCGCGCGGTCGGGTGATGTGCCCGTCGACCACGTCGACACTGAACCGCTTGGTCGCCCCGGACGGCAGGTGCTTGAGCTGGGTTGAAGGAAAAGCCTTATCAGCGACGACAACGCACCTCGCGGGAATCCTGACGGGGCGTCCGCGCAGGAACTCACCTTGTCGCCGCTTGGCGTGATCGTCGGTCATCCGGCGGTACCGGAATCGCTCCCCCGAGGTGGAGGCCCCCGGCCACAAGACATCGCCAACAAGATCGACAACCAGGTCGATCGCCACCTGGATCGCACCCCACACCAGCTCGCCGACCACGCCTCGCCCCCTCCTGCTTCGAGACAGCACGCCCACCTGCGCACGTGGCTCAACTACAGCACGAGACAGTCGACAGCGAGCGAGGTTTTCCGGGTGCAGCCGGTCGGACCATTGGCCTGTCGGACCCTTCGCGGAAACGATCAGGCATACAACCTGGGCAAAGCCCGGTCAGCCGGACTCGCGACGCCAGTACCCCATGTAGGCCGCCTGATCGCGACGCAACCCCACAGGGCGCAGCAGTGCCCGCGCAGACCGGACGAGACCCGCTTCGCCGGCGATCCAGAAGTAGTCCTGCCCCGTTGAGCAACGTGGTGCCCCGGCGCCGGTCGAATGATCAAGCGCCTCACCCGACGACGAGAACGTAGCCGTCTCCCATAGTTCGTCCGACCCGAAGCTGCCCGCCCCGAAGCCCTCCGATTCCAAGCCCTCCGATTCCAAGCCACCCGGCTCGAAGCCGCCCGACTCGATCGCTGGCGTGCGGCGCGCGCGGGGCACCAGCGCACCCAGGGCCGACAGCAGACGCTCGCCCGGGCTGGCGCCGGTGCGAGACAGCCAGCAGACCTCCATGCCGGGCGGCCGTTGCAGTGGAAGGAAGTCGTGCGCGCACGGCACCTCCACCAGCGCCACCCCGCGTGCGGACACCGGCAGGTCGGCCAGGATTCGCGCAACCGCCGGCACGGCGGTCTCATCGCCGACCAACACGATCCGTTCGGCCTCGCCCGGCGAGAACTCGATGCCCCCGAACCACGACCCCAGGCGGGGGGCCACCACCCCAGTTCCGCACCCACCCGGGCCTCGCGCAGCCAGCGTCCGGCGGGCCCGAGGGGCCCCTCATGCACTACGAAGTCAATTGCCAGCAAAGGGGTTTCACCCACGATGCGAAAATCGCGGACGGTGTAGGTGCGCAGGTGCGGACGCACGGCCTCAGGCAGCGCGCACCAGCGTTGATACCAGTCCCAGCCGGCGCCGAGATCTGGCAAGGGCAGCCCCGACACAGGGAGCACCAGCTTGATCCGCTGATCGAACCACGCGCCTTCGACCCCCACCTCGGCCAAGGCCGCGCCGGCGAACCACACCCGAACGAACGACGGCGCGAGTTCCTCGATCAGCTCCACCCGCACGCGCCCTACGACTGGGCCTGCCGTTATCACCTGGGTCATCTGGGCACCCTCCTCGGCGCAGTCCATGTCGACCAGAAAAATTTAGGGTAGCCTAAGTTTCTTGGCCGGGAAGGCTGAGCAACCGGGGCCGGCAGCACCACCGGCCCCGGACGACGACCAGGCTCAGCGCTGACTCAGTTGCTCACGCTCGGCCCATGCCGCGATGTCACCCCCGGTGAGGGCCAGTGCCAGCAGGTCGGGAAAGGCGTCCGGCGTGCAGGCAAACGCGGCAATCCCCAACTCCGCCAGCGCGGCGGCGTTCTCGTGGTCGTACGACGGCGCGCCCTCGTCCGAGAGCGCCAGGAGCACCACCACCTGGACGCCCGCCTCTACAAGCGAGTGCATCCGGCGCAGCATCTCCTCCTGAATGCCGCCTTCATAGAGGTCGGAGATGAGCACGAAGACCGCTTCGCGTGGGCGGGTGATCAAGTCCTGGCAATAGGCGATGGCACGGTTGATGTCTGTGCCACCACCCAGTTGAGTGCCGAAGAGCACGTCTACGGGGTCGCTCAGCAGCTCGGTCAGGTCGACCACTTCGGTGTCGAACACCACCACGGACGTCTTGAGCGCCCTGATCGAGGCAAGCACCGAGCCGAAGACCGCTGAATACACCACAGACGGCGCCATCGATCCGGACTGGTCGATGGCCAACACGATCTCCTTGCTGAACGTCTGCTGCCGACGGCCGTAGCCGATCAGACGTTCTGGCACCACAGTGCGGTGCTCGGGCAGATAGTTCGCCAGGTTGGCTTTGATCGTGGCGTTCCAGTCGACGGCATTCAGTCTGGGGCGACGGGTGCGCGTCGCCCGGTTGAGCGCACCGCTGACGGCTGCCTGCGTCTTGGTGGCGACGCGCTTTTCGATCTCCTCCACCACCTTGCCCACCACCGTGCGCGCCGTGGCCTTGGTGCGTTCTGGAATCTGGCCCTTCAAAGTGAGCAGCGTGCCCACCAGGTGCACGTTCGGCTCCACCGACTCCATGAGTTCGGGCTCGAGCAGCAGCGACGCAATCCCGAGCCGGTCGACCGCATCCTTCTGCATCACTTGCACGACCCGGTTGGGGAAATACGCACGAATGTCACCCAGCCACCGGGCGACCGACGGAGCCGACGCTCCAAGCCCACCCTGCCGACGGCTCGCGACCGCCCCGTCGCCCATGTCGTCGTACAACGCGCCCATAGCCGCGTCGAGCTTGACGTCGGTGCCGGTGAGACCCCGCTGGGCGTCGGCCTCCGGGCCGATCAGCAGCCGCCACCGTCGCATCCGCTCGTCGTCATCGATCTCCGCGGAACCGCCGCCAGGCGCGGCGAGGGGGTCGAAGGGCAGGTCGGACGGGTCGTCAGCTGAGGGCGGCTGAGCCATTGCCATCACCTTCCCAGTCGGCCTGAGAAGCAGACCCCGTCAATCCATCAGCCGATCCATCAGCCGATCCATCAGCCGATCCATCAGTGGTGGCTCTCACGTCGGGCGCCTCCCGCAGGCCAAGCAGCCAGGCGGCGGTGGCCATGGCTGGCGCGGCCCGCTCCACGTCCCACGAGGGGCCCACGTCCGGTACGACCTCACGTCCACCCGTCAGCCCCTTGATCGCAGCGGCCAACGATCGACGCTCCGGTGCCTGATACTGGCCGAAGGTGCGACGCAACAACGCCACCACGTCGACGAACTCGGAGGCCGACAGCGAGCGAACCCAGGAGTCGAGCAGTGCCAACAGGTTTCGGTCGTGGACGAGCAACAACCCGCTTCCGGCGAGAAAGCCCTCCACCCAGGCCGCTTTCTGGCGCGGCTCCGAGCCCACCGACAGGGCGCGGTCAAGCCGCGCACCGGCCTGCGCCGGGTCGAGCTCACCGGCATCGAGCAACAACCGCACCATGCGACCGGCGAGCAGAGCATGTACGTCGGCCCGGGGCACCAGCGTTGCCAAGGCGTCGAGCCAGCGCCGGCGAGCCTCGGCATCATCACGTAGACCGATGGCCGCATGCACCTCGTCGAGTCGCCGACGCAACTGCTCGGCCCCGTCGTCATCCAGGGAGGTGACGGCCGCCGGCAGGCCCGAGCAGATGCGGATCAGGAGCGCGTCGATCACCAGGTCGAGGCTCGACAGATCGGTGCCCCGCACGTCGCCGTAACGACGAGTGCGCACCAACGGAGTGAAGGCAGCCATCAGATCGAGCACGTCGTGATCGCGGGCCGAACGAACCTGCAGCGCCTGCAACAGCGCGGGCACTGCATCGCCGAGGTTTGCCAACAGCGCCCGCTCAAGCAGCCCGGTGAGGCCAGACAGGTTGGCGCTCAACGCCTCTGAACACACCTTGTTGGTGGCAGCCGATTCCACGGTGGTGCCCCACGGCGCAGCCTCGATCACATCGACGGCAAATTCGGGCAGCCACTGCAGGGTCCACGTCTCGCGGAAGGTGCCGAGACTTCGGATGTCAGAGGTTGCGGTCTCGCCCCAGCCGATGCCCAACAGCGCCAGCCGGTGCAGCAGCGCCGAGCGAGCCACATCGGTGGGCTTGCGCAGGTCGAGGTCTTTGCTGGAGCGGATCGGCTCGCGCTTGAACCGCAGCCGCCGGCAGGTGGCCGCCAGGTCGGACTCAAGCGGCACGGTGGGCGTCTCCGGTGGCACCTCGCCCAGCGCCTCGCCGACGACGAGTCGCCGGGTCACCAGGTCGAGGGTGGCGTCGTTGCCGTCGCAGATCACCGCCCGGGTGGCATCGCTCACCTCGCTCAACCCCGCCAGCGGACGGCCCCGCACCACGGCGAGCATCTCGGCCAGCCGCACGGCCTCGATGACGTGCGCGGTGGAGATCGGCAGATCTTCGGCACGCAGCACGGCCGCGACCCGCGTCAGCCAGTCGGCCACCGGCCGGTCGCGGTGGGCGAACAGGTGCGCATACCAACCGGGCGAGCTCACCCCTGCCCCGTAGCCCGAGGCGTAGGAGAGCCGGCCATGGGTCCACGGCACCCAGGTGAGGTTGGTCTTGAGCTTCGGCAGACCGCGCAGCGCCCGTGCGTCGCCGGCAGCCGGCGGCAACGGCAACGTGAGTGCGGGCGCGTGCCAGGCCCCACACACCACCGCCACCCGGGTGGCGCCTTCCTTCACGACCGCGCGAAGCACCTGTCGCATCTGCGCCTCGCGCTGCACCTCTCGGCGGTCTTCCGTCAGTTCTCCTGTGCTGAGCCGGATCTCGGCCATCGCCTCCGTGACGGCGGCGAAGGACTCCAGCGCGCGCTCGGCGTCGGGGAGATCATCGCCGCGGCTCTCGATCACGTCTTCCCACCAGCGCTCCGGGTCGTCATAGCCGCCCGCTTGGGCCAGCACAGCGATCGGATCGGTACGCAGGTGTGCAACGTCATCTGTTGCTCTGCCCTTGGTCTGGGCACGCCCATCCTGTCCGAGTTCGCTGTTGCCCTGCTCGCTGTTGCCCGTTCCGCCGTCGGGGTCACTTTCGTCGGCAGGGCGTGTATCGGCGCCTGCTCCCCCGTCGCTTTCGACGACCCCACCTGCGGCAGAGTCTGCTCCCCTACCGCTTTCGCCAGCATCGCATGCGGCGGCTGCCCCCGAATCCACCTGATCGAGCGCGGCGACCTGAGCGGCGAGAACGTTGGCGGCCGGCAAATCCATGAACCGCACGGGCACGTTGTTGCCCAGCGCCCAGGTCATCGCCTGCCACTCGGGCGAGAACACCGCGAAGGGCCAGAAGGCCGACACCTCGGGCCGGTCAGCCCCGTAAGCCAACAGCGACACCGGGGGCACTAGATGCTCGCTGCGCACAAACTCCACCAGAGATTCGGCATCGGCAGGAGCCTCGATCAGCACCACTTCGGGCTGCAGGTGCTCCAACGCCACTCGCACCAGCCGGGCCGACCCGGGGCCGTGGTGCCGCACGCCGAGAACCCGCACGTCCGGCCCGCTTTCGACCGCCTCTCCTTTGTCGACCGCCTCTACGTGGGGCGTCATCCGCTCACCTCGCGAGCTGCCCGGTAGAAGTCGGCCCAGCCCGCACGCTCGCGCACGACGGTCTCGAGGTACTCCGCCCAGATCACCTGGTCAGACACCGGATCTTTCACCACCGCACCGAGAATGCCGCCGGCTACGTCACCTGCTCGCAGAACCCCGTCTCCGAAGTGGGCGGCCAGCGCCAATCCTCCCGTGACCACCGAGATGGCCTCAGCCGTCGACAAGGTGCCCGAGGGCGACTTCAGGGCCGTACGTCCGTCTTCGGTGACTCCGGAACGCAACTCTCGGAAGACCGTCACCACCCGTCGGATCTCCTCGGCGGCCGCGGGCACATCGGGGAGCTCGAGCGAGGCGCCCAGTTGTTCGACGCGGCGCGAGACGATGTCGACCTCGTCGTCGTGACTGGCCGGCAACGGCAGCACCACGGTGTTGAAGCGGCGGCGCAGCGCGCTGGAGAGCTCGTTGACCCCGCGATCGCGATCGTTGGCGGTGGCGATCAGGGTGAACCCCTTGGCCGCCTGCACCTCCTGGCCGAGCTCGGGAATGGGCAGCGACTTCTCAGACAGGATGGTGATCAGCGCGTCTTGCACGTCGGAGGGAATGCGGGTCAACTCCTCGATGCGGGCCACCCGCCCCTCGCGCATCGCCACCATCACCGGCGACGGCACCAGGGCCGCCGCGCTCGGCCCCTCGGCAAGCAGCCGGGCGTAGTTCCACCCGTAGCGCACGGCCTCCTCCGGGGTGCCGGACGTGCCTTGCACGAGCAGGGTCGAGTCGCCGGAGACGGCTGCGGCCAGATGCTCCGACACCCAGGTCTTGGCCGTGCCGGGCACTCCCAGCAGGAGCAGTGCCCGGTCGGTGGCCAGCGTGGCCACCGCCACCTCGATAAGCCGTTGCGGCCCAACATATTTGGGCGTGATCACGGTGCCGTCGTCGAGAGTCGCGCCGAGCAGGTACTGCACGACCGCCCACGGCGAGAGCCGCCACGACGGTGGCCGCGGCCGGTCGTCGGCGGCGGCCAAGGCAGCCAGTTCCTCCGCGAACGTCTGTTCCGCGTGCGGGCGGAGCAGGTGCTCGGTGGGGGCGTCGCTCACGGGCGGTCTCCTTTGGCGGGATTCGATGGTTGCGCGGTGTGGTTGGGCTCGGCAGCCCGGGCGACGAGGCCGTGGATGCGCGCGCGGAGCCGGTGCAGGTTGGCAGCGTCCTCCAAAGCCTGCGCCGCGACGCGCGATCCGGTGCGCGTGGCGACCCTGACGGCCGCCTCGTGCAGGGCACCCGCGAGCAGGGGCGGCTGCTCGCGAGCGAGCCGCTCGGCAGCCGTGCGCACCAACGGCTGGGTGCGCCGAGTGGCGGCCCACCGAGCACATTGGGCGATGAGGGCAGCGCAGAGCTCGTCGGTGATCGGGAAGTTCAGTGCCTTCAACCAGGCGTCGACGAGGTCACCTTGCTGAGGCCCTGCCGTGTCGAGCAGGATGCGCGTGGCTTCGTGAGCGGCTGCCGGGCTCAGCAGCCCGGCGATCCCGGGTAACTGCTCGATGAGGGCCGGCGGCCATGGTTGGTGCGCGACGAAAGCGTGCGCCCAGCCACGGTTCGACTCCATCACCACCCTGTCCAGCAGGGCCTGGTGGATGACGTAGGTGAGGTGGCCACTCGAATCGAGCGCCGGCCCAGGCCCTGGCGGCTGATCGATGACGCGATCGACGTCACGGTTCGCCCGGAGCAGAGCCGCCAACGGCCTGTCGATGAGGCGTTCAGCAGTGCCGCCAGCCGCACTCGCTGCGAGCACCTGGGCGTACGGATACTGCTCCCAGTGCGCCAGCGGGGTGCTCTCCAGCACCCGATACAACGCGGCGCCCCGTTCGCCGAAGGCCCGCAGCAGGGCGGGCGGGTGCTCGGCGAGCCCATCTCGCCGCTCGCTCTGGTCGAACTCGGCGGGCCAGGTGAGACTCCACGCCAAGCCAGCCCCCGCCGGGGCCAGGTGCACCCATCGTTCGGCGCGCCGACGCATCCGCTCGACGAAACTCGACCCGGGACGGCCGGCCAGCACCGCGCGAGCAGCCCGCCTGACGTCTCGCGACCGCGCGTCGAGAGCGGCCTCCAGCGCCTCGTCCTCCAGCTCGCAGGCCGGGCTCTCGTCGGCGAGCAGCGCGATCATCCGAACCCGGAAGTCCGGTGGTTCGCAGGCGCCCCGCAGCACGTCGCGGCACAGCGCACCAGCCTGTTGAGGATCCACCTGCCGAAGCGCCGCCAACCAGTCGAGCCGCTGCTGGGCCGTTCCCGTACTCCACACCGAGCCGGGTTCGCCGTCGTGGCCAACCGATTGCAGCGCAACGGCTCTGGGCTCTACGGCGCCGAGAAGAGAGTTCCATTCCGGGTTCAGCCTCGCGAGCCGAAGGCCGATGGGTCCTGCGGCGGCCATCAGATCGCGGGCAATCTCTGGAAAGCGCACACCGGCATGCATCAGGTCGACCAGCGAACCGCCCGGCAGCCGGAGGTTGTGCCTGCGCGCCAGACGGAGGATCTCGGCATAGGTCTGCCGGCTCACGTCCAACCCGAACACCTCGGACGGGATGACAGCCCGCGGATCGATCGGCACTGGATCGCGCACGGGTGGCCCCATCACGAGCTGCGCCCCCGCCCGTCGGGCCACGGTGGCCAGGGCCGCAGCGTCCAGCAGCAGCTCCGCGGGATTGCCTCCCAGGCCCACCGCGTCGAGGCCGAGGTCGTCCATCAGTTCCGACGGCTGCACCGCGCGACGCGCTGTGCCCTGCACCGCCGAGGCCACCAACGACTCCCACGTCGTCACGCCAGCACTCCCAGCTGCGTGGTGCCAGCCGAGCCGCTGCCGGACATCGTGGCCAACGGCAACCAGCCCGACGGTGTCCACTCCAGCAGAGTGGGCCGGGCCACGCCGAGGCACAGCGAGAGCCATGTCCAGTGCTGGGCGCCCAGCAGCGGCAACTCGGTGCCATCGGTGTCGACGCCTACCCAGCGCCTGTCGTCGCGCTGAATCGGCTGCGCGGCGACGAAAGCGGTGACGGCTCGCGTCCAAGGGTCGAGGGCGAGCGCTGCCGCGACCTTGGCGACGGCCTCGCGCGCTGTGCGCTCGGGCGGAGCGGGAAAGGCAGGTAGGGCTGCATGCCGGTTGCCAAGGACTGCGCGCCAGGGTCGCGCTCCCGGGTAGAAGTGCAGCTCACCGTCGAAGGCATCGCCGGCGGCCAAGGAATCGTCCAGAGGTTGCCCCCCTGCCGCGTAGGAGCGGATCGTCGCCATCCGATTCGTTTGCTGGCCATGGAGGTACACCGAACGCTGGATGAGGTTGTCGAGTTCGGTATCGCGCACCGCGTAGACGGCCCAGTGATCGCGCACCGCAGCGGTAGACCGCACAGCCTCGGTGGCCACGGGATAGCCCACGTGCGCACGGACCGTGGCCGCCATCGCGGGATACCCCGCGTCGAGTTCAGGCAGGCGCGCATGTGCCCGCGCCAGCAAACGCAGGAGGGCGAACTCTTCCAGCAGACGATCGGGCCAGCCGGGCCCGCTCAGGATCACCCCCGGCAGCCGCCACAACCAGGACGACACCGCAGGTGCCTGCGCGTCGACCATGCGGGCCGCCACCGCGGAGAAGGAGTAGGGCTTGCCCTGCAGGCCGGCCAGGCCTCCGCGAACCTGATCGGTCAACCATCGATCGAGCTCTGCGAGCCCGGCAGAGACCCGCTGCGCGCGTGCCTCGGCCCGCTCGGCCGCCGCCTGTTCGTCGCGTGGCTTGGCGGGTGCCGCAGCTTTCGCCGCCTGTTTCTCGGCCCGCTCGGCGCGGCTGCTCAGCCATGCCAGGACGTAGTCGGCAGGCTCCCCGGGCCGCACAGCCCCCTCCGCCCAACGCAGCAGCAGGCTCAGACTGTGTTTGCACGGGAACTTCCGACTGGGACACGAGCACTGATAGGCAGGACCGTTGAGAGCGACCACCGTGCGGTACGCAGTCTTGCCCGAGCCCTTGCACTGCCCCCACACCGCTGACGCCGAGCAGCCTTCCTCGCTCCACCCCGAGCCGAACGCCAGCCTGCGCGCGGCAGTGATCGACGCGGCGTCGGGAGCCAGCCCCTCTACCCGCTCACTCGACCATCGACTGAGGGTTTCAGACACGTTCACGAGCGTAGCCAGAACCACCGACATTCCTGCTGGCGATGGCGACCAGCCGGTTGCCTCGAGGCATCACTACCGAGAGCCGGAGGCAGGAGAAACCCGCAGCACCTGATCGTCCACGCCATTGTCGGTCGTGAGGTAGAGCGCACCGTCGGCGCCCGTTCGCGCGGCCCGCAACCGGCCATGCGTCTGGTCGAGTTCCTTCGGCACCGTAACCGAGCGCACCGTGCCGTCACCGGCCAGGTCGAGCAGCATCAGGTGCTCCCCTTTCAGCGCCGCGACCGCCAGCCGACCGTTCAGCTCGCCCCACTGCTCACCTTCGAGAAACGCCGCCCCCGAGATGGCTACTGTGGAAGAACCGGAACTCCACACCGCCGGGATGGAGCCCTTGATCGCCGGGTCGGTCATGGGTACTGACTCGTCGTAGTCGGCCGGTGACGATCCCACCGGATTCCATCCGTAGTTGCCGCCGGCCCGAAGCACGTTCACCTCGTCATCGCGATCGGGCCCGTGCTCGGCCTCCAGCACCTGATCGCTCCCGGGGCGCAGCGCCAAGCCTTGAACATTTCGGTGGCCGTAACTATAAATCAGCCGGGTCTTGGGGTTCTCGGCATCGAGAAAAGGATTGCCCGCCGCCGGCGAGCCGTCGACAGCGTTGACTCGCAACACCTTTCCACCCAGCCTGGTCAGGTCTTGGGCGTTGCGTCCCACCGCCGCGTCGCCGGCTGAGATCAGCAGTGCACCTGTCGAGTCGAACAGCAACCGGCACCCGCCATGTCGTCCTGACGACAATTCGAGTCCGCGCACGAGCGGGTCGTCGACGCGGCGGGCTTCGGAGTTGTCGGGCGCCAGAGTCCAGGCGATCACCCGAATATCGTGCGCGGGCGCGTTGCCTTGACACGTATAGAAGCGCCTGTTGTGGGCAAAGCCCGGGTCGAGCACCAGCCCCATCAGACCCGTCTCACCGTGGGCGTAGAGGTCGCTGAGATCGGCCTTGACCGGCGTTGTGCGTCCGTCGGCAATCCGCACCAGTTTGCCTTCGCGTTCGTCGACCAGCAACGAGCCATCGGACAGTTGCGCAACATCCCAGGGGTACTCGAGCTCATCGCTCAGCACGTCGACCTTCAGCCCGGGGCCCGCCGGCGAGGTCGTCGGCTGGCTCGTCCGAGTGGGTGAGGCCGCCTGGCTGCAGCCGCCAAGCACGCCAGCCAGCACAAGGACGGCAATGGTTCCGGTGCAGCGGCGGCGTCGCATCGGGCCTCCAACGCTGGGGACAGGAGTACAAGCGTAGGTGAGGCCCCGTCCTTCTGGATCCTCTGAGCGTTGGTCCGGCGGATTCGTCGACGACCAACCTGGGTCATCGACTCGTGGCCCGGACGCTCCCCACGATGTCGGCCGGCGGCCTGAGCGAGCCGAAGCGATTCGCCTTGCTCAATCCGTCCGCGCATGCCACCATCCATATGGATGGGTTATGGAATCCATACGGCGTACCTAGAGCCACGAAAGTGAGCACGCATGTCCCCGGGCGACACAGACAAGACCGAGAAGATCACCATTAACCTCGGCCTGATCGACCTTGGTCAGATCGACCTGCTGGTCTCCGAGGGGTTCTACTCCAACCGAACCGACTTCATCCGCACGGCGATTCGCAACCAGCTCGCCACCCAGGCCGGCATGGTCGAACAGTCGGCGGCGCGCAAGACCCTGGTGCTCGGCACTCGTCACCTGAGTCGGGCTGAACTCGAACGGGCGCAGGCCTCGGGCGAGCAACTCGACGTGCGGGTGCTCGGCCTGGCGACCATCGCGGCCGACGTGAGCCCTGAACTCGCGCTGGCCACCGTCGCGCACATAGAGGTGCTGGGCGCCTTTCGTGCCCCGCCGGCCGTCAAGGCGGCTCTGAAGTCACGCACCTTCTGAACACCCGGTCTTCCCGAGTCAATCACTACCGAGAGTTGACGAATCATGACAAGCGACAGAGATTCCAGCATGTGCGAGGCGACCCGGCTCACCCGCGAGGGCAAGCTGTCCGAAGCAACCGCGCAGCTACAGGCCATGCTCGCGGGCGTTGCGCAACCTCCGCCTCGAGCGAATCCCCAAGACTCGCAGCAAACACCGAAGCAGGCGTCAGATCCGTCGCGAGCCGGACACCTGGCCGGGCTGATCGACAATCTGCGGGCGCTCCCGGAACTTCGTCACCAGCTCGACCCCGCGACGCTGAAGCAGCTGATCCTGCCCGGCACCGATCTGCGCGGCAGTGGGAAAGCTGGCGCTCCCGTGCGCGGCAGCGATTTGCCTGGCACTCTGCACCGAGGCACGTATTCCGGCCCGGCCGGCGAACGTCCATATCTGGTCTACGTGCCGAGCAGGCCGGCCGAGGCTCGGCGGCCGCTCGTCGTCATGCTGCACGGCGGCACCCAGGACGCGCATGCCTTCGTCGTCGCCACCAGGATGAACGAACTCGCCGAACAGCACGGATTTCTCGTGGCCTACCCCGAACAGGTGACTTCCGCCAATCCGATGCGGTTCTGGAACTGGTTCGCGCCCGAGCACCAATCGCGCGGCAAGGGCGAACCGGCCCTGCTGGCAGGCCTCATCGGCGAGGTGATGGCCGAACACGACGCCGACACCCGCCGGGTCTACGTCGCCGGATTCTCCGCCGGCGCAGCCATGGCCGCGGTGCTCGCGGGCACTCACCCCGACCTGGTGGCGGCCGTGGGAATCCATTCGGGACTGCCCTACCGCAGCGCTCACGACGTGGGGTCGGCGTTCGCGGCCATGCGAACGGGCGGCGAAGGGAGTCCCCTGGCCCGAACGGTGCCCATGATCTGCTTCCACGGCGAGGCCGACACCACCGTGGCCCCTGTCAATGCCTCCCAGCTGGCCGCGCAGTTCGCGCCCGCAGACGCGGAACGGGCGGTGGCCAACGTGGTGTCGGACGGGCATCACTGCACTGTGCTCAGTTACTCCCTGCAAGGTCGCAGCCAGGTGGAGGTCTGGAAGGTCGCAGGCCTCGGGCACGCTTGGTCGGGCGGCACCCCCGGCGCCTCCTACACCGCGCCCGGCCCGGACGCTTCGGCCGAGCTGGTGCGGTTCTTCGCCGAACACCAGAGCTGACGACATGCACCGGTGTACGCGTCAGGAACGGCGCCGTGCGACGTACGCTCGCACGTCGTGAGCAAGCGTGGGGTGAAGATCGTCGACAGCATGGGCTCTGTCGAAGGTCTCATGGGCGAACTGCAGCGAGCGCTCGACGGCTCTGGTCCGGCGCTGCTGCCTCTCCCGCCGAGCGACCTGGGTCGTCAGCTCGCGAAAGAGGCAAGGCTCGACGAGCCGCTGGCAGACGATACGGCGCTGCTGCTGCCCACCTCGGGTTCCACCGGCACGCCCAAGGTGGTGGAGCTCAGCAGCCCGGCCCTGCTGGCCTCGGCCACGGCGACCCACCAGCGGATCGGCCCACCGGCCCGCTGGTTGCTGACCTTGCCGCTGACTCACGTGGCGGGCTGGCAGGTGCTCGTCCGGTCGGCGCTGGCCTCCCGCGTCGATCGAAGGCCCCGACGGATGGATCCTGCGGAGCCCTTCACCAGCAAGTGTTTCCAACACGCACTACGGGACGACGCCGGGCCGCCGGTTCGCTATGTCTCGCTCGTGCCCACCCAATTGCGCAGGCTGCTCGACGACTCGCGGCTCAGCGCACCGCCCGAGCTCACGATCCTGCTGGGCGGCGCCGCTCCCCCACCGGGACTGCTCAGCCAAGCGGGCGCACAAGGGTGGCGGGTCATCACGACGTACGGCTCCACCGAGACCTGCGGCGGCTGCCTCTACGACGGGCTGCCGTTGGACGGCGTTCGAACCGACCTCAGGCCCGATGGCAGACTCGCCTTGTCTGGTGCCGTGCTGGCCAGCGGCTATCGCGGGCGCCCCGACGACTCGTCCTTACCGGCCCGGCTGGCGCCGGTCACACCACTCCCGGCCTTATCACTTCCGGCCGCGCCGACTCAGTTCCCGCCACTGCCATCCGCCCCAACGCGCTGGTTCGTCACCAGCGATCTGGCACGGATCGACGCGGAGGGCCGGGTCGAGATCCTCGGCCGCTTCGACGATGTGATCGTTACCGGCGGCGAGAAGGTGAATCCCGTTGCGGTAGAACGAATCATTGCGACTCTTCCGAGTGTGGACGAGGTGCTGGTCGTGGGTGTCCCGCACCCGGATTGGGGCCAACAGCTGATCGCACTCGTAACCGGTCACGAGATCGACCCAGCTGCGACCCTTGCCTCGGCAAAGGCTCTCGTGAGCGAGCGGCTGGCACGCTACGCCGCCCCGAGACAACTGCTCGTCGTTTCTGAACTTCCCCGACTGGGCATCGGCAAGCCCGACCGGCGGGCTGCGATCGAGTTGGCCATTCGATGCCAGGACGTCGACGCATCCGAGGGTGATCCCCGACCTCCCATGCTCTCCTGAGCCGCGCGACCGCGACCAGCCGGGCTGGCGACCGGTCGGATCGGCGGGCCGGTCGGGTCGACGGCCGGTCGGGGTGAAGGTCTGCCACCGGTCTACTCGCGCGCCACCTGGGGACCCCCGGGGCCGAACCGGGCGCACGCGCACGGGAGTGACTGCGTTATGACGATGCCCCGCCGGCCGGGCCATCGATACAGCGCCGCGCGACCCACCCCACACCCACCACTACGACAGTGCCCCGCCAGCCGGGCCATCGACACAGCGCCGGTCGACTCCGGATCGTGAGCTGGCAGCGCCGCCAACCCGGGCGCACCTAGACCCACCGAGCTCCGTCCTGGCGCGAATGTGCGCTCTGTCTCGGCATCGCTAGTCTTGCCGGTCGTGACCACCGCCTCGCTTTCCGATTGGGTCAGCGGCGCACGCCCGCGAACGCTGCCCGCCGCCGTCGCTCCTGTCATCGTTGGCGCGTGCGCAGCAGCGGCATTTGATGCCTTCAGCCTCGGTCGCACCGCGCTGGCCATGGTGGTCGCCCTCGCCCTACAGGTTGGCGTCAACTACGCCAACGACTATTCCGATGGAATTCGCGGCACCGACGCCAACCGCGTAGGCCCTCTTCGGCTCGTGGGGTCCGGGCGGGCAAAGCCCAAGCTCGTCCGCAACGCTGCCTTCACCTGCTTCGGAGTGGCCGTGCTGGCCGGCGCCGTCCTTGTGATCGCCAGCCGCACCTGGTTCCTGTTCATCGTGGGTGCGGCCATGGTGGCCGCTGCCTGGTTCTACACGGGCGGCAAACGGCCGTACGGCTACAGCGGCTTCGGCGAGGTCGCCGTGTTCATCTGCTTCGGAATCATCCCCGTGCTCGGCACCTGCTACACCCAGGCCAAACAGGTCGACGGCACCACGACGGCTCTGGCCGTCGCCACTGGCCTGCTTTCCAGCGCCCTGCTGGTGGCCAACAACCTGCGCGACATCCCCACCGATCGCATCGCCGGCAAACTCACCCTCGCGGTGCGACTCGGCGACCACTCCACCCGGCTGCTGTACGCGGGCATGCTCGCAGGGGCGTTCGCCCTCATCGTGCCGGTGGCTGCGCGTCACCCCTGGGCCTGGCTCGCGGTGCTTGCGCTCCCCCTGGCGATCGCGCCCATCCGTCAAGTGCTGGACGGCAGCACCGGCCGCCAACTCGTTCCGGTATTGGCAGGAACCACTCGGCTGGAATTGGCCTACGCGCTCCTCATCGGGCTCGGACTCGTCTTGTCGGCTGCCTGAAGAGCCCTTCACCCACGCGGGGATTCGGCCTCGGTCAGCGACGCTCGGTCGGCGGACTCTCGGACGAGGGACCGGTGGCGTCGGCCGCAGCGTCTTCGAGGGCCGCGTCCTCGGCCACTGTCTTTTGGAACTTCGAGCGAGACTTGCCCTCTACCCGGTCGGAGATCGCGATCGCCAGCTTGTCGCGGGGGCCGCGGAGGAACAGGTACGACACCGCGCCTGACACGGCAGCCGCGAGCACGACGAGCAGAAGCCCCCGTGCGCCCACCAGGTACAGCCCAAGCAGCGCCACGAGGAACAGCACCAACCGCAGCGATGAGTACATGACGAAAGAGCCCATGGCGCTTTACCCGATTCCCGCGTACGAGTGCTGGCCGGTGAAGAACACGTTCACCACCGAGAAGTTGACGATCACCGCGGCGAAGCCAAGCAATGCGATGTAGGTAGCGCGACGGCCGTCCCAACCACGGGTAGCCCGGGCATGCAGGTAGGCCGCGTAGATCGTCCAGACGACGAACGTCCAGACCTCCTTGGGGTCCCAGCCCCAATACGTCCCCCAGGCCTTCTCGGCCCAGATCGCACCCGCCACGAGGGTGAACGTCCAGAGCGGGAACGAGATCGCGACGATCCGGTAACCGAGCCGTTCGAGTTCGGCTGCACCCGGCAGGAGCTCCAGGAAGACTCCGCGGGCCCGGCCCTTGGCGGCGAGGATCTGTTCACGTCGGGACTGGAACAACTGCAGCAACTGCACCGAGAACGCCACCGTGAAGAGGGCGCACGAGGTGAAGGCGATCGAGACGTGAATGATCAGGAAGGGACTCTGCAGGGCGGGCACCAGTTGCGCGGCCTGCGTGTAGAGCACCGTCATCCCCAGGCCGAGCGACAACAACACCGGGCCCACCGCGAAGACGCCGAACGGGCGCAGCGTCGGACGCCACCGGGTCAAGCCCAGATAGACGGCGGCCACCACGAAGGAGCCGGTCAGGGAGAACTCGTACATGTTGGCCCACGGCACGCGGGTCACCGACGCTCCGCGGGTCACCACGGCCCCCAGTTGCAGGGCCGCACCCAGCCACGTCAACGCGACCGCGATGCCTAGTGACCTGCTTGAGGCCGGCCCGACTGGGACGCTGTTGCCCGGTTGATTCACCTCGTCGTCGGGTGCCTCCGGCAGGGCATCGGCCAACGAGCCGGCTCCGCCTCCCACGGCCTGCGCGACGCGTTCGCGAGCGACGCCCGCGCTCTCGGCCACCGGACGGCTGCGCCCCGCGAGGTCGATGCAGAAGGCCACGAGAGCCAATGCGTAGACGGTCATGGCCGAATAGACGAGCAGGTTGCTCATCTGGGCGAGGGTCTCATTGACCACGTCGCGTGCCTCCTCTTACTGCGCCTTCAACAGCCAGCGCGTTAGTTGCGCGCCGGGGAACTCTCTGCCCGGCCCGAATCTGACTGGACAGAATCTGACTGGCCCGAATCTGACCGGCCCGAATCTGACCGGCTCGAATCCACCGGCACCGGAGCCAGCCGGCCAGCGCCGGTTCCGTTCGAATCCGTCCCCTGCCCAGCAGGCAGATCGGCGTCCGGATGTCGCGGCAACCGAGCCAGCAATTCGGCCACCTCCGCCTCGAGCCGGGGGTCTTCGCTGCGGGCCAGCGCCCCGACCTCGATCACGATACGACCATCTCGGCTCACTGGGCGCACCCAGACCCGTCGACGCGGCACGAACAGCGACAGCGCCAGCCCGCACAGGGCGAGCGCGGCGAACACCAGTGCCCAACCCTTGGCCGGGTCGGTGCGGATCTGCAGCGCCGCGAACCGGTCAACCCGATCAAGGGTGACCGTGCCGAGCCCATTCGGCAGGGTGACGGACTGGCCGGGGGCCAGCATGGCCGTGAACGCCTTGCCGCCGCTGCTCACCTGGGTCATCTGTGTGGTGTCGAGTTGATAGACCGACTGTGGCCGGGTGTCGAGGCCGAGGTTGCCCGTCCACAGGGTGAACACCAGGCGCGGGTTGAGCTGGTCTGGAAAGACGGAAACCGGTTGGCCGCCCTGGGTGGCCATGCTCGGCAGGAAGACGCCCTGCAGGCCGAGTTGCGGCTTGTTGTCGGGCACCTTCACCACGCCGGTGGACGTGTACATGGAGTCCTGTGCCAGGAACACCACGGCGCCCGACTGCACGAGTTGGCCAGCGCCGTTGCGAATCGAGACCACCGGGGCGTAGCCGTTGCCCTGCAGGTAGACGCTGGCGCCATCGATGTCGAGCGGGTGGTTCACCTGGATGTTGGCCTTGCGCGGGCTGCTGCCGGGCTTGTCGACCACCGTGACGGCAGCATCGAAGTAGCGCGCGGCAGCGAACTGGTTGCCGCCGGCCTGCGTCTCGAACCGAGCCGTCAAGGAGTCGAGAGTGACCTGAAACGGTTGCAGCGCATCGGGATTCACCCATGCGCCGGTGTCGATGCTGTCGTATTGGCTGACGACGTTGGCAAAGCCCTGGCCTTGGCTCACGATCACCTGACCGCGGTACGACAGCAACGAACCGGCCGCCACCGACACCAACAGCCCGAGCAGGGCGACGTGGAAGAGCAGGTTGCCCGTCTCGCGCAGGTAGCCCCGCTCGGCGGCCACCGAACCCAGGTCGGCCGGGGCCCTTCGACCTGATCGTCCGGTGGCAGCTCGCAGCTCGACCCGGTAGCGCGAACGCTTCAGCGCCTTGGCCGCGGCGGCGAGCACATCGTCAGCACTGGCCGCCTCGGCGGCGGGCGCGCTCGCATACGCGGGAAGTCGGTCCAGGCGCACCGGCGTCCGCGGCGGTCGGGCTCGCAACGCGCTCAGGTGGGCCTTCGTGCGGGGTACGACGCAGCCGATCAACGACAGGAACAGCAGCAAGTAGATCGCGGAGAACCACGGCGAGGAGTACACGTCGAAGAGCCCGAGCCGGTCGAGCCACGGCGAGGTCGCCGGATGCTCGGTGATGTAGCGCGCCACCTTCGTGGGATCCACACCGCGCTGGGGCACCATCGACCCCGGCACCGCAGCCACCGCCAGCAGCAGGAGCAGCATGAGAGCCGTCCGCATGCTGGTGAGCTGTCGCCAGGCCCAGCGCAGCCAGCCGACGAAGCCGAGTCTGGGCAGGGTGGGATCGGTGTCGTCGCGCGCCGACTCGGCGCGCTCGGGCGAGGTGTCCAGATCGGCTCCCGCGCTGCGCAGGGTGTCGTCGCTCATCAGATCACCGTCCGGAAGTCGGCGCCCTGCTCGATCCAGAGCCGGACGGTGTCGATCCACGACGTCCACAACCCGCTCACGAGCAGCAGCCCGACGAGAACGAGCATGCCGCCGCCGAACCGGCTGATGCCGCGCCGATGCCTGCGTATCCAACCCAGGGCACGGCCACGGCCGAGACCTGCGGCCACCAGCACGAACGGCAGTCCGAGCCCCAGGCAGTAGGCGAGCGCGAGCAGGGCACCGCGGGTGGCGCCGCCCGTGGATACCGACAGCAGTGCCACCGCGCTGAACACCGGCCCGATGCAGGGTGCCCACCCCAGGCCGAACACCATCCCCAGGACGGGTGCCCCCGCCAGGCCCGCCCGCGGACGCCAGTCGATGCGCCGATCGACGCCGGAACCTGGCAGCACTCCCAGGAACATCAGGCCCATCACGATGACGACCACCCCGAGCACCCGGCTGATCGGGCGCTGCCACTGCAGCAGCAATCCACCGAGCGTGCCCGCCGTGAAGCCGACGAGGACGTAGACCACGCTGAAGCCGAGCACGAACAACAAGGCCCCGGCAAGCACCAGCGAGCGACGTTGCCGATCGGGCTGCACACCGGTGAGCCCGGTGACATAGCCGAGATAACCGGGCACGAGCGGCAAGACGCAGGGCGAGGCGAACGAGACGATGCCGGCGAGCGCCGCGATCGGCAGCCCCACGAGCAGCGGACCACTCAACACTTGCCTACTCAGTTCCTCGCCGATACTCATTGCGGCTCAGGACTTCTCAGCGACCGCAGTAGTGATGAGGCTACTGAGGATGGAGGGGTCGAGCCGCCCGGAGATGTGCGCGCTCACTCGGCCCTGTTTGTCGAGCACCAGCGTGGTGGGCACGGCGTTGGGTGTGGCCACCCCGCGCAGCGCGAGCACGGCCTCGGCCCGACTGGTCGACGATCGAGGGGTAGGGCATCTCGAAGGTGCGCTCGAAGGCCGCCGCTGTCGGGGCATCGTCCCGGGTGTCGATGCCAAGGAAGGCGACATGGTCGGGCGCCGTCTGACCGGCGATCTTGGCCAGGTCGGGAGCCTCATTGCGGCACGGTCCACACGAGGCGTACCAGAGGTTGAGCACGAGCACCCGGCCGCGGAACGCGTCGCTGCTGACCTGTCTGCCTGCCGAGTCGGTGCCGCTCACCGTGATGGGCTTGCCCCGTTGGGCGGGCGTGAACTCCTCGACGCTGCCGTCGCCAGCCACATAGCCCTTGTCGTCGCCGGCTCTGGCCTGTGCGGAGGGACCGTTCATGGCCGTGCATCCACCGAGGGCCAGACTCACGACGACGGCGGCGCCGGCCAGGACCATCCGGTTGCGGTGCGGTGAGCGGATGGTCATCACGCTCCCGATACCGGGTTGGCGCCCACCAGCAGGTCGGCGCAGGGTTCGGCGTACCGCACGTCGACGATCTCGCCGTCGAGCAGCACCAGCGTGGTGATGCTGGCGAGAGTGCACTCACGTCGGCGCGGGTCGTGCGCGAGCCGGTGCCCCTCCGCAGCCAGCCGCGAGATCCAGACCGGCAGCTGGTGGGAGACCAGCACGGCTTCGTGCCCGTAAGCCGCCTCGCCCGCGTCGGCGATGGCTGCCCTCATTCGCGTCACCTGATCGGTGTAGGGCTCCCCCCACGACGGCCGCAGCGGATTGCGCAGCAGCCGCCAGTACCGCGGTTCCAGCAGGACGCTGCGCCGCCCGGAGACTTTCAGACCTTCGAAGTCGTTGCCGGCCTCGATGAGCCGGGCATCAGTGACGATCGGCAGCGACAACGCCTCAGCGAGCGGGGCGGCGGTCTCCTGCGCCCGCTCCAGCGGCGATACGCGCAGGTGCACGACATCGGCGCCAGTCTGGACCAGATGGTCGGCCACCCGGCGCGCCATGGCCCGACCACGCTCCGAGAGGTGGAAGTCGGGCAGCCGGCCGTACAGCACGCCGTCGGGGTTGAAGACCTCGCCGTGCCGCACCAGATGGACGAGCGTCGTGGTGGCCATGCGGGACATCCTCGCAAACTCTCCTGAGTGCCCCGGCCAACCCCTCCGCCAGGAGGCCGATAAATCGGCAGTGACGACGCGCCGCAGGGCGATGCAGACGATACAGCGCGACCTGGGCGAGTAGGCCGCGCGAGTTGGGTCACGCGAGTCCTGGCCCCGCGGACCTCCAGAACTCGCCACCGCTGTCGAACTGTGACGAGCGGCGATGCCCGCAGCCTTGGGATCGGGCCAGGCCCGGCCCAACTAGACCCAGCCCGGCCCAGCCCTGTCCGACTGGACTCCACCCTGCCTGGCCCTGCCCAACGGGTCGCAAGCCTGTCCGCCCCAATCCGGGCGGTCTGCCGGCCAACGCCGCTGGCCGGCCCGCGCGCTGGTGGGCGACGGGTGCCGGGCAGGTTCTTGCCCAGGCAGGGCTACAGAGCCTCGGGGTGGCGGGACTGTGTCGATGCCCCGCCCGGCGGGGCATCGCCATAACGCGCAAAAACCTGGGCGGCTCCGCCCTAACGGGTCAGCCACTCAGGCCAAGTCGGACGGGTCAGCATTCGCGCCACAGACGATGACCCCCGCGCGCCGGCCGTCAAGATCGCCGCTGGCGGCGGCAGCTCTCCAGCCTGCGTAGGCGACAGCGCCCCCGGGTTCGACGGCCATCCGGTAGTTGCGCCAAAGCAATCGGCGGGCCTGCGCGATCTCCTCCTCGCTCACCAGCACGCTCCTAACGTGCGCACGCCGGGCCGCATCGAAGCCGTCCTGGCCTACCTGGGTGGCCCCGAGCGAATCTGCCGACAGTCCGCCTACAGGTGACGCGACCGGCTCACCCGCGACCAGAGCACGGTGCATCGAAGGACACTCTGCGGGTTCCACGGCCACCAATTGAACGGGCGAACCCGCGTACCAGGCCGCGATGCCACCGAGCAGCCCACCGCCGCCGGTAGCGATGAACAGCACATCGAGGTCGGGTGCCTGCGCCGACAGTTCCAGCGCGATGGTGCCCTGACCGGCCAGGGTGGGCAGTCCGTTGTAGGCGTGCACCACGAGGGCGTCCGGCGCATCGGCCCATGCTTGGCTCGCAGCCAGGGCCTCGGCGAAGTTTGCGCCACCTTGGTGAATCCGCGCTCCCAGAGTGGCGATCGCGGTCACCTTCATCGGCGAGGCGATGACCGGGACGAAGATGTCGGTCTCGATGCCCAGACGTGCGCCCACATGCGCCACCGCCAGCCCATGATTGCCACCTGACGCGGCCACCAGCCGGATCGGCCTGCGGCCCGGCGACAGCACCGAGTTGAACGCTCCCCTCGGCTTGAAACTGCCCGCGTGCTGAAGGAATTCGAGCTTGAGAACGACGCTCCCCTCGTCCAGCACCGGGGTTCGCCGGACGTAGGCCGCGATCCGGTCAGCAGCGGCCTGAATGTCGGGGCGGCTCGGTACTGTCACGGCCGCGATCGTAGGCGCTCAGAAACAGCGGCGACAGATCGATTGACGTCCACACCTTCCAGACGTAATATTCCGTGAGGAATAACCAATGCGGGGGAACCGCTCGCCCAGGGTGAAGACAGCAACCCGGGGTAAAGACAGCAACCGCAGAGAAGACAGCAAGCAGGCCGCAAGAAGAGGGATGCGCATGACACGGAAGCAGGCGCCACTGACAGCGCTGGCCATCACTGCTCTCGCAACGCTGGCCGAAGAGCCCCGCCATCCTTACGAGGTCTTCTCGATCCTGCGCTCGCGTCGCGAAGACCGCACGGTCAAGCTCACGGCGGGCACGCTGTACCACGCGATCGACCGTCTGGCCCGTGACGGCCTGCTCGAAGCCGTCGGAACGCAGCGAGAGGGCAACCGTCCCGAACGAACCACCTACTCGATCACGGCTGCGGGCCGCGAGGCGCTGGAGCGGCAGGTGCGCGAGATGCTCGCACTCCCCGCGCGGGAGTACCCACAGTTTCCGGTAGCCGTCGCGGAGGCTTCCCACCTGCCTGCGGGCGAGGTTCGCGAACTGCTGCTTGCCCGCGTGCACATCCTCGAATCCGAGATCGCCGAACTCGACACCGACATCGCTCACCTGCGCGAACGCGCTCTACCGCACCGCTTCTGGCTCGACGTGGACTATCTCCGCAATTTCCATTGTTTCGAGCGGAGCTGGTGTCTGCAACGCATCGTCGAGCTTGACGCAGGCGAACTGGATTGGAACTCTCCGGCCCCGCCCCAGCCACCCGCCCCACCTCAGCAACCCCCACTCTTGCAACCGGCCCCATCCGCCCAACCGGCCAACCTCGTGCAACCGGACGACCTCGTGAACCAGCGGGCCTGACGCCGGCCCTCGCCGGCGGATGCCCCGAACCTCAACACCTCACTGCACCAAGAAAGTCATCATGACAACAACACCACAACCAGAGCGATCGCCGTGGCCGGCCCTCTGGGCCTTGATCATCGGCTTCTTCATGATTCTCGTCGACTCGACCATCGTCTCGGTGGCCGTGCCGGCCATCATGCGCGGCCTCGACGCCGACATCTCCCAGGTCATCTGGGTCACGAGCGCCTACCTGCTGGCCTACGCCGTCCCGCTGCTCATCACCGGCCGGCTCGGCGACCGCTTCGGGCCGAAGAACATGTACCTGCTCGGCCTCACGATCTTCACCCTCTCTTCGGCCGCCTGCGGCCTGGCCAACAGCATCGAGGTGCTGATCGTCGCCCGTGCCGTTCAGGGCCTGGGCGCTGCTCTGCTCACCCCGCAGACCATGGCGATCATCACCCGGACCTTCCCGCCCAACCGACGTGGCGCGGCCATGGGGCTCTGGGGATCGACGGCCGGCGCAGCCATCCTCGTAGGCCCCATCGTCGGCGGCCTGCTGGTCGACCACCTCGGCTGGGAGTGGATCTTCTTCGTCAACGTGCCGGTCGGCGTGATCGGCTTCGTGCTGGCCGCGCGGCTGGTGCCCAAGCTCCAGACCCACTCGCACACCTTCGATCTGCTGGGTGTGCTGCTATCGGCGGCGGGCATGTTCTGCCTGGTCTTCGGCCTGGAGGAGGGCGAGAACTACAACTGGGGCACCATCAAGGGGCCGATCAGCGTCTGGAGTCTGATCATCACCGGCATCGTCGTCCTGGGCCTGTTCGTGGTGTGGCAGAAGTACAACCGCGCAGAGCCGCTCGTGCCGCTAGGCCTGTTCGCCGACCGGAACTTCTGCGCCGCAGGCATCGGCATCTTCGCGATGGGCTTCATCGTCACCGCCATGGCGTTCCCGCTCATCCTCTTCGCGCAGGTGGCCCGCGGTCTCAGCCCCACCGATTCGGCCCTGCTGATGCTGCCGAACGCCGTTCTGACCGCGGCCCTGTCCCCGTTCGTCGGGCGCCATGTCAACAACCACTCCGCCAGGCCGGTGGCGGTCGCAGGCTTCGTCCTCTTCGGGCTCTCGCTCGCCTGGTACGCCTACCTGATGCAGCCGGGCATCAACATCCTGTGGCAGCTTGCGCCGTCAGCTCTCATGGGCATTGCCGGGACGGGCATCTGGGGCCCGCTGTCGGTCTCGGCCACGCGGAACCTCCCGCCGCATCGCGCCGGAGCCGGCGCCGGTGTGTACAACACGATCCGCCAGATCGGCGCCGTGCTGGGCAGTGCCGCCATCGCCGCGCTCATGCAGCAGCGCCTCACGAGCGAACTCCCCGGCTCGTCATCATCGGGCACCAGCGGCATGTGGGCCATGGCCTCGCAGATCCCGGCGGCCCTCGAAGCTGGCTTCTCCAAGGCCATGAGCCAGAGCATGCTGCTGCCTGCCGGTCTGGCGGTGCTGGGCCTGCTCGGCGCATGCGTGCTGGTCTGGCGCCCAGGCGCCCAACCGACCGCGGGTGCGGCAGCGCGTGAGCTGTCGACGGCTGAACTGGCTCCCCTGGCCGCCGTGGACGGGCACGGTGACATGAATGGGCACGACACCATGAACGGTCGCGGACTCACTAGCTCTGACGGGTCGGCGTTGATCGAGTACCCGTTCCCGCTGCGGCCAGGGTTGCAGGCCAAGCTGATGCTGCCCGAAGACGTCACCGATCACGAAGCCGAACGGCTGACCCGATATCTGCAGAGCCTGGCGGTGACGCATGACTGGACCTCGCCGACGCCCGAATCGGCCCCACTGACGGCACCGAACGACGAGCCGACCTACGTGCCGGCCGAACGCTAGGGGGCGAGCCGTCCGCCGCTCCGGCCGAGCGCTAGGGGGCGAGCCGTCCGCCGCTCCGGCCGAGCGCTAGCGGTAACCCGTCTGCCGCTCAGGAGTTGACTGCGCCGGCTATCCGAGGTCCCGGGGCGAGAGCTGCCAACGTCAGCGAGCCTGGCAGCCCTCGTTCTAGCCGAGGCCGACGGCGAGCCGACGGACGATCTCGGTGAGCCGCTCCGGCGAGGTGGCGATGTTGAGTCGTACGTGTCCGCTGGCGTCCGGGTCGTAGCTAGGCCCGGGCGCCACTCGCACCCCTGCGGCAAGGGCTGCCGCCGCGGCGTCGTCACGGCCGTAGGCCCGCAGATCGAGCCAGGCCAGGTACGTGGCCTCCAACGGACGCATCCGTGCCTTGGGCAGGTGCTCGGCCAACAGCCGGCCGAGCAACTCCCGCTGGGCGGCCAGGCGTTCGATGAGGGCGGCGAGCCACTCGTCGCCGTGGGTGTAGGCGGCAATGCCGGCGATGACTCCCAGCGGCGACCAGGAGTCGTTGCGCGCCACCGGCTGATTCGTCAACCGCTCGAAGGTGGCACGGTCTGTCGTCACCACCTGGGCACAACGCAGGCCGGCCGTGTTGAAGGCCTTGGACGCCGCCACCACGGCCACGGCATGCCCGGCAGTGCCCGGGATCGACAGGTACGGCACGTGGTGGGCCCCTGGCAGCACCAGCGGGGCGTGAATCTCGTCGCTGACCACCCTGGCACCGCGCGCGTTGACCACGTCGCGCAACGCCTCCAGCTCGGCCCGGGTGTACACGCGTCCTGTGGGGTTGTGCGGTTGAGTCAGCAGCACCACCTTGGCGCCTTCGCGCAGCCGGGCGTCGATGCCGGCCACATCTAGCTCGGCGCGCTCGGCATCGGGATCGAGCCGTACGTCGACACGCTGGCGGCCGAGCACCTCAGCCAGCCGCAGCTGTGGGTCGTACGCGGGCAGCGGCAACACCATGGGGCCGGGCTCGCTCAGGACGTCGATGGCCAAGCGCACCCCCGCGGTCACATCCGAGACAGGGATCACCTGCTCGCCGTTCACCTCGTGGCCGAAGTGCCGTTGCGCGAAACCCGCATAGGCCGAGCCGAGTTCACCACCCGGCTTGAAGACGGGATATCCGGTGACCTGGTTCGCGACCGCCCGGCGCAGCGCCTTCTCCACCACGGGTGCCAGCGCATAGTCCATCTCGGCCACCCAGGCAGGCAGCACCCCCGGCTTGACCAGTCCCCACTTCATGGGCATGGCAGCGCGGGCTTCGTCGTCGGTGTAGTCGCGGATCACGTACGGCTTCCCTTCGTCGGGTGCGGCGAGACTACTGGGCTGCGGCCTGCGCCGCGGCAGGCAGCGCGGCCACGATCTGATCGAGCGCCGACGCGTCATGCGAGGCGGAGAGGAACCACGATTCGAAGGCCGAAGGGGGCAGGTAGATCCCCTGGTCGAGCATCGAGTTGAAGAACGCCTTGAAGGCAGCCGTGTTCTGGGTCTGGGCACCCGCGTAGTCGTGCACCGTCTGGTCGGTGAAGAACACCGAGAACATCGACCCGGCCCGGCCAATGGTGTGTGGCACTCCGGCGGCCGCCAGCGCCGCCGTCACCTCGCCCGCCAAGGCGTTCGACGCGGCGTTCACCCGCTCGTAGACCTCCGTCGTGGCCAGCCGCAGCGTGGTGAGGCCGGCCGCCGTCGCGACCGGGTTACCGCTCAGCGTGCCCGCTTGGTACACCGGGCCGGCGGGGGCCAGCTGGGCCATGACGTCGGCCCGGCCGCCGAACGCCGCCGCCGGAAAGCCACCACCCATCACCTTGCCGAAGGTGAAAAGGTCTGGAGCGCCGCCCTGTTCACCCTCCAACCCGAACCAGCCGGCAGCCGATACCCGGAACCCGGTCATCACCTCGTCGCTGACGAGCAGCGCCCCGTGCTCGCGGGTGAGTTTGCGCAGGTGAGCGGTGAAACCCGGCAACGGCGGCACGACGCCCATGTTGCCCGCGGCCGCCTCGGTGATCAGGCAGGCGATGCGGTCGCCGTGCTCGGCAAACGCCGCCGTGACGGCGTCGAAATCGTTGTACGGCAGCACGATCGTGTCGGCGGCCGACGCGCCCGTGACGCCGGGAGTGTCGGGAAGGGCGAACGTGGCCACGCCCGAACCGGCCGCGGCCAGCAATGCGTCGACGTGCCCGTGATAGTGCCCGGCGAACTTCACCACAGCCGGACGGCCGGTAAACCCGCGAGCCAACCTGATGGCGCTCATCGTGGCTTCGGTGCCAGAGCTGACGAGGCGAACCTGCTCCACCGGCGCCACCCGGCTCACGATCTCCTCCGCCAGCAGCACCTCGTTCTCGGTGGGGGTGCCGAACGAGAAGCCTTTCATAGCAGCCTTTTCCACGGCCGCCAACACCTCTGGATGCGCGTGCCCCAGCAGCATCGGACCCCAGGAGCACACCAGGTCGACATACCGGTTTCCATCGACGTCCGTGAGGTACGGGCCGTCGCCAGCCGCCATGAACCGCGGCGTGCCGCCCACAGCTCGGAAGGCACGGACGGGAGAGTTCACTCCGCCCGGCGTGACCGCCTGGGCGCGAGCGAAGAGATCTGCGGAACGGCTGGTGGAAGCGGTGCTCATGGCGTTCATCCTGCCCTGCCGCCCAAGCCCGGCGTCATGGTGTTGGCCGGCTGCCGAGCTCGGGTAGCAAGGTGGGCGGGCCGGGCACTATGACCGTGCCCCGCCTAACGGGGCATCGACACAGCGCGCCCACCCCACCCCGTCATCGCGGGCGCTTACGCCACAAAGGTGAACACACAGGTCAAAGTGGGCAGGCCCAGCGACTACGACCATGCCCCACCCAGCGGGGCATCGACACAGCGCCCCGTCGCGGGCACGTGCGCCAGCCAAGGGCCAACGCACAGGTCAAGGTAGGGCGCCGCGCACCCAGGCGGTCGGCACAGCAGCTTCGCCTCACACCCGGGGGCGCCAGGTCCGGCCAATCCCGGACTTACAGCACGTCGTGGCCGGGGTGCGGCTGCGACGGAATGGTGCCGAGTCGTCCAGCCTGGAAGTCGTCGAAGGCCTGGATGAGCTCGGCCCGGGTGTTCATCACGAACGGGCCGTACGCGGCGACCGGCTCGCGGATCGGGCGCCCACCGAGGATGTACAGGTCGAGCCCGGCGTGCTTGCTGTCCTGCTTCTGGTCGGCGGCGAACTCGAGCACGTCGCCCTGGCCGAAGACGGCGAGCTGTCCGGTGCGGATCGGCCGGTTCTCGGCGCCGACCGAGCCATCACCCGACAGCGAATAGGCGAGAGCGTTGAAGTCAGATCGCCACGGCAGGCGCACTCTGGCCCCCGGGGCCACGCTGACGTGCAGCACCGTGATGGGGGTGTGCGTGCTCCCCGGACCGGTGTGGCCGTCGAGATCGCCGGCGATCAGCCGGATGAGGGCTCCGCCGTCTGAGCTCGTCAGCAGCGAGACCTCACCGCCACGGATGTCCTGGTAGCGAGGCGGACTCATCTTGAGCGTGCGCGGCAGGTTGACCCACAGCTGCAAGCCGTGGAACAGCCCACCCGACATGACGAGCGACTCCGGCGGCTTCTCGATGTGCAGCAGGCCTGAGCCGGCGGTCATCCATTGGGTGTCCCCGTTGGTGATGCTGCCACCGCCGCCATGGCTGTCCTGGTGGTCGAAGACGCCGTCGATCATGTAGGTCACGGTCTCGAAGCCGCGGTGCGGGTGCCAGGACGTGCCCTTGGGCTCGCCGGGTGCGTACTCGACCTCGCCCATCTGATCCATGTGAATGAAAGGGTCGAGCGCGTCGAGGCTCACTCCGGCGAAGGCGCGGCGCACCGGGAAGCCCTCTCCTTCGAAGGCGGCGGGCGCGGTGGTGAGTGAGCGCACCGGGCGAGGTAGCGCCAAGGGTGCAGGCTCGTGGACGCGTGGCAGAGTCAGGAGGTTGTCGACGGTTATCGCGGGCACGGGGCCCTCCTCGTAAGTCGAAGTGTCGATCTGACCCCGGCTCTAACCTGGTTGAAACTTAAACTATTCCCCATCCGGCGTGGGGTTGAACGGGGCCTTGTTGGGATCGACCTCGCGCAGGTGGTGGGCCATCCGGACGAGGATCCGGTGCAGCATCTCGTAGTTCGCACCATCGAGCTGGTCGATGAAATGGGTGCGCACGGAGTTGACATGCGAGGGCGCGGCAGAACGCAGCAAATCGAGGCCCTCGTCAGTCAGTGTGCAGACCACTCCGCGACGATCCTGCGACGTGGGATTGCGAACGACATGCCCCTCACGCTCAAGTCGCGACACCGTATGAGTGAGCCTACTGCGCGATTGGGTCGTGCGTGCGGCCAGCTCACTCATCCGCAACGAATGATCCGGTGCTTCCGACAACTTGACCAGTACGTCGTACTCAGCCAGCGAGACGTCGGTCTCTTCGCCCAGCTCGCGGCTCAACCGGGCCCAAAGTCGTTGGCTCACTTCGAGATACAGGCGCCAGATCGCCTGTTCATCACTGGTCAACCATTGCGGTTCGCCCATCGGCCGCTGCCACCCACGCTTCCTCGAATTGCGAATCGTTCGCCAGCATTTCCAGCGGCCCGGTGCCCGCGCTGTGTGTGCCGCAGGATTCCGCTCGAATCCTCGGCTCAGGATACGGGGAACGCAGACTTCGACGCTAAAGAATCCCCTTTAGCGCTTGCCTTGCCCGATCTAGTCGTTCAGTGGCCGAAGCCTTCTCGGCATTCACCTGTGTTAATCGGGATTGCGCAGTTTCAGCCTTGTGCCGAGCCCGCTCGGCCGTCGCTGTGGCCTCCGCCAACGCCGCCTCACGCTCAGCCACGACCTGCTCGACCCGGGCGAGGTCGCGCTCCGCCCGGGTGAGAGTCTCCTTGGCCGTTGCCAACGAACGATCGGCCTTCACCAGCGCACGGGTCGCGAGGTCGACTTCGGTCTGGGCCAGCGCCTGTTGCCGCTCGCGTTCCGCCTCAGCTCTGGCGTGCTGATCGGGCGGCGTGGTGGCCGCGGGGGCAGACCCGCTGTCGCGCACGAGCTGCAGCCCGGCAGGCCCGAATCCGCTGTACGACAGGGGTTGGGTCAGCTCTCCGGCGCGGACCTGTGCTGCCAGTTCGGGATCGGCCAGGGCCGCCTGCAACGTATCGCCAACTTGATGCAAGGCGTCGCGGCTGACCTGTTCGCCATGATCGGTGGCCAGCCCGTGGGCTTGCGTGGCCAAGGCCCGCACAACCTGTTGGCGTTGCACGGTGAGCTTGCGCAGCTCGTCGACCGACAGCCTGGCCTGGGCGTGACGCATGGCCGCTCCGAGATCGAGCAGGGCGGCCATCTGTTCGGGTCGTTCGCGCACCAGCAGATTTACCAGCCAGGCGGGCGTATTGGGCTTGCGAAGCTTGCCGATCTGGGCTGCAAGCGCGTTGTCGCCATTCGCTTTGGCCCGCGCCACCAGCTCTGCCCTGGTGCGCACGAAATCGCCGGGCACCACGCCGTACAGCTCGCCGGCCGCCGATTGCAGACTCAGCTCGTCCGGCATCGGCACCCTTTCGCGAGGGCGGCGTGCCGCTTCGGGAGGTTCACGGGGCGCTCGGATGGGCTACGAGAGCAGGAGGGCTGCCGCCCAGTTCGCTGACGTACATCGCGGCCACGATGAGCGCCCCGCCCAGCGCGATTCGCACGGTGAGCGGCTCCCCGCCGAACAGCATGGCGAAGCCGGCCGCGAACACGGGCTCCATCGTCATGAGGATCGCCGCGCGGGTGGCCAGCAGGTGCGCCTGCGCCCACGTCTGCGCCCACATCGCCAGTGCGCCCGCCACGACGGCCATGTACAGCACCGCCAGCCAGGCGTTCGGCGTCTGCGGCAACGCGATGCCGTCGGGCGCGGCACCCACCAGGCAGACGAGCGCCACGACGACGATCTGCACCACCGCCAGACCAGCGGCGCTGGTCGGGGTGCTGTACCGACCGAGGCCGATGACGTGCAACGCATAGATCACCGACGAGCCCAGCGTCAGCCATTCCCCCACGCCGAAGCTGAGGCCGCCGGCACCCGAGATCGACAGCACCCCGAGCCCCGTGAGCGACAGTGCGACGGCAAGCCAGATGGCGACCCCAACCCGTTCTCTCAGCAACACCGCACCCAGCAGCGGCGTGAACACCACGTACATGCCCGTGATGAAGCCCGACAGGGATGCCGAGGTGTGCGCCAACCCCACCGTCTGCACGATCTGGGCCACCCCGTAGAGCACCCCGAGGCCTGCGCCATACCCCCACTGCCGCACGGTCAGCGCCCGCAGCGGCTTCCAGAACACCACCACCATGACGACGGCGGCGATGCTGAACCGCACGGCCAGATAGTCGGTGGGCGAGATCTGGCGCACCAGATCCTTGGTGAGGAAGAACGTCGACCCCCAGGCAGCGGTGACTCCCAGCAGCGCCAGGCTCGCGAGCCTCGTCTGCCGGGGCCGGGAGTCGACGAGTGTCTGAGCCACTCCTAGCCTCGCGGCGCAGACAACCGCTGGGCCAGCTCCACGGCCCAATAGGTGAGCACCACATCCGCACCGGCCCGCACGATCGAGGTGAGGCTCTCGTCGATGGCACGCTCGCGGTCGATCCAGCCGTTGGCAGCGGCCGCCTCGAGCATGGCGTACTCACCCGAGACCTGGTATGCCCAGACCGGCACATCCACGCGTTGAGCCACGGCCGACAGCACGTCGAGATACGGCAGCGCGGGCTTCACCATGACGATGTCGGCGCCCTCCGCCACATCGAGGCGCACCTCACGCAACGCCTCCCGGGCATTGGCAGGATCCTGCTGGTACGTGCGACGGTCGCCCGTGAGCTGCGAGTCGACGGCCTCCCGGAACGGCCCGTACATCGCGGAGGCGTACTTGGCGGCGTACGCCAGCAGCACCACGTCGTCACGTCCGGCCTCATCGAGAGCGGCGCGCACGACGCCCACTTGGCCGTCCATCATCCCGGACAGGCCCAGAACCGTTGCGCCGGCGTCGGCTTGGGCCAACGCCATGGCCGTGTAGCGAAGCAGCGTGGCGTCGTTGTCCACCCGGCCGGAACCGTCGAGCACCCCACAATGGCCGTGGTCGGTGAACTCGTCGAGGCAGAGATCTGCCATGACGACGGCCCGATCTCCCACCGCCTCGGCCAGATCGCGCAGCCCTGCGTTGAGGATGCCGTCGGGGTCGTCGGCACCCGAGCCGGTGGCGTCACGGGTGGTGGGCACGCCAAAGAGCATGAGCCCGCCCACACCCGCGGCAACCGCCTGCTCGGCCGCGGCCACCAGCGACGCCCGGGTGTGCTGCACGACGCCGGGCATGCTGGCGATCGGTTGCGGCTCGTCGATGCCTTCACGCACGAACATCGGCAGCACCAACTGCCCTGCGGCGAGCCGCTTCTCGCGCACCAGCTCGCGCAGGGCGGGATTGGCCCGCAGGCGTCGGGGACGTTCGGTGGGGTAGCCCAAGTCAGCGCGCCCGACGGCGGCTCGTGGCGCCCTTCTGCGACGGCTTGAGCACCGGCTCACCCGCCTCCACGGCCGCCTGGCGCAGCCCGGCGCCGAAGTCGGCGAGCGCGTCGACGAGGGCATAGGCGCTCGGCTCCGGAGCGAGCACATCGACCCGTAGTCCGTGCTCCTCCGCCGCCTTGGCCGTTGCCGGCCCGATACAAGCCACGACGGTGGCCGGGTGCGGCTTGCCGGCGATGCCCACCAGATTGCGCACGGTGGACGAGGAGGTGAAGACCACCGCGTCGAAGTGCCCGGACTTAATGGCATCGCGCACGGGCGCGGGCGGCGGCGCGGCCCGCACGGTGCGGTAGGCGGTGACGTCGTCCACCTCCCAGCCGATCTCCTGCAGGCCGGCCACCAACGTGTCAGTGGCGATGTCGGCGCGCGGCAGGAACACCCGGTTGATCGGGTCGAGCACCTTGTCGAACGGCGGCCAGTCGACGAGCAGTCCCTTCGCAGACTGCTCACCACTGGGCAGCAGGTCGGCCTTGATGCCCCACTCGCGCAACGCCTCCGCAGTGACCCCGCCCACTGCCGCCACCTTGAGACCGGCGAAGGCTCGGGCGTCGAGGCCGTACTCCTCGAACTTTTCGCGCACCGCTCGAACGGCGTTGACGGAGGTGAAGCCGATCCACTCGTAGCGGCCGGTGACTAGACCGGTGATGGCCTTGTCCATCTGGTGCGGAGTGCGCGGCGGCTCCACCGAGATGGTGGGCACCAGGTCGCCCACCGCGCCGTAGCGCGCGAGCCGCTCGGACAGCGGACCGGCCTGCTGCTGGGTGCGCGGCACCAGCACCCGCCAGCCGAACAGCGGCTTGTTCTCGAACCACGAGATGCGCTCGCGCAGAGCCACAGTGGGCCCGAGCACGGCCACCAGCCGTTCGGACGACGTGCCACCGTCGGCGTCGTCGGCCTCGGCCGCCAGCCGGCCCAGAGTGGTGTCTTCGCTGCGCTGGCCCGTGGTGGTTCCGTTGACGGTGAGCACAAGAGGAGCGGCGTCGTCGCGTCCCGCCTTGAGCACTGCTGCCGCGGCGACGGCCAGCTGCTCACGCGAACCGAGCAGCACCACCGTCGACTTCTCATCGACGAGGTCGGCGGCGTGGAAGCGGGTGCGGGTGTCAACGACGTGCACCTGCTGCACGCCGGTGGAGGTGACGGGCACCCCGGCGAAGGTAGGCACCGACGTGGCCACGGACACCCCGGGCACGACGTCGAACTGCAGCCCGGCCTTCTCGCACGCGAGCATCTCCTCGGCGAGCCCGCAGAACAACGAGCCCTCCCCCTCCAGCAGACGCACGACGCGCTGACCAGCCTTGGCGGCCTTGGTGATGATCTTGGCGCGGACGGCGTGCGTCAGCGGCTGGCCGTTCTCACCGAAGCCGGCGTCGACGAGCTCGACTCCGGGCGGACAGAAACGTTCGATCAGAGCAGCGCGACGCGGGTCGCCCTGGGGGCGATCGAGCACGATCACTTCGGCGCTGCTCAACTCTTCGGTGGCGCGCACGGTCAGCAGGCCCGGATCACCCGGGCCGGTGCCGACGAACACCACGCTGCCGGGGGTGGGGGCAGACTTGGTAGTCACGGTCATTCTCCTGTGCTCTTCGAACTGCTGCTTTTCGAGTCGTCGCGTCGCGGGTCGGGGGTGGGGGGCCGGCTGGGTAAGAAGACTCCTGCGAGTTCGCGCGCACCGTCGTCGAGGAGGACGCGGGCGAGCCGGCGACCGAGCCGCTCCGGGTCGAAGGCCGGGCCGGTGACGCTGCGCCGCAGGTCGCCGGAGCCGTCGGGGGCGGCCACGACGGCACGCAGGTAGAGCTCCGGGCCGGACTCGCCTTCGGCCCACTCCGCCAACGCACCAACCGGTGCAGCACAACCACCCGCCAGTTCAGCCAGAACCGCTCGTTCGGCGAGCACGCACGCACGGCTCGCTTCATCGTCCAACACCGAAAGGCCCGAAATTGTGCCCTCGTCGCCGGCCCGGCACTCCAGGGCCAAGGCCCCCTGACCGGGCGCGGGCAGCATCTGCAAGGGGTCGAGCACCTCGCTGACCTCGCCCTGACGACCGATCCGGAGCAGCCCCGCGCGGGCCAGCACCACCGCGTCGAGCTCGCCCGAGGTGACCCTGGCGATCCGGCTGTCGACATTGCCGCGCAGGTCGACGATCTCGAAGCCGAAGCCCAGGGCCAACAGCTGGGCCGCCCGCCGCGGCGAGCCGGTGCCCACGCGGGCGCCCTCACCCAGCTCGCCCAGGGTCAACCCGGCTCGGGCGATCAGGGCGTCGCGTGGATCTTCCCGCGGCGGGATCGCGGCCAGCACCAGGCCCGGTTCCGGGGCGACCGGGAGGTCTTTGAGGGAGTGCACGGCCAGATCGATCCGGCCGTCGAGCAGGGCACTGCGCAGGGCGGACGCGAAGACGCCCACCCCGCCAAGACTCGCCAGAGACGCGGAGGTGACGTCGCCCTCGGTGACGACCTCCACCAGCTCGACGTCGACGCCTGCCCTGGCCCGCAGGAGCGCGGCGACCTGCTCGCTCTGGGTGCGCGCCAACAGGCTGCGCCGGGTGCCCAGCCGCAGCGCGCTCATGAGCGCACCACCTCTACGGCAAGAGCCTCGGAGAGATCGTGGATCGTGGTGCCGCCGTCGGTTTCGATGGTCAGGTCGAAAAGTTCGGCGAGCGCCTGGGCATACCGTGAGCCGTTGTCACCGGCCGCCAGGGCCTTGACCCGCACGGTGGGACGATGCAGCAGCTTCTCGACCACGCGATGCACCGCCCGCTCTACCTCTGCGGCCACCTTGGCGTCTACCTCGCGGCCCAACCGCGAGCGCAGCCGGACGAGCTCGGCGTCGACGACCTCGTCGGCATAGGCCCGCAACGCCACCACGGTGGGCGCCACCTGCTCGATGCGTTGGGCCTGCACCTGGGCGGCCACCTCGGCGTCGATGATGGCCGACACCGCCGCCAGGTCATCGCCCACGCCCAGGCCCGACAGCTCGGAATGCAGCTCGGCCAACCCCACGACCTCGATGCCCGGCAGGGCCGCTACCTCGGGTGACACATCGCGCGGGAGGGCAAGGTCGATGATCAGCTGAGTGGACGGCGGCCCACCGGCCTGCACGGCACGGCGCTGCAGCGCCGTGCACACGCTCTCCAGCGTGAGAACGTAACCCTTTGCGCCAGTGCAGGTTACGACGATATCGGCAGCGCCGAGCTCATCAAGGAAAGCATCTGTGGCCAGCGATACAGCTCGTCCGCCCACCGCCTCGGCCACCCGCTCGGCCCGCTCCGGGCTGCGGTTGGCCACCACGATCTGCTGTACGCCTTCGCGCGCGAGGGTGGTGGCAGCCAGGGAGCTCATCGCCCCGGCACCCACCACAAGCGCCCGGCTGTGCCGCACGTCGATGCCGTGGCGTTCTGCGCGGGCCAGGCCCTGCCCTACCAGGCTGTGCCCGGTGCGCGACAGGCCCGTCTCGCCGAAGGCGCGCTTGCCCACAAACAGGGCGCGTTGCAGCAGCGGGTCGAGCGTGTGCGAGACGGTGTGATCGCGCTGCGCGACCGCCAGCATGTCGCGCACCTGGCCGAGCACCTGGGACTCGCCCAGCGCCATCGAATCCATGCCGCACGCCACCGTGAACAGATGCCGCACCGCTTCGTCTCCGTGATGGGCGAACAAGTGCGCCGACAACGACCGCAGGCCGACACCCGTCGCCTTGACCAACCCCGCCCCGATCTCTGCCAATCCGCCGTGGAACGATGCAACCTCGGCATAGACCTCCAGCCGGTTGCACGTTGCCAGCACGGCGGCCTCACGCACGGCAGAGCCGTCGAGCAGCTCGGTGGCCAACTGGGCGGCGGTAGGCCCGCTCAGAGCACACCGCTCCAGCACGTCGATCGGTGCGCTGTGGTGGGAGAGGCCGACGACGAGGACGCTCACCAGGCTCCCTCGCTCAGCTGGCTGGAAACCCGTTCGGGGAGGCCGTGCCGCTCGGGGATACCCTCGTGCGAACCGCCGGAGCGGCTGGTGATATGAGCGTGCGCAGAAGGCCCACGAGACTGCGGGCGGCGGCGAGACACGGCACGATCCTTCGACGAGTGGGCACGGCCCCGTTTCGGGGCGGTATCGGCAGCCTATGCACTCGCGCAGCTAACAACAAAGTCAGAGGCAACCTACCCGCCCGGCGGGTGACGCTAATCACCGCCCCCGCAGTCGTCTGGTCAACCGGCTGAGCCCGCTCTGGCGTGCCCTGTCGCTCAGCGCTGCCCGCAGTCGCGCCTCATCCACTCGCCATTGGTCGTGCACGCGACCGTCCACGAGCACCACCGGCACCCGGTCGGAGTAGCTCGCGGGCAGGTCCGGCTCGGTGTCGACGTCGAGCTCACGCCACTGGCAGCCGGATTCCTCGGCCACCTTGCGCACGGTCGCACGCGCCGCCTCACATAGGTGACAACCCACCCGGGTCACCAACGTGACCCGTGGCTCCTCATTCATCAGAACGCATCCGTCTCACCAGAACACTCGTCTCACCGGAACACCCATCTCGGACGAGACCTTGGGACCTTGGAAGAACACGGCCGCACAGTCTCAGAAAAAAACCGAGCGACGCTGCATGAGCAGGGTGTACAAGGTCTGCTGAATGGTCTCGCGCACCCGGTCGGTGAGATCGAACACCAGCATGGGGTCTTCGGCGCCGGTGAGGCCGAGCTCGTCGGTGGGGATGGGCTCGCCGAACTCGATCAGCCATTTGGACGGCAACGGGATCAGGCCGAGCGGCCCCAGCAGCGGCCAGGTAGGCGTGATGGGCACATATGGCACGTTCAGCAGCCGGGCGAGGGTGTCCGAACGACCCAGGATCGGATAGATCTCCTCCGCCCCCACGATCGAGCACGGCACGATCGGCGTCCTGGTGCGCAGGGCGGCGGAGACGAAGCCCCCGCGGCCAAAACGTTGCAGCTTGTAGCGCTCGCTGAACGGCTTGCCCACCCCTTTGAAGCCTTCGGGAAAGACACCCACCAGGTGGCCCTCGTGCAGCAGCCGTTCGGCATCGGCGTTCGTGGCCAGGGTGGAGCCGATCTTGCGGGCGAAATCGCCCATGACCGGCGTCTCGAAGATCAGGTCGGCACCCAGCAGGCGCAGGTGGCGGTGTTCAGGGTGCTCGTCGTAGACGGCCACCTGGGTCATCAGCGCGTCGACGGCGATGGTGCCGGAGTGGTTGGCCACTACGAGGGCCCCGCCGTGAGCGGGCACATTCTCGATGCCGCGCACCTGAACCCGGAACCAGCGTCGGTAGAGCGGACGCATCAACCCCATCAGCACGGTCTCGGTGAGCTCTGGGTCGAAGCCGAACTCGTCTACGGCGAAGTCGCCGGTGAGCCGGCGTCGCAGGAAGCCCAGCACTCCGGCAACGGCTTGTTCCAGAGCCGCAGGCTCGGGGCTGTCAGGCAGGTCGCGCAGCAACTCCTCGGCGGCCGCGCTCGCCTCGGCCGCCGCAGCCTCCAGCTTCGCCCGCCGCTCTGCCTGCTCGGCGCTACCCAGGTCATCGGGTGAGACCCGTTGTCTGCCGGCCTTGCCCGACGGATGGCTGCTGACCGCGTGGCGCCGGCCGGCTGCTGCGTCCTCCAACAACGGGGTGACTCGACGGCGCCGCCGGGCACGTTCGCCACCGGCCCGTTCCGCCCCGGCGCGCACCGCGGCGGCGGCGTCCGGACGACGCCTCGGCCCCCGCGCCGCGCGGGCGTCGAGCGAGACGACGTTGGTCGGCTCGTCGTCGCTGCTCATCGCCGCACCCCGCTGAAGAGCTGCGGCAGTGGCAGGCCGGCCAGGGTCGTCGCAGCGTCTTGCACCTTGGTCAGGACGGAGTCGACCGTGTCGGTGGGCACCAGCGGACGGATCTGACGCGAGGTCACAAAGTCGAGGAAGGCGTCGCGGGTGCTGAAGCCGGGCTCGAACCCGAGGTCGGCTCGCATCCTGGTGGTGTCGAGGGCACGACCGTAGGTGAGCAGCCGGATCAGATCTGGCCCGATGTCGGCGCCGAACAGCTTGCCGAGCGCGCGCGAGACCGCTTCCAGGCGACCTCGGGGCACCGGCACGGGTGGCCTACCGGTGAGTCCGAGCGCCTGCATCAGGGTGATGACGCCGTCGCCGGCGACGTTGACCGTGCCGGTGACGTCACCGACCGTGGCGAGCACCATGGCTTGCACCAGGTCGTCCTCATGCACGAACTGCAGGCGCGGGTCGAAGCCCAGCACCGTGGGGGCCACGGGCATCATGAAGTAGTCGCACACCTGGGTGCTGACTCCCGGCCCGACCACATTGGCGAACCGCAGAATGGCCACGTCGACGTCGGGGCGACGCCGAGTGAAACCGCGCACGTAACCCTCGACCTCGACGCTGTCGGCACCCCACCCCGAGCTCGGCACCGACTTGGCTGCCTCATCCTCGGTGAAGCAGGCCGGATCGCGCCGGCTGCCCCCGTAGACGGTGGCTGTCGACTTCACGACCAGCCGCCGGACGCTCGTGGACTTTCCGCACGCAGCCAGCAGCTGCATGGTGCCGATGACGTTGATCTCCTTCATCGACGCGCGACCACCCGCCGACAACGGAGTGGCGATCACACTCATGTGCGCGACGGTGTCGACTCCGCCACGCTCGATGATCTTGGCGATCACCGGGTTGCGGATATCGGCCCGCACGAACTGGGTGCGCCCGAGGTCGTGGGTGGGCGGCACCACGTCGACGCCGATGATCGTCTCGATCTCGGCGCGCCCGCTGAGCTCGCGACAGAATCGCCCGCCGAGGTAGCGGGAGACGCCCGTGACAAGCACGACCTTCGGCATCAGACCTCCGCCGGAGCGAGAAACTGTGCGAGCTCAGCCCGAACTGACAGGACTACTTGCGATTACGACGCTGGTGCCGGGTCTTGCGCAGAAGCTTGCGGTGCTTCTTCTTGGCCATCCGCTTGCGACGCTTCTTGATGACAGAACCCATGGAACCTCGTTCGTAGCGGGCGGCACGAGTGCGCCGCCGATTCAGGTGGACGAACCTCCGCCAGCAATCACCGTTGGAGACCAGTCAAGGGTAGTCGAATCCGGCGACCTCGGCGGACCCGCCCGCGCGGGTTGCCCCGCGGCCTTGGGGCTCGCCAGGAAATAAGCGCTGCAGTGTCGGTTTCCGGGGCCTCCGGTCCAGGAAGCGACACGCCGTGATTTTTGCGGGCGCGCCCTCAGCTGCCGGTCTGGATGTCGCGCTCGTCGTCGACGAAAGCATTGCGCAGGTAGGAGTCGACCGCTGCCTCAGGCACCCGGAACGAACGCCCGACCCGGACGGCGGGCAGCTCGCCGCTGTGCACGAGGCGATACACGGTCATCTTGGAGACGCGCATGATCTCCGCGACCTCGGCCACGGTGAGAAACCGGACCCGACCTGGCTCCTGCTGTGTCATGGACCGTCCTTCGCGTCAACATTTCGTCCGAAAACTTCGACTTGGAGTTACTGGTGCAACTCTAGTGGCTGGTGGGGTTAGCGGGGAAACCCAAATCGTTATATTGGTCTCGCGGAGTATTTGGTCCAATGGGCGCGGGCTTCGCGACCCACTCCGTGGAACGTGCGCCTGTTTCCCGGCGCGCCCCTCGATGATCTTCCGAGTCACCAGCCCCGCGTGCAGGGTCGTTGCGTGGTGCCGGCCGCGGCGCAGCTCAACTCGGTTGGCACCACCCACACCCGCCGCCCCTTGACCGGCCCGCCGAGCCAGACCCGGTCGATGTCCGGAATCCGGCACCAGTGCCAGCCGATGAAGACCCGCTGAGCACACAATCCCAACCCCCTGCACCCAGACGAGCCGGATTCCGGACATCCCAGCACCAGGACAACAACCCACCACCCGACACCTACCCGCACCGCCAGGACACGTCAGGCACGGCCGGGCAGGTCAGAGAATTCCCAGGGCAGACCCAGGTCGATATGCCAGATCCGACCCCATCGCGAGCCAGCCAACCGCCACCCCTGACACGATCCCGCGTCACCTGTCCCGTTCTTCACCCACCTGTCACCGACCTGGTGACACCCCTACGAACAACGTCACACCGCCACGACCCGGAGCGGCCAATCCGGGCACCCCTGATCAACACACCACAGACACCCGACCCCTCGAAGAGATCATCTAGTCGAACCAGGGATCGAGACCGTGCAGCGGGAACACCGCCCGCCGGGTCACCATCACCGCACGGTCGACCAGGTTCTCGCTGTCGTGGGATCGCCACCGCTCGAACGCCGGCTCCTCGCCATCGGTCATGGTGTCTGGCGGCACCCGGCCGAACCGGGTCTCCACGTCATCGAGCCAGGCCCTGGGCACCGGTGTGCCGGGATCGACGGGCGCGTGGGCGGCGATGCCCACCAGATGCGTCCACGAGCGGGGCACCACGTCGATGATCTCGTAGCCCCCGCCCCCGGTGGCCAGCCACCGTCCCTCACAGACCTCGTGCGCCAGGTCGTGCAGGAGCTCGGCCGCCCGACGCTGCGCGTCGATGGAGACGGACAGGTGCGCCAACGGATCGAGCCGGTGGGAGTCGCAGCCGTGCTGGGTCACCAGCACCTCAGGCTCGAAGGCCCGAACCAGGGCAGGGACGATGCCGTCGATCGCCCGCAGCCACTCCGCGTCCTCGACCCAGGGCGGCAGCGGCAGATTGACGGTGTCGCCGAGCGCATTGGGACCGCCGATATCATCGGCGAAGCCCGACCCGGGAAACAGCAGCCGGCCCGTCTCGTGGATGGAGATCGTCATCACCCGGGGATCGTCGACGAAGAACGACTCCGTGCCGTCGCCGTGATGCACGTCGATGTCGACGTAGACGATCTTCTTGGCACCCCGATCGAGCATCCGAGTGATGGCCGTGGCCACGTCGTTGTAGACGCAGAAGCCGCTGGCCCTCTGGGCCACCGCATGGTGCATGCCGCCGCAGAAGTTCACCGCGCGCAGCACCTCGCCGGACATGATCGCGTCGGCGCAGTCGACCGAGGCCTGCACGATCCGCGCGCTGGCTTCATGCATGCCCCGGAACGCCGGATCGTCGTCGGTGCCCAAGCCGCGTGACTCGTCCGCCTGCGCCGGGTCCAGGGAAGCCGCCTTGACCGCGTCGATGTAACCCTGCTCGTGCAGCCGGGCCAGCGTCTCGTCGGAGGCCACCTCGGCGCCGCGCACGCTCACCCCGGGCGCGTCGAACAGCCCCAGCTGCTCACACAGTCCGGCAGTGAGCTCTAGGCGCAGCGGAGCCATCGGGTGCGTCGGCCCGAAGTCGTACCGGGCAAACTGCGGGTCCCATATCACCCGGGTACCAGAAACCATGGGTTGACGCTAGCGTCGGCACGCACACAGTGCGCGGCTATGTCGGCAAATCGTAGGTCGGCAGATCGGTCGCAAGCCGGTGGAGGGTCCACGGCGCTGAAGGAGGAGCCAGGTGAGCGATCCGTCGCCGGAGGCCTTACCCAGGGCCACCGTGGTGGCACGCCTGCGAGACTGGATCGACGACCTCGGACGTGCTCAGCCGGCCCGGCTGGCGCTCACCGTCTTCGCGCTGGTGATCTCGCTCGTGAGCGCGTTGCTGTCGCTGCCGGTCGCGACCGCCAGCGGTCGGCGCGCTCCCTTGGTGGACGCCGTGTTCACCGCCACCTCGGCCGTCTGCGTCACCGGCCTGACCACCGTCGACACCGGCAGCTACTGGTCGGGCTTCGGGCAGGCTGTGATCCTGATCGCGATCAAGGTGGGCGGCCTGGGAGTCATCACCATCGCCGCCCTGCTCGGGCTCGCAGTGTCACGTCGACTCGGGTTGACCAGCCGGCTGCTGGCCCAACAGGAGACCAAGGCCGACAAGCTCGGCGAGGTCGGCGCGCTGCTGCGGTTCGTGATCACCGTGTCGACGTCGCTGGAGCTGTTGCTGGCCGCGGTGCTGCTGCCGCACTTCCTCCGACACGAGGAGAAGCTGCCCACCGCGCTCTGGCACGCGGTGTTCTATGCGGTGTCGTCGGTCAACAGTGCCGGGATCACCTCGCACCCCGGCGGCATGCCCGGCTATGCGATCGACGACTGGTGGCTGTTGCTGCCGCTGGCCGTCGGCGTGTTCGTCGGTGGCATCGGCTTTCCGGTGCTGGTCACCGTGGGCCGCAACTGGCGCAGACCCTCACGCTGGAACCTGCACGCCAAGCTGACGTTGACCACCACGGTCGTGCTCTTCCTAATTTCCGTAGTGATGTTCGCCGGGTTCGAGTGGACCAACAGCGCCAGCCTCGGGGGCATGTCGTTGAGCGAGAAGGTGCTCAACGTCATCTTCCTGGCGGTGATGCCGCGCTCCGGCGGCTTCAGTGTCATCCCCATGCAGCACCTGCACGAGCAGACCTGGCTGGGCACGGACGTGCTGATGTTCATCGGCGGCGGCAGCGCCTCGACGGCGGGCGGCATCAAGGTCTCGACGGTTGCCGTGCTCTTCCTCGCCACCCTCGCCGAGGCCCGCGGCGACGCCGATGCCGAGGCGTTCGGACGGCGTATCCCCACGGCGACGCTCCGGCTGGCCATCACCGTGCTGGCGGCAGGTTCGGCGATGTGCATCGCCGCCACCATGTCGCTGCTCGCCATGACGTCGGAGCCGCTCGACAAGGTGATGTTCGAGGTGATCTCGGCGTTTTCCACCTGCGGACTCTCGCTCGGGATCACGCCCGGCTTGCCGGTGGACGCCAAGTATCTGCTCGTGGCGCTGATGTTCCTGGGCCGTACCGGCACGATGTCCCTGGCAGCCGCGCTCGCCCTGCGCGAGCGCCCGAAACTGTTCCGACTCGCGGAAGAAAGGCCCATCGTTGGCTGAGAAGAAGCGCGACCATTCCGTTCTCGTCATCGGCCTCGGCCGCTTCGGGGCCGCCATCGCCGACGCCCTCGACCGGCTCGGGCACGACGTTCTGGCTATCGACAAGGACCCCGCCAAGGTGCGCGAGTGGTCGGGTCGCATCGCCCACGTCGTGGAGGCCGACGGTGCCAACCTCGATGCGCTGCGCCAGCTGGGCTGTCAGGAGTTCCCGATCGCCGTGGTGGGCATCGGCGGTTCGATCGAGGCCAGCGTGCTGGCCACGGCCAACCTGGTCGACCTGGGCAACAAGCAGGTGTGGGCCAAGGCATTGTCTGCCCAGCACGGTCGCATCCTGGAGCGGATCGGTGCGCATCGGGTGATCTATCCCGAGGCGGATGCCGGCGAGAAGGTGGCCCATCTCGTGAGTGGACGGCTGCTCGACTACATCGAGTTCGAGGATGGCTTCGTCATCGTCTCCATGCGCCCGCCGGAGGAGACCCAGGGCTTCACTCTCGCGCAGTCGAAGGTGCGGCAGAAATACGGGGTGACGATCGTGGGGATCAAGTCGCCCGGCGAGGACTTCACCTACGCCAAGCCCGATACCCGGATCACCAAGCACGACACCCTGATCGTCTCCGGAAACAGCCAGCTGATCGAGCGCTTCGCCGCGCGGCCGTAAGCTCAGCCGGCGACGCGGGAACCGCTGGTGGGCTTTGCGATCTTCAACCTAAGACGCCGGACCCGGTGCCAACCGCGGCAACTTTCACCGCGAACGGCACCACCCAGCGACCCCAACCCAGCCCCGGCACTCAACCGGGTGCCAACCGCGGCGAATACACCGCACACGGCACCACCCAACGACCCCAATCCCGGTTCCAGCACTCAACCCAGTGCCAACCGCGGCACCTTCACCGCGCACGGCACCACCCAGCGACTCAGGTCCGTGAAGGTCGAGTTTGGCTTCTGCCGGGCCGTGAAGGGGACCGGTTTCTGACGCTATGACGGTGCCCCGCCGGACGGGGCATCGTCATAGCGCAGAAAAAGCCCGCGCACGGCGACCATCGAAACCTCCCTTTGCGGAAGACCCGGGCAGACTGCGGCTTCCCATCGGCCGGCTCCGCCCGTCTGTCGCACGGCTCCGCCCGTCTGTCGCACGGCTCCGCCCGCCTGTCGAATGGCTCCGTCCGCCTGTCGCCCGCCTCTACTCCTGCGTCGCTAGGTTGCCCGCGCGTGGCTGAACTGGCCAGCTGTCGCTGGCCTGCCGGGCGCCGTCGGCGGGCTGGCCCCATCTGTCGCTGGGCCATCTGCACAGATCTTGACACCCACACCAGGCGACTAACCGAACGGCATTGCGGCTAAGGGCTCGCCAGGAGCCCTAACTCACGCGTGACCCGACGAGAGAGCCCGGGAGCGGTCGCGTGCGGCCTCGATGGCTGTGAGGAATGCTGCCCGCACCCGATGGTCGTCGAGCTCGCGGATGGCGGTGATAGTGGTGCCGGCGGGAGAGGAGACCTGTTCGCGCAGCACAGTCGGGTGGGTGCCGGTCTCCTTCAGCATGGTGGCCGCCCCGTACACGGTCTGCACCACGAGCTCTTTGGAGATGTCGCGCGGCAGGCCCAGCAGCACGCCGGCCTCGATCATGGCCTCCACCACATAGAACACGTATGCAGGGCCGGAGCCGGACAGTGCGGTGACCGCGTCCTGGTGGTACTCGGCTACGTCGACCACCCGTCCGGTGGCCTCAAGAAGGGCCCGCGCTCGGGCGAGATGCTCTGCGGTGCAATGGGTTCCGCCTGAGACAGCGGCCATTCCCTGGTCGACCAGGGCGGGCGTGTTGGGCATCGCCCGCACCACGGGCGTGCCCTCGGCAAGGCGTTGCTCGACGTAGCCCGTGGCGATGCCCGCCGCGATGCAGACCACGAGGGTGCCCGGCTCCAGAGCGTCGCGGATCTCGGCCAGCAACGAGTCGATGTCCTGCGGCTTGACCACCGCGACCACGGTGTCGGCGGCTGCGGCGGCCTCGGCGTTGCTGAGCACCCTGACCCCGTAACGCTCGGCCAGCTCAGCTGCCCGCTCGACTCGGCGCTCGGTGATGACGACTGCCTCGGGCGACCAGCCTGCCCGCAGCAGACCCGCCAACAAGGTCTCGCCCATCACCCCGGCGCCGAGCACGGCAACCGTCTCGCGTCGGTCTTCGCCAGCCATAGTTCTCCTTCGTCGACGTTCGTTTCGTGCTCAGTCTGCCCGTCGTCCGAACCGGGGCCTGCTCAGGCCCAGGGCGAACCAGGTCGTTGGGGCGAAACGGCTGGGCAGGTATCAGCCCTTGGTGGCCAGGGCCCGCAGGAAGAACATGGTGTTGGCAGGCTTCTCGGCCATCCGCCGCATCAGGTACCCGTACCACTCGGACCCGTAGGGAACGTAGACCCGCACCGTCTCGCCCAGGCCGGCGAGCCGACGCTGCTCATCGGGTCGGATACCGAACAGCATCTGGTATTCGAACGAGCCCGCCGGACGTTGATGGCTGGCGGCCAGCGACCCGGCGATGGCCACCAGGCGCGGATCGTGGGTGGCCAGCATCGGACGTCCCTGGCCTGCCAGCAACACGTTCATACAGCGGACGTAGCTCTTGTCCACGTCGGCCCTGGACTGGAACGCCACCGATTCAGGTTCGCGATAGGCCCCCTTGCACAACCGAATCCGCGAGCCAGGCCCGGCCAGATCGCGACAGTCGCCCTCGGTGCGGAAGAGGTACGACTGCAGCACCGCGCCAACCCACGGATACTCACGACGCAGCTCCACCACGCTGGCCAGCGTCAGGTCGGTGGTGGTGTGGTCTTCCATGTCGATGGTGACCGTGGTGCCCACGGCTTCGGCCGCGGCACAGATCTGCGCGGCGTTCTCCGTGGAGATCGCCGGCCCGTCCTTGCCCAGCGACTGTCCCACCGCACTCAACTTCACCGACACCTCGGCGCGGCCGCCCTCGGTCAGTCCTACATCGCAGAGCAGTCTCAGCAGTTCGAGATAGGCGTCCCGGGTGGCCGTCGCCTGGGCGCGATCCGTGGTGTCTTCGCCGAGGTGGTCGATGGTGACGTTGAGACCGTCGGAAGCCAACGCACTGGACGCCTGCACCGCCTCGGCAGCACTCGCACCGCCGACGAAGCGCCGGACGACGTCGCGCGAGACCGGCGCGGTCTCAACGGTATGGCGAAGCGCCGATGACGACGAGGCGGCAAGAATGGCGCTGCGCAGAACGGAACTGAACATCGTCGAAGCCTAGTCGGAGAATGCGCTCATTGGCGGTCGCGAAAGCCGGTATCCCTCAGGGTTTGGACGACTGGCCGAGATGGGTTCGGGCGTAGTCGAGGGAGTACGACAGTGCCTCACCCCGCTCGCCAAAGGCGCGGTACCTGCGCGTGTTGAGCTCCAGCACCACAGCACCGTCGAAATCGCTGGCAGCCAGGGCCGACAGCACCTGCGCGCAGGGCTGGACGCCGCGGCCCGGGGGCAGGTGCTCGTCCTTCATCGAGCCGCTGCCGTCTGCCAGGTGCAGGTGTCGCATCCGTCCCTCGGCGAGCAGTCGCGTGACCGTTCCCAAGGAGTCGGCGTGGGCGGTGGCCGCATGCGAGAGATCCCACGTGATGTCGGCGTAGTCTTCGTCGCTCGGGTCGTAATCGGGCAGGTACGCCGGGATCTCACGCTGGCCGACCCGCCACGGATACATGTTCTCGACGGCGATGTGCACACCCTCGTCACGCGCGATATGTCCTACGCCCGCCACGAAGCCATCGGCGTAGCCGCGTTGCCAGCGGAACGGTGGGTGCGCCACGATCGTGTCGACTTCCAGCCGGTGAGCCATGTCGACGGCACCCGTGATCTTGGCCCAGGCCTCCTTGCCCCAGACTCGCTGCGTGATCAGCAGCGTGGGCGCGTGCACCGCGAGAATCGGCAGCTGGTACTTCTGCACGAGATCGGCGAGAGCATTGGTGTCCTGGCTGATCGGAGAGCCCCACACGAGCACCTCGATGCCGTCGTAGCCGATGTCGACCGCCAGCTCGAAGGCCTGCGGAATACCCAGCGGATACACCGAGGAGGTCGAGAGCCCCACCGGGATCGTTCGTCCAGAGTTCGGCACCCGATCACAGTAGTGCCGTGCTCTGTGAATCTCTCTGCACACAAGGGGGCGCGCCCTCCCCGACTGGGACGTACAGTGCTGGCGTGCCGAAGCCCGTCGAAACCCCACTGGACATCCCCCGCGCGTGGGTGGAGTTCCCCGATCCGGCCACCGAACCTGGCGAGCCGGCCACGCAGGTCTTCAAAGCCGACCTCACCTGGCTGACCTCGTCGTGGACCTGCATCTTCGGGCGGGGCTGCCGGGGGATCTACGCCGACCGTCCGAATGACGGGTGTTGCACGCTAGGAGCGCACTTCTCCGATGCCGATGACGAGGAGCGGGTCGCCGGCTGGGTGGAGAGGCTGGGACGCAAGCTCTGGCAGCATCTGCCCGACGGCACCGAGGGAGGCTGGACGGAGGTCGACGAGGACGGCGCGCGCAAGACCCGGGTGGTCGACGGCGCCTGCATCTTTCTCAACGGGCCCGATCACGACCGGCCCGGTTGCGCCCTGCATCACCTGGCGGCCAAGGAGAAGGTCTCGTTCGTGGCCACCAAGCCCGACGTGTGCTGGCAGCTGCCGATCAAGCGCACGTACCGCACGGTCGAGCGGATGGACGGCACCTCTTATCTGGAGGTGACGCTTACCGAGTACGACCGCAGAGGCTGGGGTGAGGGCGGTCATGACCTCGACTGGTACTGCTCGGCGAACTCCGCGGCTCACGTGGGCACCAGGCCCGTGTATGTGAGCAACGCCGACGAGCTCACCGAGTTGATCGGCGCCGACGCCTATGCCGAGTTGGCGTCCTACTGCGACCAGGCGATGGCCGCGCGCAAGCGGCTCAGCCTCATCGTGCATCCGGCCACGCGGGCCGCCGAGCGGTGAGCCGACTGCCCGGGGTCATCCCCAGCCCCAACATCTGGGGCGACGCGGAGGCCTACGAGCAGGAGAACCTGGCGCTCGATCCGGCCGGGGCGCTGGAGGAGGCCATCCGAAACGTGCACGACTGGAACGGCGAGCGGGTCCTCGACATCGGGTGTGGCACAGGCTTCCACCTGCCCCGGTTCGCCGCCAGGGCCGCGCACGTCTGCGGCGTGGAGCCGCACCCGCCGCTACTGGCGCTGGCCCGCCGGCGGATCGAAGGGCTGGACCCTGGCCTGCGCCAGCGGGTGGCGGTGCACTCCGGCAGTGCCGAGCAGCTGCCGCTGGCGCCGGCCAGCGTGGACGTGGCCCACGCGCGGTGGGCCTACTTCTTCGGGCCCGGCTGCCAGCCCGGCCTGGCGGAGCTGCGCAGAGTCATGCGCCCGGGCGGCACGGCTTTCGTCATCGACAACGACGCCACCCGCTCCACGTTCGGACGATGGTTCCGCATCGCTCTGCCCGACTACGACTCCGCCGCCGTGGAGCGGTTCTGGACCCGGCAGGGCTGGACGCGGGTCGCCGTAGAGATCAGCTGGGCGTTTGCAGATCGGGCCAGCTTCGAACGCGTGGTCGGCATCGAGTTCGCGCCGCCCGTGGCGGAGCGGATTCTGGCCGAGCACGACGGCACCGAGGTGGACTATGCCGTGAACCTGTGGCACAAGACGTTCGCCTGAGGGCCGCGCCAGGGCCGTCAAGGATCCGGCCTAGAGCAGGCCTAGAGCTGATCGGCCAGCTCCTGCGGCGAGCGCATGGTGAGCCGCGCGACGGCCCGGTCACGCTCGCTCTGCGACCCCAGCACCAGGAACGAGTACGGGTAGTTGACGTAGCAGAAGGCGTAGGCGGGGCCGCCGCCGTCCTGCCGCTGCAGAGCTGACCAGACCTCACCCGCACCATCGCCAGGGAGCACATCGACCTGCGAACCCCGGCCAAGGTTGCCCTGGAAGTAGGTGGCGGCGCTCGCCGTCGAATCCCAGCGGCTGATGAAGACCACCGCCCCGAGGTCGCTCCAGCTGCACTGCGCGACTTCGAGCTCGCCCTGCGGATCCGAGCGGGCCGCAGCACATTTCGTGAAGCCGGGGTGGGCCGTGAAGACCCATTCCAGCGCGTTCGTGGTGTCCAGGTCGGGGCAGCCGCCCTTGCGGCTCGTCGAGCCGTCCCAGCACCGAGTGGCGACGGCGCCCGACCGCCCAGATTGCGCTGAGGACGCAGTGCTGGACGGATGGTGTACCACGATCAAACCCGCCCCCGTCAGTAGCGCGACGATGAGCAGCACCACTCCTGCGACAAGGCCCCGGCTGGGGGCACCCGGACCGGGCCCACCCGGGACGACGTCGCCGGGAGCCGGGGGGCGACCAGAGCGTGTCGCGTGCTGAACGGCCGGCCGGCGCTGGGCCGCAGCGCCAGGCGGAAGCGGACTGTCGGTGCCATTGCCTACCGTCTCCTGCATGAGCGCTCCTTCCCCTCAGTCCACGTCCAGCCGGCTCACCGCCCGTGGGCGAGCACCCGAGTTCCGCTGTGCCGAATGCGGGTGGCTCACCGCCAAATGGGTGGGCCGCTGTGGGCAGTGCCAGGCATGGGGCACCGTCGAGACGGCCACATCGGCCAACCCTGTTCGCACCACGGTATCGAGACCTGCGGTCGCGGCGATACCGGTTGGCGAAGTCGATGCCACGGCGGTGGCCAGCATGCCGAGCGGGCTGTCGGAATTCGATCGAGTGCTGGGCGGCGGCTTCGTGCCCGGCGCCGTTCTGTTGATCACCGGCGAACCCGGCGTGGGCAAGTCCACCTTGCTGCTCGAGGTTGGCGCGCGCCTTGCCCGTTCAGGTCAGAAGGTGCTCTACATCAGCGGTGAGGAGTCCACTGCCCAGGTGCGGCTGCGAGCCGACCGCACGGGGTGCTGCGAACCCAACCTGCTGCTGGCCGCCGAGAACGACCTCGGCGCGGTGTTGGGCCATCTGGAGGCGCACCGGCCGAACCTGCTCATCCTCGACTCGGTGCAGACGGTTGCCTCCGCCGAGGTGGAGGGGGCTCCGGGCAACGTGTCCCAGGTGCGCGAGGTGGCGGCAGCCCTGGTGCAGCAGGCGAAGAAGCATCACCTCACCACCTTGCTGGTAGGCCACGTGACCAAAGACGGCTCGATCGCCGGGCCACGCACGCTGGAGCACATCGTCGACGTCGTCTGCCACGTCGAGGGCGACCGGCACGGCCGGCTGCGGCTGGTCCGTTCCACCAAGAATCGCTTCGGGCCCACCGACGAGGTCGGCTGCTTCGAGCTCGGCGAACGGGGAGTCGTCGAGGTGGTCGATCCCTCAGCCCTGTTCTGCTCACGCAAAGACCTGCGGGCCCCCGGCTCGTGCGTCACGGTCACGCTCGAGGGCCGCCGGCCGATGCTGGTGGAGGTTCAGGCGCTGGTGGCTGAGGCCACCGGCCCGCAGCCGCGCCGGGCGATGAACGGCGTGGACGGCACCCGTGCGGCCATCGTGCAAGCGGTGCTGATGAACGGGTTGCGGCTGGCGATCAGCAAGCACGACGTGTTCATCGCCACCGTCGGCGGAGCCGTGCTGCGTGAGCCCGGGGCAGACCTGGCGATCGCGCTGAGCCTGGCGTCCGCGGCAGTGGGCAGTGCTTTGCCGGCGGGCCTGGTGGCCTTCGGTGAGGTCGGCCTGAGCGGAGAGATCCGGCCCGTGCCGGGGCTGGCGCGCCGACTCGGCGAGGCGTCGCGGTTGGGCTTCCACACCGCTGCGGTGCCGCTGGGCTGCGTCGACCCGCACGAGGTGCCGTCGGGTCTCAAACTCGTCGAACTGGGCCAGCTCGTCGACGTGCTGCGGCGCGGCCTACTGGGTGTGGCCTCGCCCCTGCCCACCACACAGCGGAGTGCCTCCAGGCGCTGAACAGGAGAGAGCTGGACCTCATCGCTACAATCCGCTTCGGGGGCTCACCCAGCCCATCGAGAATGTCCGGCGGTCAACCTCCGCCAGACCCGGCCAAGTCGGAGAGACCTCATCAGCACTGAAGACCTGCTTCGCGCCACGTTGGCGACTGTGGCGCCCGGCACGTCATTGCGCGACGGCCTCGAACGGATCCTCCGTGGCCGCACCGGTGCCCTCATCGTGCTGGGCTACGACAAGGTCGTGTCGTCGATCTGCACGGGCGGCTTCGCCCTCGACGTCGAGTTCTCGGCCACCGGTCTGCGCGAGCTGGCCAAGATGGACGGGGCCATCGTGCTCGACCGCGAGGCCTCAAGGATTCTGCGTGCCAACGTGCACCTGGTGCCCGATCCCACGATCAACACCCTCGAATCCGGAACCCGGCACCGAACGGCCGAGCGGGTCGCCAAGCAGACCGGCCTGCCGGTGATCTCGGTCTCGCACTCCATGAACACAGTGGCCTTGTACGTGGGTCACCGGCGGCACGTGCTCGAAGACTCCGACGAGATCCTCGGCCGGGCCAACCAGGCCCTGCAGACGCTGGAACGCTACAAGGCACGCCTCGACCAGGTGGCCGGCACGCTCTCGGCCCTGGAGATCGAGGATCTCGTCACCATCCGCGACGTGGCCGTGGTGGTGCAACGTCTTGAGATGGTGCGCCGGCTCACAGATGAGATCCAGGGATACGTCACCGAGCTGGGGGTCAACGGCCGGTTGTTGTCACTGCAGTTGGAAGAGCTGATCGGTGGTATCGGCCCCGATCGGGAATTGGTGCTGCGCGATTACTTGGGCGCCGACCGTTCGGACGACGAGGTGGCCGCTGCGCTGCACAAGGTGACACTGATCGACGCCGTAGAACTGGTAGACGTCGGGCATCTTTCCCGGGTGATCGGGCTCACGCATCAGCCGATGGATTCGCTCGACGCCACCCTGACGCCGCGGGGCATCCGGATGCTCAACAAGGTGCCCAGGTTGCCGGGGGCGATCATCGACCGGCTCGTGGCACAGTTCGCCACCCTGCAGAATCTGCTTGGAGCGAGCATCGACGATCTGATGCGGGTAGAAGGTGTGGGCGAACAGCGCGCCCGGGCCGTCCGGGAAGGGCTCTCACGGTTAGCCGAGTCGAGCATTCTGGAGCGCTACGTCTGAGGCGAACCTGGCCCGAGGCTGACCACCTACCGCCTGTTGGTCACCCGGTGACTGTGAGAGCCAGCGGCTGTGACCGGAAATCCCCGACCCGAGCCGTCAGCTGGTAGGTGCCCGGCTTGAGCTTCGCGAGTCCGGTTGGGCAGCCGCTGGCAGAACGGACGACGCTCCAGGCGACCTTCGACTCGAGCTTGACACCTGGGGCGACGGAGGTCTGCTGGTTCTCGCTCGCCTTCTGGCAGTCGTCCGACGACCAGATCCGATCAGCGCCCGAGGCGACCACGAGTTCGAGGTTGGCCGAACCCGCATCGAGGGTACAAGCGGTCGCGCCCGTGTTGACGATGGTCATTCCGAGTGTGGTGGCGACCCCGGCCTTGAGTGACTTGCTGGCGCTGATGGCCTGGATATCAAGGGAACTGGCTGCGCACGCACTAGCGGCGGTCGAAGCCGAAGCCGTCGCGCTGACGGACGGCGAGCTGCTGGCCGACGGTGAACTGCTGGCACTCGCGGAAGTGCTAGGCGCCGAGTTGGGGGCTGCCGCTGCGGAAGCGGCAGGGGCGCCGCCGCCCGATATCGCCGCGGCAATCGCCCGCACCACAAAGATGACGACCAACAAAACCACGATCAACAATGCCAAGGCCACAAGCCGGCGACGCCAATAGACGTTCGGCGGCTTGGACCCCACAGGATGCGTTACGGAGTTCATCAATGCTGAGGCTAGACAAATCGCCGCCACCTGGCAGGTAGCCACGCCGAATCGAAGGCGTGGCCGGTGTCAGAAGATCAGTGCGACAGCCGCTCAACGTTGGCATGGACGCGACGTGAGAACGGCCTCAGTGCCCGGTCGGCACCAATCGCGGACCTCGTGGCCATTCGCTTGGCTGCCTTGGGGTCGGTAAATGCCTGCGGTGCCGCCGACAGCAACGACGTCGCGAGCTTGGTCAAGCTCTGTCCCGACTCCGAGACGGCGTCCATCTTCTCGGAGACCATCCGCTGCATTTCTCGCTGATTCGCGGCAGTGGCGCCTTCGACGGCCAGCTTCGAGAGCCGGAGCCAGATCACCTGTTGAGACGCGACCGCAAGGCTCGCCATCCGGCTCCAGGTATTCATGTTCGCCCGGGCCCAGGTCGAGCCAAACATCTCGGGGAAAGGGAACGCGTAGGTAGAACTGCTCTTACGGTCAGGCATATCCAACTCCGATCACCTTGGCGGGTTCATCGCCCGACCTACTGTCGAATGATTGATTTACCAAGCGCTGTGCTTAGTGTTTCATACACCGACGGTGTCCGCCAGCTGAGACTGCTGATCGTCCGCCGCAGCGCGGGCGGGAGCACGACCCGGTAGCGAGCCAGCCGTCCCACCCGGCAGCGCAAGGGCTGAAGGACGGCGGAATAAGTCGACATCCTCGCGCCCACCCGACCTCAGCGGTCGGCGAGCCATGCGCCGTCACGGCCGCATCGGCCGGCGTGCGATCATGCAGGCGATGCGCATCGGCCAGGCCGCCCAGGGCGAACACGAGCAACTGCAGCAGGCGGTCATCCAGTGGTATGACTCGCAGGCGCGCGATCTGCCATGGCGCTCCCCCGGCACCACACCCTGGGGGATCCTCGTCAGCGAGGTCATGGCCCAGCAGACGCCCGTCGCCCGGGTCGCGCCCCAGTGGCAGAGCTGGCTGCAGCGCTGGCCCACGCCCGCCGACCTAGCCGCCGCAGCGCCTGCCGAGGTGCTGCGCGCCTGGGGACGCCTGGGCTACCCGCGCCGGGCGCTGCGCTTGCAGGCTGCCGCTCAGGTAATCGTGGACCAGCACGAGGGACAGGTCCCCGACGAGCTGACAGCGCTTCGTGCCCTGCCGGGCATCGGCGACTACACGGCCGCGGCCGTCGCGGTGTTCGCCTTCGAGCAACGGGCAGCCGTAGTGGACGTCAATGTGCGGCGGGTGCTGGCACGCTGCGTGGGAGCGACCGCGGAGCCGGCCCCATCCCTGACCGCCTTCGAACGCGGTCTGGCCGAACGACTGCTGCCCAACTCGCGCCCGACCGCAGCCCGCTGGTCGGTGGCCGTCATGGAGCTCGGCGCTCTGGTGTGCACCGCGCGCTCGCCGCGCTGCCAGGAGTGTCCCGTGGTGCGTCAGTGCGCCTGGCAGCTCGCCGGCCGGCCCCCGCATACCGGCCCCGCCCGGCGCTCGCAAGGCTACGAGGGCACCGACCGGCAGGCGCGCGGGCGGGTGTTGGCGCGATTGCGCGAGCACCCCGAGCCCGCCGATGACGTCGAGCTCGGCCGGTGGTGCCGCGACGAGGGTCAGCGTCGGCGCGCCCTGGATTCGTTGCTCGCCGACGGGCTCATCGAGACCGACGCCCGGGGCCGGTACGGGTTACCGGGCACGCTGCCGGCAACCCTGCCGTGAGCGACGACCGCGATCCGTTGAAGCCGCCTGCCTCGACGCCCGCAGCCAGGGCCGCCGACTGGTCGCTCGAGGTTGATCGGCCATCGGTCGCCCCCGAGCCCGACGAGGTCGACCTGGCGGACGCCGTGGCTGCACGGGCCCTGCAGCGTAGTGCCAATGGAGCTGCGGTCTCCGCCATCGCCCTGGGGGTGTTAGCCACCGCGTTCCTCGTACTGGCCCAGGGCCGGCTCGGCCCGCAGAGCCTGCCGCAGGTAGCCATTCTCGGCCTGGGACAGGTCGTTGGCTTGGCGCTCGCCCTTCGATGCGCACTGAGAGCTCGCGCCCTCTCCCGTACCGACAGACGCGGTAGCGGGCCCAGCGAGGCGGAATCGGCCGCACGCGACGCCCGGCGCACGGTGCTCGGCCTCACGGTGAGCACGGCGGCGATCGCCGGGTGCCTGCTGGTGACGTTGCGCCCGTTCGCTCTGACCGCGCTGTCGGTGGTGCTGTCCGTGGCAGTCCTGGCTCAGCTCGTGGTCGTGCTGACGACCCTGCGCCGGCGCCTGCTGCGCGCCGCAAGGCGCCTGCAGGTCTAGCGTTCTCGGCACATGCCGAAGGCCGGCACCGTACGAGGGTGCCGGCCTTCGGCAACGAGAGGCTTACTCGCCCTTGACCATGTGCACCAGGGCTTCGTCGCTGACCCGCGAGCGGGTGGAGCCAGTGAACGTGAACTCACGCTCCTTGCCCTCGCCCTTGACGTCGATCAGCACGATCTCGCCGGCCTTCAACTCGCCGTAGAGGATCTTCTCGCTGAGGCTGTCCTCGATGTCGCGCTGAATCGTGCGACGCAGCGGACGTGCGCCGAGTACTGGGTCGTAGCCCTTCTGGGCCAAGAAGTCCTTGGCCGGCTGGGTCAGCTCGATGCCCATGTCCTTGTCGCGAAGCCGAGCGTCGAGCTTGGCCACCATCAGATCGACGATCTGGATGATCTCGGCCTGCGACAGCTGCGGGAACACCACGACGTCGTCCACACGGTTGAGGAACTCGGGCCGGAAGTGCTGCTTCAGCTCGTCGTTGACCTTGATCTTCATCCGCTCGTACGAGGTCGACAGGTCGCCGCCGGCCTGGAACCCGGTTTGCAGACCCTTCGAGATGTCTCGCGTGCCGAGGTTCGTGGTCATGATGATGACGGTGTTCTTGAAGTCGACCATGCGGCCCTGGGAGTCGGTCAATCGACCGTCTTCAAGGATCTGCAGCAGCGAGTTGAAGATGTCGGCGTGCGCCTTCTCCACCTCGTCGAAGAGCACCACGGAGAAGGGCTTGCGGCGCACCTTCTCGGTGAGCTGGCCGCCCTCCTCGTACCCGACATAGCCGGGCGGAGACCCGAACAGCCTCGAGACGGTGTGCTTCTCAGCGAACTCGCTCATGTCGAGCTGGATCAGGGCGTCTTCGTCGCCGAACAGGAACTCGGCGAGCGCCTTGGCCAACTCGGTCTTACCGACGCCGGTGGGACCGGCGAAGATGAACGAGCCACCCGGACGCTTGGGGTCCTTCAGCCCTGCGCGCGTGCGCCGGATGGCCTGGGACAGGGCGCGGATGGCCTCGTCCTGGCCGATGACGCGCTTGTGCAGCTCGTCCTCCATGCGCAGCAGCCGACCGGACTCCTCCTCGGTGAGCCGGATCACCGGGATACCCGTGGAGGATGCCAGCACCTCGGCGATGAGTTCCTCGTCGACCTCGGCGACCACGTCCATGTCGCCGGCCTTCCACTGCTTCTCGCGCTCGGCCTTGGCCTGGAGCAGCTTCTTCTCGCTGTCGCGCAGGGACGCAGCCTTCTCGAAGTCCTGCGCGTCGATCGCCGACTCCTTCTCGCGGCGAACTCCAGCGATCCTCTCGTCGAACTCGCGCAGGTCTGGCGGCGCGGTCATCCGCCGGATCCGCAACCGGGCCCCGGCCTCGTCGATCAGGTCGATCGCCTTGTCGGGTAGGAACCGGTCGTTGATGTACCGGTCGGCCAGGTTGACGGCCGACACGAGCGCCGCGTCGGTGATCGAGACCCGGTGGTGGGCCTCGTAGCGATCGCGCAGACCCTTCACGATCTCGATGGCGTGCGCCAGCGTGGGCTCGGCCACCTGAATCGGCTGGAAACGACGTTCCAGGGCCGGGTCCTTCTCGATGTACTTGCGGTACTCGTCAAGCGTGGTGGCACCGATGGTCTGCAACTCACCACGAGCCAGCATGGGCTTGAGGATCGATGCGGCGTCGATGGCCCCCTCGGCCGCACCCGCACCCACAAGGGTGTGGATCTCGTCGATGAAGAGGATGATGTCGCCGCGGGTGCGGATCTCCTTGAGCACCTTCTTGAGGCGTTCCTCGAAGTCACCGCGGTAGCGGCTGCCAGCCACCAGTGCGCCGAGGTCGAGCGTGTAGATCTGCTTGTCCTTCAGCGTCTCGGGCACCTCGCCCTTGACGATGTTCTGGGCCAGGCCCTCTACCACCGCCGTCTTGCCGACGCCGGGCTCGCCGATCAGGATCGGGTTGTTCTTGGTGCGGCGGGAGAGCACCTGCATGACGCGCTCGATCTCTTTGCCACGCCCGATCACCGGATCGAGCTTGCCCTCGCGGGCAGCCTGGGTGAGGTTGCGCCCGAACTGGTCGAGCACGAGCGAGCCCGACGGCGTGCCCTCGGCCGGGCCGGTTGTCGCCGGCTCCTTGCCGGTCTGGTAGCCGGAGAGCAGCTGCAGCACCTGCTGGCGCACCCGGTTGAGGTCGGCGCCGAGCTTGATCAGCACCTGGGCCGCGACACCCTCGCCCTCCCGGATCAGGCCGAGCAGGATGTGCTCGGTGCCGATGTAGTTGTGACCGAGCTGCAGCGCTTCGCGCAGGCTCAACTCGAGCACCTTCTTGGCGCGCGGAGTGAAGGGGATGTGCCCGGACGGGGCCTGCTGGCCCTGGCCGATGATCTCCTGCACCTGTTCGCGCACGGACTCCAACGAGATGCCGAGCGACTCCAACGCCTTGGCGGCGACACCCTCGCCCTCATGGATGAGGCCGAGCAGGATGTGCTCGGTTCCGATGTAGTTGTGATTGAGGAGGCGTGCTTCCTCCTGAGCGAGCACGACAACGCGACGGGCTCGGTCGGTAAACCTTTCGAACATTCAGCATCTCCTCGCAGCGCAGCCGGCCACTTCCGAAAACGGACGTCCAGACCAGTTGATCGTATCCCCGTGCTCTACCGAACTACCTGTGATCTTGAGCGCCGGGGAACTCAGGCAGTACAACTTCCGCACTCACCCCGCGTGTTCCGGTTAGCTGTTCGCTGCGGGCGTAGCCTCGGGCGGTGCCGATCCAGCCGTTCGATGCCTTCTGCGAGCGCCATCCCCTGTCGCAGGACTCCGCCAGGATTCGGGCCACGGGCGGCTGGTTCGCGGTCTACGGGCCGGACGAGACGCTGCCCGGAGACCCCGAACGCTGGGTGAGCACCGCCCGGTTGCTTGGTGAGCTGCCGCACTGGCTGGCCAGGGTGAGCGCCTGGCTCGACGCGAACAACGCCGGACCCGTCCACGAAAGCGTGGCGCCGACCTATCTGACGGGTTGGTATCTCGACGCCGTGGCCCGCGCCGGTGCGCTCTGGCTGGAGCTGGCCGGACGCGTGCCCGACCTGGCACCACCGAGCCTGCTGCTCAGCGTGGACGTGTGGCCCGATGGGGCAACTCTGCGCGGGGACTCGTTCTACTGCCTGTCCGGCGATCCGGCGGCCGCTAGCCCCGGGGCGAGGCCGGTGGGAACCCGTGACGACCTCGTAGCCCGCTACGTCGAGGGCGTACACGCCCAGGCGCACGCCTTCTTCGATGCGTTCGACCCCGGCATCAAAGTGGGAAGCCGACAAAGCTGGGGAATGGTAGACGACCTGCTCGAGGCCGCCCTATTGTCGGCGGCCGAACTCAAGGGTGATCGCTGGCAGGGCCTCGACGACGGCCGACTCGCCACTCGCGACGGTTTCGACCCTGATCACCATGGGCCAACCCGGCGGTCTTGCTGTTTTGCGTTCCGAATCTCGGAAGGCCTTACCTGCACCCGATGCCCGCGACGCATGGTGCGCCGCGGGCCGGGGCTCGGCTGAATCAGCTGCTGTCAGTTTGCGGCGTGGTAAGCGTCTACCACTTCGCCGGGAATGCGGCCCCGGTCGCTGACGGCATAACCAGCATCGCGCGCCCAAGCGCGGATAGTGGCGTTGTCAGCGGTGGGCGCCTTTGCCGCCGCTGACCTGCGTCCGCGGGTGCGGCGCGGGCCGCCCTGTGAACGGGCGTGCGCAACCCAGCTTGCGAGATCGTCCCGAAGCTGAGCCGCGTTGTCTTCGTTGAGATCAATCTCATAAGCGGTGCCGTCGAGAGCGAAAACGACGGTCTCCGCCGCTTCACCACCGTCGAGATCATCAACTAGGACGGTGCGCTGTGCCATTACGGGCTCCTGTCATAACGTGCCCACGATGGGCGCTTGTCAAGGGGGACGTGGCAACGAAGCTCACTCGTTGCCACGTCCCTAGTCTGCTACGCATTCTTATTGGATTGCAATTCGCGACACGATTTCTGGCCTGGATTTATCGCCAGTACCGAACGGGCGGCAGGAAGATCGCGGGGGAACCGCACCAGGCGATAGTTCACGGCCCTATTTGCCTGATGTTCCAGCGTTCTGGGGCACTCGGGCTACGAAACGCTAGTCGGCTGACCCGGTCTTTGTGGCCGTACGAGCCTGCATCTCTTCGGCCTCGAGGCGAAGAATGGCTTCGCGTTCACGCCGGTCTGCATGCACCACTGCTCGCATGGCAAACCAGAACAGCAACGACACGCACACCATGGGCGTCAGCGCGGCTACGGACTGCCAGAACATGCCTGCACTCTAAACCCTCGTTGCGGCACCGCAAGCACTACCCCAACGGGCGCACCAGCGGAAACATGATCGTTTCCCGGATGCCCGCACCCGTCAGCGCCATCAACAGTCGATCGATGCCCATCCCCTGGCCGCCGGCCGGGGGCATTCCATGCTCCATGGCCGCCAGGAAGTCTTCATCGACCCGCATCGCCTCCTCGTCGCCGCGCGCCGCCAATGCCGCCTGCTCGACGAAGCGTTCCCGTTGCACCACAGGGTCGTTGAGTTCGGAGTATCCGGTGGCCAGCTCGAAACCTCGTACGTAGAGGTCCCACTTCTGCACGGTGCCAGGCGCTGCGGGGTCCTCCTTCACCAACGGAGACGTCTCCAACGGAAAGCCGCGCACAAAGGTGGGCGCCGACAGCTCATCGCCCACGATATGCTCGAAAAGCTCCTCAACCACCTTGCCCGCGGTCACCGCCGTGCGATCGAGCTCCAGTCCAGAGCGCTCGGCCAGCGCCAGCAACCGGTCTAAAGGCGTTGTGGGGATGATCTCTTCGCCGAGACGCTCACTCACGGCGGGGTACATCTCCAACTCGGCCCATTCGCCACCGAAATCGTAGTCGGAGCCGTCCCGAAGGCGCACAAGCGTCGAGCCGGTCGCCTCGCGCGCCGCATTCTGCACCAGCTCGCGGGTGAGATGGGCAACGGAGCGATAGTCGCCGTACGCCTCGTAGAACTCCAACATCGCAAACTCGGGGGAATGTGAAGAATCGGCACCCTCGTTGCGGAAGTTTCGGTTGATCTCGAAGACCCGGTCGATTCCTCCCACCAACGCCCGCTTCAGAAACAACTCAGGTGCGATACGCAGGTACAGTTGCATTCCCAGGGCATTCGACGACGTCACGAACGGGCGCGCCGCTGCTCCGCCATGCATCACTTGCAGCATCGGGGTCTCGACCTCGACGAATCCCCGCTCGTGGAATGTCTGCCTAAGGCTGCGAATCACTGCGGCGCGGGTATGCACCATCGTGCGCGCCGCCGGCCGAACGATGAGATCGACATATCGCTGCCGGACCCGACTCTCCTCGCTCATTTCCTTGTGCAGAACGGGCAGCGGACGAATGGTCTTGGCAGCAAGTTGCCACTGCGCCGCCAACACCGACAACTCGCCCCGCTTACTGCTGATGACCCGACCGGTCACCGAGACGAAGTCAGCGAGGTCGACGTCGGCCTTCCAGGCGGCCAGGGAATCGGCGCCTACCTCAGCCAGACTCAACATCACCTGCACCCGGGTTGCTTCGGCATCGCCCTCCTGAAGCGTCGCGAAGCACAACTTTCCGGAGTTGCGGATATACACCACTCGCCCTGCGACGGAAACAACGTCCGCGGTCTCCTGCCCCGTCTCCAGTTCGGCGTAAGTCTTGCGCAGCTCAGCGAGGGATATCGTGCGCGGCACGGTTACTGGATAGGCGTCGGAGCCCTCCTTCAGCAGTCGCTCGCGCTTGGCGTGCCGCACCCGGATCTGCTCCGGAGTGGCATCGACCTCGTCCGGGTCGGCGGCTGTTGCGGGCGTGCTGGTCGTCTCGGGCTGCGAAGGCGGAGTCGGGCTTTGGCCGGTCATGGCCCGCACAGTACCGAGCCCGCGAACCGACGGCTGAGGCGACAGTCGCCGATCCGGCGAACGAGTCGGGTGCTATTGCACCAGGTCGACGGCGATGTCGAGAATGGGGCTCGAGTGGGTCAGCGCGCCCACGGAGAGATAGTCGACCCCCGTCCACGCGTATTCGCGCGCACGGGCCAAGGACAGCCCGCCGGTCGCCTCGATCTCGAGCGGCTCGTCGGTGGCCTTGCGGGCCGCCTGCACGGCCGCCTTCATGTCACTGACGCTCATGTTGTCGAGCATCAGGTAGCGAGAGCCGGCATCAACCGCCTCGACGGCCTCCTCGCTGTTGGTCACCTCTACCTGAACCGGAACATTCGGGAACAAGGCCTTGACCTTGGCATAGGCAGCGGACACCGATCCGGCCGCAAGCTTGTGGTTGTCCTTGATCATGGCCACGTCGTAGAGGCCCATCCGCTTGTTGACCCCGCCGCCGACGCGGACGGCATACTTCTCCAGCGCACGCAGGCCTGGTGTGGTCTTGCGGGTGTCGAGCACTTTGACGTTGGTGCCTGCCAGCGCGTTCGCCCAGGCGTTGGTGGCGGTGGCCACCCCGGAGGCCCGGCAGAGCAGGTTGAGCAGGGTGCGCTCGCCCGTGAGCAGCACCCGGGTGGAACCGCTCATCACGGCGATGACGTCGCCGGCCTTGACATGGGCACCGTCGTTCAGCCGGAGGTCGACCGCCGGCGCCGGCTGCCCGAACCGACTCGACACCTCGGCCAGCACCACGGCGATGAGTGGAGCACCCGCCAGTACGCCCTCGCCTCGCGCCACCACGTTGACCACACTGCGTGCTCCGGTGCTGATGATGGAGTTGGTGGTGACATCGCGCCCTGGATTGCCACCCAGATCTTCGGAGAGCACGTAGCTGACAAGTGCCCCGGCCCACTCGGGGCTCAGACCCACCGCGTTGAGCGAGTTGACGATGCCGTCGGGCCACGACGTGGCCGCTGCGGTCTTGACCTGCTCGACCGCTCGGCTCGGCGGCGAGGCGTGACGTCCCATGCGCAACAGTGTGCCGCACAGTGACACCGCACCGTGCCCGGGCCGGGCGAGAGGCAGCCAAAAGACACCCGAACCGGTCAACCCTGGATCGAGGATTCAAACTCCCGGGTGAGATGTCGGTGCCAGGTGGCACCCTACGGTTATGCCGTTGATCCATCTCGCCGCACGCTTCCTGCGCCCGTACCGGGCGTGGCTGCTCGGCATCGTCCTTGCCCAACTTGCCTCGGTCACCGCGGCGCTTTACCTGCCCAGCTTCAATGCCGACATCATCGACAACGGTGTAGCTAAGGCGAATACCGGCTATATCCTCAACATCGGCGCGGCAATGCTGGCCATTTCGGCCGTCCAGGCGGTGGCTACGTACGGCGCCACCTATCTCGGAGCGCGGTCGTCGGCGGTCATGGGTCGCGATGTTCGGGCTGCGCTGTTCGCCCGTGTGGGCGATTTCTCCGCGCAGGAGTTCATCGGGTTCGGGGCCCCCACACTCATCTCGCGCACCACCAACGACGTCACTCAGGTTCAGCAGGTCGTCAACATGGCCCTGACCCTGATGGTCTCCGCCCCGATCATGATGATCGGCGGAATCGTCATGGCCTTGCGCGAAGACCTCGGCCTGTCCTGGCTGCTGGTGGTCTCCGTCCCGGCATTGGCCATCTGCGTCGGTTTGGTGATCAGCCGCATGATTCCCCAGTTTCGGCTCATGCAGAAGTGCGTCGACCTCGTCAACCGCATCCTGCGCGAGCAGATCACCGGGGTGCGGGTGGTACGGGCGTTCGTCCGCGAGCGTTTCGAGGAGGAGCGCTTCGACGAGGCCAACGCCCGTTACACCCTGACGGCGCTGCGGGTGGGCCGGCTGATGGCCATCGCGTTCCCCGTGGTGATGGTGATCTTCAACGCCTCGACCGTCGCCGTGCTCTGGTTCGGCGCCTCCCGGGTGGGCTCCGGGCAGATGCAGGTCGGGGCACTCACCGCGTTCATGTCTTACCTGATGCAGATCCTGATGTCTGTGATGATGGCCACCTTCATGTCCATGATGATCCCGCGGGCCGCGGTGTCGTCGGGGCGCATCAGCGAGGTGCTGTCCAGCCTGCCCACCGTCGTCGAGCCCGCAGCACCGGTGCCGCTGCCGGCCGGGCCCTGCGCGGTCGACTTCGACTCTGTGACGTTCAGCTATCCGGGGGCCCAGGTTCCGGTGCTGCAGAGCGTCTGCCTGCATGCCCGGCCAGGCACCACCACGGCCATCATCGGCTCCACAGGCGCGGGAAAGACCACGCTGATCAACCTCATCCCACGGCTCTACGACGCCACTAGCGGGCAGGTGCGCGTGGGCGGGGTGAACATCAAAGACGTCGCCCAGGAAGACCTCTGGTCGCGGATCGGGCTGATCCCGCAGCGACCCTTCCTGTTCAGCGGCACCGTCGCCTCCAACCTGCGCTTCGGCAAAGAAGATGCCACGGACGCCGAGCTCTGGGAGGCGTTGCGGATCGCACAGGCCGACGACTTCGTCGCGGCCATGCCCGAAGGCCTCGACGCCCCGATCGCCCAGGGCGGCACCAACGTCTCGGGAGGCCAGCGACAACGGCTGGCGATCGCGCGGGCGGTGGTACGACGCCCGGCGATCTATCTCTTCGACGACGCCTTCTCAGCGCTCGATCTGGCCACCGACGCACGGCTACGCTCCGCGCTGGCCCCCGTCACCGGCGATTCCACAGTGATCATCGTGGCCCAGCGCGTCTCCACCATCCTGGGTGCCGACACCATCGTCGTGCTCGACGACGGCAAGGTGGTAGGCACGGGATCTCACGACGACCTGATCCGGGAGTGTCCTACGTACCTCGAGATCGTCGAGTCGCAGCAGCCGGGGGTGGCGGCATGAGTGAACGAGTGCTCACCAGCGAAGAGAAGGCGGCTGCCAGCCGGCGCGGGCCACGCGCCTCGGGTGGCCCCCCGCACGCCATGATGGGTCGCCCCGCCGAGAAGTCCAAAGACTTCAAGGGCACGGTCCGACGGTTGCTGGGCCGGTTGACCCCGCATCGTTTCACCCTCAGTGTGGCCATCGTCCTGGCCTTGACCAGCGTCGTGCTGCAGGCGCTGGGGCCCAAGATCCTCGGCAACGCCATGAACCTCATCTTCGCCGGTTTCGTGGGCTCCAAACTGCCGTCCGGCCTGACGCAGGCGCAAGTGGTAGCAGGACTGCGCGCGCAGGGTCAGGGTCAGTACGCGGATCTGGTGGCCGGCATGAGCGATCTCGTGCCAGGCAAGGGCATCGACATGGGGGCCGTGGGCCACACCCTGGCGCTGGTCCTGGCCATGTACGTGGTCGCCTCCGTCTTGTCATGGCTGCAGGGCTGGCTGCTCACCGGTATCGTCCAGTCGGCGGTTCGCGCCCTGCGTAGTGACATCGAGGCCAAGATCCACCGGCTGCCATTGCCCTACTTCGATGCCCAGCCCCGGGGTGAACTGCTCAGCCGAGTCACCAACGACATCGACAACGTGGCCCAGAGCCTGCAGCAGACGCTCTCCCAGTTGGTCACCTCACTGCTCACCGTCATCGCCATGGTGTCCATGATGTTCTGGGTGTCACCGCTGCTGGCGCTCATCGCGTTGGTGACCATTCCGATCTCCATGTGGCTCACGGCCGTCATCGGCAAGCGGTCGCAGAAGCGGTTCATCGCACAGTGGCGTAGCACCGGCGAACTCAACTCCATCGTTGAGGAGTCGTTCAGCGGGCACAGCATCGTCAAGGTGTTCGGCCGCCAGCAGCAGGCGCGGGCCGATTTCGCGGCCAAGAACGATGAGCTGTTCACCGCCTCGTTCGGGGCTCAGTTCATCTCGGGCCTGATCATGCCCACCATGATGTTCGTCGGAAACCTCAACTACGTCGCCATCGCGGTGGTCGGCGGGCTGCGGGTCGCCTCGGGTTCGATGACCCTCGGAGACGTGACGGCGTTCATCCAGTACTCACGCCAGTTCACCCAGCCGCTCACCCAGGTGGCGTCCATGGCAAACCTCGTGCAGTCGGGAATCGCTTCCGCGGAGCGGGTCTTCGAGGTGCTGGACGAGCCCGAACAGGTACCCGAAGTGGCGCATCCCAGCCTTGGCGACGCTCGCGGACTGGTCACCTTCGAAGACGTGTCGTTCGCCTACACGCCTGAGCGCAAGTTGATCGAGCACCTCGACCTGCGGGTGGAGCCCGGACAGACCGTGGCCATCGTGGGGCCCACGGGCGCCGGCAAGACGACCCTGGTCAACCTCATCATGCGCTTCTACGAGCTCGATGGCGGACGCATCACCCTCGACGGCGTCGACATCACCCAGATGTCGCGGCATCAGCTCCGCTCCGAGATCGGCATGGTGCTGCAAGACACCTGGCTGTTCCACGGATCCATCGCCGACAACATCGCCTACGGCAAGCCAGGTGCCACCCGCGACGAGGTGCGGGCAGCTGCCGAGGCCACCTTCGTCGACCGGTTCGTACATTCGCTGCCCAATGGGTACGACACCCTCATCGACGAGGAGGGCAGCAACATCAGCGCCGGCGAGAAGCAGCTCGTCACGATCGCCAGAGCCTTCCTCGCCGATCCCGCCCTGCTGATCCTCGACGAGGCCACGTCGTCGGTCGACACCCGCACCGAGCGGCTGGTGCAGCAGGCCATGTCGGCGCTCCGGCAAGACCGCACGAGCTTCGTCATCGCCCATCGGCTGTCTACGATTCGCGACGCGGACGTCATCCTCGTGATGCGCGCCGGCGCGATCGTCGAGCACGGCACGCACAACGAGCTCGTCGCTTTGGGCGGGGTCTACGCAGACCTCTACCAGGCGCAGTTCGCCGGCAACCAGACATGACCGTCCGCAGAGTTCAGCCTGCCTCCCGGCGCCCCACGGCTCGGCACCGTGCCGCGAGAAGTGTGAGGAGCTGGAGTTGACCTCAGCAAGCGGCACCCGCCGCAGGACGACCCCGCGCTTTCACCGGGCGTGGATCGTGGCAGTGGTCACTCTGGGCGCCCTGGTGGCGTCCTCGGCATTCCGGTCGTCCACCGGGGTGCTCATGGAGCCCATCGAGACGACCTTCGGGTGGAGCCGGGAGACCACCTCGGGGGCCGTGAGCCTCAACCTCATGCTCTTCGGCCTCACCGCACCGTTCGCCGCTGCCCTGATGGAGCGGTTCGGCGTCAAGGCCGTGGTGGCCATCGCGCTCTTCGTGGTGGGCTGTGGCAGTGCGTTGACCACGGTGATGACGCAACCCTGGCAGCTCTGGCTGCTGTGGGGGGTGTGCGTGGGCATGGGCACCGGCTCCATGGCACTCGTGTTCGGGGCGATCGTGGCCAATCGCTGGTTCGCCAGCCGACGAGGCCTGGTGACGGGAGTCTTCTCCGCGGCCAACGCCACCGGCCAGCTCGTCTTCCTACCCCTGATCGCCGCCACTGCCTCGGGACCGGGGTGGCGGTGGGCCGCTGGGATCGTCGCCGCCCTGTCGTTCCTCATGGTGCCGCTGGTGCTGCTGCTGCTCACCAACCAGCCGGCCGACGTGGGGCTGCAGCCCTACGGGCTCCAGGAGCTCTCCACCGATGTCCCCGCTCCTCCCGCGGTTCCCCCGGGCACCGTACGGCCAGCGCATCTGGCGCTTACGACCTTGCGGGACTCTTCGCGGTCGTGGACGTTCTGGGCGCTCGTCATCACGTTCTGGGTATGCGGCTGGTCGACCAACGGGCTGGTGCAGACCCACTTCGTACCTGCCGCCCATGACCACGGCATGCCGACGACCATGGCGGCCGGGCTGCTGGCCGTGGTGGGGGTCTTCGACATCTTCGGCACGATCGCCTCGGGTTGGCTTACCGATCGGGTCGACTCGCGGATCCTGCTCTCGGTCTACTACGCCTTCCGCGGGCTGTCGCTGCTCCTGTTGCCCAATATGTTGGCCGCCACCGTGCACCCCAGCCTGTGGGTGTTCATCGTCTTCTACGGTCTCGACTGGGTGGCCACCGTGCCGCCGACCGTGGCGCTGTGCCGCGAGCACTTCGGCCTCGAACGCTCGGGCATCGTCTTCGGCTGGCTCTTCGCCTCGCACATGGTGGGGGCGGGAGTGGCCGCCAGCGTCGCCGGCTGGATCAGGTCGAGCACCGGTGACTACCGCTTCGCCTGGTTGTCGGCGGGCATCCTGTGCCTGATCGCGTCAGCGCTGGCCCTAACCATCCGACAGCACGCGGGCAGCAGACCCCTCCTGGAGAAGGTGTCGGGGTAGCCGCGACCCAGGCCTGCTCAGCAGGGCTCAGGCCAGCGGCCCGCTCACGATCTCGTAATCGAGGTCGAGTTCCCCGTCGGGGTCGACGCTGAGCAGAATCCGTCGTCGCCAGTGGGCGTCGTCCACGTCGGGATAATCCTCGCGATAGTGGCCGCCGCGGGTCTCTGCGCGCATGGTGGCCACCTGGGTGAGAGCCGAGGCGATCTGGTGCAGGTTGGTGGTCTCCCATTCCCAGACGGCCGGCACGTCAGAGGAATCGGTGGCGATCTGGGCCAACTGCTTGGCGGCGCGCACCAGGCCGACCTCATCCCGGATGACCCCCGGCCCCGTGGTGGCGATCTCCTGAACCCGAACCCGGGCCGCTCCGGAGACCAGTCCCGGAGCACCCGAACGTGCCACCGGCTCGCGAGGTGGCAAGTCTCCGGCGCCAATCCTGGCCGGAATGTCGTCGGCCACTCGATGTGCAAAGACCAACCCCTCGAGCAGCGAGTTCGACGCGAGCCGGTTGGCACCGTGCACCCCTGTGCACGAGGTCTCGCCGATGGCGTACAACCCTGGCAGGCTGCTCCGGCCGTGCAGCCCCACCCGGATGCCGCCGGAGTGGTAGTGCTGGGCAGGGGCCACGGGCACGAGGTCTTCGGCCAGGTCGTAGTTGTGCACGGCGAGGGCAGCCTGGATCGTGGGGAACCGCTCGGCGATGAAACCGGCACCCAGGTGCCGGGCGTCCAGGAACACGTGATCGTCGCCGGTGAGGGCCATCTGCCGCACTATCGCCTTGGACACGACGTCACGAGGTGCAAGCTCGGCCAGCTCGTGCTGGCCCACCATGAAGCGGTTGCCGGCCACGTCCACGAGGTGAGCGCCCTCGCCCCGCACCGCCTCCGAGATCAGCGGCAACTGGCCGCGGGCGCCGGCCCCCAGGTAGAGCACGGTGGGATGGAACTGCACGAACTCCAGGTCGGCCAGCACTGCACCGGCTCGCAGTGCGGCGGCGGTGCCGTCGCCGGTGGCCTCCTTGGGGTTCGTGGTGGCGGTGAAGACCTGCCCGATTCCTCCGGTGGCCAGCACGACCGCCTTGGCCAAGGCGGCGCCGACCCCGTCCCGGCTGCCTTTGCCGATGACGTGCAGACTCACACCGCACACCGGGCCAGGCCTGCCGTCTGCGTCCGGCGCTGCCGTGAGCAGGTCGAGCACCACCGCATGCTCGATCACCTCGATACCGCGATCGTTGCGCACCTGCTCGAGCGCGTCGATCAGCGCGCGTGACACCTCAGCTCCGGTCGCGTCGCCTCCAGCATGAACGATGCGGTCGGCGTGGTGCCCACCTTCGCGGGTAAGCAGCACCTCACCGTTGGCTCCGGTGTCGAACTGGGCTCCCAGGCCCATCAGCTCGCGGATCCGGTCGGGGCCCTCAGTGACCAAGACACGCACCGCGTCGACGTCACACAGGCCCACGCCGGCCACCAAGGTGTCTGCCAAATGCGCCGCGGGAGAATCGGTATCGGCTAGAGCCGCCGCAATACCGCCCTGCGCCCACAACGTCGAGCCCGATGACAGCACCGTCTTGGTGACCAGCAGCACCTTGCCCACCTTGCGCCGCAAACGCAGCGCCGCCGTTAGCCCCGCGATGCCGGAGCCGACGACAACCACGTCGGCGGTCGTCGTCCAACCCGGCGATGGTGCGGCAAGGCGACGTGCAATCACTGAGACGCCCCCAGCACCAACGGCACGTTGTCGATCAACCTGGTGGAACCCACGTAAGCGGCCACCGCCAGCAACGCCTCGCCGCTGTACCACTCAGGCACGTCCGACAGCGTTCGCGGATGCACGAGGGCAAGGTAGTCGACCCGGCAGAGTGGCTCGGCCACCAGCACGTCACGGGCCGCGCGGCGCACCCGGCTGGCACCCTCGGGGGCCGCCAACTCCCCGGCCCGCAGAGCCTTCGAGAGCACCAGGGCAACCTCGCGATCGAACGCCGTGAGGTAGGCGTTGCGGCTCGACATGGCCAGACCATCGGGCTCCCGGACGGTCGGTGTGGCGATCACCTCGACGGCGAAGTCCAAGTCATGCACCATCCGACGGATCAGTAGGAGCTGCTGGGCGTCCTTCTGGCCGAAGTAGGCGTAGTCGGGCTCGATGATGTTGAGCAGTTTGCACACCACCGTGAGCACTCCGTCGAAATGCCCCGGACGTGAGGTGCCTTCGAGAACTGTGCCCAACGTGCCCGAGGAAATCGTGATGCCCGGGGTGCCGTCGGGGTAGATGACGTCAGGGCCGGGTGCGAACACCAGGTCGACCCCCTCGGCGGAGAGCAGCTCGAGGTCTTTGTCGAGGGTGCGCGGATATTTGGCGAGATCTTCACCCACTCCGAACTGCAACGGGTTCAGGAAGATCGTGACGATGACCGACGTGGCCTTCTTACGGGCGTCCCGAACAAGTTGGGCGTGACCCTCGTGGAGCGCTCCCATCGTCATCACGACTGCCACAGGGCCCGGCAGGGCGGTTCGGGCGACATGGAACTCGTCGCGGGTGCGGGCCAGGACGGGGTGGGTGGCTGCGTCGCTCACGGGGGGACAACCTACCCGGCTAGTTTGTTCAGATGCTCGTAGGCATCGATGGATTCTGTTTTCACCGCTACTTCGGCCTCTCATACCCGGACTTGGAGCCCGAACCCGACACCCGCCTCACCGCCGCAGCCGTGATCGACGTCTGCGCCGAGCTGGAGGCGGACGGGGTCGCCATTGAGGACTTCATGCTGCCCGACGATCGCGACCTCGCACTGCGAGAGGCGAGAGCGCTGAAGCAACAGGCGGCCGATGCCGGCCTCACCCTGATGTGGTCGTGGGGACATCCCGATGGGCTCGGCTCAGGTCGTGATCGTGCGGCACTCGACGACCTGCTCGCCCACGTCGAGCTGGCCGAGGCCGCCGGAGCATCGGTGATGCGGATCTGCGCCGGAGGACGCAACACCCGACCGCGACGTTTCGCCCAGCAACGCGATCTACTGCTGCCGATGCTCGCGTTTGCGGCAGAGCAGGCGTGGGCCGCCGGGGTGCAATTGGCTGTGGAGAACCACGGGGATCTACTGGCCGCCGAGCTGGCCGGGATCGTCGGAGCCATCGGTCATCCCGGGCTGGGGGTGTGCCTCGATACCGGTAACAACCTGCGGATGCTCGAAGACCCCGCCGAGGCGATCCGCGTGCTGGCTCCTTATGCCAAGGCCGTGCATCTGAAGGACATCGCCGCGCACCAAGGCGACCCCAAGACGTTCACCTTCTGGCCGAGCGTGCCCGTGGGCAAGGGACTGATCGATGTGCCGGAGGCGCTCTGGAATCTAGCCGAGGCCGGCTTCGACGGCATGCTGGCTATCGAGCTCGACTACCTGCACCCGAATTGGAATCTCGACGAGCGGGCCGCCCTGGCGGAGAGCCTGGCCTACGTGCGGCCTCTGGTGGCCGACCTCGATGACTCAGGTGAGCTTGACCAGTCGGGCCAGTCTGATGAGTAAGGGGGCCACCCCACCTCCCCTTCGGCGCAGATGAGGGATGGTTCAGCTGCCCAGCCGCACGTCCGAATCGGTCGTCTTGCACGCGTGGTTGGGCTCGCTTTCGAGCGCTGTGGCGATGCCCCGCCCGCCGGGGCATCGCCACAGCCCACCGACGCTGGCTGGAACATCCGCTCAGCCGCTGCCGACGCAGGTCAGGACACGGTCAGAGCGGATGGTCCGCCAGGGCTTCGAGGAGGGCCGCCACGGCCTCGGGCTTGAGCCGACCTCGGGCAAGCGCCCGGTCGGCGGTAGCCCTCGCCAGGGCGCGATAGCTAGCCAGGATGTCGGCGGAATCTGCTGCGGCGCGACCGATCTCATGGATATGGGAGCTGACCGTACCGGCATCACCGCGAGCCACGGGGCCGGTCAGGGCGTCGTCGCCCCGGCGCAATGCGTTGTCGAGCGATGCCGACAGCAACGGCCCCAGCAGTCGAGCGGGGTTCTCCACACCGGCCCGCGTGAGCAGGTCTCGCGACTGCGCCACGAGCGTGATGAGGTGGTTCGAGCCATGGGCCAACGCCGCGTGATACAGCGCTCGATCGGCCTCGTCGATGACCACCGGTTCGGCACCCATCTCCACCACCAGGGCCTGCGCCACCGGCAACACTGGCCCGGGCGCGGTCACGCCGAAACAGCAGTCGACCAGCCGGGAAAGGTCAAGACTCGTGCCGGTAAACGTCATGGCAGGGTGAATTGCCAACGGAATGGCGCCACACCGAAGGGCAGGCTCAAGCACGCTGGTGCCATATCGGCCACTCGTGTGAACGACGAGCTGCCCCGGCCGCCAGGTGGCGGTGGCCGCAAGGCCTGCCACGAGGTCGGCAAGAGCATCGTCCGGCACAGCGAGCAGCACGAGCTCGCTGCGCTCGACCACTGTGGGCACGTCGAGCACCGGTATGCCGGGCAGGAGTAGTTCGGCCCGCTCACGGCTGGCCTGCGACACCGCGCTGACCCCCACCACCGCGTGCCCGGCAGCCCGCAATGCGCTTCCGAGCACCGCACCCACTCGTCCAGCTCCGACGATTCCGACCCCAAGCCGGCCGGGCCGCTGGGTCGGTGGACGCGTCGCCGGGGGTCGCTCACTCACCTGGTGCTCCTCATCGCGTGAAGCCTAGGCCGATCGCGAAAATCCCAGGGCGTTGACCTGGCCGCGGAGACCGGCCACCTACCCGCATATCCTCTAGAAGCGATGGCGAACTCGTCTTGCACCCCCGACGCTGACCGCCAGCACGGGGCGCACCAAGGTGTCGAGGCGGTGGCGATGGCGGACTCATCTTGCACCCCCTACGGCTTTCGGCCCTGGGCCCGCGCGTGGCACGAGGCCCTCTACGGCGCCGCCGGCTTCTATCGGAACAACCTGCCGGGCAACCACTTTCGAACGGCAAGCCACGCCGGGGCCGACCTGTTGGCCGAAGCCCTGGCCGTACTGCTGCGTAGATATGGGCTGACTCGCCTGGTGGAAGTAGGGGCAGGAGCTGGCGAGTTGCTGTCGGCCGTGCACAGCCTCGACCGCGGAATCGCGCTCGCGGGGGTGGAACAGAGGCCGCGCCCACCAACCTTGCCGCCCGCGATCGGCTGGACCCACGAGGTGCCAGATCTGGCCGGCTCACCAACACTGTTGCTCGGATGGGAACTGCTCGACGTGGTACCGCAGACCATCGCTGAGGCTGACCCAGATGGGTTGCTACGAGAGGTCTGGGTGGCCCGCGACGGCACTGAGAAGCTCGGACAAGCTCTGACGCCCGCCGACGCGCAATGGTGCGCCCAGTGGCAGCACGGGCCTTACCAGGCGGGTCAGCGGGTCGAGGTCGGGTTGAGCCGCGACGAGTACTGGGCGCAACTCGTGAACTCCCTCCCCGTGGGGCTTGCCGTGGCTGTCGACTATGCAGCCCCGGGAAACCGGGCGCGGGAGACGGGCACTCTCGTGGGCTATCGACGTGGACACGTCGTCGACCCCCGCCCCGACGGTACCTGCGATCTGACCTCCCATGTGCGCTGGGACTCCCTGACTGCAGCCATCGAGACCGCCACCGGTACGACAAGCACATTGCTGAGTCAGCGAAATGCCTTGGCGGACTTGCTGGCAGAGCACCCTGTTCGACTCCCGGTGGATCTGCGAACCGCCGGGAGCGATCCCGCCCGTTATCTAGAGGGTTTGGCACGACGGAGCCGACTGGGCGAACTGATCGAGCCCGGGGGGCTCGGCGATTTCGGCTGGCTGCTGAGCGTGCGTCCATAGCGAAGTCACATGAATTCATGGCGCCTCCTCCGCGTAACGCTCCAACGCCTCGCGGGCGGTGAGAATGAGTTCGCGGCGGACATCGGGCGGGGAAAGCACCTCGACGCGGCCACCGAAGCCCAGCAGGCTGGCAGCCGCCGCTTTGGCTGCCCGGAACGACAGTTCGAGCACGACCCATCCCTCGGAGTCAGGCTCGCTCGGAGTGGGCCTGTCACCCGAATTGCGCTGCGATGCCGTGACTCGCAACAGCATGGGCACCAGGTCGTCGTGCACGCGCAGGGTGACACGTACCGACGCCCGTGGCCGCTCGACCTCCGCTCGCATGCGCTTCCAGAGCTCGGCCAGGCTGACTTCACCCGTGCGGGCGACAACCTCGTCTAGCTCTGTGGCCTCAAGAACGCGATCGACGCGCCACAGCCGTGGATGCCCCCCGAGACCAGCCAGCAGGTACCAGACCCCGGCCTTGACGACCAGGCCGATCGGATCGACGAGGTAGTCAGCCTCGTAGTCGTCGGAGTGCCGATAGCGCATCTGCAGACGGTGATCGGCCCACACCGCTTCTTGCACGGTCGGCAGGCACGGGGCCGATTGCTCGTCTCGGTACCAACCGGTGTGATCGACGAGAACCTTCTGTCGAGCCTCTTGCGCCGCCTCGCGGTGTGCCGCCGGCACTGCGGCCACGAGTTTGTGCACGGCCGTGGCCAGGGCAGAGCCAAGCCCGAGGTCATAGGGAACAGCCTGCCCGGTGAGCGCCACGAGAGCCCGCGCCTCTTCAGCCGTGAGCCCTGTCATGTCGGTGCGATAGCCGGGCATGAGCACGATGCCCCCGCCGCGCCCCTGCTCCGTCCACACGGGAACGCCGGCGGCCGACAGCGCCTCGACATCGCGATACACAGTGCGCACGCTCACCTCGAGCTCGCCAGCAAGCTCGGTGGCGGTGACACGGCCCCGCGCCTGCAGCATCAAAAGCGTTGAGAGCAGTCGGTCGGATCTCATGAGGTCAACTTTCCCTAGATATCCCTGACGAGAGGTGTCAGGTTTACTCCCGGAATCTTGATTCATGACCTCGAAGACGCCACCCCGACTCCCCACCACCGCTCCCCCTTCCCCTCGGCCAGGCCACGCTGCGGAGCCCACCGAGGTCGTCACCACAGTGCCCACACGCGGCGCGTTCGACCTCGAACGACTTGCCACGTTCGGCAGTGGGCACCTGCCGACCACCGGTTGGGACGGCGCCTGGCGATTGGCCTTCGTGCTTGACGACTACAGCGGCCATGCCGGAGTCGTCATCCGACAGGTTGAACCCGAACTCCTCGAACTCACCGTGCACGCCCCGGCCCACCAGGTCGCCTCCGCCGTACATCAAGCCACCCGCGTCGCCTCGTGCACCCACGGCGCGGAGGAATACTCCTTGGTGGGCCAACACGATCCCGTCCTCGGTTCTGTGCTTGCCAAGGCTCCCGGCCTTCGGCCGCCGTTGTTCTACTCGCCCTACGAAGGCGCCCTATGGGGCATGCTCAGCCAACGTCGCTCCCGCCGGCAGGCAACGCTCAGCCGTCAGCGGTTGGCCCAAGCTCACGGGGCCACCTTTCACCTGGCCGGGCTGTCCGTCGCGGCTGCGCCCACGCCCGAACAACTTCTCCACGTCGACGCAGTGTCGGGCACACCCCCACAGATCGTGCCCAGGCTGCATGCCCTCGCTGAGGCCGCCTTGGCGGGCACGCTCGACGCTGAGCGATTGACTTCGATGGAACCTCGCGAGGCGCTGAAGCTGTTGCAGACGATTCCCGGGGTTGGGCCGTTTACAAGCGAGCTCGTCCTGGTGCGAGCAACCGGTGCGAGAGACATCCTGGCCTTTACGGAGCCGAAGGCACGAGCCGCAATTGCGAAGCTATACGGCGAATCCGAGCCGCTTACCGACGCCCGGCTGATCGAGATCGCGGAGAACTGGCGCCCCTTCCGCACATGGGCGATGGTGGCGATCCGAGCGCTGGCAGGTGAACCGTGAGGGTCCGTACTGAGGAGGGTCTGAGATCGGGCTTCGATCTGATGCCCTTCAGACCTGCAGCTTCGCCAGCCGGCGCATCGCCTTCACCCGTCGCAACCTTGGCACTCGATCGAGATACACCATCCCGCGCAGGTGGTCGGTCTCGTGCTGCAGACACCTGCCGAGTAGACCGGAGCCCACAACGCGCACCGGTTCGCCCTCGACGTCAACGCCCTCGACGCTTGCGCAATCTGCTCGATCAGTCGGTTCGAGCAAGCCCTTCAGCGAGAGGCAGCCCTCCTCCCAGTCGAGGGTCTCCCCCCAGGTGCGACGCAGCGTCGGGTTGATGACGTAACCGACGCCATGCTCCGGAGGATGCGTGTCGAGCAGACCAGGGTGTGCGTCAGGAATCACCCGATCGTCGTCGGGCGGGCAGTCGTAGACGAAGACGTCATACTCCACCCCGATCTGGTTGGCTGCCAGGCCCACCCCGTCGGCCGCATACATCGAGGCGAACATGTCGTCAACGAGTTGACGTAGGCCGGCGTCGAAGGCCCTGACCGGGGTGGCTGCGGTGCGCAAGATCGGGTCGCCGAGCTGCCTGATAGGGCGGGCTTTGCCGCGGTCGGGGTCAGGGGTCCAGGTCATGTGGTCAGTCAATCAGGCCGCACCCCCGATGTGGCCTTACGCAACGAGGCGCTGCAGCCGTTGTCACCGATCAGGCGGCGCGCAGCTCCTGGGTGCAGCACTTAACCGAGCCGCCGCCCTTGAGCAGTTCGCTGAGGTCGACGCCAATGGGTTCGTAGCCACGCTCGGTGAGTTGGGCGGCGAAATCCTCGGCGGCGGAGGGCAGCACCACGTGGTGGCCGTCGCTCACGGCGTTGAGCCCGAGCACGAGAGCATCCCGCTCGCTGACCTCGACCGCAGTCGGGAACAGTTTGCGGACGATGGCCCGACTCCCGGCCGAGAAAGCGCCTGGGTACCAGGCGATCTCGGCTGCACCAGGCTGATCGTCGAGCACGCAGAGGGCGACGTCGAGGTGGTAGAAGCGGGGATCGACCAGACGGAGGCTGATCACGGGACGCCCGATGATGTCGGCAAGCTCAGCGTGTCCGCGAGGGTCGGTGCGGAAGCCATAGCCGGCAAGCACCAGGTCGGCGGTAACGGCGAAGTCACCCTCGGCCTCATTGACATAGGTCGGCAAGGCCACCTCACGCCACCCGAGGCGTGACGCCTGGGCGCGATGCCACGAAATATGGTGATCCGCCTCGGCGGCACGCTGCTCGGTGGCGAACTGGGCGCCCAGCACATGACCGTCGACGACCGTCGAGCCGTTGGCAGCGAACACCATGTCGGGCAGGCCGGTGGCCGGCTCGAGCAGGTCGACCGTGTGACCCAGGCGGGTGTACGTGTCGGCAAGGTGCTGCCACTGCCGTAATGCCGTCGCGCGATCGACCCCGGCTGCAGGATTCATCCAGGGATTGATGGCGTAGACGACGTCGAAGTGTTCGGGAGGACACATGAGGTAGTGCCGCGAAGAGGCATCACGAACAGGGCGGAGGGTCACGCACGAACGATAAGGTTTGAAATCGATACCGAACAAGCACGATCTTCGACGTCTGAGGGTGGATTCGTTGCAACTTGACGGGCTAGATCAGCAGATCATTGCGTGCCTGACAGATGACGCCCGCCGTAGCTTCGCTGAGGTCGGTGCGCAGGTTGGCCTCTCGGCTCCCGCGGTCAAGAGACGGGTCGATCGGCTGCGTCAACGCGGGGTCATCACGGGCTGGACGACCGTGGTCGATGCCGCAGCCATGGGCTGGGCCATCGAAGCCTTCGTGGAGGTGTTCTGCGAAGGTCGCATCTCGCCGATGCGGATCCGTTCGATGGTCTCCAACGTTCCCGAGGTTCTGGCGGCCTTTACGGTCACGGGCGAGGCAGACGCGCTCCTGCATGTGCGTGCCGAGAACATGTCCGACTTCGAGCGAGTCCTGGAACAGGTTCGAGCCCACGAGGGCATCTCCAAGACGCGCTCGACGGTCGTGCTCTCACGCCTCTGAGGAGCCGCACTCGATGTCCGCCTACGGCCGCCTTCTATTCACCACGGACGCTCGAAGCCGGTACGGGGTTCACCGCCCGGCCGGCCCTTCGACGAATCGTCGGACGCGAGCTTGTCGGCCACATGCCCTTTCGACCAAGATCCGTCCGCCACGGGCCTGTTGGACACATCCTCTTTCGACCTGGACCCGTCCATCGCCGACTGGCCCATTGAAGACTCGCCCACCGCGGGCTCGTCGGACACATCCCGTTTCGACCGGGACTCGTCCATCGCCGACTGGCCCATCGAAGAGTCGCCCACCGCGAGCTCGTCCAGCGCAGGCCCCTTCAACAAGGGACCGTCTACTGCCAGCCCGTCCACCGCAGGCCTGCGTACGGACGGCTCGCCAACGGACGACTCTCCAATGGACGGCGTGCTCGGAAACGGCTCGTTCGCCAACCCGGTCTGACCGCCGACGCCGGCTGAGTGGTCAGCGGCGGCGCGGGCGATCCAGCGGTCCGAACGATCACGCGCCCGGGCGGCCCGGGCACGCCCGGCCTGAGCCTCGAGCAGCCGGGCGGCCACCCCGAGATCGAGATGGTCGACCCGAGGGGCGATCGGTCCCGGCGTCGAGTGCGCGGCCACGCTGGCCAACCTGAGCCTGCGCTGCACGGGACCTTGCGTGAGGCCCAGGCTCTGAGTCCGCTCGTGCGGCACGAGCACCAGACGTCGGGTGAGCCGGCCCGAACGCAGCACCAGAGCCGTCTCGGTCACCGCGAATCCGTTGCGGCGCCACGAGATCGGGTCAAGCCAGACGGATCTACGAGGCGCCCGCAGATAGCCCTCGCGAGGCGCGGCACCGTCAACCGAGCTTGCGTGATCAGCCGCCGCCAGCTCTGTGTCCCCTGCGTGCACCGTGTCCAGGCCCTGGTTCAACAGCAGAAGCGGATCGGCAGTGCCGAGGTCGGGCAACACCTGCGCCAGCAGGAGAAACGCCTCATCGCGGGTGGCTGCGGGCATCAGAGTGTGCGAGGTCGATTCCTTCTCGTGCTCGCCCGGGCCGTAGCCGGCGATGTTGACTCGCAGCAGCCACCAGTCTTTCCAGCGCCACAACAGCGGTTGGCTAAACTCCAGGGCCTGCATGCGCCCCGGGGGCACGGTCTGGGTGCGGGTCTCCAGCAGTCCGTGGCGTAGCCGCAGCCCGTCCGGGGAGGCAGCGGCAGTGAAATTGAATCCTCTCGTGAACCGTGCCCACAACGCCGAGGCGACGCCGAGCACCATCGGGATCATGGGGAAGATCGCGCCTGGTTCGAAGGCGACGGCGATTGCCAACACGCCCAGTACGATCAGTCCCGTCAAAGTGCCCCAGCCGAGCATGAGGCTTGCGACGAGGCGACCCGGTGGAAGGGACACCAAGGGGTGCTCCGGCGCGACCGGGGCTTCGGCTCCCACATAAGACACTCCGGCGGCCTGTGCGAGCAGCACGTTACGCAACCGTTGAGCGTCGTCATCACGCAGATATCGCAGTCTGACCTCAGAACCGCTGCCCCCCGCGACCTCGAGCCGCAGTTCGGCCAGGCCGAAGATCCGACCCAGCAACGGCTGTACAACGTCGACGGCCTGCATGCGATCGAGCCTGGCCTGGCGTTGCTGACGAAAGAACACACCCGCCTCGTGCTGAAGCACCCCGCCCTGCACGCGGTAGCGGGTCATCCGCCACGACAGCGTCGCCCAACCGCCGATCACGATGAGCACCGCCACCAGCGCCCCCAGGGCATACAGCCACTGCATGCCGGTGGGCGGCCAGACATCACGCGCCAGCTTCGAGAACGCTTCGAGTCCTTGCTGCGCGACGAGCACCAGGAGCACCGTGATGACCTTCCATCCCCGCAGGAACGGTGTCACCGGGTGGAGCCGGTGCCAGCCCTCGCCATCGGCCGGGCCGGGCAGGCCGGCTACAGCGAACGCGACGTCTTCACGCTGCGGCGGAGCCGCCGGGTGCGAAGCATCCGATCCGGGCGAACTCATAGACCCGCCAGCCTGGCCTCGCCGAGGGAGGCCAACTGATCACGCAGCCGGGCTGCCTCCTCGGTGGGCAGCCCCGGAATGGAAGCGTCGCTATGTGCAGAGGCGGTGTGCAATTGCACTTGCGCAAGCCCGATGGCGCGATCGATCGGGCCCGCTTTGACATCGACATACTGCAGCCGGCCGTAAGGCACCACTACGAGCACGCGAAAGAAGAGTCCGTGCTTGATAAGCAGATCATCCTCGCGTTCGGCATAGCCCCAGGCGCGCACCTGACGCGGAATCAGCACCAACCTGATCACCGTGAACACCAGCCACCCAAGCACCAGCAACCACAGCCACGGGTAGCCGACGACTACGGCCGCCACCACACCTCCGATGAGCACGATCGCGTGCCAGATCGATGACACGACCACTCGCACGATCGTGAGTTTTGGCGAGACGGGGCGCCATTGCACACCCTCAGGATCGAAGGGATCGGTGCGGGCCATACCCACAATCCTCACATGAGCGCGGCCCCGCGCCAGCCCGGCGCCTGAGCAGGTGCCCCGCAACGCCGACCGAGCAGCTGTCGGCCGGGCAGACGTGGCAGACTCGGCACGGTGAGCTCCCCCGGCCCCCACGAGAACACCGACAGCATCATGGTCGGCCTCGGGGCGGGCGCCGATGCGGTGGGTGTACGCGACCTTCCCACCGCCGAGATGGTGCTCAACATCGGCCCTCAGCACCCAGCGACCCACGGCGTGCTGCGGCTGCGCCTACGTCTCGACGGCGAACGCATCGTGGCTGCCGAGCCCGTAGTCGGCTACATGCATCGCGGGGCGGAGAAGCTCTTCGAGGCGCGCGACTACCGGCAGATCATCGTGCTCGCCAACCGGCACGACTGGCTGTCGGCGTTCTCGAACGAGCTCGGGGTCGTGCTGGGCGTCGAGCATCTGCTCGGCATGGAGGTGCCCGTGCGCGCCACGTGGACCCGCACCTTGCTGGCCGAGCTCAACCGCGCACTCAGTCACCTGATGTTTCTCGGCTCCTACCCACTCGAGCTCGGTGCGATCACGCCGATCTTCTACAGCTTCACCGCCCGGGAACAGTTGCAGGCGGTAATGGAGGAGATTTCCGGCGGCCGGATGCACTTCATGTTCAACCGAGTTGGGGGGCTCAAGGATGACCTTCCGGCCGGCTGGCTCGACCGGGTAGACGCTGCGCTGATCGCCGTGCGGCGCCAGCTGGCCGACACGGAAGGCCTCGTCTCAGGGAACGAGATCGTGCGAAGGCGCACCCGTGGGGTCGGGACGCTCAACCCCGCCCAGATCCGCGCCTATGGGGTGAGCGGACCGATCGCCCGCGCAAGCGGCGTCGACGTCGACCTCCGCCGCGACGAGCCTTACCTGGCCTACGACGAGCTCTTCGCCCCGGGCGGGCCAGGGCGGGTCGTCACCCGTCCGGACGGTGACTGTCTCGCCAGATTGCAGGTGCTGACCGAACAGATCCACGTCAGCCTCGACCTGGCCGCCGCCTGCACCGACCGCCTTCGTTCACTGCCGCGGGGGCCGGTCAACGTGCGCCTGCCCAAGGTGCTGCGCGTGCCCGAGGGCCACCGCTACACGTGGACCGAGAACCCGTTGGGAATCAACGGGTACTACCTCGTCTCCCGGGGCGACAAAACGCCATGGCGACTCAAGCTGCGTTCTGCCTCGTTCAACAACGTGCAGGTGCTCAGCGAACTGCTGCCAGGGACCCTCGTGGCTGACATGGTGGCCATCCTCGGATCGATGTTCTTCGTCGTGGGAGACATCGACAAGTGAAGCTCGCGGCCCGAGCCAAGAGCCGATCCGCCGGGGAGCCTACGGCCGGAATCAGGTGCGGAGCGTCGCCAACGCTCCGGCAAGCCTGACGAGCTGATCGAGCAACGCGGTCAATTCGACTTCCCGTCGCGCGGCGGGCTCGAACCCGGCGGCACCGAAATCGGTGAACGTAGAGAGCGATACCTGGTTCCGGGCGGCAACAAGCCGAAGGTTGGCCGTGATGACCCGCCACTGCTCGATAGCCCGAACGCCGTTGTCTGCTCCATAGCCGACGAGGCCGACAGCTTTGTCGCTCCATTCGGAGCCGAGTAGGTCGAAGGCGTTCTTCATCGCGCCGGGCACGCCGTGGTTGTATTCGGGCGTCACGAACACGTAGCCGTCGAGCGGGTCGATGGCCGCGCTCCACCGTCGAGTGGCTTCGTTCTCGTACTGCTTGTGAGCGGCCCCCGGCACGGTGGGCTCGGCGAGCAGCCCCAAGTGGAAGGCGGCGAGATCGAGGAGCTCGAACTGGGCGTCCGTGCGCTTGCTGGCGACGTCGAACACCCATTTGCCCACGCTTTCGCCCTTGCGGCCCGGTCGGGTGCTGCCGATGATGATGCCGATCTTCATTCGAGTCGCTCCTACCCGTGGCGCCTGCCCGCTGCTGGCTCTCCACCACCTGGTGGCTCCGCAATCGGGTTCGACGGTCAATTGGTACCACGGTAGTCAACGCTCAAGGGCCGCTTCGCCCACGAGTTGACCGGCCCGCTCAATCGGCCACGGAGGGCTTAGATAGAACCGGCCTCGGGTAGAACCGGACTTAGGTAAAACCGGGCTCGGATGGGGCCGAAGGCATCACCAGGACTCAGCTTGGGCCGGGAAAGCGATGATCGAGTTCGCAGACCCAGAGCAACTTGCTCTCGCCCTCATGGGTGTGCTTCTCGGTGCGGACTCCGTTGCGGCCACATTGCGGACAAACGGGTGCGGTGCTCATGGCTTCCAGCCTGCCACCGAAATGCCTAGCGTTCCACCGGGAGTTTCCCGCTTGACGACCACGCACGGGCGGGGCAAGAGCACGCATGCGGTGCGGTCAAAAGACGTAAGGGTGCGGTCAAAGGAGGCCCTGATGGCCGTGACTACATGAGCGAAGCGCGCGTCGACCGGCTGGAACGCGCATAGATCACCGGAACGGGCCAGGCCGGGGTCGGGTGTGCTGGGCTATGACGCTGCCCCACGACGCGGGGCATTGTCATAGCGCGTCGAAGCCCTGGCCGTTGCGCGCGGCAGAAGCGCTAATCGCATGCCAAGACGGACGGAACGGCTCCCAGGACCGGGTAGCAGACTCGGCCTGAGTCATGGACCCATGGGCCTGGAGTCCGGATCTCGGCCGGAGCCCGGGGGCCGGGTCTCGGTCCGGGTCCGGGCCTAGTCGTGGATTGGTGGCGGGTCGCGGATCCGGGCCGAGCCGCGGATCCGGACCGAGCGGGGCGGGCGGACGTTCAGAGAGTTGCTCCGTTCAGGAAGCTGCTGACTGTCCAGGCTGCTCAACGTCTTCGTCAGAGTCCGGCGGCCGCCGACACCACCGCTCCACCACCAGCCCGGCCGCGCACAGCGCTAACGCCGCCACGGCTGTGATCATCGCCAGCTCGAACCGTTCCCGCCGGACGTCGATGGAGAGACTGTTGACCAGGCCGAACCCCACCCCGAAGTACCAGCCCAGGAAGATGGCCCCGCCGTAGGCAGCCGCCTTGGCCAGGGCCACCGTGCGCGCGGCGCGCAGCGGATCGAGCACGTGGTTCCGGTCGCCGCGGGTCCAGCGTCGCACCGGCCAGCCGAGCACCAGCACGATCACCGCCATGGCCAGCAGCACCACGGCACTCGTGGCGGGCAGCGGCAGCGGCGCCCTGCCGCTGGTCTGCAGCCACCAGGCCACAAAGCCGCCCAGCAAAGCGGCCGCCACAGCCAGAGCGGCGAGCGAGGTTGCTCGGGTCACAGCTTGGGACGCCTGTGGACGTACCGCCGAACGCCCATCCGGTCGGGTGCCTGCATCGCCAGCACTGCCACCGGCCCTCCAAAGGGCCCCGGCAGGTGGGCATGCGGGTCGACCTGCGACCAGGGGGTCAGCACGAACGCTCGCTCATGCGCCCGCGGATGCGGCAGCGTAAGTCGCTCGTCGTCATCGATCAGCTCCCCATACATGACGATGTCGATATCGAGAGTCCTTGGGCCCCAATGATCTTCGCGCACGCGCTGGTTGGCGGCCTCAATCCCCTGGCACACCTCGAGCAGTTCGAAGGGCGAGAGCCAGCAATCGGCGAGCACCACGGCGTTCAGGTAGGACTGTTGGTTGGGCGGGCCACCGACCGGGTCGGTCTCGACGATCGGCGAGCGGGCCACCACTCGCAGGCCGTCGCTCTGCCGCAGCGCCGCCACCCCAGCGGCCAGATAGGCGTGCCGGTCGCCCAGATTCGACCCCAGGGCCAAGACCACCGGAACGGGTTCGTCCCGCTCGACGCTCACGCCCGGGCCCCCGAGCCGTCCGGCCCTACGTTCCCCGGCGCGAGCTCATCCGCGCCATGCGCCACGCTCTCCTCCGCATTACGGACGACACTCTCGTCAGCGCTACGCACCACGCTCTCGTCCGCGCTAGACACCACGCTCTCCTCCGCGCTACGCACCACGCTCTCGCCCGCGCCACGCACGATGCACACCGTCACGTCATCGAACGGCACGGTGATCGGCGCCGACGGCTTGTGCACCGTGACCTCGACCGCGGCAATCCTCGGGTGCGCGAGACAGACATCGGCTATCCGCCCGGCCAGAGTCTCGATGAGGTTCACCGGCTCACCGGTGAGCACCCCGTGCACATCGCGGGCGATCACCCCATAGTCGACGGTGTCGGCTAGATCGTCACTGGCCGCCGCTACCCGGGTGTCGGTACGCAACACGAGGTCGACGCTGAACTCCTGCCCTTCACGTCTCTCGTGCTCGAACACCCCATGATGGCCAAAGCCCCGCACACCCCTCAACCGGATGCTGTCGTCGGGCCTGCTCACGCTCATCCAACACCACCTCCACGCCAGGCCTTCGCCACCAGCACTGCTGCCCTGCTGGACGGCACCTCATGCACCCGCACACACCAGGCTCCAGCCGAGGCGGCCAGCGCCGAGGTCGCCGCCGTTGCTGCGTCCCGCTCCGCCGGAGCAACCGGCGCCCCCGATAGGCCGGCCAGCAACTGCCCCAGGAATCGTTTGCGCGAAGCCCCAATGAGAACCGGGTACCCAAGCGCCACCACCTCGTCGAGGTGTGCCAGCACCTGCCAGTTGTGCTCGGCATTCTTGGCGAACCCCAAGCCGGGGTCGAGCACGAGAGACTCCCGGGCAAGGCCCAGACCCAGCAGCGCCTCCACCCGTGCCGCCAACTCGCTCACCACTGCCGCCGGTGCTCCTCCCGGGCCGTCGTAGCGGGCGAGATCGTCCATCGTCGCGCTGTGTCCTCGCCAGTGCATCGCCACATAGACCGCTCCGGCACGTGCCGCGGCGCGGGGCAACTGGGCATCGGCCAGCCCCCCGGAGACGTCATTGACGATCACGGCCCCGGCGGCCAGCGCCGCCTCGGCCACCTCGACGCGCATCGTGTCGATGCTCACGGTCAGGCCCGCCGTCGCCAGGGCGCGCACCACCGGCACCACTCGACGAAGCTCTTCGGCCGTATCGACCCGGGCGGCCCCCGGACGCGTCGACTCCCCGCCCACATCGACCAGGTCAGCACCCTGCTCCGCCAGCTCTAGCCCATGGGCAATCGCCGCGTCGGCGTCGAACCAGGCACCGCCGTCACTGAACGAATCCGGGGTCACGTTCACGACGCCCATCACCAGACACCGTCCCCCGGCGGCTGCGGTGAGCCCGGCGACGGTGCAGCGATCAGCCGTCGCCGTCACGAATGGCCCAGGATGAGGCTCAATGCCTCGGCGCGGGTGGCAGGGTCTCGCATCGAGCCACGCATGGCCGACGTGACGGTCTTTGCGCCGGGCTTGCGCACCCCTCGCATCGACATGCATAGATGCTCGCATTCGATCACGACGATCGCTCCGCGCGGCTCCAGCATCTCGATCACCGTGTCGGCGACCTGCGACGTCAGCCGTTCCTGCACCTGGGGCCGGCGTGCAAAACCGTCTACCACTCTGGCGAACTTGCTCAGCCCAGCCACTCGGCCGGCCTTGTTCGGCACATAGCCCACATGGGCGAGCCCGTGAAAGGGCACCAGATGGTGCTCGCACACCGAGTACACCTCGATGTCCTTGATGAGCACCATCTCGTCGTGCCCCAACTCGAACGTGGTGGCGAGCTGCTCGCGCGGGTCGATGTGCAGCCCGCCGAAGATCTCGGCGTAGCTGCGCGCAACCCGGGCGGGGGTCTGCAGCAACCCGTCGCGCTCGGGATCCTCACCGATCGCCAGCAGAATCTCCCGGATGGCCGCTTCGATCCGCGGCTGATCGATCTGGCCCACCGGCCGAATCCTATTCGCCTTCTGGTGCCTGGCGGCCGAGCTGGTTACCCCATCGGGGCGGCTCAGGCTCGGCCGAGCCCGCGATCTGGTCTTGCGGCTCGGGCAGCTTGGCACCGTTGAGGTATTTGCGCTCGGAGGGGGACGGAACCGGCGGCACCTGCGAGACATGCCGTTCTTCGCTCGACAACCAGATCGGGCGCAGCGGACGCTTGTGCACCGGCGTGAAGATCTCGGCCAGCTGATCCTTGTTGAGGCTCTCGTGCTCGAGCAGGGCCAACACGAGGTCGTCGAGCACCTGGCGGTACTCCACGAGCACCTCCCAGGCCTCGTCGTGCGCCGACTCGATGAGCTTTCGCACCTCTTCGTCGACGATGCGCGCCGTGCCCTCGGAGTAGTCACGCTGGTGGCCCATGTCGCGCCCCAGGAACGGCTCGCTGTTCGACTCGCCGAGCTTGATGGTGCCGACCCGCTCGCTCATGCCGAACTGGGTGACCATCTGGCGGGCGATCTTGGTGGCGTTCTCGATGTCGTTGCCGGCACCGGTGGTGGGGTCGTGGAAGATGAACTCCTCCGCCACGAAGCCGCCGAGGCCGTACGCGAGCTTGTCGAGCAGCTCGTTGCGCGAGACCGAGTGCTTGTCGTCGAGCGGGGCGACGGTGGTGACACCGAGTGCACGACCGCGCGGCAGGATCGTCACCTTGGTGACCGGGTCGGTGTGCCGCATGGCGGCAGCCACCAACGCGTGCCCGCCCTCGTGGTAGGCCGTGACCTTCTTCTCGTGGTCGCTCATCACCCGGGTACGCCGCTGCGGACCCATCGTGACGCGCTCGATGGCCTCGTCGAGGGCGGCGTTGTCGATGATCCGCGCGTTGGTGCGCGCGGTGAGCAGGGCGGCCTCGTTGAGGACGTTGGCGAGGTCGGCTCCGGTGAAGCCGGGCGTGCGACGGGCAACAGCCATCAGATCGACGTCGTTGGCCAGCGGCTTGCCCTTGGCGTGCACCTGCAGGATGGCCTCGCGGCCACGCATGTTGGGGGCGTCGACCGCGATCTGGCGGTCGAACCGGCCGGGACGCAGCAGTGCCGGGTCGAGAATGTCGGGCCGGTTGGTGGCCGCGATCATGATGACGTTGGTCTTGACGTCGAAGCCGTCCATCTCCACGAGCAGCTGGTTCAGCGTCTGCTCGCGCTCGTCGTGGCCGCCGCCCATACCTGCGCCGCGGTGCCGGCCGACGGCGTCGATCTCATCGACGAAGATGATGGCCGGCGCGTTGGCCTTGGCCTGCTCGAACAGGTCGCGCACGCGGGAGGCACCCACCCCCACGAACATCTCGACGAAGTCAGAGCCGGAGATCGTATAGAACGGCACACCGGCCTCTCCGGCCACGGCGCGGGCGAGCAGCGTCTTGCCGGTACCAGGCGGGCCGTAGAGCAGCACGCCCTTGGGGATCTTGGCCCCGACAGCCTGGAACCGGGCAGGCTGGGTGAGGAAGTCCTTGATCTCCTCGAGCTCCTCCACCGCCTCGTCAGCACCTGCCACGTCAGCGAACGTCACCTGCGGGGTGTCCTTGGAGACGAGCTTGGCGCGCGACTTGCCGAAGTTCATGACCCGCGAGCCGCCACCCTGCATCTGGCTCAGCATGAACCAGAACAGCGCCACGATGATGATGATCGGGAGCAGTGAACCCAGCAGCGAACTCCACCAGGAATCGTGCGGTACCTGGTCGTTATACGGCTGCTTGAGGCTGGCGCTGTCGATCGCCTTGACCACGTCGGCCCCGCGCGGGGTCACGTAGAAGAACTGCACCTTCTCGCCGAGGTCTTTGTACGGGGCCTTCAGCGTCATGTCGACGCGCTGGTCGCCGTCGACCATCTCTACTTGCGAGACCTTGCCCTCAGCGAGCAGATTCAGGCCGGTTTCCGTGTCGATGCTGCGAAAGCCGCCACCCGAGAAGATCTGACTGGCAATGATGAGCAGCAGCAGTCCTCCGACGATGAAGAACGCCGGGCCCCGAAGGAATTTCTTAAGATCCATCTGCGGCAGGGCGCGCCCTGTCCTTCCTGGTGTGTCGTGACATCCGAACGACGGTACACCGCCACGTGGGCAGCTGAGTGAGCGTTAGGTCAATGCTCTCGTTGTTTCGTACAGGTTCAGCGTCTGTGCAACGCAGGCCGCGCCCGGAGCGTTCCCGACACCGGTTCTGACGGCATGCTCAATTCTCGTACACGTGAGGCGCGAGAGTAGCCACGAATGGCAGGTTGCGGTACTTCTCGGCGTGATCGAGCCCGTAGCCCACGACGAACGCGTTGGGAATGTCGAATCCGCAGTAGCGCGTGGGCACCTCGACCTTGGCGGCCTCGGGCTTGCGCAGCAGCGTGCACACCTCCACCGAGGCGGGCCCGCGCGAGGCAAGGTTCGAGACCAGCCACGACAGGGTGAGGCCGGAGTCGATGATGTCTTCGACGATGAGCACGTGCCGACCGGTGATGTCGGTGTCGAGGTCTTTGAGAATCCGTACCACCCCGGACGACTTGGTGCCCGACCCATAGCTGGAGACGGCCATCCAGTCCATCTCCACCGGCAGGTGCAGTGCCCGGGCGAGATCGGCCATCACCATGACCGCGCCCTTGAGCACGCCCACGATCAACAGTCGCTCACCCGCGTAGTCGCGGTCGATCTCGGCAGCCAGCTCGGCCAACCGGACCTGGATCTGCTCGCGATCCACCAGGATTCCGGCGAGGTCGTCGCCCACATCGTCAGCTTCCACTGATGCGCTCCTCAACTGTCGTGGGCCGGACGGGCACCAGCCTGCCAGACCGGCGCAGCACCCCGACACCCCCGGGCAGGTCGAGCCTGCCCTGACCGTGCCAGTCCGTGAGCAGCGCATCGACGGCGAGCACGTGCGCGCGGCTCAGAGCGGCACCCGGGCAGCCCAGGGCCAGCAGCCAGCGGTGCAGCACCCGGCGGCGCAGGCCGTGGGGATGCGCCGCCAGCGAACCGGCGTCCAGAGCCGGACCGAGTACCTTCGCCAGATCCGGTGCCTTATCCGCGTCGTAAGCCTTCCCCAGGTCAGGCGCCCTGTCCGCGTCGGGCCCCTTCGCCAGGTCGGGTGCCTTCCCCACGTGACGTGCCTGGCTCAGCTCAGGCGGCTGCAGCCCAGACGGCTGCGTCGAGCCGGCGATGAGCTCTGCAAGAGTGCGTTCGGCCAGCGCGTCGAGCGTCTCGGCGTCTTCGCGCAGCAGTTCGGCCGTGCGCGCCAGTGCCAGGGCCACACCCGGGCCGAGTTGTTCTTCGAGCAGCGGCAGCACGATCGTGCGCACCCGCGAACGGGCGAAGGCCGGGTCGGCGTTGCTGGGATCGTGCCAGGCGCGCAAGCCCTGGTCGGCGGCAGCCTGATGCACCACCGAACGCTGCACGCCCAGCAGCGGGCGCGCGAAAATACCTCTTCTGGAAGGCATTCCCGCCAACGACCGGGCGCCGGAACCACGGGCCAGGCCGAGCAGAACCTGCTCGGCCTGATCGTCAAGGGTGTGGCCCAGCAGCACGACAGCGGCGCCGAGCCGATCGGCGACGGCCGTCAGCTCGGCGTATCGAGCGGTGCGGGCAGCTCCCTCGGGCCCCTCCCCGGTTGTGCCCACCTCAGCAGCGCGCCGCTCCACCGGGTCGGCACCTAGGTCGCGGCACTGCCGCGCCGCCCGCTCGGCAATCCGTGCACTGCCGGGCTGCAGGCCATGGTCGACGACGACCGCACCCACTCGCACTGCCTGCGCGCGCGCCTCGAAGACAGCCGCGGCGGTAAGGGCCAGCGAATCGGGGCCACCGCTGCACGCCACCAGGACGAGCTCTCCAGGGCTCAGCGCGCGTAGCCAGGGCCGCACCGCGACCCGGGTGGCGGCGATGGCCGGCGATGGACCGGGCACCTCAGCCGGACATCTCAGGCGTCAGCCGGGAAATGCCCACCTAACCGTGCACCCGCCGCACCCAGGCTGTTGGCTCGAGGATCTCCTGGGGCAGCGGCAGGGCCTGAGGTGAGCTCCAGACGGCGTTGAAGCCCGGCATGCCCACCTCAGCGATGACACCGCGGACGAAGACGGCACCGTCACGGTACTGCCGCATCTTGGCGTCGAGCCCGAGTAGGCGGCGCAGCAGCTTGTCGGCCATGCCGCTGCCCTGGCGCCGACGAGTGAAGCGCTCACGGATCTGCGCCACGGTGGGGATCACCTCGGGACCTGCCTCGTCCATCACCACGTCGGCATGGCCTTCCAGCAGGCTCATGACGGCGGTGAGCCGGGCGAGCGCCTCACGCTGGTCGGGAGTCTGGATGAGGTCGAGCAGGGTGGTCGTCCCGCCCCCGCGGAGCACCTCGGGCAGCACCCTGGCCGCGTTGGTGACCCGATCGACGAGCTCGCCCGGCTTGCCGAGCAGGTCGGCGATCAGCGCGCGAGAGGTCTCGAGCAGGTGTGGACGCAACCAATGGCAGGCGCTGAACTGCACCCGGTGGGTCTCCTCGTGCAGGCATACCCAGAGCCGGAAGTCGCTGGCGTTCACGTCGAGCTCGCGTTCGACCTGCACGATGTTGGGGGCCACGAGCAGGAGCCGGCCGCCGCGGGAGGTGCCGGCGATGTCGTACTGGCCCAGCACGCGGCTGCCGAGAAATGCCAGCAGCGTGCCCACTTCGGTGCCGGTGGCCTTCCGTCCCATCGCGAGCACGGCAGGGTTGGCGGGCGGTCGCGAGGCCAGGGCCTGACTCACCGCCGGCGCAAGCATCGTCCGGAAGCCGTCGGCGTTGGCGCGCACCCAACCCGGACGGTCGACGACGAGTACGCCATCGCCCGGCAGCGCCTCGAGCCCGGTGATCCGGGCGACGTGCCCGGTGGACTGCACTGCATCGTCGCGCAGCTCGGCCACGACCTGGCGCGCCTCGGCGGCGCCCACCTTGGGGCCCGGCCGCATCAAGCCGGCAGCCACTCGTACACCTAGGTCGAAGTCGACGAGAGAGTCGACCGCCGTGTGGTCACCGGCGGTCTGGTCGCCGGCAGCCTGTTCACCATCGCGCCCGGCGGGATCTGAGGTCACCGGGCAACGGTAACCGCTCCGTGCCACTGCGGATATGGCACCGGCGGGTCCCCGGACCCAGTTCGCGGTGCCCACTGTGGATACGGCGCCGTCACCAGCACCGACACCCATCCGGCAGGCACCCGCTCAGGAGCAGCCGCAGCCGGCCACGGCGGTCGAGAGCCGGTCGAGGGCGGCCCGCGCCGGATCGGTGGCCGGCACCTGGTCGGCCAGGAAGGCGAAGGTGACCAGCCGGCCGTCCGCCGTCACCACCTCGCCGGCCAAAGCGCTCACGTGGGTCAGCGATCCGGTCTTGGCCCGCACGATTCCCACCCCGGATGCCGCGCCGTCCGCAGGGGTGAACCGGTCCGCGAGGGTGCCGCTGAGCCCGGCCACCGGCAGTCCGCGCAGCAGTGGACGCAGCTGCGGGTGGGCGTCGGACGTGGCGGCGGCCAGGGTTCCGGCCAGCACCGCCGGCGTGAGAGCCGAGCCCTGGGACATCCCCGAGCCGTCGGCCAAATGCGACCCCTGCGTGTCGACCCCGAGCGCGGCCACGGCAGTCAGCACGGCTGCGCCTCCGCCTGCGAACGTCGGTCGACCTCCCTCCGCCAGCGCCACCGAACGCGACAGCGCCTCGGCAGCGTTGTTGTCACTGGCGCCCAGGGCGTAGTCGATGATCTCCGAGACCGGTGCGGAGGTCACCGCGCCCAGTCGCTGGGCTCCCGCCGACGCCTTGGCGCGCACTGGCGACCCGCTGACGGCGATGCCCGCTTGCTGCAGAGCGGCCGAGAACTGTTGCGCAGCAGCCAATCCCGGGTCCGCGACCCGGGGCGCGTAGTTGTCGGGGCCGGTGCGGCCGGCGTCGACGGCCAGACCGGTGACGGGTGCGACGAAGCCGCTGCTGATGTCGGAGCTCGTCCAGCCTGGTCCCATCGACTCTCCCCAGCCGAGGCCGCCGAGGATCGAGTCGTCAAGGCTCACCGACACGGTCGTCCGCCCGCTGGCCTTGAGCCTGGCCGCTACCTGCCCGGCCAGATCGGCCAGACCGGCGCGTCCGTCGATCAGCGTGGGATCGCCATGACCGGCCGCCAGCAGCACATCTCCTCCGCCCACCAGGCTCACCTGGTTCGAGCCCGGGATGGCCACGGCCTTGGTGGTGAAGGTGGCGTCTGCGCCCAGCACGCTCAGCGCAGCAGCAGAGGTGAGCACCTTGGTGACCGACGCCGGGGTGCGCGCAGTGTGCGCGCCCGAGTCGAGCAGGACGGTGCCGGTGCCAGCATCGATGACCGTGGCGCTGACGGACGGGCCGAGCGCCGGATCGCTCAGCAGGGGACCCAACCGGGCGGCCACGGCTGCAGCTGTGGGCACCTTGGCGGAATCGCCGGCGGCGGGCACGGGCGCGCTCGCCGGCTTGACCAGCACCGCCCCCGGAGCGGAGGAGATGACGGGGTAGGGCACCGGACGCGGCGCGGTGGTGAGAACGCCTGGGACACGGCCCATCGCGTCGCCGACGGCGTAGCCGACCAGGCACGCCAGCAGCACGACGATGATCGCCGCGACACGCCAGCCTCTCCAACTACGCCGACCAGCCATCTGCCCTTCTTCAGCCCTCCAGAGATCGCCTTCGGCAGGCTAAAGTGCCGTGAAGACTTGGGTTAGGGGAGACTATCTCCTAAGCCCCGCGGGACCCACCCGCCCTGATGGAAGGCGCGCGCACATGCTGGAGTTCGACGTCACGGTTGAGATCCCCCGCGGAACCCGTAACAAGTACGAGGTCGACCACGAATCGGGGCGGATCAAGCTCGACCGAACGTTGTTCACCGCGACCCGCTATCCCTCCGACTACGGCTTCATCGACGACACCCTCGGCGAAGACGGCGACCCTCTCGACGCCCTGGTGCTCATCGACGAGCCCACGTTTCCCGGCTGTCTGATCCGCTGCCGGGCGATCGGTATGTTCCACATGCGCGACGAAGGGGGCGGCGACGACAAGGTGATGTGCGTTCCGGCGCGCGACCCCCGGCTCGACCCGATCCAGGACCTTGAGGATCTCAACGAGTTCCACCGGTTGGAGATTCAGCACTTCTTCGAAACCTACAAAGACCTTGAACCTGGCAAGTCGGTTGAAGGCGCTCACTGGGCCGGGCGACTAGAAGCCGAGGCCGAGATTCACGCATCGTTCCAACGTCTCAAAGACCACGGCGGGCACTAAATGAGCGAGATCGCGGTACGCATCCTCGAGGAAGACGACTGGCCGACCTATCGCGAGGTGCGCCTGCGCGCCCTTCGCGACTCCCCTGAGGCGTTCGTGGCAACTGCCGACGAGGAGGAGCAGTTCGACGAAACGCAATGGCGCGAACGAATGCGTCGTTCGTACCGTCTGGTGGCGGTGCTCGACGATGACGTCGTCGGCGTCGTGAGCCTGCTGGCTGAAAGTCCCCAGGCGAACGACTCCGAGTTGCATGATCTGGCCGCGGCCGAGGTTTTCGGGCTCTGGGTCGACCCGGGTCAACGTGGGCACGGCACTCCTGAACTGCTGATCGACGCGGCGGCCCAGCGCGCACGCTTTCACAATCGCACCCACCTCGTGTACTGGGTCGGGGTCGACAACGCGCGCGCCGTCGCCTTCGCCAGTGGCTACGGGTTCCGGCCCACCGACAGCCGACGCGCGGCCCGAACCGGGGGCGCCGAGGGCGGCACCGAGGCAGCCATGGTGTATCCGCTGGCGCCCTGACGGGCATGCCCTCGGTTCCCGACCCGAAGCAGCACACCGCCTACTCCGACCCTGGCCCGTATGCCGAACTGCTTCGTGAGCTTCCCGACGACGTCGAGACGCTGTGCGCCGCAGCGCGGAACGTCATTGTTCACTACCGCGGGCAACTGCCCGAGCTGAGCGAAGAGCGGCTCCCCGAGGTCAACAGCCGTTGGCTGCAAACCATCCTCCGCCGCGATCAGCACAGGTTCGGCTCCCCGCTGCTGCACGGTCGGCCGCTCACCGAGCGAGTCGCTGGCTGCTGTCGTGATCACAGCCTGTTCCTGACGGCCGCGCTGCGGGAGCGAGGCGTCCCTGCTCGCAACAGGGTCGGGTTCGCCCTGTACCTGTCGCCCGACTGGGTTTTCGACCATGTCATCACCGAGTACTTCGACGGAACCCGCTGGGTGCGCACCGACCCAGAGTTCGCGGCTGGCCAACTCAGCGTCGACGTTCGGGATCTTCGGGCCGGTCCCTCCTCGCCATTCCGTACCGCTGCGGAAGCGTGGCTCGGCCATCGGGACGGCACTCTCGACGTGTCCAACCATGGGGTTTACCCGGGTGCCGGAGCTGACCTGTCGGGTGCGGATTTCGTCCGCCGCTACGTCGTGATGCAGGCAGCCCATCGGTACGGCGACGAGATGCTGCTCTGGGACGCTTGGGGAGCTATCGCTCCTGGTGGCCCAACCCTGTCCGATGACGAGGTCGACGATCTCGCCAGGCTGCTGGTGGCCGCTGACGGCGGCCCGGACACCGCCAGCGTCGCTGATGCAGCGCTGTACGCCCGATACCTCGCCGACGAGCGACTTCATCCCGGCGACACTGTTCAGCAGCTATCGCCCCTGGGGACCGGAGTCGACCACGTTCTGCTGACCACAGGCCCTGGCGCGTGCGACGGCAGAGGCCCCTCCAACGTTTCCGTCGGAGGGGCCTCTTGACTGGAGCCGCCTAAGGGAATCGAACCCTTGACCTATTCATTACGAGTGAATCGCTCTGGCCGACTGAGCTAAGGCGGCGCACCCCGCGAGCGGGGCAGCGACCATCATACGGGTCGGCAAGGCCTGTGCGCGCCAGGGTTGAGGAAACACTCGATCCCCCGACCATCGGGGCCGAACCCGCGCCCCGGCCGGTCATCGACAGCGCGTACCCACCGGCGGAGGCGTGCCCTGCAGAAGGTACGTCTCGACCGCCGAGGTGATGCACCGGCTGCCGCGGCCATACGCCGTGTGGCCGGTGCCCTCATAGGTGAGCAGCCGGCCGGCCGCGAGTTGGCCGGCCAACGCCCGCGCCCAGGAGTACGGCGTTGCCGGGTCGTGCGTCGTGCCGATCACCACGATCGGGCCGCTGCCCTCAGCGCGCACGGGCTGCGGTGCCGCCGGCGCCTTGACCGGCCACCCGGCGCACGACAGGTCGCCGTCGGTGAAGTAGGGGCCGAGCGTCGGGGCGGCGGCTTCGATGCGTTGCGCCTCGGTGGCCAGGGTGGCCTGATCGGTGGCCATCGGATAGTCCGAGCACGTGATCGCCCAGTAGGCCTCGGAGAGGTTGGTGACGTAGCGCCCGGTGTTCGTGCGGTCGTTGTAGCGGTCGGCCAAGGCCAGCAGACCACTGCCGTCCCTGCGCTCGGCCTGCGTCAGAGCACTCGTCAGCTCTTCCCACGAGCTATCGGAGTACATCGCCGCGATGATGCCCGTGAGCGCCAGAGAGCCGGTGAGTGGCCGCGAGGTGTCGGTGGCGAACGGCCTCGCCCAGACGGCGGCAAGCAAGGTGCCGACCTGGCGCATCGCTTGGTCGACGCCGCCGCTCAACGGGCACTTGCCGGCCCGGCCTGCCAGGCACGCCTCGACGTAGCGTCGCAGGGCGGCGTCCATGCCGGCGGCCTGTCCGAGCACGAGGGCGTCATAGCTGTTGGCGGGGTCGAGCGCGCCGTCGAGCACGAAACGGCCCACGTTGGAAGGGAATTCGTCGGCGTAGCGAGCACCCAGCAGGGTGCCGTAGGAGTAGCCGAGGTAGTTCAGCTTGCGCTCGTCGAGCACCGAGCGGATGAGGTCGAGGTCTTTGACGGCGTACCGCGTCGCGAGAAAGGGCAGGTCACGGCCGTCCTTGGCTTGACATGCCCGGGCCAGCCCCGCCGCCTCCGAGGCGAGCTGCGTCTGGGCCTGGGCGGCGTCCGTGGACGGCGTGAAGGCCAGGAAGTCGTCTAGCTGACGGTCGGACAGGCAGTCCAGGGGCGCCGAGCGCCCGGTACCGCGCGGGTCGAAGCTCACCAGGTCGTAGTGGGCACGCACCGCGGGTGTCGCCACCGAGTTCGGATTCGCCTGCAGCGCAGCGGCTCCCGCCACCCCTGGACCGCCAAAGTTGACCACGAGCGAACCGAGCGGGGTGGTGTCGTCGGCGAGCCGGCGGCTCAGGGCGAGCGAGATCGTGGGGCCGGTGGGGTCGTCCCAGTCGAGGGGCGCCTCGACGCTGGCACACTGCACATTGTCGCCGCACCCGGTCCAGTCAGGCTCCTGGTTGTAGAGCTTGGCCAGGGCGGGGCTCGGCGCCGGCAACGATGTGCGGGCGGGCTCGGGCCGCCCACCTAGCGAGCACGACCCCAGCGCGCAGGCCAGAGCCAGCAAGCCTGCCAGCAGGCGCGGGGTTCTCGGGTTCATCAGATCGGTTCCGCGCGAGCCCCATCGCGCGCCGTCACGACTCCCAGCACTGGGTTCCCAACCACCGGGTTCCCAACCACCGGGTTCCCAACCACCGGGTTCCCAACCACCGGGTTCCCAACCACTGAGTCATGACTACTGGGTTCCCGACTACTGGGTTCACGACGAACGTGCCTCGTCGTAAGCCGCTCGCGAGCCGCAGCTGCCCGCGGCCGAACAACCGCCTGCGGCGCTCGTGGGCTCGCCGTCGGCCCGCGGGGGGTGACCGGTGAAGTCGACATAGGCCGGGTGCTCGTAGCGCAGGCAACACATCAGACGTCCGCACGCCCCGGCGATCCGCATCGGATCCGTTCCGAGGTGCTGGTCGCGGGCCATCTGCAGCGTGACTGGCTCGAAGGTGTCGAGAAACGTTGCGCAACACAGTTCGCGCCCGCACACTCCGACGCCGCCCACCAGCTTGGCGCGTTCGCGTTCGCTCACCTGACGCAGCAGGATCCGCATGCCGATCTCTGCCGTGAGCGCCCGCAGCAGCTCGCGGAAGTCGATGCGGCGCGGAGCCGAGAACCAGATCGTGACCCGCTGGTCTTGCGCGCGCCACTCGGTGCCGAGCACCTGCATGGGCAGCCCTCGAACCCTGATCGCTCGTTTGGCGGCCGTACGCGCCCTGGCCGCGCGGCGAAGTGCATCGTCGCCGGCCTCGACGTCGGCTGGGCTTGCCCGGCGCACGAGCGTGGGCAGATTCTCCATCGCGTCGAGCGGCTCGCTCGGCCCCCACAGCACGGTCGCGACCCGCTCCCCGTCGGGATGTTCGACGACCACGCGAGCCCCGATCTCGAGTTCGTCGGCGAGCGCACCGGCGTCGGCATAGTGCAGACGCCCGTGCTTGACATAGGCGACGGCGACGACAAGAGGCACAGTGGCAGCGTATGCCCTCGGCACAGACGGCCGACGCGGTTAGGGCGCGACGGGGAAATATCCGCTGCAGGTGTCGGTCTCTGGGCGGGATAGCTCACTTGACCATCTATTCCGAGGTCGGTCCGTGGTAGTGAGCGCGCGGCGGATTGGTGGGTTTGCGCGGTCATTGGGCCAGATGACGGCGATGAGCGTGCGGACTCGTTCGGGGTCAGGTCCGATCGGTGTCCGGAATCCGGCACCAGTGCCCGCCGGGGAAGTTCGGCCGAGCACAAACCCCGAGGCAGCTGCACCCAAGCGAGCCGGATTCCGGACATCCAACCCCGAAGCAACGACCGACCACCTAACGCAGCCTATGTCCACCTGTCACGTTCTTCACCCATCGGTGAACACCTTGGCGACAGCTCAGCGAAGAACGTCACAGGTCGACCGCCCAACGCCGTCAGGCGCCTGATCCAGTGGTTATTGCCCGGCCCCGGTCGGTGGGGCCTCGCCGGCCCGCCACAGTGAAAGGCCGTCAGTCGAGGGACGACCGGCAGCTTACGAGCATGGCCTCGACCGCCAGGAGGGGATTGGCACTGGTGGTGATGCGGGTGCGTGCCTCGCCGATCGCGTCCATCCGCCGCAGTGTGTCGGCTGGAGCGCTGGTCTTGGCCAGGGTCACCAACCGGTCGCGCTCGGAGCCGTTGATGAGCTCGGAGTCGGCCTCCAGCTGCAATACGAGCACATCCCGGTACACCGAGAGCAGGTCGAGCAGCGCCCGATCGATGACGTCGCGCTTGAACCGGGTTGACCGCTTCTTCTGCTCAGCCTCCAACGTGCGCAGCTGTGAGCGCACTGCGGGCGGCAGTCGGGACTCGCCCTCATAGCCCAACGCCCGCAACAGTGCCGAGCGCTCCGACGCGTCGCGATCCGCAGTGGCAGCAGCGGACTCCTCGTTCGCGACCTCGATCAGTCTGCCCGCTCGCAGCACCGCGTCGCCCACCCCACGCAGGCCGAACGCCAGGTCGAGCACTTCGCGGCGCCGCAACCTGGCGTCTTCGTCGCGCGCGAGGCGCCAGGCCCGGCCGATGTGCGACTGGGCCGCCTTGGCCGCGAACGAGGCCATGGCCGGATCTGCCCCGCGCCGCACCAGCAGTTCGGCGACCGCCGCCGTGGTGGGCTGCCGCAACCGCACGGCGCGACACCGCGACCGGACGGTGACTGCGACGTCTTGCAGGCTGGGTGTGCACAGCAACCACAAGGTTCGGGGAGGAGGTTCTTCGATGGCTTTTAGGAGTGCGTTGAAGGCGGCCTCGTTCAGCCGGTCGGCGTCTTCGACGATGAGGATGCGCCAGCGTCCCTGGGACGGGTGTCGATAGGCGATCTGCACCAGCTCGCGAGCCTGGCTGACGCTGATGATGCTGGCCTCCGTGGCCAGCACATACACGTCCGGATGCGTGCCGGTAGCCACTGTGTGGCAGGAGTGGCAGTGCCCGCAGCCACCGTTCTCGCACTCCAGCGCCGCGGCGAACGCCCGAGCCGCGTTGGACCGCCCAGACCCCGGCGGGCCCGTGAACAGCCAGGCCTGAGTCAGGCCGGGCACCTGCTCGCCGACCAGGGACCGCTCGAAAAGAGCCACGGCCGTGCGAAGTTCGTCGACGACGGCGGCCTGTCCCACGAGTTCGTCCCAGACCGGCGGGGCGCCCGCGCTGAGCGTCACTGCGGATCCCACGGGTCGTCCTGATGCGTCTTCGGAGGAGTGGGCCGGTGCAAGGACGGCCGGCGCAACAGGGTCACGCGCTCTACCGCAGGTGCCGGTTCGGCCGGCTCCCTCCGCCCGTCGGTCGGGTCGACAGCGCCCTGCTCAGCCGGCGGCACACCTGCACCCGAGTGCCCCGTGGGCACTGAAGCCGGCTGGTGTTCGCGAGTGGGCGCCGGCCGCGGAGGCTGCGTAGTGAAGACCTCTGTGGGGGATGAGGAAAGCCCTGAATCGGCGACAGCGGCCGGGGCGTGTGAGGCGGACGCTGGGTCGGTGACCGACCGCGTAGCCTCAGCCTCGGCCGCCGCAGCTGATGACGCCGATACCCCAGCCGCCGTTGCCCCCGCTGCCGGAGCACTGCCGGAGTCGGCCGGCTGACGGTGGCCCGCAGCGCCCCCCTCCCTCATCAGCAGCGAGTGCAGCCGCTGACGAACCTGCTCCGAGAGGTCGAGCGGATCGGCGGTGGCGTCGAGCACCAGATAGCGTCGCGGCGCCCGGCGGGCGCGAGCGAGGAACATCTGCCGCACGCGGGCGTGGAAGGCCAGCCCCTCCCCCTCCAACCGGTCGGGGGTCATCCCCGCTGCCGCCATCCGCTTGCGGGCCACCGACGGGTCGATGTCGAGCACGATCGTCAGGTCGGGAACCAGGTTGCCGGTGGCCCAGCCCGAGATCCGCTCGATGCCCGCGGGATCGAAGCCTCGTCCGCCCCCCTGGTAGGCGATGGAGGAGTCGACGTAACGGTCGCTGACCACCACCGCGCCGCGCTCGAGAGCCGGCCTGATGACGGTGTGCACGTGCTGAGCTCGATCGGCCGCGAACAACAGGGTCTCGGCGTGGGCATCGATGTCGTGGCCGTGCAGCACGAGCTGGCGGAGGGTGCCGCCCAAAGCGGTGGCACCCGGTTCGCGAGTGGCCACCACGTCACGCCCGAGGTCTACCCGCAGCCAGGCCTCGAGCAGTGTGAGCTGACTCGTCTTACCGGCGCCATCGCCCCCTTCGAACACCACGAACAACCCCGGGTAGGCGGGCATCGGAGCAGCGGGCAGGGCCGCCGGACGAGACCGCCAGGCCTGCATCACGTCTTCTCGCAACGACAACGACGGATGGTCGTTCATGGTGCGGTACGAGAGCAGGCCGATCACCACGGCCAACAGACCCGCCAGGAGCAGCGTGATCGCCGCGCCGTTGTAGGTGAGCACGACCTTGGACACCCTGACGTGGCGCTCGCCGAAGAGCGCCGCCAGGCCGGGCGCGATCGCCATCACGAGGATGAGCACCACCCGCGCGCCGTTCTGCACGAAGGCGAACGTGCGCCCGCGCATCTCGTCGGCCACTTCGAGACCGAGCAATGTGTACCCGCTGACCCACGCGACGCCCGCGGAGGTGCCCAGCAGCAACGTGAACAGCACGGCGAGCACGCTGTTGGGGAAGACGGCCAGGCAGCACAACCACAGGCCGGCCGTGGTGAGAGCGAGCGCGAACAGGCGCCAGCGGGTGAAGTCGGGCAGCAGCCGCGGGCCCACCCACATGCCGCCGGCCAGACCGGTGAAGACGGCGGCGAACAACAGGCCGTAGGCAGGCGCACCGGCCCCCAGGTCGGTGGTGAAGGTGGGAGCGACACCGATGACGAACCCGCCCGCGCCGAAGGCCCCCAGCATGCCCAGCACGAGGCCTCGCACGAGCCTGTTGTGCGCCACGTACGACCAGCCCTGCACGATCGCCTGCCACACCCGAACCTCGGCGGCACCCGCGGTGCCGATGGCGCGGCGCGGCAGGTCGAGCCGCCACACCACGACAGCGGCGATCAGGTTGGTGAGTGCGTTGGCGTACATGGCCACATCGGCTGCGCTGCCCACCCACGGGGCCACGTTGTCGATGATGCCCGCGGCCAACGACAGGCCGCTGAACAACAGCGCCGCGAACGGCGCCGAGCCGTACGTGGTGGCCAGGCTGAGCTGGTTGGCTGTGGCCAGCCGCTCCTTGGGGACGAGGTTGGGCACGGTGGCGTCTTTGGCCGGCAACCAGAACAAGCCGATGATCTCGGTGATCACCGTGGCGATGAACAGCCACCACAACGTGCCGATCAGCGGTATGGACGCGAAGAACACAAACCGCAGCAGGTCGCCCACGACCATCGTGGTCTTGCGATCGAACCGGTCGGCGAAGGCGCCGGCCAACGGCCCCAGCAACACGGCGGGGGCTAGCCGCAGGATGAGCACACCCGACACGGCAAGGTTGGCCGCGGCGTACGAATCTTTGGCACCGAGGCTGGCTGCCATCGCCGTGACGGCCAGGAAACCCAGCCAGTCTCCGAACGACGACAACCCGAGCGACAACCACAGCCTGCGGAAGGCGGGCAGCCTCAGCACGCCGCGAATCGCGTGGTCGGCGTGCTGCTGCGAATCCATGGCGACAGGGTAACCACGGGGTCTGACAACGTCCTCACCTTGCCGGGCGTCAGAAGCGACTGGGCGGTGCGGCCCCGGGCCGACCTCCCTCCCCCGGGCCCGAAGAACACCTGCCCGGCGTGGTCGCATGCGATCTGAGACGCCCTCGTCCCGACAACCCAGACAAGCCCAGCGTTGGCTCAGACTGGAGACTCCCACGTAGTCGCTCACCCTCGACCCGACTCATCGGCCAAGGAGTTCGCCCATGTCGTCACGTCCCCGCACCATCATGGTGATCCGGCACGGCGAGAAGCCACCCAAAGGCGACAAGCCGTCCCTGCCGTCCAGTGTTGACCAGTCTGAGGCCGACGAGCGGGCCATCGACGAGGAGGGCAAGGAGCAGCCGAGGTCGCTGACCGCCCGCGGCTGGCAGCGGGCCGGAGCGTTGGCCGTGATCTTCGGCGCCGAGCATCCGGCTGCTCCACTCGTGCGACCCACCGCGCTCATGTCACCCGACTACGGCAAGGACACCCCCATCCACCGCCCCACCCAGACGATCCGTCCGCTGGCCCGCAAGATCGGGGTGACGCCCACCACCCCGGGTCCGAAAGGACACGAGGAGCGAATCGTCAAAGAGGCGATTCTGAGCAGTCCCGGCGACGTGTTGGTGTGCTGGGAGCACGACCGCATCCCCGTGATCATGGCCGAACTGGCTCATGAGCTGTCGATCGCCGAGTTGCCCGCCACCGCTGAGAAGTGGCCGGACGACGACTTCGACTCCGTGATCATCGTCGCTTGCGCGGCTGACGGCTCCTACACCGCCACCGTCGTCAGCCAGGAGGCTCTCGACGGTGACGGCACGTATTAGACCCAATGCCGTTCGTTTGAGGTTCGGGGGTTGGTGTCAACCCGCTTTTCAGATTGCGTCCGGCGAGGAAGGCCCTTGTAGGACGTCGTGCGGGCCGCTGATGCGATCTTCAAACATAGGACGCCTCGCCCCGATGCTAACTGCGGCAATTTCACCGCGGGAACGACACCACCGAATGACCCCAACCCCAGTTCTGGCACTCAATTCGGTGCCAACCGCGGCAAATGCACCGCGCACGGCACCACCCAACGACTCCGGATCGTGAGGGGTCGAATCCGGCTTCGGCAGGGCTGTGAACGGGGTCGGTTTCTGACGCTATGACCATGCCCCGCCGGACGGGGCATCGTCACAGCGCAAGAAAAGCCCCTGGCCTGCGACTGTCGAAACCGCCCTTTGCGGAAGGCCCGGGCAGGCGGTGGCTCCCACCGCCAAGCTCCGTCCGCCTGTCGTCTGCCCCAACCCGCACCAGGCCGCCACATGAACGCAGCGGTTATGTCCCGGCGGGTCCTTCGGCCAACCGGGCCGATCGGTACTCGGACCGCAAGGCGGATCGTCCCACCTCTGGCACGGCGTCGGCGGCGGCGAGATCCACCACGAGCAACGCCTCGCCGAGGGCTCCTGCGGCGGCGAGAGGCCGGCCGTCGGGACCAGCAATGACCGAAAGGCCGCTGAAGGTGAGGTCGCGCTCCGGGCCGACCAGGTTCGCATAGACCACCACGGCGTCGTTCTCGTGGGCGCGGGCCGGTACCAGAGTGCGCTGGACGTGCTCGGAACCGATCGGGTTGGCCGTAGGGACGAGGATGAGCTGGGCGCCGGCCGCGCCGAGAACCGCCGCATGACCCGGGAACTCGATGTCGTAGCAGATGAGCATGGCGGTCCGTCGGTCCCCGAGGTCGAAGACCGGCCCGACGCTGTCTCCGCGCGTGAAGCTGGTGGCCTCCATGTCACCGAAGAGCTGGTTCTTTCGATAGTGGGCCAAAATCTCGCCATCGGCGGAGATGGTGGTGGCTGCGTTGTAGACGGCCTGACCCGCGCGTTCGGCCCAGCCGAGACAGATCGCACAGCCGGTCTGTCGGGCGATGGTTCGTAAGCGAGTGATCCACGAGCCGTCGAGGCCCTGCGCGAGCGTGGCGTGCAGGTCAGGCCGGTTGTAGCCGGGCAGGAAGAGCTCGGGAACGACCAACAGGGTGGCACACCCGCGGCCGCGCAGGCCCGCAACTGCCTCTCGAGCCCGGCGAAGGCCGCCTCGACCCTTCCGTCGGTGGGATGGCACTGCCAGAGCGCGATCTTCATCGTGCGGACTCCTGTCGTCTACCGGGCCGCCCCCGAACCGGCTGACCCGAACGGGCCGCCCCCGCAACTGGCTGGCCAGCAACTGGCTGCCGCACCGGCCCCGGCTCAGAGCGGATACGGCGGTTCCGGCACGACGAAACCCGAGCCGTCGAGTCGTTCCAGCTCTCGTTCGCTGGCCTCCATGGCGCCCACTTCGCTGTCGAGGTCGAGGCTCCGGGCGAGGAACCAGTAGACGACGCCGGACACGAGGAGCCCGACGGCGAAGGACACGTCGGCCCCGCCGATGGCCTTGGCGGCCCACCCCTCGTAGAAGGTCGTCGTGATGAAGGGAACCATGGCGACGAATCCGACGGCGTACGCCAGCAGCCCGCGCCACGACCAGCGGCCGTAGATTCCGTTGGGCTTGAAGATCTCGGCAATGGCGTAGTGCCCGCGCCGGACGAAGTAGAAGTCGACGAGGTTGACGGCCGTCCACGGGATGAGGAAGTACAGCATCATGAGGACGAAGTTGTTGAAGCTGCCCAGGTAGTCGTCGGGAATGACGAGCGCCACGATGTAGGCGATGACGGCGAAGACGAGGATGCCGATGATCCGCGCGCGCACGGTCGGGTTGATGGGCCGGAAGCCGTCTACCGCACTGGCGCCGGTGAGCATCGCGCCGTAGCAGTTGATCGCCATGATGCTCACAAGCGCGGGCACCGACACGATGGCGGCGAAGGTGCCGAAGCCGGAGAAGACCGAGTTGCCGACGTGGACGATGCTGCCGATGGCATCGGGGTTGGCGATGGCCGACCCCATCAGGGAGCCCAGGGCCATGAGCCACATGGCCGAGAGCGCGGCACCCGCATACGTCCATCCGATGACGCCCTTGGCCGACACGTCTCGCGGCAGGTAGCGGCTGTAGTCGGAGACGTAGACGGCATAGGAGATCTGGTAACCGGCGGCGGCGCCGAACGTGATGAGGAGGGCCGACCAGCTGAAGTGCGCGTGCTCGATCGTCGAACCCCCGTGCAGGGTCGCCACGGCCGCGATGGTGAGAACCAGGAACAGGGCGACCATGAGGTAGGACAGCCAGCGCTGGATGAAGTGCAGCAGGTCATGGCCTACCACGGCGAGCGCGACGGCGATGAGGATGAGCACCGGATACCAGAACATCTTGCCGCCGGGCAGGGCGAGCTGAAGGGCCTGCGTCGCCAGGATGACGTTGAAGACGTTGAACCCGACATAGACGAACAGCACGGCGATGAACGGGACGATCGCTCCCCGGGTGCCGAACTGGGCCCGGGACTGAATCATCTGGGGAAGGCCCATCCGAGGGCCCTGGTTGGCGTGGAAGGCCATGAAGAAGGTGCCGAAGGCCGCGCCGAGGACGACGGCGAGAATCGACCAGCCCAGGCTCAGGCCGAGTTCGGGGCCGATGAACCCGGAGACCATCGTCGTGACGACGAAGTTGCCGGTGAACCAGAACGGACCCTGGTGCCACACGACACCACGCCGTTCGTTCTGCGGGATGTAATCGATCGATCGGGTCTCGATGACTCGGCGGCGGCCTTGTTCCGGTTCGCCTTGCGCAGATTCACTCTGGGACATGGTGAGACTCCTTTCGGACGGGTCCGCACGGGGAACCACGGACCTGGGAGTAGCGGTTAGGCAGGTCGAGCGCGTGCTCAGCGGTTGCAGGCGAGCACCGAGAGCAGCTCGTAGGCCACGTGCGCGGCGGCGATGCCGGTGAGCTCGGCGTGGTCGTAGGGCGGGGACACCTCGACGATGTCGGCGCCGATGACGTTGAGGCCGACCAGCCCGCGCAAGGTGTTGAGCAGTTCGCGACTGGTCAGACCACCGGCCTCGGGCGTGCCGGTGCCAGGGGCGTGCGCGGGGTCGAGGACATCGATGTCGACCGAGACGTAGACGGGAAGGTTGCCGAGCCGGGCCCGCATCCGGTCGACCACGCTCGAGACGGGGTCGCTCTCGTAGTCGTCGGACCGGATGACTTGGAAGCCCAGGACGCGGTCGTCCTCGAGGTCCTGGGTGGAGTAGAGCGGGCCCCGGGTTCCGACATGGAGACAGTTCTCCAGCGCCAGCAGCCCCTCTTCCGACGCGCGCCGGAAGGGGGTGCCATGCGTGTACGGGGCGCCGAAGTAGGTGTCCCACGTGTCGAGATGGGCGTCGAAGTGGAGAACGGCGATCTGGCCGTGGTCGCGATGCAACGACCGCAGCAGGGGAAGGGCGATCGTGTGATCGCCGCCGATGGTGAGCAGTGCGGCACCGTCGCTGCGTGCCGCGTCGGAGGCCGCCTCGATGGTGCGGATCGCTTCGTCCAGGTCGAACGGGTTGACGGCCACGTCACCGGCGTCGGCCACCTGCTGCCTGGCGAACGGCTCGACGTCGAGCGCCGGGTTGTAGGGCCGCAGCAGTTTGGACGAGGCCCGGATGTGGCCGGGGCCGAAGCGGGCGCCGGGCCGGTACGAGACCCCGGAGTCGAAGGGCACGCCGAGCACCAGAACATCCGCACGCGAGACCTCGTCGGCACGGGGCAGTCGGGCGAACGTGGCCGGGCCCGCGAACCGGGGAATGAGCGTCGCGTCGACCGGGCCGACGGGCGTTGGCTGCAGGCTGTCGCTCATGGGATCTCCTGGGCTGGAAGGCCTATGGCTGAACAATAGGACCCTCCGCGCGGTCCCGGAACGGGGCAAGGGTCACAATCGAGTACCTGCTCAGGCCGGTAGGACGAGCGCCTGCCTCACCGCACGGGCGGCAAGGCGGGCAGGGCCAACTCGTACAGCCAGCTCCGCCACAGCGCCCGGGTCGATGGATCGTGCCGAGCCACCAGCTCGAGAAAGTCCTGCGTGGTCGCGGAGGCGTGCCCGTACCTCGCACACCAGTCACGCAGCACGGAGAAGAACACCGAATCGCCGACATGCAACCGCAACGCGTGCAGCGCCAGGGCCCCGCGCTTGTAGACCCGGTCGTCGAACATCAGGTCGGGGCCGGGATCGGCCAGCCGCAGCGTCTGGGGTTGGCGAGCCAGCCGGGCCCAGTACTCGCGGGCCAGAGTGTCGGCCGACGGGCCGCCGCGTGCCTGCGACCACAGCCACTCCGCATAGCAGGCGAACCCCTCGTGCAACCAGATGTGCTCCCAGGCCGAGATCGTCACCGAGTTGCCGAACCACTGGTGGGCCAGCTCGTGCGCGATGAGCCGCTCGTCCCGTCCGCCCAGATGGTTGGCCCCGAAGATCGACAGCCCTTGGGCCTCGAGCGGGATCTCCAGCGCGTCGTCGGTGACGACGACCGCGTAGTGCGAGAACGGATAGGGCCCGAACAGCTCGATGAACACGTCCATCATCTGCGGCTGCCGACCGAACGCCGGCTGCAGCCGTGCCGCCAGCCGATCGGGGAGGAAGACCTGCTGGGGCACCTTGCCGATGCCCGCGGGCACAAGGGTGTGCTCGGTGTAGCGACCGATCTGCACCGTCGCGAGATAGGTCGCCATCGGCTCGGGACAGTCGTAGACCCAGCGCACCCGCGAGGCGCGGGTGCTCACCTGGGTGCAGGTGCCGTTGGCCACCACGCGATATCCGGGCTCCACCGTGACGGCGATCGTGTAGCTGGCCTTCTGCCGGGGATGGTCGTTGCACGGAAACCACGACGGAGCGCCTTCCGGCTGGCCGGCGACGATCACGCCGTCGGTCAGCTCCTCCCAGCCGACCTCTCCCCACCGACCCACGATGGGGCTGGGCGAGCCGGAATAGTTCACGTCCACCACCACGGCGGAGCCGATCGGCAGCGGCGAGCGGAGGGCGATCGAGAGCCGGCCCGAACGATGCGAGAACCGCGCGGGCTGGGCACCGTTGACCCGCACCTTGGAGACTCGCAGCCCATTGGCGAGATCGAGATCGAGCCGGTTCAGCACCACCTGGGCCCGACCGTGCAACCGTGCGCGGCCGTCGAGGCGGTTACTGGCGACCTTGTAGTCGAGATCGAGCTCATAGCGCGACACGGTGTAAGCGGCACTGCCGTGCGCGGGAAGGTAGGGATCGACCAAGCGCTCTGCCTGCGGCCTCCGGGGAGCGGAGCTCGATGCGGCTGGCACCGGGCCAGCCTAATGCCCTGAGGTCGAGCGCCCGACCGGCCGGCCGTTCCCGGCGGGCCCGCCTACCGAGGCTCTGTCGCTGGGGCGTCCTGCCAGGCGGCCACCGGATTGCCCGCCCACCGGGTGCCGTCCGGCAGCGAATCACCGCGCAGCACAAGGGCTGCGGGCCCCACAGTGGTGCCGGTGCCGATCACCGCGGCAGGCAGGACGACGCCGTGCGGGCCGAGCGTGGCACCCGCTCGCAGCAGCACCCGGTCGAGACTCATCACCCGATCGTGGAAGAGATGGGTCTGCACCACACAGCCCACGTTCACGCAGGCGCCGGCGTCCAGCTGCACCAGGTCTGCCTCGGGCAGCCAGTAGGTCTCACACCACACTCCGCGACCGATGTGGGCGCCCATCGCGCGCAACCAGAGGTTCAGCACGGGCGCACCGTAGGCACCACGGGCGAACCAGGGCGCGGCCATCATCTCGACGAACGTGTCGGCCAGCTCGTTGCGCCAGATGAAGCTGCTCCACAGGGGATGCTCGCCGGCCGTGATCCGTCCCATCAGCAGCCACTTGACCGCCACTGCGATCGCGCACGAGACGAAGGCCGCGCCCGCCAGCACCGGGGCGGCTGCGAGCACTGCCGCTCCAAACCCCCAGCGCAGCAACACCGCCTCCAACGTCAGCAGCACACCCAGCGCCACTCCCACGGTGGCGATCACCGACAGCAGCCGCAGCACCTCGATCACGCCGCGGGCCACCTTGAGCCGGACGGGCGGGGCGAAGGTGCGCTCGCCGTCGGTCTCGGCGGCGTCGCGGCGCAGCGGCATGGGCGGCGAACCGACCCATGACGTGCCCTTCTTCGCCTTCTCCGGTGCACTGGAAAGCACCGCCACCAGGCCGTGCTTGGGCACCCGCCGGCCCGGGGCGGTCATCCCGGAGTTGCCCAGGAAGGCCCGCTTGCCGACCTTGGCGCGTTCCACCCGCAACCAGCCGCCACTCATCTCGTAGGTGCCGATCATGGTGTCGTCGGCCAGGAACGCTCCCTCGCCGACGCTGGTCATGGCAGGCAGCATGAGTACGGTGGACGCCTCGACGTTCGGCGCGATCTGCGCGCCCAGGGCGCGTAGCCACCACGGAGTCGCCAGGCTGGCGTAGAGCGGGAAGAGCAGGCCGCGCGCCTCGTCCATGAGCCGTTCGGTGGCCCAGACCTGCCAGCCCACCCGGCTGCGGATCGGGTGGTGACCCTCCACGAGGCCGATCGAGAGGGCCCGTACGCATACCAGCGTGAGCAGGGCGAGGACGACGAACATGGTGAGCGCCCCCAGCGGCAGCCACCGCCAAGCCCCCACGGCCGCCTCGGCGAAGGTGCCCGTGTCGGCCACGCCGGCCCCGATCACCACCATCCCGCATAGAGCGGCGAGCAGCGGCAACGCGCCGAGCACTGCTGCTGTGGCGGCGTAGACGCTCACCCACTGCCGAGCCCGTGGCGGCTTGAGCTCCGGCCAGTCGTGCCGGGCCCGGCCGGAGAACGTCGCTGGACTGCCCTGCCACAGCTCGCCAGGTGGCACGTCGGTGAAAACCGCTGAGCCCGCAGCCACTTCGGCCCCCTGGCCCACCCTGGTGCCCGGCAGCAGCGTGCTGCGGGAGCCGACGCTGGCCGAGGCGTCCACCCGTACCCGGCCGATGTGCACGACGTCGCCGTCGACCCAATGCCCGCTCAGGTCGACCTCGGGCTCGATCGCCGCGCCGCGCCGCAGCGTGAGCATGCCGGTGACGGGCGGCATCGAGTGCAGGTCGACGTCCCGGCCGATCTTGGCCCCCAGAGCGCGCGCGTAGTGCGTCACCCAGGGCGCTCCGGCCAGCCCGCCGACGCCGGCCGCCGACGCGAAGGCCTCGGTGAACCACAGTCTCAGGTGCACCGATCCCCCGCGTGGGTAGCGTCCTGGCTTGAGCCCGCGCAGTAGGCCGCGGGCGACCAGGACGGTCAGGCCCATCCGGCCCCAGGGAGTGATCAGCAGGAGCCAGCCGGCGAGCGCCCACCACCACGACACGTGGATCGCCCACGGGGCATGCCCGAGCGCCGCCAGCACATTGCCCAGCACCACGAGCCAGGTGAGCCATCGCAGTCCGACGATTCCTAGCAACGGAATGCCGAGCAATGTCTGCACCACCTGCGCCCCCACAGGCACCGGACGCACCGTGCGCCCACCCGTCTCCACCGGTGGATCGAACTCGTCGAGGCGGGCGGCCAGCTCGCCGATCCGGGGTGTGTCGTAGACGTCTGCCACCGTGATCGTGGGCACCCGTTGCCGCAGCACCGCCACGAGCTGGGCGGCGGCCAGACTCCCGCCGCCGGAGTCGAAGAAGTTGTCGTCCGGGCCGGCGACCTCGGTGCCGAGGATCTTCGTCCAGGCCTGCGCGATCCAGCGCCCGGTCTCGCTGAGGCCGGCCGCGCCGGGGCCCGCACCCGAGCCGGGATCGAGAGCGGGCAGCGGCCAGGGCAGCGCGTCGCGGTCGACCTTGCCCGACACTTTCGTGGGGATCGATTCCACCACAGCCAGTTTCGGCACCAGCTGGGCGGGCAGCCGGTACCGCAGCTGCTCGCGGCAGGCGGCCAGGTCGGGAACGGTATCGGCCGCTGGCGCGAGGTAGCCGACGAGCAGCTGGGTGCCGGCGTCGGTGCGGCGCACGGCCGAGGCCGCCGAGGCGATCCCCGGCAGGTCTTGCAGCGCCGCATCCACCTCACCGAGCTCGATCCGGCGTCCGCCCAGCTTCACCTGATCGTCGGCCCGCCCCATGAACACCAGGCCCTCGGCCTCCAGTCGCACCAGGTCACCGCTGCGGTAGGCGCGTTCCCAGCCCAGAGCCGGTGCGGGAGCGTACTTCTCGGCGTCCTTGACCGGATCGAGGTAACGCGCCAGGCCCACCCCGCCGATCACCAGCTCGCCGACCTCCCCCTCGGCCACCTGGTTGCCCGCAGCGTCCACGACAGCCAGGTCCCAACCGTCGAGCGGGTGCCCGATGCGTACCGGACCCACTCCGTCGAGCCGGGCACCGCAGGCCACGACGGTCGTCTCCGTGGGACCGTAGGTGTTCCAGACCTCGCGACCGTCGGTCACCAGCCGGGCCGCCAGCTCCGGCGGGCAGGCCTCACCCCCGAAGATCAGCATCCGGACGCCGGCCAGCTCGCTCGACTGCCACAGCCCGGCCAAGGTCGGCACCGTCGAGATGATCGAGACGCGTTGCTCCACCAGCCACGGCCCCAGGTCCATGCCGGTGCGCACGAGAGCGCGCGGGGCCGGCACCAGGCAGGCTCCCGAGCGCCAGGCCAGCCACATCTCCTCGCACGACGCGTCGAAGGCCACCGACAGGCCCGCCAGCCCCCGATCGCCCGGCCCGAGCGGCTCATGCTGCAGGAAGAGCCGGGCCTCGGCGTCCACGAAGGCCGCGGCGTTGAGATGAGTGACGGCCACTCCCTTAGGAGTGCCGGTGGAACCGGAGGTGAAGATGATCCAGGCGTCGTCTGCGTAGCTGGGCAGGTTGTCCGGCGGCGCGCTCTCCCGGCTCGTGGCCGATGCCGGTGTGGCCGCGACGGCAGAGCCGGCGAGCTTATGCCCGTCGGTGAGCACCCCGACCACACCCGCCTCGCCGAACACGGTGCGGGCGCGCTCCTCGGGGTCGTCAAGGTCCACCGGCACATAGGCCGCACCGGCGAAGAGCACCGACAGGATTCCTACATAGAGGTCGGCCGAGCCTGAGGTCATCCGCACTCCCACCCGGTCGCCGCGCCGCACGCCGGTCCGGTGCAGCGCGGCGGCCCGTCGCCGGACCTCGGCCAGCAGCTCCGCGTAGGACAACACCCGGTCGCCATCGTCGATCGCGGCCGCGTCGGGGTGGTGGGTGGCCGTGGCGACGAGCACGTCCACCAAGGTGCGGGGACGCGGGGCGCGCTGCGAGCGCCGATACGGATCCTCGCCGCTGGGTCCGAGCACGCCATCACGGTACCGGTTGGGCATGGTCTCTTTGTGGTTCCAGCAACGGGGGCACCAGTACGGCTACCGTGAGGACATGACCGCCAGCATCGAGGTCGGCGAGAACGGACCGTACGAGGTCACCGGAGCGCCCGTGGTCAGAGCCCGGGAGGTCAAGGGCGAGACAGGCCATCCGGAGCGCTGGGAGATCTACGCCGAGCTGAGCGACGGCAGCGAGCAGGTGTGGCTGTGCCGCTGCGGGCATTCGAACACCAAGCCCTTCTGCGACGGCTCCCACGAACGGGTCGACTTCGACGGCACCGAGCATGCCCCCACCACCAGTTACGCCCAACGCGCTGACAGCCTGGGCGGCACGGGCGTCGAGGTGCACGACGACCGCTCGATCTGCGAGCACGCCGGCTTCTGCGCCACCCGGCACAACAACGTCTGGAAGATGGTGGGGCACACCGACGACGTCCAGGTGCGCGAGCACCTGACCGCGATGATCGACAACTGCCCGTCCGGCGCCCTCAGCTACTACACCGCGCTGGGCGAGACCGCCGACGACGCCCTGCCGGTGCGCGTTGCCGTGGTAGAGAACGGGCCGTACTTCGTCACCGGAGTGGTTCCGGTAAAGCGTTCGGACGCAGCGCCTCTGGAGACTCGCGGCCGGATGACGCTATGCCGCTGCGGGCAGTCGGCGATCAAGCCGCTCTGCGACGGCAGCCACGCGAAAACGGGCTTCGCCGACGGTTGAGCCTCCCGGTTGAGCCACCCGCAGCAAGCGTCAGGCCGTGGCCGGGGCCGGAGCGCGAGTGGCCGGGTCGAGTGCCAGCCGGCGGTCTGCCAGCTCTCGCAGTACGGGAATCGCCCGGACCAGCGCATCGATCTGGTCGGGATCCAGCTCGGCGATGTCGCTGGCCAGCCGGGTGGTCGTCTCCTCGCGCAAGGCGAGCAACCGCTCATGACCCGAGGCCGTCAACAGCAAGTGGTAGGCCCGTTGATCGGCAGGGTCACGCCGACGCTCCAGCCAGCCCTCGTCGCGCAGGATCTCGACCAGCCGCGTCATGCTCGACGGCGAGACCCCCATCTGCGCCGCCAGGTCACCCGTCCGGCAGCCGTCCGGCTGCCGGGCCAGCGCAGACAAAGCGGCCAGCCGGGTAGGCGTGATGCCGCGGTGGGCGGCGGGGGTGCGGAAGTGAAAGGACAGCCTGTTCACCTCTGTGCGCAACTCGCCCGCCAGCCGCTCTGTCGTAGGCGCCGGCATTGCTACCGCAGTGTCCGTCCCAGTCATCACTCCCCCGCCTCGCGACGCGTCACTCGCTTGTTTCCTCGTGGACGTATTTCGCACCACGCAACCACGATGCCAGGGCCGCGACCAGACACGCCACGATGGCGAAGCCGAACGCCACACCGAGGCCGTCCTTGAACGGCCCGGCGATCAAGGACGGGAAGAACGTCGTGCTCGTCAGGTAGCTGGCGTCAGCGTGCGACAAGGTGGCCAGCACCTGCGGGCCCAGCAGCGACTGGATCGGGTTGTAGCCCAGCAGCGAGGCGAACAGCACCGACACCGGGGGCAACCCCGCCACCTGCTGCGCCTGTGCCGCAGCGACGCCGTGCGCGGTCAGACCAGACACCATCGCCGTGGGAAGCGAGCCCGACAGGCCGCTGATCATCAGCGAGAAGAAGATGCCGATGGACAACACCATCGAGGTGTTCTGGAAGGTCGCGCTCATGCCCGCCCCGACACCGCGCCGGTTGGGCGGCAGCGAGTTCATGATCGCGGCCCGGTTGGGCGCGGCGAACAGGCCCATGCCGAACCCGTTGGCGAAGAGGGCGAGGGCGAACGGCACGAAGGAGAACTCCACCGGCAGCAGCAGCAGCCAGCCGAAGCTCAGCGCGGCCAGCACCATTCCCCCGGTGGCGAAGAAGCGCGCACCGAAGCGGTCGGAGAGCCAGCCCGAGACCGGGCCTGCCACGAGGAATCCCAGCGTCATCGGCAACATGAAGATGCCCGCCCACAACGGGGTCGACTCGAAGGAATAGCCGTGTTCGGGCAGCCAGATGCCCTGCAGCCAGATGATCAGGATGAACATCAGGCCACCACGCCCTAGCCCGGACAACAGGCTTGCCAGGTTGCCGGCGCTGAAGGCCCTGATCCGGAACAGGTCGAGGTGAAACATCGGGTGCTCCACCCGGGTCTCGATGACACAGAAGATGGCGAGCACGATCACGCCGCCTACCAGAGCCGTGAGCACCCAGGGGCTCGTCCAGCCCATGACGCGGCCGCCGTAGGGCTGGATGCCATAGGTGATGCCCGCCAGCACCGCGACCAGACCGACGCCGAAGGTGATGTTGCCCCACCAGTCCATCGGCACCTTGCGACGCACACCGGTGTCGTGCAGCTTGAGGTAGGCCCACACCGTGCCGAACAGGCTGATCGGCACCGAGACAAGGAAGACGTAGCGCCAGTGGATCGGCGCCAGCAAGCCCCCGATCACCAGGCCCAGGAACGACCCGGCAATGCCCGCCACCTGGTTGAGCCCCAGGGCCAGGCCGCGCTGGTGGGACGGAAACGCGTCGGTGATGATGGCGCTGGAGTTGGCCATCAACAGGGCACCGCCGATGCCCTGCAGGATGCGCATGACGATCAGCCACAGGGCGCCCGGCGTGCCGGTCATCCAGGTGACGGACAACAAGATCGAGAACACCGTGAAGATGGCGAACCCGGCGTTGTACATCCGGATCCGGCCGTACATGTCGCCGAGCCGGCCGAAGCTCACCACCAGCACAGCGGTGACCACCATGTAGCCCATCATCAGCCAGAGCAACAGGCTCGAATTGCCCGGTGCCAAGGGGTTGATCTGCAGGCCGCGGAAGATGTCGGGCAGAGCGATCAACAGAATCGAGGAGTTGATCGTCGCGATCAGCACTCCGACGGTGGTGTTGGACAGCACGACCCACTTGTAGTTGGGGCCCGGTGCAGGGCGGGCCACCTTGCCGGAGGTATGCCCGGAAGTAGGCAAAGGTGGCGCCGGGGGCGCCCCGGAGGAGGCGGGCGTGGGCGCAGTGGGCAGGGCTCCGACGGCCGGTTCGGGGCCGGCGGCAACCTGCGCGGAGGCGTTCTGGGTGGAAGTCACTGAGACCTGTGGACTATTCATTTGCTTCAAGTGTACTAACTATTTTTCCGGGGCGTGGGGCGGGTCCCCCGGATCACCCCCGGCGTGCCTGGCCGCCCGTATACGGTTCGACACATGAGCATCCCCATCGAGGACTACGCGCTGATCGGAGACCGGCGCACGGCCGCGCTGGTGAGTCGTGCGGGCTCGATCGACTGGTTGTGCCTGCCGCAGTTCGACTCTCCCGCGTGTTTCGCGGCGCTCTTGGGCACCCCCGAGAACGGCCGGTGGCTGATCGGCCCGGCAGCGCAGGCCCGCACCACTCGCCGCTATCTCGACGGCACGCTCGCCCTGGAGGCGACCCACGAGACCGACACCGGCGTGGTCACGGTGCTCGACGTGATGCCCTCCGGCGATGACCGCGTCGACCTGATTCGCACGATCACGGGCATTCAGGGCACGGTCACGCTCACTCACGAGCTGATCATCCGGTTCGGCTACGGCCGGATCGCCCCCTGGATCAACCGCCGCACCGATACCGCCCATCGACTGGGCGGAGAACTGATCCGCGCGATCGCCGGGCCGGACATGGTGGTGCTGCGCGGGCCCACCCTGCCCAAGGGTGCCGCTCACCGCCATCGGGGCGAGCTCGTGGTGCACGCCGGTGACGAACTGGTCTTCAATCTCACCTGGTCGCCGTCGTATGCCGGGGTGCCCGAGCCACTCGACCTGACCGAGCGCATCGATCAGACCCTCACCGAGTCGCGGCAGTGGCTGGCCGAGTGCACCTACCAAGGCCCTTATACCGAGGCCGTGCACACCTCGCTGCTCACGTTGCGCGCCATGACCGATGAGCTCACCGGCGGCATCGTCGCGGCGCCCACCACCTCCCTGCCCGAGGATTTCGGCGGCGAGCGCAACTGGGACTACCGCTACTGCTGGCTCCGGGACGCCTCGCACACCGTCAATGCACTGGTGGGCACAGGCATGACCGACCACGTCTACGCTTGGCGCGACTGGCTGCTGCGCGCCATCGCGGGCGACCCCCAAGACCTGCAGATCATGTACACCGTCGATGGCTCGCGCGACCTGCCGGAGCGCACCCTCGACTACCTGCCCGGCTATGCCCAGTCACGCCCCGTGCGAGTTGGCAACAGCGCCGTCGACCAGCGGCAGAGCGACGTGGTCGGCGAGGTGATGATGTGCCTGGAGAGGCTGCGTGATGTCGGCATCACTCCCACCAGGTCGGCCTGGGGCATGCAGTGCGCGCTCGTGAACAACCTGGCCACGCGCTGGCAGGAACCCGACAGCGGCCTGTGGGAGATCCGCGGTCCCAAACGCAACTTCACCCATTCCCGGGTGCACGTCTGGGCCGCCTTCGATCGAGGGGTGCAGGCCGCCGAGCGGCACCACCTCCCGGCTCCGCTCGATCTCTGGCGCACGGTTCGCGACACAGTGCGCGAGGAGATTCTCGAACGCGGCTACAACGCCGAGCTCAACACCTTCACCCAGCACTACGACACCACCGAAGTCGACGCCTCGCTGCTGCTCATCCCCGCCGTCGGCTTCCTGCCTGCCGACGACCCCCGGTTCGTGGGCACCGTGGAGCGGATCGAGAAGGATCTGTTGCGCGACGGACTCGTGCGGCGCTACCGCACCCAGAGCGGGGTAGACGGCCTCGCCGGCGACGAGCATCCGTTCCTCGTGTGCTCGTTCTGGCTTGTGAGCGCCTACGCGATGATGGGCCGGATCGACGACGCGTCAGCCCTGATGGAGCGCCTGCTGTCGCTGCGCAACGACCTCGGCCTGCTCAGCGAAGAGTACGATCCGATCGGCAGGCGTCAGGTCGGCAACTTTCCCCAGGCCTTCTCCCATCTCGGCCTGGTGGGGGCGGCAGTCGCCCTGCAGCAGGCCACTGCAGCGCTATCGAGGTGAGGCCCGGTGCCACAGTTGCGAACTCAAGTGGCCATCGTCGGGGCTGGGCCTGCCGGGCTGATGCTGTCGCACCTGTTGGCCCGAAGTGGCATCGACAGCATCGCCATCGACACCCGAACCCGGCATGAGATCGAAACCACCCACCGTGCAGGCATTCTCGAGGCCGGCGTGGCGCAGACCCTGGTCGAGACCGGAGTCAGCGATCGCGTGCTGCGCGACGGCTACGAACACCACGGCATCGACCTGCGCTTCGACGGCACCAGCCACCGCATCGACTTCGCCGACCTGGTGGGAGCCTCGTGCTGGCTCTACCCGCAGACCGATGTCTTCATGGATCTCGCCACTGCGCGCGAGCGCGACGGCGGCGACGTGCGGTTCGGCATCACGCAGACCACTGTCGAGGGCATCTCCGGTGACTCGCCCACCGTGTCGTTCACGGCGCCCGACGGCATGCGGCGCACCATCGAATGCCAGCTGGTGGTGGGCTCCGACGGCTCGCACAGCTTGTGCCGCAAGCTGATCCCCGACGGCGAGCGCACCCAGTACTTCCGGGAGTATCCGTTCGCCTGGTTCGGCATCCTGTCCGATTCGCCTTTCAGCGCCCCCGAACTGATCTACAACCACTCTCCGCGTGGTTTCGCCCTCGTGAGCCAGCGCACCGAGGCCATTCAGCGGCTCTACTTCCAGTGTCCGGTAGACGAGGACGTCTCGGCGTGGTCCCAGGCTCAGATCTGGGACGAGCTGCAGGCCCGGGCGGCAGGCCCGGACGGCTTCGAGCTCACGGAAGGCCCGATCTTCGACCGCGCGCTGCTGCGCTTTCGCAGCTTCGTGGCCGAGCCGATGCGGTGGGGGCGCCTGGTCCTGGCCGGAGACGCCGCACACACCGTGCCACCCACCGGGGCCAAAGGCCTGAACCTGGCGATCAACGACGTGCGGGTCTTGCACGAGGTTCTGGTCGAGGCCCTGGGCTCACCCACCCGACTCGACGCCCTCGACCACTACGGCCCGCGCGCCCTCGAACGGGTCTGGAAGTCGGAGAACTTCTCCTACTGGATGACCCAGATGCTGCACACCCCCGCCGAGGGCCTGGGCTTCGACTACAAACGCCAGCTCGGTGAGCTCACCGCCATCGCCCAGTCGCGAGCAGGCCAGACCTATCTGGCCGAGTCGTACACCGGCTGGCCGCTGACCGCCGCGGGGTGAGACCTGGTTGCTGTCCATAATCCGGCGCCAGTGTTGGCGAACGAAGTTCGACTGAGCACGGAATCCGAGTCCGGCCGCACCAACCGAGCCGGATTCTGGACAACAGGTGCCCGAGAGCTGCGTGACCTGGTGTTCACAAGGCCGCGAAACCTCCACCTTGTGCACACCCCACAGCGGAGGATGCCTCGGCAGCAGCACGATCACCGGCATGAATCCCGATCTAGAGTCCCTCGTCCGCGCTACTGGTGGCGTCATCGTGGCGCGACGCCAGCCACCCTCCCTCGGGCGGCGGCTGCGTCGGCTCACCCAGTCCGGCGACCTGGCCAGCCCGCTGCCCGGCGTGTTCGTCGCTCCAGACCAGGCACAAGACCCATTGGCGCTCGCCAAAGCCGCGCAGGCCTACTACCCGGACGCCGTCCTGGTGGGCGCCATCGCGGCCCGTCTCACCTACTGGCCACGAGTTCCGATCTCGACTGTGACCCTCGCGCAACGCCGGGACGTCGGATCACACGGACTATTCCGATTCCAGCGACGCCGGGTCCCCGCCGACCTCATCTGCGAGGTGAACGGCCTACGCTGCTCGGTCCCCGCCCTGACCGCCCTCGATCTGGCGAACGACACGGGCGGCGAGTCCATCGACCAGGTGCTTCGAACGCGGCACGCGACTCTGGCCGGTCTACATGAGGCCCTGAAGCTCAGCGCACATCGCGCTGGAAATCCCGAGCGTGCGCGGTGGTTGCTCGACTCCCGGTCCGAGCCATGGTCACGTGCCGAACGAGAAGCCCATCGGTTGCTCAGAGCACACGACATACTCGGCTGGCAGGCCAACTTCCGGGTTATCTGCGACGGTCTCGCCTACTTTCTCGACCTCGCCTTTCCACAACACAGGTTGGCTGCGGAGATCGACGGCCGCGCCTATCACAGCGACGTACGGGCCTTCGAGAGAGACCGGGAACGCCAGAACGCCGTCGTGCTCGGGAATTGGCGGCTTCTGCGCTTCACCTGGTCGAAGCTCACCGAGCATCCCGACTACGTGGTGAATGTGCTGCGTCGCGCGCTCGGGTCTGCTTGAGCGATTGTCCATAATCCGGCGCCAGGGCGCTCGGTGTTGGTGGCCGTGAGCACGAATGGTCGGCCGGTCCTGAGCACTGGCGCCGGATTGCGGACATCGTCCGATCTCAAACCCCCGATCTGGGGCAACGAGAACGCCGCATGGGGAGGCGATACCGCCCGAAGCGGCTGCGTCCACGACCTGCACGGCACCGTGCACCCGCCGGAGCACCACGTGCACACGGCCGCGTGGCTCAGTCGGTGGGCGCTGAAGCTGCCGCTGCGGCCTTCTTGGCCGTGGTCTTCTTGGCGGTGGCCTTCTTGGCCGTCGTCTTCTTGGCAGCAGTGGTCGTCCGGGGCGCGGTGGTCTTGGTGGCCGCCACCTTCTTTGCCGGAGCCTTCTTCGCGGCAGCGCGCTTGCGCGTGGTGGGCCCCTTGGCCCGCTTCTCGGCCAGCAGTTCGGCAGCCCGTTCGGCGGTGATGGCCTCCACTGAATCGTCGCGCCGCAGCGTCGCATTCACCTCGCCGTCGGTGACGTAGGGGCCGAAGCGGCCGTCCTTGACCAGCATCGGCTGACCGCTGACCGGGTCGGCGCCGAGCTCGCGCAGCGGTGCCGCAGCGCTTTGGCCGCGGCGCTGCTTCGGCTGCGCGTAGATCGCGAGCGCCTCGGGCAGCGTCACGTCGAAGATCTGGTCTTCGCTGATGAGCGACCGAGAGTCCTTGTCCTTCTTGAGGTATGGCCCGTAGCGCCCGTTCTGTGCGGTGATCTCGACTCCGGTCTCGGGGTCGAGGCCCACCACCCGCGGCAGCGACAGCAGCTGCAGCGCCTCCTCAAGGCTTACGGTCTCTGGTTGCATCGACTTGAACAGCGAACCAGTTCGCGGCTTTGCCGACTTGGGGGCGTCGTCGGGCAGCACCTCAGTGACGTACGGGCCGTAGCGACCCGTCTTCACCACGATCGGCAGCCCCGACTCCGGGTGGGTGCCCAGCTCGCGGTCGCCTTCGCTCTGCTGGGCCAGCAGCTCCTTGGCCTTTTCCACGGTGAGCTCGTCGGGCGCCACGTCGTCGGGCACCGATGCCCGGCGCGACTCGCCGTCGAGCTCCGCCTCGAGGTAGGGCCCATAACGACCCACCCGCAGCGAGATGCCCTCGCCCAGGTCGATGGTGTTGATGGCACGTGGGTCGATCTCGCCGAGCTCCTCCACGAGACCCTTGAGCCCGTGCCGGATCTCGCTGCGGTTCACCGGGGCATCGCCGCCACCGAAGTAGAAGTGCGTCAGCCAGTCGACCCGGTCTTGCTCGCCGGAGGCGATCCGGTCGAGATCGGCCTCCATCTCGGCGGTGAAGTCATAGTCGACGAGACCACCGAAGTTCTCCTCGAGCAGTCGCGTCACCGAGAAGGCCAGCCACGAGGGCACCAGGGCAGAGCCTCGATGTGAGACGTAACCCCGATCGATGATCACCGAGATCGTGGAGGCGTAGGTCGACGGACGCCCGATGCCCTTCTCCTCCAAGGCCTTCACCAACGAAGCCTCGGTGTAGCGAGGCGGCGGCGAGGTGGTGTGACCGTCCACCGACAGCTCGAGGGCGTCGAGCCGCTGGCCCTCCGCGAGCTCGGGCAGCCGCTTGTCGGCGCTCTCGTCGGAGTTGCGCTCCTCGTCGCGACCCTCCTCGTACGCGGCCAGGAAGCCGCGGAAGGTGATGACGGTGCCCGAGGCCGAGAATTCCGCCACCCGGCCGTCGCTCGACGTGGCCGCCAGCCGCACGGTGGCCGTGGAGCCGCGTGCGTCGGTCATCTGTGAGGCGACGGTGCGCTGCCAGATCAGCTCGTAGAGCCGGAACTCCTCGCCGCGCAACGAGCCCGAGACCTGGCCCGGAGTGCGGAAGGTGTCGCCCGAGGGGCGGATCGCCTCGTGCGCCTCCTGTGCGTTCTTGGACTTGCTGGCATAGACTCGCGGCTGCGCCGGCACGTGGTCGGCGCCGTACATCTGCGCGGCCTGCGCCCGGGCGGCGTTGACGGCCTGACTCGACAGTGCGGTCGAGTCGGTACGCATGTAGGTGATGTATCCGTTCTCGTACAGCCCCTGCGCCACCCGCATGGTCTGCCGGGCCGACAGCCGCAGCTTGCGCGAGGCCTCCTGCTGCAATGTCGACGTAGTGAAGGGGGCCGACGGCCGCCGGGTGTACGGCTTGGTCTCCATCGAGCTGACGGTCACCGGAGCCGACTCCAGGCCGGCCGCGAGCATGCGCACGGCCGCCTCGTCGAGGGCGACGGCCTTGGTCTTGAGCCGGCCCGAGTCGTCGAAGTCACGACCCGTGGCGACCCGCGCGCCGTCCAACCCGACCAGCCGGGCGGCGAAGGTCTGTCGCTCGGCTCCCTCGTGCTCAGCGGGGGCGAAGGTGCCGACGATGTCCCAGTAGTTCGCCGCGCGGAAGGCCATCCGTTCGCGCTCGCGCGCCACGATCATCCGGGTGGCGACCGACTGCACGCGCCCTGCCGACAGCTTGGGACGCACCTTGCGCCAGAGCACGGGCGAGATCTCGTAGCCGTAGAGCCGGTCGAGGATGCGCCGGGTCTCCTGGGCGTCGACCAGCCGGTCGTCGATGTCGCGGGTGGACTGCAGAGCGCGCTGGATGGCCTCGCGGGTGATCTCGTGGAACACCATGCGCCGATACGGCACCTTCGGCTGCAGGGTCTGCAGCAGGTGCCAGGCGATGGCCTCGCCCTCGCGGTCTTCATCGGTGGCGAGGAAGAGCTCGTCGGCCTCCTTGAGCAGGCGTTTGAGCTCGGAGACCTTCTTCCGCTTGTCGGCGTCGACCATGTAGTAGGGGTCGAAGCCGTTGTCGACGTCGACGGCGAACTTGCCGTAGGGGCCCTTCTTCATGTCATCGGGCAGTTCGGACGGGGTCGGCAGGTCGCGAATGTGGCCCACTGATGCCTCGACGTCGTAACCGTCGCCGAGGTATCCCGCGATGGTGCGCGCTTTGGCGGGCGACTCGACTATGACGAGTCGCCGCGTCGCGGTATCGGTACTAGCCACTTGACCTCACGTTCATCTGCTCCCCCTGACCGCGGCAACCACCCCGGCGGGAGCACCGTAGCGCCTCTGCTGCCGCTCGGTGCCACCGAGTAAGGCAGATAACAGTGCGCGCCACCTGTGATCCGGGCAGCCGGGCAGCTGTCGTCAAGGCAATTCGTCCGGAGTGTACCTACAGAACAGCCCGACTTCCCCATCCATCATGATTCGCGCAACGCCGCGGGTGTCAGAAAGCCGTCGAGCACGAGCTCGCCGGCCTGCTCGGCCAGCGACGTGACGAGCCGGTCTGCGTCGACGTCGAGCAACTGGGCCAGCGCAGCGCCAATCTGCGCCACGGTGAGCTCTCCGTCACAGGCGCCGACGAACGCAGCCGTCGCCGTGTCGACGCCGATCGTCCGGCCGAAGCCACTCGTCTGGCGCAGCACGATGCTGGTCGGCTCCCCCTGCCCCGGGCGGTGCCTGCGCTCCTCCACCACGTCGTCGGACACCACCAGCCGCTGCCCGGCCATGTCGGCGCTCGCGTCATGCGCCCGCAGGCAGCCGTCGAGGTGCGCGCCGAGGCTGTGGTCGGTGGGCTCCAGGGGCTCGGGCCGATGCTCGAGACGCCGCAGCACCCGAGTTCCAGGGCCGGGGCGCCTGAGCAGGACGAGCCCCAGGCCGATGGCCGTGACGCCCCGCTCGGCGAAGTCGTCGAGCCACGCCCGGACGAGGTCGTCGCGATCGGCCCCGGCGGCACCAGCGTCGCGCGCCCACAACGTGGCGTAGTCGGCCGGCGAGAGCAGCTCGCGCTGGATGATCCAGGCGTCCAGCGGACGGCCGTCGCGATCGAGTGCCCGCGTCAGCCACTCCTGCACCCGGGTCGTCCAGTCGGAGCCTTCCGTGACCTCCCAGTTGCCCAGCGCCTGGGCGATGCCGCCGGGACGCAGGTGGGCACCCACCTGGCTGAAGAGCTCACCCATCAGGGCATCGCCGGTGCGGCCGCCATCGCGATACGTATATTCAGGCAGCCCTCGCCCGCGCGGGGTGATGACGAACGGCGGGTTGGTCACGACGAGGTCGAACCCTTCGCCGGCCACCGGCTCGAACAGGTCGCCGCACCGCAGCTCGATCTGTGCCCCGCTCAGCCCGAAGCCCAGCTCGGCGAGGTGCACGGCACGGGGGTCGACATCGGTGGCCACGACGCGCTCGCTGTGCCGGATGGCATGCAACGCCTGCACACCACACCCGGTGCCGAGATCGAGCGTGTCGCGCGACGGCCGACGGATGGTGGCCACGGCCAGGGTGAGCGAGGCCTGCCCGATGCCGAGCACATGGTCGGTGGCGAGGGTGGCACCGGTGACGGCCTCGCCGAGATCGCTGACGACCCAGCTGGCTTGATCGGGATCAGCCTGACCACAAGGGCGCACGTCCAGCTCGGCGCGGACGTATCCCCCAGCCTCCTGGACGAGGCCGAGCTCGACCAGGCCGGCCAACCCACACTCGGGCACCGCGGCCGCAACCTCGCGGGCAGCGACCTCGCGGCCCAGCAGGAAGAGCCGGGTCAGGCTGGCCTGGGCCGTCGCGGGCGCCTGGTCGAGCACCCAGAGCGCGGGTGCCAGCTCGTCGCGGTCGAGGGCTCGCGAGGCGTCCGGGCCGAGCGTCTCGGTGATCGCGTCGACGGTGTAGTCCGCGGCCAGGAGGTCATGGCGAAGTGCCGCGACGAGATCACTCACAACGGGCGAGTCTAGGTGAGTGGTCTTGCCTGCGGGCCGCGCAGCTGGCCGCCTGGCACCACTCAGCTGGGCTCGCGACGCCACACGGTCTGGTCGAGGAACTCGTTGCGGAACTTGGCACCAGGGTCGTACCGAGCCGCCAACGCACGAAAGTCCTGGGCGCGGGGATAGCGCGCATCCACGTCCAAAGCCTCGGTGCGAAACACCTTGCCCCAGTGCGGACGCGGCGCAAAAGGCCGCAGCGCCTCAGCGAGCAGCGGCAGCACCTGGGCCACACCTTCCGGGCGCCGGAACCACGTGAAATGAATGCACAGACAGTCCTGGCCGTAGGCGGGCGAGAGCCAGAGGTCGTCGGCGGAGACGGTGCGCAGCTCGGTGATGGCGAGTACGCCGGCCAGCCGCGGGCCGAGTTCGCGAACAGCCCGCAAGGCAGCCGCCCCGGCGTCGGCAGGCACGAAGTACTCGGTCTGGATCTCCTCGCCGAGGCTGGGCACGCTGTCCAGGCGGAAGTGCGGCAGCCGGTAGCACCACGGACCCGCAACCCCGAGCGGTGTCTGATTCTCGCTCGTCCGCTCGGCGAGCGCTCCGGCATCGAGCCTGACCGCCGAGTGCACGGTCTCGGGCGGCGAGTCACCCGGCGAATCGAGCCGGGTCTTGATGAGCAGGTTCGAGATCTCGTTCTCTGTCCACGGCGTGAAGATCGAGACGCTGTACCCGGACGAGAACACGCCGCCCACGTCGTCGAGCAGCTCGCTCCAGCTCAGCCCGGTGTAGACATCCTGCCTGACCTCGAAGCTCGGCTGCAGATCGAGACCGACCCGCACGACGATGCCGAGCGCGCCCAGACTCACCACCGCCCCGGGGAAGTCGGGCTCACTCCTGCGCAGCGTGCGCAGGCCACCGTCCGCCAGCACGAGATCGAGCGAGTTCACGGCACTCGACAGATTGGTCGTACCCGATCCGTGGGTCGCGGTGGAGATGGCGCCGGCCACACTGATGTGCGGCAGCGAGCCCAGGTTGGGCAGCGCCCAACCCGAGGCCTCCAACCAGCGCGCGAGCTCGCCGTAGCGAATGCCGGCACCGACGTTCACGGTGCGAGCAGCCTCGTCGAGCCGGGGTTCGGGGTCGATGCCGAGAATCGAGATCAGCGTGTCATCGGTATCGGCGAGCGCGTTGAACGAATGTCGCGTACCGAGCGGCCGAACCTTCGACGCCGCGGCCACTGCCTCCTGCACCGCCGGTACCGAGGTGGGCTGGACAAGACGGGTGGCCCGGTAATCGAGGGTGCCCGCCCAGTTGCCCCCGATGTCGCTCGTGCGGCGTGCGGCCATCGCCAGGCCCGCCTCTCTCGGCTCGACAACCACTTCTCTGCGTTGACGCAGTGAATCAACATTCCGACCCCAGGCATAGCCCTCCGGGTGTCAGACGTCTCTGGCCGGCCAGCTGCTGACGTACGCTGCTCACCGCGCCACCACGATTGCCTTCTCTTCAGATACGAGACTCGCAATCTTGGAGGCGACCCGCCTCCTGCACCACCCCCAGCGAACCCGCACGCCCGCCCGCGGGCTGCGACTCGGTCCTAATCTCAACCTTGCCAGGAGCCCGCATGAACTCCGACTCGCCGTTCCAGCTCGCGGCCTGCGCCGAGATGATCTTCACGGATGAGCCGATCCTCGACCGCATCCGCACGATCCACGATGCAGGGTTCCTCGTCGAGCTGTGGGACTGGACCAAGCACGACCTCGACGCCCTCGAGGCCCTGACCGCCGACGGTGTGCAGCTCAACTCGATGACCGGCTACATCACCGGCACGCTGACCGCGGATGGCGCCGAGGACCTGCTCAGCACTGCGGCACAATCGATTCCGGTGGCCAAGCGACTGGGCATCGGCACCCTGAACATGCACGGCACCGGACTCGGGGAGGGTGGCCTGCCGGTGCGCCCCGTGGAGGTTGTGACGGGAACGATGTGGCTGCAGGCCCGCGACACGCTCGCTCGACTGGCCGAGCTGGGCGCCGAGAACGATGTGACCTTCGTGCTCGAGAACCTCAACACCGAGGTCGATCATCCAGGCACGCCCTTCGCGAAGGCCGCCGACACCCTCGCTTTGGTGGCAGCGGTGGACCATCCCAATCTGCGCCTCATGCTCGACCTCTACCACCTGCAGATCGGCGAGGGAAACCTCATCGAGTTCTGCCGGCAGGCCCTGCCGTACATCGGTGAGATCCAGGTCGCCGACGTCCCGGGACGTTGCGAACCAGGCACCGGAGAGATCAACTACCCGGCCGTGGCGAAAGCTCTCGCGGAGATGGGCTACACCGGAGTTGTCGGCCTGGAGGCCTTCGCCTCGGGCGACAGCAACGAAGCCTTGCGTCGCTTCCGCGACGCCTTCACGCTGTGACCTTGTGCAGGTTCGAGCACTAGGCGCGATACGCGCCCTTCCAGTGACCATCAAGGACCCGCACAGACTCGATCTCCTGTGGCCGGCCCCGGGTCGACTCCCATCTATCCCGGTCTGCATGTCCTTTATCCGACACGGCTGCTGGGCGCGTTCTCGAATCCGTGCTCAGCGCGATCGCGGCGCCAGTAATCGTGTCGGATAAGGGACATCGACCTGTCGGTTGTGCTTAACCTGGTGTCCACAGGGACGTCGTGTGGCACCGTTGTCCACAGTCTGCCGGCCGCAGGTTTTCTTCACGGCGGCCGATCTGCATGGTCGCGACATGCCTACCGAACTCGAATACCTGATCCAGGCCAACGGCGGGATGATCCTGGGCCGGGGCCAGCCGCACACAATGGCACGCAGGCTTCGGCGACTGGTCGCCGCACAAGAGTTGGCAAGTCCGCTGCCCGGAGTCTTCATCCCCGCCGACCTCGCCACAGATCCGCCCACTCTGGCCAAGGCCGTGCAGGCCTACTACCCCAACGCCGTGCTGGCCGGTGCGATCGCCGCCCGCCTGACGTATTGGCCCACGCTTGGCGTGCCGCACCTGTCAGTACTCCAACGTCGGGACCCTCCCCGCATCGGCCCGTACCGCTTCAGCCGTAGGAGGGTGCCGCCAGACCTGATCTACGAGATCGACGGGCTCCGCGTGCAGGCACCGGCGTTGACCGCGCTCGAACTGGCCGAACAGTCGGATGGGGAGTCCATCGACCGAGCACTTCGGGACCGGGTGGCCACGATCGCCAGCATGCGGGCGGCCCTGAAGGAGAGCCCGCACCGACCTGGAAATGCCGATTCCACGCGCTGGTTGCTCGATTCGCGTGACGAACCCTGGTCGCGCGCCGAACGGGAGGCGCACCGTCTGCTCAGGGCATGGGGAATCACCGGCTGGCGGGCCAACCATGAGGTCCATTGCCGTGGCGTCAGGTACTTCATCGATGTCGCCTTCCCACGGAAGCGAATCGCGATGGAAGTCGACAGCCGGGAGTTCCACAGCTCCCACGAGGCCTTCGAGGCAGATCGCCGGCGCCTCACCGCCCTGCGACGCACTCACTGGCGAATCCTGCAAGTCACCTGGGCGATGCTCACCGAGGATCCGGACTACGTAAGGGAGGAACTCAGCTACCTACTGGACGGCTGATGTCCGTTATCCGACACGATCGCTAAGCACGGTCCCGGATCCGTGCTCAGCACGTTCGTGCCAGCAGTAATCGTGTCGGATAAAGGACAACGATCCGTCGGCTCACCATCAGGGCCCAACTGGGCCGTGACCGGGTTGGCGTCCCACGCCCGGCGCGGCGTCAGCGAGAATGCCTATTCGTGGGACATCTCGATATCAACGGCGTCGACTATCACCTCTCCGACGGCCGGGCGCTGCTGCGCGACGTCAACCTGCGGGTCGGCGAGGGGGCAAAGGTCGCCTTGATCGGGCCCAACGGCACCGGCAAGACCACGTTGACCCGGATCGTCAGCGGAGACCTGGCACCTCACGCCGGCACCGTGACGCGCACCGGCGGGCTGGGCGTGATGCGGCAGTTCATCGGCACAGTGCGCGACGACTCCACCGTTCGGGACCTACTGGTTTCCGTTGCACCAGAGTCGATTCGGGAAGCGGCCGCGGCCGTGGACGCGAGCGAGCTGGCAGTCATGGAGCATGATCTCGAGGCCGACCAACTGGCCTATGCACAGGCGCTGGCCGACTGGGCCGACCTGGGTGGCTACGACTACGAGACGCGATGGGACGTCTGCACCGTGGCCGCGCTGGGGGTGCCCTATGAGAAGTCCCAGTGGCGCAAGGTGCGAACCCTCTCGGGCGGCGAGCAGAAGCGACTGGTGCTGGAGGCGCTGCTGCGCGGCCCCGACGAGGTGTTGATCCTCGACGAACCCGACAACTACCTCGACGTGCCGGCCAAACGCTGGCTTGAGCAGCAGCTGCGGGCCTCGTCCAAGACTGTGCTCTTCATCAGCCACGACCGTGAACTGCTCAATCAGGTGGCCACCCGCGTGGCGACGCTCGAGCCCAACGCGGCGGGCGCCTCGGCGTGGGTGCACCCAGGCCCGTTCAGCAGCTATCAGCAGGCACGCGAAGACCGCAATGCACGGCTCGAAGAGCTGCTGCGCCGGTGGGACGAGGAACACGCCAAGCTGAAGGAGCTCGTGCAGACGCTCAAGACCAAGTCGGCATTCAACGACGGCCTGGCCTCGCGTTACCAGGCCGCCCAGACCCGGTTGCGCAAGTTCGAGCAAGCCGGGACGCCCGAGAAGGTGCCGCTGCGCCAGCAGGTGCGAATGCGGTTGGAGGGTGGGCGCACCGCGAAGCGAGCCGTGACCTGCCAGCAGCTGCAACTGTCCAGCGGCGGCGACGGAACGGACAGCACCGTGCTCATGCAGCCCTTCGATCTGGAGATCTGGTTCGGCGAGCGGGTGGCGATTCTGGGCAGCAACGGCTCCGGCAAGTCGCACTTCGTGCGGCTCCTGGCCGGCGGCGGCAGCGACCCCGATCTGGAGCATCAGCCGGTGGGTGACGTGCGACCCGAACCGGTCGTGCATCAAGGCGTGGCAAAGCTTGGCGCCCGAGTGCGGCCTGGCTGGTTTGCCCAGACCCACCAGCACACGTCACTGCAAGGCCGCACGCTGCTCGACATCCTGCATCGAGGCGACGAACACCGCCCCGGACGCGGCCGCGAGCAGGCAGCCAAGGCACTCGACCGGTACGGGTTGGCGGACGCTGGCGAGCAGGCTTTCGACACTCTCTCCGGCGGCGAGCAGGCGCGCTTTCAGATTCTGTTGCTGGAGCTCAGCGGCGCGACCCTGCTGCTCTTGGACGAGCCCACCGACAACCTCGACCTGCATTCGGCCGAGGCCCTCGAAGATGCTCTCGACAACTTCGAGGGCACGGTGCTCGCAGTAACCCACGACCGTTGGTTCGCCCGGGAGTTCGATCGCTTCCTGGTTTTCGGCCACGACGGGCGGGTCTACGAAGCCAGCGAGCCCAACTGGGAGGAGACTCGGGTGCAGCGCAGGCGCTGAGGGCAGCGGGTGACTGCAGGGCACAGGTCGCCCGCTAAGGTCCGGGCCATGGACGCCCTTGACCTGCCCACGCCCTTCGTCGCTGTCGACCGCCAGGTGATGGTGGCCAATATCGCGCGGATGGCCAAGCATGCGACGTCATTGGGCATGGCCCTGCGTCCGCATGCCAAGACCCACAAGAGCGCGGCCATCGCGCGCCGACAACTCGAGGCCGGCGCGGTCGGGTTGACGGTGGCCACCATCTCGCAGGCGCGGGCTTTCGCCCGGTTCGGCTTCGACGATCTGTTCATCGCCTTTCCGCTGTGGATCGATCACGACCGTTCGCACAGTCTCGGCCACCTGCTGGAAGACGCCACGGTGCGGGTGGGCTTGGACTCCGTCGAAGCCGTCGGTCCGCTGGCGCAGTTCGCCGGGGAACGACTTAGCGTGGCCGTCGAGGTCGACAGCGGGCATCATCGCAGTGGCGTGGCACCGGATCGGGCCGGGCACGTGGCCGCCGCTGCCGCCGACGCGGGCCTTGAGGTGGCGGGGGTGTTCTCCTTTCCCGGCCACTCCTATGCACCCGGTGCGGGGCCTGAGATCGCCAGGCAGGAGGCGGCTGCGCTGGCGACGGCCGCTGAGTCGTTGCGCGAACGCGGCATCGAGTCCGCAGTCGTCAGTGGCGGTTCGACACCGAGCGTTGCCGCCACGAGTGGGGGCGTGCTGAACGAAATCCGGCCTGGGGTCTATGTTTTCGGCGACGCCCAGCAGTGGGAGCTCGGCACCTGCACGCCCGATCAGATTGCCCTGACCGTGCACGCGACCGTGGTCTCGCACGCCGGGGGACGGCTTGTCCTCGATTCCGGCAGCACCGTTCTGGGCTCTGATCGCGCACCCTGGGCGAGCGGCAACGGACGGCTGATCGACTATCCGGACGCGCGGATCGTGCTGCTATCGGAGCACCACGCCGTGGCCGAGCTGCCCGGACCCCTGCCGGCGTTGGGATCTCGAGTGCGCGTAGTGCCGAACCACGTGTGCGTGTGCGTCAACAATGTGGACACCCTGGTGGTCATGGACGGTGGCGAGCCCGGCGACAATTGGCCCGTCATCGCGCGCGGTGCGATCACCTGAGGTGCGTCGTCGCCAGCGTTGGATGTCTGGAATCAGTGCCCCGGTGCATGCCAGGGCCGCAGTGAGCCGCGCTTGACGTCAGGGTCTAGGCACGGGCTTCGGCCGGGGCGAGATAGGCATCGCTCTCGGCGAGGGTGGTCGACGTCCACCCCTGCAGCCCCTCCTGCACGAACGCGAGCCCGGTGCCGGGCGAGACCACCCAGAGGGTGTCGAGGTCCGACTCCCAGGTGATCTTGGGCGCCGGACGTTCGGGCAGCAGTGCGTCGCTCCGAAAGACCACGGCGCCGGAATTGTCGAGCACCACGGGCCGCCAGCAGCGAACTCCGTCGGCAGCGGCGTCGATCTCGATCTTGGCGAGGAACCTGCCAGACGGCGATCGCACACCGTGCCGCGCCCGGACCCGTCGCGTATCCGGATGACGGGCAGAGACGACCGCGACAGCCACCAGGGAGATAACCGCTCCCGTGACGGTCACAGCCCGCATGAAGAACTCGCGACGAGGGTCCGACGCCATAGGGAAGCCGTCCTTAGGTGGAGCCTGAAATCTGGGCCTGATTATTGACGATACGCGCCTGCGGTCGCCAGCCCCACTTCTACGACTCGCCCGGTTTTCCTGGGTCTGCGTCGGCGGCCCAAAGTCTGGCCCCTGCTCACTGATCAACCGGGGTTCTGACCTAGCTCGTGCTGGACGAGTCGATGTGCAGCGTGCGTGGCCCTGAAAACGACGGCCGCCACCCGCCGTGTCCCCTGGTTCGGGGCAAGGGCGGATGGCGGCTGTCAACGTATGGCGGGACGGCCCGGAACCACTCAGGCGGTGACCGACTCGGTAGCTGTCGAATCGGCCTGGTCGCTGATGGCGCCGCCGCGACGCTTCGACACCGTGACCGCGACCACGATGATGATGAACGCGACGCCCGCGATGATGCCGCGCAGCATCGGGTTGTTGCCGGTGCCGACCGACAGCGTGACCACCGCAGGAGCGATGAGCACGGCCACGAGGTTCATGACCTTGATCAGCGGGTTGATGGCCGGGCCTGCGGTGTCCTTGAACGGGTCGCCCACCGTGTCGCCGATGACCGTCGCGGCGTGTGCGTCGGAACCCTTGCCACCGTAGAGGCCGTCTTCCACGAGCTTCTTGGCGTTGTCCCAGGCGCCGCCGGAGTTGGCGAGGAAGATCGCCATCAGCACGCCGCAGCCGATGGCTCCGGCGAGGTAGCCGGCCAGCGGGCCGACGCCGAGCCCGAAGCCCACGGCGATGGGAGCCATGGCCGCGAGCAGGCCGGGAGTGGCCAGCTCACGCAGGGAGTCGCGGGTGCAGATGTCGACGACGCGACCGTACTCGGGCTTCTCGGTGCCGGCCATGATGCCGGGGTGTTCGCGGAACTGGCGACGCACCTCGAAGACGATGGCGCCTGCCGCCCGGGTAACCGCGTCGATCGCCAGCCCGGAGAACAGGAAGACGACGGCTGCACCGATCATCAGACCCACGAGCACGCCGGGGCTCGACACCTCGTAGAGGAACGAGGTGCCCGCATCGGCCAGGCTCACGCCCTTGGAGGCCAGTGCGCTGCTGACGGCATCCTGGTAGGAGCCGAAGAGTGCCGTGGCGGCGAGTACTGCGGTGGCGATGGCAATGCCCTTGGTGATGGCCTTGGTGGTGTTACCCACAGCGTCGAGCTCGGTGAGGATCTTGGCGCCCTCGCCGTCCACATCGCCGCTCATCTCCGCGATGCCCTGCGCGTTGTCGCTCACCGGGCCGAAGGTGTCCATGGCGACGATGACGCCCACCGTGGTGAGCAGGCCGCAGCCGGCCAGCGCGATGAGGAAGAGCGACAGCACGATTGAGCCGCCACCCAGCAGGAAGGCGACGTAGACCGCAGCGGCAATGATGACGGCGGTGTAGACGGCCGACTCGAAGCCGACGCCGATGCCGGAAAGCACCACCGTGGCGGGGCCGGTGAGCGAGGTGCGGGCCACGTTCTGGGTGGGTGCCGACTCGGTGCCGGTGAAGTAGCCGGTGAGCCAGAGGATGATGCCCGCCAGGATGATGCCGAGGCAGACAGCGGCCGTGGCGATGAGGCGTGGATCCCCGGGCAGAGCCGCGATGTCGGCCTTGACGCCGGTGAGGCGCGAGAAGCTCGACGGCAGGTACACGAACGCGGCCACGGCGGAGACGACGGCCGAGACCACAGCGGAGATGTAGAACGAGCGGTTGATGGCCGACAGGCCTGACTCGCCGTGGCGGGCCTTGGTGATGAACACCCCGAGCACGGCCGTCAAGGCACCGATGGCGGGCACGATGAGCGGGAAGACCAGGCCCTGGGAGCCGAAGGCTGCCTTGCCGAGGATGAGGGCGGCCACGAGCGTGACCGCGTACGACTCGAACAGGTCGGCGGCCATGCCCGCGCAGTCGCCGACGTTGTCGCCGACGTTGTCGGCGATGGTGGCCGCATTGCGCGGGTCGTCCTCGGGAATGCCCGCCTCGACCTTGCCCACGAGGTCGGCGCCAACATCGGCGGCCTTGGTGAAGATGCCGCCGCCGACGCGCATGAACATGGCGAGCAGTGCGGCACCGAAGCCGAACCCTTCGAGTACGGCCGGGGCATCACCGCGGTAGATGACGACCACGATGGCGGCGCCCAGCAGCCCGAGGCCCACGGTAGCCATCCCCACGACGCCGCCGGTGCGGAAGGCGATGCGCATGCCCTCGTCACGACCCGACTCGCGGGCAGCTGCTGCGACTCGGACGTTGGCCCGGACTGCCAGCGACATGCCCAGGTAACCGATGGAAGCCGAGAACAAGGCCCCCACCACGAAGAAGATGCTGCGGCCGATACGGATGCCGCCAGTGTCGGCCGGCAGCAGGAACAGCAGCGCGAAGACGAGGACGACGAAGATACCGAGGGTGCGGAACTGCCGGTTGAGGTAGGCGCTTGCCCCCTCTTGGACCGCCCGGCCGATCTCCTGCATCTTGATGGTGCCTTCCCCGGCGGCAAGCACCTGGGAGCGGAAGACCACGGCCATGATCAGGGCGATGACACCGATGGCCGCGACCACCAGCACCAAGGTGAGGTTGCCTCCCACCACTTCGACCACCGCCGCCCCAGTTTCAGGCACGGCTACGACACTCGACATTCGTCCTCCTCGACGGCACTGCAGGAATGGGGTGGAAATGTCCGAGCCCCCTGTTGGGCGGGGAGTCTACGCAGAGCGACGTGACGAGCCGAGAGGCGGTTAGGCAGATGTGCGTTGGGTCACAAAGATGGTCGGACAGACCAAAACCGTTCGAGACGGACCCGTGCTTGGACGCACAGCCGGACCTGTTGGACGCACCGTCGGACCTGACCGGGAGGACCCGAAGCCCCGATGCACTGCGCGCGAGCGCACCCTCTGGACGGACCTTCATGCGCGTAGAGCCCGGCTCCGCCCACCCGGGTTACTCAGACCTGGGACGAGAGTGCGGCAGCGACCGAGTCGTGGATGGGGAAGACCTTGGTGAGACCGGTGATGCGGAAGACCTTGAGGATCTTCTCCGAGGTGCACACCAGATGCAGCGAGCCGTCGTGCTGGCGGACCTTCTTCAGGCCGCCCACGAGCACACCCAGGCCTGTGGAGTCGAGGAAGTCGACGCCCTCCATGTCGACGATGAGCTGGTGCTGGCCCTCTCCGACGAGCTCGTTGAGCTTCTCGCGCAGCACAGGGGCTGTGTAGACGTCGATCTCGCCGCCGACGGTGACGATCGTGCGTCCGTCCTGCTCCCGGCTCGTGACGGAAAGGTCCACGTTCAACTCCAACTCCTCCGAGCACTGTCACCGTGCCTACCCCGAGGGCGGGGAAAGCCAAGCCGCGCTATCAAACTGTCTTACCGGGTATTCAATCATCCCGACGGGCGTCGATGCGACGCGACGAGGGGGCCGGACGGGTGCGCATTCGGCTATGACCGGCCTGGCGGGGCGCCAACCGGGCCGTCCGGTTGGGCACCACCAGTGTTACGTGAGGACACGCAAGCTCGTTGGAAGTAGCCTGAATCTGACGAAGTGATCCCGGGTACGAGTTAGCCCCCCGGCATAAACGTCACCACGCTCGCCCAGAGGAAGTGGGGTACGTCGCGATGATTGTCTTCGGACTGCTGCTGTTGCTGCTAGTTGCCGCTGTGGTTGTGATCATGGTGATGGCCGGCTCGGGGCATGTCACGATCGGCTGGGACGCGATCAACCTGCACTGGGAAGCCACGGCGCTCATGATCTTCGTGCTCGGTGCGGTCTCGCTGCTGGTGCTCGTGCTGGCCTTCGCCTGTCTCCGCAATGGCACTCGGCGCAGGTTCGCCAAGGGCCGGGAATTGCGCCGGCTCCGCAAGATCGAATCGAATCAGCCGGCTCGGCCCACAGCTATGACCCAACCCACATCTGGCGGCGTCCGCACGGATGACACCGCAACCGTGCCGTCGAAAGCCGTGCCGTCGAAAGCCGTGCCGTCAACAGCGGTGCCGTCAACAGCGGTGCCGTCGAAAGCCGTGACGCCCCCGAGGGTAGATGCCGCCACGACGTCACGTGAGGACACGTCTGTCTACGGCCCGCGGGAAACCCAGCGTGGCGACGAGCCCTGAGCCTCTCGCCGCGATCCGGTCGGCTCAGGGTGGCAACCGCGCCCGGGCTCTGCCGACCGCCGGACCCACCTGAGCTCCCAACACTCCCGACACGACGACTTCCGTCGTGACAGCCACCGAGCCGTCAGAGCTGACCCGGCAACTGATGAGTTGTGCGCGGTTGACCGCGGCAACCCGTGCGGCCAGCCCGCTGGCCTCCCATGAGCATTCCGAGGCGCCGGCGGACGGCGGATCGATGTGCTGAGCCACCGCAAGGGCCGCCAGGTCGGCGGCCGACCCGGCTCGCTGGCTACCCGCCACGACCTGCGCAAGACCTGCCGCGCCCGCCAGCAGCACGATCAAGGCCGCCACACCGGCAAGCGTCAGGACGGTGCCGGACCCTTCATCGCCGCGTAGTCGGCGACGAGCACGCAATTGAAGACCAGTACGCAGGAGATCACTCTCAGGCGGACGGCGACCCGAACGCAGTTGATAAAGGGCGCGCAGTCCTTGAAGGGCACCCAGTCGACGACTTCCACACATTCGACGGTTTGCCCGCAGTCGACTTGCACGCAGTCGATATCGGGCACGCAGTCGATGAAGGGCGCTCAGCCAGCGACCTGCACGCAGTTCACCACGGTTGTTCCGGGAGAGCTGTCGTCGTAGCCGAACCCGGGATCGTGTTGTCATTGCGCGCCCGCACGAGCGTCGGCGCCCGGACCGAGGTCTTCCTCGGCGTCGACGCCTTCTGTGAGTGCCGTGGCGGCGGCCCGCACGATGATCGTCGGTCGGCCGGGCAGGGGAAGGCGCACCGGCCGGCTGACGCTCACAACCGACAGATCCCAGCCCTCGTGGTCGATCGAAGCGGCTACACCGGTGTGCGCTTCAGGACCCACGGCTTGGTCGACGAACCGAGAGACGTCGGCGGACGTGCCGCCACGGGCGAGCAGCCGAGCGCCGGCAGAGGCGGCGCCCATCACCTGAAGCTGGGCGACGACAGCGCTGCCTAGCCCGAGCAGGGCCGCCAGCACGATGACGAGGGAGCACACACCCACAGACAGTTCGACCGTCACGGCTCCGGCGTCACCGGCCTCCAGGCATCCGGGCTGCTCTGCATGTCGACTGGAGCGCCCGCCCGCGACGGACATCTCAGGCCGTGCCCAGTGCCCGCTGGATGATGCCAAGCAAGAGGCCACGCACTTCGTCGCTGCGCAGGATCGTGAGCAGCAGTGCGGCGAAGGCACAGGCGGCCAAGGTGGCGATGGCGTACTCCGCAGTGGCCATGCCATCGTCTGAGCCCAAGATGCCGGTGGCGCCATCGCGCCCGAGGTCGAGGCTGTTCTCGACACCTGCGCCGTTCTCGACACCTGCGCCGTTCTCGACACCTGCGCCGTTCTCGACACCTGCGCCGTTCTCGACACCTGCGCCGTTCTCGACACCTGCGCCGTTCTCGACACCTGCGCCGTTCTCGACACCTGCCCTGTTCTCGAACCTTGCGCTGCTCTCGACACCTGCGCTGCTCTCGAGACTTGCGCCACGGTCGAACCCGGCGACGCTGTCGGGAGCGATGTCGCTCTCGAGATCGCTGCCGTTTTCGACATCCACAGCGCTATCGGTGTTGGTAACGAACATGATGTCCTCCCAAGGGGTTTCGTCGGTCTGACTGACCAGACGGCCAGCCTGACCGCAATGAAGCCCTCCCGTCCCGGTCTCCTCGGCGGTTGTGTACAAACCTCGGGCCGCGAGCGCCTGTGGACACCAGGTTGAGCGCAGGTGCGCCGCACGTGTCCGTCATCGCAGGAAGTCCGCGGCGAGGGAGATCACGACCGGGGTGACGCCGACAGCCAGAAACGCGGGCAGAGCGCAGATCCCGAGCGGCAGTACCAGACGCACCGGGAGCCGGGCCGCAGCTGCTTCCCGTTCACGTCGACGCCGACGGCGTTCAGCGTCCGCTCCGGCGCGGAGCACGGCGCCGGCCTGCCCGCCGGCGGCGAGGCAGACCTCCATAAGCCGGCGGATGAGGTCGATCGCCACGGCTACCTCAGACTGGCCAGGGTCGGGACTACGTGCTCCGGTCGTGCTCGGCGATGGCTGCCAGGCCAGGTCGCCCGCAGCCCCGAGGAGCATGGCTGCTCCTGCCTGACGTAGAGCCTCCCCGAGCTGGCCACCCATGGCCACGCCCACGCTGCGCACCGCCGCTCCGACAGGAACGCCTGAGGCGAGTGCTGCGGCGAGCAGGTCGAGTGCTAACGCAACGTCGAGCCCCGGGCTTTGCAGACGTGCGCCCGAAGCCTCCCCGGGTGACGATCCAACACCTGACAACTCCGGGCTCGAGCCAACTGGACCTGCCAGAGCCGGGCCAGACCACACCGGACCACGCGAGCCCGAGCCCCCCACCGTGAGACCGCTGACGGCGCGCCCGTTGGCATCGCGACCGTCGACATCGCGGACGCCGACATCGCGGACGCCGACATCGCGGACGCCGGCATCGCGGTCGTCGGCGGCATCGTTGTAGGCGTGGCCATTACCCCCTGTCCGAGTTGACCCCGCCTGCATGAACCTCGTCAGTTGTCGGAGTCGGACGACCTTGCCCGTCGGTATCGACAGCGCCAGCGCGACCAGAACCCCCACCGCCAGTGCGATCACCGGGTCGCCGTAGCGAGCAGCCGCCGGCTCCACCACCAGCCAAGACAGGTCGCGCCGAGGCCGATGGCCAGACAGGCCCAACCCAGCGGACGGCCGAGCAGCACCTCGAAGACATTGACACCGAGGGCATAGCCGAGGCCGACGCCCACCAATGGCAGCGCCAGCAACACCCTGACGGTCGCCGTAGGCCCGGCAAGGGCCGCGGCTATGGCGCCCTGGGCGTCGAGATCGTCGGCCACGGTCACCGCTAGTCGTTCGAGGGCGGCGGCAACCGGTGCGCCGGTGAGATCGGCGACGCGCCAGGTAGCGGCCAAGGAATGCAGGGCTGGCACCTCAGCGAGGGTGCAAGCCACCGGCTCGCCTCTGCCTGCACGAGCTGCGGCTCGGCGTAGAGCGGTACCGATGTCGTCGTCACCACCGTTGGCCGCCACGTAGGCCAGCGCCGTCGGCCGGGAGACACCTGCCCGGGCCAGCCCCGCCAACTGGCTGACGATCGCCACCAGATCACTTGCAGTCGTGCACCGTCGCCCCCTGCGGAACAGCCGGCCTAGCTTCGTCACCAAAGCTGACCCAGGCGTGCGGGCGCCACCGGAGGAGACCGACTCCGTCGTCGGAGCATCGGGTTCGGCGGGCAGGGGCGCCCTCGCGCCGTCAGGTATCAACCCCCTATGCCTTAAGCCGTCGTGCAGGCATCCTTCGTGCAAGCCTCCTTCGCGCATCGACCCATCGCGCATCGGCCCATCCGCAATCGCCCCGTCCTTCATCAGAGCGCGGGGTGAATCCATCAACTCGGCAAGGCGCTCGCGGGCCTTGGCCCGGGAAGGGAGCAGGAACAGCGTGGCGACGATCAGACCCACCAACCAGCCGGTCATGGTGGATCTCCAGTCCATCCGATGAGGCGGGCTAGTTGCGGCCAGCCTTCCCCCACAGTCGTGGTCGACGCCTGGTGGGCCAAGGCCGGCACCACCCGCACACCATCGACGCTGTCGGAGACGACGCCGATGGTGGTCAGGCGCCTGACTCCGCGGGCGTCTCGCTGCAGATGCACGACGGCGGCCAAGCCTGAGGCCAATTGACGTTGCAGGGCCAGCCGCGGCACACCGGCGAGCAAACCGAGCGCCTCCAGCCGAGCCGGCACATCGACGGCGCTGTTGGCGTGAACGGTGCCGCAGCCACTGTGCCCAGTGTTGAGAGCCGTGAGCAGATCTGTGACCTCAGCCCCGCGGCATTCACCCACAACGATGCGATCGGGGCGCATACGCAAGGCCTGACGGACGAGTTCTGACATTGCAACGGCGCCGGCACCCTCGGCGTTGGAACGCCTGGCCTGAATCGACATCCGGTGTGCCACAGCAGGTTCCAGCTCTGCGGTGTCTTCGATGATGACCAGGCGATCGGCTGGCGCGGCTTCGGCCAGCAGTGCCCCGAGCACGGTGGTCTTGCCGGTACCCGTGCCGCCACTGACGAGAAAACCGACTCTGGCCCGCACCAAGGCCCTGAGCACCTCGCACCACGTCGCCGGCACACACCCGCCCGCCACCAGTTCAGCCAGCTGGAGGAATGCTCGCGAGGGGATCCGGAGACTGATCGCCGTTCCCGAGACGGCCACAGGAGGCAGGACGGCGTGCAGCCGCACGCCGCCGGGCAGGCGAGCGTCCACACAGGGGCTCGCGTCGTCTAGACGGCGGCCGGAGACGGCCGCAAGCCGCACCGCCAGCGCCCTGACCTCAACCTCTGAGCCGAGGTCGAGGTCTTCCCGATCGAGCCCGGCTCCCCTGTCGGCCCACACCTCGCGCGGACCGTTGACCAAGATGTCGGTGACGCCGTCCTGCCGGGCGAGCGCCTCCAGCGGTCCGAGACCGGTGAGTTCATCCCCGAGGCTGTGGCTGGTGCGCAGGACGTCTGCCGCTGCGTGCCAACCGCGGTGCCGGCCCGTCGTGGGGCCGCTCGTGAGCGCATCGGCTACTTCGGCGGGTGTGCCGCCCTGGTCACGCTGGCTGAGAATGGCCCGCACCTGGACGAGCAGGGCCGCATCGGGGGCGGTCACAGCCGGATCCAGTCGAGCAGGCATCCGACGGTTGTGGCGAGACCGGCGCCCGTCAGCATGTGGTGGAGCCGTCCTTGGTCGGAGGCTCCCTTGAGACCACGAACATCGCCCACCTCGGCGACTACCTCGAGCTGCCATCCGCGCAGTGCCGCATTCACCTCAGCGGTGGAGAGCCCGGCTCCGCGATTGCCCGAGCGCCGCACGACGACCCCGACTCGACGGCTACCGTGCGGACGCGTCTGAGCGTGGGTCGGCGGCCCGTCGAGCCTGGCGAGGTAACGGCCGGCCGAGACAACACCTGCTACGTCGGCCGGCACCACGAGCACCGTCGCCGTCAACCAGTGCCAGGGCGCGTGAGCGGTGCCACGGCCCAGGTCGAGCACGGTCAGCCGAGCCTGCGAACGCGCCCATCTGACAACGGCGCGAACCGCTTCGGCATTCGGCTCAGGGCCGCCATCGCCCCGGATGACGTGCCGGGTCAGGTAGGGGACGTCGTGCCAGCTGGGCAGCACGTGACCCAAAGGTGTTGCCACAAGCGGGGAGTCGAGGCCTCGTAGATCAGCCCAATGCAGGCCCTGCTCGGGCGGGCCGTCGAGCAGAGTGTCTAACCCAGGCGAGGCGGGGTCGAGATCGAGGAGCACGGCGGGCAGGCCCGCGTCCGGCTGGGCGCCTCGTGCCTGCCGATGGGCTCGCGCCACGAGGGCGACGGACAGTGTGGTGGTGCCGGCACCACCGGCAGTGCCGATGACGCCGACCACCGGACCGCGAGGCGGATTGGCGGCCTCCGCCAGCAGCTCGATGAGCCGATCGCGCCCGTCTGGCAGGGCTATCGTCTCGGCAGGATGAGGCGTGGGAGATAGTGGCAGTCCGTCGAGAGTGAGCCGAATCAGGCTCTCGGCATAGGGAACGGTGCTCGCATCGACGTCTGGCCCCACCAGCACCAGGCATGGGCCGAGCCCGTAGCCGCCCGCGCCGCCAGGAGAGGGCTCGACTGGTGCGGATGCTTGATCTGGTGGCGGGGCCTGGGTCAGCGTCACACCCACTGCCCGGGCCAGCAGAGCGATCTCGCAGGACAGGCTGTCGATAGCGGTGAACAGCACAACTCTCCGGGCGTGGACACCTGGGCGGCCCACTGCGGGCGAGCCGGCCGCGGGCGTCGGGCGTTGCGGAAGGTAGGTAAGGATGGACACTCCGACAGGCTGTCGACAGCTTCAGCCGGAGACGAGTCCGCGATGGCAGGTTGTGCACAACCGGCTTCTTCTTGGCCCCTGTGGACACCAGGTTCACGCCCAGACCAGCCCCAAGGCGCGGCTCCGCAGGTTGCAGCGCATGGACACATTGTCGCTATAGCCGTTATGACAAAAAAGGAGGCGGTCCGCCATTGGAGGTGATGCCGTGACTCTCCGCAATCGAGTCGGCTATGCTCCAGACCCGATCGGTCTCCGTTGACAGCCAGCCGCACATCTCGGCGACGGCAGCCCTATCGATCGTGGCCCCCGACGAGCGGTATCTGCCCACGTGACGGAAGGCCGCAGCCTCTGGGGGCGAACTGACGCTTGTCCTCCGAGAAGTCAGAAGACAACTCTTTCATTTAGACCAAACTAGGCATACCACTGACGGCGGCAATTGCTGGCAGCAAAATCGCCCAAGAGCCGACAGCTCGATGATTTGACAAGTGACAAGATAAAAAGGACGACCCCCGCCGGGGGAGACGGGGGTCGTCGCGCCTTCCGGCTCGGGGGGGAGGAGCCGGCGGGGCGCAGGCCACGCCTTAAGAGGCGGACAAGTAGAAGAATGGTCCTTCGCGCCCAAGATTGCAACCCAGACGCGCAAATATATGCGTGTCTGTCCCCGGACACGCCAAGTCACCAACCCATCACCCGTCTGCCCGTTCTCTAAAAACGGTCGCAGCGCTAGAATCAGTGCCGCGAGCACACCGGTGCACTGCCGGACGTGGCGCAGGTCAGGCGAGGTGAACGCCACGCAGATCTGTTCCGCAGTCCAGACCTCGCCGGAGTGTCGCACCGACAAGTCAGTACCCACGCGCGACCGGTCTCCGTGAGGACGCGATGGTCGTGGGCTAGTGCCCACGCCACGTCAGGACGAGCACGCCTGCTAGCTGACTTGGAGGGACGTACGGCGGCGACCCCCCGGGCCGTCGCCGTCGCCCTGTGTGTGCGATCTGCCGCGTTGTGTGTGGCCATGTCATGATCGGCTGGGTTGCGCGAGTGGCCGTGTCGCGCCGTTGTGCGAGTGGCCGTGTCGTGCCGATCGGCTGGGTTGCGCGAGTGGCCGTGTCGTGCCGATCGGCGGGGTTATGCGATCGGCTGGTTGCACGGCCAGCGCGGTGGCTGATCGCCCGCGTTACCTCGCCCGGCTAGGTGGTCGACTGTGGTTGAGCATCCCGGCGTCTCAACTGCGCAGCGGCTTGCCCGCCAACACCGAGTCGGCAAGCTTGGTTCCACGCTCTGCACCCGCCACCACTGCCGAAGCCACGTACCTGAGCCAGTTGACGACTCCTGGGAGCCGACCGCTGGCGTAGCCGCCAAGCGCAGCCTGGTAGCCGGGCAGGTCGTCGAGGTAGGCAAGCTCAGGCACCACCGCACCCATCGGGTCGAGCCCGCGGCCCACCATGATCGCCCTCGCCAGAGCGCGGGCAACGATCGCGTTGGACGTCACGAACGGTTCGGCCGACGACAGCTCTGCCTGCACAATGGCCGCTACCACCAGGGCTGGCGCGGAGCTCGACGCGAGCAGGTCAACGACCAGGTTCAGCCTGGCAGCAGCCTCCGGATCCGCGCGCGGACGACCGAGCTCTCCAGCCGCCGCCAGGCCTTCCGCAGCGACCAGATGGAGCCGTGCCACGGCCTGACGAGGGGCGCTCGACAGCCTCCGTCCACCCGCGTGCGAGAGCAGTTCCGCCTCTGCGCCTGCCCGCACGGCACCGGTGACCACTCGCCCGACCGGGTCGTCCGGAAGCGACCTGGCCCCGACGCTGGCCGCCCGCACGACCTCGACCGGAAGCCTGGCGCCCTCCATCCGAGCGCTCGCCCAGGCTTGCCACACTGTCGACTCTGCGCGCACCTGAGCACTGCGACGGCGCATCGCCGGGTGCCAACGCAAGCGCTCGCAGGCCTCGCGCGCCTGGCCCACGGCTGCAGCCACCTCGGCCTGGTCGGCCAGTTGCGCGGCCGGGTCACTGCTCATCCGTTCACCGTAGTGACCCACCTGAGAGGCGGGCCCGGCGGCTGTCCGGCCCCAGGACTTCTGAGGCTGTCCTGCTCCGGATCTCGAACTACGCCCGAGCTCCCAGGACAGTCTCCTAAGGCTTTTCTCCCGGCAGACTCCAAAGACACCGCTCAGAAGAAGCCCGTCGAACACTCCAGATCGGCCGCCTCCGGCCCTAAGGTCGCGACCGGAATGACCAACTGCGTTTCTGTCCCGGCGCGCCTAACGGGCTGACAGCGGGGCCGAAAACTTCCTCACGCATACTGTCCCGGTGACGCGCCGACCCCCCGCCCGGTTCGCCCGCACGATCGGACGGCTGTGCGTCACCGCCACAGTCGTGCTGGCCGCAGCCACCGCCACTCGCTGGATCGACAGCCCCGACACCATGATGGTGGCGATCTCATCGACCCGCTGGGTGCTGGGCCTGGTCGCCGTGCTGGTGCTCCTCCTCGCGCTGGCGTCTCGGCACAGGTGGGCGATCGGGCTGGCAGTCGCACTGGTGGCTGTTCACGCCTGGATCGCCATTCCTGCTTTCATCGGCACGCGTGCCCAGCCATCTGCCGCGACCGTCGGGATCCTCTCGTCGAACCTGGAATACGGCGGGGGCGACCTGAACGCCATCGCCAAAGCTGCGAAGACCCACCAGGTGAACGTCATCGTGCTGGTCGAGGCCAACGACCTCAGCGCCCGCCTGGCGCGCTCCGGTTTGCCGAACGCCTACCCCTACGCGCTGAACAACTACCAGGCCGGCGGCGAGACCGTGGTGTTGTCGCAGTGGCCCATGAAGTTGGTCAGCCTCGGCACGAACACCCTCTTCGGCGAGCCCCTCGTGAGAATCCAAACGCCGCATGGCCCACTCACTGTGCGCGCCGTGCACAGCGCCTCTCCCCCGCACCCGCAATGGCATAGCGAGTTGACGTGGCTGGCCACCGCGCAGCGCACCATCGCCGGGCCCATCGTGATGGCCGGTGACTTCAACGCCTCACAAGACCAGCCCGCCTTTCGCCGGGTGCTCTCCGTGGGCGGCTTCACTGATGCCCACCGGCAGATCGGTGCCGGTTGGGTGCGCACCTGGAACGCCCGGCACCTGCCTTTCGTCCAGATCGATCATGTTCTGTTCCGTGACGGCGCAGGAGCACAGCCGGGACATCGGCTTGCCACGGTGGATGCCGGAACGGTGTTCGTCTCCAACACCGACCACCAGGCAGTGTGGGCCCGGATCCGGATGGACGGCTAGCTGATCCTCCAAGGGGTCGGTGTCTGCGCGACGTCCTGATCCGGGGCTGCCAGGGCTCGGCCCGCACTAGGTCGAACTGTCACGTTGTTCGCCGGGATGTCACCAAGTTCCCGCCGGATAAGCGAAGAACGCGACAAGTGGGCGCGCGATCATTCCAAGGTGGCGACAGTCGGTCAGTCGCCGCTCCCGGCACTTGGATGTCCGGAATCCGGCTCGCTTAGGCGCGGCGGCCTGGAGTCTTGTGCTCATCCGCCTTCACCGGCTGGCACTGGTGCCGGATTCCGGACATCGCCCGGCCCAAGGCCCTCACCCGGTCAGGGCAGTGGGCGCGGCGCCGCACCGGCAGTGGGACTGGACTGGGCGGGCCGATAACGTTCGCCGAGGTTCTCGGCGGCGATCTTGTTCTGCAGCGTGATGATGCCGTGCAGCAAGGCCTCGGGCCTGGGTGGGCAGCCGGGCACATACACGTCCACGGGAATGATCTGGTCTACGCCTTTGGTGACGCAGTAGGAGTCCCAATACGGACCTCCGGAATTGGAGCAGGCGCCGAAGGAGATGACGTACTTGGGCTCGGGCATCTGGTCGTAGAGCCGGCGGATGGCCGGCGCCATCTTGTCCGTGACAGTGCCCGACACCACCATGAGGTCGGCCTGCCGTGGGCCCGGCGCAAACGGAATGACGCCGAGTCGGATGAAGTCGTGCTTGGACATCGAAGCGGCAATGAATTCGATGGCGCAGCAAGCCAGGCCGAAGTTGAAGACCCACAGGCTGTAGCGCCGCCCCCAGTTGAGCACGAAACGCATGGGCGCGATGGCGGCCGGCTGCAGCGGGCCGATCCGCGGGTCGGGATCGGAGCGCAGGCGCGGGTCGGGCAACGGAGTCAGCGCCACCGCAGCACCCCCGCGCGCCACGCATACAGCAGGCCCACCACCAGGATCCCCAGAAACACTGCCATGGTCACCAGCGTCGGCAGCCCGAGCACAGCCATGACGGTGGCCCACGGAAAGAGGTAGATCGCGTCCACGGCGAATACGACATACAGAAAGGCGTACAGGTAATAGCGAACGTTCGCCTGTTGCCACCCCGTCCCCACCGGGTCGACACCGGACTCGTAGGTCGTCCGCTTGGCCCTGGTCGGGTGCTTGGGCCGCAGCAGCGCGTTGGCGGACATGCCGGCCACCACGAGCAGAATGCCGGCACAGGTCACGGCCCCCACCACCGCATACCCAGGGACGATTCCCGCACCGACCATGCCCGAGAGACTAGCCCTCCGGCGTACGGGCGTGTGGCGCACGGCCTTCGGCCGGCCGGTGCTCGCGCCCGGTCACGTACTGGTGAGATAGGCATATGACGCCCGACGCCCGACCCAACACCCTGCGAGCAGTCGTCACCGGAGCAAGTTCTGGAATCGGAGCGGCAACGGTCCGCCACCTACGACGGCACGGCTGGGCGGTGCTTGCCGTTGCCCGGCGGGAGGATCGCCTGCGAGAGTTGGCCGCCGAGACGGGCTGCTCGTTCGTGACGGCCGATCTCACCCAGGACGACGATATGGCCCGCGTGCTGGCTGCGGTCGAGGACGGCGGCGGATGCCATGCTCTTGTGAACAACGCCGGCGGCGCCTTCGGCAGCGATCCGGTGGCCGGCGCCAAGATCAGCGACTGGTCGAGGATGTTCGAGATCAACGTCCTCGCCACGGTACGGGTCACCCAGGCACTCCTTCCGGCGCTACGCGCCAGCGGGCGGGGCGACATCGTGGTGGTGTCGTCCACCGCAGGTCACCTGGTGTACGAGGGTGGGGCCGGCTACTGCGCCGCCAAGCACGCCGAGACGGTCATCGCTGAGACACTGCGGCTCGAACTCAACGGTGAACCGGTTCGCGTCATCGAGATCGCCCCGGGCATGGTGCGCACCGATGAGTTCGCTCTCAACCGCCTGGGGGGCGACCAGGCCAAGGCCGACGCCGTCTACCGCGGTGTCAGCGAGCCGCTCACCGCCGACGACGTGGCCGATTGCATCACCTGGACCCTGACCCGGCCCCACCACGTGAACATCGACCTGCTCGTGGTGAAGCCGCTGGCACAGGCCGCTCCCCACAAGGTGGCTCGCCGGTGACTCAGCCCGCCAGCTCGGCAGCCTCCAGCCACTCCTCCTCGGCTTGTCCGCGATCGGCCTCGACCTGACGCACCTCGGCGTCGAGCGCCCGTAGCGCCTCGTGATCGCTGGCCACGTCGACCATCTTGGCGTGCAGGTCGGCGACCTTGCGATCGAGCCGCTCGATCATGCGCTCCAGCCGGGCCATGTCTTTGCGGGCCGCCCGCGCGGCGGCGGCATCGGCGGCGGGCTTGGCCGAGGTAGCAGCAGCGCGGGCGGAGGCGTCCGGTGCAGGACGGCTCAGTGCTGCACGCAGGGCGAGGAACTCGTCGACCCCACCGGGCAGGTCGCGCACGCTGCCGTCCCCGAGCAGCCCGACCTGGCGGTCGGTCATCCGCTCTAGCAGGTAACGATCGTGCGAGACCACGATCAGGGTGCCGCCGAAGCCGTCCATCACGTCTTCGACACCGGCCAGCGTGTCCGTGTCGAGGTCGTTGCTGGGCTCGTCGAGCAGAAGTACGTTCGGCTCATGGACGAGCAATCGAACCAGCTGCAGCCTGCGACGCTCCCCGCCCGAGAGCTCTCGGACGCGGGCACCGACCCGGCCGCCCGTGAGGCCAAGCCGCTCAACCACGTCACTGGCGCTGAGCTCTCGGCCGCCGACCTGAGCCGTACCCTTCTCGCGTTGAAGAGCCTCGACCACGCGTAGGTCGTCTACCTCCTCCAGCTCCGACAAGCTTTGCGACAGGACGCCGAGATTGACTGTCTTGCCACGCTTCACGCGTCCCTGCTGAGGTTCGAGGCGGCCCGCAAGCAGGTTGAGCAGAGTGGTCTTGCCCGATCCATTGGCCCCCAGCACCCCGATCCGGTCGCCCGGGCCGAGCCGCCAGGTCACGTCGTCGAGCAGCACCCGGTCGCTGCCGCCCACTCCGGCGCCGGGCAACCGATAGCTGGCGCCCTCGATGTCGAAGACGTCTTTGCCCAGTCGGGTAGTAGCCGTGCGGATGAGTTCGACGGAGTCGCGGGGCGGCGGCTCGTCGGCGATCAGCGCGGCAGCGGCATCGAGCCTGAACTGCGGCTTCGACGTACGGGCGGGCGCACCGCGGCGCAACCAGGCCAGCTCCTTGCGCATCAGATTGTCGCGCCGGGCGGCCTTGGCCACAGCCACCCGTCCCCGTTCCGCTCGGGCGAGCACGTAGGCGGCGTATCCGCCCTCGTACGACTCGACGACCCCGTCGTGCACCTCCCAGGTCTGCAGGCAGACCGCGTCGAGGAACCACCGGTCGTGGGTCACCACAAGCAGCGCACCACGGCCTGCCGGCCACCGGGTGCGCAGGTGTTCGGCCAGCCATGCCACGCCGCCCACGTCGAGATGGTTGGTCGGTTCGTCGAGCACGAGCAGGTCATGCTCGCCCAGCAGCACCCGGGCCAGCTCCGCCCGCCGTCGTTGACCGCCCGACAGCAAGTTGAACGGTGCATCGATGCCGCCTGGAACGTCGGTGGCCACATCGCTGAGCAGCCCGTTGAGCACCCCGCGCACCCGGGCGTCGCCCGCCCACACGTGCTCACCTGCCGCCAGCAGCTCCGGCCCGAGCACCCGTTCCCGCACCGACCCGCTGCTCACCTCGTCGGCCTGTCCCAGATAGCCCACTCGCAGATCGCGGGCGTGAGTGACCCTGCCCGAGTCAGGTTCCTGACGCTTGGTCAGCAGCCGCAGCAACGTCGACTTGCCGTCGCCGTTGCGGCCGACCACGCCGATCCGCTGGCCGTCGTCCAGACCTAGGGAGACCTCATCGAGCAGGGTTCGAGCCGCGAGCGAGACAGTGATGTTCTCCGCGTTGAGCAGGTGGGCCATGGCCCCATCGTCTCAGGCCGCGCTGCCCTCCTCGCCACGATGAAGCTCACCCCGGGCAACCCGACCTGTTCCCCACGATCCGCCGTCGACGCGAGGGCTGTCCAGGTTGAGCCTTACGGCCCGCAGCGCGCCTTCAGCCCCGCACTGACTCAACGAAACGGGCACCATGCACCGGCCCGGTGACCCGCACGACGTCGCGGCACACCTTGGCGGCCGACAGCGCTACCGACAGGTCGAGGGCCTGCTCGCTGCCCGACACGAGAAAGACGACGCTGGGCCCCGAGCCTGAGACGATGCCGCCCAGGGCCCCGTCTGCCAGGCCGACCTCCAACGTACGCGCCAGAGAGGGCATGAGGCTGATGGCCGCCGGCTGCAGGTCGTTGACCAGAGACCGGCCGAGCTCGACGGGATCGCCCCGGCGCAGCGCCTGCATCATCGCCTCCGGCACGACGAGCGGCGCCAGCTCGCGGCCAGCGCGCAACCGGTCACACTCGGCGTAGACGGCCGGCGTCGACAGCCCGCCCTCGGCCAGGGCCACAACCCAGTGGTACGTGCCACGGGCCAGGGCCGGCGTCAGCTGCTCGCCGCGGCCGGTGCCGATCGCGGTGCCGCCCACGAGTGAGAACGGCACATCGGAGCCCAGGCGAGCCGCAAGCTCGATCAGCTCGGTGCGGGACAGGCCTGCGTCCCAGAGCTGGTCGCAGGCCAAGAGGGCGCCGGCGGCGTCGGCCGAGCCGCCCGCCATGCCCCCCGCGACCGGGATCCGCTTGACGATCGTGAGGTGCACACCGTCATCCACGCGGGCTCGCCGGGCCAGCAACCGCGCGGCCTTGGTCGCCAGGTTCGCCCGCTCCCCCGGCACCTGACCCGACTGGACGCCGTGCGTCTCCACGTCGATGCGCGGATGCGGCATGGCGATGATCTCGTCGTACAACGACACTGCGTGATACACGGTCGCTACGTCGTGATAGCCGTCCGGGCGCGGCGCCGAGACCTTGAGCGCAAGGTTGATCTTCGCCGGAACGCGAACCCGTACCTCCTTCACGTTCAGCACCCTAGGTCAGGGTCGCGCCCGGGCACACCGTCGGTGCCTTCGGCTGCCCGGGCGATGGCGAGGAAGTCCTCGATTCCGAGCGTCTCGCCGCGGGCCGACGGGTCGATCCCGGCCTCGCGCAAGAGCGCCTCGGCGCGCGACGGACTGCCCGCCCAACCTGCCAGGGCCGCTCGCAAGGTCTTGCGACGCTGGGCGAAGGCGGCGTCGATGACGGCGAAGGTGCGCGCTCGCTCGTCTTGCCTCCCCGGTGGCACCGGGTTGCGGCGCAGCCGGACGAGGGCCGAGTCGACGTTGGGCACGGGCCAGAACACGCGGCGGCTGATGTCGCCGGCACGAGACGTGGGGCCATACCAGGCCGCCTTGGCCGACGGAGCGCCGTAGGTCTTGGTGCCCGGGCCGGCCGCCAACCGGTCGGCCACCTCGGCCTGCACCATCACGAGCACCCGGGCAAGGGAGTCGAACCTGGCCAGCAGGGTCAGCAGCACCGGAGTCGCCACGTTGTAAGGCAGGTTGGCCACGAGCGCCGTGGGTGCGGGTTCGGGCAGCTCGTCGAGCCGTAGCGCGTCGTGCTGCAGCACGTTCACGAGGCCGGCTCGTTCGGGGACCCGGTTGGCGATCGTGTGTGGCAGCTCTGCTGCCAGCACCGGGTCGATCTCCACCGCGGTCACTGGGTGCCCGGCGGCTAGCAGGCCGAGGGTGAGCGAGCCGAGCCCGGGCCCCACCTCCAGCACGTGCTCGCCTGGCTCGAGCTCAGCGGCCCGCACGATGCGCCGGACGGTGTTGGCGTCGACCACGAAGTTCTGGCCCAACGTCTTGGTCGGACGGATGCCCAGCCGCCCTGCCAGCGCCCGCAGGTCGGCAGCGCCGAGCAACCCGTCACTCACCGTGGCCCACACTCACCAAGTCCTGGTCCCAAGCCAAACGCACCATCCTCGCGATCGCCTCGCTGGGGGTCACCGCGCTCTCGGTTCCCATGCCCTCAATCACCACGGCCCGTACAGCGATTCGCTGGTGGCGTCGATGACCGCGCAGACCTCGGACACGTCGCGATCCAGCACCTCCGCCATCGCGCGGACGGTGAGCGGCACCAAGTACCCCGCGTTAGGCCGGCCCCGGAACGGCATGGGGGTGAGGTAGGGCGCGTCGGTCTCCACGAGCACCTGCTCCAGCGGCACCGCAGCCAGCGCAGCGCGCAGGCCCGCGCCGTTCTTGAAGGTCACCGGGCCCGCGAACGACAGGTACCAGCCTTGCGCGGCGCAATACCGGGCCATCTCTTCATCGCCTGAAAAGCAGTGGAACACAACCTGTTCCGGCGCCCCGGCGTCAGCTAACACGCGCAGCACGTCAGCGTGGGTGTCGCGGTCGTGGATCTGCAGCGGCTTGCCCAGCCGCTTGGCCAGGTCGATGTGGGCCCGGAACGACTCCTCCTGGGCTCGGGCGGCCTGCTCGTCACCATGGTCGGTGCGGAAGGCGTCCATGCCGGTCTCGCCCACCACGCGCACGCGCGGGTGCCGGGCCAGGGCCTCGATCTCCGTCAGTGCCACGTCAAGCTCACCGCGGACGGCCAGGCCCGGCGCTTCGTTCGGATGGATCGCGACGCCGCCCACGAGCTCCGGGAAACGGTCGATGGCACCGACCGTCCAGCGCGCGGCGGCCAGATCGCAGCCGATCGTCACGTGCCGGGTGACGCCCACCCGGTTCGCCGCCGCGAGCAGGCCGCGCACGGCCAGATCGCCGTCGCCGGAAGCACCGCTCGCCCGAGCGCCTTCGTGATCGAGATGGGTGTGGTTGTCGACCACTGTGCAACCGGGCGGCAGCGGCTCGGGAAGCGGCGGCCGCAGGTGCGAATCGCGACGCTTCTGACGCTCAGCCATGCGCGGTCCCGAAGGGAACGGCATCGCCGCTCATGCCTCGCCCCGCATCCGTGCCAGCTCTTCGCCCACCACCTTGGGGTCGAGCTTGGTGAAGATCGGGCTGGGCGCGGGCACGGGCGTGCCCGGCACGATCGGCACCGACTCCCAGGCCGGCACGTCGGAGTAGTCGCCGGTCAGCACCGGGTAGCCGGGGCCGCCGTCGAGGTCGTCCACCTCGCGAATCTCCGGCATCGGCGCGAACACCCCCGTGCGGCCGAACGCCTCGTGCACCCGCTGGGCGCTGAACGGCAGGAACGGTGAAAGCAGGGTGTTGCAGTCCGAGATCGCTTGTGCCGCAACGTAGAGCACGGTCTTCATACGATCGGGATCGGTCTTCTTCAACGCCCACGGCGCGAGGTCCGACAGGTATTTGTTGACCTCGGCCACCACCCGCATCGCCTCGGCGATGGCCTGCTTCTGCCGGTGCCCCGCGATCAGGCCGCCCACCTCGGCGAAGCCGGCCGCGGTGGCCGCCAGCAGGGTGCGATCGTCGTCCGTGAGGTCGCCGGGCTCGGGAATGGAGCCCAGGTTCTTGTGAATCAGACTCGCCGTGCGGTTGACCAGGTTGCCCCAGCCGGCGACGAGTTCGTCATTGGTGCGGCGCACGAACTCGGCCCAGGTGAAGTCGGTGTCCTGGTTCTCGGGGCCGGCGGCGCAGATGAAGTAGCGCAATGCATCGGGCTGATAGCGCGAGAGCACGTCGCGCACGTAGAGCACCACTCCGCGTGAGGACGAGAACTGCCGCCCCTCCATGGTGAGGAACTCCGAGGAGACCACCTCGGTGGGCAGGTTGAGCTGCCCGAACTCCCCCGGTTCACCGCCTCGGGAGCCCTCACCGTTGTACCCGAGCAGCTCGGCGGGCCAGATCTGGGAGTGGAAGGTGATGTTGTCTTTGCCCATGAAGTAGTACGACAACGCCTCGGAGTTGTTCCACCACTTGCGCCATGCCTCGGGATCGTCCGACCGGCGCGCCCATTCGATGGCCGCCGACAGATACCCGACCACCGCGTCGAACCACACGTACAGCCGCTTGTTGGGGTTGTCGATCCAGCCCGCCACCGGCACTGGGATGCCCCAGTCGATGTCGCGGGTCATCGCCCGGGGACGGATGTCGTCGAGGATGTTGAGCGAGAACCTGATGACGTTGGGCCGCCACAGTCCCTCGGCCTCCTTGCCACGCAGCCATTCCGTGAGCGCGTCGGCCAGCGCCGGCAGGTCGAGGAAGAAGTGCGTGGTCTCGACGAACTCCGGGATCTCCCCGTTGGTGCGCGAGTGCGGGTTGATGAGGTCTTCCGGATCGAGCTGGCGGCCGCAGTTGTCGCACTGATCGCCGCGCGCGGACGGGAACCCGCAGTGCGGGCAGGTGCCTTCGATGTACCGGTCGGGCAAGGTGCGGCCGGTGGACGGCGAGATGGCCCCGCGCTGGGAGAGCTCGATCAGGTACCCGTTGCGGAAGTTGCCCTTGAACAGCTCCTGCGTGACGGTGATGTGGTTGCGCGTGGTGGTGCGGGTGAACAGGTCGTACGACAAGCCGAGCGCGGCCAGGTCTTCCACGATCATCCGGTTGTACCGGTCGGCCAGCTCCCGCGGCGTGCGCCCTTCCTGCTCGGCCTGGACGAGGATCGGGGTGCCGTGCTCGTCGGTGCCGGAGACCATCAGCACGTCGTGGCCAGCCATCCGCATGTACCGGCTGAAGACGTCGGACGGAACCCCGAACCCGGCCACGTGGCCGATGTGGCGGGGGCCGTTGGCGTACGGCCAGGCGACTGCGGAGAGCACATGCGTCATGGGGGGCAAGCCTAGTGCGGGGTCGGGTGGGCACCTGCGCCCCCGTGGGCGCGGACCGCATGACCGCGATCCTGAACTCGTTCGGGTAGGAGCTGCGGCACGGCCCAGGCTGATTGAGCCACTAACATTTCGGGGTGCTCACCACGTTGCACCAGCACACCAATGCCAGGCGCAGTTTCAGCGCGTAGCCCGCTCACCGGGCCGGGTAGCGCGCACGTCCGCACCGATGTGTGCAGCCGAGCAGGAAAGGTTCAGGAGAACCTCACAGGTCAGCACCGATCGCAGATGTACCGGCAATTCCGCCGCGCGCGATCGCCCTGTCCCTTATCCGACACGATTGGTGGGCGCGTTCAGGAATCCGTGCTCGACGCGTTCGTGTCGGCCGTAATCGTGTCGGATAAGGGACAACGACCCGTCGGTGGTGCTGCACCTGGTGTCTCCAGGACGCCATGCAGCATCACCTCCGGAATCTGGAGACCGCAGGTTTCCTCCTGGCGGCCCGATTGTCCGAGCTTATTCCGCTGGCAATGGCCGCGTCGCCCGCAGCGTGGCGAGCCGAGCCGTGAGCCAGAACATTCCGGCAACAGCGACGGCAAAGCCCAGCCCCCACCCCACAACCGAGCCGGTCACCACGGCAGCGGGGTCGCCGGCGAGCTTGCGGGCCGAACCGCTGAGCAACCCAACGACGGCCAGTACGGCAATGCCGAGCACGCTCTCGACCGCGACCACCGTGCCGAAATGATCGACAGCCAGGCGCAGCGCCGAGTCCCGGTTGCCGGCACGTCGCAGCCGCTCGATCTTCGGCATCAGCACCAGCTGGTTATAGGCGCCGCACAACAACACGGCCGAGACTGCCAGGAGCTTGATCGCCAGCAGTTCGCCGTAGACGGTCGTTCCGAGCTCACCCACGCTGCCGACGTGCTTCCACGCCAGCCACAGACCCGACACTGCCACCCCGGCGATGCAGATCGACGCCACGATGCTGAACCGCTGCCAGAGCACCGACCAGACGTCGATGGTGGCATCGCGCAGTCGCTCACGGCTCAGGGTGAGCACGGCGAGGGTTGCCACGCCACCCAGCCAGATCCCGCCGCTGTAGACGTGGACCTGGTCGAGCACTGTGTCGAGCAACTCGGCAGGCGCCAGTGCCTCCTTGTTCACCGGGACCCCGTCGACCAGGTTGATCAGGACGGCCAGTACCAACGCCAACAGCAGGACGAGACGTCCACGTTCCCGCCCGGGTCGAAAGGCCAGCGGGGCCAGAAGCACGGCCAGCGCGAGCACCAGAATCCACTGGGTGGTGGCGAGCGCACCACCGCTGAGCCAATCCCCGGGCTCAGGGGCGGCCTGCAACGGCGCCCGCAGCAGATCCAGGTGGAACACGTGAAGAAGCCGGTGCCTACGTCCTTGGCCACCCCCGACGCATAGCTCCAGGCGTACAGCGGAACGAACACCAGCGCCGCGATCCCGGTCACCCGCTGCAGGAGCCCGCGTGCGGTCGCGGCAGCGTCGCCGACGCTGTCGGCCAGCGCAGGGCGGAGCACGAAAAGCTGGCAGACCAGGGCGCCGGTCACAGCCGATAGGCCAGCGAAGTACCCGAACTTTCCGAACCAGCTCCACAACGGCGGGATCGGCGGCTTGGGGAGTTGCGCACCAGCGGCGGCAAGATGAAGCAACATGAGGCGAGGCCTTCCGTAGTTAGGGTAGGCGAACCTTAGTACCCACCTCGGCCGCCAAGGCGCCGAGGTTTGCTGCCCTGCTGCACGTTCGGGCAGAGCGTGCGGCACCCCGATCGCTCGCGTCCTGCTCCAGTGGGAATGCCATGCCGACGAAGCGCTCGATGGCAACGGCGCGCCGCACGCTGGTAGTCATGATCACCAAAAGCCGCAAACAGTCACACCGGTGTAGCGGCGTTGCCCGTTGAGCATGAGAACTCCCTTGAGCCCACTCAGCGAGCAAGCCTGGCAAGATGCGCACATGACAGACGCCAAGCGACCCAAGCTCAACAAGGCCGAGTACGAAGCGGAACTGCTCAGACTCCAGCTTGAACTGGTGAAGATGCAGGAATGGATCAAGTCGTCGGGGCAACGACTGGTCATCATCTTCGAAGGTCGTGACGCCGCCGGAAAGGGCGGTGCCATCAAGCGCATCACGGCCTATCTGAACCCCCGCGTTGCACGCACGGTGGCATTGCCGGCACCCACCGAGCGCGAGCGCACCCAGTGGTATTTCCAGCGCTATGTTCCGTATCTGCCTGCGGCTGGCGAGGTCACGTTGTTCGACCGCTCCTGGTACAACCGGGCCGGCGTCGAGCGCGTCATGGGTTTCTGCTCCCCCGAAGAGCACCGCCGCTTTCTGCACCAGGCCCCGATCTTCGAGCGGCTACTCGTCGAAGATGGTGTGATGGTGCGTAAATACTGGTTCTCGGTCAGCGACACCGAGCAGGAGAAACGCTTCAAGTCGCGGCTCACCGACCCGATGCGCCGCTGGAAGCTCTCGCCTATGGATCTCGAATCCATCTCTCGTTGGGAAGACTATTCGCGCGCCAAGGACGAGATGATGGTGCACACCGACATCCCCGAGGCTCCGTGGTATGTCGTGGAATCCGACGACAAGAAGCGGGCACGGCTCAATATGATCGCCCACCTGCTGTCCGTGGTGCCTTACAAGGCCGTTCCACATCCCGACCTGAAACTGCCCACCCGGCCGGCCTCTACCGGATATCGGCGCACTCCGCGGTCGTTGCAGAACCTCGTCCCCGATCATTCGGCCACGCTCGACGTGCCGCCGCCCAAGCCCGCCCGGACGGGCAAGGTCAAGAAGTAGGACGGTTGCGCGAGGCCAACACTGCGTCGTAGAGCTCACGGGCCGGGCGACCCGCGCGCTTGGCGACCTCCTTGGTGGCCTCGCGCAGGCTGCGTCCTTGCGCCTGTAGGACGACGACCTCCGCCACGAGCGTCTCCGTCGTCGCGACCGCTCGCACGGCGCCCCCCACGACGATCGTGATCTCTCCGCGCACCTCGCCCTCTGCCCAGCGCGCCAGGCCCGCGAGGTCGTCACGGACGATCTCCTCGTAGGTCTTGGTGAGTTCGCGGCACACCGCAGCCGGGCGGTCGGCGCCGAACGCATCGACCATCGCCGCGAGCACCGTGGCCAGCCGGTGCGGTGCCTCGAAGAAGACCATCGTCCGCGGGTAGCCGGCGAGCTCGGCCAAGGCTCGGTCCCGCTCCCCCGCCTTGCGAGGCAGGAAGCCCTCGAAGCTGAACCGGTCGCTCGGCAGACCGGAGACAGCAAGCGCCGCGAGGACGGCCGACGGGCCCGGGACGGCCGTCACGGGCACCCCTGCTGCCAGTGCGGCGCTCACAAGCCGGAAGCCGGGGTCCGACACCGACGGCATGCCGGCGTCGCTCACGAGCACGACGCAGGCTCCCTTCAGGGCACGCTCCACCAGCCCCGCCGCGCTGGCTGCCTCGTTGTGATCGTGGTGCGCCACCACCTGGCCTACCACCGTGATGTCCAGCGCGGCAGCCAACCGATGCAGCCGCCGGGTGTCCTCGGCCGCCACCACGTCGGCGGTGCTCAGCACCTCGCGCAACCTGGGGGATGCGTCGGCCGGGTCGCCGATGGGTGTGGCGGCCAGAATGATGCGACCTCCCTCAGCAGGGCTGGCGTCGGACAGCTTGTGGGCGGGCAACCTGGGGCCGGGCAGCTTGTCGGGCATACGTAGATGCTGCCTTGTCAGTGTCGACGCTTACCATCACGACGTGCCTGTCGCCCCATCTAGCCTCGCCGCTGCACGTGGCGGTGCTGCTGAATTGCAGCCCCCACCGTCGCGCAGAGGCACAGGCGAGCCCCGGTTGCGCTGGCACCTCGTGGGGCCGCAGGCCAACGACCTGCTGTGGGGTTGGCTGGGTCCGCTGCTCGTGACGGCCTTCGCCGGGCTGCTGCGGTTCTGGAATCTGGGCAACCCGCACAAGCTGGTATTCGACGAGACCTACTACGTCAAGCAGGCCTACACCATGCTGCGCGACGGGTATGAGAACCAGTGGCCGGCGGACGCCGACAAGTCGTTCACCGTGGGCGATCCCAACATCTACCTGACGGCGGGCGATCGGGCCGTGCACCCGCCCGTGGGTAAGTGGATGATCGCCGTCGGCGAGTGGTTGTTCGGCATCGACTCCTCGTTCGGCTGGCGGTTTTCGAGCGCGGTGGTGGGCACCCTGATGGTGCTGATCATCGCCCGAACCGCCCGCCGGATGTTGGGCTCGACGCTGCTCGGCTGCACCGCGGGGTTGCTGTTGGCCGTCGATGGCAACCACCTGGTCATGAGTCGCACCGGCATCCTCGACATCTTCCTGTCGTTCTGGGTGCTCTGTGCCTTCTCGTTGCTTGTGATCGACCGCGACGTCACCCGACAACGCATCGCCCGAACAGTCACCCTGGCCCGAGCGCACGGGGGCAAACTCAGCACGTCAGGACCGTGGTTCGGGCTACGTCCGCTGCGATGGGCCGCTGCCATCTGCCTCGGCCTTGCGTGCGGGGTGAAATGGTCGGGCATCTACTTCACCGCCGCCTTCTGCCTGATGACCGTGCTGTGGGACGTCTCGGCGCGGCGCGGGCTCGGCGTTCGGCAACCCTGGCGCGGAGCAATCCTCAAAGACGGACTGCCGGCAGCGCTCATGATGTTGCCCGTGGTGTTCGGCGTCTATCTGGCCACGTGGATTCCGTGGATGCTCTCCCCCAATGCGTATTTCAGAGACTGGGGCGCCCAGCACCCGTCGTCGTCGCCGGTGCCTGACGTGTTGCGATCGTTGTGGCATTACCACGCAGATATGTGGGTATTTCACACCACGCTGTCGACCACTCATCCGTACATGACCAAGCCGTGGGCCTGGCTCTTCGACACCCGGCCCACGTCGTTCTTCTACGAGTCGTATAAGGATGGCCAGGCAGAGTGCACGGTCGCAGACTGCTCCAAGGCCATCACGTCGCTGGGCAACCCGGTGGTGTGGTGGTGCGGGGCGCTCGCCCTGGGAGTGCTCATCGTCGTGTGGATCGGCCGCCGCGACTGGCGGGCCGGTGCCATTCTGGCCGCCTTCGCCGCCGGTTGGCTGCCCTGGTTCCAGTACCCCGACCGCACGATCTACACGTTCTACGCCGTCGCCTTCGTGCCCTACGTGGTGCTGGCCCTGACCTTCGTGCTGGGGCTGGTGATCGGGCCGCCGGACGCAGGCCCCAGCCGGCGGCTGTGGGGGGCTTGCGCCGCCGGGACGGTGGTGGTGCTGGCAGTGCTGCTCACCGCCTTCTTCTGGCCCGTGCTCACCGCTCAGGTGATTCCCTACTCCGAGTGGCAGGTACGGATGTGGCTGCCCTCGTGGGTCTAGCCTCCGGTTCGGAGGCCGACCGCCGCGGGTGCTACCCTTTCCGTTGCTTCAAGGGGCTGTAGCGCAGCTGGTAGCGCACCTCGTTCGCATCGAGGGGGTCAGGGGTTCGAGTCCCCTCAGCTCCACCCAAAGTGTCTTACGGGAACACGCGACGTGACTTGATGGGTCGCGTCTGGGTTCCGCCTCCTCTCCTTCGTCGTCGCCGTGTTCGCGGGCTTCGTGGACGATGGTCGCGAACGGTTCCGGGAGTTTCCGGCATAGTTGCTCGTCGTCGGTGATGTCGAGGCGGGTGTAGAAGGCTTTGTTCGCCAAGCGTCGGTCGGTGTCGCCGGATCGGGCGTAGGCGTGATGCGCGTCGGTGAGCGGCCGGCGCGAGTCGTGGAGGAACGCCCGCCCGCCGGTGTGGTGCTCGTGTTCGGCGAGTTTCCGGGTCACGTCGGCGAGGCCCGCCCGGATGCGGTCTTGGTGCCGATTCAGGGTGGGGAGGTCGATGGCGTCGGCGAAGTGCGCGGCCAGTAGCTTGTCGCTCTCATCTTCCAGTCGGGCTCGGTTTGCCATAGGTCGACGATTTCTTGGTTGCGGCCTGCCATGCGCTTGTCGAACGCCGCATCGACCTTCGCGGCAAGGTCGCGGTAGGTCTGGTCGCTGATCGTGATCGAGGCATAGGAGTCCGCGACGAGGCGTTCCGCGACCGCGACGGGCACCGCCCGGCCTCGGAGGTCTTGCCGCGACGATCATGGGTTCCAGCGGGCTTTGAACTTGTCGATCCACTCAATGTTGGTTTGATCGCCTTGTCGTCGGTGTCTGATGGCAAGCTGCTGACCGGCCGGAAGTTGGAGGTCGAGGAAGTCGAGTATCTGCAGCGCCGTGGCTTCAGGGTCGGCAGCTAGTTGCTCGTAGGTTACTTCGTGAGGGCGTATGTGCTGCTCGGCGAACCAGCCGGTCCAGTCAGCTTCGAATCGTTCGATCGTGGTGACGAGCTGTTCGATCAGTTCCTCGTCGTAGTGCGGGTCCTCGGCGCCGGGCTCGATCGCCTCTCCTGGGTGCCAGAAATGGGTTTGGAGGGATTTCGCCCAGGACACAGCCTGGGCCACCGTGTCGATGCGGCGCAGGTGGACAAAGCGAAGTCGGCCGAAATGGCTGCTCAGCAGTTCCAGGTCGCTTGGTCGCGGTCGACCGGCGCTGGCGGCTTCGGCGGCGAGGTCAGCCAGCAACTCGGGCCGTGATTCAGCCATCAGCCGTCCGCCAAAGACCCCATTCTCGGTTCTACCCGCGGATAGAGCCGCGTCGACGTACGCCGAGTTAATTCGACCGCTCCCGGGTTGCCCGACGTTCCATCGGGTGGCGTAGTTGTGCAGCCCGCGCCGGTTGAAGAAGGACGCCGGGTGCCCGGCCACCCCGGATGACTCTAGGAGACCACACAGCAAGGTGCTACCTGATCGTGGTGTGGCACACAGCATCCACGAGTCGATACTCAATCTGGTCATTCAGGCACCATCGGCAAGCTCGTGGTCACCGCTCGTCTGTCGGATCTGATGCTTCACAGGACCTTCGTCTCTGGGTGATGTTGGCGGTGATCATATTGTCGAGGAGATCCATCATCTGCCGAGAGGAATCAATCGACCGCGTCGACACTCACACCCATGCCCATCGCGCCGTCCTCACGCTCGACTGGTCAGGATAAGCGGGGACTGGAGTCGCGGCATAGGCCTTGGAGAACCACACAGCCAAGCCGGGATGTCTGCGGCCGAGCATCCGGTGAATCTCGGCCGCGGCGCGCGGCGGGCTCTTCTGCACGGCTGCGAGCAGATCGACGCCTTTCAGATATGCCTGCTCGGTGAACCGTGACGCGATGAAAGTAGTCAGGGTTCACCGCGCTCATCCCATGCGCCGCGAGATCATCGATGAGCAGCGGTGCTTCACTTGCCGAACAACAGCATCCGGGTCCGGCGCTTTGCTCGGAGTCGGAGGAGCGACCTGGGATCCTGGTCCCACGCGGAATCAAGGCGTTCCAGCCGACGAGTGGTGTTCAATTTGGGTACCTCGGAGACCATCCAAGTGTTCTTACGGAAACAGACGACATCACAAGGATGCGTGGTGTGCGTCGGTGAGTAGCTGCAGGCTGTCGCTCGGCTCGGCGCAGGCCGGGATCGCTCAGTACTGATCCTGTGCTTGTACGGACGCGTATCCGTATCGGGCTACGCCTCGCGGGCGCGCAGGGCGTGGCCCAGGAACATGTCGACTGCTTCGTCGACGAGGCTGGCCCATCGCTCACCGTCCGGGTCGTTGCTCACCTGCTGGTTCGTCAGACCCGCCAGTACTGCGGTCCACAGGTCGAGCGAAGCGGTCTCGGTGACGCCAGCGTCCACGAGCACTTTCGCGAAGTCGGACAGAACCTCCTGCGCGAGGGCGAAGGATTCGACTGACGGGACAAAGCCGGGAAGCACACGCTGGAAGAGCAGCTGCATGCGCGCGGGATCGGAGACAGCGAAGCCGAAGAAGCGGTGCGCGGCGTCACGTACCTTGGCGGTGGGGGTGAGGTCCTGTTCGGCCCATGCCCGGGTCTGGGTCAGCAGCTCCTGGTAGCCGTCGGCGAACAGCGCGTCGTAGATGGCGTCCTTGCTGGCGAAGTAGACATAGAGCGAGGGCGCTTGCATGCCGACGGCCGCGCCGAGGTCGCGCAGAGACCAGCCCGAGAGGCCGCGCGTTCGCGCAAGCTCCCACGCTGCGTCGAGGATCTCGCGGCGGGTGGCCACGTGGCGTTCCGCGCGTCGCTGTCCTGATCGTCCGCTGGCCACAGCCCCAGACTAGCCGTTCGCCTAACGCTGTTCGGACTTTCCCTTGACATCGTGGGCCCGTGGGAGGAAGGTTCCTAACGACGTTAGGAGAATCGAATGAATACCGCTCCGGACCTTCCGCTGGTGGTCACCGATATCGTCCCCATCAGTCGGCGGTCCGATGCAGGTGAAGTCGCAACCGCCGCGTACGAGCAGCTGCTCGGGCTGCTGGGCTCGCTGGAGGGTCGCGACTGGGACGCACAAACCGAGTGTCCGCGGTGGACCGTGGCCGATGTGGTGGGTCACCTCATCGGTGGCCGCAGCTTCTCCTCGTGGCGGGGGTTTGTTCGATATCAGATGTACGGACTACGTCACCGCGGGGAGTTCGACGGCAACGCGATGTATGCTTGCAACGCCCGTGACGTGGCCAAAGCCGCCGAGCTGACGCCGATACAGCGGGTGCAGGCACTCACGCGCGATGCTCCCGCCATGGTGGCGGGCCGCATGCGGCTCGCCCCGGTGCTGAGCCTGGTCAACGCGTCTGTGGACCAGGGCGGCTCCACTGCCGCTGGGATGCCCCGCAAGGTGAACGGTGGCCACCTCCTCGAGGTCATCCTCACGCGCGATGTGTGGTTGCACACCGTCGACATCGCGCGAGCGGTCGGGCGCGAGCCGGACGTGAGCGCACCGTTCAACAAACGTGTCATCGAGGATGTCGTCGCCGAGTGGGCAGGGCGTCACGCTCAGCCCTTCGAGTTGCGCCTGAGCGGACCGGCCGGGGGCACGTTCACCCATGGCGCCGGGGGAGAGCGTCTCAGCCTGGACGCAGTTGAGTTCACACGCGCGCTCTCGGGGCGGGCTCCGGGTGCCGGACTCCTCGCGACGCGCGTTCTCTTCTGAGGCGGGTTATGTGGGTTGGTGTCGGCGCGCCTACTTGATCAAGAGGGTGCCTCTGCGGCATAGGAGCGGGTGTCTAGGACCGCTTAGGCTTTACTCATCGTTTCGAGCTTGGGGCGTTGACAGGCGTCTTCGGTGGGTTCGAGTGCAGGGGTCGTTCCCTCCCGGCACGAGGTGGTGAAGTGCGGTGACAAGTGTTGCGGCGAGACTGGGCCTGGAGCGGTTGTCGGCTGATGTGTCGTTCTGCGTTCTCGGTGTCGTCTCCGCATTCGACGCGACCGGCGGGTTGCTGCCGTTGGGTTCGAGCCGTCGCCGTGCTGTGCTCGCCGCGTTACTGCTGGATGCCGGCCGCTCGATCTCGGTTGACCGGTTGGTCGACCTGCTATGGGACGAGACGGCTCCTGCGACAGCGGCAACAATGGTGCACACGGCGGTCGCGGGGCTGCGCCGGACTCTCGAGACGGGGCGTCGGGCCGGCGCGGCGCCACTGATCGTCACCCACCAAGGCGGCTATTCACTGAATGCTGATCCTCAGCAAGTCGACATGGTCCGCTTCGAGCACCTCCTGCTCCAGGGGCGTCAGCTGGTCGACGCGTCACCGTCGCTGTCCACGGCCGTGTTGACCAGCGCTTTGGCGCTGTGGCGGGGGCCGGCGTTCGGCGGGATCGATCGTCCTTTCGCGCTCGGTCCCGCGGCGCGGCTCGACGAACTCCGAATCGATTGTGCGGAATCTCTGATGTCCGCAGAACTGGGCTTGGGCCGCCACCACGACGTGGTTGCCGAGCTCGAATCGCTGGTCGCGCGCTATCCATTGCGCGAACGCCTAACCGCTCAACTCATTCTCGCGCAGTACCGCTGTGGTCGGCCCTCAGACGCGCTCGCGTCCTACCGGCGGCTGCGGCACGCCCTCGATGTCGAACTCGGCGTCGCACCCGGACCGGAACTGCAGGCTCTTGAGGTGGCGGTGTTGCGCCGCAGCGACGAGCTGGAGTTGACGTCACGGGTTGCGACCGGCCCGACGCTGCAAGGCTCGACGATCCCGGCGCCGATCAGCTCCTTCGTCGGACGGTCGGACGAACTCGCGGAACTCTCCCGGTCTATCGGCGTGCACCGTTTGATCACCCTCACCGGCACAGGCGGAACCGGTAAGACCAGGCTCGCTTTGGAAGTGGCACGCAACCTGCTCGCGACCGGACGGGCAGTGGTGTTCCTCGTCGACCTGACGACGGTGACCAACCGGGAGTTGTTCGATGAGGCGCTGGCCGACGCGCTCGGCATCCGCGCGCAGACCGGGCGCGCCCTGGCCACGACGATCGCCGCGGCACTGACCGGGCAAGACGTGGTGATCGTGCTCGACAACTGCGAGCACCTGCTTGAGAAATGCGCCACGTTCGTCCAGGCACTGCTCGCTGCGAGCCGTCAGATGCGGATACTGGCGACGAGCCGCGAGCCTCTCGGCGTACCGGGTGAACGGGTGCATCGCGTGCCACCACTCGAGTTGGTCGCCAGGGAGGAAGAGCCGGACCGCATCGCAGGATGTGAGGCGGTCCGCCTGTTCACCGACCGTGCGGCCGCCGCGCGCCCTGACTTCACCATCACGCCCGACGACGCCCAGCTGATTCTCGCAGTGTGCCGCCGCCTCGACGCTCTACCCCTGGCCATCGAACTTGCCGCCGCCCGCGCGGCGTCGATGCCACTGGCCGACCTCGCCAACCTGCTGGTGGACCGATTCGACGTTCTCGACTTAGCCGTTCGTAGTGCCGACCTGCGCCACCGCAGCCTGGCCGCGACGGTGGCGTGGAGTTATGACCTGCTCTCGGCGCAGGAGCGGGTGCTGTTCGCGCAGATTGGGGTCTTTCCCGCAAGCTTCGACCGGGACGCCGCAGCGGCGATAGCCGCGGAAAACGATCCGCATCACGGCAATGTCGCGATGACGCTGTCGAGACTGGTCAGCTGCAGTCTCGTCGGACTTGAGGACGGCCTCGGAGCGTCGACCCGGTATCGACTGTTGGAGACAACCCGCCAGTTCGGGCGGGAACGCTGGACCGATGCCGAACGGGCCGATCTCGGCGAACGACACGCTCGGCACTACCTCGCGCTGGTACGAGCAGCCAAGCCGAATCTGTTCCGCGCCGGGTCACCCCCGGTGGCTGGCCCGGCTTCACGGCGAGAACGACAACCTGCGGTCCGCGCTGGAATGGGCGTTCCAGCCCTCGGGTGATCGGCACGTCGGAGTGGAACTCGTGCAAGGCCTGTGGCACTACTGGGACCTGCGCGGCGCCCGGAGCGAAGGGCTGCACTGGGTACACGCCGGCCTGGACGTGGTCGGATCCGACCGACCGGCCGACCGCCTGCCGCTGCTGTCCGCGGCCGCCCTCTTGCACATCGGCCGCAGCGACTTCGAGGCCACCGAACGCCTGGCTGACGAGCAACGCGCGCTGGCCCGAGCCACCGGTGCGCGCGCGTGGGAAGGCAACGCGCTCGCCATGCTCGCGACGGTCGCTTGGGCCCGTGGACGGTTCGACCACTCACAACGGTTGTACGAAGACGCGATCGCCGCATCCCTCGACGGTGCGGATGTGTGGCGCGCCGCCATCGAAGAGGCACAGCTGGCCCGCCTGCACTGCGACCGCAACGAACCGGATGCCGCCAGGGCCGTCGCGCTGCAATCGCTGGCCCACGCCAGCGAGATAAGTGAGGAACTCGCCTGCGGACTGGCCGTGGACGTGCTCGCCTCGTTGGAGCACCGCTGGGGTGACCCATCCCAGGCACAAGTGTTGGTCGACGAAGCGCTGGCGCACTACCGGCTGGTCGGCTACGAAGAGGGTGAAGCCTCCGCGCTGCATCTGGCCGGCCGGATAGCACTGGCCGCCGACGAATACCCGACGGCGTCCACGGCATTTGAGCGGTCGCTGCACCTGTGCCGGCGAATGGGGCATCGCGCCGGGGTCGCCGCGGCGTTGGAGGGCCTGGCGGCCGTCGCGCCCGATCACGAGACCGCGGCCCGGCTGTCCAGTGAAGCGACCGCGTTGCGGGTGCAGATCGGGATGCCGCTGCCCGCCTAGTCGTCGCGATGACGATTAGCCGGCAGTTAGCCGGGCCACCGACGCTTGGCTGATCGGACACATGAGCAGGCGGGAGAGCCGCATGACCGTGCAGCAGACCACAGCAGGCCTTCGAGGCGACGTCCTGCGACCCGGCGACCGCGACTACGACTCCGCCCGAGCGGTGTTCAACGCGATGATCGATCGCAGGCCGCTGGCGATCCTGCGATGTCATGATGCGGACGACGTCGCGCGAGGCATCGCATTCGCCCGTCGCCACGACCTTGTGCTCTCAGTCCGAGGGGGTGGCCACAACGTCGCGGGCAGCGCGGTGTGCGACGGCGGGATCATGCTCGACCTGTCCCCGATGAGGGGTCTGCAGGTCGATCCGGGGCGCCGTACCGTGACGGCCGGACCAGGGCTACTGCTCGGTGACCTCGATCGGGCGACGCAGAAACATGGACTGGCAGTGCCGTTCGGTGTGATGTCGAAGACCGGCATCGCCGGACTGACACTCGGCGGTGGTCTCGGCTGGCTGAACGGACGCTACGGGCTGGCGTGCGACAACCTCACCGGCGCCGAGGTGGTCACCGCCGACGGCGAGGTCCTGCAGGTCGACCGGGATGAGCACGCCGACCTGTTGTGGGGGTTGCGGGGAGGCGGCGGCAACTTCGGCGCCGTCACCTCGTTCACCTACGAGGCCCACCCGGTCGGCGCGGTGCTGGCCGGCGGGCTGTCGTACCCGCCGGCGATTGCCGCCGACGCGCTGCGCTTCCACGACCAGTTCGTCGCGGAGGCACCTGGCGATCTGACGACGTCGATCTCGGTGGGATGCGATCCGTCGGGCGCACCGGTGTCGTCGATCGCGCTCTGCTGGTGCGGGCCGCTGGACGAGGGGGCCAGTGTGCTGCGGCCGCTTCGGGAGTTCGGACCCCCCATGCAGGACTCGATCGCGCCGATGTCATACGTCGCTCTCCAGAGTGCCCCCGATGCTTCGTTCCCGCTCGGCCGGCAGCATTACTGGAAGTCTGGCTACCTGCGCCATCTCACCGACGCGGCGATCGACACGCTTCTGGAAATCGCGGCGGCCACCCCGCCGGGGGTGAGCGGCTTGGGAGGTCAGCGCCTGCACGGCGCGGCCAGCCAGGTCCCCGTCGACGCCACTGCGTTTCCGCACCGTGCCGACCAGTACGACATCGTCATCCTCGCCCAATGGACCAATCCTGAGGACGCCGACCGGCACATCTCCTGGGCCCGCGACTCGTTCGCCGCGATCAGCCCGCACCTCGAGGACGCCGTGTACGTGAACAATCTCGGCACCGAGGGAGCCGACCGCGTACGGGCCGCATACGGGCCCAACCGTCAGCGCCTCGCCGAACTCAAGCGAAAATACGACCCCGCGAACGTCTTCCGGCTGAACCAGAACGTTGCGCCAGCGCCATCCTGACCCTCGTTGTCTCCATTCTTCGCGGGGTCAAGTCCTGGGATGTGGTGTATCGGTGTTCGTGTGATCTTTCGTGTCGTGGTCAGGCTGTGAGGGCTCGGAGGTCGGGTTCGATCACCTCCTCGATGGGTTCGCCGACGCGGCGTGCGGCGGCGAGGGCGTCGAGGCCGAGGTAGCGGCGCTGTTCGGCCCATTCGTCGTGCTGCTCGGCGAGGACGGCGCCGACGAGCCGGATGATCGCGTCTCGGTTGGGGAAGATCCCGACGACGTCGGTGCGGCGGCGGATCTCCCGGTTGAGTCGCTCGTTCGGGTTGTTCGACCAGACTTGCCGCCAGATGCTCTTCGGGAACGCGGTGAACGCGAGGATCTCCTCGCGTGCCGCCTCGAGGTGCTCGAACGACTTCGGGAGCTTGTGCTCAAGCGCGTCCAGGACGCGGTCGAACTGGGCGTGCACCGCGTCGGCGTCGGGCTGGTCGAATACCGTCCCGAGCAGCGTCTTCACCCACGGCCAGGAGCTCTTCGGGGTCACGCTCATGAGATTCGCGGCGTAATGGGTCCGGCATCGCTGCCAGCTGCCGGCGACGGTCGCGCCAACCGCGGCGACAAGACCCGCGTGCGCGTCGGACGTGACGAGCTTGACGCCAGTCAGGCCGCGGGCGACGAGGTCGCGCCAGAACGTGAGCCATCCGGCGCCGTCCTCGGTGCTGTTGACCTGCAACCCCAGGATCTCTCGGTAGCCGTCCGCGTTCACGCCCGTGGCGACCAGCACCGCCACCTTCACGACCCGGCCGCCCTCGCGGACCTTCATGGTGAGCGCGTCGGCGGCGACGAACGAGTACGGGCCGGCGTCCAGCGGCCGGGTGCGGAACGCGGTGACCTGCTCGTCGAGGTCCCGCGCCATCTCCGACACCTGGCTCTTGCTGAGCCCGGTGATCCCGAGTGTCTTGACCAGGTCGTCCATCCGGCGGGTCGAGACGCCGAGGAGGTAGCTGGTCGCGACGACAGTGGTCAGCGCGGCCTCCGCGCGGCGCCGCCGCTCCAACAACCACTCCGGGAAGTACGTGCCCTGCCGCAGCTTCGGGATCTTCACATCGATGGTGCCGGCACGGGTGTCGAAATCGCGGTGCCGGTAGCCGTTGCGACGGTTCACCCGGCCGTCGCTGATCGTGCCGTAGGCGGCGCCGCAGACCTGGTCGACGTCCGCGGACAGCAACTGGTTGATGAACGTGCCGAGCATCTCCCGCAGCAGGTCCGGAGACGCTTGCGCAAGGTGGTCTTCGAGGAAACGGGAAGGGTCGATATCGTGGGGTGCGACGGTCATCGTCGGGTTCCTTTCGAGATGGATGTGAAGAGTTCTCTCGAAAGATCACACGGTGACCGTCGCCTCATTCAGAGCGACGCGGTCACCACGATCCGTACACCACCTTGCCGGACGCAACCCTTCGCGGACCATGTACGCGCGAGTTCGGCATGAGTCCAATCTGCAGCGACGGCCCCTGTCTACTCCCGTGGTGGATCGGCACATTCGTCGCTGTTAGCCGGCCCGAGTGGCGAGCGTAGATCCGTAGAAGCTGTGTGGCTTGGTCGATGTGGGCGGCGGTCAGGCCTGGGTGGGGACGCCGTTGCGGCTGAGGATCTTGCCCTCAGTCCGGCGGTCGAGCTGGGAACTGGTCGGCCCGCTGGTAGACCGTGGCCCCGCCTGGTATTTGGCGACAAGTCTCTGAGTCTGGACGGTGTCGAGCTGACGGGCGGTGCCAGGTCTGGGCCGCTCTGGGGACCGGTGTACCGGACTTCGGCAGCTTCTTCAGGAGCGCCTCCAGGGGCGCTGACCTGGGCTTTCGGATTGAAATAAGCCCGCTTCCCCGCGCAAGTTGAGGAATTCGAGACTTGCCCGTCTGATGGCGGGGCAGTTTCGCTTTCCGGACCGGGTTGTGCCGCAGCGGCCGTGTGGGCATGCACGAGGACGGTTGCGACGGACTCTTCAGCGATGATGATGGTCTCTTCGCCCTCGATGATGATCCGCTTGAACAGGGCACGGTTGCGTATCTGACGTTCAGTGGGATCGCGCTCGGCGTAGAGAGCATCGAGATCGGTCAGGATGCCTGGGGAGCTGGTCGAGCCCGGTGCGGGCCTCGCGATAGGTGGTGGCAGCTCGTCCAGCAATGGCATCAACATCCTGGCCCGGGTCATCACCGATCCGCAGGAAGTGCACCTGTTCGGTCTACAGCCAAACCACACGGGCGTCCCGGCGTTCGCCGGAGAGGACGCGGCAGGATTCTTCGCCCGGCATCTGAGCTAGCCTCCGGCGGGCCCACCGTCCGTCCATCGCGCGGGTGGTGGGCCAGAGCGCAAGCACCGCCCCGGCCGCGTCGAACTGCGGCCACCAGCCCCATACCTACCGGTCGGGGCGACGCTCGACCGCAAGCCTCCATCAGTCCGGGAGGAGTCTCTGCCCTGCTACCCCGCGACTCGACTGTCAGTCATCGCATTCTCCTTCTCGGTCCTTCGGTCCATACCGCAATCCGGGTCCATCCATCCGATTGGACGGCTTTCGCGGACCCGCGTTGCCGTGAAGACGGGGTCGAGCGCGAGGTAGCTGACCGTGTCCACCTCGCCGGTGGCCATGTCAGCACGAACCCCGATCGGGGCGTCCTGGTCCGTGCTCATCCGCTTCCGCTTAGTCGAAGAGTCGCCGGAACAGGTTCGTGTTGGCCAGGTCGAGCAACTCCTCGCCGCGGCCGGAGAGGATGGTGCGCATGGCGTAGAGCGTGAAGCCCTTCGCCTGGGCGGCGCTGATCGTCGGCGGGATGGAGAGCTCCTGCCGGGCGGTGACCACATCGACCAGGGCAGGGCCGGCGTGGTCGAACGCCGCCGTGAGCGCGTCCTTGAGGTCGTCCGGCCGTTCGACGCGCTGTCCGCGGATGCCGATGGCGTTCGCGACGTCGGCGAAGTTCGGGTTGTCCAGCTCCGTGCCGTAGTTCACGAACCCGGCCGCCTTCATCTCCAGCTCGACGAAGTTCAGCGACGAGTTGTTGAAGACGATGAGCTTGACCGGCAGTTTCAACTGCCGCACGGTCAGCAGCTCACCCAGCAGCATCGCCAGCCCGCCGTCACCGCAGAGGGCGACGATCTGCCGGTCGGGGAACGCCGACTGCGCGCCGATCGCATGCGGCAGCGCGTTGGCCATGGTGCCGTGGTTGAAGGACCCGATCAGGCGCCGCCGGCCGTTCATCCTCAGGTACCGCGCGGCCCACACCGTGGGCGAGCCGACGTCGGGGATGAAGACGGCGTCATCGGTGGCGAGATCGCTGATCAGCTTGGCAACGTACTGCGGGTGGATCGGGGTGCGGTTCCTGTCGTTCGTGGCCAGCTCGTCGAGCCCCTTGCGCGCCTTGGTGTAGTGGGAGGTCGAGGAGTCGAGGTGCCGGTTGTCGGTGCGCTCGTCCAGAAGCGGAAGCAGCGCCTCGACGGTGTCCTTCACACTGCCGACCAGGCCCAGGTCGATGGCGGTGCGACGGCCGAGGTTCTCGCCGCGGATATCGACCTGGACGATCTTCGCCTTCGACGGATAGAACTGCCGGTACGGGAAGTCGGTGCCGAGCATCAGCAACACATCCGAGCTCTCGATCGCCTGGTACCCGGAGGAGAAGCCGAGCAGCCCGGTCATGCCCACGTCGTAGGTGTTGTCGTACTCGATGAACTCCTTGCCGCGCAGCGCGTGCACGACCGGGGCCTTGAGCCTCTCCGCGATCGCGATCAGCTCGGCGTGCGCCCCCTCGACGCCTGCCCCGCCGAGGATGGTGATCTTCTTCGCCCCGTTGAGCAGCTCCGCCGCCCGCTGCAGCTCGGAGTCGGCGGGGCGCATCACCCGAGGAGCCTGGGCGATCGGCGCGGAGCGTCGCACGTCCCGGCTCTCCTTGAGGAAGACCTCCCCGGGGATCACGATCACCGCCACCCCACGGCGTTCCACCGCGGTGCGCACCGCAATCTCCAGCACGTGCGGCAGCTGCTCGGGGATGCTCACCAGCTCGGTGTACACCGACGCCTCCCGGAACAGTTCCTGCGGATGCGTCTCCTGGAAATACGCGCTCCCGATCTCGGCGCCGGGAACCTGCGCCGCGATCGCCAGTACCGGGACGCGGCTGCGGTTCGCGTCGTACAGGCCGTTGACCAGATGGGTGTTGCCCGGGCCGCAGCTGCCCGCGCACACCGCCAGCTCACCCGTGAGCGCGGCCTCAGCCGCGGCGGCGAACGCCGCAGCCTCCTCGTGACGCACGTGCTGCCACGCGATCGTGCCGTCACGGCGCAGCGCATCCGTGAAGCCGTTCAGCGAGTCCCCTGGCAAACCATAGATCCGCGTGACCCCCGCGTCCTTGATGGTCTCGACAATCATGTCGGCAATGGTCCGCATGAGATCCTCCGGATCCTGCTCTTCTGGCCTGTCCTGTCAGCCTATGACGGGAGCGCTTTCGCGACGCGATGCAATCCCCGACGCCACCATCGCCGACGGGCTCGCCACCCGGGGCGAGGACACACATCGAGCGCGGCCTCGGGGGTAACCTCGGCTGTCAGCTCATACCCGGTCGTCGTGTCGGCTGAGCCGCTTCCTCTTTCTCATCCGGCGGATAGCGTCGCGGTCAACCCTCGCGACGTGTCAGAACCTCAATGACGCGCGGTGCGAAGAATCGCCGGCTGTAGGCGTCGGGGTCGATGACTTCCAGAATTCCAAGCTCGACCAGCTGACCGACGAGCTTGTTGGCACGGCCGTAGCCGACGTCGAGTGCTTTCTCCAGCCGTCGCACGGTGAATGAGGGGTTCGCGACGGCGAAGTCGACCACGGCGTGCGCGGTGCCGGCACGAAGCGAGGAGGCGCGCACCGCTTCGTGTAGTTCGCGTTGCACCTCGACAAGCGCCAGCATCTCCACCCGGGTGTTCGTGGCCGCTGCCTGGATGCCTCTGGCGAAGAACGTGAGGAACAGGTCCCAGTCACCGCGGGTACTCACACCGAGCAACGCGTCGTAATACTCGCCGCGCCTGGCCTCGAACCATGGGGACACGGTGAGGGTCGGTTCACTGAGCACGCCTGTTTGCAGGAACTGCAGGACGATGAGGAAGCGTCCGATTCGACCGTTGCCATCGGTGAATGGGTGCAACGTCTCGAACTGGTAGTGCGCCATGCCGGCCACCATCACGGGATCGAGATAGTCAGCGTGGTCGGCCTGCATCCAGTCGAGCAAGTCTCGCAAGCCGGTGTCCAATTGTGGACCTGGTGGCGAGGGCACGAAACGGGCTGCGACGATGGGGAACTCGCCGAGGCGCGTCCCCTCGCGCCGACCGATGACCACCTGCGTATACCTGACTCGTCCTGCCTGGTCCCGTTTCGGCATGCCGCGCATGAGGATGCCCTGCAGCTCAGCGAGCAGAAGTGTGCTCACCGGCCACCCTTCAGCGACGCGAGTGAAGCCATGGTTCGCCATCGTGACGTAGTTGAGGATCTCTACGAGTGCCTCGCTCGATGGGTTCTCCTCATCAGCCGCCAGGACCTCGGCCAGCGGGGCGTACGTGCCTTCCAGTTCGGACGTGCTCTGTGCTTCGAGACGAAGAGCCGGCAGGCGCAGCAGGGTCGGGTTCGGGAGCTGACGCGCGGTGCTGTCGAGTGCGGCGAGCGCCGCACGAGCATTGGCAACGGCGAGATAGGTCGACACATTCAGTGCAGGGAGCTCCGCTGGGAGTGCATTCGGGACGAACGCCTTGTGCTCCCAGATGCCGAGCATCGGGTCGTTTCCCGCCACGGTGACGAGATCACCCATCGCCGAGTTCGAGAACATGGTCAGATCCACAACGTCACTCTACTGGCAGATCAGTGACATAGCCGGACGCGTTGTGTCACTCAAGTGATGTTCTCGGACGCAGGACGCCACCGCCGAACCGGGCCTCGTTCGAACCCAGCGCACGACGAGAAGCCACCACCTCACCGCGATCGCCAAGCTGCACCGTGACGAGATCGACCTCGCCTTCGGCCGCAGGCACGGCGTTCCTCGAATGCGGCGTGGACCTTCCCAGTCAGAGCCGCGTTAGTTGTCGAGACGTGTTCCTCTGCGCGGGTGACGCGTCCAAGTTTTCGGCGACCGGCCTCAAGGCTGGGTTGGTGTGTGCGCTCCGCCTACCCGGTCGGTGCGCTCACCAGTGGATAAGCCAAACCGTCTGGTCTTGGCCGAGGTCGCTTCTCAGGTCGCCGGAAGCCAGCAGGATCTCAGCGCCGTCCGGCAGCCGAACCGGCTCAGGGCCCAGGTTCGTGATGCTCGTGAAGCCACCCTCCCGGGTGAACGCGACTGTGTCCGGACCGAACACGTCACTCCACTGCAACGTGCCCAGGCCCAACCGGTGTTCTCGGCGCAGCCGAAGGGCCGTTCGGTAGAACTCCAGGGTGGATCCCGCCACCCCGGCCTGACGATCAACGGCCAATTCACGGTAGCCATCCGGTTGCGCCAGCCAGGTCTGGGCGGATGGCCCGAATCCGAGACCGGACGCGTCGCTGTGCCACGGCATTGGCACTCGGCAGCCATCACGTCCCAACTGCTGCCCGCGTGTGCGATGGAAGGTCGGATCCTGGCGGTCCTCGGGACGTAGAGTGGTGTGCTCGGGCAGCCCCAGTTCCTCGCCTTGGTACAGGTAGGCGGAACCAGGCAGGGCGAGCGTCATCAAGGTAGCTGCTCGCGCTCGGCGAAGCCCCAGTTCGTGGTCTGGCTGCGGGTGATCCGGGCCGATGCCCTTGGGCAGGTCACCGTCCTGCCACCCCAGCCGAGTCGCGTGCCGGATGACGTCGTGGTTGCTCAACACCCAGGTGGTGGGCGCGCCCACCAGTTCGTCCGCCCATAGCGAATGCCCGATCACTTGGCGTAAGGCCTCGGCGCACCATGGTGTCTCCAGATAGGCGAAGTTGAATGCCTGTTGGAACTCATCCGGACGTACATACAGTGCCAGCCGCTCCGCAGGCTGCACCCACGCTTCGGCGACCATCATCCGATCCCCTGGATATTCGGCGAGAACCCGGTTCCATTCTCGGTAGATGTCGTGGACTCCGTCCTGATCCCAGAACGGCTCCGGATGAAAGGCATCCAAGATCTGCGATTCGGGAGTCTCCGTCAGCACGGAGTCGGGCAGGCCGTCCGCCTTCACCAACCCATGCGCGACATCGACGCGAAAGCCGTCGACTCCGCGATCGAGCCAGAAGCGCAGGATCGACACGAACTCCTCGCGTACCTCAGGGTTATTCCAGTTCAAATCCGGTTGCTTGGCATCGAACAGATGCAGGTAGTACTCACCGTCCGCGTCGTCCGGGTTTGGAACGTGTGCCCATGCTCCACCACCGAAGACGGATACCCAGTTGTTCGGGGGCCCGGCACCGTCCGGCCCAGTGCCAGGACGGAAGATGTAGCGTTTGCGAGCCGATGATCCGGGTTCGCCGGCTAGGGCCTCGGCGAACCAGGCGTGTTTGTCAGAGGTGTGATTGGGTACCAGGTCGACGATCACCTTGAGGCCAAGTTCATGAGCCTGCGAAAGCAACCTGTCGATGTCGGCGAGTGTGCCGAACATCGGATCCGGCTCCCGGTAGTCGGCGACGTCATAGCCGGCATCAGCCTGGGGTGATCGGTAGAACGGTGAGAGCCACAGGGCATCTACGCCAAGCCCGGCAAGATAGCCGAGCTTGCTCGTGATTCCGGGGAGGTCACCCATGCCGTCACCATTGGAGTCAGCGAAAGACCGAGGATAGACTTGATATATGACGGCGCTGCGCCACCACTGCGTCTCGGTGGTCACCGGACCACCACCACAGGGCACCGCGCGTGGGCGGCGACGTGCTGGCTCACCGAGCCGAGTAGCAGGCCGATGAAGCCGCCGTAGCCGCGTGAACCCACAACCAACAGGTCGGCATTCTCCGACTGGTCGATGAGCAGCTTCGCCGCGTTGCCCTCCTGCACGATGGGCAGCACCCGGATCGGTGGGTCCCCTCCTAACACCTCGTGGATCATCACCGTCAATCTCTCCGCGACCTCGTCCCGGCCGGTGGCGGCCGCGGAGACGGAGATCGTGCCGGAAAGCTGGTCGGCCGGAGGTGGGGTAGGGATCCACGAGGTCAGCACAAGCAACTCGCAGTTGTGCTGGATCGCCACGTCACCAGCCCATTCGAGCGCCTTTCTACTGCCCTCGGATCCGTCGACGCCCACCAGAATTCGTCGCCAGCGCACCATCAAACATCTCCTCTGAGATTGTCGATGTAGGTCTCGTCAGTTGCCGCAGTTTGGACGATCATCACATTGCAGGTGGCCTGTTTCACGACCTCACGGGCCACTGAGCCGATCTCCTCGCCGGGTTCGGCGCCAAGCCCCCGGTTTCCCACCACGATGAGGTTGGCGGGATCGGGTCCTGCTGCCTCCAGCAGGGCATGAGCAGCGTTCCCCGCCACGACTCGCTGCTCGATCTGCTTGAAGCGCCGGCGGGTGAGTTCCCTTACCGAGGCTGCTACCGCAGCCCGTGCCGCAGTCTCCCCGTACAGCTCGCGGTGACCCACCGTCGCCGTGTTACGCAGGCCCCCAAGCGGATCCGGATTGTAGGCGGAGACGACGACCAGCCGCGCCTCGGCAGCGTCAGCGACACCCGCGGCATGACCCACGGTGACCAAGGACGCGGGTGTTCCGTCCGAGCCGACAATGACACGGTGGTAGACCGAAGAGATTCGTCTTGGCGATCCCAATGGGATGATCGGCGATTCCTCGCTGGCCTTGGGTGGGTTGATCCACATTGCGGCCAGGGCGGCGACCGCGAACATCACACCAGCGAAGATCATGGCGTTGGTGGCTTTGCCACCCAACAGGTGCTCGTAGATCCAGCCGAAGGTCAAGGTCTCTACGAACTGCGGGATGACGATCATCATGTTGACGATGCCGAGATAGACGCCGATGCGCTCCTTGGGCACCATGCTGGTCACCATCACGTACGGGAGCGCGACGATGCTCGCCCAGGCGATGCCCAATCCGATCAGCGGGAGGAACAACAGGTGCGTGCTGTGCACGTGCGGGAAGATGACCAGCCCTACGCCGGCAAGCAGCAGCGACACTGCGTGCACGCGTTTCGCGCCGTACTTGATCGCCAACGGCATCATTGCGAGCGAGGCGAAGACGGTGACCAGGTTGTACCAGCCGTTGGCCAGCCCGGTCAGGCCCACCGCATCCTGAAACTTCGGATCGTTCGGGCCCACCCCGTAGGCCGATTCGGCGATGCTGAAGGTGGCGAACTGCCAGTACACGAAGAGCGCATACCACTGGAAGGCGAAAAGCAGCCCGATCTTGTGCATGGCGACCGGCATGGCGCGCACGGCCTCGCCAATCTCCTTGACCATGCCTGCGAGTCCGCTGGGCCGGGCGCGTAACTCGGCTAGCTCTGCTTCAGTGGGAGGGATCTCTTTCGTCGACAACACGGCGATGAGAATCGTGGCAACGGAGAAGAAGGCGCCGACCCAGAATGCACCAGGCACCCAGTATGGAATGCCGGCGGCGGTAGCGCCCTTGATCAGCTTCTGGAAGACGAACAGCGAGAGGTTCGCCGTCACCGTGCCGGCTCCGATGAACAAGCTCTGGGTCAGGTAGCCCTGTGCTCGTTGAGACAGCCGGAGCTTGTCGGAGATCAGGGCCCGGTACGGCTCCATCGCAGTGTTGTTGGAGGCGTCCAGCAACCACAGCAGCACGACGGCCATCCACAGCGCGGTGACGAACGGGAACAGGAACAGCACAATCCCTGCACCGAAGGCCCCAGCCAGGAAGTAGGGCCTGCGCCGGCCGAAGCGCGGGCTCCAGGTCTTGTCGCTCATCGCCCCGATCAGCGGCTGGATGAGCAGACCCGTAAGCGGGCCGGCGAGGTTCAGAATGGGCACCTCTGCAGGCGTTGCGCCGAGAAAGGCGAAGATTGGATTCAGTGCCGTTTGCTGCAGGCCGCCGCTGAACTGAACGCCGAAATATCCGACGTTCATGAGCAGGATCGCCTTGGTGGTCATGAGCGGTTTGCGCTCATACTCCAGGTCCGCCTGTGCAACCTCGCCATCGGACCGTCGCGCGACGGTCTCCTCATTGAGCGTCACCGTTGGCCGCTCCTTCCTTACTGGACGTCCCTGGCGGGCTGAGGTCGGCCATCGGACGCGTTGCGATTCGAAGATGGAAGTTCGTAAGCGCTTCCAATAGTAGGCAAGGATGGGGAGTGACGGTCGGGCTGTCAAGAGCTCCAAGCTACTGGATTAGTACTGGCTCAGCTCGACCACCTGATGCGGAGTAGGCGTCGCGCAGGCTTCGTAACCCATTCCGATAGCTGTCGCAGGTAACCGGTGTCATCCGGTGAGCTCGGCCTCGCAATCATCGGGGAGCCGCCCCGGACGATGGACCTCGCAAGAACGTCTCGGTCCTGCGACTACGCTGCTCGACGTGGCCCCGGCTGAGCGCGAGCTGACCTTGAGCGATATCGCGCGCCTGGCCGGAGTCAGCGTCGGTACGGCCTCGCGCGCGCTCAACAATGCCTACGGAGTCGCACCCAAAACTCGGCAACGGGTCCTTGCCGTTGCCGAGGAGCGTTCGTACGTCATTTCGCCGCAAGCATCCTCACTGGCCCGAGGTGGCACCGGAAATGTCGCCGTCGTGGTGCCGCACCTGTCTCGTTGGTTCTTCGGCGAGATGGTCGAAGGATGCGCCAATGAACTCTGTGCGGCCGGGCTGAACGTATTGCTGTGCTGCGTGGGCGATGCCCGCGATCGACGACAATTCTTCGAAACTCTTCCGGTGCGACGCAAGGTCGATGCGGTCGTTGTCGTGGCGTTCACCATTGATGACGCTGAGTGCGATCGGCTGCGTTCCCTGGGGGTGCACATCGTGGCCGCAGGTGGCCAGCATGCTACTTACCCTCACGTTTGCGTCGATGATCTCAGCGCAGGCCGGCAAGCTGTGGACCATCTGATTGCACTCGGTCATCGGCGGATCGGCATGATCGCCGCGCGCGACCCGGACCAGCCGGTGGAACCGTGCGGCCGAAGTCTGGCCTACTACCAGGCGTTGGAGGAAGCGGGTATTGCCATCGACCAGAGGCTTGTCGTTTCGACTTTCTGGGGTGGTGAAGAGGGTGCCGATGCTGCTGGGCGATTACTCAGCATTCAACGTCCACCAACGGCCATCTATGCGCACTCCGATGAGGTTGCGGTCGGTGCGATCCGAACTATCCGTCGAGCCGGACTGGTGGTTCCTCGGGATATTTCCGTGGTTGGGATCGATGATCATCCCGTGGCCGCCATCACCGATCTGACGACGGTTCGCCAACCAGTGCGGGAGCAAGGAACGGCTGCTGCGCGTCTTCTGCTCGGCTTGCTGGCAGACAAGGAAATTGAGGAGAAATCCATCGTCTTGCCCACACAGCTCGTCGTGCGGCATTCAACGGCCCCACCGGATGCAGCACCGAGCAATGGCCTGAAGCAGTAACGTCGCGGACATGCAACGGCACTTCGGAAGTTGACGCCCGATGCTGTCGAGTGCGGCGAGCGCCGCACGAGCATTGGCAACGGCAAGGTAGGTCAAGGCGTTCAGGGCAGACAAACCCAGCGGGGAGGACCTTCCCGGACAGAACCGCGTTAGTTCACGTGAGCAGTGTCGGCTTGCGGACGCCGGTGGCTGACGTGCCGTCAGTCGACTGCCGGCGGGTGCTGAAGGTGCGCGCCGCATCCGACGGCGTAGGCGTCCAGGAGCCATGAGCTGAATTGGCCGTCCAGTTCGGTCTCGTCGCGAAGCACATAGTGGTGCACGTAGAGGTTCTTGCCATATGGGGCGGCTCTCGTGATCCGTGGATCCGGGGGTAGTTGGCGCATGAGGTCGAGGTAGCCGACGACGGCCCGCTTGTTGGGGCGCGCTCCTGCGAAGCCGCGACGGGTTCCCTTGAAGGTCACTGTCGTCTTGCTTACGGAGACGGAGCCAGGCCCGAACGAATTGATGAGGGCTCGAATCTTCTCGAAGAGGGCAACCGTGTTGTCACTGCCCGCTCTGAGGTGATCGTCAACCGTCCAGTCCCTGTCCTCTGCAGACATGGGTTCAGTCTGACGCATATGCACGAGACCAGGCCGGACAGCCACATCATGCTGACGGTCGTCGCCCGTCGTAGGCGGGGCAAACTGCGGCGAACTCGGAGAAGTCCCCACGTGACAGCCGAGCGCCGGAAATGACCCTGGTCCCATCACGATGACGGAGCATGCCCCCCAGTTCGACGAGGGCGGATCAGGCCTGCGTCTCAGCCCAACAACGCGCTGGCTGCTCGCAGTTCCTCCAGGGCCGACAGGGTGTACGGCGCGAGATCGTCCATGGCCTCACGGTGGCCGTCGGACCACTCGGCGTAGCCTCGCTTGAACGCGAGAACGCCCAACTCACCCGCGAGGCGTGCTGTTGGGTCGGGCACGCCCCGGGCCATCAGGGCATCGGTCATGGCGACTGCAAGGCCCACAGTCTTGAGGGCGTTGCGTTCCTGGAGTTCGGCACTTGCGGCAACGGCCGCCTTCAGGCGCGGGCCGAGTTCGCGGTTCATCGGCCCCATCTCGCTCGCCGCACGCTCAAGACCGGCCGCGACCGCTTCCAGCGGAGTGGCCCCTGCCGGCGCCTCGGCGATGCCTTCGGCCAGCAGCCGACTCAGTGTCTCCTGCCCGGCCGCAAGGACCTCGCGCTTGTCAGGGAAGTACCGGAAGAAGGTGCTCTTGGTGATCCCGGCACGCTCGGCGATCTGTGCGACTGTCGTGGCGTCGTACCCCTGCTCGGTGAACAGGTCGACGGCGGCAAGGACGATCCGCTCGCGTGCCCCTGGTTCCCAGCGTGCCATGAAGGCGATTCTACGCGATGGGATATGTGTCCCATCACTCTGTTACGGTGATGCGATAAGAGTCCCATCACTTCAGGAGAGCCCCATGCACGTCTTCATCACCGGAGGCACCGGCCTAGTCGGGTCGGCTGTCGTCGCCGAACTCCTCACTCACGGCCACACCGTCCTCGCGCTCGCCCGTTCCGACGTCTCGGCGCAGGCGATCGAGGCAGCCGGCGGCACGGCACTGCCCGGAAGTCTCGCCGATCTGGACGTCGTGCGTGCCGGCGCAGACCAGGCCGACGGCGTGATCCACCTGGCCTTCGCCAACGACTTCAGCAGTCCTGAGGCGCTCGCGCGGGCGATCACCGAGGAGACCGCCGCCTTGACCACGCTGGGCGAGGCACTCCTCGGCAGCAGCCGTCCCCTCGTCACTGTCTCCGGCACACCGCATGTGCCGGGACGCGCCTCCACCGAGGCAGACCCGCTCACGCTTGACGGGCCGGTTAGCGGACGAAGCCGCACCGTCACGGAAATCCTGGAGCTGGCCTCGCGCGGCGTCCGCAGCACGGCGATACGACTACCGCGCACGGTCCACAACAACGGCGAGGGCGGATTCGCTGGCCTGCTGACCAACATCGCCCGCAGCACCGGATTGTCCGGATACCCGGGCGACGGCACCCAACGCTGGCCGGCCGTCCACGCGCTCGACGCAGCCGTCCTCTTTCGACTCGCGCTGGAGTCGGCGCCAGCCGGCAGCTCGTGGCATGCCGTCGCCGACGAGGGCGACGCAGTGCGTGACATCGCCACCGTCATCGGCCGGCGACTTGGCCTGCCTGTCGGACCGACACCCCAGAAGACCTACGGTCCACTCGGCGCCATCTTCGCGATCGACCAACCGTCGTCCAGCGCTCACACCCGTGCAGCGCTCGGCTGGCTCCCGACGCACCCGAGTCTTCTCGAAGACCTGGAGAACATCGCGCCACTCGCCACCAGCTGACGAGGACCAGCCTTGCCTCATAGGTGGCCGCACTCGCCGGCGCGATGAGCTCCAGCGATCTCGGAGCCGGAAAGGTCCCGTCGACAAGAAGCCAGCATCTCCCCCCGTCGAAGGCATAGCTGAGCAGGGGTCGGGGCGGTGGGATCGTCAGCGAACGATCGGCGACCGGCCCAGAGAACGAAGGATTCGGGTGGCGGTCACTGGCAACCGCAGATCGCAGCGGATGCGCCACCTGGGCTGGCAGTTCCACAGCACGCGGCCTTGGCGGAGTGATCGCAGCAACGTGCCTGATGAACCGGGGTGCAGCAACCAGCAGCAGTCGGCTTGGCTGCCCGGACGATCGCGCCGTGCAACCCGTCGGCTACCTGATGGGTGAACACCACCTCGGGATCAGTGAATCCGGCCGCGGTCAGGCCATCGACGTACTCGGTGACCGATAGGGCGCCGGCGATGCAGCCGATATAGGAGCCTCGATCAGCCCGGTCGGCCGAGGTGAGGCGGTCCTCGGCGACGACGTCGGAGATGCCGATCCGCCCGGCCGGGGCAAGGACCCGGAACATCTCGGCCAGCACCGCTGACTTGTCAGTGGACAGGTTGATGACGCAGTTGGAGATGATCACGTCGATCGATGCGTCGGGTAGCGGGATCTGCTCGATCTGACCCTTGAGGAACTCGACGTTCTCGGCCCCCGCGCGGGAAGCGTTGGCGCGAGCCAGGGCCAACATCTCGTCGGTCATGTCCAGTCCGTAGGCGAACCCGGTGGGACCGACCCGTTTCGCCGACAACAACACATCGATGCCGCCACCGGACCCCAGGTCCAACACCTTCTCACCAGCCTGCAAGTCAGCAACGGAGAGAGGGTTTCCGCAACCAAGCGAGGCCAGCACCGCTTCAGCCGGCAGCCCGTCGGTCTGGTCGCTGTCGTAGAGGTTGGCGCCGAACAGATCCGAGTCGTCACCGTCGCCCACGACGGCCAGGGCAGTGGTTGGTCGGCAACAGCTCTGCCTAGAACCCGATCCAACGGCCGCAGCCGCGGTGGCGTACCGATCGCGGACATGTTCGCGAACTTCGTCGCTTGCGGTCATAACCACCTTCCCTTCATAGATGGACGTCGATGTCTTAACGATGCGCATAGACATAGACGTTTGTCAATGTTTGAGTCACACTTGGCTCATGACCCCGCAGGCCAAACTGCCGCTGACCGATGTGGCGTGCTGCGCGCCGCTCACGAGGGAGCCGTTGACCGCGGAGGCGGCCGCAGAATTGGCGCACAGGTTGAAGGCGATCGCGGACCCGACCCGGTTGCGGCTGTTGTCCATGGTCGCCGCGCATGAGGGCGCCGAGGCCTGCGTGTGTGACTTGACCGAACCATTGGGTCTGACGCAGCCAACCGTCTCCCACCATCTGAAAGTGTTGGTCGACGCAGGTCTGTTAACCCGCGACAAGCGGGGAGTCTGGGCGTATTTCGCGTTGGTTCCCGGAGCTCTGGACTCCCTCGCAGCCGTGCTGACCAGCCAGCAACCGGCCGAGTTCGCGACCGCCTAGCCTCGCCTAGCCTCGATGGATTGTGGGTGGAGGTAAGCGTGGGCGCCTCGTGCGGGTAAGCCTCAGTAAATTGGGTGATTGGGCACCAGGACCCGGTCGGGATCGACCCGCTCCCGGACGGTGCGCAGTCGCGCGAAGGTGGCGGCGTCGTAGCCCGTGCTCACCGGACTCTCGCCGTGATTGAAGTTGAGGTAGGTCCGCGGGTTGGTCCACGGCGCTATCACCCGTCGCACGGCCCGCGCCGCGACGAGACCGTCCTCAGCTGCCTGCAGAGTCGGGGCGAGTGCGCAGGCGAACATCGCGTAGGCGCCCGGCAGCGACGAGATCGCGCCGCCGCCCGCGACAGGTCGCCCGATGGCCCCGCCGAGCTGACGCAACTCGACGAACAGGAGCGGGCTCTCCGCAGACGGGCCGATCTCGCGCAGCAGCGCGCGCACACCGTCCTCGTCGAGCTCGTCGAAGATGGCCCCCTGCGCGACATTTGGGGTCGGGCCCGGCGGATCCATGTGGACGTCGGTGAGCGCCGTGATCGGGATCCGGGCGAAGGTGTCGATCTCCGGCATCAGGTCGCGCAGGGGCCCGAGCAGCTCGGCGGCGTACTCGTCGCTTCCGAGGACGGCGCCGTCGACCACCACGAGCCGGCGCCCCGACAGAAACGGCGGCAGGCCGGGATCGTGGGGGAAGCGCATGATCCGCAGCGCGGTCGACGCCGCGTCGGGAGCGCGCTTGACCCAGGCAGCCCAGGTGCGCAGCACCGGGTCGGCGTGGCCGATCTCCCAGATCATCATTCCGGCATAGACGTCGGTCAGCGGTATCAACGACATCTCGACGGCAGTCACCACGCCGAAGTTCGCGGCCACACCGCCGCGTAGTGCCCAGAACAGCTCCGGGTCGGTATCGGCATCGACCCGAACGATGCGGCCCTCAGCAGTGACCAGCTCGATCGCCGTCACGCTGTTCGCCGCCATGCCGTGCTCGCGGGAGTAGAAGCTCAGGCCGCCACCCAGGGTGTAGCCCACGACCCCCACATCGGCTGCCGAGCCGTGCAGGACGGCCAGCCCATGCCCGGCAGCCGACCCGATGACATCGGCCCAGATGGCACCTCCGCCGATGTGCGCCGTGCGACGCTCCGGGTCGATCCGGACCTCGCGCTGTCGGGTGGTCCGCAGCAGGACGACGTCCTCGAGGCCCTGCTGGCTCAGCGGAGCCGCGGCATGTCCGGTGGTCTGGGGCGCGATGCGCAGGCCCAGTCGGGCTGCTTCGCGGACCACGTCGGCCACCTCGGCGACCGATCCGGGCTCGGCGATCGCGGCGGGAGTCTGTGCGACCGCAAGGTCCCAGGGGGTAACGAGCGCGTCGTATTCGGGGCTGCCGGGAAGGTGAACGATGTCGGGCAGGCGTAGGCGCAGCGTGCTGGTGGCGGTGTCGGTTGATGCGATGGACATGACGATTCGGCCTCTCTCGGTGGGTGGTGAACGGCTTCACCCTCCGGCCTGGATCGAGCCGACCACCATCCCACGTCACGCGGGACTTCCCACCCCGCAGCACTGGCACCCAGACACTCCCAGAACAGTGGGATGGTGCAGAACGCCGTCCGGTCCCACACTCCTCGTATGGCCTCTGCACTTACCGCCACCCGCGTGCTGCGCGACATCGACGTGCTCGCGCGGGCCGGCCTGGACCTGGAGACCTTCCTTGACGAGGCGACCACCTCGATCGGGCGCGCAATTCCGTACTCGGCCGCCTGCAAGGCAACCTTGGATCCAAGCACGCTGTTGCTCACCAGCACGTTCAAGTCTGGTCGGCTATTCGGTTGGGACGACTACGACCATGACTGGGGTCTGGTCGAGTTCGGGGCGCAGGAGGCATCCTCCTTTGACGTGCTCGCCACTGCCGAATCGCCCGCCATGGCAGTCCAGCTGCAGTCGCCCGGCTCCCGACGGCTCAACGAGTTCACCGGGCCGGTCTACGGCTTCGGTGACGAGCTCCGCGTCACCTTGCGCGACCGCGGCGTGGCCTGGGGTGGCATCGCGTTCCACCGCGATGTCGGACAACCGCGCTTCGAGCTCGAGGACGTCGAACTCCTCGCCGTTCTCTCACCGGTGCTCGCGCGCGGAGTTCGCTCAGGCATCCTCACCGTCGCCACCAACAGCGCGACGACCACCGCCGGGCCGGCGGTCATCATCGTCGACTCCAGTGACCAGATCATCATGATCAGCGACGCCGCCGAACAGCGCCTGGCCGAACTCATGACAGCCCCCGACGGGGTGAGCCCGGCCGGCATCGTCGCCGGGCTCATCGGCGCGGCCCGCAGATACTCCGCTGGTGAGATCACCCGCCCGCCTCGATGCCGGGTCAGCGGTGGCACCGGCGCTTGGCTTTGCCTGTACGCCACGACCATGCAGGGTCGCGACGGTCAACGCGGTCAGGTGGCGATCACCATCGACGAGGCCAGACCACCCGAGATCGTGCCACTAGTCGTCTCGGCCTTCAATCTCACCGACCGCGAACGCACCGTCGTCCAACACGTCCTACAGGGCCTGGACACCAAGGAGATCGCGGCCGCGATGCACGTGTCGTCCTACACGGTGCAGGACCACCTCAAGTCGGTCTTCGACAAGGCGAACGTCCGCAGCCGACGCGAGCTGATCGCCCGGATCTACTTCGACCAGTACGTCCCACGGATGAACTCCCAGCTCGGACCCGATGGCTGGTTCACCTCGCCCTAACCGCTCTTGACGACACTCAACGCGTGGTCTTCTGACGCGGGGCAGCCGGAATGCGCTCGTCAAGGTGGACGGTGATCTCGTCGCCGGCGTCCTTGCCGATCAGCGCGCGGAGATCGGCGGGGAGGGCGAGCTTGTGCGTGCCGTCGCCGAGGGCCATGAATGACCCGTGGAAGGGATGGCCGTCGACACTGCCACGGATGCGGACCAACCCGCGAGTGCCGAAGTACTCGGCCGAGCCGGGCATCACGACGTACGTCCAGCCTCCCTTGCTGAGACTGCGTTGCAGGACGGCCGAGAAGGTCTTGTCAAGAGTGGTCATCGTGCTGCCCTATCCATCCCCAGTTGCTTGCCATCGCTCCGCGTCTTAGGAAGCCATCTGACTCTATGTCTAGCCCCGCGGGCAGAAGCACTACCTCAGGGGCGGAACTCCATAGCGGGTTCGATCACCATCCACCCGGGTCGCCTATGTCCGCGGCCGATTCAGCTGAAGGTCAAGCGGCGCGGATCGCACCGCCGTCGATGAGGTAGTCGGCCCCGGTGATGTTGCCCGCGCGTTCGGAGAGCAGGTAGCAGATCAGGTCGGCCACCTCCTCGGGTTCGGAGAGCCTGCCGGTGACCATTCCGACCTGGGCGGGGGCGCCGGCGACGATCGCTTCGATGGGCGCGCCGAGGGCGGCCGCGAGCTGGCCGCCGAGACCGGATTCGGATTCCCACATGGCCGTGCGGGTCGGGCCGGGTGAGACGGTGTTGATCCGTACGCCCGACTGTGCCAGTTCGGCGGCCGCGCCGTGGCTGAACGCGGTCAGTGCGGCCTTGGCGACGTTGTAGGCGAGCGGCGGGCCGTCCGGCTTGCGTGCCCCGATCGAGGACACGTTCACGACCGCGCCGCCGTTGCAAGCGAGTAACGGCAGGGCCGCACGAGTCACCCGGACCGCCGACATGAGGTTGGTCTGCCATGCGTCGGCCCAGTCCGCGTCGTCGAGCTGCGCGAAGGGAGCCAGACTCAGACGTGCGCCGCCGCCGAGATTGTTGACGAGCAGATCGAGCCGTCCGTGAATGCTTTCCACTGCCACGACCAGCTCTTGAGCAGCGCCAGGGGCAGTGAGGTCCGCCCGCACGAGGGCCGCCCCGGTATCGATGACCTCCATGCCGGGATTTCTTGCCGCCACGACGACTTCGGCTCCCTCCCGCTGCAGGGCGTGCACCGTGGCAAGCCCGATTCCGCGACTCGCGCCAGTAACGACTGCGACCTTGCCCGATAGACCGAGTTCCATGAACCTCTCCTTTAGGGCCCGTCGGCGGCGGGGCCCTTTGTTGACTTGTGGGTACAAAACATGGTTGCGCGAAAGGCTCCCTGGGCGCGCGAGGGTTAGAACGGTGCTAGTGCAATCTGCACTGAGCGCTTGAGCGTCTCGGGGTCACAGTTGGTCTTGGACAGCAGTTGCACTCCGACGAGCGTGGTGAGCAGATGGGTGGCCAAGGCCTCGGGGTCGAGCTCCGGCCGAATCTCGCCGGTCGCCTGGCCAATGCGGATCACGTCGAGGAACGTGTTGGTCGTGCGCTCGAACATCGCCCGGACGCGCTCGGTCGCATCCTCATCGAACCCGGCAAGCTCTGCGGCGGTGTTCACAGCGAGGCAGCCCCGGCGATCTGGGTCGGCGAAGTTCAGGTCGATCATCAACTCCAGCGCCCCAGCGATGCGCTCCTTGATCGGCCCCGGCGCCTCGAGCGCCTGATCGACCAGAACTGCCTGCTGATCGCGGTAACGGTCCAATGCCCGGGTGAACAGCTCCCGCTTGCTACCGAAAGCGTTGTACAGGCTTCCCTTGCCGACGCCTATCGCATCGGCCAGCTCTTGCGGGGTCGTGCCGCGATATCCCTTGCGCCAGAACACATCCATCGCGCGATCGACGGCACCGCCTTCATCGAACGTGCGCGGACGGCCCATGCGAATCATCGTATCCTATTTCTTGACCTGTAGGTCAAGAACAAACGAAGCTCGACCGCGACCACTGCGCAGGCCGTCACCCAGGTTGGAAGAAGGCGAGCATTCTCTGGCTTGCGTCCGGCGACGACAGGATCTCCTGGATCTGCGCGGACTTCCGGGCGGCGGCGCTGGTGCGTTCGAACATCTCGTGTTCATATTCCCTTACCGCGGCGGGAAAGTCGTCCGGGTGCGCGGCCAGGGCGAGGCCGAGCAGGGCGCCGTCGAGCATTGCCATGTTTGCGCCCTGCCCTACCGGCGGCATCAGGTGCGCGGCATCGCCAAGCAACGTGACGCCGGGCGTCGACGGCCAGGTCAGGCCCATCGGGAGAATGCTGATCGACCGCGGCACGATCGTGTCGTCGCAGGCTGCGATCAGTGCGGTGATCCGCGAGTCCCAGCCGGCGAGCAGATCGATCAGCCGCACTCGGGCGGCGGCTGGATCGTTGCGCGGGATCTTGGCAAGGGCGAACCAATCGTCAGCGGTGTTGTAGAAGCTGAGGTAGATGCGCACCCGGCCGTCGCCGTTGCGCTGCGCCGACAGGGATTGCCCGTTGCCGAGCACCCAGTAGTTGCCGCGCCCGACCATCGCCGCAAGGGCGGGATGAGTGTGGTCGATGTCGGGAATGCCGAGTTCGATGGCGTGTTGGCCGGCGTGCGTCGGGCGGGCGTCGGTGAGCAGCGGCCGGACCTGAGAGTTCGCACCGTCGGCGCCGACCAGCAGGTCATACGTCGCACTACGGCCGTCGGTGAACTGCAGCAGGCCATTGCCAGCCGATTCGAACGCGCACCCCCACCGCACCGTGTGGTCGGGCAGGGAATTCAGCAGCAGATCGCGCAGATCGGCGCGGTCGACCTCGGGTCGCTCCAGTGGGGCGTCGTCGGGCGTGTCCTCCTGCAGCAGCAGGGTGCCGTCCGGCTCGAGAAGACGCAGATCTTGACCTTCAGCACGGGCGATCGTGCGGAACTGATCCATCAGGCCGGCCTCACGCAGTGCCCGCTGCCCGGAATGGATGTCGAGCATGCCGCCCTGACCTCGCGCGTCACGCGACGGTTCACGCTCGTACACGACGGCGCCCATGCCGTTCAGGTGCAGCACACGGGCAAGGACCAGGCCACCCAGACCGGCCCCCACGATGGCGATGGTCATAGCTACCTCACTTCGTCACGTCATAGCGATACGCCATATCAATCAATACACTGTATCAGCCATGACAGGCTATTGTCCTCAGCATGTTGGTGTGGGAAAGGCCGGAGCCGTCGGATCGACCGGTTCCAGCGCCCTTGAGCCGAGAGCAGATCGTCCGAGCGGCGACCCGGCTGGCCGATGCAGGCGGTCTGGAGGCGGTATCGCTTCGCAAGGTGGCTGCCGCTCTGGACGTTGGGCCCATGCGGCTGTACGGCTACATCGCTACGAAGGACGAGTTGCTCGATCTGATGGTCGATGCGGTCCACGCCGAGATCCGGCCGGCCGGAGCTGGCTGGCGCGAGGTGCTGCGCTCCCTAGCCGAAACCACCCGGTATGCCGCTCATCAGCACGAATGGTTGGCCGATCTGATCGGTGGGCGGCCCTCGCTCGGGCCGCACGCGCTGGCCAGGGGGGAGGCTGTGATGGCCGCGATGGACGGCGTCGACGTGGACGCCGTCATGCCGGTGATCGCCGCGGTCGATGCGTACGTGATCGGCGCAGTGCGCCGGGAGATCACCGAGCGGCGCGCTGAGCGGGCGTCCGGGATGGACAAGAGGCAGTGGCAGGCCGCCTTCGGGCCGTATCTGGAGCGGGCCTTCGCCACTGGCCGCTTCCCCGCGCTGGCCACCGTCGTTCGTGATGGCGCCCACCTGGACGCCGACCAAACCTTCCGGACCGGCCTCGACTTCCTGCTCGATGGCATCGAAGCCCGCCTCTCACGTTGACGCCCGGCCGAAGGACCGACTCGGCGCTGAGGCGTTGGAGGCAGCGCAACTTCGCCAAGCCCGAGGACATAAAGCCGCTGGCGTCTGCTTACTCGGCCCTGACGATATCGACCGAGATCTCCACCGCCGCAACCGTTCCCCTGTTCTCGAGCCAGTGGACGGTGTTGCGGTCTTCGGGCCAGCCCACACCCGGCCCATACTCCGTGGCGATCCCATCGCGATGATCGGTGATCGTTCCCTGCAATATGTAGACGGTCCCCGGTCTGCCCTTGTGGTCGTGAACCGGGCCGAAGACTCCTCCCGGTTCGATGGTCACCATTCGCGTCCGAAGCTGGCGTCCTTGCATGCCCTGGATCTCAGGACCGAGATCAACCGTGGCCAAGAGCTCCACCGCGACGCCCCGCGTCTGCGGCGCCACCTGTTCATCGCTCATCGTGCCTGTCCTCTCCGCGAGAGTTGACCTGCCGCGGCTAGCCGGGTCTGCCCGATTCGCTCATCGAGGTCGCCAAGCCTGACGGTATGAATGGATTGTCCCCCCTGATGGAAGCTCTCGTCTGCCACGCGCATGCATTCATCGAGCCTTGCGCCAGCTGAGCGAGGGCCTTCGGCCGGGTTCCAGCGCCTCGATCCGGGTGACGTCAGTCATGTAGCGCGGGCGCGTAGGAAATGCCGATGATCACGCCCTCGGGTGACTGCAGCCGGGCGACCGTCTGGCCCCATGGCTCCTCGCGAGCTCCGTGCAACAGTTGATAGCCGACCTGTTCCAGCTCCAGCGCTGCCGGAGCGACGCCAGCGGCGTCGGCCACATCAAACTCGATGCTGACCTGCGGTATCGGGCGCCCTGGGGGCCACTCGTCGGTTCCGAAGCACGCCTGAGCGGCCTGGGAGAGTGGCCAGATGCCGAACGACGTGCAGCCGGCGATCTGCTCGCTGTGGTGATAGCCGTCGCCTTCGCCCTGCAGCGGGAGACCCAGCGCCTCGACATACAGTTTGCGGCTCTCGATCGGATCGGGAGCGATCACGGCCACGGTCGCGAGGAACTCGATATTCATGCCACCTCCTCGTTCGTCGCTGCTCGCTCACCATCCAAGCAGTCTCAGCCGGCGAGCGCGCTTCAGAACAAGTGGTCAGGACCGGCGGGTACGGGGTGCGTGGTACTGCTCGTCGGTGATCTCTTCGAGCCACGTCGTCTCCGGGGTGCCCTGCCCGTCGCCTTCCCAGATGGCGAGATGCTCCATGAACCGGTCTTCCGTGGCGCCATGCCAGTGCTGCTCGCCGGGCGGGCAGGTCACGGTCTCGCCGGGGTGGGCCTCGAAGACGACGCCATCGCGCGTTCCCACGAGGGCAACCCCGGCGACGACATGGAGGGTCTGGCCGAGAACGTGATGGTGCCAGAAGGTGCGGGCGCCGGGTGAGAAGCGGACCAGGTTGACTCGTGTCCGGGAGGGGTCCTTGCCGGCATGGACGACGTCGTACCAGACGTCGCCGGTGAACTGGCTCGCCGGGCCTTTGCCGGTGGGAACGGGGGCGATGAATTCCATCAACGATCTCCTTCTGACTTGGTTGCCTTCTGCATTGGCGGTAATGGCGTCGTCATGGCTGGGTGAGCGTGCCCTGTCTGAGCACCTGCAGCGCATTGAGGGTGCGCGGATAGCCGATGTACGGAAGAAGCTGGGTGAGCACGTTCAGCAAGACATCGCGATCGTTGCCGACCGTGAGGTTCGCTGCGGTGTGCCCGGCGAGTTGCGCTTCGCAGCCGCCGAGTGAGGCGAGCATCGCGAAGGTGAGCAGCTCGCGGGTGCGGACGTCGATGCCTCCTCGGGTGAGGTGATCGCCGAAGCAGTTGGCCGACAGCCACCGCTGGAGGTGTTTTTCGTCGTCGGGTGCGCCAGCGTGCATCGCCTCGACCCGGTCGGCGCCGACGATCTGCTTCTGCACCGCCAGCCCCTGCTCGAACCGGGTATCGGGGGTGGTGGTGGACTGCCCGGGCAGCGGCAGGTCGACGCCGCGCTCGGTGAGGACGTCGTTCGTGACGTGCAGGAAGTCGAAGACCTTGGCCATGCCCACGTAGGGAACGGCCTGATACACGATCTCCTTGACCTCGACCGGGCTCACTCCGACGGTCAGCGCGGCGCCGAGCAACACCCGGTACTCGGCGAGCGCTTGGCACGCGATCATGGCTGCGAGCTGCACCATGAGCCGGGTACGGGCGTCGAGGCCGCCGTGCGACAGGACCTCGTCGAAGGCGAAGTTGTCGAAGTACTCGACCAGCTCGGGATCAGTCTCGGCGAGCGTGGAGGTGCGGCCCGGAAACAGCTGGTCGTGGTTGCGTTGCGCGGTCTCGTTGGCGGTCATGGATTGGGTCCTGTTCTCCAGGGAGTTCTGACGTCCACCAGGCCCATGAAACGCCAGATCTTGCCTGCGGGTAAGGCCCTGGCGTTCCAGGTACCGGGAGTACCTCCCTCATCGGGATCCGCCGCAGGAAGCGCTTCGGGGTTTCGTCCGGCGCGCGCCGAGGCGCCCTGGAGGCCCGACCCACCTGGGTTGGACGGCTCGCCGCTCAGAGCAGTTCCACGTAGCCGTCGGTGCCGTTGACTCGAATGCGCTGACCGTCTCGAATGAGTCGCGTGGCGCCGTCCACGCCGACCACCGCCGGCAGCCCGTACTCGCGAGCTACGACGGCCCCGTGGGTCATGACCCCACCGACCTCGGTGACCACGCCCTTCACCGACAGGAAGACCGGCGTCCAGCTCGGGTCGGTGAACGTCGTGACGAGGATGTCGCCCTCCTCCAGGTCGGCGTCCGTCAGGCTCCGGACGACCCGCGCCCGGCCCTCGACAGTTCCGGCGGACGCGGGGATGCCGGCCAGGGCGCCCGGCGGAACCCGGGTGTCTTCGTAGGCGCCGGTCAGGACTTCCCCGTCGGACGTGATCACCCGGGGCGGGCTCAACCGCGCCCAGCCCTCGAAGTCCTTGCGGCGTTGTGCGATCAGATCGTGATTCACGTGAGCGGTCCGCACAACCTCGCGGAGCTCGTCGAAGGAGAGGTAGTAGACATCGTCGGATCGCTGGATGACGCCCTTCTCGACGAGCCCTGAGACCTCGACGAGCAGGGCCTGCTTGAGAACCCAGTAATGCCGCATCATCAGGAACTTCGGATATTCGCGGTAGCCGGAGAAGTGCTGCAGCCGGCTGATCATCTTCAGTGTCTTCGTCGTCCTGTGACGCCCACCCCGAAGCCGGCCGAGTCGCTCGACCAGGTTCTTCTGCAGCGCATCCGCCTCACGCCGGCTCCGCTCTATCCGGGCCACGCGAGCGTTCGGCTCGAGATTCCTGATCGCGCTGAGGATCACCGGAACAAGCGTCGACGGTGCTTCGCTCCAGCGGGGTCTCGTGATGTCGATCTCGCCCGTACAGCGCATGCCGTACTCGTGGAGGAACCTTTGGATTGAGCGGCTGACCGCGTCGCCACCTAGCACCGATGACAGCTCGGCGAAGAAGGTGGCATCGGACAGGCCCGGCAGAGCGGCCTTGACGGCGGGATAGGCTCGCACGGTGTCGGCGACATCGAGCAGCGCAAGCCCCAGATTCGACGTGACATTGTTGGCCACGGACTGGGCAAGTGCGTCGCCTGCCCCTTTCACATCCAGCCATTTCTCCATTCGCCTGTTGAGCCAGCTCAGCGCGTAGACCCCGACATAGACCACCGCCATATTGTGTGGATCGGTCACTGCCTTCATCAGCTCCGCGAGATCCTCCTCGATGGACTCGAACAGCTCGTCTCCGGACCGGCTCATGAGCCTGCGCCGAAGGTCTTCGAGTGCTGCGTCGTGGCGCGCTGTGAGAACGGAAACGGTAGTTGAGTCGTCGCGGAAATAGACCTTGGCCGCCTCGACCGGCAGCCGCCACGAGAAGTACCCCGAGTTCAGGCTGAAGTATCGCTGGCCATCTCGCGCCAGACCCTCCACAAAGTCCCTGCGCCGCATCAACTCTCGGATCGCACTGTCTATCAGCGGATCGATCTTGGCCATGGAGGCCAGCACAATCCTTCGGCCCACGGGCGCGGCCAGGTCTGGCGCCAGGTCGATGTAGAACCTCCCCCCGGCCTCGACCAGGGGCGTCTCCCCGAGCTGCGCCTGGAAGAACGACAGCCCGAGGGGTTTCAGCGCGTCGGTCATCATCTGTTGATGTCCGAAAGACATGAACACGTGGTTCTTGCCGTCAGGGGGGCCGGGAATGGGAAAGACAGTCGTAATGGGGCGGGCCTGAACGAGGTAGAACCTGCCGTCGGCAAACGACCATTCGATGTCCTGCGGGCGTCCGAAGTGGGCTTCGACGGTTTTGCCGATGGCGGCCAATCGCAGGATGTCGGCATCCGCCAGCTTCTGGACGCTTTGCCGCTCGGCGCCGATCTCCTTCGTCTCGGTTCCTCCGCCCGGCGCCGCGCGAACGCCGATGGCCTGGGCTGAGACCTTCTTGTCGACGATGCCGCCGTCGCGAACCCTGTAGTTGTCAGCGTTCGTAAGTCCGCCGACCAAGGCCTCGCCCAGCCCGAAGCCCGCGTCGATGGACACGATCCTTCGGTTGGACGTGATGGGGTCGGCGGTGAACATGATGCCGGCGACCTCGGCAAAGACCATCCGCTGTACGACGACGGCGAGCTGCACGTCACGGTGGTCGATGCCGTTCCGCAGCCGGTAGATGATCGCGCGGTCGGTGAAGAGCGATGCCCAGCACCGGCGGACGTGCTGCAACACCGCAGCCGTGCCGCAGACGTTCAGGTAGGTGTCCTGCTGCCCGGCGAAGGACGCTGTCGGCAGGTCTTCGGCGGTCGCGCTGGAACGCACGGCATAGGCGCCCTGGTCACCGAGGACGGCAAGACGACTGCCGATCTCGGCGGCGACGCCGGCCGGGATAGGAGTCGCCTCGATGACGTCCCGGATCCGCGCGCCGACCGCACGAATGCCTTCGGCGTCGCCTGGGCCGACACGCGACAGATCGTCCAGCAGGGCGACCAGCTCGTCGTCGTGCGCCACGGCCTCTGCGTAGGCATCCGTGGTGACGCAGAAGCCGTCCGGCACGCTGACCCCGTCGATCCGGGCGAGCTCCCCCAGGTTGGCAGCCTTACCACCGGCTGACACACGCGTCTTATCGATCTGCACCAAGCCCAGCACGTACTCGGCCATCCACGTCTCCCGTCGCTTCCTGAGCTTCGGCTGCCCCACGGCAGTACGCCTCCAGCCTTACCACCGCGGACCCTGGCCAGCGCGCCACCGGGGGTGGCCGCGAACGTAGCGCAATTTCGACTACATGAAGACGCGCCTTCTCACGGCGCTGAGCACGAGCAGTGCCCACCATGCCTCGTCCATGTAGTCGAGATTGCGCTACGCCGGCCCAGCTGCCTGAGAGGCCGCCAGCAAAACAACGCTGCTGTCCGGCAGGTCGCGATCTCCGCCTGTCGAGCTAGAACTCGGCGCGCTCACCGTCCGCGGCAGGAACAGGACCGGGCCCTGCGGATGTTGGTTCCGGCATGAGCAGAACAGTCGTAGTGGAATCGTTCGGCGGGCCGGAAGTTCTTGAGGTTCGCGAGGTCCCGGAGCCGCATGCCGGCTCAGGTCAGTTGCGGGTACGAGTCACCGCTGCCGGGTTGAACCCGGTGGACTGGATCCTCACCGCCAACGAGCAGGTGGCGTCGGCGTTCGGCGTGAGCCTGCCGACCGGGTTCGGCAACGACTTCGCAGGTGTCGTGGACGAGGTCGGCGACGCAGTGAGCGGGTTCGCGGTGGGCGACCGCGTGTACGGTGGTGCTCAGGGCAGGGCGGTCGCCGACTACGTGATCGTCGACCCCATCGAGGCGATTCATACTCCGGACAGCGTGAACGACCTCACCGCCAGCACCCTTGCGATCGCTGCCCGCACCGCCGACGCAGCACTGGCGGCGATCGGCGTGGGCGAGACAGACACGGTACTGATCGGTGGGGCCGCGGGCGGGGTGGGCGTCTTCGCCGTCCAGCTGGCCCGCCTTGCCGGGGCGAGGGTGATCGGCACCGCCTCGGAGGGAGCCTTCGACTTCCTGCGGAGCCTCGGCGCGGAGCCGGTCGGCTACGGCGAAGGCCTGGTCGAGCGCGTGCGCGCTCTGGCCCCAGGCGGGGTCACCGCCGCCACGGACCTATTTGGAACCGAGACCGCCTACGCCGCACTCGAACTGGGTGTTCCGGCGGAGCGCATCTCTACCATCGCCGCCCGCGACCCCGAGCTGACGGCGAAGGCCGTCGGAGGACGCGATGCCGCCCCAGGCACCCTCGAACGCATTGCCGAGCTGATCGCTGCTGGGCAGCTCACGGTGCCCATCGCGGCGACCTATCCGATCGAGGACATCCGCGATGCGGTCACCTTCCAGGCAGACCGCCACGCCCACGGCAAAGTGGTCGTCACCCTCTGAGCCGTCCTGACTGACGGGTCATACGAAGGAATAGTCGGCCAGCTCGGGGGCCCGCAGCCGCTTGCGATAGTCGCGCACAGTGCTTGGCCAGAGTGTGCGGTTGCGCCCACGATCGTCGAGATACCAACTCGCACAACCGGATTCCCACACCAAGCGGGCGTTGCGCCGATCCAGCTCGGCTATGAATCCCGACACCGCCTCGGGTCGGACGCAGACCGTACGAGCCCCCCGCTCATCGCGCTCGGCCAGCAGCCGACTGACCAGCAACGCCTGTGCTTCGAGCATCGGCACCAGCGACCGGTGATCGGTCGAAGTGTTGGGCCCGTGCAGCAGGAAGAGGTTGGGAAAGTCGGGCACGGTGACGCCGAGGTGGGTCCGCGCGTCGTGGGCGAACTCGTCGCCCAAGACCTGGCCTCGGCGCCCCACCACGCCGAACCGGCGGTAGGAACCGATCGGGTCGAACCCGGTCGCCAAGACGAGCAGGTCCAATGGGTGCCGCTCCCCGTCGTCCGTCACCACGGCGTCCGGCTCTACGCGATCGATCGCTGCGGTCACCACGGCCACGTTGTCGCGGGTGAGCGCCGGGTAGTAATCGTCTGAGATCGTGACCCGTTTGCAGCCGATGGCGTAAGCCGGGGTCAGCCGCTCGCGCAGGTCGAGGTCCGCAACCGAGGTCTTCAGATGCCGGCGGGCAACAGCGGCCAACGCCGTCAGCAGTCTGGGTTGCGTGATGAAGGCCGCAGTACGCGCATCTTCCTGCGCCCGCAGGACGGCCCGATGCGCCCGCATTGCTGCAGGACGTCGCTCGAACCGGCCCACCTGCTGCTCGGTGTACGGCTTGTTGCCGCGGGGTATCACCCACGCCGGTGTGCGCTGGAAGACGGTGAGGTGCTCGGCGTCCACGGCCAACAGCGGGATGATCTGGACGCCGCTGGACCCGGTGCCGATCACCCCGACCCGGCGACCCTGCACGGTCGTCTCGGGATCCCAGGCTGACGTGTGCCGCAACTCGCCGGCAAAGGTCTGCAGACCTGGCAGGGCGGGAATCACCGGCTCATGCAAAGCGCCGACACCGAGCACGAGTGCAGTGGTCGTCAGCTCGCGCAGCTGACCCGACCGCGAGGCAACGGTGAGCGTCCAGCGGCCGGTGGGCTCGTCGTAGCTGGCCTGCTGGACCGTCGAGTCCAGCTGCAGGTGCTGACGCAGGCCGTACTTCTCGACGCAGTGCAGCAGATAGTCCTGGATCTCGCCGCCGGCGGCGTAGGTGTGCGACCAGCGCGCATTCTGCTCGAACGAGAAGGAGTACAGGTGCGCGGCCACATCGCACTCGCAGCCGGGGTAACGGTTGTCCCGCCAGGTGCCGCCGATCTCGTCGGCCTTTTCAAGGATCGCGAAGTCCCGCCCCGCCGCTCGCAGCGCGATCCCCATCGCGATGCCGGCGAACCCGCTGCCGACGACGATCACGTCATGGTGCTCGGGTGTCTGGGGCATGCGGTCAGTGTAGGAAGAGTGGCTGGCTGGATGACGACACCGGTTGCTACTCCTCCTCGTCCTCGCCGGCATCGACCCGTACGACACCCGGGATCGATCCCAACGGGCCGGCCGCCTCGACCACCCCCGGACCGCTCAGGGTGAGCCCCACTGTCACCAGCCTGTCCTCGGCCACCTCGCCGGCAGGCTCCATCGCGATTCGCCGGCCGGTGATATGGCCATCGACTTGACCGTCCAGGTGCGTCTCGTGCAAGTGGCGAGGATGTCGCGCAGCACACCGCGGCCGTCCTCGTAGGTGATGGTGTAACCGCGTTCGGCGTGCCCACGCCGGGCGACCAGCTCGCCGAGTGGGGTGTAGCAGAGCACGATCACGAAATGCAGCGCCGTCACCAGCAGCGCCAGCCGGAGCAGGCCCGCACCCGCAGCCATGCCGATCGCCGCGGTCTCCCACACCGACGCTGCGGTGGTCAGACCGCGGATCGCGCCACGCCGGGTGATGATCAGCCCGGCGCCGAGAAATCCGATCCCCGAGACGATCTGCGCCGCGACCCGGGACGGATCCAGGATCACCGTGCCCGGTGTCAGAACGTCGGTGAAGCCGTACTTGCTGACGATCAGGATCAACGCGGACGTGGTGCCGACGATCGCCTGGGTCCGCAGCCCGGCGCTCTTGCCCCGGAGCTGGCGCTCCAGTCCGATCACCGACGACAGGCCGAAGGCCAGCAGCAGCTCGCCGACCTGCAGCCAACCTTCGCCCTGGGCGGCCACGTTCACGACTACCACCTACCCATCTTCAGGCCCAGCTTCAGGCCTGCGGGTCGCCACCTGCCTCGTGCCATTTCGTGGGACCGCTCGTCCCCGCTGGGTAGGTGTCGAGGGGCACCTCGTCCCGAGCCCAGGCGTCGAGCACCGGCTGAACAATGCGCCAGCACTCCACGGCCGAGTCACCGCGCACCGCGAGCATCGGATCGTGGTCGAGCACTCCCCTGAGCACCTCGCCGTACGGCTTGAGCTCGCCGTCGCCGAAGTCGACCTCGAGCTGGGTGTGTTCGAGTTCCAGGGGGTTGCCTGGTCCGTTGATGTTGAGTCCGAGCGACATCGAGGCGGGGTCGCCCATGCAGATCTGCAACCGCTCCTGGGCCGCCGTGCCCTTGAACCCCTTGGGCACCAAGGGAACCGGTCTGAGCGTGATGTTGCATTCCTTGCGCGAGGTGCCCAGCGCCTTGCCGCTGCGCAGCACCACCGGCACCCCGACCCAGCGCCAGGTGCGCACTTCGACGGTCAGTTCGGCGAGGGTCTCCGTCTTGCGCTTGGCGTCGACGCCGGGCGATGAGGCGTAGCCGGGCAGCTTGTGGTCGTTGATCGTGCCCGGGGTGTATCGGGCGCGGCGACTGTTGGTCACCGGGTCGTCCTGCCAGATGTGGGTCGCCCGCAGGATCTCGGCCTTGCGGTCGCGAATGTCGGCTGCCCCGAGCGTGGGGGGCGGACCCATCATCAGCACGGCCATCACCTGTAGCAGGTGCGACTGGATCATGTCCTTCAGGGCGCCCGCCTTGTCGTAGTAGCCGGCGCGGCCCTCCAGGCCCAGGTCTTCATCGAAGATGATCTCGATCTTCTCCACGTGCTCGTTCGTCCACACCGGCTCGAAGATGCGGTTGGCGAAGCGCAGGCCGAGCAGGTTGAGGACGGTGGACTTACCGAGGAAGTGGTCCACCCGGAAGATGTTGTCCTCCGAAACCAGTCGGACGAGAAGGTCATTCATCTCGTAGGCGGTCTTGGCGTCGTTGCCGAAAGGCTTCTCGAGCACGAGTCGGGTGGTGCGCGGCAGGTCGATCCGGGTCAACGCCTCGCACACCAACCGGGTCACAGCCGGCGGCAACGCGAAGAAGATGGAGACCGGCCCCTCCGCCTGGGCGAGCAGGCCCTTCAGATCATCAGGATTCGTGACGTCGGCCTGGGTGTAGCAGGTGTCGGCGAGCAAGGCATCGATCCGGGGACCGCTGGCGTGCACCGAAGCGAAGCAGTCCCGAACGCGCTTGAGCCACTGGTCTTGCGACCACTCGTCCATCCCCGCCCCGAGCAGCTTGAGGTCTTTGCCTTGCGGGCTGCCGATGAGCCCGCCCACCCCGGGCAGGAGCAATCGTCCCGTGAGATCGCCACTGGCTCCGAGGATGAGCAACGTCTGTCGGGAGTTGGAACCGGAGTGCCGTGCGGAGGACTTCGCGGTACGAGCCATTCGGGCATCGTCTCAGCAATCTCAGCGCGGGACCACTCGCGCGCACTACTGTCTGGCCATGCCGGAGACTGCCCTGCAGCTGCCTGAGGAGGGCAATCTGGTACTTCACGGCGACAACGCCGAGATCACCCCCCGGCTGCCCGCGGACGCCTTCCAGCTCATCTACCTCGATCCGCCGTTCAACACCGGCGGCGAGCGCGAGCGCAAGACGTTGCGGACCCACAGCGGGGCCGAGACCGGCACGAGAGCGGGCTTCGCCGGACGCCGTTACAGCAGCGAGGTCACCGGGGTCATGAGCTACCTCGACACCTACACCGACTATCTGGCCTTCCTCGAGCCGCGGCTGCGGGAAGCTCGGCGGCTGCTCTGCGCCAGCGGCACCCTGTACCTCCATCTCGACTACCGCGAGGCCCACTACGCGAAGGTTTTGCTCGACCAGGTGTTCGGCCGCGACGCCTTCCTCAACGAGATCATCTGGGCCTACGACTTCGGGGGCCGGTCGCGGCGCCGCTGGCCCGCCAAGCACGACACGATCCTCGTGTACGTCAAGACTCCCGACGGCTACTTCTTCGACCAGGACGCCATCGAACGGATCCCGTACATGGCCCCTGGGCTCGTCACCCCGGAGAAGGCCGCGCGCGGCAAGGTGCCCACCGACGTGTGGTGGCACACCATCGTCGCGACGAACGGGCACGAGAAGACCGGCTACCCGACCCAGAAGCCCGAGGGCGTCCTGCGCCGGATCGTGTCCGCCTCGAGCCGGCCGGGCGACTGGGTTCTCGACTTCTTCGCCGGGTCCGGCACTACCGGTGCCGTGGCAGCCGCCCTCGGCCGGCGTTTCGTCCTCGTGGACGAGAACCCGGCCGCCATTGAGGTCATCCGCACCCGGCTCGGCAGCGAGGACGTGACCTACCTCGTGTGAAGATTCGCGACGCGATCTTGCGGCCCCCAAGTCAAGCGGGCAGAAGGCCCGCTGGGAATACTGCCGCAGCGACCACGTGTCCTGAATTCCCCTCCTGAGCGGCTTCTCCCCTGGTTGGGCAGACGCCGATCGGTCAGTTGGCAACTCGATCGAACCCCGCCCGGCGAGCCAGACCGGCACGACGAAGCCACGCCCCTAACGTAACGTCGTGGACTCGAGCATCATCTTCCTCGCACTGATCTGCGTCTGGCTCTGTTACGTCGTACCGTCCTGGCTGGCGCGCCGTCACGACGCCCACAGCAGTCGCGTCCAAGACCGCTTCTCCGAGGGGATCCGCACGCTCGACCAGCGCGAGAGCCGTCGGCCGCGATCCACCCGCGGCTATCTGTTGCATGGGGGGGCGGGGCACTCCAGGCACTCCCAGCGCGTGGCCGGCAGGGATGGCACAGCGCTCCACGACGTAACGATGCCGCGACGCGGCTCCGCTCTGGCCCTGGCGAGCGCCGGCGTACTCCTGGTGAGCCTGGTGGCCATCCCGGTGCTGCTCGCGCTCTCCGGGCTGGGAAAGCTGCCCTGGAGCTGGACGAGCGTTCCCGTGGTCCTTGCGGGAGCGAGCCTGGGCCTGCTGCGGGTGCGCGCAGTGACGATTCGTTCCCGCGCCGCTCGCGACCTGCGGTCGGCCAGCACTGCCGGCTGGTCGATGGACGATGCCGCGCAGGCTGTCGTGCCCACCCTCGCGACCGCTGTGGCCGACGGCCGCGGGGCGCCTGCCCTGCCCGTCACGGTGCTGTACGACGAGGTCGCCATCACAGCCGTCGAACGGGCGGAAGCTGTTGCCGCGGCCCGGGCCGCGGCCGAGGCCAAGGCGGCCCGCCGGGCGGAGCTGGAGGCCAATCTCCAACCGGGCGAGTGGCTTCCGGTGGAGGTGCCCAAGCCCACCTACCTGAGCAAGCCGGTGGCGCCGCGGCGTCCGCCCACCCCGCAGCGGCAGGCCGAACACGTGGTGTTGCCGGGCGACCTGGGGCTTCCCGACGAGATCGTGCTCACGGACGAGACGGTGCTGGACGTGCGCGAGAGCCGGGGCGGGCTACGCCGGGCCGCCGGGCAGTGAACCGCCCGCGGACGACGTGCGGGCGCGCCACCGAGCCAACAGCCCCCCAGGCAGCTCCTCGCTGGTGAGCGCGAAGGTGCGGTGATCGCGCCACACGCCGTCGATGTGTAGGAAGCGCTCCCGCACGCCCTCGTCGCGGAAGCCGAGCTTGTTGACCACCCGCAGGCTGGCAGCATTCTCGGGACGGATGTTCACCTCGATGCGGTGCATCCGCAGCGTGAAAAGCGCGTGATCGGTCAACATGGCCACCGCCGTGGGCACGATGCCCTGACCGGCCAGCCGGCGATCGATCCAATACCCGATCGAGCCGCCGCGCATCGATCCCCACACGATGCACCCGAGAGTGATCTGGCCCGCCAGTCGACCGTCCACCTCGATCACCATCGAGGCCGCAACGCCCTCGCGCCCCATCCGGTTGTTGGCCCGGACGAGCTCGTTGAACGAGCGGTAGCCACCGCCCAACGGCAGGGTCGACTCCCAGGGCGTGAGCCAGTCGTCGTTGAGCGCGCGCACCTGGCGCCATACGGCGTGATCGCGGCGGCGCAGGGGGCGCAGGATCACCCGTCCTTCACGCAGCACGAACGGCCAGAACCACGACGGATCGGTCATGAGGGGTGGTCACCACCGCCCGCGAGCTGGGCGAGCAGGTGCGGCAGAACGGGCGCGAGCACCGCCAGGCCATCCCGGCAGGCGCCCGGCGAACCGGGCAGGTTGACGATCATGGTGCGCCCGGACACGCCGGCGAGCCCTCGCGAAAGCATCGCGGTGGCAATGCCTTTCGCCATACCATCGGCGCGTAGGGCTTCGGCCACGCCCGGCACCGGACGCTCGAGCAGGGGTGCGGTGACCTCGGGAGTTCGGTCGGTGGGCGCCAGCCCGGTGCCGCCCGTAGTGAGCACGAGGTCGTAGCGGGCCGCCACGGCCTCGCGCAGCGCGACGCCCACCGGCTCGCCATCGGGCACTACCCGGCAGCCGTCGACGTGCAGGCCCAGCTCGCGAAGACCCTGCACGAGCACCGGTCCCGATCGGTCGGGGTAGAGGCCGGCCGCCGCCCGGTTCGATGCGGTGATCACCAGCGCGCGAGGCGTTGCGGACTCACTCATGCCAGGACCCCGACCGACCACCGCTCTTGGCCACCACCCGCACGTCGTCGATGCGGGCGGCCCGGTCGAGTGCCTTGACCATGTCGACCAGCGCGAGAGCTGCGACAGCGACCGCGGTGAGCGCCTCCATCTCGATGCCGGTGCGATCGGCGGTGCGCACCCGCGCCTCGATCTGCACGCCGTCATCCACGACGCGCAGCTCCACGGCCACCGCATGCAGGGCGACCGGGTGGGCCAACGGCACGAGATCGGGTGTCTTCTTGGCCGCCTGGATCCCGGCGAGCCGCGCCACGGCGAGAGCATCGCCCTTGGGCACACCCTGCCCGCGCAGGGCGGCGACCACGGTGGCGTTGGTGTGCACCACGCCCCGGGCTGTGGCCTCCCGGACGGTGATCGGCTTGGCGCTCACATCCACCATCCGCGCGGCACCGGCCTCGTCGAGATGGGTCAGCCTCGGCTGCAGGGAATCGTCACTCACGGTGGCACATCATGGCACCACCCCCGGGCCACTCCCAGCCCAGCGTGGTGGTCAGGGCGCGTCCCTACTCACATCGCAGCAGGAGGCAGGCCACGCTGTCGCCGGCCTGAACCTGCGTCACCTCAGGTGGAACGATCGCCAACGCGTTGCTGGAGGCCAGGTCGGCCACCAGATGGGAACGCTGTCCGCCCACCGGCGTCACGGTGGGCACTCCCCCGGTCAGAGTCAGCCGCACCCGGGCGTACTGCTCCTTGCCGCGCGGGCTCGCCCACCCGCGCTCGGCCGTGGCGGCCAGCACCGGCCGCTCCAGCTTGGCCAGGCCCAGCATCGAACGCAGCACAGGTCGGGCGAACACCTCGAACGAGACGAACGTCGACACAGGATTGCCCGGCAGGGTGATGATCGGGACCTGCCGACCCGAGGCACTCGCCACGGTGCCGCACCCCTGGGGCATCCCGGGCTGCATGGCGACCTTGGTGAAGACGACGCTGCCGGTGGCCGCCAAGACCTCCTTGACGGTGTCGTACGCGCCGGCGCTGACGCCGCCGGAGGTCACCACGAGATCCACGTCGTCGAGGTGCTCGCGAAGGGTGGCGCGCAACGCGTCGGGCTCGTCGGGCACGATCGGTGGCTGCACCGGCACGCCACCCGCCTCGGCCACCGCGGCCGTGAGCAGGTGGCCGTTGGACTCGTAGATCTGCCCGGGAGCCAGCGTGCCGCCGGGAGCCACGAGTTCGCTGCCGGTGGCCAGCACCAGCACTCTGGGCTTGACCCGCACGGCCACCTCGCTCACCCCGATGGCCGCGAGCAACCCGATCCGGCTCGCAGTCAGCTCGCTGCCCTGCTCCAAGACCAGCTCACCCGCGGTGACGTCTTCACCGGCGGCCCGTAGATGCTGGCCTGCGTGGACCGGCTCGAAGACCTGCACCAGTTCGGTTCCTGCATCGGTGTGCTCCACCTGCACAACGGCGCCTGTTCCCGGCGGGATCGGGGCTCCCGTCATGATCCGGACCGTGGTGCCCGGCTCGAAGGGCTCGCCGCGGAAGCGGCCGGCCGGCAGATCGTCGACCACGGCGAGGGTGACCGGGTGTTCCCGGCTCGCCGCGGCGACGTCGCTCACGTGCACCGCATAGCCGTCCATGGCGGAGTTGTCGAAGGCCGGCAGCGAGATCGGCGACGTGATCGACTCGGCCAGCACCCGGCCGGCACTCTCGCGCAGCGGTACGACCTGCGCCGGCTGCGGGCTGCTCAGGGCGAGGCAGGCCGCCAGCTGGTCGTGAACCGGGCGAAGTGACATGGCCGCAGAGTACCCAGCACACTCGAGGCCGTGAGGCGAGCCATCCGATGACGACGATCCCCGAACACAAGGCCGACCTGCGCAGACTCATGCGCGCGCGCCGTCGGGCACGATCGAGTTCGGAGCAGGGCCGGCTGGCCGAGGGCCTGCTCGGGCAGGCGCGCCGCAGGCCGGAGCTCGCCGGCGCCACCGTGGTGACCGGCTACGTCGCCCTCCCTGGTGAGCCGGACCTCGGCCTGGTGCTCGCGTGGCTGGCCGAGAATGGTGCGCGGGTTCTGCTGCCGGTGGTGACGGTGGCCGACGACGGCTCCCCGGCGCTGGCCTGGGCCGATGCCGACGACGGTCTCGCGCCCGGTGCGAGCACCCCCACCGGCGCCCGCATCCTGGAACCCCAAGGCCTTCGACTGCGCGACCCGGGCCGGGTCGACGTGGTGTTCCTGCCAGGTCTGGCCGTCGACCACCGGGGGCGACGACTGGGCCAGGGCGCCGGCTACTACGACCGGACCGTGCAGCGGCTCGGCTGGTACGGCCCGGACGGGCCGCGCATCGTCGCGGTGGTGCATGACGACGAGGTGGTCGAGCAGGTGCCCGCGGAGGCCTTCGACACCCGCGCTCACGCCATCCTCACGCCCACCAGGTGGGTGTCAATCAGCGAAGGCTGATCCGGGCCGATGGCCTCAGTTCGCTGCAGGGGCCGGGGTCAAGGTGAGCTCGGACTCCTGCGCGGCTTGCACCGCCTTGCGGCCGAACGACCAGGCGAACGGCTCGCCGTTCTGCCAGTTATCGAGCTGGTCGGTGTAGTGCGGGCTCACCGGGTGGCCGGAGACACCGGTGAAGTCGACCCAGGTCGAGGAGTCGAAGTGACCGACGTCTACCACCATCCGCATCGACGGGATCGTCTCGACGGAATAGTCGGCCGACGACGCGTCCCAGGAGGCGATGTTGACCGTTCCGCCCGAGCCGCCCACTTCCAGGGTGTCGCCGTTGAAGAGCCAGGCCACGGCAGACGGGGACGACGTACCGATGGGTTGTTGAAGTGGCGTGAGCGTGTGCAGCTCTCCCCACTTCCACCTGGTGGGATCTTTGCCCAGCTTCGCGGTGAGCTCGAGCCGGGCGTCCACGAGCGCCTCGGCCACGATCTGGTCGCGAGTCTCCGTAATGGTGGGAGTGGAGATGTCGTCCCACCACGGGCTGTTCGGCTGTTGCAACAGCGTGCGCATGACTTCGAAGGTGCGGCTGCCGCCGTCCGGCTGGACCTCGGCAGGCAGTTGGTCGTCGAAAGTGCGCCGGATCAGGCTCGACCAGACGGCGTTGTAGTACGCCGCAGCTGCTGAGTCGGCACTCTGCCGGCCGTCCCAGGTGCGCAGCAGTTTGACCGCCTGCGCCGTGAACGCGCGCTGGCTTGCCGCCTGCACGTCCGAGGGAGGCGTGGCCAGCAGCGCCGGCACGAGCACGTCGGTGGCGAACGAGTCGTAGGTGTCCAGCTGGATCTGGGTCATGTCGGCCAGGGTCAGCTTGTGCCCGTCGTTGAGCCGCTGGGTGAGCATGGTCGTGATCCGGGCGGCGCGGTAGCCGTAGTCCCAGTCTTGCGACAGGGTCGAGCCGGGGCTGACCTTCTGGTTGGCGGCCACGATGTAGCCCGAGGCCGGATCGAGTTCGCTCGGCAACGCATCGAAGGCCAGATACCCCGACCAGTTCCAGGACGAGTCCCACCCGTCCCGCGGCCAGGTGCCGTCCGTCTGGCCGAGACCGGGACCCGCCGCCCGAGTGGGGATCTTGCCGGCGGCCTGGTAGCCGATGTGGCCCGCCGTGTCGGCGTAGACCACGTTCTGCGCAGGGCCGTCGAAGGTCGACAATGCCGAGCGGAAGGAGTTCCAGTCGGTGGCGGCGTCGAGCGCGAACAGCGAATCCATTGAGCGGCCGGGTTGCAGCCCCGTCCAGGCCAGCGACATCGCGTAGTGGCCGCGCTGGGGCTGGCCACCGGGCCCCGGTTGCACGCGGGCGGCGCGGCTCACCCCGGGGATGACGTCGCTGATGATGGGCCCGTGTGCGGTGGAGCGCACGGTGATCGACACGTCGGCGGCGCCCGCCACCCTGATCTTCTCGACCCTGGTGGTGAGCGGCACCTCTTGGCCGTCCACGACGGATGAGTTGCCGACAAGCCGTTCGAGGAAGAAGTCGGACGTGTCAGCCTCGAGATTCGTCAGCCCCCACGCGATCTTGGCGTTGTGGCCGATCACGATGCCTGGCATTCCGGCGAACGAGAAACCGCTGACGTCGAACGGACAGGCGTCGGACACCGTGGTGCAGTGCAGCCCGGTCTGGTACCAGACACTGGGAATGGCTTGGGCCAGGTGCGGGTCGTTCGCCAGCATCGCCCTGCCGGTGCTGGTGAGCCGTCCGCTGACGACCCAGGAGTTCGACCCCACCGCATCGCTGAGCTGAGCTCCCCCGGAGACCGTGCCCACCGAATCGAGTGCCTTCTCAAGCGCCTGCAGCTGCAGTCCGTCTGAGGCCAGCACGTCCTGATTGCTCGGCTCCGGCTGATCGGGCACGACCACTGCGCCGTCGGACGTGGCCGGCTCGTCGGCACCGATCCTTTGCGCCGCGGCCACAGACGCACCGGCGGTGCCGGTGACCGGCGCCACCGGCACCGGATCGCTCGGCAGGATCGTCGGATTGCCCTGCGGGTACGACGGATACAGCTCGTTCACCAGGGCGACGTTGCCCACCGAACCGTAGGCGAGGGCCCGGCCGAGCTCGTCGTTGTAGTTGCCCTTGAGATCCCATGCCATCGCCTTGAGCCACGACAGGGAGTCGACCGGCGTCCATGCCTCCATGGCGCGCAGGTCGACATGGGTGCCGAGCACCACGTAGCTCGCCGACAGCTCGACGGCGGACTTGGAGGAGATGTAGGCGTTGACGCCGTCCGAGAACGACTGCAGATAGTTGCGAGTCGGACCGGACAGCAGCGGCAGCTCCTGTTCCGCGACCCGGCGCCAGCCGAGGGTGCGAGTGACCTTGTCGGAGGCCAGGGCGGTGGGGTTGCGTCCAACCAGCTCGGAGAGCCGGCCCGCGGCGATATGACGCCGCAGGTCCATCTGGAAAAACCGGTCTTGCGCCTGGACATAGCCCTGGGCGTAGAACAGGTCCTGCGCGTTCGCCGCGTAGACCTGCGGCACGCCCTGGGCGTCGCGCAGCACCGTCACCTTGCTGCGCAGGCCCGGCACCTCGATCGAACCGTCGTAGGTGGGCAACGGTCGGCGAACCGTCACGACGAACGAAATGAGCAGCACCGCCACCACGGCCAGCACCGCGCCAACCCCAATGATCACCGATCGGCGGACTCCGGACACCGGAGAAGGTTAGCCACCTAGACTGTCGCGCACTCCCTCGCCGCCCCGGCGAACCCGGATTCCGATCGTTTCTTCACAACGTCCACGCCTTCAACCCAGTCCAGCTCACGCGACGTCGGCCCCAAGCCGACATCCGTCCCGATCCGACGCCCACGCCGAACTGCAGCCGCGAGGTAGCCCACGTGACCATCGCCAACCTCAACCTCTCGTTGCTGTTGGGCGCGCTGGTGCTGCTGGTGGCCATCGTCGCCGTGCGCATCTCGGCACGCACGGGCATGCCCTCGCTGCTGCTGTATCTCGGGATCGGCATGGCTCTGGGCGAGAGCGGCCTCGGCATCAAGTTCTCCGACTACGAGCTCACCACCGTGTTGGGTTACAGCGCGCTCGTGGTGATTCTGGCTGAAGGTGGACTGACCACTCGCTGGACCTCGATCCGCGGCTCCATGGCCCCCGCCGTCTCGCTGGCAACCCTGGGCACGCTCGTCTCGGTGGGTGTGGTGGGTGCGATCGGGCACTGGGCGTTGGGCATGTCGTGGACGAACGCCCTGCTCATCGGCGCCATCGTCTCCTCCACCGACGCGGCGGCGGTGTTCTCCGTGCTGCGGCGGGTGCCGCTGCCGCGCCGCCTGTCGGGCATGCTCGAGGCCGAGTCGGGCTGCAACGACGCGCCGGTCGTGATTCTGGTGGTGGCACTGGCCAACGCCGCCGCCGACGGTGGCGGCGTGCACGCCCCCTTGACCCTGGCCGGTCACGCTCTGATCGAACTGGTGGGTGGCGCGCTCGTCGGGCTCCTCGTCGGCAGTGTCGGGGCCCAGCTGCTGCGGGCCGTAGCGCTGCCCTCGTCGGGGCTCTACCCGATCTCCGTGATCGGGCTGACCGCACTGGCCTACGGGCTGGGCGCCAGCATCCAGGTGTCGGGATTCATCGCGGTCTATCTGTGCGCCCTGGTGCTGGGCAACAGCGATCTGCCGCACGGCAAGGCGGTGGAGGGCTTCGCCGAAGGGCTGGGCTGGCTGGCCCAGATCGGGTTGTTCGTGTTACTCGGGCTGCTCGTCAGCCCCTCCCGGCTGCAGGCCGGCCTCGTGCCCGCCCTGGTGATCGGTGGTGGCCTGCTGCTGGTGGCTCGGCCGTTGTCCGTGCTGGCCTCGGTGAGTTGGTTCGGCTTCGGCTGGCGCGATCAGGCGTTCCTCTCGTGGGCCGGCCTGCGCGGCGCGGTGCCGGTCGTGCTCGCGACGATCCCGGTGAATCTGCACGCGTCGGGCACGAACGGCCTGTTCGAGACGGTGTTCCTGCTCGTCTGCATCTTCACCCTGCTGCAGGCACCGACCCTGCCGGCCGTGGCAAAGGTGCTGAAGCTCGAGAACGACAAACCGCGCGACCTCGATCTGGACACCTCACCCCTGGGTGCCTTCGACGCGCACGTGTTGCAGGTGACCGTAGGCCCCACGTCGAAGTTGCACGCCCTTGAACTCTTCGAACTCCGGCTGCCCCCCGAGGCCAAGGTCGTGCTGGTGGTGCGCGATGGTGACTCGTTCGTGCCCACCCCGTCCACCCGGCTCCGGCACGGCGACGAGTTGCTGATCGTGAGCACCGCGAGGGCCCGGCACGAGGCCGAACTGCGATTGCACGCGGTGAGCGAGGCCGGACGTCTGGCGCAATGGCGGGGTTGGCATGAGGACGAGGAAAGCGGCAAGGCGGCCTGGTGGCGCGCTCGACGCGCTCGCCTCCTGCGCGTGACCGGGTTGAGCAAGGCGACCCGGTCGAGCAGGACGAAGGACAAGCCGAGCCAGACGAAGGACAAGCGAGGAGTCCAGGACTGAAACCCGCCTCGACCGCGTTAGCATTGGCACTCGCGGCAGTTGAGTGCCAGCCGGATTGGAGAAGTCGTGCCTACCTACGCGTATGCCTGCACCGTGTGCGATCACCGTTTCGAGGTCGTCCAGTCGTTCAAGGACGACTCGTTGACCGTGTGCCCGGAGTGCCAGGGTCGGCTCCGCAAGATCTTCAACAGCGTGGGAGTCGTGTTCAAGGGCTCCGGTTTCTACCGCACCGACTCCCGCACGTCGAACACGGGCGGGGGCTCCAAGAACGGCTCCAGCGCGAGTTCTTCCGGGTCGTCTTCTAGCGCGTCGGACTCGGGTTCGGGGTCGTCCGGGTCCTCGGGCTCTGGGTCCTCCGGTGCCGGATCCTCGAGTTCCGAAGCCTCGAGTTCAGGATCGGCCGGCTCTGGCTCTAGCGGCTCGGGCAAGTCGGCCTCGGGTGGGTCAGCCAGCTCGTCCGGATCAAGCAAGTCCAGTTCACCCTCAGGCTCCAAAGCGTCCTAAGCGGCTTCAAAGCACCCCGATCTACCGGGGATTTGGTGCTGAGCAGGCCTTGGATCTGCACGTTATGACAATGCCCCGCCTCGCGGGGCATTGTCATAACGCCCCAAACCGACCCGACTTCCGGCGGCCTAGCCGGCTGAATCTAGCCAATCGCCCAGCCATGCCCGGCATGGTGAGCTCGGCTATCTCCTAGGGGTGTGGGCGAGCAGCTTCGGCCTGCAACTCCGACTGGGTGTTCGCCGGCGGTGCCACCCGGAGGTTCGCCGGCTGTCGTCATAGATGTTCTCCGGCTGTCGTCATAGATGTTTGCCGATTGTCGTCAGTGCGCCCTGCTGCGGCGTGGCCCGCGGGTGCGCGGCATCCAAGCCGCCAACCAGCCGGCGCCCAGCACGCAGACTCCGGCCAGCCCGAAGCAGGACAGGACCAGCGAGGCGAGCGCGGCCAGCCCGCTGACCGCCAACGGGCCCAGCAGTCCACCGGTGTCGGCCAGGAACCGCCAGGCAGCCAGGAAGTGGGGCCTGCCGACGGCCGGCGCGGCATCGCTGCCGGTAGTCAGCACCAGTCCGGAGCTGAGCCCGTTGCCGACGGCCATCAGACAGGCGACCAGGCAGATGGTGACCGCGGTATGGGTGAGCGGCAACAGTGCGAGGCCGACTCCGATCAGCATGACGGCGGGCACCGAGACGAATGCCCTGCCGAATCGGTCCATGATCGCGCCGCCCGGGTAGACCAACAGGAGTTCGAGCCCGGCGGCAATGCCGAACACCACGCTGATCGCGGACGGGTGCAAGTGCTGGGCTTGTGACCACAGCGGCAGGATCGACTGCCGGGACGCCCTGGCCACCGACACCAGCAACACCCCGATGCCGACCGTGGCCAGCACCTTCCTGTGCCGGCGCACCACCTGCCACAGGGTGGCCGTTCCCGGCGTTGGCTCCGCACCCGGTGCCGGCTCCGGTTCGACGAGGTCCGGCATGGTCAGCGTCAGCAGCCCGGCGGCGGCACCTGTCGCGGCGGCGAACAGGAACACACTCTGCAGGCTGAACACGGCGACCAATGCCGCCGTGACGAAAGGGCCTACGAACAGCCCGACTCGGAAGATGCCTCCAAGTCCGGACAGCGCCCGTGCCCGATACCGGGGTGGGATGGCGACGGTCATCCAGGTATGCCTGGCCAGGTTGAACACCGATCCGGATATTCCGTCGACGAAGACCGCAACGGCTAGCAACCACAGACTGTGGGCGGCGAAAGCGAGCACCATCGCTGCGGTGTCCACCGTGGCGGCCAACAGCAGTGCCCGACGCTCACCGAGCCGGGCCGCGAGGGCACCGGCCGGAAGGTCACCGATCAGCTGCCCGAACGCCGGCAACCCGGCGATGGTCGCCGCCAGCGAGACCCCGGCACCCATGTCGCGGGCAACCAACGGCAGCACCGGTGTCAACGCTCCGAACCCCAGCGACGCCAGCGCGGTCGGCCCGTACGCGGGGATGATGATCCGCCGCCAACTGAAGCCGTCGGGGCCGCCGACTCCGGGTTCGTCGGACGGACGGGTCGTCGCAGATTCATCGGCCGTCATCGACGGCCACGGTATCTCCGGCGATCCGAACGCCAGGACCCCCCTGGATCGGTCGGGACGAGTCAAGAGAGGCAGTGTCCACGAGATCTGGTGTCCACAGGTGCACGATCCGGAGGTGCCCTGTCAGACCTGTGGACGAGCGAGCCGGCTCCACGCCCCGATGCCTACGTTTCCCACATGCCCTGGTCGCGCACCCGTAGCCGCGTCGCCTCAGCCCGCTCGGCGCACCGAACCCGCCGCGGCCGATGGCGTCTGGCACTGGCTCGGCATCGTCGGCCCGTCATCGCTGTCCTCCTTGGCTGCGCGGTTGCACTGACCGTCCAGGCCCTCACGCCACGGCCGCCAGGGCGAGCCGTCCTCGTGGCAGCCACCGACCTGGCTGCCGGCACGCCGCTGGCGCCGAGTTCGGTGCGCAGCGTGCGATTGCCATCCGGCGTGACACCGGACGGAGCGTTGACGTCCGTCCCCGCTCACGCTCGTCTGGCAGCTCCTGTGCGGGCGGGCGAACCAATCACCGACGTGAGGCTGCTGGGGGCCTCGGCCTTGCGCAAAGGCGATCTTGCGGTGCCCATCACTCTGCCTGCGGCTGCTCTGGAGTGGATCTCGGCAGGGGATCGAATCCTGCTGTATACCCACGATCTCTCCTCTTACGACCTCGCCACCGAGGGCGCCCCAGCCGACCCGCAAGGCGAAGCCATCGCCACCCACGGCGAGGAACTCGCAGAAGGCGCCCAGGCCGAATCGACCCCTGACACCGCGACCGCTGGGCGGAACTCTGCCCCGTCCTTGTCTACGAGACTTCCTGCCAATTCCATCGGACCAGTTAGAGTCATTTCGGCCCACACGCTTGACCAGGGCGTTCTAGGTTCGTCGACGGCGAGGTCGGCGGCGCTCCTGGTGTCGGTTCGCAGCGGCGATGCCCTGCGGCTCGCCCGAGCAGCAGCGGAGGGCTCGCTTTGGCCTGCCCTCATGCCCTAGCCTCCTGTGCGCACATCCATGCGCCCCACAGGGCCCAGCAACTAGGGAGCCGTTCCGTGCTCAAGGGTTTCAAAGACTTCATCATGCGTGGCAACGTCGTCGACCTTGCCGTCGCGGTGGTCATCGGCGCCGCCTTCGGTCAGATCGTGACCGCTTTCACCGACAAGATCATCAACCCGCTCATCGCCTGCTTCGGCGGCACGAACGTCAACGGACTGGCCGTGCAGATCATCCACGGCAACCCGAAGACGGTCATCGACTTCGGTGCCGTCATCACCGCTGCACTGAACTTCCTGATCGTGGCCGCAGTGATCTACTTCGTGCTCGTCATGCCGATGAACCACCTCGCCGAGCGTCGCAAAAAGGGCATCGAGCCCGAGCCCGAGGCTCCCTCGGAAGACATCATTCTTCTTGGCGAGATTCGCGACCTGCTGCAGTCCAAGCCGCTCAACTAGGCACGCTGCTCACGGGGTCGAACCAGCCGCAACGGCGCGACACTGAGCACGCGCCCAGTCCCGACGACCCCGCACCAACGCCTTGGCATTCTGTGCGGCAGCACCGCGGCTGCCGCACAGTGCCGGCACACAGGGCCGGGAACACACGCAGGGGTTGGCGCACAATGGGCTACATGAGCAGTCGGCCCGACGAACCCATCATCCCCAGCCGTTCGGATGACGACCGCGATCTCGGCTGGGGTGAACGCAGCGCCACCGATCGTGCCGAGGCCGAACGCGACGAAGAGATCCAGCGCGATCGCCCGCCGCATTGGTAGCCGCCGCCATCGGAGCGGCCACGATGAACCCGGTCATGGCCGCACCACGGATGGGTTTGCCGCCGCACCGGCGAGACAGCCTTACGGCAGCCGTCCAAACCACCCTAGTGAGCCCACCATCGTGGCGAGCAGGAACACCAGCGACAAACCAACCCAGCGGTCCGTGATCTCGGCCGGCACCACCACGTATCCCACCGAGTGCCTGATGTCGTCGTACACCTTGTTGAGCTGGTCGAGGGTCTGCGCCTCGTAGAACGTGCCGCCGGTCGCCGACGAGATCGCCTTGAGGTCGTCGTCGTTCACGGGCACCGTCGCGGTCTGGCCGTCGATCGTCACCGTGCCGTTGGGCGTGCCGAAGCCGATGGTCGAGACCGGCACCGCCTCCTTCTTGGCCTCGGCGGCAGCGCTGGAGTTGCTGCGTCCGGTCGTGGTCTCCCCGTCCGAGAGCAGCACGATCTGCGCCGGCACGGGCGAGCCGTCGTCTGCCGGGGGCACGAGCTTGATGGCATCGAGCGCGGTGAAGATGCCCTCGCCGATGGCCGTGTAGGGGCCGAGCTGCAGGGTGTTGATGCCCCGTACCACCAGTTGGTGGTTCGTCGTGGGTGGCACCACCACCGTGCCGCCGCCGGAAAAGGACACCAGGGCGAGATTGATGCCGGACGGGAGCTGCCCGGCGAAGTCGCGGGCAGCCTGTTGGGCGGCCTGCAGTCGGGAAGGTCGCACGTCAGTCGACTGCATCGACAGGGAGACGTCGATGGCCAGCACGACGGTGGCACGCTCGCGCGGTTCGCGTACCGTTCCAGCCGGCCGCGCGAAGGCGACAACGAACCCGACGAGACTGAGGACGAGTCCCGCCGCGACCACGTGCCGACGCCACCCGGCCCGGCGCGGCGCCAGCCCGGCCAACAACGGTGCCGCACTGAACCGCAAGGCATACCTGCGCCGCCGGAACTGCCGCCACACATACACGCCGACGAGCACCGGCACGAGCAACAGCCACCACAACCGGCCGGACGCCAAGAACGAGTCCGGCCAGAGCGACCACCAACTGCCTACCGGCGTCCGCGGGTCGGCCGTGCTCGGATCGACTGCCAGCAGAAGCGACGGCACCGACCAACCGAGCCAGCCGGACAGCACGGCCGCCCCGAACATCGTCATGCGCCGCGCCCCACCATCTGACGTAGCTGAACCCGGTGTCGCAGCACGAACCGGGCCACATCGCGCACCCAGTCGGAATCGGTACGCAGGACGAGATGGCCCACCCCCGCCCGACGCAGGTTCACCCGCACGTTGTCGCGGTGCGCGGCGGCTGCCGCGGCATACGCAGCCCGGACGCCGGCCCGGCCGGTGTCGATCTCCAGCACCCGGCCGGTCTCGGGATCGGCCAGCTCCACCACCCCCACATCGGGCAGCTCTGCCTCGCGCGGGTCGATGATCTCCACCGCCAGCACTTGGTGCCGCGCAGCCAGCCGACGAATTCCCCGGGCCCATTCCGGAGGAGCCAACTCGTTCGCAGCGGCGCTGCCGCGTCCCAGAGCCCAATGGTTGCGCGGGCCTGGCTGCATTGCCGCTGGGTCAAGGAAGTCTGAGACCACCAGTCGCAGACCGCGTTTCGGATGGGCGTTGGCCAGTCGGTGGAGCGCCGGGCCCAGGGAGACCGGCTCCCGGATCGTGCCGGGCTCGGCGGGATCACTCGGTTGCGTGAGCATGTCGCGCAGCATGGACGTCATCGCCTGCCGACCGGAGCGGGCCGGGTGCCGGGTGAGCCCGTGGTCGGTGAGCAGATAGCCGCCGAACCGATCACCGATACGTGCCGTGAGCACCGCCACGGTCGCAACGGCCGCCACCGCCAGGTCGCGCTTGACCACCAGGTGGTTGCCCTGCCACGACGTGCCCCACTGCATCGAGCCGGTGAGATCGGCCAACGCCCAGGTCTCCAGTTCGCGGTCGGCGACCACGTCGCGCACATGGGGCTGTGTCGTGCGGGCCGTCACGGCCCAGTCCATGTGCCGCACATCGTCTTCGCCGGGCCGGTAGAGCCGTGCCTCGGCAAGCTCCGATCCCGGCCCCGGCAATAGGCCGAGATGCTCGCCGCGGAGGTAGCCGTCCAACCGTCTGACGACTGTGAGCTCCAAGCGGCGCAGGGCGTCCGACGGCGTGAGGTCGGCGAGGCTGGCCGGCGCGAGCAGCGCAGCGGCCTGCGCGGCCCGGCGCGCACGCCCGGCCCGGCGCCACGTCCGGACAGGTGGCACCTCGGCCTGCATGTCAGTGTCCCGTGGGAATCGGCGCGGGCACGGCGCCCAGCACTCGCTCGACCACCGAGCGGGCGGTGACCCCGTCGGCCACGGCATCGAAGCTGAGCACCAGCCGGTGGGCGATCACGTCGATGGCGAGCGCCTGGATGTCGCCGGGCAGCACGTGATCGCGGCCGGCCACCAGGGCCATCGCCCGGGCAGAGGCCAGCAGCCCCAGCGTGGCGCGCGGGCTGGCCCCGGCATCGATGACGGCCTCCAGATCGGGTAGGCCGTACTGCACCGGCTCACGAGTGGCCAGCACGAGCCGCACCACGTAGTCGCAGACGAGCGGGTGCACGTACACGTCCTCTGCAGCCCGTCGAAGGCGCAGGACGTCGTCCGTCGTGAGCACCTGGCTGGCGCTGGGCGGGTCGACGCTCATCCGGCGCAGGATCTCGGCCTCCTCGTGAGCGCGCGGCAGCGGCACGTCGACCTTCATCAGGAACCTGTCGCGCTGGGCCTCCGGCAGCGGATACACGCCCTCGGACTCGAGCGGGTTCTGGGTGGCGATCACCATGAACGGGTCGGGCAGCGGGTAGGTGCGGCCCCCCAGGCTCACCTGGTGCTCGGCCATCAACTCCAACATGGCGGCCTGCACCTTGGCGGGAGCCCGGTTGATCTCGTCGGCGAGCACCACATTGACGAACACCGGGCCCAACTCGGTGTCAAAGCTCTCCACGCTGGGTTTGTAGATCCGGGTGCCCACGATGTCCGACGGCACCAGGTCCGGTGTGAACTGCAGCCGCGCGAACGACCCGCCCACGACCGTGGCGAACGACCGCGCCGCCAGCGTCTTGGCCACTCCGGGCACTCCCTCGAGCAGGCAGTGCCCTCCTGCCAGCAGGGCGATCATCAGTCGTTCGACCAGGGCATGCTGGCCCACGATCACCGTGCTCACCATGGTGATCGCCTCGCGCAAAGGCCGCAGCTGATTCGCCGCAGCGTTGCGAGGCGGCTGATTCGCCGCAGTGCCGGGAAGCGGCTGATTCGCCGCAGTGCCGGGAAGCGGCTGTTGCGCAACAGGGTCGGCGGACAGCACGCCGGATTGGCTCCGACCCGGCTGCTCGCGCGTTCCGGACGTCGATGACGGCCCGTCCGGCGGCACAAGGCCGTGATCATCGGGGCCACTCGGCTGCACGCTCACGCCCTCATTTGATCATCCGCGTCTGGACGTTACCCGACAATCCAGCCTGAAAGTCACCCGAAAGTGCGTCAGTCCGCTTTCCCTGGAGTGCCTACAACAGACTCGAGCCGGCGCAGCGTCGCCGACAACGACTGCCGGGCCTTGGCGGGAAATCCCATCGCCTCCACGGTGAACCGGCCCGCGATCGCCTGCGACCAGTCGTACGTGGCGCGTACCAGTGTGCGGGCTGGCTGGCCTTCGGCGGCGGCCTGCGGCACGAGCTCGTAGCGCCATTTCTGGCCCCCTACGAAGCGCACGCCACGCACTTCCCCAAAGGTCTGCCAGCAGATGAGCCGGTTCTCCGCGAACTCGACAACCTCGTTGGTCGAGGTGTATCGCACGCCCTGCTGGTTCATTCCCATGCCGAACCTGGCTCCGAGGTACAGCCGCTTGGGGCCGGTGGCCGAACCCGACAGCGTGCCGGATCCGTCGATCTCGCCATGCCGTGCGGGGTCGGCCAGCACGTCGAAGATGCTGCGGGCCTCGGCGGCGATGACGCGCTCCACGCTCACGTTGGGAACCTGCCGCGGGGCGGTGAGGTTGGCCGCCTCCACTTTGAGCCGACTGCCCAGGCCGGTGGCCAACCCGGCCCCGCCCGCGCGGGTGGGCCGGCGCACAAGTTCGCCGCCGCAGTTGGGGCACGCGTCGGCCAGTTCGGCGGCGCAGGGACCGCAGAAGGTGCATTCGAAGCTGCAGATATGGGCTTCGCCGTCGGGCGGCAGTTCGGTGCGGCATCGCTCGCACTCGCGCTTCATGATGAGCATGCCCCATCTTCCACCCCCGAGGCGCGCGTGGGCGCCGGGAGCGCCGGCGCGGGGAGTTGGGCAGGCCCGACGGCTTCCTTCCCAGGCAAACTCCTGCACGCCTGCCAGGGTGTGGCCATGACGGCTGTGATGACATGACGGGTGTGTCAGCCCCGACGCCGCCGGACGTACCGCCCACCGTCGGCCCGTTCACCGTCGTGGAAGTGCGACAGGCGCGTATCGACGGCCAGCTGGTCGTTGCCCAAGACCTCCGCGGGCGCCCGGTCGATCTCGTGCTGCTCACCGGCGGCCCCTCCAACGACCCGGCTGCGCGCGACCGATTCGTGGCAGCTGCAGAGGCCATGCACCGCCAGGACGGTTCCAGCGTGCTGGGCGCCAGTCCGGCCGGCTCGCGCGCCTGGGTGGCCCTGCCCCCGGGCGCAGGCCCGGCGAACTGGCAGGCACTGCTCGACGCCGCCGGACCGCCCCAGCCCGGCAGCACCCGGCGCGGGCCCGGGTTCGACCCGTATTGGCGCGGCCTGGGCTCACGGGTGGGCTGGCAGGAGGGACTGGAGTATTGGGGTGGCGAGCCGCTGCCTGCGCCATGGTGGCGGCGGTGGTGGGTGATCGCGCTGCTTCTGAGCCTGCTGACACTGCTCCTGCTGCTGTTGCTCAGCCAGTGCGGCTCGGCCATCCGGCCCCTGCCAAGCGACTCCTCCGGGCCGGCCTCGTCGTCGGGGCAGACCACGAGCCCCAGCGGTAGCCCGACATCGTCCAGTCCCACCCAATCGCCCACGACATCGTCACCCGCCAATGGCGAGGAAGGCCGCAGTGGGACGGGCAGTCCTGCCCCGACGAACAGCCTTTAGGGCGCGCCGGAAAATACCGACAGCGCTTGTTTCCCGGCGCACCTCAGCAGCCCGCGCCGCTCGACGGGCCCGTCGCGAACAGCACCGTCGGACGGGCGCGCTAGGTTTACCTCCGACCACGAACGAGAGGACGTCATGCGGTTGCGCGAGGCTTTGGACGGGCGGACGGTGCTCATCACCGGCGTCACGGGCTTCGTCGGCGAAGCCCTCACCGCGCGAATCCTGCGCGATCTGCCCGGCACGAGGGTCGTCGCACTGGTGCGTCCCAAGGGGCCGCAGCGCGGCATCGAGCGGCTGGCGAGGTCGTTGCGCAAGCCGGCCTTCCGCGGCATCGACCCGGACGAAGCCATGACCCGCCTCAGGGTCATCGAGGGCGACCTGGCCAACCTGCCCCCCATTCCGGGCGATGTCGACACGGTCGTGCACTGCGCCGGGGAAGTCTCCTTCGACCCCACCATCGGGGAGGCCTTCGAGGTCAACGTGCACGGCACCGTCCGGCTGCTCGAGCGGGTGCGTGAACTGCATGAGGCCGGTCGCGACGTGCACTACGTGCATATCTCCACCGCCTATGTCTCTGGACGACGGCGTGGCGAGGTGGCCGAGGCACCGGTGGTGCACAACGTCGATTGGCGCACCGAGGCGGCAGCAGCGGCCCGCATCAGCGACCAGCTCGAAGACCGCTCCCGTACCCCCGAGCTGCTCACCAGGCTGCAGAAGCAGGCCGAGCGCGAACACGCCGCAGCCGGCCCGATGGCGGTGGCCGCCGACACCGAACGGCGACGCAAGCAGTGGGTGCTCGACCAGCAGAAGGCCGCCGGCGGCGAGCGGGCGCGTGGCCTGGGCTGGACGGACGTCTACACGTTCACCAAGGCGATGGGTGAGCGGGCCGTCGAAGAGCTGGCCGCCACCGGGGTACGCACCACGATCCTGCGGCCCTCGATCATCGAGTCGGCACTGGCCTACCCCTACCCCGGCTGGATCGAGGGGTACAAGATGGCCGAGCCGATCATCATGGCCTATGGCCGGGGCGACCTGCCCGACTTTCCTGCCGCCGCCGACTCCGTGGTCGACATCATTCCCGTCGACCTCGTGATCAACGCGATCATCGCTGCCTGCGCCGCGCGCCCCGAGCCGCTGCAGCCGCGTTACCTGCACGTGTCGTCAGGCTTCCGCAATCCGCTCACCTTCCGCAAGCTGTATCTGCTGGTGCGCGAGTACTTCTCCCTGCACCCTTTCGACGTGGGCGATCGCGGTGCGGTACGACTGCCCACGTGGGCCTTCCCCGGTTCGCAGGTGGTGGAGAACGCGCTCGTGCGGGGCGAGCGGGTGCACGCCGTGGCCGACCGGGTGCTCGACCTGGCACCGCGCGGTGCGAAGGTTCGCCAGATCTCCCGCGACCTCGACCAGCAGAAAGACCGGCTCGACTTCCTGCGCAAGCACATGGATCTCTACCGCTCCTACACCCAGGTAGAGCTGCGCTTCGCCGACGACGAGACGCTCGCCCTGCACAACAGCCTCGACCCGGCCGACCTGGCCGAACAGCCCGATGGCTCACCGGGTTTCGGATTCGACTCCGCCGTCGTCGACTGGACGGTGTATCTGCGCGACATCCACTGCCCGGCTGTGACCGCCCCGGTGCGCAAGCTCGATGACATCCGCCGGCGCCGGGCTCGCTCGTCGGGGTCGGGCAAGCGCTCCCTGCCGCCGGTGGGCGCCGACGAGCCGCCCGTGCTCGCCGTCTTCGACATGGACGGCACGCTGTTGCCGAGCAACGTCGTCGAAACGCTGTTGTGGCTGCGGCTGCCCGAGTTGAGTTCGCGAGACCGCGCCCGGGAACTGCTCACGCTGGCCCGCCGGCTGCCCACGTGGCTGTCTGCCGACCGGCGCGACCGCGGCGCCTTCCTGCGCTCGGTCTATCGCCGGTTCGAGGGTGCTGACCTCGCCGAGCTCGAGCGGTTCATCGACACCGCGGTCGCCCCTCATGTGGCGGAGCGATTGTCGGCCGCCGCGGTTCGCCGGGTACGCGAGCATCGCGCGGCCGGGCATCGCACCATTCTGATCTCCGGTTCGGTGGCCGCGTTGACCCGTCCGCTCAAGCCTTTGTTCGACGTCATCGTCGCCACCGACCTGGCCGTCGGGCCGGGCGCAGACGGCACCGTCCGCGCCACCGGCTTCCTCACCAACCCGCCGCTGGTGGGCGAGTCGCGGGCCGCGTGGCTCACCGGCTACGCGCGCCGGGTGGGGGCCGACCTCGGTGCCTGCTACGCCTACGGCGACTCGCACTCCGACCTGCCGGTGCTGAAGGCGGTGGGCCGGCCCACTGCGGTCAGTCCTGACGTCGCGCTGTACCGCGCGGCCCGCAAGGCGGCCTGGCCGATCGAAGACTGGACCACCGACCGTACTGCCTCCAGGTGGCGACTGCCCTCATGATGCTCGCCCTTCAGATGTACCGTTCCCCCGCGAAATACGTTGCGGGCCGGGCCTTGTCGGCTGCCAGTACTGTCTTGCGCTCGCAACTGCCGGGCCTGCGGGTAGGCCCGATGGTGCCGTTGCACCTGCAACACCTCGACGAACCGAGGATCGAACGGGCCGGCTGGGCACGGGTACGGCCACGGTTGTCGGGCATCTGCGGCTCCGACCTGGGCATGCTCACCGGCTCCACCAGCCTGTACTTCTCCTCCCTGGTGTCGATGCCCTTCGTGCCCGGGCATGAGATCGTGGGCGACCTGCTCGACGACTGCGACGACCTGCCTGCAGGCACCCGGGTAGTGATGGACTCGGTGCTGAGCTGCGCAGCGCGCGGTGTGCACCTGTGCGCCAACTGCGAGGCCGGGCTCACCAACCGCTGCGACAGCACCACCGTGGGTCACGTGGCCCCCGGCCTGCAGACCGGTTTCTGCAGCGACACCGGTGGCGGCTGGGGTCAGGTGATGGCTGTGCACCGCTCGCAACTGCACGCGGTGCCCGACGAACTCGATGACGAGCGCGCCGTGCTTGCGGAGCCACTCGCGTGTGCCGTGCGGCTGGCCGAGCGCGCCCAGGTCCCCGACGATGGCACCGTGCTGGTGAGCGGTGCGGGCGCAGTGGGTCTGTTCGCCACGCTCGCGCTCCGTGAGCTGACCAACGCGGGCCGGATCATGGTGGTGGCCAAGCACTCTCGCCAGCGCGAGCTCGCCCGGGCATTCGGGGCCACCGACGTGGTGCGTCCGGAGGAGACTATGCGGGCGGTACGTCGGGCCACCGGTGCGCACCGGGTGGCGGGCACGAAGGTGTACGCCGGGCGGGAAGGTGCCGGGATGGAGTTGGCGTCCTCGCCCGACCTACTGCTCGGCGGGGTCGACGTGGCCATCGACTGCGTGGGTTCGGCACCGTCGGTGGAGCTCGCACTCAACTGCACGCGGGCCGGTGGCCGCGTGGTGCTGTCGGGCATGCCCGGCCCGGGCATCGACCTGTCGGCGGTATGGTTCCGCGAGCTCGAGGTGGCCGGCACCTACGCCTCGTGCGGCGATGCGTTCCCGACCGCGCTGCGGTTGGCGGGCGAGGCCCCGCTCGACGGACTGGTGAGTGGACGCTATCCGCTCAGTCGCTGGCGCGAGGCCCTCGATCATGCCCACAGCGTGGGTCGCCTGGGCGGCGTCAAGGTGTGTTTCGATGCGCGGAGACGCGCGTGAGGAGTATCCGATGAGCCGACCCGGCTTCGTCCTCGAGGTGGATGACAGGACGCCACCACTCGTCGTGCACGAGGGCGAGGGCTTCCGGATGGAGCGCTTCCCGTTGGGCACCCGCGTGGTGTACCCGCCGGAGTCGCTGCCCGGCATCCGCGACGTACGCGGGGCAGTGCGCACCGCGCTCGAGCACCCCGAAGGCTCTGCGCCGTTGCGGGAGCTGCTGTTCGCCGGCATGAAGCTGACGATCGCCTTCGACGACATCTCGTTGACGCTGCCGCCGATGAAGAAGCCCGACCTGCGCCAGATCATCATCGAAGAGGTGCTGACCCTGGCCGCCGAAGCGGGCGTCGACGACGTGCAGATCATCGCGGCCAACGCCCTGCACCGCCGGATGACGGCCGCCGAATTGCGCGACATCGTGGGCGAGCGGGTGTTTCGCTCGTTCTATCCCGCGGGCGACCTGTACAACCACGACGCCGAAGATCGCGACAACCTGCTGCACGTGGGGCTGACCGACCACGGTGAAGACGTGGAGATCAACCGACGGGCGGCCGAGTCAGACCTGCTGGTCTACGCCAACATCAATCTCGTGGCCATGGACGGCGGACACAAGTCGGTGCCCATCGGCTTGGCGTCATACAAGAGCCTGAAGCACCATCACAACAGCCACACGATGGTGCATTCACGTTCATTCATGGATCACACCCGATCGGCCATGCACCATTCGGCCTGGCGCATGGGGCGCGTACTGCGTGAGCACCTGAAGATCTTCACCGTCGAGACCACGGTGAACAACAATGTCTTCGAGGGCAACCTGGGGTTTCTCAATAAGCGTGAATGGGAATGGAGCATCCGCGATCAGGCCTCGATGCTGGCGGCCCGGCGTGGCCTGGCAGTGGCCCCAAGCGGCCTGCGGCACAACATCTTCACCTCCGTGCGGGCCCCCTACGGCCTTACGGGCGTAGTAGCCGGCGAAACCGAGGCGGTACATGCCAAGACCGTGGCAGCGGTGCACCGTCAGCAGTTGGTGGAGGTGCAGGGCCAGTCAGACGTGCTGGTGCTCGGCGTGCCGTTCGTGTGCCCCTACAACGTGAACTCGGTGATGAACCCGATTCTCGCTGCCTGCATGGGATTGGGCTACTACTTCAACTCCTATATCGGGGCCCCGGTCGTGCGCAAGGGTGGCGCGGTGATCCTTTATCACCCGGTGCCGTGGGAGTTCAATCAGATGCACCATCCCTCGTATGTGGATTTCTTCGAGGAAGTGCTCACGGTGTCCACTGATCCGGCGGTGATCGAGGCCAAATTCGAGCAGCAGTACGCCGAAGACCCCTGGTATATCCACCAGTACCGCACCTCGCACGCCTATCACGGAGTGCACCCCTTCTACATGTGGTACTGGATCGCACACGCCCTTGACCACGTGGACGATGTGATCTGGGTGGGAGCCAACCGGAAGTCCGTGGAGCGGATGGGCTTCCGGGCGGCCTCATCACTGGGCGATGCGCTGGAGATGGCGTCGTCCACGGTGGGTCGCGACCCGTCCATCACTTATCTGCGCAACCCACCGCACCTGCTGGCGGATGTGCGGGTATGAGCTACCTCAGCAAGGTGGGCACCGAGCTGACCGCAGGGCTGCGCTCGGATCTCGCGATGGCCGCCAAGGGGTGGCGGTGGGGACGACGCCCGCTGGTTCCACGGTCGGCGGAGCCGTTCGCGCCTCCCCAGGACTCAACCCTGTTTCCGAGCGCCTGGTCGCGCACCCTCCCCGCACGCGCGGTGCGGGAGGTGTTGCAGAAGGGGGCCCTTGAGCCCGCTCTGCGCTCGAGCGTCGACGTGCGGGTGCATGGTCTCGACCTCATCGACAACCTGGACGGCCCCGTCGTGTTCGTGGCCAACCACACCTCCCACCTCGACACTCCCCTCGTACTGTGCACGCTGCCTGAACGGATCCGCCGGCGCACGGCTGTGGCTGCCGCAGCCGACTACTTCTTCGACACCTGGTGGCGCGCCACGTCGTCGTGCCTGGTGTTCAACGTCTTTCCCATCGAGCGGCGCTCGAGCACGCTGTCGGCCAAGCCGGCCGACCTGCTCGACGACGGCTGGAACATCCTCATCTTCCCCGAGGGCACCCGTTCGGTGGATGGCTGGGCGCAGCCATTCAAGCTCGCGCCCGCATTCATCGCCTTCCACGCGAAGGTGCCCGTCGTGCCGGTCTCGATCCGCGGCTCGTTCGCCGCAATGCCCCGGGGCCGCAACTGGCCCGTCCCGGGACGGCGCCCGGTGACCGTCCGATACGGCGAACCGCTGCGAGCCCGCGAAGGCGAGACCGTGCGGCATTTCGGCCCCCGAGTGGAAGCTGCGGTTGCCCGGTTGGCAGACGAGGACGCCACCACCTGGTGGGATGCCTCCCGGCGGGCCGCGCGTCAGGAGACCCCCTCGCTAAGCGGCCCGCAGGCCTCCAGCTGGCGTCGGCGATGGGCAGCCACAGCCGAACCGGCGATCCCGGGCGCAGGCCCCCGGCCCAAGATCTGGGACTGAGCAGGCTCTAGGGTCCGACGGCCCCGCTATCGTCGCCGGCATGACCATCACACTGCCGTCCACAGTTACCTACGCGACGTTCGGCGAGCTCGACGGCGTGCGGGTGGAGACCGCTCAGGCCAGCGCCGAGCTCGTCTTCCAGGGTGCTCAGCTGATCGGCTGGCAGCCTGCCGACGCAGATCCGGTGGTGTTCGTGAGCGAGCACGCGCTGTTCGTGCGCGGCACGTCGGTGCGAGGTGGAATCCCGCTGTGCGGGCCCTGGTTCGGGCCGGGCCGCAGCCTCGACCGCAAGCCCTCGCACGGCTTCTACCGGTGTGCTCCATGGCGCCTCACTGGGGCTACGACCGATGGCGACGACGTGCTGCTCACCCTTGAGCTGGACCACTCCGACCTTGCGGGGGTTAACGGTGCCGACGGCTGGCCCGACGACGCTGCACTGCGTTTCGAGGTCAGGGTCGGGACGACGCTGAGCGTCGCACTTACCACCCGCACCGGCGCCGACGGGATGGACCTCGAAGAGGCCTTGCACACGTACTTCGTCGTGGGTGACGTGCGGCAGACCAGGGTTGAGGGGCTTGCCGAGGCCAGCTATGTCGACAAGGTGAGCGGAGGCGCCAGCAAGACGCAGTCGGGCGCGGTGACGTTCAACGGCGAGACCGACCGGGTGTACGCCTCCACCGCGACCACCACGATCGTCGATCCGGTGCTGGGTCGCCGGATCGTGGTGTCGAAGAGTGACTCGGCCAGCACGGTGGTCTGGAATCCGTGGGACAAAAAGGCAGCTGCCGTGTCGGACCTGGGCGACGACGAGTGGCCCCGCATGGTGTGCGTCGAGACCGCCAACGCCTTGGAGCAGGCGGTGGTCATTCCGCCCGACACCGAGCACACCATCTCCGCTACCTTCGCCGTGGAGTCGATCGCAAGCTAGATCAAGATTCATCAAAACGCATTAATCGTTCTGACATCTGTTCTAGACAATGGAGTTGGCTTGAGGTAGGTTCTTGGGCATGTCAGATGGTGTCCCGACGCAGGCGGATGCGTCCGGACTCCGGTCTGCAGGTGTGCGCGCGTTGGCCGAGACGTTGCGCGGTCTGGACGCAGACGTCCACGACGCTGAGCGGATCGATCAACTGGCAGCGCTGGAAACACTGGCGCGGCGTACGAGGGCAGCTCAGGCCCGAGGGGCATCCGCGCTATATGACTCGCAGGTTGGCGAACAGGCGACGGCAGGTATCCCGCAAGAGCATTTGGGCGCCGGAGTGGCCAGTCAAGTTGCTCTGGCCAGAAGAATCTCTCCCACCCGTGGGGCGACCTTGCTCGGCGTCGGGCGCAGCTTGTGCCGGGATATGCCACACACTCTGGCCGCGCTCGACGAAGGCCTCATCAGCGAATGGGCTGCCATCGGCGTAGTGCACGAGACGGCGACCTTGTCCGCCGCCCATCGCAGCATCGTGGACGAAGACCTCGTGGGTCAGTTCAGCCACCTCTCAGAGCAAGCACTACGAGCTTGTGCCCGGGCGCTGGGCTATCGGCTCGATCCGGAGAGCCAAGTCCGACGCATCGCGAAAGCACGCAAGGAACGGTGCGTCACCGCCCGTCCTGCCCCCGACATCATGAGTCACCTCACAGCCCGGCTGCCGGCCGAGGACGTCGTCGCGGTCATGGCAGCCCTCAACGCGAATGCCGCGTCCGCGCGGGCCGCCGGCGACCCGCGCACGTCGGGCCAGGTGATGGCAGACGCTCTCGTTGAGAAGATCACCGGACACCGCGCCAGCCAGCATGACGCGTACAGACCTGCGCCGAACACGCCTTTTCCCGACACAGATGCGAGCGAAAGGACAGCTGGAGAGGGCGAAAGCCCCGCAGCCAGAGGGGCGGCAAGCGATGGCCTGCCGGAACACGACGAAGCCGAGCCGGCCTCAGCAGGGCAGCAGAGTCGGCCGCCGATCGAGCTTCAGCTGGTCATGTCCGACACCGCCCTGTTCAACGGTGGGAGCACACCCGCGCTCCTCAACGACGAACCTCTGCCCGCCTGGCTCGCCCGCGACCTCGTCACTGACCCCGACACCAAGGTCCGGTTGCGGTGCCTCTACACGAACAAGATCGGCCAGGTCGTGGCCCGCGAGTCGCGCTCACGTACCTTCACCGGCGGACTACGCGATCTCGTCAAGGCCCGCGACCAACGCTGCCGCACGCCTGGCTGCGGTGCACCGATCAGACACATCGACCACGTCACCGGCTACGCCAACGGCTACGCCAACGGCGCCCAGACAAGCTACGACGAAGGCCAGGGATACTGCGAACGCTGCAACTACGCCAAGCAAGCTCCTGGCTGGTCAGCCAAGCTCCAGCCCAACCCAGACGACCCCGACAAGTCGCCACCCGACGTGGTGACCATCACGCCAACTGGGCATTCCTACCTCTCTCGCGCGCCGATACTTCTGCCGCCGGAGGAACCTCCGCCTTATAGCGGCGCCCGAAGCTGAACCAGGAGCTGCTCCGGCGCCGCCACCATGGCGGGCCCGTACCAGGTCAGCAAGCGCCCGTTCACCAGCGCGCATGGCAGCCCGTCGAACGCCTCGGGCCCGTCGTGGGAGCTGAAGCGATAGGGCTCGTCGGGCAGAACCACCAGGTCGATCTCGGGGAGGTCGGCTGGACTGAAGTGGGGATAACGCAGCGCCGGGTCAACCGACTCACGATCGCGCGGGCCAGCGAGTGGGTCCAGCGCATTGTCCACACCCAGTCGCGCCAGCAAGTCGCCTGCATAAGTATCAGGCCCGACGGCCATCCACGGACGCCGCCAGACGGGTATGACCGCACGCCGCCGCTCTCGCGACACCTGCTCGGGCGCAACCCACACGGCTGAGGCCTCGTCGAGCCACGCCGGTCGCGACCATCCGCAGACGCGCATCAGCCGATCCAGCTCAGACAATGCCGAGGCGACCGAGCGAATCGTTGTCACCATCACATCGATGCCTGCCTCCTGCAGGGCGACCAGATCGGGCAGCCGGTTCTCCTCTTCGTTGGCCACCACGAGATCGGGCCGCAGGGCAACGATGGCGTCTACATCGGGGTTCTTGGTGCCTCGAACCCTGACCACTCCGGATTCGGCGAGCCAGGCGGGGTGAGTACACCAGTCGGTGCAGCCCACAAGCGCCTCGGGCGCCGTCCAGGCGATGGCCTCGGTGAGCGAGGGGACGATGCTGACGATCCGCATCACGGGTCCGTCGTGGTTCGCAGCGACACAAGACCACTCTGGCACCAAGCTGCTCCCGCCAGGTCTGCCGGCTCTACGTAACCTCGCCGCAACACAGCGGTCATACGCTGCGCACGTGAGCGACCTCTTCAGTGGATACCGACTCGCCTCCGGCATATGGGACGAGATGCTGGCCGAAGCCGAGTTGCCGCGCGGGCCCTACCAGCCCGTGCACCACACGCTTCGGCAGATGACCGCGCAGGTGCTGACTGAGCGTGCCGATGCCCTGGCCCGGACCTACCTCGACCAGGGGGTCACCTTCGACTACGCCGGGGAAGAGCGGCCCTTCCCGCTCGACGCAGTACCGCGGGTGATCTCCGCCGAAGAGTGGCGCGAGCTGGAGACTGGCATCATCCAGCGCGTTCGCACCCTCGAAGCCCTCCTTGAGGACATCTACACCAGCGAAGGTGATGTTCCCCGGGCTGTGGCCGACGGCATTCTCCCGTGGGAGGTGATCGCCTCTTCTCACCACTATCACCGCGCCGTCGTAGGTATCCGGCCCGCGAACGGTGTGCGAATCCACGTCGCGGGCATCGACCTGATCCGCGATGAGGAGGGGCGCTTCAGAGTTCTCGAAGACAACGTCCGGGTCCCCTCGGGAGTGAGCTACGTGATCGCCAACCGCCGGGCGATGACCAACGTCTTCCCGGAGTCGTTCTCCACCATGCGGATCCGGCCCGTGCACGACTACCCGCGGATGCTGCTCAACGCCTTGCGCGCCGCCGCACCGAGCGGATCCAGCGACCCGACCGTGGTGGTGCTGACCCCCGGCGTCTACAACAGCGCCTATTTCGAGCATGCGCTGCTCGCGCGGATGATGGGCGTGGAACTGGTGGAGGGCCGCGACCTGGTCTGCAACGGTGGCCAGGTGCGGATGCGCACCACCCAGGGTGAGCAGCCGGTGGATGTCATCTACCGGAGGATCGACGACGACTTCCTCGATCCTGTGCATTTCCGTAGTACCTCAATGCTCGGGGTGGCCGGAATCATCTCGGCGGTGCGTGCCGGCCGGGTTACTTTGGCCAACGCCATCGGCAACGGTGTCGCCGACGACAAGCTTCTGTACTCGTACGTTCCCGACCTGGTGCGTTACTACCTCGACGAGGACGTGAAGCTGCTCAACGTCGACACCTATCGGTGCACCGAGCCGGATCAGCTTTCCCACGTGCTGGCCAACCTCGATTCGATGGTGGTCAAGCCCGTCGATGGTTCCGGCGGAAAGGGCCTTGTGATCGGTGGCACCGCCGACCAGAAGACTAAGGATGAGTTGCGCACCCGATTGAAAGCCGATCCACGGGGCTGGATCGCACAGCCTACGGTGCAGCTGTCGACGGTGCCGACCTTCATCGACGGCAAGATGGCGCCTCGGCACGTCGACCTGCGACCCTTCGCCGTCAATGACGGTTCGCGGGTGCGGGTGCTGCCCGGTGGGCTCACCCGGGTCGCCCTTCCCGAGGGGCAGCTCGTGGTCAACTCCTCCCAAGGCGGCGGTTCCAAGGACACCTGGGTGCTCTCGGATCGCGGCACGCCCAAGCCGAGTGTGGAGCCGAAGCAGTCGCGGGAGGTCGTGGTGATGGCCGCGCCGGCCAGTTCCAGCGCGGACCGGATCCGCGAGGAGGAACAGCAGCAACAGCAACAACAGTCAGGCGCTAACAGATTGCAAGCCAACGAGATTCATCACGAGGTGCGCTCATGCTGAGCCGGATTGCAGAGTCGCTGTTCTGGATCGGTCGCTATGTGGAGCGCGCCGACGGCACCGCCCGCATCGTCGACGTGCTGCGGTTGCAGCAGATGGAGGACACCGCGCATGGTGACTCGATCTCTGCCCGGCACGTGCTGTCGGTGGTCATGGGGTTACCCACCCCCGACGGCCCGGTGACATTCGCCGACGTGGGCAAGCGTCTCGTCTTCGACTCCACCGATGCTTCCACCATCGCCGGCACGTGGTGGGCCGCCCGCGAGAACGCCCGGCGCGCCCGGGAGACTCTCTCGACGGAGTTGTGGGAATGCATCAACACCTCCTGGCACCGCTGGCGCGATCTGGGCTCAGCACAGGTCACTGCGCGGCATCTGGCCTGGGTGCGGGAACGGTCGGCGCTGGTCAGCGGCATCGCCGACTCCACCATGAGTCATGACGAGGCGCTCGACTTTCTTCTGCTGGGACGGGCTCTGGAACGTGCAGACATGACGGCGCGGCTGGTGGCCACAGCCGCCTACCCAGGGATGGGGTCGGCATGGATGACGGTGCTGCAGTCATGCGGCGCCTCTCAGGCCTACGTGCGCACCAGCCGCGGACTGGTCACCGACGAGCGGGCAGCCGCGTTCCTCGTGCTCGACCGTCTGTTCCCTCGTTCAATCGTCTATGCGCTGACCGATGCCGAGGGCAGGTTGCGCAAACTGGACCCGGGGATCGACCGGGTCGGCTTCTCCGACGAGGCCCGTCGTCGGCTCGGTCGGGTGCGAACCTCCTTGGAGTACCGCGCCTTCTCCGATGTCCTGCCCGACTTGCCGGCCCAGATGCAGCGCGTTCAGGAGACCGTGATCGCGGCCTCGGACGCCGTCGCCCGGCGTTACTTCAAGGCCGGCCCAGTGCAGCAATGGACGGAGGAACTGGCGTGAGCCCCAATGCGTTTCACCCGCCGACCGCGGGTCAGCAGCGACGCTATCGGATCACGCATCGCACGGTGCTGAGCTATGCCGGCGCCGCCTCAGCCTCGCACAACGAGCTGCGAATGACGCCGGTGACCGAGCCGGGGCAGACCACGCTGGAGAACCGCATCCGGGTGCGGCCCATGACGTGGAGCCAGGTGTACCGCGATGCGTGGGGCACGCACGTGATGGCCATCGAGGCGATCACCGACCACGCCCAGCTCACAGTGGAGTCCACCTCGACCGTGGAGTTGTACCGCACCGCTCCCGCCTTACCTGACGAGGACGACGACGAGCCGATCACGTGGAACCGCTTGCAGCTCAGCACAGTTCAGGATCTCTACTACGAATGGCTGGCCCCCACGCCGCAGACGACGATCGGCGCCGACCTGGCGCTGCTCGTGCGGCAGGCAGCTGCTGGCCTCCAGCCGCGGGAGGCCGTGCAGGCCGTCGCCGAGCTGATCACGAACCAGCTGACCTTCGAGCGTGGAGTCACCGGCGTGCACACGTCGGCCGACGATGCCTGGATGGCCCGTCGCGGAGTCTGCCAGGACTTCGCCCACCTCACGGTGGGTTGCCTGCGCGAGCTGCGCATTCCGGCACGGTACGTCTCCGGATACCTCGTGCCGCAGGAATCGAGCGAGGTCGGGGAGACCAGCAGCGGGGAGTCACACGCCTGGGTGGAGGCCTGGCTCGGGGACTGGTTGTCGATGGACCCCACCAACGGGCGGCCGGTAGCTCTCGACCATGTGGTGGTCGCGCGCGGACGCGACTATTCCGACGTGCCGCCGTTCAAGGGGATGTACATCGGCCCCAAGGACAGCAAGAGCGAGGTGACGGTGCAGTTCACCCGGTTGAGCTAACCTCGCCGGGTGCCCATTCCCGACTTCATTCTCGCCCTGCGCGCAAAGATCGGGCACGACCCGCTCTGGCTCACCGGCGTGACGGCGGTGGTGACCCGGCAGACGTCCGACCAGCGCACCGAGGTCTTGTTGGTGCGCCGCAGCGACAATGGCCACTGGACGCCGGTCACCGGCATCATCGACCCGGGCGAAGATGCCCACGTGGCTGCCTTGCGCGAGCTGCGGGAGGAGGCGAGCGTGGTCGCAGAGATCGACCGGCTGGTCTGGCTGGCCGTCACCGACCAGATCACCTACTCCAACGGCGACGTGACCCAATATCTCGACCACACCTTCGCCTGCAGCTGGGTGTCGGGTGAACCCGCCCTTGGCGACGACGAGAACACCGATGTCGGGTTCTTCGATGTCGAGGCGCTGCCGGAGCTGTCAGCCTGGCACTCCGAGCGGATCACCTACGTGCTCACCGGAAATCGTGAGGTTCGGCTGGGCCGCCTGCCGTGTCCACCACGAACCCCCTGATCACGCAACGGCTCCCCCTTACCGGGCGGACGACTCACACCGACCGCCGATACTGCCCTCCCACCTCGAAGAACGCCTCGGTGATCTGGCCGAGCGAGCACACCCGAGCGGCCTGCATCAGCACGGCGAACACGTTCTGGTCGGAGACGGCGGCCTCTTTCAACCGGGTCAGCGCGGCCGGTGCCTCGTGTGCGTGCCGGCTGTGGAAGTCGTGCAACCGCCGTAGTTGCGATTGCTTCTCAGCCTCGGTGCCGCGCGCAAGCTCGAGTTCGCGGGCCGGGGTCTCGTCGGCGTGCGGATCGAGGAAGGTGTTGACGCCGACGAGCGGCAGGGTGCCGTCGTGCTTGCCCTGCTCGTAGCGCATGGACTCGTCCTGGATCTTGCCGCGCTGATAGCCGGTCTCCATCGCCCCCAGGACGCCGCCGCGCTCGGTGATCCGATCGAGTTCGGCGAGCACGGCTGCCTCGACGAGATCGGTGAGCTCCTCGACGATGAAAGAACCTTGCAGCGGGTTCTCGTTCATCGCCAGGCCCCATTCGCGGTTGATGATCAGCTGGATCGCCAGCGCCCGACGCACCGAGTGGTCGCTCGGCGTGGTGACGGCTTCGTCATAGGCATTGGTGTGCAACGAGTTCGCGTTGTCATAGATCGCGCACAAAGCCTGCAGGGTGGTGCGGATGTCGTTGAAGTCCATCTCCTGGGCGTGCAATGAACGCCCCGAAGTCTGCACGTGGTACTTCAGCTTCTGGCTGCGCTCGTTCGCCCCGTAGACGTCGCGCATGGCAACGGCCCAGATGCGCCGGGCCACCCGGCCGATCACGGTGTACTCCGCGTCCATCCCGTTGGAGAAGAAGAACGAGAGGTTCGGGGCGAAGTCGTCGATCTTCATGCCGCGGGCCAGATACGACTCCACGTAGGTGAAACCGTTGGCCAGCGTGAACGCCAACTGGCTGATGGGGTTCGCCCCGGCCTCGGCGATGTGGTACCCACTGATCGACACCGAGTAGAAGTTGCGCACCTGGTGGGCGATGAACCATTCCTGAATGTCGGCCATCATTCGCAACGAGAACTCCGTCGAGAAGATGCACGTGTTCTGGCCCTGGTCCTCCTTGAGGATGTCGGCCTGCACCGTGCCGCGCACGCTCGCGACGGTGCGCGCCGAGATCTCCGCACGCTCGACCTCGGACGGTTCCCGTCGGGCTGACTCTGTGAACTTGGCCACCTCGGCGTCGATCGCCGTGTTGAGGAAGAACGCGAGCAGGGTAGGAGCCGGGCCGTTGATCGTCATCGAGACGGACGTGGACGGGTCCGTGAGGTCGAAACCCGCATAGAGCTCGCGCATGTCGTCGAGGGTCGCAATGGAGACACCCGATGTGCCCACCTTGCCGTAGATGTCCGGACGGGTCGCCGGGTCGATGCCATACAGGGTCACCGAGTCGAACGCCGTCGACAAGCGGGTGGCCGGGTTGCCCTGCGACAGGTAACGGAACCGCCGGTTGGTACGAAAGGCGTCGCCCTCGCCGGCGAACATCCGGGCCGGGTCTTCGCCCTCACGCTTGAACGCGAAAACCCCTGCGGTGTAGGGGAAAAAGCCGGGAAGGTTCTCAGACCGTAAGAATCGCAACACCTCTGACGACTGCCGTACCCGGGGCAAAGCAACCCGGGGAATCACGCTGTCCGACAATGTGGTTCGCACCAACGGGGTACGCAGCTCACGGTCACGCACCCGTACCACTAGTTCGGTGTCACGGTATTGCGCCACCCGTTCGGGCCAGGCCCGCAGCAGCTCGCTGGTCGCGGAACTCACCTTGGCGCGCGCCTCGTCGAGCACGGCGATCAGAGCAGCGGACTCGGCTCCCGCTTGCTCGACAGCGGTCGCCGCCACCGATAGGGCCTCGGCCCGGGCCACTGCCGCAACCTGCTGCTCGGTCTCCGCGTGATAGGCCCGCACGGCGGACGTGACCTCCGACAGGTACCGCACCCTGGCCGCCGGCACCACTGCGTGCAGCGAGGTCGACACCTTGCCCGCAACGGCCGGCAACTGAGGGTCGTCGATCCGAAGTCCCTTGGCCACCAGTGCATCTCGCACGAACTGATAGAGCGCGGTGACGCCGTCGTCGTTGAACGTCGCGGCCGACGTGCCGAACACCGGCATGTCGTCGGGCGAGGAGCCGAACGCCTCACGATTGCGCACGAGCTGGCGCGCCACGTCCCGCCGCGCGTCGGCCGCGCCACGGCGCTCAAACTTGTTGATGGCCACCACGTCGGCGAAGTCGAGCATGTCGATCTTCTCCAACTGCGAACTGGCGCCGTATTCGGGCGTCATCACGTACAACGCCACATCGACGATGCCGTGCACGCCCGTGTCGCCCTGACCGATGCCCGGCGTCTCGAGCAGGACGGCGTCGACCCCGCTGCCGCGCAGCAGCGCCAGCACGTCCGGCAGGTGCTCCGGCAGCCCCGTGAGCGACCCACGGGTGGCCATCGAGCGGAAAAACACCGAGTCGGCACCTTCGCCAGTGATCGAGTTCATCCGGATCCGGTCGCCCAGCAGGGCACCACCACCCCGACGGCGGGTCGGGTCGACCGCCAGCACCGCCAGACGAACCTTCCCGCCGGAATCCAACCGGAACCTGCGCACCAGCTCATCCGTCAACGACGACTTGCCCGAGCCTCCCGTGCCCGTGATGCCCAGCACTGGAACCGTCGCGCCGCCGGCCGCCAGGGCGGCCCGCACCCGCTCGGGCAGGCGCCCCGCCTGAGCCACGGTCAACGCCCGGGCCAGTGCGGCCCGATCGCCCGCGGCCGCGGCGGTCCAGTCGGCCGGCGGTTCCAGCGACAGGTCGCGATCGCACTCGGCGATGATCGTGTTCACCATGCGGGCCAGGCCGAGCCGTTGACCGTCTTGCGGGGAGAAGATCTTGACCCCGACGCCGGCCAGCTCCTCGATCTCGCTCGGCACGATCACCCCGCCGCCCCCGCCGTAGACCCGTACGTGGGAGGCGCCTCGCTCGGCCAACCGCTCCACCAGGTATCGGAAGTACTCGACGTGCCCACCTTGGTAGGAGGAGACAGCGACGCCCTGCGCGTCCTCGCTGATCACGGCCTCGACCACGTCGTCGACCGAGCGGTTGTGGCCCAGGTGCACCACCTCGGCCCCCTGACTCTGCAGGATGCGCCGCATGATCGTAATGGAGGCGTCGTGACCATCGAAGAGGCTGGCGGCGGTGACGATCCGCACCGGATGGACGGGAACGTGCAGGGGCGGCGGGGTGGCCATGGCGTCTCCTTCGACAATTACTAGGACATCCTAGCAAATTGTGCGCGCATCATCCCCGCGGCCCACGCCGCGCCCAAGCCCGAGGCCTGGCGCGGCGCAGGCCTTCGACTTGGCACTCTGTACGCATGCTCACGACGGCCCGGCTGACATTGGCTGCCTTGCTCTGCACCCTCGGCTGCTACCTCGTGGTGCGTCAGCCGGCGCCCCGAAGCGATCCGACCGCCTGGGCCAGCCACTGGCTGTGGACCTGCCTACTCTTCGGCGCGTGCGCCGCAGTGGCCTTCCTGGGCCGGATCGGCAACCGGCGCACGGCGGCGATCATCATCATCGCGGGCACTGTCTGCTGCCAGCTGGCGGCCTTCAGAGTGCCGCCGGTCACGTCCACCGACGCCTATCACTACGTCTGGGACGGCCGGGTGCAGTTGTCGGGCACTTCGCCCTACCGGTACGTGCCGGGCGACGACGCACTCGCCAAGCTGCGCGACCCCATTCTGTTTCCCGGGCTACGGCCGGATCAGCACTCTCACATCACGACGGTCTGGCCGCTCACACCGGACGAGGCCGCACAGCGCTGGCGGAACCGCCGGTGGACCGTCCTGTCTCGGCCGGCGGTGCCGACCATCTATCCCCCGGCCGCTCAGGCCTACTTCGCAGCCATCGCCGCGGTGACTCCCTGGTCGGCCGGCACCACCGGGGTGCAGGTGGTCGCAGCCCTGCTCGCCATCGCAATCGTCGTATTGCTTCTGTGGCTCATGAAGCGCCTCGGCATCGACCCCCGGTGGGCGATTCTGTGGGGCTGGTCGCCCACGGTCGCGGTGGAGGCGAGCGCCAACGGACACGTCGACGTCCTCGCCGCCGGCTTCGTCCTCGGGGCGTGCGCAGTGTCGGCGCTGGGCCACGGCACCAAGCGCGGGGTCTGGACGGGAGTGCTTCTGGCGCTGGCGATCCTCACCAAGATCTTTCCCGTCGTGCTCGCCCCCACGTTCATCAGCCTGCGCCCGCGCACCCGCGACCTGCGCGGGGCCCTCGTAGTAGCCGGTGCGACGATCGTCACCATCGTCGCGTTCTATCTGCCCCACTACCTGGCCGTCGGTTCGCGTGTGATCGGTTACCTGCCCGGCTATTTCGCCGACCAGGGTTATCAGGACACCGGACGCGGCATCCGCAGGTTCGGGGTGCTCGGCACCATCGGGGTGCCGGAGCAGGCGCTCTATCCGGCGGCGGCCCTCATCGTGGTCTGCACGGTGCTGGCGGTGTGGTGGTTCGCAGATCCGCGCCAGCCGTGGCGCAGCGGGGTCTGGCTGCTGGGCACGGCGTTCCTGCTGGCCACGCCCTCCTACGCCTGGTACATGCTGGTGCTCGTGCCGCTGATCTGCCTGGCCCGGCGTCCGGAATGGATGGCGGTGCCGATCGCCGCCGGCACGGGTTACGTGCTCTACCCCAATCTGGACGCCAGCCGACTGGTGTGGACGCTGGCCGCCGGCGTGGTGGTGTCGGTCAACCTGGCGCGGCTGGCGTTCGTGCTGATCAACCGTCGCACTCCCGGATCCGACCCTGCCGACTTGGTAACGTCCCCGGCGTGAGTAAGACTCCCCCTCTGGCCTTCGACCCGATCGAGCGAGCGGGCCAGCTGTGGGGTCAGCACATCGGAGACGCCAAGGGCATGCGCGTCGTGACGTCGGTGATGCGTGTGCACCAACTGCTGCTCACTCAGATCGACTCCGCCCTGCGACCCTTCGGCCTGACGTTCAGCCGTTATGAGGTGCTCGTCCTGCTGAGCTTCAGCCGGAGCGGTCGGCTGCCCTTGTCCAAGATCGGCGAGCGCCTGCAAGTGCACCCCACCTCGGTCACCAACTCGATCGACCGGCTGGAGAAGGCCGGCCTGGTCGCGCGGCAGATCGACCCGAACGACCGCCGGCGCACGCTCGCCGAGCTCACCGAGACCGGACGCCAGCAGATGGCGGCGGCCACGGCGGCTCTGCAGAGCGCACAGTTCTTCCTCGCCGACCTATCCGCGGAAGCCGCCGATGAGCTATTCGTCGGTCTGCGTGAGATTCGCGCCGCGTCGGGTGACTTCCGCCAGGAAGGCCCTGAGGGTGATTAGGGTGCGCCCTCAGCCCCACTGCCGTTCGGTTGGTCGTCTGCTGTGGGTGTCACGATCTGTGTGGAGTGTCGCGGGGCCTGTTCGGCGAGGTTAGGGCTGGGGAAGGGCGGGGTTAGGGCTGGGTTAGGGCCCCCGGACCTAATCCAGATGGCCCAGCCAACGGCGTCCTGGCAGGCCGGCAACAGATGAGCAAGCTCAGCGGCGCGCGGGAAGCCCAGCGGCGCAGGAGCAGAGTGCAGAGCCGGGCGACAGGCGGGCGGAGCCGGGCGATGGGAAGCCGCAGCCTGCCCGAGTCTTCCGCAACGGAAGGTTTCGACAGTCGCAGGCCACGGACTTTTCGGCGCTGTGACGATGCCCCCTCCGGCGGGGCATCGCCATAGCGTCAGAAACCGCCCCCTTCACAGCTCCCCGAAGCCAGACTCGACCTCTCGCGGACCTGAGTCGCTGGGTGATGCCGTTCGCGGTGAAGTTGCCGCGGTTGCACCAGGTTCAGTACCAGAACTGGGGTTGAGGTCGTTCGATGCTGCCGTCCGCGGTCTATCCGCTGCGGTTGGCATCGGGTCAGGCGTCTTGTGTGGAAATCGACTCAGAAGTCCGGCAAGACTGTGATTCACCTTCCTACAAGGGCTGCGCCTTCCTCGCCAGACGCAACCCCGAAATCCCGGTTGGCACCCACCCCGAACCTTGACCGAACGGCATTGCCCCTAGCCGGCGTAGGCGGCCATCTCGTCGATCCGCCGCTGGTGCCGAGGCTCGTCGGAGAACGGCGTGCCGAGGAAGGTGAGCACGATCCGGGTGGCCGTGTCGAGATCGTGCATGCGGGCACCGATCGAGACAACCTGGGCGTTGTTGTGCTCGCGCGCGAGCCGGGCCGTCTCCTCGTTCCACGCCAGGGCGCACCGGATTCCCCGCACCAGATTGGCGGCCATCTGCTCACCGTTGCCGGAGCCGCCCAATACCACTCCCAACGAGCCCGCATCCGCCAGGGTGGCCTCGGCCGCCGCGATACAGAACGACGGGTAGTCGTCCTCGGCGTCGAAGGTCAGTGCGCCGTGATCGATCACCTCATAGCCGTGCTCGGGCAGCACCTCCCGCAGCCGCTCGGCCAAGGGAAAGCCGGCGTGGTCGGTGCCGAGATGGACGCGGGTCACGGTGGTCGTGCTCATACCCGAAACCTATCGGCGCCGGCTCGGGGGCCACGCAGTAGGTCGAGTCCAGCTATTTACGCCGCGAGCAACATCGCCAACACGGCCGTGTCCGGGTCGACCTGGGGATCTACCCCGACCCGGCTGACGAGCCGAGTCAGCGTCCCGTCCGCCTCGGCCTCCACCCAGGCAGCGCGATGATCGAGACCCAGATGCGGCAGACCCGGCAGCAGCACACAGCCTGAGGCCGCGCCCGCCGCCTCGGGTGTGGACGGCATCGACTCCTGCGGAGGATGCAGCAACAGGACGGCCGACGGCAAGGGCGCAGCGAGCGCCCCGGGGCTGGGGGCACCGTCGCCGACGACGGGTCCCGCGCACAACACGAGCCCGACCGGATCGGGAATGGAGCCGGCAGAGTCTGGACGATCATCGGTGGTGGCGAAGACCGACGTCTTGCCCAGCATCCCGGGGACGGCCGCCAACCGCACTGCAAGGGTGAGGAACTGGGCCCATTCGCGGGTGGTGTCCGGCCAGCGTCCGGACACGATGAAGCCTGCTAACACGCCGCCTCTCCGCGAGAACGGCGCAATCTCGACGTTCCGATCCATCGTGACCTCCAGCTGAACCGCAGGGCTCGCACCAGGTCACCTCAGGATGAGCCCACAGCGACGTTCCCGCACCCACAGGAGGCAAACTTCACACGATCGAGATGCGTGCGATCAGGGTCGCGCCAGCCGCCGGATCACCGCTGCGGCGCCGTCTTCGGCGTACGACAGCACCTCGGCCAGCAGGGCCTCGATCTCGGCGTCCGACGTGCCCAGCCGGGGAAGCACAAAGCCATAGCCGCGGGGCAGGTATTCGAGCACTTCGGCCGAGCACAGCACGAGAACGTCATCTGGGCCTGGCACGATCGCCTCGGTCAGGCCCGGCACGCTCGGCACGAGGTGAGGCTCGCCCCCTTGACAGTACAAGGCCTGGGGAGCCTGTTGGCACTGCAGCGAGGCGGAGCCGTCGCGGGCCAGCCGCGCCATCGCCCCCGATCGTCCGCTGCTGGAGTCGCCGGCGAAGACGAGCACTTCGTCGCCCACCGGGCTTACCCCCGCGTACGAGCCACCCTTGAACCTGCACCAGACCCGCCAGGGGTGATCCATCTCGTTGTTGTGGCGCACGGTGTTGTGCACGGCGCCCGAACTGCCAACCGCCCGCCTGCCCGTTTCACGGGAAGCATGAGGCCCGAACAGCGGCTGGGACTCGACCACCTCCGTCGACAAGGTCATTCGCCCCAAACTCGATCAGCGGTTGCCCGCACGGATACCCCCTGTGGCGCCTTAAATGTGGCACCCTCGGCGTGACATGCCTACAGGTATGTCACTCGTCACAGATGAGCATAAGCCAAATCCGCCGACCTGCCAGTGGAGCGTTGGGATGATTCACATTTCACCCCTTCGGCCGGTGAGGGTGTCGCCCACCGCCGCAACCTCCGCCGATGACACGATGACCGAGTGAGCACGCGACTACTCGTTGTCGAAGACGACGACGGCATCCGGATGGCCCTCCGCCTGGCACTGACCGACGAGGGCTACGAGGTGCTGGAGGCCCACAGCGCCGAGGCCGGCCTGGAGATTCTGCAGGAGCAGACCGCCGACGCCATGCTCGTCGACCTGATGCTGGGCGGCATGGACGGCTACACCTTCATCCGCCGCGTGCGCGCCACCCACGACGCGCCGATCATCGTCCTGAGCGCGCGCGCCGACACGCCTGACATCGTGGACGCGCTCGAGGCGGGCGCCGACGACTACGTTACGAAGCCCTTCGATCTGGGTGTGCTGCGGGCGCGGATCCGGGCGCTGCTGCGCCGGGCACCGCATCAGACGATCGTGCGCCTCGATCGGCGACCGGGCATCGTGATGCTCGATTCCGACCGCCAGCTCGTGCTCGACATCGAACGGGGGACGGTGCTGGCCGATGGTGTCCCGCTGCACCCCACCGCCACCGAGCTACGCCTGCTCGTGGAGCTCGCCTCTCCCCCAGGGCGGGTCCACTCGCGTCAGGAACTCCTCGAAAATGTGTGGGACAGAGGATATTTCGGTGACGAGCGGATCGTGGACGTGCACGTGCGGCGATTGCGCACCAAGGTCGAGATCGATCCGGCCCACCCGCTGCTGGTGGCCACGGTGCGCGGCTTGGGGTATCGCCTCGATGTGCGCTGAGCGGCGCCAGTGTCTCGGGCCGCGATGGACGGCGATCGCAAGCCCATGACCCGCATCTCCTGGCGAGCCCGCCTCAACGATGCGTTCCTGCGCCGTTTTCCGCGGCTCGCCAGGTTGGGGCTGCGGCGCACGGTCACCCTCGCGTTCGCCGCCGGAAGTCTGGCCATCGCGACGGTGCTCTCGCTCGGCACGTATCTGCTCGCCCGCAGCTACCTCAGCGGCCAACGGGTCGACTCCGCCTCGCGGCAAGCCTTCGCCGACGCCGCCTACGTGCGTTCGGGCCTGCTCACGGGCGGCCGCGAGGTGAGCGATGTGCTCAACTCCGCCGCCCCGCCTCCGGGCACTGTGCTGCTGCTGCAGCGAGGCAGCACCTGGTACTCCTCTTCACTCACCCGCTCGCAGTCCACGGTGCCCGCCAACCTGCAGCGCATCGTGGCCGACGGGGGCGTGGCCGCGGTGTGGACGAAGCTCGATCGCGAACCCGCCATCGCCGTCGGGGTGAGCGTGCCGGCCGCCAACGCCCGCTTCTACGAGGTGTCACCGGCCGCCGAGCTCGACCGCACACTCGACATCTTGGCCCGCATTCTCGCTGTCTGCACCGCGCTCACCGTGCTGGCGTTCGCCCTGCTCGGCCGATGGGCCTCTGCACGATTGCTCGTGCCGCTCAACGACGTCGCGCGGGCGTCGGCACGCATTGCCGGCGGCGAGCTCAACACCAGGCTGCGCCCCTCCCGCGACCCCGACCTGGCCACCATCGCCGTGTCGCTCAACGCGATGGTCGACGCGCTCGCCGAGCGGATCGAGCGAGAGGCCCGGTTCACCGCCGACGTGGCCCACGAGCTGCGCTCCCCGCTGACCACCCTCACGACGACGGTGCAGCTGATGGAGTCGCGCCGCTCGGAACTGCCCGCCACCTCCCAGCAGGCGCTCGATCTGATGTCGGCCGAGCTGGCGCGCTTTCGCGGGATGCTCGAAGACCTGCTCGAGCTCGGCCGTCTCGATGCCGGCGAGATCGGCACCGTGCAGATCAGCGACGCCAGCGCCCTGGTACGTGAGTCGTTGTCGCTGACGGGCCACGACAACACCACGTTGCGGGTGTTCGACGGCGGACCCTTCTGGGTCAAGGTCGACCGCGGCCACCTGCACCGGGCCATCGCCAATCTGGTCACCAACGCCGACCGGCATGGCGACGGCCTGCGCAGGGTGACCGTGAGCGCAGACCTCGAGCACGTCCGGCTCTGCGTCGAAGACGCTGGGCCTGGGGTGGCCGAGGCCGATCGCGAGCGAATCTTCGCCCGGTTCGTGCGCGGTGGGTCTCGGGGGTCACGTCCAGGCGTCGGGTTGGGGTTGAGCCTGGTGAGTGAGACCGTGCGAGCCCACGGCGGCACCGTCGAGGTCACCAACCGCGCCGGTGGCGGCGCCCGCTTCACGATCACGTTGCCGCGCGCCGTGCCGCCCGATACAGACGAAGGCCGCCGCGACGAGCCACGCCAGGAGCCGGGAGCAAGCCGTTCCCCCGCCCCTGCGTCGACGCCTCGCACCGAACCTTGCGGTTCCCACGACCCGGGCACACGGCCCGCTGGCCAGGACGATCCCGAGGTGCCGGCCGGGCGGGACCACGCGTGAACCGCCCCGTGCGACGCCGTCGAGTGCGCTCAGGGGCCCTGGGCCTGACGGCACTGTGCCTGACGGCCCTGGGGGTGACGTCTGCACTGGGCGGGTGCGGTGCTCCGGCCCCGGGCACCACCAGCACCATCGACCCGAAGGGGGTTCCGTACCACCTGCTCGATCCTGACAGTCAGAGCTCGTCATTCACGCCGTCGGCGCCCACCGCCGCGACGACGGGCGTGGCTGTGCAACAGGTGTGGTTCGTGAAGGACGCGAAGTTGGTGCCGTCCCAGGTCAGAGCCGGTCAGTCCTTCGAGACGACCACCCAGCAGGCGGAGGATCTCCTGAAGACCCTTCGGGGAGGGCCTACCAACGCCCAACGGCAGAGCGGACTAGCCACCGCGCTCTCGCCCGGGCTCACACTGCGGCTGCGCTTCGTCGCCGGCACTGTTGCCCACGTGGTGCTGCAGGAGAACTCCGACCCCGGGCCGGCCGCCGGCGAGGCGCCGCTGGCCACCGGCCAGATCGTGCTCTCGCTCACCTCGATCGCCGGCATCGACGCGGTTGTCTTCGATGACGGGACCAATCCGCTCCAGGTGCCCCTGCCGGGTGGGGCGCTCACCGGCAGCCCGGTCCACGCTCGTGACTACAGGTCTTTGGCGGGTGGCTAAGACCCGGCCAAGCGGGCTCCCGCCGACCGAGCCGCCCGATCATGCATCCACCTGTCACGTTCTTCGTTCATCCGTCGCCAACTCGGTGACATCCCAGCGAACAACGTCACAGTTGGACGACTTGGTGTGGTCCAGCCCCGTCTCGGCTGGCTGGCTGGCTGGCCAAGCAAGTCACCAGCCCGCGCCACTGACCTGCAGTTTCAATCCCGCCCTCGGTCATGACAGCACCAACTCAGGGTGCGTGGCGATGAACTCATCTGCCGCCATGCACAGTTCGATAGCCAGGGTGTCCAGATCGGTGTCCACGCGACCTCCATGGTCGATGTTTGGGTTAGCAACACCGACTCAGGACCCCGCCCCGGCCCCAGGCCGCGACACGCGGACCCACCTATCCCTCGGAACTAATTATTTCGGGCTAGTCGAGCATCAGCACCGTGCTGGGTCGTTGCGTGGTGCCGACCGCGGCGCAGTCTCAACGCGGTTGGCACCAGACGGGTCCTCACTGCCGGGTTGGCCCCCTTCGATCGTGCCGAACGCGGCGTATTCCACGCGTCTGGCACCTGGCAACCATGGCGCTCCCGCCCGTGGCCTCACTCGACGGTGCCGAACGCGGACTTCTTCACGCGGTTGGCACCACCCACACCCCGCCACGGCCTGACCGGCCCCCTCGACACTGCCAAAGGCGGTCTATTCCACGCGCCTGGCACCCGGCAACCAAACCGCCGAGGCCTTGGCCTCACTCGACATGACGGTGGCAACCGACCTCTGAACCTGTTGACAGCGGTCATCCACGTTGCCGCCCGGCTCTGATCGGAACAAGAAGGTGAGTAGGCACCGGATCGGTTGATTCGCGCGGTCGCGACGCCAGTGACCGCGGTGAGGACGAGGCCTTCCCGGGCCAGACCCGGTCGGTGTCCCAGATCCGACCCGACAGCGAGCCAGCGAACCGTCACCCTGATCCGATCCTGCCTCCACCGGTCACGTTCTTCACCCACCCGTCACCAACCTGGTGACACCCCCCCGAACAACGTCACAACTCGACGACCCAGAGCGGGTCAACCTTGGCACCCCGGATCAGCACCACACAGACACCCGACCCCTGGAATAGATCACCCTGCCCGCCCGAGGCTCAGGACCGGCTGGGAGGGCCAGGAAACGAGCCAACCGGCTCCGCCGCCCCGGTGGAGTGGGCGGCGAAGCCGGTCGATGAGATCGGCGAAGGTACCGGGTCTACGCCGGCAGGGTCACACCTACATCGGCGAGCGCCTTGGCGAACACAGTCGGGTCCATTGCGCCCGTGACGGCCTTGTTGTTGACGAGGACGTAGGGCGTGCCCTGCAGACCGTTAGCGCTGGCCTTATCGGTCACCTTGCCCACGTAGCCGGCGTACTTCTCTGACGTGATGCACTCCTGGCCCTTCTTCGAGACCCCGGCAGTGCCAGCGACGGACGCGATCTCCTTGTCGGTGAGCCCGCTGGAGTTCTCCTCCGGCTGTTTGGCATACATGCCGCTGAAGAAGGCCTGGAACTTGTCGGGATCGCTCTCCATCACGCAGTAGGCGGCCGACGCCGATCTGGTGGAGTACTTCGTGCCGTTGGACGAGCCGTCGAGAATCGACACCGGCACGTACTCGATCTTGATCTTGCCCTCGTCCTTGAGCTTGTTGAGGCCGGCCGAGTTGGTGCTCTCGAACTGGTTGCAGATCGGGCACAGGAAGTCGGTGTAGGTGGTCACGGTGACCTTGGCCGATGCGTCCCCCACCACGATGCCGCCATGCTGGCTCACCTTGGGCGGGCCGGCAGCGGCTGCCTCAGAGGCACGCCGCGCGTTCTGCACCACGATGAACACCCCCACCACCAGCGCAGCGACGACCACCGTGGTGACGGCCACGATGATGGCCCGGGTGCGACGGCTCTTGGCCTCGGCCTCGCGACGCAGCTGTTCGGCGCGCAGCCGTGCGGCTCGCTGCTTCTTGTTCGTGTCGGTCATGACGTCCTTGCTCTCGGGCACACAGCACTCTTCAGTCGTGTGCTTCACACCTGTCCGGTTAACGGCATTGGGCCAGTGGGGGGTGAGTGTACGACGGCCGCCTGACAGCCGCTCTCAGCCAGTGGTCTCGACGGCCAGCGGCTGCGGACCGGCGAGCCAGTTGTCGACGCCGAACCGACCGCGCGGCCGCCAGACGAGAAAGGCCGCACAGAGCAATAACAGCGCGTCGCGCACCAGCTCCTGCACGTACTGGGTCTGCCCGGGTGCCACCTGTCCCCCACCGCCGAAACACCCGCAGTCGATCGACAGCCCGCGAGCCCAGGCCGAGGCCACCCCGCCTATGAACACCACCAGCAGAAGGCCGGAGGCCAGTGCCGCGAACCTCAGGAAGAGGCCGGCGATGAGCGCCAGGCCGATCACCAACTCCACGGCCGGCAGCCCGAAGGCCACCGTGGGCACGAGAGACTCCGGCACCAGCCGATAGGCGCGGACAGCGCGCAGCTCAGCCCCCGGGTCGGGCATCTTCGAAACCGCCGCCACGATGAAGACGCCGCCCAGCACCACCCGCAGCGCGATGTTCACCCAGGGCAGCGCGGCCGCCCATTTGCTCATCGAGTTTCTCCTCCAGCGCGCGAAAACGGCCACCATGGCCCCAAGCGCGCCAACGGCGAAACGAGCCCGAGTGTTCCCTGACGACGGACTCTCGGCAGAAGCCGGGACCAAATTTAGGGCAAACTCCAAATTTGGGACGCGCCGGGAATGGAGGTTCGGTGTCGGTTCTGGACGGGATGCCTGACAAGGCGGAGATCCCGCCTCGTAGCCGAGCTCCGTGGGCACGACCGACAACGCCGTCAGGCTCCCGATCCAGGAAGCGAGATGCGGTTCTGGGCGGGGATGGCTTAGGACGCTTCACCCGGGGCGACCCGCACGAACCCTGTGAACCAGGCCGCGAACTCGGCCAGCGTCGCCAACACCACGTCAGCCCCGGCAGCACGCAAAGCGTCAGGCCCGTAGGCACCCGTGGCCACCGCCACCGACGTCGCTCCCGCGAGCACTGCCGCCCGCACATCAGCCACATGGTCGCCCACGTAGATCTGTGCCCGGGCATCGCGGAGCACGACGGCCTTCTCGTCTCCGAACGCATCACCGTGCACCAGTGCCACGAGCTGGGCCAGACCCGCCTCGCGCAGCGCCGTGACTACCGCCGGCGGGTACTTCGCCGACACCACGACGGCTTGTCCGCCGGCGGAGCACACCGCCGCGAGCGCCTCGCCGGCGCCCGGCATGGCAGCCGTCAGGCCGCGATGGTGGTCGCCGTCGTAGGCGGCGCGGTAGGCGGGAACGAACGCGTCGAGGTCGACCTCGGGCCACAGCGCCTGAGCGGTGTCGGCGAGCGGAAGCCCTTGGTACGGGCCGATGCTCACGGGCCCGCCCGGCCCACCGAGGCTTTCCAGCGCCTGCTGCAGGGATGCCTCGATGCGCGCTCGCGAGTCGACCAGGGTCTGGTCGAGATCGAAGCCGACGACAAGCCGAGCGGCCGGGCCCGGGTGTCCGCCGCTCACGGGTAGCGCAGCCGGCCGTTGCCCAGCGCCACCAGCTGATCGAGCGGTGAGTCGACCCACGGATACCAGTTCTGCTGTCCATGGGCGGCATAGAGCACCGACAGCACGGCCACGATGAACAGCAGAAGCAGCCCCACAGCGAACGTGGCACCGATACCACCAGGCGTCACTCCCCGGGCCAGTGCCCGCGACCCGCGACGCAGCGATCCGCCGCCGAGACCCCACCACGCCGACAGGCCCAGCACGGCGCCGGCCACAACCAGCGGCGCCAGGCCTCGCAGGGTGCCTTCGCCCAGTGGCACCACCAGACCGGTCGCGAAGTAGCCGCAGATGGCAAGCACCACCGGCAGGATGAGCGCGAACACCGCCCCGAAACAGGCGGCCACCAGATGCAGCGGAGACTGTAGCGCCGCCACGAAGACGTCACTCAGCCGCTTGCCATGGGTGTTCCGGCGCCTGACCAGCGTCCATGAGATCCGGTCGACGGTGCGGGCAAGGGCGGAGACCACGGCGAAAGCCGCCACGGTCACGAAGGGGGCAGTGAGCATGCCCGCAACGAGCAGCAGCAGCGCGGTGAGCATGGTGCCCGTGCGGGCCGGGCGGGATCTGGCGGCCGAGTCTTCGTTGTCCGGGGCCGGAACGGGCTGCACCGGGGCCTGCCGTACCAAGGGCTGTTGAACGGGCGCCTCCCGTACCCACGGCTGCTGAACGTGGGCCTGCTGAGCCGGGGCCGATTGCACACGAGGTGCAGACAACCCGGGCGCTTCCGGTTGACCCGGTGACGGGTGGTAGCCGCCGATCCGTTGCCCGCTCGGCGGCGGATAGGCCTGCGCAGGAGCCTGGTTCGAGGACGAGTGCGGCGAAGCGGTGGGATGCGCCCGGGTGGTCTCGACTCCTGGGAACTGCGTGGTGGCAGCCGCCGTAGCGCTGGGCAGGTTGGCGCGGGCGGCCGGAGGTGTGGAGTCTCCGCGCCACCACGCCCGCAACGACTTCGGCTGCCGCCCAGCCTCACCAGCCGTGCTGTTCTGACCAGCGGGAACGTTCTGACCAGTAGAGACGATCTGACCGGCAGCGCCTGCCTGACCGGCATGGGTCACCCGGCCCGCCGCACTGGCGCCCACCCCGGCGGCCGTGGGTGTCACGGGAGGCGCACTGGAGAACACCCGGGTCTCACCCTGGCGCGACGAGACCGGCTGGACGACGGTCTCGGCCTGCCCTGCCGAGCGGGCCGTTAGGCCGGGACTGGTCTGGTCGATGCGGGCCTGAACGCGGGTCTGGTCAGCGGGGGCCTGATCGCTGTGGGCCGAGCGAGCCTCGGCACGATACGGCGCCGCAGGGGTTGTCGTCGCGCCGCTGGGCACGAGCTGGGTGAGCGAGCTAGCCGCACTGTCGAGCACCACCGTGTGCTCGGCGAGCGCAGTCAGCGCCGAGCGCAGTTCCGCCGGCCGCGGCCGGCTGGCGGGCTCGGGCGACAGCGCCGAACGCAACACCGACACCAGCACCAGTGGCACACCGTCGAGATCGGCCTCACCGCGACGCACTCGGTCGAGCACCACTTCCATCGGCCCCTTGCCGAACGGCGCCCTACCGGTGGCGGCGAATGTCATGGTCGCTGCCCAGCCCCACCAATCAGTGGCACGGTCAACCGTGCCGCCCTCGATCAATTCGGGCGAGAGGTAGCCCGGCGTGCCCATCACGAGTCCGGTCATCGTCAGCCGCGCGTCGTCGGCCACATGCGCGATGCCGAAGTCGATCACCACCGGGTCACCGTCTACCACGAGCACGTTGCCCGGCTTGAGGTCCCGGTGCACCACCCCAGCGCGGTGAATTGCGCCCAAGGCGTCGCCCAGGCCGAAGCCGAGCCGTGCCAGAGCAGGCGCCGCGAACGGGCCGTGCTCGACCACATAGTTGTCAAGAGTGACCGCGGGGACGTACTCGGTGGCCACATAGGGCAGCGGGCCGTGCACATCGGCGTCGAGCACCTGCGCCACCCGTGGATGCCGCACCCGTTGCAGCGAAGAGACCTCACGCTCCAGCCGGCGCCGGGCGTCGGGGTCGCCGGCCACATGCGGCCGCAGCACCTTGACCGCCACCGCCCGGTGCTCTGCGTCGAGGCCGAGATAGACGACCCCCATCCCGCCTTCGCCGATGCGCTGCGCCAGCCGGTAAGGACCCACGGTGCGGCCGGTGAGATCTCCGGTCGCACGCGGGGCCGAGGGGTCGTCCAGCGGGCGGCTCACCGTTCCACGGTACGTCACGGTCCTGAGGTGCCCGTGAATGACGTTGCCTGAGTGGCTGGTGAGGCTTCTGTGAATGTGACGTGACCCCGCCGTAACTGACATCCTCGTCAGGGACCCGGGTCGTCGCTGGCACCGCCGTCCAGGGCGCACGCCCGCCGTACCAGCGTGGAAAGTCCAGTGCTGGGACGGGCTCACGCAGGGCGCCTTATGTACTGATGTACGTCTCCAGCAGGTCGCGCTCGAGCCGCAGCTCGTCGATCCGGAACTTCACCAGGTCACCGATGCTGACCAGGCCGCTGAGCTCGCCATCGATCAGCACCGGCACGTGCCGGAACCTGCGCTCGGTCATCACACCGAGCAACTCCACCAGGCTCGCCTGCGGTTCGCAGGTCACCACATCGGCCGTCATGATGTCCGAGACCTGGCGGTGCATGAGCTCGGGGCCGTGCTCAGCCAGCGCGCGGACAACGTCACGCTCCGAGACGATGCCGAGCACCGTCTTGCCGTTGCTCGACACGACCATCGCGCCGATCTTGTTCGTCGTCAGCAAATCGACGAGGTTGCTCACCGGTGCCTCCGGCGGCAACGTGACGACCCGATTGCCCTTGACCCGCAGCACATCACTGATTCGCACCCGTGACCTCCTCGTGTGCGGACGCGTCGTTGCGTCCAATTCCGACGGTACTTGCCCACACGCGCGGAGGCTAGGGCTGGGCGCCACCCGCCATGCCTGTGCCGCGTGGGTGATCGGTCGGCGAGCCGAAACACGGGGTCCTCGCTAGGCTCGAGCTACAACCGAGCGCACCATGGTGGGCTCCGAACGGGCGACCCGGAGGAGATGCGACGTGATCGAAGCCCCCGAATCGCGACCCATCCATGCCGCTTCACCGGTAGACGCCGCCTCACGCGCAGGCACCCGAGCCGCAGCGTCCGGCGCAGCCGCGGACCGCTCGTCGGGGCCCGACGTGGTGGTCGTCGCCAACCGGCTTCCGGTCGATCGAGAGATCGATGCCGATGGCAACGTCTCCTGGACGCGGTCTCCGGGTGGGCTAGTGACCGCCCTGGAACCGGTGATGCACACCTTCCGAGGGACCTGGGTGGGCTGGACGGGATCCCCCGACGACGCCCCCGAACCGTTCGTGCACGACGGCACGCTGCTGGTGCCGGTTGCCCTCAGCGGTCTTGAGATAGAGAACTTCTACGAGGGCTTCTCCAACGGCACCTTGTGGCCGCTCTACCACGACGTGATCGCCACCCCGAGCTATCACCGGCACTGGTGGGAGGCGTACGAGGAGGTGAACCGCCGCTTCGCCGACGCCGCGGCCGAGGTGGCCCGCGAAGGCGCCATGGTGTGGGTGCACGACTATCAGCTCCAACTCGTGCCGGCGATGTTGCGTCAGCGCCGAGCCGACCTGCGGATCGGCTACTTTCACCACATCCCGTTTCCCCCGTACGAGATCTTCGCGCAATTGCCGTGGCGCCGGCAGATCGTCGAGGGTCTGCTCGGGGCCGACCTGCTTGGCTTCCAGCGCGGGCAGGACGCCAACAACCTCCTGCGGGCGGCGCGCCGCGCCCTCGACCTGCCGTCCCGCAAGGGACGGGTGTCCGTGCCTGCCAGCCGCAGCGACTCGCCGCGGGATAAAGACACCCACGGCAAGGCCGAACGCACCGTGGTGGCCAAGGCCTATCCCATCTCGATCGATTCGCGAGCGCTGAGCGAACTGGCCGCCACCGAACCCATCCGGGCCCGGATGACGGAGATTCGCACCGAGCTCGACAACCCGCGCACAGTGGTTCTCGGCGTCGACCGGCTCGACTACACCAAGGGAATCACCCACCGGCTCAAGGCTTTTGCCGAACTGCTCGACGAAGGGGTGCTGGCCGCCGACCAGACCGTACTGGTGCAGGTGGCCACCCCCAGCCGCGAGCGGGTGGAGGACTATCGCCGGCTGCGCGACGAGATCGAGCTGACGGTGGGGCGCATCAACGGTCAGCACGGCACCTTGCACCGGCCGGCCGTGGTGTATCTGCACCACTCTTATCCCAAGCCGGAGATGGCCGCGCTGTACCAGGCGGCTGACGTCATGCTGGTGACGCCTTTGCGCGACGGCATGAACCTGGTGGCCAAGGAGTACGTGGCCTGCCGCAACGACGTCGACGGAGTGCTTATTCTCAGCGAGTTCACCGGCGCCGCAGAGGAGCTGACGCAGGCTCTGCAGGTGAACCCGCACGATATCGACGGGTTGAAGAAGGCCATCGCCGCTGCCGCCACCATGCCGCAGCCCTCCCGCCGGCGGCGGATGCGACTGCTACGCCGCCGGGTGCTCGACTACGACGTGGCCCGCTGGGCAACCACCTTTCTCACCGACCTGGAGGATCCCGTGCCACGACTCACGCCGGCATCGACGACCCTTTCAGCCGGCGGTCCAACCGGCACAGCGGCTGCAACTCCGGTGACCAGAGCCGAAATCCCAGCGGGGCTCAATGCCGGAATCCGTTCTGCCGCCGAACAGGTCAGCACCTACCGGCCCTTGCTGGTGGCACTCGACTTCGACGGCGTCCTGGCTCCCATCGTCGACGATCCCAGCACGTCGAGGATGCGTCCCGGCTCGCGTGCCGCGATCGAGCGGCTGGTGCAGGCGCCCGGCGTCACAGTTGCCCTGGTGAGCGGACGCCGTCTCGACGAGCTGACGGCAGTGGCCAGGCCCCCGGCAGGCGTGCATCTCGTGGGCAGTCACGGTGCCGAGATCAACGGCGGCGCCCCAGAGCTCGGCGACGAGGCGCGCTCCCTGCTGGCCCGGCTCGGGGAGGCCGTGGACGCCGTCGTGACCACGCACCCGGGAACTCGCACGGAACGCAAGCCCACCACGGTGGTGCTGCACACCCGCTTGGCCGACCCCGATGTGGCCCAGCACGCCACTCGCGCCGTGCTCGACACCGCGGCGATGTGGGATGGGGTGCACTCGTTGGCGGGCAAGGATGTGCTGGAGCTCAGCGTCGTCCAGGCCGACAAAGGCACCGCGGTAGCCGCTCTGGCGGCCCGGCATGGCTGCGCGGCAACGTTCTTCATCGGCGACGACGTGACGGACGAGTTCGTGCTGCGCCGGCTCGGACCGACCGATCTCGGGGTGAAGGTGGGCCCTGGCGACACCGCGGCGCGGTACCGGGTTGCGGGCGTCAACGAGGTCTCGGAGTTGTTGACGCTGTTGGCCGACGCTGTAGCGGCACCAGCCATCTAGCTACGGCGATGCCGTTCGGTTGTTCGTCTGGTGCGGGGTCACGATCCGTGTGGAGTGTCGCGGGCCGTGTGCGGCTGGGTTAGGCCCTAACCCGGCCCAAATCCGGCACTGACCCTGATGGCCCAGCGATAAGGGGCCAGTCCGCCGGTGGTGACGGGCAGAGCGGTGACAGGTGGGCCTAGTTCAGCGGCGCGCGGCAGCCCAGGGGACCGGGCGGGGGGACAGGTGGACGGAGCCGGGCGATGGGGAGCTACAGCCTGCCCAGGTCTTCCGCAAAGGGCGGTTTCGACAGTCGCGGGCCGCGAGCTTTTCCTGCGCTATGGCAATGCCCCGTCCGGCGGGGCATTGCCATAGCGTCAGAAACCGGACCCCGTTCACAGCCCTGCAGACGCCGGACTCGACGCATGACGATGCGGAGGCGTTGAAGATCGAATCAGAGGTCCGGCAAGACCGTGATTCACCTTGTGACAAGGGCTGCGCCTTCCTCCAGACGCAGCCCCGAAAGCCCGGTTGACACCCACCTTCGAGCCCCGACCGAACGGCATTGCACCTAGGGCGCGGCACCCGTCGAGGCCCGTACCACCAGCTCCGGCCGGAACACGAACTCCTGCCTCGGGTTCCGCACGCCGGCGATCTCGTCGAGCAGTGCCTGTGCGGCGGCGGCGCTCATCCCGGCCACCGATTGCCGGATGGTCGTCAGCGGTGGGTCGGTGAAGCCGACGAGCAGGGAGTCGTCATAGCCCACCACCGACAGCTGACCCGGCACCGACAGACCCCGGTCGCGGGCCGCCCTGATGACGCCCAACGCCATCAGATCCGAACCGCAGATGACGGCCGTGCAGCCCGTGTCCATCAGACGATGACCTGCCGCGGCACCGCCCTCGACGCTGAACATCGAGTAGGCGATGCGGCTTTCGTCTGCCGGGCTGCCCAGCTGCTCCTGCACCGCGGCCCGAAAGCCCGCCACCTTGCGGGCCACCGGGGTGAACCGGTTAGAACCGACGGCGAGACCGATCCGGGTGTGCCCCTGGCTCACCAGGTGGGCGATGGCCAGATGCATCGAGGCCACGTCGTCGTTGGAGATGAAGGGTGCGTCCACCTGGGCCAGATACCCGTTGACGAACACGAGCGGCAGCCCCCGCCGGCGCAAGGCGAGGTAACGCTCGGGGTCTGCGGTGGCGTCGGCATGCAGGCCCGACACGAAGACGATGCCGCTCACCCCGCGATCGAGCAGCATGGCCGTGTACTCGTCCTCGTGGATGCCGTCCGGGCTCTGCGTGCACAAGATCGAGGTGTAGCCGTGTTGCACCAGAGCCTTCTCGATGTGTTGCGCGAAGGCGGCGAAGACGGGGTTCTCCAGTTCGGCGATCACGAGGCCCACCAGCCCGGCCGCCTTGGGGCGCAGCAGGCTGGGGCGCTCGTAGCCGAGAACGTCGAGCGCCGTGAGCACGGCCTGCCGGGTGGCGCGGGCGACGCCGGGACGCCCGTTGAGCACCCGGCTCACCGTCGCCTCGCTGACCTTGGCGGCGGCGGCGATATCGGACAACGTCGCGCGCATGGGGCGACGGTAGCCGACTCGGGACCGACCGCAGGCCGGCTTCGGGGAGGATAGAGATATGTCACCACAGATCATGGCGAGCATCACCGATCCCGCCCTGCTCGGGCTGCCGTGGTCGATCCCGTTGCAGGAGTGGCCAGACTCCGCCCTGTCGGCGTTGCCTCGCGGGATCTCCCGGCACGTCGTGCGATTCGCCCGGGTCGGGTCGCAAGTGGTGGCGATCAAGGAGATCAGCGAGCATCTCGCGCAGAAGGAGTACAACCTGCTGCGCACGCTGATCCGGCTCGACATCCCCTGCGTGGAGCCGATGGCGGTGATCAGCGGCCGCACGGCGCCCGACGGTCGTCCACTCGAGCCGTGCCTGATCACTAAGCACCTGCGATTCTCGCTGCCCTACCGGGCACTGTTCAGCCAGACTCTGCGCCCCGACACCTGGGAGCGGGCGGTGGACGCGTTGGCCGTCCTGCTGGTGCGCCTGCACCTGACGGGCTTCTGGTGGGGAGACGTGTCGCTGTCGAACACGCTGTTCCGGCGCAACGCCGGTGAGTTCGCGGCGTACCTGGTGGACGTCGAGACCGGGGTGCTACGCGATCAGCTCTCCGCCGGTCAGCGCGCCCACGACCTCGAGATCGCCAGCGTCAACATCGCCGGTGAGATCCTCGACCTGCAGGCCGGTGGCCTGTTGAGCGAAGAGGTCGACGCTGCCGAAGCCAGCGCGTCGATCGTGGAGCGCTACCACCATCTGTGGAACACACTCACCGCCCCGGAGTCATTCGAGGCCGAGGAGATGTGGCGGGTGCAGGCCCGGATCGCCGCCCTCAACTCACTGGGCTTCGACGTGGGCGAGCTGGCGATCACCACCGACCTGGCCGGCACCACGATGCAGATCCAGCCCAAGGTCGTCGACGCCGGGCACCACTCCCGGCGGCTCATGCGGCTCACGGGCCTCGACGTGGAGGAGAACCAGGCACGCCGGCTGCTCAACGATCTCGACGCCTTCCGCGCCTATACCGACCAGCAGAACGAGGACGAGGGTCTCGTCGCGCACCAGTGGCTCACTCAGGTGTATGAGCCTGTCCTGCAAGGAATCCCACGCGACCTGAGCACCAAGCTCGAACCCGCCGAGGTCTTTCACGAAGTGCTCGAGCACCGCTGGTACCTCTCCGAGCGCCGCGGCAGCGACGTCCCGATGTCGGAGGTCGTCGACTCCTATGTCGAGAACGTGCTGCGCTACAAGCCCGACGAGGCCTCGGTGGTGGGCGTCGACACAGCCGAGTTGCCCATCGTCGCGCGCGCGCAATCGCTGGAAAACCCTTCCACCGGTTGAGAGTTGGTCCTGGTTCGGTCCGCCGTAGGCTCGCCAGGGAATGAGCCAAGGGGACCTTCGACTCTGCCCCTGGGGTCGCTGAGGTCGTGACTTTGGCCGAGGTGGGCGTGGCGGCGTGCCCAGAACAGCGAGGGGCCAAGACATGACACCCACACAATGGCGATTCAACGACTTCGTCTGCGCCCTCGGCACGGTCCGGTGTCGTCACCGCCCTCGGGCCGGGCGTTCGACGGCTCCGCCGCGGAGACCGGGTGGGGATCGCCTGGCTGCGCAGCACCTGCGGTGCGTGCCGATGGTGTCGGGAAGGACGCGAGAACCTGTGCCCGTCCTCGCAGTACAACGGCTGGGACGTGGACGGCGGGTTCGCCGAGTACCTGACAGCACCTGAGGGATTCGCCGTGGGCGGCACTCGATCCGGGTTTCAGCCTGTTTTCCGGAGGCGCAGCGAGGCGACGGCGAGGGCAAGGAGAAGAAGGCCCGTCACTGCGAAGTCGATCCGCAGCCCGGCCATGAAGTCGGAGCGAACGGCGAGGACCGCGCCGAAGACGGCAACGCCGAGGGAGCCGCCCAGCTGACGGGCCGTGTTGAGCACGCCGCTCGCGGTGCCCGCCTGTGCGGCGGGAATGTGATCCATGATGAGCGCGGTGAGCGGCGGGACGGTGAAAGATCCCCCGACACTCACCGGCACCATGAGCAGAGCCGCGACGAAGATCGACGCCTGCGTGGGCAGCAGAGCCAGCCCGAGGAGCCCCAATGCCATCAGAACCATGCCCACGATGGTCGTCAGGACCTTCCCGAAGCGCTCCATCGCTCGAGCGACGAGCGGGTTGAGGAGGGCGACAAGCCCGGTCATGGGAAGGAACAGCAAGCCCGTGGCCAGCGCACTCGCCGCACGCTGCTGCTGGAAGTAGAGGCTCTGCACGAACACGACACCGTAGAACGCGGCCATCGTGACGAACGCGATGCCGAGCCCGGTGGACACCGCGCCCGACCTGAACAGGCCGAGCGGCACCATCGGATGGCGACCGCGGAGTTGAGCGATGACGAAGACGACCGCTCCGACGACGGCCACGGCGATCGCCGCCACGACCTGGACGGAGCCGTAGCCGCGCGAACCGCCCTCGATGATGCCGTAGGTCAGTCCACCGAGCGCGGCGATGGCAGCGACCTGCCCGGTCCAGTCGAACGGGTTCACGCGTCGCACAGACGGGCGGACCCGGCTCAGGACGACGAGGGCGATCGCTCCCACGGGCACGTTCACGAAGAAGATCAACCGCCAGTCGAGCTGCGTCAGGGCGCCGCCGACGACCGGCCCGGCGGCTGCGGCGACGGAACCACCAAGCGCCCAGTACGTGATCGCACGGCCGCGCTCGATCGGATCGTGATACGCCTCGCGGATGAGTGCGAGCGAGGTCGGCGTGATCATCGCCGCGCCGAAGCCCTGCACCACTCGGCCGGCGATCAGAATCGGCAGGCTCGGTGCGAGTCCGCACACGGCCGAGGCGATGAGGAAGACAACCATGCCGATCCCGTAAGCGCGACGAGCACCGACCCGATCGGAGAACGTCCCGGCGAACAGCTGTAGTGCAGAGAACATCAGCGTGTATCCGGTGACCACCCACTGCAGCCCGGACAGGCCTCCGCCGAGCTCATGGCGGATGTCGGGCAGCGCGACGTTCACGATCTGCGCGTCGAGTGCGACGACGAAGAATCCAAGCATCGCGACCACGAGCGAGGCCCGTGGCCGGGTGGCGGCTGTAGGGCTGGTGGTAGCAGTGGTGTCGGGCATTCTGGCCTTCCGAGGTGAGAGCAGGTCTGCTTCTAGACAACCTGCTGCCACGTCGGGCAAGAAGTCCCTGACGTACTGCGTACTGGCAGTACACGTCAGGCGCGGCTCAGCACGTTCCCCGGACGGCGTTGAGCGAGAGCTCCTTGAACATGACGTACATGCCCTTCGGCACCTTGCGGCACACGTCGGCGGGCCTGCCCGTGTACTCGATCACGACCACGGGCTTGCCGGCAGCCAGGAAGTCGTCGTAGGCGTCGCACTCCTGGAACTCGTGGCACTGCTCGTTGACCGCGAAATCGACGACATCGCTGACTTGATCGAGGATCTCCGGGGCGTTCTTCAGCCCGAAGGCCAAGCCGCGTTCGTGCGCGAGCCGGGCCAAGGCGCGCACATACGACGCAGCATCGCCCTGGCTGAGCGGAAAGCCGGTCTGCTGGCCGTACCCCTGCACGTTGTCGGGGTCGACGGCGTCGAAACCCTTTGCGGCGCAATCGTCGAGCCGACGGGCCATCAGCGGCAACAACACGTCCTGGCGGCGGATGTCGAGCCAGCGTTCACCGGGCCAGCCGTCCATCTCGCGGCCGATCACCTTGGCCGGGAAGGCCGAGGCGTCCGGACGCCAGTCTTCGTAGGCCCCGGCGTTGATGTAACAGACCGCCCGGTGGCCGTGCGCCTTCAGCGCCGACACGGTGGCGGCCGTGTTGTCGCGCCCGTCGATGTCGTAGACGTCGGCCGGCACGCTCAGGTCGGGCGTGCCAGACAGTTGCACCTGCCACGTGAGCCCTTGGGCAGGCTTCCAGTAGCCACCAGGCTGAACGGCCGCACCGGTTCGACTCCCCTGTGCCTGCTCGGTCTGGGCCGGAGTTCCGGTGGGAGTGGCAGATTCCGCATTGGCCGCGCCGCTGACACAGCCGGCCAGCACCAGGGCCACCACGGCCAGGGCCGGTGCCAGACCGGCCCTCCTGCGCCACGACCCGCTCACCGGCCTCACCACGTTCCCGGCAGTGTCGACCACGGATTGGGCAACCGTCCCGCCGTGGGCCACACGAACCCGGCACCGCGGCGTCCGGCCAGTTCGCGAGCCTGCTGCTGTTCGGACACCGGCACATCGTGGATGAGGTGCCAGATCCGTGCCGGGTCGTAGTCCGACAGCCAGTGCGGCGGCTGCCAGGTGCGGTAGAAGTCCCAGGCGTACTCGGCCACGCAGGTCACGTCGACCGCGCTCAGCAGTTCCGGAGCCGGCGGCCTGCCCGGGTTGGCGACGACCTGCTGCACCCCGGCGGCCCGCAACTCGTCGACCAGCCCCAATGACCAGTGCCCGGCCGTCAGCTCGGCGGGTACGCAGTCGAGCATCACCGAGGTGACGCCGTAGCGGTCGGCCCACGTCTGCACGTCCGCCATGATCTGCGGCCGCGGTCGGCTGCCGTACGCCACGTCGACGTAACCCACGAGCGGTGTGCGGCTGCCCCCGGCGAGTGCGGGACCGTAATACGGGTCCGCTGCCGGGCCTGGTCCGTTGTCGGCATTGACCACGGCGAAAGCCAGCTCGCTTCCGCCCACGAGCCGCTGCCAGGCTGCGGGGTCTTCCGCCGGGTGCACATACCAGGGTGCAGCCGAGCGCGCCTCGGCCCGCAGCTCCGGGGCCGACCTGCGCGACCGTGCCGCGCCCACGAGGCTCACCATGCCGACGGGTGGGACAGGTGACGGGCGGCGATGACGGCGGTCAAGGCCAAGGTTCCGGCGCAGATCATGAGCAGCGCCAGCGAGATGTCCACGACCTGACCGTACTCGCCCAGCCCGAGAGTGGTCAGCGCAGCGCCCGCCCCGAGCAGGGCCAACACCATGGCGCCCACCGACGAGCCGGCTCGCAGCAGCAGGCCGGTGCCGGCGGTGATCCCGGCCACCAGGCAGGTGGCCATGAGCACGGGCCGGGCGTCGATGTCAGGAGCGAGGTGAGAGCGCAGCACCCACGCGGTGAGCATGGAGCAGCCCACTACAGCGATCACGGCCACGATGCCGAGCAGCGCTGTGGTGCGCCGGCCCACTCGCCACGACGTCGGGTGTCTGACCACCTGTCGCACCAGCGAATACGCGAGCTCGAGAATCGGGTCTGAGATGGCTCCGGCCACCAGTCCGGCGACCGCCACCGTGAGGAACGAAGCGTCGCCCACGAGCTGGAGCACCGCCCACAGCAGCGCGATCTGCGCCGCCGCCTGCACGCTGCCCAGCACAGCAGAGCCGATCGCACCCGCGGGAACGCGCGCCCGTCGGCCACCGTCGATCCAGACGACGACGACGGCGGCCACGGCTACCAGGGCCACCATGGTGCAGGCCACGCCGAAGCGAGCGTCGGGCAGCAGCAGGGTGGCCGCGATCGTCACCACCGCAGCCCAGCTGCAGGAGGTGACCAGCGCCCATCCCGGACGCAGGATGACCAGCACAGAGGCTGACATCGACCAGACCGCCCATAACAGAGGGGCCGGGGAATCGATGGCCAAGCTGGCGCCCACCGCGACCGCCGTCAACACGGGGGCGAGGTGGACGGCCACCCAGGCCGCCACCTGACGATGCCCGGTGCCGAGCCCGTGCCACACTCCCGCGCTGATGGCCTGCCCGCACAGCCAGCCGGTCGCGCCGGCGATGAAGACCCGCACCTGGCCTACGCCGGCGGGCAGGCAGCTCAGGGAGATCGCCACCCCGCACAGCATGACCACCATCCGGCCGAAGGCCGTGATGAGATCGCGTCGCAAGGCCCGACCGGTGGCGCCCTGCACGGGAGCGTTGCCTTCGGCCATCAAGCTGCTGGCCATGGCGAAGGTGTCTTCATGCCCGAGCCGACGAGCCACGGTGTCGCCATAGCCGCGCGACTCCAGGTGCGCGACGGCGTCGAAGACATCGACCGCGCCCCCCACCGCGGTGCCGAGATCGGGCACAGCCGTCTCGCGCCGCACACTGCTGGGTGAATCAACCCAGATTCCCCCCATTAGGACCGACCTCCCCAGCTGGCCATCAGCTCACCATGGCGTTCCGTCGTGCTCGTCGAGTTCAGGTTTGTCGGCGTCGCGTTGGTCGGCGTCGACGAGTGTGCAGCTCCGGTACGTTCCGCGTGCCGCCCACCCTGGCGACCCGCACCCACCGGAGCCTGCGGAGTGCGTACGTCGACCGAGGCGCCACGCAGATCGATCGTGACCCGCTCGCGGGCCGGCGCCGCCGGCCCTGTCAGGCTCACGACCTCCGGCAGGCTCTCCGCTTCGGTCAGGCTCACGACCTCCGGCAAGCTCTCCGCATCCGTCAGGCTCACGACCTCCGGCAAGCTCTCCGCATCCGTCAGGCTGACCACCTCCGGCAGGCTCACGATCTCCGGCAAGCTCACGGCTTCTGACGAGTTCACAGCCTGGGACGAGTGCACGACCGGCGACGGGTTCGCTTCGGCGTAGAGCTTGCGGATGCGCTTGTAGAACAGGTCGAGCGTGAACATCTCCAGCGCCCTCGCCCGGGCCTGCCGGCCCATCTCGTGACGGCGCTCGTCATCGGTAAGCAGCGAGTGCAGCGCCTCGGCGAGTGCCTCAGGGTCGCGGGGCGGCACGATGATCCCGGCCCGGCTATCGCGACCCGTCACCTCGGCAACGCCACCGACGTCGGTCGAGACGGTGGCCCGGCCGCACATCATCGACTCCATGACGGTGAACGGCAGGCCTTCGGAGATGCTCGACAGTGCCACCACGTGGCCGGCAGCGGCAGCGAGCTGGGCACCCGGAACGGGCCCTTCGAAGGTCACGACCTCGCCCAGCCCCATGCCGGCCACCCGGGCCTGCAGCTCTGCGAAGTAGGCGACGTTCTGGTCGGGCACCGGGCCGAACAGCCGAAGCCTGGCCTCGGGCAGTCGGGCGTGCACCAACGCGAAGCCGTCGATGAGGGTGGCGAGATCCTTGAGCGGGTCGATCCGGCCGACGAAGGACACCGTGGGCACGTCGGGCTCAGTGTCGAGCACGGGGTAGGCCTTGGCGTTCACACCGTTGTGCACCGTGGTGATCCGGCGGTCGTCGGCGCCGAGGTGCCGCTCCCAGCCGGCGTTGAAATCGCTGACCGGAGCGAGCGCCACCGACTCCTCGTAGGTGACCTGGCAGATCAGTTGGATCAGGCCCATCAGTGCGTAGCGCACCGACCACGAGAGCTCGAGATCGCCGAGCGCCAGGTAGCGCTCACGCAGGTAGACGCCGTGTTCGGTGAGGATGACCGGCGTGCCGTCGTGCCAGTGCCGGGCCAGCGCGATGAGCGAGGCCGGGCCGTTGGAGGCCACGTGGATGAGATCCACCTGAGGCCACCGGGTGTCGAGCACAGCGAGGATCCGGTCGGCGAGCCGGGCCACCTGGGCGGCCTCGGCCAGGGTGAACGCGCCCAGCTGGCCGTGCATGAGCCGGTGTGCGTTCCAGGCCGTCATGAGCGACTCCACGGAGCTCGTCCGGGCCAGCGTGGCGGCGAGGCGGTGCGCACTCGGCCGGGCCAGCTCCTGCAGCGCCGATGTGGCGCGGGCGATCCGCTCCCGCTCACTCTCCTGGCCGGGCAGCGCAGCAGTCCAGAGACTGCGCAGTGCCGCTTCCACCCGGCGGCTCTCCGCCCGCCGACCGGTGGCCCGGGCCCGCGGCGGCGCGTCCCACATGGGCACGAGCGTCACGCTGGTGACGTTCTGCGGGATCTTCCAACGCTGTTTGCGGTCGGCGCCCACGAGCGTGACCACGGAGAACTCGTGATCGTCCAGACCCGTCACGATCTGGTCGCACCAGGTGCTCACACCTCCCTTGACGACGGGGTAGGTGCCCTCCCCGATCAGCCCCACCCGGGTGGGCCGGACGCTGTCGCCCGGCCCACCCTTCCCGCTCATGTCACCGCGGTCCCTACCCCACATGCGTGCCTCCCCCGGTTTCCGCAGTGCCATGTGCCTCACCGCCGTCAGTGCCTGTTTCAGTGAGAGCCAGAGGCCACTTTGTTGATGACGGCCGAGTTGGCGGACTGGATCTTGACTGTCTTCGTGCTCGGGACGTTGGCCGGCATGGCCGCGGTCGCCGCCGGTGCCGGCGCGGCCGGCCACTGCGTGGGCGCGGTGTAACCGGAAGCCTTCGGCAGGGTGAGCGTGAGCGTGGCGCCGGCGTTGAGCTGCGTCCAGGCCGAGCGCTCGCCGCCGTACGCCGCACCGAACGCCGCGCCGGAGACGGTGGTGCCGTTAGGCATCGTCAACGGCACCTGCACGGCCTTGTTGGACGTGTTCTTGACCACGACCTGGTTGCCCGTGATGGTCGTCGTCACGCCGCTCTGCGCGGTGGCCCAGTTCTGCTGCTTGACCAGCGTCTGGCCCGACTGCGTCATGGACGGGTTGACGATGGGTGCCGTGGGGGCGAACGTGGCCTTGTACTCGTTGAGCGCGCTCGTGAGCACCGGGTACAGCACGCCGTCGTCGGTGAGGTTCGTCTGGTGGGCGTAGTGCGGGCGAGCGTTGTTGTCCGTCATGTGGCCGAACATGATCTGGCTCTCCAACGGGGCGATGTACGTGTCGAAGCCCGTGTTGGGGTCGAGCGGCGTGATGCAGGTCGACGTGGTCGGGTTGGCCGTGCACAGGCCCGAGCCGCCGTCGGCCGTCGAGGTGTAGATGTAGTTGTACTCAGCCGTCTCCTGCGCCTTGGTCGAGACGTTGTAGAAGATGTTCATCGGGAACCGGGGCACCGTGGTGGCGGTGCCCGCTGCCCGGGCGGTCGTCTCACGGGAGGCGTCGGAAGCGACCCACGCGATGCCCTGAGTGGTCAGCGCCGCAAGGAAGTTGGGGTTGTCCTGCGGCTGCTGCGGCAGCGTCGCCAGGCCGGAATGCTCACCGCTGACCAGCTCGTTGTACGTCATGGGGAAGCCGCTCGTGGCCCCGAAGTCCATGTTCTGCTTGATCTCCGACTCCACCGAGGCCTGCGGGTACCACAGGGTGTTGCCGGCTGCGTCGGTCAGGCAAGTCCACGGCGGGGTGTTGGAGGTCTGCTCGCAGCCCATGAACGGGTGGTCCCAGGTGTGGTTGATGAACTGGATCTGGGAGGCGTTCGTCTTCAGCGCGGTGTACAGCGGGTCGCTGGTGGCGCCGTCGTTGTCTTCGAGGTACTGCCGCTGGCCGTCGCCGTTGAAGGCGAGGTCGAGCTTGAGCCCGTTGGCCTTCTGCCAGGTCAGCAGGCGAGTCACGTCGGCCGGCTGCATCCGCGCCGTGGCACCGGGGGCCGTGTCGGGATACTGGGTCGGGTCGCACCCGTCGCCGATCGTGCACTTGCCCGGGATCGACCAGACAGCGTCGGCGAGCAGCACGTCGTCGACGTGCACAGCGAGGTAGTTGCGGTTGAACGAGGTGGAGATGCCGCGGGTCAACCAGTTGACGATGCCGTGGCTGAGCAGCTTCCAGTGCTCCTGGTTGGAGTTCGACGCGAAGGTGATGATGAGCCGATCGCGGCCCCCTTGGGTGTACTGGCCGATCAGGCTGCCCGGTGTGGTCGTGCCCGGGATCGGCGCGGTGACAAGAGGAGTGAACTTGCCGCCCTGCGGGTCGGTGGTCAGCGGGGTGGCCAGGTATCCGTACGACTCGGTGACGGTGGGGCTCAGGTCGTCGAGCTTGAGGGTGCCACGCAGGTAGCCGAACGATCCGGTGCGGCCCGCCGTGGTGACGGTGGCGGTCATGCCGTCGACGGAACCGGTGTAGCCCGGGTTCGCCGCGTAGTTGAGCCCGACCGTGGGGTTGGCCCAGTCGTAGGCGGACACCTCGCGGACGCCGAACGCCGCTTCGTAGGAGTTGAGCGTGCTGAGCTCCGTGGCCGACAGCTGGGTGGGAGCGTCGGTGGGTAGGACGATGCCGGAGTAGTTGCCGTGGGTGCCCGAGGCATCGGTGCTGGCCAGCATGGCGGCAGTGATCTGAGGCCGGTTCGCCGCGGTCAACGAGATGACCTGGTTGGGAACCCCTTCTTTGTTCAGCCGGTCGGTGACGGCACCGACCATGGAGTCCCCATCGTCAAGCACGAGGACCTTCTCACTCACGGACGAGGTGGTCGCGGCGGCCGCGCTCGCTGCCGGCAACGCTGCCAGCCCGCTGCCGGCCATGCAGAGCAGCACCGCGGTGGTGAGCGCGCGGCTCCCCGCCCGGGCCGAGCGCGTCTTGTCTGAGGCCGTCTTCACGGGGCCCGTCGTGACCGAACCCGACCCGGTCTGGCCGGTCTCGACCGAAGCGACTCGTGATGATGATGTTGCGTCGAACATGCAGTCCCCCTAGTTCTTGCTCCTGTTAGGAATGAGGGAATCCTACGATTTTGAATACGGTAAGTAGTCACGCGTACGTCGAGGTTCACTCCAACAGCGCAATCTCGCGGTATCGCCCATCCGACGGTTACTCATAGCGACGATTCGGGCGTCCCGGGCGCCCAGAGTGCGATATAGGTGGAATTGCGTATGTTTCCTTTCCGGGCAAACACAGACGTCCCGGCCCACCGGGGGCCGGGACGTCCGATTCTTCACTCGACCGGCCGCCGCCGGGTGGATTATCAGGAACAGGTTGCGAAGGCGTAACCACGCTGTCCGGCGGCCACCAGGTCGCGGTCGCGGCGCACGATCGAGTGCTGAGTGCCCCACTTCGCACAGGCCGAGGTGAAGGCGCCGACGGCCTGATCGGTGTACTCCACCTCGAGAACCTGGCCTCCGTAGACGGCGGTGTAGGTGCCGCATTCCGACCAGACGTTGCACTCCTCGGCGATCGCGAAGTCGAAGCCCACCTGGGCCTTGCCGGTGTTGCCGTACTCCTCGGCGGCGTTCTTCTGGGCCACAGCCAGGCCCTTCGAGTGGGCGTAGGCCGTGAACGCCGTCATGTAGGCCTTGTTGGCGCTGAACCCGAAGAGGCCGTTGGAGCGCGAGTAGGAGTCCTGGTTGTCGGCCTCCACGGCTTGGTAGCCGGCCGCCGCGCACCCGTCGACCCAGCTCTTCTCGATGTTGAGGATGGCCTGACGCTTGGCATCGGTCGAGACGTCCAGGAGCATCTCGTTCCACTCACCGTCGGTCACGACCGCACCCTTGGCCGTCTTGAGCAGCAGCTCGGGATGGTTCGCCTGCCACCAGGAGGCCTCGTCGGGCTGGGTCTGGAAGCCGTTGAGGTAACAGATGTTGTACAGCCCGGCCACGGGCTTGGCGGACCGGTCGCGCTCCACGATCTTGACCCCTGCGGGCGGGGTGTAGGCCCCGCCGAGCTGGTAGTCGAACTTCGCCGCCAGCGGCGGCAGCTTGATGCCGCCCTGGGTGCCGGTGCTGCCTGCGCTGGGAGTGGACGGCGCCGTCGGAGTCGGGGTCGTGACGACAGGCCGCAGCCGCTTCCACGCAGGCTGGACGGTGGCCGCCTTCGCGGCCTGGGCCTGTACGGCGCCGCTCGATGCGGCCACCGCCGGGCCGCTGGAGAGCAGGGCGGCGCCGACGGCCACCGTGAGACCGGCGACGACGGCAGCGCGGTAGCCGTGGCTTGGGGAGGCGTGGCTTCGGGAGGAGGCATGGGGGGCGGGGCTGCGCATCTGGTCGCTCCGGGCTCGACGTAAGGGCTCCCCCCACAGATCGGCCCACCTGGCGTACTGCTGTGCACCGGGACGTCAGATTCGTCTCAGTGGAGCAGCCTGGCGACCGCTATGGCCGTTGCCCTTCACGCTGAGTGCCCATAGGGAGGGCAGCTGCGCCTGCGGTGCGCACCATCCGCCCGCCATCACCCAGCCGACTGCCCCCAACGCCCTGCGACACAACCGCCTGCCGCAGCCATCTGTCGATACACGGCCCGTCGCCGTCGCACAGCAACGACCACCGATCGAGGACATCCCGATCGGTGGTCGTTCCGCCGGGCGGCGGGTTGCTTACTGCGCTTGCCGGTCTGGCAGTCGGCGCCGAGCTGAGGGCACCGATCTAACAGGCAGCCACGCTCAGGTCCCAGCCACGCTCACTCAGTTCCTCGTGCCGGTGGCCCAGATGGCGTTGGGGCCGTAGAGCACGAGGTTGCCGTCGGACTGGACGATGAGTTGACGAGCGCCCGCCGTCTTCGACGAGGTGTTGCTCGCCCAGACGGCCTTGCCGGCAGCCGAGTACAGCACGACGTTGCCGTCGGACTGCACGGCAAGCTTCGCGCCTGTCTTGGTCCCCGTCGCCCACAGCGCGCCCTTCGTGCCGTACAGCACGAGGTTGCCGTCACCCTGCAGGATGAGCCTCGTCCGGCCGTCCGCAGAGGTCAGCGTCTGGTTGACCAGCAGCAGTCCCGTCGTGTTGGACTTCTGATCGCTGACGAGACGGTCCATCGTGGCGACCGTGACGGCGGCCGAGGTGACCGACACGCTGGTGAAGCCCGCCTTGGCCCCGGTCACCTTGACCGAGAGCTTCTGGTTGGCGTCTGCGGAGCCGGGAACGTAGCTGGCCTTGGTGGCTCCCGCGATCGGGTTGCCGGCGCGAAGCCACTGGTAGGTCAGCGTCACCGGAGCCGGACCCCAGGTGCCCGCCACTGCCGAGAGCGTGGAGCCGACCGTCGGGGAGCCGGAGATCGTCGGCACGACGGAGGTCAGTCCGCTCGCGGCAACGGCCGCCGTAGCCTGCGATGTGGTCGAGACCGTGGTGTAGCCGGCCTTCGTGCCGGTCACCTTGACCGTGATGGCCTTACCTTGCTGCGCCGTCGTCAGCACGAACGTATTCGAGGTTGCGCCGCTGATCGCCGTGCCGCCGGCAAGCCACTGATACGTGAGCGTGACCGGGCTCGGACCCCAGGTGCCCGCCGAGGCGGTCAGCGTCTGGCCCACCTTGGCCGTGCCGGCGATGGTAGGCACCGCGGTGGTCAACGCCACCGCCGCCACGGCGGCGGTGGCCGCCGACGTCTGGGTGAGCGAGGCGTACCCGGTCTTCGACCCCACCACCTGAACCGTGATGGCCTTGCCCTGCTCGGCCGAGGTCAACGTATAGGTCTGGGCCGTCGCCCCACTGATGGCGACGCCGCCGGCGAGCCACTGGTAGGTGAACGCGACCGGGCTCGGACCCCAGGTGCCGGCGTTGGCGGTGAGCACCTGTCCGACCTTGGGAGTGCCGGTGATCGTCGGCACTGCCGAGGTCAGCGCCTGGCCCACCGTCACCGGAGCAGACGTGCGAACCGTGGTGAGGTAGCCCGACTTCCGGCCGGTGACCTCGAACGTGATGACGTGGTTGGCGTCGGCCGCGACGACCGAGTAGGTCGTGCCGGTGGCACCGCTGATGGCCGCACCGTCGCGCAGCCACCGGTAGCTGAGCGTGGGCGCGGGCGTCCACGTTCCCACCACGCCGGTCAGGGTCTGACCTGCGGCAGCGGTGCCGGTGATGGTCGGCGTCGGGGCTGTGGAGAACCCGCCGGTCAACGTCGCGTCGATCGACTCGAGCGAGCCGCCATTGTTGACCGACAGTTGGGTGGCGGTCGAACGGTTGGAGGTGGCCGAATACCACTGCGAGCCGAAGCTCGTGGCCGAGGCGTCGAAGTAGAGCACGTACGTGCCATCGGCGAGGCCGCTCACTGCGTAGTTGCCGTTGCTGTCAGTGGTGGCGCTCGCGGCGACCGTCGTGCCGGCGAGGGTATAGACGTTCACCTTCACGCCGCCGATCCCCGCGCCGTTGGCGCTGACGGCACCGGCGATCCGGCCGCCGGAGACGGCAGCCGGCTGCACGTAGATGTCCGCGCCGCCGAGGTCCTGACCGCTGGCGAGAGTGAAGCTCTGATTAGCCGTCCCCGAGCTGTCGTCCTCGTAGAACGCGGTCGGCCGACCTGACACGACGGCCTGCAGCTTGTGCGCACCGGGCGTGGTCGTGAACAGGTAGACGCCGTTCGCGTCGGTGGTGACCGCCGCGCTGCTGCTGGTGGGGTCGGAGACCTTGGCTCCTGTGATCGGGTCGCCGGTGCCGAGGTCTTTGACGATGCCGGCGACCGTGGCCGTTCCCGCTGGAGCCGCGAACGCGGGATTGGGCGGCAGCGCCGCGAGGCTCAGCACGACAGCGAGTGCCATCCCGGCCACAACGCGCGGCGCACCGCGAACTGATAAGGACTGATGCATGCGATCTCCCCCTCGGAAGGACGACGATGGGCCTTCGAGCCCCCATGGCGCGACACCCGACCGACCAGGCAGGGGGTCGAGTGCCGCGCGCTTATTCTGCGCACTCCGAACTACTCTCAGTAGCCGATTCACTCGTTTGCCCTGCTATTTCGCCGCAGTGGTCTAACGGAAAGTAACAATTCCATGTCGGGCTCGTCGCCCACTCGCCCTTTGGCCATCGCCCGTCGAGACACCGCTGCTCGACCTGAGCACACGAGCCTGGCGTGAACGGGCATCCCGCGCGACTCGCGGGCGGCTGCAGTGCCGCATCGTCCCCGGAGTCGAGAGTGCCCGTGACTCGCACGCGGCCGCCAGTAGCCGCAACGCCGCCGCCGGAGTCGAGAGTGCCCGTGACTCGCACGCGGCCGCCAGTGGCCGCAACGCCGCCGCCGGAGTCGAGGCTGCCCGAGCGACTCGCGCGCAGCAGGGGAGCCACACGCCACCGTCCCGGATCGGGACTGCTCGTGCGACTTGCGCGCAGGGCTGAAGCGGCCGGATGCGAGTCCGCTTTTCGGCGCTATGGCGATGCCCCGTCACGCGGGGCATCGTCACAGTCCCCCAAACCCATCCCTCCGGGGAACGGTCAACGGCACATATCGCCCTATTCGAAGACATTCACAGCATGAGAGCGTGCTGGACGTGGAGAGCCGGGACGCCGATCAGCAGGGCCCGTCCCGGCCCGTGCAGAGTTGCGAGGCGTGGATCGCGGAATATCGCTCGCCGCCGCGCGAGGTGATCAGCCGGCGGTGCAGCCGGGCAGCCGTAAGCGGGTCCGCTCACCGCCCACGCGAGGTGATCAGCACGGCGTATCCCACCAGGGCAATCACTGCAGCGATGGCACACGGCCCCGCCGGCCCGCGCCAGGCGATCACGGTGCTGACGATGGCCACATCGAGGCCGGCGACCACTCGGCGGGCGAGGTCCATCGGAATGGCTCCCATGGGCGTCGACAACAGAGCACCGGCCTGCCCGGTGAGCCTGCGCCCGGAGTGCCGGCGCAGCACCCCGAGCAGGGCCACGGCCGAGCAGGCGATCACCCAGCCGAACGGTAACGAGGCCACCGCGGCCGCCAGGCCTGCGTAGGCCACCACCGGCAACACGACGCTGCCCACCAGCAGCACCTGCAGCCGGCGTCGGCGCAGGGCAAACGTGCGGCGCAGCGCGACGAAGTCGAGGTAGGCGTCCAGCGAGCGGGCCACCCGCCAGCCGAAGAGGTACGTGAGCACGGTCAGGGTGGCCGCGGCGGCGCTCGCGCCAAGTAAGACGTGCACCCCGGCGGGCAACGCTGCCAGGGGCACCAGGGCCGCGACCCGCGCGGTGCTGAGTGCCCGGCCGAGCAGCACGCCAGAGTCGTTGCGCGGCAGCCTTAACCGGGACGGCCGCAGCCGGGAATCCCGCAGCAGTTCGAGCGGGGCGCCGTCGAGCATGATCGCGGACATCATCAAGGCGTCCACGAACGCGCCCGCCCGCACGAGCTCCCACCTGGCCGGCGGTTGCCGCCACTGCCACAGGCCCCGCCAGGCCCTGCGCCTGGACGATGCCCAGGCCGAAGCAGCCGGCAGACGACTCCCGAGCAGCGCCAGCAGCACCACCCAGCCGACTCCCGCCACCATGACCATCGACGGCACCGCACCGGCGTTCAGACACAGCAGCCCCACCGCACCGAGTCCCGCTACCGGGCCCAGGCCGCCCACGGCTCGTGCGGAATCGCTGCGCTGAGCAGCCCACGCCACCAGCGCACCGCCGCCGACCGTGCCGGCCACCACAACGCCGGCGTCCACCCCCAGGCCGGCCCGCTGCGACGCCGCCGCGCACACCGCGCCCAGCGACACCGCCGCCGAGACGCTGACCACCACGTAGTGCCACGCCCGGCGCCGCAGCAGCGCCGAGGGATCCCGCCAGAGCAGTTCCACCCGGGACGCCCACAGCGGACCGAGCCGGGTAAAGGCAGCCAGCGCCGCGCTCGAGGCCAACAGCGCAAGCAGCGCCAACAGGCCGCTGTGGCCCAGCGACCGGTCGACGGCGCGCAACAGCACGGCGATGCTCGAGGTCGCCACCCCGTACAGCACGCTAGAGGTCACGGCGACGGTAAGAATCAGCTCATACGCGCGGCCGAGCGTTCGACGGTTCACCTACCGTCCCAACGTGACCACGTCACCGTCGACCAATGCCTGCAGCCGATCGGAATGCGTCGAGAGCACCACTGTTCGCCTCTCGGCCTGAAACCGGTTGAGCGCCACGGCCAATCGGGTGAGGCCGGCATCGTCCAGGCGCTGTTCCGGCTCGTCCAGCAGCAGCACCCGCCAGGCGCGCACGAGCATGGTGGCGAGCGCCGCCCTCCGTAGCTGACCTGAGCTCAGCGAGACCGGGATGCGGTCGTGCAGGTGCACGATGCCGAAGCTGTCCAGCGCCGCCTCGGCGTCGGCCGCGGGATCGAGCAGCGTGAAGTGGTCGCCGAGCGTCAGCTCGGGAAACCAGGTGAAGTCGTCGAGAATCCCGTAGACCTGACTCCAATAGGCGTACGACGCAGGATCGTGCGGGCGTCCGTCGAGAATGACCTGCCCCGAGTCAGGGCGTTCGGCACCGAGCAGGCACCGCAACAGCGTCGTCTTGCCCGCGCCGTTGGGCCCGCGCAGCACCAGCGCGCGACCCGACGACACTTCCAGCGTGAGGTCGTCCAGGACCGTGGTGCGGTCGTAGCGCTTGGTGAGGTGCTGGACGCCGAAGCCGATCACCAGGGCCGATCAGCTCCGGTTGCCCTGCTCGGCCCGCTGCCGGGCCACCTCGTACAACGTCACTCCTGCCGCCACTCCGGCGTTGAGCGACTCGGTGGCCGCCTCCATGGGGATCGAGACGATCTGGTCGCATGCCTCGCGCACGAGCCGCGAGAGTCCCTTGCCTTCAGAACCCACGACGATGACGATCGGGTCCGTCGCCAGGCCCAGCTCGGGCAGGCTGACGTCGCCGTCCGCGTCGAGGCCCACCACGAACACGCCGTGCTTCTTCAGCTCGACCAGCGCCTTGGTGAGGTTCGAAACCCTGGCCACCCGCAATCGCGACGCCGCCCCCGCGGAGGCCTTCCACGCCCCGGCGGTCAGGCCCGCCGCACGGCGTTCGGGGATGAGCACCCCATGGCCTCCGAAGGCGGCCGCCGAGCGCACCACCGCGCCCAGGTTGCGGGGGTCGGTGACCGCGTCGAGCGCCACCAACAGCGGTGGACGGCCGGACTCCTCGGCGGCGTCGAGCAGGTCGTCGAGATCGGAGTAGTCGTAGGGCGGCACGCCGAGCGCCAGACCCTGGTGGATGGCTCCGTCGGTCAACCGATCGAGGTCGGTGCGCGATGCCTCCAGCAGCGGCAGGCCCCGGTCGCCGGCCGCCTTGATGGCTTCCTTGACCCGCTCGTCCGACTCGATCCGCGAGGCCACGTACAGCGCCGTCGCCGGGATGCCGGCCCGCAACGCCTCCACGACGGAATTGCGGCCCGCGACGTATTCGGTGCTGGCGCTCTGCCGCCGCTGGGGGCGCCGCGCCCCGGCCGAGCGAGAGCCCGATGCCGTTGCGCCGGAACGCTTGTCAGCTCCCGGCTTGCGATACCCCTTGTGCCAGGCGCGGTCCTCGGCCTTGGGCGTGGGCCCATGACCCTCCAGCGCCCGACGCCCGTTCCCACCGGTGCCCACCTGCGCGCCCTTCTTGCCGCCCTTGCGCACAGCGCCGCGCCGAGCCGAGTTGCCGGCCATCAGTTACCGCCTTCCAACGACCACTGCGAGCCGTCTTTGCCATCTGTCACGTGAATCCCGGCTGCTGCCAAGCGATCTCGTACTGCGTCGGCACGCGCCCAGTCTTTGGCGGCACGGGCCTGTGCGCGTTCGTCCAGCTGCGCGCGAACGAGCACGTCGAGGGCGGCCTCAGCAGCGCCGCTAGACGCCGCCTCGGTACGCCAGGGCTCCGCAAGCGGGTTGATGCCCAGCACCTCGGTCATGGCGACAACCTCGCCGAGCGGGCCGGCGATCGACCGCCCCGCATCGAGCGCGGAGTTCAGTTGGCGCACCCCGTCGTGCAGAGCCGCGAGCGCGGCCGAGACGTTGAGGTCGTCGTCCATCGCCGCTGCGAAGTCGGCGGGCACCGCGACCGACGGCACCTCGGCCCTGGCCGCCCCGCGCTTCACCGCCGACTCGATGCGCTCGTAGGCCGTGGCTGCCTCTTCGAGGGAGCCCTCGTGGAACTCGAGGTTGGAGCGATAGTGCGCCGAGCCGAGCCAGTAACGCAGCACTACCGGACGTACGCGCTGGAGCAGGTGGCTCACGAGGAGGGAGTTGCCGAGCGACTTGCTCATCTTCTCGCCGCTGGTGGTGACCCACCCGTTGTGCACCCAATACCGAGCGAAACCGTCTCCGGCGCCGTGACTTTGGGCCTGTTCGTTCTCATGGTGGGGAAACCGGAGATCGATGCCGCCGCCGTGGATGTCGAATTCCGGCCCAAGGTACTTGCCCACCATGGCCGAGCACTCCAGGTGCCAGCCCGGACGGCCCACTCCCCACGGCGTGGGCCAGGTGGCCGCGTCGGAGGGCTTGGCACCCTTCCAGAGTGCGAAGTCGCGCGGATCGCGCTTGCCGCGCGGATCGGCGTCGCCGGCCGGCTCCATGTCGTCGATGCGCTGGCGGGTGAGGCTGCCGTAGTCGCGGAGCGAACGAACATCGAAATATACGTCGCCGGAGCCGTCGTCGGCGGCATACGCGTGGCCGCGGTCGATGAGGCGCTGCATCAGCACGATCATCTCCGGCACATGACCGGTGGCGCGCGGCTCATAGGTGGGCCGACGCAGCCCGAGCGCGTCGTAGGCCGCGGTGAATTCGCGCTCGAAGCGGATCGCCCACGCCCACCACGGCCAGCCGGCCTCGGCCGACTTGGCGAGGATCTTGTCGTCGATGTCGGTGACGTTGCGGATGAACGTGACGTCGTACCCGTGCCCGATCTCGAGCCAGCGCCAGAGCTGGTCGTAGGCCACCGCCGAGCGGATGTGCCCGATGTGTGGGGACGCCTGCACCGTGGCACCGCATAGGTAGACGCCGACCTTGCCGTCGACGAGCGGGACGAAGTCCCGCACGGAAGCGGTGGCAGTGTCGTAGAGGCGCAAACTCACCGCTCAAGGCTACCGACGTCAGCAGGGTGCATTGACGACACTTTCCGCGGGCGTCCGATCAGTGTCGTTGTCGGTGGCCGCTGACAGGGCTCTGGATCCATGAGGATCCTGCGGTCGGCGCTCAAGCACGGGTGTACGACGGCGGACATCGCGCACGCCATCTCAAGCGCTTGGCAGCGAACTCAGGTTGGCGAGGATCCGGTGGCTGTATATCGGTGTCGACAGTTCCGCCCATCCCTTGGAGATCGTGACTGTTCAAGGGGATGATGGTGCGGAAGCCGTCATCCACGCGATGAAGTTGCGCAAGAAGTACTACCCAGAGGCAGGGCGCTCATGAGCTTCGAGATTGTCGACCACGTGCCCGGGGTTGGCGACGAACAGATCGCAACATTGACCTCCGAGGCCTAGCAGGACTATGACCTAGCGCAACGACCACGGAACGGAACCCGCACTTCCAGCGGCTGCAGCTCGCGCCCGCAGACCTTCTCGACGCCATCGATGAGCGAGCTGAACTGGACGGCCAATCCCCCGAGGACATCGTGCGACAGGCCCTCGCGACCTATCTACCTACGGCTTGATCTCGCGTCGCACGTCTCTGAGACCCCCCGATCGGAGCCTCAAGCCTGTAGATGATCTATTCCCAGGGGCCGGGTGTCTGCGTGGGCGTGCTGATCCCGGGGATGCCGGGGGCTGGACCGGTGGGGTCGTCGGACTGTGACGTTGTGCGCTGGTAGGTCACCAAGATGGCCACAGCTGGGCGAAGAACGTGACAGATGGACGCGTCATCGCACTCCGGGGCAGACGGGTGGGGCTCCTGTTGGTGGGAGCTACCTAGCCGTGCCCTCCTCACGGGCTGGGCTTGTCCCATATTCGACACGATCGGCGGGTTTCGCGCCCAGCCAAGATCGCCGGCCCGCGAAACGTGTCGAATATGGGACACCAACCCGAGCCCGCCCCTCACAAGATCAATCTCCCCGCCCACAGCTGTGTGTCGGGCACAGCCGCGTGTCGGGCACAGCTGTGTGTCGGGCACAGCTGGGAAAGAGCCAGCCAAACCACCCAATGCGTCCGCACGGTCAGCGGCGGTCATCGGGATCGGTTGCCACTCCCGGCGCTGGATGTCCAGAATCCGGCTCGATCCGTGCAGCGGGCCCGGGTCTTGTGCTCAGCCGACCCTCACCGGCGAGCACTGGCGCCGGATTCCGGACACCCGGGCCTGACCCCACACAAGCTCACCACGCTCAACCGGCACAACGACCACCCGAACCCACCAATTCGCCGCGCGCACACCACCCCCAACCACAGACGTCTTGGAATGGATCATCCAGTGGTCACCCCCACAGCCACTGCCAGACGGTCCAGACCCCGATACCGGCGAGCGCGACGAGCAACAGGAGCCCCGCCAGGGCACCGATCACAGCCACAGCCTCCGCCCGATGCCCGCCTCGAGCGGTCTCGACAGGGTGAAGCCTCCGCAATCGCGCCTCACGAGCAGCGGGTGCTGGGCCTGAACGGCAATGGATTCGGAATGCTGAAGTAGCGGTCCAGCTCATCGCCGCACCGTTCCTGCCAGGCCGCGATAGCCGCGCGAGCTGTCCCGTCATCGCGACCGATGACGAACCACAATGCCCCAGCGGCCGGTAGGTCTCCCATCCGGTGATGGACCGTGGCAAGCAGGTCGACGAACTCGTCGTCCTGCCTGTGCACGAGGCCGCCACTGAGCCGGTCACGAGCCTTCCACAGGCGCCCGTCCTCGATGTCGAGTCGGGCCCGATCGATCGCTCCTCGCACGGAGTCAGGCTCGCACACCGTCACGATCGCACAGGCCCGACTTTCTCGATCAGCCGATCTTCACGCTGGCGCCGGTACGCATCGACTCGGCGGCCGCGTCGGCCAGCGCGAGGGCGGCGCGGCCGTCGGCGAAGCTGGGGCTGGGCGCCGTCCCGTTCTCCACCGCGGAGAGGAAGTGAGCCAACTCAGCGCGGTAGGCGGGCGTGTAGCGGTCGAGGAAGAAGTGCAGGTACGGGGCAGCCGCCTCGGTCTGCCGAGCATCGCTGCGGCGCACCGACGTGGGCAGTTGGTTGACGGCAGAGAGCATGGCCTCGGAGCCGAACGCCTCGATCCGCTGGTCGTACCCGAACGAGCATCGGCGGCTGTTCACGATCTGGCACAACGCCCCGGAGGCCGCCTTGAGGGTGACCATGGCGCCGTCCACGTCGCCGGCCTCGGCGATCTCGCCCGAGATCAGGTTGGAGCCGACGGCCTGCACCTCGACGATGTCGCCCAGGAAGAAACGCGCCAGGTCGAAGTCGTGAATCATCATGTCGCGGAAGAGCCCACCCGAGCCGGCCACGTAGCCGGCGGGCGGCGGCGCGGGGTCGCGGCTGATGATGAGGAACTGTTCGAGCCGGCCGATTTCGCCGGCGGCGACCCGCGCCTGGATGTCGGCGAAGGTGGGGTCGAAGCGACGGTTGAACGCCACCATGACCGTGGGATCGAGCGAGCCGATCTCGGCCCAGCACTCGTCCACCCGGGCGAGGTCGAGATCGATTGGCTTCTCGCACAGCACGGCCTTGCCCGCCTTGACGGCCTTCGTCAGCAGGTCGACATGGGTGGCGGTGGCCGAGCACACGAGCACCGCGTCGACGTCGTCGCTGGCCAGCGCCTCATCGGCGTCTGCCAGGGCCTGGGCCCCGTACTGCCCCGCGAGCGCCACCGCGGCCGCTTCCACCGGGTCGCACACCCAGGCCAGCTCGGCGTCTGGATGCGCCGCCACAGAATTGGCGTGCACCGCGCCGATCCGTCCCGCCCCGAACATTCCGACCCGCATGCCGCACTCCTCAGTCAACGCCAACGTGTAAGGACATAGTGGCAGACCGGATGCCGTCCCAAGGAGGGGATAGGCTCGCGCCTGTTCACATGGGTCCAACGGAGGTTTGCCATGCCGCAGACGGTCAAGGGCGTCATCGCCCGGAGCAAAGGTGCACCGGTCGAGGTGACCGACATCGTGATCCCAGACCCCGCTCCCGGCGAGGCCGTCGTCAAGATCGAGGCCTGCGGGGTGTGCCACACAGACCTGCACTACCGCGAGGGCGGCATCAACGACGACTTCCCGTTCCTCCTGGGGCACGAGGCCGCAGGGGTTGTCGAGGCGGTGGGCGAAGGCGTCACCAACGTGGCGGTGGGTGACTTCGTCATCCTGAACTGGCGCGCCGTGTGCGGCAACTGCCGGGCCTGCCTCAAGGGCAAGCCCTGGTACTGCTTCAACACGCACAACGCGTCGCAGAAGATGACGCTGACCGACGGCACAGAGCTCTCCCCCGCCCTGGGCATCGGCGCCTTCGTGGAGAAGACGCTCGTCCACTCCGGCCAGTGCACCAAGGTCGACCCCAGTGCGTCGCCCGCGGCCGCCGGGCTGCTGGGTTGCGGCGTGATGGCCGGCTTCGGAGCGGCCGTCAACACCGGCGGCGTGGGCCTCGGCGACTCCGTGGCCGTCATCGGTTGCGGTGGCGTGGGCAACGCGGCCATCGCCGGTGCCCGCATCGCGGGCGCCACCACGATCATCGCGGTCGACATCGACGACCGAAAGCTTGAGTGGGCCAAGGGCTTTGGCGCTACCCACACCGTCAACTCCACGAAGGAGGACGCCGTCGAGAAGGTGCGCGAGCTCACCGGCGGTAACGGCGCCGACGTGGTGGTGGAGGCCATCGGGCGTCCCGAGACCTACGAGCAGGCCTTCTACATGCGCGACCTGGCGGGCACCGTGGTGTTGGTGGGCGTGCCCAACCCGACCATGGAGATCACCCTGCCGCTCATCGAGATCTTCGGTGGCGGTGGTGCGCTCAAGTCGTCGTGGTACGGCGACTGCCTGCCCTCGCGCGACTTCCCGATGCTGATCGACCTCTACCAGCAGGGACGCTTCGACCTCGACGCGTTCGTCTCCGAGAAGATCGGGCTGGCCGATGTGGAGGCCGCGTTCGACAAGATGCACCGCGGCGAGGTGCTCCGCTCGGTCGTCGAGCTGGAGGCCAAGCCCTGATGGCCCGCATCGACAAGCTCGTCACCTCGGGCACGTTCAGCCTCGACGGCGGCACGTGGGACGTCGACAACAACGTCTGGATCGTCGGCGACGATTCCGAGTGCGTGGTCGTCGACGCGGCCCACAACGCGCAGGCCATCGCTGCGGCCGTGGGCGATCGCACCCTGAACGCCATCCTGTGCACCCACGCCCACAACGACCACATCGATGCGGCCCGTGAGCTGTCGCAGGCCACCGGTGCACCGATCCTGCTGCACCCCGACGACCTGGTGCTCTGGCGCCAGCTCTATCCCGACGCCGAACCCGACAAGCCCCTGGCCGACGGCGACGTCATCACCGTCGCCGGCATCGATCTGCACGTGCTTCACACGCCTGGGCACGCGCCCGGTGCCGTCTGCTTCTACGTACCCGCGCTGTCGAGCCTGTTGAGCGGCGACACCCTGTTCCAGGGCGGCCCCGGGGCCACCGGCCGCTCGTTCAGCAGCTTCGACACCATCATCGGCTCGCTCCAGGCCAAGCTGCTCACCCTCCCGCCGGAGACCGTCGTCCTCACCGGGCACGGCAGCTCCACCACCATCGGCGACGAGGCTCCACAGCTGCAGGAGTGGATCGCGCGCGGGCACTGACGCCCGTTCGAGCGGGGGGCGCGGTCTGTGACCGAGCACCCGCCGCACTGCATCGGATGGCGCAGAAACCCTTCGGCAACTCTCCCGGACGAGCGGGCCGCAAGCAGCGTCGAGGTCGCTAGCGTTGAGGCCAGGCGCCAGGTAGCTCAGCCACCGGCGCGCAGCGTTGCACACACCGAAGGAGCACCATGGCCGACGAGTCCTCGCAGAACACCGCCACCGCTGACGTGGGAGTCGTCGGCCTAGCCGTGATGGGCAGCAACCTCGCGCGCAACATGGCGCGCAACGGCTACACGGTCGCCCTGTACAACCGCACCACCGCCAAGACCGATGAGCTGATGGCTGCCCACGGCGGGGAAGGCAACTTCGTCCCCTCGGCGGAGCTGGCCGACTTCGTCGCCTCGCTCAAGCGGCCTCGCCGCATCGTGATCATGGTGCAGGCCGGCAAGGGCACCGACGCGGTGATCGACTCGCTCATCCCGCTGCTCGAAGAAGGCGACATCGTGGTCGACGGCGGCAACGCCCACTACGAAGACACCCGGCGCCGGGAGAAGAACCTGCGCGAGCACAAGCTGCACTTCGTGGGCACCGGCATCTCGGGCGGTGAGGTGGGTGCGCTGGAGGGTCCGTCGATCATGCCCGGCGGCTCGAAGGAGTCGTACGAGGCGCTGGGTCCGATCCTGGAGACCATCTCCGCCAAGTACGACGGTGAGGCCTGCTGCGCCTACATGGGTCCCGACGGTGCCGGCCACTTCGTGAAGATGGTGCACAACGGCATCGAGTACGCCGATATGCAATTCATCGCCGAGTCGTACGACCTGCTCAAGGCCGCGGGCCTCAGCGCGCGCGAGATCGCCGACGTGTTCCGCACCTGGAACACCGGCGACCTCGACTCCTACCTCATCGAGATCACGTCCGAGGTGCTCGACCAGGTAGACGCCGCCACAGGCAAGCCCCTCGTGGAGGTCATCGTCGACGAGGCGGAGCAGAAGGGCACGGGACGCTGGACCGTGCAGTCGGCGCTTGAGCTCGGGGTGCCGGTGAACGCGATCGCCGAGTCGGTGTTCGCGCGCTCCACGTCGGGTCACACCGATCTGCGCGCGGCTGCCCGCGAGGCGCTGTCCGGCCCTGACGGAACCCTGCCGGCAGACCTCGACCGGGCCCAGCTCGTCGACGACGTGCGCGCGGCCCTGTGGTCGTCGAAGGTCGTGGCCTACGCCCAAGGCCTCGACCAGATCCGCACGGCGAGCCTCACGTACGACTGGGACGTGGACGTGGCCGAGGTGGCCAAGATCTGGCGGGCGGGCTGCATCATCCGCGCCAAGCTGCTCGAGCGCATCCGCTCGGAGTACGCGGCCGGGCAGCTGCCCACCCTGCTGGCTGCCCCCTCGGTGGCGCAAGACCTGGCGGCCAGCCAGGACGGCTGGCGCCGCATCGTCTCGCTGGCCGTCGGCGCCGGCGTGCCGGTACCCGGCTTCAGCTCGGCGCTGGCCTACTACGACACCGTCCGCGCTCCACGACTGCCGGCCGCTCTCGTGCAGGGCCTGCGCGACTTCTTCGGGGCGCACACCTACCGGCGCACCGACAGCCCCGGGTCGTTCCACACCGAATGGTCGGGCGACCGGTCGCAGACCCAGACGGCCTGAACCCGTCCGGCGACCGGTCGCAGCCGCGCGACCGGTCGCAGCCGGCGCAGCCTCACGACCTGCGACGACGCTCGCTTCGGCGCGCCGCGATGACGTCGAGCCAGGAGGCGAGCCAGCCGCCTACCAGGGTGAACGTCATCGCCGTCAAGGCGTTGTCGCGAGCGGCCGAGGTGGCCGACCCCGCGGCCCAAAGCAGGCACAGACTGCCCAGCACTACACAGGCGAACCACAGCCCCGCAGTGAACGAGTGCCGCACCACCTGCCACAGCACTCGGCGCAGCCGGCCGCCGAGCGCCACGATCGTCCGGTGCGTCCACCACACGAACACCACCGCCGCGATCACGGCCACCGCGATGAGCGGCGGCCACAGGCCCACGTTGCCAGTGTCGGTGATGGTGGCGAGTCGAGCTGCCATCCAGGTGCCGCACAGCAGCCAATGGGTGCGTTGCAGCCAGCGCAGCACCAGCACCTGAAACGCCCGGCTGAGCTCGGGGGCACCCGGGTCGGCCACGGCCGACACGCTGAGATCCTGTGCGGCACCGACGATGTCGCCATGACTGATCCGTACGATGCCGAGATTGTGCTGGGCCTGGTGGTTGCTCGGATCGATCGCCAGCGCGGCAGTCAGAGCCTGCTCGGCCACGTCCATCCGGCCGGTGCGCATGGCCACCAGACCCATGGTGGCGTGCGTCATGGATTCGTTCGGGCCCAGCTCCACGGCCCGGTTGGCCGACTGCCAGGCCAGCTCACGCGAGCCCTTGACCCGACTGGCGGCCTCGGCCACCTGGGAGTGCGCGATCCAGGCGCCAGGTGCCAGCCGGCGCGCCTGCAGGGCTGCGTCGAGCGCCTCGGAGAACCGGCCCATGCCCGACAACGCAATCGAGGCGAAGAGGTGCCCTACCGGCACTACCGGATCGAGGACGACCACCCGATGCGCGGCCGAGAGTGCTGCGTCCCATTCGCGCAGACCGAGGTGCGCCCGCGCGGCGCCCTGCCACAGGCTGCCCTGGTCGGGATAGGTAGCCAGCAGCGGGCGCAACAGTGCCAGCGCATCGGCGTATCGGCCCGAATCCAACAGCAGGTCGACCCGACCGCTGGCCTCCGGGAGAGTCATGCACCCATCATGACGGGCACCCGTGCGGCAGCACGCATAGGCACCCGTGAAGCAGCACGCATAGGCACCCGTGAAGCAGCACGCATAGGCACCCGTGCGGCAGCACGCATAGGCACAGTGCACCAACCTGCATGGGCATGCGCAGGCCCACAGACGCTCAGCACCAGATGAGTCCGGTGTCTGCGCCGGGAGGAGGCGCCCCCTGCAGGCTCGGCTCCGCGCCGGCAAGGAGGTGAGCCTCGGGCACTACCTGTTGGCACGTGGGGCACCAGCGACGTACCTGCGTGATCGTGCCGCAGACGTCGTGCGCCGGGCCGGGCAGTCCCTCCCGACCGGCGCCCCACTCCGCGAGCGAGGCGATCGCTCCGGCGAGCCTTCTGCCGGGCTCGGTGAGTGCGTAACGCATCCGCACGGGGCGGCGCTCGTACGGCGTGGCCGTCACCAGCGCCAGTCTCTGCAGGGTCCGCAACCGGGCGGTGAGGATGTTGGGGGCGATGCCGTCCACCTGCTGCCTCAGTTCGGAGAAGGTGGCGTCGCCCACGAGCAACGCGGCCACCAGCCGTAGCGTCCAGCGGTCGCCGATCTGCCGGGTCGCGCCGTCGAGCCCCGCGAGATCAATGGCCATGTCCCCATCGTAGAAGGAACTTCACACGGAACTTCGAGCCAGTAGGTTGCAGATTGCAACTCGCATGTTAGATTCGGCCCATGAGCACCTTCGACGAACTTTCCAGCACTGTCCAACGACTCTCTGCGGCAACGGCTCCCGCCGTCGTCAGCATTGGCCGGCACGGCCGCGGTACCGGCTTCGTGGTGGCGCCCGGCAAGGTGCTCACCAACGCCCACAACCTGCGCGACCGCACCACGTCGGTGCGCTTCGCCGACGGACGTACCGTGCAGGCCAGCGTGGCCGGCAGCAACACCTCCGCCGACCTCGTGGTGCTCGACGTCGATACCGCCGACCTCGAACCGCTGAGCTGGTCCGACGCCGAGCCCAGTCTCGGAGAAGTGGTATTCGCGGTGTCGGCAGGCCGCGGCCAGCTGCGCACCACCTGGGGCCAGGTGAGCGCGGTGCGCCAGTCGTTCCCCGGCCCCCGGGGCCGCACAGTGTCGGGCGCCTTCGAGCACACGGCCCCAGCCGCGGCCGGCTCGTCGGGCGCCCCGGTACTCGACGCGCAGGGTCGGGTAATCGGCATCAACACCCACCGGCCGCAGCAAGGCTTCTACCTCGCAGAGCTCGCCGACGCCGACCTGCGCGCGAGCGTGGCGGAGATGGCGGGGGGACGCGTCTACGAACCCCTCACCCTCGGCGTCGCCCTCATGCCCGGGGAGGTCGCGGCCAGGCTGCGGCAAGCGGTGGGCCTGCCCGACCGGGCTGGGTTACTGGTTCGCGCTGTCGTGCCCGGCTCACCCGCCGAGGCCGCCGGCATCCGCGCCGGAGACCTGCTGGTGCGCGCGGGTGAGACGAGCCTGGTTTCGCATCGCGAGCTCTTCGCGGTGCTGGCCGGGCTGGCACCTGACGCTGAATTGCCCATCGCTTTGGTGCGGGGCAGTGAGGAACTCACCGTCACGGTCGCCTTCGGCGCCCCGGCCGACCAGGGCCCGCAGGACGCTCCCGTAGACGCCGAGTAGGCCGCCCCCCGGGGGTGATACGGCGAAGTAACTGATGCCAAGTGCGCCCGGGTCGTGAAGGTGTACCTGGGTCGTGCCCAGCGCTGTGCTGGAGTGAGTTCGTGGCCAACGCTGCGCGGTCGTCGCCGGGGGGTGCCCAGGCCGTGGTCGGCGCTGCCCGATCGTCGCCGAGGGTGCCCAGGCCGGGGCCAACGCTGCCCGGTCCTCGCCGGGGTGCCGGGTCGTGGCCAACGCTTCCCGAGTCGTTGCCGGCTGCCCGAGTCGTTGCCGGCGGCCCGAGTCGTGGCCGGCGATGCACAGGTGCGTGCCGGGTAAGGGCACGAGCGAGTCGGGAGTAGACCGCGGTGTCTGTCCTCTTCTGGCACCAGACAGGCTGGTCTCGCCAGGATTTCGGTTCCGGGCTCGCGAGCGGACGAAGTTACCTCCTTGGCACCCACCCCAGTGATGTCGTCGACACGGGAGTATGCGAGAAGGTCACGTTTGGCACTCTTGAGCGAGGTCAACGCTGGAGGACTTACCTCGCACTGGTGCCAACCGCGCCAAAAAGCCACCTCTGGCACCCCCGATCGAGGCCAACGCAGGAAGGCCTACTTCGCCAGTGCCAACCGCGCGAAATAAGCCACCTCTGGCACCCCCGAACGAGCCCACCGCGACGAAAGCCCACTACACCAGTGCCAACCGCGCGAAAAAAGCCACCTTTGGCACCCCCGATCGAGGCCAACGCGGGAAGGCCTACTTCGCCGGTGCCAACCGCGGTGAAGAAGTTCGCGTTTGACACCGTCGAGCTGTCCGCGAGGGTCTTTCCGTCGAAGGGTGCGCCTCGATTTCTGCGACAAGCGCAAAACGCACTCCACAAACCTCGCCGCTGAGCCGCACATGGATGCTGATGAGGTTGGTGTTGTCTGTGAAGCTGGCGTGCATCCATGCACAGCCCGGAACGGGCACCTCGCCAAGGGCACCTTGGCTAGACGATCTATTCCAAGACCGGTCCGTGGCCGTACGTAGTGAGTGCGCGGCGGATCGGTCGATTCATGCGGCCGTCCACACCAGCTGACCCCGGATGAAACGGGAGGACCCCGCCCGGGTCAGACCGTCAGACCCGGTCGGTGTCCGGAATCCGACGCCAGCACCCGCCAACGAACACCGAGTGAGCACAAGACCCCAGGCTTGCTGCACCGATCGAGCCGGATTCCGGACATCCACGCACCGAGAACAGTGATCCGACCACCCAGCGCCTGCCCTCACCGCCCAGCACGCACCGGATGGATGACCTCCTGCCCCCACCCGGCGCGACCCATGCGTCCATCTGTCACATTCCCGCTCACCCGTCACCCACCTGGTGACATCCCCACGAACAACGTCACAGCTCAACGGCCCAAGGGCGGCCACCAGCTCTGAAAACCCGGCAATCAGCACGCCACTCAAACACCTGCCCCCTGGAATAGGACTAGCTGACGACACGCGCCCCCGGCAGCCCGCCCCAGCAACACTTCCGCGTGCATGACCACAGTACGAGCCGATCACCCCATTACCGACGCCCACCAGAGCGGGCCGACACTGTAGTGGCGCCGGCAGGGTGTCGGGCCACCGATCCCAGTCTCGCGGAGTTCACCTCCGCGGCACCCACCACGAACGCCCTGGACGAGGCGCTGACGCCACACGCGCCGCACAACGGCAACAAACCCGGGTCACGATCGACAGCTGTGGGACTACATTGACCTCGCCACTGGGCCCGTCCAAATCCGAGCCGGCCCGGCGCTAGAGACAACGCAAGCCAAGACACGCCTTCAAACACATCACTCTCAGAAACATCGCATACAAGAAACATCGCTTACAGAGCGGAGGCCACATGTACAACGTCCCGAGCCAGCGCGGAAAGTATGTGATCGTCACCGGGTCGAACAGCGGCATCGGCAAGGAGGCGGCGAGACGGTTGGCCGCTGCCGGGGCTGAGCTCGTGCTGGCTGTGCGCACACCGGCCAAGGGTGAAGCGGCCCGAGTCGAGATCCTGCGAGACACACCCGAGGCCAGCATCGACGTCCGTCGCCTCGACCTGGCCGACCTGTCGAGTGTCCGAGATTTCGCCCAAGGCCTGCTTGACGACGGCCGCGCCATCGACACCTTGGTGAACAACGCCGGGGTGATGGCGCCCCCGAAGCGGATGCTCACGGTCGACGGCTTCGAATTGCAGTGGGGCAGCAACTTCCTCGGTCCGTTCGCGCTGACCAACCTGGTGCTACCCCTGCTGCTGCGGGCCGGGCAGCCGCGGGTGGCCACCATGGCCAGCGGCACGGCCAACTTCGGCCGCATTCACTTCCGCGATCTCGATTGGGCCCGGCGCTACAGCCCGAGCCTGTCGTACGCGCAGTCGAAACTGGCCGATCTGCTCCTGGGCCTGCACCTGGCCGACGTCGCCCGCACCCGGGGCTGGGCGCTGACGAGCACGCTCGCTCATCCCGGCTACACCCGCACGAACCTGCAGACCGCCGGCGCCAACCTCGGCCGCGACACCCCGCGCCGCACTCTGCTGTCCGCAGATCGCACGATCGTGCCGTCACAGGAGGTGCAGACGGGCGCCGAGCCGCTGCTGTTCGCGGCCGCCGACCCGGCCGCCGACAACGGCGCCTACTACGGCCCGGGCGGCACACTGGGACTCGTCGGACCCACCAAGCGCTGCGCTATCCCGCGCAGCGCCCGGGGGCCGAGCCTGGCCCGCAGCCTGTGGGCGGTGGCGGCGGACCTGACAGGCACAGATCTACCCGTCTGACCTCGAGTAGTCCTCGGCCGGGATGCCCGCCCCGAGGCCAACCCGGGAGTGCTTGTACCCGTAGGCGAAGTAGATGACGAACCCGAGCACCATCCACACCAGGAAGCGCAGCCAGGTCTCGGCAGTCAGGTTCAGCATGAGGAAGACGCAGATCGCCGCCGACAGCCACGGCAGCCAGGGCGACAGCGGCGCCCGGAACGCACGCTTGAGATCCGGGCGGCGCTTGCGCAGGATCGGCACCGCGATCGACACGAGCGCAAACGCCGACAACGTGCCGATGTTGACCATCTCCTCGAGCTTGCCCACCGGAGTCAGCGAGGCCACCAGCGCCACCAGGGTGCCGATCGTGACAGTGATGAACACCGGGGTGCCCGTCCGAGGCGACACCCGGGCGAACCGCTGGGGCAGCAGACCGTCGCGCGCCATCGCGAACAGCACCCGGACGGCGCCGATGATCAGCGTCATCACCACGGTGGTCAGACCGGCCACCGCGCCGGCCGAGATCAGCGTGGCGAAACCGTCCTTGCCGCGCGAGACGAAGGCGTTGGCGAGCGCGGCGTCGGGGTTGATGTCCTTGTAGTTGACCATTCCGGTGATCACCAGGGCGACGGCCATGTACAGGACCGTGCAGACCACGAGCGAGCCGATGATGCCGCGGGGCAGGTCGCGCTGGGGGTTGGCCGCCTCCTCCGCGGTGGTGGCCACCACGTCGAAGCCGATGTAGGCGAAGAACACCAGCGACGCCGCAAAGATCACGCCGCTGATGCCGTACACGCCCGGAGCCCCGGTGACGATCTGCAGCACGGGGGTGTGCAGCCAGCCCTCGGCAGTCGAGCCCGCGGCGCTGGGCGGCACAAAGGGGGTGTAGTTGGCCGGGTTGATGTAGAAGACGCCGGCCACGATCACGAACAGGACGATGAACAGCTTCAGCGCCACGAGCACGAGGTTGACCCGCAGCGACTCCTTAATGCCGTACGCCACCAGGGCGGTCAGTACCGCCACCAGCAAGAATGCGGCGAGGTTGAACGAGTCACCGTAGCCGAGGTGCTCGGGCCAGCTCAGGCCGATCTCGCCGAGGAACGTCTCGAAGTACGACGCCCATCCCTGCGCCACCACGGACGCCCCCAGCATCAGCTCCAGGATCAGGTCCCAGCCAATGATCCAGGCGACCAGTTCACCGAGGGTCGCGTACGAGAAGGTGTAGGCGGATCCGGAAACGGGCACGGTGGAAGCGAACTCGGCATAGCAGAGCGCCGCCAGCCCACAGCACAACGCGGCGATCACGAAGGAGAAGACGACCGACGGGCCGGCGTAGGCCTGCGCCACCCGTCCCGTCAGGGTGAAGATGCCGGCGCCGATGATGACACCGATGCCGAACACCGTCAGGTCGAGGGCGGTCAGGCTCTTCTTGAGTTTGAACTCGGGATCTTCAGTGTCGCGAAGAGACTTCTCGATCGACTTGGTTCTCAGCAGGTCCATGCGCACAGAACGTAGTGCCTGCTACCCCTCGTCTGCTGCTCGCCCCCCGGACGCCGACCGCGCCGGGCCGCAGCGCGCCCGTCAGAGCCTGCGGGTCTTCTTCATATACGCGCGCAGATCGGCGTAGCTGCCGTCGGAATCGGCGAACATCACGACGTTGCGCGCCACTTCGAACCAACCACCGGTCGACGGCTTGATGTCACGGGCGGCCGTGAGCAGGTCGTCCATGGTGATCAAGCGGGGCTTGCCGGTGCGCACGGAATCCATCAGCGCCGCCTCGGCGGCGGTCTCGCACAGGTACGCCAGATCTGCCCCGGAGCAGCCGTCAGTGAGCTTGGCCAGCTTGGCCACGTCGATACCCGCCACGGGCCGGGTCTTGAGGTGATGGCGCAGGATCGCCTCGCGCGCGGGGCCGTCGGGCGGCAGCACGAGCAGCGTACGGTCGAGCCGGCCCGGCCGACGCAGCGCCGGGTCGATGTCCCACGGCTGGTTGGTGGCCGCGAGCACGAACACGCCCTCGTTCGCCGAGTCGACGCCGTCGAGCTCGGCCAGCAGCTGATTCACCGTGCCGCGCATGGCCGACTGCCGGGTCTGCGACCGCTTGAGGCCGAGGGCGTCGAGCTCATCGAGAAACAGCACCACGGGGGCCTGGCTGCGGGCCAGTCGGAACAGCTCCTGAATGTTCTTCTCGCTGTTGCCGATCCACATGTCGAGGATGTCCGCAAGCCCTACCGAGATGAACTTGGCGCCCATCTCCCCGGCCACGGCCCGGGCGACGAACGTCTTGCCACAGCCGGGCGGCCCGTAGAGCAACAGCCCACCGCGCAGGCTCTTGCCGTACATCTTGCGGAGCTCGGGATTGCGCAGCGGCGCCAGGAACGAGACCTCCAGCCGCTCCTTCACGTCCGTCATGCCGCCTACGTCGGCCAGGGTCAGCTCAGCACGCTCCACGTCCCAGGCCGAGACCGCCGGCTGCGGGCCATCGTCGCTGACGAACATCGGCTCGGCGATGTCGCCCACCTGGCTCTCCGCGGCATGCCAGTCGAAGTCGAACGCCCGCTCGACAGGCGACGTCTCCCGGGACGACGGGGTCGCCGCGCCAGAATCCTTCGAACCGGCTTCAGTCTGCTCCGCGATCGGTGAAGCAGGTGCCTCCGGTGCGCCAGGGTTCGCCGACGGTTCCGCGTTCGCGACCAAGCCGGGCGGCGCGGCGGGACTGCCCAGGGCAGCCCCCATCAACGCGCCCGCCTGCGGGTTGGCAGGCTCGGCGGCCAGCACCGCGGCAAGGTGGACGATGGCCTCCTGACGGCGTCCGGCGTCGAGCAGGAGGCCGGCCAGATGCAACCGCAGCGTCACATCGCCGGGTGCCGCCTCTACCGCACGAGCCAGGGCGTCCAGAAGATCATTCACGCTATCCAGTCTTACCTATCGGCCTGCGCATGCGCCGCCGGCATCGCAACGACCTTCTCGCGGGGTACGGCAGGGGCGGCCGGCGGCGTCGGCCGCAGCGGCGGAGCCGGATGCACGGCGTCCGCCACCCGCCCCTGACCGAGCTGGTAGGGCACGGAGATCACCATGACGTTCCGGATCGAGCGAAGCCGGAGCTTGAGCCGCAGCGCGTTCTGGTTGTGCAGCAGTTCCTGCCACCAACTGGCCACGACATACTCCGGTACGAACACCGCCACGAGCTCACGCGGGTTGTCTCCGGCCAACCGACTGACGTACTGAGCCACCGGCTCACAGATGTCGCGGTAGGGGCAGTCGAGAATCGTCAATGGCACCGGCACATCCGCCAACTTCCAGGCGCTGACCAGAGCGGCCGTCTGCTCGGGCTCGGACTGCACGGTCACCGCCTCCAGCGTGGCAGGCCGGCTGGCCCGGGCGTAGCCCACCGACGTGAGCGCCGGTTCGTTCACGGTCGACACCAACACCACGGCATGCACCCTGCTCGGCAGGGCGCGGGCACTGCGCCGCGGCACCAGCTCGGCCCGCACCTGCTCGTAGTGATGGAAGACCTTGTTCATCAGCCAGCACAGCAGCGGCACAGCGATCACCACGAGGTAGGCACCACCGGTGAACTTGCTGACCAGCACGATCACCAGCACGAGCCCGGTGAGACCGGCACCGAAGGCGTTGATCATGCGGGAGACCTGGATCTGGGTACGCACCCCGGCCGCTGTGACGGTGCGCAGTTCGCGGTTCCAATGCCGCACCATGCCGATCTGGCTCAAGGTGAACGACGTGAACACGCCGAGGATGTACAGGTGCAACAGGCTGTCGACATCGGCCCGGTACACCACCAGGAGTGCACCGGCCACGATGGCCAGACTGATGATGCCGTTGCTGAACGCGAGCCGGTCGCCGCGATTGCGCAACGGACGCGGCAGCAGGTCATGGTGGGCCAACACCGACGCCAACATTGGAAAGCCGTTGAAGGCCGTGTTCGCGGCCAGAATGAGCACCAGGGCCGTGGTGGCCTGCACATAGAAGAACACCGGGCTGGCCGTGCCACCGAACACCGACGCCGCCAGCTGCGCGATCACCGTCAACTGCGGGTCGGTGTGACAGTTGCCGGCGAAACCCACGAGGTCGCAGGTGTTCTCAGCAACGTGCACCCGGGCGATCATGGCCAGCACCGTGATCCCCGCGAACATCACGACCGCGATCACACCCATGGCCAGCAAGGTGCGGGCAGCGTTGCGGGCCTTCGGACGACGGAAGGCTGGCACCCCGTTGCTGATCGCCTCCACCCCGGTCAGAGCCGTACAGCCTGACGAGAACCCTTGCAGCGCAAGGAAGACCAGCGCCACCCCGGTGAGGCCGAGGTGCTCAGGCCGCACGCTGTAGGTGGCGCTCATCGCCACCGGCGCCGAGCCGAGCACCGTGCGGGCCAGGCCCACCGCCACCAACACCAGGATGCCCACCACGAACAGATAGGTGGGCACCGCGAACAGCCGTCCCGACTCGCGCACGCCGCGAAGGTTCATGGTGGCCAGCAGCACCACCAGGCCGACGGCCAGCGCAACCCGCCAGGCGTACAACACCGGCACCGCCGAGACCAGGTTGTCCACGCCCGCGGCGACCGACACGGCCACGGTCATCACGTAGTCCACCATCAGCGACGCGGCCACCACCATCCCCGCGGTGCGGCCCAGGTTATGCGTGACCACCTCGTACGAACCGCCCCCGCTGGGGTAGGCCCGCACGACCTGTCGGTACGACACCACCACCACGCTCAGCAGCACCACCACGGCCAACCCGATCCACGGCGTCAGGTACAAGAACGCCAACCCGCCCAGGGTGAGTACCTTGAGAATCGCCTCCGTTGCGTACGCCACGGACGAGAGCGGATCGGAGGCGAAGATCGGCAGGGCGATCCGCTTGGGCAGCAAGGTTTCACCCAGCTCGGCCGGTGCGACTGGCTTGCCGAGCACCACACGTTTGAGGCTGGACAACTCACGCAACATGATGTCGACGCTAGATCGAGCGGCGTTGGCGATCTGCAAGGAGAGAACGGATCAGCGCATGGATCCTGCAAGGATCACCGGGGGTAGCCGCGCGGGTGGCCTGCGGCCGGTGGCTACCAGCGCGGTCGGCGCGCTGGCGCCGGCCCGACTGGCCACCGGCCTGGTCGTCGCTCTGTTGTCACCGCCGTTGACCACTGCTGCCCTGCTCGCTACCGGCGACCTCGTCGACCCGGCCGGACACGCCCTGGTCTTCCTGCTCGACGTGGTGCTCACCGCCCTCGTGGGCGGAATGCTGCCGGCTCTCGTGGCGGCGGTCGTGGCGATGATGCTGCTGAACTTCTACTTCATCGAGCCGTTGCACACGTTGCGGATCTCCGAGCCGCACGACGTCACGAGTCTCGTGGTGTTCCTCGTGGCTGCCGTCCTGGTGGGAGCGGTCGTGCACCGCGCAGCGTTGTTGTCTGCCCGAGCGGCGCGCTCGTCGGCCGAGGCCAACACCCTGGCGGCCGTCGCCGGCGGCATCATCGGCGGCGAGGAGGCCCTGCCCGCGCTGTTGGAGGAGCTGCGCACCGCATTCGGCATGTCGTCGGTGGCCCTGCTGTCGAGCCTGCCCGTCGAAGCGAGCGACAGTTCGCGGGCGCGCTGGCAGGTCGAGGCGAGCAAGGGCGAGGTGCCACCCGCACGGCCTGAAGAGGCCGACGTCGTGGTGGCGGGCGGTGACGACCTCGTCCTGGCGCTGAGCGGACGCCCGCTGCTGCCGTCCGACCGGCAGGTGCTCGGGGCCTTCGCTGCTCAGGCACAGGGCCTGCTGGAGCGCGACCGGCTGGCGCGGGAGGCCGCGCGCGCCGACCAGCTGGCAGCCGCCGACCGGCTGCGCAACGCGCTCTTGGCCGCCCTCGGCCATGACCTGCGCACTCCCTTGGCGTCGGCCACCGCAGCCGTCAGCAGCCTGCGCAGTCACGATGTGCAGTGGAGTCCGCAGGAGCAGGGCGAGCTGCTGCTCACCGCGGATCGCTCTCTGCACCGCCTCGGCGTGCTCATCACCGACCTGCTCGATCTGTCGAGGCTGCAGGCAGGAGTGCTGGCGCCCATCCGGCAGCCGGTGTGGCTCGATGAGCTCGTGGGCCCTGCCCTGGCCGAGCTCGGGCCCGACGCCGATCCGGTGCTGGTGGACGTGCCCGACGACCTGGCACCCGCCCTCGCCGACGGGGCTCTGGCGCTGCGTGTCCTGGTCAATCTGCTCGGCAACGCACTGCAGCACTCACCCCGCGGCCGGCCTCCGCTGGTCAGCGCGGACGCCGACGACGAGAGCGTGCGACTGCGCGTGATCGACGTCGGTCCCGGGGTCACCCCGGCCGACAAGGAGATCATGTTCCGTCCGTTCCAGCGCCTTGGCGACACCGACAACACCACCGGCCTGGGCTTGGGCCTTGCCCTCTCGCGCGGTCTCGTCGAGGCGATGGACGGCGACCTGGCGGCGTACGACACCCCGGGTGGCGGGCTGACGATGGTGCTCCGGTTGCCGCGGGCCCACCTTGACGACGAACCGCTTGCCCCGGAGCAGGACTGATGCGGGTGCTGGTGGTCGAGGACGACTCCCAGATCGCCCGGGCGTTGCGCATCAACCTGCGCGCCCGCGGCCACGAGGTGGACGTGGCCGAAACGGGCGCCGGGGCTCTGCAGGCGGCGTCGGTGAACCCGCCCGACGTGGTCATCCTCGACCTGGGCCTGCCCGACCTCAGTGGCCTCGATGTCATCGCCGGCCTGCGCGGCTGGACGGAGGTCGCGATCATCGTGTTGTCCGGGCGTACCGGCAGCGCCGACAAGGTGGCGGCCCTGGACGCCGGCGCCGACGACTACATGACCAAGCCGTTCGGCATGGAGGAGTTGCTGGCCCGGCTACGCGCTCTCAATCGGCGACGCGGGGCGGGGGCCGAGGCCGAGAATCCCCGGGTCAGGACGGGCGACATCACGATCGACCTGTCGAGCCGGCAGGTGATCCGGCACTCCGGCGCAGGCGACGAGCCGATTCGACTGACGCCCACCGAATGGGCCCTGCTCGAAGCACTGTCCCGACGGCCCGGCGCCCTGCTGTCTCAACGTCAGCTCATCCTGGAGGTGTGGGGGCCGGCGTATGTCAGCCAGCCGTCGAACCTGCGGCTGTACATGACCCAGTTGCGCCGCAAGCTCGAACCCGTGCCCGCGCGTCCGCGCTATCTGCTCACCGAGGCGGGGATGGGCTATCGCTTCCAACCCGATCCGGCCGAGTCGGCACCGACGTAGGCACGGTTCACGACGGCTTGGCCCTAGGACGGCATGGGTTCACAGCTCCACGACTTGCCCGGTCACCACCACCCGGTGAGCCGGCAGTCGGAAGAACGGCACCGGATCGGCCGCGTTGCGGGCCAAGGCCACGAACAGTCGCTTGCGCCAAGCGGTCAACCCGCCACGACCGGGCTGGATGTTGATCCGGGAGAGAAAGTACACCAGCGAACGCCGGTCGAGGGCGAGCTGCGGCGAACCCTCCACGTTGCGGGCGAGCGCCTCGGGCACGTTGTGGGTGTCCATGAACCCGAACCGCAACGTCACTAGCTGCAACCGGTCGTCCAGGTACGCCCCGTCGAGGCTCAGGCGTTCGTCGAACGGCACGTGTGGGGCGTTGTCCGTGAGCACCGTCGCAATGACGACCCGATGGTGCAACACGTGATTCGTGTCGACGTTGACCCGCAAAGCGAGCGGCACGCTCACCGGATTGATGTGCAGATACACCGCCGTTCCCGGCACCTCCACCACATCGCTGCCCGCCTGGTGCAACCCACGCAGGAAGGCGTCGAACGGACCTTCGAGCCGGCGCCGACGCTCGATGATCAGGTTGCCACCCGTACGCCAGGTGGTCATCACCGTGATCACCGCGAGGGCGATGACAAGCGGAATCCACCCGCCACTGAAGATCTTCGCCAGATTCGCGAGGAAATAGCCGAGCTCGGTTCCGCCGAACACGACGGCCAGCGCGATCAGCCGTCGGCGCGGCCAATGCCAGGCCCGGCGGGCCACGACCACGAGCAGCACCGTGGTGAGCACGAACGTGCCCGTGACTGCCACCCCGTACGCCGTGGCCAGCCGGCTCGACGAGCGGAAGGTCACCAACAGCACGATGACGGCGATGTAGAGCAGAGCGTTGATGACAGGCACATAGATCTGTCCGGTCTCGTCCGCCGAGGTGTGCCGCACCGTGAGCCTGGGCAGCAGCCCCAGCCGGGTGGCCTGTTGCGACATCGAGTAAGCGCCCGAGATCACGGCCTGTGAGGCGATCACCGTGGCCATCGTCGCAAGGACCACCAGCGGCAGCCGCAGACTGCCCGGAGCCATCAGGTAGAACGGATTGCTGACATTGGCGGGATGACTCAGGATCAACGCGCCCTGGCCGAGGTAGTTGAGGGTCAGCGCGGGAAAGGCCAACGCGAACCAGGCAAGCCGGATGGGCCGGGTGCCGAAGTGGCCCATGTCGGCGTACAGCGCCTCGGCACCGGTCACGGTGAGCACCACTGCGCCAGCGGCCACGAACGCCACGAACGGCCGGTCGAGCATGAAAGCGGCTGCGTACGTGGGCGAGAGGGCTTTGAGGATCTGCGGATGGGCCGCGATCTGCGGAATGCCCAACGCGGCGATGGCCAGGAACCAGAGCACCATCACCGGGCCGAAGACACGCCCGATCCGCTGCGTTCCGTAGCGCTGCGCCGCGAAGAGGGCGGTCAGGATCACGAAGCTCACCGGCACCGAATACCGGGCCAGCCCCGGATCGACCACGCTCAGCCCCTCCACCGCCGACATCACCGAGATCGCGGGGGTGATGACGCTGTCGCCGTAGAACAGCGACGCACCCACGATTCCCAGCATCAGGGCTGAACCCGCCAGCCCGCTGCGCTGCCCGACGGCCCGCCGCGCCAGAGCGGCCAGGGCGATGATGCCGCCCTCGCCGTCGTTGTCGGCGCGCATCACGAAGAGCACGTACTTGCACGTCACGACCAGTGTGATCGACCAGAACGCCATGGAGATGACACCGAAGACGTCGGGTGCCGTGGCGTGCACGTCGTTGTGGTCGATGGAGAAGACCGTCTGCATGGAGTACAGCGGACTGGTTCCGATGTCGCCGAACACGACACCGAGGGCGGCCAGCGCCAAGCCGGCCAGCGCACCACGACGGGGCTGTGAGGTCACCGGTTCAGTGTGCCCCGCCCACCACCAATGCGCTCGCCACCGCGGCGATCCCTTCGCCGCGACCGGTGAGCCCGAGTCCGTCGGTGGTGGTCGCGGCCACCGACACCGGCGCCCCGCACGCAGTGCTGAGCGCCGCCTGCGCCTCGGCTCGCCGGGGCCCGAGCCTGGGACGGTTGCCGATCACCTGGATCGCCACGTTGCCGATCTCGAAGCCGGCCGCCCGCACCAGCCGGGCCGCCTCCCGCAGCAGGACGGCTCCCGCAGCGCCGGCGAACTCGGGCCGTGCCGTGCCGAAATGTGCGCCCAGGTCGCCGATGCCGGCCGCCGTGAACAAGGCGTCACAGGCCGCGTGGGCGGCCACGTCGGCATCGGAATGACCTGCCAGGCCCACCTCACCGGGCCAGTGCAGGCCCGCTATCCAGAGCTCCCGGCCGGAGCCTGGGGCAGCGAACGGGTGCACGTCGACCCCGACGCCTACCCTGGGCAAGCCACTCATTCGTCCTCCTCCGTTCGTACGCTGCCCAACTCAGACGGCATGATCCGGATGGCATCCGGGTGATGGTTGGCGGCCGCCGGGCACGTTCGCCTGCCAAGGCGGACTCGTATTCGCTACCTGCCGACGGCGTCAGGATATGACTGCTGGGCCGCCGCTCACTCACCTGCAACCGTTCGGCGGCCCAACTTGCCTTACCTGCCTCCTGTGGCTTAGAGAGAGCGGATGAACTATTGGCAGGACGAGGGCCTGCGGCTGGCGGAACGGGAACAGTCGGCGCTCCGCTGGCGCCTGAACCCGTGAAGAGACGCGGAGTAGGCATCCTGCCCATGGTGGGTCGTGGCGACCTTCCCTTCTTGCCCTTGCACGGCCGCGCGCTCCTGGAACATGGTCTGCAAGCCCTACGACCTACCGTGGCTACTGTCCTGATCGTGATCGACCCCGAGCATCGCTACGCCGTGGAAGGGCTCGTGGGTGATTTGAGTCGGGTGATCATCGCACCTTCCGACTCCTGGCATCTGGGCCTCGAAGGTGGTCCCCTGCTCATCCACGACCCGCTGTGTCCCCTGACGTCGGCCGGTTTCCTCGAAGAAATGCTGCGGCAGATCGAGCAACGGCCGACCGGGAGCATCGCCGCCTATCGACCTGTGACGGACACCGTGAAGACCGTCCAGGCCGGTCGCATCCAGGGAACCATAGATCGGGAGAAGCTGGTGGCGATCACGTCGCCGGTGGCTGTTTCACGAAGACACTTCGACAATGCTGTGGCACTGGGCGGCGCTCCCCCGCTAGACGACTTCGCCGCCTTGGTCGGTTGGCTTCGTCAGCATGGATCGATCGAGTTCGTGAAGGGGCCATCCATGGGACGACGCGTCGATGACGCCTCGTCGGTCACCCTGCTGGAGTGCGTCGACGAACTGGGGCGACAGGTTCATTCCGACGGAAAGTAGCGATCGACCGTCACCGTCGCACCAATGCCCACAACTCTCGTAGGAACTTCCCGGGCTGGCGCAGTATTGCTCGGGGAAGGTGCCAGGCAAAGCCCAACGGATCCTGGCTGGCCCGCGCGAACATTCGGCGAGGCTTGGTCACCACTCGATGTTCGAGGTCGTGCACGTAGCCGGGGAACAAGGCACGTTGGCTCATCTCGAGATGGGCGCCGCACTCCGAGCAGCGGGTCGACTCCAAAATCCTTCCGGCGTAATGCAGCTCGTGCCGAGTGACGCGCTGACACCGTTCGCAGGCCAGGTCGGCATATTCGATCACCGATGCCCCCTCCATAGCTCGCGAAGATGCGGCAGGAGACCTACCCCGACGTCAGCGGACGAACTATGTCCGGAGAGATCCCACGATGACTTGGCTAATAGACGCTCGGCTAGGAAGAGATCCTCGGGGAACGTGATCTTGACGTTTCGAGCGTCACCTGGCGTGCACATCACTGGCAAGTCGGTATACCGCTCAAAGCAGGCCGCCGTATCTGTGCCGAGAAAGCCGTCGCGATCCGCCTGCCGATACGCATCGAGCAGAGGCTTCGCCAGAAACGCCTGAGGCGTCTGGACAGCGACCACGCGCTCCGACGGGCCGGCTCCCGAATTCTCGGCTGTGGCTAGATGCCGCTGGTCTCGCACCGGAATCGCTCCGCCGTGCCGGGCTGCAGTGACGATGACGTCTGCGAACATCGACGTCGCGGCGAGTGGTCGAGCGGCGTCGTGAATGACCACCACGTCTACCTCGCCCGACTCGATGAACGGGGCGAGTGCCTGCAATGCCATCCATTCCGAACCATGTCGGGTCTGTCCCCCGGGAACGATCAGAACGTCACCCGGCTTGTGCACTTCTCGGTCCACCACCTGTCGAACCACCTCACGGTCGACCTCACGGATCACCAGAACTCGATGGTTGATGTGGGCGAGGTGGCCGGCCCACCGAAAGCCCCAGGTGAAGACCCTGCGGCCCGCCAGGGGAAGCAGGACCTTGTTGGTGTCGTGTCCCACGCGTCGCCCGTCGCCCGCCGCGAGCAGCACAAGCGCCGCCCGCACCGGCCTGTCGGCCGAGTTGACGCCATCACGTGCAGGTCTGGACACGCGGCGAGCCTAACCCTCGCCGCGAGTCCAGACCTACCAGGAGCGCCCCGCAACTCACAGTAGGAGCGCTACCCAACTGGCGCGTCGCGTCAACTGGCGAGTCGGGCGCGAACATCGCCGAGCGACAACGCAGGCTCGCCACCGGCCATCTGATCCTGAATGCGCCGCAGGGTCACTACCGCCGAGTCTTCGACCAGTTCGACGTCGTCGTAGGTGAGCAGATGGTCGACCGGTACATCGCGGGTCAAAGTGGCCCCGGCAAGTACACCGAGCGGCACCGCATTGTCACGCACGAAATCATCGGCGTTATCGATCAGTCCTCGCACCGTCATCCCACCGATGCCGTCGATCTTCTCACCCGCCTTCAGCGGACGTTTGGTCTCGGCACCGACCTCGGCGGTCCAGTATTCCGAGGTAAGGCTCGGCCGACGATCCAGCGAAATCTCGTATACCGTGAGCGGCGCCTCGATGGAGGCCAGGTGGTACGGCCGGTAGAGCGCGAAGTATGGGCCGGCGCCCATTTGCAGATAGCTCATCTCGTGATGCACGTAGGGATCGTTCGTGCGAACCACCACGAAGACCCCGGGAGCCACCGGCCCGACGCAGTAGTCGACCACTCCGGCCCGGTCCAGAATCCCTCCGTCCTCCTTGAGCGCAAAGGTCTCGTGCAAGGTCGGCACGGTCGACGCCGGGCCGTGCATTCCTCTCTTGCTCACGCTGAGACCTGTGGTGTTGGCCAAGGAGGCCATTTCGATCATCGCTTTGGAGCCGTCGACGAAGCTCGTCAGCATCTTCGGGTTCATCTTCTTGGCGAGTGCCTGACCCGCGAGAGTCTCGGGCGTCGCGTACCGATCGAGAGGGTTGTTCTTGCCCTTGCCGGCGCAAATGATCTCGAAGTTCAGGTCTCGCGCATAGTCGACGAGAATCTTCGTCTCGACGGGCTCATCTCCGCGACACACCGAATAGATCGCCCCGGATTCGTCAGCGAGCAGCTTCAGGTATTTGCCCACCGTCACGTCGGACTCCACCGTGAGTGTCGCGAAGTCGATGCCCGCTGCCAGGCAGTCGAGGGCTGCTCTCGCAGAGACATCGGGAACTCCGGTCGCTTCCACGACGATGTCCAACGGCAACGCCGCAAGCTCGTCCACAGCCGAGAGGGCTACCGACCCGCCGCTTTCGATCGCCGCGGCGGCCTGATCCACGTTGCTCGCCGGGGCCGCCTTCAGGCCGGATTGACCAAGCGCCTCCTCTGCCCTTTCCTTCTGTACGTCGAGCACCGCCGACAGGGCGACTCCTGGCATCCGCAACAGCTGTGCAGCAAACCCACGTCCCATTTGGCCGGCGCCCACCAGGCCCACCCGGAGCGGGCGTCCCTGCTCGTCAAGGCGCTGCTGCAGCCTTGTTCGGTAACTCATCTCGTTGCCTCCTCGGCAGCTTGAACTGATTGGTCTCGCACGATGCGGAAGATGTCGCCGACGCCTGGCAACGGGACCGTCCGCTTCTCGACGCACACGTCACCGGGCAGTTCGGGCTCCGTCCGCCCATCGGCCTTGAGATCGAGATGGCCCAGATTCAAGAGGTTGTCCCGGACGACGTGGCCGACGGCCAGGATCTCGATGGGGCCACCACCGAACTCGATCCAGTCGCCCGGCTGTGGGCCGTCAGCGGCGATCTTCACCTTGTGCAGCACCGCGATGTCGTGGAGTTCGGCCGGCGCATGGTCGGCGAAGAAGATGAGGATCCCGTGGTCGATGAACGCCGGCACCTGGGGGCCTACCTGGGTGACGACCGACTCATAGATAGTGATCGGCTCAGCCGCGGTCATGCCTCCTGCACATCCTCGGGCTTGACCCCCGAGACGAACAGCTCAGCCGTGATGAAGTTCGCCAAGGGGCCTGACGGGCTCGTCGCGTGCACGTCAACAGTGAGCACCTTCTTCATCGGGTACACGCCCACTCGCGCAGTGCCCCCGCAGTCGATGACGGCCACCGCCAGCTTGTCGAACGGTGCCGATGACGAGAAGCCATCGAATGCCTGACCACCTGTGATCTCGGCAATTCTCGCGGCCACGGGGTGAATGCCCCCTCCGGTGATCGAGGCGATCAGCGGACGCTCATCGGTGGGGGTGATGGTGAGGGGACCGCCCCAGCCACCTCGACCGGCGGCGACCTTGGCGGACTTGTAGTTGCTCATGTCATTCTCCTTCTGATTACCATTCGCTTGCCTAGCGAATGCATTCGATCTAATGTTTGACCCTCGGATCACGATTGTTCGGATCGCGCTTGTTCTTGGGTATCGGATTCTGTTCTCGAAAGTGCGTGCTCGCTCTTGCATCCGTAGGACGGCTATTTTGAGCTGTACATCCCGAAACTCGCCAGATAGGCGATGACCACTGCCAGCGGGCCCGTCACAAGCCTTGACATGAGCATCGCCGGAACTCCGACCTCCACGGTCTCCGCCTCAGCCTCGCCGAGTGCCAGGCCTACGGGGATAAAGTCACAGCCCACCTGCGGGTCGATGGCAAACAGTGCCGGGAGTGCGTACTGCGGCGGGATATCGCCTTTGCCGATGTGCTGGCCCAGGAGCACACCCACCACCTGGGCAATGACGGCCCCAGGGCCCAGCACGGGTGAGAGTACCGGAATGGCACAGAAGATGCTGATCGCCAGCAGGCCAATGATGTTGTCAGCCAGCGGCGCGATAAGCACAGCCAGCCATCCACCGATGGTCTTGCCGGCGATGTGCACTCCATTGATAATGCCGATCAGCACCGCAATGAAGGCCATGAAGGGGAGGATGTTCCGAATGACGGTGTCGATGGTGTCTCGGCCGGCTTGGTAAAGAACCCCGACCACACCCCCGACGGTCTTTCCGATCCGGACGAGGAAGCCGTTGAATCCACTCAGCCGCGAGGCCTTGGCGTCGACGGCGGTCATGCTGCCGCCTCCGCAGCCTTGGCCGCACGGCGCCCGAGCATCCGCGCAGTGATGAGCTCCGTGAGAATCCCTCGGATGAGGATGACCAGCATGCCGACGAGCAGGTAGCGCACGGCCAGGTCACCCGTGCTGAGGCCGAGTGCCGTGATGCCGGTCGAGATTCCGAGGTAGACGAACAGCTCGCCGGCGTTCGCGTGCGGAAAGAGTCCGGTGATGGGATGTACGAAGCTGACGGCGGAGTCGTAGAACGCTGGCTTGTACCGCTCAGGGAGGAACCTGCCCATGGTGTAGGCCATCGGGTTGGTCAGGAAGAACACCGACAGCACGGGCAGCACCAGGTACCGCACCGGATACCACTGCAGGCCGGGTCGCGCCGCATACTCTCCAAGCTTCTCGATGCGTTCGGCCCCGATCCATCTGATCAAAGCATTGACGGCGGTGAGCAGAACGATCAGCGTCGGGATGATGCCAGTGACGAGTCCCATGAAGGTCTGGCCTCCCGCCTGGAAGACGCCGATGAATCCTTCTGCTCCTCGGGCCAAGATGCCGAAGAACCCAGTGGGTTTGTCGACGGTAGGCGTAGCCGCGAGCAACAAGCTCGACGGAATCGCCATCGTTATCATGGACATTTCCTCTCCTCATTGAGTGGTTCGCACAATACGAGGCTTAGGCACGTCGAATTGGTCGAGCACCTGGGTAGATCAATATCGACGTCCCGCGCCTCAGGTCGGGACGTCGTGCAGTGTCAGCCGATATCAGACTGTTGTTGCGACAGAAGCCTTCGACGTGAAGATCTCGGCCGCTTGGCGCACAGCACCGCGTTGTTGCCGGGTGAGACCCTCGATCTTTCGATCACCTTTGAGCACGTTGACCCGGCGTCCTATCACGGCAGGCAGTGGCCGGGCCCGAGCGAACGTCGTCCATCCCGACAGCGTCAGCGCGGAACGCACCACTCCGTCTTCATCGATGGCGATGGCCACATAGGCACGACCGCCGCGGTAGCGCTTTCCGTCGGCGCCGACACTGAGCGTCCCCACGTGTCGCAATGGTTTCGTTGCACGGTTGAAAGCCATGGCTTGCCGGTACGTGAGCCACATCTGTACGAGCCAGCCGGCCACCACGGCGATGACGATCACAAACCACTGTGTCTGCATGGCAGATCTCCTTTCTAACGAGCGGCGAGAACACTCCTTGCCAAACCCTCGTCACAGACCAACGAATCAATCAATTTGCCCCGTAGCGCCCCGATCACTGCTTCTGCCTTGGCCCTTCCCGCAGCGACCCCGACCACATGGGGGATTGCCACGAGGTCGGCCAACGTGACCCCGAGGACGTGATCCTCGACAGGCCCGTGAATGGGCTGGCCTGCCTCGGTGTAGTAGCGAGCCGCAACGTCGCCGACCGGTCGCGCCCGCCAGAAGGCGTCAGATTCCTCCGGGCTGAGGGCCAAGGACTCAAGGACCTTTGCCGACGACCCGTGGTGCGGAGTACCGATCCCCACAAAGGCCACGTGCGCGTTACGGGCCACCTGCAGCCCAGCGGCAATCGACGGTTCTGCCAGCATGACGTCGCGAGCCGCCGTGGAGGAGAACGTCGCCGGGGAGTGCATGATCCGGTAGGTGGCTCCCAGCCGGGCCGACAACTCTCGAACCAGCTCATGCCCGCTGATCTCGTTGGCTATCGCCGACATACCGCCGACGAGTTGCACGACCTGGACGTTGTAATCACGGTCAGTAGCCACTGCCCAGACCATCGACTGGAGGGTGTGCCCCCACGACATGGCGACGGTCTGCGGCTCCCGGAGCAGGCTGAGGAGGAGTTGAGCACTGAGAGTTCCCACCTGTTCGGTGAGCCGCTCTGCGCTTCCTCCGGCTCGGGCTGCCACGAGTACGTCATGCAGTCCGAACGCCTTGCGAAGACGTGCCTCCAGATCGCGTGCCCGCCCAGTCGGATCATGCAGCCGAACTTCCACGATGCCATGGCGTTTGGCCTCAGTCAGCATGCGCGAGACATTCGAACGACTGGTATTCATGACCTTGGCGATCTCGGCCTGCGACTTGTCGTCGATGTAGTACAGCCGAGCCGCTTCGAGCAGCGACAGTGGGTCTCGTGGAGCCGGCATGGTCACCTCCGTGAATCTGGTAGGCACACATGCTCCCACCGACCGTGGGTGGACGACTGCCGTTGGTCAGGGAGGCCGAGCTTTCGGCTGCGGGCCCATCATGCCCCGCCGCCGAGGAACTCGTTCATATCCCTGAGACAGTTCGCGGCATGCACTCCGTCAGCCAGGCGATGGTCGACCGTGAGTCCCAGGTGGACGGTGATAGCCGAACCGACACCACCGGGCACAGCCACCGGGCGACGGCGGATGGTGCCGAGCGCCAGCACACTGGCTTGGCCGGGAGTCAGCAGCGGCTGAAACCGGTCGACTCCCTGCCCGCCGAGGTTGGAGAAGGTTGCACCAGCCGGGTCGAGATACTCCCGATCCACCCGGCCCTGCCTGGCCGCTGCGGCAACCAGCTTCAACTCCTTGTCCAGATCAGCCAGGCTGAGAAGATCGGGCGCGGTGATGGTGGGAGCCAGCAACCCTCGTTCGCCGGCCACCGCCAGCGCGATGTCCGGTGCTTCCAACTGCGCCGCGTGATCCCCCTCCCACCGGGTCAGCAGCTCGGGCGTATGCCGCAGAGCTACGGCGTAGGCCCGGATCAGCACCGCCGTCCACGACGCTCCCCGGCGAGCCACGTCGGCGGCGTCGAGTTGCAACTCCCGCCACACTGTGAACTGCGGGATGCGCACACTGGGCTCCATCGCGCGGGCGATCGCGGCGCGAACCCGTGTGTATCGACCGTCGTCTGACACTGAGGAGCGCCCCGCGACTCGGGCCAGTGTCCGTCCCGCGACAGGAACCCCTGTCAGGTCGGGCGCCACACCGATCAGCGCTTCGACGTCGCGCACTCGAACCAGTCCGGCTGGACCGGTGCCGGCCACCGCGCGCAGGTCCAGACCGTGTTCGCTCGCCAGACCCCGGGCTCTCGGGACCGCAGCCACCGGAGGCGTCCGAACCACACTGGGGACAACGTCAGGCAGTTGCGGCTCGACGTGCTGCGTGTGGGTCTCCAACCTTTCGTGCTGAACGCGGGGGCTCGGTTCGACACCCGTACTCTCGGGCAGGTTGGGTGCGTCCGGCTCAGCCGCCTCGGACTCTGCCGATGCGGGCTGTCCGTTGGCGTTGCTGGGCTCCGGCTCGATCAGCAGGTCGCCGAAGCCGCCGCCGTCATCCTCTCCGTCCACCCAGCCGATCGGCTCACCCACAGGCACCGTGCCGGAATCATGGACGATCTCTACCAAGGTGCCGGCAACGGTGGACTCCACCTCCATGTCGACCTTGTCGGTGAGAACCTCGCATACGACGTCGCCCAGACCGATCTCATCGCCGACCGATACCTTCCACTCCCCCATCTCGCCCTCGGTCATCGTCATCGACATCTTCGGCATCCGAATCGCCAGGCGAGCCATCTCAGTACACCGCCTTCATCATGGCCAGAGCAGACTCGACGATGTCGTCGACCTGGGGAACGGACGCCCGCTCGAGTTGGGGCGCATAGGGGATGGGGGCGTCGAGGCCGCTCAGTCGTTTGATCGGGGCGAGCAGTCGATAGATCGCCGGCGAACCACTGATCCGCGCTGCGATCTCGGCGCTGAACCCCGCATGTCCGGGCGCTTCTTGCACCAGGAGAGCTCTGCCGGTGGCGCTGACATCATCAAGAATCGGTTGCGCATCGAAGGGACTTAGCGATCTGGGGTCGATGACCGACGCGTCAATGCCCTCCCCAGCCAAGGCTTCTGCAGCCGCCAATGAACGCGAGACCATGACCCCGGTGGCAACGATCGTCAGATCACTACCGGTTCGACGAATCGCGGTCTTGCCCAGCGGTACTCGGAACGCCTCTTCGGGCACCGGTCCCGACGTTCGGTACAGCAACTTGTGCTCGAGGACGATGACGGGGTTCGGATCGTCGATGGCCGAGAGCAGTAGGCCTTTCGCGTCGGCCGGCGTCGCCGGCATGACGACCTTCAACCCCGGCACATGGGCAAACCACGCCTCCAGGCTCTGCGAATGCTGCGCCGCCGCCCCCGTGCCCGATCCCAAGGGGGCACGAAGCACCAGCGGAACGCTGGCGGCTCCACCCAGCATGTAGTGGATCTTCGCCGCCTGGTTCACGATCTGGTCCATTGCCTGATTAGTGAAGTCGGAGAACTGGATCTCGACGATGGGCCGCATTCCGGCCAAAGCTGCCCCGACCGCGGCGCCCACGATTCCCAGTTCGGAGATCGGGGTGTCGCGTACGCGTTCTTCGCCGAACCGGTGAACCAGATCGCCGGAGACTCCGAATGCGCCGCCGTAAACGCCGATGTCCTCACCGAGCATGAAGACCCGGTCGTCGCTCGACATCGCGTGGGCGATGGCCTCACGGATCGCTTCGCTGTAGGTAATCACTCGGTCGGTCGGAGGAATGTCGCTATCTGTCGTAGTGCTTTGCGTAGTCATTGTTGTCGTCATGGCTGCTCCTTTGTCGACCGCTGTCAGACCTGTGCGTAAACGGCGCCGAGAAGGTCGGACGGATCTGCGTCTGGCGCCCTATTTGCCTGGCGCACAGCGTTCTTCATGTCCTCCAACGCCTCGCTACGAATACTCTTCACCTCGTTCGCGTTCAGCAGGCCCGCCAGCTCAGCCCGTTCCTCGAAGGCTGGAATCGGGTCCCGGTCACGCCAATCAGCGATTTCCTCCTTCGTGCGGTAGAGGTTCTTATCCGACTTGGAGTGACCTTTCCAACGGTAGGTAAGAGTCTCGACCAAGGTGGGCCCCTCACCCCTGCGGGCGCGATCAGCCGCTTGCTTGACCGCGTCATAGACGGCCACCACATCGTTGCCGTCTACCGTGACACCCGGGAAGCCATACGCTTGCGCACGCTCGGAGATGCTCTTGATGGCGAAGGCCCTTTCGATGGAGAACGACATGCCGTAGTGGTTGTTCTCGCAGATGAAGATCACGGGCAGCCTCCAGATGGCGGCCAGGTTCACTGCCTCGTGAAAGGCCCCTTCGTTGACGGCCCCGTCACCGAAGAAGCACGCCACCACGCGCTTCTCGCCACGCAGCTTGTAGGCCAGGGCGGCACCCGCCGCGATCGGGATGCCACCGGCGACGATGCCGTTGGCGCCGAGGTTTCCGGTGGCGACATCGGCAATGTGCATCGACCCGCCTCGGCCACGGCAGTAGCCGGTCTCCTTTGCCAGGAGCTCAGCCATCATGCGCACAAGGTCGGCACCCTTGCCGATGCAGTGGCCATGGCCTCGGTGCGTCGACGTGATCGCATCGCGCTCCTCCAGCGCCATACAGGCACCGGTCGCCGATGCTTCCTGGCCGATCGAGAGATGCATGGTCCCGTGCATCAGGCCGCGCGCGAAGAGATCGTCGACCGCCTCCTCGAACCGACGAATGAGCCACATCGTCTTGAGGGCATGTCGGGCAGCTCCCGGCGAGCTCGTCGGCGACTCCATGTCGGGCTCCTATGCACGTTTGTGAGTATGTGATTCACGGATGTCCCGATGCTAGGTGAGGTCCAGCACAGCCGCAAGGGCTTGGAACGACCTTTTTGCGATTGCACACGCGGCGGGGGTTCAGCGCTCAGCGGCGACAAAGGGAGATGTGGGTGCAGCGGGGCCGTGACCGGCGATGGATCAAGGTCGGGCCGTCAGTTGCTACGGACCTTTGCGCTGCGGGACTTCGAGCCCGCTCGATAGCGGGCGAGGCATCGCGCCCATCACCCGAAGATTGCCGACTCCGTCAATGCCTCAGAGCACGCGATAGCCGGACGATGCCTGGCTCGGCGCGGAGCAGCCTCGTCAGCTCGCGACTGTGGGCCTGGCGAACACCATGCGCCCGTTGGCGGTGGTGAGCACGCTCGTCACGAGAACTGCCGTCTCTTTGCCGACCAGGCCACGTGCCCGCTCCACGACGACCATCGTGCCATCGTCGAGGTAGCCCACGGCCTGGCCCGGTTCCTTGCCTGGCTTCATGAGCAGCACCTGCACCGTGTCTCCGGCCGTCACCGGTGGACGAACCGCCAATGCCAGCGCGTGCAGGTTCATCACTCGGCACCCGGCCAGGCCGGCCGCCTTGGCCAGTGGGGTGTCAAGCGTCAACAAGGCGGCCTGTCTGGCCAGACAGATGCGCACCAATTTGGCGTCCACCTCGGGGACTTCGGGGAATTCATCGCCCAGCACCTCGAGGTCGATGGCACGTTCGCGCTGCAGAGCCTCCAAGGTCTCCAAGCCTTTTCGTCCTCGAGAGCGCAGCAGATCGTCCGCGGAATCGGCAAGCCCCTGGATCTCGTCGAGCACGGGTTGGGGTACGAGCATCCGGCCATGCAGAAAGCCGGCCCGAACCACGTCAAGAACGCGCCCATCGACGGCCACCGACGAATCAAGAACTCGATCGAGCGAGGCATTTGAGAGAGGTCGGCTCAGGCCGGCGCGCCCACTGACGATGGAGAGCACTCCGTCGCGACGCACCACGCCGACCCGGTACCCGAGAAAGGCGACGGCGATGACGACGATGGCAAAGATCGGCACGGTTATGATCTGCGGCCGAATAAGCAGAAGGGGCCACGACAAGCCGATAGCCAGGATCACGCCGACAATGGCCCCCAGAACGCCGGCCAGAACCTGCTCCGACGAGCGCTGGGCCAAGGCATTCTCGGCGACGGCGAGACCTACGATCGTCTTACGACCAACGGCCCCGCCGATCACGTAGCCGCTGGCAGCACCAAGCACAACGCCTATGACCCGCGCGGTTTCGACCCCGTGTGACTCGAAGTAGTTGCCGAGGAGATAGCCCAGGCCAGCACAAAGGGCGACCAGGCACAACCGCAACAACTCCGCAACCAACGGCGGCATGTCGCGGCCCCGGGTGGGACTACTCAGGACGCGAGAACCTCGTCAAGGATGGCCTCGGCCTTTTCCTCCGGGGTCTTCTCGGCAAGAGCGAGCTCGGAGACCAGGATCTGACGCGCCTTAGCCAGCATTCGCTTCTCGCCGGCGGAAAGGCCACGGTCTTGGTCGCGGCGCCACAGGTCTCGAACTACCTCGGCGACCTTGATGACGTCGCCCGATGCCAACTTCTCGAGGTTGGCCTTGTAGCGACGCGACCAGTTGGTGGGCTCTTCGGTGTAGGGCGCCCGGAGCACCTCGAAAACTCGGTCGAGACCCTCTTTGCCTACTACGTCGCGAACACCTACGAGATCGCAGTTCTCAGCCGGCACCTCAATAGTGAGGTCGCCTTGCGCCACCTTCAGTTTCAGGTACAGCTTCTCTTCACCTTTGATCGTGCGCTTCTTGATCTCTTCGATCAAAGCAGCCCCGTGGTGAGGGTAAACGACCGTTTCGCCAACCTGAAAAGCCATCTGCGCATTGCCCCTTTGGCTCGTCCAACCGCGACTCGCGGGAACACAAGATTATCACGAAATCGCTGCTGGGTGATACCGCCATGGTCTCGTTTACGCAGGCCAGCGCCCTGTCGGCGCTACTGGCGGGTAGCGTTCTGCAGTTGACAGGGTACGCGAGCCCATGGCACGCGCGCGAAAACATTGTGCAGACGGCACGCTTGCCGGGCAGGAGCCAGCCGGTAGAGTGAGCCCGCCCACCGGGCGGTTCGATATCAAGCCCGCTCGTCCGCGACCGAGGAGCCACTGTGACCCGCCGCTTGCTACGCCCGTTCTCGTCCCGTCTTGCGGTCGGCGCTTTTGCGCTCGTAGCCGTCTCAACGGTTGTCGGCTGCTCAGAGATGAGCCCCCAGACCACCCAGCTCCACTACGAGGCAAGCGACGGCATCAACGGCACCGCCGGTTCGTTGGGTGTGCGCAATCTGCTGCTGATCACCGATTCCGAGGATGCCAAGACCGCCAATGTGGTGGGCACGCTGGTCAACACCGGCTCGTCGGCGCTGAAAGTAGACCTCAGCACCTCTGGTGGCTCCGCATCGGTCACCGTGCCGGCGGGCGGCAGAGTGGCCCTGAGCCAGTCGCCGCAGGTTCAACTCCCGGTCTCGCAGCAGCCCGGGCTGCTCACGCCGATGGCCATCACGGGTGGCAGCAATGAGCTGAAGCTGCAGGTCCCCCTGCTCGACGGCACGCTGCCTGAGTACTCCTCGCTGACGCCCACCGTCGCCCCCAGCACGCCATCGGCCACGACCACCCCCTGACCGGGGGCCGCCGCGCACGCGCCACGGGCGCCGACGATCACGTCATACTCGTGGGCACCGTCTCCAGCATCAGGCCCTGTCACGTCAGGCTGGGGACAGCCTCGTCGCGCACTGAGTGGCGGGAGTGCCTGAACGTCGTCGGCCTGCGAAGCGCTGAGTCCATCGGGTAGTTGGTATCCATCGGGTAGTTGGCGCTGCGATCCCTCCGACAAGTGCAACTGTCGGGAATACCTAGTTCGTTCGTGACCGCGAACTGGCCTGACGAATCGCGTCCGGCGCAACGGGATCCGACCTAGCCAGGATCCTCCTGCAATGTGGCGATATGGGGTATCAGCATCGCGGGGGACCGTCTCCTACTGGCGTCCATCCCTGTAGAAGGAGACTCCCGATGAAACCTACCCCCCTGTCCTGGCTGCGCTTTTCGAGCGTGCTCTCACTCCTGGCCTTGCTGCTCGGCCTCGTCGCTCTGGCTTCACCCGCCCAGGCGACCGCGATCCGCGGCAACACCCGCTGGTCGATCATCCTCTGCAAGTTCTCCGACGTCTCCGCCACGCCCCAGCCGGTGAGCTTCTTCCAACGGATGTTCACCACCGCCGGCGCCGGTCAAGGCGGTCTCGACGACTATTACAACGACCAGTCCTACGGCAAAGTACGGCTGACCGGCAGCGAGGTGCGCGGCTGGTACACGATGAAGTACACCAAGGCACAAGAGGCCGCCAAGACCCGCGGGCAGCGCATTCAGGACTGCGTGGCAACGGCTGCGGCACAAAGGTATTCGGTGCCGAGCGGTAACCGGGTGATCGCGATCATCAACGCCGCGGTCGACTCCGGATCGGCCAATGGCCAAGTGCTGCTCGACCCGAACGCCTGGAACGTCGCCTTCGCCGCCCACGAGATGGGGCACGGCTACGGCCTCGACCACTCTTACTCCAACGACACCAGCTATCAAAACGCGTCCTGGTCGCAGCCGGGCGAGTACGACAACCCGTGGGACGAGATGAGCGCCATGCACATCTACGGCTTCACCTCTGCGAACTTCGGTAACGGTGGAGTCGGCTTCAACGGCCCTGAGCGCGACGAGGCGGGCTGGTTGCCGGAGAACCGAGTCTTCACGATGGGCGCCGATGGAGTCGCTACCCGCACCTTGACTCTGGCCGGGTTGGAAACCCCGAACACGGCCGGGTACCTGCTGGTCCGGGTGCCATTCGACCCAGGCGATCTGTTCCACTACTACACCGTCGAACTGCGCAAGAAGACCGGCAACAGCAGGGGAATCCCAGGCGACACGGTCCTTATCAACGAAGTCCGCAACGGCACTCCGTACCTGATCCGGAACCTCGGCGCCGCGGGCAAACCGCCCGCACAGTCGTTGAATGCGAACGGCGTATCGATCAACGTCGGCGCGATCACCGGCAACCAGGTGAACGTCACCATCAGCACTGCCATCACCACCCGGTGCGTTCAAGGGTATGTGTGGCGGGAGGCCCGCGCTGGCGACCTGGTCTGCGTGACCGGTGCGGTACGGGCACAGGCTGCGGCAGACAACGCGGTGAAGCAGTCTCGCTGGATCAACGGCGCCTACGGCCCGCACACCTGCGTCAACGGCTACGTCTGGCGTGAGGCCTTTGCCGGCGACGACGTCTGCGTCACCGGCGCGACTCGCTCTCAGGCCGCCAGCGACAACGCCCAGGCGGCGGCACGTCGCAACCCCGCCCGGACGGTCTACGGGCCCAACGCCTGCAAGCCCGGCTACGTGTGGCGGGACGGGGATCTGTCCGACTACGTCTGCGTCACCGGCACCGTTCGGTCGCAGACGGCGGCAGACAACGCAGTCAAGCAGTCTCGCTGGATCAACGGCGCCTACGGGCCGCACACCTGCGTCAACGGCTACGTGTGGCGAGAGGCGTGGCCGAGTGACGACGTCTGCGTCACTGGTGCCACCCGGTCGCAGGCGGCCAGCGACAACGCGGCCGGACCGAGCCGGGTGCTGCGTCCAGCCGGCTGACCGACGCCGATCCGACGGCGGGCCCGCGAGTATGCGGGCCCGCCCTCGGTTGTGTCTGGTCGGGGTCAGTTCTCGAACTTGTAGCCCAGCCCACGAACGGTCAACAGGTGCACCGGGTTCTTGGGATGCAACTCGATCTTGCTGCGCAACCGCTTGACATGCACGTCGAGGGTCTTGGTGTCCCCGACGTAGTCGGCACCCCAGACCCGCTCGATGAGGGTGCTGCGGGTGAGCACCCGGCCTGCGTTGCGCACCAGGATCTCGAGTAGTTCGAACTCCTTCAGTGGCAACCCCACCTCCTGGCCTCGCACACTCACCACATGCCGCTCGGTGTCGATCCGCACCGGACCTGCCTCCACCACCAGTGGCGCGCTGTTGTCGTCGTTGCTCCGCCGCCGCAGCACGGCCCTGATCCGCGCCACGAGCTCACGGCTGGAGTAGGGCTTGGTGACGTAGTCGTCGGCACCGATCTCAAGGCCCACCACCTTGTCGATCTCGGAGTCCTTGGCGGTGAGCATGATGACCGGCACATTCGACTTGGCCCGCAGCAACCTGCACACCTCCGTGCCCGACAGTCCGGGCAACATGAGGTCGAGCAGCACGAGATCGGCCCCGTGGCGATCGAAGTCGGCCAGCGCCGCGTTGCCGTCCTCGGCCACCGCGACCTCGAAACCCTCCTTGCCGAGCAGGTACGACAGCGGGTCGGAGAACGACTCCTCGTCTTCGACGACTAGCACGCGCATCAGGCAGATGCCTTCCTGTTGGGTCGGGCAGCGCGGAGCGCAGCCGTTCGATGGTGCGACGATGATCCTGGCTCGCGAGCGGGGGGAATCTCGCGATCGCCCGGTGCCGCCGGCAGCCGAAGCGTGAAGGTCGAGCCGCGGCCCAGCTCGCTGGTGACCGTGACCTCGCCGCCGTGGTTGGCGGCCACATGCTTGACGATGCTCAGGCCCAGGCCGGTGCCTCCGGTCCGGCGGGAACGAGCGGGGTCGACCCGGTAGAAGCGCTCGAAGACCCGGTCGCGCTCACCGGGCGGGATGCCGATGCCTTGGTCGGCCACCGAGATCTCCACGACGTTGTCGCGTCTGCCCACGCCCACCCCGATCCGGGTTCCCTCCTCGGAATAGTGGACCGCATTGTCGACGAGATTGCCCACGGCCGTCACCAGGAGCGCGGAGTCGCCGAACACCTGCTGCTCGCGCAGCCCACCATGTTCGATCTCGATGTGCTTGGCCTCGGCAGCCAGCCGGCAGCGGTCTATCGCCTCGCTGACCACCAGGTCGACGCTCACCAGCACGGGCTTGCTCAGCCCGGCGCTCGACTGCAGCTGAGAGAGGTCGATGATCTCCTGCACGAGCTGGCTCAGGCGGGTGGACTCCTTCTGCAGCCGGGTGGCGAAACGCACGACGGTCGCCGGATCGTCGGCAGCAGGGATCAGGGTCTCGGCCAGCAACGAGATGGCGCCGATGGGCGTCTTCAACTCGTGCGAGACGTTGGCCACGAAGTCGCGGCGCACTTCTTCCACCCGACGCGCCTCGGTGCGATCCTCCACCAGCACCAGCACGTGCAGCGGCCCCAGGGGTACCACGCGCACATCGAGCAGCAGGCTGCCACCGAAGCCCCGGTCGAACTCCACGTCGCGGTCGTCGACCAAGCCCGTCTGGCGCACGGTGCGCACGATCGACAGCAACGACTCGTGCAGGTGTCCATCGCGCACCAGCCCCATCGCGAACGCGGCAGCCGAGGCCTTGACCACACGGTCGGCCGTGTCGAGCACCACCACGGCCGACGACAGTGCGGCCAGCACCTCGGCCGCCCCGCCGGGCAGCTCGTCGTCCCACGCGGGGTTTAGCTCGATGTTCGCTCGAGCCAGCTGGCTGCGCGCATACGCAAACGTGGCCACCCCGACGACGAGCGCGGCAAGCCCCACGACCAATACCACTGAATCGGGCTGCACGATCTCAGACTACGTGCGCCGGGCACGTGGCCGGGCGCGCTCGCATCCCCACCGCCATCAGTTAGCTGGCTGTTCACCCCTGCGTTGCCCGAGTCGCCAACCCAGCCCGCAGGCTCCGCTACATTGCCTCGCAACCTCGGCATTTGCCTCGAACCTCGGCGACGACAAGGCCCGATGACCCATCCGATCCACGAACCCGGGCGATCACGACCACGGACAGGGCGGGACGACGCATTCACATCAGCACCGCACCTCGCCCCAGGAAGAAACAGGGCCCATGACTCTCGAACAACTGGCGCACGAGGCGATCGCCCTGACGGATGCACGCCCACGCGCCATCCTCGGCATCGCAGGGGCCCCCGGCGCCGGCAAGTCGACCCTGACCCACGACCTTCTCGAAGCCGTCGCGCGACGTCGCGGCCCCGAGTGGGTTGCCCACCTGCCGATGGACGGCTACCACCTCGCCGACGTCCAGCTCGATCGCCTGGGCCTGCGCGACGTCAAGGGCGCTCCGCAGACCTTCGACGTCGACGGGTACGCCAGTGCCTTGCAGCGGGTGCGGCGCCAGGAACCCGACGTCTACGTCCCTGGCTTCGAACGCGACCTGGAGCAACCCATCGCAGCAGCCCTGGTGGTGCCCGCAGAGGCGCAGCTGATCATCACCGAAGGCAACTATCTGCTGCTCGACGAACCTCGCTGGCACCACGTGCACCGGCAACTCGACGCGGTCTGGTTCGTGACCGGCGACGAGAGCGTCCGCCACGAGCGACTGCTGCAGCGCCACGTGTGTTTCGGAAAGTCTGCGACCGAGGCCGCCGAATGGGTGCGCCGCAGCGATGACGTCAACGCGCTCCTGGTGGCCTCGACCCGGGTGCGGGCCGACCGGGTCGTCGTGAACTCCTCCGCGGGTTGGACCTTTGCCTAGTCCAAGACAGTGCGGGGCCTCCCGCGGCATTACCTCGAGCGATTGGCGCCAACCGGGCATCATCGGGTAGCTCGAGCGATGCCCCTACCTATGTCTTCCGATTTCACCGAATGGTGCCTTAGTTCGGGCAGTAAGTCCCTCGCAAACGCGAACCGAATCGGGTGAATTGACGCAGGACACAAGTCAGGCGCGGCGAACGCCTTGAGATTGTGGAGTCCTAGTAACGCTATGCGTAACTAAAACTCCACAACTTTGCCGCTCCGGGCCCGCGACGGTCCACCATGGTCCGGTTCACGGTCCCGTCATGTTCGACCACACTCGTTGCGCGATTCGATCGACTACTCACGCACGCCAACGGATCCACCCGGTTTGCCCACGCCGAAAACACCTGGAGGGGCCCCAGTCGGGACCCCTCCAGGCATTCGTACGGTTGGTCAGCGGCCCTGGTTGGCGACGGCCGAAATGGCGTCTGCCGCGGCCTCTGGGTCGAGGTACTGCCCGGGAGCGGTGGGCATGAAGTCGTCGCCGAGGGTGTACAGGAGCGGGATGCCGGTGGGGATGTTGAGGCCGGCGATGTCGTCGTCGGAGATGCCGTCGAGATGCTTCACCAGCGCACGCAACGAGTTGCCATGTGCCGCAACCAGAACCGTCTTACCGGCCTGGAGATCCGGGATGATGTCGGATTCCCAGTACGGCATCATCCGAATGCCCACGTCTTTGAGGCACTCGGTCAAGGGCAGCTCGTCTCCGAGGTCGGCGTAGCGCGGGTCGGCGTCCTGGCTGAACTCGGAGCCCTTCTCGATCGGCGGTGGCGGGGTGTCGTACGAGCGACGCCAGAGCATGAACTGCTCCTCGCCGAACTCGGCCAGGGTCTGCTTCTTGTCCTTGCCCTGCAGCGCGCCGTAGTGCCGCTCATTGAGCCGCCACGTGCGCTTGACCGGAATCCAGTGCCGGTCGGCCGCATCGAGCGCCAGGTTGGCGGTGGTGATCGCGCGCCGCAGCAGCGAGGTGTGCACCACGTCGGGCAGCACACCGGCATCGGTCAACAGGGTGCCGCCCCGGGCGGCCTCCTCGCGACCCTTGTCGGAAAGCTGCACGTCAACCCAGCCGGTGAACAGGTTCTTTGCGTTCCACTCGCTCTCGCCGTGGCGGAGCAGCACCAAGGTGTAGGCCATGGCCACACCTTAGGGCTTTTCACCCGGTGGTTGGGCACCTGGTTCGGAGTCGGCCTCAGACCCCTGGGACCGGGTCGGCTCCTCGTCCAGCAGGTGTTTGAAGGCCTCTAGGTTGCGGGTCGAGAGGCCCCGCGAGACGCGCCACGCGTGCTCCTTGCGCACAGAGGTCACGAAGCCACGGCTGATGATCTCGTTGAACGACCGGTCGGCCACGTCGAGCGCTTCGCCGAGCATGGCGTCGAACGCCTCGCTCGTCAGCGAGGTCACGGGCAACCTCCCCTGCACATAGATGTCGCCCATCGCGTCGATGGCGAAGGCGACGCTACGCAGACGTGCATTCCGCTGCAGCAACCAGCGGTAGACCCCGACGTGGTTCTCCTCAGGATTGCGGCAGACGAACGCAGAGACCTCCACCGACTGTTGGCCCACCAGCACCGAGATCGGCACGTGCAGCCGGGTGCTGCCGGGCAGCTGGACGATGCTCTCCCCCGGCCGGGTACCCGGATCTACCTCTACCGCAACGGGTTTGCCGTGCGCGCCCGGCACCGGTTCGAGGCTCTGCAGCTCCTTCAACCAGCTTGCGACGATCGTGGCGGCGCTCTCTCCCGACGCGGTCATCGGGGCAGCTGGCCGGCAGCGGCGATGGTCCCGTCGGCCTCCAGCTTGGCCAGCCGTTCGGTGCGTGCCTCGCAATACACATCGAGCACGGCGCTCACGCAGGCGTCCCACCCGAAGGACTGCGCGTGCCGGCGAGCGCCTTCGCTCAACCTCGCCAGCTCGACGGGGTTTGCCAGCAGCCCGGCGAGAATCCTTGCCCACGTGGTGGGTTCATGGTCCGGCACAAGCATCCCCGATACCCCGTCGGCCACCGCCACCGCCAGACCACCCACCTTGGCGGCCACTACCGGGGTGCCGCACGCCTGCGCCTCGATGGCCACTAGGCCGAACGACTCGTTGTAGCTCGGCACCACCACCACATCGGCCGCGGCGTAGTGCCGGGCCAGGTCGGCTCGCGAGATCGGCGGCCGGAAGTGCACGACGTCGGGCACCCCGGGTACTCCCATAAGCCCGAGACTCGTGGCGAGATCGGCGAGCTCGGTGGGCCGAGCCAACCCCGATCCACTCGGGCCGCCCACCAGCACCACAGCCAGCCTGTTGCGCAGGCCGGGGTCGGTGCGCAGCATGGCGGCGGCCGCCTTGATCAGCACGTCCGGAGCCTTGAGCGGCTGCATCCGGCCGGCGAAGAGCAGGATCTGGCCATCGGGCGGCAGGCCCAGGCTCAGCCGCAGAGCGGCGCGATCGCCGGCGGGCCGAAACGCGTCGAGGTCCACACCGGGACTCACCACGGCCACCCGGTGCGCGTCCGCCCCGTACAGATCGATGAGTTCGCGCGCCTCGGTGTGGGTGTTGGCGATGAGCCGGTCGGCCGCGAGCACCACCTGCTCCTCGCCGATCTCGCGCCCGGGCGGCTCGGGCGCGTCACCGGCGGCAAGGGCCGCGTTCTTGACCTTGGCCATCGTGTGCATGGTGTGCACGAGCGGCACGTTCCAGCGGTCTGCCACCAGCCAGCCCACCTGGCCCGAGAGCCAGTAGTGCGAGTGCACCACGTCGTACCAGCCGGGAGGGTGAAAAGCCTGCTCACGCATGACACCGGCGGTGAAGGCGCACAGCTGCCCGGGTAGGTCGTCCTTGCCCAGCCCCGACAGCGGGCCCGCCAGCACGTGGCGCACGAGCACGCCGTCGGCCAACTCGACCGTCTCGTCGGCGCCGGCTCGTTGGGACGACGTCGCCCGCGTGAAGATCTCCACCTCGATGCCGCGCCGGGCCAGCCCCTTGGCGAGCTCGACGACGTAGACGTTGAGTCCGCCGGCATCACCGGTGCCAGGCTGTTCCAGTGGCGAGGTGTGCACAGACAACATCGCCACCCGGCGCGGGGGAATCGACACGTCGTGACGCTAACTCATCCGGCAGCCGGCGGAAACGCCGACAGGTGCCGCTACCGTCGTGATGTGTCCTATCCAGGCCTGGCAGGCTCGCAGAGCGCGGCACAGGACGGGCCTCGCGGACAGGCCACGGAGCAGTCCGGCCACTCGGCCGCTGATCGGGCCCGACCCCTGGACGGTCGGCAGGCGCGTCCGCGGACGGCTCGGCAGAGGCGCCCCATCGGCACGATCACCCGCGGCACGACCGCCCCCAATCGGCTCCGCCGGATCGACCGGTGGCTCACCGGGTCGTGGGCCGCGCGGGTGCTGCGCGCCGCCGCCGATCCGCTGGTCGTCGATCTCGGTTATGGCGCAAGCCCGGTGACGACGCTGGAGCTGGCCCGCAGGCTACGGCGGGTGCGGCCCGACGTCGAGGTGGTGGGCATCGAGATCGATCCCGTACGGGTACGCGCCGCGCAGGAATTGACCGAGCCCGGCCTGCACTTCGCCCGCGGCGGTTTCGAGCTGTCTCCGCTACAGGGCCGCCGACCGGTGATCGTCCGCGCGGCCAATGTGTGGCGCCAATACGACGAGACCGAGGTTGCCGCCGGCTGGGCGCAGGTCACGGCCCGCCTTGCCCCCGACGGCCTGCTCGTCGACGCCACCTGCGACGAGATCGGACGCCGTTCGGCGTGGGTCTGCGTACAGCGGGGTGGCGCGGTCTCGTTGACGATCTCACTACGACTGGCCGGCCTGGAGCAGCCCTCCGACGTGGCCGAGCGACTGCCGAAGTCGCTGATTCACCGCAACGTGCCGGGCGAAGGGGTGCACGCGTGGCTACAGGCCCTCGACGAGGCCTGGCGACACCATGCCCCGTTGGCGAGCTTCGGTGCGAGACAACGGTTCCTGGCTACCTGCGAGGCAACCCGTTCGGCCGGCTGGCCCGTTCTAGGAGCGGCGAAGCGATGGCGGCTGGGCGAGGTGGGCGTGGCGTGGTCAGCGGTCGCGCCGGGAACAGGGGCGACTCACCAGCCGCCGTAAGGTCCACCGTCTCCACGACGACCGCCGAGGATCGCGACGATGGACGGGCGCACCCGGGTGAGGTAGACCCCGCACACCACCAGCGCGATGAGGTTGAACATGTTGACGGGCCCGTAGAAGTTGGGGAGCGAGATCACGCCGCAGGCCATCGCTGCACCCAACATGGCCAGCCACACCACTTTCGTCTGATTGCTCGTGGCTGGAAAGGCATCGGCCCGGTGACGCGCTGCGTCGACGAGGCAGAACCCCTGCAGCGCCAGGCAGCCGACCGAGAGCACCCAGAGCACAAGAGTCTGGACCGACCACAGCGCGTTCATGAACTCATCGTAGTGGGCGAACTGGGGAACTCCCTGTGCGTCAGCATTCCCGGCGGGCCTCCGCCCGGGCTGTCAATGCCGGGCGGTTCGGGCCGAATCTTCGACGGAGAACTTCACCCGGCCTACACGTCGAGAATGATCGTCATCGGTCCGTCGTTGACCAGCTCCACCATCATGTCCGCCCCGAACCGCCCGCTCGCCACCTCGAGCCCCGACGATCGGAGGCCGCCGGCCACCCGCTCGACCAGGGGCTCGGCCTCCGGGCCGGGAGCCGCTGCACCCCATGAAGGTCGACGGCCCTTGCGGGTGTCGGCGAACAGGGTGAACTGGCTGACCACCAGCACGGGTGCGCCGACATCCGAGGCCGACTGCTCATCGGCCAGGATCCGAAGGCCCGCGATCTTGGCTGCCAGCTTGTCCGCCGTCGCAGGCGTCTCGGCATGGGCCACGCCGATGAGCGCAAGCAGGCCCTGGCCCGACGGATTGCCTGCCCCATCGATCGCCCCCACCACCTCGCCGGCCACCAGCACCCGGGCGGAACGGACCCGTTGCAGCACTGCCCTCACGACAATCCCATCCACAGCGAGTCGTCGAGCCGGTCTTGCACCGAGCCGACCGGCCGGCCATGGCCGAGCACGTCGACGTGGCCCACCTCGTCGAGCACCGGATTCGTATAGCCCAGCCGCCTCAACAGCGACGCCATCACCACCGGCCGCGCCCGGCCTCCGCCGTCCAACACCTTCAGCGCCAGGCCCCGGCCGTCGGGAAGCCCGACCCCGTACACACCTTCGGCGCCATCCTTGGCCACGACGCCGGGCAGGGCGGCCATCAGCTGGGTGACGTCACGTCCGGTGCCGCCCACCATCTCCGGGTGGCTCGACATGGCGCTGCCCACCTGGGCGAGCTCCTCGGACGAGGCACCCAACGCGATCCGTCCGAAGGCGCGGGCCAGCCCGGCGAGGGTGCAGGAGAACAAGGGGGCCCCGCAGCCGTCCACCGTGGCGTACTGGGCCTCGTCGCCGGTCAGCTCGGCCACCGTCGACCGCACCCGCTGCTGCAGAGGATGGGTCGCGTCGAGGTAGTCCGCCGTAGTCCAACCGGCTGCCACACAACTAGCCAGCATGGCCGCATGCTTGCCAGAGCAGTTCTGCGCCAACGATTCTCGGCCACGCCCTGCTTGCAGCCACGCCAGTTGGGCGGCTTCCCCGATGGGCAGGTCGGGAGTGTTCTGCAGATCGCCCACAGTGAGCCCAACACCGGCCAGAATGCGCTGCACACCCTCGAGGTGCATCGGCTCGCCGTTGTGGCTTGCGCAGGCCAGTGCCAGCAGATCGGGCGGCAGCTGCAGCCCGCTGCGTAGCATGGCAATCGCCTGCAGCGGCTTGAGAGACGACCTGGCATAGATCACCTCATGCGGATTGCCCGCGGCCGCGATCAGCTCCCCGTTTGCGCCCACCACGGCAACATGGCCGAGATGCAGCGACTCGGCCAGCGCGCCCCGGACGACGGCGGCCAGCACCTCAGCCGGCGGGGTACCGTCCTGCTGCAGTGCCGACCCGGGCGACGGCAACGCCTCTGACTCACCTGTGGATGACATACGGGGCATTCTCCACGGCCGGAGAGGCGCGATGCACACCAGATGATCTATTCCAAGGTCGGTTAAGTGGTCGTGGGCTGCGAGTGCGCAGCGGATTGGTGGGTGTGTGGGGTCGTTGTGCCAGATGACCGCCGTGAGCGCGGGCTCGTCCGGGGTCAGACCCGGGCGGTGTCCGGAATCCGGCGCCAGCGCCAGCCGGTGGAGGTCAGCTGAGCACGAAATCCCAGCCTGCCGCAGCAAAGCGAGCCGGATTCCGGACATCCAAGCGCCGAGAGCAGCTACCGACCATCGGCACGCAGGCCTGACAACCCATACGCGCGGGGCGGTTTGGGCCGCGCTCATCGCAACTGACTCCTCGGCCGACAAGGCACCAAGCACAGAAGGGGGCGCCCTGCCCACGAACAGAGGAATCACTGGCCACACCCCGACGGGGCGACGGATTCATCCTCTCGACGAGCTAGCGAGTCACTCGCCACGCCCGAGGGCGCGGTACTCCCATCCAGCCGCACGCCACGCGGCGGAGTCGAGAGCATTGCGACCATCGAGAACCCGCTTGTTGCGCGCCAAGGCAGCCATCTCCACCGGGTCGAGGTCGAGATACTCCTTCCACTCCGTCAGCAACAGCACCGCGTCTGCACCCTGGATCGCCTCCTGGGGCGTCTCGACGTAGTTCAGATCGGGCCACAGCCGCCGCGCGTTCGGCAACGCCTCGGGGTCGGTGACCACCACATCGGCTCCCTGAAGCCTGAGCTGGGCGGCCACGTTGAGCGCGGGCGAGTCTCTGATGTCGTCGCTCATCGGCTTGAACGCGGCACCGAGGACACCTACCCGACTGCCGATGAGACTGCCGCCGCAGGCCGAGCGGGTCAGGTCGACCATCTTGGAGCGCCGGCGCATGTTGATCGCATCGACCTCCCGCAAGAACGTCAGGGCCTGGTCGGCCCCCAGCTCGCCGGCCCGGGCCATGAAGGCCCGGATGTCCTTGGGCAGACAACCCCCACCGAAGCCCAGACCGGCACCCAGGAACGCCCGGCCGATGCGCGCGTCGTGCCCGATGGCGTCCGCCAGCTGGGTGACATCTGCGCCGGAGGCCTCACAGACCTCCGCCATCGCGTTGATGAACGAGATCTTGGTGGCCAGGAAGGCATTCGCCGCGACCTTCACCAGCTCGGCGGTCTCGTAGCCCGTCACGATCACCGGCGTGCCCTCGGCGATGGCCGTGGCGTAGACCTTCCGCAGCAGCCCCTCGGCCCGCTCGGAAGCGACCCCGAGCACGAAGCGGTCGGGCCGCAACGTGTCCTGCACCGCGTGCCCCTCACGTAGGAACTCCGGGTTCCACGACAGCTCGAGCTGCGGGGCCGCGCCAGCCAGCCGGTCGGCCAGCCGGCGTGCGGTGCCCACCGGGACGGTCGACTTGCCCGCCAGCAGCGCATCGTTGCTCACGTGTGCGATCACCGTCTCGACCGCGGCCTCGACGAACGTGGTGTCGGCTGCCAGCTCACCCTTGCGCTGGGGCGTTCCCACGCAGATGAAGACGACCTCGCAGCCGTCGAGCGCAGCACCGTCCGTGGTGAAGCTCAGCCGGCCGCTGGCCAGCTGGGTCGCCAGCGCGTCATTGAGCCCGGGTTCGTAGAAGGGCGGAGTGGCCTTCTGCAGGCCCTCCACCTTGGCGGCGTCGACGTCGACTCCCACCACCTCGTGCCCCAACTCGGTCATGCACGCTGCGTGCACCGCCCCCAAGTAGCCACATCCGACAACACCGATTTTCATATGATCTCCGCATGAGATGACCGATAGCCGCACTAATGGTGCCCGACCGGGCAGACAGCCACAAACGCCCACCCCCGAATGGGCGTGGGCGTTGCAGGTTGCTTGCGGAGAGTGAGGGCAGCAGTCAACTCGGACTAGTCTTCGACACCGATTGCCGGCGGCCAGTCACCGGTCCGAGCGCGGCAGCGGATCAGTCACCCACCTGCTCGGCCTCATCCGTAGCCTTGTCCGCCTTGGCGGCAGACTTCTTGGCGCTGCTGGCAGCCGATTTCACGGCCGTGCGTGAGGCGGGGGCGGTCTTGCGGGTGGCATCGGTGGCGCGCTTGACGTCAGGGGTCGTGGGCGCCTGGGAGACGGACTCCTCGACTTCGGTGGCCACGACCTGGGCCTCACCGATTACGGTGCCGGCACCGGCCTTGACACTCTCGGCGGCGCTGCGACGCATCGTGCTGAAGGCGGCCATGCCTTTGGCGATTGTGGCCCGGCCCTGCTCCAGCAGGTCGGAGGGGGCCGAGGTGCCGCTCATCCGATCGACCACGGCCTTGCCGCGGCCCGCCAACTCGTCGAACCCATGCTCGACCTCGCCGGCCGTCTCCTTGGTGAACGTGCGGGCGGTCTCCGGCAGGCTGCGCGCATGGGCCGGCAGTGCGGCTGCGGCCTGCCGCATCGAGTCACCCACTTCGCGCGCCCGGGCCATGGCCAGGTCGGTCATGCCGATGAGGGCATAGCCGGTGTCGGTCGCGAGCTCAAGCAGATTGTCGGGATTGGTGAGCCGGGCGGTGCCGTGCTTGGGCGTGGGCTCTGGGGTCTTGGCGGACATTGGATGCCTCCGGGCTGGTGAGGGCTGAATTCTTCAGAAATGGGGTTCTAGTCAGCTGACGTAGCGGGGTCGTGCAGGGTCGAATCGGGATGGTCTGAAGCGGTGGAATCGGCGCGGAAGACGTCGTAGACGTCCAGGAGCACTCGTCGCTGACGTTCGGTGAGCTGCGGATCCGCCAGGACGGCTTCACGCACGCTGGGACGATCGACGTCGGGTTCGAGCAGCCCGGCGCGTTCGTACAACGCCTCGGCGGAGATCCGCAGCCCTTTGGCGAGCTGGTTGAGCACCTCCGCACTCGGCTTGCGCAAGCCCCGTTCCACTTGGGAGAGATAGGGATTGGAGACTCCTGCCACTGCGGCGAGCTGCCTGAGCGAGAGCCGGGCGTGCTGGCGTTGCTCGCGCAGGTAGTCGCCGAGCTCTCCTACTTTGCCGAGCGCAGCCATGCGCCCAGTCTGCTTGCTGCTGTTAGCAAACGCAAACTGGCGGGCGCGCTTCGCGACGTGCCGAACGGCTCAGCCGACGACGACGGGCACCTGTGCCGCGGCCTGTCCCGCCACGATGAGGGGTGCCTCGACCGGCACCGACCGCTTGACCACGGCAAGGGCGATCGGGCCGTCTTCGTAGTGCCGCACCGGGGTGGTGATGCGGCCAACCGCACGCTCTCCGTCGAACACCTGGGCACCGGGCTCGGGCAGCGCGTGCTCGGAACCGTCGAGGTGCAGCAACACGAGCCGGCGCGGTGGGCGACCGAGGTTGCGCACCCGGGCAACCGTCTCCTGACCGCGGTAACACCCCTTGGACAGGTGGACGGCCGTCCGCAGCCAGTCGACCTCGTGCGGAATGGTGCGGTGATCGGTCTCGCGCCCGAAGCGCGGCCGCAGCGCGGCCACCCGCAACGCCTCGCTGGCCCAGCTGCCGGCTAGCTCGTGACCCTCGACGATGTCGTCCAGGCGCTCCCGAGGCACGATGATCTCCCGCCAGGGCCGCAGCCGGCCGGGGTGTTCGGCGTCCGGAACCGGGTTGTAGGCGAACCCGCCGTCGGCCGTGACCGGCCAGGGATCGTCCCACGCGATCCGCCCGTGCTGGCCCAACTGCTCTGCCGAGCCGCCCGGAACGAAGCCGAGCACGGCCCACTCCGGGCTTGCGTCGACGATCTCGACGCGCAGCATGAACCGCATCTTCTGCAGGTGCTGCAGCAGTGCAGGCGCGGAGCCGGGCTCGACGGTGAGCCAGGTGGTCTCGCCGTCGTCAGCCACGTGCAGGTCGTTCTCGACGTGGCCGTGCGGGCTCAGGATCAGCGCCTCCCGGGACGCTCCCGGAGTGAGGTCACGGAGCCGTTGGGTGCTGAGGGTGTCGAGCCAGGTGAGCCGGTCGGGGCCTGAGACGGTGACGACCCCACGATGGGAGAGGTCGACGAGCGCCTCGCCTGCGGCAAGCCGGCGCTGCTCTCGGGTGGGGTTGCCGTAATGCCAGGCGGTATCGAGATCGAACCCGTCATCGGCGACGGCGCCGGGGCGCGCGATCAAACCGGGTCTGCCCGGTGCAGACGCGCGGAGGCGTGGCTCTGCAGCGGCTGGCCCACCGCCGCCATGTCGAAGACCCACATCAGCTCACCGTTGACGTGGCCGTACAAGCGCTTTCCGGCGTTGTATTCCTTGGCGGTCTCGGTGCGGGCCACCATGTCGGTGGCCACTTCGACCTTGCCCTCACCTGCCGTGCCCAGATAGATCTCCACGATGCCGGTGGGGTGGTCCAGCATCACCTCGACGTCGACGATGCGAGGCGCCTCTTCGGCCGAGGGCACCACCCGCCAATAGCCGCTCTCGCTGGCCAGGGGCTTGCCTTCGATCGACTCCTCGCCGGAGGCCACCGAGTCGTCGAGCTGCCAGGTGTGCGAGGTGTACTCGAGAAACGGACGGCCGTCATTCCTGAACTCGATGACCTGCCGGAAGCGCGTGGTCTCGATGGTGGGGTACTCCACGACGCCTGCGCCTTCCCAACGTCCCACGAGCCAGGCGATCGGCAGCAGGGTAGAAGGCAGGTTGTCGGGAATCACGAACGCCACGGCTAGAAGGGTAGCCCCGTACAGTAGGCCGCGTGCGACGCCGCCTGATCATCAAGCTCACCGCCGGCCTCGATGCACCCGAGCGTGCCAATCAGGCGCTCACGGTGGCCGCCGCCGCCGTGGCCGCCGGGGTCGACGTCTCACTGTGGCTGACCGGCGAGGCCGCCTGGTTGGCTGTGCCTGGTCGGGCGGAGGAGCTCGTGCTCGAATATGCCTCGCCCGCGCCCGATCTCATCGCCGTGGTGCTGGCGGAAGGCACCCTCACCGTCTGCACTCAGTGCGCCGCCCGGCGTGGTCTGACGGTGGCCGATCTCCTGCCCGGCGCCCGGATCGCCGGTGCCGCCTCCTTCGTGGAAGAGGCTCTCGACGACGAAGCGCAGGCGCTCGTGTACTGAGCCACCCGGAGCCTGAGCTTCGGGCTGCGCCGCTCAAACTTGACTGCAGCTCAGCCTTCGCTGCAGTTCAGGCTCCCCGCTGTCCAGACTCCACTCCTTCTCGGACTCTATTGCGGCGATCACCTGCCCACCAGGGCGAGCATGAACACCACGATGCCGCTGGCGCTGACGCCGGTGGCCGCTGCAGCGACCGCTGCCTGCCGTGAGGTGGCCGACGGCAGGGCGATGAACAGTCGCCGCACTCCCACGAACACCGCGGCAACCCCCAGACCCGTGACGGTCGCCGAGAGCACCGAGACCCCGGACAACAGACCCGCGGCGGCGAGCGCTGCGCCAACGGACAGCAGCAGGGTCAGCACGCCCGACCAGCGCCGCGACAGCGGCACCGCCAGGGCTACGGCAGCGCCGAGCATCGTCACGCAGGCCACGCCCGCCAGCCGGGGGATCAGGGTCGAGACAGCCAGCCACCCGACGGCGCACTCCACCACCACCACTCCGGCGACGACGCCGGTCACGGACTCGACCAGTCGGGGGCGCAGGTCGCGGCGGAACAGCTGATGCATGAAGATGACCACGATCGAGCAGGCCAGCACCGGCGCAGACCAGCGAAGCGCTGGCACTCCCGCCGTACTCGACAGCAGAACCACCAGCACCGCCACCGCACCACAGATGGCGAGCACCGTGGTGGACCCGCGCGGAGTCGGCAGGCCGAGCAATGTGGGCCAACCCGAGGCCAGCACCACCACGAGCACGAACAGCACTCCGGCCACCGCAAACGGGCTGACCGCCAGACTCGCCCACAACGCCACGGCAAGCACGGCCGTGGTCACGGCGGGGAACAGGCGACGCATTTTGGCATCCTAAGTAAGATCAAAGCGTCGGCTGAATTCGACGCACGCAAGAACGACGTCCGTCTACAAAGACGCCGTCGGCAAGCAGACACGCAGGTTGGCGCATGACCCGCCAGGATTCCCGGTCGCCGTCATCAGTGTCATGAGACAGGGAGGGCCCACTGGCCCAGTTGCTCTTGCTCACGAACACCCTCGGCCCCTCGCCGGAGGTGCTGCCTGCCCTGTCTCTGCTCCCGCACCACGTCCGGGTGCTACCGGCCGAGCCGGCGGCCTTGATCGACGCCCCGAGCGCCGACGCGATCCTGGTCGACGGCCGTCGCGAGCTCGCCGCCACCCGCGCACTATGCAGGATGCTGCGTACCACCGGCGTGGCGAGCCCACTGCTGCTGGTGGTCACCGAGGGCGGCCTGGCCGCCGTCAGCGCCGACTGGGGCATGGACGACATCCTGCTCGACGGAGCCGGTCCGGCCGAGGTCGACTCCCGGCTCCGGGTCGCGATCGAACGGCTGCGGTCGGCCAGTTCCGACGACGAGGACAACGACGAAATCAGGGCGGGCGAACTCGTCATCGAGGAGCACGCCTACACCGCGCGACTGCGCAGCCGCGCACTTGATCTCACCTACAAGGAATTCGAGCTCCTGAAGTTCCTGGCCCAGCATCCCGGACGCGTCTTCAGCCGGGCGCAACTGCTGCAGGAGGTGTGGGGTTTCGACTACTTCGGTGGCACCCGCACGGTAGACGTCCACGTGCGCCGGCTGCGGGCCAAGCTCGGCAGTGAGCACGAAAACCTCATCGGAACCGTACGAAACGTGGGATATCGCTTCGTACCGCAAGGCGACGAGCGCCACCATGACGACACCTCCGACGCCCAGCCGGCGTCACCCGCTTCGGCCGACGGTGACCCTTCTGCCCACGCCCCCGCCCCACCCCGCCTAACCTAGGCAGGATGAGCGACCCGGCCATCATTCCCCTGCCCCCCGACGCGACTCCGGCTGTCCTGGAGCTGCTGGCCGCAGCCGAAGACGCCGACCGTGCCCGGGCGTTGTCCGAACAGGCCGAGCTGGCCCTGCGCCACCGCCATCCGGGAGTCAGTCACTTCGCGGCGATGTCGGCCGATGAGGTAGTGGGATATATCCAGCTCAGTGCTGGCAGCGACGACCAGCCCGCCACGGCCGAGGGTGCGGTGCATCCGCAGCATCGACGCCGCGGGTACGGCAGCGCTCTGCTAGCGGCGGCGCGTGAGCAGGCCGGCGACGCTGGTGTCCTGGTGTGGACCCACGGTGGCGGCGAAGGCCCACGGGCGTTTCTGCTGGGCGCCGGCGGCACCCGAGTGCGGCGGCTGCTGCAGATGCGCCGGGAGATCAGTGCACTGACCGTGCCGAGCGCGCAGTTGCCGCCCGGTGTGCGCGTCCGGCCGTTTCGGGTGGGCGAGGACGAGGACGCGTTCCTGGCGCTCAACGCAGCTGCCTTCGCCGGCCACCCCGAGCAGGGGTCAATGACCCGCTCCGATCTCGATGACCGGATCGCCGAGCCCTGGTTCGACCCGGAAGGTTTCCTGCTCGCCGAGGACAGCGCCTCCGGCAAGCTCCTTGGTTTCCACTGGACGAAAGTGCATCCCGCCACATCGCGCTCCGAGGCGATCGGCGAGGTCTACGTCATCGGGGTGACTCCCGACGGTCAGGGCCACGGCCTGGGCCGTAGCCTCGTCGTGGTGGGCCTGGCGCACCTCGCCAGCGACAAGGCCACCCCGCAGGGCCCGGTGAGCCAGGTGCTGCTGTACGTGGAGGCCGACAACGCCTCCGCGCTGGCCGTGTACACCGGCTTGCGGTTCGGTGTGACTCACGTGGACGAGCAGTACCGCTTCTAAACCAGCACTGCGTCTGAACCAGCACTGTGTCTGAACCAGCACCGCGTCCGAACAGTGGGCGGCTGGCTGCCCGCGGGCCCGCGGGCTAGCCAGTTCAGTGCTCGGCGCTCGACCCTCAGCGAGCCCGATCCTCAGCGAGCCCCGATCCTCAGCGAGCCCGGTACTCCGCCGTCGCGAGCCGGATGCACGTGCCCAGCGCCGCCATCGCCTCGGTGACCTCGGCCAGCGGCGGACGGGTCGGTGCGATCCGGATGTTGGTGTTACCCGGGTCGGCGTCGGGGTAGGTGGCACCCGCAGGAGTGAGCTTGATGCCGGCCTCGGCGGCAAGGGCCACGACCCGGTCGGCCACCGGCTCCACGGTGTCGAGGCTCACGAAGTAGCCACCGCGCGGCAGCCGCCACGTGGCGTAGCCGCCGCCACCCTCTCCGAGCGTGCGAGTCAGCTCGGCATCGACGGCCGCGAACTTGGGTCCGATGAGGGCCGCGTGGTCACGCATCAGCCCGTCGACGCCCCCCGGGTAGTCCGACAAGAACGTCACGTGCCGCGCCTGCTCGATCTTGTTGGGGCCGATGCTCTGCGCGTTCAGGTACTTCGAGAGCCAGCCGATGTTCGCCACGCTGCTGGCCACGAAGCCCAACCCTGCTCCGGCGAACGTGACCTTCGACGTGCTGCCATAGACGAAGGCCCGGTCGGGGTAGCCGGCGGCCGCACACAACGACACGAACTCCACCCGTTCGTCGGGCTCGCTGGTCACGTGGTGGCCGCGATAGGCGTCGTCGGCGAAGATCGTGAAGTCCGGAGCCGCCGCCTTGATGGCGGCCAGCTTGGCGGCGGCCGCTGCGCTGATGGTGTCGCCCGTGGGGTTGGAGTAGGTCGGGACGAAGACGACTCCCTTGACGTCTGGGTCTGCGGCGGCCGCCTCGATGGCGTCGACGTCGGGACCTTGGCTCGTCATCGGCACACTCACCAGCTCGAAGCCCAGCGTCTTCAACAGCAGGAAGTGCCGGTCGTAGCCGGGCACCGTCACGATCATCTTCGGCTTGCGCTCACCGAAGGCCCAGCCCTTGGCACTGCCCGGTAGGCCGTGCAGCAGCGCGAAGCCGAGCACCATGCCCTGGATCTCGAGCGAGGAGTTGTTCCACACCAGCACGTTCTCGGGGGCGACGTCGAGATAGGTCGCGAAGAGGGCGCGTGCGGAGGGCAGGCCGGCCACGGTGCCCGCGCTGTAGTTGCGGATCTCGAAGCCGTCCACCAGCGTCTGGCCGGGTGCCACTGCGTTGAGCAGCCCGTTGCTCAGATCGAAGTCCGCGTCGCTGGGCTGGCCGCGCTGCAGGTCGAGCTTGAGCCCGCGGCCCTGGAGCTCGGCGTACTCGCTGCGGGCGGCGTCGTATTCGGTCTCGGTGGAGGGGGTGGCCATGGCCCCCAGCCTAATGCCGCGGCCCGGCTCCACGTCGTGGCCCGGGCAGCGCAAAGGGCCACCGGTGCCTGTTCTCGGCGCACGCCGGGCACGTGCTGACATGATGGAGCCATGACCAGCCCCGCGCGTGACCGACAGGCTCCGCGGCCAGCGACGACCACTCGTAGCCCGCGCTCGGCCGCACCGAGAGTGGCGGCGCCGCCCCGTCCAGCGGTGCCCGATCGGGCCGACCAGGCGGCCGAGCGGCCCGCCGACGGCAACGCGCTGCCAGCCGACCGCTTTCTCGATCGCGAGCTCAGCTGGCTCGCCTTCAACGACCGGGTGCTGCAGCTCGCGGAGAACGACACTCTGCCATTGCTCGAACGCGTGCGATTCTGCGCGATCTTCGCCTCGAACCTCGACGAGTTCTTCATGGTGCGCGTGGCCGGCCTCAAACGCCGCATCGCCACCGGCCTGGCGGTCACCGCTGCCTCCGGTCTCGAGCCCCGTGAGGTGCTCGCCGCCATCTCCACTCGCGCGCACGCGCTGATGGCCCGGCACGCAAGGGTTTTCACCGACGTGCTGCGTCCCCTGCTCGAAGAGCAGGACATCCACCTAGTCGACTGGGCGGGCCTATCGGCTGACGAGCAGCAGCAGTTGCGCGAGGTCTTCGTCGAGCAGGTCTTTCCGGTGCTCACTCCGCTGGCGGTCGACCCGGCCCACCCTTTCCCCTATATCAGCGGCCTGTCGCTCAATCTGGCCGTCGTCGTCCGCAATCCGATCACGGACACCACGCATTTCGCGCGGGTCAAGGTCCCCCCGGCGCTGCCGCGCTTCCTGCAGGTCGATGAGCCCGCCCCCGACGGCGAGGGCGGCCATCACCACCGTCGCCGAGTGCGGTTCATCGGCCTCGAGCAGCTCATCGCGGTGCACCTCGACCATCTCTTCCCCGGCATGGAGGTGGAACAGCACCACACCTTTCGGGTCACCCGCAACGAGGATCTCGAGGTGGAGGAGGACGACGCCGAGAACCTGCTCCAGGCGCTGGAGCGGGAGCTGCTGCGGCGCCGCTTCGGCCCGCCCGTGCGGCTCGAACTGGCCGACGACATCGACCCGCTGGTGCGCGATCTGCTGATCCGCGAACTGGGCGTGCGCGAGGACGAGGTCTACTCGCTACCCCGTCCCCTCGACCTGCGCGGCCTCAACTTCGTGGCCGACACCGACCGTAGCGACCTGCACTATCCACGGTTCGTGCCGCGCACCCATGCCGATCTGGCCGAGGGCCGGGAGTCGGCCAAGCCCACCAAGATGTTCGCCGCGATCCGGCAGGGCGATGTGTTGCTGCACCACCCCTACGACTCGTTCTCCAGCTCGGTGCAGGCCTTTCTCGAGCAGGCCGCCGCGGATAAGCGAGTGCTCGCGATCAAGCAGACGCTCTACCGTACGAGCGGCGACTCCCCCATCGTCGACGCCTTGATCGACGCCGCCGACGCGGGCAAGCAGGTGCTCGCGCTGGTGGAGATCAAGGCCCGCTTCGACGAGCAGGCCAACATCTCGTGGGCACGCAAGCTGGAACAGTCGGGCGTGCACGTCGTGTACGGCATCGTCGGCCTGAAGACCCACGCCAAGCTCTCGCTCGTGGTGCGCCAGGAGGCCAACGGCCTGCGTCGCTACTGCCACGTGGGCACCGGCAACTACAACCCCAAGACGGCTCGACTTTATGAGGATCTTGGCATCCTCACCTGCAATCCCGATGTGGGAGAAGACCTTTCGCGGCTGTTCAACCAGTTGTCGGGGTACGCTCCGCGCACCGCGTTCAGGCGCCTGCTGGTGGCTCCGCGCTCGTTGCGGGCCGGGCTCATCGACCGGATCGAGCGCGAGGTCCGTCACCACGAGGCGGGCCGGCCGGCCCGAGTGCGCATCAAGGTCAACTCCATCGTCGACGAGACTCTCATCGACGCGCTCTACCGCGCCTCCCAGGCGGGGGTGCCGATCGACCTGGTCGTGCGCGGCATCTGCGCAGTGCGCCCCGGCGTTCCCGGCCTCTCGGAAACGATTCAGGTGCGTTCAGTGCTCGGTCGCTTCCTCGAGCACAGCCGCATCTTCACGTTCGCCGGCGGTGGCGAGCCCGTGGCCTACATCGGCAGCGCCGACATGATGCATCGCAACCTCGACCGCCGGGTCGAGTCACTGATCCGCATCGCCGACTCCGAACACGTCGCCTACGTCGACGGACTCATCGACGAGTCGATGGATCCTGGCACCTCGTCGTGGCACCTGGGGGCCGATGGACGCTGGGTGGGCCATCACACGGCCGACGACGGTACACCGCTGCGCGATCTGCAGGCCGAGCTCATCGGACGCCGCAGCCGCCGCGGCTACAGGCGCCGTTGACCGATGCCGAATGACGCCTTCGCCGCTCGGCGTGCCGATCGGCGCGAACCCAACCTTGTCGCCGCCGCCGGCGCCCTGGTCTGGCGCCCTTCGCGCACCGGTCTCGAGGTGGTGCTCGTGCACCGTCCGCGCTATGACGACTGGTCGTGGCCCAAGGGCAAGCTCGAACCGCAGGAGTCCTTTCCAGCGGCCGGAGTGCGCGAGGTGGCCGAGGAGACCGGGCTGCGCGTGCGGTTGGGCCTGCCGCTGCCGGCAGCGCACTACCGCCTGGGCGACCACTCCGACAAGACCGTGCATTACTGGGCCGCGCGCGGCAGTCACGAGCCGCTGCCCCGCCCGCCCAGGCCCCGCGAGGTCGACCGCACCGAGTGGGTGGGAGTCGACGCGGCCAGCCGACGGCTGTCCCGGCGCGGAGACCGGGTGCAGCTCGAAGCCCTGATCGAAGCGGACGCCAACGGCCTGCTCAACACCTATCCCTTCGTGATCCTGCGGCACGCCCACGCCCGCCCCCGCAACGTGTGGGGCCGCGAAGACGCCGAGCGTCCGCTCATCGAGGCAGGCCGGGCGCAGGCAAAGCACCTGCGCGACACGCTGTGGGCCTGGCGTCCCGAGAGACTGCTCTCCAGCCCGTGGACACGCTGCCTGCAGACCCTGCAGCCCTACGCCAGCGCCACCGGGGAGAAGATCAGAACCAAGGGCAAGCTCAGCGAGGACGGCCACCGACGCGACCGCGCCGGCACCGCCCGGCTCGTCAGTAAACAGCTGGGCAAAGACGCGGCCGTGCTCATCTGTACGCACCGGCCCGTGCTGGGCACCGTGCTGGGAGTGCTCGCGGGCTACGCGGCCCCCGGCCGAGCGGACGACCTGCCCCGGCGAGATCCGTTTCTCGAAGCGGGCGAGGTACTCGTGGCACACATCAGCTGCCATTCGCACCGCGTGGTGGCCGTGGAGCGCCACACCACCTCGGTGATCTCGGCCTGAGACCTGCCGGCGGCGCCTCCCGGCGCGCAATCGTCGAAGAGAGCCGCATGAGCACGGCCAGCCCCGGGGACGCGCACCGATCGTGAGAAACGCGGGCCCCAATGGAACGGCTGCTTGCACGCGCTATGACAATGCCCCGCCTGCCGGGCCTTCGCCATAGCGCCCTCAACCGCGCCCCACGTCGAGCTCTCAAACCGGGCACGCCGAACATCCAGCACCACCCACGCCACACCACGCTTCTCGCCCCGCCTGCCGGGCCATCGTCATAGCGCCCCAACAGCACACCGCATTGAGCCCTCAAAACCGGGCACGCCGAACATCCAGCACCACACCACGCCCTTCGCCCCCGCCTGCCGGGGCATCGACACAGTGAGCCGCGGGCGAGCGCATGACCCATGCCGGTCAGAGCGCCACCCGCAGCAGCAGCACCCCCGCAGCCGCCACAACGGCACACACGACCGGCGTGAGCACCCACGCGCGACCGATGTCCCGAGCCACCCGCCACCGCACTGCCAAGGGACCCTTGGTCAGGCCCGCGCCCACTACCGCCGCGGTCATCGTGTGCGTCGTCGACAGCGGCGCGCTGAACCCGTAGGCGCTGGCGTAGAGCAGTGCGGCAGAGACGGTCTCGGCCACGAAGCCGCGCGGAGCGTCGAGGTCCACCAACCGCCGGCCTAGGGTTCGCACGATGCGCCATCCCCCTGCAGCGGTGCCCGCGGCCAACGCGAGCCCCGCGCTCACCCGAACCCACAGCGGTAGCTCACCAGCTTCGGCCTGGCCCACTGCCACCAGCGCGATGGCCATCGCCCCCATGCTCTTCTGGGCGTCCTGCAAGCCATGGCCGAGGGCGAGCGCCGCCGCCGAGATGGTCTGGGCATGCTCGAACCTGCGGTAGGTGCGAGTCGGTGACGACTCCCGCCACAACCACATGATGGCCACGGTCAGGGCCAGGCTGAGCGTGAGCGCCACGAGCGTGGCGATCAGCATGGGCAACACCACGTGGGTGCCGATCACCGACCAGTGCACCTGGGCCCCCGCCGCCACGCCGGCCCCGGCGAGCCCGCCGATCAACGCGTGCGAACTCGACGACGGCACACCCTGCCACCACGTGAACAGGTTCCACCCGAGGGCCGCGAACAGCGCCATGCCCACTACCGACAGTGCGAGCGCGCCCACCCCCGGACTCACGATGCCGCTGCCCACCGTGCCGGCCACGTCGCTGCCGAGCAACGCCCCCAGCAGGTTGAAGCCGGCGGCCAGGAAGATGGCGATGGCCGGGGTCAAGGCCCGCGTGGTCACTGAGGTCGCGATCGTGCTGGCCGCGTCGTGGAAGCCGTTCGTGTAGGCGAATCCCAGGGCGAGCACGATGACGACGACCAGGCCGCCGTCCACTCAGGTCTCCTTGAGGGCGATCGTCTCCACCACACGGGCGACGGCCTCGAACGACTCGACCGCGGCATCGAGCCGGGCCACCGCCTCCCGCAGCTTGAGCATGCGCGGCAGGTCGTCGCCGTCCTCGAAGATCTCGGCCAGCAGCGTGCGGTACGTACGAGCGGCCTCGTTCTCCAGGCGGTGGATCTCGGCCCAATAGCCGGCCAAGTCTTTCAACCGTCCGAGGCGGCGCATGGCCTGCGCGGTCAGTTCCCCCTGGCGCACCAGGATCGACACGAGCTTGACCGCCTCCGACGGCAGGGCGCCCAGGCCAAAGATCACCACCAGGTCACCCGCGGCAGCCAGATGAGACAGACAGTGGTCGAGGGCGCTGGCCAGGGCGTAGGCGTCCTGCCGATCGAAGGGTGGCACGAAACTGCCGTTGAGCCGCTGCATCACGGTGCCGGTGAGCTCGTGGGCGCGACGGTCGCAGTCCATCAGCGAATCGCGGATCCGAGCCCGGTGCGAGGGTTCGGTGCCGAACAGCTCGGCCAACGCGTTGGCCCCCTCCACCACGGTGTCGCCCAGCCGGGCGAGATCGCCGAACACCGCCGTGTCAGAAGGGATCAGGCGAAGCCGCACCACCGAAGGCTACCGGCGCTCAGTGCGCGGAGGTGTGTGCCGGGTCATGTGCATGGTCGTGATCGTGCTGGGCGCTACAGGGCTGCGGCCGGGGCTCCCGACGAAAGCTGAGGACTGCTCCCACCAGCGCTAGGACCGCCGCGAAACCTGCTGCGCCAAACGCGATCTGGCTCCCGATCACCAGCGTGAGCACCGCCGCAAGACCCGGAGCCCACGCGATCAGAGCGGCGCCGAGCGCCGCGCGCCGGTTCGCCCGGGTATGGCTTCGAGCAACCATGGATGCTGCCCGCAGGCCCGCCGCACAACCGATGGCGTTGACCGCGACCACCCACCACAGCAGGCCCGGGTCGGTGGCTCCCGGCAACCGGTCGAGCACGAGGGCGATCGCGCCGACGAGCGGGCTGAGCAGTGCCCCCGCGACGGCGGGCTCGGTGACCGGCCACGGCCGAAGCCGGGCGAGCCGCACCGGCACGCTCAACGCCAGCGCCACGCAGGCCGCGGCGTAGAAGAGCGCCGCCCCCACCGCAAGGCCCCCTTGGGGCGCCACCAGCGACACCGCGCCGACGGTGCCCACGACAGGCCAGATCCGCTTCCAGGCCGCCGCATTGGCGTCGCCGGTCGACGCGGCGAATCCCACGGGCAGGGCCGCCACCATGGCGACAGCGGCCACCACGGCGGCCACGATGTGGATGACGCTCATGTCGGCTAACGCTACTCGGCCCACCCGCTCGCCTGCCCGTCTCCGACCCGACGCGCCTCTTTACCGACAACCTTCGGCGCTCGGGGTGGGCGACAAGGGTCACTGTGGTAGCGTTGACGTGGTTGAGGATGCAGGTTGTGGCACGTTGTTCAAACGCCCGCGGGATGTGCTTCCGACGGGCGTTCTGCATGTTCGCCCAGAGGTAGGCACTGACGGGCGTGAGCGCATCGGATCGCTATCTGCCTCACACCCGGGAACTGGTGCCGTGCCAGTCTCGAACACAGCTTGAAACAAGGAGATTGGCCAGCATGGCTCAGGGCACTGTCAAGTGGTTCAACGCCGAAAAGGGCTTCGGCTTCATCGCACAGGACGGCGGCGGCCCCGACGTCTTCGTGCACTTCTCGGCCATTCAGGCCGACGGGTACCGCACCCTCGACGAGAACCAGCGCGTTGACTTCGAGATCACCCAGGGCCCCAAGGGCCCGCAGGCGGAGAACGTCCGTCCGGCCTGATGACTCGAGGGTCTGTCGACTCGGGTAGCCACGGGTCTCACGACTTAGGCACCTAGGGTCTCAAAGACTCGATTGAGGGTGCGAGCGCTCACAGCGCTCGCACCCTCTTTTGTCTTTGGGTCCGCCGGAAAATATCCACACTGCGCTTATTTCCCGGCGCGCCCTTTGCGTGCCGATCAGTCGTGAACGGTTGACCCGCTGGTCGTCACCGGGCCTCGGGCGGGGCACACTTGAGGCTCTCGTAGTCGTTAGCCGCCCAAGGGCATTGTCGAAGGAGCCCCATTCATGAACCGTTCCGAAGTCGCGAGTTCCATCTCCCTGCGCACCGGGGTGCCGGCCGCCACCGCCACTGCCATGCTCAGTGCCTTCGAACAGGTGTTGTTGGAGGCCGTGAGCCGCGGCGACAAGGTGCAACTGCCCGGCATTCTCAGCGTCGAACGGGTCGCCCGACCGGCTCGCACCGGACGCAACCCCCGCACCGGCGAGCCCATCGAGATCGCCGCGGGCAGCGGAGTCAAGCTCACGGCGGGCAGCCGGCTCAAGGCCGCTGTCGACTGAGCCGGCGGCGATGGAGCGACTGTTGCGCAGCAAGGGTCTGCGCGTGACGCAGCCCAGGATGGCTGTGCTCGATGCTCTCAGCCGGTTGGGCGGCCATCCGGCGGCCGAAGACATCGTCGCCGCCGTGGAGGCCGAGGGCGTGCACCGGGCGACCGTCTACCGCACGCTCGAGACCCTGGCCGAGGCCGGGCTGCTCACCCATGTACACCTCGACACGGGTGTCACCGCCTATCACCTGGCCGACCACCACCTGCACGGCCGCTGCCACACCTGCGGGCGAGTCGTCGACCTGCCGGCAGACCTGCTCGACGAGGTCGCCGCACGGATGCGAGCGGTGACCGGTTTCGAGCTCGACGCGGGCCACATCGCCCTGTCGGGCCGATGCGCCGACTGCGTACGGCAACACCCTGGACACGCCTCGTAGGCTGCAGCGCGTAGCCGAGCATGAGCACCGGCACTCAACCGGGTGCCAACCGCGGCGAATACACCGCGGACGGCACCACTCAACGGCCCAAACCCCAGCCCCAGGACTCAATCCGGTGCCAACGGCGGCAAATACACCGCGCATGGCACAACCCAGACATCGCGGATCGTGATAGGTCGAGTCCGGCTCCGGGGGCTGTGACGGGGGCGGTTTCGGACGCTATGACGATGCCCCGCCGCACGGGACATCGTCATAGCGCAGGAAAAGTCCGTGGCCCGCGACTGTCAAACCTCCCGTTACGGAAGACCCGGGCAGACAGCGACTCCCCATCGCCCGGCTTCGTCCGCTCGCCCACCTCAGACGACTAACCGAACGGCATTGGCACTATTCCTCGAGCCTGTTCCCGATCGAGCTGTACAGCCGCTGGAGCCCCGACTGACCCAGCAGGTCGAGCTGGCTCTCAATCTGGCTGACGACGTCGCGGTCGTTGCGCACCGCCTCGCTCGACTGAATGAGAACCGTTCCGGCACCGGTGAAATCGAATTGCCGCTCCTCACCGGACGCGGCCCCCAGGAGCGCGGCGGCACCACCGAGAAAGCCCTGCATCCAGCCCGCGTCGTAGTGGTGCGAAGGGCTCGGGCAGTCGGCCCAGCCGAGCAGAGCCTCGGGGTCGACGCGCAGCGGCGGTTCGGCGAACATCACCTCGCCCGACGACGACGCCAGGAACTTGCCCGTGCCCACCAGGGTCACGAAGCCCGGGACGATCGACTGGTTCAACGTCAGTCCGCTGTCGAAGGCCAGCAGGTTCGACGCCTTGATGGTGAGGTTGCCGACCTCGAGGTCATAAGAGTTGATGTCGTAGCCGCGATCACCCACGATGAGCTTGCCGTGGCCCTCGGCCACCACCCAATCCTGGGCGTACAGCGGCGAGGAGAACTGCCGACTCACCATCGCCATCAAGTGCCCCTGCAGTCCACGCGCGCGCACGGCGTGGAAGGTGACGTTTCCGTAATAGGCGATCATGGCGCCCTTGGACATGAACCACACGTTGCCCGGGTTCATCGCAATGGAATACGCGTAAGGGTTGTCCGGCACGTTGTCGGCGTCGGGCAAGGTGGCCGGCGTGTGGATCGTTGTGTTGCGCATATCGTTCACAGCTTCTGCTCCGATGCCTGCACGTAGACGGTTCCCTGTCCCACGAGCTTGAGCTGCATGGCCTCGCCCGAGCCGCGACCCACGGCGTCACGCCAGCTCATCGCGGTGGTGAGCTCGATCGAGACATTCCCCAGATGCCCCACGTATGCCTGCGGGTCGACGAAGGTGGGCTGTTGTGCGTCCACCTGCAGTTCAAGGGTGCCGCCGTGACTGAGCAAGACAGCCGAGCCCTGGCCCGACAACTGGGTCGTGAACATGCCCTGTCCCGTCACCACGCCGGCCACCGCGCCGCGCAACATGCCGCGCAAGCCGCCTCCGCCGCCACCACTGCCGCCGTTTCGGGACATCACCGAGACGATGGACGACTGCAGGCCCGTGGTGTGGGCCAGCAGACGACTGGCCTCGACGGTGAGCTGGGCCCCTTGCACCTGCACCACCGTGCAGTGCAGGCCGGCACGGCCGTAGAACACCTCGCCGTTGCCGTGGGCCCGCATCATGACCTCGTGCTCGCCCGCCAGGCTACGGCCGACGGCAGAACCGAAACCGCCGCCGCCCAGGCCGGGCATCGGCATGCCGCCCGGCCCTTCGGGGACGAAACCAACGTCACCGGCGTAGTAGAGCATCGCACCCTTGCGGGCCAGCACCTCGCCCGCAGCGGTGAGGTTGACCTTGACGACCTTCGAATTGACCTTCTCAAACATGGTGATCAGCGCTCCGCCGGCTGGATGTAGACGACGCCCTGGCCGTCCCAGCGCAGTGAGAACGGCTCGCCGCTGCCCTCACCGACCACGCTGGCCCAGCTCACATCGGTGATGAACGACTGGTTGAGCTGTCCCTTGGCGGCCACGAAGGCGTCGGGATCGACCACGAGCGGAAATTGGGGGCTCACTTCGAGCCCGATCAGCGGGCCGCCGGCAGACAGCAACGCCACCTGCCCGTGCCCGCTCACCGTGGTGGTGAACAGTCCCTGGCCGGAGCTCGCCCCGCGCAAACCGGTGAACCGGATGTCTGTGCGCACCTTGCCTGCCAGAGCCAGCAGCTGACGCGACTCCACCTGCAGCGTCTCGTCCATGAGGTCGACGAGGGTCACGTCCCGTGCGTCGACAGCAAGGTAGACGACTCCCTGGCCCATGCACTCCATGAACGAGAGGGATTCGCCGGTGGCCCGTTGCCGCAGGCCGGCCATGACCCCCTCACCGCCACCCATTCCCGCGTTCTTGAACTGCACATTGCCGACGTAGGCGACCATCGATCCGGTCATTGCCCGCACGGTCGAGCCGTCCAGCTGCACTTCGACGATGCGGCGTCCGTTGGTTCGTAGCTGTGCCATCTCGCTCCGGGTCTTCCAGCGGCGACGTACGACGTCGCCGACTTGTTGTGGCTCGACACCCTCTCATGCGCGCAAGCCGGGTCCGCGTTTGGGCGGACCCGGCTCGGCGGATTTGTTTGATCAGTGCCGACCGCTGGCCCAGAGCGCCGCGGGCGCACGCAGGTCACGGCCCACCACGTACTGGTAGAGCACGATGTTGCCATCAGACTGCAACTGGAGCGTGTTGATGCCGAGTTGCTTGCCGTAGGTGTTGGTCGACCAGAGCGGCCGCAGCGTGCTCGAGTAGAGCACGATGTTGCCGTCCGACTGCTCCACCAGGAAGGCGCCGGGGTTGCCGTTCGTTCCTGACGCCCACACCGGCACCGTCTTGCCGTGGCTCATGCGGTACTGCACCAGGTTGCCGTCGCCCTGCATGACCAGCTTGTACTGGCCGTCCGGGCTGAACAGGTAGTAGCCCGACTTAAGGTAGGAGTTCCAGGAGATCGGTGGCACGTTGATCGACGACACGTACGTCGACGTGGTACCGGTGGCGAACAGCGGCCTGTTGGCGGCCGAGTACACGACGACGTTGCGGTCGTCCTGCATGGCAGCCCACGCACCCGGGTTGCCGTACGTGTTCGACGACCAGGTGGGCATGCCGTTCGTGTAGAGCACGAGGTTGCCGTCGGTCTGCATCACCAGCACGTTGCTCACCGCGACGGTGGAGTTCGTGAAGGAGATCGCGAGATTGTCGAGCGGAGAGGCCATCGGTCCGGCGAGATAGAGCCCCACGCCGCCGCGCATCGCCCCGTCCGCCGCCAGAACATGCTGGCCATTGGGCGAGCTCAGGTACTGGGTCGAGGTCATCGACTGGCCGGGCAGCAGTCTGCTGCCGAGATTGACCGTGGCGTCGAACGTGGTGGTAAGTCCTTGCGGAAGCTTGCCGGTCTCCTGCATGGCGGCCATTGGCGATTTCAGGGCCGGGCTGTCGGCGGCGTGGGATGCCCCCACGGCTCCAAAGGTCAACGCCGTCGCGGCGAATGCCACCGCAACAGACCTCTTCACACGCTGAAAGTTCATAGTCAATAGATCCCTTCAGGCCTTTCAAGCCCTCGCGGCGACGTCTGCTGACGTCGTTTGCATTCTGGAGACTAGGGCTCTGCCAGATAGTCAGGATCGCATAATTGAGGGCCTGTTATCGTTTCGTTATCGACGATAGACAGAGAGTGAAGAGTTGTTCAATAGCACCCCTATTCGGCCTAATCCGTATGCGCAGTAACCTGACGCAGGGCAATGCCGAGAAACACCATTTCCAGTGCCACGCTGGCGATCGGGTCCAGGCGGCATCCGGCACCCGCCTCGTGCTAGCGGCTTCGGGCGGCCGTGCGCGCCGCGTCGGTCAATGCCTGGAAGAGCCTCTTGTCGGGCGTGACCTCGGGATGCCACTGCACGCCGAGCTTGAACGAACGGCCTTCGTCCTCCACCACCTCAACGGTGCCGTCGTCGGCCCATCCCGTCACGGTGAGACTGCCCGCGTCCCCGACCGCTTGGTGATGCGAGCTGTTGACCTGCAGCCGCTCCCCCAGGATGGCCGCCACCCGTGACCCAGGCTTGAATCGGGCATCGTGCCAGTCGTAGTGGCCGAGCTGCGTGCGGTGCCGGTCGCTGCCGACCACGTCGGGCAGATGCTGGATCAACCAGCCCCCGGCGGCCGCAGCCATCACCTGGGCCCCCCGGCAGACTCCCAGGACGGGCAGGTCACGCCGGTCTGCGGCAGCCAGCAGGGCGAGTTCTGCAGCGTCCCGGTCGGCACGGGTGCCCGCGGTGGCCGGATCCGGCTCCCGCCCGTAGACCGCCGGTTGCAGGTCGGCCCCGCCGGCCAGCACCAGACCGTCGAGCCGGGCAACGATCGCGTCCGCCTGTTCGGCGGTGAGCTCCCCCGGCGGCAGTAGGACGGGCAACCCGCCGGCCGCCGTCACGGAATCGACGTAGGCGGCCGGCACCAGGGCCGCGCTCGTGTCCCACGGCCCCCACCGGGCCTGCTCGCGATAGCACGACAGTCCGATGACCGGGCTCAGGATGCCGCTCATAGCGGAGTGACGTAGGCCCCGGCAATCCCCCCGTCGACCAGGAACTGGGATGCCGTGATGAACGAGGAGTCGTCGCTGGCCAGGAAGGCCACCGCCGCCGCGATCTCGGTGGCCTCGCCGAAGCGTCCGAGCGGAATGTGCACCAGCCGGCGGGCGGCACGCTCGGGGTCTTTGGCGAAGAGCTCCTGGAGCAGCGGGGTGTTGACCGGTCCGGGGCACAATGCGTTGACCCGGATGCCCTGCCGCGCGAACTGCACGCCGAGCTCGCGCGACATCGCAAGCACGCCGCCCTTGGAGGCGGTGTATGAGATCTGGGACGTGGCCGCACCCATCACCGCCACGAACGACGCCGTGTTGATGATGGACCCGCGGCCCCGCTCGAGCATGTGCCCGATGGCGGCCTTGCAACACAGGTACACAGAGGTCAGGTTCACGTCCTGCACCCGACGCCACGCGTCGAGTCCCGTGTCGAGGATCGAGTCGTCGTCGGGCGGGGAGATACCGGCGTTGTTGAAGGCGATGTCGAGACCGCCGTACTCGGCGACCGCCGTGGCGAACAGGGCGTTCACCTGATCTGCATCGGTGACGTCGACGGGCACGAAGAGGCCGGCGACCTCCTCGGCCGCCGCCGCACCGGCGACGGGATCGACGTCGGCGATGACGACCTTGGCCCCTTCGGCCGCGAACCGCCGGGCAGTCGCCAGGCCGATGCCACTGGCGCCGCCGGTGACCACGGCCACCCTGTCCTTGAGTCGTGCGGTCAGGTCCACGTAGCGATCACCTTTCAAACATGTTGCGGGTTGGGCTGTTTCGAGTTGGCAGTACTGGGGCTGCCTCGGGGTCAACTGTCGAGGGCAGATGTGGCGATGAAGACGTTCTTGGTCTCGGTGAAGGCTTCGGCAGCGTCCGGGCCGAGCTCACGGCCGAGCCCTGACTGCTTGTAGCCTCCGAACGGGGTCCAGTAGCGCACCGAGGAATGCGAGTTCACCGACAGGTTGCCCGACTCCACGGCCCTGGCAACGCGCAGCGCCCGATCGAGGTTGGTCGTCCAGATCGAGCCCGAGAGACCGTACTCGGTGTCGTTGGCCAGCCGCACGGCCTCGGCCTCGTCCCGGAAGCTGCGAACCGAGACAACCGGCCCGAAGACCTCCTCGTACCACGACCTTTCGCTGCCATCGCTGTGCAGCACGGTGGCGGGGTAGAAGAACCCCTCGGCGCTGGGCACGTCACCTCGAACCAGCACCTTGGCAGGATCCGCCTCGGCGTATCGGGCCACCGAGGCGCGATGCGCCGCCGAGATCAGGGGTCCCATCTCGGCATCGTCGGCACCTGGCAGGGCCACCCTGACGCCGCGCACCGCAGGTTCGAGCAGCTCGATGAAGCGATCGAACACGCTGTCCTGCACAAGGATTCGCGACCGGGCGCAGCAGTCCTGGCCGGCGTTGTCGAACACGCCGTACGGTGCGGTGGCCGCCGCGAGCTCCAGATCCGCATCGGCGAACACCACGTTCGCGCTCTTGCCGCCCAGTTCGAGGGTGACCCGCTTGACCTGGTCGGCGCAGCCGGCCATCACCTGCTTGCCCACCTCCGTCGAGCCGGTGAACACGATCTTGCGCACCGCCGGATGCGCCACGAAACGCTGCCCCACTACCGAGCCCTGGCCGGTGACCACGCTCAGCACACCCTCGGGCAGGCCCGCTTCCAGCGCCAGGGCACCGAGCCGGATGGCAGTCAACGGAGTGAGCTCCGCCGGTTTCAGCACCACCGTGTTGCCGGCGGCGAGCGCGGGCGCGAACCCCCACCCGGCGATCGGCATCGGGAAGTTCCACGGCACGATCACCCCGATGACGCCGAGCGGCTCGTGCAACGTGATGTCGAGCCCGCCGGCCACGGGGATCTGCCGGCCGAACAGCCGCTCCGGAGTGCCGGAGTAATAGGTCAGCACATCGCGGACGTTGCCCGCCTCCCAGCGTGCGTTGCCGATGGTGTGCCCGGAATTGCGCACCTCGAGCTGGGCCAGCTCCTCCTGGTGGGAGTCGACCAGGTCGGCGAACCGCCGCAACAGCCGGGCCCGCTCGCCGGGCGGCACGTCACGCCAGGCGGGAAAGGCAGCAGCGGCGCGATCGATGACGCGATCCACCTCGGCCGCGTCGGCCCGGGGCACCTCGGCGAAGACCAGCCCCGTGCTGGGATTGGTGACGGCGCAGACGCCGCCTGCACCCTGGATGCCGGCCACCTCGATCGTCTGGACGGATGGCTGCGTCGTCACAGTCGTTCGAACCCCCGAAAGCGCTCCCAGTCGGTGATGGCGGCGCCGAAGGCCGCGATCTCGATGTCAGCCATATGCGTGTAGTGGTCTACCACGGTGTCCCCGAAGGCAGAGCGGGCAAACGCACTGGACGAGAACAGGTCTCGGGCCACGTGCAGCGCCGCCGGCACGCGCTCGGCGGCGGAGGCGTAGGCGTTCCCGGCCAGGGCAGGGCCCAGCGGCAGCTCGTTCTCCACGCCGTGCAAGCCGGCCGCGATGAGAGCCGCCACGGCCAGATAGGGGTTGACGTCCGCCCCCGGCACGCGATTCTCCACCCGCAGCGCGTCAGGCGAGTGCCCCACGACGCGCAGCGCGCACGTGCGGTTGTCGCGACCCCACGCGATGGCGGTCGGAGCGAAGGAGCCGTCAACGAATCGCTTGTAGGAGTTGATGTTCGGCGCGATCAGCAGCGAGATCTCCCGCAGGCAGGCGATCTGCCCGGCGATCCAGTGCTCGAAGACCTTGGAGAATCCGTGCGTGTCGCCCGTGCCGTCGCCCGCGAACACCGGCGTGCCGTCCTGGTCGCGTAGCGACAGGTGGATGTGGCACGACGAGCCGTCGCGCTGGTCGTACTTGGCCATGAACGTCGCCGAGCGAGAGTGCTGGGCCGCGATCTCCTTCACGCCGTTCTTGTAGACGACGTGGTTGTCGCAGCAGGCCACCGCGTCGGCGTACTTTAGGGCGATCTCGTGCTGGCCGTAGTTGCACTCGCCCTTGGCCGACTCGATGTAGATCCCGGCGCCCTCCATGCCCGTGACAATGGCGCGTAAGAGGCCCTCTACCCGGCTGGTTCCGAGAATCGAATAGTCGACGTTGTACTGGTTGGCCGGCGTCATCATTCGATAGGCATTGGCCCAGGCATCTTCGTACGACGTGTCGAAGAGGATGAACTCCAATTCGGTGCCGGTGAAGGCGGTCCAGCCTCGCTCGGCCAACCGCGCCACCTGGGCCTGCAGGATCTGCCGGGGCGACTGCACCACTGCGTCGCCGTCGGTATCGCGAATGTCGGCCAGCAGCAACGCCGTCCTGTCGAGCCACGGCAGGTAGCGCAGCGTTGCGAGGTCGGGGTCGAAGACGAAGTCTCCGTAGCCCCGCTCCCACGAGGTCAACTCGTAACCGGCGACGGTGTTCATGTCGACGTCGACGGCTAGTTGGTAGGAGCATCCCTCCGTTCCGTGGTCGAGCACCTGGTCGAGGAAGTGCCGCGCCGTGAGCCGCTTGCCCTGCAACCGGCCCTGCATGTCGGTGACGGCAATGATCACGGTGTCGATGCGGCCGGCGTCTATGTCCTCGCGCAGCGTCTCGACCGGCAATGGCACCGGCGGATACAGGCTCATGATCGTTCTCCTCTGCGCTGTGATCGGGCTCGGGTCGGTTCGGGCTGGGGCGGATCAGGCGGTGCCGGCAACGTAAGGGCTCGCGAGGAAATACGGCACGCCCTAAGTGATCGAGCGTTCACGACAACAGCCCATCCAGGAGCAAGGCCGTCGCCTCGCAATGCTCCTCCATCACCAGGCGCGCCTTCTCGGCGTCTCCGGACAGGACAGCCCCCACGATCACCTCGTGCTGATGGTCGGACGAGTCCAGGTTCCGGGCCAGCACCGGAATGCCGGCGAGCAGCCCGTCGAGCTGGGCCTGCGCATCGGCCACCGCGGCGAGCAGCGCCGGCGAGCCGGACGCCGCGGCCAATGTCAGGTGCAGCCGGGCGTCGTTGACCCGGCGAAGCCGGGGGTCGCGATCGCGGGAGGCGCTCAGACAGGCCGTCAGTTCGCGGCGGGCCTCGGCGCCGAGGCAATGGCGCGCGGCCAACGCCACGGCGCCGGATTCGAGCACGCCACGCAGGGCCAGCACGTCGCGCACCCGCTCTGCACTCACCTCGTGCGGGGCGGCGGCCTCCAGCGACTGGTGCGCTGCGGTGACGAATGTTCCTCCCGTCCGACCGCGGGCGGTGCGCACCAGACCGGCCTCACGCAAGGCGCGAATCGCCTCGCGCACCGTCTCGCGCCCCACTCGCAGCCGATCGGCCAGCTCACGTTCCGAGGGAAGGCGCTGACCGGGCGCGACGATGCCGAAACGAATGGCCTGCGCCAGACGCTGCACCGTCCACTCGAAGGAGTTCCCGATCGGCAACGGACGCCAGAGCAGGTCGGCGAACTCCGCAGAGGTGGGCAGCGCCGAGCCGTCGTCGCGTTCGCCGGGGGCAGCCTCGGGCCTGGAGCGCCCAGCAGCAAGAGGCTCGGGCGTGGGAGCGGAGGCGTGTGACGTCATGCCTGCCTCCTATCGCTCCAGCTGCGGGGTGACGATGCCCTCAACAGCGCCGTCGACGACCGTTCAAGCGGCCAGCGTCCCGCTCGGGCACCTGCGACTGTCCACAGCCACCAATGGCCCCGGGTAGGGCCAATCGGGAGTCTCATCCTCATCCGCGCACGTGTCAAGGCATTGCCCGCCCGAGTTCAGCGAGTCTGAAGACGACCCGCCAGGAGCTGGGCCAAGGTCGTCGATCGGGTGCCTGCTAGATCCGCCGCCTGGGTGCGACACGAGAAGCCGTCAGCCAGGAACACCGCTCCCGGCGGGGCCGCCTGAAGCACCGGCAGGAAGCCGTTGCGGGCCACAGCCACCGACACCTCGTAGTGGCCTGCCTCCATGCCGAAGTTGCCAGCCAGCCCGCAACAGCCGGCCACGGTGACCACCTCAGCGCCGGCCGAGCGGAGTAGCGCGGCGTCGTCGGCGTAGCCCACGCTGGCGTGCTGATGGCAGTGCGGCTGGGCCACCACGTGGGTACCGGCGAGCGAGGGCGGCGCCCAGCCGTCGGCCTGCGCACCGCGCAGCAGCTGGGCGAGCGTTCGGGTTGCGGCGCTCACCTGGGCGGCACGGGGGTCGTCGCTGAGCAGCTCGGGCAGGTCGCCCACCAGCGCTGCGGTACAGGACGGCTCGATGCCCACGATCGGGATGCCTGCAGCGGCGGCCGGGGCCAGTTCATCTAGGAGCGCGCGAAGTCTCTGCCGGGCTCCATCGAGCTGGCCGGTGGAGATCCAGGTCAGTCCGCAGCAGACGGTGCGTCCGGGCAGCCGGACGGCGTAGCCGGCGTCGGTGAGCACGTCGATGGCGGCGATCGCCGCGGCCGGCTCGAAGGCGTCCGAGAACGAGTCGACGAACAACAGCACCTCGCCCCGAGGCGCCTGCGTCGAATCGGGCTGGAGCGGACGATGCTTTCTGCGCCATACCCGGAAAGGCTCGAGCGCGAAGGCCGGCACCGCGCGCCGCCGATCGAGACCGGCCATCCCGAGTGCTACGCGGCGCAGAACAGGTTGTGCCAGAACAGTGTTCAGCAGACCGGCGACCGGACCTGCCAGCCGGGCCCAGCGCGGCAGTTGGCCCAGGCTCAGATGCCGGAGCGGTCGCAGCCTGCCGCGGTAGCGCCGGTAGAGCGCCTCCGACTTGTAGGTCGCCATGTCGATACCGGTAGGACAGTCGCTGGCGCAGGCCTTGCACGACAGGCACAGGTCGAGGGCCTCGGCCAGCTCGGGAGCGTCCCAGCCGCCCACGAGCGTGCCGTTGGTGAGCTCTTGCAGGACGCGCGCCCGGCCCCGGGTGGAGTCCTTCTCATCACGGGTGGCCAGGTAGGAAGGGCACATGAACGCACCGGAAGCCGAGAGATCGGCCCGACACTTGCCCACGCCGGTGCAGCGGTGCACGGCATCGGTGAGATTGCCCGCGTCGTGAGGAAGGGCGAAACCCAGCGTTGCGATGGCGTGGGCCTGCGGTCGTCGCACGTCGGCGTCCAGCGGCACGGGATCGACGATGATGCCGGGGTTCAGCACGGCAGCGGGATCGAAGAGCTGCTTGAAAGCAGCGCACGTCGCCAGCGCCTCGCCGGAGTACATGTACTGCAGCAATTCGCTGCGACAACGGCCGTCACCATGCTCGCCCGACATCGAACCACCATGAGAGGCAACGAGTTTCGCTGCCGCAGTAAGGAACGGACGAAGACTGTCGGTGCCCTCGTCGAGTGGGAAGTCGATCCGGATGTGCACGCACCCGTCGCCGAAGTGGCCGTACGGGATGCCGTCGAGCCCGTGCTCGCCGAGCAACGCCTCGAAGTCGCGCAAGTAGTCGCCGAGCCGTTCGGGGGGAACGGCCGCGTCCTCCCATCCCGACCAACCCTGGGCGCCACTGGGGGTGCGCCCGCCCAGGCCGGCGCCGTCCTCGCGGATGCGCCACAGGGCGGCAGCCTCAGGCCCGGCAGGCAGCACGGCCACTGCGTCGGTTCCGGCATCGGCCGCCAGGGCCCGGGCGGCGTCGAGGGCCGCGGCCTGATCGGGGCCGCCCACCTCCACCATGAGCCACCCGTTGCCAGCGGGCAGGTCGGGCACGAGGGACGCACCGCGATGCCGCCGCACCAGATCGACGAGCCTGGAATCGAGGCCCTCGATAGCGAGCGGGGCGTGCGCGAGCAGCGCCGGGACGGCGTCGGCGGCTGCCGCCATGTCTGCGTAGCCGAGCACCACCAGCGTTGGGGCCGAAGGAATCTCGACCAGGTCGAGCTCCGCCTCGAGGATGACGACGCAGGTGCCCTCGGTGCCCACGAGCGCTCGCGCCAGATGAGAGCCGTTCTCCGGCAACAGGTGTTCAAGGCTGTATCCGCTCACCTGCCGACCGAACCGGCCGAACTCGGTGCGCAACAACGCTCGGCGCGCCGCCACCAGGTCGGCCAACCCTGGCACCGCGGCGAAGGACCGGTCACCCTGGGCGGCGGTGAATCGACGCCCGAGACCGTCGATCACGTCGAGGCTGCGCACGTTCTGGGCGGTCTTGCCGTAGGCCACCGCGTGCGGGCCGCAGGCGTTGTTGCCGAGCATGCCGCCCAGCGTTGCCCGCGTCCAGGTGGAGGGGTCGGGCCCGAACCGCAGCCCGTGCACCGCAGCGGCTTTCTGCAAGGTGGCCATCACCGTGCCGGGTTGCACTCGTGCGCAACGGTTCTCGGCATCGATGTGCAGCACTCGATGAAGGTGGCGGGAGGTGTCGAGCACGATCCCCGAGCCCACCGCATTGCCCGCGATGGACGTGCCGGCGCCCCGCATGGTGAGCGGCACTCCACTCTCCCGAGCCACTGCAACGGCCGCGACGATCTCGTCGGCGTGTCGCGGGAAGGCCACCACCTGCGGCACTACCCGGTACAACGAGGCGTCAGAGGAATACTCGGCCCGGCGACGGGTGGAGTCGTCAACGTCTCGAATGCCGGCCTTGCGCAGAGCAGCGACGACTGGACTCGAGTCGAGGGACGGGCGCGCCATGGCCGTCATCCTCTCAGGCGAGCCACGACCTGCCGGAGGTGACTACCTGTCAGAGGTGACCGGCAGACCGGTCTGGAGGAGCACTCAGCTACAACGGGCACTCAGATGGCGTCGAAGCCGATCTCACCGGTGCGCACCCGCACCACGGAGTCGACCGGCTGCACCCACACCTTGCCGTCGCCGATCTTGCCGGTGGCCGCACTGGCGATGATCGTGGACAGCAGCCCCTCCACATCGTCGTCGTCGGCGACGATCTCTACCCGGAGCTTGGGCACCAGGCTCACCTGGTACTCGGCGCCGCGATACACCTCGGAGTGCCCACGCTGGCGGCCACTGCCCTGCACCTCCGAGACGGTGAGCCCGTTGATGCCCGACTCCTTGAGCGAGTCGAAGACCTGCTCCCAGCGATGCGGCTGCACCACTGCGGTGATCAGCTTCATGTAAGCCTCCTCCGGCGCCTACGGCAAGTGCCATTCTCCGCCGGGGCGCACCTGCCGGGCAACTCGCCCAGGCTGGGACGCTTCCGCGGCCAGGTATGCCACCCCGACCGCACGCTCCCGCCGCCCGGACGCCCTGCTCGACCGGATCAGCCGCAAATCAGGGCGGAGGCGCGTGGTTCGGCACGGTAGGCTGGCGGGCGCAGTTGCATAGGGCCTCTAGCTCAATCGGCAGAGCTGCGGACTTTTAATCCGTCGGTTGTGGGTTCGAGCCCCACGGGGCCCACCGTTGAAACCCGTTGTGGCAGTGGTGAAAATCTCCGACCGGCGGCTCGGTCGGAGACTCTACTGGGGGCAAGACTGTAGCCAAGGACGCCGGGCTGCGTTTTCGTCGACACATCGTCCGAGCGGCTACGTGACGAGACAGGGCCACATTGGCTAGGGCCTGTCCTGTAAGTTATCGGAGCCAGAGGATGGTGGCGGCGAGGGTGATCTCAGCTTTGAAGTAGGCGGCGCGTTTGGCGTAGCGGGTGGCGAAGTCGCGGAACTGTTTGAGCTTGTTGAAGCACCTCTCCACGACGTTGCGTCTCTTGTACCCGGTCAGGTCCACCATGGGAGGCCTGCCGCCGTGTGCGCCCTTGGCTTTCCGCCGGTAGATCTGGTCGGTCCGCTCGGGGCTGGTGAATCGGATGCGCCGCTGTCGCAACGCGGCTCTTGTCGAGGGGTGGGAATAGGCCTTGTCGGCCAGCACTGCCTCCGGCTTCGACCGGGGCCTGCCGGGGCCAACCCTCGGGACGCGGATCTGGTCGAGCAGGGGCAGCAGTTGCGGATTGTCACCGTCCTGGCCCGGGGTGAGGATCATGCTGACCGGCAGGCCGCGCCCGTCGACGGCGAGATGCAGCTTGGTGCTCAGTCCTCCTCGGGATCTGCCGATGCACTCTCCGTCCACCTGGAGGGCCTCGATCTCACCTCGTGAGGATCCCCCTTTTTCCGGGCCCCGGCAGCGTGCTGGTGGGCCCGGACGACGCTCGAGTCGATCGAGATGATCCACTCCACGTCCCCGACGGCGTCGTCTTTGACGATCGCAGCCTGCAGGATCTTGTCCCAGGTCCCGTCGATCGTCCACTTCCGCAGTCGCTCGTGCGCGGTCTTCCACGGCCCGTACCGCTCCGGCAGGTCCCGCCACGGGGCGCCGGTGCGCAGCTTCCACAAGATGCCGTTGATCACCTGCCGGTGCTCCCGCCACCGCCGGCCCCCACCGTTTGCGGGCAGCAACGGCTCGATCACCGCCCACGCCTTGTCCGTCAGCTCACCACGACCCACACCAGCCACCCGACCGGATTAACACAACCCGACCAGGGGTGAAAGCGACCACGCCGAAAACCACTTACAGGACAGGCCCTAGATGATCTATTCCCAGGGGCCGGGTGTCTGCGTGGGCGTGCTGATCCCGGGGATGCCGGGGGCTGGACCGGTGGGGTCGTCGGACTGTGACGTTGTGCGCTGGTAGGTCACCAAGATGGCCACAGCTGGGCGAAGAACGTGACAGATGGACGCGTCATCGCACTCCGGGGCAGACGGGTGGGGCTCCTGTTGGTGGGAGCTACCTAGCCGTGCCCTCCTCACGAGCTGGGCTTGTCCCATATTCGACACGATCGGCGGGTTTCGCGCCCAGCCAAGATCACCGGCCCGCGAACCTGTCGAATATGGGACACCAACCCGAGCGCGCCCCTCACAAGATCAATCTCCCCGCCCACAGCCGACGCCAGGCACAGCTGTGTGTCGGGCACAGCTGGGAAAGAGCCAGCCAAACCACCCAACGCGTCCGCACGGTCAGCGGCGGTCATCGGGATCGGTTGCCACTCCGGCGCTGGATGTCCAGAATCCGGCTCGATCCGTGCAGCGGGCCCGGGTCTTGTGCTCAGCCGACCCTCACCGGCGAGCACTGGCGCCGGATTCCGGACACCCGGGCCTGACCCCACACAAGCTCACCACGCTCAACCGGCACAACGACCACCCGAACCCACCAATTCGCCGCGCGCACACCACCCCCAACCACAGACGTCTTTGGAATAGATCGGACTAGCGGATCGACGCCTACCGGGGTGATCATCCGCTTGCGGTTGAGCCCGAACTCACGACGCGACGGGCTCAGCCGAACAGCGCCCGGATCTCCTGAGTGAGCCAACGATCGTACGCCGATCGGGACCAGCCCTGGCGCGCCACCAGGCGGTGGTAGTTGTCAGGTGCCATGAGGAGCCATAGCTGATCCTGGGCGCGGCGCCGCGGCAGAACCGGTTTCGCGCGCAGCCGGGCGAGCAGATGACCGGCGCCGACGTGGCGCTCGGCTTCGGCTGTCTCCCATAGTTCGGCCACGACCGGATCGGTTCCCGACGCGCCGCGGATGACCTCGTGCACATCGTGGTAGCGCGCGTTGACCGCCGCGATGTGCCGCGCGGTGAGCGCGACCGCCCGGTCGAGGTCGCCGGCCTCGGCGATGGCGGCCACGTCCTCTCGGGCCGTCACAGTCCGAGGCTGGTCGTCGCCGGCCATGGCCACGTCGCGCACCACCTTGAGCAGGGTCGCTTTGTTGCCGACCGCGGTGAAGACGGTCGGCTTGCTCATCCCGGCGCGATCGGCAATCTGATCAATGGTGGTCCCGCCGTAGCCCTGCTCGACGAAGAGATCGCGCGCAGCGCGCAGTATGGCCGCTCGCGACGCCTGCGCCTGTTCTGCGCGCAGCGGTGAGTGGTACTGGCGCTTCTTGACGTCCGCCACCCAGCCACTCTACCGTCGAGATATTGATTAGACGTTAGGTCAAGCCAACTGCCTCGTGTCAAGACGGGAGAGTCCGATGAGCCTCGCGTACATCGCCCAGGCGGTCGACCACGATCGGATCGAATGGATCGGCGGCAAGGAACTGCAGATCCTGCTGGACGGCTCACATACCCGAAACCAGGTGACGGTTGTGCGCAGCAGCTTCAGCCAGGGCTCGGCGTCGCCCCTGCACCTGCACCACGACGAGGACGAGATGTTCGTGATCCTCCGAGGCCATGGCATCTTCTGGGTCGGCGACGAACGCCATGAGGTCGGCGAAGGCGGGTCGATGTTCCTGCCCCGCGGCGTCCCGCACGCCTACCGCTTCACCGCCCCCGAGGTCGACCTGCTGACCATCTGCACCCCCAGCGGCATGGAACAGTTCTTTCGGACCGCCGGCCGCCGGATCACGGACCCGCGCCCCGACGGGTGGGAAGTCACGACGGAGGCACTGATCGCCGCTGCCGCCGAGGGCGGGCAGGAGATCCTTGGACCTCCGCCCGCGTGAGGCGTCGGACCGAACTTCAGGAACCAACGCGCCCAGAGGGAATTTATGAACTCGGTAGTTACCTCACAAAATGCAAGAGGGATATGAGTTCCGGTGCACAGGATCGGCGTGCTTGTGGCCGTCGATGGGGTACCACGGCGCATTGGACGCGTATCGTCTCGGCGACATCAGCCGATAAGCTCGACGTGAAACAGCCGAGCATCTATCCGCCAATGCAATCGCCGGTCGAGGCCCGCATTGTGGAATCGAAGGCCGAGCACGGTGTGGGACCATTCCGGCGTAGCGATGAGGTGCTTGCTGGGATCGACCGCTTCGCACAACGCGCAGGACGGCGCTAAGCAAGCTGAGGCCCAGCCTGGTCACGTCGAACTGTCACGTTTTTCGTGGGCGGGTCGCCAATGTGGTGACCCATGGCTGAAGAACGTCACAGTTGGACGCGTAGGACGCGACATCATCGCGCAGGGGAGGTTGGGCACCTGGCGGCTCGGTATGCCGCTTGCGCGTGGCGCCGACGTGGCGGCTCGCCTGGCGCCTTGCTTGGAAGGCACGCAACGGCGCCTGCCGACGTGCGATAAGCACGGGTCCCGACTTATGCAGGCGACGGGGAGTGCCTCGCTATGCTCCCCGTCATGAAGCCCGAAACCACCCCAGGGGGCATGGCAGCGATTGCTGAAGCTGCCGGCGTCTCCGTCTCGGCTGTGTCCAGGGCGCTCAGCGGCACGCCGGGAGTCTCTGCGGCCAAGCGTGCACGGATTCTCGAAATCGCCCGAGATACCGGCTATCTGGTTGATGGCACAGGGCGCAATGCCCGTCGAGCCTCGCAGGCGAAGGAACTCATCTCCGCCGTCATGCCCGAGCCGGACCGTTGGGTCTTCGGCTCGATCCTCGCCGGTCTGCATGACGTCCTTACACCCTCTGGTGTCTCCTTCACCGTCTATCAGGGCTATTCCGCTTCCGATCGCGCCAAGATCTTCGGCTCGGCTCGGCACGCCGCACATACCGATGTAGTCGTGCTCGTGCCGATGCCCCGCGGTATGCCGGTAGAGGACATCCGCCGCAGCCGGATCCCCGTGATCGTGGCCGGGTCGGTTGTGGAGGGCCTGCCGAGCGTCGGCATCGATGACGTTCTGGTCGGACAGAAGGCGACGAATTACCTGATCAACACGGGCTATCGGAGGATAGCCTACGCTTCCTACGGCGATCGCGAGGGCACACCTGGATACGCCTCACTGAAGCGAGGTGAGGGTTTCGTTGCCAGTATGGAGCGGGCCGGGTTGAATCCCTCCTGGAGAGTGCAAGTGCCGTTCGGGCCCGAGGCCGGTAGGGCGGCCGCCGAATTACTCCTCGAAAGGGATAATCTGCCGGAAGCAGTCGTCGCCTGCTCCGACGAGATGGCCGCTGGAATCGTGTCCGTCTTCCGTCGCACCGGGGTAAGGATACCCGATGATGTCGCGATCATCGGTGTGGACGATCACCCGATCGCTGATCTATTGCACCTCACGACCATCGCGCAACCCGCCCGAGAGCAGGGTCGGCTCGCAGCGACCATGGCTATGCGGGCACTAGATGGGCCGATACCAGCCGAAACGATCACGCTACCTACGCGTCTGATCGTCCGAGAGTCGACCGCACGCCCAGGTAAGAGTTAAGCCGCCAATTGCGCACCGGCGATGACTGCGACCAGCGTTTTGCGCAAATCTGCAACAGCTACGCAAAAGTTCGGTGACACCGGGGCTTTCGTGGCCATCTGGGGCCTAACGTATGGGCCGTGCAGGCGCAGAGCAGCGACGGTTTCCACAGCAAGGTCATCTACCAGATCTATCCGAAGTCGTTCTACGACTCCTCGGGCAGCGGCGTGGGCGACCTCCGGGGCGTGATCGCGAAGGTTCCGTACATCGCATCGCTGGGCGTTGACATGGTGTGGTTCAACCCGTTCTTTGTCTCCCCCGGCAAGGACAACGGGTACGACATCGCCGACTACTACCGCGTCGACCCTACTATGGGGACGATGGCTGATTTCGAGGAATTGGTGCTGGCCCTCGGCACCCACGGCGTAGACGTGATGCTGGACATGGTCCTGAATCACACATCCACCGAGCATGAGTGGTTTCAACGCGCAGTGGAGGGCGATCCAGAATATCGCGACTTCTACTACCTGCGGCCGCCGGGCCCGGACGGCGGGCTGCCGAACAACTGGGTATCCAAGTTCGGCGGCCCGGTCCTGGTCGCCTTTCGGGGACACCGGACTGTATTACCTCTGCCTGTTTGACCGTTCCCAAGCCGACCTCAACTGGCACAACCCACGGGTGCGCCAGGAGTTGGCCAAGGTGGTCGAGTTCTGGCGTCAAAGGGGTGTCCGTGGCTTCCGGTTCGATGTCATCAACCTGATCGGCAAACCCGAGGATCTCCCCTCCGCGCCGGACAATGTGGACGACCGACACATGTATACCGATGGCGCGCTCGTCATGCCCTACCTTCACGAATTAGCGTTGGCCTCGCACCGCAAGGACCCAAGTAGTGTGGCTGTGGGGGAAATGTCGTCGACCTCGATCGAACGCTGCATCGAGTACTCACATGCCACCGACGGCGCACTGTCCATGGTGTTCAACTTCCATCATCTGAAAGTTGACTATCTCAATGGCCAGAAATGGACTCGAACACCTTTCGACTTCGCCGAATTGAAGCGCCTCTTGTCCGAATGGGCCGTCCGCATACAGGACGGCGGCGGCTGGAATGCATTGTTCTGGAACAATCACGACCAGCCCCGGGCGTTGGACCGTTTCGGCGACTCGGAGAACTATCGAGTCGAGTCAGCGACCATGCTGGCGACCGCCATCCATCTGCTGCGCGGAACGCCCTACATCTATATGGGCGAGGAGATCGGCATGACTGACCCTCGCTATACGTCAATAGGCGACTATGTCGACGTGGAGGCCATCAACGCCTATGAGGCTCTACTCGCCGCTGGATGCGATCAGGCGGAAGCATTTGCGATCGTCCACTCGAAGGCACGAGACAATGCACGCACACCTATGCAGTGGGACGCCGGGCCGAATGCGGGCTTTTCCGCCGCAACACCGTGGCTGCGACCCACTAATCATGAGACCATCAATGTGGCCGCCGAGGAAGCCGGTGGCAGAATTCTCCCGTACTATCGCAAGTTGATTCGCCTGCGTAAGACCTGTGCAGTGATTTCCGAGGGCCTTGTCGAGCCTTACGCACTGGAGCATCCGTCGATCTTTTCCTACGTGCGGACCCTTAAGGGCACTAAGCTCCTTGTGCTCACGAACTTCTACGCCGATCCTTCGTCGATAGAGATTCCTGAGGAGTTCATCAATGGAAAGATCCTTATCGAAAACTACCATACGCAACGCCAGGTTTTGCTCAACACACAGATCCGGCTACGGCCTTATGAGGCCATCGCCGTCCTTGCCCGCACCCGCTCAATCGGAGACATACAATGACGCCGGGTTCCGTACTGACCACCCACATTCTTTCCCCACTGACCGGTTCGATCGTGCCCCTGGGCGAAGTTGCTGACCCGACATTCGCGAAGAAGGTGTTGGGGGACGGCTTTGCCGTTGAGCCGGACGCCGACCAGGTCGTCGCGCCAGCATCGGGAATCGTCCTGCTGGTCGCAAACACCGGACACGCCTTCGCTCTCAAGACCTCCACAGGTGTGGAGATCCTCGTCCACATGGGGATCGATACGGTCCAATTGAAAGGCGTGCCCTTCAACCTCACGATCGCCCCGGGTGACACGGTCGAGGCAGGACAGCCGATCGGAACCATGGACTGCGCGGCCGTCAAGACGGCCGACAGAAGCGCGACAACCATGGTCATCTTCACCAACCTGACCAAATTGAAAGGTGATTTGAGCGTCGGGACGGGCGACGTTGCCGCCGGTGCCGAGGTGGCGACTGTGACTCTGCCGGATTCCCCGTCACTGGATCCTGTCCCTGGTGTGGTGGCGGCCGCTCCCGCGGCTACTACTCCAGCACGACCAACAGCCTGCGCCATCCCAGACGGCCTGACCGGGTATGACTTGCTGGCACACCAGATCGTCGACGGCATCGGCGGCCGGGACAATGTTAAGAGCGTCTTACGCTGCATTACCCGAGTCCGTTTCTATCTGAAGGACCAATCACGCGCTGACGACGAAGTGGTGAGCAATCTCGACGGCGTTATCGATGTAATCAAAGCCGGTGGCCAGTACCAGGTGGTCATCGGCGCTGCAGTAGAGGATGTTTTCCAGCCCGTGAACCGCTTGGTCAGCGGAGCAGTCGCTTCGGTCGATGTCGAGGAAGAAGAGGTCGAGCGACCAACCACGGCGATCGGCTGGGCCAAGTTCGGTTTCAGCTCCCTCATCGGCGTCATCACGGGGTCGATGATTCCCGTCATCGGCTTGCTGGCGGCTTCCGGGATTCTCAAGGGAATTCTGGCCCTGCTCACCCAGTTCAACATCGTCGAAGCCGCCAGCAGCACCTATACGTTCATCGATGCCATGTCATCCTCTATGTTCTACTTCCTGCCGCTCATCATCGGCTACACGGCTGCTCGGCGCCTCGGTTCGGATCCGATAATTGTCGCCATCATTGGCGGCGTCCTCGTGTACCCATCGATTGTCGCCATGTCCAATCCGACCAATCCAGACTACAAGGTGGTCGGCCAGCTAGGCGCGACGGTGTTCAATGGCGACTTCTTCGGGATTCCGGTCTCACTTCCTCAGGGGAACGCCTACGCCTACTCAATCTTCCCCATCATCGTCGCGGCGTGGCTTGCGGCCCGGGTCGAGCCGCTGCTCAAAAAGCATATCCCTGCCGTGGTCCGAATGATCTTTGCACCGCTACTGGAAGTTTTGATCGTCTCCACTCTGGTTCTCATCGTCTTCGGCCCGATCATCATGTTCCTGTCCGGCGGCGTCGCCAATGGCGTCAATTGGCTGCTCGGCCTGAATTACGCCGTTGCCGGCCTTCTGATCGGCGCTCTCTACCAGTGCTTGGTCATCTTCGGTCTACACTGGGCCGTCATCCCCTTGATTGCCGCCCAGCTGGCTTCCAATGGCTCCTCTCCACTCAACGCAATCGTCTCCGCTACAATGATTGCACAGGGCGGCGGCGCGCTGGCTATTTGGATTAAGACGAAGGACAAGAGGATCAAGACGCTCGCGGGTCCGGCGACGATTTCTGCATTCTGCGGAATCACCGAGCCTGCCATGTACGGTCTCAATCTCAAATACGGACGAGTCTTTATCATGGCGTCGGCCGGAGGCGCGGTCGGCGGACTCTTGACCGGACTGTTGAATGTCAACATGTATGGCTTCACCGGTGGATTCGTAGGATTTCCGTCCTTCGTCAACCCTCACGGACTCGACGGCAATCTGGTCGGATTCCTGATTGCGTCCACGGCCGCGCTGACAGTGTCATTCACCTTGACCTACCTGTTCGGTTTTGACGACTCGGTTATCGACAACGAGCGTTCCGTCAAGAAGGTCCGGCTCGGCAAGCGCGAACCTGCTGGCACCTAGCAACTCTTCGCCGGATCGGCGTCACCCGGCAAACCACTTCACATGCACAACCATCTGGCAGCAGATGCCTATTTGTGCTGCCGAAATCTCTTTACGTGAACGGCACTGAACTCGCAACAAGCGAAAGGACGACTATGACAGTCACCAGGGAAGAACGCGGGATTAGGGACGCCTCCACTGTCCTCGACCACAAGCCGCCACTGACGTCCGGCAACATCTTCATGATGAATGTGGGCTTCTTCGGAGTGCAGTTTAGCTTTGCGCTCACCCAGACCGCGATAAACCCGCTGTTCTCGGCTATGGGAGCATCCGGTCACGAGCTACCTATCCTGAACCTGGCAGGGCCCATGACCGGCCTGCTGATCCAGCCATTGATCGGCGCGATGTCGGACCGTACCTGGGCGCCGCGGTGGGGACGCCGCAGGCCGTTTATATTGTGTGCCGCGCTGCTGATGATCCTGATCTGTCTCGTCTTCCCGTTCATTTCGATCCTGTGGGTCGCCGTGCTCGAACTCTGGCTGTTGGATGCCGGCAACAACTCGGCGATGGAGCCGTACCGGGCTTTGATCTCGGACCGGTTGCCGAAGAATCAGTTGGCGCGCGGCTTCCTGGTACAGAGCATGTTCACCGGTGCGGGCGCCGTGCTGTCCAATCTCTCCATCTTCGTGTTCCAGTTGTGGGCACCCGGCATCGCCCCGAACGGAATTCCCTATTGGGCCTACATCTGCTTCTGGCTGGGTGCGGTGTGCATCCTGATAACCGTCGGCGTTGCCATGCGCAAGCGCATCGAGCTAGAGCCCACCGGTGAAGAACTAGAGGAGATGAGGGACGCTCCCAAGGGGATCATCGCGATCGTTCATGACATCGCTACCGCGGTCAAGGTCATGCCGGTAGCCATGCACAAGATCGGCCTGGTGTTCGCATTCCAGTTCTATGCCATGTTTGTCTATTGGCAGTTCGTAGCGCTGAGCGTCGGCCAGTCCGTGTTCGGCGTCTCACCGGAGACGAACGCCGCAGCCTACCAACGGGCTGTCGGATGGTCGGGCCTGCTCAACGGCACGTACAACCTGTTCACGGCCATCAGTGCCCTGTTCCTCTTGCGGTTTGTCGTCAGGTTCGGCGGCAAGTGGACGCATGTGGTTTGTCTGGTCATCGGCGGCCTATGCATGGTGTGGCTAGCCAATGTGGACAACCAGTGGATCAGCCTCGTGCCGATGATCGGGATCGGCATCATGTGGGCATCGATCGTGGGTGTTCCCTATCTGATGGTGGCCAGCATGGTGCCGGCCGGCCGATCCGGCGTGTACATGGGCATCCTGAACATGATGATCGTCATCCCCATGCTCGTTGAAACTCTCTCGTTCGGTTGGATCTACGAGCACCTCTTGAGCAGTGATCCCACCAAGGCCATGCTTCTTGCCGGTGGATTGATGGTGATCGGGGCGATTGCGATGCTGTGGGTCAAAGCGCCAAGCGAGGCCGACGAATCGAGCATGGTTCCGCTCGGACGTCCCGACGATGCCGCCCACACGTATGACAGGGTGATCGTCGGCTCGGACGGTACCGAGAACACGATGTTCGGTGTGCGCCGTGCCATGGAGATCGCCGAGGACACCAACGCCAAACTGACAATCGTCACCGTCTACCACCCGGAAGGATGGTCGCTCGACGACACCCACCAGGAACTCGTCGGCGAGGAGGCCGGCCGAGAGGCACTACGACGGACCGTAGAGCAACTCAACAGTGAGCGCGTACGTACGTACGACGCGCTAGTTGTACCCGGTGACGTCGCCGAAACGCTGTTGGCCGCATCCGACCACTCCCGTCGGAACCTCATCGTGGTCGGAAACCGAGGCCTCGGCGCTGAGCGGGGTGCACTCGGGTCAATTCCTGCAAAGGTCGTCCAGAATGCCGCATCAGACGTCATGGTGATTCAAACCGACGACGTCTCACACCTGGCCAAACAATTGTGGACGCGCCCCCGTAGCTAGAAACAACCTGAGGAAGGATTATTTGATGAGTAAAACGAAGAATATTGTCGTCGGTGTCGACGGCTCGAAAAGCAGTCTCAAGGCGCTCGAATGGGCAGCGGAAATCGCGAAGGAACGCAAGTCAGAGCTTACAGTCTTGATGGCCTGGGTGCCTTCGCTTCCACCTCTGGCCGGCATGTCGCCTTCGTATTCGACTCATGACGACAGCGACCCTGCCTCGGCCACCAAACAGAAGCTGACGGAATCCATTCATGCGGTTCTCGGGCCCGAACCAGCAGTTCGCGTACACCCCGTGATTCGGGCCGAGAGCGCCGCCAAAGCACTCATTGAAGCCTCCGATGATGCCGACCTTCTGGTGGTTGGTCGTCGGGGACGCGGGGGTTTCAAAGGTCTGCTCCTCGGGTCTGTGAGCCATCACGTCGCGGCTCATGCACGGTGCACCGTCGTCGTCGTTCGCTGACCTGCTCGCCTGGTGGCCTCGAATTGTCACGTCTGTCATCGACTCGTTGCCAAGGTAGTGACCCATGGTTGAAGAACGTCACAGTTCGGCGGAAACTAGTGTCCTTTGAGTCCCTTCTTACCGGGAGCCCAGTAGGGCAGGTTGGTCACCCGACGGCTCGGTACGCCGCTTGCCCGAAGCGCCCGGTAGAGGCGTTGGATCGATGATGCTCTACCGGTCAGTACGCCGTTGGCCGCTGCGATGGAGCCGAAGGCGTCCAGCACTTCGCGCTCGACCTCGTCGACGTGACAGTCGTCCCTTTCTCGCACTATGAGTTTGACGGCACCACCCATGCCGAATCGCTCAACAACAGCGCGGGACTCTTCGAGCGAATTCACCTCGAAGATGAATCGCGATTCGCGATACTTCGGCGGCGTCTCGCGAACCGCGATGGCGGTGCTGAACGACGTCTCATCGCCAAAGAAGACCAAGGGTCGTTGTGGTTTCGGCAGCGAGAGCGCGCGCCGGGGACCCACCAGACGGCAGGGTGTGCCCGCACGCGCTGAGGCGACCCAGTCCGAGCCGGGACCGTTGCCGTGGACATACCAGAGGATCTTCGTCGTCCCGGTGCTGGGTTCGAACGCAAGCGGGGTGTAGGAGCGCAACTCCCAGGGGCCGAGCAACGCCGCCCCTGAGACGATGACCTGCACCATGTCACCTGGCGTCCACGACGCGTTCTGGAACCCGTCGGACGCCAGGGAGATCAGGCGAAAGTGCGCGCCAACGTCCTCGACGTGGCGAACCTCGGCCTCGCGTGTGGAGAGGTCCAACAACAGCGATGTCAGGCGACCCGGCCGCCGCACGATCGGTGGGTCCATAGCTGCCGAGGTCATGTCAGTCGCACAAGGCCCTGGTAGTTCTTCAGAATGAAGGGCAGCGTCAGGCTTCCGAAGTCTGGTAGGTCGCCTGTCGCGGTCTCGTCCGCGTCCGACGGTTCGCCGCCGAGAGGTGTTTGCGGCTTCGAGTTCTGCTCCAGCGCGATGGCCTGGTTCCGGATTGCATAGTCGCGCAGTTCGTCTTCGTAGGCGAGCACCCCTTTGCTCAGGTCGTCTCGGTGCGTCGCGAGTTCACCGGCCAGGACGTACGCGCCGACCATCGCGACACTGGTGGCCTGGCCTGTGCCCAGGGAGACGGCGTAGCCGGCATCGCCGACCAGCACGATCCGCCCGCGTGCCCACGTGTCCATGCAGACCTGGCTCAGCCGGTAGAAGTGGAAGTCGCTCGCATCCAACATGTGGTCCACGATCTGCGGAATCACCCAGCCCGCGTCAGCCACTCGGTCGGCAAGCAATCGCTTCTGATCGCCGATATCGCGTAGGTCGTAGTCGACCGCCTCTGGCGTGCTGAAACCGAGATAGGTCTTCGCCGGGGCCTCCTTGTCCAGGCCCATCACCAGTGCACCGACGAATGGATCCTCCCGCTGGTAGATCACCTCCCAACGCTCAAGAGCGAGGAAATTCGGCATGCTGAACACCGCGACGTGCGTGTCACCGAAAGCGCGCACGAACCGCTCGTCGGGGCCGAAGGCGATCCGCCGCACTCCCGAGCCGACCCCGTCGGCGCCGATCACCACCTCGAAGCGGCGTGGCGCAGCAGTGGCGAACGTGACATCGACCCCCGACTCGTCTTGGGTCAGCGACGCGATGGAGTCTCCGAAGATGTACTCGACCTGGTCGCCCACGGCTTGGTAGAGCACATCGCAAAGCTCGTCACGCATGACCTCGATATCAGGACTATCGAGCTGCCCGCCGGTCAAAGTGCTCAGCGTGCTCCGGAAGATTTCCTGACCAGCCGAGTCGACCATGGCTATCCCCCGTCAGTTTCGTGCTCCGATCGCGAAGAGCGGCGTCGATGCCCATTCGCTCCGCAACTTCCAGGCCAGGACCGCGCACATCGATCGCGTGACCGCCTGGGCGCAGCTGGGGCGCCACTTCCACCACCGAGACCTCGAAGCCATAGCGGGCGAGCCAATAGGCGGTGGTGAGGCCGGCAATGCTGGCACCCGAGACGAGCACCCGACGAGGGGTTGATCGAGGCCACAGTTCTTGGTTCGTGGGGGTCATGAAATCGACGGTACGTTCGCCCGGGCTGAGCTGTCCAAGACATAGAATGACGCGTTATTAGACCCTCGAAGCAACGGTTGTGAGGCATGGAACTTCGACACCTGCGCTACTTCGTGACAATCGCCGAGGAGCAGAGCTTCAGCCGGGCAGCCACCAGACTGCACGTCTCACAGTCCCCGTTGAGCCGGCAGATGAAGGATCTCGAAGCGGAGATGAATGTCGAGCTCTTCGAACCCGCCGGCCGCGGGATCAAGCTCACTGCTGCCGGAAAAATCTTCGCGGAGAGCACCCGAAGCATCCTCGCGAGCGTCGACAGCGCCATCCAGGAGGCCAAAGACGTAGCCGAAGGCCGAATTGGCACCGTCGTCATCGGGTTCGAGCAAGGGGCCACCTTCACCGGCGCGCTGGCCTCACTCATGGCGGCGTTCCGGCGGCGTGCTCCGCGCATCGGTCTCCAGCTCGTTTCGATGAATAACTCAGAACAATGGATCGCCCTGCACGATGGGACGATCTCGTTCGCCTACGGAACCAACCGGCCCACCGACGACACCTTGAGCTCCATGGAGATGACCAGCGACCGGCTCGGGCTGCTGCTCGCGTCCGGCCATCGACTGGCGTCCCGCGAGGAGATCCGGCTGCAGGACATCGGTGAAGAGCGGGTGATCCTCGAGCCCCGCGAGCTCAATCCCCGGCTCCGCGCCGACATCGTCTCCGCCGCCCGTACGCACGACGTCACACTCGGCGGCATAGCGGAGGTTCCCGACCTGGAAGCGCTCCTGGCGCTCGTGGCGATCGGCGACGCGGTGACGTTTCTCGCGCGAAGGACAGCGGAACTGGTTACTCCGCTGAGCTCGATGGTCTGGCGCCCGGTCGTCGACCTCGACATCACACTCTCCGACGTGGTCACCTGGCGGACGGAACACACGGACCGGCCGGTGGTGCGAGCGCTCGTCGAGAGCGCTCGAGAGGTCCGGACCGCTGCTGCAACCCGATGCGGCCACGACCGGTCCGCCCCGTGATAGGCCGGAGCCAGCCGATGATGAGAGCCTCGCGATCCGGGGCTAGATCTGTACTGGCAAGTACCCCAAGGCATCCTGAAGCTCGCCATCGTGGGAGGGAATGACGACGAGCGATGGATCGCCAGCCATCACTTCGTGGAGCCGCACCACTTGGCGGTGCGCGAGTCGGCGATCTCTATCGGCGATCCAGCTGCCCGAGAGCGATTTCGGTGCCCGAGTCTTGATGGCTGCACTGTTCCAGACTGCATCACCGCACAGGAAGTACCTGCGACTCTTCGTTCGGGCAAACATGCCGACCGCTCCCGGCGTGTGGCCCGGAAGAGGCACCAGCACGCAGCTGCCGTCTCGGAAGATGTCATAGCTCTCCGGATATTCGCCGCATCCTGGTGGGGAGAATTCGTACGTTCTCCACTCTATCTGCGAGGAAGCCACCTGAGACGGCATCGACGCTCCCTTCAAATAGAAGGGTTCGGTGGATAGACCCTGCCGATAATGGCGCTCGTGTCCAGTGCACCAGACTTCGGCACCGGCAAAGTCAACCAATCCGCTCACATGATCCCAGTGGCCGTGGCTCATGAATATCTTTGACGGCGCCGCCAGGGCGTGGCTCTCGAGTTGGTCTACAACCGGGTTGACGTCGCGATAAGCAAGAAACGGACGTTTCCACCGCGGCATGTCGTTGGAGTACTGCGCAGCGATCTGCCTGCCCAGTCCGGTGTCGAATAGCACGGCACCTTGGCTGGGATGCTCTATGTAAAAAGCGCTGTAGTTTATCGTGACCTTCTTGAACCAGCTTCCACCGCGGTAGGTCAAGGCCTCCAACGACCTGCTAGTGGCGGTCTTGATGATGGAGAGTCTTATCGACGTCACTCCGCGATCCTACTCAGCAATTTCTTGCACAAAGGATGGCAGCGTCGAACCGTGACGTTTGTCGTCCGGCCGTTGCCAGTATGGTCACCCCTGGCCGAGGAACGTCACAGTTCGACGGTCAGCCGAGGACGCGGAGTTGAAAGGCGACAGGATCGCAGGCGCGGCCGTTGACCTGGAGCGCCACCGCGTGCTCACCGGGGTAGTACCGCCGGGTGGTGATGGGCCGGAACTCGTGTGATCGGTCGATCGGCAACTCCTGCCCCGGGGCGAGGGTGCGCGTGGTGAGTTTGAACGTCTTGGGAGTCGTCATTCCATTGGCCTTCAAATGGTGCACCACGTAGTCGACGGCGACCCGGGCCTGCTCCCTGCCCTCGTTGCGGACGACGGCCGTGAACCGCAGCATCCCCGGGAAGGAGATCACCGGCGTCAGTACGCGCAAGTCATACACGGACAGGTTGCCAGGGGTGAAGCCCAGAAGCACGAGGGTGGCCGGATCACCCTTCTTCGCCAGCGTGCGCAATCCGTGACGAACCAGGGAGGCCGTAGTAGGCGCGGGGTCATCAAGCCAGCGGGCGGCGCTGGCGACCACCAGATCAGGCTGATCGCGGCTGAGATCGTTGAGGTGGTTGGCCACCGAGCGACGTACGTAGTCAGACCCGTCGCGATAGAGCGCGTCGAGGATCGGCATCGTGGCGCCAGGGTCGGCCAGCAGTCGGGGCACCCGGACCGCCCAGGGCAGGTACGGCCTCGTGCCCTCGCTCGCCAGACGGCGAAGGTGCGCATCGTCGGCCTGCGTCCAGCCTTGGACGATTCCCAGCGCCCGATCCAGGTCTGCACGCAAGAGGAGACGAAGGGCGAACTCCGCGCTCAACCGCGACGTCAGCGACGCGAGGAGAGCCATCGCATCGTCGAAGGCCTCGTTGCTGCCCTCATGCACTGCCCGCTGGGCGACGGCCACGGTCACCGGCCACACCATCCAGCCCGCCAGCGGCGCCTCGGCACTGTCGCGGGCGTGCCGCACCACCGCCGCCAGCCCTGCATAACCTCCCGGCAGATCGGTCAGCATCGCCGCGGCCAACAGGTCGACCCGCTGTCGCAGACCGAGCCCGGTCAGGTGATCGCAGGCCGAGCCCATCTCCGCAAACGACCTGCCCGGCTCCGCTGTCCGCAAGCACGTCAACAGGTCACGCGCTACCTGCACGCCTAGCAATTCGTCCGCGGTTGGCAATGCCCTACCTCACTTCACACAATTCACGATTCACGGCTTGCAAGGGCGATTCGAAGGACGCGAATGCAGGCTCATGTCCCGGCCTTGGCTGCGTCGTACGGGGACGGCTGGTTGAAGATGACCGCCAGCGAGACGATCTTGTCGCGGCGGACCGCGAAGTAACTGGTCATGATCAGCTCGTCGGGCAGGTTGGTCTTGTCGTAGCTGCCGTCATAGCGCCCGCGGACGATGATGTCGCCATAGTGTTCAAGCACCTCCACAGGATCGACAGTGACGGAGTCGCCCACGAACTCCTTGGCCAGGAACGCACGGACTGCCTCGATCCCGCGGATCTCCCGTCTGTTGTCGTTCACATAGGCATCCTCGGCGAAGGTTGCGACGATACCGTCGAGGTCGAAGGCGTTGACGGCCCGCAGGTGCTCGCCGATCACGGCGGGAGCTTGGGCGAGAGTGATGGTCTTCATGACTGCCCTTTCGTGGCTGCTCAGAGAAGTGACTGACTTCCACCACGCTGAATGCTCGGGCCACAGGAGGGTCAAGTGCCGATCTGCTCCTGGACTCTCCCCTTGGTGGACAGTTCACACTGGTCGACATGGTGACGCTCTCCATCGGCGACTTCGCGCGCGCCACGCATTTGAGCGTCAAGACGCTGCGCTACTACCACGAAGCCCTCCTGCTGGAGCCCGCCGAGGTAGACCCGAACTCCGGCTACCGCCGTTACGACGTCGATCAGATCCCCACCGCACAGGTGATTCGCCGTTTCCGTCACCTCGGCATGCCCGTCGAGGATGTCCGGGCGGTGTTGCACGCTCCTGACCTCGGCACCCGTAACGTGCTGATCGCACAACACCTGCGTCGCCTCGAGGACGAATTGGGAAAGACCCAGGCCGCCATCTCGTCCCTGCGTGACCTGCTCGAGCACCCGGTCACCGACCTGCCGGTCGAACACCGCCACCTACCCGCAATGCGGGCGGCGGCCATCACCGCCACCGTCCCCACCGCCCACATCGGCGACTGGCTGCAGGGCGCCCTGGGCGAGCTCTACGCAACTGCGGCGGCGCAGGGCGTAGCCGATGACGCGCCCGGCCTCCCGGTGGGATCTACGCCAACGGGCTCTTCGAGTCCGAGGGCGGGGACGCAACCGTCTACCTGCCCCTCGCAATGCGACCGATCGGCCGCATCCAGCAGGTAGACCTTCCGGCCGCTGATCTTGCCGTGGTCACCCATGTCGGCCCGGAGGCCGGGATCGACCGCGCCTACGGTGCCCTCGGCGCATACGTGGCCCGACACGCTCTGGGTATCGACGGCCCCATCCGGGAGCTCTACCCGGTCAACCGCCATCACACCGTCGATCCTGCCCGTTGGCGGACGGAGATCGGCTGGCCGATCTTCCCGGCCGGCCCAGCGGGCATCACAAGCTGAACGGTTCACACGTCTGGTTGTCCCAAGACAGCCCTCAGACTTGCCCCTGACCCCTCCGACGAAGCTCGTAGCGGCGCTCGGCGTAGGCGAGATCATCGACCCACAGCCTGCGGGCGGCGTGCCGAATACCTGCCTCGACGAGTGGCGAGACCCGGCGGGCAAGCTGAAACCCCGAATGTGGCGAAGCGGCGATCGTCGCCTCGGTCATCATCGTGCGTGGGCACCCGTCTCGATCGGGACCCAGCGGAGTGGCATGGGTCTCCACGACGCTTCCGGTGCCCTCCCCCGAGACGATGGTCATGACGATCGTCCGCCGGTCGGGGCACTCGAACGCCGCGATCACGGGTTCGGCCCACGATCTGGTCACCCGGTAGGCCACCTCGACCACGAGCCGTTCGTCGGTGCTGGCGCTCTCGTCGACGCGCAGATGCGAGAACGCGTACGGGTGAAACCAGGCCCCGTGCCACGGGTCGAGCCGGTTGGCGAGGATGTCGCGCGGCTCGCAGCGGCCCGGCACGCAGATCACCGCGGAGATCGCCGAGCCGAGAGCGGGCCGGGGTGGCAGCACCGGTGCAGGCGTGGGGACTTCGTTGCTTCCGGGCAGCTGCACCCACACCAGCACGCCGTCGTCGTACGCCGCGAACGCTTGCCAGCCCTGGCCCGCTTCAGGCCCCACCGACATCCCGTGCCACCTGCAAACGGCCGCCGACGCTCGCACCTCGCACCCGTCCAGCAGCGCCCCGAAGTGGGGGCACGCTCCTTGACCGGCCACCAGGTCACCGTCCGCCCGCCGCCACAGCGCTACTTCGCGGCCGTCGATCACCCGGGTCACGCTGCGCCGGGTGCCGATCTCTCGCGAGGCCCCGGCAACCAGCCAGCCACCTGCGTTCTTCGCCAGCGCGAGCGCCAGCGCGCGGTCGATTCTGGTGGGTCGGGCCGCTCGCCAGGTGGGGCGCAGGCTCTGTCGCGACGGCGTGGGCAGATACCTCACGAGACCTCCCGATGGTCTGCTCGCGGTGGACGGCGAATGCGCTTCACAGTAGGACGCGCCTCAACCGGCCAGGGCTGCCGGATCGCCGACGCCGGTGCGCGCCGACAGCGCCACCGCCGCCTTGCGCCACGTGGGCACCCGAACCCGGTCGGAGAAGACGTCGAAGTCCGCGCGCTCGATGCGGGTGAGGATGGCGGAGTAGAGCAGACGTGCCGAACGCACGCATCGCGCGGAATCCGTTGGGAGCAGCGCGATTCCGGCGTCAGCTCGGGCGTAGAGCGCCCGGTTGCGGGCAATCTCGAACGCCATCAGCTCACGCCAGGATGCCGTGACCTCCCGCGCCCCAACGTCCACACCGAAGCGGCGCAGGTCCTCTTGAGGCAGGTAGATCCGGCCGCGATCGAGGTCTTCGGCCACGTCACGCAGGAAGTTCGTCAGCTGGAAGGCAACGCCCAGGTCGCGGGCGGGCCCGAAGGCGCTCTCGCTGCGGGGACGAAGCACGGGCAGCATCAGCTCTCCGATCACCGCGGCAGAACCGTCCATGTAGCCACAGAGGTCGGCCCAGGTCTCGTAACGTCCCACCTCGAGGTCGGCGAACATCGCCGTGAAGAATCGCTCAAACTTCTCCCGCGGAAGACCCAAGGTGGCCACGGTGTTCGCGATCGCCGCCATCGTCGGCCCACTCGGCGGCACCCCAGCGACCGAGGCGTACAGATCCTCGGCGAGCGCGCCCAGCCGCGCTTCGATCTGGGCGGGCGCGGCACCCGAGACGTCCACCAGGTCGTCGGCGATCCGGCACAGGGCGTAGATCGCATAGACATGTCGCCGTGCAGGACGGCTCAAGAGTGCCGCGCCCCAGTAGTACGTGGTGCCGTGCCGCCAGGTCAGGCGCGCGCAGTGCCGGTAACCGGCGGCAAGCTGCTGGCGATCCGCACGACATGACTTGGTCGACGTCAACGCGAACCTCCTCGGGCCTGAGGCTGGTGCCCCTTCACAAGCCGTACCCCTTTATGACTGATCCATCCCAACGGATGACCAGCCTTTGGGCAACCGGACCACAGCTGGTCACCCGCAAAGGCGGCTATGGACAGCGGACCTTGCGCCCGCGCCGTGGGTTCTTCCGCAAGCGACCGACCGAGTCTTCGCGTCAGCCACGCCGGTTCACACGACGTAGGAGTCAGCCACCTCCAGAGCCTCGTCGAGGATGGCCACGCCCTCGATGACCTCCTCTGCCGTCGTGGTGCAGGGTGGCACGACGTGGGTGCGGTTGAAGTGCGTGAAGGGCCAGAGTCCGCGTTGCTTGCATGCCGCAGCGAACGCATTCATCGGCGCCGCCGCCTCGCCCGAGGCGTTGAACGGCACCAAAGGCTCGTGCGTCGCCGGGTCGCGCACGAGCTCGAGCGCCCAGAAGACGCCCAGCCCCCGCACCTCGCCGACGCTCGGGTGCTTGGCTGCGAGCTCGGTCAGCCGTGGGCCGATCACATCCGTGCCCAGCGCTCGTGCGTGCTCGATGATGCCCTCGTCCTTCATGATCTCGATGGACGCCACCGCCGAGGCGCAGGCCAGGGGATGCCCGGAGTACGTCAGGCCGCCGGGGTAAGGGGTGCGATCGAACGTGGCGGCGATGCGCTCGGACATGATCACCCCACCAAGCGGCACGTATCCGGAATTGACCCCCTTGGCGAAGCAGATGAGATCCGGCGTGACTCCCCAATGGTCGACGGCGAACCATTCCCCGCAGCGTCCGAACCCACTCATCACCTCGTCGGCGATCAAGACGATTCCGTGCTCGTCGCAGATCTCGCGAACCCCGGCGAGATAGCCCGGAGGCGGCACGAGAATGCCGTTGGTGCCCACCACGGTCTCCAGCAGAATGGCCGCGACCGTGTGCCCGCCTTCGACCATCAAGGTGTCACGCAGGTGCTGCAGGGCCCGTTCGCACTCGGTCGCCTCATCCTCGGCGTGAAATGCGGAGCGATAGGGGTAGGGGCCCCAAAAGCGCACGACGCCAGGGATTCCCGGCTCCGAGGGCCACCGTCGGGGATCGCCGGTGAGCGTGATCGAACCGCCCGTGGCACCGTGGTAGCTGCGGTACATCGCGAGGATCTTCCTGCGACCGGTGTGCAGCCGCGCCATCCGGATCGCGTTCTCATTCGCCTCGGCGCCACCGTTGGTGAAGAACACCCGGTTCAGATCGCCAGGGGCCAGCTCGGCAATGAGTTGCGCAGCCCGCGACCGCACGTCGTTGGCGAACGACGGGGCAATCGTGCACAGCCGCCCGGCCTGCTCGGCGATGGCGGCCACAAGCCGCGGATGCTGATAGCCGATGTTGACGTTCACGAGTTGGGAGGAGAAGTCGAGGTAGCGCTTGTCGTCGTAGTCCCAGAAGTACGAGCCCTCGGCCCGGGCGATCGGCAGCGGGTCGATGAGGGCCTGCGCAGACCAGGAATGGAACACATGCTTCTTGTCGAGCTCGCGAACCTGCTGCGCCGAGAGCTCCAGGGTCGAGGCGAGCTCGCTCGAGGCGGGACGCTGGGTGGTCGTGGTCATCTATGACTCTCCCTCAGTTCGTTGGTGGGCGACTGGTCTCTGCTGGTGGGCGGCGGGTCTGGAAGTTCAGTCTGGCACTGAGGCCTGGTCGGCGGGCACCGCCCGGAGCCGGTCACGATAGGGCGATCTGGGATAGACCCCGAGAATCCGTAGATCGGTCGTGAAGAAGGCCAGCTCCTCCAGCGCCAGGGCGAGCGCCCGGTCGTCGGGATGGCCTTCCACATCGGCGTAGAACTGGGTGGAGACGAACGTGCCGTCGAGCTGGTAGCTCTCCAGTTTCGTCATGTTGACGCCGTTGGTGGCGAAGCCGCCGAGGCCCTTGTATAGCGCGGCTGGAATGTTGCGCACCCGGAAGACGAACGTGGTGATGGCGGGGTTCACCGGAGTATGGGCGGGCTCGCGGGCCAGCATGACGAAACGAGTGGTGTTGTGCTGCTCGTCTTCGACATTGCGGCGCAGGATCTCGAGCCCGTAGAGCTGGGCCGCGGCCTCGGGCGCCAACGCCGCCTGGGTCCGGTCGCCCGCCTGAGCCACTTGCCGGGCCGCGCCGGCGGTATCGCCGACGTCGAACGGCTTGAGCCCGAGTTCGCGGATCAGCCGTCGGCACTGCCCGAGGGCGTGCACGTGGCTGAGCACCTTGGTCAGGTCGCCGATCTGGGTGCCGGGCAGCGCCATCAGCTGAAAGCGGATGGGTAGGAAGTACTCGCCCACAATGTGCAGACCCGACTCGGGCAGCAGGTGGTGGATGTCGGCCACGCGACCCGCCAGGGAGTTCTCGATGGGAATGACCGCGAGGTCGACGCTGGCGTCTTTCATGGCATCGAAGCAGTCTTCGAACGTGGGGGCGGCCATGGCCTGCGCCTCGGGGTAGACCCGCTGGGCGACGAGATGTGAATTGGCGCCAGGCTCACCCTGATAGACCACGCGATTAACCATGATCGCAAGGCTACGGGCGTCCTCGGCGGTTACCGTGGGGGGCGTGCTGAAACGCCCCGTGGTGATTGCCACCTCGCTTGTCGTCGTGGCCGGCTGCGGCCTGGCTGGCTGCTCCAGGTCCGCTTCCAGCGCCGCTTCGATGAGCAGGTCCGCCACGAACACTGAGTCTGCGACCGCCACCTCAACGGCCTCCACGGCATCGCCCACTCCTTCAGCGACCGCCAGCAGCCGGCCTACCGCATCGAGCACCAGCAAGTCCGCGACAACGGGCGCGCACACCAGCACGCCGACAGCCACGAGCACGACGGCGAGGGGCAACGCGACAGCGGGCAGCCAGCCTGGAAGTGCCGCAACGGTGACCTATCACAACAGCACCTTCGGCTTCACCGTGAAGGCCCCCAGCGGGTGGCAGCAGAAGGGACTGCGTGCCGGTGGCAAGGGCGCCGACTTCACCGGGCCCAACGGTGCCACCGCCGCGATCTACGGGTCGAACAACCTCGTCGGAGACAGCCCCGAAGGGATCTGCCAAGACCAGACGTCGGCGCTCACCGGCGACGGCGCCAACGCCACGTACACGATGTCGGGCAATCGCTGTTGGGTCACGTCGAGCCAGGCCGGCATCGGTCGTCAACTGGTGACGTGGACTGGCTCGGGAAGCCTCAACACCATCGACGTCAGCTACCCGCCAAATACCGGTGCCAGCATGACCTCGGTTGTGCAGCAGCTTGTTTCCGGGTTTACCCCGGGTGATCTGAGTACTGGGCACTGAGTGAGCCGCACCATTCCTGACGGCCCCTCAGTCAGACGGCGGGATGTTCTGGTTGTGCCGGAAGATGTTGGCGGGATCCCACGCCTTCTTGATCTGGCGAAGCCGCGCGAAGCGCGCCGGGTCGAAGGCCGTACGCACTCGCGATGCGCCCTCCGCTCCGATGTAGTTGAGATAGACGCGCCCGTTGGACCAGGGCTTCATAGCGCCGGCCAGTCGCCTGGTAAAGGCAATGTTCTCGGCATCGCCGCCAGGATCGGGCCACATCGACAGGTAGTGGATGCTGAGGAAGGCATGCCGATTGCCGAATGCTGTGGCCTCGTCCGGAACCCGGGCGATCGCTCCACCGCAGCAGGTCAAGATGATCTGGGTAAGTGGTGACGCCGGCGGGAAGGCGTGGGACACCAGGGCATCGATCGCCTCGTCCGGAAGGTCGTCGTAGAAGTCGGCGGTCCAGTAGTTACGCATCCCGGGGGGATTCGCCGGATCCAGCAGCTTCTGAAGCCGCACATACGGCATGGGGCCCACCAGGTTCGCGGCAGGCGGGCCGAACTCGGTGAGTGGCGCGAGCGCGGTGCGACCGGCCTCCACCTCTCCGACGTAGCTGACCACAACACCCACACACGGCTGACCGCGAGCGGGCTCGGGGACGAAGGGAGCGTCCGGCGCTGTGATCAGGGCGACGGCCGCGCCGACCTCGTCAGGCGCCTCGCGCATGACGTCGCGCCAGTTCCGCACCACCGGTCCGGCCAGCGCCGCCGGGTACAGGAGCATCCCGGCCAGGATGAGCGGGCCGACCGGAGCCAGCCGGAAGGTGAGTTCGGTGGCGATGCCGAAATTGCCGCCGCCGCCTCGGATGGCCCAGAACAAGTCTGGATTCTCGTCCTGCGACGCGGTCACGAGGTCGCCGGCGGCGGTAACGATCTCGGCGCCGAGCAGACTGTCGCACGAGTAGCCGAGCTTGCGCTCCAGCCAGCCGCTGCCGCTGCCCAGGGCAAGCCCCGCGACGCCGGTACTGGAGACCCGTCCGCCGGTCACTGCGAGACCGTGCTCCTGGGTGGCGGCGTCCAGCTGAGCCCAGCGGGTGCCACCGCCCACGCGCGCCGTAGCCGAGCCCGGGTCGACGATGACCTGGTCCAGGCCACGCAGGTCGACGCAGACGGCCCCGTCGGCCACGGCCGAACCCGTCACACCGTGGCCTCCGCCGTACACCGAGACCGTCAATCCGTCTGCCCAGGCGGCTCGCACCGCGGCGGCGACGTCGTGAGCGTCAGCGCACCTGACGATCCAGGCCGGGCGATGGTCGACGGTTGCGTTGAACACCTGACGGGCCGCGTCGTACGCGGGGTCGCCGGGGTAGATCGTGCCGTTCATAGATGCAGCATCCCCGCTGGGCAGGCAGCCCACCATCCCGCATTTGCGGGGGTCAGGGACCGTGCAACACCTCGCGCTCCAAGGCCGGCTGGACGTAATCGACGAAGATCCTTGCCACCACCTCCCCGCGGCTGTTCACGCCACACTTGCCGAGGACCGCCTTGACGTGGTCGCGCACGGTGTGCAGGGACAGCCCCAAGTCGGTGGCGATCTCCTTGTCCGCAAGCCCACGAGACAGGTGCTCGACGATGCAGACCTCGCGGGGCGTCAGCCCCAAGCTTTCCATCGCCACCGGGATCAGGTCTGTAGGTCGGGCAGGTTCGATGATCAAGGCGACGACGTCATCGATCTCAGTGCGCGCCGCGCTCGCCCGGAACCAAGACCCGGCGGCACCTCGCACCCGCGTACTCACGACCTGACCCGACGTGGCGGCACGCGCCTGCGCCACGAGCCCTGCCAGTAGCCCCGGAATGCGTTCACTGCGAGTTGCATCGAAAAGGGGGTCACTGCACACCTCGTCCAGAAGTCGACGGGCGTCCAGGGTGGCGTGAACCACTGTGCCGTCGCGATCGAGCATCACTATCCCCGACCCAATCCCGGGCTCCGCCTGTGCGGCGGCGCACCGCTGGAGCATGGCCGCGATCGGCCGAACAAGATCCCGGACGCGAGCGATCTCCTCGGCGGCAAAGGGCTCACTGCGAAGAATGTGAGCGAATCCGCGGCATTGCCCACCTACGCGGAAGGCGACTCGAAGCTCATCGTGAAAGTGAACCGGAGCGAAGATGTCGAGATAACGTCGCGCTTGCTGCGCCTGCCCGTCAGTGGCTTGCACCAGGGTTCGGACCGGATCGTCAGCGCGCGCCAGGTCTGTGAACTTGTTGACGCCTGTCTCTGAGTACTCGGAGCGCCAGAAGTCCTCGCAGGTGTCAGCTGAGATGCCCTCCACCAGACCCGCAATCGGCAGGAGTGTCATCGGGTCTACGGGCAGGAGAGCAGCATTCGTGAAAGACACGACCTCATGGAGAGCGGCCATGGCCGCCCTGAGCGTGCTGGAAAGGCCAGGTTCTCGCGTGCCCGCATCGGTGAAGAACTTTGGTCCGGACAGTTCTGTAGGGGCCCCCATCGAGACAGCCTACGAGCCATGGCTCTGTTATCGGTGGCTTTGTCACCCGATTTTGTGATGTGCGCCGACTGAGAGGAGCACCCGGCGCGACAGCCTCAGCCGTGCTGGCAGGGCGAAGCCCCGGCAGGGGCTCCGGCGCCGCTCAACCAGGTGGGCACGGCAAACTCCGGAAGCCGGCGCGGGTCGCCGACCGGGGCGTAGCGGCCGTCGACCAGGTGATACCCAAGCTGGGGCCCCTCGTCGACGATGCAGCGGACGGCTGCCACCAGGCGATCGACATCCTCCGACGACGATCCCACCCCGAGGCTGGCCCGCACGGCGCCCGCGGGCAGACCCAGCTTGGCCAGCAGCGGGTGGGCGCAGAACTTGCCGTCGCGCACGCCCACGCCGTACTCGGCCGACAGCACTGCGGCGAGCAGCCCCGGGTCGATGCCGTCGACCACGAAGGTCACCACACCGATCGACGACACACTGTCGTCCCAGATTCGCACGACGCGAACCCCATCGACGGCCTTCAGCCCGCCCACCAGGCGCTCGCGGAGAGCGCTCTCGTGTACTTCGAGCGCACCGCTCGGCAGCTCGCTCAGGGCCTCGCACGCGGCGGCCAGCGCCACCGCACCGAGCACGTTGGGAGTCCCGCCTTCATGCCGGGCTGGGGCCGGGGCCCAGTCGACCTCGTCGAGCCGGACGTTGCGGACGGCGCCTCCACCGGCGAGGTAGGGCGCGGCTGCGTCGAGCCAGTCGCGGCGGCCCACCAACGCCCCCACGCCGTACGGCGCGTAGAGCTTGTGGCCGGAGAGCGCGAGGTAGTCGATATCGCAACCGGCCAGATCGACCGGCTGATGCGGCGCCAGCTGGGCGGCGTCGACGCAGAGCCGGGCGCCGTGCGCGTGCGCCAAGTCGGCGATGGCCCGGATGGGCAACTGCTCCCCTGTGACATTGCTCGCGCCGGTGACCGAGACGAGAGCAGCCGGAGCCTCGATCAGAGCGGCCTTCAGCCGGTCGAGGCTCTCAGCCAGTGAGGGAGCTGCGCCCACGATGCGGTGGTGGCCTCGCTGCCAGGGCAGCAGGTTCGCGTGGTGTTCGAGGTCGAAGACCACGACGTCACCCTGCTCGAAGGGCACGGCCGAGGCCAGCAGGTTGAGTGCGTCTGTGGTGTTGCGGGTGAAGACGACGACGTCGTCGTCACGGGCGCCCAGGAACCGCGCCACCACCTGCCGCGAGCCCTCGAACAGAGCGGTGCTGACCTGCGAGGCCCAGCCCGCTCCGCGGTGCACAGAGGCGTAGAACGGGCGCGCCTCGGCCAGCCGCGCCTCCACGTGGGCAAGCGCGGGAGCACTGGCTGCGTAGTCGAGATTCACGTAACGGCAAGTGTTTTCGCCATTCCTGCGGGTTGCCAGGGGAACCTGCAGGTCGGCCCCGGTCACCTCGAGCAACGGCGCGACGGTCTGCGAAGGGTGGGTTGAGATATGGCGATTCTGGTCGATGGTGATGCTCATCTGGGTACTCCCTCTGCTTCAGGGACCCGTAGGCCCGCGCTTGCCGGCACCGGATTCGGTGCGGCCAGGTCGTCACCCGGGGCACCCCACCGCGGAGGAGGGTTGCCGGTCAGCAAGCCGGGGCTGTGCGCTGACACTCATGACCTATCCCGACCAGAGTGAGCGATGGACTCTGACCTGTCCACCGAAACGGACTCCTCGTCTCAATATATGGACATCCTTGGCAGGGCGGCAGCGCCCGGTAAGGTTGCCGTCACTAGCAGTTGGGCAGGGAACTCACCGGAGGCAAAGTTGGCTCAGACCGTTCTCATCACTGGATCCACGTCTGCTGTCGGGCCTATGGCCGACGCAGTTCGTGCCGCAGGCGCAACGCCGATCGTGGCCCAGACTCCCGACGAGCTCACGGCGGCGATCGCCGACCTCGAGGAAGGCGGCTTGGAGTACTACATCCAGTTGCCCTCCAGCATTCGACCCTCTGGTTCTACGGTCACCAAGCGCGTCCACGAGTTTCTCGTCGAGGGGCTGCTCGAGCGTTACCGAGCCGCTGAAGTCGTGCTGCCGGTGCTGGCCGACACCGCCCGTGTCGTACTCGTGTCGGGCAACGTCAACACCGAGACCTCGGCCCCTGACGACCGGGCGGCCCGGCTTTCCCTCGTGCACGTGCTCAAGCACGCGATGCGCGCCGACAAGTCGTCGTCCACCTTCGACATCGAGGTTGCCGTGCCCAACACGGAGCCCGACGTCGTCGTGCGGTCGGTGCTGAACGGAACGCCCCTGGAGCCGGAGGAGACGGAGGCCCCGAAGGCTGCCGCGGTCGACCCGGGGCTTGACTACTTCAACTGGCGGATCGAGATGCTCGGCGCGATGCGGTCGGAGTTCTGAGTCGACGGCTCAGCCGCGCCTCAGGCGCAGGGCCGAGGCGCGCTGAGGTTGCCGACAGCCGTCGAAGGCGGCGGCACCGACCGATCCTCGGAGACTGCACATGGCGACGACAGTGCTCGACGATGCCGCAGTAGAGCGGGTCCTGGTGATCTCGGCCCACCCCGACGACCACGACTTCGGGGTGGCCGGCACCATCGCCGCCTGGGTCGCCTCAGGCATCGAGGTGACGATCCTTGTGCTGACAGACGGCCAGGCCGGCGGTTTCGACGAGACCATCGACCGGGCCGAGATGCCCGGCATCCGGCACCGCGAACAGCGTGCCGCTGCAGCTGCGCTCGGGGTGAGCGACGTGCGTTTCGCGGGCTACGTCGACGGCGAGCTGGAGCCGACGCTCGAGGTGGTGCGTGACATCGTCCGCGTGATCCGGCAGGTGCGTCCGCAGCGGATGGTGTTCCAGTCGTCGGTGCGCAACTACGCGCGCATCGGCGGCTCGCATCCCGATCACCTGGCGGCAGGCGAGGCCGCCGTCCGGGCGCTGTTTCCGGCCAGTCGCAACCCTTTCGCGTTCCCCGAACTGCTCGAACACGAGGGCCTGCCGCCGTGGACGGTGCCGGAGATGTGGGTGATGGCCCACAACGAGGTCAATCACTACGTCGATGTCACCGACTACCTACCGGCCAAGCTGGCCGCGCTGCGCTGCCATGTGTCGCAGCACACCGACCAGGACCAGATCGCGACCTTCGTGCAGCAGTGGATGGCCCTTTCTGCCGCCGAGGCCGGCTTGCCTGAAGGTCGGTTCGCCGAAGTGTTCGCCGTCTACCCCTGCGGTTGATGTCGAACGCGTACTCAGGCCGAGACCCGCGCCACATCAACAGGTTTCACGTAGCCTGACGAGCATCGCAGGTCAGGCGTACCAGCCCGATGGGGTGAGCGCGCCGCCCATCCTCGGGACGTACTGGTCGAAGTAGATACGGGCGATCAACTCTCGGCGCGATCGGACGTCGGCTTTGTCGAAGACCGACTTGAGATGATCTTGAATCGTGTAGGACGACAGGTGGAGCGTCCTGGCGATCTCCTTGGTATCGACGCCCTGGAGTACGAGCTGGGTCACGTCGCGTTCGCGCGGGGTGAGTCCGAACGCCGCGACCACGAGTGCCACGATCTCCGGCGGCCGCGCCTCCTCGATGGTGATCACCACATCGCCGTCGCGGTCGCCGAAGGTGCTCAGCGGCCCGCCTTGCAGCACAAGCCACATCCCGGTCGCAGTGCGCACCCGGCACCGCGGCAAGCCCTCGGTCTCGCCCCGCGCATAGCGGCGAGCGGCCCCGATGAGCGCGGCCACGGGCGACAGCGGGTCGCCATGCGCGGGACCGGTCACCAGCTGCCCGAGCCGGCGTTCGGCTGCGGGCGTCATCTGGGTGACCTGATTGTCGGGGCCGACGATGATCACCGCCGGACCGGCGCCGACCATGGACACTCCGTCATCGACGACGTCGGCGAGCCGGGTGAGCAACCCGGCCCGGACTCCGTGGGCGAACGGAACCGCTAGGGAGGCAAGGAACTCGATCTCCGCCGCATCGAACGGCGGGTCATCGTCGCCGCGGAAGAGCGCCATCGCACCCCACACCTCGCGACCGTCGCGAAAGGCTAGCCGGGCCTCGTCGGCATAGCCGAAGTGCGGCCTCATGAAGGTGGCCATCCGGGTTGAGCGCTCGACCTCTCCCCCGGTGACGAGGTGAACCCCGGCTGCCGCGACCGTCGCGCGGGCGAGCTCGCTGAAAGTGGTCTCTTCGACAGAGCCGTACTCCAGCAGCCCGAACTCGTGATCATGACTATTGCGCGAGTGCAGATCGCCATACTTGCGGGCGCTGGTGAGGATGTGGGTGCTCGGATCATGCGTACCCACACACGCACTCACCCACGGCACGGCGCGCCTGACCGACAACACCGCCTCTTCGAGGAACGACTCGAGCTCCAGGCCGGCGCGGGCAACGACGCCTACGTCTTGGCGCACTCGCTCGGCAGTCAATGTCTGGCCCACATCAGCAGTGTCGCGCATCTGAGCGCGCAGAGGTATCCCACATTTCTGGGTGGTGCGCTCCCCCAGAAGCGGCGTCTACCAAGTCCACAGCAGTTCGGGATAGTCCGCCGCCGCCGCAGCGTCGCAAGGTTGCCACCCGTCCACCACCTGAGGAAAAGGAACGCCATGACCACTGCCCCAGACATCACACCCCTCACCGCCCTGGTCAGCGACTGCGAGATCCACCTTGCCGGCGACGCCGGCTACGACGCCGCGCGGATGCCGTGGAACGTCGCCATCGACCAGCGGCCGGCTGCGGTCGCCATCCCCCGCACCATCCACCAGGTGCAGGACGTGGTGCGCGCCGCCGCGGCGGCCGGCCTGAAAGTCGCACCCCAGAGCACCGGTCACGCGGCGGCCGCCCTTGCCGAACGCCCCTTGGACGATGTCGTTCTCGTGCGTCTGTCCGAGCTGACCGGTGTCTTGGTCGAGCCGACCACTGGCACGGCGAGAATTCTCGGCGGCACCCTGTGGCGCGACGTCATCGACGCCGCCACCGCGCGGGGCCTGACCGCGCTGCACGGCTCGTCGCCGGACGTGGCCGTCGTCGGTTACGTCCTCGGCGGAGGCTTGTCGTTCTACGGGCGCCTGCACGGGGTGGCCGCCAATTCGATCCGGTCAGTCGAGGTCGTGACCGCCGACGGCAGCCTGATCAGAGCGTCGGCAACCGAGTATCAGGAACTCTTCTGGGCGGTCAGGGGTGGCGGGGGCAACTTCGGCGTCGTCGTGGCTATCGAGCTCGAACTGCTGCCCTACCCCGACGTCGTCGCCGGCATGCTGCTCTGGGATCGCGAGCGCGCCCCCGAGGTCGTGCGCCGCTGGGTCGAATGGAGCCGTACGGCCCCGGAGAGCGTCACCACCTCGCTGCGAGTGATGAGCTTTCCCCCAATCCCCGAGCTGCCCCCGTTTCTGTCGGGGCGCGACATCGTCGTCATAGACGGTGCAGTCGTAGAGACGGATGAGCGGACGGCCGAAGTGCTCGAGCCATTGCGTGCCCTGGCACCGGAACTGGACACCTTCGGTCGCATTCCCTCGGCGGCCTTGCTCGATGTGCACATGGACCCGCCCGGGCCGTCGCCGGTGGTCGGCGACCATTGCGTTCTCGGAGAGCTTGACGACGCGGCGGTCGAGGCCTTCTTGGCTCAGGTCGGGCCGGGAACCGGGAGCGGTCTCATTTTTGCCGAACTGCGCCAGCTCTCAGGAGCTTTCGCGCGGCCGAGCGCCGGGGGCGGAGTGCTCAGCTCAGTGGACGGCGAATACGCGCTGATGTGCGTCGCAACGGCGCCCACCCCTCAAGCCGTTGTCGAAGGCCGGGTCGCGGCCTTCTCTGCGGTGCGGGCGATGAGCCGCTGGTCGCAGGCCGGCTTGGTGCCGACCTTCACCGAGACCCGGGTTCAGGCGAGCCGCTTCTACGGCGCCGACCTGGCCGAACTGTGCCGGATCCGGGATGCGGTCGACCCGAACCGGCTCTTCGTGGCAAACCATCCCCTCTGAGCTTGCCACGGCGCGCGCCCGGCTCCACGCTCTCGTGGAGCCGGGCTCGTTGCCGTGTCCGTACTGGTCACCGGTCCTCAGTTGCATTTCGCCGCGACGAAGGCACTTCCTTCGCTCATCAAGGCGTCCCACGCCCAACCTGTCATGGCAGAGGTTGCGCGATCTCGACTACATCGAGAGGTTCACCCTCGGCCTCCTCGTGCTCGCCACGGTCACAGATCGAGGCACGATGTAGTCCAGATTGCGCTACCCCCATCGCAAGAGGACTGTGTTTCACCCCAAATCACCAACCCGACCTCACGCCTTTGCGCATCCGGCTCGATTCGGCAACCGGCGCGCACGGGGAAGACTGTTGTGGCAACCATGGACTAATGGATCCGCCGATTTTCGGCGCGCCAACAAACCAACCCGCGTCGAAGCACAAGATTGCTCGGCTCCGGCTAGATCCTCATGAGCTGGCAATCGCCTCCACGCCCGCGAGCAGCCGCTCGACGTCGTCGAGATTGGAATAGGGCACCAGCCCCGCGCGCACGGCACCTTCGTCGCCGAGGCCCAGGTGGCGCGAGGCTTGCAGCGCGTAGAAGCTACCCGCCGGAGCGTTCACGGCTCGGTCGGCGAGCTGCGCCGCCACAGCGGCGGACGGCACACCGCGCACCTCGAACAACACCGTCGGAGTACTACGTGTCGGCGACCCCACGAGACCAACTCCCGCGATCGAGCCCAGGCCCGCCACTAGATGGGCGAACAACGAGTCTTCGTAGTCGGCCAGGGCCGCGAAGGAGGCATCGAGCCGCTCACTCCTGGTGCCCTCCGTCGGCACCAGACCGGCAAGCACCTCAACCGCCGCGGTGGTGCCGGCCATGAGCTCGTATGGCAGCGTGCCCAACTCGAACCGCTCGGGAACCGCATCGCTCGACGGCACGAGCTTGTCAGGCCGCAAAGAATCCAACAGGTCTGGCGAGGCGGCCAACACCCCACAATGTGGTCCGAGGAACTTGTATGGCGAGCAGGCCAGGAAATCGACGCCGAGGTTCGCGAGGTTCGTTCGCACGTGCGGCACGTGGTGCACCGCGTCGAGATACACCAAGGCGCCGCTCTGGTGGGCGACTGCGGCGATCGCGGCGATGTCGGGTCGGGTGCCGACGAGGTTCGAGGCAGCGGTGAAAGCCACCAAGCGGGTCTTGTCGCTGAGCTGCGCCGACACCTGCTCGACGGCGAGATCGCCTGTCTCGGTGTCGAAGTCGACCATCCGCACGGTGGCGCCGACAGCGCTCGCCGCCGCCAGCCAGGGGCTGATATTGGAGTCATGGTCGAGCCGCGTGAGCACGAGCTCGTCGCCGGCCCGCCAGGTCTTGGCCAGCGCGCGCGAGGCGTCGTAGGCCAGAGCCGTGGCGCTACGGCCGAAGACGATGCCCGCGGGGTCGGCACCGAGAAGATCGCCCAAGGCGCTGCGGCAGTCGGCCACCACCGCGTCGGCCCGGCGGGCAGCGGCGGTCACCGGTCCCCGATTGGCGATGGCCGACGTGAGGGTCGCCGCTACGGCGTGAGCCACCGGCGTGGGCACCTGGGTGCCCCCCGGACCGTCGAAATGGGCTGCGCCATCGCGCAGCGCCGGGAACAAGGCACGGACCCGCTCAACGTCGTAACACACGCGCAAACCCTAGCTGTACGAGGTCAGGACGTGGTCGACGCCAGGATGCGGCTGTCGCGCTCGATCTCTTGGCGGCGCATGGTCCGTTACCGGCTAGAAGCAGAGCCTGGAATCTCGTCGAGCGAGTAGTAGACCGGCAGACCTCGGCCTTGCGCGATCGCTACGTCCTGGTCGGCACCGCGGGATTCCCCAGGCAGCCGCAGCACTGCGTCACAGTGCTGCAGAAGGCGCTCGGCCGTGGGGTACATGACCTCGGCTGCCAGCGCGTCGGTCGGGCCGCTTGCTCCCGCGCTCGCCAGCACGGGCAGAGCCACCCACTCGCCGATCATCGGGACATGACCGGCCCGGAAGATCGGCCAGGCCGCCTCCTCGAGCCGCTTGAGATTCCGCGCCATCAGTTCTGAGTTGCCGCCCGTGCCCGACGCGTAGGGGCCGGCGATGAGAATCAACATAGGCTTGTTCACACTCGGAACAATACAGCAAGATCAAGCAAAATACAGCATAATCATGCAACAACAGGAGGGAACCGGAATGCTTGCGGCCGCCCGCAAAGACCTGCTCTTAGATCGACTGCGCCGCGACGGGCGGATCGTCGCCAAGGAGATCGCGGCAGAGCTTGGCCTCTCTGAAGACAGCATCCGCCGTGACCTACGCGAACTCGACAACGCCGGCCTGGCCGTGCGGGTGTACGGCGGCGCGCTGCCCGCATCCCCGGCCGTCGCCGACTACGCCAGTCGCGGATCCGTCGCCCCGGACAGCAAGCGACGCGTTGCTGCCGCCGCCGTAGCGCTCATCGAGCCTGGTGCCACGGTGATCCTCGACGGCGGCACCACGACCCTCGCGATGGTCGATGCCCTGCCCAGAACATTCCAATGCACCGTCATCACCCATAGTCCGACCATCGCCGCCGCGCTGCTCGACCACGCCGCCAACGTCTTCCTGATCGGCGGCCAGCTGTTCAAACACTCCGCCGTGGCCTGCGGCGCGGCCGCCGTCGAGGCCGCGAACAAGATCAGCGCCGACCTGTTCTTCCTAGGGGTCACCGGCGTGCATCCCACCGCAGGCCTGACAACCGGCGACCCGGACGAGGCCGCGATGAAACGCGCCCTCGCCGCACGCGCAGCCGACACCTACGTACTCGCCAGCGACGAGAAGATCGGCGCGGCATCCCGTTACAGCGTCCTGCCCCTCGACGCCATCACCGGGATCATCACCGATATGGACAAGAGCAATCCAGCTCTGCGCGAACTCGCCGCGGCTGGAATCACACTCATCCAAGCCGATCGACACGCGCGTTGACACCAGTTGGTCATCTGGCCACCGCCCTGGCCACCAGCCGGGCCACCTGTGCTGCGGCCGATGCCGGCAACTGGGCATAGCCGAGCACCAGTCCGCGGGCGGATGCCTGGGTGCAGTAGGCCGACAGCGGTTCGGTCTCCATTCCCTGGTCGGCAAGCCACGACACGATGGCCACGTCGTCGGCACCCTCGTCGAGGCTGAGCACCAGATGCAGCCCCGCGTCCACCCCCAGCAGCTCGTGGTTCGGCAGCAGCCTGGTGAGTTCTCGGGCCAGCGACTGGCGGCGGTGGGCATACTCGCGGCTGGCGCGCGCCAGGTGGCGGCTGAGGGCTCCGGAGGAGATGAATCGCGCGAGCATCCGGGCGGCGGTGGGATCCACACCCAACGACAGCCGGCGGACGGCCGTCGCAATGGGGTCGACCCAGCGCTCGGGCGCCACCACCCAGGCCAGTCGCAGCCCGGTGGTGAGCATCTTCGAGGCGGTGCCCAGATAGACCACATGCTCGTCGCCTCCGCCGAGGGCCCGCATGGCCGGCAAAGGCGATACGCCGTAACGGAATTCACCGTCGTAGTCGTCTTCGATGATCAACGCCGAGTGCCGGGCGGCCCACGCCAGTAGATCGCTACGCCGCTCCACGGGCAACCGTCCGCCCAGGGGGTACTGATGCGCGGGCGTGACGTAGACGGCTGCGTCGTCGGCGCGCAGGAGAGCCGGGTCGAGACCGTCCGCGTCTACCGCGACACTGCGCACCGTGGCCCCCACCTCGGCAAGCGCGCTCGGCACCTCGCGATAGCCCGGATCTTCCACGGCCACCGTCCGCCGTTGCAGGTCCAGGCCATCGAACACCGCGCGAAGGCCGGCTGCGATACCGGGCACCATGACCACCCGGCCCGGGTTCACCACGACACCGCGAGTTCTCCGCAGGTGATCGACCAGGGCCGCGGCAAGCTCGTGATGGGCCAACGGGTCGACCGCTGTAGCCACCTGCTCTGCCGACGACGACCAGGCACGGCGCCAGGCCCGGGCGTCGATGAGGTCGCTGTCGGGACTGCCGGCGCGCACCACCCAGCGCGGTCCGGTCGGTTCACGGCAAGGGACGGTCGTTCGGCCGGCACCACTGTCGGCCACGTGGGTGCCGGCCCCCAGCCTCGCCGCCCGGTCGGAGCCTGGCGCGACGAACGTGCCCGACCCCGCTACCGAGGTGACGTACCCGGCGGCCAGCAGCTCGTCGTAGGCATCGATCACCGCCGCCCTGCCGATGCCAAGCTGACCGGCCAGGCCGCGACTCGACGGCAGGGGGTCACCGGGACGCAACCTGCCTCCGGCGATAGCTTCGACCACCGCGTCGGCCACCCGGTGTCGCAGCGGGGCGGCACCCGGTGCGAGCGTGAAGGCGATGCTGCTGCCCTGCGGGGTGCGAGCCATGACACCGGAGAATACCGGTCTCGTCAGATCACGCGATTCTGGCGCAAAGCTCTAGACCAGATAGCCGCTATCGTGACGGCATGGCAACGGCTCAGAACCACGTCATCAACCGGCACCGCGAACGCTCCCGCACCGAACGGGCTCAGCTCGACGCAGTGCTCGACGCGATTCCGTACGGCACGTTGTGCACCGTGGTCGATGGTGCACCCTGGGTGGTGCCCATGCTCTTCCACCGCGATGGTGATCGCATTCTGTTGCACGGCTCCACCGGGGCCGGCGCGCTGCGTCGGGTCGCCGCCGGCGCTCCCGCCGCGTTGTGCGTCATGATCTTCGACGGCGTGGTGGCGGCCGCCTCCACGTTCGACTCGTCGGCCAACTACCGCTCGGCGGTGGTGTACGGCACGCTCGCCCCGCTTGCGGGCGACGACAAATGGAATGCCCTCAACGCCTTGTCGGACGGTGTGATCCCTGGCCGCACACAAGAGGTGCGCGACATGACCGACAAGGAGCAGGCCGCCACGCTGGCCATGGCGCTGCCCATCACGGGAGGCGCTTGGACGGTCAAGGTCCGCACCGGAGGCCCCGGCGAGGATGAGGAGCACGCCGGCGTGTGGGAAGGCGTCATCCCCGCGAGGATCGTCTTCGACGAACCGGTTGCCGCCCCGTGGGTGCCCACCGACCAGGCGGTGCCCGAGTCCATCCGTCGGCTCAGCGAGCACGGTTGGCCGGGGTACTCGGCCGAGCCCGTCTGTGAGCCCGCATGACGGCCACAGACAAGTCGGCCGAGGCGAGCCAGGCCGCGCCTGTCCTGGCTCGGCAACGAGTGGCCTGGCAACTGAAGTTTGCTGCGCTGGCGCTGATCTGGGGTTCGAGCTTCCTGCTCATCATGGTGGCGTTGCGCTCGTTCGCCCCGCTGCAGGTCACCAGTCTGCGGCTGATAGCCGGCTCGGCGACGCTGTTCGTCCTGCTCAAGGCCGCTCGAGGACGGCTCCCGCGCGGGCGCCGGGTCTGGCTGCATCTGGCCATCACCGGCCTGTTTCTCGGAGCGCTGCCGTTCACGCTGTTCGCCGTCGCCGAGACCCGGGTCTCCTCAGCGCTGGCGGGAATCGGCAACGCCACGACTCCGCTGTCGAGCGTGCTGTTCGGGCTCGCCATGCTGCCGGCGTACCGGCTCGACCGGTTGCGGCTAGCTGCTGTGGGCGTGGGGTTCGCCGGCGTCATCGTGATCCTGCAGCCGTGGCAGGCGGTCGAACGTCCCGACCCGATCGGCTTTGGTTGCGCGCTCCTCGGCGGAGCGAGCTACGGCCTGGGGTGGACGTTGGTCAAGCGCTACCTCGGCCAGGTCGATGCCGGCGGCCTGGCGCTGCCGGCGGGCCAGATGCTCGCCGCTGCCACCGAGGTGGCAGTGGTGCTGGTGGGCTGGTGGGCCGTGACGGGCACCGGTTCGACACCGTGGTCGCCGCGCGCCGATGCCAGCGGCCCGACCGGCCTGTCGTTGCTGGCGGTGCTGGTGCTGGGTGTGCTCGGCACCGGGCTTGCCATGTCTCTGCAGTTCGACGTCGTCCGGGCCACAGGCCCCACGGTGGCCACCACCGTGACGTACCTGATTCCCGTGGTGGCGGCATGCTTGGGGGTCGCGATGCTGGGTGAGCGGCTACAACCGGCCGAGATCGCTGGTGCGGCAATCATTCTCGCGTCGGCGGTGGTGATCGGCACGCCGCGCCGGCAGTCTGCTCGGCTGCGGGCTGGAGCTCAGGCCCGGGCGGGGGCGCGCCGGGTTCGGTAGAGCACGAACCACACGATGCCTCCGGCGAGCAAACCCCAGAAGGCTCCGCCGATGCCCGCGAAGGCGACTCCCGAGGCGGCCACGAGGAACGTCACCGCGGCGGCCTCCCGATGCGCGGTGTCGGCCATCGAGGCGCCGGCCGCGGCGGCGAAGGTCGTGATGAGGGCCAGCCCGGCGACCGCGGCGATGAGGCCTGCCGGGGCCACCTGGGAGATCTTGGCGACGAAAGCAGAACACGGACCGAACATCATGTAGGTCACCCCGCAGGCGACCCCCGCGGGCCAGCGCCGGCGGCGATCGGCGTGCGCCTGCGGGCCTGCGGCCAGCGCCGCCGAGATGGCCGCCAGGTTGATGGCGTGCCCGCCGAGGAAGGCTCCGGCGCTCGTGGCGGCTCCCGTGTAGATCAAGGGCGGCCCGGTGGGCGGCCGGTAGCCCAGCGAACCGAGCACCGCGAAGCCGGCGATGTTCTGGCTGGTCATCGTGACGAGGAAGAGGGGCAGCCCTAGGGCGACGAGCGCGCCCGGATCCCACTCGGGGTGTACGAACACCGGCGCCGGCAGAGCCACCGCCCCCATCTGGGAGAACGCTCCCACCACCGCCATCGCGATCAACGCCGCCGCCAACGCCGCCGGCACCGCCCAGCGCGGTGCCACTCGCAGCACCACGAGCCAGGTCAGCAGTACCGGCGCGAGCACGGCCGGGGCGTGCACAAGGGCCTGGAACGGCACGACGCACAGCGTCAGGAGCACTCCCGCGAGCATGGCGTTGGCCAGCGTGATGGGAATGGCATTGACGAGCCGCCCCAACGGACGCAAAACACCGCAGGCCATCACGAGCACTCCGACGAGGATGAAGGCGCCCACCGCCCCGCCGAAGCCGTGCTCGGGGGTGGCAGAGGTCGCCAGGAGCGCCGCGCCCGGCGTCGACCAGGCCATGGTGATCGGCATCCGGTAGCGCAGGGAGAACAGCACACAGCCCAGGCCCATCGTGAGACTGAGCACGGCCAGGCCTGAGGCCGCCTGGGCCGGGTCGGCGCCTACCGCGCGCAACCCGGCCAGTACGACGGCAAACGAGCTCGTCCAGCCGACCAATGCCGAGACCACTCCGGCCAGCACCGGCTGCAGCCAGCCGCGGTCGGTCTCTGGCTCTGACGCGGGGTCGTCGATCGAACTCACCGGCTGGCTGGCTGACACCCGGCACAGAGTAAAGGGCGCGACGGGAAACAAGCACAGTGGTCATTTCCTGGCGCACCCTCACCGCACTACCCGGCCAAGGACGCGCAACAAGACAGGCCGCACCACCCGAAGGGCGGTGCGGCCTGCTGGCGTCTCGGGACAGCCTGTCCTCGTCAGGCGCCCAGTGCGGCCGAGACCACCTCACGGGCGGCCTGCTGCACCTGCGCAAGGTGCTCGGGGCCCTTGAACGACTCGGCGTAGATCTTGTAGACGTCTTCGGTGCCCGAGGGACGGGCGGCGAACCAGGCCGACTCGGTGACCACTTTGAGGCCCCCGATGGCTGCACCGTTGCCGGGCGCCTTGGTGAGCGTGGCGGTGATCGGCTCGCCGGCCAGCTCGGTGGCGGTGACATCGGCGGGCGACAGCTTGGCCAGCTTGGCCTTCTGCTCGCGATTGGCAGGTGCGTCGACCCGAGCGTAGGCCGAGGAGCCGAATTTGTCGGTCAGAGCCTTGTAGTGCTCGCTCGGTGACTTGCCGGTGACGGCCTGGATCTCCGAGGCCAGCAGGCAGAGCAGGATGCCGTCCTTGTCGGTGGTCCACACCGTGCCGTTCTTGCGCAGGAACGATGCACCCGCCGACTCCTCGCCTCCGAAGCCCACCGAGCCGTCGAGCAGGCCGGGCACGAAGTACTTGAAGCCCACCGGCACCTCGAGCAGCTTCTTGCCGAGGTCGGCCACCACCCGGTCGATCATGGACGACGACACCAGCGTCTTGCCCACCGCCACCTCGGGACCCCAGCCGTCGCGGTGCGAGAAGAGGTACTGAATGGCCACGGACAGGTAATGGTTCGGGTTCATCAGGCCACCGTCCGGGGTGACGATGCCGTGCCGGTCGGCGTCGGTGTCGTTGCCCGTGGCGATCTGGAACGAGTCCTTGTTCTTGATGAGCGACGCCATCGCATTGGGCGAGGAGCAGTCCATCCGGATCTTGCCGTCAGTGTCGAGCGTCATGAACCCGAACTGCGGGTCGACCTTCGGGTTCACGACGGTTACGTCGAGACCCAGCCGCTCGCCGATCGCGCCCCAATAGTCGACCGAGGCCCCGCCCATCGGGTCGGCACCGATGTGTACCCCGGCGGCCCGGATCGCGTCGATGTCGAGGACGTTGACCAGATCGTCGATGTAATGACCCAGGAAGTCGTAGCTGCCGGCGTGCTCGCGTGCGGTCGCGAAGTCGACGCGCTTGACCTTGCCCACGCCCTCGGCGAGCAGCTCGTTCGCGCGGTCGGCGATCCAGCCGGTGGCGTCGGAGTCGGCCGGGCCACCATGTGGCGGGTTGTACTTGAAGCCGCCGTCGCGCGGGGGGTTGTGGGAAGGCGTGATGACGATGCCGTCGGCGGCGCCGGCACCGGTCTTGGTTCCACCATCGTTCAGCCGGAGGATCGCGTGCGAGACGGCGGGGGTGGGGGTATAGCCGTCTGCGGAGTCGACGAGAACCTCGACGTCGTAGGCCGCCAGCACCTCCAGAGCCGTGCGCCAGGCGGGCTCGGAGAGGGCATGGGTATCGCGGCCCATGAGCAGCGGGCCCGTGGTGCCCTGCCCGGCGCGGTATTCGCAGATGGCCGCGGTGGTCGCGACGATGTGATCTTCGTTGAACGAGGTAGACAGGCTCGACCCACGGTGTCCGGAGGTGCCGAACACCACCCGCTGACCCGGATCGTCGAGATCGGGGTGCAGATCGGCATAGGCATCAAGAAGTGCCGAGACGTCTACGAGGTCTTCGGGTTGGGCGGGTTGACCAGCGCGCGGATGTGCCATGGTGCGAATCCTTTCACTGCCGCCTAGGTGGCGGCGTGGTGTGTCTGAGCCAAACTCTCCGCCGAGACTGTGGAGCAACTGTCGGCCGAACGCAAGGTCGGCAACGGCTCCTGGCACGAGTCGATCACACCGCCATACGACCGAAAAGCGTCTCTTGCTATAATCGTTCGAATTGCGATTCGCCCACCACTCTGAGTAATCGACACAGGTGTGAACGAGTGACATCGAGGGGTAATTGAGGCCTCAAGCAACCCAACCGGACTACCCGCGGGTAGCCGCGGCGTGCCGACCGGCCAGCCCTGGCTGAAAAGGCCGGTGCGGACATCTACCCTGACACAATGACGTGGCAAGGTCGCATTCGCGGTGGGGGACAACGGGCATCCGGGCCCGTTGCCCGCGCGCACGTGCTCCAGCGCCCCGGCAACGGAGTAGTCCACCCCGCTGGACAGACTGAGCTGGCAGGAACAGTGCATCGCGAGGCTGCTCGTACGTACTCGTCTTGGGCTCAATCCAGCCGTGCTACAACCAAAATTGAGCACGAAAACGAAACGGAGAACCAATGAGCACGCGCGCAAACGACAACGAGCGACTGCTAACCCCGGGCGAGGTCGCGGACATGTTCCGGGTCAGCCCGAAGACCGTCGCCCGCTGGGCATCAGCCGGCAAGATCACCGCCGTTCGCACGCTCGGTGGCCACCGCCGCTACCGCGAGTCGGAGGCCCTGGCACTGCTGGCGCACAGCACCAGCGAAGCCAGCGATGAGATGCCCACTCGGGATATCTGAGACACTTTCGGCATGAATCGGACGCTCGAACAGGCCGGCTGGACTCACACCTACTCCGGCAAGGTGCGTGACTTGTTCGTCCGATCGGATGAGCCCGAATGGGTGTTAGTGGTCGCGAGCGATCGGGTCAGTGCTTTCGACCACATCTTATCGACGCCCATCCCGGACAAGGGTCGAATCCTCACGGCGATGTCGTTGTGGTGGTTTGACCGGTTGGCCGATGCGGTCACGGTCGGAGGCCGCCCGCTGACCAACCACGTGCTGTCGCTCGACGTGCCTGACGAGCTCGCCGGGCGCGCCATGATCTGCCGGCGACTCGACATGATTCCGGTGGAATGCGTGGCTCGGGGATATCTGACCGGGTCGGGTCTTTCAGACTACCGGGCCACCGGCGAGATCTGCGGAGTGCGGCTTGGTCCCGGGCTGGTCGACGGCTCCCGGTTGCCCGAACCGATCTTCACGCCGGCCAGCAAGGCCGCGCTGGGAGAGCATGACGAGAACGTCAGTCTCGGCCAGGTTGCGGCTGCGGTGGGTGTCTCCGTGGCCGACGACCTGCGCGAGGCCACGTTGGACGTCTACCGGGCGGCGGAGGTGATCGCGAGACAGGCCGGCATCATCCTCGCCGACACCAAGCTCGAGTTCGGGACGGTGCCCGGCGGCGACGGCCGGCTTGTGCTCGCCGACGAGGTGCTGACTCCGGACTCGTCCCGGTACTGGCCGGCCGAGAGTTGGCAGCCTGGCCAGGCCCAAGCCAGCTTCGACAAGCAGTTCGTCCGAGACTGGCTGACGAGCCCGGCCTCAGGGTGGGACCGGGGCGGCACCGAGCCGCCTCCGGCACTGCCCGACGAGGTGGTCGAACGCACCAGAGACCGCTACCTGGAGGCTTACCGCCGGCTCACCGGTCAGGCCTGGCGTTAGGCCGTCGCTTCCTGGATCGGGCGCCTGACCCTCAAGGACTCTCGGCCTCGTGCCGATCCGACCGTGACGAACGGCGGTGAATGAGGACGGGGCAGAAGGTCGTGCAACAGGGTGACAGGCTGACGGCGCTTCACCTCCGGTTGGAGGATGCCCTGCTGTGCGCCGATCCCGCCCGGGCCGCGGGCCTGGTGCTGCCCATCCCGCTCGACCGTCGGGAGGCCACGTTCAGACCCACCTTCGCCCGGGTGCAGGGCACCCTGGCCGACTACCCCACCAGCGTGCACGCCGCGCTGCTTCTGATCCGGGCGATGGCGAGCACCGACGCCGCCCAGGCGGCCGCCGAACTGGGTGAGCAGGACGCGGCCGGCCTCGACCAGCGCGTGCTCACCCTCGCACTGGCCGACCGGTTGCCCACCTGGATCGCCGAGCTCATCTGGCATCTGGGCGAGGAGGTCTGCGACGCCGCCGATCACCGGCTCGTCACCATCGAGACCCTGTGCGTGGAGTGGGGGCTCCCGCGACCCAGCGCGCCCGACTACCTGTTCGCCCTCGTGTCGGCACTCGGCGACGCTGACGCCTCCCACGGTGGGGGCGCACTCGCCGCCCTGCTGTCGGCCGACCCCGGCCTCTGCGAGCTCATCCCCGATCTGCTCGCTGCCCCCGGAGTAGGCCGGGTGTTCGCGCGCGGCAGCTGGGCACAGGCCATCGCCGAGGTGAGCTCAGCAGGACTCATCGACCGCGACAGCCTGCTCGATCTGACCTTGATCCATCGCACCAGCGACGAACTCGACCATCAGCGCTGGTTCCACGAGCTGCACCGCGAACTCGATCCCAGCGACGCCGAGATGATGGCGCGCTCCGACGCCTATCTGCGGCTGCTCGCCGATCCGCAGCCAGAGGTCAAGGCCGCAGTGATTGCCGGCCTCTACCAACGCGACGCCCGCCGGCCACTGCCACTCGACCTCGTCACTCAGGCGACTTCGATCATCCTCGAGGCCGGTAGCAGCGCCATGGTCAAGGCGCACCTCGCCTGGCTGAAGGGTGCAGCCCAGCGCCATCCCGGCAGCGCAGGGTCGCTCGCGCTCGCCCTCAGCGAAGCCTTCGGCTCCGCCGACCAGACGCTGGTAACCGGCAGTCTCGACGCGGTGCTGGCCATCCTGGACGTGGCCGACATCGACGTCATCGAGGGCATCGCTGAGCCCCTACGGCAAGCGGCTAGCCAGCTTCCGCCGGTCTTGGCTGAGCGGGCCGTCCGAGCCTGGGGCCCACTGGCCACTGCCGGCACCGGCCGTTCGGCCAGGCGCCAGGCGGATACGCCAGCCATCGGCACCACCTCGAGCACGGCAGCAGGAGCGGCCTGCTCGAACGAGCTGGCCGCGGCGACGGCACCGATCACAGCGCGCCTGGAGGCGCCCCGGCACAAAGCTCCGCGGCCGGCCTTCGTCCGACCGGACTCCGCCCCGGGGCGAGCACGCACGCTGCCCGAACTGGCGGCGGCGGCCGAGGCCTTCCTCGTGGAACTCGACCCCCAGCTCGGCGAGGTCGTCCTCGACGCAGTGGCGGCCCTGGCCGGCCGCGATCTCGGGGCCACCCGCGCCGCCCTGGCCGGGTTGCACGGTCTGCTCGCCGACGCCGTCCAGGCCGGCGACCAGGCCGAGCCGGCCCTATGGCTGGGCGAGCGGCCGGTGCTGGCCGTGCTCGCCCGCCTCGCGCTGCCGGCCGACCACGCCGTGCACGGCTACGCGTGGCGCACTCCACCGGGCCCTATCGGCTGCCTCACCATGCGGGCACAGGAAGTACTGAGCCGGGCCCTTGCGGGAGGCACCCAGGAGCTGCTGGCGCTACCGACTGAGGCGAGCGGGGAGATCAGCCCCGAGGCTCTCGTCCAGCGAATCGCGGCCGCGGCCGAAACCGGTTCTGCCGCCTGGCCCATGGACGTCGAGCAGGCTTTGCTGCGGGCACACCGCGATCTCGACAATGCCACCCTGACCGAAGTGGTCTCGGCTCTCGCCCGGATCAACTCCCGATTGGCCCGCTCGGTCGAGCGCAGACTGCGGCTCGGCGTGCTGGCCAGGCCCGCCATCAAAGTGGGCTTCGAAGCAGGCAGGCCCCGGGTCATCGCCTCCACACTGACGCGCCAGCAAGACGGCCAGCTGACCCGACAGGCCTTCGATCTCTCGCTGGTGTCGAGTTACGCGGTGGAGGGCTCGGCGCTGGTGGCGCTGATGGCGTTGCCGCACCATAGAGAGGTCACCTCGGCCTACCTGATCGGGCCGCTCTGCGCGTCCGAACGCCGCCAGCTCATCCAGAACCTGCGCGCTCTGTCGCTGCTGGGCGACGCCCGCGGGCGTACCGGCGACGCCACCGCCGCGGCACTGCTGTTCGGCGCCTGCCTGCATGCCCCTGAAGACCGCTCAGCCGCAGTGGCCGCACTGTGCCGGTTGACGGAGGACTGGTTCGACGCCCAAGCCTGCGGCCGCCTGTGGGCCACCGCGATCGACGCCTGCCCCTGGCTCGACCTCACGAAGCTGGCCGCCACCCTGCGCGACGTGGTGCGCCAGACGAGCGATCCGAGGCTGGTCTGGGCGCTCCTGCATGCACTGCTCGACGTCCTTGGTGACACCAACCCGTCCGATGACACCAAGCGGGCCGATGACAACGAGCGGACCGATGATTACGAGCGGACCGATGATTGCGAGCGGGCCGGTATCGCCGAGCTTCGCGAGATCGAGCGCAGCACCGCTGAGTTGACCGGGGTGCGCTTCGGACGCCTCCCGGTGCCCAAACAGGCAGTCCCGGTGCAGACGGCACCCGGGCAGGTCCTCCGGCCGGAGGCCATCAGCCTTGGCCAAGCCTGAACTGCTCAGCTGGGCCAGCCGTCCGGCCCTTGCCGTGCCATTCGCAGCGAGGTGCGCGGCGCAGGGCTACCTGGCAGCGTGAGACCGCGGCCTCAGGGCGCGACCTCCTGACGCCCTGCCCCGGCAAGATCGGTGACAGCCGCATTGCCCAGGGCGGTGAGCTGCCTCAGGTACAACGCGCGGCCGATCTGGGAGAGCAGCGCATCGTGGATCGGCACGACCACACCGGGCGCCACGGCCCGAGTGAACTCGACCGTCTCCTTGAACGCACACCAGGGCGCATTGAGCGGGACGGCGAGCACATCGACCCCCGAGGGTGCGTACTCGTAGGCATCACCCGGGTGAAACAGCGTGGGCTCGCCGCTGGCCGCCACCACGACACCGAGATTGCCCACTCGAGGGATGTCGGCGTGGATCACCGCATGCCGGCCGCCCACCGGGGTGATGGTGACGCCGCCGAGGTCGAGCGACGCACCGGCGACGCTGGCCCGTGCGGAGCCACCCACCAACTCGACGGCAGCCGGTTCGGCGAGCACCGCCGCCTGCGGGTTGGCGGCCACGAGGGCAGGGACGTTGGCCGGATCGATGTGATCGGGATGCTGATGGGTCACCACGATGGCATCGAGGTCGGTGACCGCGTGCCAGTCGGTGGAGAAGGCGCCGGGGTCGATCAGGATGCGTTTGCCGCCGGTCTCGACGAGCAGGCACGAATGGCCAAGGTGCGTCAACTGCATGGTTCCAACATGCCACGAGCAACCCGCGACCGTGCGAATGCGGTGCGCCTGGATACCGTGCCCGGTCCAGGGCTCGTGCCCACTCAGCGGCTGGCGAGCATCGAGCAAGGTCACGAGCTGCATGTCGGATGATCTGTCCGGAGCTCGTGCCCTAGGAGCGGCTGGCGACGATGCTTGCCGCGCCGGAAGTGCACGAGCGACTGAGTGCGTACGACTCGCCTAAACGGCCGAAGCGGGCATTATTGACTTGCCGAGTGTCGGCAACTAGCGCCGCAGTCGTCCGAGGGTCACGATGGACGGATGAGCAACCAGGCCGATCCCTCCCGCGGCCGGCGCCCGACGGGTCGGCATGCCACGGAAGACAACCTGGCGAACGCCGAGCCCAGCCAGGCGAGCCTGCAGGCTGTGGCGGCGGAGGCAGCACGCGACGCGGGGCTGGCCGACGCAGAGCTGCTCGGCGACTTCCTCGCGACGGTGTTGGCGGTCGCCGCCGCCCGGCGCCGGTTGAACGACAGCGAACTGCGGGCGTGCACGCAGGCCGGTGCGCGGGCGGCTGCGGCCGGAACGGCTGCTCGGGCTGCGGTGGACCTCTATCTGTCGGCGGCCTGGCGGTTGTGGCGGGACGGCCCGCCAGCCGTGGATCCGAGCGACCCCCGGGAGGCTGCGCTTTGGGTGTTGCGAGCTGCGGACGACGGCGTGGCAGCCCTCATCGAGGGCTTCCAGCTTGCCCGGGCGGACCTCGTCCGACTCGAAGAGGCCACCCGGCACCAGGTGGTCGATGCCCTGTTGGCCGGCGGCCGACAGGCGTTGGAAGCGTCTGCGACGGCCGAAGAGCTCGGCCTGCCGATTGCCGGTCCCCTCGTTGTGGTGCTGGCCTCGAGCTCACCTCGCATCGATGGTCCGGCCACGGCGCGCCTGCCGGCGGCAGTCGAGACCGCCCTACGGGGCCGGCTCGCCGACGCGTCTCCCCTTGTGGTCTTTCGCGACTCGCGGCTGCTGACGATTGCCGCCGCCCCCAACCGGCGCGCGGGTATCGACGTCGCGGACGCGATCGCCGACGTGCTGCGCGACGCCTTGGGCCCGTACGGCTCAGCCGGGACGGACTGGCTGGTTGCCGTGTCGAACTTACGAGTGGGGCCGGTGGCGGTGCGCGCCAGCCGCGCCGAGGCCGAAGAGAGCCTGTACCTGGCCCGCCGCGCGGGCATCGCAGGCCCGGTGGTGACGGCCGATGAGCTGGGCGTCTACCGCGTGCTGCTGCGTGATCGCGATGCGGCCCGGCAGTTCGTCGAGGCGACCCTGTCGGGGCTGCTGGAGGCACGCGGCGGGCCACACGACCTGCTCGCCACGCTGGAGGCCTTCTACACCTGCGGCGGCAACGCCACCGCAACAGCCTCCCGCCTGCACCTGTCGGTGCGCGCGGTCACCTATCGGCTGCACCGGGCAGCCGAGCTGATCGGACGCGATCCGCACGATGCCGAGGCCAGGTTGACGTTGCACGCAGCCGTCACCGCAGCGCAGTTGCTGGGCTGGCCCGACGACGCCGAGCCGCTCCCCTGACCCCAGGACCTGCTGGGGATTCACGCGAGAAAATTGCCGACTTCCGGCAAAGTAATCACCAGTCTTTGACCGACTCTCGACCCAGCTCCGAGGTCGTGCTCTCGCCACCATGGAGGAAACGCAACCCCCTCCTGAAAGGCAAGCGCATGCTCGACGTTCCTGTGTGGTTATGGCTCACCTTCGCAGCCATCGTCATCGTCGCATTGACGATCGATCTCCTCGCCCACCGCGGCGACCACGTCATCGGCTTCAAGGAGGCCGCCGCCTGGAGCGGTGTCTGGGTCGCGCTGGCGCTTGCCTTCGGCGGACTCGTCTGGTTCGTTCTGGGCAGCAATGCGGCCGTCGAATACACCACGGCCTGGCTACTGGAGAAGAGCCTGTCGGTCGACAACCTCTTCGTCTTCGCTCTGATCTTCGGCTACTTCGCCGTGCCACGGCAGTACCAGCACCGGGTGCTCTTCTACGGCGTGATCGGAGCGCTGCTCTTCAGGGCGATCTTCATCTCCGCCGGCGTGGCCATCGTCTCCCAGTTCAGCTTCATCCTCTTCGGCTTCGCCGCGATCCTGCTCTACAGCGCCTACAAGCTGATGAAGGACTCCGACGAGGACGAGTACGACCCCGGCAAGAATGTCGCCGTCCGCGCCCTGCGCAAACTCGTGCCGATGCGCGACGAGTACGCCGGCACCAGGTTCTTCGTGAAGGATGCCGGCGCCTGGGTGGCCACTCCTCTGCTGGCCGTGGTGGTGGCCATCGAGGCCGCTGACCTCATCTTCGCGGTGGACAGCGTTCCGGCGGTGCTCGCGGTGAGCGACGACACGTTCATCGTCTACTCCTCCAACGCGTTTGCCATCCTGGGCCTCCGCGCCCTGTACTTCCTGCTCGCGGGGATGCTCGACCGCTTCCATTACTTGGGCAAGGGCCTCGCGATCATCCTCGGCTTCATCGGGGTCAAGCTGGTGCTCCAGGCCGCGCACAAGACGTTCAGCACCTCGATTCCCGAGATCCCCTCCCTGGTCAGCCTCGTTGTCGTGGTGGTGGTCTTGGCCGGGTCGGTGGTCTTGAGCCTGCGCAGACCCGCGGAGCAACTCACCAGCTGACTGATGGCACCAAGGGGTCGGGTGCACGCTCTACGGCGCACACCCGACCCCTCACGTGCCTGGCTGGAACCCTGGCCGAACCGACGGACTCACTAGTCGGCGTGCACCTTGGTCGACCTTGAATTGCGACCTAGGCGTGTCCCTTTTCCGACACGAATTCTGTGGCGGCTCCGGATCTCGTGCTCAGCCGACCTCGCAGGCTTCGATTCGTGTCGGAAAAGGGACAGCGACCGGGTCCGCCCCGCGGAGAGCCGCGCCCGACGCGGGCATCGAGGGCCTGGGCTCAGCGTTGCTTGGTGGCGCGGAGGCCGCTGATACCGGCCGTGAGCACCAACAGGACACCGGCCACACCGGCCACGAGAGCCGCCGTCAGCACCGGGTCGAGCCGCCAGTTGGTCACCGCGTCTACCAGTCCGAGCACGGCCAATGCCACCAGCACCAATCCCCACACCACGGTGGGGGCGCTCACTCCCGTCGGTACCTGCAGAGCAGGCGACCCGGTGTCCTTGCCGACTTGTTCCACTGCGATCGCACCGGAGACCGGGCCAGGCGCCGGGGGCGGTCCTGCTACGTCGGCCGGGCCCAACTCCAGGCCCCCGGGATCTGGGGCCGACGGAGGCGAATGCTGCCCGCTCGGTCCCGCAGAGGACTCGATCGAGCGATCGGCGGCAGCCTCGCCAGGCGAGTCGATCGGAGGTCCGTCGATGCCGGGTTCTCGCGCCGACAGGTCGAGCCCGCGACGCACCACCGCGGTGTCGTCGTAGTTCGTCTCGCCGAAGTCGCCGTGGCCGGCGGGAGCGTCGAGGTCACCCGGCCGGGCGCGCTGATCCGCGGCGGACTTGTCGTCGTCGGTGAATCGAGGTCCGAATTCGCTGCGGTCGCTGTCGTTCATCTGCCTTACCTGCTCTCGATCGAAATGTCGCCGGCCAGGGCGGTGCCGACCAGCCGCACCGCGGGATCGCCGCTCGGCCCGAGCACGGTCACGACGTGATCGCTGGTCGACACACTCGCGCCGGCGACCGCCTGGGGGTTCTGTCCGTCGACTTGCACGTCGCCGGCGCGCTCGTTCAGGTCGATGGCAATCGTCTGCCCCTTGGGCACTAGAACGGTCATATCGCCGGCGGCTGCCTCCACCGAAATGGTGTGTACCGGCTGGCCCACGGGCAGGGCGGAGATGCCGGTCAGATCGAGGCGCCCGTCGCCTGCGGTGGCGATGTAGGACTCGTCATGCACCACAGGGCCGCTCAGCGTCCACTGCCGATCGTCCATCCCGGACGTGTGCCGATAACCGGAGTCGGTGGCCGCGATGTAGGGCCTGAAGCGATCGAGCCGACCCTGCCCCACCTGCGAGGCCACCAGGCCCACCATCACCAACGGCACGCACAGCACGGCGAGGCCGATCAGCCCACCCGCCCGGCGGCCGAGCAGACCGACGATCATGGTGGCCAGCCCGATCACGGCCACCACGCTCATCGCGGCCCACAGCAGCAGGCCGCCCGACGGCCGCCAGCCGAAGAAGAAGCCGAGTCCGCCCACGCCGGCCATCGCGATGAGTGCCAGGCCGGCAACTGCAGCCACGATCCGCGGCCCCGCGGGACGGCGGCGCGGACGTCGCGGTGCAACCGGTGGCGGCACTGAGTTTCGCGGCGGCACTGAGTTTTGTTGCTGCGCAGAGTTGTTTTGTTGCTGCGCAGAGTTTTGCGGTGGGACGTACGGCGGCGGCGCGTTGTATTGCCACCCCGCTTGCGGTGCCGCACCTGTGTGCTGGTCTGCGCCTGCGGCATGTGTTTTGGTCAGATCGACTGGGTTATCAGCGGAATGCCCGCCGGTCGCAGGAGTTCCGGTGGAACGCGAGCCGGTCCAGGCAGGGCCGGCACCCGGCCCGGCATGCCGCGACCGGTACACCACGAAGCTGACGATCGCCGCCGCCACCAGGAACCAGAAAAACGGCCAGCGGGGGCCGTGGTCCGCGCCGAGATTGAAGCTGCCCAGGCCCCCGAACCCGACAACGATCAGCACTGCGGAACCGACGAACCCCCCGCTGAGCCGTCCCCTCCTCAGGAACTCCTCGGCATGAATCCGGCCATCGGCCTCAGGCAGCAGCAGCCACGCCAGACCGTAGACCAGCACACCGAGCGCTCCCATCAGCGCGAACACCACGAACGCGAGCCGCACGATCAGCGGATCGAGCCCCCAGCGATCACCGATGGCCCGGCAGACACCGGGCCCGCTACGGGGAATCGGTCGCACCAATCCCCAACTGCGAACCCGGTCAAAGAATCCAGACAGGAGCGGCGGCTGGCTGCCAGGCTGCTGCGCTCCGGACGTGGGTGGCTCCGGGGGTAGCGGCGGAGGTTGGTAGGGCGGTTGATTCGGAGGTGGGTAGGTGGCGTTCACCTGACCAACTCTGGTCGCGATGGTGGCCGCCCGCATCCGGGTAAACCCCCACCCACCCCTGGACGCCGCGCCGGTGTCGTAGGGGCAGTCCGCGGGGCGCACCCGGGCGCACAATCACGTCCAGCGGGAGAAGATGGACGGGTGCCCGCACGTCACCCTGACCCAGCCAGCTTTGCGCCATGGCTGACTGCGCCTGCCGGCGCCCAGCCGGGGCCAGCCGCGGAGTCGGGGCCAGCCGCAGAACCAGGGCCGGGCGCAGCGCCGTCTCGGGGCGCATCCTCGCAGGCGGCAGGGTCGAGCTCGCCCCAGTCAGGACAGGCACAGTCCGGGCCACAGCAGTCCGGGCCACAGCAGTTCGGGCCACAGCAGTTCGGGCCACAGCAGGCTGGTCCACAGCAGTCCGGGCCACAGCAGTCAGGCCCGGCCAATCGAGTACAGCCTCCCCGCCGTCTGCAACGGCCCAGCAGCCGTCGCCTGGTGGCCGGCGTGGCCCAGGGCCTGGCCGATCACCTCAACCTTCCCGTGCTGGTGATCAGGATCGCCTTCCTGGCGCTCACTGCCGTCAACGGCGTCGGGGTCATCGTCTACGTGCTGCTGTGGGCCGTCATCCCGCAAGACGACGCCGACCTACGCGCCGCGTCCAAGCAACTGCGCACCGGCCCGAGCACGGGCCGGCCGGCAGCCAGCGTGCACGCGCGCCAGGTCCTACGGGATTTCGGTTATCACGACGAGAACGTACGAGCCCTGGTGCTCGGGGTGGCGCTCATCGCGGGCGCCGTCATCGTCGTGATCAGCCGGTTCTCCGACACGGTGCAACTGTCGGTGGCCGTTCCGGTGAGCGTCGTGCTGGCCGGCGCTGCCCTGGGCCTCGGCCAGCTCGATCGCGCCGAACGCGAACGCTGGCTGATGTCGGTGTCGTTCGCCGGCCGATGGGGCGCCTTACGGGTGGCCGCCGGGCTGCTGCTCGTAGTGGCCGGGGTCGTGCTGCTGCTGGCGCCGAGACTGGGGCCGGGAGCGCTGCTTGTTCTGGGCGTGGCATTGCTCGCCGTCCTTGCGGGAGTGGCGATCGTGCTGGCTCCCTGGGGTCGGCGACTGCTGCAAGACCTCGAGCGCGAGCGCGGCGAGCGGGTGCGCCAGGAGGAGCGCGCGGAGATCGCCGCTCATCTGCACGACTCCGTGCTGCAGACGCTCGCGCTCATCCAGCGGCGCGCCCACGACGCCGAAACTGTCGCCCGGCTCGCCCGCGCCCAGGAGCGGCAATTGCGCGAGTACCTCTATGGCGCAGGCGAAGTGGCTACTCACGACGAGTCGCTCGTGGCGGCCGTGCGCCGGATCTGCGGGGAGGTCGAGGACGATCACGGCACCCCGATCGAGCTGGTCAGCGTGGGCGACATCGACGTGACGCCCGGCACCCAGTCGCTCCTGCAGGCGCTGCGCGAGGCCTTGCTCAACGCCGCCCGGCACGGCAAGGCCGGCGTCTCGGTCTACGTGGAGTGCACGGGCGGGGCCGTGGAGGCCTTCGTCCGTGACCGGGGTGCGGGTTTCGATCTTGCCGCCGTGCCTGCCGACCGGCTCGGCGTGCGGGAGTCGGTGATCGGCCGGATGCAGCGCGCCGGCGGTTCGGCCACCGTGCGGGCCGCACCCGGTGGCGGCACCGAGGTGAGCCTGCGGCTGCCTGTCCCGGCAGGTTGACGATGCCGATCCACGTCCGCAGAAACCACCCTTCGAACCAACCAGACCCTTCGAGGACGCCGAACCCATGACCCGCCTCTCGCTCCTTCTCGTCGACGACCACCGGCTCTTCCGCACGGGGGTGCGTGCCGAGCTCGCCGACACCGATCCCGAGCTCGACGTGGTGGGTGAGGCGGCCACCGTGGAGGAGGCCATCGCACGCGTCACCGCCACCCGACCCCAGGTGGTGCTGCTCGACGTCCACCTACCCGGAGGCGACGGGGGCGGTGGCGCGGAAGTGCTTCGACGGTGTGGCGCCCTGACCACCGAGGCGGGCGATCCAGTGCGTTTCCTGGCGCTGTCGGTCAGTGACGCCGCGGACGATGTGATCGCCGTCATCCGCGGCGGGGCAAGGGGTTACGTCACGAAGTCGATCTCCGGACCCGACCTCGCCGCGGCCATCCGGCGGGTGGCCGCCGGCGATGCGGTGTTCAGCCCACGGCTGGCCGGCTTCGTGCTCGACGCCTTCGGCGCCACCGCGGGCGACGTGGCCCAGATCGACGCCGAACTCGACCGGCTCTCGGCGCGCGAACGTGAGGTGATGCGGCTGATCGCCCGTGGTTATGCCTACAAGGAAGTTGCCAAGGAGCTCTTCATCTCGGTCAAGACGGTGGAGACCCACGTGTCGTCCGTGCTGCGCAAGCTTCAATTGTCATCCCGACACGAACTGACGAAGTGGGCTGCCGACCGACGCCTGCTCTGAGCGGAGGGGCCTGCCGGGCGCGCCCTTACGACAGCCGCAACCCCGCCAGCTGATGCCCGGTGGCCACCAGCGCGCCGGTGCTGTCCCACACGTCGCAGGTCTCATCGACAGTGGCGGTGCGCCTCGACGGCCCGGTGCCGGCTGCGATGCACCGAGCTACCTGGCGCACGAGCAACCGTCCGGGAGCGGGCTGGGCGCGCAGGAGGGCGGAGAGCTGAATGGTGGGAGTCCACCCGCCCTGGCCGAGGTCGAACGTGGCCGGCGGCAGCGCGTCGACGGCGAGCACCAGTGCCACCGGGTCGAACTGCCTGCCGTCCACGAACCGCACCCAGGCACGGATTTCGCCGACGCCCCGCGGCCGGCTCACAATCCAGCCGAGACCGGCGGGGTCGCAGTACTCCTCCAGCTCGTCCATCAGCCGTACGTCGAACCCGGCGCCGTGCCGCGTCAACAGCATGCAATCGGCGGGGTCGGGCATGTCGGCGGGTCTGGGCAACGAGTGGGGCTGGGTTTCGCCTACCCCTGGCAGCGCACCACAGGTCACGCTCGCCACGAGATACACCTGCGAAGCGTCGACCGACTGCATGCGCACATCGCAGACACTGGTGGAGCGTCCGGCGCGTAACACCTGCACCACCAGGTCAACCGGCTCCGCTGGTGCCGACGCGAGATAGCTGCCCGCGATCGCCAGCGGTTCGCTGTGCCGGGTCTGCTCTCCCAGGCTGGCGACGGCTGCCTTGGCGGCCAGCGCGAGGGCGTAACCGCCGTTCGTCTTGCCCACGATCGAATAGCCGGGTGCCACCTCCGCCCGCCAGCGCCCTGAGCCGAGGTCGCGCAGCTGCGTGGCGGCGTCCCAGCTGCTCAGGGTGTCTCGGTTGCCCGGTGCTCTGTCGGGCCGTTCCTTGGGTCCGACGTCGTCAACGGGCACCCTGTCAGTGTGCCCGACACTGCGGTTTCGCTGTCTGGTCCGGACGCAGGCGAGGCGCCGGTTTTCAGAGCCGAGGCGCCCGCGCGACCATGGACGGATGCCACGTTTCACCGTGACCCCCCAAGGAGCTGCAGCGCTGTCGCAATGGAGGGCGGCTCCTCAGACGGTGGACCGCCCGGTGATCGCCGCTGCCGTGCGGTACACCCTGGCGGTTCTGGCAGAGCGCCGTCCGGGCAACTCGGTGGAGGTGCGGGTGCCGCCGTTCGGCGTGGTGCAGTGCGTGGCCGGACCGCGGCACACCCGGGGCACGCCGCCCGCGGTGGTGGAGACCGACCCCGACACCTGGCTACGCATCGCGACCGGAGAGCTTGCCTGGACGATGGCGGCGCAGGCCGGAACCCTGCATGCCAGCGGTCAGCGCACCGACCTCTCGGACGTGATGCCGCTTGGGTAGGCGCTCGTCCCACGGCTGACCTCACCGCGGGACGTGGACCGCGCGGAGGGGACATCCCCATCCCGGGAGGGGGACAGCGCCTCCGGGAGGTTGACGCGGCATAGTTGCGTTCCGAGTTCGGCGAGTCGGGCGCGTAGAGTCGGAACGTGCAAGAAGCCCCCGAGGAGATCGTCGTCCGCCGCCGCCGTCTTGCGCCGCGGTATCGGATCTTCATCGGCGCAGGGGTGCTGCTCGGAGTAGCGGTGGCAGGGTTCCTCACGCTCGCATTCAGCAACCCGGACGAGTACAGCGTGTCGTCTGTTCTGGGCTACATGGCCGTGCTGTGCGGGCTCGTCGGAGGCTTTGCCGGTGGCCTTCTAGCCGTGCTGCTCGACCGGCCCTGAGCCCGGCGCCCAAACACCTCTGCCGTGGGCATCGCGCGATACACGCCTGCACGACCGCTCCGCAGCTGCGGCTCCCAGCACGAGACAGCGGCGGCATCCGCGGTACCCGCAGACCAAGCCGGCGTGACATCGACCGGCCCGGCTCCCTGCGCCCCTCCAGCCATCGCCGACCGCATCCGCAGCTCTGTTCATACCGCTCAAACCGGGCGGGCGCGTTGATCCGACCCGGGACGTGTCACCATGGACCCATGGCACGCGGCGACGGTCGACTGTCCCACGACCTCCTTCCCGGCGAAAAGGGTCCACAAGACGCCTGCGGCGTCTTCGGAGTCTGGGCACCCGGTGAGGACGTTGCGAAACTCACCTACTACGGGCTCTACGCCCTGCAGCACCGCGGCCAAGAGTCTGCGGGCATCGCGGTATCGAACGGCAAGCACCTGCTTGTCTACAAGGAGATGGGCCTGGTGGCCCAAGTCTTCGATGAGCGCTCCCTGGCACCGCTCAAGGGTCATCTGGCCATCGGGCACACCCGCTACTCCACCACCGGGGGCAGCAGCTGGCAGAACGCCCAGCCCACCCTCGGCAACACCGCCACCGGCACAGTGGCTCTCGGCCACAACGGCAATCTCACCAATCCGCACCAGCTGCGCGATCTGGCCGAACGGCTGCACGGCCCGGCCGTGCGTGGCGAGCTCGCCCGCGGCAACACCACCGACACCGCGCTCATCACGGCACTCCTCGCGGGCAGCCCCGATCGCACGCTCGAGGCGACCGCGGTCGAGATCCTCCCGCAGCTGCAGGGGGCGTACTGCCTCGTCTTCATGGACGAGCACACGCTCTACGCGGCTCGCGACCCGCACGGCATCCGTCCGCTTGTGCTGGGCCGGCTCGACTCCGGCTGGGTGGTGGCGTCGGAGACGGCAGCCCTCGACATCGTGGGCGCCTCCCCGGTACGCGAGATCGAGCCGGGCGAACTGATCGCCATCGACGCGGACGGTCTGCGCAGCACGCGGTTCGCGCCGGCCGAGCCGAAGGGGTGTGTATTCGAATACGTCTACCTGGCGCGTCCCGACACGACCATCGCCGGCCGCGGCGTGCACGCCTCGCGCGTGGAGATGGGACGGATCCTCGCCCGCGAGCATCCGGTGGAGGCCGACCTCGTCATCCCCACACCTGAATCGGGCACCCCTGCGGCCATCGGCTACGCCGATGCCTCGGGCATTCCGTACGGGCAGGGCCTGGTGAAGAACGCCTATGTCGGACGCACCTTCATCCAGCCGTCGCAGACGATCCGCCAGTTGGGCATCCGGCTCAAGCTCAATCCACTGCGCGAGGTGATCGCCGGCAAACGGCTCGTGGTGGTCGACGACTCCATCGTGCGCGGCAACACCCAGCGCGCGCTGGTACGCATGCTGCGCGAGGCCGGTGCTCGCGAGGTGCACGTGCGGATCTCCTCGCCGCCCGTGCGCTGGCCCTGCTTCTATGGCATCGACTTCGCCACCCGAGCCGAACTGATCGCGGCGGGCCTCGACGCCTCGGAGGTCTGCGCCTCACTGGGCGCCGACTCCCTGGGATATATCAGCGAAGCCGGCATGATCGAGGCGACGCGGCAACCCGTGCAGAACCTCTGCACTGCCTGTTTCACAGGCCACTACCCCACGCCTGCACCCGAGGGCGGCGGCAAGCAGGCCCTTGAGCAGGCCTCGCTCTTCGACAGCCTCGTGAACGACTCCGGAGACGGCCCCCGTCCCGGCTTCGATCTCGACGGGGTGCCCGCCGGAGTGCGTGGTGGCGGCGCTGCCGACGCGGTGCTGCGCCCCTGAGCCGACCGTCCGATCGGCTCGACCACAGGACTCGGACCTCCGCGATCTGCTATGACGGATTGCTCACACTGGTGCGGCAATCGAGCCACTTCTTCACGCGCGGGCACCCGAGCCGCACGCCCGTCTCCGCGGTCAATTTCCCACGGACGCAATGTCTACCGCCCAGATCTATCGATCCCCGGCGCCCCCGTGAAGAATTCTTGTCAGATTGTGATAAATCCTGCGGTCGACATCCACCGCTTGCACTCGGACGATGAAGGCGAGAGGTTGATTTGATGACCGATCGGACGTAGTCGCCAACCAGTGCTTGACTTACTGCGCATCAGGCGCGTAGTATTTCAATCAACGGTTCGGAGCACCTCCCGAAGGGTCCCGGACAATCCCAGACCACCGTCCGCCGAAGAGGCGGACACATACAAGGAGCACAACGATGAGCACCCCGCAGGAGCAGTACCTGGACGCCATGAACGCTGCCGCTGACAGCTGGGCCAAGGCTGCGCAGCAGTTCTTCACCACCACCCCGCAGACCTCGTTCCCGGTGAGCTCGGTCGACCCCGCCGAGGTCATCGACCAGGTCTTCGACTTCGCCGAGCAGTTCCTCTCCGCTCAGCGCCAGTTCGCCAAGAGCCTCGCCTCCGCGAGCTCCACCGTGGCCGACACCATGCGCAACCAGGCCGAGACGATCCAGACCACGATCACCGACGCCGCCGAGCGCAACGTGGCCGCCACCCAGAAGCTGGTCGACTCCAACACCGCCATCACCCAGGGTGCGGCCGAGGTCGTTCAGAGCCACGCTGAGAAGGTCGGCAACGACGTGAAGGCCGCCACCGAAGCGGCTGCCAAGTCGGCCACCCCCGCGGCTGCGGCCACCACCGCAGCCGACACCGAGGCCCCCACTCCGGCCCGCAAGACCACCCCGCGCAAGACCACTACGCGCGCGGCCAAGAAGGCCTGAACCCTCTCCGGTTCTTCCCTGTGACAACGCCGAATGGCGGGCACCCACCCCGGGTGCCCGCCATTCGGCGTTCGGGCCCGGCCCCACCGACCGGTCGACAGCCCGTCAACCGGTCAGCCCCAACCGAGTTCGTGTAGACGAGCCTCGTCGATGCCGAAGTAGTGCGCGATCTCATGCACGATCGTGACGGCCACCTCACGCTTGACGTCGGCGTCGGTGGCGCACTGGGCCAGCGTCGGATTGCGGAAAACCGTGATCCGGTCGGGCAGCGCGCCCGCCGCCCACCACGAATCACGCTCGGTCAGCGGTGTTCCCTCGTAGAGGCCCAGCAGGTCGCTCTCGCCGGGAGGCGGGTCGTCCTCGACCACGAACACCAGGTTCCGCACCTGCCGCATCAACTCGGGTGGAACCAGATCGAGCGCGTCGCCCACCGCTTCCTCGAAGGCTTCCCGGGTCATCTCCACCGACTCAACGCCACCCAGGTCACCACCGGCTCAACGCCGGGGTAGTCGGGCCAGGCTGGCGAGATCAGCGCTGGCGCGCCGGCCCACCGCGCGGCCGTCCCGGCGCAGCCATTCCTGCGCGGCCTCGCGGCCCTTCAGCTTGAGCGACTCCAGGAACGGGCCATGGGCGATCATCCGCGTCTCAGCTGCCAGCTCGCCGAGTGCGGGGCCGGCGTCGAGCAGATGCCAGCGGATCCGGGCCAGACGACGATCGAGCGCCCCACGCAGCAGTTGGGGCGTGGCGAGCGCGCGCCGCGAGGCTGCCGCCAGCAACTCCGATTCACGGAGGAAGCTGGACGTGAACGCGAACTCCGCCTCTCGCGCCCTGATCGAATCGCTTGTCTTGGGAATGCCCTCGTGCCGCACCGGACAGATCAGCACCATGAGCACGTCGCGGGCCGGGCCGTAGAGCAAGGGCCACAGGGGCGGATTGGCACTGTACCCGCCATCCCAGTACGGCTCATCGTCGACGATCACCGCCTGGTGCATGGCGGGCAGACAGGCTGACGCCAACACGGCGTCAACACTGAGCACGGTGTTGTCGAAGATCCGGAGCCGGCCGGTGAGGGCATTGGTGGCGGCGATTCCCACCCTGGGGGCCGACGGTGAGCGCAGCAGCTCGAAGTCGATCGAGCGCTCGAGGATGTCCTTCAACGGGTCCGTCCCGAGCGGATTGAGCTGATACGGCGACAGCGAGCGAGAAAGCCGAACCGCGGCCTTCGCGGGCGGAATGAGGCTCGGGTCTGTGTCGGTGCCCGCCACCAGCCACCGCGCGGGGCCGGCTTCCCCCACAGCCGACCAGACGTCGTGCAGGACCCGTCTCGCCGCGGCGGGGCCGCCCTCGGCCAGCCCGGCTGCCAGAGCCACCGAGTTGATGGCACCGGCGCTCGTGCCGGTAATGGCTGTGGCATCGAACCGACCGGATTCCAGCAGCCGATCGAGCACGCCCCACGTGAAGGCGCCGTGGGCACCACCGCCCTGCAGGGCCAGGCTCAGAGGGCGCCGCCGCCCAGTCACACCGATCACACCTCATGCTCGCACCTCGGGCTGCCTGCGCACCGTCTCGCCCCGCCCACCGGAAGGAGAGTCACGACACGGTCGGCAACCACCCGGCCCCGGTCTCAACGGCGCCTGCGAGTAACCGCTTTGGAGAATGGCCCCGCGACCCCCTATGATCTTCAAGTCCTCGACGGATCGCGCCTGACGGTCGTGGGCGGTGGTTGTCAGTCAAGGACAAGTCAGTCATGACGGGCCCCCATCGTCTAGCGGCCTAGGACACCGCCCTTTCAAGGCGGCAGCGCCGGTTCGAATCCGGTTGGGGGTACGCACGACCCTTGTGTAGATGCAAGGCTGTGTACACGCAAGGCCCTGTAGCGCAGTTGGTTAGCGCGCCGCCCTGTCACGGCGGAGGTCGCGGGTTCGAGTCCCGTCAGGGTCGCTCGTCGGACGGAGTCTCGTCCGGCTCGGCCAGATAGCTCAGTTGGTAGAGCGTCCGACTGAAAATCGGAAGGTCAGCGGTTCGACCCCGCTTCTGGCCACCACCCTCGAACCGCAGGTCACACCCGATGTGACCTGCGGTTTCTTGTTGGGCCGTCGGTCTCGGTGTGCCGGGAAACAGGGAGCGCTTCACTCCTCCTCCGGGCCATGCGGCTCGTACTGCAGGTACTTCATCGTCCCTCCCCGCCTCACTGCCTCAGCCCGGGAGTCGGATACGACCCGGGCGCGGCCTCGCCAAGAAGAACCTGGGCGAAATGCGGCCGGTGGCGGCCGAGGTAGCGCAATCTCGACTACATCGAGAATGCGTCAGCGTCCGCGGTGAGCACGCCGAGGATGGGGTTCACCTTCTGGATGTGGTCGAGATTGCGCTACGTGTCGGCACCCACTACGCATGGCGATTCCTGCCTTCGGGATGAGGCGGCCGGCGAAAGCCCTTAACCGACCAGGCAGGGCGAGATCGCCTAGGCCTTGCCGGCTAGCGAGCAACTCCTCCCCGGCGCAGCCTGATGCGGGAATAAGGTGCTCTTCAGTGGGGCCTCCGCATCTCGGCTCGGGTTTCCAAGACGCCCGCTCGGGATCCCCACTGGTCTGCCTGACCCGTTTAGTTGAAGGTCTGGGGGTGGGGAGCCTGATCTACGTCCGCCGGAGCGCCGCCACCGGGGTCATCCGGGCCGGGCGGGATCTGTGGCTGGTCCTCGCGACGCTCACCCCCACCTTTGCCGTCTTGGCCGGAGTCGGGCTGCTGGCCCTGTTCCGCGACAGTCCCATCGTGGGTGCGGCCACAACCGCATTGGCCGTCAGCCTGTTCGCCATCGGCATCGTCCTCCTCGCCGAGCCCGGGCAGGCGCGCACTGGTGTCGCCATGATCTTCGCGGCCGTCCTCCTCGTGGCGAGCTGGGCGAACGAGTGGCAGGTGGGCCCGCTCCCGCTCTTGTCGCAGGTCGTCGGGCCGACCTGGTTTGTGGCCGCAGGGTGGGCTCTCTACCGATATCCGGACGAGGCCACGGCAAGGGGGGATCGATGGATCTTCGGCGTCATGCTGGCCTGGGTCGTGGTGACGCCGTGGCTGACGACGGTTGTCTCCCTGCCCGAGTGGTACGGCTTCGCGCCCGGTGCGTGGTGGCCAACTCTGTGGCCCAATCTGCACGCCCTGATCCTCATCCAAGACGTCGCCAACGTGGGCAATGTGGTTTTGCTCGTGCTCTACGCCCTTGTCTGGGCGGGAAAGCTTGCTCGCAGCAAGCCCGGACTGCGCCGGCTGAAGGCACCCACGGGCGTGGCCGCCATCTTTGCAGGCGCTCTGGTCTCGCTGGTTCCCATCGGCTCTTTGCTGGGGTTTGGGGACCCAGAGATGAATGTCGTCTACGCCGTCTCAGCCCTGGGGACGCTGGCTGTGCCCACGGCCTTTCTCGTCTGCGTCCTGCGCCGGTTGCTGGCTCGCGCGGCGGTGGCCGAACTGGTCCTGCACCTGCACGCGCGGCCAACGCCAGACGAGGTCGTCCACGTCCTGCGGCAGGCGTTGAAAGACCCGTCGGCGCAGATCGCCTACTGGTCTGCCGCCGATAGCGTCTACCTGCTGCCCACCTGGGAGCCGCTGGCGTCTACCCCGGATGCCCGCACCCTCGTGGTCGACGTCGCCGCATCCGACGGCAAGCCCTTGGCGCGGGTAAGGACCGACCCGCTGATCGTCCGGGACGGCGAACTGGTGGCGGCTACGGTGGCCGCCTTCAGCCTGAGCCTGGAGAACGCCTTGTTGTTGGCCACCACCCAGGCCCAGCTCCGCGAGTTGCAGGCCGCGAGCGCCCGCACGGTCCAGGCGGCCGACGCCGAGCGTCGCCGGATCGAGCAGAACCTGCACGACGGGGCCCAGCAGAAGTTCCTGGCCCTCGGGCTGCAGATCGCCACAGCCGAGGCCACCATGACCGACCCGTCCGGCAGGCAGGCGCTCGGCGTGATGCGCAGTCAACTCCAGGATGCTTTGGCCGACCTACGCGAGCTGGCGCAGGGGCTCAATCCCCCGGCGCTGCGCCTCGGGCTCGCCGCAGCCGTACACGACGCCACCAGGCATTATCCCTTCGACGTCGAACTGCAGCTCCCGGCCGAGAAGTTGCCCGAGACCACGTCCTTGACCGCCTATTACGCGATCTGCGAGGCGGTGGCCAACGCGGCCAAGCACGCCTCGGCAACTCGCGTGAGCGTCTGCGGTTCAGTGGACGACGGGCACCTGAGCGTGCTCATCGTCGACGACGGTCGCGGCGGGGCACACGTCGGTACCGGCCGGGGTCTGGACGGCATTGTCGCCCGCGTGACGGCCCTCGGCGGCATCAGCCATCTGCACAGCCCACCGGGAGTGGGGACGACACTAAGACTGAGGATCCCATGCGTGTAGCCATCGCCGAAGACAACATCTTCTACCGCACCGGGCTGGTGCAGCTGCTCGAGGTCGCGGACGCCACCGTCCTGCACGCTTGCGCGTCTGGCCAGGAGTTGCTCACTTACCTGGCGGAGGGAGATCTGCCCGACGTCGCCCTGCTCGACAACCGGATGGGCGGCCGCGAGGACGAGGGGCTGGAGACGGCATTGGTGATCCGCCGGACGTATCCGGACGTCGGGGTCCTCCTCCTGTCCGCCTATCGCGAACCCAGCTACGCCGAACGCCTCTTCGCCGACGGCGCCGCAGGCAAGGGCTACCTGCTCAAAGACAACCTCAACAATGTGGCCGAACTGAAGGAGGCCCTCAATCGCGTGCACCGCGGCCAGACCTACAGCGACGCCACGATCGTCGACGACCTGATCGCCCGGCAACGCACCAGCCGGCTCCACGACAGGCTCACCGCACGAGAGGTGCAGATCCTCACGCACCTCGCCCGCGGGTTGTCCAACGGCGCCATCGCCACCGCCGCGCACACCACCACGGGGGCGATCGAGGCAGCCGTCTCCACGATCTACAGCAAGCTCGACATCTCTGACGCCCCCGACTACAACCGCCGCGTCCTGGCCGTCATCCGTTGGCTCGACAACACCGGCTGAGTCCCCGCTGCCTCAGGACCCGCACTCGCCGCGAACTCGGAAACCTGAGGTTCTGGCCTAAGAACACTCGCTAAGCCGGCCCAGAGATCAGGGTCGTCCGGTCGACGTAGAAAACCGATACTTGGGCTCGTCGTCGGCACCCGCCTGGGCTCGAACCCATCGGTGCGTCGAGCCGATCACCTGCCGAGCCCACACGGCTTCGCCAGTACACCGCCGGGACCGTGGAGGGGACGCGTCCGGGCTGGGTGCTGTCGATGGTTGTGGGCGCCGGATTGTGGGCAGAGTTCCCCTGACAAACGTCACCCCGCAGAAATGACGCAACACCGCGGTGCCGGGGGGCGCCGGCAGACAGACTCCTTGTCATGACCACACAGACGACCGCCCGGCGGCAGGTGACGAGCACGACCCAGACGGCCATCGAACTTCGAGGGCTCACTAAGTCCTTCGGCAGCGTGCACGCGGTCCGCGGGCTCGACCTCACGATCAACCGGGGCGAGGTGGTGGCCTTCCTCGGCCCCAACGGCGCCGGCAAGACCACGACGATCGACATCGTCCTCGGCCTGTCAGACCCCACCACCGGCAGCGCCAAGGTCTTCGGCCTCGCACCGCACCAGGCCATCCGGCACGGTCTTGTCGCCGCCGTCATGCAGACGGGTGGGCTGCTCAAAGACCTGACGGTTCGCGAGACCGTCGAATACACAGCATCGCTCTTTCCAGTGTCCAAGCCGGTCGACGACGTGATGCGCACCGCCGGCATCGCCGAGCTGGCCAACCGCCGGGTAGAGAAGTGCTCGGGTGGGGAGCAGCAGCGGTTGCGCTTCGCCATGGCGTTGGTGAGCGATCCCGAGCTCATCATTCTCGACGAACCCACCACCGGCATGGACGTCTCCACGAGGCGCGCCTTCTGGGAGTCGATTCGGGCCGACGCCGCCCAGGGCCGCACCGTGGTGTTCGCCACCCATTACCTGGAAGAGGCCGATGCCTACGCCGACCGGATCGTGCTGGTCCGGCACGGTGAGATCGTGGCGGACGGCACGTCGGCCGAGGTGCGAGCCCTGGGCGCCGGCCGGACTGTGCGGGCTATCTGGCCCGGCGCCGATGCTGCGGCACTGGCGGCGATCCCGGGGGTCACCAGCGTCGACGTGCGCGGCGACCAGCTGCTGCTGCGGGCAGACGACTCCGACGCCGTGGCCCGACACCTGCTGACCCGCACGCCCGCCCGTGATCTGGAGATCGTCGCGCGTGGTCTCGAAGACGCCTTCGTCGCGCTCACCAGCGACCGCGACTGATCTTTCGGCCAACGTTCACCCCTCAAACTTTCTTGGAGTCAACCGTGAGCACCATCAGCCTGGCCGACCGACCGGCCCCAGCCCTCGGCGGCCTCAACGCCACCGTCCTGAAGATCGAGTTGCGCAGACTACTGCGCAACCGCCGGACCCTGATCTTCACGATGATCTTTCCGGTGGTCATGTTCCTGCTCGTCAACAGCAGCGTGCCCGATCAGCCGTTGTTCCGCGGCGCCGTGGCGAACGTCGCCGCCTACGTCATGGTCAGCATGGCCCTCTACGGAGCGGCGATGGCCTCCACCTCGGGCGGGGCGTCGGTCTCCATCGAACGCGCCAGCGGCTGGAGCCGGCAACTGCGACTGACCCCGCTGAACCCGCTCGCCTACATCATGCTCAAGGTGCTGGTGTCGGTGATTCTGGGCGGCCTGTCCTTGGGCGCCACGTTCCTCGTGGGCAACTTCGTCGGTCACGCCCACATGAGCACCACAGCCTGGGTGCAGGCGGGAGCCATCATCCTCGTCGGATCGCTCGTCTTCGCCGCCTTCGGGCTCTTTATGGGGTATCTCATTCCGAGCGCCAACGTGATGCAGATCCTTGGCCCGATGATGGCTGTGCTCGGCTTCCTCGGCGGGCTCTTCCAGGGTCCGGTGGACACCGGCACCGTGATCGGCAAGATCCAGTCGTTCACCCCGATCTACGGCCTCGCTCAGATCGCCCACTGGCCGCTGACCCGCACCTCCACCGGCGACCTCGCGGCCTTCGACTGGTGGTGGGTCGTGAACCTCGCCGTCTGGGGAACGATCTTCGTGGCCGGCGCCGTGTGGCGGTTCCGCAAGGACACCGCACGGGTCTGACCTGGGACACGGACCTGCGCGGGGCACAGTCTGGACACGACGAAAGCGGGAGGCCGATACCTGGCCTCCCGCCTCGTCGAAGCCGCGCGAACGGGTCCTAGCCCGCCGGGTTCATACCGACGAGCCAACGGGGATGGGCGCTGAGCTGACCACTGCCTTGACAGGGTGGTCTGTTGCGAAGGTGCGTTCCATCTTCGCGTAGTCGAGCTGGTTCTCCCATTTGGCGACCACGAAGGTCGCCACACAGTTGCCTAGCAGATTGACGGCCACGCGCATGGAATCCATGATCCGGTCGGCGCCGAGCAGCAGGGCGACACCCGCAACCGGGAAGATCCCGAGAGCTCCCGCCGTGGCCGAGAGTGCGAGGAACGATGAACCAGGCACACCGGCCATGCCCTTGGACGTGAGCAGCAGCACGCCCAGCGCCGCCAGCTGCTGGCCGAGGTCGAGATGAACTCCGAAAGCCTGCGACAGGAACACCAGCGAGATCGACAGGTAGATCGCCGCGCCGTCGAGGTTGAACGAATACCCGGTGGGCATCACCAGCCCGGCGACGGCACGGGAAGCGCCGGCGTCGGTCAGCTTGGTGATCATCCGGGGCAGCACCGACTCGGTCGAGGCCGTACCGAGGGCGAGGCTGAACTCCGCGCGGGAATACCGCACGAACTTCCACAGCGGCACGCGAGCGACGAACCACGCGATGGTGAACAGCACCCCGATGAACAGCACGGCAGCCCCATAGCAGGCGGCGATGAGCTTGACGTACGTGCCGAGCGTCGCGATGCCGTACTGGCCGATGACGAACGCCATCGCGCCGAAGGTGCCGATCGGCGCAAGCCGCATGATCCAGCCCATGATCTTGAAGATGATCGCGAGGAACGACTCCATCACATCGAGCAGTGGCCGCACCTTCTCCTGCCCGATGACGACCACCGCAGCGCCGACGAAGACCGAGAAGAAGAGCACCTGCAGCAGCGCGTTCTGGGCGAACGCATCGATGACGCTGGTCGGGATGACGTTGAGGATGAAGGTCGCGGCGTCCGTCGGCTCGGCGCCGCCGGTCTGGGCGTCCATCGCCTTGACGTCGAGGGTCGCAGGGTTGATGTGCAATCCGGCCCCTGGCTGGACGATGTTGCCGACGAGCAGCCCGAAGAGCAGCGCGAACGTCGTTACGGAGAGGAAGTAGATCAGGGCCTTTGCGCCGACCCGGCCGACCGCCTTGACATCGCCCATGTGCGCGATGCCGGTGATGATGACCAGGAAGATCAGCGGCGCGATGATCATCTTGATCAGCCGAATGAAGCCGTCGCCCAACGGCTTCAGCGACGAGCCGAGCCCGGGGAAGAGCACCCCGACGGTGACTCCCAAGACAATCGCCACGACGATCTGGAAGAAGAGGGACTTGTACAAGGGCTGTTTCAGTTGCAAGGTCTCCGGTGCTGCCGGAACCTCCTCGAAGAGACCCTCGGAAACCGGTGTGTGTGGCGCCATGAGCTCGTCCTCCTGTTCACTTGCTGAGAATGGTTGGGACGAGTCAGACGGCTCTGCGTTTCTTGAGCCATGGCCCACCGTTACGGGCGGGTTAACTCTCGGATATATCTGGCGGGCCCGATCATGAGGCGCGAGCCCAGTGGCCCTATTGGCGATTCACCGTCGGATTGCCACACTGGTCGGGTGAGCTTCTGGAGCTGGTCGACTCCCCAAGGCGAGAACCTGCTCGGGCCGCACCTGCGTTCGCGCCTTGATTTCATCGCCGACCTACGCTCGCGCATCTTGTTCCTGTTCGTCGCCGGCATCTGGCTGGTCTTCCTGGTTCGTCCCGTGCAAGAGGCCTGGGCAGCTACCGGGGTGAGGAAGTATCTCGGCACCACGGTGATCCTCGCCTTCGCGATCTGTTATCTATGGCACTTCCAGAGATCGCGGCGGTTCGCCTGGTCGGGCCATTGCCCGCCGGCCTCGTCGGGACGCGGCGGGCGGCTGGCACGTTGGGGTCTGCTGTTGGTCTTGGCGGTGGTCAGTACCCTGCTGACGGGTCAAGATGCCGCGGGCACGATGAGTGTCTTCCTCGGCGTGGCGGCGTTGTGGACGTTCCGCATGCCGGTGGCGCTGCCCGTGGCGGCCGTGCTGGCGACCGGCTACTACGTGGCAACCCTCAAGGTGTCGGGGTGGCAGCCGGACGCGTCCACCTCCGTCAGCATGGCGCTGTCGATCCTGGCTGTGATGGGCGGCATCCTGTCCGCCCGTAGGGGGGCGGCGCTGTCGGCGGCACGGCAGGAGAACGCGTTGCTGGCCATCGAGGAGGAGCGCAACCGGGTAGCGCGCGACGTGCACGACATCCTCGGCCACACCCTCACCGTGATCCGGGTCAAGGCCGAGTTGGCGGCTGCGCTCATCGACGTCTCACCCGAGCGGGCCAAGGCCGAGGTGCTGGCGTTGGAGGAACTGTCCCGCGAGGCGTTGTCCGATGTGCGAAGGGCAGTTGAAGGCTTCCGAGAGATCTCACTGCCTGGCGAGCTCGCCCGGGCCCGGAGGGCGCTAGCCGCCGCCGACATCACGGCGTCGGTGCCCGGGAGCGTCGACGAGGTGCCGGCCGACCTGCGCGAGCTGTACGCCTGGGCTGTGCGCGAGGCAACGACGAACGTGGTGCGGCACAGCGCTGCGAGCGCCTGCTCGATCTCCTTCGATCACAGTGGGCTCACCATCTCCGACAACGGTCGCGGCGCCGACCCGGATCGGGCGCGCCAGGGTTTGGTAGGGCTGCGCGAGCGGGCCCACGCAGGCGGTGCCGTGGTGATCACTCGCTCGCTGGACCCTGGTTTCGAGCTGACCGTGCGACCGACTCGACCGGCCTCGCCACGACCTGCCCCGCAATCCCGCGGGGTCAACGTCGTGAAGTCCGGCTCGACGGCTCGGACCGCAGCCGGCGGCACTCAGGCAGCGGGCACGAGGCCTGCTGGGAATCCCGCTTCATAGCGTGTCCTGTTCATAGAGTGTCCTGGTGAGCGAGTCCATCAAGGTAGCCATCGTCGACGACCAGGCGCTCATCCGTGGGGCCCTCGCCGCCCTGCTCGACCTCGAGCCCGACCTCACGGTGGTGGGCGAGGCAGGCTCGGGTGAGGACGCGCTGGCGATGGTGCGGGCCAGCCGTCCAGACGTGGTGTTGATGGACGTCGAGCTGCCAGGCATCGACGGCATCGAGGCCACCGAGCAGATCGTCAAGGCCCGGCTGGGCACGAGAGTCCTGGTGGTCACGACGTTCGGTCGGCCGGGCTACCTTCGCCGGGCCCTGCAGGCGGGCGCCTCGGGCTTCATGGTCAAGGACACCCCGGCCAAGCAACTCGCCGACGCCGTCCGGCGCATTCAGAGCGGTCTGCGGGTGGTCGATCCCGACCTGGCAGCCGACTCGCTGGTCTCCGGGGAATCCCCGCTGACGAGCCGTGAGACGGAGGTTCTGCGGGCCGCCCGGCAAGGCGGGACCGTCAGCGACATCGCCAAGGGGGTACACCTGTCGGAGGGCACCGTGCGCAACCACCTGTCAGCGGTGATCGGCAAGACCAATGCCCGCAACCGCGCCGACGCCGTCCGCATCGCCGAAGCGAACGGCTGGCTCTGAGCGGTCAACCTGCGCAACGCTCGCGGTCAGTCGCCGGTGGGCGCCACCTTCCCCCAGCAGTCGACGCTGCGCCTCGAAGGCTTGGGGTCGCCCGTTCTGGGCTTAATAGCGACTTGGTTTCAAGGTTAGGCGATTCGCGGGGTAACTCCCTCCACTGACGGGGGGTTTTGAGTCGCTATGGCGGTGCCCCACGTGGCGGGGCATCGACATAGCGCCCGAAGCCCATCGTGTTTCCTCGGCCTGCGGTTAGCAATCGCCCGTAACGGATGAGCTCTTCGGTGCCCCGAACGCCTGCTGCGGTCGGCGATGTGCCGCTAGGTGACCTCGGGGACGCATCGGCGCAGCCCGGAACCGCAGCAGCCTGCGAAAGTCACGGGCAGCGATCCGGGCGGGCCTGGTTGACTGTGTGCCATGCGACCGATCGTTCAGAGCAAGAAGCTGCAGCATGTCCGCTACGACGTCAGGGGTCCGATCCTCGTCGAGGCCCAGCGGTTGGAGGCAGAGGGCCACAAGATTCTCAAGCTGAACATCGGCAACACCGCACCGTTCGGGTTCGAGGCGCCCGAGGCGATTCTCGCGGACATGATCCATCACCTGCCCAACGCCCAGGGCTACTCCGATTCGCGCGGCATCTACAGCGCTCGCACAGCGGTTGCGCAGTACTACCAGTCGCGCGGGCTCACCGGCACTCAGGTGGACGATGTCTACATCGGCAATGGCGTCTCCGAGCTGATCTCGATGGTGCTGCAGACGTTCATCGATGACGGCAACGAGATTCTCGTGCCCGCGCCCGACTACCCGCTCTGGACGGGCGCCATCTCGCTGTGTGGAGGCACCCCGGTGCACTATCGCTGCGATGAGGAGAACGGCTGGAACCCCGATCTGGCCGACATCGAGGCCAAGATCACTGACAAGACCCATGCGCTCGTGGTGATCAACCCGAACAACCCGACGGGGGCGGTGTACAGCAAGGAGACGGTGAAGGCCCTCGTCGACATCGCCCGGCGGCACGAGCTCGTGATCATGGCCGACGAGATCTACGAGAAGATCATCTTCGACGATGCCGCGCACCACCACGTGGCCACCTACGCCGGCGACGACGTTCTCTGCCTGACGTTCTCGGGCCTGTCCAAGGCGTACCGGGTGTGCGGCTATCGGGCCGGCTGGGTGATGATCTCGGGGCCGAAGCACATGGCCACCGACTTCCTGGAGGGCCTCACTCTCTTGGCCAACATGCGCATGTGCGCCAATGTGCCGGCTCAACACGCCATTCAGACCGCACTCGGCGGCTACCAGTCCGTCACCGAATTGACTGTGCCCGGCGGCCGCTTCTACGAGCAGTCGAAACTGGCGTCGAAGCTCCTCAACGAGATTCCCGGCGTCAGTTGTGTAGAGCCCAAGGGTGCGCTCTATTGCTTTCCCAGGCTTGACCCCGAGGTCTACCCCATTACCGACGACGAGGCTTTCGTCATCGATCTGCTGCGGGCCAAGAAGATCCTGGTCACCCACGGCACCGGCTTCAACTGGTTCGAGCCCGACCACTTCAGGCTGGTCACGTTGCCCGACCTAGACATGCTCACGGAGGCCATCGGGCGCATCGCCGACTTCCTCAGCACCCGCCGGGTGGGCTGACGGCGCCGCTGGTCGCCGTCGGGCTTGCGACTGTGCAGGTCCCGGCGGCGATCAGGCGGGCACAGCGGGTGTGAGCTCGCGCAGCCCTGGCACGACCTGCTCGGTGAACGTGCGCAGGAAACGTCGCTGGTCGTGGCCGGGGCCGTGAAACACCAGGTGGTCGAAGCCGAGGTCGGTGTACTCCTTGACCGCGGCCACGACCTCTTCCGGCCGGGACGACACGATCCACCGCTTGGCCACCTGCTCGATCGGCAATTCGTCGGCCGCCTTCTCCATCGCCGCCGGCGAATCGAGCGAGTGCTTCTGCTCGGCGCTCAACGACAACGGAGCCCAGAACCGGGTGTTCTCCAAGGCCAATTCGGGGTCGGGATCGAAAGAGACCTTGATCTCGATCATGCGGTCGATGGCGTCCGGCTGCCTGCCCGCCTTGGCCAGGCCCTCGTCCACAGCAGGAATGAGCTGGTCGGCGTATAGCGAGTGGCCCTTGCCCGAGGTGCAGATGAAACCGTCGCCCACGCGACCGGCGTAGCGGGCGACCAGGGGGCCGCCGGCGGCCACGTAGACCAACACGGGCCGGTCGGGGCGGTCATAGATGGCAGCATCGTGCGTCTGGTAGTACTCGCCATCGAAGTCGACGCGGTCTTTCGTCCAGAGTTCGCGCATCAGGCGCACCGATTCGCGGAGCCGAGCGAATCGCTCTTTGAAGTCTGGCCACGAACCGTCGGACACCGAGCCCACAGCGATCTCGTTGAGCGCCTCCCCCGAGCCCACGCCGAGCATCACCCGGCCGGGTGCCAGGCAGGCCAGGGTGGCGAACGACTGGGCGATGACGGCCGGGTTGTACCGGAAGGTAGGGGTGAGTACGGATGTGCCGAGCAGCACCCGCTCGGTACGCGCTGCCACGTACGAGAGCCATACCAAGGAGTTCGGCGCGTGCCCGCCCTGCAGTCGCCAAGGCTGGAAGTGGTCGGAGATCGTCACCGAGTCGAGACCCAGCTCCTCTGCCAGCACCGCGTAGCCGGCCAGTTGTACCGGGTCGAACTGCTCCGCCGAGGCCTTGTAACCGATTCGAAGTTCACCCATCGCACGCACCGCCTGTCTCGCCCGGTTTTCGTCCGTTCTCCACCTTAGTGCGACGGCTCTTCACAGCTTCGCCGTGCGGTTGAAGCGGGCCCGCTGGGGCTGAGCAGGTTCCTGCGTCACCCGAGGGTGTGGGCTCCGTTGACCGTGATCCGCTGGCCGCTGACGAAGCCGGCGGCATCGGAGGCCAGATAACCGACCATACCTGCTATGTCAGCCGGCGTGCCCATGCGGCCGATCGGCACGTCGCGACGATAGGCCTCGGTATCGGCTCCGACATGCCGCTCCACCGGAATGAACCCCGGCGCGACGAGATTGACTGTGACGCCGTGCGGGCCAAGCTCGCGGGACCACACCTTGACCAGCCCGTGTTGCGCCGCTTTCGCCGCGCTATAGGCCGACCACAACGGCTTGGCCCGGTCGACCATGTCCGACCCGACGAGGATGACCCGGCCGAAGTGATGCTCCTTCATCGTCGGCAGCGCTGCCTGGACCAGAAGCGTCGGGCTCTTCACGAAGTAGGTCAACTGGTCGAGGTGGGTCTGCCAACTCAGCTCTTCCACCGGCGTCGGCGGCTGCGGACCGGTCGCGTTGGCAACCACCGCCAGCACCGGCCCCAGCTCCGTTCCAGCCCGCGAGACCAACTCGGCGACGTCGGCCTCCTCGGTTGCGTCGCCACGGTAGGCGGCAGCCCGCCCACCGGCTGCCCGGATGCCCGCCACCACTGCGTCGGCAGCTTGGACGTCGTTGCGATAGTTGATCGCGACTGCCCAGCCCTCGTCGGCTAGCGTGCGCGCGATCACCGCGCCCAATCCACGAGAGGCACCGGTCACGACCGCCGTTCGAGTCACGATCGCCACCTTAAGACCAATTCTTGCAAGCGCAGCCCAGAAGGACCCTTGTCTGTGGCAATCCGGCAGTCATGACCCCTGATTCGTTCGTGCTCGAGTGGACGTGCTTGGTTGGTGCCAACCGCGTGAAAAACGCTGCGTCCGGCACCCCCAAGCCACGCCACCACGGCACGGCCTACTTCGCCGGTGCTGAGCGCGGGCGCTGGCGGAGTGCCTGGCAAGGCGGAGTCGCGAGGGCGTGGCGGAGCCACGTCGATCGACGACAACACCGCCAGGTGCCCACCCCCTGGCCAAGCAGCGCGCGGGCGCTGGCGGAGTGCCTGGCAAGGCGGAGTCGCGAGGGCGTGGCGGAGCCACGTCGATCGACGACAACACCGCCAGGTGCCCACCCCCTGGCCAAGCAGCGCGCGGGCGCTGGCGGAGTGCCTGGCAAGGCGGAGTCGCGAGGGCGTGGCGGAGCCACGTTGAGTGACGACAACGCCGCCAGGCGCTCCGCCAGCGCCCGCGCACGTATCCATTTGGCAAGGGGGTGGCGGAGCGGGCAGGGTGTGAGGGTCGCCACCTGGCGGCCCGATGAGCGAGGTGAGGATGTATGTCCGAAGAGAAACCTGCCACCGACGCCCTGGCTGACCAGAAGGCGAAGATGCGAGAAGCGCTGGACCGCAAGAAGTCCAAGGAACACGCCACAGCCGAAGGGGCCCGCAACACCGGCTCTGTGCACGGTACGGAACTGCCCGGTTCGGCGGGGCCCAAGATGTTCCGTCGCAAGTCAGGCTGATCACTCTCAGCCTGACTGCCCCGGCTCGGGCCCGCGGCACGCCGTTCTGAGCGCAGGCGTGCCGCTCCCGGCTACAGCGGCGTCGTCCACCAGCGCAGCTCGGCCACGGGCTCGGGCTCGCATCGGCAGATCACGCTCAGCCGATGCGGAGAGGCCACGAACACCACATCGAACGCGAAGACCTGAGGTTCGACCCAGCCGCCTGCCACAGCCACGTCAGGCAGGGTGCGGGCGAACCGGTCCGCCTCCACCAGGTCGGGCCAGCTGTTCAGCTGCCAGTCGGATGTCAGGTCGAGGTCGAGCAGCCGGCCGTCGCGCCAGCAGAGAGTGAGCGATCCGCTCGCGTCAGCCGTTCGGGCGGGCCCGACCTCTATCCAGGCAAGGTCGAGGAACGGTTTCCGCTCGGCGATCGGAAAGCGTTGCCGCGCAATGCCTGTGGCCGCCACAGTGGAATCCACGTTCGGCGGCGGGGCGATTGCCAGGGCCGTGGTCTCCCAGGCGGCCGCGCTGCCCCCGGATCCATCGGTTGCAGTCGCTGGTGCGAACTCCCCGACCTCAGAGCTTCCGGGCTCTGCCGGCACAGCGTCAAGGCCTGGCAACAGGTACTGCCAGAACAGGTCGGCCAGCGCCTGCATCTGTTCAGTCTGTGACGTGGTGACGATGACCAGATCGGCCCACGGCACGACCACCATGAATTGCCCGAAGGCCCCGTCGCCGCGGTAGGCATCGTGCCGGCAGCGCCACAGCTGAAAGCCGTAGCCCTGCTGCCAGTCGACGTTCTCCTGCCGGCTGGCGTTGGCCACCTGAGCCCGGCTGGCCTCTGCCACGAACCACTCGGGCAGCAGTTGCTGGTGTCCCCACCGACCGTGCTGCAGATACAGCAGGCCGAGGCGGGCAATGTCCGACGTCCGGGCGTGCAGCCCAGAAAAGCCCTGCTCCAGCGAACCGAGCAGCTTCCAGTGCACGTCAGCGATCCCGATCGGATCGAACAACCGGGGACGCAGGTACGCGCTCAACTGCTCGCCTGTGGTCTCGGCCACGATGGCCGACAGCAGATAGGTGCAGCCCTGGTTGTAGGTGAACAAGGTTCCCGGTTCGGCCGCCAGTGGGCTGGCCAGCACGGCCGCTACCGGGTCGTCGGACGTGAGCATGGCTGGGATCGTGTCGTCAGCGTGACCGCTGGCCATGCTGAGCAGATGCCGTACCCGAACGCCTTCCATGCCCTCGGCGAGGCCGAAGGTGGCCCGGCCCGGCAGCAGGTCGACGACCAGGTCGTCGAGCCCGAAGCGCTTCTCGGCTATCGCCAATCCCACGGCGGAGGCGGTGAACGTCTTCGACAGCGAATAGAGCAGCTGCCGGCCGTCGGCGGAGTACGGCCGCCAGTAACCTTCGGCGAAGACGCGCCCATGCCGACACAACATGAGACTGTGCAGGTCGAGCTGTTGCTGGTGGGCAGCCTGCACGAAGTGCGTCACGGCGGCAGGATCTACGCCTACCTCCCACGGCTTGGCCTGGGGCAGGGGCTGGGCGGAGACGTTCTCGAAGGCAAGTCGTGGCACGACCTCAGTGTGCCCCTAGGCACGAAGCGACCCCGCACTGATGGGGGGCGACACCCGTTACCCGCCGGGGGGCGGATGGGTGGCAGCCGGTGCGCCAGCGCGGCGAACCGGCTCCCGGGTGACGATCGGGGCGGGGTCGAAGGCTCCGACCATGGTCGCGAGACGGTGGGGCACAGCCCCTGACGGCACACGAGTTGGTCGGAGCACGAAGCTCAGAACTCGGAAAGCCGCTGAGCGGGAATGCCTGCGAGCAGTTCGCGGACCTCGGTCTCGCGGTAGCGGCGATGGCCGCCGAGGGTGCGAATGGACGAGAGCTTGCCTGCCTTGGCCCAACGCGTGACCGTCTTGGGATCTACGCGGAACAGCGCGGCAACCTCCGCCGGGGTCAACAGGTTCTCTCCATCGGTGGCGCGAACGGTCATAACCGGTCCTTTCGATGCCCTCGACGCGTCGGCCCCCATGTCCAGCGCTCATCGAGTAGCGATTGAAAGAGTTTTCGGCACGCGTCGGCCTGTCCCCGATAGTCCGATATGACTAACCCTCAGCGACGTGACGGCTTTCGACCAGTCCATCCGGGTGATCTCGGACGCACGTACGGAGTCTTGGCGTGTCGTAGCAGGGGAAAAAGCCCGTGCGGTGGCAGCTGTTGTGTCACGCACCGCAACGGAACAGTGACCGAGAGCGACACCAGCGCGTTGAGGTCTGGCCCATGTGCCGGAACACCGCAGGACCATGTACGGTTATGCCACCAGAAGATGCAAGCCCTGGGGCCCGCCAAAGCGCCTAGCCCCGGACGACGATAGGGGGTCACGCCATGGGGCGCGGCCGTCAGAAGGCCAAGCAGACGAAGGTGGCCCGGGAGCTGAAGTACTACAGCCCTGAGACCGACTACGCCCGTCTGCAACGCGAACTCCACGGAGACCGTCCTCCGCAGTCTGTGGACGACAGTCCCGACAGCGATGACGACGATTACGACGACTGGAGTCGCGGGTATCGCAGGTAAGGGTCTCGGCGCGCCCTAAGGGCCCGCCGGGTCCTCCTAGCCGGCGGGGTGCTCACCGATAAGGCGCGCCCCGCCAGCCTGCACACCCTTAGCACCGCGCACCACCTCGACCTCGGTCGTCGTGATGTCCTCCTGGTGCTCTACCGTGCCGGCCACCCAGGCCTGTTGGCCTGCTTCGGTGAGCCGGCGCATTGTCGTCTCCACTGCGTCAGGTGCCACCACGGCCACCATGCCCACGCCCAGGTTGAGCGTGCGTTCCAGGTCGGCCCGGGGCACCCCGCCCAACCGAGCCACCATGGCGAAGACGGGAGCCGGCTGCCAGGTGGAACGATCGACGGTGGCCACCAGCTCGCGCGGCAGTACCCGGGCCAGGTTGGCGGCCAGACCGCCCCCGGTGACGTGGCTGAAGGCGTGCACTCCGCACGCTGGGTCGGCCGCCAGGTCCAGACACGCCTTGGCGTACAGCCGGGTGGGTTCGAGCAGTTCTTCGCCCACGGTGCGTCCGAGCTCGTCCACGTGCCGGTCGTAGCTCCAGCCGGCCACGTCGAGCACCTTGCGCACCAGCGAGTACCCGTTCGAGTGCAGACCCGAGGAGGCCAGCGCCACGACGACGTCGCCTGCGCGCACCCGCTCAGGGCCGAGGAGCGCATCGGCCTCTACCACCCCGGTCACAGCCCCAGCCACGTCGTACTCGTTCGGACCGAGCAGGCCCGGGTGCTCTGCGGTCTCGCCGCCGACGAGCGCCGTTCCGGTGAGCCGGCACCCTTCGGCGATGCCGGCCACAATGGCGGCGATGCGTTCGGGCACCACCCGGCCGCAGGCGATGTAGTCGGTCATGAACAAGGGGCGAGCGCCGCACACGACGATGTCGTCCACCACCATGCCCACGAGGTCCTGGCCGATCGTGTCGTGCTTGTCGAGGGCTTGCGCCACGGCGACCTTGGTACCCACGCCGTCGGTGCTCGTAGCCAGCAGTGGCCGACGCATGGTGACGAGCTCACTCACGTCGTACAGCCCTGCGAAGCCGCCAAGACCCCCCACGACGTGTGCCGAGTGAGTGGCGGCCACGGCCGCCTTCATCAACTCGACGGCCTTGTCACCCGCCTCTACATCGACCCCGGCCTCTGCGTACGTGACGGCGCGCTGCTCATCGACCACACCCGCGAGCCTAGTGCCGCCACACCCAGGCTCTTGCCCAAGGCCCGCGCAGGCAGGCCGGCGGGAAGAACCTGGATTCCCTCCTGCACCCCTACGAGGGCGCGGGAGGCGGTCGGTTCCGCGTCCGGCAATGCTGGACTCGGCTCTTCTCCCGGGAGTAGCGTCTGCGCTCGTGGCGGAGCAGGAGAGGTCCCCCGAAGCGCGACGAAACGCTGGCCGTCAGGGCCCCTCGTCCGGCTCGTCTCCGCAGCGCCGGCAGAGCATTGCGATCGGTAAGCAGGCCAGGCTGCAGGCTCCGCTGACGCTCCAGCGAGCGTTCGCTCCGGACTCCTCACGCGATCCGGTCGGGCTCCTGATTGGCCAGGACGCCGCACGCATTCCTGAGTTGGTTCCGGTTCGGCATGGCCGCATGCTGGCCTCCCCCTTCGCCTTCTTCCGCGGTGCGGCGTTGCCGATGGCGGCAGATCTCGCCGGAACGGCGTCGTCAGGGCTGCGCGTGCAATTGTGCGGAGACGCGCATCTGTCGAATTTCGGGGCGTTCGGCTCGCCTGAGCGCAGGCTCGTGTTCGACATCAACGATTTCGACGAGACCTTGCCGGGTCCGTTCGAGTGGGATGTCAAGCGGCTGGTGGCGAGTGTGGTCGTGGCCGCCCGCGGAAACGGCTTCTCGGCGAAGAAGACGCGCAAGGTTGCGCTCGCCACGGTGTTTGCCTACCGCTCGGCGATGGCGGACTTCGCGGGAATGCCGGCCCTGCAGGTGTGGTACGCGAGCTTCGACGTCGAGCAGGAGCTGGCGCGGTTTCGGCAGAGCATGCCCAAGAAGGCGGTGCAGGCTACTGCTGCCCAGATCGCCAAGGCTCGAACCCGTGATGGCCGGCAGGCCCTGGCCAAGCTGACGACGGTGGTGGACGGGCAACGTCGGATCGTGAGCAACCCGCCTCTCGTCGTGCCCATCGAGGAACTGGCCGAAACCCTGGACATCGACGACGTCTACCGATTCATCGGCAGCCTGGTGACGCGGTACGCCCAGAAGCTGCCGCCGGATCGGCGTCCTCTGCTGGAGCGGTTCACGCTGGCCCAGGTAGCCCGCAAGGTGGTCGGCGTGGGTAGCGTCGGCACCCAGTCGTGGGTCTTGCTGTTGCAGCCCGACGACGGACTCGACCCGCTACTCCTGCAGGCCAAGCAGGCCACCCGCTCGGTACTGGCCGCCTACGCCGGCGAGAGCGAATACGACAACGGCGGCGAGCGAGTGGTAAATGGGCAGCGGTTGATGCAATCGGTCAGCGACATCTTTCTGGGCTGGGAGCGAACCGACACCCCGGGGGCATCGGCGACCGATTACTACATCCGGCAATTGCGTGACTGGAAGTACTCCGTGCCGGTCGAACGGTTGAACGTGGCGGCCATGTCGAACTACGGCAGGATGTGCGGCTGGATCCTCGCCCGAGCCCACGCGCGCAGCGGAGACCGGATCGCCATCGCCGCCTATCTGGGCGGCTCAGACACGTTCGATCAGGCGATTGCCGACTTCGCCGAGACGTACGCCGATCAGACCGAACGAGACTATGCAAGCTTCAGCGCGGCCGCCGCAGAAGGCCGTATCCAGGTACAGCTCGACGTGTGAACGCTGGCCTGCTCACCGAGCCGCACCCGCGGACCACAAGCGCCCGGCGACGACCTTCCTCGCCCGGCCGACCCGTCAACCTAGGAGCTGAGTGTGCTTCACCTTGCCACGACGGATAGGGCCAACCTATTCCTGGCCACGGACCCGTTGGGACTGCTCATCGGCATGCTTCTCGATCAGCAGGTGCCCATGGAGAAGGCCTTCACCTCGCCCTGCCTGCTGGCTGAGCGGCTGGGAGTCGAGCGGCTGGATGCGGCCCAGATCGCCGATTATGACCCGGAGCAGTTCGAGGCGATCTTCCGACAGGTTCCGGCGCTGCATCGGTTTCCCGCGGCAATGGCCAGGCGCGTTCAAGATCTGGCTCGCGTCCTCGTCGAGCGCTTCGACGGCAGGCCTGACTCGGTGTGGGAAGGCGCGGCCACCGGAGACGATCTCGTTCGGCGGCTACGTGCGCTGCCCGGCTTCGGCGAACAGAAGGCCAAGATCTTCGCGGCCCTGCTCGGCAAGCAGTTCGACGTCCGGCCCGACGGCTGGCAGGCGGCAGCCGGGCCCTACGGCGAACAAGGCTCCTTCCGTTCGGTCGCAGACGTGACAGACGCGACGTCGCTTCAGAAGGTGCGCTCCTTCAAGAAGGAGCAGAAGGCACGAGCTCGGGGGGTTTGATCAGTCGGGTTCGTGACGTAACCCCCCAAGAGAGCTATCCCGCGGGCCAGCGGAAGAGGTCGCGGTGGCCGACCGACTCGCGCTGTTGTTGCAGGTCCTGGGCGTGCTGATCGAGCGCGATGTCCTCGTCCGTCTCCGGCACCCACGGCTGGGCCGCCGTCACCCGCCCCTCATCGTCCAGGCTGTCGAGAACGATCAGACAGTGCGTTGTGAGCCGCAGATCCATCGTCTTCGTGCTGCCCGAGCGCACGTGCACCGACACGTGCATCTTCGGCCCGGAGGTGTGCAGCAGCCGAGCCTCCACCTCGACCAGGTCGCCGATGAACATCGGCTGGTAGAAGCGGACGCCGCCGGCATAGGCGCAGATGGCATTGCCCCCCGTCCAGCCCGCGGCGCAGGCCTCGGCGGCCTCGTCGATCCAACCCATCACGGTGCCGCCGTGCACCTTGCCACCCCAGTTGACGTCCGTCGGCCGGGCGAGGAAACGCAATGTCAGCTTGGGTGCCTGGCCCGCGTCGGTGTAGACGGCCTCAGCCATCTTGGCGTCGATCGCCCTGCGCGAGCCGGCCAGGGAGTCGGCGTCAGCCCAGAGCTTGCGGTCCTCGTCCGTCTCCGGCTCGAAGACCGGCACCTGCACCGACCGGCCGTTGCCGTCGGTCCCGACGAAGACCATCGCGCAGCTCGCGACCTCCCAGCGGTTGCCGGAGCGCGGGTCGCTACCGGTCACCTCAGCCAGAATCGTCATCGACGATCGGCCGGTACGCACCACCCGAGCCCGGACCTCGACCATGTCACCTGCGGCAAGCGTGTTGGCGAAGTGCACGTTGCCGACGTACGCCGTGACGCAGTAGGCGCCGCTCCAGGCGACCGCGACCGCATAGCCGGCCTTGTCGATCCACTCCAGGACCAGACCGCCCGGCACCTTTCCGTGCACGTTGACGTCGAAGGGGGCAGCCAGGAACCTGAGGGTGATGTCGCGCTCTCGCATTGCCCCACCCTCCCGTCCTGCAGGGCCCACGTCACGTTCGGTCGGCGTGTTTCTCACAGGACGGACCACGGGCATCCCTCAATCATCGAGATCTATCCCACGCGGATGGGTGTCTGCGTGGAGGGTGCCAGAGCTGGACCCCGTTGGTCGTCTACCTGTGACGTTATTCGCTGAGATGTTACCGAGGTGGCACCCATAGGCGAAGAACATGACAGGGGACACACGATCGCGCTCATGTGCTGTTCGGATCGGTGTTTGGATGTCCGGAATCCGGCTCGCTTGATGCCGCGACCTGCGGTCTTGTGCTCAGCCGACCTTCCCCGGCCAGCACTGGCGCCGGATTCCGGACACCGCCCGGGCCTGACCCCGAACGAGTCCTAACTCCCATGACGTTCGGTTAGTCGTCTGGTGTGGGTGTCAAGATCTGTCCAGCTAGTCCAGCGGCAGACGGGGCCGCCCGCCGAGGGTGCCTGGCAGGTCAGCGACAGATGACTAGCACAGCGACGCGCAGGTAGCCCAAGGGCGGGGGGCGGAGCCGGGCGACAGGCGGACGGAGCCGGGGCGACAGGCGGATAGAGCCGGGCAATGACGGAACCCGGGCGATGGGCGGATAGAGCCGGGCGATGGGAAGCCGCAGTCTGCCCGGGTCTTCCGCAAAGGGAGGTTTCGACAGTCGCAAGGCAGGGGCTTTCCTGCGCTATGGCGATGCCCCGCCGGGCGGGGCATCGCCATAGCGCCAGAAACCGCCCCCTTCACAGCCCTCCAGAAGCCGGACTCGACCCCTCACGATCCGGGGGGCGCTGGTGGTGCCATCCGCGGTGACGTCGCCGCGGGTGGCACCAGGTTGAGCGCCGGGTCTGGGGTTGGAGTCGTTGAGTGGTGCCGTCCGCGGTGTATCCGCCGCGGGTGGCACCCAGTTGAGCGCCGGAACTCGGGTTGGGATCGTTGAGTGGTGCCGTCCGCGGTGTATCCGCCGCGGGTGGCACCCAGTTGAGCGCCGGGGCTCGGGTTGGAGCCGTTGAGTGGTGCCGACCGCGGTGCATCCGCCGCGGGTGGCACCCAGTTGAGCACCGGAACTCGGGTTGGGGACGTTGAATGGTGCCGACCGCGGTGTATCCGCCGCAGTGGGCACCGGGTCTGGCGTCTTGTGTGGAAGATCGCATCGGAAGTCCGGAAAGACTGTGATTCAAGGGTTGCGCCTTCCTCGCCAGAGGCAACCCCGAAAGCCGGGTCGACCCCACCCCCGAATCTTAACCGAACGGCATTGGTCCTAACTCGCACCGCCGTCATCTAGCACAACGGCTGCACAAACCAACCCCATCCGCCCGCTCACTCAGCACGCACAGGCCTTGGAATAGCTGATCTCAAAGCCCTGATTGAGTGCCCAGATTCCGTCCCTGCCCTCTCGCTCACGAATCCCGGCTCTGGTGAGCCGGGATTCGTGAGCGACTGGGGCGCTGGGGACCTACCTCACGCCGGAACGGGCTCCCACGCGACGGTGGTCGTGCTGCCGACCTCCAGGGTCACCTCTTTGTCCTGGACGAGGACGTCGAGGGTCGCGTCGGGTGCCCCGTGCAGCTGCAGGGACAGTTCGCCGTGCCCGACAGTGACCTGAAGCCGGCAACCCCGCCAGGCGATCCGGAAGTGGACGCCATCCCATTCCGGCGGGATCCACGGCGCGAAGGTCAGCTGGCCGTGATGGACCCGCAGACCGCCGAACCCGTTCGCGAGAACGGCCCAGGTGCCGGCCGCCGAGGCGATATGCATTCCCTCGCAGGTGTTCCCCTGGTTGTCGGTCAGGTCGACCAGCGCTGAGCGGCCGAAGTACTGCACCGCCCGAGTGGTATCACCCACTTCGATGCCCATGATGGCGTGGACGGCCGGGCTCAAGGAACTCTTGTGCAGCGTACGAGACTCGTAGTACTCGAAGTTCGTCCGCTTGCATTCCGGGGTGAAATCGTCCGGGAACATCAGCATGAGCTGCAGGACGTCCGGTTGTTTGAGCAGTTGGGTCGTCTCACAGTTGAAGTGGTTGTATCCCTTCGGATAGCGCGGCATGTTGTTCTCGTCCCACTCCGTGACCAGCACGTGATCGCGCTCGAAGAACCCGGCGAACTGCTCGATCACGTCCTCACCGAACGGGGCGCATCCCACGATCCCATCCGCCACCCGGCGCCAGTTCGCCACTTCGTCATCGCTCACCGAAAGCTGCGACTGCACGTGCGCGAGGTCTTCGGGTACGTCCTTGGCCATCTGGTCGTAGACATCGGCGGCATAGCGCAGATGCCACTGGACGAGCCGGTTGGTGAACGCGTTGTCGTCGACGTGGGAGTGGAACTCGTCAGGCCCCATTACCTGGCGCAGATGCCAGCTGCCGTCGTCCTGCTGCTGCGCGAAGCTCACCCAGAAACGACTGGTCTCGAACAGCACCTCCGCCCCCAACGCGTAGAGGAACTCGACGTCGCCCGTGGCCTCGACATAGCGGTGAATGCCGTAGGCCACATCGGCGGAGACGTGCACCTCCTCATCCCTGGTCCAGAAGCGGTTCGCGCCGTCAGGGGTGAAGCGTGGGCACTCCTCGTCACCGGTGGCTGCCGACTCCCAGGCATACCGGGCGCCCTTGGTGCCGTTCTCGGCCGAGTTGCGTCGGGCGCCGTCGAGCGTGTGATGCCGGTAGCTGAGTAATGCCTGGGCCGTACGTGGCTGGGTGAGAATGAAGAACGGCAGCATCATGACCTCGGTGTCCCAGAACACGTGGCCTCGATAACCCTCGCCGGACAGCGACTTTGCTCCGATGTTGACGGTCGGATCGTCTGGGTTGGCGGTGATCAACAGGTGGTAGATGCTGAAACGCACGGCCTGGGTGAACTGTTCGCTGCCCAACACCTCGGCGTCGCAGGCGGCCCAGAGCTCGGCCCACGCCTCGGCGCTGCGGGCCAGGATCGCCTCGACACCCGCACCGGACGCCGCGCGTGCGGTCGCGGTGGCCCACTCGAGCACATCGTCCGACGGCTCGACGTCCACATCGCGCGACGTGCACACGGCCACCACCTTGTCGAGCCGGACGGTGTCACCGGCGGCGACGTCGTTCCAGGTGTGCTGAGTCACCCGATCCGCACGCCGGTTCACTTCCACCCCGGACGGTGGCGGGCTGACCTGCGCCGCCGCGGCGAACGCCATGGTGATCCCGGTGCCGATCGTGCGGGTGACCAGTTGCAGCACAGCGTCGTCGCTCACCGCGGTGCCCTGCGGCTCGAGATGGCGACTGCGTGCCCACTTCGCCCAGCGTTCCTCGGGAGTGAACGTGCGATCCGCCGGATAGACCGGAAGCGCTTCGAGATTGCTTCGGGCGCCATCTATTCCGGTGGAGATCATGACCCGGCCCGAATGGTTCACGGGCGTGACCTCGAGCCGGAGCACACACACGTCGCGCTGTGCCATGGACGCCGTCCGCACGCTTTCGATCCGGGTCTGCCGGCCCTCGGCGTCCTCGAACGTCGTCGATCGCCACAGCACGCCCGAGGACATGTCGAGCGCCCGTTCGTGTTCGACCACCTGGCAACTGTCCACATCGAGTCGACAGCCCTCGACGTACACCGCCGTGTCCACCCAGTCCGGCGCATTGACCAGGTCGATGACGATCGCGTCGTGATCGTCGTAGACACCCGACACGAAGACGCCCGACAGTGCGCCGCTGTGTCCCTCTTCGAGTGCGCCGCGTGTTCCCAGCCGGCCGTTACCGACGGTGAACAGGGTCTCGTAGACGTTGGCCCGTGCGAGGTCGAACCCCGACTGGCGAACGAGGAACTCTTCCGGTCCCAAGATGTTCTCGAGCATGGCGTCAGTCGACCGCGACCGTGAGGTCGGAGTCGGCGGCGTCGGCCGGTTCGGTGGCGTACACCAACTCGATCTGCTTCAGGGTCTGCTCCAGCGGCAGGTAGCCGTCCAGCACGGTCGCCGATGCACGCTGAGCTCCCATGGCATTGCCGAACCGACAGGCCGTGATGATGTCGCCGTCCAGCAGGTATCCGAACGCCATACCGGCCGCGAAGGAATCACCGCAGCCTGTCGTGTCGATGACCTTCTCGATCGGCACCCGGGGCACGGTGTTCTCCACCAGTCCCCCGTCCTCATCGAGGGTGTAGGCGACACAACCGCTCTCGTCCAGCGTCACGCAGACAGCCTTGACTCCGCGGGCCAGCGCATGCGCCGCGAAGGCCGGCAGCTGATCGATCGGGATCGGGTCTCCCGGCTGACGATCGGGATCGGCCGACGGTGAGAACCAACTGCAGCCGGCCTCTTCGAGGTTCATCTTGAGGATGTCGATGCTCGGCAACCAGGAATCCAGGTCGATCCACAACCGGTGCTCACGCTTGCCCGCCCGTACCAACGTGCTGGTGGGTCCGTGGCCATCGAGCAAGATCACGCCCGAGCTGTTCGCCCTGATGTACTCCAGGGTGGACTGACTCACCTCGTAGTCGGTGATCGGTACGCAGACGAATGCGTCCGAGTCGAGAACGAATTCCACGTCGGCCGGCGTGATCGGGGCCATGAAGCCCTTCTGCCGCTCGATTCGGTTGTTCTGATCCACGTAGCGAAGCTCCACGATGTCACCCCGGTCGCCGACCGCACGAATTCCCGTGACGTCAACGTTCGAATAACCGGCGAAGAGCTCCTTGACCGCTTTCTCATCCCGCTCCGCCACATTCACCACCGGAAGCACGACCCCGTCGTCACCGAGCAATGCAGAAAGGGCGATAGTGGTATACAGCACGCAGCCGTACTTCTCCAGCACCTCACTTCGATACGTCACGATGCGGTCACGTGGAATGGGGCCGAGAACTGCCACGCGGCGAACGGTTTTGTGCCCAGTCGCGGGAATCGACATAGGGTGAACCTCCTTGTTCATCACAATTGTCTACTTGTTCATCAGAGATCTTCTCAAGCATGGATCGACATCGGGCAGAGGCTGGTCGGCCGACCGCACAGCAGTCGGGCTACGTCCGTAGGTGATCAGGTATTTGCGGGCGGCGTCACAATGTTGGAATCCATGTCTTCCAGCGTCTGCCCCTTCGTCTCCCGGACCATTTTCAGCACGAAGATCAACGACAGCACGGCGAACAGGGCGTAGATGCCGTAGGCCAATCCCAAGGAGACGTCCTTCAGGTCGGGGAAGGTCGTGGTGACCACCCAGTTGGCAACCCACTGTCCCGCAGCGGCCAGCGACAGCGCAGCGCCTCGGATCCGGTTCGGGAACATCTCGCCGAGCAGTACCCAGACGACCGGCCCCCAGGACATCCCGAAGGCGATGACGAAGACATTGGCCGCGACCAGCGCCACGGGAGCAGCGATCCCCTCCAAGTGCGGCAATTTGTCCGGTCCCACGGTGGCGGTGCCGAAGATGATCGCCATCACGATGAGTGCGACCGACATGCCGACCGACCCGATCACCAGGAGCGGCTTGCGGCCGAGCCGGTCGACGGTGGCAATGGCGATCAGCGTGGTCACGATGTTCACCACGGAGGTGATGACGGTGATGATGAACGAGTCGTTCTCGGAGAAGCCGACGGCCTGCCACAAGATGTTGGAGTAGTAGAAGATCACGTTGATGCCGACCGCCTGCTGGAACACCGACAATGCAAGGCCTACCCAGACGATCGGATAGATCTTTCCGGCCGGGCTCCGCAGATCGCTCCACGACGGGGGCTTCTCGCGATCGAGACTCTGCTGGATCCGGGAGACGGTGACGTCGATGCCTTTCTCACCGAGCAGCCCGGACAAGACCTTGCGCGCCTCGGCGACCCGGTGCTGGGCAACGAGGTAACGCGGCGACTCCGGGATCGTGAGCGAAAGCAAGCCGTAGGCCACTGCCGGAACGACCATGGCGATGAACATCCACCGCCACGCCTCCAGACCGAACCAGTAGACGTTCCCCGAACCGCCGGCCGCGTGGGCGAAAAGGAAGTCGACCAGCAGCGACAGAAAGATTCCGGTGACGATGGCCAGCTGTTGCAGCGAGCCCAATCGGCCTCGGATCTTCGGCGGGGAGATCTCCGCAATATAGGCCGGCGCGATGACGGATGCCACCCCGACCCCGAACCCGCCGATCACTCGAAAGACCACGAGGATCTCTAGATTGGGGGTCAGTCCTGCGCCCACGGCGCTAATGAAGAACAGGACGGCGGCGACCTTCATCATCGTCAGCCGGCCGTATCGGTCTGCCAGCCGACCGGCGCTCATCGCTCCTACGGCGGCGCCCAGCAACGCTGAGGCGACCGCGAATCCCAAGGGGCCAGAGGCGACGTTGAATTGCTTTTGAACCGGTTCTACCGCGCCGTTGATGACGGCACTGTCGTAGCCGAACAGAAAGCCACCCAGAGCGGCCACTGATGCGATTCTGATGACTCCCTTGCCCGACGACGCATTGTCGTCGAGATAGGATTCTTCGTTGTTGAACGAGGCGTGCTCACTCATCGAAACTACCCTTTCGCATCGGCTGCACAGCTGCGCCAGACAACTGCTCACGCAACGTCACAATCGAAACGTCAGGGTGGCGGGTGACGACTCTGGCCCAGCCGCGGAACTTCACGTGCGGTCGCTCGCAAGTAAACGCCCACTCACTCACGGTTTCAAGAGATGAACGAAAAAATCTTGGGGAACTACGACGGTGGCCATCTCTCGAAGAGCATCGGTCGAAGACGCCCGGCGTCAGACCAGTGCGACCGCACCCGCTTCGCGCATGGCGAGCAGGGCGGCTCCCAGGACATGAGCCCGCGCTCCGAGCCCACCCCGCTCGATCTGCAAGGACTGGGTGGCCACCGGCACACCCTGCCGGCGGACGACCTCGCGCAGCGGAGGCAGCAGGAAGTTCGCAGCCTGTGCCAGCTCGCCACCCAGGATCACGATCTCAGGGTTGAAGACGTTGCAGAGGTTGGCCACCGCAACACCGATATGCCGCGCCGTGTCGGAGAGCACTCGAATGCAGGCCACATCGCCCGCCGCAGCGAGTTCGACGATCCGGGCAATCGTGAGCCCGGGCCCCCGCACCGGCTCCAGCAGGTCGATCACAGCGCGGGCGGCGACGATCGTCTCCAGGCATCCGCGGTTGCCACATCGGCAGACGATGCCGTATTCGTCCATCGTGGTGTGGCCGAGCTCGCCGGCGATGCCATGCCGACCGCGGTACAGCTGCCCGTCGAGAATGAGTCCGGCACCGACCCCCTCTGACAGCTTGAGATAGGCAAGGGAGTGGTGTCCGCGGCCGGCGCCCCAGGTGAGTTCGGAGAGGGCGCCCAAATTCGCGTCGTTGTCGACCGTGATCGCCACGCCAAGCCGGTCGGAGATGATGTCGGCCATGTCGACGCCGACCCAACCCGGCAGGATGGAGGGGGCGGCTACCTGGCGCTTGGCCCTGTCTACCGGCGTCGGCACTCCGAGACCGACGCCGATCAGCTGGTTCGGCTCTTCTCCCGTGTCTCGCACGACATCGGCGAACACCTCGGCGATGATCCGAGTGGCATCGACCACGGAGACGTTCACCCCGATGTCGACCCGGCGTTCGGCGATGACCTCTCCCACCCGAGTCACCGAGGCAGCTGTGATGTGCCGATGCCCGACGTCGATGCCTACGGCCACGCCCGCTCTGCGGGTCAGTTGCAGCAGTTGACCGTGGCCCTGCCTGCCAACGGTGGACAGCATGTCGTCGGCGAGCAGATCCCGCACGATGTTGGAGATCGTGGAGGGCGCCAGCCCGGTGGCACGCGCCAGACCGGCCTGGGTCATCGGAGTACCGGGCTCCAGCGTGGCGAGAACGCGTTGCTGGTTGGCGGTGCGCATCGCGGCCGGCGACCCGGGCCCCTGGCCTGTCACCCGCAGACTCTGCATCGATCGATCCCTTCGGCTGAAGACCGGGTCCATGCTGCCAGGTACGGTAGCCAGCCTAAATGCCTGACGGTGAATCGGTTCACGCTTCCAGCACAGTGGATGACGAATATCCGGTCGACTCGACCAATGTCTCATCGCTCCAGCTCTGGCTATCAAATGCCCTCGCACCATCGCTGCTTGCAACATTGCCCACCATGCGCGAGCGTTACCCGACGTGCCCAAGCTCGCCAGTCCTCGTCGTGCCCGCCTCGATCTTCGCAGCGATTCAGGCCGCCGGCTTGCGCTGTGGGCGGCCTATGCGGTGATCGTGGCGGCTGCGGTGATGGTGCGGGTGCGGGTCTCGACGTACTCGACAGGCGACTCGCACATCTTCGGACTGTGGTGGGAGTACCTGCGCGCCCACGGCATCGCCGGGTTCCGCACCGACTTCGGAAACTACAACCCGCCCTACTCCTACCTGCTCTACCTCACGCTGCTGTTGCACCTGCCCAAGATGGCGGCCATCAAGGGCATCGCCGCGGCGGGCGACGTGCTCTTCGCCTACGCCGTGTATCGCTTTGTGCGACAGTTGCGCCCGCACAGTCGGTTGGCCTGGGTGGCCGGGTTGGCGTCCCTGTTCATCCCCACCGTGATCTGGACGGGCGTGCTGTGGGGTCAGATCGACCAGATCTACACCGGTTTCCTGCTGCTGAGTCTCACTCATGCGCTGCGCAGCGAGAGCAGGCGCTCCTGGCTGTTCTTCGGGTTGGCCTTCTCGTTCAAGCTGCAGGCGGTGTTCTTCCTCCCGGTCCTGCTCCTGCTGGCGCTGACCCGGATCGCGTGGTGGGACGCCGGCTATGCCGTGGCCGTCTACCTGCTCGCCACCCTGCCGCCCGCGCTCGCCGGTCGTTCGATCGGCTCGCTGCTCGGCATCTACGTGGGCCAGGCCGGCGCGTTCAACGGCCAGCTCACAGCCAACGCACCGAACGTGTACGAGTGGCTGCCCAGCAACACCGCCTTCTCGGTGTTCGGCGGTGGTGGCATCTGGTTCTGCCTGGCCGCCCTGGCCGCCATCGCGGTCTTCACCCTCACCCGCAAGACCCTCGACGAACCCGACGACGTCATTCTGCTCAGCGCCCTGGTGCTGTTCACCGTGCCGTTCCTGCTACCCGAGATGCACGAGCGATACTTCTTTCCCGCCGGAATTGCGTGCCTGCTGGCCGCGCTGGTGCGGCCCTGGCTGTTCTGGGTGGCAGTGGCCCTCCAGGTCACGACGATGTTCTCCTACGGCCCGTTCGTCTACCACAAGCCGGTAGCGATCAGCTTCACCGTGCTGGCGTTGGTGAACCTCGCCATTCTGGGCTGTCTGGCCTATGCCTATGTCAAGCCTGTGGCCAGCGGCCCAAGACCACTTGATCGCTCAGCGGCGCGGGCTTCGACGACAAGACCAGATATCCCGTGGAGGCGATCAGCTCGGCAAACCTCTCAAGCCCGCGAGGACGGGTGACCCGCACTGCGCCAAGCAGTTTCGACAGCCCGTCGGACCGGGTGACCGAGCCGAGCACGAACGGCACCCGCGGTGCGAGGACGTTGAGCACGCCCGTGATGTCGTCGTCGGTGCCGTACTCGAAGAGCGCTCCCTCCGAACTCGCCGCGACGATCGCTTCGTCGTCGATGCCGGCCAGGGCGCGCCGCAGCCCGTCGAGGTCAGACCAGCTGCCGGAGCGGGAGACCAGTTCTATCTGGCAGCCACTGAAGGCACCGTCCTGCCGCAGCTCAGCCAGGATCGCCCTGCCGAGCTCGGGACCCTTGTCGTCGAGGTCGTAGACGAGGATGCGCACCCGTCGGCCGGCGAGCGCACCATCGTCGTCGAGCAGGAGCAGGGCATTGATGGCGTCGAGGCACGGGCCGCCCCCGATGTCGAGCAGGACGAGCGGCGCCTGCGGCCGCTCGTCCAGCGCCGGGCGCAAGGTGTCGGCGAGCAGCCGCGCCAACTGATCGAGTCGCACCCGCATCGAGGTCACTGCCGGAGTGCCGGCCACGGTGCGGTCGAGATCGGAGTTGTACGGGCTGGGCAGGTTGTGCGGGCCGAGCTTGAGCACATACGTCGACACTCCGTCGAGATAGCCCGCCTTGCGAACCGTGCCCAACGCGGCTATCAGCCGCGACTGCCTGGCCAGCACCCTGGAGAACAGCCGCAGCACCAGCCGCTGCCTCAATGGACGATGCTGGGCCGTGACCAGCGCCTCGTCGATCAGCGCGGCCACGTCCGCCTCGGATCGTGGTACTTCGAACGCGGGGTCGCGAATGTCCAGCAGGGGCAACACGGAACCGTCGGGTGCCGTCACCGTCAGTCGACTCATAACCGCTCCAGTACTTCGTCATAGCGCAACTGGGTCAACGTCCCGGCGTCCTCGAGCTCGCCCCACCCGCGCGGAGCCGCCACCCAGGGCTGGTCTCGGCCGCGCAACGACCACGGGGTGATGGTGGTCTTGGAGCCCGAGTTCTGCGACCAGTCGAGGAACACCCGGTTCGTGCGCACCGCCTTGGTCATGGTGGCGGTCACCAGCCGCGGATGGTCTGCGGCGAGCCCCTCGGCCAGTACCCGGACGCGCTCGCGGACGGTGTCGGAGTCGGCGTGGCCGTCGACATCGGCGTAGAGCTGAAGACCCTTGCTGCCGCTGGTGACGGGACGCACGGTCGCCGGGTCGCCACCGAGTCGGTCGAGCACCAGCAGAGCCACCTCGGCACATTCGGGCAGGCCGGCGCCCGGGCCGGGATCGAGGTCGATGACCAGCCGGTCTGGATTGCGCACGCCGGCGATCCTGCCGCTCTCAGTGGCGTCGATCACCGTCCATTGGGGGGTGTGCAGTTCGAGCGAGGCCATGTTGGCGTGCCAGAGCAGGCTGGCCAGGGAGTCGATCACCGGGAACGTGAGCGATTCGATGCCGCGCGCCGAGCCGGGGGTCTCCAACCGGGCGCGGTGCACCCAGGCGGGCGTGCCGGACGAGACGTTCTTCTCGAAGAAACTCATGCCGTGCACGCCGTTGGGCCAGCGGCGACGGGTGACCGGCCGCTCGGCGAGCTCGTCGAGCAGGTGTACCGAGACCTTGGTGTAGTAGTCGATGATCTGCAACTTGGTGGTGCCGGTGGCCGGGTAGAGCACTTTGTGGAGGTTGGACAGAGTCAGCTGGCGGCCGTCGACCTCCAGGACGTGCTGGCTCACAATTCCTCCCCGGCCACGGGCGCATGCTGATCGAGCAGGTCGGCCACGCTGAGATCGGTACGCACTCCACGGTATACGGGTTGGCGCAACCGTCCGCTGTCGTCGCTGCCCAGATAGCGCACGTCGATCAGCACCCGCGGCTCGACCCAATGCGTGCGCCACAGATCGGGGTCGACGGGCGCCTCGGCGTAGGGCGAGCTGCGTACCGGACGAGCCGAGATCAGCTCGAGCAGCTCCTTGCCTGCCGGGCCCACGAGCCCCGCACCGCAGCGCCCGAGCGTGCGCCAGCCACCGTTGCCGTCGGGCAACGCTAACCACACCGCCCCGAGCACGTCGGCGCGATCGACCTGGGGCAGCCACCCGACGATCGCCGCCGTGATCACCTGCCGATGGGCGAATTTGATCCAGTCGGGGGTACGCCGGCCTGGGTAGTACTTCGACGACCACCGCTTCGAGACGATCCCCTCCAGGCCCTGGGCCCGGGTGGCCGCCAGCAGCACCTCACCGTCGGGGTAGCTGGGCGGCACCTGCCACCTCGGCGAGGTGCTGGGCAGGTCGAGCGCCTCGAGCTGCGCCCGGCGTCCGCTGAGCGGCTGGTCGGTCAGGTTGCCGCCCGCCAGCCGGAGCACGTCGAAGACCATGAACGTCACCGGTGCCGCACTGGCAAGCACCGCCGCCCGGCCCCGCTCCCGCACGTGGATGCGACTCGCCAGCGCGCCGAAGCTGGGCCGCCCGTCGGCCAGCGACACCACTTCGCCGTCGAGCACCACGTTCTCCGGCAGGTCGTCGTTGGCGAGCTCAGGAAAGGCGTCGGTGACCGCGTTGCCTCGCCGGGAGCTGAGCCGCAGCCGGCCGTGCCGGTACTCCGCGATCACCCGCATGCCGTCCCATTTGACCTCGTGCGTCCAGGAATCTCCCGACGGAATCTCTCGGGGTCCGGCAGCAGGGGTGGCGAGCATGGGCTGCATGGGGCCATCCTGCCTTCATGCGCTCCATGTGGAAGGGCTCGGTGTCGTTCGGGCTCGTCAACGTGCCCGTGAAGCTGTACACCGCCACGGCCAGCAAAGACGTGGCCTTCCACCAGGTGCACCGCGAGGACGGCGGCCGGATCAAGTACAAGCGGGTGTGTGCGGTGTGCGGGGAGGAGGTCGCCTTCTCCGACATCGCCAAGGGTTACGAATCCCCGGACGGCCAACAGGTGATCCTCACCGACGACGACCTGGCCGAGCTGCCGGTGGCCGGCAGCCGCGAGATCGACGTCGACCGGTTCGTGCCGGCCGAGCAGATCGATCCGATCCTGCTGGAGAAGTCGTACTACCTGGAGCCGGAGAAGTCGGGCCGCAAGGCTTATGCCCTGCTGCGCGAAGTGTTGGCCGAGACCGACCGGATGGCCTTGGTCAAAGTGGCCATCCGCAACCGCTCGACCCTTGCCGTGCTGCGCGTGCGCCAGGAGGACGACAGCCCGGGCGTCATCGTCATGCAGACGATGATGTGGCCCGACGAGGTGCGCGCCGCCGACTTCGACGACCTGCCCGGGGCTGACGAGCTGCGTCCGCAGGAGCTCGCGATGGCCGCCTCGCTCGTCGACTCGATGACGGGTGACTACGACGCCGACGACTTCAGCGACGACTACCGGGAGGCCGTCGAGGCTCTCGTGGCCTCCAAGCTCGGCGACGCGCCGGCCTCGGCGGAGCCGGTGGCCGCGCCCAGCGACGGCGGTGAGGTGATCGACCTGCTCGCGGCGCTGCAGCGTTCGGTGGACGAGGCCAAGGCACACCGGGCCTCGAAGACGGCCGGGGCACGAACTGCGGCATCGTCCTCGAAGGCCGACGCGACGCCAGAGCACGCGAACGACTCGCCGGCGGACACCAAGGCGGTCAAGCGCACCCCTGCGAAGAAGACATCGGCCGCTACGACGACCCAGGCTGCCACGAAGACAGCCACGAAGAAGACGACCGCTAAGAAGACGGCAGCGAAGAAGTCGGCCTGACCTCCGCGACCTGAGAAGGCCCATGTCCCAGGGAATCGACGTCGAGAACCTCGACGTCTATTACGGCGGCTTCAAAGCGGTCGAAGGGGTGTGCATGCAGATCGAGCCGCGCTCCGTGACCGCCTTCATCGGCCCTTCCGGGTGCGGCAAGTCCACCGTGTTACGCACCTTGAACCGCATGCACGAGGTGATCCCCGGCGGCCGGATCGAAGGCAGGATCACCCTCGACGGCAAAGACCTCTACGGCCGGGACGTGGACCCGGTGACGGTGCGCCGCACGATCGGGATGGTCTTCCAGCGGCCGAACCCGTTTTCCACCATGTCGATCTACGACAACGTCGTGGCCGGCCTGCGGCTCCACGGCGTCACGAACAAGGCGTCGCTCGACGCGGTGTGTGAGCACTCGTTGCGCTCGGCCAATCTGTGGGACGAGGTGAAGGACCGGCTCGCCAGACCCGGTGCGGGCCTGTCCGGTGGGCAGCAGCAGCGGCTCTGCATCGCGCGAGCCATCGCCGTGCGGCCCGAGGTGCTGCTCATGGACGAGCCCTGTTCGGCGCTCGACCCCATCTCCACCCGCGCGATCGAGGAGCTCGTCCTCGAGCTGAAGGACGAATACACGATCGTCATCGTCACCCACAACCTGCAGCAGGCCATCCGGGTTGCCGACACCACCGCCTTCTTCAACCTCGCGGCCACCGGGCAGCCCGGCAGACTCGTAGAGATGAACGACACCGCGGTCATGTTCTCCACACCCACGGAGAAGGCCACCGAAGACTACGTGTGGGGCCGCTTCGGCTGATCGTCAGCCCTTACCGAGCAGCGCCCGTACGTGACTCGCAGCCAGCACAGCCAGCCCCAGCACGACGATGACCGCCAAGGCGATCGTGCCTGCATTGTCGACCTTGTCGAGCACCGCGTGGTAGCCGGCACCGGCCAGATATCCGATGGCCGCTGCCTGCACACCCCAGATCAGGCCACCAACGGCATTGCCGATGCTGAACGAGCGTCGGCTCATGCCGCTCATACCGCAGATGCCTGGCACCAGGGCACGCAACAAGGCGGTCCACCGGCCGAGGACGACCGCCAGGGCTCCACGCCGATCGACGAACGCGAGTGCCTCGTCGATCTTCCCGCTCTCGCGCAGCCGTCGGGGCAGCCGGGTGATCAGCGCCGGCCCTACCCTGCGGCCCACCGTGAAGCCGATCTGGTCACCCACGATCGCCCCGGCCACGGCCACGATAGCTACCGCCCAGATCGGCAGCCGGCCCTCGTGCGCTGCGACTCCGGCGATGACGACTGCCGTCTCGCCGGGAATGAACATTCCGACCATCACCGAGGCCTCGACCGCCGGCAGCAGGAACCCGAAGATCAGCATGAGGGCGGGCGGCAGCGCCGAGATCCAGTCCATGACCGTGGTCAGCGCGCACCTCCGCTCCACACTCCAGCCCGGCAGGTACGCCTGGCCTGCCGTCACAGTAGGCCCCGTGGCATGAAGGAGACCTGAACGGTCTACGGTCGGCCCATGACCGTGTGGCAAAGCAAGGCCGCCGTCGACTACATGCTCGACCAGGCCGTCACGTGGGCGGTGGTCGGCCTGTCGGGCGATCCGTCCAGAACCGCGTTTCAGATCGCCTCTCTGCTGCAGCAGCGAGGCAAGCGGATCGTGCCCGTGCATCCGGCTGCGGACACCGTGCTCGGCGAGCAGGCCTATCCCACGCTCGCCGACATCCCCTTCCCGGTCGAGGTGGTCGACGTCTTCCGGCGCAGCGAGGCAGCCGGGCAGTTCGCGGACGAAGCCGTGGCCATCGGCGCCAAGGGGGTGTGGTTCCAGCTCGGGGTGATCGACGAGGCGGCCTTCGAGCGCACGACGAAGGCCGGCCTGCTCATGGTGATGGACACCTGCCCCGCGATCGAATGGCGGCGGCGCGGCCAGTGACGCCGGGCGGGCCTTCCGACGCCGAATGGCGCGCCCGGCCGGGCGCGCTGGTCAGGCGCTGAACCGCGAGGGTTCGAACCGCGTGCTGGGTGGCTCGCTCAGACGCAGGCGACTGCCGACACCGGCATGTGCAGGGTCGGCGGCAGCATCCGCTGCGGCCCCCACGGCACCTGACGGGTGACGACGTCGTTCGTCCACTCGCCGTTCATGCGCAGCCGGAGCATGCCGGCATGCGACGGGTCAGGCAGCCAGCCCGCGGCTGGCAGGTACAGGTTTGTGCTCACATATCGATGATCGGGCCAGCCTCCGCGAGACTGAAATCCAACACACGTGAGTACGGTCACCGTCGTGCTCGCGGTAATCAGATCTTTACTTCGCCGACACGCGCGCGTCACCGGGTGAACCGAATCGGGCGCTCACTCGGAGCCGACCGCCAGCGCCGGGACGAGCAGCGATAGGAGAAGATCGTTGGCGTGAGTGAGCCCATTGACGAGCACTTCACCCGTCAAGTTCGTGCCCTGGCCGAAGATCTTCCCGACCCGGCACACGACGCGGCCACCGCTAGCACCCGTGCCGAGCTTCTCGAGCTGTTCCGGGCCGAGGCGCAGGCCCGTCACCTCGACCTCGCCGCACGCTGGCTGCGCAGCAAAGACCTAGGTTTTTACACCATCGGTTCCGCCGGTCACGAGAGCAATGCCGCGGTGGCCATGGCGCTGCGGCCGAGCGACCCGGCACTGCTGCACTACCGCTCGGGCGGGTTCTACGCTGCCCGCGCCGCCCAGGTGCCCGGCTCGACCCCGATCCGCGACGTGCTGCTCGGCCTCGCAGCCTCCAGCGACGACCCGATCTCGCACGGACGGCACAAGGTCTTCGGCCACCCCGGGCTGGCGATCATCCCGCAGACGTCGACCATCGCCTCGCACCTGCCGCGCGCCGTCGGGCTGGCCTTCGGTATCGACCAACGCACCGCGCTGGGGGTCACCAGCGAGTGGCCGCAGGACGCGGTGGTGGTGTGCTCGTTCGGCGATGCCTCGGCCAACCATTCCACCGCGGTGGGCGCCCTGAACGCTGCAGCCTACCTGCGATACCGGGGCGTCCGGCTGCCGTTGCTGTTCGTCTGCGAAGACAACGGGCTCGGCATCAGCACGCGCACACCGTCGGGGTGGCCCGAGCGCGCGCTGCCCGGGTACGGCCTCGACTACATGCGGGTCGACGGCACCGATCCCGAGGGGCTCCTAGCGGTCAGCCGGGAGCTGGCCGGCAAGGTGCGGGCCACGCGCCGGCCGGCGGTGCTGCACCTGAAGACGGTGCGCTTCATGGGGCACGCGGGCAGCGATGCCGAGCTCGCCTACCGCACCCGTGCCGACATCGAGCGCGACTACGCCCGCGACCCGTTGCTGGCGACGGCACACGCGTTGGTGCGGCTCGGGATGTCGCCGGGCGAGGTGCTGGCCGACTACGAGGCGCTGCGCGTCGAGGTGATGAGCGCTGCCGCCTCCCTGCAGGACACCCCTCGACTCACCACTGCGGCAGCCGTGATGGAACCGTTGACGGCCCGTCGGCCCGTCGAGGTGGCCCTTGCCGCCCGGACCGAGCCGGTCCGGAGCGTCGCGGCGAGTCAGAGCCCGACCCGCGTCGAGGCGACCCGGAGCCCGACCGGCGTCGGGACGACCCAGGGCCCGACCGGCGTCGGGACGACCCAGGGCCCGACCGGCGTCGGGACGACCCAGGGCCCGACCGGCGTCGGAGCGACCCAGGGCCCGACGGGCGTCGGAGGGACGCCCAGCGGCGGGTTCACCTTGGCGCAGACGATCAACTCCACCCTGGCCGACGTGCTGGCAGCCCACCCGTCAGCATTGGTCTTCGGCGAGGACGTGGCGGTCAAGGGGGGCGTCTACGGGGTGACCCGCGGGCTGCGAAAGCGCTTCGGGGGCAGGGTCTTCGACACCATGCTCGACGAGCAGACGATTCTCGGCACCGCGCTGGGCACGGCCTTGGCGGGATTTCTGCCGATCCCCGAGATCCAGTACCTGGCCTATCTGCACAACGCCGAGGATCAGCTGCGCGGCGAGGGCGCGAGCCTGCGGTTCTTCTCGGCCGGGCAGTACGGCAACGGCATGGTGGTACGGGTGGCCGGGCTGGCCTATCAGCTGGGTTTCGGCGGCCACTTTCACAACGACAACTCGGTGGCGGTGCTGCGTGACATCCCCGGACTCGTCCTGGCCGTGCCCGCGCACCCCGGTGACGCAGCGGGCCTACTGCGCACCTGCGTCGGCCTGGCCGTCGCCGAGCAGCGGGTCTGCGTGTACCTCGAACCGATCGCGCGCTATCACACGCGCGACCTGGCAGCGCCGGGCGATGGAGCCTGGCTGGCGCCGTATCGGCCTGCGCGCGAATGGGATTCGACGGTCGATGGCCTCGGCCGGGTGCGCCGGCACGGTGCGGGACGCGACCTGCTGATCGTCACCTACGGCAACGGCCTCTACCTGTCGCTGCGGGCGTTGCCCCGGCTGGAGCAGCTCGGCATCGCCGCCACCGTCCTCGATCTGCGCTGGCTCTCGCCGTTGCCGCAGGCCGACCTGCTGGCAGCCGCCGCGGATTTCGATCGGGTGCTGGTGGTGGACGAGTGTCGCCGCTCGGGAGGCATCGCCGAACCGGTCATCGCCCTACTCGTCGACGACGGCTTCGCCGGCCGGATCGCCCGGGTGACGAGTCAGGACAGTTTCATTCCGCTGGGGCCGGCCGCCGACACCGTGTTGCTCGGCGAAGACGACATCGTCGAGGCCGCCGCCGCCCTCGCCGCTCGGTAGGGGGCTACGTCAGATCTGGCGTAGGTGTCCCCCCGCCCAACGAAACCGTGGTGACCATGCACTGACATTCGCTGAACGGGCCAGCAAGGACTCGCACCCGGCTGGCCAGTCAGCTGCCCGCCATCGTCCGGTACTCGCGTGGGCTGCTGCCAACCTCCTGGCGGAACTGCCGGTTGAAGTGGGAGAGATTCGTGTACCCGACCCTCATGCAGATGTCGGCGACCGGCAGGTCTGTTGTACGCAGCAGATGTCTGGCCTCCGAGAGCCGCAACACGCTGACCGTGTGTGCGAATCCGGCTCCGGTGGCTCTGGTGAAGAGCCGCGAGGTGGAGGATGTCGACAGACCGATGTGCTGGGCGACATCGATCAATCGCAATGAGGTGTGCAAGTTCTCCTCGACATAGGCGAGTGCCTCGGCGATCGACTCGCTCTCGGCGCTCGGCAGCGGGATCCCCGCTGGCGACTCGACAGACTGCGCCGCTCTTCCGGGGGCGCAGCCAGCAGCACATGCAATAGGTGCAAGAACCGAGAGAACCGATCGATCCCGGCCGTGTCTCGCAAGGAGCGCAGTACCTCCGCGCCTTGCCGTGCGGATCGGCCGAAATACATGGTGCCGAGCCGGCACTGATCCAGCAGTCTGGCTGCAGCAGACAGGTCCAAGACGTCCGCTGAGATGCGCTGCAACAGCTCCGGAGCGAACTGGACGAGTGCGTCTCGTCCCTCGATGACGGTTCCCGGCGGAACCGCGCTGATCCAGTTGTGCGGAAGGTTGCTGCCGATCAAGAACAGGTCTTCAGGCTCGAAGGCGACAGCAGCATCGCCGACGAGCGCGGTGCCACTGCTCGCCTGGATCAAGTGGATCTCGATCTCGGGATGGTGATGCCATCGAGCGAGTGGATGAGGGTAGCCATGCTCGAACCAGCGGATCGTGCTGTTGGCGTCGAGCAAAATATGCTCGCGCACGGCATCCGCCGCCGCGGGATGCTCCGGAATGTTCATGCTCCAGGTCTCACCTCCTAGGGTGATCACCATGCCGGGACGTCAATTCAGAATTCCACTTTCGTGTCCGTCGGTCTAGCTTCGGCACCTCTGCCGAACAGACCTCGACTGCGTGGTCACAGGGTGTTTCGCCTTTGAACAGGAGAGAGTGATCGACGGCGCGGACCCAGGCCCTGGCTGCGAGGTCTTCCTTCGACGCATCCAACGGAATGACGTCAGGCACTCCTCTTGAGCAAGCCCCAGCTCGTTCATCGTCCGATCATGCGGTCTACATACTCGTTGGCGAACTTGCCGTTCGGGTCCATCCGCGCCCGCAGTGCCCGGAAGTCCGCCAGGTGTGGGTAGTAGGACTGCACAACCTCAGGGGCGACAGTGGAAACCTTGCCCCAGTGCGGTCGTGGGGAGAACGGGGCCAGCGCAGCCTCGACCTCGGGCAGCACCGCCTGTACGGCCTCGGGCTCGCGCTTCCACGTGAAGTGCAGGCATGCGCTGGGACGGTGATAGGCAGCCGAAAGCCAGAGGTCGTCGGGGGCAACCGTCCGGATCTCCGAGACCATCAGCACCGGGCGGATGCGATCAGCGATCTGCTGCAACGCCTTCAGAGCGGGGGCCAGATCCTCTAGCGCCACGTAGTACTCGGATTGGATCTCCTCGCCGTTGCTGGGCGTGAACTCCAACCGGAAGTGCGGCAGACGCTCGAAGTAGGGTCCGGGCGTCCCGCTCTGGTCCGTGCAATAGTCCCCGGGCAAGCTGGCCAGAGGATGCATGCCGCCGCCGGCGCGTTTCGCGCCATAGAAGGTCTCAGGGAAGGGCGACGTGGAGTCGGTGGGCAGTGTGTCGATCCCCTCAGCAGCCTGCCCGTCGGCTTCCACTCTCTGCTTGACCCAGATCTGGGCCACGTGCCCGTCCAGATCGTGGAACAGGCTCACGCTGAAGGCACTCCCCATCAGCGGCAGAAGGTCCTCGGTGGTCATTCGCTCGGCCGGGAGGTCAAGGTAAACAGCCTGACGCACCTCGAAGGCGGGAAGCATGTCCAGTACCAGGTGTGTCATTACTCCGAGGGACCCCAGCGAGAGCACAGACCCGTCAAAGATGTCCGGATCCTTCTCACGGGAGAGTTCCACCAGATCGCCCTCTGCGGTGACCAGGCTGATCGCGCGCACCCCGGCGGCCAGCGCCAGGTTGGAGATCCCAGAGCCATGGGTGCCGGTGGAGCTTGCTCCCGCCACAGAAATATGGGGCAGGGACCCCATATTGGGTAGCGCCAGCCCGGCCTCCCAGGCCGCAAGGGCCAGTTCCCCGTATCGGACCCCGCTCGCTACGCGTACTGTGCCCGCATCCGTGTCGACGTCGACGTCGGCGGGCATGGCGTGCAGGGATACGAGGTCTGCGTCGCTCGCCGCAACCGTCGAGAAGGAATGCCGAGTGCCGAGCGCGCGGATCCGCGGCGTGCCTGCCACCAAAGCCTGCAGTTGGTCGATCGATGTGGGCGCATACAGAGTGCCAGGTCCATAGTCGATGGTTCCGGACCAACTGCGGCCGGTGGGAGACGTGGTGATCGCGATCGTGGACATGAAGTGATTCCCTTCTTTTATTCCTCTATGTATTGAAGCTTTCGAGAACCTGAGCGACCTCGAGGGCAGCATGCACCCCCAGTTCGCTTGGCTTCTAGCGATTCTTTCGTGTTGGCTGAATGGGTTTTCAGTGCCCGGGGACAGTCGTCTCCGGCACGAAGGTGGGATCCTTGCGCAGCCGAATGCGCTCTGCGCGGGGAAGAATACGCCCGTTCTCGTCGGTGATGCCTGGCTGCGGCGGGTGAATGAAGAAGCTAGAGACGGTCCCCAGTAGGAACAAGGCGACGTAAGTCCAGATCACACCCGACACCCCGATCAGCGGGTACATCAGTGTGAAGATACCGGGGCCCATGAAGGTGGTGAGGCCTCCGCCGAGGTTGTGTGCGGAGATGGCGGCACCGGGGTGTTCCGGCGCGAGTGCGGGGAAGATCGCGGCCATCGGCACGAAGGCGCACACGCTGATGCCGAACATGACTGCCGCCACGCACATCATGAGGAAGTTTCCACCGAAGATATGCGGGAAGTAGTAGAACGCCAGCATCGTCACCGCCATGCCGATAAAGCCGAACCAGCGCATCTGTCGGAGCCATCCGTAGCGGTCACCGAGGCGGCCCCACACAACGTTCATGACGAGGCAGGTTGTCGCCTGCACGGTCCAGATCTGGATCCACTGGATTTCCGTGAACCACGGGTGGCTACCGCCGATCTGATGGTCGCCGGTGAGGTACAGGGGCATGAACGCCGGGAATCCGTAGAGCGCCAGATTGCACAGGATGCGGAGGAAAACGGCGAGTGAGATCTGCGGCTTTTCAACCATAATCGTCACGCCACGAAGCAGTTCACGCTTGCGCTCCGCACCCGTGAGCTTGTGCCCGTGCTCGGCCGCGGGAGGCGGATTCGGCACGAAGAAGAAGCAGATCAGAGTACCTGCAGCTGTGAAGGCCAGCGCCAGCCACAGTGTGCCGTAGACGCCGATGACAGAAACCGTGAGCGAGGGAATGAACGCTCCCAGAACCCCGAGGCCAAAAGAGAAGCAGGTCCAGAACCAGCCCATTGCCGAGGCGCGCCCATTGGGCTCGACGGTCTCCATGATCATGACCACGAAGCCGTACATGAACAGTGGATACGCGACCCCGCGCAAGGAATACAGAAGGACGGCGAGTGTCGGACTCGTGATACCGACGGTGAGGAACAGGACGTGCAGCGCCAGCCAGAGCACACCGCCGATCATCATCAGTCGCTTCGCGCCGATCAGGTCGGCGAGAACACCAGTGGTCCAGGCGGCTATCGCGCCCACCAGTCCGTAAAAGGTGAAGGCGAGACCTGCGGTCGCGATGCCGAAGCCCCGGTCCACCGCGAGGAACCGGGCGAGGATCGTGAGGTCGAATCCGTCACCGGTCATGAATATCGCAACGGCGAGATACCCGAAAATGAGCCGCTTGGGCATTCCCAATATCATGTGTGCACTCCTTCGTGCTGCTCCGTAGCTTGGTATGTGCTTCGGTGAGTTTCGGCGGTCATGCAAACTGACACGCGGACTCTCCCGTGAGCGGGTGGAAGCGCTGCTCCGGGATCATTGCAACGTCACGCGAGCGGGTCTAGCCATGACGGTGCACCGGACTTGTACTCTGGTGCAGGGAGGATGGAATGAACCGCCTCGACGGCCGCGCGCAGGAAAAAGTGAGGCCGCTGGCAGACAGGGATTGGGCATCTACGACATCCCGGGGGACGTGGTACCTGGTGACGAGACGGGGTCGGCTACAACCGCTAGCCGGCCACCCTGAAGCCGGAACCCACATCGACGAAACTCAGGAGGGACGATGCCCACGGCTGACCGATCGTTGCGACTGGCGGTTCTTATCGACGCCGAGAATGCGCCGTCGCGCATCGCCGAGGCTTTGTTCACCGAGATCGCCACCATCGGCGAGGCGTCGGTGCGTCGGATCTACGGCGACTTCGCGAGCAGCCAGCTCAAGGGCTGGACGGCGGTGTTGTCCCGCTGGGCGATCCAGCCCCACCAGAACTTCGCCAACACCAAGGGCAAGAACTCCGGCGACATCGCCCTGGTGATCGACGCCATGGATCTCTTGCATCAGGGCCGTTACGACGGCTTCTGCATCGTGTCGTCGGATGCGGACTTCACGCGGCTCGCGGCACGGATCCGGGAGGACGGCGTTGCGGTCTGGGGCTTCGGAGAACGTAAGACACCGGAGAGCTTCCGGCAGGCCTGCACGCGCTTTATCTATCTCGAAAACCTCATGACCCCAGACGATTCCGCCGGATCGAAGCCCGCTTCGAGCGAGGAGAAGGAGCCGCCCCGCGCCGAACCGCGCCCACCCGGCGAGGCCGCGCGGTTGATCGCCTCGGTGATGTCAGACATGGACGGCGACGGAGACGGCTGGATCTCGGTGGGGGGCATCGGCAGCAGGCTGCGCAACGCCCATCCGGACTTCGACCAGCGCTCGTACGGCCTGGCCAAGCTCTCCGATCTGATCAGGGCGGCCGGCGGATTCGAGGTGCGCACCACCGGCGCCGGCCCGCAACAGGCCAGGCTCGCCCCACGGAAGAAGCGCTGACGGAGCCCCGCCGGCCGATGGCGCCCGGGGCAACAGGTTGGCCGCTCAGCGACGCGCGGGCGGCCCAGACGCAGAAGCAGAGCGGGGATAGGCGAACGGAGTTAGGTGATGGGAAGCCGCGGTCTGCCCGGGTCTTCCGCAAGGACGGTTTTGAGGGTCGCAGGCCGCGGGCTTTTCCTGCGCTATGACGATGCCCCGTCCGGCGGGGCATTGCCATAGCGTCAGAAACCGACCCGTCACAGCCCTGCAGAAGCCGGAACTCGACCCCATCACGATCCGGAGTCGTTGGGTGGTGCCGTCCGCGGTGTATCCGCCGCAGTTGGCACCCGGCTAAGCGCCAGAATCCGGGTCCGAATCGTTGAGTAGTGCCGTTCGCGGCGTGGGGGGCCGCCTCGCCCCTAGGGTCGGGGTCCCCACAAGACGACCTCGCCGCGCGAGGCCCGGTCGGGTCGCTTGCCGGGACGCATGGCCACGACGTCGCCGCTCGAGCCGGCCGCGAACACGCGGGGCGAGCCGTGATGCATGGCCCGATAGGCCTCCAGCAGTTCGTCGCTGAGCTCACGATTCCTGGCCTGTAACGCCTCTACCTGCAGTTCGAGCTCCAGGATGCGTTTGATGCCGGCCAGGTTGACCCCGTCGTCCTGCGAAAGTCGTTGCACCTCACGCAAAACCATGATGTCGCGGGCGGAATAACGCCGGCCGCGGCCAGCCGATCGGCTGGGCGAGACGAGGCCCAGCCGATCATACTGACGCAGGGTCTGCGGGTGCATGCCTGCGAGCTGTGCCGCAACCGAGATGACGAAGACCGGCGCGTTCTCGTCAAAGGGCGTGGCCATGACCTGCTTAGTCCGCCCTTCGGGCAGCAGCCAGCAGCTCTGCACGCGGGTCCTGGCCGGAGGTGGCCGCCTGATATGCCTCCACGGCGTCCTTGGCGGCGCCGTCCAAGCGCTGCGGCACGACCACCTGAAGGGTGACCAGGAGATCGCCGGTGCCCTTCTTGGTCTTGATGCCCTTGCCGCGGGCCCGCAGCGTGCGGCCCGACGGAGTGCCGGCGGGCACCCGCAGCTTCACGACCCCACCATCGAGGGTGGGTGCCTCGATCTGACCGCCGAGGGCGGCCTCCGCGAAGGTGATCGGCACCGTGACGGTGAGGTCGTTGTCGTTGCGGCGTCCGAACACCGGGTTCGGCTGCACCGAGACGGTGATGATCAGGTCTCCCGCGGGGCCGCCCGTCATGCTGGGCTGTCCCTTGCCGGCGAGGCGGATCTTCTGGCCGTCCTTGACCCCGGCGGGAATCCGGGTCTTGACCGTCTGGCCGCTCGAGGATTGCAGGCTCACGGTCGAACCCTCCACTGCGGAGCGGAAACTCAGCGTGGTCGAGGCTTCGATGTCGGCGCCCTTGACCGGCTGGCGCCGACCGTACGACTGTCCGCCGTAGCCGGCACTCTGGCCGTAGCCGCCACCCGGGTAACCGCCTGCGGAACTGCCGCTCTGGCCGAACATCCGCAGCAGGTCGTCGAGGTCGGGTTCGCCGCCCCCGCCACCGGTGCTGAACCGCACGTTGCGTGCGCCGCCGCCGGCATTGCCGAACAGGCCACCCAGCAGGTCTTCGAAGCCGGCGGACCCGCCCGCACCGCCGCTACCCGCCGTGAACCGGGCCCCGCCGGCCATCGACCGGATCGCGTCGTACTGCTGGCGCTTCTCGGCGTCAGAGAGCACGGCGTACGCCTCCCCGACCTCCTTGAACTTCGCCTCCGCCTTCGGATCATTGTGGTTGGCGTCGGGATGCAGCGTGCGCGCCTTCTTGCGATAGGCCTTCTTGATGTCCGCTGCCGAGGCGTCCTTGGAGACGCCGAGCACGGCGTAGAAGTCCTTGTCGAACCAGTCTTGACCGGTCATGGCATCTCCCCTTCAGGGCGTGTCTCGTAGTGCTCGGCCATGCCGAGCGATCGCAGGTGGGGCGCCCGGCAGGATCGTGGCGAGCGGTGCCCGGGTGCGTGCCCGAGCACCGCTGGGCGGAGCCACGTCGAGTGACGACAACGCCACCCACCCCGCGCCCCGCGCCCCGCGCCCAGCGCAGCGGTGCCCGGGTGCGTGCTGGGCAAGGCGGAGGAGCGAGTCGTGGCGGAGCCACGTCGAGTGACGACAACGCCGCCCACCCCGCGCCCCGCGCCCAGCGCAGCGGTGCCCGGGTGCGTGCTGGGCAAGGCGGAGGAGCGAGTCGTGGCGGAGCCACGTCGAGTGACGACAACGCCACCCACCCCGCGCCCAGCGCAGCGGTGCCCGGGTGCGTGCTGGGCAAGGCGGAGGAGCGAGTCGTGGCGGAGCCACGTCGAGTGACGACAACGCCGCCCAGTGCGTGCCCAGGCGCCGCTGCGTGGGGCGCGGCGATCATTCGGGGTCGCTGACTCCAACCCGCGCGGGGCGCACGACTTTGTCGTTCACCTTGTAGCCCGGCTGCATCACCTGGGTCACCGTGGTGACGGTGACGTCGTCGGAGTGTGAGTGCAGCAGCGCGTCGTGCACCGTCGGGTCGAACTCCTCACCGACCGCGCCGTACCGCTGCAGGCCGAAGCGACCGAGAGCGTTCTCGAGCTTCTCGGCGATCGCTGCGAACGGGCCGCTGGCGAGATCGCCGTGCTGACGGGCCAGCTCGATGTCGTCAAGCGCCGGAAGCAGCGCCTCGATAACCGCGCTCGTCGCGTTGTCGCGTGCGAGGTTGCGGTCGCGCTCGACCCGCTTGCGGTAGTTGACGAACTCGGCCTGCAGCCGCTGCAGGTCTGCCAGCCGCTCCTCGGCGAGCGCCGCGGCGGCGCCCTCCAGGGCCGCGGTGTCGGCAGGGTTCGCGGCGGGCTCGGCCGGTGCGGCCTCTCCCGCTGCGGACGGCGTCGGCTCATCAGCCGGCGGCTTGCGCACCTCGCCCGTCACCGGGTCGATGCGACGACGGTCCCGGAAGACCGGGGCGGGTTCGCCGCCCCGGTCTTCTGCGAAATCCTCTGGGTGCGAAGTCACTTCGACTCGTCCTCGTCCACGATCTCGGCGTCGACGACGTCGTCGTCAGCACTGGAGTCCTTGGTGAACGACGGGCCGTCGCCTGCCGTGGCGCCAGCGCCGGCGCCGGCCGACTCCTGGGCAGCCTGCGCCTCGTAGAGAGCCGTCCCGAGCTTCTGGCTCACTTCGGCGACCTTTGCCTGCGCGGTCTTGACGGCCTCGATGTCGCTGCCGGCGAGCGCCTTCTTGAGGTCGTCGATCGCGGCGTTGACCTCGGCCTTGCCGTCGGCGGGGAGCTTGTCGTCGTTGTCACGCACGAACTTCTCCGTCGAGTACTGGATCTGCTCGGCGGAGTTGCGCACCTCGGCCTCTTCGCGCTGCTTGCGGTCGGCCTCGGCGTGCTCCTCGGCCTCGCGCACCATCCGGTCGATCTCGTCCTTCGGCAGCGCTGAGCCGCCGGAGATCGTCATCGACTGCTCCTTGCCGGTGCCGCGGTCTTTGGCCGAGACGTGCACGATGCCGTTGGCGTCGATGTCGAAGGTGACCTCGATCTGCGGCACGCCGCGCGGCGCCGGCGCGATGCCGGTGAGCTCGAAGTTGCCCAGCGGCTTGTTGTGCGAGGCGATCTCGCGCTCGCCCTGGAACACCTGGATCTGCACCGACGGCTGGTTGTCGTCAGCCGTGGTGAACACCTCGGAGCGCTTGGTGGGGATGGCCGTATTGCGCTCGATGAGCTTGGTCATGATCCCACCCTTGGTCTCGATGCCGAGGGACAGCGGCGTGACGTCGATGAGCAGGACGTCCTTGCGCTCGCCCTTCAGCACGCCGGCCTGCAGGGCAGCGCCGACGGCGACGACCTCGTCCGGGTTCACGCCCTTGTTGGGCTCCTTGCCGCCGGTGAGCTGCTTGACGAGATCGGTGACCGCGGGCATGCGGGTGGAACCACCCACGAGCACCACGTGGTCGATGTCCGACAGCTTGATGTCGGCGTCGCGGATGACCTGCTCGAACGGGGACTTGCAGCGGTCGAGCAGATCCTTGGTCATGTCTTCGAACTGCGCCCGGGTGAGCTTCTCGTCGAGGTGCACGGGACCGTTCTCGGTCATGGACAGGTACTGCAGCGAGATGGTGGTGCTGGTGGCCGAGGAGAGCTCCTTCTTAGCCTGCTCAGCGGCCTCACGCAGACGTTGCATGGCGATCTTGTCCTTGGACAGGTCGACGCCGGAGCTCGACTTGACCTTGTCGATCAGCCACTTGACGATGCGCTCGTCCCAGTCGTCGCCGCCGAGCCGGTTGTCGCCGGCCGTGGCGCGCACCTGGATGGTGGAGAAGCCGTCTTCGGCGTCCTTGCCCACTTCGAGCAGCGAGACGTCGAACGTGCCGCCACCGAGGTCGAAGACGAGGATGAGCTCGTCTTCCTTGCCCTTGTCGAGGCCGTAGGCCAGGGCCGCCGCGGTGGGCTCATTGATGATGCGCAGCACGTTGAGGCCAGCGATCTTGCCCGCCTCGGTGGTGGCCTGACGCTCCGCGTCGTTGAAGTAGGCCGGCACGGTGATGACGGCATCGGTGACCGGCTCGCCGAGGTAGCTCTCGGCGTCCTTCTTCAGCTTCATCAGGATGCGGGCGCTGATCTCCTGCGGGGTGTACTTCTTGTCGTCGATGGTCTGCGACCAGTCGGTGCCCATGTGCCGCTTGACGGAGCGGATGGTGCGGTCGACGTTGGTGACAGCCTGCCGCTTGGCGATCTCGCCCACGAGCGGCTCGCCCGACTTGGCAAAAGCGACGACGGACGGGGTGGTACGGCCACCCTCCGCGTTCGCGATGACGGTGGGCTCTCCACCCTCAAGCGTGGAGACCACAGAGTTGGTGGTGCCCAGGTCGATTCCGACCGCACGTCCCATATGTATTGCACCTCTTCGTCTAGAGCCGGGCACCGCTCTGGCACCCGACGTTGAGTCTGCTTCGCTCAGGCTAGAACAGTCCCGCGTAGTTGTCACGCGTTGGATGATCAACCTTGAGTCTACTGGGCTCAACTGTTGGGCTTGCGGGTTTTGTTCCAGGTATCGGGCCGAGTTTGGAACTTCTTCTTGGGCTGTCGTCCGAGGTGCGCCCCGAGGCTGAGGCCATGGGTGGCAGCGATGCCGGCTGGGGCACCCGCCTTCGCGGCGGCACGTTGCGTCATCCACGCCAGGACGCAAGCCAGGGTCGCGCTCATGAGAAGAAGCATCAGGCTCGTGATTGCCACCGGGACGTAGCCATGGCCGGGATCGAGGAACGGATAGGGGTACCAGTTCACGATGGGACCCCGGATAAGGCTGTAGGCAAGGAAGGCGCCAGGGAGGCTCAGCCAGGCCATGGCTTGCTTGAAGCTGACGTTCACCCGAGGGATGTCCAGGAGCCAGTCCGCCGCCACCGCCGCCGGGACGATGTAGTGCAGCACCGTGTTATCCCAGGGGACGCGGTGAACTCGACGTCTTTCAGGCCGGCCAGCAAGAGCGAGAAGGTCACTCCGACCAGAATCAGGTTCACGGTGTTGGCGCCTCGGAGCATGGCGAGCGACCGGTCGCGACGGCCCGCGGCCATCGCCAATGCGCTGACGACGAGGATGGCCACCGAGAGGCAGTTGGACTCGATGGTGAAGAAGCTGAAGAAGTTGCCGGGCGTGAAAGTCCCGCGTTCGACCACAGTCGCAATCTCGGTCACGACGGCACTGAAGCCGAGCAACGCGATCAGCATCCGGTAGGCGATAAGGCCCCGACTTCGTGTCATGGGCGCACTCTAGGGGCATCGCCATGCCCCACTCGGTCTTGCGACAGGTAGCGCAATCCCGACTACAAGCAGCTGGCCGAAGTAGGTGACTGAGCACGATCAACGCCTCGGCTAGCCTCACGATGTAGTCGAGATTGCGCTACGCCAACGCTGCTCAAGGCCCGATGGCCCCATCGTGGCTCGGGTCTCGGCAAAAGACTGCCGGGAATCACCGCCGGCGAGCCTGACGGCCGTGCCAGGCTGACCAACTCGGCTCTTTGACCGCACTACGAACAAACCCGCCCGCGAGCATCGCCGGTAGCAACTGCCCTGCCCTGTCGCTGAGCCTTACCGGATCGAGCCTCTGCCTCTCAGCAACACGGCCGCGTGCACCATCTGGCGTACCCACTCAGGCTCTGCCGCCACGACGCCCCAGGTGAACGGGAGCACGATGTTCCCCCGAGTCTGGAGTTCGGTGTAGCGCCGCCGGTCGGCGGCGAATCGCTCCGGGGAGCCGTGGAACTCGTAGCTGTCGGCCTCGAGCACGATGCCCAGCTCGGGGTCGTAGAGGTCAACCCGAGCGAAGAATCCGGCATCCGTGATCTGGAATTGCGGCACCGGTCTAAACCCAGGGACATCCAGCACACTCGCCCGCAGTGCGGACTCGAACGGGTTGGCCGCCCGGCCATCGGCAGCGGCGGTCACCCGCCGCACTCGACCGGCAGCCGCACCTCGGTACACGTCGCCCGCCTCACGCAACTCGTGTTGCCCGAGATCTCCCGCCCGCAGGCTCGAATCGGCCACCGCGAGCGCCTCGCAGAACGGCAGCTCTCGAGCACAGTCCACCACGGTGCGCAGCGCAGAGGTGAGGTGTTCTGCTCGTTCCGCCGGCGTCAGATTGCGCCGGACGATGGAGGCCGGGTCGTCGGGCCAGGCCCGGCGCCCCTGCGGTACGGCCAGTTCGAGCATCGCGGGCTCCCGCCACAGCTGCCAGCCGCGGGCTGCCGCCGCGCATCGGCGCGACAGCGCTGCCTTACGTGCCCGAGCCACCCCCATTCGCCCTGCTAGCACCGCCAGTTCCTGCTCATCGGGGCCTTCTTCCCAGATCGACCAAGCCCGGCTGCGTGCGCTCTCGGAGACGGCTCGCCCCGAGATCGAGCTCGCCGCGTAGGTCGCCTTGCCCACCCGCGTCACGCTGCCGTCGGCCACACACGCACGCAGAGCCGCCCATGACGAGACGTGCACCAACTCGGCCCCGCTCGCGACTCCCCCCAGACCGGCCAGCTGCCGCAGCAGCTCAGTGCGGCGATGCGGGCGGGGCATCCGCCAATCATGCGTTTCCACGCCCATGCAAGGCGGAGTTATCCACAGGCGGGGAGGACCACCCATCGAAAGGCCGGGCCTGAAGCAGGGTCGGCCGGGCTGGCGCAATTGCTGGAGACCCGGCGCCGTTGAGGTCCATCCCCGAGGGGCCTAGCACCAGCTGGGGCCAATGCCGCCAACAGGTAGCGCAATCTCGACTACATGCTGCTGTGCCGAGCCCGGCGGCCGAGCACGAGCGACACCTGTCGAAACCCACGATGTAGCCGAGATTGCGCAACACAGCGTGCGCCCGAGGCCGTAGACTCGGCGCAGGTGATGGATCCCGCCTGGGCTTGGGCCCGAACCGCCTCCCGGCTGATGGTTCCTGACTCGTCCTAGCGGCGGGCAGGTCCGCCATGCCGCAGAGAGGATCGTCATGCCGGTTCGAGATGTCCCCCAGCCGAGCCCCGACCGAATGACCCACTTCGCCGGGCATCCTGCCGTCGCCGGTGTGACGCCGGGCCAACCGGAGCTCGTGGCGCTCACCGCCGCCTCGTTGGCGCAGGCCATTGAGTCGTCCACGCTGTACTTCGCGTATGTCGACACCGCCCGGTACGTCGAGGAGGAACACTCCGACGGCACCGTGCTGCACCAATCCGTCGATCCCGATGGCATCGACGATGTCTGGCAGGAGACCGAGCTGCATCTGCGCAACGACCTAGAACGCGTCCTCGCCGGGATCAACGTCACCTGGGACTTTCGCTACCTGGCCGGCCGGATCGACCGGTCCCTGACCCACCTTGCCCGAGCCGTCGACGCGGCCGTCATCATCGTCGGCTCCCGCGCCCCGGGGCCGGGAGCCAAGATGCGGGAGATCATCGAAGGTTCGGTCGCGGTCCATCTGGCCCAGCACCAGCATCGCCCGGTGTTGACCGTGCCGCTGAGTGTCGTCGACTGGAAGGCCCGCATCCCGTGGTGACCCCGGAGCCCCATTCCACCCCCGGCCCGATGGCCCTGGCCAGCTCGCCGATCGGCAGAGTCAGATCTTCCGGTATGTGGCCATGGGTGCCACTGATCATCGTGGGTGGCACCGCAGGCACTGCGGCGCGGGCGATGCTGGAGTCGGCGTTCCCACCTTCACCCGCCGCGCTGCCGTGGGTCACCCTGGTCATCAACGTGACCGGCTCGTTCGTGCTCGGTCTGCTCTTGGAGATCCTCGCCGCCGCAGGGCCCGATCGCGGTCGGCGACGCGCGATCCGGCTCACCGTCGGCACCGGGGTTCTCGGCGGCTTCACCACCTACAGCACCTTCATGATCGAAGCTGCCAACCGGTTGCGCGACGGGCAGGTCGTCATCGCGGTGACCTATCTGGTCGGGAGCGTTCTCCTGGGCCTTGTCGCCGCGGGAGCAGGGATCGGCATCGCCGTCCGGATTCGACATGCGCGGATCGCCACAGCCCGGGGTGGCCAACGATGATCACTCTGCTCACGGCGTTCATCGGAGGCCTGGGTGCGGCAGCCCGCTTCCTGATCGACACCCTCATCGCACGCTGGAACCCCTGGTCGGTTCCGCTCGGGACGGTGGTCATCAACTTCACCGCGTCCCTCGCGCTGGGCGTGATCACCGCCCTGGCACTCGGCCACCCGGCGCTGGCAAGCGCGAAGACGCTGCTCGGCACAGGCTTCCTCGGCGGCTACTCCACCTTCAGCACCGCCAGTGTCGAAGGAGCGCGGCTGATCCGGGCGGGGCGGCCCTGGGCAGCTGCTGCCCATGCCGGTGGGATGGCTACGGTCAGCCTGGTCGGCGCCCTGCTGGGGCTCCTGCTCACGCTCGGCACGAGCTGAACTCATCGCTGCAGCCCGATGACCGCCGCAATGAAGGCCCCTCAGACGTCGAGGAGCTGCTCGAAGAACGCGCCGTACCCGCGCTGCCGGTCAACCAGATGGATCTCCAGGATCCAGTGACAGGGTTCCCCGGCGGCGTCTGTGCGGCGTAACGGCTGGGTGTTGCCGGTGGTGATGTACGACGAGACCTCGTCGTCTTCGATGCGTTCGTGCGGGAACTTGCCGATGAGGTGTCCGGCGTGCCGGATGCCCCATTCCCAGCCGGCCTCGGCCGTCACCGCGCGGGCATGGTCGAAGAGCTCCTCACCGGTGATGTCCGGGTGGGACAGGAAATGGTCGCGCACACGTTGCCAGAGCAGAGGGATGGTGCTGGCCATCCGGTGCTTTTCGGGATCGTCACCCAGAACATAGGTTCGGCCGAAGTCGGACTCCCATTGGTCGAGAATGGGCCCGAAGTCGAGAAAGACGATGTCGTCCGCCGCGATCAGCCGGTCGGGCGGATTGGCCCGGTACGGCTCCAGGGTGTTGGGCCCGGAGCGCACGATGCGCTTGTGCCAATAGCGTTCGACGCCGAGCAGCTCATGAGCCAGGTCGCGGACCTCGTCGGAGAGTTCGCGTTCACCCTTGCCCGCAACGATCAGCCCCCGGTCGATGACGGCGTCGAAGAGCCGGACGGCCCCGTCCTCGGCGTGTCGCAGGGCTGCGGCCCGCGTTTCGTCGCGCGTCTCGTTGGGTAGCGTCATCGTCTCTCCGTCCCGGGTGTCCGTCCGCCTGGTCGTCCGGTGCATCCTTTCCTAGCATGGATCGCCTCTTCTCCTACGGCACGCTGCGACTTCCCCAGGTGCAGGGCGCGTTGTTCGGGCGCCAGGTGCCGACGGCCGACGACACCCTGCCCGGTTTCCGGCTGGAGACGCTCACGATCACCGATCCCGAGGTCATCGCCACGAGCGGTGCGGACGAGCACCCGATCCTGCGCCCGGGAACCGGAGCGGACGTGGTCGCCGGGGCCTGCCTCGAACTCTCCCCGGCCGAGCTCGCCGCGGCAGACGCCTACGAGGTGGACGACTACGTGCGAGTGGAGGTCACGTTGGGATCGGGCCTGCTGGGCGTACATCTCAGCGGCCGACGCCTAGGCAGCTGGTGCCGGAATGATCATGGCGTCTCCGCGTGCTCCTCGACCAGCTCCGTCGAAGCCGGGGCGAGCAGCCGCAACGAACACGTCCCCGGCGCCGAGAAAGCCTTCAGGGCAACGCGATTCGGATCCGCGCCATAGGCCTCTAGGATGCTCTGCACCAGGCCGAGGTGCACGGCACACACCACGTCGGGAAACTGGTGGGCCGCTTGCAGCAGGGGACACCGGGTCAGAGCTACCCGGTCCGCACGCTGGTCGGTCCGTGGGGCATATCCCAGCTCGTCCAGCAGGGCCACGGTGCGACGCCGGCCCTGCGCGGCCGTGCCGGCAGGTCGTGCACCGCGATCGGCGCACAGCTGACGACCCCAGCGACGCCCGGCTCGCAGTGACTGGGCGTGCGGCGCATCGTTCTGCCCCAGCTGCCAGGCCAGGGCGGCCGCCAGTTCGGAGTAGTCCTCACTGCCCGGAATAGGCCCGATCGCCTCGTAGTGCCAGGCGGGGCGGCCCAAGCCCTTCGGCGGCACCTTGTGGCGGCGAATGAGCTGGCGGTCCAGCAACCAGGCGATCTGCTCGCGAAGAGTGTTGGGATGACGACCGAGCTTGACGGCGAGCGCCTCGATGCTGACGGGATCGGGCTGCTCGCTCAGTACGTCGAGCACAGCGGCCCGTGCCCTGGTGAGCTCCGCAGCGGCTCGATTACTTTTCACGGTTCTCATCGTAATAACTTCCTGGCGTCCGCAGCCCTAGCCGACGGATCAGGATGGAGCAGACGATGGCAACAGCACAGTCGGGCCTTGCGCCCCGGACGACGACCGCAAATCCCTGGCTGATGCTCACCATCGCCACTGTGGGTTTCGCCGTGAACTTCTGGGCCTGGGCACTGCTCAGCCCGCTCGGACCGATGTTTCGCGCGAGCGGCACGCTGGGCAAGCTCAGCGAGTCGGACGTGGCCCTCATGGTGGCCGTGCCGGTGCTAGTGGGGTCACTCGGCCGGATCATCGTGGGCGCCCTCACCGACAAGTACGGCGGCCGGATCATGTTCCCGCTGGTCTCCGTGTTGACCATCGTCCCGGTGCTGTTCATCGCGTTCTTCGCGCTCGACTCCTACCCGCTGCTGCTGATCGGCGGGTTCTTCCTGGGCATCGGAGGAACGGCTTTCGCGGTGGGCGTGCCGTTCGTCAACGCCTGGTTCCCACCCGCCCAGCGCGGCCTGGCCGTCGGCATCTTCGGCGCCGGGATGGGCGGGACAGCCATCAGCGCCCTGACCACGGTGAGCCTGTTCACCAACGTCGGCGAGAAGGCACCGTTCCTGCTCACCGCCGCGGCGCTGGCGCTGTACGCGATCGTCTCGTGGATGCTGTTGCGCGACGCCCCCGACCGAGTGGTGCCCACGACCAGCCTGGGCACCCGCCTGGCCGGCAACGCCAAGCTCCGATCACCTGGCAGGCCTGCATCCTCTACGCGGTGGCGTTCGGCGGCTACGTCGCCTTCTCGGTGTACCTGCCGGCCTATCTCAAGACCGCCCACAACCTGGCTCCCGCTGACGCCGCCAACCGGATGGCCGGGTTCGTGGTGGTGGCCGTCCTGATGCGCCCGATCGGCGGTTGGCTCTCCGACCGGCTGGGCTCGATCCCGGTCCTGGCGGTGGTCTTCGGGCTCGTCACGGTCTGCGCCGCGATCGTCTCCCCGACGCCGCCGCTGGCCGGCGTGGGCACAGCCGCCTTCCTCGTGATGTCCGCAGCGCTCGGCGCCGGCAGCGGCGCCACCTTCGCCCTCATCGCCAAGGTCACCGAGCCGTCTCGGGTGGGCGGAGTCACCGGCCTCGTGGGTGCCGCCGGAGGCCTGGGCGGCTTCCTGCCGCCGCTGATCATGGGCGAGGTCTACAACCGCACGCAGTCGTACTCGTTCGGGCTGCTGCTGCTGGCCGTCGCCTCCGCCGCCACTTTGGTGCTCACCTTGACCGTCGTCCGTCGCACAGCCAACGCCGCCACCGCTTAGCTGACTGATGTCAAAGGCGACCGACTGCGCGGCACCGTTCGACACCACCCACCAGGAGGTTTCGTGACTCAACGACCAGAACTCGAAGGCCCGATCACGAACGCGTTGATCGGTGCGCGGCGCTTCTTCACCAAGGCAACGGTCTCCGACGACAACCGCACCCTGCACAAGATGGGGGGCCGCCAGGGCGACACCTTCTACCGTGACCGGTGGAGCCACGACAAGGTGGTGCGCTCGACGCACGGCGTCAACTGCACGGGCTCGTGCTCGTGGAAGGTGTACGTCAAGGACGGCATCATCACCTGGGAGTCGCAGCAGACCGACTACCCCTCGCGTCGGCCCGGATCGACCCGAGTACGAGCCTCGGGGCTGTCCGCGCGGTGCGGCGTTCTCCTGGTACACCTACTCGCCGACGCGGGTGCGGTATCCCTACATCCGCGGCGTGCTGCTGGAGATGTACCGCGAGGCCAAGGCCCAGCCTCGGCGATCCGGTGCTGGCCTGGGCCGACATCGTCGGCGACCCGGTCAAGGCCAAGCGGTACAAGGCCGCACGCGGCAAGGGCGGGCTGGTCCGGGCCATCGTGGGACGAGGCCGCCGAGATGTTCGCCGCAGCCCACGTGCACACGATCAAGACGTGGGGTCCCGACCGGGTCGCCGGCTTCTCCCCCATCCCGGCGATGTCGATGGTCTCCCACGCCGCCGGGGCCCGCTTCACCATCCTGATCGGCGGCTCGATGCTGTCGCTTCTACGACTGGTACGCCGATCTGCCGGTGGCCTCTCCCCAGGTCTTCGGCGACCAGACCGACGTCCCGGAGTCCGGGGACTGGTGGGACGCCGGCTACCTGATCATGTGGGGCTCCAACCTCCCCGTCACCCGCACCCCCGACGCGCACTGGATGACCGAGGCCCGCTACCGCGGCCAGAAGGTCATCGCGGTGGCCCCCGACTACGCCGACAACGTCAAGTTCGCCGACGAGTGGCTGCCCGCCGCGCCCGGGCACCGACGGCGCGCTCGCGATGGCGATGGGGCACGTGGTGCTGAAGGAGTTCTTCGTCGACGGCTCGGTGCCGTACTTCACCGACTACGTCAAGAAGTACACCGATCTGCCCTTCCTGGTGATCCTCGACCCGGCGGCGGAACGGGGTCTACCGTCGCCGGCAAGTTCCTGACGGCCTCCGACCTCGGCGTCGAGGCGCACGAAAACGCCGAGTTCAAGACGGTGCTATCGACGCTCGCACCGGTGCGGCCGTGGTGCCGAACGGCTCACTGGGCCACCGCTTCGGCGATGACGGTGCGGAAAGTGGAACCTGGAGCTGGGCGACATCGACCCCGCTGCTGAGCATGCTCGGCCGGCGCCGAAGGCTCGCGTCCAGATCGAGCTGCCGCGGTTCGACGCCGCCAAGGGCGAGGGCGCATGCGGTGCTGCGTCGCGGTGTGCCCATCGCGCGGGTCGGCGGGCACCTGGTCACGACCGTCTTCGACTTGATGCTGGCTCAGTACGGCGTCGTGCGGCAGACCGCGGACGGCGCGCCACTGCCCGGCGCCTGGCCCACCGGGTACGACGACGCCAACAGCCGTACACCCCGGCCTGGCAGGAGGCGATCACCGGGGTGCCGGCACAGGCCGTCACCCGGATCGCCCGGGAGTTCGCTGCAGAACGCCGCGGACACCAAGGGCCGATCGATGATCATCATGGGCGCCGGCGACCAACCATTGGTTCCACTCCGACACCATCTACCGGGCGATTCCTGATGCTGACCACCATCACCGGCTGCCAAGGTGTCAACGGCGGCGGCTGGGCGCACTACGTCGGGCCAGGAGAAGGCGCGCCCGATCACCGGCTGGGCGCACATCGCGTCGGCGTTGGACTGGAGTCGCCCGGCGCGGCAGATGATCCAGACCGCCTATTGGTACCTGCACACCGACCAATTCCGCTACGACAACTACGACGCCTCCCACCTGGCCGGTTCGACGGCGACCGGCAAGTTCACCGGGATGGGCACCGCGGACGTCACTGGCCTTGTCGGCGCGGCTGGGCTGGATGCCGTCGTACCCCACGTTCAACCGCAACCCCCTCGACCTTGCCGACGAGGCTGCAGGCCTCACGGCCAAGCCGCCCGGCGAGTACATCGTCGAGCAGCTCAAGTCCGGCGAATCTGGGCTTCGCCGGCGAAGACCCGGACGCGCCCGAGAACTTCCCGCGGGTCCTGACCATCTGGCGGGCCAACCTGCTGGGCTCCTCCGGCAAGGGCAACGAGTACTTCCTCAAGCACCTGCTGGGCACCGACTCCTCGGTGCAGCGCGCATGAGACGCCACCCGAGCAGCGCCCGCGCGACTGGTCTGGCCCGACGAAGCGCCCGAGGGCAAGCTCGATCTGTTGTGCACGATGGACTTCCGGATGACCCGCCGACGATCCTCTGCGACGTCGTGCTGCCGGCGGCCACCTGGTACGAGAAGCACGACATCGCCACCACCGACATGCACCCCTTCATCCACTCCTTCAACCCGGCGATCAACCCGCCCTGGCAGACGCGGACGGACTGGGAGATCTTCAAGACGCTGGCCCAGGCGATCAGCGATCCCGCTCGGGGCCAAGCATCTCGGCGTGCGCCACGACCTGGTCGCCGCGCCGCTGCTGCACGACACACCGGAGGCGATGGCCACCCCGCACGGCGTGGTCAAAGACTGGCGCAAGCGGCGAGTGCGAACCCGTCCCGGGCAAGACGATGCCCAAACTCGTTCTGGTGGAACGGGATTACGGGGCGATCTACGCCAAGCAGACCGCGCTGGGCCCGCTGATGGACACGCTGGGAACCACCACCAAGGCGATCACCTATGACGTGAGCGAGGAGGTGGAGTACCTCAAGCACGAGCTCGGCACCGTCCGTGGCAGCCCGGGCAACCCCGCGGCCGGCCGACCTGATCTCAGCGACGCGATCGCGGTGGCCGAGACGATCATGACGCTGTCGGGCACCACCAACGGGCACCTGGCCACCCAGGGCTTCAAGACGCTGGAGAAGCGCACCGGGCAGCTGATGCACGACCTGGCCGCCGAGCACGAGGGCAAGAAGATCACCTTCGCCGACACCCAGGCAGCGCCGGTGCCGGTGATCACCTCGCCGGAATGGTCGGGCTCGGAGACCGGAGGCCGGCGGTACTCGCCCTTTACCATCAACGTGGAGCGGCTCAAACCGTGGCACACGCTGACCGGGCGCCAGCACTTCTACCTCGATCACGACTGGATGCAGGAGCTGGGCGAGACGCTGCCCGTGTACCGGCCACCCCTCGACATGACCGAGATCTTCGGCGAGCCGCAGATCGGCAACGTGGGTGAGTTGGGGGTCACGGTTCGCTATCTCACGCCACACAACAAGTGGTCTATCCACTCGGAGTACCAGGACAACCTCTTCATGTTGTCGTTGAGCCGCGGCGGTCAGTCGATCTGGATGTCGGACCTGGACGCAGAGAAGGTCGGCATCAAAGACAACGACTGGATCGAGGCCGTGAACCGCAACGGCGTCGTGGCCGCCAGGGCGGTGGTGAGCCACCGGATGCCCGAGGGCACCGTCTATATGCACCACGCGCAGGACCGGTTGATCGACGTGCCGCGCACGGAGACCACCGGCAAACGCGGCGGCATCCACAACTCGCTGACCCGGATCATGCTCAAGCCGAGCCACATCATCGGCGGCTATGCCCAGCTCTCGTTCGCCTTCAACTACCTGGGCCCGACGGGGAACCAGCGGGATGAAGTCACCGTGATCCGTAAGCGGACCAAGAAGGTGGAGTACTGATGCAGATCATGGCTCAGCTGGCGATGGTGATGAACCTCGACAAATGCATCGGCTGTCATACCTGCTCGGTCACATGCAAGCAGGCCTGGACCAATCGCACCGGGACCGAGTACGTCTGGTTCAACAACGTGGAGACCCGGCCAGGCCTGGGATATCCGCGCGGCTACGAGAACCAGCAGGAATGGCAGGGCGGCTGGGTACGCAAGGCCAACGGCCGGCTCGCACTGCGAGGGGGCGGACGCCTGAAGAAGCTGGTGAACATCTTCTCCAACCCCAAGCTGCCCTCGATCCAGGACTACTACGAGCCGTGGACCTACGACTACGAGACCCTGATCAACTCGCCCGCCACCGACACCTTTCCCGTCGCCAGGCCCTACTCGCTGATCAGCGGCAAGCCGATGCAGGTGAAATGGTCGGCTAACTGGGACGACAACCTCGCCGGCTCAAAGGAACACGCCGTGCGCGACGTGATGCTCAAAGGCATCGAGGACAAGGTCAAGTTCGAGTTCGAACAGACCTTCATGTTCTATCTGCCGCGAATCTGCGAACACTGCCTGAATCCCGCGTGTGCGGCCTCCTGCCCCAGCGGAGCGATCTACAAGCGTTCCGAGGACGGCATCGTGCTGGTGGATCAAGACAGGTGCCGCGGCTGGCGAATGTGTGTCTCCGGTTGCCCGTATAAGAAGGTGTATTTCAATCACAAGACGGGCAAGGCCGAGAAGTGCACCTTCTGCTATCCCCGGGTCGAGGTCGGCTTGCCCACAGTCTGCTCCGAGACCTGCGTCGGCCGGCTGCGCTATATCGGGCTGGTGCTCTACGACGCCGACAAGGTGCTGGCGGCGGCCTCGGTGGAGGACGACCGCGACCTCTACCGGGCGCAGCGTGAGGTCTTCTGCGACCCGCACGATCCAGCAGTGCAACAGGCTGCCCGGGAAGCGGGCATTCCGGCGGACTGGATCGAGGCCGCCAAGAAATCCCCGGTGTGGGCGTTGATCAACACCTACCAGGTGGCTCTTCCGCTGCATCCGGAATACCGCACGATGCCGATGGTCTGGTACATCCCGCCGCTGTCACCGGTGGTCGACGTCATCAAAGACACCGGCCACGACGCCGAAGACCCGGGCAACCTGTTCGCGGCCATCGCCGCACTACGGATCCCGGTGGAGTACCTGGCCAACCTCTTCACCGCGGGCGACACGATCCCCGTCGACGACGTGCTGCAGAAGCTCGCCGCGATGCGCTCCTACATGCGCGACCTCAACCTCGGCCGCGACCCAGACGAGCGCATCCCCGCGGCGGTGGGGATGACCGGCGAGCAGATGTACGACATGTTCCGGCTGCTGGCACTGGCCAAATACGACGAGCGCTACGTCATCCCGGCCGCGCACGCCGAGCAGGCGCATGCGCTGGAGGAACTCGCCACCGACTGCGCCGTCAGTGCGTACGGCGGCGGACAGCAGGATCTCTTCGGCGAGGGCTCAGGAGCGCCGACCCCGGTGGCGGTGGAGAACTTCCGGATCCTGCAGGAGCGACAGACCGCGGACACCCTGGTCGGCGGAGGCGCGAAGCACGGTCGGATCAACATGCTCAACTGGGATGGACGAGGCACCCCGGACGGACTCTTCCCGCAGCAGCAGTCCCGGTCGACGGAGGAGCAGTGATGGAGGGGACCCAGTTTTTCCGTCGGCCGGGTGGCGTCAGGTTCAATCCGCGCCAGCGGGCGAGGTTGCAGTCGGTCTGGGCGGCCTGTGCTGCGCTGTTGGACTATCCGACCCGTGAGCTCATCGAGTCGCTGGACTCGATCGAGCAGCTCGTTCCGGGAAACGACGACCTGGCCGGTCTGATCGCGCATCTGCGTCGGGGCGAACTGCGCGAGCTCCAGGAGCAGTACGTCGCCACGTTCGATCACACCCGCAAGTGCGCGCTCTACCTGACCTACTTCGCCTATGGCGACACCCGTCGGCGCGGGGTCGCGCTCGTGCAATTCAAGCAGGCCTATCGACGCGCCGGGGTCGAGTTCGACCCGTCCGACGGGGCGGAAGAGCTGCCGGATCACCTATGCGTCGTCTTGCAGTTCGGCGCCCTTGCCGACGTGGAGGGCGCCTGGAAGCTGTTGATCGACCACCGGGCCGGCGTCGAAATGCTGCGCCTGGCGCTGCTCGGCTGGCGCAACGAGCCCGGAACGGCGCCGGGGTCGCCGTGGGCGGGTGCGGTGGTCGCGCTGTGTCACACGTTGCCGGAACTGAAGGGTGAGGAGGCCGACGCCGTGCGCGCGTTGATCGAACAGGGACCACCCGCCGAGGAGGTGGGGCTGCAGCCGTTCGCGATGGATCCGGCGCTGGCCGGCACGCCGCTGCCAGAGCCGGTCGCCGCCGGCCCCCAGTTCATCGGGATGCCGCGATGAGCACCTTCTTGTGGGTCATCGTCCCGTATGTGTGCCTGGCGACTTTCGTGGGCGGCCACTTCTGGCGCTACCGCTACGACAAATTCGGCTGGACGACGAGATCGTCGCAACTGTACGAAGACAGGCTGCTCCGACTGGGATCACCGCTGTTCCACTTCGGCATGCTCGGCGTCGTCGGCGGTCACATCATCGGCCTGCTGGTGCCGGAGTCGTGGACGGACGCGGTCGGCATCACGCCCGCCATCTATCACCTCGTCGCCGTCGTGGGCGGGCTGATCGCCGGGGTCGCAGCGCTGGTGGGGCTGGCCATCCTGATCTACCGGCGGCGTACGGTCGGCCCGGTGTTCAAGGCGACCACCGGCATGGACAAGGTGATGTACGTGTTCCTCGGCAGCGCGATCGTACTGGGTATGTGGAACACGGTCGCCGGTTCGATCCTCCAGGTCGGGGGGCACTACGACTACCGCGAAGGCGTCTCGATCTGGTACCGCTCCTTCCTGGCCTTCCAGCCGGACGCCTCACTGATGGCGCAGGCGCCGATCGGGTTCAAACTCCATGCGCTCGTAGCGTTCGGGCTGTTTGCGCTGTGGCCCTTCACCCGGCTCGTTCATGTCTTCTCGGCCCCGGTCGGGTATCTGACCCGGCCCTACATCGTCTACCGCTCACGGGACGAGCAGGTCGGCAACGCCGGGGTGCCGCGAGGTTGGGAGCCGTCCACCCGACGCTGACCCGACTCTGACCCGGCGGCATCCAGGCGCGGCCTCCCGTTGCGCAGCGATCTGCTAGCGATGGATCAGGTCGAGCCAGTTCTCCGGCACCCGGTCGGCCGGTCCGGGAGTGCCCTGTTCCGCGGGATGACTCTGGGGATCGGCCAGCAGCGGGCCACGACCCAGCTCTTGCGTGCGGTAGTCGTAGAACCATTCCTCGCCCGGCTCGTAGCTACGGATGAGCGGGTGCCCGCTGGCCCGGAAATGGGCCGAGGCGTGTTGTGACGGCGAACTGTCGCAACAGCCGATGTGGCCGCACAAGGCGCACCGCCGCAGGTGCACCCACCACCCTGAGGCTTGGGTGCACTCCAGGCAGCCGGGGCCACTCGGAGGAACGGACGGATCGATCACTGACGCGTCATTCCATGACTGCATCGTCTGAGACTTAGTGGTCGCGCCCGTAAGTTCGTCGGGGGTCATGCGGCTCGTGGTTGTGCTGGGTCGGTGGTCGCTGGCCGGTGGCGGTCGAGTTGGACTATCAGGTCGGCAAGGTCGGTGGTGGTGAATTTCCATTTGAAGGGTTTCGCGGCCTGGTTGTAGCGGGTTTCGAAGGCGGCGAGTCGTGCGACGACGACGTCGAGGTCGTCAAAGTCGTTGGGGGATAGTACTTTCCGTTGAATGATGGAGAAGTAGATTTCCACCTGGTTCAGCCATGACGCGTGTACCGGGGTGTGCACCATGATCGCGTTGGGGAACTGCGCGGTGAGCCGGTCCATCGCGGCTTGTCCGCGGTGCGAGGAGCCGTTGTCCACGATCCAGAACACCCGGTCCGCCGATCGGTAGGGCTCTTGAGTCATCACCTGCTCGACCAACGCGGTGAACGGCACGATCCCGGTGGTGTCCTCGCAGCGGCCGTAGACCTTCGCGCGGTGCACGTCGTAAGCGGCGAGATAGGCGACGGCACCGCGACGGTGGTAGTCGTGGTTGACCCGCACCATCCGGGACTTGCCGGGCGGCAGGGTCGGGTGGCAGCGGCAACGAGCCTGGATGGAGGTCTTCTCGTCGGCGGAGATCACATAGTCATTGCGGCCCAATGGTTTCCCATCCCAGATCCGCTGATACAGATCCAGCGCCCGCTGCGCTGTGAGCTCGAAGTTCGGATCCGTGATGAAGATCCACGACTGGAACTGCCACGGTTTGAGGGCATCCTCGGACAGCCACCTCCGCACCGTCGAGGGCGAAATGTTCTCGCAGACCCCGCCGCTGACGGCCTGCAGGGCCAGCTCCGGGCACGACCACTTCGTCAGCGGCAACCCGCTGCCCTGCGGTGGGGTGCACGCCAACGCCTTGACCTGCGCGACCTGCACCGCGGTGAACACCGCCGGGCGGCCGCAGCGTTTGGCATCCCCCAGCGAGGACACCCCGGGTGCGGCCCACCAACGGTGCCGCCACTTGCGGGCGGTGTCCTGACACACACCCACCGACACCGCGATCCGGGCGTTGGGGTATCCGTCCGCGGCGGCCAGCACGATCAACGCGCGCAGCGCCAGGCGCTGCTCGGTGCGACCGGCACGGACCAACCGGTCCAGGTCCGCACGTTGGGTGTCGGTCAACACGATCCGGTCGGGGCATAGCGTCGGCATCGCGATCATCCTCGAACATTGGCGTCCCATCAGTCCCACCAGCCTCACTCGTCACACCTCTGGTGTTGGCCAACGACACACCGATCAGGCACCATCACGCCTATGGCCGCCCCGCCCGCATCGACGAAAACATCCCTGCAACAGCGGTTATCCGCACGCGCCCGGGAACGCTGGCCAGAACTGGCCGGGATCGACGTCACCTTCCGCGGCCAGTTCGCCTACGTCACCGGCCGCCTCAAAGACGGCGACACCCAACCACTCATGCGGCTGCGATACGGCGGATCAGCCACCCGCTGGGGCTTCGCGATCTACCTGGCCAGCAAACACGCCTACGAAGCCTCGGCGCTACCCACCGGCACATTCGCCGGCCCACCCGAAGACGCCCTCGACACCGCCTGCGGGCTCTACCTCACCGACCCCACCCCCTGGACCTGACCCCCGACGAACTTACGGGCGCGACCACTAAGGGCGCGCCGGCACATAAGCGCTGCAGGGTGATCCGGTCAGGCATCCGAAGCAGCCTCCTCGTCCGGGCTCTGCTGCCCGCGCAGTGAGCTGATGAGACGAAATCCCGGTGTGCCGGCACCGTCGTGGCGAGTGCCCGAGCCGGCAGCCTGCGCCATGATGGAGATTTATGAGCCTCAGCTACGAGCCCGACCCGCGCGCCTGGGTCCGGATTCCATCACAGCCGCCGGACGGCTGGGCCGCCTCGGCGGCTCAGGCTCTGGCCTCCGCTCAGGGCGTCAGCGACCCGGAGCAGGTGCAGTGGCTGCAGGTCGTGCTGTGCGCAGCCGCCAGCGGAGAGCGTGGCGACGAGGACGCGCGCTGGGTGTGCGCGACCGACGTCCGCCGGGGTGGCATCGTGCTGGATCTCGATCTCCTCGACCTCGGTGATGACGCACCGGACGACGTGACCGTCGACGATGCCGCCGCTGGACACACCGAGGAGTTCACTGCGGGCCTGGCCCGCGGCAAGCGGATCATCTGGGTCACCTCGGTCGGCGAGGGCCCGACACCCCCGATCCCGGCGCAGAGCTCGGCGGCATCGGCCGTCCGGCTTGTCAGCACCCCAGCCTCCCCTGACAGCGGCGCCGAGTCGCTCCAGGGCGAGGCGCTCTATGTCGCCCGGGTGCAGAACAGCGGCTACCTGGTCACCCTGCGTTCCAGCCAGCACCAGCTCGACCTGATCGTCGACAGCGTCGCGGCGTGCGAGGCCATGTTGGCGACCATACGAGTCACGACGGAGAGCTGAGCTGCACTGGGACGTCGAACTGTGACGTTGTTCGTTGGGATGTCACCAGGTTGGTGACGGATGGGCCAAGACCGTGACAGCTGGACGTGCGATGGGACCCCGGCCCGGGCCGCTCGCGCAGGATCAGCCTCGGAATGGGTCATCTACGCGGCTGCGGCCAGACGCTCGCGCAGCAGCCTCCGATCGACGGAGAGCTCGGCCAAAAGGACCGCGGCCGGGTCGGGTTCCTGCCGGTCGAGAAGCGCGAGCAGCAGGTGCCGGGTCGTGATCGCTCGCGCCTTCTCGGCTGCAGCGTTCGCGAGCGCCTGCTGGATCGCCCGCTTGGCGCCCGAGTTCAGTGGGACCTGTCTGCTGAGGGCTGAGCGCCCGGACGGGCGAAATTCGCCGAGCGTCAGGCCGATCGCCACGAGGGCGGCACGGTCGAGTCGATCGGCAGCCTCGCGGGCTGCTGCAGCGTCCACGCCCACGAGCTGTGCCATCGCGTCGTCCGCCACGAGGGCCAGCAGCAGGTGGTCGCTGCCGATCCTCCGGTCGCCACGACGCTCTGCCTCATAGCGAGCGTCGTCGATCACGGCTCTGGCGGACTGAGCGAACCGCTCAAACATTGCTTCCTCGCCTTCCGTACTTGGCATGCACCGACTGGCGGGTGACCCCGAGGGCATCGCCGATCTGCTCCCACGACCATCCCGCGCGCCGCGCCTCGGCCACGTGCACCGCCTCGACGCGCTCCGCGAGGCGATGGAGAGCGCCGACGGCGCGTAAGCCCGTGGCCGGGTCAGTGGTGCGTAACTGCTCCGGTTCCCACGACTCCATGTCTGTCAGTCTGGATTGACAGGCAAGGGATTGTCAATCCAGACTGACGACGTGAACACTGATCCGCTCGATCCCTGGGACGTTGCCATCGTCGGGGCCGGCCCGATCGGGCTGCTGTTGGCCGGCGAGCTGGCCGAGCGCGCCCTTCGGGTCGTGGTTCTCGAGCGCACCGACTCGCCGTCCACCGTGCCCAAGGCGAACGGCATCGTCGGGCACGCCGCGGTGGAGCTCGCCACGCGGGGCGTCTTCCGGGGAACCCGGCTGCGCGTGGTGTCGCCTCCCCGTTTCTTCTTCGGCCCGCTCGAGCTCAAGCTCGGCTTCGGGCCGAGGAATCCGTTGCATCTTGTAGCCGTCCCGCAGCGCCGTTTGGAGGAACTGCTCGAACGCCGGGCGGCCGCGCGTGGCGCCCTGGTGTGCCGCGGCCAGGAGGTCACCGGCTTTGCCCAGGACGCGGCCGGGGTCACAGTGGAGGTTCGCGGTGGCAAGACGGCACTGCAACTGCGGGCCTCGCATGGCGACGAGTCCGCACGGCAACTGCGGGCCTCGCACGGCGACGAGACCGCACGGCAACTGCAGGCCTCGCACGGCGACGAGACCACACGACAGCTGCGGGCCTCGTATCTCGTGGGGTGCGACGGCGCGCACAGCCTGGTGCGCAAGGCGGCGGACATCGGCTTTCCCGGCTTCACGAGCGATCAGCTCTCGCGCATCGCCCGGGTCACCATCCCAGCAGATCGGCTTACCCGCACAGGGCGCACTTTCGAGATCGCCGGCGTGGGCACGGTCACCGCCATGCGCCCGAATCTCCTGCCGGGCGGCGCCTTCTCCATCGCGCCGATGGCCGTCCTCGACCGCAGTGCACCCAACGATCTCTACCTGATCAGCACGCACGAGTCACGCGGTGACGGCGAGCCGAGCGACTCGGTCTCGGTCGAGGAGCTCCGCACGAGCCTGCACCGGGTCCTCGGCGCCGAGCTGCCGTTCACCGAGGCCACCGCGATCCGCAGCGTGGTGGGCAACAGTCGTCAGGCGAACGCCTATCGACTCGGCCGGGTGTTTCTCGCCGGCGACGCCGCCCATGTCTTCAACGCAGGCGGCTCATCCCTCAACATCGGCCTGCACGACGCGCTTGAGCTGGCCCGCCGCCTCGGCACGGTGCTCCGGGGCGAGGCCGGCGTCGACGAGCTCGATGGCTATGAGGCCACACGACGCCCCGCCGGTGAGCGCGCACTCCGGCAGACCCGGGCACAGGCCGCGCTCGGCCGCAACGACGACGACGCCCGCGCCCTCCGCGAGACGTTCGGCGACGTGCTCACCACGCGCAGCTCCCGGCGGCTGGCCCGGCTGATCGAAGACGGCTGAGCGAGCACCACGGTGCCAGACTGATGCGATGGCGACTCTCACCGTCCCACAGATCCTCGACGCCGGGCTCGACGACTGGCGGCTGCTGGCCCAGGCTCTGCACGCCCGCTTTCTCACCGGCAGCTTCACCGCCGGCCTCGAGTTCGTGACTGCCGTCACCGAAGCGGCCGAGGCTGCCAACCACCACCCCGACGTCACGCTGACCTACCCGCTGGTCGACCTGCAACTCATCAGTCACGACGTCGGCCACGTGACCAACCGCGATCTCAAGCTCGCGCGAACCATCAGCGCGCTGGCGGCCGATCGCGGCATCGCAGCCCGGCCACACGACGTCGCGCAACTCGAACTGGATTTGGACACAGCCGATCCCGCCGCCCTCGGCCCGTTCTGGGCGGCCTTGCTGACCGGCGACCCGAGCGCATTCGACGGCGACGAGGTGCGCGACCCGAGCGGCCGGGTGCCGAATCTGTGGTTCCAGAACACCGACCCGCACACCACTCCGCGGCAACGCTTCCACCTCGACCTCTGGCTGCCGCACGACGTGGCGCAGGAGCGGATCGCCGCAGCGCTCGCCGCCGGCGGTCGGGTCGAGGACGAGTCACACCAGCCCACGTTCATCGTCCTGGCCGATCCGGAAGGCAACAAGGCGTGTATCTGTACTTGCCTGGGGCGTTAGGGCCAACACCGTTCGGTTAGTCATCCGGGGTGTGGGTGTCAAAGATCTATGTGGGGTGTCGCCGGACAGCGCCGGGCGACAGGCGGGCACGCGCCGGGCGACAGGCGGGCAGCGCCGGGCGACAGGCGGACGGAGCCGGGCGATGCGAAGCCGCAGCCTGCCCGGGTCTTCCACAAAGGGCGGTTTCGACAGTCGCGGGGCGCGGGGGTTTCCTGCGCTGTGACGATGCCCCGTCCGGCGGGGCATCGCCATAGCGTCAGAAACCGGCCCCGTCACAGCACTGCAGCAGCCAGACTCCACGCATCACCGTCCGGAGTCGTTGGAGGTGCCCTTCGCGGTGAAGTTGCCGCGGTTGGCACCAGGTTGAGTACCGGAGCTGGGGTTGGGGTTGTTGGGTGGTGCCGTCCGCGGTGTATCCGCCGCGGTTGGCACCCGGTTGAGCGCCGAAACCGGGGTTGGAGTCGTTCGGTGCTGCCGTCCGCGGTGTATCCGCCGCGGTTGGCACCGAAGTGAGTACCGAAACCGGGGCCGGGGTCGTTGGGTGGTGCCAGCCGCGGTGTATCTGCCGCGGTCGGCACCGGGTCAGGCGTCCTGTGGTGAAGATCGAATCAGAGGTCTGGCAAGACCGTGATTCACCGACAAGGGCTGCGCCTTCCTCGCCAGACGCAACCCCCAAAGTCAAGGCGTGCCTGGGCCTGGGGGCGACACCAACTCCCGAACCTTAACCGAAAGGCATTGGCGTTAGGGCGCGCCAGGACAGGACCGCTGCAGTTCGGTTTCTGGGCGGGATGCCTGACAAGGCGGGCGTCCCTCAGGTCGCTTATCGCTCTTCTGCTGAGCCCTACTCGGCCGACGGCTCCGTCGAGGGCGCCGCCCCGATCGCCTGCAGCAGCCGATCGAGAACCGGAACCTGCCCGCTCACCAGCTTCCCGCGCGCGACGTCCACGGCGATCCACTCAGCCCGGTCAACCTCGGGAAACCGTTGCGTGCGCCCCGACCGCGGCGGCCACTCGAGGTCGAACTCGCCGCTCTCGACGAAGGCTAGTTCGTCGGCCTGGACGGCGAAGGCCACGACGACCTTGCCGCTCTTCTGTTTGTGTGCGCCGAGGTCGATCCAGGGACCGTCGGGAGCATCGACGCCGATCTCCTCTGCGAACTCGCGACCAGCCGCGGACTGCGGACTCTCGCTCTGTGGGTCGAACTCGCCTTTGACGATCGACCACGCACCCTCGTCTCGACGCGCCCAGAATGGGCCGCCCGGGTGGGCGATGAAGACGTCGATCCCGCCGGTGGTGCTGGTTCGATAGGGCAGCAGGCCGGCACTGGTCTTGGGCACGGGTCCATCCTGCCTCGTGGCCGGCTCGCCCGACGGGCTCAGGACCCGCCAGGACACAACCGCTGCGTGTGCGTTCTGGCGCACCCTTAGGGTGAGGCGTGCTCACCCGGCCCGCCCGCACAGCCCTGACCCTGCTCGGCGTCGCTGCCGGCACCTGCCTGGCCTCGATCGCCTCGGGTCTGCTCATCACGAGATCGCCTATGGGCCAACCGGTTCGAGATGCAGACGGCAAGGCCGTCCGATGGTTGGCCGAGCAGCGGCAGACACGCCGCAACGTGGTCACCGCAACCGTGTCGAGGGCCGCCAACACCGGCACCACCCTGGCCCTCACCGCGGTGGCAATGGGCGGGCTCGGGTGGTGGACCGGCCGGTCGAGGGAACCGCTCGTGCTGCTGAGCGCTGTGACGGGTCAGCTCGTCACGTTCCTGGGTGCGGCCCACGTGGTGCAGCGCCCCCGGCCCGACGTGCCGCACCTCGACCCCGACCCACCCACCTCGAGCTTCCCGTCCGGTCACACCTCGGCCGCCGTAGCGCTGTACGGCGGTCTGGCCGGCCTGCTGCTCAAGCGCGTGGGGCCGCGGGCCGCACCCTGCGCCGTGGTGCTGTGCACCGTCCCCCCGCTGGTGGGCGCGGCCCGGGTGGCCCGCGGCATGCATTACCCCAGCGACGTCATCGCCGGATTCTGCAACGGCCTGGTGTGGACGGCAGCCGTCCTGCACTGGAGCCGGGCCGTCGGAGGGTAGGACGGATCAGAGACCGACCCGCGCCATCGAACTGTCACGTTCGTCGTCCTAGGGTGACCAGGTTGGTGACGGTTCAGCGAGGAACGTGACAGTTCGCAGGGATGGAGCCCCCACCCCGGGGGATCTCAGACTCCGAGCCGGGCGTCGGCCTCCTTGAGCACTTCGGCGGCCACTCGCAGGCCCTCCTCGCGGCCGAGCTCGACGTCTTCGTGCTCGATGTTGACGGCCATGTCGGGGTCCACCTCGTAGAGAGCCCGCAGGAACTCCGTCCAGAACTCCACACCGTGACCCTTGCCCAGCGCCACGAAGTCCCAGGCCGCGGGCTTTGGCCACTCGTTGGCCCATTCGTCACCACCGAGGTTGGTGCGCGGCTCATCGGGCGACAACCGGCGAAAGCTGTTGTCGAGCACCCCGTTGAGGGCAGCGGTCTCCTTGTTGACCCGCACATCCTTGGCGGCGGCGTGGAAGATCAGCGGACCGAGCTCGCGCACGACGGCCACCGGATCCATCTGCTGCCAGAAAAGGTGCGAGGCATCGAGCTCGACCCCCACGTGGGTGGCTCCCGTGAGCTCGACCAGCTTGCGCACGTCCGCGGTGTTGAACACGAGGTTCTGCGGGTGCAGCTCAAGCGCGACCTTGACGCCGTGTTCGCGGGCGAGGGCGTCGATCTCCTGCCAGAACGGCACCGCCACCCCCCACTGGTAGTCGAGCACATCGAGCGCCGCAGAGTTCCAGGCGTTGACCACCCAGTTCACCCGGGTGGCACCAGGCTCGCCACCCGGCAGCCCCGACATCGTCACCACTCGGGTCTGGCCCAGCCGCGCGGCCAGCCGGATCGAGCGACGAACGTCTTCGGCGTGCTTGTCACCAATGGATCGGTTGGGGTGCAACGGGTTTCCGTTGCAGTTGAGGCCCGCGATGGCGACCCCGGTGCCCTCGAAGATCGCCAGGAAGTCGTCACGTGCGGCGTCGCTGGTGAGGATCTCGTCGAAGGTCGGGATGTGCACGGGCGGCAGGAAGCCGCCCGAGTTGAGCTCGATGCCGGTGAGGCCACAGTCGGCGATGACCTTCAGCGCCTCGGGCAGTGAACGGTCGTGCAGGATCGCGTTGTACACACCGAGTTTCATGCCTTGCCCCCTGCGAGGTCGGAGTCGGCCGCTGCGTCAGCGGGGTCTGTGAGGTTGACGGTGGCGCCGCCCTGACGCGCCGACGCGGCGACGGCAGCCAGCACCTCCATGTTGTGCACGCCCTCGTCGAACGTGGCACACGGCGGAAGGGCCTTGGCCGGATCGGTGCCCACCACCTCGTCGAGGAAGGCCCGTGCCTGGTAAATGAAGGCGTCATTCTGACCGAAACCCACCCCGGCTGCATCCATCGCCAGACCGGCTGAAATATAAGGGTGTTCGGCCCCGAGAAGCACTCGACGAAAGCCCTGCTGCGACGTGGGGCCTTCGGCCAGCATCAGCTCGATCTCGGCCGGGCGGGCCTGATCGAAGCGCGCTGCCCCGTTCTCGCAGTAGATCTCGACCATCAAGCCATTGGGGTGACCAGCTGCAACCCGGGAACACTCCAGCGTGCCGGCGCTGACGCCGAACGAGGCGTTCAAGGTCGCGTAGTCGTCGTTGCCCACCGGGGCATAGGTGTCGCTCACCGCTGCGTGATCGTGGCCCATCACCGCGCCCAGCGGCAGCGGGCGCTCGCCGATCACCGTGGCGAACCGACCGCCGCTGACGGCGGTGATGTCACCGCAGAGGAATTCCGCGAGGTACGTGAGATGGCTGCCGACATCGGCCAGCGCCCCCGAGCCCGGCTCGCCCTCGTAGCGCCAGCTCATCGGCGCTTTCGGGTTGTGGCCGTAGTCGGTGAGGTAACGACCGCAGAAGTGCAGCACCTTGCCCAAGGTGCCGTCCTGCACCAGCTGGCGTAGGTAGGCCAGGCCGGGCGCGCGGCGGAAGGTGAAGCCGATCCGGGCAAGCGACGACGCCTCCCGGGCGAGGGCGGCCATGGTGCGCGCGTCGTCGAGGGTGTCGCTCAATGGCTTCTCGCACAACACGTGCTTGCCCGCCTCGAGCAGCCCCTTGACGGCCTCGAGGTGCAGCGAGTTGGCGATCACCACGCTGACGACGTCGATGTCCTTGGCTTCGGCGATCGCCTGCCACGACGAGTCGTAGCGCTCATAGCCGAAGCGATCGGCGGCCAGTTGGCCGAACTTGGGGTTGACGTCGGCGATCGAGACCAGCCGCACCGGGGGCAGCGTGGGGTCGAACACGGCCGTGGCGGCACGGTAGGCCGCTGCGTGCGCCTTGCCCGCCATGCCGGCACCGATCACTGCCACTCCGACACTTGCGGACATGGCAACTCCTTCTGAGATCAGCAAAACTTTGGAGCGCTCCATTTTTGGAGCGCTCCACTACGGTAGGAGTAATGACTTTGTCATGTCAAGGATCTTCTGCCGCGACGTGGATGCCGAGCAGCAGGGTGACCGCCAGGGTTCGCTCGACAGGCCAGAATTGGCTGAGACGCCAACGGAGAGGGGCAACTATGGGACGGCTGGATGCCCGCGCCGGCGTCACCATCTACGACGTCGCGGCCCGCGCCGGCGTGTCGAAATCTCTCGTGTCGCTGGTGCTTCAGGGCTCTCCGCGGGTCAGCGAGAAGCGCCGCGTCGCCGTCCTCGCCGCGATCGACGAACTCGGCTATCGGCCCAACCAGGCTGCAGCCACCCTCGCTGGCAATCGCAGCAAGACCATCGGCGTGGTGATCGACGACTTTCGGAACCTGTGGTTCGTCGACCTGTTGCAGGGCCTGCGCAGTGTGCTCGACGAACCCGGCTTTCACGTGAGCGTGGCCGACCTCGACCTCAACTCGCATCTGGGCGTCAGCCCGATCGACGGGTTCCTGGCCGCCCGGGTCGACGGGCTGGTGCTGGCGGCCGAGCCCCGGGCGTTGCCCGAGCATTCGATGGACGCCCACCGGGTGCCGATCGTGACCGCCGGTTCGCATCAGCAGGCGGTGCCGGGAGCAGACTCGGTGGCCGACGACGACGCCGCCGGATCGCGATTGGCCGTTGGGCATCTAGTCGGGCTCGGTCACACCAAGATCGCCCACCTGAGCGGGGCCGGGGCGGCCGCCGGGCTTCGGGCGCGCTCGTACCTGTCGGCGATGGCCGCGTTGTCGTTGCCGGCACGATTGATCAATCGACCCGAGTCCACCACCGAAGAGGCCGGCTACCGCGGTTGCGTCGACCTGTTGCACCGCTATCCCGACACCACCGCCGTCTTCGCCGCCAACGACACGATGGCGCTGGGGGCGCTGGCCGCCCTGCGCGAACGCGGCCTGCGGGTGCCGCACGACATCTCCCTCGTCGGCTACGACAACTCGCCGCTGGCCCAATCGCGCTACCTGGCGTTGACCTCGGTCGATGCCCGCAGCCTCGAGGTCGGCTCCGCCGCGGGCCGGGCGCTGCTCACCCGGATGGAACGGCCCGACACGCCCGTCAGCCGTCACCTGATAGTGCCCGCCCTCATCCGGCGCGCTTCGACGGCCCCTTTAGTCGGCGGGTGACGTCCCGCTGCGCCCGGCCGATCCGGTGTCGCTCAGGAGGCCCGCCGCATGGGGCACCGCCCGGGGCCGCTCGTCAAGAGCCTGAGGTCCACCGCGACCGGGCAAGCAGTTATGTCCGGCTATCGTGAACCGGTGGCAGCTGAATCAGCACCCTGGTCCGAATTAGCCCGTTGCTATGTCGGCGAGGCCGACTTCGTCGCACTGACGACCTATCGCCGTTCGGGCCAACCTGTGACCACCACTGTGTGGGTGGCAGAACGTGGCGACGACCTGGTGATCTGGACACCCGCGGACTCGCACAAGGTGACCCGGCTTGGCCGTGACCCGCGGATCAGCCTGCGACGCTGTTCACGACGCGGCAGCATCCAACGTGGCGCTCCGCTGCTGGTCGGTACTGCCAGTGTGGAGCGCGACCCGCAGCTTGTGACCCGCACGGGGAAGGCCATCCGCGACAAGTACGGCCTCCAGTTCGGCCTGGTCACGACCATTGAGCGATTGGCGCGTCGCGGGGTGCCGTCGCCGCGGGTGAGCCTGCGGCTGACCCTCGAACAGCCCTGACTCGTCGAACGGCCTTGGCCGGCGGGGCGCGCAGGCGGGAAAGCGACGCCGAGCTGAGATCGGTGCGATCAGCGGGTGGGATGGGTCTGCTCGAACTGAGCAGACAGCCGCCCCAGGCCGGCGACGCCACCAGTCAGCAGCAACAAACCCGTGGTCTCGCCGATCAGCCGCAGCGGGGTGGTGCCCAGCCGCTCCCCGTACACGACCACTCCGGCCACCAGACTGAACAGGGGATCGAGCGAGGCGATGACGGGCAGGCTGCGGGTCAAGGGCCCGGCGGCAAAGGCCAGCTGAGCGAGCACCATGGCCAGCAACCCGCAGGCCACCAGGGCCCAGAGCTGCCAGGCCAGCACGAGGTCCGTCAGGCCACGCAGGTCGACGATGCGGGTGCACGTCTTGATGAGAGAGGCCGTCACGGCGTAGAGCACCGCCACCGCCACCGCATACAGCGACGCCCGACGTCGGCCGCCGACGCGATGCCCGGCGATCACCGCACCGATCACAGTGATCGCGGCCAGCCCCCCGAGAGCGATCGCCTGACCGCGCGAGCCCACTGCGGCCTCCCCCTTGGCCCCGAACGCATTGGAGGCGAACAGGAAGAGCACGAGCCCGCTGATCAGCACGGCCGACCATGCGATCTCCGAAACGGGTACCCGTCTGCGCCCTGCGACGTGGCTGCCGATCAACGAGATCACGAGGCTGACGGTCAACACCGGCTGCACCACGGACAGCTCGCCGTAGCGCAGCGCCAACACCTGTAGCGTGACGCCCGCGCCGTCGAACGCCAGCCCGGCCAGCCAGAGCGGGCTGCCGACCATCGACGCCATCACGGCCAGGGCGCGACCGCGTCGGCTCCGGCTGTGCCGCATCTTGCCGGCGCTGAGATGTTTGACGACCGACGACATGGCTGAGCAGGTGGCTGATGCGAAGGCGATCAGCACGACAGTCAGCATGTAGGCAACCTCTCGCCCCGAACACTTGGCAACAGTCATGCTGTCATGCCCGGTCTGAAATGCCAGCCAAACTCCGAGGCCCGACCATCCCCCTGCCCGGCCAAACTCCGGCAGCCTCGCGCGTCGGAGCCCGCCGGTACGGGGATCGCTGGTTAGCATCGCCTGACGACGGGTGTACGCGGCAGCAGGTCAGGAGCCCTCATGACACGGGTTACACACACCACCTCACAGGTCACACCGGAGCAGGCCCGCAAGTGGCTCGCGGCCAACGTGGCCAACCGCACCGTGCGACCCGCCCGAGTGCGCGAATACGCCACGGCCATGAAAGAGGGCCGCTGGCTCTACACGGCCGACCCGATCCGTTTCGATGAGGACGGTCGGCTGATCGACGGCCAGCACCGCCTGCTTGCACTGGTCAAGGCCGACTGCCCCGTGGAGCTGCACGTCGTGCGCGGCCTCTCCCGGCAGGCCCAGGACGCCGTCGACACCGGCGCCTCGCGCACCGCGTCCGATGCGCTCAAGGTGCGCGGCTTCAAGCACGGCCCGCAGCTGGCGGCCACGGTGCCGATCGTCAACTGGCTGCTCAAGGACGGTGGCTTCGCTGCCAGCTACTCCCGCGACGACGTGGTCTATTGGGTAGGCGTTCACGCCGGGCTCGACGAGATCGTGGCCGCGGCCCACCGCAACCGCAATCTGCTGCCGTGCCAGCTTCCGCCGTATGCGGCGGCCCACTATGCCGCCCGGGTGCGCGCCGACGACCCGGCTGCGCCCGAGGTGTTCTTCGTCGAGCAGCTCGTGGAGACGATCGGGCTGACATCGGGGTCTCCTGCGCTGGCCACCCGCCGCTACCTGCTGGGTCAGCGCGAGGACAAGCGCGCGGCCTCGAAGGCGGCCAAGGCCGAGACCGTGCTCGCCCTGCTGGCCGGCTATCGGGAGTTCCGCGCCGGCAACTCGCTGTACACGATGCGGCCGCCGCGCGGTGGCTGGCCCGTGGAAGAGACCGTCTTCATCGCCAGCTGAGATCGGTTGGTATCTGCTCACTCTGCATCCGCTCGATGCGATCACGCGCAACCTTCGAATGATCTGCCTGCGTACAGCCGGCCCGGTGCAGCACTTCTGGAGCGATGGTGCCGGGTGGCACGATGGAGTCGGGGTCGGAGCCGCCTGAGCCTGTGCCGAGGTCGACGATGACCGGGTCCCCGGTGAGAGGCACATGAACGACAACCGCTTTACCGACGACCTGCCCGACGAGGTGCGTCTGCGTGTCGGGCAGGTCGTACGGCTACCGCTGGTCGGCGCCGGTGGCGCCGGGAACCGGTGGCGGATCGAGCCGCCCGGCCCCGGCTACGCGGTGCCGGATCGCCTGCCCTGCGCCTGGACGCGGGTCGAGATCACCCCTGCTGCTCAACCGGCCGAACCCGGTGGTGGACCGCCCCCGACCACGAGCCAGGCCGGTGAATTCCTTGTGCTCGAGGGAGTTTCACCCGGCGAGTTAACGGTGCTGCTGCACCTCGGCCGGGTCTGGACACCGGATCAACCGCTGGCCACGCATACCGTGCTCGTTCGCGTCACGGCGGCAGAACGTGAGAGCTGACTGTGCACAATCCTGAGCGCACAGGGGCGAATTCTCAGTCACGCCCTTGCCAGGAGGAAGTGAGCGGCGTACACAATACTTTGGTTAGACGGCCGTAAAACCCTCGTGGCCCGACGGTCGCCGGGACCGCGACGCAGTCACCGACTACGTCCACGTTCTACTGCTCGTGTGCCAGACGCACGACTGAGGAGGCAGGGCATGACAGCCATTCTGCGGATCTCTCGCGACGACAGTGTCGCCCAGGTGGTCACCGGACGAATCGTCCGCCTCGATGGGCGTTCCATCGGGACGATGGGGCCCGAGCCGGTCTCCGAGTTCGAGATCGAGTCTGGATACCACGTTGCGAACTTGCGTGACTGGCCGTTCGAAGGGCAGTTCGTGAGGTTTCGGGTTCGCGACGGCGAAATGGTCGGCCTCTATGTTCGCGCTGGGCACCCCGACGTCGTCGGCGCCGTGCTGGGTCGCGACTTCGACATCGACACCCAGGAGGTAGCGCGCTAGCCGGACGCGTCACCACCCACGAACGGCCGGACGACAGTTCCGGCCGTTCGGTATTGCTTGTCAGTTGAGCTGGAGAAAGGCGCGCCCTCTTGGCCTGCCCTACGGTGCCGAACGCGGCATTCTGCACCGCGATTGGCACCAACCGAGCCCGTCACTCCCCGCATCGGCCCACTCGACCATGCCAAACAGGGCGTATTCCACACGCTTGACCACCAGCCACGCGCGGCTGACGCCAGGCCAGCAGAATCCGAGCGCGCTGGGATCAGTCGGAGCGGTTGGGCTCGGCCGGGATGGCACCGAGATCGAAGGGGGTGCGCTGGTACACGCAATAGTTCAACCAATTGGCATAGAGCAGGAAAGCATGCGATCGCCAGGCGACGACCGGCTTTCGAGTGGGGTCGTCGTCGGGAAAATAGTGCTTGGGCAATGCCGTGTCGATGCCCCGGGCCCGGTCGCGCTCATACTCCGACTGCAGGGTGTCGCGTTCGTATTCGGGATGGCCGGTGACGAAGACCTGGCGTCCGTCGGTGCTGGCCGCCAGGTAGACGCCCGCCTCCTCGGAGACGGCCAGCAGCTGCAGGCCCTCGGCCGCTTCCACATCGGCGGCCCGCACGTCGGTGTAGCGCGAGTGCGGCGCCGGGAAGGTCTCGTCGAACCCGCTGAGAATGCGCGAGCGCGGGTCGAGTACCTGATGCTCGAAGACGCCGAACATCTTCTCCGGCAGCGTGTATTTGGTGACCCCGTAGTGGTGATACATGCCGGCCTGGGCGCCCCAGCAGACATGCAGCGTGGAGAACACGTGGTCCTCGCTCCAGTCCATCACCTGGCAGAGCTCCGGCCAGTAGTCGACCTCTTCGAACTCGAGCAGCTCCACCGGCGCGCCCGTGATGACCAGACCGTCGAACTTCTCGTCCCGAATGTCGTCGAAGGTCGCGTAGAACTCGTCGAGGTGCGCCGAGGACGTGTTGCGTGAGGTGTGCGAGTCCATGTGCAGCAACGTGATCTCGAGCTGCAGCGGCGTGTTGCCGAGCAGCCGCAGCAGGTGCGTCTCGGTGGCCACCTTGGTCGGCATCAGGTTCACGATCGCGATCCGGAGCGGACGGATGTCCTGCTGGCCGGCACGCTCCCGGCTCATGACGAAGACGTTCTCCGACTCCAGGACACTACGGGCCGGCAGATCGCGCGGAATGTTGACTGGCACCTCGCTCCTTCCGCTCCACACCACATCGAAACCTAGCCCGACCCACTCGATCGACGACCGTGCCCAGTGCGCGGGCGCGCGTGACTAGCATGCCGCAGCGCTCCCGCCGTCCTGGCGGCACACCCCTGACTCAGCCAGCACCTCCCCCGCCGAACTGTCACGTTCCTCAACAAACCGTCACCAATCTGGCGACAACTGGTCGAAGAACGTGACAGGTCGACGAGACGATTCGTGGCCGCGCCCCCCTCACGATCCGTCCGCAAAATGGCTGCGGCGCGCCCGGATGCGACGCGCGACGTTGGCCCAATCGACTGGTCGGCCACGATCTGCTGGCGCGGAGAACATCCGAGCGGCCCAACTTCATTGCGCCGATCGGTGACGCCCATATCGTCACGGGCACGGAAACGACTGATTAATGGACGCAACGGCTGATCTGCGCACCCTCCCATCAAGCCCGGCCGACACGCCGACGATCTTGAGATGTGCCTCGACCTCCGGCTCACATCTTGCGGTGGGCGACTGTTGCCGGCGGCGCAGCCGCCGCAGCCGCCATCGCGGTCAACGGTGTGCGCGGTGGCACGTTCGGTGCGGCCATCCTGGCGGGATACACCATCCTGGCAGCGCTGGTCACCTGCGGACCCCGGATGCGCAAAGCCGGACACAACCAGCACGAACGAGTCATGGCGGCCGTGATCCTGGTCGCCAGTCTCGCGCCCCTGCTGTCTGCCCAGCTGACCAGCTTCGGCGTGGGCGCGCACGCATTGGTGCTCATCGTGGTCGGCGGTGTATGCATCGTCGGCTCGTCATTGCTCTTTCTGCGGACCTACAGCCGATTCGCCGACCGGCTCATGGTGCAGCAGGCGGCCCTGGAGGGCATCGAGATCTGGTCGATCGCCTCGCTCGCGATGTGGGCGTGGCTGTACGACGCGCTCGACACGACTCGGCTCTCCCTGGGGTTGAGCCTGGCCGCCATCGTCACGATCGCGGGCATGTGTGCGTGCATGTTCATGGCGGCATCGCGCGAGCCCGACGACTCCCTGCGCCGCATGACGTACTCCGCCTCCGCGCTGCTGGTAGGCGACCTGATGATCCTGCACGCCCAGATCAACGGCAACGACCCCTGGCCCGGCGAGCTCGTCACGTGCCTGGCCTGGTGCCTGCTGTTGTGGCTCTTGCCCTCGGCCCAGACCCGGACGCAGGCAACCGACGGCGAGGCCGAACGCCGTCGGCTCATCGTGATGGGCACGCTGGTAGCTCTGCTGCTGACGGCAACGTTCGCGGCGCTGCTCATCAAGCTGCGGGTACCCCCAGAGCTCTGGCCCCTGGCGCTGATCTTCGTGGCCAGCATGTGGGGCCGCGAACGGGTACAGGCGAAGCGCTCGTGGAACATCATGGCCAGGCTCACCGAGCAGGCCATCATCGATCCGCTCACCGAGCTGCCCAACCGGCGTGGGCTCAACCTGTGGCTTCAGTCGAGGTGCCCCAAGGCAGGCAAGGCACTCGCGGTGCTCACCGTCGACATCGATCAGTTCAAGGACGTCAACGACCTCCTGGGAAACAACCGGGGTGATGAGTTGCTGTGCCGGGTGGCTCGTGAGCTCAGCTGCGCCGTCGAGCCCCTGGGGGCCCAGGTGTATCGCATGGGCGGGGACGAGTTCACGGTCATGGTCGAGGCAACTCCTGCCCAGGCCCAAGAGCTGGCGGGCCGGATCATCGGCGCCGTGGACGAGGCCGCACAGCACGTTCCGGGAGTGAGCCGTCTCGGGGTGGGGGCCAGCGTCGGCGTGCAGCACGTGCAACCGCAGAACGACGGCGAGGCGGTGGCGGCCGCGATCGTGCAGTCCGGCCTCGCCATGCGCGCGGCCAAGAGCGCCGGCAAGGGACGCACGCAGACCTTCGACGACGATCTCGAGAACGGCTACCGCCGCCGCAAGCGGGTGGAGATGCGGTTGCGCGACCAGATCCACAACGTCGAGGTCTATTACCAGCCGTTCGTCGATACCCGGACCTGGCGGGTGACCGGATATGAGGCGCTCGCGCGCTGGGTCGACCCCGAGCTCGGCCCGGTCTCGCCTACGGAGTTCATCGAGGTGGCCGAGAGCAGCGGCCTCATCCACGAGTTGGGTGCCCACATTCTCGATACGGCGCTGGCCGACCTCTCGCACGACGAGCTGCTCGGAAGCGACCGTCATGTCAACGTGAACGTGTCGGCGCTGCAACTGAAGATGCCCGGCTATGTGGAAGACGTCTTCGCCGCACTGGCCGCCCACGACCTGCCACCCAGCCGGCTCGTGCTCGAGCTGACGGAGTCGATCAGCGTCAGCACCGAGGGAACCGTCGCCCGCACCATGGCCTCGTTGGCCAACGCCGGCGTGCGGTTCGCGATCGACGACTTCGGTGCGGGGTCGACGTCGGTTGCCTACATGGCCCGGCTGCCCGTGTCATGGCTCAAGATCGACCGCTCCCTCACCAACGACCTGAGCGACCCGCGGGTCGCGGGAATCGTCCGCGGAGTGCTGGAGATGTGCCGTGGCCTGAAGCTGGGCGTGGTGCTCGAAGGCGTGGAGACCACCGCGCAGGAGCGGCTGGCCTGTGAGTTCGGCGTGCAGGTGCTGCAAGGCTGGCTGTACTCCAAGGCGCTGCCAGCCGCCGAGCTGGCCCAGGCCAGCAGGCTCATCGAGTCCCGGGTGAGATCCATTCCGCTTCCGCCCCAGCGCAGTTCGGCCTAACCCAGGCCGGGCGTGCCTCCAGCGAATGACGCGACCAGGCCCACGAAGCCGATTCAGCGCAGTTCGGCCCGGCCCATGCCGGCGCGCCTCTGCGAACGACGCGACGAGATCCGCGAATCCGGGCTGTCAGCCGATAGCCATGACGGACGCGGGTTGCGCGGCCCGGACCGTGAAACAGGCCGGCTTGGCGAAGCCCGCCTCGGCGAAGGCGGCCACCACCGCTTCGGAGATCGCAGCAGCCTGACCGGCGGCGACGATGGCGATGGCCGAGCCGCCGAATCCGCCGCCCGTCATCCGAGCGCCCAGCGCACCTGCGCGGACGGCCGTGGAGACGGTGAGATCGAGTTCGGGACAGGAGATCTCGAAGTCGTCGCGCATGGAGGCGTGGGACTCCCCGAAGAGCTCGCCCACCCGGGCGAAGTCGCCATGACGCAGTGCCGTGACGCTCTGGCGCACCCGCTCGATCTCGGTGACCACATGCCGGGTGCGCTTGCGTAGCTCGGCGCTGGAGAGAGTGTCGAGAGCCCCCTCGAGCCCGGCCGGGTCGATCTCACGCAGACTGGTAACGCCCAGCTCACCGGCAGCCTGTTCGCAGGCCGTGCGGCGGTTTCCGTACTGACCGTCGACCAGTGCGTGCTCGGCCCGGGTGTCCACCACGAGCAGGCTCAGGTCATGCGTCGCGAGGTCGAACGGCACCTGCTCGACCGAGTCGTCACGGCAGTCCAGCAGCAGCGCACTGCCCGCCTCGCAGCGCAGGCTCGCGGCCTGATCCATGCCTCCCGTGGGCGCTTGAGCCACTTCGTTCTCGGCCTGCCGACACAGCTCGGCCAGCACCTTGCGACCCTGATCGTCGAGCAGCAGATCGAGGCCGAAGACGTCGCATACCGCCGCCGCCACGGCAGCTTCCAGGGCGGCCGACGACGACAGCCCCGCCCCGATCGGCACCCAGGAGACGACGAGCAGGTCGAGGCCTGAGACCTCGTAGCCGGCGCGTTCCATGGCCCAGACGACGCCGGCCACATAGCTCGTCCAGCCGCTGGGTCGGCCCGGGCCCACAGCGTCGAGCGCGATCACCTGCGGCTCGCCCGGGATGTCGAGCGAGGCCAGCCGCAGCGTTCGGTCGTTGCGGCGCGCCGCCAGCGCGTAGGTGCGCTGCGGCAACGCGATGGGCAGCACCAGACCCTGGTTGTAGTCGGTGTGCTCGCCGATCAGGTTCACCCGTCCAGGTGCTGAGCCGGCCCCTTGAGGTGGCTGTCCGAAGATCTCGGCGAAGGCGGCGACCATGCCCTCGGGAAGGGCTGCGGCGGCGGGTTGAGCTGACTGGGTCACGCGCACGATCGTAGTGTCCGCGGCGCGGCAGCGTGCCGGGCCGACCGAGAGCCGACGCAGCGCAGAGGGCCCGGCGAGACAACCAAGCCCTGCCCGGCCAAGCGCCCCGACACGGTCACGACGCACCGGCCTTCGCGCCATCGGCAGACCCGGATCACCCTAGGCTGACCGCATGACCCAGGACGGATTGCGGCAAGCCACACAGAAGATGACGGCGGCCGGCGTCAGCCCCGAGGCGATCGAGGTGTTCGCGTACTACTACGGCGAACTGGAGCGCGGGGCAACGGGTCTCATCCGCGAAGACACCATCAGGCCGCTGCTCGACCCGCCCGCTCTGGAGGACGCGGAGGTCGACGACTCGGCAGCCCGCGAGGCGCTGGGCAAGACGGCGATGATCAAGCTCAACGGCGGGCTCGGCACGTCCATGGGCATGGACAAGGCAAAGTCGTTGCTGCCCGTACGCTCGGGACTGTCGTTTCTGGACATCGTGATCAAGCAGGTCTTGGCAGCCCGGGAGCGATACGGCGTGCGACTGCCGTTGTTGCTCATGAACAGCTTCAACACCCGCGACGACACCCTCGAGGCGCTCGCGCGGTATCCCGAGCTCACCGTCGAGGGGATACCAGCCGACTTCCTGCAGAGCCAGGAGCCCAAACTGCTGCGCGACGGCCTCACGCCCGCGGTCTGGCCCGCGGATCCGACACTGGAGTGGTGTCCTCCGGGCCACGGCGATCTCTACCCGTCGTTGATGTCGAGCGGGGTGCTCGACGCCCTAGCCGAGGCCGGTTTCCGTTACATCTGCGTCAGCAACTCCGACAATCTCGGCGCCGCCCCCAACGCGCGCCTTGCCGGCTGGTTTGCGGCTTCCGGCGCGCCGTACGCGGCAGAGCTCTGTCGCCGCACCGCCATGGACCGCAAGGGCGGGCATCTCGCGGTGCGGGCACGCGACGGACAGCTCATCCTGCGCGACACAGCCCAGACCGCGCCCGAGGAGATGGATTTCTTCACCGACGAGCACCGGCACCCCTTCTTCCACACGAACAACCTGTGGATGAACGTTCAGGCCCTGCAGGAGCTGCTGACCCGGCGCCGGGGCGTGCTGCGGTTGCCGCTGATCCGCAATGACAAGACCGTCGACCCCAAAGACAAGTCGACGCCCAAGGTGGTGCAGATCGAGACCGCGATGGGAGCGGCCATAGAGATCTTCACGGGCGCACAGGCGATCACCGTGCCACGCAGCCGGTTCCTGCCGGTGAAGACCACGAACGAACTGCTGCTGTTGCGCTCGGACGTCTACGACCTCGGCGACGACGGCCAACTGACCATGGCAGCGGACGTGTCGCCCGTGATCTCACTCGACCCGGCGTACTACCAGAAGATCTCCGACTTCGAGCAGCGCTTCCCCGCCGGGGCACCGTCACTGCGGAACGCGGAGAGCCTGACCGTCAAGGGCGACTGGACGTTCGAGGCCGGAACCAGCGTCGTCGGCGAGGTGACCCTCGTTGCCGAGGACGGCCCCTCAGTAGCCGCGGGCCACCTGGGCTGAGCGGCCCGCGCTTGCTGCGGGTAGGCGGCCAGGCTTTCAGGGACTATGGCGATGCCCCGTCTCCCGGGGCATCGCCATAGTCTCCCAAACCCACCCCGCCCGCGCGCCCAAGATCGGACATTGGCGCCAAGACGGTTGCTGGACTGCATCGCGAACAGCACTGGCCTTGGGTCAGCCCGGGGACCGCGTCCACCAAGTACGAATGCACCTACGCCGGGGGCAGCCTGGGCCGGTCGGCCCGGAGCCGCACTCTCAAGCTTGGACATTGAGCGCTCCCAGCCGGCCGCCGCTCAGAGCAAAGCTCCTGGGTTCAGAAGTCCCTGGGGGTCGAGGGCGGCCTTGATCCGGCGGTTGACGTCCATCACGTCGTCGCCCAGCATCTCCGGCAGCATCGCGCGCTTGAATCTGCCTACACCGTGCTCGCCGGTGATCGTGCCGCCGAGTCGAATGGCCAGCCGCATGATGGCGTCGAAGGCTACGTAAGCACGTCTCGAGCAGTCGGGGTCCGCGGCGTCGAAGACCACGATCGGGTGGGTATTGCCGTCGCCGGCGTGGGCGACAACCGGAATGAGCAGCCCGAAGTCATCGGCCAGCTCGGCAACACCGTCCACGAGGTCGGGCAGGATCGGGATCGGCCCTCCCACGTCTTCGAGCAGGATCGAGCCGCGCGCCTCTACGGCGGGCAGCACCAGGCGCCGGGCAGCGGTGAACAGCGCACCCTCGTCAGGGTCGTCGGTGGTGAACACCTCGGCCGCACCGCCACGTTCGAACGCAGTCCGCACGACGTCCACTTCCATCGAACGGGCCTGACCCAGCGAGTCACACTGCGCCAGCACCAGCGCCCCGGCCGAGCGGTCGAGACCCATCGCCCGGAAGTCCTCCACCGCGTTGATCGAGGCGTTGTCCATCAGCTCCAGCATCGACGGACGAGCGCCGGCGCAGGCCGCCACCACGGCCTCCGCGGCCTGCCGGGAGGTGCCGAAGGTCGCCACGATGGTGGCCGGCGGCGGCAGCGCCGGCACGAGCCGCAGTACCACCCGCGTGAAGATTCCCAGCGTGCCCTCGCTGCCGGTGAACAGCTTGATCAGCGGCAGGCCGGCCACGTCCTTGACCATCGGGCCGCCCAGGGTGATCAGTCGGCCATCGGCCAGCACGACGTCGAGGCCGAGCACGTAGTCGGTGGTGACCCCGTACTTGACGCAACAGAGCCCACCCGCATTGGTCGCGACATTGCCTCCGATGGAACAGATTTCGAACGACGACGGGTCGGGTGGGTAGGTCAGGCCGAACTGCGCGGCGGCACGTTTGACGTCCACGTTGAGCGCTCCGGGCTCGACGACGGCCGTTCGAGTGGCCGGATCGATCAGCACGTCTGTCATCCGGTCGAGGCTGATCGTCAGGCAGCCGGCGACGGCGTTGGAACCGGCGGACAGTCCGGTGCCGGCGCCCCGCGGCACTACAGGCACACCGTGCCGGGCCGCCCACCGCACACCGGCCTGTACGTGTGCTGCCGACGTGGCCCGCAGCACCGCCAGCGGCTGACCGGCCGCGCCGGCCTTGCACCAGTCACGGCGGTAGGCCTCGATCGACACCGGATCGGTGAGCAGATGCTCGGCACCAACCTCGTCTGCGAGTTCGCGCAGTGCGTCAGCCATTCGTCCACCGTAATCGCGCGTCAACCCTGACTCATTCGCCCCCGTGCGCGCGGCGCCTGCTCCGGCCTCACAGCCAGTCCCGCCGCTTGAACATGACATACAACGACACCGACAACACGGCGATCAGGCCCACGCTGAGCCACAGGCCCAACGGCTTGGCGAAGCCGGGGTAGGGCACGTTCTGGCCGAACCAGCCCGTCACCGCCGTGGGGATGGCGATGATCGCCGCCCACCCCGAGAGCCGCTTCATGATCGTGTTGAGCCGGTTGTCCTGCAACGACAGGTTGGTCTCGAAGACGCTGGTCACCATGTCGCGCAGCGACTCGGTCCATTCTGCAGCGCGCAGCACGTGGTCGTAGAGGTCGTCGTACCAGCGCGACAGCTCGTTGTCCTGGGCGATCCGGTGCCGTAGAAGGGCATTGACCACCTCACGCATCGGCAGCACCACGCGGCGCAGCCGTACCAGGTCTTTGCGCGTGCCGTACACCTGTCGCACGAACGAGCGGGGGGCTCCCCGGTCGTCGAACAGCTCGTCCTCGAGCGACTCCAGGTTGTCGTCCAGTTGCTGGATGGTGTCGAACTGCGAATCGACCACAAGGTCGAGCAGCCCGTGCAGCAAGGCTCCGACGCCGAACATCAACAGGTCGGAGTTGGCACTCCACCGGCTCTCGAGCTCATCGATGTCGAAGCCGTCACCATGACGTACCGTCACCAGGCCCTTGTGCGTCACGAAGCCCGCGACCCGGTTCAGGCCGAGCCGGCCGTGGTCGGACGATCCGGGGTTGCGAGCCAGGAGGGCCGTGCCGTAGGTGACGAAGAACAGCAGCTCGCCGTGCCGCGTGACCTTGGGCCGTTCATAGGGGGCCACGAGGTCCTCGATCACGTCCGAGGTCAGGCTCAGGTAGCGCTGCAGCTCGTCGATGTCGGCCTGATCGGGATCCTGCACGTCGATCCACATCATCGTGCCGGGCTCGCGCACCAGCTCGTGCACCTGCTCGAACGACAGGTCTCCCGCCACGAGCACGCCGTCGCGCCAGACCCGACTACGCGTCGGGCAGGTGAGCCTCATCCGGTCAGTGTGTTGCATCGGCCCAGTGTGTTGCATCGTGCCTCGACCCGACCGTCGGCCCGCCGCTCGGGTAGCTCCTCCACCGGGATGGCGCTGCGGGCGGCCTTGCGCACCCCGTCGATGGCCTTACGGTGCGCGATCGTCACCAGCCACCGGCGTGAGGTGGCGTCGCGCGTCAGCGTGCAGCCGGGTCGGGCACACTGTGCTCATGGGTTGGGACGGGCACACGGTGAACGAAGATCCGACGCTGGCGGCTTACCGGCAGAGCATCGACAACATCGACGCGGCGTTGGTGTTCATGCTTGCCGAGCGCTTCAAGATCACCCAGAAGGTGGGCGAGTACAAGGCCGAGGTGAACCTGCCCCCGGCCGACCCGAGCCGCGAGGAACGCCAGGTCGAGCGCCTGCGCCAGCTCGCGCGCACGGCTCAGCTCGATCCCGAGTTCTCCGAGAAGTTCCTGCGTTTCGTGATCGATGAAGTGATCCATCACCACCAACGGCTGCGGCTCGAGCGGTGAAGCCCGACTGGGTCGCAGACACCTTCTGGTGGCACGTCTACCCGCTGGGTTTCGCGGGTGCGCCGCACAGCCACGAAGGCCCCGACCCGGCTGACGAGCAGGTCGTGCATCGGCTGCGCGACCTGCTGCCCTGGCTCGACCACGTGATCGAGCTCGGTCTGAACGGGCTGGCCCTGGGGCCCGTCTTCGCCTCGGCCACGCACGGCTACGACACGACGGACTTCTTCGCCGTCGACCCGCGCCTCGGCGATCTCGACGACGTCCGCGACCTGTTGGCGGCCTGCCGTGAGCGGGGCATCCGGGTGCTGTTCGACGGCGTTTTCAACCACGTCGGCGACACCCACCCCGCCTTCGTCGCAGCGCTGGCGGGCGGGCCTGGAACGGCCGAGGCCGAGCTCTTCCACCTGCGCTGGGGGCAGAGCGCGTCCGACGGGAGCGGCTCGGACGGCCCCGACTACGACTGCTTCGAGGGACACGGCCAACTCGCGACCCTCAATCACGGCAGCGAACGCGTGCGCGAGCTGGTGACCGACGTCATGCGGCACTGGCTCGATGAGGGGATCGACGGTTGGCGGCTCGACGCCGCGTACGCCGTCCCCACCGATTTCTGGGCGGCGGTGCTGCCGCGGGTGCGCGAGAGTCATCCCGACTGCTACCTGATGGGCGAGGTAATCCACGGCGACTATCCCGAATTCGTCACCGAGTCGGGAGTCGACGCCGTGACTCAGTACGAGCTCTGGAAGGCCATCTGGAGCAGTCTCAACGACGGCAACTTCCATGAGCTGGCCTGGACGCTGACCCGGCACAACGAGTTTCTCGACACCTTTGTGCCCTGGACGTTCGTGGGCAATCACGACGTCACCCGGATCGCCAGCAAGCTGACCACCGAGCGCGCCCTGCCCCTGGCGGTGGCCCTGCTGTGCACGTTGCCGGGCACTCCGGCCATCTACTACGGCGACGAGGTGGGCCTGCTGGGCGTGAAGGAGGACCGCGCGGGCGGTGACGACGCCGTCCGGCCCGCGATGGGCCGCGAACCTGGCGCCGTGCTGTCCGGCGAGCGGGCAGCCGGGCTGTTCGACCTGCATCGTCAGCTGATCGCGGTGCGTCGACGGCACCGGTGGCTGCACACCGCACGCAGCACGCCGACGCACCTGAGCAACACGTCCCTGCTGTTGACGCTGCGCCCACGCGAGCCCGAGGCACATCACCTGCTCATGCTCGCCCTCAACAACAGTGCCGACGAGGTGGTTCTCGACCTGGGCCTGCTCGACGACAGTGTGCACGACCCCGGCTTGCCCGACCCGGATCAACTGGCCGTCGAGGCACACGACGGCGCCGCGATCGAGTCGGCGCAGTTGCGGCTTTCGGGCTATGGATGGGCAATCCTGGTCTCAGGTCATCCCGCAGACGGATAGCGTGTAGCCGAGAGTCGGATGCAACACCGGTGCGCGCCTGAGAGGCTGCCCTGGTTGGCTCGGGTGGAGATTGTGACAATCTGACCTCAACTCCGTGTCCGACATCGAACCATCGACGATCGCGACCCGCGAGGAGCCCCGTGAGTGGACTGACACGCCTAGCCCTGGCCAACCGTGCCGTCGTAGTGCTGGCAACCCTTGTCGTCATCGGGGTGGGGTTGTTCATGACCACCGCCCTGCGGCAGGAGCTCATCCCGTCGCTGACGAACCCGAGCGCTTCGGTCGTGGCCACCTACCCCGGGGCAGCACCGCAGGCGGTGGAGTCGCAGGTCACCGAACCGTTGGAGACCGCACTCAAGGGAGTGACTGGCGTCACCAAGGTCACGTCGACCTCAGGCACCAATGTCACCCAACTGACGGCCACCTGGGACTTCGGGGCCGACAACTCCGAGATGGAGTCGAAGATCCGCACCGCCGTCGACGGCGCGCGCAGCAACCTGCCCACGGGCGTCGACCCGCAGGTGATCGTCGGCAGTTTCGCGGACGTGCCGGTGATCTTCCTGGCGGTCTCGTCGGATCTTCCGCCGGAGCAACTGGCGGCCAAGCTCAAGTCGATCGCCGTACCTAAGCTGAGCGGTCTCGACGGCGTACGGTCGGCCGACCTATCGGGCGAGCAGGTCAAGCAGGTCGTCATCACCACCCGGCAGGCCGACCTCGACCGACTGGGCGTCGACCCGTCGCAACTGCAGCAGCTCGTACCGACGTACAAGGCGGCCATTCCCGCGGGCGACATCAGTGAGGCCGGTCAAGACCAGTCGGTGCAGATCGGCCATCCCCTGGCCACGCTCGCCGATGTGCAGAATCTGCAACTCCAGGGCAAGGACGGCCCCGTCCCGTTGAGCGCGGTAGCCGATGTGGTCGATGCGCCGGTGCCGGTCACCACGATCTCGCGGGTCAACGGCCATCCATCGCTCGACCTGTCGGTCACCAAGTCCGCCGACGCCAACACCGTGACCGTGGCCAAGGAGGTCCGCGACGCGCTGCCCGACCTCACCAAGCAGGTCGGCGGCAACACCAAGTTCGAGACGATCTTCGACCAGGCGCCATTCATCGAGCAGTCGATCCACGACCTGACGGTCGAGGGCGGGCTGGGTCTGGTGATGGCAGTGCTCGTGATCCTGGTGTTCCTGTGGTCGGTGCGGCCGACGTTGATCACCGCGATCTCGATTCCGCTGTCGCTGCTGATCACGTTGATCTCGCTCTACCTGATGGATTACACGCTGAACCTGTTGACGCTGAGCGCTTTGACGGTCGCCGTGGGACGCGTGGTCGACGACTCGATCGTCGTCATCGAGAACATCGAGCGACATCTGCATGCCGGCGAGAAGTTCTCGCTGGGCACCATCGTCAATGCGGTGAAGCAGGTGGCCGGGGCGGTCACCGCGTCGACGCTCACCACCGTTGCGGTCTTCGCGCCCATCACTCTGGTCTCGGGTGAGGCCGGGGAGCTGTTCCGGCCCTTCGGGCTCACGGTGACGGTGGCCCTGCTGGCCTCGCTCTTCGTGGCGCTGACCATTGTTCCGGCGTTGGCGTCGTGGTTCATGCGGCCGTCGCGGAAGCCGGTGTCGGAGGCGAAGCTGGCTCGTGAGCAGGCGTCGGCAGACAAGCTGGCCGCCGCCGAGGACGTCCGGCACCAGCGCGAGTACGACCGCGCGGCGGCACGACTGGCCAAGAAGGAGGCCAAGACAGTCGCTTGGTTGCAACGCCACGATGCCGACGAGGCCACCATCGCTGCGCAGGTGGCGCAACTGCGCGAGCGCAACCCGATGCCGGTGCGCAACACGCAGCACTTCAGCCACGAGTCGGCCCAGACCCGCCTGCAGCGCGGCTACCTGCCCGTGCTGCGCACAGCGCTGCGGCACCCGTTGATCACGATCGCCCTGGCCGTTGTGCTGTTCCTGGGCACCATGGGCATGACCAGCCTGCTCAAGACCGATTTCATCGGCGACGCCGGCCAGACCAGCCTTTCGGTCAGCCAGACATTGCCCTCGGGCGCGTCGCTGGAGGCCACCGACGCGGCCAACAAGAAGGTCGAGGCGGTTCTGGCCAAGGAACCCTCGGTTGAGACCTACCAGACGACCGTCGGCGGCGGCGGGCTGCAGTCGCAGTTCACCGGGGGCGTGGGCAGCTCGAACAAGGCCACCACGAGCGTGACACTGAAGACCGACAGCAAGGGCGCCGACGTGGCCACCAGGCTGCGCTCGGAGTTCGGCAAGCTCAAGGACGCAGGCACCGTCGAGGTGGTGACGTCTGACGGCTCCACCGGAACCCAGAGCATCGACATCGCGCTCAAGGGCACCGATGAGGCGGCACTGGCGCAGGCCGGTCAGCAGGTCGAGAAGATGATGAACGAGCTGCCCGGGTTCAGGTCGGTTACGTCGGATCTCGCCGACCAGAGCACGGTGCTGCAGGTCAACGTCAATGAGGCGGCGGCGGCCAAGTACGGCATGTCGCAGGCCACCGTCGGAGCAGCGGCCAACGAGGCGCTGAAGGGCGCGACGATCGGGACGATGACGATCGACGGAGTCGACCGCGACATCGTGCTGCGCTCGCGGGCACCACTCACCACCAAGGCCCAGCTCGAGGCGTTGCCGTTGCCGGTGACCCAGAAGCAGACCGGTGACGCCCAGAAGGCGGCCGCCGATCAGCTGACCGCCGACAGTAAGACACAGCAAGACCAGCAGTTGGCCGACCAGCGCAGCGAACTGACCAAGAGCGAGACCCAGCTGCGTCAGCAACGCACCCAGGCGAGCCAGCAGCTGGCGGCGCTCAACGCACAGTTGGCGCAGTTGAAGGCCGCGCCGCTGCCGCCGCCGCAACCGCTGCCCACCGTCTCCAATCCGGGCGCCCAGGTGGCCACCCAGATCGCGGAGCTGCAGAGCGCCATCGGCCAACTGCAGAAGTCGGTGTCGGCGCTGAACGACCAGCTCGCGAGCGTGCAGCAGAGCCGAGACAAGCTCAACGATCAAGCGGCGCAGTCGGCCGCCACCCAGGCGAAGTCGGATGCAGCCAAGAACGTCACGGGCAGCCCCATCGCGCTCTCGAGCGTCGCGACGGTGGTGGCGCAGCCGGCTCCGGCGACCATCACCCGCGAGGACGGTGCCCGTACCGTCACAGTCAGCGGAGTGCCCGGCGGAGACCTGCGGACGGCCACCGCTGCCGTGCAGAAGGGGCTGGATGATCTCAAGCTGCCGGCCGGCGTCACCGCAACGTTGGGCGGGGTGAGCCAGCAGCAGGGTGATGCGTTCACGCAGCTGTTCTTGGCCATGGCCATCGCGATCGCCATCGTGTACATGGTGATGGTGGCGACCTTCCGGTCACTGGTGCAGCCGTTGATCCTGCTGGTGTCGGTGCCGTTCGCGGCCACCGGTGCGATCCTGCTGCTGCTCACCACCTCGACGCCGCTGGGCCTGCCGTCCATGATCGGGTTGTTGATGCTCATCGGCATCGTGGTGACCAACGCGATCGTGCTCATCGACCTGGTGAACACCTTCCGGCGGGACGGCGCGAGTATCGACGACGCGGTGATCCACGGGGCGCGGCTGAGGTTGCGCCCGATCATCATGACCGCGCTCGCCACCGTGATGGCGCTGATCCCGATGGGGCTGGGACTCACCGGCGGCGGGGTGTTCATCTCCAAGCCGCTGGCCATCGTGGTGATCGGCGGACTGATCTCCTCCACGCTGCTCACGCTGGTGCTGGTTCCGGTGCTGTACCACCTGGTGGAGCGGGGCAAGGAGCGCTTCGCCGGATGGCGCCGCCGGCGGCGGGAGGACCCAGTCGTCGACCCCGACGAGGAGCTCGACGACCTCGACAACGTGTTGGGGCCCCAGACGGCGACCGTCGACGGATTTGAGTGAGCCCTCGGTGTGAGCGACCGGCAGGCCTTGCGGTCGGCTCAGTGGCGAGGGTGCGGAGCTCCGGCTAGCCCAGCGGCCCAGCGGCCCAGCGGCCCAGCGGCCCAGCGGCCCAGCGGCCCAGCGGCCCAGCGGCCCAGCGGCCCAGCGGCCCAGCGGCCCAGCGGCCCAGCGGCCCAGCGGCCCAGCGGCCCAGCGGCCCAGCGGCCCAGCGGCCCAGCGGCCCAGCGGCCCAGCGGCCCAGCGGCCCAGCGGCCCAGGATTGCACGCCTCTGGCCCGCCCGCGCAACCCAGGTTTCGGGCAACGAGGGCCAGGGTTTTGGACGCTATGACGATGCCCCGTCAGGTGGGGCATCGTCATAGCGCTCCAAACCCACCGCCTGACCAGCCCCCGATATGGACATTTCATGCGAAGCAATGCGCTCCAGATCCCAGGTTGAGTTTCCTCGCCTGCGGCTGAGCCCGCAGTCTGTCGTGTGTGGATGCTCGGCGCCGCCTCCTCCGCGTTTCGCACCTCACCTCACTCACCCCGCCGAACCCGCCCTGTTCTATCCGCCTGCCGGTCCCGTCGCCTGCCGGTCTCGTCGCCTGCCGATCCCGTCGCCTGCCAGTCCTGCCTCCTACCGATCCTGCGACGCCTGCCCGGTCGGCGCCTCGCCTATCGGTCTTGCCTCACCTGCCCGATCGCGCCTCGCCTACCGGGCCTGCCACACCTAGGCCGAACCCAACCTGACCGCTCGGGCCGGCTCGGTCTCACCACATAGGCTCACTCGCCATGACCACCTCCCAGACCGCAGCGCGATCACTGCGGGTCGCCGTGCAACTGCACCCGCAGAGCTGCACGTACGCGCAACTGCGCGACGCCTGCCGCCGCGTCGAAGACCTGGGCGTCGATGTGGTCTTCACCTGGGACCACTTCTTTCCCCTGCACGGCGATGCCAACGGCCCACATTTCGAGTGCTGGAGCACGCTGGCAGCATGGGCCGAGCAGACGTCCACGATCGAACTCGGCGCCCTCGTCACCTGCAACTCCTATCGCAACCCGCATCTGCTCGCCGAGTGCGCTGGAACCGTCGACGCGATCAGCGAAGGCCGACTCATTCTCGGTCTCGGAGCCGGCTGGGCGCAGCGCGACTACGTGGAGAACGGCTACGAGTTCGGTTCTGTCGCAAGCAGACTGGCCGACCTCGAAGCTGCGCTTCCGGTTCTCGGCAAGCACCTGACCACGCGGTACCCGGGCCGGCGTCCACCCTTGCTGCTCGGGGGCGCGGGCGAGCGCACCACGCTGCGGTTGGTGGCCGAGCATGCGGATCTGTGGCACAGCTTCACCCAGGGCGACGTGTTGCAGCACAAGATCGAGGTGCTCCGGGGGCACTGCGCCGTCCTTGGGCGCGATCCGGGTGAGATCGAGATCTGCGTCGGTGTGGGTGGCCTGGGCCGTTACGGGGGTCTGCCCGGCAGCCCAGAGGTTGAGGGTGAGCCGTTGCTGGCGCTGGGTGTCAGCATGGTGACGATGAATGCCGTGGGTCCCGAGTTCGATCTATCGCACGTGCCTGCCTGGCTGGCCTGGCGTGATGAGGTGAATGCCCGATGAGTGCCCGGCACAGCATCGATGACACACCGGCTTGCCACGAGCCGCAGAGCGGCTCCCAAGACAGCCAGACGGACGACTCTTCAGGCGAACCGGCGAACGACGCGGCAACCGCCTCGAACTATCTGGCAGCCGCCCCGACAGCCGGGAGCCAACCAGAAACCCGGATGAAACCCTTGAGTCGGCCGGTGCGGGCTCCGTCGTCGCGCAGCGAGGTGGCGCCGTTCCAGGTGATGGAGGTTATGAAGGCAGTGGCTCGCCGACAGCGCGAGGGCAAAGATGCGTTGCTGCTCTGCGTGGGCCAACCGTCAACTCCCGCACCCCAACTCGCACTCCGGGCCGCCGCCGAAGCCTTGTCGTCGCAGGTGCTCGGGTACACCGAGACCGTGGGCGTGTTGCCGCTTCGACGCGCCATCGCCGACCACTATTCGCGGCAGTACGACCTCGCCGTCGACCCGGCCCAGGTCGTCGTCACCACCGGCTCGTCGGGAGGCTTCAGCACGCTGTTGCTAGCGGCCCTCGACCCCGGGGCAACTGTGGCGATGACTCGCCCGGGCTACCCGGCCTACCGAAACACCGTCCAGGCGTTGGGACTTCGCGTACTCGATCTCGAGTGCGGCGAGCAGACGAGGTTCCAGCCCACAGCTGCCATGCTTGAAGCGCTGCCGCAGCGCCCCGACGCCGTCGTCATTGCCAGCCCGGCCAACCCGACCGGCACAATCATCGACCCCGACGAGCTGGCCCGCATTGCCGAGTGGTGTTCCACGAGTGGATGCTTGCTCGTGAGTGACGAGATCTACCACGGCATCTCCTTCGGCCGGCCCTGTGCAAGCGCCTGGCAGACAAACCGTGATTCCGTGGTGCTGGGTTCGGTCAGCAAGTACTTCTCGATGACTGGCTATCGACTCGGTTGGCTCCTGATGCCCGAGGCCCTGCGCGAACCGGTGGAACTGCTGCAGGGCAATCTGGCGATCTGCGCACCGGCGCTGTCTCAGGTGGCGGCCACCGCCGCTGTGACCGCGCAGGCCCGCACCGAGCTCGATCAACATGTCGCCCGCTACGCCCGCAATCGCGATCTGCTGCTTGCTCGCCTGCCCGAACTGGGTATCACGTCGTTCGCCCCACCTGACGGTGCCTTCTACGCTTACTGCGACATCTCTCACCTCACTGACGACTCTTTGGCATGGTGCGCGCAAGCCCTCGATCGCACGGGGGTCGCACTGGCTCCCGGTGTCGACTTCGACCAGGTGGACGGTCACCGGACGATGCGACTCAGCTTTTGCGGCAATACCGACGTCCTCAACGAGGCGATCGATCGGCTGCGCCAGATCGTGTAGCCGAATCCTGTAAGTAAGTGGGCACTGCCAGCGGACGCAGTTGCTCGCGTCGACCTCCTCGAGGGTCGCCACCGCGGCGTATCAGGCGGTCGGTGGCGTAGGCCGTGGTCGGTGGCGTAGGCCGTGGTCGGTGGCGTAGGCCGTGGTCGGTGGCGTAGGCCGTGGTCGGTGGCGTAGGCCGTGGTCGGTGGCGTACGCCGCGATCGGTCGGTGGGCACTGCCAATGGACACAGCTGGCCGCGCAGAAGCGCTGCACACCTGGTCTTCCAGCTGACTTTCCAGGCGGCGCCGGGCACCACGGCTGCTAACCGTCGAGGCAGGTAAGCCGCCCGACAGCCACCAGAATCTCGCGGCCATTCCCACTCCGACTAGCACCCGCTTGCTGAACCTCATGCGATCGCCCCGCAGGAACCATCATCGGGCGCTATTCATCCAACCCCCAATCCGCAGGAACCCAGTCGTCGGGGACGAAGTCGTGGCTAAGGATGTCGGGCGGAAAGCACTGCCCGGTACGGCTTCTACACGGCTTGGGCCTGGCGAGCAGTTGCCTGGCCACGGCCACCTCGGCCCGAGTGGGGTGGTGATCAGGTACGCCGCAGGCTTCGCGCCGAACGTACCGGCGCCAGCGGTGGTCAAAGGTGACCTCGGGTTCGGGGCGATCTCGACGCCACTCGCACAGCGGGGCATCGGAGTAGGAGGCAGCCCTCGGATCGAGATGAGCAGGAAAGCGCCTGCCTGCCCGGTCGCGCACGACGTCGGGGTTCTCCGGAAGCACTTCGTTGCCGGTGACCACGTCTACCACGACGATGCGCAGACGAGCAGCCGCCAGCACAGCAAGCACCACCTCCAGCGAGACACCCCCGCCGGAGACACTCTCTGCCCTGTTCACAGTGCTCGAGCCGACGCCAATGCGTTCGGCAAGCTCTCGCTGCGACAGATCAAGCTTTCGTCGTGCTGCCCTGAGCACGCCCGCCCGATCGAAGACCTCCTCGGATCTCGACCCATCCCTATCGCCGCGCATCACGCCTCCCCAGTTGACTGCCTGAATGACTCTGAGCCAAGACTCGCATCGACCACCGACATTCCTGTTGGTCACTGATCCCCGCTTGGGTCACTGCATCCTGAACCGCGGACAGCCCCGATGGGCGCCAGAGTGCTCCACTACCACCCCCGGGTGGTCGGCCAGGGTCTCTACCCACCTCTCTCCTGACCCGTCGACTGTCGCGTTAGGGTCGCGAGGTCTGCCGCAGTGCAATCATCCAAAATCGGCTGGTTCTCCGAAGATTCCCGAAACTGGCAGTAGATGCGCGGCTGCGGTGGGCTATGTCAATGGCCCGCCCGGCGGGGCATCGACATAGCGCGCGAAAGCCGACCCCACCGCACCTACTCAGGGCGGGCATTTCAACGCCCGCGCAGACCGGCTATTTCAACCAGCCGCTGCTTATGGAAGATCAAAATCCGTCAACGGCTGAAATCCGTCCAGATCAGGCGATACGCGGTTCTTGCCCTGCTTCTTGGCCCGGTACAACTCCGAGTCAGCCCGGCTCAACAACCTCGAGATCGACTCGTTGCGACCCTGAATCGCCACGCCCATGCTCGTCGTAGTGCGCACTCCTGCGAGTCCTTCCACCTTGATCCGGGCCCGGTCCGCCCACGCGATCGCATCGGCAAGATCGGTATCTGGCAACAGGACGAGAAACTCCTCGCCGCCCCAACGACCCACCACCTGTTCGGGGCCGTTGACGGCGGCCAGCGTTCGAGCGATGGTGACGAGCACCTCGTCGCCGTGCGGATGGCCGAAGGTGTCGTTGACCCATTTGAAGTCGTCAAGGTCGACCAGCACCACGGCCGGCGACCGGGCGGTGGCCAGCCGGTCATACATCGACCGCCGATTAGGCAGCCGAGTCAGTGGATCGGTGTTGGCCAGGGCGCGCATGGTGCGGGCTTCCGTCTCGGCGGAGGCGGCCAGCCGCTGATACATCGTGAGCAACGTCAGCAGCAGGACGGTGATCACGGTGACGAGGTCGGTGGAGAACTCGGTGACGTGCACCGGTCCCCATGCGTGCCTCAGCAGGTTGGTCCAGGTCAGCGCCAGATGGCCCCCCACCAGCAGCGTCAACCACAGCCGGGTATGCCTATCGGCCGCGATGCTCACCAACACGCAGGCCATGAGAAACACCGGCGCACTGCTGACGACCACACCCTGGGTGGGAAGACGTCCCATTGCCAGATTGCTGACGTCCCAGGCCGCCACGAAGGCCACGATGCCCCAGAGCATCACGAGCTCGCAGGCATGCATCCAGCGCGATCGTCCGACGGCCAGAAAGAGCACCAAACAGAGCAGCAGAGCCGGCAGGTCGATGGTCAGGTGCAGATATCGGAACGGGTCGTTGCTGTGCAGCAGGATGATGGCCGGCATGGCGCTGGCGACAGCGGCCAACGACAAGGACAACCGGTAGACCCGTTGCTTGGCAACCAGGATCCGGTCGTCGTACTGAGCGCCTGACTGGCTCACGCGACCTCCCCTGCGCTGAACTCGCGGCCCTCCCCGGAAATCAGACAGAATCGACGACCGAGAAGCGTCGAGCCAGCACGCCCAGGTGAACGCAATGGGCCTCGTGACAGCACACCTGAGTAAGACGTGATGCCCGAATGTTAGTCCGCAGTAGGCCTTCGCGCCTCGCTCAGAAGATTGAAGACGCGAAGGTCGTCAGCACTGACGCAACGGTCGTCAGGCGTCGAGCTCGCTCGCAGCCTTGGTAGCCAGGCCCGCCGTGATGCCCCGGTGTGCCGAGATACGCATCGGGGCGTTGGCTACTCCGTACCCGTCGTAGCCACCGATTCGCTGACAAATCTCGAAGAACACGCGGTTTCCGCACAACGGCGTGAAGGCCTGCAGGATCATCGACGACTCATCGCCGTCGAACAGGATGCCCAGCCGTTCCATTCGCTCGATCACCTCGGGTTCGAAGTTCGTGCGATAGGCCAGGTCCACGTAGTAGTTGTGTCCGATGTGGAGCAGCTCGCCACCGTTGGCGAGCACCTGCTCGCAGGCAGCGAAGATGTCCGACACTTCGAAGCTCACGCTGTTCTTGCGGGACTCGTCCTCGTGCACAGCATCGGAGTCGAGCAGCGCAACAGTCACGGTGACCCGCACGGAGCGGTCTTCGTTGCTCATCGAGCGAGAGCGGAAGAGCCCATAGGTCGCGGGGATCTCGACGTCCTCATGCGTGTGCAGGCCCAGCACGGAGCGAACGAACAGGGCTGCCTCATCGAAGTTGTCGAGGGGCTCAGAGAGACTGACGCCGTCGAAGCGGATTTCGGGGTCGATGGGCTGAGGCGGGTTCGGGTTGGCGTGCGGCGTGTAGGACTCGCTCCAGTGCTCGGGGTGGTGCGCCAGCGTCGTGAAGAACACTGTCGTGCCGTCGGGAGCTTCGACGCCGGCAATGTTGCTGACGCTCGGGCCACGGCCGGCTGAGGGGGAGGCCGCCCGCAGATACTGGCCACGCTCGGTGGCCTCCTCCGGGTGGTCGGTCATCATCGCGAGCGCTGCCACGTGCGGGCCCACCTGCACGTTGACGGCCGCCTCCATCGAGTTGAGCAGGAGCTTCAGGTCGCCCTGCTCCCACAGTTCGATCGGCTTCTCCTTGTGGTCGCCGGTGTGCACGAACCCGAGTCCGGTCAGGGCCGCGACGAACTTCGGGTGGTCGGTCTTGACCGCGAGTTCAATGAAGTCGAGGCCACGGCAGATGGGCGCCGGCGGTGCCGCGTCCAACAGCGCGCGATCGACCGTGCCGAGGTGCGCGACACCGTCCTCCACGTAGAGCAGCGAGCGCAGGGCGTCCCGGGCGTTCCGCTCGGCCTCGGAGCGCCGGAAGACCGTGTTGAAGATCTCCAATGAGAGCGGACCCGTGTAACCGGCGACCAGACAGTCTTCGAGGAAACCGACCACGTCCCAGCTGCCCTGGCCCGGCCAGACGCGGTAGTGGCGGCTCCACTGCAGGATGTCCATGGCCATCTCGGGCGCGTCGGAGAGCTGGACGAAGAAGATCTTCTCGCCCGGAATCTCGCGGATACCCGTCGGGTCGAGACCGCGGGAGAGTACGTGGAAGGTGTCCTGGCAGGTGCCGAGCGCCGGGTGATCAGCCATCTGGACGATCTTCCAAGCACGCCGGTAGTCCCAGACGTTCGTCGACCACGCGAGCGCTTCGAAGGCGATGCGCATGCCGCGCTCATGGGCCATCTCGGCAGCCTTGTAGAGCTGCTCGGCGGAGAGCTCGTCGTCGTCGATCGCATCGGGCTGGCAGGAGGCACACACCAGGATGAGGTCGGTTCCGAGCTGCTCCATGATGTCGAGCTTGCCGCTGAACCGGCGCATGGCTAGACGGTGTTGGTCTGCCGTCATGGCCTCGAGGTCACGGAAGGGCTGGAGCATCTCGATCTTGAGCCCGAGCTCGCCGCACCGCTCGGCGATGCGGCGGGGGGTCCAGAGGCTGTTGAGCAGGTCCTGGTCGAAGATCTCGACGCCATCGAAGCCCGCGGCCGCGCAGGCCATGAGCTTCTCGTTGAGGGGACCGGACAGCGAGACTGTGGCGATCGAGCGGCGCATCGAGAGAAACCTCCGGGAGAGGGCGAGCACGGATCAGCTGTCGCACGCACAAAAGGACGGCGGTGCGCCACCGTAGTAACGCAACGCCCTGTGACTCACGCGATGTCTCGCCCAGTGATATCCGACTTGGTGAGGGGAGGGCCGGTTTTTGTCCGCGGGGACAGGCCCGGGGCTGCCGAGTTGGAGGCTGCGGGGTCGTTGTCACTGTGGTGACTGCGCGAACCCCCGACCGCCGGCCTGTGCGGCGCGAGCCTCGTCGGGCATGACAACCCACAGGATCGGGTAGACCAAGAACTGGCTCCCCGGTATCACCAGCAGTGTTGCCACGAACAGCAGGCGCACGGCCCAGGCATCGATGCCGAAGCGACGTCCGAAGCCGGAGCAGACACCGCCCAGGATCCTGTCGCTGGTGTCGCGAACGAGGCCGATATTGGCGAGGGAGCGGTGGATGGAGTTCATGTCAAGACCTTTCGGGGACGGAGAATTCAACCCCTCAAGACTCGCCGCCAGCCCTTCGCGCCACCATCCGATGCCTCCCTGAGCTGACCCCGAGTCAACCCTGGTCAGGCGCCTGTGGCTGGCCCAACTGGCTCAGGTTTGCGCATCAGTCACTTGACCGATCGCCGGCGCGAGGGGTGGGGTCTTGGGGCGCTACGGCGATGCCCCACCTCGCGGGGCATTGCCATAGCGCCCCAAACCCGACCCCGCCCCGGTCGATCGATTGCGATCAAATCGCCTAGATCTCTAGACGGGCGAAGGCACGAGCGGGAGACGACCCGGGGCAGGTGCGGACACCCTGCCCCGCCCCGCCCTGCCCTCCACCGGACCGCAAGAAGTTGGCGAGTCCCCACGCACCTCCAGACCCAGCAGAGCACCCCTACATCAACACAAACGACCAGGTCCCAGCAGCCAACGCTGCGCCCGTGCTCACCCCAGCAACAATCAGCCCACCCACCGCGAGCACCGCATCGCGCCGCGAGAACCGACTCGGTCTGGCCCAGGTACGTGGCTCGTCGGAGCCGAATCCGCGGGCTTGCATGGCCATCGCCAGCCGCGTGCCGCGGCGCACGGCCAGAACCAGCAGCGCGAACGCCTCTCCGGCCAGCACCCTCGCCTGGCCGATGGGTCCTCGGGCGTCGCCCAGACCCCGTGCGCGACGCGCCATCGTCAGCACCTGCCATTGCGCCACCAACACCCCCACCAGTCGCAACGCCGCCAGTGCACCGAGTACGAACCGGGCAGGCAGGTGCAGTTGTTGGCCTAGTGCGTCGGCCAGGTCCGTGGGGTCGGTACTCACGAGCAGCACCACACCCGGGATCGCCACGGCCAGCACTCGCAGCGTGATGGCCGCTCCACCGCGCAGCGACCCTTCCGTGATCGAGAACGCGCCCCCGCCCAGCAGCACAGCACCCGAGTCGACGCCGAACACGGCCGAGACCAATCCCGCTACCAGCGCCGACAAGGTGATCGGCGCCAACACGCGACCCAGCGACCGCGCCGGCACGCCGCAGAACGGCAGGGCCGCCAGCTCCAGCGCGAGGGCCGTGCCTGCTGAGACCACGTCCACAGTCAGCACGAGCGCCCCTGTGATCACCACCGAGACAGCCAGTTTGGTCACCGGGTTGGCGCGAGAGATCACCGTGGGGTTGATCGCGCCCGGATCGACGATCACCGTTGAAACTCCCGTACCGGAGCGGCCAGGTGCAGGCGATCGTCCGCCAGCGCGTTTACCACTGCCTCGTCGTGGGTCACGACCACGGCAGCCAGTCCGTCGTCCAGCAGCTCGGCGATGATTGCAACGATCTCGGCCCACGTGAGACGGTCCTGCCCGAACGTAGGCTCGTCGAGCACCAGCAATCGTGGACGAGTCGCCAACGCCGTCGCGACCGAGAGCCGCCGCTTCTCCCCGCCCGAGAGCGTGAAGGGGTTGGCCTCTGCCAGCCGGTCGAGCCGCAGTTGCTCGAGCAGTTGGCTCGCCCGGGCGTCGGCCTCGGACGCGGTGCGTCCGGCACGCAAGGGACCGTGCCGCAGTTCCTCCCGGACGGTGTTGGCCACGAACTGATGCTCCGGGTCTTGAAACACCATGCCGATTCGGGTGAGCAGGTCGACCGAACGCCACGTCCATGGGCCGTTGCCGTGCTCTGCGCGGCGATAGCGACGTCCCCGGCGCACCCGTTCGGGGACGAGATCCGGAGCGGCAGTGAGGTTTCCAGCCGTGGGAGGAAGCAGTCCGGCGAGCGTCAGGGCGAGCGTCGACTTGCCCGCGCCGTTGACGCCCTCGATTGCGAGGCAGCGGCCGGGCTGCACCGTGAGGCCGATGCCGCTGGCCGCCGGTAGCGCCCCCGCCGGAGCGCCCGCGGGAGTGACGGCGAGCCCTACCGTGTGCAGAATCCCCGCACTGCCGCCGGTTCGCCAGCCATTGGGCGACTGAGCATTTCCCCCCTCCCAACCCCTGGCTGGACGCCGCCCCGGCACCGCCGGTGGATATCCCGGCACCCACACCCCGGCATCCGCCAACTCGGCACCGCGCTCACGTAGAACCTGATCAGGCGGACCGTCCGCGCGCACCCCGCCGCCCGGCTCCAGCACGATCACCCGCGTCACGAGGTCGAGCCACGTCTCCACGTGATGCTCCACCACCACCAGCGTCGCGCCCGACTCGGCCAACACCGTCGCCACGGCCTGTCGCACTTCCACGACCCCGGCAGGATCGAGGTTGGCGGTGGGCTCGTCCAGCAGGAGCAGGCCCGGCGACATCGCCACCACTCCGGCGAGCGCGAGCCGCTGCCGCTGGCCGCCCGACAGGAACTCCGTGGGACGACTGCGCAACACCGGCAGCCCAACCGCCTCGAGAGCGGCGTCGACCCGGGTCCAGATCTCGGACGGGGGCACCGCGAGGTTCTCGCAGCCGAAGGCCACGTCGTCACCGCAGCGGGCCAACACTGTCTGCGCCTGGGGATCCTGCAGCACTAGCCCCACCCGGCCCCGGAGTTGCGGCTCATGCGGGTCGAGGCCGTCGATGGTCAGGCTGCCGGTGTCGCGGCGGTCACCATCGTTATCGAGCAGGCCGGCAAGCCCCGCCAGCAACGTCGACTTGCCCGAGCCGGACGCCCCCAGCAGCAACACCCGCTCACCAGGCTCGATGCTGAGGTCGAGCCCCCGAACGGCAAAGGCCTTGCGGCCATGATGACGCCAACCCCAGTCACGGGCTTCGATTCGCGCTGGTCGCGGCCCCGCCCCGAGCGTGGGGCCGCGACCCGAGTTCTCAACCAAGGCGGGTTCAGACCTCGCGAGCCACGCGCCCGGACGCGAACGGTGCCAGCGCCCCCGTGGCTGCCAACGCGCGCACGACGTACCAGGCCAAGAAGCCGGCCAGCAGAGCTCCCGAGACGATGGAGCAACCGGTGTAGATGGCCTTGTACGTGCTTTCCCACGTCACGTAGGAACCGAAGAAGACATCCCGCAGGCCGCAGGCGAGTCCGGCCGCGGCACCGGCCAGCGTTGCGGTGCCGATGTTCCACCGGCGGTATCCGAACGCGGCGAACACGATCTCGACCGCCAGGCCCTGCACAAGCCCGGAGATGAACACGCTCATCCCCCACTGCGAGCCGAGGGTTGCCTCTACCGCGGCCGCCACGAGCTCGCAGAAGACTGCCGCGCCGGGCTTGCGGATGACCAGAGCACCCAGGGTTCCGCCGAGTAGCCAGCCACCGTTGAGCAGACCCGACAAGGGCGCGAGAAAGGCCAGAAGTGCCGCTATCGGCGCCCAGGCGAAATCCCAGAGCCAGAAGACGACTCCGCTGGCTACCGCGAGAACGGCAGCGACGACGATGTCGACCACTCGCCATCTGCTGGTTACGGGTGCGTGTTCTCTGATGCTCGTTGACATGGCTGCCTCCCTTGGTGCTGGGAGGGGAGGTCCGATCCGCGGCAACGCACACCACGCATCGGGCCCGAGATCCCGACTTCCTCCACCGGTACTAGCCGGATCAGGTTCGAGGGTCTGCGGCTGCCCGCACTCTCAGCACCTGGTGGTGCTCCCCTGTCGTCGTTCTCACCTTAGCGCAGAGCCCGCGCACCAGCATCTCGCCGAGGGCTGGCCTGATCTGGCTGGCCTGACCTTCACCAACCTCGACTGAGAGTTGCCAACGTGGCCACTCAGGCGGTTTTAGCCGACGTTCTCGAGGCCCTTCGGCAGGTGGCCCGCGGACTTCTCGTAGTACTGCGCGGCCTTGCGAGTAGCGAACATGCGCGCGACACCGATCACCGCACCTGAGGCCAATGCCCAGCCAACGGCCTCCCAGAGAGTGGTCTCCGGCGACTCGGGGTTGCTGGGCGGCTCTTTGCCGGTGGCCAGCTTCCAGCCTGCGCCCAACCCTTTCCGGGCTGCGGCTGCGGCAACGATGGCGGCACCTGTTCCCAGCACCTTCCAGACCATGGAGCCCACGGCACGTCCTCTCGTTCGACCCGGCTGACCCGCGCGCGCGGGCAACTCCAGCGTGAGCGTACCCGCAGTGGCCCGCAATGGAATCCGGTGCGAGCTACCTCTTCTGCTGTGCTGACACCGACTCCCTGCTGCCGTCGGTCACCGCGTGCTGCGGTGCCGGTCAGCCGTGAACTCGGGCGAGCCGGCAAGGCTTCCACAGAGTGAACGAGTGCGCGGCGAACGTTGCCCGCGTTCAGGTTCGTCCAGCCGTTGCGCAATCTCGACTACATCGACGCGGCGACCCCGCGCCGGCTCGCGCTCAGGCCGGTCGCCCTGCCTAGCTCGATGTAGTCCAGATTGCGCTACCTCAGCCGAGACCCGCCTGGCGTTCCCACGCGCGAGCGCCGCCCACAAGGTCATACTTCCGCTTCGGCTGGCCACAATTCCTGGCGTGTCCGAATTTCGGACGGAACAAGCCGTGGCTGCCATCGAGACGGAACATGCCCTGGCAGCCATCGAACAGTCACGTTCTTCGCCGAACTGTCACCAAGATGGTTGCAAGCGGACCAAGAACGTGACGGTTCGACAGTGCGATCGAGGTCCTGGGCCGCCATCTCGCCGGAACCGCCCACCCAGACGCCGCAGCCGCTGATATGCCACTACGACAGAACGGGAGGTTCCGTTAGCAACGAAACCTCCCGTTCAGCGGCCTGACTATGAGGGCGTCGCCATCGGCACCCTGACCGCGGGTGGCCAACCATCAAGGGTGCCGACGGCAGCCGCCCCTTAGCGGGCGGCCCTCAGCAGCCGGCCTCAGTGGGCTGCCCAGACCGCCTTGGTGCCGTAAAGGACCAGGTTGCCGTCAGGCTGCAAGTACAGCTTCGCGCCGGAATGGCCGTAAGAATTGCTCGCCCACAACGGTTTGTTCGAAGAGCTGTAGACAACCAGGTTGCCGTCTGCCTGCACCGCGAACCAGGCGCCCGGGTGGCCGCTGGTGTTCGAGGCCCAGGTGGGCTTCATGGCGGCGCTGTAGAGCACGAGGTTTCCGTCGCCCTGCATGATGAGCTGGATGTTGCCGCTCAACGAGCGCTCCGACTGGCCGGCCCGCAGCTGCGTGATGGTGGTCTCGACCCGGGTGGCAGCCCGCTTAGAGGCGCCGAAGGCGTCCCACAGCACGTTGCCCTTCGAGTCACGGATCACGAGGTTTCCGTCGTCCTGCAGCTGGATCTTGCGACCGCTGCCGCTCGTGCCGGTGTACCAACGCGCCCGGTTCGCCTTGTCGTAGATGACGAGATTGCCGTCACTCTGAGCGGCCGCCCACATGCCGGGAATCATGGTGTTGGCGCCCCACACCGGCTTCTTCTGGGCGTTGTAGGTTACGAGGTTTCCGTCGCCCTGCATGTACATCGTGAACTTGCCGTTGGGCGAGGTCATCGTCTGGCCTGCGCCGAATGATCCGGAGAGCGTCGTGGCCGCAACTTGCGAGGGAACGGGCGGCGAGGTGTTGTTGTTCGCCCACGATTTGAGCTGAGCGGCCGAACCATTGAAGGCATCGGAGTCGCCGGGGAAAGGGCCGGTGCTGGAGTACTGCCAGATCGTGTACTTCGACCAGCCGGCCGGAAGGGTCGGCGCCGTTTGGCTGTATCTGGCCACGTGCAGCGGATAGGCCCCGAAGCCGCTGCTCTTGACGCACTGGTTCCACCAGCTCGTGCTTGTGTAGATGGCCGGGTTGCGGCCGATGAGCTGCCGCGTGGTGGTCACGAAGTCGCTGATCCAGGACGTGAGCTGGGCCGGCGTCATGTTGTAGCAGGTGTTGCCCATCGAGGCGTAGGGGTTGAACTCGATGTCCAGCAGGGGCGGCAGAGTGATGCCGTCGGCCGACCAGCCACCGCCGTTGGCCACGAAGTACCGCGCCTGGGCTGCGCCGGAGCTCGAGGGCGGCAGAGCGAAGTGGTACGAGCCGCGGATGAGGCCCGCCTTCGCCGAACCGGTGTACTGCGACGCCCAGCTCGGGCTCTTGTACGTAAGCCCTTCTGTCGACTTCACATACGCGAACTGGGCGCCCTGACCGGCCACCGAGCTCCAGTTGATGCCCTGGTTCCAGTTGGAGACGTCGAGGCCCTGCGTGCCCGGCGCCTTCCAGGTGGCGGCCGCGCCCAGAGCCTGCGGGCCGCGGACGCCCCTGGTGGAGCCCGGCACCCCCACGTTGCCCATCGAGGCACCGTTGGTGCCCTGTTCGGTCTTGAGCATGGCCAATTGGGAAGCTGTCAGCGTGAGCTCACTGTTCGTGTGGCCCATCTGCGCAGCGTCTTTGGTCGCAGCCTCGCCAGGTGCTGCCTCAGCGGCGCCGAGCACCAACGCGAGGGCCGCCGAAAGGGCAACAGTCGTCGCCCACAAACGTGTCGTCATCGACGCCTACTCCTATCAGCGGGCAGCATTAAGCCCTTTGACGTCTGGTGGTTTTCAACTTCTGCCGACAGCGTTACATGGGCGCAGTTCAGCGGTCTTTGGACTGGATTAATTCAGCCCTATGCCAGTACGCGGCTTTAACGACGGTTAGTATTCATAAGCGCGCCTCAATTCGCCCATAGTAGGGCTATTGGCGCGCACGCCTGCGACGAGAAGGGTCGGGCTTTCACGCAGGGTTGCCGGAAAACCGGCCTTTCCACCTATTAAACGCCAGCTAGGCCCGAATGGGTGATTCCCAGACGGGCCTGGAGGCGACTCAGCAGGACGGGTGCTCAGTCTCCGAGCTGCAGGCCCGTCGACAGCGGCACACCCGGGCGGTAGGGCAGGTGCCGGTAGGAAGGTGCGTCGAGCACGGCCAGGTGCGCGCGGGCGCCCACGCCCAGCCGGCCCACGTCCTCGCGGCGCAGGGCGCGAGCGCCGCCGGCAGTAGCGGCCCACAGGGCCTCCGCGGTGGTCATTCCCATCTCCCGGACGGCGAGCGCGATGCACAGCGGGATCGACGAGGAGTATCCGCTCCCGGGGTTGCAGTCGGTGGCCAGCGCCACGGTGACACCGGCGTCGAGCAGCCGTCGGGCGTCGGGGTAGGGCGAGCGGGTCGACCATTCGATGGTCGGCAGCAGGGTGGCGACGGTGGACCCACCGGCGAGCGCGTCCACGTCCGCGTCGGTCAGGTGGGTGCAGTGGTCGGCCGAGGCACATCCGGTCTGCACCGCGAGCTGCACGCCGGGGCCTGCGGAGAGCTGGTTGGCGTGGAGCCGCGGCAGCAGCCCTGCGGCCTTGCCCGCCTCGATCACCGCCCGCGCCTGGTCGCCGTCGAAGGCGTGGGCGCTGGCGGGTTCGCAGAAGACGTCGATCCATTTGGCGTACGGAGCGCAGGCGGTGAGCATCTCCCCGGTGACGAGGGCGACGTACTCCTCGGCCCGGCCGTCGAACTCGCGCGGCACCACATGCGCACCCAGATAGGTGGTCTCGGCTGTCACGTCGCCGGCCAATTGCAGCGCCCGCACTTCGTCGCCCACGGTGAGCCCGTACCCGCTCTTGACCTCGACGGTGGTGGTGCCCTGCCGCAGCATCTCGCGCACCAGGTGCAAAAGACGGTGCCGCAGTTGCTCATCCGTGGCCGCGCGGGTGGCCGCCACGGTGGTGGCGATGCCCCCGCCGTCGTAGGGTGCGCCCGTCATCCGAGCCTCGAACTCGGCCGCCCGATCGCCGGCGAACACGAGGTGGGCGTGAGAGTCGACGAAGCCGGGCACTACGGCGCGGCCCTCGTAGTCCAGCCGCTCGTCTGCGGCCGGTGCGTTGCGGGCCGGGCCTACCCACGTCACGAAGCCGTCCTCGGCCACCAGGGCAGCGTCGCGGACGATGCCAAGCCTCGCTTCGGCAGTGGGCAGAGCACCGCTGGCCAGAGTCGGGTCGTTGGTGACGAGTTCGCCGATGCCGGTGACGAGGGTGGCGCTCACGAGGGGTCGCTCCAAAGGGAAGTGAGAACATCGTCGAGCAGGTGCCCGACGGAGCCGAGCCGGTGGACGCCGTCCCGGACGACGGGTTCGCCGTCGACGATCACCTCGGTGACGTCGGCTGCGGTGGCGGCCATGACGAGCTGGCCGGGCTGGGCGCCGGCCGTGCGCGGCGACCGGAGGTCGATCGCCACCAGGTCGGCCCGGGCGCCGACCTCGATCACGCCCGCGTCGTGCCAGCCGAGGCTGCGGTGGCCCGCACGTGTTGCGGCGTCTACCAACTCGGCCGGCCGGAACGTGCCACGCCGGCCAGAGCGCAGTCGTTCGTGCTCTTCCAGCCGCCGGGCCTCATCGAGCAGATCGGTGTGCGCGTGCTGGTCGCTGCCCAGGCATAAGGACGAACCGGCTTCCCGCAGCTCAGGAAACGGGCCGATGCCGTCGGCCAGGTCGGCCTCGGTGGTAGGGCAGGCGCAGGTGATGGTGCGGGTGTCGCCGAGCATCGTGATGTCAGAGGCGGTGAGGTGTGTGGCGTGGACGGCGGTGGTCGACGGGCCGAGCACTCCGTGCCGGGCGAGCAGTTCCGTTGGGGTGCAACCGTAGTAGGCCAGGGCAGCGTCGTTCTCGGCCGGCTGTTCCGACAGGTGCACGTGCAGCGGGGCGTCGAGCTCGCGCGCGGCCGCAGCCACGGTCGCCAGTTGATCGGCGGGCACTCCACGTACGGAATGGATGGCCGCTCCACGACGCGCGTGAGCGTGTTCGTCGAGGTCGAGCGAGCGCACACGGGTGGCCCAGCCAAGCGCGGAGCCATCGCCGAAGCGCACCTGCGGTCCAGTCAGAGGCGTATGCCCGTCGGCAGTGAGACCGCCTGCGAGATAACAGGTGTCGAGCAGAGTGATGCGCAAACCAGCCGCTTGTGCGGCGGATACAAGGGCGTAGCTCATGGCATTAGGGTCAGCGTAACCAGTGCCATCGCGGTCATGGTGCAGGTAGTGGAACTCCCCCACACACGTGACCCCGGCGGCGGCCATCTCGGCGAACACCGCTGTGGCCAGCTGGCGGTAGGTATCGGGCTGCAACCGGTCGGCTACCGCGTACATGGCCGTGCGCCAGGTCCAGAAAGTGCCGCCGTCGTCGTGGGTGCGTCCGCGCAGAGCACGGTGGAAGGCATGCGAGTGCGCGTTGGCGAGGCCGGGCACAGTCAGCCCGGTCAGGCGTTGGGCCGCCTGGGGTTTCGCGGAAGGGCGTACGTCGGCGAAGCGTCCGCCCTCGATCTCCACGAGGACGTCACGTGCGATACCCGTTGGCAGCCAGGCATATTCGAGCCAGTACCGAATCATGCCGACGACCCAGCCAGGTCGGCGATCACGGCCGCCAGAGCGTCGACTCCGGCATGGCAGTCGTCGGCCTCGGCGAACTCGTCGGGCGAGTGTGAGATGCCCGTGGGATTGCGCACGAACATCATGGCCGTGGAAACGCCTGCGTTGGCGAGGATTCCGGCATCATGACCAGCGCCGGTGGCGAGAATCGGTGCGGGAGAGCCTGGCTCGCCGATAAGATTTGCCAGCCGTGCACAAAGCGCACTGTCGAGCGAGGTGACGCCGGTCCAGGACTCTTCCGTAGCCGCCTGCCCCGCAACGCGTTCCACCTCCGCTACCACTCGACGCACCGCGGTGAGGTCGTCGCCGCGGGCGTCGAGCCAGGCGGTCACTGCCGATGGAATGGCGTTGACCCCGTTGGGACGCACCGCGACCTTGCCCACCGTGGCAACGCAACCGTGCTGCAAGGCCTGCGCGCGAGCGGCTGAGATCACCTGCGCCAGAACGAGCATGGGGTCGTCACGGTCGATCAGCCGAGTGGTTCCGGCATGGTCGGCGCGGCCCTGCAGATCGAAGCGCCACCGCCCGTGCGGCCAGATGGACGACCCCACGGCCACGGCCCCATCGGCAGGGTGATCGGGATCGGCGAGGGCACGACCTTGCTCGACGTGCAGCTCAACGAAAGTGCCAACGCGCCGCAGGGTTTCGTCGTCCGCTCCCAGCTGGCGCACATCGTGGCCGGCGGCTGTCATAGCCTCGGCCATCGAGGTACCGTCCGCGTCAGTGAGGGCTCGAGCCCGGTCGGCGCCGAGCGCGCCGGTGAGCAGACGCGAACCGCCGCAGGCGATTCCGAACCGCGCGCCCTCTTCGTCGCTGAAGCAGGCAATGCCGACCGGGCGACTCGACGAGAACCCTTGGCTCTCAAGGGCATCCAGCGCGGCAAAGGAAGACACCACGCCGAGCGGGCCGTCGAAGGCCCCGCCGTCGGGCACCGAGTCGAGATGCGAGCCGACCACGAGCCCCGGCCGTCCCGCGGTAACCGCGGCGTCCGGATCTCCGCGCCAGGCCCAGAGATTGCCCGCGCGGTCGCCCACTACGTCGAGCCCCCGTGACCGGGCCTGACCCGAAAACCATTCACGCAGAACGGCGTCGGTGCGCGTCCAGGCAAAGCGGCGGTAGCCGCCAGTGTGCGCGTCGCGCCCGACGTCACGCAGCTCGGCCCACAGCCGATCGAAACTAGCGCGCCCGACGGCGGCGCCGGCCGTTTCCTTCGCAGCTTGGGCCTCAGGGCGTTGGGCGCCGGCGCCGCCGTCGGACGACATCAGTTCTCCCGCATGGGGATCCGCACATCGCGAGCCTCGGCGACGTCCTCTGCGAGGTCGTAGCCGGCGTCGACGTGACGGATGACTCCCATTCCGGGATCGTTCGTGAGCACCCGGGCAAGCTTCTGCGCGGCCAGCGGCGTGCCGTCGGCCACCGAGACCTGCCCGGAGTGGATGGAGCGGCCGATGCCCACCCCGCCGCCGTGGTGCAGCGACACCCAGGTGGCGCCCGAGGCGGTGGCGGTCATGGCGTTGAGCAGCGGCCAGTCGGCGATGGCGTCGGAACCGTCGAGCATCGACTCGGTCTCGCGGTAGGGCGAGGCCACCGAGCCGCAGTCGAGGTGGTCGCGACCGATCACGATGGGAGCGCTCACCTCACCCGAGGCGACGAGCTCGTTGAACCGGATTCCGGCCTTGTCGCGCTCGCCGTAGCCGAGCCAGCAGATGCGCGCGGGCAGGCCCTGGAAGGCGACCTTCTCCTGGGCTGCGCGGATCCAGCGCTGCAGGTGATCGTTGTCGGGGAAGAGGTCGAGGACGGCCTTGTCGGTAACGGCGATGTCTTTCGGGTCGCCGGAGAGGGCGGCCCAGCGGAATGGGCCCTTGCCTTCGCAGAACAGCGGCCGGATGTAGGCGGGCACGAAGCCGGGGAACTCGAAGGCACGGTTGTAGCCGCCGAGCCGGGCCTCGTCGCGGATGGAGTTGCCGTAGTCGAAGACCTCGGCGCCCCCGTCCTGGAACTCGACCATGGCCTGCACGTGCTTGGCCATGGATTCGCGGGCGCGGTCGGTGAACTCGTCGGGCTTCTTGTCGGCGTACTCGTGCCAGTCGTCGGGGTCGATGCCCTCGGGCAGGTACGACAGGGGGTCGTGCGCGGAGGTCTGGTCGGTGACGATGTCGATGGCCACGCCGCGACGCAGCAGCTCGGGAAAGACGGTGGCGCAGTTGCCTACGAGGCCCACCGATAGGGCGGTGCCCGACTTCTTGGCGGCCAGGCATTGCTCGATGGCGTCGTCCATGTCGGTGGCGACGGTGTCGAGGTAGCGGTGGTCGACCCGTCGGCGCAGCCGGGTTTCGTCCACGTCGACCACCAGGCAGACCCCGCCGTTCAGGGTGACGGCCAGGGGCTGGGCCCCGCCCATGCCACCGCAGCCACCGGTGAGAGTAAGCGTGCCCTGTAGGGTGCCGTTGAACTTCTTGGCGGCGACGGCGGCGAAGGTCTCATAGGTGCCCTGCAGAATGCCCTGGGTGCCGATGTAGATCCACGAGCCGGCGGTCATCTGGCCGTACATGGTGAGGCCGAGGTGTTCGAGCCGGCGGAATTCGGGCCAGGTGGCCCAGTCGCCCACGAGGTTCGAGTTCGCGATGAGCACTCGCGGGGCCCACTCGTGGGTCTGCCAGACGCCGACCGGCTTGCCCGACTGCACCAGGAGGGTCTCGTCCTCCTTGAGGGTGGTGAGGGTGCGAACGATGGCGTCGAACGCGCCCCACGATCGCGCCGCCCGGCCGGTGCCGCCGTAGACGACGAGATCGTCGGGACGCTCGGCCACCTCGGGGTCGAGGTTGTTCATGAGCATCCGAAGCGGGGCCTCGGTCTGCCACGAACGGGCAGTGAGGGTGGTGCCGCGGGCTGCGCGGACGGGGCGGGCTCCTTCAGTGGTCATGTGGCTATGCCACACCCATCGGGTATGCCGCGCCAAGGGTGTCCGAAGGCCCACAGTCTGGGATTCCAGACTGTGGGCCTTGGGTGGTTTTCTGGGCTGTTCAGGCAGGTTCCGGGCCGGGTCAGCGGCGGGTTGGCAGCACGTCTCCTGCAGGGTTGAATCGTTCGCTGGGCGCCTGCTGGCCTGGGGTTGCGGTCGGTCGCGTTCCGCTCCCGATGCTCGATGTGGGCCTCCCGGGCGCCGCGGGGCCGCCCGACTGCCGGGGTGGCTTGACCACTTGTACGCGGGAGCTCCCCGCCCGAGCGGGCTGCGGCTTCGACGACTTGCGACCGCGCAGGGACTTGCCACGCGGCGTCTTGCCGGCAGGTGACTGCGACGAGTAAGAGTAGGAGTAGCGGTAGTTGTTGTAGCCACCGTTGTTGCTCAACGGCATCCGGTTGAGCACGACGCCGAGCACGCGAGCGTCCACCTTCTCCAGGTTGTCGAGCGAGAGCGCGAGGCCCTTGGTATCGACCCGCCCGCTGCCCACGATGACGATGACCCCGTCGCAACGCTGGGCCAGCACGCTGGCATCGGTCACCGGCAGTAGCGGAGGCGCATCGATGATCACGGCGTCGAAGTCGGCCTCGAGCTTGGTGAGCAGGGCGTGCATGGCATCGGAGCCGAGCAGTTCGCTGGGGTTGGGCGGCAGAACACCGCTGGCCAGCACGGTCAGACTTCCGGTGCCGGTCTCGCCGCCCCAGGGCTGGAGCACGTCATCGAGGGTTGCCTCGCCGATGAGAGCTGTGGTGAGCCCGACGCCTCCTTCCAGACCGAGGTAGCTCACGGCCTTGGGGCGCCGGAGGTCAGCCTCGATAAGGCAGACCCGCGCACCGGCCTCCGCCATGGTGATGGCGAGGTTGACGGAGGTCGACGATTTGCCTTCGCCCGGCAGGGAGGAGGTGACCAGGATCGAGGTCGGGTGGTTAGTCGCATCGACGAACTGCAGGTTGGTGCGCACCTGACGCAGCGCTTCGGCGCGGAGGCCGTGTGGGTTCGTGTTGGCTACTATCGGCTGGTCGGTGGCGTCCTTGTCGAACGGAACTCCTCCCAGATGGGTGGCTTCAGTGACGCCCTTCAGGTCCTCTTCAGTACGGATCCGCGTGTCGAGCGTCTCGCGCAGCAACCCGATACCGATGCCAATGAGCAACCCGAGAACAGTGCCCAGGGCAAGGTTAAGTGGGATGTTGGGCGAGACCGGTGCTCTCGGCGTACTAGCGTGCTCGATGATTGTGGCCTTCACCGGGGATGGGCCCGTTGCTGGCCGCTCGAGCTGCCCGATGGCCTGCACTAGGCTCTTCGCCACGGCGTCTGCAACGGTCGCCGCCTGCCGAGCCTTGGGGTCAGTAACCGACAGTGTAATGATCACGGTGTCGGTAGGTGCCTGGGCGGTGACCCGCCTCGCGAGTTGGCCCGAGGTCTCCTTGAGATGCAACTCATCGATCACCGGTTGCAAGACTTGTGGCGAGGTTGCGACGTCGGCGTAAGACTGCACGCGCTGCTGGGTGAAGCTGCCGCCCTGCATTAGGTCGGCGTTCGTCTGACCGGCCTGCGTGGATACGAATAATCTGGCCTGGGCTTGAAACTGCGGCTTCATGAGGTATGAGCCCACGCCGCTGGCCGCTAAGCCCAGGGCAAACGCGCAGAGAACGACAATCCAGTGCCGACGCAGCAACCTGATGTAATCGCGAACAGTCACAATCTCTTCCCGCCCAAACTAGATCGTCCAAATTTGTCCTGCTATCGAGGCTAGCTCAGGCGTGACACGATTTCAGCCGAATCACGAACGTGACGATGGTGAGAGTGCAAGACTGATGACGCTGCACCTGACGCGACTACGCCTGGGCACCCCGGGGAAGGAATCTCATTGAGTAACAAGCAGTTACGGACACTCCGCGCAACGTCATTGGGCACCTGGTTCCCCATTGATTCCGCCATCTGGATGATGGCGGTTACGGTGGGTGCCTGGGCTCGATTCGACTTCAATGTGAACTACCTCACTGCCAGAGTTGCACTTCTCACTTTGGTGGCTCCGCTGGCTGTGCTGATAGCCGGATTGGTGACCGGCCTTTATATGCGGCGGTTCTTGCCGGCTTCGTTCGACGAGGTTTCGGCCCTAGGCATCAGTAACGTACTCGTATGGGCCATGCTGCAACTGTGCACAGTTTTGGCCCCCTCGACTTTCGCCGCGCGTAGCATACCCTTGCTGGCAAGCGCCTTCGGACTACTGGGCATGTGGGCAGCGCGCTTCGTGGTTCGAACTCTCGCGAGCCCCGGCCAACAGGGTAAGAGGGTGATCGTCTTTGGCGCCGGCGTCGCAGGCAGGCAGCTCATCCGGCAGCTGAAAGAAGACCCAACCTCGGCTTACACTCCGGTAGCAGCCCTCGACGACGACCCGAGTAAGCGCGGCCTGCAGTTGAGCGGCGTGCGAGTACGTGGCGGCCGGCGCGACATTGCCAACCTAGCGGCAGATGCGCGGGCCACGACATTGATCATCGCCATACCGACAGCGGATGCTGATCTCATTCGCGAGCTCAAGGTGCGCGCAAACGGCGCAGGGCTACAGGTGCTGATCCTTCCCGCGCTCGACGAGCTAATGAATCGTGTCGTCGCACCGGGCGATCTACGCGAAATCAATGTGAATGACCTGCTCGGCCGCCAGCCGATCTCGCTCGACGAAAATGCAATCAGGTCGCAAATCGCAGGCAAGCGCGTGCTGGTGACCGGCGCCGGCGGCTCGATCGGTTCCGAACTCTGTCGCCAGATATATCGATTCGAGCCTGCTGCCCTCGTGATGCTCGACCGAGACGAGTCGGCGCTACACGCTGTGCAGCTCTCGATCGAGGGTCACGCCATGTTGGATACTGACAACCTTGTCCTGGCCGACATTCGTGATCGTCCCGCACTGCATCGAATCTTTAGTTATCACAATCCAGAAATCGTGTTCCACGCGGCGGCACTCAAGCACTTGCCTCTGCTGGAGCGGCATCCGATTGAGAACTCTGGAAGTCGAACGTCGTGGGCACCGGGAACGTACTTGAGGCAGCCGCCGCCGCTGGTGTGCAAACCTTCGTCAACATATCTACTGACAAGGCAGCCGACCCAACCAGCGTACTGGGCTACAGCAAACGGCTTGCCGAACGACTTACTTCAGCCATGGCAAACCATGCAGCAGGGACATATGTTTCGGTTCGATTTGGCAACGTGCTTGGATCTCGGGGGTCAGTTCTAACTACCTTCGAGACGCAGATCCGCACTGGAGGGCCTGTAACGGTGACTCACCCCGATGTCACTCGCTACTTCATGACGATCTCCGAGGCCTGCCAACTTGTGCTCCAGGCCTCATGCATCGGCAAAGACGGTGAAGTGATGATTCTCGACATGGGAGAACCAATCAAGATCCTCGATGTGGCTAAGACCCTTATCGAGAACTCTGGAAATACGGACCTCCAGATTGTGTTCACAGGGCTACGCGAAGGCGAAAAGATGCATGAGGAACTCTTCGGAAGCCGTGAAAAGTGCAACGAGAAACGTCGACACCGCCTACTTTCGCATGCCGTAGTTCCAGCATTAGATCTGCACCCTATAGCAGATCAAGGACGTCGGTTCTCGCACCACGGAGAAGCCTTCAACTTCATGCGTGAGACAGCATTAGAGGCCGTCTCTAATCGTCAAACCCAGTTTGGATTACCAACCCAACGGACTGATGAGCAGACCGGCTTCCTATCAATAACGTAAAGCACGCCGAATTGTCCAATCACTGATGCTTCACTACCTAGAGGATTGGGCTTGCGATAAGCACAGGCCATGAAATTACATGAATTTGATTCACCGCGGAGCGCTTCTCGTCACCGCACTTCGCGATCACAATCAAGACACCGCTATACATGATACGAAGTGATCACTAGCGGACATCCTCAACCATCTGCGCACAGCCTAGGTTGGGTGTTGCCGCAACATCCACACAGGGGCGATCTGACTCATACAACAAAGTGCTCAAGCCTCCTTACACCTTTTGAAAGTTCCACCGGGAGTATGGGTTTTGCTTCGCGGACATACTCAATCGCACATTCTTCGACAGTTCGGGTCTCATATGCTTCTAAACCGTAAGGGACTCCTTGCAGGAGCCTCGCTCGTCTTAATCGGCTCGATCGTCCAAGGGCTCACTCGTGTTGCGCTAAATCTGCTCGCTGGACGTTCCCTGGGACCCAGCGAGTTTGGTCAACTAACTCTCTGCTTGTCGATCGCTCAGTTCGCTGGGCTCCTTTGGCCAACTAGTCTTGGGCAAGCAACTTCAAAGTACGTGTCCGCCTGTACGGGTCCCGAGGATCGTGCGACACTGCTCAGATATCTTGCACGACGTTCGGCTGGCGCTGCACTCGTTACCAGCGTGCTCGCCGCGTTCGCATGGCTCCTAATGGCCAACTCATCTTGGACAGGCGCGCTAATTACTGCCCTAGTCTCGTTTGCTTATGGCCAGTACCATTTCACCCGCGGCGCCTTGTTGGGACAACAACAATTCTTGCGGGCAACCTATTTCGAGCTTTTACTTGCCATAACCTGCCTCGTTTCTATCGCTGCCACCCTGGCTACCGCACAGACAGGTCTCGCATACGCTGCCTGCCTGGGATTGGGCCTCATCGCCTATGCATTTGGGCGCGGACGTACGGCCCGCTCGCCCACTATCGTTAATATGCAAACCCGATCCGAAATTCGTAGCTATATTTTAGTGGCCACCATTGGAACCGTCGCCAGCAGTGGCTTCCTCCAGTTGTCTGTCGTCGCCGCTTCCCACTGGGGAGGCAGTGTCGGAGTAGGGCTTTACGGCGCTGCGTTAACAGTGGCGACCCCAGCATCAATCTTTGCGACATCACTAAATTCTGTACTTCTCCCTTCATTGGCCGCCGCACACGCTCAAGGCGAGGTGAAGACACTCGCAGCAGTTACAGACCGGGCGACCCGCGGTATCAACGTTTTGGTAATAAGCATCTTCGGTGGACTCGTAATTCTTGCCGATCAAGTGACGACTGTGCTTTGGGGCGCTAGATTTGCCGATTCAGGACCTATTTTGCGCATACTACTACTGGCAGTCATGATGACGAGTTGTGCAGTTCCGTGCGTTACACGTCTGTCGGCGACATCGACGAGGTCTCTCGCCTTAGCGACCCGGACGAGCATTATCGGGGTCGTTATCGCTATAGTTCTATGGGTGCCACTTGGCCATGAATATGGCGCTCTAGGGATTGCCTGGGGATATTTAATCGGCGCGTCTGGTACGGCAATCACTCTCTATGTCGCGTGCTGGCGCAAAGATCATCAGTCATGGCTTCAACTTACGCTCCGCACAGGGGGCGCTCTCGTTATAATGGCCTTTGTAGCACTGCTCAACCCCGACTTTACGACCCAGTCCGCTATTTTAGCAGCCCTGGGCTTCGTAGTTGGCTATACCAGTTTGAGTCTTGGGCCGAAGCTGTTGATTCGTCAATTGGCTTTACGGGGTCGCGAAGAAGTGCGGTGTGTCGTGGACACCGACGACAGTAAGGCCGTGGTCAAGATCGATGTGCCAAGGCAACGGACATCCGCGAGCCTCGATAAGAGACACGCAGAATCTTAGCCACGATCCGTGGACCGAGGCCAAGCGGTGCATGACCAAGGTGCCCGGGAACAGACTTGAGGGCCTTCAGGATAATATTTGACTGCCCGGACTCTGGCCGTTGGCGAGCATACCATTGAGTAGTTACAAGGTGTGGGCATGGAGCAGCGCTGCAATGCGTGCAGTGCGTGGGCATATGCGGAACCCATTCGTGGTGAACAGACGATCTCTGGGCTAGTAAGCAAGTCAAAGCAGCGATCCCGGTTAACGCGGTGACGATCTGGTCCGTCCAGGCCAGTCATTCGCCGACACGAAGTCACCGGGAAAGGCGCATCGGCGTGCGCATGGTGTCGGCTGTCAAGGCACGCCAGCTGCCCAACCTTGGTATTTGTGGCCGGGGTGACAGTTGGTACAACGTCCGTCGGTTTCTCGAAGGTCTCTAATTGGGGCTTGAGCGGTGTCGTGTATGCCACTGTCGGCGTCAGCCGGACCCAATGCCCAATCCCCGTCCTGGAGCCGCGGGGGATCGGGTCGCGAGTTTGGCCCAGGAGTTGGTAGGGCTTCTCGTCCATGGACACCACGGCAACCTCGGGATCATAGGGTGGGCGTAGACGTCGAGAACGTCTTCCATCCGGGCAGCGAACTCGCCGTTGTTTGGGGTGGGATGGGATGGGATGGGATGGGCCACTGCTTCTTCAGATGAGGACGCAGCGCCCCTTTTTGAGGACTCGGCCGATGGTGGAATGACCCAGACCAGGGATGTCGTCGATCAGGGCGACGTGCTTCTCCAGCAGCCGTAGCGACCACCGCTGGTAGCCCTTGGGCGGGCTCGAACAGGCCAGCGCGATCAACCTTGCCGCGACCTCACCCGGTCACAATCGGCGGCACCAGGGGATGGGTGAGGCGCTTCGTGCGAGTGATCGTGTCCTCGACATCACCGCCGCGCTCGGCGTAAACATCCTCCTGGGTCGGCACAGGACCTCGTGTGACTAACCACTCGCGATCCGCCGTACTCAATGCCACCGGACGCGACTTCGTCCTCGACATAGCCTGTCTCGCTCACGGCGGACCGAAAGGGGAAGGGACCCGCCACCCACAGCACACCCCAAGAACACCGCTGATAGCGACGACACGCTATTAGTGCAGGAGCTTGCGGGAGGACCACGCGCTATCGGCACGAATCAACAGATCGCGGCGATGCGCGGCGCGATCTGTGCGATCGCCTTGCTCAACACGCTGATTTGGATCGTGGCGGTGTTCGAGCCGGCTCGTCCCGGCCACAACTTCGCAGCCAGGAACTCACTGGTGTTTGTCGCACCCCACGCTTTGCTTGCATGGCTGGCTTTGCCCCATTCGTAATCACAAATCCATACTGTGAAGTCGATCGGACTCGGACAGCTACGAGATTTGCAGGAATAATTGGGCATCTTCAAACTTACCGTAGTCAGCCGTTTGCTGTAGTGAAATTTGCTCGAGCCAACACTTCTCGCTTAAACAGCGCAGCGTAGTGCACTATGCAGGGTCCCTGCTCCAGCACGCCAGGAAAAGCGTAATGAGTTGGTACAGATCTCGCTCGGACAACGTCGTGCGTAGATCGACATCATTCCAAAGAAGCGCCACAGCATCAACCAATTCCGAAGGGCTCTCCGGCGTAACAAGGAGTCCACTCTGCAAAGTCATGATCAGATCCTCCTGGCCCTTAACGCGAGTGGCAACCAGCGGCGTCCCCAATGCCGATGCCTCCAATACCTTATATGGTGAGACACCGCGATCGGACGCAGGCCCTGCATTGCGCGGAGCGAGGGCGATGGCAGCCGAAGCTGTCCATGACAGGGCCTCCGTGGGAGAAACTCGTCCTACATACTTTACCCGACTTGTACTCTTCGCCACCGCCTTGACCGCAGGCAACTCTGCGCCGTCGCCAACAAATACCAATGGAAGATTCCTGGGCCAACTATCCGACTGAACAGCATCGAGTACTGTCTGGATACCTTGCCAAGCCGCAAACTTGCCGACGAAGATAGCATAGTTTCCCTCCTCAACTCCAATGGATGCCAATGTATCCCTATTGAGTGGCTTGACCTTGGCGACGGCCTCTCCGTCAAAACCGTTCTCCACGACGAAACTCTGCCGAAGCTCGACGCCGACCTCATCGCGCACCCAATCAAGGATCCCCGAATTCGGGGCCACATGCACGTGCCCAGCCCGGAGACTGGGAGCAATTACGAATTTATCCAGCGGCAAGTGCTTCGTGAACGGGTAGGCCGTGTGCATATCGGCAATATTGCCTTGCACTAGAAGGACCGTTCGCCCTCCGCGCCAACGCTGGAGGAGAAGCACCGGCAGAGCTGCCGGGTGCCACCGGGCAATGAGACAAACCTCAGCACCTGTTCCACTAATAGCCGCCAACTGCAACCGTACAAGGCGAGTGATCCGTTCCTTCCAGCCCTCTGCATGATCATTTTGTGAGAGGATCACGCGGGGCTTCGGCAACCCAATTTCGTCCAGACGCTGGAGAGTACCCACCAGGTGCTGCCCCGCGGCAGTACCTGCCCGACCATTCTCCATCCATAGCAAAGTCAATTTCTTCACTGAAAATCTCCTTTGGATTCAATGCCTACTTGACTTAGCGCAATCCACTTAAGCATTGCGCCACAGAATAAAATTGGACGTGTGCTAACATGATAAATGACTTCTGGAAAAAGGCTTTCGAAGAAAATGCCATGGGCTATTTCCATTTACGCCACCCCCACGGAGCCGATAGCTACGTTCCACCAACAAGCCAACCTTCACCCTTTCACTCCGACTCAATCTGCTGGAATGAAGGTCCAGATATAGCAACCCCAAGTCCGATAACAAACCAGTAAACGTCTGACGTTTGTCCGCCGAGTGTCATTGTGAAGGCAAACGTCGGAGCTGCGACGCTGATCCACATGTCGCGTCGTTCCGACTTCCAAGCTGTCCTGCCGACCGCCACTAGCAGCGCTACAAGAAGCACAATGCCCGGAACACCCAACTGGACCCAGGTTCCCAAGTATAGATTGTGTACGTAGGCGAAATATCCAGTAGCGCGTTGCAAGAACGCAGCGTCCGCCTTGATTCCTACCCCAGTTAGCATCCATTCGGGATATTTCATATACTCGCTCGTGATTGCCACTCGAGATTCATCCGCGATAGAAGGAGACTCAAGAAACGCGACGATTCGATCCGGCAAAATCCCTGCCTTCTCAACGTAGACGAGGGCGGCGACCGACGATGCGACCGTTAGAAGGGTTTGAAAAGGGCGTCTCCATTGCTTCGCACTGAGAAGCGAGATTGAGATAACCAACACCATCGCTCCCAGACCAGTACGAGATCCCGTGGCGATAGTTGCAAGAGCAATGACCCCTGCCGGAAGAAGTAGAAGGGGCGCTAACGCCTTCTTCCATTCAGACATCTTTGCTAGGCACAACGCGAATCCCACCGTCAGCGAAAGTGCAAGAGCGTTTTCGTCTGCACCATTTAGCGTCGCACGCCCGATATACTCTTCGTTGCCTGCAATCAAAATCCACAGACTCAAGCACACGGCTCCCACCACATAGGCGCCCGTCAACCTTCGCCAATGGCTCGGAATTAGAAATGCAAGTGCAAATAGCACTGCGAAGCGAATACCTATTTCCACTGTTGTAGCCGTGGATGCAACTTGATCGTAAGACCAAAATGTGCTAAGCAAAATCCAGGCAGCGTACAGCCAAAGAATGGTTGTCACACTGCGCGGCACACCGCCCGCCCTGCGTCCCAAGATAGCATCTACTGAGACAGATACGATTAGGAGAAGTGCAAACGGAAATGCGAGAGTTCTGCCGAAGTTTATAGGGATCGGGTCGAAGGGAACTGTAGCTACGTACATGGTGCCGATCCATACCGTCATGCTTGACGGTCCAATCACGCTCAGCTTAGTAAGTGAAGAGTAAATCTCCGTCCGTGTTGTCATGAGTGTAGGCTCATTCCAAGTGCACCGAGTTCACGCGAGACAATAGCTCGCCACGTGAAGTGCTTGGCTCGTCGCATCAGATCTTCCGATGATGGATTCTCTAGGGCACTAATGACAGCCAAAGCAAAGCGCTCTTCAAACCCTGCCCCGTCCTCCACCGCTTGGTTACCCTCCAACAGCGCCTCCGCTACCCCGCCAACATTCGAGCCCACGACGGGCCTGCCGACCGCGTAGCATTCGTTGATTACGGTTGGCCAACCCTCGTTCCTGCTGGGCAAGAGCAAAGCATCCGAAGCGGCCATCACGGCCGCCACCTCGCTGATCGGGACGCGACCCAGGAACTTGACGTTTGGGGATGCCATTCTTTTCGAGATCTCGTTGCGCAGGGGACCATCCCCCACGACAGTCAAGCTCGCCTGAGGAAGCACTCGTAGGATGCTCTGGAACACCTCAGGGAGCCGATCGGCACCTTTTATCGCAAGAAGATTTCCAACAAAGCAAAGTCTGGGAGATCCCTGAGCCATGCCTGGGTGTGATCCACAGTCTGGCCTAAATACGTCAACGTCAACCCCATTTGGAATAACATGGTGATTCTTACCTTCGAAACCTAGCCTCTGCGCAGTCCGAAGTAGAGCCTTGCTAACAAAGACTGTTGCATTCGCGCTGCCTAACACAGCCGACGCTCCCTTGGCATTACGGGCCATCACGACGTTTACGTCACTTCCGTGCAGATGGATCGAGAAGGGCAATCCCCAATTATCGGCTATCTCCTTCGCAACCCGTCCCGCTGCCAAAGAAAACATTCCATGGGCCATGATCCCATCATACGATTTCATATTCAATTTGTCTGAGATGAGATTGACCGTGTCCCTCTCCAACTGAACATTGGAGGCTCGAAAACGGAGGTTCATCCGGCCCAGCATCGTGGCGGCGACGGTGCCGTCTTCGCAGCCGACTGGTCGAGTACTCCACTTGTTTCGAGGGACAGCTCCTACAGCAACACAATCAACTTCATATCCGTCACGCCGCATAGCCTGCACGCGCGCTTGGATGAAACTTGCCCCATAAGGGTTCGCTTGCGTCGCATAGATATTGGTAAGCAGCAGGATTCTCACTTGCCACCTCTCTTATCCCCACTGATTTGAGCTGAAGAACATCCGGTTGCACGCGGCACGGCACCCTCCCAGGAACACTTTGGAACTTTGCCGTCCCTAGGCACTTCTACCTCAGGTGTCTGTACGGCTCGAGTCCGATTCATGGCAATGAGAGGATAAATTCACACCAGCATGCAACTACTTGCTGTCTCTCATACTTCTCCTCTACAAATACCCGTGCGTTCTCACTCATTTGTTTGCGTACGACCTCGTTGTCAAGGATTGACACTACAGCTTCTATTGCTGCATGCGTGTTACCCTGTGGAACCAAGAGTCCGGTCTTGCCATGCAGGATGGCGTCAACCGTTCCTGTTGCGTTTGTTGCAATAGTCGGAACGCCGCACGCGGCAGCCTCCAAAACCATGGTGGGAAGGCCTTCTCGACGAGTAAAGAGTATCGCTACGTCAAGGATCTGATATATTTTTTCGATGTTTTCTTGAAATGGCATTTGAATCACTCTGGGGAGACTCAATAACTTATCCAGCTCTTCCCGATGAGCTGGATGGTTAACCTCCTCTGGCCCAACCAGGACTAAGTATAGATTTGAATACCTATCCAATAAGCGCCTGAATACATCCGTCATCATTGGAACGCCTTTATCGTGGCTGATTCGCCCCACGAAGCCCGCCACAAAGGCGTCGTCCGAAATTCCATACGCTCGCCTTTGATCTTCTATCGATTCTCTGTCCGCAGGTTTGAATCGAAAAGTATCTACGCCATTCGCGGAACCACTTCCGATGGAGTGGAGATTTCGGGTACGAGGAAGGCGGTTCCTCTGCACGGCCTGTTTCAAGCTGTCGCTCACTGGAATTACCTGGGTTGCTGACGCTAGCGTGATTGCCTCCAATATCCAAAGGAGGACTCGGGCGATTCCTTGCGCACCTTCGAGACGCAACCCGTGCAGTACATAGGTTCGATTTGGAACTCGAACTAAACAGCCTGCCAGCAGCACTATTAGAGAAGCTTTAGGCGTCCCGCATACAATGGTTTGCGGACGTAGCCTCTTGAGGAGAAGCGCTGATTTTATAACTGCAAGAATATCGCCTAGCCGAGGTTCCCTCGCCATTGGGACATGGTGCCATCTAGTTTTTTCAGCGAGAGTGAAGTCTTCCATCCCGGCCTCCCCTGTGATGAGATGGACATCCTGACCAAGTGCGTCCAATTGCGATAGGGTTCCCTTGAGGAATAGCCTTGCGGTTATTCCCGCGGTTACGGCGAACACGATAGTTGAATTGCATGACTCCTGGGTCATGGTGGTGAGATGCTCCCAATGGCTTATATTTTGTTTGGAACTCAGTGAGTGAGTTCTAACGTATCTAGTTTGGCACGGAGCCGCCGGCTCTGGCACTTGCTCACATATACAGACTGATCGCCAAGCCTTGTGTGGGAATCTCTATTGACTCCACATCTTCGACCACGTTTGAGGTCAATTATGTCGCGGGCACCCCTTTGACGATTGACTCCTTATCGACGTTACGCACAACGCAACTCGCAGCGCCCACGATCGCCCCATTCCCAATCGTAAGGTTTTGAAGGATGCTCGCGTGGGTGCCGATCATGGCCCCCTCGCAGACACGGACCCAGCCCGAAATGGCGACCATTGGGTTCACGGATACGTAGTTCTCAAGAGTGGCATCATGACCGATGTTGCAGAGTGGATTTATGTGAACGTGACGACCTAATCGAATGTTGGTTGTGAGAGACGTATTGGCGCACACAACACTTCCAGGACTCATCTGAACGTCGAACCCTAGTCGGACAGATGGATGGACCAACGTTGCCGCTTGACGCCCATCTAGGCGAGCGTCGACCCCTCGCTTAATCTGTGGGCTTCCGATTCCGATCACGTATGCGATCTCAGGATCCGCGTCAGACAGCCAATCAATTGGTCCAAGAATCCTGGTTTCGCGGGCTGTTACCAACTTTCGACTCGCTTCAGATGGGTTGTCGTCGACGTAGCCCACTATCTCCCAGGTCGGCTGGACAGCGTTGATGGCGTCTACAACGTCATGTGTTTCACGGCCGAATCCTCCGCACCCAACTATCACGAGCGGCCTGGTCATCCGACATGCTCCAACTCGCTGTCGTGGGCCTGTCCATAGCGCGGCATGGTGGCCTCGCCGGCTGCGTTGATCCCGCTTCGTCGGATCACTGCCCCAACCGTCCGAGCGATGATTATCGCGTCGACTGTCATGGAGCGGGTATCGACGTACTCGACGTCCAACCTGAGTCGTTTGCCCCAATCGATGTCGTTTCGCCCACTTACCTGGGCAAGCCCCGTGAGGCCTGGGCGCACTTCATGCCTTCTCGCCTGCTGTGGTGTGTACAACGACAGGTAGTCCATGAGCAGCGGCCGAGGACCGACCAGGCTGAGATCTCCCAGCACGATGTTCCACAACGATGGCAACTCGTCCAAGCTGGTGGAACGAAGCCACTTGCCGAAACCCTCCAGCCGAGAAGCGTCATCCGTCCACCCCCGCGTCGGGTCTACGGGACGCATGGTCCGGAACTTGAACATCGTGAAGGGTTTGCCACCGAGGCCAGGGCGCTCCTGTCGGAACAGCACCGGACTGCCCAGGCGCACCCGTACCGCGGCTGCAACTACAGCCTGCACGGGCAGGCTGACAACCAGCGCTGGTACGGCGACGGCCAGGTCCATGGCTCGCTTCGCCACGTCGTAACGGCTCATGAGGCCACCAACTCAGCCTCGGTGAGAGCACCCATAAACGCATCGATGACAAGATCGACATCCTCATCAGTCAGCGCCGAACCACTTGGCAGGGTGATACCCGTGCGGAAGAGTTGTTCACTCGTCCCGTTGAGGAAGGCCTGTGCGGAGCCGTACCCCGGCTGCGCGTGCAGGGGCTTCCACAGGTGCCTGGCTTCTACACCTCCCGCGTCGAGCTTGCGAATGAGCCGATCAATGTAGCCGTACCCGGGCTCGGAGGTCGGGACTCCGCCTACGCGCTCGATGATCAGGCCCGTGAGCCAGCAGTTGTCGTAGGCGTCTCCTCCCTGGTCATCACGGCCGATCAAACGGACACCGTCGATGCCCGAGAAGGCGGCGGCGTAGCGGCCGCGGATAGTACGGCGTCGAGCGATCATCCCGTCCAGCCGCTCGAGCTGCCCAAGTCCCAGGGCAGCTAGGAGGTTCGAAAGGCGATAGTTGTACCCGGCTTCCGTGTGCTCGTACCACGGCACCGGCTGGCGCGCTTGGGTCGACAGATAGCGGGCTCGTGCCAGCAAGTCGAGATCATTAGACAGCAGCATGCCGCCGCCCGAGGTCGTCATGATCTTGTTTCCGTTGAACGACAGAGCCGCCGCCCGACCAAACGAGCCGGCGGCCGAACCGTGCCGCGACGCACCCAGCGCTTCAGCCGCGTCCTCGATCAGCGGAATGTCACGGATCGCCAGTTCCTCGACGATCCGCTCGTACTGGCAGCAACGACCGAACAGATCGACCGTCATCACCGCAGCTACGTCTGCCCCGTCCCGGATGAGCGTGTCGACAGCCGCAAGGAGCAGTTCGGGGTCGACGTTGCCGTCCGCCTGGGCATCGACAAAGACCGGGTAGGCGCCGGTGTATAAGACTGCGTTCACCGACGCCGCGAACGTCATCGTCGGTAGCACCACGACCCGACCAGGGCGCACTCCCACACCGAGCAGTGCTAGGTGCAGAGCCGCAGTACCCGACGACAACGCCAATGCGCCGGCCACGCCGGTCCGCTCGGCGATCTCGTCCTCGAACCGATCAACAGATGGCCCAAGCGGAGCAACCCAGCCGGAGCGCAAAGCATCAAGGACGTACCGCTCCTCCACCTCGGTCACATGCGCCTGCGACAACAGGATCCGACGGGGCGTTTCAGGCATGACGGGGTTCCACCAGTGTCTCGAGATCGCGCCAACAGAAGACTTGTCCTCAGTGGCACACGGCTTGATTCGGCCCTTTCAGCCTAGAAGTCGATCTGTGTTTCCCCAGGGCAAATTACGCAATCCACCCCTTGAGCACCGGAACGGGTGAACAATCCCTGGCACACATGGCGTACCGCCTACACAGAGTGAGCATGAAATCGCCAGAGCAGTCGAAGAGAATTCAGAGTGGGGTGCACCTGTGAGAGCAAGGTGTGTACTTATGTAAGAAGGAGCCACAAATCTTCCGACTGACGCACAGATGCTGCTCCCAATGGAGTAGGTCAACCCACTTGAGCAGAAGCCACTGCTTGCACCATTGGGATCAAAGCGTCGTCGAGGACGGCCGCCATCTCCTCATAGGCCTCAGGATCTAACCCAAATGGGTCGTCCACATCGTCCTCAGGTCCGCCAGGTTGCCGCCCCCTAGCCAACCGCATCCCCTCGACCAACTGCACCAACCGTTCATGAGGCGAGTGAGACACGGCACCCACGTGGACATGCGGCAACAACTGAGCCACCTCGCGCACGGTGAAAGCCGTCCGCAGCGCCTTAGGCGCCAACCGCACCACCTGCGTCCGGTGCTCACGCGTCATCGTCAGCACCAGAGTTGCGCTGGAAACGATCTCCTTGGTCACCTGACGGGCCACATGCCCCCCAGACTCCACACCCCGACGTTCCAGCTCGACGGCGGAGAAGGGATACATCTCCTCCCCCACCACGGCCGCGGTGCCGGCGCTCTCCACCACGATGCTCGTGTCGGCGAGCCAACAGCCCAACCGCCGCTCGGCATAGGCCGAACGGCAGATGTTGCCCGTGCACACCACGAGGATGCGCGCGCTCATGTCAGCACTCTCACGGGGCGAAGGAATGCTCATCCGCAGTAGGCCCGCACCGACTGACTGCTGCTGATCACACTGGACGCGGCGTCATAGACGGCAGCTTTGTTGCCAGGCTTGGCCGCAATCGCGCTGCTGAGCCCCGCAAGATTGCCGCTCAGCCCGTCGAGCATTGATCGGAGCGTCGGATCGGTCGCCTCGTTGCGCGCAGCTCTCACTTGCGATGAGGCATCTGCCACCTTCGAGAGGGCAGCCGCTCGCGACGACGGCGGTGAATACATGACCGAGTTCATCTGCGCCTGGGCGGCGGTGATCTTGCCTGCCACGGCTCCACATGGGTTCGACGCTGCGCCGGAGCCGCCGGGAGTGCCCGGCTTTGACGTACTCGAGCCTTCAGAGGAAGTGGAACCGCCCGTCGATCCCCCACCTGCCGCGCCACCAGCAACAACGGATCCCGTGCCCGCCGCGCCGTTCGCGGTAGAGCCTGCACCGGCCGAGCCTGCAGCAGCCGCTCCGACGGCACCGGTCTGGTTCGACGCGCCCGGTGTGGTTGACGCGCCGGCCTGAGCCTTGTCGATCGTCGTCGCGGTGGCATCGTGGGAAATTGCTTGGCGGGCTCTGCCGGCACCGCCCGCGGCCTCGTCGCCACCGTGGGCGGACACCCCCCAAATGCCGGCGCCGATCGCCGCCGCTGCGACGATCGCCACGGTGGGGGCGAGGACTCTAGGTGCCAAAAAGCTCATGCCTCGACGGTAGGTAACTGGGCGAGATCACGCGGACGCTTCGGCCATAACTACAGCCCCTAATGCCCGAATTCATCCATCTAGCCCACGTTCGACCTGTGTTGGTAACTCTGCGCAACTCAGGGAGGGTCTGCTAGGCCGAATCGCCATGCCGGAAGCTGGTGGCACTGCCCTCCGTGATCGTCAGTTCAGACACGCTTCGGCCCATCTGCCCCAAAACCGATCCGAGCCAAACCCAGGAATATCGTTGCCGCCCAAAAGATCTCGCGCCACAGCCAGGATCCAATGGAGCACACGACGTACGGACGCGAACCGCTGTGAGAATCTCCACAGCCGACAGCCTTGCGGAGGCGATAGCCCATCGAGACGTGGTCTGCATCGTCGAACGGGATGAGTCAGGCGCTGGTACCGCTACCGCTTCACAAACTCAACGAAGGTTTTGCAGCACGCTACTTGCGGCTGGCGGCTTCTTCGCTCTTCGAGCATGGCGCCTCTCCAAATCCCAGTAGTGTGGGCACTTCCGCGGGCGGATGTGAACGTCTCCATCCGCCACGCTGCACTCTGGCAGCTACCAGCTCATGGCCCTGGGTGCCAGCGATCCCCAAAGTTGGGCGAGGAACCTTGTGGACTGGTCCCCGATCCCCCAACCGCACTAGCGGCTTCGACAACGTCGCCGCCAGCACCTTCCGCCGATTGACCGAGCACGACTGTCTCCGGCCACGAGAAACTGCCCGGAGACGGCCACGAGACTGCCCGCTGGCGGACATCAGAACTGCCCGCTGGCGGTCATGTGATCTGCCCGACACGACGTCGTCTGCTTCGCCGCGTTGCGCGGTTGAGGCCCCGTCCTCGGGTGCGATGAGCGGTGCTTGAAGTCGCTCCAGCACCCGAGGAAGGGATGAGTTGAAGTCTGCCGAGGAGATCATGGAAATTCTGGATGCCTACGACCTGACCGGGTCGTTGCGTGACGCCGGCGAGCTGGCCGGCGGATCCGGCGTCCAAGGGTGGCACCGAGTCGTCGGTGAAGATCAGCAAGGCCGACCTGGTCCCCAAGGACACCAACCTGCTCGCCGAGTACGCCTCGTTCGCCGAGCTCGAGGCCGCCTGCGAGACTTCTGCCAGAAGGTCAACACCCGGCCCCATCGGCTCACCAAGCGGGCACCGGTCGAGATGCTCGCCGAGGAACGGACCCGGATGCATCCAATTGCCTGCGGTGCCGCACACGGTCGCTTTCGGCACCACCCGAGTAGTGCCGGCCAACACCTCGATGGTGACGTTCGAGTCCGGCCAGTACTCAGTCCCGCACGCGTTGCTGGGCGCAACGGTATGGGTCCGCACCCAGGGCGTCGGCACCGACGAGCACGTCGTTATCGTCCACGTCAGCGACGACGGGCCGGTCGAGGTCGCCCGCCACGCACACGCGAGAGCGGGCACGCCGAAGATCAACGACGAGCACTTCGGGCCCCAGCCCGAGGGACCGCTGGATCGTCGGCCACGTGCCAGGAACGCCGCGGAAGCGGAGTTCCTCGGCCTGGGCGAGGGCGCCCGGTTGTAGCTGACCGAGGCCGCAGCCGCGGGCACCACCAAGATGCGGGTCAAGATGGCCGAAGCCCTGAGTCTGGCCAAGCTGTTCGACGCGCGCGAGGTCGACTGGGCACTGGGGCATGCCGCCGTCCACGGCCGGTTCGCCGAGGCCGACCTGTCCTCGATCCTCGACCACCACGCCCGAGCACCCAAGACCGGCGAGCATCGGGCCAGCGAGGACTCCTCACTGACCCAGGGCACCAGCGCGTGGGCACGACTCGGGCAGTCCACCACGTCGAGCGACAACGGCGAGGTGATCGCATGACGACCGCGTCCGCGGCGCCGCTGCCGACCGACCTGGAGGACCTACTGCGTCGGCTGCGGCTACCGCACATCCGTCGCCACACCCCCGAGGTCGTCGCGACCGCGAAGGCCCAACGGTGAGAGCCCGCCGAGGTGCTCAAGGCACTGTGCGCCGAGGAGGTCGCCGGCCGGGAACGCTCCGCACTGGCCACCAGACGAGCAGCGGCCGGGTTCCCAACCGGCAAGACCTTCGACGCCTGGCAACCCGACGCCTCCTCGATCCCCACGCCGACCCAGCAGGCGCTACGCACCCTGGAGTGGGTCCACCGACGAGAGAACCTCGTCGTCTGTGGGCCGTCGGGGACCGGGAAGACGTTCCTACTCGAAGCCCTCGGCCAGCAAGCCGTCGAGCAGGGGTTGAAGGTCGCCTGGTTCACCCTGGAAGACCTCGGCGTCCTGCTACGCAGGCATCGTGCCGACGACACCGTGTCGAAGGCCATCGCCCGGGTCCTGCGCGCCGACCTCGTCATCGTCGACGACATCGGACTCCTCCCGTCGCCGCGGACGCCCCCGAAGGGCTCTACCGACTCGTCGACGCCCGGCTGCTGCACCACGCCCACGTCTGCCAGACCAGCGACGACTCCGTGCGGCTCACCCAGGCACTCGCCGGCCTAGGGGTGAGCCCGTTGAGCTGAGCACCCTGGTCGGTGGTGGCCGCAGCCCCCCTGGGCAGATCCCATGGCCACCACCGGGCAGATCTCGTGACCGTCAGCGGGCAGATTTCATGACCGCCACTGGGCAGTTCCTTACTGGCCCTTGACACACGGACGACCCGAGAGGGCCGTGGCCTGCAGACCAATTATCCCTGACCGCTCATTCCCGGCCGTCACAGATTCACGTCGGTTGCCACATCCAGGCCCCGCTTCGCGATCTTCGGCTCGCTCCCACCATCGCCAGACACAATACGATCGGGCCTACCGCACCAGACGCGCCGGCATCGTGCAGGCCGCAGCCATACCGACAGCTTCTTCCCGATCACGGGCACGCGGAGACAGCGGTTGGGCATATCGATTCACCATGCCTCGCTCAGGGACACATCGCTTTAATTCGCCTCTCGATGCTTTCATATTCAGCTGCCGGCGAGATGTGGGCCCTGACTCCTGCTGCGTGAGAGCCCGTCCGGTTGGCGACGGCTTCCACGTTCATGTTGTCCGTCGATCCTGACCGATACGCGGTATGCAAGTCCCCTTCATTATCGAGTTTCCTGTTCGCCTCTCGGCGAGACGTCGATCCTAACCTCTGGCGATGGCCGGAACTGACTCTGCGAGATGTCGATCCTGAAAGCCAAGCATCAGCTAGGCACGAGAGCGTCGGCGTGTTTCTATTCGCCTGTCGGCGAGATGTCGATCCTGACTCGGCGAGCATGGGGTGAGTCTGCCCGACTCGTTTTAGTTTCTATTCGCCTGTCGGCGATATGTCGATCCTGACGGTTCGTAGTAGGCAATATTACGAACTACCTCCAGGTGAGGTTTCTATTCGCCTGTCGGCGAGATGTCGATCCTGACTTTCGCAAACTCCCCTGCCATTCCGACGGCTCACTGGTTTCTATTCGCCTGTCGGCGAGATGTCGATCCTGACGCGTTTGTGGCCTCTCATGTGTTCTCGCCGCCGCCGACCCGTTTCTATTCGCCTGTCGGCGAGATGTCGATCCTGACTGCCGGATTCCTTTTACCACCAGCGCGATGAAGTGGCGCGTTTCTATTCGCCTGTCGGCGAGATGTCGATCCTGACCCCCGAGCTTGCTCGATTGGTTTATGACCAGGTGGGTTTCTATTCGCCTGTCGGCGAGATGTCGATCCTGACAAAACAAGATTTTCTCCGTGGCTGGAGAACCATGTTCGTTTCTATTCGCCTGTCGGCGAGATGTCGATCCTGACTGCTGGGACAAGGATCCCGATCATGTCAAGGGTTTCTATTCGCCTGTCGGCGAGATGTCGATCCTGACCCTTTGACACCTCAGCCAAAGCCCGGCGCACCAAGTTTCTATTCGCCTGTCGGCGAGATGTCGATCCTGACGCAGAGTTTTGCATCAGCGGAGGCGACCTGTTTGGTTTCTATTCGCCTGTCGGCGAGATGTCGATCCTGACCGCAACCCCGAAAGCCAGGATGACGCCCGCCCCGAGTTTCTATTCGCCTGTCGGCGAGATGTCGATCCTGACGGTACACAAGAGTACAGCAGCGACACCTACTATGAAGCATGTTTCTATTCGCCTGTCGGCGAGATGTCGATCCTGACGAGCTCATGGGAGCCAGAAACCACAGCGTCCTCGTCGTTTCTATTCGCCTGTCGGCGAGATGTCGATCCTGACCCTACCCCCTCGGACGGGCCTGTGACCTGCGGCAACGCTGACCGTTTGCACACCCCTGCCGAACTGCCGCCTGTTGCTCATGGGTGTAGCCGGGTTACGCCCATGTTTGCGCTGGTCAGAGGCATGCACACCTGATCGGCGTGTCGCGGCGTCGCCAACCACCCCGCCAGCGGGCCTGTCCTCAAGTCGAGATGCATCAGAGCACGGCCCAGTAGAGGCAGGGTTCGGGTGGTTGGGCTTGCCCGATGCAAGTGACGGTGTCCCAGCAAGTGAGACATTGGCGCATGAGGTAGAGGGAGTCTTCACCGTGGTCGAGTTCTGCGCTCAACCGCAGGGTCAGGTCGGGCAGGTTGGTTTCGTCCGTGCGGAGCAGGAACACGGACTTCTGGATCCTGTCACCGGTGCTTTGCAGGATCGCGGCGACCCGTGCCCGCCGCGAGTCGCTGACGATGTCGTAGGCGGCGATCAGCATCATCGCCACGACATCCCGGTCCAGTCGGTCCCCGACCAGATCACCGCGCCGAGGCGTTGGGCCTGGCGATAGAGATGGCGGCGGATAGTGCCACTGAACCCGGGTAGTGCGCCCTTGGTCGGTTGCAGCATGCGACGTTCGTACCCGTCGAGGAGCACGGTGCGGCCGGTCTTGGTGAGCATCACCCCGGGGGTGTCGTCCTCCCGTCGGCCATGCTCGGGCGTCAAGCGACCCGACCGGGCGGCGCCGAGCACTACCTGGTCGACCACCATGGGTCGCAGTTCCTCCATCAGGTCCAGGGCAAGGCTCGGGCGATTGTCATGATCGGCGTGAAAGACCCCGATGGCCGGGTCAAGCCCCGCTGCCACCAGGGCACTGCAGCACTCACCCAGGAGCACGACATACAGGAACGACAGGGCAGAGTTGGTCAGATCCAACGGTGGACGTCGTGACCTGGTTTCGAACCGCAACACGTCCGGGAAGAGCTGCCCGTAGGCGCCGAAATAGGCGCGGGCGATGGCCCCTTCGACGCCCATGATCTCTTGCACGCTGGTGCACTGGGACAGCATCGGGAGCAGAGCATCGATCTCGTGCACCGCCTTTCGTGTGTCTTCGGCGTGTTCCGGGCGGCCGAACCGCCGCAGCAGGGTGCGCTGCTTCACGCCCTTCGTCTCCACGATCGAGCGGCACAACGGCAGGGCCTTCTCACCGTCGGCCAAGGTCAGTTGAGCCCGCAACCGATCCACTCGAGTGCCGTCCCCGGCCGCCAGGAGTTGCCCGAGATACCCTCCGCGGCGGGAGCAGAACACCACGTCGACCCCGGTCGACATCGCCCACGACCGCACTCCCGCGCTCACCCCGATCGAGCCGAAGCACACCAAGCGACAGACGTGACCCGTCGCCACGTCCAGGAGCTCGACAGCGTCGGGCGAGTCAACGATCAGTCGGCCGGCCTGAATGCGGGCCCGTGCGCCCTGCAGCCCGACGTACACGATCCGGCGTTCGGGTTCTTCGACCCGGTCATGCTCCAGCACTCCCGGGTATCGGGGTCCGAAGTCCTCACCGAGGAAGGCGAAACCCTCGTCGAACGACATGATCTCGGTCTTGTCAGTGCCCAGGTGCATGCCTAACCCCTCCACTGCCGAACTGGCTACCCGCGCCGCCTCCCAGGCAGCCTCTCGGGTCGGGACGAGAACCGTGATGTCGTCGGAATACCGCACCACCGTGTAGCCGAGAGCCAACAACTCGTCATCCACCTGGGCCAGCACGAGATTGGCCAACAGCGGAGACAACGGGCACCCCTGGGCAAGTCCTCTGACGCGCCGACGACGCCCGGTGGGAGCGTTGACATTCCGCTCCAGCAACGCCGGCACAACCCTTGCGAGGTCGTCATCCGGGACCAAGGCCGCGAACATCCGACCCGCGATCCGCACCGGCACGGACGGGAAGCAGTCATCGACATCGGTGCGCAGCACCCACCCAAGCCCCTCCTCCCGGGCCTCGACGACGGCTTGGATCGCGTCATCGACCCCCAGCCCGGGCCGGTAGGCGAAACTGGCTGGGCCAAGCACCGGGTCGACGTAGGGCGTCGCCACCTCGAGAATGCTGCGCGCCACGATCCGGTCTCGCACCGTCGGGATGGACAGCACCCGTTGCCCACCAGTCTCTTTCGGGATGTGTACCTCGCTCAGCCGCCCCGGTTGGAAGCCCCCACCCATCAACTCCTCGTGCAATCGCAGCAACCGTTCCGGTGCGTCGAGCTGGAACCGGGCAACGCCCTGGCTCAACTGCTCATGGGCGCGATCGTTGGTCAGGATCTGTTCCCACGCCTTGTTCAGCAGGTCGAGGGAGAAGGCGGCCTCGGCCAAGACGCCCATGACTGCGTGCCCTATCCCACGGCCGCGGCTGAGGATCCGGCATAGCAGCGGACCCGGCACACGCCCATGCCTTTCCCTTTGGCCGTCCCGACGCCGCTGAACGCAGCCAACCGCAACAGCGGATCAACCGCCGCCGCGACCTCAGGGACGTCGCAGCGGTATCGGATTCTGCCGAGGAACCCGGTGACCACGACCCCGCCAAGCCGCAACGTATGGCTCGCCCCCTCGAACTGCGAGACCCACACCTGCGCCGCCGACCGAGGATCAATCACGTCCACGGCAATATCGGTGTTTCCCGCCCACGTGTCTGCCAGACCCCGCAACACCGATTCCGGTGCCGGCCAGGGGCTCGTCCGATTGCCCCTGCGAAACGACCCCGGAGTCAGGAACTCCAACTCCCATGACGACGCCCCGGACGGGCGCGCAAGCTCCTGCCAGGTAATGGCCGCGAGCAACCGCGGGCTGCCTACCCTTGCGCGGAACGGCCCCAGGCGAATACCCGGATCGGTAGCCACGCGGGCGTGTAACTGATTCTGCACTTCCTCGCTCAACAATCCCACCTCTAGGCCTAGCGAGCCGTCGAGACTTGTCAACGGCGACACCGAAAACGCCTTGATCCTGGCAATGTGCGCAGCTTCGCTCTGATCGAAGAAGCTCGAGACCGCAGCGTGGATGTGCTCCAGACGAACTGCGTCAGGGCGCACCCCATTCACTGGGAGAAACCATCGACTAGGCATCTAGTGCGCCCATGCTTGGTTACCACGCTCAAACCACAGACGTAACACTCTTTCGACGTCGTCCTGCGAGGGTGCCGTTATACTTCTTGGAGGCTTTTTGACGGCGCTGACTCTAAGTTTGGTATCGCCGGGCATCCATTGGCCCAGGAAGGCCAATGATCTGAGGCGCCAAGGACCTGACGAATTGGCTGGAGGTTTCGGGCGGAGCCATAGCGGCGATGCTCGCCGAACCTCCCTGCCGTCCAGGAAGGGAGCGACAACGGCGGAACGTCGGCTAGGGCCATTTCCTTTTGGCCCATGCGTGTCACTGTACCCAGTTGGCAAACCAAGCGCTCCTGCCAAGAAAGGCTCGAATGGTTTTGCCCAGCCAGTGTCAGCACCCCCGATCCCGAAAGCGCTTGTTAGAAATGGCTCAATTATTTGATCATATTCGGGCGTGTGTCGGCGCAAGCGATCACTATTGGATGGATCATGGCAAATACGGAACGATCGGAGACGCTCACCGGTCTCGGCCAGCGCGCGGACCATTGGTTCGATCCCCGGAATCTCACTCCGTACGGCCGACGTCAAATTCCACTCACTGTGAAGATAGCGTTCGGGTGCAAAACACGGATAGGTGGGCAGCCCATCCACGGAATTAGGAGTTTCGACACCCAACGCCTGCAAAGCGCTTTTGACGACATCGAGCACCTCCTCCATATCCTCAAGTGTGTCCCTAGCCAGAAGGTCTGGCTGGAACTCGGCATGAGGAAGTTCGGATGGCATCACGACTAACAAGGTGCCAAAACCTCTGCGGACTCGAGCGCCGCTACCACCAAAGGCCTGAAGCGCCCATAACGCGGCGAGAAACAGGTCGCCGATTGAGTTAGCCACTGCACCGCTCTTGGCAATCCGGGCGTACAGGTCGATCTTGGCTCCAACTGGAACGTAACGACGCAAATGCCCCTTCGCTCCGGGTTTATAGAGCCCTTGACCCAGTAGGTAGGCGACACCATTGAAGTCCTGGCTGCTCTCGAGCCAATCGCTGCCGGCCGGAAAGGCGGCCGGCACAATATCCATCTGGGAGGTCGCCCGAAGCGCGACCGGTGATCTGCCCCGGGTGACGTCGCCGCTAACGGCAGCAGACCCGAAGACCAGGCGCTCGGCTGCACGCAACGCGTCGAGGTGGTTGCCGACGTGGGCGCCAATGAGGGCTCGCAGCCAATACCTGAGTGCACCGCGCAGGCTGGCCACCGGCACGTGAACAGTCGGGTGGCGGTGTCGTGTAGCCCGCGTAGTGTCGACATCGGACATCGAAGGGTCTGCTGCCCCAAGGAACATCGGCGTAATAACTTCCAGAGACCACGGCACCCACTGCATCGGTGTATTAGACCGAACCACGCCTGTCATGTCTGTCTCCTAAATTCCGCATGATTCATACTGCCCTTAATCCCGAGAGCGCCATTCGAGATGCCCCAGGGGAGAAGTGACCGGTCGGTCTTCCCACAGAACTTGCGCAAAAACTCCTGCGGCGAAACTCCAGGAGGCTGCAAAGGTCAGCAACTCCAGAGATGGGAGGACTCCCGCCTGACCACTGCGCACCCACCATCCGGTCAGGGTCACGGCAGGGCGGCCAGCGTCGCCGGCAACCGCCTCCGTCATCACCGGGATAACCCACCGCAATGCCAGAAGACTAACTAAGAATGCGTGAATGATGCCGATAGATGCGACAAAGATAACCCGGCCCACTAAGCCTCGATCCACCGATGGGCATGGCGGGGAGTGTGTGATCTTGTTGGGCGGGTTGGGGGCTGTTGGGGCGTGCGGATGCTCCGGGCCTTGCTGTCCGGGATGTTCCATTGTGGTGCTCGGGTCGCGCAGTGGTGGCTGCTGGGTGGTCAGGTCGTGAGGGCCGGTGGTGGGTCGTTGACGCGGTCGAACATGGTTGTCCAGGCGGTCTGCCAGGGCCATGCGACCGGGAGGTGCATGGTGATGCGTCGGGCCGAGGATGCGATTCGTGCGGGGATGGTGATGAGCTTGCGGCGCAGGGTGGCGGTGGTCGCTCGTGCGAGGTCGGGTGCGGCGAGGGTGCCGGCGGCGCGGGTGAGGTTGAACGCGATGACGGCGAGGACCAGCCAGGCGGCGTTGGCGTTGAACGCTGCGGATGGCAGGTGAGCGAGTGCGGAGCTCTTGAGGTCGGCGTGGACCTGTTCGATGACCGCGTGGTGGCGGTGGGTCGCATCGGCGGTGACGGTGTCGAGGATCTTGGGGTCGGCGGTGGTGAAGAGGGCGTGGAAGCGCCAGGTGTCGAACAGGGTGTCCTGGCCGGCGGCCTTGTTCCTTTCGGCGTTGAGGTCGGGGATCCGTCGCACGACCAGCCGACCGGCGACCCGTTCGGACCTCTTGGCCGAGGCGAACGCGGTGAACGGTACTTCGGCGACCTCGGCTCGCGAGATCCACGTGCCGGTGGTTTCGTCGAGGATGGCGTCGGTGTACTCGATCGTGGTCCACGCGTTCTCGTCGATGGTGGTGATCGCCTTCTTGACTGCGGGGTCCATCCGCACGGTGACCGAGACCGCGGCACCGCCGGATAGGGCGGCGTGGACGGGTCCGCGGCCGTAGAACGCCGAGTCGGCACGCACCAGCACCAGCCGAGTCTTGCCCAGGATCCTTCGCGTGGTCTTGACCGCGTCGGCGACCAGCCGCTTCGCGCCCCGTGGCGACCCGGTTGAGCCTTTGCGCAGCCGTTGGGCCACGATCACCGGCGCCGTAGCGGGCATGGTGAGTGTGGCCAGCAGCGCGTTGAGCCCGCGGACACCGGAGTAGCCGAACCCGGCGCCCTGCTTGGCATACCCGTGGACCTCGATGATGGTGTCGTCGACATCGACCAACGCGTATCCCTGGTCAGTGCCTGCGGCAGCGTCGTGGCCGGGTTCTGGCAACAGGCGCGTCAGCGAAGCCAGGGCGATCAGGAACCGAGAGGCGATCGCGTCGAGTTGGCGGACGTGGCCGAAGGTGAACGAGCGCAGGAACGACCCCAGCGTCGAGGGCGCATAAGCCTTGGCGAAGAGCCGACCCAGCCCACCGTGGCGCAGCAGGCCCATGTCATCGATCGAGTCCGCGCCGGCGACCATCCCGGCCACCAGCGAGGCGACCTTCAACCCCGGGTTCGCGCCCTTGTCCGTCGGGACACTGAGGTGCTCATCCGCCAGGTCCCGCAACCCAGCCCGCTCGGCCAGCGCCACCACGGGGAGCAGTCCTGCTGCCGACACGAGATTCGGATCGTCGAACGCCACCGAGGTTCGACCAAGGGTGTGAGAGAGTCGCATCTTGAAGATGCCCTCCTGACGTTGGGTGATTTGGACCGTCGCAAGTCCCAAACTCCCAGCCCAGAAGGGCATCTTCGCGTAACGGCACGCCAACACCTCAAAGTCGATCGGTGGATCGAGGCTAAGACCTCAGGCGATTCGACGTCGTGGTTACGGGCCTCCACAAGCAAGTACCCCACCCCGGCAGCGATCATCATGATTGAAGCAATCCAGGTCGCTGACCGATCAGCCGGGCCGCTGTCACGCCACCACGAGGTGTTGAAGGAAGCCAAGGCTAGTAGTCCGACCACAGAGGCGGCGGGCAGGCGCAGCAGCCATGGCCAAGTTGCACACCTATTCCGTAGGGCCGCCGAGAAGATTGCCATGTATCCGGCAGCTCCCACTACACTGGAGATTGAAATGACAGAATGCCCAAACAGGTTATTGGGGCCTAAAGCACCGACCAAGAATCCGACAACGGTGGCCACAAAAATAGCTGTGGCCATAATGAGAAACATCTTCGCCTGCCTATCCAGTATCCTCCACGTTGTCACAATGGTCGCTGCCATCGCGAAACGGGGCAGCAGGTGTCGTTCCACTAGTCGTTCCCACACTGCATAATCGGTTGTGTCGCCAGCAGGAGCGGCAAGGGGCGCCGACAAGATGAACCCGACTTCCCGCTCAATACCATCGCGTCCGAGTCTGCTCCTAAATAAACTGAGTTGCTCATAGGAATTTAGGTAACTGACCCAGTCTTCACGTGCCTGCCGGCCTCGCACGAGGAGGCCCGCGGGGTCATCGCCGGAGCCTGCAACATAGTCTCGTGGGTAAGAATTCTCCCAATCAGAATCCTGCAAAGGAACCAGGGATATAAGGAATCGGGAACGTGCCAAGATTGGGGCCGCCACTCGCTGCCCTCTGGGAGCCACGCCCGGAAAGGATTCGCGTTCGGCTAGACTGCAGGCGACGTCAAAGAAAGACATCATGACAGTATAAGGCCATGCCGATTCTATCGAGGTTACCCTTTTCACTACACCTGCAGGACGATAGGTGATCAGCTGGAACAAGCTGCGTGCCGTGCGGGGCGCAAGTTTCGCCAACCAATCAGCTACCTGGTGGCACAAATTGGCGTATATTGAGCCATCTCGATTTCCAGCCTCCGCGACAGCAGATTTCAATCCATTATAGGCCTCAGCACCATCCGCCAGCACCTCCAGGGAGAGGTCATTCCGGTCATCGTATACTGTGCCGCGATCGAGGGTTTCGCATAAGCCAATGACCCAGTCGGGCGACACCGTATCAGACAACTTCACCCTCATCGTTCATATTGTCGCTTAAACTAATTAGAGCCGCGTATCCATAACCAAACCCATTCAAGGCTGGCCTCCCTGAGGCAACCGTATCCCAGGCCACGCCCGCGTACTCCGATGTCTTAGGCTTCTCGTTTCTCTTGATAGCTGAAAGTTCAAATCTAAGCATATCGACTGTCGTGATGTGAAACGTTCGTAGGCCGATCTGTTCGGGCTTCGTGTCATCCCAATTATTGTCGCTTTCTTCTTCCGTATCGGGAAGGGACCAAGCGGTGACTGAGGCAGGATTTGCGACGGTAGATTTTAGGTATTCGGCCAGAGCAAGCGTGTGCAAGAGGGTCGCTTTGAAACCTCCCGTCAGGTGGACTTCGATCTCCTCTTCACGACCGAACTCACGGATAGCACGCATGACGTCACCAATGCCCCCGGCTGCCTTCCGCCACTGGTCCCCAGGGCTGGGTCTCAGGTTGTTGATGCTGATGACGCACACCCGACCTTGCCGAGGTCCAGGATCTTGGCCTAGACCATACGTAGCGCGAGTATTCCCGTGGCCGGCGCTAGCGAGTGGGGTCGCCGAGTGACGTATCCGCTTAAGGTCCCCTCCGACCAGATACGTGGCGGTCAGAAGTGCCGATAGTAAGCCGTCACCCGTCTGAGAAGCGAGAAGGACGGCGGTGTCAGAATCGGTCATCACTAGGGGTGTGCGATTGGTGCGCTTTGCCAGTGTGCTGAGTTCCGCATTCACACACGGCTGCCATTCACATAGCCGGAGACCCGCGGCCCGAGACTGCCATTGGTCGCGCCAATTCGCCATTAACGCGGCCCCGGTCACTCCGTCACTCGTCGCCATGTAAGCCCACCTCTTCAAGTCGGCAAGGGCCTCCATTACGGGCATGTCTAGCGAGTCAGGCTTGCCGCGTCCAATCTTCATGTTGCTGAAAACCGAGATTCCGCATGGGACTAGGTAGATTGTCATGTTTGCCTCCACGGATGGTCCGGGTCCTTCCCACCTGAAAGTATCCATATCCGGCGGACGTTTTGGCCCCGAGACCTTCGTCGCAGACAGCCCCCCTGAGCGCCTTAACAGCGACCTGCACTGCCTTGGATTCCCCAACGAGTAGAGCCACCCAGATGCCGCTGGAGACGACCAGGAAGTTGACTGGGACAGGCTGGAAATATTCGGCTGGCGGTGCCGAGGCCGCATCCGAAGTCTCGTAGTACCTACCTTGGTGGGGAGTTAGTACATCGATTGTTACGTCAAACTCAACACTCGCCGGCAACGCATCCAGAAACTGCACACCGCCTCCGAGCAAGGTCGGCTCAGGCTTGCTGGGAGATGCTGGGCCCTCAACCTCAGTCTTACTCGTGGAGTTGATTTCGTGTGTACGCGATGGCTCGCATCCAAAGACGGTCTCTAGCGTTGCCGGCGGTAGATCGAGTGCACTGCGCGCATACGCGCAGGCTGCACCCTTGAGGCTGCTTCCCGGGAGGATCGGCCATCCGTACGTGCCGTGCACGGTCATACCAAGGTCGCGGATTCCCCCTGACCCCGTGCCGATCAGAAAAGGCGTCTGCACGTGGAGTGCAATAGCAGTGCACTCATGTTTCTCCTTGCGCTCTTGTCCCTCCTTCTCCTTGATTAGAGAGCCAGCGGCCGCCATTCGGCGTGCCCGCGCGGCGCCGAGCAGATCAGCTGATCCATCGGCTCCCAATCGGTGCTGAACGGCCCACTCAGCGCCAGGACGCTCATCGAGTTCATAGCTGCCGTCACGGGATGCTTTGGCGACAGCCGTCCGTAAGAGCAAGACTCGGCTGTTGGCCGACTTAAGATTGGGAAGACTGGTCGCCGCAAATCGGGGAGGTTCCGAATTTGTCACGGTGAGCAGCCGAGCGTACGGCCCGACAACGCCACGAGTCGCGGGAATCTCGGCTGTCGGGGGACGCTGAATCCACGGACTCTGCGGCCCCGGCAGCGGTCGCTCATCAAGCATCTTCAGATCCCTGAGTCATGCTGACTGCCCGCTGGTCGTGGACGACGGCCTCAGCCAAACGGCTCAGCCAGACGGCGAATAGCTCAACTCGATGACTAGCCAGAGCCAAAGTACTCGGGGAAGCTGAACACAGGGCCTTGAACGGGTCGCTCGCTGCCCCACTGGGGGGTGAGCACAAGACCGGGGCAATCTCCGCCCACAGGGAATCAAATACCTTCCGGTAAGCCTGCCCGAGACTGTCGCTGCCACTCTTGGCGGTGTACAAAGCGAGCGTGGCGACAAGGCCATTGATACGCAGATTGACGGCTAGACCGCGTAGTCGCGGAAGGATGTCTTTAGGCAAGTCGTCGTTGTGATCGCGAAGGGAGTCGATAACATTGGCGGCCTTGCCTGCCAGTCCTGCATCGATGCGCCGAGGGGTCATGGCTGAATCGCCGCAGCGGTGATGGGTTGTGCCGAGAAGAATCGCGCCCATAGAAGGCCCTTGCCGATAGTCTCGTCGCCGCCCAGCTGCAGGATCTCACCATCGAGGGTTTCCCGCAGGTTTTCCAGGTGGGATTGAACTGAGGTCTCGAGGAGGGCAACGAGCAAACTTTCGGCGGGTAAGTACTCGCTGTAAAAGGGGCCTTGTTGCACGGCCTTGTTCTCATCGAGCTGAACCCGTGGGGTGATCTCGACGCATTCCACAGTTATCGCCGTCAGCACATCGTCCCCCACGATAAGCAGATCACTTTCAATCTTAGTGCGCGAGTAGTTGTGCACTTCGGCGAGAGGGTAGGCGCTCTTCCCCAGCCACGTCGACCACTCTGACACCACTCCAGGAGACGGATTCCCCGTCAATACAAATGGTCCCACCACGATCTCACCATCCCATGGCTTGCCCTTCGATAGGAGGGCGGAATCGGCTGGCTTATACGGTACATTCGGGGACCCGCCTCCAAGAAGAGATACCTTTCTGGCAGTTCGCGCTAAGGCCAATGGGCTACTCAAGTATGCGAAGTTCGACACCAATGTGGGGGCCGGAAAAGCAACCAATTGAGCATCCCCCACCTTGAGCGACCCGGGCCTTGGAGGACCGCTCGCGAGCATAGCGGCAGACCCTTGTGAGGTCGAAGCGCCAGCGAGCCCGGTGCGGACGGCACCCGGCGGGTCAGATCCGAAAACCTTCTGCAGCAGTCCATCGTCAGGCCACACGCTGCGGCAGCGATCGCGCAATGCACCCTTCAGGCTCTGACCCCAGATCAACGGTAAGCGGCTAGCGCTCTCGCGTTGAATCTGAAGGTCCACACTTCCGATGCCCACGTCAGCGCCAGCATGCATCGGCGACTCTGCGGAAAGGAACAACAAAGCCCGATTCATCTACCAGCCTCCCATAAGAGCGAGCCCGAAACCCGCCGTCCGATATACGTCTTCGGCCTGATGAAGACATCGACCGTGCCAGTCCTCAGCAAACGCGGACGCTAATGCCGAGGTGGGAAACCGCAAGTAGTAAACACTGCCCGCCGAGACCGCCCACAGCAGTCGCGATGCCTTCACCACCGCCGTCGTCTCGTCCACGGTCGCCGTCGTGATGACATCGGGGCCGTCAACCACTGCCGAAACAAGCTCTGTCCGATAGCCTCGGAGGGCGTCGTCCGGACGCCATCCGTCTGAGAACACGGCCGGAGTGGCCAGGTAGAGCAACAGTCGTCCACCCGGAAAGTCGCCCGGTCGCTTCGGCCAACTCGGTGAGCTCGTGTCAGAATCGGAGTAGACGCTGACTTCAGCCCGTCGGGCCTCACCACCGAGACGTATCGTCTTGCGTGGCGCCCCTTCAGGAAGATCAGTGCACCAAGCGGCGAACGCCGCGTCACGGCACGGACGAAGGTGTTCTGTCTCGTAGAGATACCCCTCCACGCCCATCCGCTCCGTGTTGCGGGTCAGACCTACCCGTCCCTCGACCGTCCACGGTAGCCACCGGTCGCGGCCATTCGTGAAATTTTGTAAGTCTCTAAGCCATTGAGACCAGTTCGCCCGCTCTCTTAGGTATTGCTGCAGTTGGTTCGTCTCCCACCAGCCGCCGAGGGGATCGCCATCGCCTAAAGTCACCTCAGCGACGTCGGCGCTCAAATCGTGCACAACAGCACCATGCACCGGTGAACCTGAGGCCGAAGACTCCACCGGCCCCAATAATCGCCACTGGTCGTCAGGATCGCTTACGACGTCTCGCGGCACCGGGAAATAGCGGCGCCAACTCTGTTCCAAGCGGCGGACCACGACCGGTCCACTCACTGTGCCGGGATTGGCGCCGTAGGCGGCACCGATAGCCCCTGCAATCGTCGATGGACTTGGAGTGCTCGCACGGCCGGTGCTGTGCGTACCGGCTGCAAAGTTGCGTCCGTCCCGAATCGAGACGGTGTCCAACGGCTCCAGAATCACCCAGGCGTGCATGTTCATGGCTGCTCGCGGGGCCGAGAGGTCTCAGTTGCCTGAGTCGAAAGGAACCTGGCCATAGTCGCTACAGCAGCGGTAAGGCTCGGAGAGCCGGACAAGCCCATCGCTGTCAGGGCTGCCGCAGCCGAGGGCGACCCGCCCTGGCGCCCGAGCCGTCGCGACAGTTCGCGCTGCCACCATTCCGGTTTGTTCTGACGCAAGTTGTCCAGCTCTGCCTCGTCTCGTTCCAGCCGGCTCGCGACACTGCCGGATAGCCCACTACCGATCTCATCCGCCAAACTGGTCATGAGGTCCACAGCTGACACGGGCGGACCATCGGCGGTGGTGTGAACGTGCCACGGCATCGTGAACCTGGCTTTGTCACTACCGCGCCGTAGCACCGCTATTCCCAAGCCCGGCCGGTCACAGGCCTTAGCCTCGCTCAGAAGTTGCGCCGCGTCAGCTACCACCGCCTGCAGCGATTGACCAGCATGGAAGAACATCACAGCGCTGCTGGCGGTGATCTTCGGCACTAGGTAGGGGGCGGTGAGGCTCGCGAGGAAGGCACTGTAACTTCGGCGCGCTGCATCGAGCGCGGTGGCAGCCGGCACGAATGCAACCATGTCATCACCACCGGCGTAGACTGTCCGCCCCAATATTGCCGAAGATTGCACTACCGCTGTCTGGCATCGCCCAGCCGCGATCAACGCCTCCGAAACCTGGTGATGCCACTTCTCGGGCGCGATAGGGATCTCCGGTGCCTCTGGCGAGCATCTAGGCGGATGGGCGAGGCGCATACCCATCCTATCGGCATCCTGCATAACGAGCGCCAAGTAGGGAGTGGGTGCGTTGATTCCTTTACTGGTAGCCCATTCATACAATTGATGAACCGCCCGGAGCCCACTCTGGCACAGGATGGCATCAGGGGCGTCTTGCAGCAGGTGGTCGCGCCGCAGCGACGCCGGAGCCCACGTTTCAGGATAAAGCCATGCTCCTTCAATACCAGCAAGCCACGCTAGCGGATTAGCTTCGGCGGCCAAACCTGGCAGGTCACTTCTACCCTGACTAACTCCCGCTGACTTGCATAGGGTTCCGACCGCTGTCTGGAGGAGTTGGACAATTTTCAACCCGTCTGGGTCCGCACCGTCAATGACGGCCGCCCGAAAGGGCGCCGACGCGACCGACAAAGTCGAGGGAAACCCGCCTGCACGGGAGCCAAGTCGCCGCTTGACGAGGGCGGGTACCGATAATGACTCGCCTGCCTTCATTCTCACGGAGGTCCTGACGGGCTCATTCACAGCCAACCAACGCCCGCTCAAGGAACACAAGGGTGCACCGCCGTTCGAAGATCGGCGATAGTCAGGAAAGTCTCGGATTCGCTTGCGGGCCATCAAGTGCGCACCCGCAGTGGCCCATTGCTTGACGTATCCTCCCGTCCCGGCGGGCACACATACCCATTGGACCATGGGGAACCCAGGGGGTGGACTATCCGTCGTGGCTTCCCTGCACAACTCAACCCAGGAACGCTCAACTTCGGCGGCCATATCGCGGGCGACCTTCGCTCCAGATCCGGCCTCGGTGAGCACCACAACTCGATTGGGCAGACCCCGCCACTGTGCGAGCGAATCGGCGGTACTGGGCGGCGTCGTTGCCGGCATCACGACTGATCCTGCGCGTGCGGCCACTTGCGCCGCTGCCGAGGCCAGGCGCGACATGATCTGGCTCGATGCGTGAAGGTCTGCCGTTGTCCGCGATTCCCCAATGAAGAGCTGGACCCCAGACATCGCCATGATTACGAGGTCTTGTCCGGCTGGCGCCGTATCTGCAACCACGAAACCCGTACCCCCTTCCGACTCTACATTCGCAACCCTTAGTGAAGCGTCTCCCCAGACCTTCACCACTCGGATGTCGCTGTAGCCATCCGAGGGCCGACCCCCTAGCGCACGAATGTAGCGCAACTATCCTCAGATTTCCGCCATCGGAGACTTGATGAGCTTGTCAGGCTCGGACCCGTCTTGCGACGCCTTCGCGTCTCAGCAGCCCGACACAGCTAGAGCTGGAGGCCTGGCGGGCTGAGCCGGGTTCCCAAGCGGGCGGCCTGTCGTTCTGTGTATGTGAAGGTGGTGTGACACAGCCCGAGTAGGGTTTGAGTCCATCCAGTGCAGGGGAGACGGGTGTGAGCCGCGCCTATGGGTGGCACTCCCACAGGGCGGAGACCGGTGCGCCATAGAGTGAGTCCGCCGATTCGCGACGTCGAGTCCGCCGGTTCGCGTCAGTGGGTCCGCCGATTCGCGGGCAGGACTAGCCGCAATACCGTTCAGTTAGCGATGGCTGACTTTGATGGTTGTCTGCTGGTCGGGTTGGGGGCAGGTGGCGTGGGCGGCGCGTTTGACGTGCCATTTGGTGTATTTCCGCTTGATCACGCGCGGGGCTGAGCGGCGCCGCCGGGCGGGGTTGAGCCGTCGCAGGAGTCGGCGGAGGAAGTCGAGCCAGCTTGGGCTGTCGGTGGGGTTGTGGTCAGGGGGAAAAGACGCCCGGGTGGGCGAGGGTCTGGCGGGTGATGCGTAGCGCGGCGACGAAGCTGACCCGGTCGGGGTCGTGCCCGGAATGGGTCGCGGCCTCGGCCATCAGGGAACGGATCGCGAAGTGGCAGCACAGATGGCCCCAGATCTCTTGGAGCACCAGGTCGGGTGACTTGCTGCGTAGCACGGTGCGTGGCCCGCGTTGGTGGGTCTTGAGCTCGTCGAAGATCGACTCGATCTCCCAACGTTGCGCGTAGGCCGCAGCGAGATCGGTCGCGCTGGCCTGGCCGGGATCTAAGACGGTGGTGAAAAGCCGATAGCTGTGGGGGTTCTCGCGGCCGTCGTCGAGGGTGTAGTCGATCACGCGCACTCGCATCGGATCCGCGGAACGGGCCTCGGCGGAGTGAGTCTGGCGTAGGTCTGCCAGCCAGGAGCCGTCAGGAAGGTCCTCGACATGGACCGGCTTGGGTCCGGACTTGTCGGTGCGGATACGCCACAACAGGTCCGCGCCGCTGCCCGATGCCTTACGCCACAGGGCATAGGAGAAGAACCCGCGGTCCGCGGTCAGCAGCATCCCCGGCGCCAACCGGTCTAGGAGACGATCAGCCAAGACGGCCTCGGACTCGGTGTAGCCGCCGACCTGAGCTGCGAAGACCGCGTGCGTGCCACACTCGGCCAGCGCGACAACCCGGGCCTGAGGGAAGGCCGCACGCTCGCCCTTGTTCACCCCCGGCCGGCCGAAGTACTCGGCATTCACCGTGGTGTCGGCGACATCGAGACACGTACCATCGACCGCGACCAGCCGCCGCCCGGCCAGCCACACCCCCGCCATCTCGTCGGTACCGATCGGTCTGGCGACCCTCTCGAACAACACTGCCAGCGGCTGCGCACCCAACCGTGCTCGGGCCTGGAAAATCGCCGACTTGCTCGGCGGACTGTACGTCTCAGTCCACCCCGAGGCCCACGACAGCCCATCAGTCAACTGCGCCAACACATCCTCATAAGAGCCCTCCGAGTACAAAGCCATCCCGATCGAGAAATACGCCATCACCCGCGCCGGCAACGACCGATGACGCTGCTCAGTCCTACCGACCTGCGCGATCACCTCATCAACCAGCTCCGCCGGGAACACCCGCGTCAACACCCCCACCGACACCAGATCGGACAAGCGGCGCTCAGTCTCCGGCTTCTTCCATCCAGCACGCGGCATACCACCAAACTACACCGCTGTAACCTTAACTGAACGGTATTGGGACTAGCCGGGACTAGCCGCGCTCGTCCAGCAGGACCAGCCGCACTCATCGGCGCTCAGCAGGCCGAACCAACCAACCCAGAAGCCTCCAGCACCGCACCCGAGACCACCAGTTCGTGGCAGGCCTCAATCTCAGCCGACAAGAACCGGTCCGGCCCAGGACCAGCAACCCCCTTGGCCCGCAACAGATCCCGTACAGCACCGGTAGCAACAGCAGGCTCCAAGGGAGCACGCAGATCAATAGCCCGAGCGGCCGTCAGAATCTCCACGGCCAACACTCGAGCCAGCCCGTCCACCGCCTTGCGCAGCTTGCGCGCGGCGTGCCAGCCCATCGAGACATGGTCTTCCTGCATGGCCGAGCTGGGAATGGAGTCCACCGAAGCCGGCACAGCCAGCCGCTTCATTTCCGAGACGATGCCCGCCGCCGTGTACTGAGCGATCATGTGCCCCGAGTCGACACCCGGGTCATCAGCCAGGAAGGGGTTGAGTCCGTTGTTGCGCGCCTTGTCGCAGAACCGATCCGTGCGCCGCTCCGACATGCTCGCCACATCGGCGGCCGCGATCGCCAGGAAGTCGAGCGCATAAGCCACGGGCGCCCCGTGGAAGTTGCCATTCGACTCCACCCGGCCGTCGAGGGTGACCACCGGGTTGTCGATGGCCGCCGCCAGCTCCCACTCGGCCACCCGGGTGGCGTGGTCGACGGTGTCGCGGGCTGCGCCGTGCACCGCAGGAGCGCACCGCAACGAGTAGGCGTCCTGCACGCGCGTGCATTCGGGGCCCTGATGGCTCGCGACGATGCCCGAGCCCGCCAGCATGGTGCGGAGGTTGGCCGCCGAGGCCGCCTGGCCCGGGTGCGGGCGCAGGGCCTGCAGGTCGGCCGCGAACGGCGACTCGCTGCCCAGCAGGCCCTCCACGCTCAGCGCAGCGGCCACGTCAGCGGTGGCGAGCAGCATCCGCAGATCGGCCAGCGCCATCACGAGCATGCCGAGCATGCCGTCGGTGCCGTTGACGAGCGCCAGGCCTTCCTTCTCGGCCAGGGTCACCGGCTCGATTCCGGCCGCCCGCAACGCTTCTCCCGCCTCGCGCAGAGTGCCCTCGGCATCGCGCACCATGCCCTCGCCCATCAGCGCCAGCGCGCAGTGCGACAGGGGCGCCAGGTCACCAGAACAACCGAGCGAGCCGTACTCGCGCACCACGGGCGTGATGCCGGCGTCGAGCATTGCCACGTACGCCTGCGCCGTCTCGGGGCGGATGCCGGTGCGCCCGGTAGCCAGCGTCGAGATGCGCAGCAGCATCAGCGCGCGGATCACCTCGCGCTCCACCTCGGGGCCGGAGCCGGCCGCGTGCGAGCGAATCAGGCTGCGCTGCAGGTCTGCTCGGCGTTCGCTCGGAATCTGCGTGGTGGCCAGCGCACCGAATCCGGTGGAGATGCCGTAGTGCGGCGCCACGTCGTCGGCCAGGGCGTCGACGATGTCTCGACTCTTGGTGATCTCGGCCAGGGCCTCTTCCGCCAGGCGCACGCGCGCGCCGTGCCGCGCCACCGCTAGCAGCTGCTCGGGCGTGACGGGCCCGGTTCCCACGACGACGGCTTCCTTGACGACAGACTCACTCATGGACTCAATGGCATCTCACCCGGCCTCGTTTCGACAGCCGGTTGGCAACGTTGTCGTCTGTAATCCCAGACGTGCAGATCGTGGCCGACAGGTCCTACTCCGTCGTGGCCTTCTGAACGACGGCACTCTGCCGAGACCCTGCGGACGCAGCAGTTCGGGAGTTGAGGGCCGGGACAGCCGCGGAACGAGAGCCCTTGAGGCCTGCGGCCTTACGGGCAGCCTTGGCGGCATACATCCGCTCGTCGGCCAGCTTCATCGCCGCTCCGGGCTGATCGGCCTCGGCGGGAAGCACCACATGGCCGCCAGATCCGCTGACTTGGTAACCGGGGCCACTCTCCCCCAGCGCCTCCGCACTGTCGACCAGGGCGATCCGCCAATCGTCCTTGCCCGCGGCGTCGAGCAGCACGCAGTACTCGTCCCCGCCCAGACGGTAGGCGCGGCCGCGATGGCTCGTGGCCTGGCGCAGCCGCTCACCCACCCGTGACAGCAGACTGTCGCCCGCCGGATGCCCGAAGGTGTCGTTGAACGCCTTGAACCCGTCGAGATCGAACAAGGCCAGCACGGTGGGAGCGCGGGAGATGCAGGCGACTGCCAAGTCGTCGAGCAGGGCCCGCCGGTTGGCCAGCCCGGTGAGCGCATCGGTGCGCGCCTCCTGCCGAGCGTCCTGAATGAGCTTTCTGTTGTCTACGAGCGTCAAAGCCAATCGCACCAGGACAGCCGCCAGCGCAGCCGCCGACAGACTCACCGCCACGAGATTCAGCCGCAACATGGCCGTCGTGGCCAGCACCGCCAGCGCCATAACCGAGAACACCACGGGAACAGTGACCGTGCGCAGATCACTCGACTTCAGTTTGCGGGGGCCATCGTCAACGCAGGCGGCTCCGGCAAAGAGCGCGAAAGCCATCAACCAGCCCGCATCCACGAAGCAGCCGGTGGAGTAGGTATTGGTGGCCACCGTGGCGGCAAAGGAGGCGTCAGAAAACCAGAAACACAACACGCCAACGCCCAACAACCACAGTCGAGGACGCGCAACCCATTCTCGCAGAGCGAGATTCGCGACAACAGTGGACAGCAGAATCGCCGTGAGCACCGGATAGGACAACGTCATCGCCATCTCGAGCGGATGGGTGTCGAAAGCCACATCGATACTGCTGAACACCACGCTGGCGGCGGCCGCGTTGATGGCCAGGGCCACCGCCAGACCGTCGATGAGCCGGGTGACTCTCGCTCGGGCGCTCCACCCGGAAGCGCCCGTCGCGCTGGGCCCAGCCTTCATGAGCAAGGACAGCCCGGCAGCCGCGAGGGGATACAAGGAGAGGTAACCGAGGTCGCCCCACGAGGGAATCGGAACCGGTGGTGGCATGAGCACGAAATACATGTCGCCAGCGACCCAGCTCAGCACACTCACCGCCACCAGCACCCAGCCAAATCGGTGCTCCCGTTCTCGCCACGCCGCCGCTAGGCACACCACGGCGGATGCGAGCATGCTCGTCCAGTACAACGGCTGGTTGCTCAGCGAGATCTGCGACGGCAGACCGCCCAGAGGCGCGGCTACCAACGAAGCCACTACCCAGGCGGTGACCGCGGAGGTGGGGATCCACCGGGTCATCGACGACAGACGCATGCGCGTGATATCGGTCGAATTGGCACGCACTTGAAGAAAACCTCTCGCTGCCCAGTCGATTCCCAGCCTCTCCTCACCCACCGTGACCGCCGGCGAGGTTGTGAAAATTCGCAGCGCCACCCAAGATCGGGGCCGTGAGCAAGGTGCCGGCAGCTGAGCAGACCTTGGCCATGCTCTCGCTATTGGCTCGACAGGCCGGGCCACTGCCAGCCGCGCGCATCGCAGCCGAACTGGGGCTGCCGCGCTCCACCACGTATCACCTGCTGAACGTGATGGTGGAGCACGGTTTCGTGGCCCACCTGCCGGAAGAGCGCCGCTACGGGCTCGGCCTGAGCGCCTTCGAGCTCGGCAGCGCCTACACCAGGCAGGCCCCGCTGGCGCGATTGGCTCGCCCGGTGTTGGGCCGATTGGTGGACGACGTCTCGGAGAGTGCGCATCTCGCGGTGTTGCACGGGCGCGAGGTGCTCTATGTGGTGGAGGAACGCGCGCGGGGCCGGGAGTCGCTGGTGACCGACGTGGACGTCCGGCTGCCCGCCGCCCTCACCGCCAGCGGACGAGCCATCCTCTCGGCCCTGCCCTCCAGTGCGGTGACGGCGCTCTTTCCCAACGCGGATGCTCTGGTGCAGCGCGGCACGTCCGGCCCACACACCCCGACCGAGCTGCGCCGGTTGCTCAGCGAGGCCCGCAGACGTGGCTACGCCACCGAGGAGGGCGAGGTCACCGAGGGATTCTCGTCCATTGCGCTGCCGGTGCTCGACCACAATGAGTTTCCGGTGGCCGGAATCGCGATCACCTGGCGCTCTGATCGCTCCGTGGAGCCCACCCTGCTGCTGCCTGCGTTGCGGCAGGCCGCGGCCACCCTGTCTCGCCGGGTCTCGGGACGTCGCTGACTGGATCTCGTTCTTACGGATCAGCGCGCAGGCGGGCGTGGCTGCCGAGGACGGTGACGGTTTCGACGTCACTGGCTATCTCAGCCGTTCCCGTGACGGGCTGCCAGGCTCCGCCGGCTACGGCGTACTCGCCCTTGTACGAGGTGACGAGCCTGATGGTGAAGGTGCCTCGGCTCGGATAGGCGTGAGCATTCGCCAGGTCGGGGTAGGGGCCGCCGGGCCGCGAGGTGGGGCCGATGACGGTGCCGTCGCCGAAGTCGAAGGTCCAGGCGACCGGGGTGGCACGCACCCGCACGAGCTGACCGAGCACGGTCGTGGTCAGCTCGACGGGTGCCGTGCTGGTGGCGTAGACGTTCGTCGGCATCCGCACCAGCACTCGATCGCCAGGTGGCTGCACTACCGCCACTCCGGCCGGCAGCGGCAGGCGGCGGAAGTCGTCTGTGCTCAGTTCTATGTTTGGTGGCGCGACGGCTCCTTGCCCGCGGCACTGCGACACACCCGAGACCCAGCCGCGCTGACCGCGCTCGGTGCCGGGTGGGGCAGTCCACCGGCGCATTCGGACGGTTGACGGGTCAGGGCACGACATCGCGCGCGGGCAGGTCTCCACCGTGCCGGTGGACGGGGTGTTGTTCGGGCAGTCGGGCAGCCGGGTCACTGCTGGGTGGGGTTCAGCCGGGATGCGCGAGGTTGGTGCGTGGCCCGGGCTTACGGGGGCAGAATGCCGCGTCGATCCCGTTACCTCGACATAGTCTCCCGTGGAGATACCGTCAAAGTTGGATCCTGCGCCAGTCGCCAACAGTAGAGCGATCGCGATGCGCAGCATCGTCACTCTCTTACCCATGCAAAGAAGCTCCAACGATTGCCCTTGAATTCGAGGGCCATCGGCAACGTGTCATTGTGCACTGCCTTTGTCGGGGAACGGTTGCCGTTGGCCTCAACCACAACCCCGGCAGTACGCGAGAAGGTCAGAGTCGGGTAGGTAGACCCGTCAGGATTGGTGGGAACTCTGACCATATCCTCGATGAGGTATGCGATCCCTTCCATTCGGCCCCCGTGGGAATAAACATCGTCTATCTCTTTTGACAGCCGTACAACACTTTTACCTCCCGGGTTGGAAACCGCCATCATCGGCTTGGTGTCTCCGGTCGCGATGGCGTAGTTGTAGGGGTCGAACCAATACCGGATGAACGCTTCCTGACCAGCGTCGTCGCTTCGCTTCGCCGCCTCGGGTAGGACGGGTGGCGACGGCACCGACCGAGTCGCAGACGTGGCAGCCCTGGCCGGAGCCGCCGACTTCGGGGAGGCACCTGGGGCGTCTTGCCTCGAACCAGAGCAGCCACTCAGCACGGCCGCCAGGAGAACTACGGCCAGGACGATCGCGGATGTCGTCGCACGCGCGCATCGCACAGGAGTCGTTTGCATAGCCGGAGGCTAAACAGATCCCGCCACCTCTGCAGGCCGCCTGTGGACAACTCTGGCAGGCTCTGCTGGACAGAACCGGCCCGGGCGAGTCGTCGGCGGGCTCGGCGATCGGCCGTACGTTACTCAACGCGAAGGAGGTGGTTGTTCGTGCCCACGGGGGCCAGCAGTACCAATTCGCCGGCCAGGCCCGCATCGGCCTGGGCTCCGCTGGTGGAGTCACCGATCTTTCGAGCGCTGTGGATCGCACAGTTCACGTCTAATGTCGGCACCTGGATGCAGACCGTCGGCGCCCAGTGGCTGCTGGTCGATCGCTCCCCGATCCTGGTGTCGCTGGTTCAGACCGCCTCCAGCCTGCCGATCGTGCTGCTGGCACTGCCTGCGGGTGCGCTGGCCGATCTCGTCGACCGCAAGCGGCTGCTGCTTACGGCACAGTCCGCGATGTTCGTGGCGGCCGCAGTATTGGCAACCGTCACCTTCCTGGGATTCAAGAGTCCCTGGCTGATCCTCGGTCTCACCTTCGCCCTGGGCTGCGGCAACGCCTTGGCCGGCCCGGCCTGGCAGGCGATTCAGCCAGACCTCGTCCAACGCAAGCTGCTACCGCAGGCCGCAGCGCTCAACGGCCTCAACATGAACGTCGCTCGAGCCGTGGGTCCGGCCATCGGCGGCTTCATCGTCGCGCTGGTGGGCCCGGCTCTGGTCTTTGCATTGAACGCCCTGTCATTCATCGGAATCGCCGCGCTGATCTTCGGCTGGCGGGCTCCGAAACGCTCCAGCACCGTCCCACCGGAGCGCCTGGGCGAGGCGCTGCGCGCCGGAGGTCGCTACGTCAGGAACGCCCTGATCGTGCGGCGCCTGCTATATCGGGCGCTCCTATTCATCCCCGCCGCCAGCTCGGTGTGGGCGTTGCTGCCGTTGGTGGCGGCGGGCCGGCTGGGGCTGGGATCTGGCGGCTACGGCGTGCTGCTCGGCATGGTCGGCCTGGGGGCGGTCGGCGGCGCGGTGGTCGTCCCCCGGCTGCGGGCCAGGTTCGGCTCTGCCCGACTCGTCACCGCGGCGATGCTCGTCACCGCCGTGGCAATCCTCGTGGTGGCCACGGCGGGCAACGTGATTCTGGTGGGTATCGCCTTGCTCCCTGTGGGTATGGCGTGGATCGCCGTGCTGTCGAGTCTCAATTCCGGCCTGCAGCTGGCGCTGCCCAACTGGGTGCGAGGACGCGGACTGGCTTACTACCTCGTGGTCTTTCAGGGTGCCCAGGCGGTGGGCGCAGTCATCTGGGGGACGATCGCCGATCACACCTCGGTCAGCGTGGCCCTTCTCGTCGCTGCGGCGACCTTGTTGATCGGTGCCGTCGTCGGCCTGCGGGCACCGATGCCCGACACGAGCAACCTCGATCGGACACCGTCGGTGCATTGGCCGGCGCCGCAACTGCTCATCACTCCGGGGCCAGCCGACGGGCCAGTTCTGGTCAGTGCGATCTACCGGGTCGCTGAGGAGAACGCTGTCGCGTTCAGCGAGGCGATGCGCCATGTAGGACGTTCCCGGCGGCGCACAGGTGCGTTGCGCTGGGAGCTCTTTCGAGACGGCGCGGATCCAACCCGGTTCGTCGAGTCATACCTCGTCGGCACGTGGGCCGAGCACCAGCGACAACACGAAACCCGCCTCACCGGGGCCGACCGGCGATTCGAGCTGGAGGCGTACCAGTTCGCGGACGGGGAGCCACAGGTGAGTCACCTCTTTCCCCCGCCCGCGCCAGAGCGCTCCCAGCCACCTCGGACACCTTGACCGCTTTGGTTGTGGTTAGAGGTAGAAGCGTTGGTCGGCTTTCTCGGCCTGGTACTCGACGTAGGCCTGTTGGGTGGATTCGAGGGTGGAGACCTGGGAGACGGGCACGTCCCACCACGCGGTGCCGGGTGGGTTCGGCCCGTACAGGTCGGTCTTGATATAGACCGCTGTCGTCTCCTCGGCGGCCAACGCCTCAGTGAACTTGACCCGGAAGTCCTCCACCCCATCGGCGATCAACACCTTCGCCCCCCAGGACGCGGCGTTGGCGGCCATGTCGAACGGCACCGGCCCACCATCCTTAGTGCGGTACCGGGTGCCGAACCGTTGCGACCCCCGCGACGCCGAGAGTGCCCCGATCGAGGCATAGCCACCATTGTCGAGCAACACCAACACGACCTTGATGCCCTCGCCCACCATCGTCGCGATCTCCATCGGCAACATCTGGAACGTGCCGTCCCCCACGATCGCGACCACCTGCCCGCCGTCACCGATCGCTAGCTTCACGCCCAACGCCGCTGGAATCTCATATCCCATACACGAGAACGCGTATTCCACGTGATACTCCCCCGGAGACGTGGCCCGCCACAAAGCCTGCAGATCACCCGGCATCGACCCCGCCGCATTGATCACCACATCCCGTGGGCCCATCGCCTCATTCATCGCGCCGAACACCTCGGTCTGGGCCGGCACCGGGGTGTGGTCGCGGTGGTAACACTCCTCGACCACGTCGTGCCACTGACCGGCCAACTCCACCGTCCTGGCCCGGTACTCCTCGCTCGTCCCCCACCCGTCCAGTTCCCGGGTCAGCGCGACCACTCCTTCCCGGGCATCGGCGACCACCATCGTCGCCGCGTGCTTGGCCGCGTCAAACCCCGCCACATTGATATTCACAAACCGCACGTCCGGATTCGCGAACACCGTGTGACTGGCCGTGGTGAAGTCCGACCACCGGGTCCCGACTCCGATCACCACATCCGCCTCCCGCGCCAACGTGTTCGCCGCCGCCGTCCCCGTCGATCCCAGACCACCCACCGCACACGGATGATCCCAATTCACCACGCCCTTGCCCGCGTGCGTATCCGCGACCGCGATCCCCGTCGCGGTCGCGAAGTCGCGCACCGCCTGGCTTGCTTCGGAATACCGGGCCCCGCCACCTACCACCAACAGCGGCCGCTGCGCCGTACGGATAACCTCCACCGCCCGCGCCACGGCTGCCGGCTCCGGCACCGGACGCCCCACATGCCACACCCGCCGCCGGAAAAACTCCACCGGCCAGTCAAACGCCTCTGCCTGCACATCCTGGGGCAGGCAAAGAGTCACCGCACCCGTCTCAGCCGGACTCGTCAACACCCGCATCGCCGCCAACGCCGACGGCATCAACTGCTCCGGACGACTCACCCGATCCCAAAATCGCGACACCGGCTTGAACGCATCATTCACCGACACATCAAACGACCGAGGATCCTCCAGCTCCTGCAACACCGGCGACGGCCACCGCGACACAAACACGTCCGACGGCAACACCAACACCGGCACCCGATTCGCCGTCGCCAACGCGGCCCCCGTCACCATATTCGTCGACCCGGGACCCGTCGATGCCGTCACCGCCAACGTCGACAGCCCATTCATCGCCTTCGCAAATCCCGCCGCCGCATGCACGCCGCCCTGCTCATTCCGCACCACCCAGAACGGCATCTCCACCGCACCCTCAACCCCCGCATCCCACTCCACCCCGGCCTGCAACAAGCCCTGCCCCACTCCGGCCACATTCCCATGCCCAAAGATCCCCAGACACCCCATCACCAACCGACGCTCCACCCCATCACGCTCACTGAACTGACACCCCAAAAACCGCACCAACGCCTGACCAACGGTAAGCCGGATCGTCTCTGACATGACTAATTCTCCTACTGATGCGAACTAGAGCTTGAGATGGTGAAGGTTAGACCAATACCGTCCAGTCAGCAGCCAGTGAGCACTGTATGACTGAACGGTATTGGGTTGAGAGCTAAAGGCTTTGCCGGTCTGACGGCGGATGCGCCTCAGGGCGCAGGCGTCAAGACGTCACGCACGATCGCTTCGAGTTCGTTGGCCGCAGCGAGGAACTGTCGCAACGTCTTTCGGGTGGCGCCGAACTCATCGAATTCCTCCGGAGTCATGCCGTCCACATCGTAGGCGCGGCGGAAGTCGGGGATCTTCTCGTAGAGCGCATCGACCACAGCCTTGTCGACCGGGTCATCGATGCGCGCCACAGCCTCGATGCCGCTGACATTGAAGAGCTGCTGGAAGGCGAACGGCGGGGAGATCACCACGTCGCCACCAATGAGCTGCGACCAGTGCAGGTGATTGCGGAAAGCGGCCGAGAGTAGGCGGCTGCGCAGGCCACGCTCTTGGAAGATGCCGTAGGCCTTCTTGAAAGCCGCAACGCCGGCCCACTCGTAGTAGCCGGGGTCGAGCGAGACCTTGCCAGCCTTGGCGCAATCCTTCATCCAGTCGTCGAGGCGGCCGACCATGATGGTGACGACCGGCCCCATGCCGGAAACGTCGTGCCCCTCGGCCTCACGCCGCTTGAGCCCGCGCTCGATGGCCTCGCCGGCTTCGACCGCCTGGGGCACGGTGAACGAGACAGTGACGTTCATGCTCACGCCGCGGTAGGTGGCCTCTTCGATCGCTTCGAGGCCCACCTTGGTGGCGGGGATCTTGACGATGATGTTCTTGGCGAGCTTGGAGAAGTGCTCGGCCTGGTCGGCCAGCGCCTGAGCGTTGCGGTAGAACCGCGGGTCGGTCTGCATCGACAGCCGGCCATTGTGGCCACCGGACGCCTCGAAGGCGGGCTCGAGCAGCTTGGCGGCGTCGATGGAGAGCTCCTCCACGACCAGCCAGCCGATCTCATCCTGTGTGGCAGTGGGGTTTTCGGCAGCGAGTTCGTGAATGCGCCGACTCCACCGGGGGAGGTCGGCCTTAATGCACGCGAGCGCGATCACGGGGTTGCAAGTGGCTCCGACGACGCCCCACTCGAGACCTTGCTTGATCTCGTTGGGATCGGCGGAGTCGTTCCACAAGACCGTGGGGGTGGTCTCGGACATGATCAGCAGGGGGGACTTGCTGGACAAGGACGCCTCCATCGGAGAAGGGGGGAGCGCGGAACTTCCGGCCCCTCTATTCAAGTGAGGCCAACCCCGTCCTGTCAAGGGTTTGTGCTGACATATTGCTCTCTCCCGACGCGCCGGGGCGACTGCCGTCGGTCGGGACGTCCGGGCTCCGTCCGGCACGCCTGCCGGCGGAGCCCTCGGACGGCAGCCGGCGCCTACGCTAGCCAGCGGGGCTCACGACGGGCCGCCGCCCGGCCCACGATCTGGGAGGACCACACATGACCACGCTGACCGGCGAACGCGCCGACATCCTCGAGACCCTCACCACAGCGCGATACTTCCTCACCAAGTCGGCCGAGGGCATCACCGACGATCAGGCCCGCGAGCGCACGACTGTGAGCGAGCTGACGCTCGGCGGCCTGATCAAGCACGTCGCGTTCACCGAGCAGAGCCTGGGCGAGGTTCATCGAGATCGGCGCCCCCGCGATGGAGCGCGGCGGCAAAGACTGGACGCAATTCGACGAGTCAGACTGGGCCGCGCGGCAGGCGCAGTTCGTGCTGTTGCCCGACGAGACACTGGCCGGGGTGCTGACGTTCTACGGCGAGGTGGCTTCCGCGACCGATGAGTTGGCCGCCTCGTTCGACCTCGACAAGGCCTGGCCGCTGCCTGCGGCGCCCTGGTTCCCGCCGGGCAAGGTGCAGACGGCCCGCCGTACGTTGCTGCACATCGCCGGCGAGACGCTGCAGCACGCCGGACATGCCGACATCATCCGCGAAGGACTCGACGGCACGAAGAGCATGGGCTGAACTGCGTGGGCCAGCGGCAGGTCCCGGGGCCTTTCCTGCGCTATGTCGATGCCCCGCCGGCCGGGGCATCGTCATAGCGCCAGAAATCGCCCCACCTCGCCTGGGCGGCATTCAGCCGGGGTACGTTGACGAGCATGGCTGACGGGATGACGTTGCGGGCAAGTGACGAGGTGCAGACCGCTCCGGTGGCTGCTTTCGGACTGTTGGGTGGCTACCTGGTCGCGCGGCAGAGCGGGATCCGCCCCTTGGGCGGTGTGGTGCTGGCCGGTGCCGGTCTGCTGGCCGGTCGCACCTGGCTGGCCAAGAAAGGGCCGGCCGCGGCCGGCGCCCTGGGCGCGTTGTATCTGCTGGGCTTCGGGCTCTCGCACCCACTGGCCAAGAAGGTCGGCGCCTGGCCGTCGGTGCTGGCCGTGACCGCAGTGAACGTTGCCGCCGACCACCTGCTGGTCGACCGCGGCTGACCTGGCATCACCTTCAGCCTGAACCCGGCACGTCCGCACCCACCCGGCGTCGGGCACGATAGGCGGCCACGTTGGCCCGGTTGCCGCAGTTTGCCGTGTCGCAATAGCGCTTGCTGCGATTGCGTGAGAGATCGACGAGCACGGCGTCGCACTGCTCGCCGGCACAGAACTTGAGCCGGGCCAGCTCGTCCTCACGAAACAGCACCACCATCGCCATGGCCGCCTCGGCCAACACTTGTTGCTCGATCGGTGCACCGAGCGGGGTGAAGTGCAGGTGCCAGTCCCAGTCGCCGTGCCGCGTGAGCAGGGGGCGCGCCTGGCTGTCATCGAGGGCTGCGTTCAGGAAGGCCACCATCTGGTCGCGATCGTGCGCCACCTCCCAGGCTCGGCGCAGCCTCTGGCGGATCACTCGCGCCTGCTGCACCTGCGCCTGACCGCCCGTGGTCCGCACGCTGAGCTGATGGCGTGAGGCGAAATCGTCCAGGTCTTGCACATCGACCAGGAGCTCGTCACCGCGCGCAGCGGTGTTCACCAGATCGGCGGCAACGAGCAGCGCGTCCTCGACGTCATGAGTGAAAAGCACTTTGACTCCTTACCGATCTGCGGGTAGTGTCATGAGCATTCAATAATTTTGCTCGTGACAAGCACAACGGCGTGGTCATGACAACCGAAGATAGGCAGGAGGCGTTCCCATGACCACCCAACTCATCACCAACCCCACCTCGGCCGCAGTGCGAGCCGGCTTGCCGGTGGCGTTCGTCTCGGCCGTCGCGTACGGGCTCTCCGGTCCGGTAGGGCGCAGCCTGCTCGACGCCGGCTGGTCGTCGTCCGCCGTCGCGCTGGCGCGCATCGGCACCGCAGCCCTCGTGCTCATCGTGCCCACAGTCGTTCTCATCCTGCAGGCGGGCAGCCGGGCTCGCGGCTGGGCTCCAAGCCTGCTCGGGTACGGCATGATCGCCATCGCCGGCGCACAGCTGTGCTTCTTCACGGCGATCCAGTACGCGCCGGTGTCGTCGGTGCTGCTCATCGAGTACCTCGCTCCCGTGCTGCTCATCTTCTGGACCTGGGCCCGTACGCGGCAAGCCCCCGCGCCGACCGTTCTACTCGGCGCATCCGTGGCAGTGGCCGGTCTGGCCACCGTCATCGGCGTCGTCGACGGCGGCGGCACGTTCAACGTGCTGGGCACTGTCTGGGGCTTCGGGGCTGCGCTGTGCCTCACCGCGTATTTCGCGATGGCGGGCGGCTCGGGCCCGCGTCCACCGGCTGTCGTGCTCACCGGAGGCGGCATGATCGTGGGCACGATCGTGATTCTGGTGGCGGGTGCGCTCGGCATCATGCCGATCCACCTGAACCTCGGCGATGTGAGGTTCGCCGGGCACACCGTGTCATTCGCGGTTCCCGTCCTCATCCTCGGCCTGGTCTGCGCGGTCGCCGCCTACCTCACCGGCATCGTGGCTGTGCGTCGCTTGGGTACCCGGGTCGCGAGCTTCGTCTCGCTGTCGGAGGTCATCTTCGCGTTGAGCAGCGCCTGGCTGCTGCTCGGCGAGCAGCCCGGGGCCCGGCAGGGCGTCGGCGGCCTGATCGTGCTCGTCGGCATCATCATCATCGGACTGGACGCCGACCGGCTCCCGCGCCTCTCCGGCGCCCGGCAGGTCATCGCCGGAGCCTGGTGGACCGGCGTCGACGTCGTGGTGCCGGCCAGCCGCAGCCTCGCCAAGCACACCGTCAAGGGCCTGCGGTCCGGTGGCCGTCAGCTGCACGCAGCGGCCCCTCGCCGGCGTAGTCGACGCGCAGGAGCGGGCACCATGCCCGCTGGGCGCGGGAACAAGCGTGAAGCCCTCGCGAAGCGTCCGAAGGCGCACAGCCGACGACGCTGACGTTCGATCATTCGACATCTGCTGGGAGAGCCACTCGAGGGCTCTCCCCAGCGGCGTCCCTGCCCGCGCCAGCGCTGGCGATCTGCGAGGACGCACCGATTACCGTGCAGAGAGCAGAATTCACAGAGCCTCGCTCCAGACGAAACGGCTACGACCATGACGTTCACCCTGATCGACGGTGGCTTGGCCACCGCCCTGGAAGACGACGGCCACGACCTGTCCGGCGGCCTATGGTCGGCCCGGCTGCTGCTCGACGACACGACCGCCGTCGAGGCCGTGCACCGCGCCTTCTTCGAGGCCGGAGCGACCGTGGCCACGACCGCCAGCTACCAGGCGAGCACGCTGTCGTTCCAGCGCTCGGGCTACGACCCGGAGCTGGCCGGCACCGCTATCCGGCGCAGCGTCGAGGCGGCGCGAAACGCCCGTGAGCAGGCGTGCCCCACTGGTTTGGTCGCGGGCTCGCTGGGTGCCTACGGCGCCAGCCTGGCGGACGGTTCCGAATACACCGGCCGCTACGGACTCGACGCCGGCACGGCCGTGAAGGAGCTCACCGACTTTCACCGCCGCCGCGCCGACGACCTGCTGGCAGCCGGGGTCGACGTGCTGGCCTGCGAGACGATCCCCTCCGCCGCCGAGATCGAGGCGCTCGCCACGCTGCTGCCCACCCTCGACGTGCCGGCGTGGGTGAGCCTGACGCCCGCACCCGGAGGTTTGACAACCCGCGACGGCGTGCCCCTGGCCGACGCCGTGGTCCCGCTCGAAGGGGTGGGCAACCTGGTGGCCGTGGGGGTCAACTGCTGCGCGCCGGACGACGTCACCCCGGCCTTGGCCGCCATTCTCGGCCGACTGCCCACCATGGCCGGCATCGCCTACCCGAACAGCGGCGAGACGTGGGACGCCTCGGCACAGCTCTGGCGAGGCGAGCCGCACTGGAGCACCGCGCACAGCTACGACTGGATCAGCGTCGGGGCCGAATACCTCGGTGGTTGCTGCCGGGTCAAGCCCGCTCAGATCGCACAACTGGCCGCGCTGCGGTAGCCGTCCTCGACCGGGAGCACGGCCTCGTGCGTCACGGGCGGTGAGGGACGGGATGACCCGGCGGATTGTCGGTACCCACCAGTAGAGTTCAGCCCATGCTCAAGCCGCTCGTGGTCATCGTCTGTCTCATCGTGACCGTAGTCGCCTGGTCGCTGTTCGTGCGCATGATTGGCCAGATCGTGCGAACGGTCAAAGTGGGTCAGCCCACGAACCGCTCGGACGAGCCCGGCGCCCGCACGATCACGCTGATTCGCGAGTTCCTCGGCCATACCCGCATGGCCAGGCTGCCCCTTGTGGCCGTGGCGCACTGGGTGACGATGATCGGGTTCATCATCTTGTTCCTCACCCTGGTCACCGCCCACGGGCAGATCTTCGACCCCGATTTCGCACTGCCCCTCATCGGCCACTTCTTCCTGTTCGACTGGGTGGTCGAGGCGCTGGCGGTGTTCGGGCTCATCGGCATCTGCGTGCTCATGGGCATCCGGCAGAAGAACCTGCCGCGCAGGTTGGGCAGGCGGTCGCGGTTCTTCGGCTCCACGTTCTGGCAGGCCTACTACGTCGAGTTCACCATCCTCGGCGTCATGATCTGCATCGTCCTGCTGCGCGGGCTGGAGTACGCGCGCGCGGCCAAGGAGGGCGAGGCGTCGGTTCTGCACTTCCCGCTGTTGTTCTGGCTGGGAAGGCTGTTCTCGGGGGCGTCGTACGAGTCACTGGGCACGGCCATCGTGCTCGTGGCGGCGATCAAGATCCTCATCTCCTACGCGTGGATGATCACGATCGCCACCCAGCCCACAATGGGCGTCGCGTGGCACCGGTTCCTGGCGTTCTTCAACATCTGGTTCAAGCGGCACCCGCACGGGCGCACCTCCCTGGGTGCGCTGCAGCCCATCGTCATCGACGGCAAGCCGCTCGACTTCGAGCTGATCGAAGACCTGGACGAAGACGCTGCCCTCGGCGTCGGCAAGATCGAAGACTTCACGTGGAAGGGCCTGCTCGACTTCACCACGTGCACGGAGTGCGGCCGCTGCCAGTCGCAATGCCCGGCCTGGAACACCGACAAGCCGCTGTCGCCCAAGCTGCTCATGATGGGTCTGCGCGAGCAGGCCCATGCCAAGGCACCCTGGTTGATGGCGGCGGACGAAGCACGCGAGAGCCTGCCCGCCGCCACCAAGGCCGCGGCCGAGCGGGTGCTCGTAGGGCCCACGGGCTACGACAACGCCGAGCCGCTGTCGGCTTATCGCGAGTGCCGATGCCGTGGTCGATCCCGACGTGCTGTGGTCGTGCACCACGTGCGGCGCCTGCGTGGAGCAGTGCCCGGTCGACATCGAGCACGTCGACCACATCGTCGATATGCGGCGCAACCAGGTGCTGATGGAATCGGCCTTCCCCACCGAACTGGGCGGCCTGTTCAAGAACCTCGAGAAGAACTCCAACCCCTGGGGCATGGCGCCACGGCTCCGGATGGACTGGGCCAAGAAGCTGCCCTTCGAGGTCAAGCAGGTGGGCGCCGACATCGAAGATCTCTCCGAGGTCGAGTACCTGTTCTGGGTCGGTTGCGCCGGCGCCTTCGAAGACCGGGCCAAGGCCACCACTGCGGCCGTCGCCGAGCTGCTGCACACGGCCGGCGTCGACTTCGCGGTGCTCGGCGACGGCGAGTCGTGCACGGGCGACCCGGCCCGCCGCTCGGGCAATGAGTTCTTGTTCCAGATGTTGGCGATGGCCAACGTCGAGGTGCTCACCGAGCTCAAGGCCACCAAGATTGTCGTCACGTGTGCGCATTGCTTCAACACGCTCTCCAACGAGTATCCGCAGCTGGGCGCCACGTTCGAGGTGGTGCACCACACCCAACTGCTCAACCGGTTGGTGCGCGAGCGCAAGCTCGTGCCGGTGGCCCCGGCAGACGGCGGCAGCACCCCGGTCACCTACCACGACCCGTGCTACCTGGGTCGGCACAACCACATCTACACACCGCCGCGCGAACTCATCGAATCCATTCCCGGGGTGGCCTTTGCCGAGATGCCGCGGCACGGCGAGAAGTCGTTCTGCTGCGGCGCAGGCGGCGCCCGGATGTGGATGGAAGAGAAGATTGGCACTCGCATCAACGCCAACCGCACGGCCGAGGCGGTCGCTACCGGCGCCAAGCAGATCGCGGTGGCCTGCCCGTTCTGCCGGGTGATGCTCTCCGACGGCCTCACCGCTCAGCAAGCCGAAGGAACGGCAGGTGACGATGTGGCAGTGACCGACATCGCGCAGATGCTGCTCGCGGCCGTCAGGCGTGGGCAGGCACAGGCCGACGGCGCGGTGTGAGCCAGGCCTAGGTTGGGCGGGCTGAGCACAAGGCGATCATGGGAACGGCTCGTCCGCGACGCTCGCGGGAATCGCTAAGGTTCCGTGCATGAGCATCGGCGCTGCCTTCGACCCGCAGGTTGTGGACGGGGCTGACAGCGAGGACTACCAATCCCTACGCCGGCAGGCCACGCCGCGGCGCGAGCGCTTCCGGTTGGGCAAGTCGTTGCGCGCCAAGGTCCCGCGGTCGTCCCTGGCCGACTGGGCCGCCCCGCCCACTCGGCCTGACCCGATCGAGCTCATCAAGTACTCCCACCTTGGACGGGTAGAAGAGCTGATCCCGATTCGGGTGGCCCGGATGATCGGCTCGCCCTACGGCTTCCTGCGTGGCACGGCGATCGTGATGGCCGACGACGTGGCATATCTGCCGTCCACGGGCATCACGCCGGTGGTCTGCGGCGATTCGCACCTGGGCAACTTCGGCTTCTATGCCTCGCCTGAGGGCGAGCTCGTGATGGACCTCAACGACTTCGACGAGGCCCACCCCGGCGCCTGGGAGTGGGACCTGCGCCGGCTGGTAGCCGCGGTGTGGGTGGCCGGCCGCGAGAACAACGCCACCGAGGAGCAGTGCGCCAGCGCCGTGCGAGCCTGCGTCGAGTCCTACCGCACGCAGGTGCGGTTCCTCGCGAACCAGCCCCTGCTGGCCCGCTCGTACAACCGGTTGGACGCCGACAGTCTCACGGGCGCCGCCGTCGACCACCGACTCAAGGATGAGATCGCCCGAGCCACCGCCAAGGCGCGTGGTCGCACCAGCGACCGCGCCCTGCCCCGCTTCACCCATGAGCACCGGGGCCAGCGGCGGATCATCGAGGAGCCGCCGCTCATCACCCGGCTCGAGCCCGAGGAGTACGACGCCGTGGCCGCCGGGCTCGACGACTACCTCGGCACCCTTGCACCGCACTGGCGGCGGGCCATCGGCGGTTATCACTTGGTTGATATCGCCCACAAGGTGGTCGGTGTGGGCAGTGTCGGACTGCGGGCGTACGTGGCTCTACTCGAAGGCTCCAGCCCCACTGATGTGGTCTTCCTCCAGTTGAAGCAGGCCCGCCGCTCGGTGCTGGCGCCCTACGTGCATGGTGAGAAGGCCTGGCACCGGCACCAGGGCCAGCGCGTGGTCGAGTACCAGCAGGCGCTGCAGACCGTGAGCGACCCGCTGCTCGGGTGGACCACCGTCGAGGGCCGGCAGTACTACGTCCGGCAGTTCCGTAACTCCAAGGGCACGGTGCCGCTGGACGCGATCGACTCCAACGCTCTGTCCGACTACGCGGGCATCGTGGGCCACCTGCTCGGCAAGGGACACGCTCGCACCAGTGGTGCGTCGATGATCGCCGGATACCTCGGCCGCTCCGACGTCGCGCTCGACGCGCTGGCCCGCTTCGCCCGCGCCTATGCCGATCAGACCGAGGCCGATCATGCCGAACTGGTAGCCGCCGTGCGACGCGGCGATCTGCCGTGCGACCCGGCGGCACTGGAGAATCGCGGCTCGGCTTTCCGCCCGGGCTGAGCCCGTCTCGGAGCTTCGCGCTTTGGGGCGGGTTTCAGTCGCCGAAGACGTCGCTGACGTGGAACTTCAGGTGCGAACGGCTCGCCGTCGGGCCGCGCTGGCCGAGGTATCGGGAACCGTAACGCTCACTGCCGTAAGGGTGTTCGGCTGCGCTGGAGAGCCGGAAGAAGCAGAGCTGTCCGATCTTCATGCCCGGCCAGAGCATGATCGGCAGCGTGGCGACGTTCGACAACTCAAGCGTGACGTGCCCCGAGAAGCCCGGGTCGATGAAGCCGGCGGTGGAGTGCGTGAGCAGGCCGAGTCGCCCGAGGCTCGACTTGCCCTCCAGCCGCGCCGCCACGTCATCGGGCAGGGAGACGACCTCGAACGTCGAACCCAACACGAACTCCCCTGGGTGCAGCACGAAGGCCTCGCCGCGTTGCACCTCGACGAGCCGAGTGAGGTCGGGCTGGTCGCGGGCCGGGTCGATCATCGCGTAGCGGTGGTTGTCGAAGAGCCGGAAGAGCCGGTCGATACGCACGTCGACACTCGACGGCTGGATCATCTCGGCGTCGAAGGGTTCCAGGCGGACGCGGCCCGCGTCCAGTTCGGCCCGGATGTCGCGGTCGGAGAGCAGCACCCGCCGAATCTACCGGGCTTCCACTTCCGGTATTGATTCAGCGTAGGGATGTGTGAGCAAGACCGCGGCAGCAACACCAGTACCACCCGGCGACCACGGGCACCCCTGAGTCCTCGCTCATGGCAAGCGGGAGTGAAACCTCATGCCGAGCGGGAGCGAAACCGCCACGCCACTGCTGCTCGGTCGCCTTTGTCAGTCAGCGAGCTTCGCGTGAAGGTGCATATCGTGCCAGCCGTCACGGTGGAGGCCTCGGCGGCGCATCGTTCCCTCTGCCTCGAAGCCCGCCTTGGTCGCCACACGGCAGGAGGGGTGGTTGTCGGTTGCGTGGAGTAGCTCAAGGCGGTGCAGACCGAGGACCTCGAAGGCCCACCGCGCCAGGGCGGTGACCGCCCGCACAGCGGTGTTGCGGCCACGCGCGGCAGGTCTGACCCAGTAGGCCAGCTCGCCGACGCCGTCCCGCGAGCTCGAACCGGTTGATCCCAACCCTTCCGATCAGCACAGCCCCGTCGAGGATCGCCCAGTCGGCTCCGGTCTCCTGCTGCCATCGGGTCGATCGCGAGGCGATCCACGCAATGGCCTCGGCATGGTCGGCAATCGATCGGACGTGCCACTGCTGGATCGCCGAGTCTTGGTAGGCATCGAACACGGCTGGCGCATCGGCGGGCTGCCACGGTCTGAGCATCAGGTCATCGACGGTGAGGGTCGGCTGCGGGAGCCCGCGGATGCGTCCCGCAGGCACGACGGGCTCGGTCAGTCTGGGCACGATGCCGATCATCCCGCATGCTGATCGGGGCCAATACGTTCCTCTGCACAGTTCGACGGCAAGGGCGCGAGCTTCACGGCCGCCTGCGCCGTGGTTCGTGGCAGGAGAGCTGAAGCATCACCCTGCCGGGCGACACCTGTTCGCCGCGGGCCAACCTCGGTCTTGGCCGCGCCCGCCGGAGCCGTAGGTTATGCTGACGGCTGCTGATTCAGCACGCGGGTGTAGTTCAATGGCAGAACATCAGCTTCCCAAGCTGACAGTGCGAGTTCGATTCTCGTCACCCGCTCCAGCACTAAGCGACGTGCCAGCCTTGGATGTCTCGAGCGACCGGCACGAGATCGTCATCCGCGACATCCGGGTAACCCCGCTTGGGAGTAGCTGCCCGGGTGGCCTCCCGGACGTTATGACGGTGGCCGGACGCGCAGGGCAGAGACACGGTCCGCGCATATGCGCTGGGTCTCCAGCACGGGCGGCGGGCGGACGGACGACCAGCCTGCGAGCGGCGGGCCCGCTAAAGGCAGGCGCCTCCCACACGCTATGACAATGCCCCACTCAGCGGGGCATTGTCATAGCACCCTCAGCTGGGCCGCTCTTCCAGCACAACGTTCGTAGTCACTTGTCGCACGCCACTCCGTCATCATCGCGGTCGAGCCCCGAACGGTAGCCCGGTTCGCCCCGCGACATGGGCGCCGCGCCCGCGGCTTTGGCCTGAGTGCAGTTGGCGTAATAGACCGCATTCGCACCGGCGGCTTTCTCGGCCGCCTCGGACGTCGAGGCCGCGGAGGGCGCAGCCGCGGGCTTGGCGGTGATCGTGACAGTCTCCGCGGGCGGCGCCGGCGCAGTAGTCGTGACCGTCGCGGCCGGCGGCGCCGACGCCGTAGTCGTCACGGTCGTGGTCACTGTTGGCGCAACGGTGGCAGCGCCGACCAATCCTGCGGGAGCGGCAGTCTGCCCCGACTTGCCCGAGCCACCGACACCGACGCCCAAGAACAAACCGATGATGAGTGCGGCCGGACCAATCACTCTGGCACGCCGGTACCACCGCCGCGGAGCGCCGTCATCGATCACAATCTGCCAGCCCGGCGGCGCAGGCGGCCACGACGGATCGGGCGTCCAGCCACGGGGCGGCAGCCAGCCCTGCGATGCCAGCGGCCAGCCCGGCGCCGGATTGAAACGCTTTCCCATGTCTTCCCCCTGGAGCCGCACATCACTTCGCACGGCCACGCATATATCTACTTGTCGGACAACGCAGCATAACCCGAGCAAATAGTCTTTTTCATGCAAACCCAGATTGGGCTGGGTGAGCGAGATCAGCGAAGGTTCCAGCGCACACCCGAAGACGCCTCTCGCTGGAGTGCGTAAGGCACCGAGGGGTCTTGGGACGCGCCACGCCTATGAGGAGTGACGCTCAACTCATTCGCCGGGGGGCCCAATCATGACGCCCCAACCGTCATAGCTCGCGCCGGCCTGGTCGGCGAACGCCTGCATGGAGGTACTCATCGCGTTGAACGCCTCGAGACTTGCGGACGGCACATCTACTGACCCTTCGATCAACCAGACCTTCTTGCGACGCAGCAGCCCGACCCGCTCCTCGGCTACCTGATGTGCCACATTCTCAGCGGTCAAGAGCCCAACAAGGGCGTCTCGCGAATTGGGACCTGGCGCGTAAAAGACGACTTCAGCCGTCAAGGGCGATCCCTCCACAATGCCAGCGTCCTTCAAACCCTCCCACAGGGCGACGTTGGCCTCGAGGTGCGCGTCGAGTTCGTTATTATTCATCGCGGCAACCTAACCCAACTCGTACCCCTTGCGTCGGGCCTTTCGACTTCTCTGGGTTACTCAGACCAAATCTTCCAGATGCATTCGGCATCACGTGCCCCGCGACACCGGGCAAGGAGCTCGCGGCGCCCAAGCCGGCGAGCCGGAACAGGCGAAGTGAGCTGATGGCCCCGGAAGGTATGGCGATGGCGGTGAAGTTGTGGAGTTTTAAGTACGGATAGCGTTATCAAGACTCCACAACTTTGCCTTCCTGACGCCGAGCCGGGTGGACAGGCAGTCCTGCTCACGATCAAAGAGGGCGTGGTGGTCAATTGCGGCACGATCCAATCCGTGCACCGAAGACCCATTGCCGCGTCGTTATCCGCGGTGCGCACGGCTGGTCGGCCGCAATGGTTCGCGACCGAATGCCGGCCGAATTCTCGCAACCACCGACCCGCGCGGTGCCGTCGGCTGCAACAGCCACCTTCTTCAGCGGGTTGCCACCGATGATGGACGACCATCATCGACCGCTGCTCGCACCACCACCAAGGGAGGAGCGCCGAGCAACGAGGTACGCCACCTCGGCCGGGTTGCTCGCCAGCTCGAGTGCCCGCCCGTAGGCCGAGTCTGCTTCCGCCAGGTCGCCTACCCGGCGAAGCAGTTCGGCTCGGGTTGCATGGAAAGGGTGGTAGCGCGCCAGGGACTCGATGCCTGGCACCCGCCCGAGCGCTGCCAACCCCGCGCGGGCACCCTCGAGCTCGGCCACCGCGACCGCCCGGTTGAGACCGACGACCGGGGTCGGCTCCACTGCGTAGAACTGGTCGTAGAGCGCGAGGATCTGACGCCAGTCGGTGTCCTGGGTGCGGCTGGCATCAGTGTGCACGGCGCCGATGGCAGCAAGCAGCTGATAGCGCCCCGGGCGCCCCCGGCGCAGACACGTGCAGACGAGCGCGTGCCCTTCGGCGATGAGGGTGGCGTCCCAGTGGGATCGCTCTTGCAGATCGAGGGTGATCAGCCGCCCGTCCACCACCCGGGCCGGGCGGCGGGCCTCGGTGAGCAGCATGAGGGCGAGCAGCCCGAGCGCCTCCGGCTCGTCGGGCATGAGCTGCACCACCAGGCGGGCGAGCCGGATCGCCTCACCCGTGAGGTCAGGCCGTGTCGAGTCTTGCCCCGCTGTCGAGCCCGGTTGCCCTACCGAGTCTGGCTGCCCCGTCGAGCCCGGTTGCCCTGCCGAGTCTGGCTGCCCCGCCGAGCCCGGTTGCCCCGCCGAGCCTGGCTGCCCCGTCGAGCCCGGTTGCCTCGCCGAGCCTGGCTGCCCCGTCGAGCCCGGTTGCCCCGCCGAGCCTGGCTGCCCCGTCGAGCCCGGCTGCCCTGCCGGAGCTCTCGATTCCCGACCGGCAGCGCTCCACCGTTGAACTGCCGGAAGTCGCTGAGCTACAGACTCGGTCTCCGAGGGCAGATACCCCTCGTTGTAGACCAAATACAGCGTGGCCAGCACCCCCCGCACTCGGGCGGGCAGATCAGCGTCGGCGGGAACCCGATAGGGGATGCGCGCTGCAGCGATCTTCTGCTTGGTGCGCGTGAGCCGCTTGGCCATCGCCGCCTCCTCCACGAGGAACGCGGCGGCCACCTGCGCCGTCGTGAGGCCACCGAGCACCTTAAGCGTGAGGGCAACCTGCGCAGACGGGTCGAGGGCCGGATGACAACAGGTGAAGATCATCCGCAGGCGGTCGTCCACGACGCTGCTCGGCGGGCCGGGCTGGTCGTCACCGCCGTCGGGGTCGAGCAGTCCGGCGAGCATTCCCGCCTCTTCCTGCTTTGCGTCGCGGCGAGACTCGCGACGGAGCCGATCGATCGCCTTGCGACGCGCCGTCGTCGTGAGCCAGGCGCCGGGATTGGGCGGAAGCCCTGTGGCCGGCCACGTCTGCAACGCCACGACGTAGGCCTCCTGGGCAGCCTCCTCGGCGAGGTCGAGACTGCCCAGATAGCGGGTGAGGGTGGCGACGACCCGACCGTGCTCCTCACGGAAGACCCGGTCGAGCGCCGCCCGCTCCTGCGGTTCGTACCCCGAACTGGTGCTCATCAGCCCTGGAACGGACGCACCTCGACGGGAGCCATGCACGCCGCCGACCCCTTGCGGGCCCACTCGAGTGCGGCGTCGAGATCGGCAGCCTCGATGATCCAGAAGCCGCCCATCTGCTCCTTGCTCTCGACGAAGGGGCCATCGGTGATGACCGGATCTGCCGTGCCCGACGCGGTGACGACGGTGGCGGTCGAAGCGGGATGGAGCCCGCCGGCGAAGACCCACGCGCCGGATTGCTGCACCTCGGAGTTGAAGGCACCGACCTGGGCGAACATCTTCTGCGCCTCTTCGGAATTCGGGTCGGGGTACTCGCCGATGTGCCAGACGGAGAGCAGGTACTGAGTCATTGTCGCGCTCGCTTTCTGTGTGATCGTCTACGCGGTCGGCCTCGGGTCGATAGCGAGTCCGTTCAAGGACCCTCCGTGGCCGTTCGCGTCACGAGGCTGCCGGGTGACTGCCTCTTGCCCTCTCTACGAACGGCCCCCTTCCCGTAGGACAAGGCCGCCAGAAACTTTTCTCGGCGGCCCGGGGACCGCCGCTTCCGCGACCTTCGAAGCACGGCCCCAGGGTCAGGGCGACGTTGCGCTCCGCCTTACAGTTCGCCTTTCACGCCCACCGGGATGGGCGTCATGGTGGTGACGACGGCTGGGCCGGCGAGGAACTCTTCGCACGCCTGCCGCAGCGCGGCCACCGCTGGTCCACTGCCATGAGCAGCCAGGTCGTTCGCCGAGTCCCACTTCTCGATCATGGTGATCGTGCCGTCGGCGGCATCGTGAATGGCGTACAGCTGGCAGCCCTGCTCGTCATGGACGGCCGGCATGCTCTGGCGTAGTGCCTGCACCAGGGCGTCCTTGCGCTCGGGAAGGGGTTGAAACACTGCGGTGACGACCACGGTCGGCATGGCTGCTCCTTGGGTTGAGTGGCAAGCATTCTCCGCCAACGGGCGTGAACGAGCCACTGCGACCCGCGCGCGCTCAGGCGAGGAGGGCCGTCACATCGACGAGCACTGTCAGTCGACGAGACTCAGCGGGGCCAGCGTGCCAAACGCTCGACCTCGTTGAGGTCCAGGTGGTTTCGCATGTACTCCTGGTCGGTGCTGCGGGGCGGCAGGTAGTCCCAGGGGGTGAACTTGCCGATCCGGTTGGCACCGCCCACCACGCGACGCCTGGCCTGGTCGGCCAGTACCTCGGCGGTCAGCTTCGACACGTCCCACCGACGAGCCACCTCGGCGCGAAACGCCGCCACCACGTCGGCATAGGCCTCCTCGGCAGCCAGATTTGTCAGCTCGCGCGGATCGGCCGACAGGTCGTAGAGCTGGTCGGGGTCGATGGGGCAATGCACGAACTTCCAGGTGCCGCGCCGGATCATCAGCAGCGGAGCTGCCGTGCCTTCGGCCATGTACTCGCCGATCACCTTCCACTCGCCCGCATCGGCAGGTTCACCCTCGACGGTGGGCTCGCCTGCACTGTGCAACTCACCAGCACCGCTCAGCAGGGGCACGAACGAACGACCGGCCAGCGGATCAGCGAGTTCGGTCTCGGTGCCGGTGAGCTCGATCAACGAGGGCAGCACATCGACCAACGACACCGGCTCGCTCACCCGTCTAGGCTCAAACCGACTGGGAGAGTGGACGATCAACGGTATCCGCGTGGAGTCCTCGAAGAAGCTCATCTTGTACCAGAGCCCCCGCTCGCCCAACATGTCGCCATGGTCGGCCAGCACAATGACGACGGTGTCGTCGGCCAAGCCGAGCTCGGCCACTGTGGCCGTGAGGGTTGCCGTCCACTCGTCCACATAGGAGATGTTGGCGTAGTAGGCCCGGCGCGCCCGGCGCACCTGGTCGTCGGTGATCTGCACCCCGTCCATCGCGCAGACCTCGCGCAGCCGCAGGGTGTGCGGGTCGGCCGGCACATCGTCGGCCCGTACCGCGGGCAGCGGGATCTCCACATCGTCGTACAGCTCCCAGAACCGACGTCGCGTCACATAGGGATCGTGCGGGTGCGTGAAGCTGGCCACCACCAAGAACGGCCGGTCGTCCGTCGAGCGGGCCACGTCGTGCAGCGCGCGCACCGCGTTGTAGCCCACTTCGTCATCGAACAAGAGCTGATTCGTGACCTCGGCCACGCCCGCACCGAGCACGCTGTCCATGTTGTGGAACCACCAGTCGATGCGCTCACCGGCATTACGCCAATCGGGTGTCCAGCCGAAGTCGGCAGGATAGATATCGGTGGTGCGGCGTTCTTCGAAGCCGTGCAGTTGATCGGCTCCCACAAAATGCATCTTGCCCGACAGGATCGTGCGATAGCCACCCGCCCGCAGATAGTGCGCGAAGGTGGGTATCGAGCTGGCCAGATAGGCAGCGTTATCGTAACCCCTTGTGACGGAAGGAAGTTGCCCCGTCATGAGGCAATAGCGACCCGGCGTGCACAATGGTGAGTTGGTATAGGCCGCATCAAAGGTCACCCCCTCGCGCGAAAGCCGGTCGATGGTGGGCGACCGCACGGCGGAATTGCCATAACATCCGAGGGCTGACGGTGAGACCTGGTCATACATGACCACAAGCACATTGGGGCGATCCGACGTCATCTCGCGATGATGCCAGGCCACCCCGGCGCAGTGCAGCCGGGTTGGCCGGTGCACGTTCACGGACGAGTGCACGTTCGTCAACACGCTCTCCCGGTTGTCATAGTTGACTCGTGACTGCCCCGGTTGATCATCTCCTCACCGCCCTCACCGGCCCGAATGCCCGCGACGGCGAGCGGTGTCTGACGATTGCCGGACGTCCGGTCTCCAGCCACGAGCTGCTGGCCCGGGCTGGCCGCCTGGCCGCCGCCCTGAGCGGTCTGCCGGCTGTCGCCGTGCACGCCAAACCCACTCTCTCCACCGCGATCTCAGCAACGGCTGCGATCCTTGCCGGGGTTCCGCTGGTGCCCCTGCCGGCTGACTCCGGCCCGGCCGAGCTCGACTATCTGGTGACGGACTCCGGCGCCGCCCTCGTTCTCGTGGGCGACGACGCCCTGCCGCCGGGGTGCACGTTCGACGCCCCGGTCGTACGGGCCGACACCTTGGCAGGGCAGCCGCTGGATCAGGCGCCGTCCACCCCCGCCGACCCGGCGCTCGTGATGTACACGAGCGGCACCACAGGACGTCCTAAGGGGGTGGTGATCTCCCGCGGCGCCATCGCTGCGTGCCTCGATGCGCTCGCCGAGGTGTGGGCCTGGACGTCCGACGACACCCTCGTGCACGGGCTGCCGCTCTTCCACGTGCATGGACTCGTGCTGGGCCTGTTCGGGCCGTTGCGGCACGGCTCACCGCTCGTCCACACCACAAGCCCCACCCCTGCGGCCTACGCCGCGGCCCAGGGATCGCTCTACTTCGGCGTGCCTACCGTCTGGTCGCGCGTGGCGCGGGATCCATTGTCTGCCAGGGCTCTTCGATCGGCTCGGCTGCTCGTGTCGGGCAGCGCACCGCTGCCCGTGCCGGTCTTCGAGGCGCTCACGAGCCTCACCGGCCAGCGTCCGATCGAACGCTACGGCATGACGGAGACCCTCATCACCCTCTCCACCCGCAGCGACGGCGAGCGCCGTCCGGGCTGGGTGGGGTTGCCGATCCCCGGAGTGCAGGCGCGAGTCGTCGACGACGCCGGCCGGGCGGTGCAACCGGACGCCCAGACCCTGGGCAGCCTGCAGATCCGCGGGGCGACCCTGTTCGACGGCTATCTGAACCGACCCGCCGACACCGCCGCCGTGCTCGGCTCCGACGGCTGGCTCACCACCGGCGACGTCGCCCTCACCGACGCCGACGGGTTCGTGCGCATCGTGGGACGAGCGAGCACCGATCTCATCAAGTCGGGCGGCTACCGGATCGGAGCGGGCGAGGTCGAAGACGCCCTCCTGGCCCATCCCGGCGTACGCGAGGCCGCCGTGCTCGGCCTACCCCACCCCGACCTGGGTGAGCAGGTGGTGGCCTTCGTCTGCGCCGACGGGGTAGGCGCAGACGAACTCAGCACCTTCGTGGCCGGGCGGCTCTCAAGCCACAAGCGCCCGCGCGTCATTTACTTTCTCGACGCTCTGCCGCGCAATGCCATGGGCAAGGTTGTCAAGTCCGAGCTCGGGGTATCCGTCGCGGCGAGCGCGGCCAACCATTAGCCTGAACCGATGGCTGAATTGGGCAGTCTCACCGCACCTGGCGTCACCGCCGACTACGTGCTCGCCATCATCGACCCCGAGTCGGGCAAACGTTTGGTCGACTCGGTCAAGTGGAAGGCGGCCATAGCGGGGGCAGCCGTCATCGACCTGGTGCGTTGGGAAGCGCTGCGCCTCACCGAACCCGGCGAGCAGGTCAAGGCCGGCCGACTGGTGCGTGCCGCCGAGGTGAAACTGCCAGGTCAGGCCTGGAGCGATGTGCTCGAACGCAGCGACGGTCAGACTCCCAAGAACGCCGTGGCGCGAATCGGCGGCGCCTCCACGATGAAGGATCGCGCAGGTCGGCTGTGGGACGACGTGGTGGAGCAGCTCGAGGCCGAGAACGTCCTGCGCAGCTCGCGGCACACCGTGTTGGGGGTCATTCCCAGCACGCGGTGGGAGCTGCCCGACCCGCTCGTACGCGAACGACTTGTGCGGCGGCTGCGTTCGGCCTTGCAGGAGGGCGCCCGCGTCGACGACGCTTCGGGGGCCCTGATCTGCGTCCTGTTCGCCAGCGACAGCCTGGCCAAGGTGCTGCCGGCCGAAGACCGGCGCTGGCTCAAGCAGCGCGGCAAGGCGGTCAGTGAGTCCGATTGGGGGTCAGCCGCGATCAGGAAGGCCATCCAGGACGTGCACAGCGCGATGGCCACGGTGGCCACCATGTCAGCCGTGGCAGCCGCTACGTCGTGAGCCGGCGACCGCCCCTCCAGGTCGCAGGCGCAACCCCGGATGGCAGCGGCAACGTGAGGTCTTCTGCAATGATGTCGGGCGCTCGGGCGAATTGCCCGTGCGGGGAGGTCGAGGATGAGTCTTGTCAGCGGGCCCGTCTGGGCTGCCCTGGCCCTGCTCGTCGTGGCCAGCCTGCCCAAGATCACCCAGCCCTACGACCTGCTGCGGGCGCTACGTCTCGCTGGAGTCCGGCTGCCGGCGATCTTCGTGCGCCTGTTCGGCGCGGTCGAGGCGGTGATCGGCCTCCTCGGGCTGGTCAGCGGCCATCCGGTGCTGCTCGCGCTGGCCGCCTTGTCGTACCTGGGCTTCGCCGGGTTCGTCGGTATCGCTCTGGCACGCAAGACCCCGCTGTCGAGTTGCGGTTGCTTCGGCAAGGCCGACTCCCCGCCCACGGTGCTGCATGTGGTGATCGTCGGCGGCCTGGCGTTGTGCCTGGCCGTAGGCGCCTTTGCCGGAGGCCCCGCCATCGGCCTCCTGCCGCAACTGAGCCATGACCCCGGGACGGCTCTCGTGACAGCCGGTTTCGCCGCGCTCAGCTGCTGGTTCAGCTACCTCGCGATGACCCTGCTACCCGCCCTCGGCGCGCGGCCCGCCGCACCCGCCATCACCATCACACCGGAGTCGGTGGCAACGCTGGCCGCAACCCGTGGAGGACCTCTCGCATGATCGCCGTCGTCATCGCCGAAGGCATCGCCATCGTCCTGCTGGGAGTGCTGGTGGTGGGGCTGTTGCGCGGCTATGCCCAGGTGCTGCGGACGTTGCACGAAGCCGGCCTCGGCGATCCCGCCGAGCAAGCCGCGAGCGCCGGCCCCCAGGAGCTGCCCTTCGGGGTGCATCCCGGGATGGCCCTGCCGCGTGACAATCCCGGTGCGGGGCATGACATCTCGGGGCGGACGCCCGGCGGAGACGTCGTGGCGCTGCGCGTCACCGGCGCCGAACACGACACCCTGGTGGCGTTCCTGTCGAGCGGTTGCCTGACCTGCGCTCATTTCTGGGACGCCTTCTCCCGAGGCGTCACGCTGCCCAAGCGTGCCCGCCTGGTGATCGTCACCAAGGGAACGGACGAGGAGTCGGTCTCGGCGCTGCGTTCGCTGCAGCCGCGTGGCATCGCGGTGGTGATGTCGAGCGAGGTGTGGCAGGAGTACTCGATCCCGCTCGCTCCGTATTTCGTCTACATCGACGGGCCGAGCGGCAAGGTGCGCGGCGAAGGCGCGGCCAGCACCTGGGACCAGGTGGACAACCTTATGCGGCAGGGTCTCGCCGATCAGGACGCAGGCCAGGGCCAGGTGGTGGGCGGCAGTGGTACCGGTGACGGCGAGTTCCGTGAGGCTCGCGCCGATCGGGAGCTGATGGCCGCCGGCATCTTCCCCGGACACCCGAGCCTGTACGAGCCTCCGGAGCAGGTCGATCTCGACCAGAGCGAACACTCGGGGCACGGCATCGCCGGGCAGGGTCATTCAGGGCAGGGCCGTTCCGGGCACGACCTGCACTGAGCCATGCCTGTCTCTGCCTGGACCCCTGCCGCAGCCATGCTTGTCGTCGGCGTGCCACTCGCGGTGCTGGCTGCTTGGCGGTCGACATGGAGCCCTTGAGGCGAGTCGATGCTCTCGAGCATCACTCCGCTCGGGGAGCGGGGACGCAGGGCGCGATGGCCGCTGACCATCACCTATTACCTCGTCGGGTCTGTGCTCGGCGGGGGGCTGATCGGAGCGTTGGCCGGATTGGCGGGCTTTGCTGTCTTCAGCCTCGTCCCGCTGCCCCTGGGGTGGCGGCTGGGCCTGCTTGCGGTGGCCGCGGCGGCCGGCGCGGCGCTGGACACCGATCGGCTGCGCAGCCGGCTGCCCACTATTCACCGGCAGGTCAACGAAGACTGGCTCGACCTGTACCGGCCGTGGGTCTACGGCGGCGGGTTCGGCTTTCAGCTCGGCCTGGGAGTCGTGACCATCGTGACCACGGCGGCCGTGTACCTCCTGCTGCTCGTGGCATTGCTGGCCGGGAGTTGGCAGGTGGGGCTGGCGCTCGGAACCGTCTTCGGGCTGTCACGGGCGCTGCCGATCCTGCGGATGCGCACCGTCACCACCTCCGACCGGCTGGCGACGCTCTTCCGACGACTCGCGGCCGCCGAAGGCCGAGCCCGTTTGACGCTCATTGCGACACAAGGAGGAATCGCCGGATTGGCCCTATACGCGGCAGTGGTAGTCACGGCATGATCTGCACCGGTCACCCAGGAGGCAACGAATGAAGATCGCATCCCACGGCCTGACGGTTCAGTCGGCCACTCCGGTCGACGCCCGCATCTTCCAGCGCCAGGCGATGGACGGGGAGACGACCCATCCCGTTGTGCAGATCAGCACGACATCGATGCCCGACAGCACCGGCGACTACGGCAGCGGCGCCGTCGACGTCCTGGGCCCGAACGACGTGTTCCTCACGCTGGTGGAGTTCGGGGCAGCCGAGGTCGCCTCGCCCCTGTTCGCCACGAAGGGGCTGCCGAAGACCCTCAACCCCAACGACTTCAGCCGCGACGCCCTGCAGCGGGTGCAGAAAGGGCAGTCGGGAATGCAGTTCTGGTTCTCCGAGGCCGGACGAGCCTTCTGCCTCTACATCGTTCTCGGCAGCCACGCCAACCGCCGACGTCTGATGCCCAAGGCCACCGCGATGGTGCAGTCACTGCAGATCGGGCCCAACTGATGACGTGCCACACAGCCATTCCCACTCGAAGCGGAGCGCCACGATGACCCTTCTCGACGAGGTTCGCAGCCCGGCACTGACAGAGCAGACCGGTGGCGCGAAGCAACCGTCCCCCGCCCCGGCGCGCCAGCGCGGCACCGCCCTGGTCGACAAGCTGGGCGCGCTGCTGCTCTCGCGCACGTCGCGGCGCGGCTTCTTCTCCATGTCGGCCGTCGTGGGCGCAGCGATGGTCACCGAGCCCAAGGCGTACGCGCTCACGCCCACCAGCGCCTACGCCTCGGTCTGCGGGCCCGACAGCGCCTGCAGCGGGGGCTACACGGCCTTCTGCTGCACCATCAACGCCGGCAAGAACACCTGCCCACCGGGCAGCCTGGCCGGTGGCTGGTGGAAGGCCGACGGCTCCGGGTTCTGCTGCGGCGGGGCGCGCTACTACATCGACTGCCATTACACCTGCTCGTGCGGCTGCGCCGGCGGCAGCCGGTTCTGCGGCGCCGGTTGTCACGCCGGTTCGTGCACGTGCGCCGGCGGCGACTGCGACAAGCGGCGGGTCAACTGCAACGTCTTCAGGTACGGCCAGTGCAACACCCAGGTCTCGTGCACCGGGCCGGTGCTGTGCCGGGTGATCAGCTGCACGCCACCCTGGAAGCAGTTCAACTGCAGCAGCTCATCGGCCACCGACAACGCGACGGGCCCCCACTCCGCCTCCTGCCTGCCCGGTACGGGCTGCCTGCCCACCATCGACCAGTGGTGGTGGGACCACGGCGGCCCCGGCAACACCGTCGGCAACCCGATTCAGGCCTCGGTCGTCAATACCGCCATCGGCGGCGGCACCAAGCGGAACTTCACGCAGGCTCTGGTGATCAACACGCCCGCGCGCGGCATCCTGCAGATCAACTCCGGGATGCGCGACACCTACCTCAACCTCGGCGCCGAGACCTCACCCTTGGGGCTGCCCCGGGCCAACGAGGCCGCAGCGCCAGGTGGCGGCCTGATCCAGCAGTTCGACGGCGGTCAGATGTTCTGGCTGCCCGGAACCACTCTGGCCGTGGGACTGTGGGGAGACCCGCTCGCCCGCTATCAGCGGCTCGGCGGCCCCGGCAACCTGGGCTATCCGATCTCGATGGGCCAGTCGGTGACCGGCGGTATTCGAGACATCACCACCGGCGGACGCATCTACACCCGCACCGACGGCGCCTCGTTCGTGCTCTACGGCCCGATTCTGAATGCCTACATCCAGCAGGCAGAATCGGCCGGCCAGCTCGGCATGCCCGCCTCCACGGTGCACTCCCTGACCTGGAAGCGCCTGCGCAACACTCCACCCGCGCAGGCTCCGCTGCAGGCCGTCGACTTCGTGGGCGGGCGCATCACTTATAACAGCAACACCGGTCAGATCACTGTGGAGACCACGGCCTGAGCCGGGCGCGGGGACGGCCTGGGCTGGGCTTGGGGACCAGGCGACTGGCCGCTCTTGCTTCTGTGCTTGACCCTTTGAGCCGCTACGGCCCAGTCGAGACGTACAGGTGCGGCTCTCCATCGGGAGGGCAGAGCCGGTCGATGTCCTTTATCCGACACGATTACCAGTCAGCGATGTCGGCTGAGCACAAAATCCGAGGTCGCCGCAGCGATCGTGTCGGATAAAGGACACGCGAGCTAGGGGGATGCAGTAGCAGAGGGAGTCGAACCCGGCGGCGGAGTGATGCCGGCCGTGTAGACCTTGGTTGAGCCCTTGTTCACCACGACGTAGTCGGAACCCGCTGTGAGCTGACGAAGGTACTCGGCGAAGGCCTCCGTCTCGCTGGCGTGCTGTTCCGAGGTGGCCACGCTGGCACGCTCCCCGGGTGCCGCGAGCGCGTAGACGTAGCCCTGCGACTGGGCGAGGAGCACGTACTGGAACTGCGGGAAGCGCACTGACGGAGACGGTTTGGAACGTACCCGACCTGGGTGCCACGAACCAGCCGACGCTCTGCTCCTGCCCTTGGCCGTTCAGTCCCACCGCAACGGCCACCTCGTCCGCATCGGATCTATCGATGTACAGCGGACGCACTGAGGCGTGCCCTGACCAAGCGGTCTTCAACTTCACGAGAGCGGCTTGATCTCCTATGAGAGCGCCTCGGGGAGCCCACGACGCCAAAGGGCCCGTTTCATGTGGGGGCAGCGGTTTCACGTGAGGCACTGGTCGAGGACTTGGTCCCGGTGGAACTGCAACTGGCCAGGGCTGCAGCGATGACGAGAAGGCCGCGGGTTCTGTTGCCCAAACTCGAAAGCATCCCCCTGCGCGGATACGTCATTGCGCGAGCGCGAGATCCCCCACTGAGCACGTCGTAGCCGTTTACCTGAACGTCTACATGGCGCAGGTGGCAGCCACCGCGACTCACTGCGGTGGCGCCTCGTCAGGCTCTAGCTCAGTCCTCGAATGTCACTGTCAGCCGGCAGGACGTCCGTCTGAGCTGGCAGGTTTGCGACACCGATGGGGCAGGTGAGGCCGTTGGGCCCGTGGTTGCAGTAGCCGCCCGGATTCTTGAAGAGGTATTGCTGGTGATAGCCCTCGGCGTAATAGAACGGGCCGGCCTGCTCGGCGGGCTTGAACTCGGTGGCGATCGGCGCCAACCGATGCCTCTCCAACTCGGCACCGAAGGCTGCGCTGGTCGACTCGACGGCGGCCTTCTGCGCCGGAGTCGTCCAGTAGATGGCCGAGCGGTACTGGGTCCCGATGTCGTTGCCCTGCCGGTTGGCGGTGGTGGGGTCGTGGTTCTCCCAGAAGACCTTGAGCAGCGCCTCGGGACTCGTCACCGCGGGGTCGTACGCCACCATGATCGCCTCGGCATGGCCGGTCCGGCCGCTGCAGGTCTCCTCGTAGGTGGGGTTCTCGGTGAAGCCGCCCATGTAACCGACGGCCGTCGTCACCACGCCCGGTTGCCGCCAGAAAAGGCGCTCACCGCCCCAGAAGCAGCCCATGGCCACATACAGCACCTCGGTGCCCTCGGGCCACGGGCCTTTCAGCGGGGTACCCAACGCTTCGTGCAGTTCCGGCACGGGGAAGCGCGGCGACGACGTGCCGCGCAGCGCGCTCTCGGCGGTCACCGCGACGGGTTCAGGTCGTCCGAAAAGTCGCATCATCTCTCCTTACAGCGAGTCTCCAGCCCGCACAACACCGACGGAGGCCCGCATCATCCGTGGCCGTCAGGCGAACTCGGCCAGCACGGCGTCGTTGAAGGGTGGCCAGACCTGGGCGGCCCAGGCGTCGAAGCGACGATCGGTCAATGCCACGCAGGCGAGCCCGGCCGCGGGGTCGACCCACAGGAAGGTGCCCGCGGCGCCGAAGTGCCCAAACGTCTGCGGCGAATTGGTGGCACCCGTCCAGTGCGGGCTCTTGTGGCCGCGGATCTCGAAGCCGAGACCCCACGGATTGGGCACCTGACGACCGAAGCCGGGCAGCACACCCTTCAGCTCGGGAAAGACGGGTTGGGTTGCGGCGGAAAGGCTCTCGCTTGACAGCAGGGTCGGCGACTGCAACTCCGCCGCGAACGACACCAGATCGTCGACGCTGGCGTGAGCACCGTTGTGTGGTCCACCGGAGGGCCCCTCGATGCGCGCCGTGCCCATACCGAGCGGCTCGAAGACCGCCTCCCCGACGTAGTCGACGAAGGGCATCTCCGCACGCTTGGCGAGGTGGGCAGCGAGGGCTTCGAAGCCGGTGTTGGAGTAGATCCGGGTGCGACCCGGCTCGGTGACGATGCGCTCGGTGTCGAAGTCCAGGCCGGACGCGTGGGCCAGCAGGTGCCGCACCGTGGCGCCGGGCGGCCCTGCCGATTCGCCCAGCTCCAGCGCACCCTCCTCGATGGCGATGAGGGTGGCGTAGGCGGCGATGGGCTTGGTGACCGACGCCAGCTCATACACCCGGTCCGGGTCGCCGAAGCGCGCCACGACCTCGCCGTTCGCACGCACGACGGCGGCGCTGGCGTTCTCCACCGGCCATTGCGCCAGTTGCTCTTCCGCTGACTCAGCCATCCTCCGACCTTACTGGGCACAGTGCCCCCTCAGGTTGTCGATGACGGCCAGTCACGCTGGGTTCCAGCTGCTCCGCTGAGGCGCCCCGGGTCGCTAGGGCGTCCTCGGCCGCCCGGACGACACCAAGCCTCTGACCACTGTGGCCCGCGCACCGATTTCGGAGAACCGGCCCGGGAGAACCAGACCAGCCTCAAGCGTTCGGCGCTCTAGAAGCCTTCGCCCCTTACGAGAGGGACTTTGCCCATTACGGCCGATTAATGCCCGCAGACGGCGGGAAATGCGGGTTGGTTTTCGGGGCTATGACAATGCCCCGCCACGTGGGGCATCGCCATAGCGACCCAACCCCCCCCCAGTCACCGAGCTACCGCGCAGATCGCCTAGCCCGCGATCAGGCCGCTATTCAATCCGCAACGGACATCCAGGCACCCCTGTCAACGTCGGCTGGTCGGGGGGTGTTGCGCAGGCTGACGTCGGCCCCTGTTCGATTAAGGCGCGGAAGGATGTGCGCGTCAACAAGGAGACCGCTGCCGTCGGCCCCCTGCTCGATCAGGGCGCGGACGATCTACATCTACTGCTGCGGCGTCAACGGTGATGAGTTCATCGACACTCTCCAGTGGCGGCGCGTTCACCGCCGTGGTCGGTGACCCTGGACTATTCAATCCGATCCGGCCGGGCCGGGCCGGCGAGCAGGTACTGGGCGTCGAGCCAGGTTTGCAGCAGCACCGGCCCGTCATCGTCGTCGGCCACCCAGACGGCGAACCCTTGCCACCCGCGGGCCGGGTCTCGCCGCCATTGCACCAGCACGCCCGGCCATCGGCCGGGGCTCATCGGCGCGTCGATCACCCAGCAGTGCCGGGCACTGGGTACGCCTGGCGGCTGGCTCTGAACCTCCTGCGGAGCAGGGTCTTGCTGTACCGCAGGCGGTTGCGACGCGACGGGCGGCCCGATCCCAGAGCGCGCGGAGCGCTCGGCCAGGGTCATCCCTGCGCGTGAGTTCATGCCGCCGGCCATGCCAGCCATGGTGCGACATCGAACCTCTGTTCGCAAATGACTCCGCTACGACCAGTGGGCCGGTCGGGTGACATCGGGTGGGCGAGCATGTCCGAAGGCAACCACGCACCGCTGACATCAGAGCCGCAAGGGCGTTGAAAGCGCCCAGCACACTCAAGCCGCTTGCACAAGTTACCGACTGGTAGCAGTATTGACATTACCGCTGAGTAACTTGCTGGGAGGATCCGATGGGGCACTATCGCTCGAACGTGCGCGATCTGGAGTTCATGTTGTTCGAGGTTCTGGGACGTCAGCACGTTCTGGGGCACGGCCCCTATGCAGACGTCGACGTCGACACTGCGCGCGACATCCTCGATCAGGTGGCCATCCTCGCCGAGCACGAGCTGGCCGACTCATTGATCGACTCAGACCGCCACCCGCCCGTCTACGACCCCGCCACCTGCAGCGTCACCATGCCCGCCGCATTCAAGCGCAGCTACCAGTCGTACCTCGATGCCGAGTGGTGGCGGATGGACATTCCCGAAGAGCTCGGCGGCCAACCCGTTCCGCCGTCACTGCGCTGGTCGGTGGCCGAGCTGGTGCTCGGCGCCAACCCGGCGGTGCATATGTTCTCGGCGGGCTTTGCCTTCGCCCGGGTGCTGTTCGAGCAGGGCACTCCGGAACAAAGGCGGCTCGCGCAGCACATGGTCGACAACCGCTGGGCCGCCTCGATGGTGCTCACCGAGCCCGACGCCGGCTCCGACGTGGGCGCGGGCCGCACCAAGGCCGTGCAGCAGCCCGACGGCACGTGGCACATCAGCGGCGTCAAGCGCTTCATCACCTCGGCGGAGTCAGACCTGCAGAGCAACGTCGTGCACTTCGTCCTCGCCCGCCCTGAGGGCGCCGGGCCGGGCACCAAGGGCCTGTCGCTGTTCATCGTGCCGAAGTTCCACGTGAATCCGGCCACCGGCGAGCTGGGCGAGCGCAACGGCGTCTACACCACGAATCTCGAGCACAAGATGGGCCTCAAGGTCTCCACCACGTGTGAGCTGACCTTCGGCCAGCGCCAACCGGCGGTCGGCACCCTGTTGGGCGACGTGCACGACGGCATCGCGCAGATGTTCCTGATCATCGAGTTCGCCCGCATGATGGTGGGCACCAAGGCCATCGCCACTCTCTCGACCGGCTATCTCAACGCCCTCGACTACGCCAAGACCCGCGTGCAGGGCCCCGACCTGACCCGGATGGCCGACAAGGCCGCACCACGGGTGCCGATCATCCAGCACCCCGACGTGCGCCGCTCGCTCATGCTGCAGAAGGCCTACGCGGAGGGCCTGCGGGCGCTCGTGCTCTACACCGCGAGCCACCAGGACACCGTGGCCGCGGCCCGGCTCGCCGCCGACGGGAGCACCGCCGACCCCGACGTCGCGCTGGCCGAGCGAGTCAACGACCTGCTGCTGCCACTGGTGAAGGGCGTGGGTTCCGAGCGGGCCTGGGTGCTGCTCGGCAGCGAGACGTTGCAGACGTTCGGCGGCTCCGGCTTCCTGCAGGACTACCCGATCGAGCAGTACGTGCGCGACGCCAAGATCGACACCCTCTACGAGGGCACCACGGCCATTCAGGGCCTCGACTTCTTCTTCCGCAAGATCGTGCGCGACCGAGGACAAGCACTGGGTTACCTGGTCGGCCAGATCACGGAGACGGTGAAGGGCGAGTCCGGCTCGGACGACCTCGCGCGCGAGCGGGAACTGCTGGGCGAGGCGCTCGACGACGTGCAGTCGATCGTCGGCTTCATGGTGGAGAAGGCCGTGGCCGGGGGCGACCCGGCGGCGGTGTACGCGATCGGCCAGAACACCACTCGGCTGCTGCTGGCCGCCGGCGACCTGGTGGTGGGTTGGCTGCTGGTGCGCTCGGCTGAGGTGGCCCTGGCCGCCCTGGAGGGCCAGCTCAGCGCCGCCGAGCGTGCGTTCTACGAGGGCAAGGTCAGCGCCGCCCGATTCTTCGCCAAGACCGTGCTGCCCACCCTGCGCAGCCAGCGCGCCATCGTCACCATGACCGACAACGACCTCATGGAACTCGACGAGGCAGCCTTCTGAGCTCTCGGGTGCACAGCAGCCCAGAGGACGTGGTTACGCGTCGCCCGGAGCGTCGTCGACCCCATCCCAGCCACTGGAACGAGAGGTGCTGCGGTCCTGATCCCCGCAAATCCGGAATGGCGGGCATGCTGTCGAGCAGAATGCTGCTGGGATGAGCACACCATCTGCCCAGGCACTGAAGTGACTCCTGCACGACGCTGCCAACGGACTGCGCCAAGGTGGGCATCGAACGACACAGCGACTCGTGACCCCCTTTGCTCGCGCGGCTTACCCGATGAAGGATAAATATTCCTATTCGGCCGCGATCCACACTTCTGGGCGTTTCGCCTACGTTGGACCGCCATTTGGCGGGTTGATATTAAACTATTGCGCTGTCACGGCGGTTGTCGGCCGCCTCCGTTCTGCTCGACTATTGCAATAAGCGATCAGCTCGCCCGTTCTGAGACTTGGAGCAATCAATGAAGATTTCCCCGAAATCTCCTCCGTACGACCCTGAGTTATCCGCATTTCTGGCCACCATGGAACCACTTTCCATCGAATTTTCGGTGGACGATATTGCGCGGGTTCGTGCCGAAACCCAGCAAGAGGCCCTGCCGATCGAGCAGTTGATCGCCGGCCGCGAGGTGGAGATCGAAGACCGGATAGTGCCAATTGGCGATGGAAATGTGGAGCTGCCGGTGTCGATCTTTCGGCCAAGGAAGGCTGTAGCGGCAGGACCGTGCATGTATTTCGCTCATGGTGGGGGGATGATCTTCGGGAATCGCCTGTCACATGTGGAACTGTTCCCGGACTGGGTGGAGACGTTCGGAATCACGGTGATATCGGTCGACTACCGGCTGGCACCCGAGCATCCCCATCCGACACCGTCGGAGGACTGTTACGCGGGTCTGGTGTGGACTGCCACCCACGCTAAGGAACTGCATATCGACCCACAGCGTATCCTCGTCGCCGGCGTTAGCGCCGGTGGTGGATTGGCAGCGTCGCTGGCCTTGATGGCTCGTGATCGAGGCGGTCCGGCGCTGCTAGGACAACTGCTCATCTGCCCGATGCTGGACGACCGTGACGATACCGAGTCAACCCGCCAATTCGAGTCGGGACCATGGAGCCGGTCCAACAATCGCGTGGCATGGTCCGCCTTGCTTGGGCACGACGCAGCCGGACCAGCTGTGTCCGCATACGCCGCACCGGCGCGGGCAACAACACTTGACGACCTTCCACCTGCATACCTGGAGGTAGGTTCAGCAGAGGTCTTCCGCGATGAGGTCATCTCCTATGCGAGCAGGCTCTGGGCTAGTGGAGCAGTTGCCGAGCTGCATCTGTGGGCTGGAGGTTTCCACTGCTTCTGGCAGGTTGAATACGCCGCAGTGAGTCAGGCCGCCAAATCGGCTCGTGACGATTGGCTTGGCCGCCTCCTCGGCGCGAGCACGTTTCGCCATCCTGTCTCTGCAGTCAGATCATTGACCTCAGAGCCGAAAGGCAACTAATGAAGGAATTGATCGGTCGCCTGGGGAATGTCGATCCCAGCGCTAGCGAAACGTTGAAGATCGTGGCCTACTTCGACCGTCTATTGGAAGGGCACGCCGGTCTGGATGCTTTCGTTCGAGGCGCGGCTGCGTTGAGCGGATGCCCAGCGGGCCTTATGGCGCCACGAATGTTGACTATTTGCAGCGGCCCTACGGGTACACGACTGCCCCCTCCGTCAGTTGTGGATTCGGCGTGGCCTTCCAAAGGTCTGTGGCATGGCTCCGAGAGTGTCGTGTGGATCCAACGAGAAGGCTCCTGCTCTTCAGCCGACATCATGGTTCTTGAACGTTTCGCTGCAGGCGTTCGTATCACTCTCGAACGAATTTACGGAGACCTCTTCGACGACCACGCATCGGTTGAAATGCTGCTAGACGCCACAGCAAGAACCGATGCTCGCAGAAGAGCAGCAAAGCGACTCAGGATCGATGATCGGCAGCCTATGCGAGTTGTGGCGAGGAATACTCGGGAGAAAACGGCCTCGCTGCCCTTGCTCTCGACGGTGATGGACACACCATACGGTCTCGTGCAGGCAACTATCGAATTGGCATCCTCAGAGCCAGATCATGATCAGGCCGCGGCTAACCGTACGGGCATCGGCCCCTGGGGCGACCTTAAAAGATTGCCTCACTCATGGGATGGAGCACTGATAGCTCTACGATTGACGACCGATTTGATACCCGTCGCCGTCTACGAGCAGCTTGGAGCCACCGCGACTCTTGCGTCGCTAGTCGACACAACCACAGAACCGTATCCGGACGTGCAAGAACTCGCGAAACTCGCCGAAGAGTACGACTGGGCGCTCAATACACTCGGCGCCTTGATAGAACGAGAATCCGTGCGCAAAGCGGCCGTCCGGCTTGGGATCCATCACTCGACATTGCAAGCACGACTCAGCACTCTCGAAGCTGGGCTCGGGTATCAAATCAGCGCTCCCGGGGCACAACTGAGACTGGGCATCACACTGGCCCTCTTTCACCTATCGCATAACCGCTTCGGGTAGGCATAGACCGGACATCGATCCGTTCGCGACCAGGTGACTCTGCTCATCAACCCTTGATGAGCAGAGTCAAAGAGACTTCTTCATTCAAGAAAGGGATTCGTATGAGTACCATTTACAATACGCGCGAGCCAGAGGAATTTCGCACCCTCATCCCCGCTCGGATGGACAGGCTGCCGTGGACCCGGTTCCACACCTTCCTACTCATTGCCCTCGGTGTATCTTGGTTCATCAATGGCATAGAGACGCAGCTGGCCTCGCAGGGCGCAGTAATCCTTCTGCAGCCCGACACTCTCCACCTCACGCCAGCGTCAGCTGGCCTGCTGCCGACCTTCTACATCTTGGGAGAAGTCGTCGGCGCTATCTTCTTCGCGAGGCTGAGTGACCTCATGGGACGGCGCAAGCTCTTTCTCATCACACTGGGTCTTTTCATCGTCGGAAACATCGCCTCGGCATTTGCGCCGAACTTCGAGGTGCTGCTCCTCTGCCGCATCATCGCCGGCCTAGGCATCGGCGGCGAGCAAGTCGCTATTGTCTCGGCTATCGACGAAATTATCCCGGCTCGGTTCCGAGCCCGTGCCAACATTGCTATCGGCGCAACGGTCTGGATCGGCGTTATGGTGGGCGCGGCTGCCGGATTCGTTCTTTACGACCCCAATTTCCTCGATCCAGCCATCTCTTGGAGAATTGCATACGCCACTGGCCCAATCCTGTGCATTCCCATTCTGTTTCTTCGCCGCACTCTTCCCGAGAGCCCTCGCTGGTTGATGACGCACGGTCGTGGACATGAGGCTGAAGCCGTCATCCACCAGATCGAAACGGATCTGGAACGACGGGGCAAGAGGCTCCCAGAAATTCCGGCAGACCAGGCCATCAATATTCAGACGAATCCGCCGAAGGTTCGTTATGGGGAAGTCCTGCGCGTCATGTTCGTTCAATACCCGCGCCGCACCTTCGCAGCATTGTCCGTGCTCACGACGCAGGGGTTCCTCTATACTGCGATCTTCTTCACGTTCTCCTTGGTCTTGGCCAGATTCTACGACATCAGCGCTTCGGCGTTGTCTCTCTACACCTTCATTTTCGGTGCCGGCAACGCCCTCGGTGCGTTGCTCGGGCCGCTATTCGACACGGTAGGCAGGCGAAAGATGATGCTGATCAGCTATGGCGGAGCCGCCATCGTGCTCGCCATCACTGCCGTGCTCTTCCAAGCTAATCTGCTCAACGCCATCACCCTCACTCTGTTGTGGTGGCTCGGCTTCTTCATCGCTTCTGCCGGTGCAGGTGCGGCTTACGTTGTGGCCAGCGAGACATTCCCTATTGAGGTGAGAGCTTCGGCACTCGCGATCTTCTTCGTCATCGCGCAGGGCACTGGCGCAATTGGTCCGGTGCTGTTCGGTTTCCTCATTGGCGATGGCACTGACCGCTCGCCGTTGATGATCGGGTACCTGGTCGCCGCTGCCCTGGTAGCCGCAGGAGGCCTCATTATGTGGTTCTTCGGCACTGAGGCCGCAGGAAAGTCTCTTGAGGACGTCGCACCGCCTCTCGCCTCGGGCAGCCAACCGGTAGTGATGCCTGATCATGATTGATCGAGAATTAGGGAGCCGACCGATGACCAGAGAAATAGTCGGACTGCACGAAGACTTCGGCAAGGGATATGTACCTGAATGCTGGGCCGACACGGACCTATTGAAAGATTCCTTCGATTGGATCAGATTTACCAGGCTCGAAAACGTCCCGCTGCTGGGTCGTCGTCGAGTTGATGAGGCTGCGAGCCTCGGTCTGTGGTCTCGGGTTGCAGGATGTACGCCGGATGACCTGATCGCGGTGCTTACCCATCTGCGAGACCGGGTGGATCGCATAGCGGACTTGCTCGTTGATGACCTCGGGATCGAATTGCTGGGTGCAATCGCTGAGCCCGGATCGCGAGTTGTCGCTGTCGGTGATTCCATCACGGCGGACAGGCTGGGATGGGCATCGTTACTTGAAACCATGCTCGCCAAGGCCGATCGCTCGATCACCTTTATCAACTCGGGGTTGGCCGGCACGACATCGACAGACACCATCGAGCGGCTCGACCTGATCGCCGCGACCAAGCCCGACGTAGTGCTGCTCATGATCGGCACGAATGACGCGAGATCTCAGCGTCTGCTCCCGGGGCAAACACTCGTCTCGGAGGGGGAATCGCAGAGGAACCTCGATCTCCTCCTTGAGGCGTTGGCCATGCTCGCCTCGCGGGTCATCGTCTTTACGCCCCCGCCGCTGTGGGCTGGTCCCAGCCAAGCGGCGATGCTCGATGGACGGTCAGAGAACACGTCCTGCGCCGAGGCACTCGACAGGCTCGCAGAGCACATACGAACCATCCGTCGCGACGTGGTCGACCTACGACAGCCGGCAGCATTCGACCCCATGGATCCGTTATTCATGGCGGAGGACGGAGTGCATCCGGAGGTCTCTGGCCACATCGCGATCCTCAAGGCCTTGCTACGCCAACTCAACTAGTTCACTTCGACCGCAGTCGCCACCTGACTTGTTCCACCTGGGCTAAATGCTGACGATTGTTCGAGCAATGGCAACCAAGTTCATAGGCGAGTATGCAGGCACTACTCGCGGTGATCGTTCGCCAGGTCCGGCTCGTCGATGCCCACTCCGCGGGCTAGCTGCTGGCCGCTACCGGCACCTCGGACATCGTCGACGCCCTCCTGGCGATGCTCGCGACTCCCGGCGATCAACTCAATTGCTCACCGGCGACCCGGACGACCTACAGGCGCTCCTCGGGGAGCGCAGCATCCCGGTCCAGGTCGTAACGGTCTGACGTTCCGATCGCAAGGAATCCGTCCTGCCTCACCAGCGGCAGCTCCGCCAGCAACGCCTCCAGCTGATGAGTCTCGGCCCAGCCATTGAGCGTCGTGGTCCCGTCTGGATGAACCCGCACCTCGATCCTGTCGCCCTGTTGCTCCAGCCGATCGGACAAGTCCTGGTACCTATCGGTGAGGAAATGGAATCGCTGATTGGTGGAGCCGACCCAGGGACGAACTCGATCAGGCCTGGCAGGCTGGTACGGGCCATCGACCAACAGATCAGTGGCTGACAGCAGCCGCTGCGTCCCGGGATCTGCGATAGCGCGCGAGTTCAGTCGTCCGAGGGTGTACCCGGTGAAGGTCATCACCGTGAGCCCAGCCGCCTGCACCAGCTCTGCGAAGTCAGCCATCTGGTCGGCCTGCTCGAAGGGCTCGCCACCGAGCAGGGTGACCCCTTCGACCGCCTCGGGATCGAGGTGGTCGAACAACTCTGCCGGGGTGAGCGCCTCTCCCCCTACCGCATCCCAGAGCTGGGGGTTGAAGCATCCCTGGCAGCCGATCGAACAGCCTTGAACCCAGACGGCGAACCGCCGACCCGGGCCTTCGGCTTGGGTAGCCGGGATGACCCGGGCAACCCGAATGGCTCGTCCGGAAGCCTTCGAATCCGTGTTGACCGCCTGACTGTGGCCGCTCACAGGCTGCCTCCCCTCAGAAATCGAGCAGCCGGCCTCGTCCGGGCTCAGACCACGGACCCGGCGACCGGACGACGAGATACTCGCGAGGCGGACGAGTTCATGGGGTTGGAGCCCGAGCGTGAACGCGAGATCGTCCAGGTCCCGGAACGGCCCCCGCGCCTGACGGGTCGCGACGATGCGCTGGGCGAGCTCGGGTCCGACCGGGCCAACGGCGGCAAGCTCGTGAAGCGAGGCCTGGTTCACGTCTACTCCGATCGGCCGGTCAAGAGGCCTCGACCAACTCGCCTGCGTGCCGGGCTCCGCCGGACGCGTCCATGGCGGAGCCGGAGGCGCTGCATTCTGAGCACCCTGACCGGCCGGAGACCACGACCCGGACTGACCCGCAACAGGCCCCTGTGGAGGTGGCCCGTAGTACACCGACGCCGGCTGCCCCCAGCCGGGAGTCGCGGTCATGACCGGCGGCTGGGCCATCGGCGAGTGCGTCGCGTACCAGGAGCGTCGATGGGCGAGCTCGATCAAGTACCGCCGGTTCATCACGATCGATTGCACGGTGGCTCCCAGCCAACACAGCAGGAGGCAGACCGTGAAGAGGGTGCCTCGGAGCCCGTTCTGGTCATCCACAACGATGAACGTCGCGATCATCAGGACGGTATAGATGGCAGCCGAGAGCCAATACTTTGCACGTCTGATTTGCAGGCCGGCAACGAAGAAACCAAGCCAGGCCAACATGCCGAGCGACAGCAGTGGCACCAGAATCCACCAGGAATTGAGCATTCGCCACGATCGTGAGGCGAGCTTGTCCTGCGGCGTCCGAAAGGGCGGGTCAGCCTTCTCGGACGTCATGGCGCACCTCCACCTGTCGTCTCTGGTGGATTGACTCGTGATACTCCGCCGTGAAGGCGCTCTGCACTGTCTGCGCGCCCAATAGTTCTTCCAGGATGGGCAGATAATCCAGGCATCGAGGCCCACTGACCCCGATGGTGTGGGCTGTGATCGACCCGTCGGCGGCTACCCGGACCTCGATCCGGGGACGTTGGCGGGTCACCGAGCACCACCGCCGATGCTGAGCGTGAGAGTGACGCTGCGATCCGACTCCACCCGCTCGTCCTCCAGCCGAAGCCCCGCCTGGTCGGCCTGCGCCCGTACCCGACGCAGCACCTCGGACTGAACTCTCAGCCCGTAGGCGGCATCCACGTCTGCGATCAGGCTCTCGGCGGTCGCCTGGTCGGCGGTGCCGTCGAAGTGCGCGCTCCACAACCCCTCGGCGTTCTGCGAAAACCGCGCCGCGAGCTCGTCCCACTCAACGATCAGCTCCAGGTCGTCAGACGTCACCGACGCCCCGGTATCGCCCAACGCCTGACTCAGCAGCCTCACGTCAGCCATCCGGGTTCCAACGGTGACGAATCGTTGGCCGTAGCGATCACCGTCGCGTTTGCTGAAGGCCGCCGCTGCGGCAATCGCGGCCGGCACCAGCAAGATCTCAATGCTCATCAGAAGTCCACAGTCCTTCCGCCCCGGAAGAATTCGGGGTCATCATCGGGTGGGTGATTCTTGCCCAGGGCAGACGTGAGATCGACTCCGAACCGGTAACCCGTCCGATCCTCCGGCGCCGTGGCCGCTACTGCCCGGTTCTGCGCCCAGATGCGCACGGCATCGATCTGCTCAGCCTGAGTGACACTCAACGGCACCATGGCGAGCAAGGCCTGGAAGAGATCTGCCTCGCCGACCGCCCGCTGCTCTGCAAAGGCGTCGTACATCGCGGCCACGACGGCCTGTTCGATCTCCGCACCGGAATATCCCTCGCTGGCTTCTGCCAACCGGCGAAGCAAGGGCGCGGTGATGGAAAGGATCGCGGCCGCCTCACCTTGCAGCTTGGCCCGCAGGTGCAGTGACCAGATGTGTTCACGTTCAGCCACCGTCGGCAGGTCCACGAAGAAGATCTCATCGAATCTCCCCTTGCGCAGAAACTCCGCCGGCACTGTCTCGACTCGATTGGCCGTGGCAATGACGAAGACCGGTGAGGTCTTCTCCTGCATCCACGTGAGAAACGAGCCGAAGACTCTGGCCGACGTACCCGAGTCGTGCGACCCGGAGGCCTCGGCGAATCCCTTCTCGATCTCATCGATCCATAGCAGGCATGGTGCCGTCGCCTCGGCCGCCTGAATTGCTCGGCGCAGGTTCTGCTCGCTGGAACCGACCAGGGACGAGAACACCCGACCGACGTCCAGCCGGAGCAGCGGAAGGCCCCACGCGGCGGCTACGGCCTTGGCGGTCAAGGACTTTCCACAGCCAGGAACGCCGGTGATCAAGATGCCCTTCGGCGCCGGCAGCCCATAGTGCTGAGCCTCAGCGAGCCACGAGGTTTCCCGTTTCGACAGCCATCGCTTCAGGTTCTGCAAGCCACCGACGTCGGCCAGCCCACGCTCCATCGGCACGAATTCCAGCAGGCCCGACTTTCGGATCATCTGCCGCTTCTCTTCCAGGACGATGCGGGCGTCGTCAGCCGTGAGGGTTCCGGACTCGACCATGGCCCGGGCGAATGCATTGGTCGCCTCGGTCAAGGTCAAACCCAGAGCTGCGGTGACCAGTCGCTCGAATCCGTCCTCGTCCAGCGAGACGTGAATGCGTCCCGTGGCGAAATTCGTCTCGATCATCTGCCGCAGAACCGAACGGATGTCCTCCTTAGCCGGCAAAGCGAAGTCGACGATAGTGACGTCCTTCTCCAACTCCGCCGGAATGTGCATGAGCGGAGACACAAGAATGAGCACCCGCGCGGAGGGGCCTCGCTGAAACTGGCTGGAGAGGTTTCGGATCCATCGGACGACCACTGGCTCCGGCGGTCGGTGTGTATCCCCGAAGAAGGGGTGGAGATCCAGCAGCACGAAGACGCCCGGCTCCTCGCGCTGTGCAATCCAGGCGAGCGCCAACTCCGGATTCGCCGTCTGCGGGATCAGCGCACCCGATGGGTCGCTCAAACCGTGGGTCAGGGTCCAGACCCACACCGGTCGCGGAGTCCGCACTCGAGCCTGGTCGGCAACGACAGCTCGAATTTCGTCGAGGACGCGTTCCTCTTCATACGACTGGATGTAGAGAACGGGAAAGCGAGCTGTCAGTAGCGGACTGAGGATGTCCCGGAACGACGCTTCGGGAACCTTCTTCATCGCCTCCGCCTGTGGTCGAAGCTGGCCTGCCTGTCACGGTAGGACATCCGGCATCGCGAGGGAGACCGGTTGGACAGACTCCACCCGAGCGATCGGAAGGGAGCCGGTCGGCTAGCGCTTCGAGCCCTTGAGCGTGCCCTTCATCGTGCCGGTGGGGACCGACACAATGCACAGGATCTGCCGGTCGCCCTGCTTCCACGACTCGGCCGTGGGATGGAAGTACGTGATCTTGAGATCTGACTGGTCGTAGGGCTTGCCGATGAACGTCTTGAACGAGGCGGCGCAGGCCCCGGCCTGACGTTCGAGCTCAGTCTGACCTGGGAAATTCGTGGACTTGGCCACGGTGATGGAGTCGTACACCTCGGCGGTGTGCGCCTGGTTGCACGGCAACGTCGTGACTTTCTTGACCAGGCCGGTGGTGTCGGCCGAGGGCAGGCAATCGCCGACCTTCAACTGGAATGGGTCGGAATTGCTCTTCGAACACCCGGCTAAAGCGGACAGCGACAGTACCGCCGTGAGCCCGACGACGATGCAGTCAGTTATCTTCACGGACACAGAGTAATCACCTCGGCTCATGGTCACGTAGTCCGGCGAGCATGTCGTTGTAGGCATGGAGCTCGGCGTCGCCGTCCAGGTCGGCCCGCCGGTCGTTGCGCCGGGCCAGCCGGTCGTCGTTTCGAGCCCATTGGAAGCCCACCACGAGCGCCAGCAACAGGGTGGGGCCGTCGCCGACGGCCCACGCGATGGCGCCGCCGTCGCGCTGATCGGCGAGCGCATCGATGCCCCAGCCGAGCGAAGAGAAGAACGTGGCCTGCAGCAGGGTGTCCATCGACATCAACGCGATCGAGAAGAACGCGTGGAAGGCCACGGTGATGAAGAGCAGCAGCAGCTTGAGCGGATACCCGATCTTCACCGGGGCCGGGTCTACGCCGGCCAGGGCGAAGACGAAGAGGTACCCGGCCAGCAGGAAGTGGATCATCATCAGCTCGTGCCCGAGATGGGTGGTGAGCGCCAGCCCGAACAAGGGCGAGAAGTAGAAGGCCACCAGGCTCAGCGTGAAGATGCCGGCCGCCACCATCGGATGCGAGACCAGGCGCACGAACCGCGACTCCATGACGATCAGCAACCACTCCCGCGGGCCGCGGGAGCCGTCCAGCCGTGGGGTGCAGCCACGCAGCACGAGCGTGAGCGGCGCGCCGAAGACGAGGAAGGGCGGGACCACCATGCTCAACACCATGTGGCCCACCATATGCATGCTGAACAGCACTCGCCCGTAGACCGCAACCCCGCCGAGCGTGACATAGGCCAGCAGCACGCAGCCGATGAACCAGCAGATCGTGCGTCCCACGGGCCAGCGGTCGCCCCTGCGGTGCAGCCGCCAGGCCAACCGGGCGTAGCCCACCGCCAGGGCAACGGTGACGACCATCCACAAGACGTCGGGCGATACCTGGGTGATCAGGTTGGACAGCGACAGCTGCGGCGGCAACACCTGGCCGGTCACCACCTCGGCCGGTGTGGGGTTGGCGCTGGGCAGTGCGTCGGCCGGCGGTGCGGTGCGTGACAACGCGGCAGCCAGCCCGAACGCCGCGCCCATGGCCACCACCTCGACGCCTGCCAGCCGCCAGAAGGCACGCTGGGCCCCCGCCCCGGAGACGGCACGATCAGCCCCCGTGCCGGCACGCTGGGTCCCAGAGCCGGCCCGGTTGGCCAGTTCCGGCAGAATCCGGCGGCGATGCCACCACCCGGCCACACCGAGGCCGATGAGCAGCACCGCCTTGGCCGCCAGGATCGCCCCGTAACCGGTGAGCAGGCCGGCCCAACCGTCGAGGCGCGGGATCGCCCCCGCCACACCGGTGAAGGCCACCAGCGCGTAGGCCCAACCGGCCGTGGCGGAGTACCGGCCGGCCACCGCGGCCAGATTGTCAGCAGTGAGCAGCGGTCGCAGCAACAGCAGGGTGAGCAGACCCCCGACCCAGACGGAGGCACCTAACGCGTGCAGCCACCACGCGGACGCGACCACCTCGTGCCCGGGGCCTGCCGCGTGTCCGGACAGGCCGGTGGGAACCAGAGCCACCGCCCCGGAAACGCCCACCCAGGCCAACCCGGAGGGACGTCGAGCCGCCGCGGCCAGCATGGCGGTCAATCCCGCGAGCGCCAGCGCCCACAACCCGAGCCGCCCGGTCTCCACCGTGGTGGCGTAGTCGCTCAACGCCGAGCCGAACCCCGGATGCGTCAGGGGCAGCCCGGCCACGTCAGCGCCGCTGAGCACGAGGGTGACGCTGGCCAGGACGGCCCAGGCCCCCGCTGCCGCCGATACCACCGTGAGGCCACGCCGCCAGCTCGCCCAGGCGGGTGCGAAGCCACCGCACAGGAGCAGGCTGGCTCCCACAGTCACGGCAGAGGCCAGGTCGGTCAGCGACTTGACCACCGGCAGGCCGACGCGCACCAAGGCCCCCGGATCGCCCAACGGCAGGGGCGCGCTGGCTCCGCCGGCCGCCGCGGCCACCAGCGCAAGCACGACAGCCGCCGCGCCCGCCCCGACAAGGGGAACGAGCGCGACCGCGGGCCTGCGCCCGCTCACAGCCGCCGGTCGGCGAGAACGGGGAAGGCTGATCGGGTCCGGGCCACGTCGGCGAGGTCGACGTCGACCACGAGCACCTCTTCGCCGATACCGGCCCGGCTCAGGATCGCGCCCCCGGCGTCGACCAGTTGAGAGTTCCCACCCATCTCATGACGGGCGTGCGTGCCAGCCGTGTTCACCTGCACCACCACGAACTGATTCTCGATCGCCCGCGCCTGCCCGAGCAAGGTCCAGTGCGCGACTCGGGCCGCAGGCCAGGCCGCCGGCACGAGCACCAGCTCGGCGCCCGCGTCGAGGAGGGCTCGGAACTGCTCCGGAAAGCGCAGGTCGTAACACGTGGCCAGGCCCACCCGGACCCGCGGGCCGTCAGGTTCGCGGGCGTTCACCGCCAGGTCGGCCGTCACGATCTCGACCCCGGGCTGTAGCAGTTTGGGCTCGCCGGCGCCGAAGCCGAAGCGGTGGATCTTGCGATAGCGCGCGAGCCTGGAACCGTCCGGCGCCAGCAGCACCGAGGTGTTCCACAGCTGACCCTGTTCGTCTCGCTCGATGATGGAACCCGCGTGCACGCTGGCACCGAGTTCGCGGGCGGCGGCTGAGATGGCGGTGATGGTGGGCCCGTCGACGGGCTCGGCCTCTGCTGCCCAGCGGGTGTAGTCGAAACCGGTGGGCGCCCAGAGCTCAGGCAGCACCACGAGGTCTGCGCCCACCTGGGCGCGGACGAGGTCGGCTACGCGCTCGCGACGCACGGCCACCGGTTCATCGTCGCCGTACGCCACCTGCACTGCATGCACCCGCATGAGGCGAGCGTAAACGTGCGGCCGGACGGGCCTTGGCGCCGCCTCCCCTCCCAGGCGGCACCCTGGCCCCGTCACGCACAGGAGCCCCCCGGAACCGCTCTGATACATCAGTCTCCAAACTCGTCTAATGTGACGCTCGTCACTGGACGAGAGCAGTCCATCGATGCAGGCCCAAGCGGCCTATTGTCCGAATAATTCTCACTGGGAGGGCGAAGATTTGTGCCGGGGGATGTATCACGCCACACGTCGGCCCCTCTTGTCTGTGCTGGATCGAACTGGAGGAGGCGTCATGCCTGGCAGTGCTGAGCAAGTCCGGGGCCGTTGCTCCCGAGTTGCCGCCGTGTGCCACTACGCCGCAGGCAATCTCCCCGCCCGCCACGGCGGGTGGCCGTGATGGGGCTGCGTTCGATGGGATCGATGACTGTCAACGAGGCGCGCGAACTCTTCAACGGGTGGCGTGCCGGCGACGCCGCGGCCTTCGACGATCTGGCCCGGCTGCTGACGCCGATGCTGTGGCACCTTGCCCGCGCCTATCGGGTGGACGAGCAGACGGCCGAAGACGCCGTGCAGACCACCTGGATGGCGCTGGTCAAGAACGCCGACAGCATCTCAGAGCCCCAGGCACTGGTGCGGTGGCTGTCGGTCACCGTGCAACGCGAAGCTGCCCGGCTGTCCCGCCAGGAAGCTCGCACCCAACCGAGCGACCAGGAGGACATCGACATCCGGATGCCAATGCAATCCAGCCCCGAAGAGACCATGGTCGAGGCAACCGAAAAAGACGTGCTCTGGGCCCACGTCTCTCAGCTCTCCGAGCGCTGCCAGCAGCTGCTCAGGGTGCTGGCGTTCTCGGAACGGCCCGACTACAAACGGCTGTCGGCGGATCTGAACATTCCTGTCGGCAGCATCGGACCAACCCGGGCACGCTGTCTGACCAAGCTCAGGAACGCCTGTCTGGCCGACCCTCACTGGAGCAGGTCATGACACCCAACGAGCTCGACGACCTTCGCCTCACGGTGGCGCTCGCCCAGATGTGGGACGAGCTGGATCCGGTTCCCGACGGCCTCACGGAGCGGGTGATCTGCACCGTGGCCATGCGGGAGCTCGACGCCGAGGTGGAGCTGCTCAGCCTGGTCAACGACGACGACCAGTGGGCCGGCGCCCGCGGCGCCTCCCTCGGCTACGGAGACTCCCAGACGCTCACCTTCAGCAATGGACGAGTCTCGGTGATGGTGGCGATCACGGCCCAACCCCGGCAGCGCGTACGCGTCGACGGCTGGGTAGAGCCGCACGGCGGTGGCACGGTGAGCGTACGGTTCCCCGACCAGCGCCTGATCTCGGCAGTGGTCGACGAAGACGGCCGGTTCGAGTTCGACGGCTTGCCGCGCGGGCTGATCCGGATGGAGTACATCGACCCGCAGGGCCGGGTCGTGGCCGCCCCCACGTTCGAGCTGTAGCGACATCTGGCCGGGCCAGCTGCCGGACCTCTCACAGCCCGGCGGGCGGGTCGAGCCAGTCGACGCCTGCAGCCCGAGGGCGATGGCCGCGCTCTGGTGAGCATCCCCGGAATGGGCCGTCCGGTTCCAGCAGCAGCGGCAGGTGATAGTCGCTGTGGTCGCGCAACCAGCTCGACATGCCCACTCCGGAATCCTGGCGACAGACCTCCCAGGCCCGCCACAGCGACTCCAACCGCAGCACCGCCTCCGGATGCTCCCACCAATGCAGACACCAGGTTCGCGTGTGACCGTCGACCCGGCGCAGCAGCACCTCCACCAGCACATGCCGCACGAAGCTGGAAAGGTCGGGATAGAAGTCCGAATCATCGACGAAGTACTCCTGCTCCAGAGGCTCGCTCATCGCACCTCGCGTCTCACCGTTTCGGCGTAGGCACGAGGCCGGCCCGTCGGGTCGTGCCGTAGCAACGAAGCCGTGATCGCCGGGGCGTGGGGGCCGTCCATCCAGGGTTGCGTGCCGATCAGCACCGGTTTGCCGCCCGACGGGATGAGCAATGCCCGACCACGCGGCAGCGCCGCCAGGTCGGCGACCTCCAGAACGCGCTCCGAGCGCACCGAGTGGGTGGACGACGAGCCGCCCTTGGCGTCGGTGCGCGAGCGTTCCAGCCGGTCGAACTCCCCCGTGAGCTGGGCCAGCTCGCCGAGGAACTCGACCTCGGCGACCCCGCCGCCGTAGACCCGGATGTTGGCTGCCGACCACAGCTTGCGCATGCCGTGCACGCCCCACACCTGCACTCCCTGCGACCACGACTGCAGGATGGTCATAATGACGATGCCCCGAGATCCGTAGTGGCTGTAAAGGTCTGGCAGATCGGGCCAGCGGCAAACGTTGGCGGCCTCGTCGAGCACCGCCACCAGAGGCACGGGCAGGCGTCCACCCGGACTCACTTTGGCGCGCGCCTCGGCCGCCTCGGTGACAGCCACCGTCAGCCCTGCCACGAGCGGGCCGAGGGTGCCGCGACCCTCCTTGGACACGGCGTAGAGGGTGTGCGGGCCGGCCACGAGCTCGGCCGGCACGAGCTCCGGGCGCGGTCGCCCATCGTCCGGCTGCGGGGTGATCCAGGGCAGCGCCTCGCGGTTGGTGAGAAACGAAACCGCCTGTTGCGCAGTGGCGTACACGCCGGCCCGCTGCCGGTCGGGGGCGAGCACCGCCGCCGACACTGCCCCTGCGGTGAGCGGCAGGCCGGCCTCGACCAGCAGTTCGGCGGGCTCGTCGTCCCCCGGTCGGCACAGCCATTCGTAGACCCTGACGATGGGCAGGTCGGCGACGGCCGCGGCCAGCAGCAGGCCAGCGAGCAGGTCTCGGCCGGCACTGTCGAAGAAGGCGTCCGTCGTGGCCTGGAGATCGCGCGAGCCGGCGGCGAAGAGGTCGGCGAGAATGCGTGCGTGCACCTCGTCGCGTACGTAGCTCAACGGGTTCCACCACCAGCCGGCCGGCTCTCCGATGATCTGCTGCGGATCGAAGACCCAGACGTCGCCCACGGCCTCCCGTGGCCCCCTGGTGGCGTCGACGATGTCGCGCTTGTTCGACGTGACCACCACGGCCCCGGGTGCGGCCATGATCGCCGGGATCGCGCGGGACGTCGTCTTGCCGGTGCGCGGCCCCCAGATGTCGACGCTGACGTCTTCCCAACTCGAGAACAGCATCTGGTTGCCGGCGATCGTCCGGCCGATCGGCAGCCCGGGCCCGGCGTCGACCGCGCCGAGCCTGGCGGCGGTAGCGGTGGCGGCTTTGCCCGTCAGCGCCCCCAGCGCGGCGCCGGTGGCGAGTCTGCGGGCGGCACGATCCACCTCGGGACGGGCTCGTAGCCGGCGCCGGATCACCTCGCCGAGGAGCCCGAGCCCGGCGAGGCCGGCCGCGATCGCCGCCAGCGCCACGCTGGCCGCCGGGGACCAACTCAGGCGCCCTGTCACCACAGCCACGGCGAGCTCGAACGGATTGCCGGGTGGCGTGGTCGTTCCGGTGAGATAAGCAGCCAGCTGCGTTGCGGCCCAGACCGATCCGACGACGATTCCGACAGCACCGAGCAGCGTCCACAGCACGACGGTCTCCAAGCCGACGGCCGGCCCGCTGCGCCGGCTCGAGGCGCTCATTGCGGCGCCCCGGTTGTGGCCAGCCGCGACCGGGTGTGCCAGAGCTTGTTGGTGTCGTTGAGCGACGACTCCACCGACGTGAGCCATACCCGCACGGGGATCCCAGGCTTGCCGCCCACCTTCACCAGGAAGTGTCCCCGGCCGGGCGGCTCGGCCTCGCGACCTGAACGGGAGTCCCAGGCGGGCGGGTCTTGCCACCCCACGAGCATCGCCTCCTCGGCGCCGGAGACGGGTACCGCCGAGCGCAGCATCGCCATCTCGGCCGCGGGCAGGCCACCGCAGATCACCATGCCCGACCGCTCCACGAAGCCGCGCGCCTTCATCCGGTCTTCCTCGGTAGGCAACGACAGCAGGTCGCTCATGGTGTGCGAGATCATCGCCATGCCCACGCCGCGCTGCCGGTTGAGCCGGGTGAGCGCGTCGACCCGGTCGACGATGCCGCGCCCGGCCCGCAGCGCCCGCCACAGCTCGTCGAGCACGACGAAGTAGTGCCGGCGGGGTTCGAGCCCGGCGTCGGCCAGCGCGTGCGCCACGTTGACCGTGCCGAAACCCGCTGACCAGCAAGCCAACAGCACCGCCGCCTGCAGATCGGTCTGGGCGTCGTCGATGCTCGAGACGTCGAACACCACCGGCCGGTCGCGCACCATGGGTGTGCTGGTGTGCCGCGAGAACAGGCCACCGAACCGACCACCGGAGATCATGGCGACGAGAGTGGCCTCCAGGGACTCGGTGACGTCCCGGTACCGGTCGAGGTCGCCACGGTCGAGGGCCACCTGGCGCAGGTCGTCGGGCGCCTCGCGAATCACCTGGAGCAGGTCGGCCAGCACCGGCACGCCGTTGTGGCGCTCGTCCAGAAGGCGCAGGGCTCGGTCGAGAATCGTCTCCTCCCGATCGGTGGGCGGAGTGGACCGCAGGATCGTCATGAGCGCGGCCACGATGGTGGTGCGCCGGGCGTGGGTGTCGGCGTGCAGGGCCCGCCGAGCGTCGCCGGTCAGCCGTTCGGCGGCTGCTCGGGCCTGCCCGGGATCGAGCACGTTGAGGTACCCCCGGCCCACCCCCAGGCTCACGACCTGCCCACCCAGGGCCTCGATGAGGTCGACGTAGTCGGGCTTGAGGTCGCCGAGCACGAACGGCACGACCCCATACCCGGCCAGTCCCAACGTCATTCGACGGACGATCGTCGACTTGCCCAGCCCCGGCTTGCCCAGCACGAAGGCCGACGGGTTGGAGATCAACCGGGCCCGCTGGAACCACGAGATCGGGTCGCAGCACAACGTCGAGCCGGTGAGCAGGTTGCGCCCCACCGGCACGCCGATCATCGGCGAGCCGGCACCGGCGGCGAAGGGCCACAGCCCGCAGACCTGCACGGTAGTGCCGCGGAACTCGTCCGGCGCCTGCACGTAGACCGAGCGCCCGGCACCCCGCCCCGGCCACCCGCGTGAGCCGGGACGCGCGACTCGGCCGGCTGGACCTGCTGTCGGCTGCCGGGCGCCGCCGACCTGGGCGCTCTTCGAGGACACCAATGCTTTGCGTTGTCTCACAACGCCTCCCGGATCTCGGTGGGAACCTTCAGATGTGACGAGAGCACGAGCCCGAGCGGCAGTGCCGCAGCGAACGAGGAGTCCTGCGAGCCGTAGACCGGCCGCAGCTGCACGCGGGCGGTGGCCGCCAGCGCGTCGATCGCAGCCTTGGCGTCGGGCAGCCGGGCGCCGTCGTGCACGGTGGCGGTGACGAGCATGCCGAAGTTCACCAGGCCGGCGCCGGTGGCCTCTTCGCGAGCGGTGGCCTCTGCCGCGGTGACCTCGGTGAGGGCCCGGGCCGAGGGACGCTGGGAGCTCGTGGCCCGAAAGCGTGCGTTGCGCTTGTCGGTCTCCACGATGCGGGCCGCGGCAGCCGGGTCGAGCACCCGGTAGATCAGGCTGACCCGCTTGCGGTCGATGTCGGGATGCGGCGCGAGCAACGACGTGAGTACCGAGGAGTACACCTCTCCACGCGGCGGTTGGGTCATCGACCAGGTGATCGACGTTGCTCCGTCGTGTCGGTAGGAGTCCCAGTTCGCTTGTGCCGCAGCCGGACCAACGTCGGGCCAGGTGAGTTCGAGCACCTCGCCGACCGCCCGCGCCTCTTCGAGCGCGAGGGCGGCATCGGGGTCGTAGGCGCACCGGATCACCTCGCAGAGCTCCTGACCGCCGAGGGGGCGCGCCGCACCGGCACCCGCGGCATGCAGGGCTTGGGCGAGGCCGGGCAGCCGGGTCGCGAGATCGCGGGCGACCTCGTCGGGTGCGCGTCGACGGCCTCCGCGGGCCGACGTGGCGAACGTCAGCGCCACCCAGGCGTTGATGGCCGCCGAGCCCACCGGGTAGCGGCCGGCCACCTCCGCGAGCATGGCGCGCGCGACCTCAGGCGCGCAGGGATCGATGTTGCCGAGCACCTCGCGCCGGAGTCGGGAGCCGGTGTCGGGAGCGGTCTCGATCGTCACCGACGCCGACACCAGGCCTGGCTCGTTTGCCAGCGTCGCCAGCCACTGCCCCCAATGGGCGACCCAGGAGTCCTCCTGGTCGAGATCCACGAGCGAGGCGCCGTCGGGCTCGGTGCCGAGCACCACGGTGGTGTGGCCGGTGGTGGGCAGGTGCACGACGGCGAACCGCCTGCCCGAGGAGTCCTCGTACTCGCTCAGCTCGCTGGCCGCTGCCAGCCCGGGCAGTTGGTAACGACCCCAGGCCGTGCGCCCGAGCGGGCCACTGCGGTAGACGTCGGCGCCACCGCGCCGGGTGGCCAGCCACCCGAGCCGGCCGCCGATCCGCTGAAGACCGTTGCGATGGTGCGAATCCCGGATGAGAAGCAGCAGCAACCCCAGTGCGATGACCACGCCCACCCCGAGGCCGGTGAAGAGCCCGGCCACCATCGTGAGCACGATCACGCTCACCAGGCCCATCATGAGCACCAGGGTGCCGATGGTGCCCAGGCCGCCCAGGCCCGCGGAGGCCGGTCGACGCCAATTTCCGTACGTTCGTCGCCGGGCGACGTCAGCTGCTGCCACTGGGACCCTCCCCTGTTGCTCCGGCAGCGGCGTTGTTGGCCGCTGCATGACTTGCCTTTGCTGCCCAGACGCCCACTTCGACGCCCTTCTGCACCGCCAGGCCGACGCCCCCCGTCGCCGCGCCCGCCCCGGCAGAGGCCGCGCTCGCTGCCGCATTGCCGCCCGCTGCGGCACCACTGGCCGCAGCGCCGCCGCCTGCCGCTGCCCCGCCGCTCGCTCCGGCTGAGGGAGCACTTGCGGAGGAAGTCGCGCCCAAGGCCCCGCCTCCGTTAAGTGCCGCGGCCGGAGAGGCTCCCTTCGCACCGGTCGAACCGCGGCCGGTCGCCGACCCGCTGCCCGTGGGCGACGAGCCGGCAGCAGCCACCCCTGAGCCGGCAGTTGAGTCGGCAGTTGGGCCGGCAGCAGGTGCCGAGGCCTTGCCCGGGGCAGCCGATCCGGTGGGCACCGCGCCGCTGGGAGACGAGCCGCTAGGGGACGAGCCGCTGGGCGGGGCACCGGCGGAAGCGCCGACACCGATTCCACCCGCGGCTGCGGCGACCATGGGCGTGCAGAACTTCATGAGTGCCGGCAGCGCGAGGATGCCGAAGCTGAGCATGGTGATGCCGCACAAGGCGGTGTACGTCGCCCCGTCCTTGGTTCCGTCTACCGCGAGCAGCTTGAACGCGACGTTGTAGATCAGTGCACCGACGGGTTTGTAGAGCAGAAAGGCCAACGTCCAGCTCAGGCATTTGCCGAACCAGCGGCGTCCGCTCTCGAGGTTGGTGAAGGCACCTGCGATGGGGAGCACTGCCAGCAGCAGGATCAGCGCGGTGGAGCGGAAGAGCAGCAGCACGATCTGAACCAGCGAGACGATCACCGCCACCAGATAGAGCGCCGAATACAGCAGCAGCCCGGCTGAGGCGGAATCAGGCGTTGTGGCGAAGAAGGCGCTGAACTTGGTGGCGAAGGTGTTCGCGTCCTGGGCCGGGATCAGCGCGGTGGCCAAGGCATCCATGGCGTCGATCAGCTGGGACAGGACGGCGACACCGCCCGCTGAGACCACGCTCGCCGTGACGAGGGAGAACATGAGGTCGCGGCCCGGATCGGCCCGGCGCTGCCAGGCCATCCGGCCCCCGGCGACCAGCACCGACATCACCATGAGCGCCACGACGGCCGGGTGCAGGATGCTGTGCGCGTCGCCGATCGCCGTATCAGCGGCCGAACCGGGCGTGAGCACAAGGTCGTTCGACCTGAGCCACGCGGTGCCGAGCGAGACCAGCGACTGGGTGAGTGCCTTGGAAACATGCCCCTGAATGCCGCTCAGCGCATTGTCGAGGAGCGACTGCCCCATCGCATCGAAGGGCCACAGGCTCATCCTTGGGTCTGCAGGACGCCGCCCACCACCGCAGACGCGGAGCCGATCAGAATGCACCCCGCGAGAACCCAGCCCAGGCGAGTGGCGTGTTCGCCCCCTTCGCCACGCCGGCTGGCCAGCGCCATCGCTCCGCCGGAGATCATCACCCCGAGCACGCACACGCTGAGCGCGAACCAGGCAACCCAGCCGAGCATGGTCGTGAACCCGCCCGCCCACGAGGGTTGCGTTGATGTGACGTCCGACATGTTCTCCGCCAGCAGGACGATCGGGTGAGAGGCGAAGTAGAGCAGCATGCGGCCCTCCGGGGCTTTCGTGGACGAGTGGACGTCTGATGGGATCCGAACCAGGTGCGGTCCGAACAGCTCCGATCTAACACCTAACTTCATCACTTGCTGATAGTTATCCACAGAGCACGTCTAGCGCTATCAAATACAATCACTCGTACGCATGATGGTGCCGTGCCCAAGATCTCTGCCCTCGCAGCGGCCGCCACCTGCCTGATCCGCCTGCGCGGAACAGCCTCACCAGCTCTCCGCCCCCGCCCTGCCGAGGTTCCGACCGGCTCTGGTTCAGACCCGATCGACCGTTCGGAGTGGACGTGACCCGCTGGATCGTGGTCGCCGTTGCGGTGCTGCTCGCCGTCTTCGCCCTGCCTGCCGGTCTGGGAGTGTTTCTCGTGACGACGGTGCTGGGAGTCGCCGACCCCTGCGTGAGCCCAACAGCAGGCCCGCTCGCCGGCGCCAGCACCGAGCTTCGTCTGCCGCTAACCGGAAGCTATTCCGTCACAAGCGGTTTCGGCTCCCGCGTGCACCCCGTGACGGGCCGGCGCACACAGCACAACGGGCTCGATCTGGCGATGTCACCGCACGGCGGGCCCGTGCTCGCGATGGCTGCGGGAAGCGTGGCGGGAGTCAGCGCCGGCGGAGCGGGGGGCAACGTCGTGGTGCTCGATCACGGCGACGGACTGCAGAGCAAGTACCTGCACCTGGCGCGGGTGCTGGTCGCCAAGGGCGACCACGTGGGGCCGGGTCAGCAGATCGGGGTGGAGGGCGCCACCGGACGTGTCACCGGACCACACCTGCACTGGGAGATCTGGGTGGCGGGCAAGGCGGTTGATCCGGCCAGCTGGGCGCCAGCGCACGGCCTATCGCTGGACGGCCACGCGCCAGCTATGGAGAGCGTGCATCCCGGCGTGGCTCACGTCCCTCTGCCAGCGTCCAGGGCGATCGGCAGCCCACCGACGGCGGCGGCTCAATCCGCCCCAGCGGCTGTCGGCGCCCAGAGCGCTGCCCCGCTGCCGAGCCGGATCGGCCGCTGGCAGGGCGAGCAACTGCGCAACGCGGGTCACATCATCACCGCGGGCAAGGCGCTGGGGCTCGATGACTGGACGATCACCGTCGGAGTGATGACGGCGATGGGCGAGTCGGGTCTGGTGAACGTCGACCGGGGCGACGCTGCCGGCCCCGATTCACGCGGACTGTTCCAGCAGCGGGCCAACGGCGCCTGGGGCAGCTACGCCGACCGGATGAACCCGGACGTGGCCGCCACCAATTTCTTCCGCGCACTCGTGGCCGTCCCCGGTTTTCACGATCTGCCACCGACCCTGGCCGCACACCGGACCCAACGCAACGCGGATCCGCTGTATTACCAACGCTATTGGGCGCAGGCGGTCGAGGTTGTCGCCGGGCTCACCGCCGATCCCACGCTGTTGGCGAGCCTGCCTGATGCGGGTCAAGCGGTCGGCTGCGGCACGGCCGGCGATGCCACCGGATCTTCGGTACCGCCCGGCCCGCAGGGCGACTGCCCGGTCACCACCAGCCCGGCCGAGCGGGGGCTCCAGGCCGATGCCCTGCGCGGTCTACGGTGCGGAGCACAGGTCTTCCCGCAAGTGCACACCTTCTACGGAGTGGGGTCCCGGGCCGGCACCTCCGACCACCCGGCCGGACGGGCCGTCGACTTCATGATCGACGGTTACCGCACACCGGCGGGGCGTGCCGTCGGCTGGCAGCTCGCCGAGTGGATGCGCGCCAACGCCGGCTCGCTGGGGGTCACCTACATCATCTTCGACCTGAAGATCTGGACGGTCGCGCAGGCCGACGCCGGCTGGCGCCCGTACACCCGCTACGGCCCCGCCCCCGACGACACCCTGGCCCACCGCAATCACGTGCACGTGTCCTTCCGATAGCGCTGCGGCTGCCACACGTCGGGCGATGCGGCCCCGAGCCGTCACGTTCTTCGTCCAACTGTCACCACGATGGCGGCACCCGGACGCACAACGTCACGCGTTGACGTGCCCTCGACCAACAGATCGACCTGGCATCCTCCGACCTAACCGCCAACCCCCTCGGCAAGTTCGTCCACAGTGAGACGTATCAGCGGACGACGCGCCGACTCCTAGCAGGCGATAACGGCGCGTCCACACCCAAAGGAGCCATCATGGCTGTCCCGTTCGTCGTCAACGAGATCATCGTCTCGCCTGGTCCCCGGCACGCCGAGGCGGTCCAACTGCTGAGGCTCGTGGCCGAGCAGGAGGGTGTGGACATCAACGAGACGAAGCACTCCCGCGATCTCGCCAGGGTGCTGCACGACACCCGGTACGCCCGGACCCCCCGCTCGTTCGTACTCACCGATCGCCCCGGCGACTACCGGGTGGGCGGGCCCTGGGATGCTCCCACCATCGTGGACAAGTGCTCGCGGCACGACCCCGAGTTGGGCATCATGATCCAGCTCAACCACGTCTACAGCGCGCACGCGGCACTGGGCGCCACGCCCATCACCATCGGCCACGGCACCGGCGGCTTCTCTCCTATCTCCATCGGTCACAGCACGGGCGGCTTCTCACCCATCTCCATCGGCCACAGCACGGGCGGCTTCTCTCCTATCTCCATCGGTCACGGCACCTATCTGCCGTTCGACCAGGGAGAGGACGACCAAGAGCTCACGCCCTCAGGTGCTCTCGACGACTACGGGATCGTGGGTTCGGGCGGACGTCAGCCCGTGGAATGGGTCGGCGAGGCTCCGACCCGCCGGCCCGACTCCTCGTTCACCGGCCCCGATCGCCGTCCGGTCGTGGTGACGCTCGACACGGGGATCGGCGTCAACGAGTGGTGGTACGGAACCGACCCACAGACCAAGGAGCGCACCTGGAAGAACGGCGTGACCCGTGGCCTGAGTCTTGATGGCGTCAAGGTCGGCTACAGCGACAGGGCAACCGATCCCGAGCTCAAGGGCATCAAGTGGGGCGAGCTCACCGGGGTTCTCGACACCCACAGCGGACACGGCACGTTCATCGCCGGACTCATCCGCCAGGTCTGCCCCGACGCCGACATCCGGGCCGTGCGCATCATGGGTTCCAACGGCATCGCCAACGAGTACGAACTGCTGCGTTGCCTGCTCGTGCTGGCCGAGCTCGTGACCCGGCATCGCAAGGGCCGGCCCGGTGGGATGGCGGTCGACGTGATCGTCATGTCACTGGGCTACCAGCACGAGTCACTGGCCGATGTGAAGTACGACGGCTTCATGCTGCCGGTGCTGCGTGAACTCGGCAAATGCGGAGTGAGTGTCGTTGCGGCAGCGGGAAACTCCGCCTCCACCCAACCCGTGTACCCGGCAGCGTTCACGCCGTACAAGGGTGGGGTCGTGCCTGCTCCCGAGGTCGATTGCGTCCCCGTCACGAGCGTCGGCTCGCTCAACCCGAACTCCACCGTGGCCCTGTATTCCAACTCCGGCCCATGGGTGAATGCCTGGGAGAAGAGCGCGGCGGTGGTGTCGACCATGCCGACCACCCTCGACGGCGGCGCCCAGCCCACTATCAGCTTCATCGACTCCCAGGGCCACACCCGCGAGACCGTCGACCTGGACGACTTCTCCTCGGGCTTCGGCGTCTGGAGCGGCACGAGCTTCGCCGCTCCGGTGTTCGCCGGAAAGGTCGCCGCGGCCCTGCTCGCCACCGGCCGGCTTGCCCAGGGTCTGCCGGCTGCCGAGGTGAGCGCCATCGTGACCGAGCTGGCATCTCGCACTCGCCCCCATCGGACGGCCCGGGCGGCAAAATGATGGCATGGGCCAGGCGGCGTCAACCCAACAGCGGGCCCAGGCGGCATCGGCTCGTGGCCAGCACGAGCTGGCCGCCCGCCTGCTGCGACGCGCACTGCACGACGGCAAGGCGTTGTCGCGCGAGGAGCGCACCCGCGCCCTGATCAGCCTTGCCCTCGCGGAGGCGGAGCTCGGGGGTCTCGACTCCGGCCTGCGCGTGCTCGACGATGCGTTGGCCGAGGTGTCCAGTGACGAGGTGCGCCTGCAGGCGCTCCTGCACGGCCAGCGGGGAGTGCTGCTGCTGCGCTCGGGCCAGTACAGACGGTCTTGGCCCGAGCTCAACGCTGCCGCCGGGGGTCTGGAGGCCGACGACCCCGAACGCATCAAGGTGCTCATCAATCGAGGCGTCGTGGCCTTGCGTGTCACCCAGCTCGACCAGGCCGCAACGGATTTCAGCACCAGCCTGGAACTGGCCCGGCACCAGGGGCTGAGCTTCGAGGAGGCCGTCTCGGTGACGAACCTCGGCTATCTGGCGTTCGTGCGCGGCGACCTGCCGCAGGCGCTGCGGATGACCGAGACGGCCCAGGAGATCCTGGCGCCACAGTCGGCCTGGCTCGCGGGCGTCTGCGCGCGGGGCCGTGCCGACGTGCTGCTGGCAGCGGGCCTGCTCGGCGAAGCGGAAGGCGAATACCGGCACGCCGTCGACAAGCTCACGAAGCAGGGGCATCGGCAGGATCGTGGCCAGGCAGCCCTCGGCCTGGCCGAGATCGAGCGGCTACGCCGCAATTACCCGTCGGCCCGGGCCTGGGCCCGTCGGGCCGCTCGGCTCTTCGACTCCCGCGGCAGCTCCGGGTGGGCGCTGCTGGCCGACCTCGAGCTCGTCTGGATCGAGAGCCTGGCCCGGCCGCAGTTGGCCGTGCAGCTCGCAGGTGACCTCGAAACGCGGCTGGCTGGCCACGGGCTGCGTGAAGAAGCCAGCCTTGCGCGGTTGCTCCGGATCGGCTCCCTGATCGCCATCGGCCGCATCGGGGAGGCCGAGGCCGTCGCCGGGCAGCGTGACTCCGGGCGACGCGGCACCCGGATGGCAACCCGGATGCTGGCGTACGAGGTGCGGGCACAGCTGCACGCCGCAGCCGGCAATGCCAACCGAGCGCAACGCACCCGCCAACGCGGTCTCGCCGATCTGCACAGGTACCAGGCCCAGTTCGGCAGCGTCGACCTGCTCACGGCGGCGAGTCGGATCGGCATCACTCTGGCCACCGACGGGCTCCGGCGCGCTCTGGCGGGCGGGCGGGCCGCCAGCGTCCTGCAGTGGTCGGAGCAGGTGCGCGCCACGAGCGTCCGGATGCCCAACGTGCGCCCACCGCAAGACCCGCGAACCGCCGAACTGCTTGCGAGCCTGCGCTACGTGCAATCGAGCCAGCGCACCAGCCAACTGCTGTCAGAACCGGTGGACGCCGATCTTGCCCGCCAGGCTCGCGACCTGACGCGTCAGATTCGTGAGCACACGTGGAACACCGCCGCCCACCGCCGGATCGAACGACCGGTGCAGCTCGGGCAGCTGCGCGCCCAACTCGACGACGGGGCGATCGTGCTGTCGTTGATGGGCGTCGACGAACAGGTGCACGGCTTCGTCGTCACGGCCAACCGCACTCGTCAGATGGTGGTGGTCGACGACCTGCCCAGCGTCCGGAACACGATCTGGCGGCTGCGTGCCGATCTCGATCAACTTGCCCGGGCCCGGCTGCCCGCCCGGATGCGTCAGAGCGTCGCCGGTAGCGCGGCACACGGACTGCGCCGTCTCGACGCCCTGGTCGGCTCGGCGCTGGCCGATCTCGACACGGGCGGCCCGCTGATTCTCGTGCCGTCAGGACAGGCGGCGCTCGTGCCGTGGCAGCTGGTGCCGAGGTTGCGCGATCGCCTGGTGTGCGTGGTTCCCTCGCTGACCTGGTGGGTGCATCAGCGCGAGAGCGGCCCGCTGCCGGCCGGTGGCCGGGAGGTGCACGTGGCCGGGCCCGACGTGGACCGCGCCGAACCCGAGGCGCGCGCCGCGGCCGGCGGACAACCCGACGCCCGGGTGCTCGCGGGCGAGGACGCCACCGTCGCAGCCACCCTGGCGGCGATGGACGGCGCGGCGACCTTGCACGTGGCCGCGCACGGCCTGCACGAGGCCGACAACCCGCTGTTCTCGCGGCTGCTGCTCGCCGACGGCTGGCTCTACGGCCACGACCTCGACTCGGTGTCGCAGCTGCCCCAGCATGCGGTGCTGTCGGCGTGCGAGACGGGGATGTCGAGCATCCGGCCGGGAGATGAGGCCCTGGGCCTGACCGCCGCCCTGTTGCACGGCGGCTGCCGGTGCGTGGTGTCAGCTGTGGCGAAGGTCAACGACGACGTGGCCGAGCACGTGGCCGTCGAGCATCACCGGGCCTTGCGCACCGGCGCCCAGCCGGCGCGGGCCTTGCAGACCGCGCTGGCCGGGCTGGAGCCCGAACAGGCGGCTCCCTTGGTGTGCTTCGGGATGGGCTGGTGACTCGCGAACACTGCGTGCGGATCAGGCGGGCACGTGTTCGTAGTCGAGCTGGTGGGCGTCGCGCTCCACCTGGTGGGCAACCTCTTCGGGCGATAGCCGCAAGGAGACCGCCCAGTAGAAGATCACCAGGCTGAACACCACGACCACCACGATGTCCCACCAGTTGGGGATGATGCTCTTCGACCAATCGCCGTAGCGACCGAGTGCGCCGATGATCAGCTGGCCGCCCAGCCAGGGGCCGATCCACATGGCGTGCCTGACCATGGCGAGGCTGCTCGTGTGGGCACGACTGGAGCCGATGGCGAAGATCACCAGGCCTGCCACCATGGCGCAGACGATCTTGATGGTGGTGCCGAATCCACCCCAGTAGATGATCAGGTTGGCTGAGCAGAATGCCGCGGGCAACACCAACTTTGGCGCCGGACAGCGATAGGAACGCGGACGATCAGGGTCGCTCTTGTGCAGCGACGCCAAAGCGACAGGCGCGATGGCATACATGACGGCCGTGGCACCAGTGACAGCGCTCACCAGTGAACTCCAACTCGGGAATGGCCCGAACCCGATCATGCCGATCACCGCGCCCACCACAATGGAGACCACGGGCACGCCCTTGGAGTTTGTGCTCGCCAGCGCACTCGGCATTTCCCGCTCCTCGCCGAGGGCGTAGGAAAGCCGCGCTGTGGCACCGATGTAGACGATGCCGGTGCCGGACGGGGAAATGACGGCGTCGATGATGAGCACGACAGCCAGCCAACTGGCCCCCAAGGTCAATGCCAACGTGTACCAGGCGCCGTAGTCGGAGGGGTCGGTGCCCAGCGGCTGCTTCCAGCCATGCACGAGGTCGGCCGGGTTGAGGCCACCGATCAGCACGACCTGCAGCAGCGCATACAGCACGGCACCGATGGCCATCGCGGCGAGGATCGCCCGGGAGAGGTCCCGCTTCGGGTTGCGCGCCTCCCCGGCGAGCTGCACCGCCTGCTCGAAGCCCTGCAGCGCGAACACCACACCGCCCGTGAGTGCCGCGAACACACCGTGGAAGCCGAAGGGCATGAAACCCCCTCCCGCGGTGAAGTTGCCGGGCTTGAACTGCAACGACGCCACCACCACGATGGCCAGCAGGGGAACGGCCGTCTTCCAGATCACCACGATGGCGTTGCTCTCCGACATGAACTCTGCCCCAGCGAGATTCATGGCGGTGAACAGGATCATGAGAACGACGGCCACGATCAGGCCGTTGACGTTGAGCAGGCCCTGCTTGGGCCCGCGGGAGTAGATCATGCTGTAGTGCTCGTGCACCCAACCCACACTGTTGACATAGGTGATGGCCGCGAGCACCTCGATGGGGGCGATGAAGACCGCCTGCAGCCAAGCCGCCCAGCCCGCGGTGAAGCCGGCTACGGAGCCGTGCGAGAAATAGGGGAAACGGCCGGCGCCACCGGCCACCGGGTAGGCGGCTCCCAGTTCCGCATATACCAGGGCCAGCAGACTGAGCATGGCCGCAGCCAAGACCCATGACAACACCGAGGCCGGGCCGGCCACCTCGGCTGCATTGAGCGCCCCCAACAACCAGCCGGATCCGATGATGGAACCGAGCGAGACGAACATCAAGCCGTAAAAGCCTACGGTTCGCCGTAATTCTCCCGGGCTATGCACGGCGCTCGGAGCGGACATGAGTCTTCCCCTGTTCAATCTGGCCCGACAGCGGGCATTATGACCTCCGCGGAAACGAAGGCCTCGGCCTAGCGGCGCCCGGACGCTCATCGCACACTAGACGTCAAAGCCGTCGTTGTACCAGGGCACAAGATGGCAAAGATTTGTTTCCACAACGTAACGCCCGGCCGCTTTATCGGTGGCCGGGTGTCGCGCGTCAATACTGAGAAATTCTCAGGTCCAGATGAGGCCCAATTCAGGGTCTTCGAGTACTGCTGCCACGTCGGCAAGAAAACGGGAACCGAGGTCGCCGTCGATCAGTCGATGATCGAACGACAGGCTCAACTGCATCACCTGGCGCACCGCCAGTTCACCGTCCACCACCCAGGGCATGGCGCGCACCTGGCCCATGGCGAGGATCGCCGCCTCACCGGGGTTGATGATCGGGGTGCCGCCGTCGACGCCGAAGACGCCGACGTTGGTGATCGTGATGGTGCCGCCACGTAGTGCGGCCGGTGGTGTCCTGCCCGCTCGCGCGGTCTCTGCCAGGTCGTGCAGGGCCAGCGCCAGGCTGCGCACGTCGAGGGTCTCCGCCCTGGGGATGTTCGGGACGATGAGACCGCGCGGGGTGGCGGCCGCGATGCCGAGGTTGACGTAGTGCTTGATCACGATCTCGCCCGCGGGCTCGTTCCACGTGGCGTTCACACCGGGGTTGCGTCGGATCGACAAGCAGAGCGCCTTGGCAACCAGCACGAGCGGCGAGAGCTTGACGTCTCGGAACTCCACACGCTGCTTGAGCCGGGCCAGCAGCTCAACGGTTCGGGTGACGTCGACGCTGACCCATTCGGTGGCGTGCGGAGCGGTGAACGCACTCGACACCATGGCCTGGGCGGTGAGCTTGCGGACCCCGGTGATGGGAATGCGTTCTTCCAGCCCATTCGGCGAGTCGGCCGGTGCCACGGTCCGGGTTGAGGCAGCGGCCGACACGTCGTCGCGCGTGATGAGCCCGCCTTCTCCGCTCGGGGTCAGCGAGGCGAGGTCGATGCCGAGGTCGCGAGCGAGCTTGCGCACCGGCGGCTTGGCGAGCACCCGGATATCGGGCGCCAGCGCCGGCGGCCTCACCTGACCCGTGGGAGGCAGTGCCCGGGCAACGCCCTCCACGGGCACCACCGGACGGGGCGGCCGGGGAGGGGCCACCGGTGTAGCTACCGGGCGTTGAGCCGAAAAGGCCTCTTGCAGAATGGGGGCAGCACTGCTCGCCACCCCGCTGCGGGGGCCGAACGAGTGCGGGGTGGCCCGGCGAGCGCGCCGGGCGGGAGTGCCCGGCTTGGGTCCGTAGCCGACGAGCATGGGCTGGCGCGCCTCATCGGCGGCGGGCTCAGCGGTCGTGGCGTCCGGCTTCGCGGGTTGCTCGGCTGCCGGAGCGCCGTCAGGGTCGACGTCGATGCTGATGATGGGCGAGCCCACCAAGGCGGTCGTGCCCGCGGGCACGTGGATCTCCACCACCCGCCCCGCATAGGGGGAGGGCAACTCGACGAGCGACTTGGCGGTCTCGATGTCGACAATGGGCTGGTTGACGTTCACGAGATCGCCGACGGCGACCTTCCAGGTGACGATGTCGGCTTCGGTGAGGCCCTCGGCGGGGTCGGGGAGCAGGAACTGCTTGATGGTCGGCATGTCTGCTCTCCGCTCAGAAGGCCAGGCTGCGTTCGGCGGCGTCGAGGACGCGGTCGATGTCGGGCAGGTATTCCTCTTCGTACCGGCTCGGCGGATAGGGCAGATGGAACGCACCGACGCGCAGGACGGGCGCCTCCAGGCAGTAGAAGCAGCGTTCGGTAAGGCGCGCCGCGATCTCGGCACCGAGGCCGCCGAACACGGAGGCTTCGTGCACTACGACGAGGCGTCCGGTCTTGAGCAGGGAGGCCTCCAGCGTGCCGACGTCGAGCGGGGAGAGGCTGCGCAGGTCGACGACCTCGAGGTCGAGGCCGTCCTCGGCGGCCACGTCGGCCGCCACGAGTGCCGTCTTGAGCATGGGGCCGTAGGCGGCGATCGTCACCTGGCTACCCGGGCGGGCGACGCGGGCCTGGTGCAACGGCATCGGCACGGTGGCGGTGTCGATGTCGCCTTTTTCCCAGTACCGGCGCTTGGGCTCGAAGAAGATCACCGGGTCGTCGCTGGCGATGGCCTGCTGGATCATCCAGTAGGCATCGTGCGCCGTGGCGCACGTGACCACCCGCAGCCCGGCGGTGTGCGCGAAGTAGGCCTCCGGGCTCTCGGAGTGATGCTCCACCGCGCCGATCCCACCGCCGTACGGAATGCGCACGACCACAGGCAGTTTCAGCTTGCCCAGCGATCGAGCAGTCATCTTGGCGAGTTGGGACACGATCTGGTCGTAGGCGGGGTAGACGAAGCCGTCGAACTGGATCTCGCACACCGGACGGTAGCCGCGCAGGGCCAGCCCGATGGCCGTGCCGACGATGCCCGACTCCGCCAGCGGCGTATCGATGACCCGGTCTTCGCCGAAATCTTTCTGCAGCGAGTCGGTGATCCGGAAGACACCGCCGAGCCGGCCCACGTCCTCGCCCATGATGAGCACTTTGGGCTCGGCCTCCATCGCTGCCCGCAGCCCGAGATTGAGCCCCCTGGCGATCGTGGCCGGAACAATGGTCTCGCTCACCGGGCCACCTCCGGTGCCTGATCGTCGTGCCTGTCGTAGAACTGCGCGCGGTACCGCGCCGCCCACGCGCGTTCGGACTCCACCAGGGGATGCGGCTCGTGGTAGACGTGATCGAACATCGTGTCCGGGTCCGGATCCGGGGTGGCCAGCAGGTCGGCCCGCACGGTGGCCGCCAGATCGCTCGCCTCCGTGTCGATCTCGTCGAACCACGCGCCATCGGCCTGGCCGCTGCGGGCCAGGTAGGCCTTGAGCCGGGCGATGGGGTCCTTGAGCTTCCACTCCTCCACCTCGGCCTCGAACCGGTAGCGGGTGGGGTCGTCGGAGGTGGTGTGGGCGGCCATCCGGTAGGTGAAGGCCTCGATGAGGGTGGGGCCTTCACCGTTGCGGGCCCGGTCGAGAGCCTGCGTGGTGACCGCGAGCGTGGCGAGCACGTCGTTGCCGTCGACCCGGACCCCGGGAAAGCCGAAGCCGGAGGCCCTGCGGTACAACGGGATTCGAGTCTGACGCTCGTTGGGTTCGGAGATGGCCCACTGATTGTTCTGACAGAAGAACACCACGGGCGCATTGGCCACGGAGGCGAAGACGAACGACTCGTTGACGTCGCCCTGCGCGGTGGCCCCGTCGCCGAAGTAGACGATGACGGCCGCGTCGCGATCGGGATCGCCGGTGCCCACGGCTCCGTCGCGCTGAATGCCCATCGCATAGCCGGTGGCATGCAGGTTCTGGTTGCCGATGACGATCGTGTAGAGGTGGAAATTGTGCTCTGCCGGATCCCAGCCACCGTGGGTGATGCCTCGGAACATCCGCAGCACAGTCGTGAGGTCGACCCCACGACACCAGGCCACACCATGCTCGCGGTAACCGGGAAAGGCCATGTCTTGTGGGCGCAGCGCACGCCCGGAACCGATCTGCGCCGCCTCTTGGCCGAGCAGGCTGACCCAGAGCCCGAGCTGGCCTTGACGTTGCAGGGCAGTGGCTTCGAGATCGATCTTGCGCACGCACACGAGGTCGCGATAGAGGCCGCGTAGATCGTCTGTGGTGAGGTGCTCGATGAGCGGCGAGTAGACGGGATGCTCGATCCGCTCGCCCTCGGGCGTCAGCAGCTGTACGAGATCGCCATCGGCGACCTGCTTCGGATAGGCGCCAAAGACGCCGGCCGTCAAACCGTCACTCACGGGCACTCCTGTCTCGGGGCGCCCGGGCGGTAACCTGCGGCGCTTGGCCAGGTCGGCACCTTCGTCGGCGCCTCTTAGGGGTGGTGCTGGGTAAACACCACCTCTTACGTTACCTCGCCCGTTGCGGTGAGCGGCCGGTTTGGCCATAGCCACTAGGGCGGCCGGGCCGCGCCGGACCGCGCGGCTCGCCGGGCAGCCGATCGAGTGCTTAGGGCGCGCCGGCGAATTACCTGACGCTTATTTTCCAGACGAGCCCTTAACTTTCCTGACGAGCCCTTAGCCGGTGACGCCGTCAAGCTCTGTGAGCAGCTCCGGGGCCAGCCTCAGGTCGCCCGCAGCGAGGTTGGCGTCGAGGTGAGCAGCATCGGCCGTGCCCGGAACGAGCAGGGTGTGGGGCGCGTGGGCGAGCAGCCATGCCAGGCCGACCTGGGTGGGTGTGACACCGAGCTCGGCGGCGATGCGCCGGACGACCGCGTTGTCACCCACCTTGGGGGTGCTGGCGTACGCGCCGCCGAGCGGAGCGAACGGCACCCAGGCGATGCCTTGCGCAAGGCAGAACTGCAGCAGGTCTTCGAACTCGCGGCTTACGAGCGAGTACGAGTTCTGCACGCAGACCACACCCGCGGGCGCGGCGGCCCGCAACACCGCGAGGTCTACGCCGCTGAGCCCGATGGCGCCGATCTTGCCCTCGTCAACCAGGGCGAGCAGGACGGCCAGCTGGTCGTCGAGTGGGACGATCTGGTCTCCTTCCGCGCGGACCCCCGGCGGCACGTCCATCCGACGCAGGTTCACGACGTCCAGACGCTCGGCGCCCAGACTGCGCAGGTTGTCGTGCACGCTGGCCCGCAACTGCTCGGGGCGCTGGGCGACGCGCACCGGGACGGGTCCGCCGGGGGCTGGATCGGCGCCCACCTTGGTGACCACGACGACGTCCGGTCGGGCCTGCACAGCGCGGCGCACGATGTCGTTGACGAACCCGTTGCCGTAGAACTCTGCGGTGTCGAGGTGGTTCACGCCCCTGTCGAGCGCGTGCCGCAGGAGTGCCAGTGCTGCGTCGGGTTCGGCGCGGAGCCGGTCGAGCTGCATGGCGCCGTATCCGACGCGGGCCACGAGGCGATCGCCCAAGGCAGCGGTTCCCCCGGGTGCTGCAGGTGTGTGCATTTCTCCAGCTGCCTGGATTTCTCCTGGTGCGTGGATGTCGCCATCGGCCACGGGGTGCCTCCCGGTATGCTCGCGATAAGTGGAGAGTCCTCCGCTTACTTGGACGCTAACACAACCGGAGGGTGTTCCGCTTTGTCTGCGACATCGGCTAGGCGCCCTCGGGCGGACGCTGCGCGCAATCGCGCGGCCCTCGTGGCAGCCGCGAAGGACGCCTACGTCCAGGGAGACGGCGCACTGTCGATGGACGACATCGCGCGTGCCGCCGGAGTCGGCGTCGGCACGCTTTACCGGCACTTCCCCACTCGCGAGGCGCTGATCGAGGCTGTGTACGAGGCGGAGGTCAACGCTGTGACGGCGGCCGGTGCGGCCCTGCTCACCGAATACGGGCCCGATCGGGGACTTCGCGAGTGGATGGACCGCTACGCGCGCTTCGTCGCCACCAAACGGGGCATGCTCGAGGTGCTGCGCACAGCCTGGATGGCGGGCGCCATCGCCGGGCCGACGCGCACCCGCGCGCGGATCACGGCTGCCGTAGCCGGCTTTCTCGAGCCGGCCGCCGCCGCGGGCACGCTACGCGCCGACATCTCCGCCGACGATGTGACTGCGGCACTCGTCGGCATCTGCGTGTGTGCCGGGCCGTCGGATCCGGGTCAGGTGGGACGTCTTCTCGACCTGCTCATAGACGGATTGCGCGTCCGGGCTGAGTGAGCAAGGCCGGGCGGGAGACGACTCGGCCGCCCACACCCTGATAGATGCGGGCGGCCGGAGACGTGTTCGCTGTGCCGGCTGGCCTCAGCCGTTCGTGCGGTGGGCGCGGTAGTACTCGATGAGCGCGACGGTGGAGGAGTCTTTGCCCTCCAGCGCCGAGGCGTCACCGGCCACCGCCGGGGTGAGCTGGGTGGCGAGCTGCTTGCCGAGCTCGACGCCCCACTGGTCGAAGGAGTCGATGCCCCACACCGCGCCCTCGACGAACGTGATGTGCTCGTACAGGGCGATGAGCTGACCCAGCACCGACGGGGTCAGGCTGGGCGCCATGATCGAGGTGGTGGGCCGATTGCCCGTGAAAACCCTTGCCGGCACGATGGATTCGGCTGTGCCCTCAGCACGCACCTCCTCGTCAGTCTTGCCGAAGGCCAGCGCCGCGGTCTGCGCGAAGAAGTTCGCGAGGAACAGCTCGTGCACGTCGACCGCGCCGTCTTTAAGCGGGTAGGCCGGGTTGGCGAAGGCGATGAAATCGCTCGGGATGAGCCGGGTGCCCTGATGGATCAGCTGGTAGAAGGCGTGCTGGCCGTTGGTGCCGGGCTCACCCCAGAAGACCTCGCCGGTCTCGGTGGTGACCGGGGTGCCGTCGTAGCGCACGCCCTTGCCGTTGGACTCCATGGTGAGCTGCTGCAGGTACGCCGGGAAGCGGTGCATGAGCTGGCTGTAGGGCAGCACCGCATGGGTCTCGGCGCCGAGGAAGTTGACGTACCAGATGTTGAGCAGCCCCATGAGCAACGGCACGTTCTTGGCCGGCTCGGTGCTCTTGAAGTGCTCGTCGACGGCGTGGAAACCCGCGAGCAGTTCGGCGAAGCGGTCTGGGCCGATGGCCACCGCTAGCGAGGTGCCGATGGCCGAGTCCATCGAGTACCGGCCGCCCACCCAGTCCCAGAAGCCGAACGCGTTGGCAGGGTCGATGCCGAAGGCCGCCACCTTGTCGAGGGCGGTCGAGACGGCGACGAAGTGCTTGGCGACGGCGCCGTTGGCCGCGTCGTCACCGTCTCCGATGGCACCGCGGCTGCGCAGACCCGCCAGCAGCCAGGCGCGGGCAAGACGGGCATTCGTCAGGGTCTCGAGCGTGCCGAACGTCTTGGACGCGACGATGAACAGCGTGGTCTCGGGGTCGAGGTCGGCGGTCTTCTGGGCCACGTCGGTGGGGTCGATGTTGGAGACGAACCGGCAGGTCAGGCCCGGCTGCACATACGGCTTGAGGGCGTCATAGGCCATGGCCGGGCCGAGGTCGGAGCCGCCGATGCCGATGTTGACCACGGTCTCGATCGGTTTGCCGGTGACGCCCTTCCATTCCCCGGAGCGCACCTTGTCGGCAAAGGCGTAGACCCGCTGCAGCACCTCGTGCACGTCATGGTCGATGTCCTGGCCGTCTACCGTGAGCGCCCGGCCCTGCGGCGCGCGCAACGCGGTGTGCAGCACGGCACGGTTCTCGGTGACGTTGATGTGCTCACCGGCGAACATCGCCTCGCGCCGGGCGGCCACGCCCACCTGATCGGCGAGCGCCAGCAACCGGGTGAGAATCTCGTCGTCGATCAGGTTCTTGGACAGGTCGACGTGCAGGTCGGCCAGCGGCAACGTCCACCGGTTGGCGCGCTCAGGGTCGTCGGCGAACCAGGCCCGCAGGTCGGGGTCGAAGTCTTCCGCCAGGGTGTCGAGCTCGTTCCAGGCAGGGGTCTCGACAGGGTCAACGGGTCCGGTCATGTCTCACGTGCTCCTAAGCCACTCTTGGGCCAATAGCCTGATGATTCGGGGTGCCGCGCCAGCCTAGGGCCTCACCCGAGGCTCCGGACTCTTGCGAAGGGCGTTACCGCGCTCCGGCGCGCATCGTCCACACCGGTCTTCTCGAGGGACCGTTGGCGAGCCCGCTCACGAGTTCGACTCATCCTCCAGCTCCGGCGCCGTGTCGTCCCGGACCACTTCTGGGGCGTCCGGAGGCTGCAGGCTGTTCGCGCGGACGTCCTTTGCCTCCTGGCGCCGGCCGGTGAAGTCGGGCACGAGGAAGTCGCGGCTGCGCCGCAAGGCCTTGCGCGAGCCGCGCACCAGGCCAACGCCGACATCGCGGTTCACGACCTCGCGCAGCCCGCGTTCGAGGAGCTTGGGCAGCGGCCGTTCGGCCTGCGGCAGGGCATCGCGCACGAGCACGGGCAGATGGGCCCCCAACCGCCGCGCCTGGCTGGCCTGCCATTCAGCGCGCACCTTCGAGCGCGACTCGAGGTTGAGCTGCAGCAGCACCTGCTCGACGGCGCCGAGAGTTGAGCCGCGCAGCAACCATGTGGTGGCATCGTCGGAGCCGGTGAGCATGAGCTCGGTGAGAATCGCCTTGGCCTCGCGCAACATCTCCAGGCTCAGGACGAACGACATCTGCGCTTGCTCGCCACGCCCGTGCGCCTCGGCATCTACCAGGGCGCCAAAGCCGCGGATCGACTCCGCCGCGTGCTGCAGCACTACCGCGAACACTGCTCGCAGGTCGTCGTCGTAGCCGCTGCTGGTGCGCGCATCGGCCGGCAGCTCCGAGCGGATCTGCACGAACAGCGCACGCACCGCCAGCAGGCAGTTCTCCAACGTGTCGAGCCCCGTGCGCAACAGCGGGCCCACGTCGGCCGCCGCCAGCGCTCGGGTGTTGAAGCGGCGCCCGGAACTGAGCTCGTCCACCACGTTGGCCGCCTCGTCCACGAGGGAGTTGATGCGGCGCAACTGGGACAGCCAGCCGTCGACCATCGACCGGGTGAGAGAAGACTGCGCGAGCGTCTCGCCGGCCGCGCTGAGCTGATCGGCGAGCCCGTCGCTCACTTGCCGCACCCGGCTCGAGGCCAGCGAGATGGGCAGCGGCGGTGGCACGACCAGGCCGAAGGCCATGCCCAGCACCGCGCCGGTCAGAGTCAGCAGCACCCGGGTCTGGGCCGCCTGATCGGTCACGGCCGAACCGAGGATCAACATGGCGCTGATGGGTGCTTCGAGCAGTTGCTCGCGCAGTCGCAGGGTGGAGGCCACGATGAGCGCCAGGGCGATGACGATGCCCAGGCTCCACCAGGTGATGCCTACCAGCGAGGCCACGCCGACCGCCACCAGGACGCCGCTCATCACAGCGCCCACCCGCACCAGACCCATTTTCAAGGTGCCGACCGACGATGCCTGCACAACGAGCAGTGCGGTCAGCGGCCCGGTGAGATCGCTCTGATGAGGTTGGAACAGGCCGATCACGAGGTAGGTGACCACCGCGGCCGCGGTGAGCCGGGCGATGGTGGTCAGGTGCGGCCGCACCTGCACCAAGGTGTCGCTCCAGGTGCGAGGCCGATCGGGCCACAAGCGCTGGAGCAGAGTCTGCGACAGGGCACGGGCACGCACCTGCCAGGGGGCTCGTCGGCGGGGAGGTTGGGGCCGATCCACGATGGCCAAGCCTGACATGCTCGGGCCGGTGATGGAACCAGCCCCGCGGAGAGGTCACGGGGCGTTCCTGGTGGCCACGAACTCGGTGGTGGTGACGTCTGCGCCCGGGCTGAGAAAGCCTGCGACCGACGTGCGCCACGCGGCCACCGAGGGATCGGGGCTGTCGTCGATCAGCCGTGCCAGCTCGATGTACCCGTCGAGGTAATGTCCGGAGAACGGTTCGCCGGCGTGAAACCGGTTGGCCACCAGGGGGCTACCGTGCTCGGGGTCGAGGGTGGCCCGGCGCACGCTCACCCAGTTGGGTCGGTCGGCGTCTTGGCTGCCATCGGTCTTGGGCACCGGGTCGAGGTCGTTCTCCAGAGTCAGGACGTCAACCGAATCCGGCACCTCGAACTCCGAGATCGGCGAACCGGCCGCCACCACCGCTCGCACGTCGAACCTCGAGCGCAGCTCGGGGTCGGCGGCGATGCTGGCTGCCGTGAGGCCACCCTGGCTGAAGCCCACGAGCATCACCGGCTCACCCGGCGCAATGCCTGCGGCGTGCATGGCCAGCACCGCGGCGGTCACCGCGTCCGGGTCGTCACCCCCGGGGCGCAGCCCCTGCTTGGCCACCATGCCCATGTTGGCGGTCATATCGAAGGCTGTGCGGCTGCCCTGGACACCCCAGTCGTTGGTGGGTGGCACGTAGACGATCCACCGGGGCGGCCCACTCTGCGTGGCGAGCTTGTCGACGATCACCCCGTTCTTCAGGTGCTGGTAGCCCAGCAGTTGGCCGCGAGGTGCGCTGAGCCGCGAAAGGCGTTGCAGCAGGCCTTGGGCCGAGGACGGTGCCGGCCGGGCGGTGGCGCTACCCAGCTGACCCACTGTCACCCTTCCCTCGACGAACAGCCCGGCCGGGCGCCCCACGGCCATCGCCAGGGCGGTGAGACCGGCCGCGCCTGCAGAGTTGCCGGCGCCCTGCGGATCGGTCGGGAGCAGGGGGGCAGGCACCAGCATCGGCAGGGTCGCGAGGCTCTCACGCGCCAACTCAGGACGCGAGAGCAGGAACTCGAGCACGGCCGTGCCGTCAGCTGTCAGATGGGCCAGCAACTCCGCGGCGCCGGCACGCGCCTCTTGACCGGCCGCCTGCGGCGGATCGTCGCCCCTGAGCACCCGCTGTGCGGTTCTCGGCAGCACGCCTAGGGCCGACTGTGCCGCCCGCACCTCCACCCAGCCCGCGCTCGCGGCGAGGGACGTGAGCAACAGAGGCCGCGCCGCCTCGGGCCCGACACCCTGCCAAAGGTCGTGCACCCATTGGGAGACGTCGCGCTCGGCGAGGGCATACACGACGGCAGCTGCCTCGATGCCCCGCGCAAGAGCCGCCAGGGCCGAGCCGAGCAGTAACAGGCGGCCGACCGCTCTGGTGAGCGAAGAATGCACCCGCACCGCGCCTGTCGGGTCGAGCGAGCCGGCCAGCACAAGCCCCGGCCGACCCGCCGACGACGCGAGCAGAGCCGCCGTCTCGAGCAATTCGACGGCCACGCGCTGCAGCCAGACCGCGAAGCCGCTCAGCTCTTCGGTGTGAGCGGCGATTCCGTACCGGCCTCCCGTGATTGTCAGACCAGGGTCAGCCGGCGCCCTGCTCATGCCAACGCTCATGCCAACCTCGCGTCGAATCCCGAGGTCAGAGTGCCGACCCCGGTCTCCGCCAGGGCCGCCGCCTGCTGGGTCAACCGGAGCAGTTCGTCGGCCCGCTGACTGGCGGCGCCCGCATGGGCCCCCAGCGCATCGGCCAAGGCCTCGAGCTCGCTGCCCACAACTCGCAGCGCGTGCTGTCGCTCGGTGGCCTGGTCGCGCATGGCCACTGCAGCAGGCGAGCGCCAGGGCAGATTCTCGGATCGCGAGCCCAGCTCGCTCGCGCGCTCTCGAACCTGATGGGCCAACACGCGCGCCTGCCGCGCCAGGGCAAGCACGTCGGCCGCGCCGGCATCGAGGGGAGGGTTCATGACCGACAAGCTAGGTCGCCGACGCCCCGCCCGACTGAGGCTGTTCGGAGGGTGTGCATAACTGTCCCCAAAGGGGGACCTGTGTACACCGGGTGTGTTCGTGCACTCGGCACGTAGGCTTGCGCGGGTGAGCGACTCAACCGACGGCAGCACGACCACCCTGAATGAGGCGGCCCCCAAGCCGCTCGATCCCACCACGTTCGATCCCGAGATCCGCGCGCAGGACGACCTGTTCCGCTTCGTCAACGGACCCTGGCTCACGACGGAGCCCATCCCGGCGGACAAGCCGATCATCGGCGCCTTCCGCGACCTGGCCGATGACGCGGAGGCCGCCGTGCGCGACATCATCACGGGTCTGTCGCCCGACGACGCCGACCCCGACTCGGCCAAGATAGCCACGCTCTACGCGAACTTCATGAACACCGATGCCGTCGAGGCAGCCGGTGCCACCCCGATCGCCGGATTGCTCGCGAAGGTCGACGAGGTGACGTCGTTCGCCGAGCTCGTGCAGCTCAACGGCGAGCTCAGCAGGTTCGGCGTGGGCTCGCTCGCCGATGCCGAGGTCGAGTCCGACCCCGGTGACCCGTCGCGGATGTTGTTGTTCATGGGCCAGTCAGGGCTGGGCCTGCCCGACGAGGCCTACTACCGCGACGACACTCACGCCGAGACCCGCGTCAAGTATCTCAAGCACCTCCAGGCCAGCCTGGCGCTGGTGGGTGCCAACGATCCCGCGGGCCAGGCCGCGGCGATCATGGAGCTCGAGACCAAGATCGCCGCCTGCCACTGGGACCGGGTGCGCACCCGCGACATGGTGGCGATGTACAACCTGATGCCGTTCGCCGAGTTGGCCGCGGGCGCCCCCGCGCTCGAACTGCCGCGCTTCTTCACAGCGGCCGGCGTCGACGAGGCCGGTCTGGCCGAAGTGATCAACTGCCAGCCCTCGTTCTTCACCGATGCCAACACGCTGGCCGCCGAGGTGCCCCTGAGCTCATGGCAGTCGTGGTTGCGCTGGAACATCGTGCGCGCGTTCTCGTCGTATCTGTCGGACGAGTTCGTGCAGACGAGCTTCGCCTTCTACGGCACGGTGCTCACCGGCACGCCGGAGATTCGTGAGCGCTGGAAGCGCGGGGTGTCGTTCGTCGAAGGCGCCATGGGCGAAGCGGTTGGCCGGGTCTACGTCGAACGGCATTTCTCGCCCCTGGCCAAGGAGCGGATGGACGAGCTCGTGGCCAACCTGATCGAGGCCTATCGACAGTCGATCACCGAGATCGACTGGATGACCGACGACACCAAGGCCAAAGCGCTCGACAAGCTCGGCAAGTTCCGTCCCAAGATCGGCTTCCCCGCCAAGTGGCGCGATTACTCCGCACTCCGGGTGGAGGCGGGCGATCTGGTGGCCAACGTCATGGCCGTCAACGAGTTCCGCACCGACTGGATGCTGTCGAAGGTCGGCAAGCCGGTCGACAAGGACGAATGGCTGATGACCCCCCAGACGGTGAACGCCTACTACCACCCCCTGCGCAACGAGATCGTCTTTCCCGCCGCCATTCTGCGTCCGCCGTTCTTCAACGAGCATGCGGACGATGCCGTGAACTACGGGGGCATCGGCGCGGTGATCGGCCACGAGATCGGGCATGGTTTCGACGATCAGGGCTCCACGTGCGACGGCGACGGCCGGCTCGTCAACTGGTGGAGTGACGCCGACCGGGCGGCCTTCGAACAACGCACCGGTGCACTCATCGAGCAGTACGACGCCCTCGAACCGCAGCAGGCTCCTGGGCACCACGTCAACGGGCGGCTGACCATCGGCGAGAACATCGGCGATCTCGGCGGCCTAGGCATCGCGTACAAGGCCTGGCAGCTCGCCGGAGGTACCCAGGAGCCCGTCGACGGCCTCACCGGCCCGCAGCGGCTCTTCCTGTCGTGGGCCACCGTCTGGCAGTCGAAAGGCCGCGATGAGATCGTGCTCAACCGGCTCGCCACCGACCCGCATTCGCCCGCGGAATTCCGGTGCAATCAGATCGTGCGCAACATCGACGCCTTCTACGAGGCGTTCGGCGTGACCGCGGACGACGGCCTATGGCTCGATGCCGACCGTCGGGTCACCATCTGGTGATGTCGCGCGGCAAAGTTGTGGAGTTTTAGGTGCGCTATGCGTAACTAAAACTCCACAACTTTGAGGCGTCGTAGTTTTGACGTTGGCTCTACCTACCTGATTCATCCATTTCGAATGTTTCAGCTGGATTGGGGACGCCTTTTGCCGCGCCGGCCAGAGAGCATGGGTGGGAGAGTGAGCTTTGATCGGTGCCAACAGCGCGCGATACACCGCCTCTGGCAGCACGACCTGGCAGACCGGAGCGGAGTCAGGGCTCGATCAACGGCACGAACCGATAGTGGCCGTAGACCTCCTGCACCGGGCCGTCCTCGTCGCGCCGCACGCACACCAGTCGACCGGCGACCGGACAGACCAGGATTCCCGCCGGGCCGAGCTGATCGACCAGAGCTTGGGGCAGCCGAACAGCATTGGCAGACAACAGGACTCGTTGGAAGGGTGCCTCGTCCGGCCAGCCCAGCAGGTCGTGCCTAGCGAGGACGATCCGCGCCCACGGACGATTCACAGCTGCCAGGTTGGCCGCCCCCCAGCTCGCCAGGTCGGGCACGATCTCGGTGCCGATCACCGACCCGGTGGGCCCGACCAGCTCAGCCAACAGAGCCGTCGTCCAGCCTGAGCCGGCACCGACGTCGAGCACGTGGGCGCCGACCGGCACGTCGAGCAGCCGCAGCATGTCGACCACGGTGCGCGGCTGCGAGTTGGTCTGTCCGAAGCCGATGGGCAGCGGCAGGTCGTCCCCGGCATGGCGACGTTGCCCACGGGGCAGGAACCCGGTGCGCGGGGTCGCGGCGAAGGCCTGTTCCAGCCTGTCCATTCGTCCAGTGTGGTCGGCTTCGACTCAGAGGGCATCCCAGCGGTCACGTTCGGGCCGGTGCTGGCCGGATGGGAGGATGTGGGGCGTGTCGACGCAACCCACCCCACTCGCCGATGCCGGCATCGCTCTCGGCGCCCTCGACGGTCGCTACCGCCCCGTCGTGGGCCCGCTCGTGGAGTACCTCTCCGAAGCCGCCCTCAATCGGGAGCGGGTGCGGGTGGAGGTGGAATGGCTGCTGCATCTGACCAGCAACTCCGTGGTGCCAGGAGCCGGCCCGTTGACGGACAACGACACCGCACGGCTGCGAGCGCTCGTCGACGATTTCGGCCCCGCCGAGGTGACCGAGCTGGCGGCTATCGAGAAAGAGACCGCGCACGACGTGAAGGCGGTGGAGTACTTCGTCAAGCGTCGGCTCGCGGGCACCCCAGCCGAGGCCGCCACCGAACTCGTCCACTTCTGCTGCACAAGCGAAGACATCAACAACCTGTCGTACGCCCTCATGGTGCGCGGCGCGGTCACCCAGGTCTGGTTGCCGAAGGCCACCGCCGTGGTAGATCAGCTCGCCGGCATGGCGCACGCCCTGCGCGACGTGCCCATGCTGGCCCGCACCCACGGCCAGCCTGCCACTCCCACCACGCTGGGCAAGGAATTGGCGGTGCTCGCCCACCGGTTGCGTCGCCAGCTGCGCCGGATCGGCACGGCCGAGTACCTCGGCAAGCTCAACGGCGCCACCGGCACGTACGGCGCCCACCTGGCCGCGGTGCCCACCGCCGACTGGCCGGCGATCTCGCGGGCGTTCGTGGAGGGCCTGGGCCTGACCTGGAACCCCCTGACGACCCAGATCGAGTCTCACGACTGGCAGGCCGAGCTCTACGCGGACGTGGCCCGGTTCAACCGGATCCTGCACAACTTGGCCACCGACGTCTGGACCTACATCAGCCTCGGCTACTTCGCCCAGCGTCTGGGAGCCCACGGCTCCACCGGGTCGTCGACGATGCCGCACAAGGTGAACCCCATCCGCTTCGAGAACGCCGAGGCCAACCTCGAGGTCTCGTGCGCGCTGCTCGACGTGCTCGCGAGCACGCTCGTGACGAGCCGGCTGCAGCGTGACCTCACCGATTCCTCGATGCAACGCAACATCGGCACCGCCTTCGGACACTCGTTGCTCGCGCTGGACAACATCAGCCGGGGCCTGGCCGGTCTCGACGTGGCACCGGCGGAACTGGCCCGCGATCTCGACGCCAACTGGGAGGTGCTCGCAGAGGCGATCCAGACGGCGATGCGCGCCGCCGGAGTGGCCGGCACCCCCGGCATGGAGAACCCCTACGAACGCCTCAAAGACCTGACCCGCGGTCGACGGGTCGACGGCCCGGCCCTGCGGGTTTTCGTTGCGGGCCTCGGCCTGCCCGCCGACGTGGCCGAGCGGTTGGCAGCCATGACCCCGGGGAGCTACATCGGGGTCGCTCCGGAGCTGGTCGACTACCTGGACTGATCACCGCGGCCACGGACAGCACGCAAAATAGTCACCGTGCCCCTGCCCACCCCACGCCGTGAACTGCGCTTTGAGGTATGGCTCGTGCTGGCGCTGTCCCTCGGCCAGTCGGCCGTGTATGCGGTGGTCAGCCTCGTCGCCAGCCTGACCCAGGGACCGCTGTCGAGCGCCAAGGCCACGCTGAACGCCTCGGCCTCGCCCCGGCCCTGGCTCGACCTGACCTATCAGCTCCTGGGCATCGGGTTCGCTCTGGTTCCCGTGGTGCTGGCGTTGTTCCTCCTGACCAGTAGACCGGGTTCGCTGGCCGGGGACGCATCGGCCTCCGGCGTCCCCGTAACACCCACTTCCGAAACCAGACAGAGACCGCCGTCGGCGACCCGGCTGCTGGGCTTCGACCTGACGCATCCCGGCCGCGATCTCGCTCTCGGCCTGGGTCTGGCCGCAGGCGTGGGACTGCCGGGCCTGGGACTGTACTTCGCCGGCCGGGCCCTGGGTATCACCGCGACCGTGATTCCCGCGGCGCTCGGGACGCACTGGTGGACGGTCCCCGTGCTCGTGCTCTCGGCGCTGCAGAACGCCATCGTGGAAGAGGTGATCGTCATCGGGTACCTCTACCGCCGGCTGGGCCAGCTGGGCTGGCGCACGCCGGTGATCGTGGTGGCCGCCGCGATCCTGCGTGGCAGTTATCACCTCTATCAGGGCTTCGGGCCGTTCGCCGGCAACCTCGTGATGGGGTTGATCTTCGGCGTGATCTACCAGCGCACCAAGCGCGTGATGCCGCTCGTCATCGCCCACACCGTCCTCGATGTGGTGGCCTTCGTGGGGTACGCACTCTTCGCCAAGGCCTTGCACCTGCCCGGTTGAGTAGGCCTGGTTGAAAAGGGCCAGTTGAGAAGGCCGGTTGAGAAGGGCCCGGGAGGGCTCAGATGGTGACCTGGCCCCGGGGAGTCTCGAACGTCACGGACATGACTCCCGGCTGGCCGTGCGGCGCCACCCAGTCGACTGCCACGCCCCGCAGGGGCTCGCCCAGATCGGTGCCCAGCCAGTCGCGCACCCGGTCGGGGTCGCCGGCGATCTCGATGCCCCGGATGGAGACTGCAGACGGCTTGTCCGCCCCGGGGCGCAACGAGTCGGCAACCTCCCACTTGACGATGTAGGGCAGTTGCGGATCGGCCATCAGCCCTTTGAGACCGATCTGCTTCCAGCGCAGTTCCAGCCCGTCTGGCCGTCGCCTGCTGCCCTCGACGGCCGGACGCTCGAGCCGCCGCTCGAACGCCGACAGATCGTCGGTGGACACCACCCAGCCGAGCCAACCGCCACCCGTGGAGGAGCGTTCGCGCACGGCCTGGCCGAACAGCGCCTTGGACGCCACCGGGTGGTCGAGCACCTCGACGATCTCGACGTACTGCAGACCATGCATGGGCAACAGCATGTTGCGGGTGCCGAAGCGCGGGTGATAGCCGCCGTCGAGCGGCTCGACATTGAGCGCGCTCGCGAGCCGTTCTGTGGTGGCCTGAAGGCCATCGCTCTCCGCGGCATAGGACACGTGGTCAAGTAGCACCGGCACAGGGTCTCAGACCTGATCTGTGGACTCGACACCGGGTGATTGCCGTCTCATTTCAGAGCTACGGCGTGCCCTTGGGTGCGTCCGGCTCAACGCACTCCGCGCGGGCGGAACTGCACGCTGATGCGTGGCCCCGCCGACCGGCTGGTCTTGGGCACTGCGTGCTCCCAGGTGCGCTGGCACGAACCGCCCATCACAAACAGATCGCCATGTCCGACGACGAACCGAAGCGACTCGCCGCCCCCGCGAGGGCGCAACAGCAGCGGACGCGGCTGACCCAGCGACACGATGGCCACCACCGTGTCGTGGGTGCCGCCGCGACCGATGGTGTCGCCGTGCCAGGCCACGGAATCTTGCCCCGTGCGGTAGTAGCAGAGCCCGGCCGTGCACAGCGGCTCGCCCAGCGGCCCGGCATACAGCTCGTTCAGCCGATCACGCATGGCGCCCAGAGCCGGCTCCGGCCAGGGCTGATCGACCGAATAGAACGCCACGAGCCTGGGCACGGCCACCACCCGCTCGTACATCTGACGCTGCTCGGCCCGCCAGTGCGGCAGGCCCACGAGCCGGTCGAAGACCTCGTCTGCACCCGGCCACCAGGCCGGGGCGAAGTCGACCCAGGCTCCGCGGCTCAGGTGCCGGCGATGCGGTGCAGCGAGCGCCGAGAAGCCGTCGAGCAACGGCGGTTGACTCGTAGACATGTTCGAAGAATAACACTTGTCCCGAACTGTTGTTCGCCTGAACCCAGCTGGAGTCAGCTGGAGATGTCCTTGCCCGCAAAGCGTGCCCACGCGGCGAACAGGAACACGACGGCGTAGGCGAGGTCTACCCCCAGACCGGCCCAGATCACGTCATAGAAGGGCGGGTCGCGCATCAGGTCGGCGAAAGCCGTCCAGCGGTGCACGAGCAGCCAGGGCTGCAGAAACGCAAGCTGCGGAATCGAGTCGAGGATCCACTGCACGGTCGGGAACGCCACCGTGGCGACCATGGCCGCGATCGGCTGTTCGGTGAGGGTGGAGATGAACAGGCCCACCGCCCCCAGCGAAGCCAGCCCGGCCGCCACGTACAACGCAGAGAGGAAGAGCCGCCACAGGCCCGAACCCAGCCCGATCTGAGTGCCTGACAACGTGGTGACGGCTCCGGTGCCGAACAGCACGCTGCCGGCCACAGCCCCGGCGATCGCCACCAACAGCGCCGCTGCCACGGCGCCGATCACGATGGCGGCGTACTTCACCTGCAGCAGCCGCAGCCGGCTCACCGGCACGGTGAGCAGATAGCGCAGCGTGCCTCCGTGTGCCTCGCCGGCCACGGCGTCGCCGGCCAGCATCGAGACGACCATCGGCAGGAACAGCGTGATCTCTACGGCGAGGCCCACGAAGCCCACGAAGATGCCGTTGCTCGTCACCGAGGAGAAGAAGTCGGGGCCGCCGCCCCCGGACCGCTGGTTGCGGGTGGACCAGCGGATGGCCGCCGCGATCACCACCGGCACCACCGCCAGGGCGAGATAGGCCATCTGGTTGCGCCGCCGGCCGAAGACGAGCCGCAGTTCGGAGCGCAAGAACCTACCCACGGACGTCGAACCCCTCACCGGTCAGCTTGACGAAGAGCTCTTCCAGCCGCGGGGTCTGCCGGGCGAAGCCACGCACCCCGACGCCCGCGCGCACCAGCGCCGCTACGGCGTCCTCAGGCAGCACGTCTCGAGCCTCGGCGCTTACGCCGGAGGCATCGACGACCGGGACGAGCCCCAGGCCGGCGAACACGTCCCGAGCCGCCTCGGGTTGACCGGTCTCGACCACGAACCGGGACACCTGCCGGGCGCGGAGCTCGGCTACCGAGCCCTGAGCCACCAGCCTGCCGGCGCTCATGATGCCCACGTGCGAACACACCTGCTCCACCTCCGACAGCAGGTGGGTCGAGAGCAACACGGTCATGCCGTCGGCTGCCACGGAGGTCACGAGCTGACGCACCTCTCGGGTGCCCTGCGGGTCGAGGCCGTTGGTGGGCTCGTCGAGCACCAGCAGGTCGCGGGGAGCCAGCAGCGCCGCGGCAATCGCCAACCGCTGCTTCATACCCAGCGAATAGGCGCGGAACCGCTTGCCCGCCGCCGCACTCAACCCCACTCTGTCCAGCGCCTCGGCGATCCGGGCCTTGCTGGTGCGGGCGTCGACGTGGCGATCAGCAGCATCGAGGCGGGCCAGGTTGGCACGCCCCGACAGGTACTGGTGAAAGGCCGGGCCCTCCACGAGCGCACCGACCTTGGGCAACACGTCCCCCGCCCGGGCGGGCATGGCCGCGCCCAGGAGCTCCACCTCGCCCGCGGTGGGCCCGATCAGGCCCAGCAGCATCCGGATGGTGGTGGTCTTGCCCGATCCGTTGGGCCCGAGAAAGCCGTACACACTGCCCGCGGGTACAGCAAGATCGATGCCTGCCACGGCCTCGGCGTGACCGAACGACTTGCGTAGCCCTGTGGTGCGAACGCTGAGCGACGTCACGCCGGGGGCAGCGCCGCGTACAGCGCGCTCGGGGCGACCGCCCCGGCTGCGTACCGCCCGTCGCTGGTGACGACGACTGAGATCAAGGTGCCGTCGAGAACGTGGCCGGTACCCCACGACCCGGACGCCGATGGGAAGAGCTTGATCAGATCCTGGGGAGTCGTGCTGCTGGCATGGCGAGCGGCCCCCGCCGCAGCGGTGGTGGCCTGCGCGGGCAGGCGCCCGGAGACGACCTCGGTCCAGCCGGTGCCGGTTGTCGTGGAGGTGGGCTTGGCTGCGCTGCCGGCCGCCGAGGCGCTCCGGTGCGCCGGCTTGGCCGACGGGCTGTGCTGCACCACGGTGGCGCCGGGCGGCGGCGTGAAGTTGAAGATGCTGGCGGCGGGCTTGGCGAAGCTCACCTGCGTGAAGCCGACGTTGACGGCCGCCGCGTCGGTCTTGGTGGAGAACACCTGAACCCGCAGCGGCACCCGCGTCTTGGCGTCGATCGCCAAGTGCACCGAGGCAACCCGGCTCGTGCTGCTGCGCGGAGTGAGCACCAGTTCGTAGGCGCCGCGGCCGGCCACCGTCGACGTGCCGGTGGTGGTGACCTTGGTGCTGGGGTCGAGCTTGGCCAGCGCCCAGGTCGCTGCCTCCTGCGGAGTGCGCGGCACCTGGGTGGCGTCAGCCCCGGGCATGCCGGCGGCGGAACGGGCCGGCTTCGTGAGCACCAGGTGGCTGGCCGTGCGGCTGTTGCTCGACCATTGCCACACCTGGTCGCCGTTGCGCACAATGTTGGTCTCGTTGGCCTCCGCCATCAGGGCGAGCCGTGAACGCTGTGCGCCGTCCGTCCATACCCGCAGGGTGTGATCGCCGGTGAGCAACGAGGTGGTGGACGCGGAGTCGGAGCCGCCGGTGACCGAGCTCGGCAGTGTGGGCAGCCCGAGATCGACGCTCTCGGAGATCGTGCCCGACAGCGGAGTCGGCTTGGCAGTCTGCACGTCTACCAGCAGCTGCTGGGCCGTGACGGCCGGCAGCGGCGAGGCGGCGTTGGCACCCTGGACGGCCACCACGCCACCCACGATCGTGGCCGCCGCAGCAGCGGGAACCAACCAGCGGATCGGGGTACGTCGACGTGCGCTCATAGGAACAGTGTCACCCCGCTACGCAGCTACGTGCGACCTGCCCCCACGATTCTCACCAGAAACTTTGCGTTCCACCCTGGCACTCTCACCATCTCGACACCTCGAAATCCTTCAAAAAACACCCGAACAGATCAATGCCGGCCTCGCCTTGCACGATGGGGTCATACACCCGAGCGGCGCCGTCGACGAGGTCGAGCGGGGCGTGGAAGCCTTCCTTGGCGAGCCGGATCTTAGTGGTGTGCGGACGTTCGTCGGTGATCCAACCGGTGTCGACGGCGGTCATCAGGATCCGGTCGGTCTCGAACAGCTCCGCGGCGGCGGTGCGGGTCAGCATGTTGAGCGCGGCTTTGGCCATGTTGGTGTGCGGGTGCCCCGGCCCCTTGTAGCCCCGCCCGAAGACACCCTCCATGGCTGAGACGTTCACCACGTACTTCCGCGCGGCCGTGGAGGCGGCCAGGGCCGGCCGGAGCCGGGAGATCAGGATGAACGGTGCGGTCTGGTTGCACAGTTGCACCTCCAGCAGCTCCATCGGATCGACCTGGTCGACCACCTGCGTCCAGGAGTTGATCGAGGTGACATCCGGCAGCAGGCCGCCGGCGTCCACCGCCGTGCCCGCCTCATGCCGGGCGAGCGAAGCCGAGCCGGCCACCAGGGCCATCCGGGTGAGGTCGCCGGCCGCACCCGTCGAACGGTCGAGGTGCGGCACGGGATGTTCCGACAGCGAGCCGGCCAACGCGGCCGGATGCGCCTCGGAGACCCGGTCGAAGGTGACAAGCTCCGGCAACGGGCCCTCAGGCAGTGGCTCCGTCTCCGCCGCCACCAGTGCCGAGTACGCACCGGGCTGACGGCGCACCGTCTGACACGCGTTGTTGACGATGATGTCGAGTGGGCCTGCCGCAGCAACCGTGTCGGCCAACGCCACCACCTGGGCCGGGTCGCGCAGGTCGATGCCCACCACCGTGAGCCGGTGCAACCAGTCGGCGCTGTCATCGAGGGCGGCAAACCGGCGGGCCGCATCGCGGGGAAAGCGGGTGGTGATCGTGAGGTCGGCGCCGTCGCGCAGCAGCCGCAGCGCGATGTACATCCCGATCTTGGCGCGGCCACCGGTGAGCAGCGCCCGCCGTCCGGTGAGGTCGGTGCGAGCCACCCGCTTGGCATGGTTGAGAGCCGCGCACCGCGGGCAGAGCTGGTGGTAGAAGGCGTCTACCACGGAGTAGAGCTGCTTGCAGATGTAGCAGGGCCGCGGCCGCAGGTATTCTCCCGCACTGGCGCCGACCACGTTCGACACCAGCGGGATGCCGGCCGTCTCGTCGTCGATCCGTTGCGGGGAGCCGGTGGCCGTGGCGGCCAGCACCGCCTCGTCGTTCTCCTTGATGGCGAGCCGGCGTTCGAGCCGGCGGCGCTGCTTGTACGTCTTATAGATGCCCGCGGTGGCGCGGCGGACGGCCACCGCGTCGGGATGCTCGGGCGGCAGATCTTCGATGCGGGCCAGCACGCCGAGCGCCGTGGCCAGATCGGACGCGCGGATCCGGTCGTTCACCAGCGGGACGGGATCGGCCCTCAGGGCATCGGGGACGCGCTCGGCGTCGTCGAGGTCGTCGGGGATTTCGGGCACTGGCTCACCCTAGAGTCGCCCCGGATGGCGGCCGCAGCCGAGGCCAGCGTCAGCTCACCCGGCGTCCACCATGCGCACCGACCCCTCGTCGGCCGCCTGCAGTTCGGAAACGAGCTGACGGGTGACTCGGTCGAGCAGGATCAGGTTGATGTCGGGTGCGGAGTAGATGGCCAGCACGTGGTCGCTGCCCGCGGCGTAGACGATCATCGCGCCATCGTGGCTGCGCACGATGGCACTCTGCAGCTCACCGTGCCGGTGGGTCTGCGACACGTGCTGACCCAGGCCGAGCATGGCCGCGGCCACCGCCGCGGCGGCGTGCGCGTCCTCGGACTCCTGGTCGTCGAAGAACAGCAGGCCGTCGGTTCGTGCGAGCAGCACCCGGCGGACCAGCGGAAAGTCACGGTGCAGCGCGTTCGACAGCTTCTGAGCGTGAAAGCGGACGATCACGTCGGTTTTACCTTTCGGGCCGGAGTTCAGTGCACGAGGCTGGCCGCGGCGGGCACCCGAGAGAGCAGGAATTGAAGAAGGTCGAGCGACTGGCTTTCCTCGCGCACGTCGACCTCGCGCATGAGGTCAGTGATGTCGGCCGGGTCGATGCCGAGATAGCGCGCCAGCTTCGCGGGCTCCCCCTTGCCCGTCCACCGCCTGACGCCGACGACGAAGGGCGTGTCGGGGGAGAGCTCCTTGAACCGGCGCAGAATGAGCCGGGCGTCGTCGACGCTGAACTGCCGGGACGTGTCGACGAGCACGACGTAGCCGCGCATGCCCTTCGACAACACGCGCCACATGAACTCGAAGCGCTCCTGACCCGGGGTTCCGAACAACTGAACCTGGGTCGGGGTGCCGGACTGCCCCACGGGCGCAGGCACGAGCACGCTCGCGAAGTCGAGGCAGACCGTGGTGAACGCCTTGAGTGCGGCCGTGTCGTCGGAGACGTGTGTCTCCGTGTGCACCTAGGCGCCCGGACCACCGAGCTTGGTCACCATGGTCGTCTTGCCGGCTGCGAACGGACCGGTGACGACGATCTTGACGTCGGAGTCACCGTCCAAACGCTGTTGCGGCCAGGTGACGGGCTTCGACGGGAAGGGGCGGAACTGCAGAACCGGCGACTCGGTCGGCTGGCTGGGCACCGGCCCGCGAGCCGCCGGAACCGGCGTCCGCGCGGCATTGGGCCGCGCAAACGCCGGTTCCTCGGTCAGACGGCTGGCCGCCCTGCCGTTGGTGTCGCCGCGCAGGAATCCGAACAGACCCCGCGGGCGATCACTCACAGCTCGATCGGGCTCTCGAGGTTGGAGAGCTGGCGACGGGCCATGGCCAGGTTGGCCTTGCTCTTGTCGAGAGCAATGTAGAGGAACAGGCCCTGGCCGTTGCGGGCCGTGATGAGACGCAGCAGGTGGTACTGCGAGTTGAGGGTGATGAGGATGTCCTCGATCTTCTCCTCCAGGCCCAGCGCAGCCATGGTGCGCAGCTTGGCCTTGACCACGTCGGAGTTGCCCGCGGCCGCGACGTCCAGGTCGAGGCTGCCACCACCGGCCTGACCGAGGGACATGCCCGTCTCGTAGTCGACCAGTGCGGCGCCGATCGCGCCGTCGATCTGCATGGCGTCCTTGAGGATGACGTCAACGTTGCCCATAGGTGTTCCCCCTGTTAGTTGCGAGCCGTCGGGCCCGCCTCCTGTTTGGCGGCCCGACGGTCCTACTGACCCCTTGTTCATCGGGCTGGGGGACACCCGAGTTTGAGTCGGGCTTGTGAGGCATTCAGGCGAATCGTTTTCGCCTGGTGGAGAGGCTCTCGATTCGGGATGGCGTCGGCTGCACCTGAGCGCCGGACGCATTTATGAGAGGGTTCTGCACGTGAGAAGGACCGCATGGCCACCCGAATAGCCGTGGAGCGCGAAGTGGCTGCAGCGCCCGCCACAGTGTTCGCAGTGTTGGCAGACCGAGACTGCACCCAGCGCCGGATGGCTCTCGATCTGCAGATGCAGGCCCACGTCTCGTCGTTCGACACCACCGACCACTCGTTGCAGCTGGTCGTCGACGCCCACCTGCCGGCCTCATGGATGCCCCCGGGCTTCAACTCGACCCCTGAGTTACGTCGCACGGAGGAGTGGCGCACCGACGGCAGCGACTACGTGGGCACGCTCGGCCTGGTCGTGAAAGACCTGCCCGTGCGTTGCGTCGGAGAGTTGGGGCTGCTCAGCTGGCAGGGCGGTTCGGTGTTGTCGTTCACCGTCGAGCTGGCCGTCGACGTGCCCTTCCTGGGGCCCACAATCGAACGGATGATCCGCGACCGGATGGAGCCGGCCTTCGTCGCCGAGCTGGCCTTCATCGCCGAGCAGGCCACCGGCTCGGCCACCTCCGGATAGTCGGGTAGTCGGGGCGAGAGTGCGGCACTACGAGTACCTGCTGCTGATGGCCTGCTGCCTGCTCATCACGCTGCCCCTGGAGTTCGTGTTCCGGGCCCGGGTCTACCGGCGCCCCGTGCCTCTGCTCAGCACCCTGCTGGTGGTGGCCGTAGTGTTCTCGGCCTGGGATCTCGTGGCCATCGACCGCGACCACTGGTCGTACTCCAAGCCCTTCGTCACCGGCGTCGAGCTGCCCGGCGGGCTGCCGCTGGAAGAAGTGGTCTTCTTCCTGGTCATCCCGCTCTGCGCGCTGCTCACCTATGAGGCGGTGGGGACAGTGCTGGGTTGGGTTGGGGGGCTGGGCTGGGTTGGGGGCCGCCGGGCCGGGGGGAGCGGGGCGGGCCCAGACGATGGGTGAGTACACGCTCGCCTGCGTCGTGGCCGTGTCGGCCGTGCTCGTGGCCGACCTGTGGCTGGTGGGCACCAGGCTCGTGACCACCCTGCAGTTCTGGTTGACCATGGCGATCTGCTGGGGCTTCCAGGTGCTGGTCGACGGCTGGCTGACGAAGCTCTCCAACCCCATCGTCATCTACAACCCCCACCATTTCAGCGGGCTGCGCTGGCCGTGGAACATCCCCGTCGAAGACTTCGCCTTCGGGTTCGCCCTGATGACCCTGGCGTTGATGCTCTGGCGACGGCTCACCGCCGGCCGGGTGGGCTCTGCCAAGGTGGACACGTGACTCTCCCGCCGCCTCGCGCTGTGCCCGCTGTCGAGCCCGCGGACGGCTCGGCCGCCCCCTTCGATCCGGTAGCCGGCTTCGATCTCGTGGCCGCCGCGTACGACCGCCAGGTGAGCCTGAACCCGGGCTACCACGCGAACCTGCGGCGCGCCGCCGAGGCGCTCCTGGATGCTTCCCCACGGCCTACGGATGGACGGCTAGCCCTGCTCGACGTGGGCTGCGGATCGGGCGCTTCGACCAAGGCGCTCGCCCTGGCCTGTCTGCGCCGCGGGACGGAGTATCGGCTGCTGGGCGTCGACGGGTCTGCCGGCATGCTGGCTGCCGCCCGCGCCAAGCGCTGGCCGGCAGGAGTGCGGTTCGCGCAGGGTTGGGCAGGTGCGCTCACGGGCATTGCCGCGGTGGACGACGGGGCGCCCTTCGACGCCATCCTGGCTGCCTACCTGGTGCGCAACGTGCCCGAGGCCGAGCGTGATGCGGCCCTGTGCGAGCTGGTCGCCCTGCTGCGGCCGGACGGCGTGCTGGCAGTGCACGAGTACTTGGTGCGGGGCAACCCGGTGGCCGCCGCGGTGTGGACCCTCGTCAGTTGGGGCATCGTCGTCCCGCTGGGTTGGCTGACCGCCCGGCACACCCGGCTCTACCGGTACCTGTGGCGCAGCGTTCTGCGCTTCGACTCGGTGGACACGCTGCGCGCGCGGCTGCACGCGGCGGGTCTGGTCGACCTCCAGGTCGTGCCCGCAACCGGCTGGCACCGCGGCATCCTGCACACCGTCGTAGGGCGGCGGCCTGAGTGAGGCCGCTGCGTGTGAGAGCGCTGCGCGCGCCTCGGCACGGACAGCACTGGCGGCCCGGGCGAGATCGGCGAGCCGTCCGGCACCGCCCGCCGCAGCCGGTTGCCGGCGGCCGCCCCTTACGCAAGGTCGTGGTGGTGGGCGGCGGCATCGCCGGTCTGGCGGCAACCACCGCGCTGGCCGAACGCGGCGTCCGGGTGGTGCTCCTGGAGCGCGAGGCCTGGCTGGGCGGGCGGGCCGGCGCCTGGCCCACCACCCTGGCGGACGGCTCTGCGGTGAGCATGAGCCGCGGCTTCCATGCCTTCTTCCGGCAGTACTACACGCTGCGCGCGCTGCTGCGACGCAGTGATCCCGACCTGTCCCGGCTGCGACCGATCGACGACTACCCGCTCGTGGCCGGCGACGGCAGCCGTGACTCCTTCACTGGCATCGCCCGCACGCCCCCGTTCAACCTCGCCCATTTCGTGGCCAGGAGTCCGTCGTTCACCGCGCGTGAGCTGGCCGGGGTCAACGTGGGCGAGGCGCTGCGGCTGCTGAAGGTCGAGTTCCCCGCCACGTTCAGCGAGTACGACGGGGTGTCGGCCGCAGACTTCCTCGACCGGCTGCGGTTTCCGGCCAAGGCCCGGCACCTCAGCCTGGAGGTGTTCGCTCGCTCGTTCTTCGCCGACCCGCGCGGCTTCTCGGCCGGTGAGCTGGTGGGCATGTTCCACACGTACTTCGTGGGATCGGCCGAGGGCCTGCTGTTCGACGTGCCCGACGACGACTACGACACGGCCTTGTGGGCCCCGCTCGCCCGCTACCTGCACGGCCTCGGCGTCCAAGTGCGCACCGAGGCAGCGGTCCTGGGCAGCACGGCGGACGAACTCGTCCACGTTCACCTTGAGGATGCCGAAATAGAATGCGACGCGGTGATCTTCGCCACCGACCTGAGATCCGTACAGCGGTTGGCAGGCGATGCAACCTGGCTCAGCGGCCCTGACCTGCACGGCTGGCAGCAATCGCTGGCCGCCCGGCGCAGCGCCCCTCCGTTCGCCGTCTGGCGGTTGTGGTTCGACCGTCCCGTCGCCACCGGCACGCCGGCGTTCTTAGGCACCTCGGGGCGCGGTCCGCTCGACAACGTGTCGGTACTCGACCGCTTCGAGGCCGGCGCCGCAGCCTGGGCCCGCGCCACCGGCGGCAGTGTGGTGGAGCTGCACGGCTACGCGCTCGACCCCCTCCCCGATCCGACCCGGTTGCGGGAGTCGTTGCGCGACGAGCTGTTTCGGCTGCATCCCGAGCTCGCGGGGGCACGGGTGATCGACGAGCGATGGCTGGTGGCCGACGACTGCCCGCTGATCGGCACGGACCCCTGGGCGCAGCGGCCCGGTGTGCTCACGCCCGACCCCCGGCTGGTGTTGGCCGGCGACGGCATTCGCTGCGAACTGCCCGTGGCGCTGATGGAACGGGCCGCCGTCACGGGGGTGCAGGCCGCCAACGCCCTGCTCGCCGGAGCGGGTCTGGCCGGGCACGACATCTGGACCGTCCCGATGAAGGGCCTGCTGAGGTAAGCCGAGCAGAGCGTTCCGCGAACCCGGCGTTTGACCCTGCGCCGGGGACATGCCCTATTATTTCGATCAATCCAATCGGAATACTTCAGGAGACCCGATGACGTCGACCTCTCTGCCCTCGCGCCGCTTCGTGCTCGGCGCCTTCGCCGCCGCCTCGGCAGGGCTACTGGCCGGCTGCGGCTCCAGCGGCTCAACGGCATCGAGCGCCTCGGCCTCGACCGGCAGCAGCGCCACCACCGATGTGTCGATCGGCTTCTTCCCCAATGTGACCCATGCCCCGGCCCTGGTGGCCCAGGCCGCGGGCCTCTTCACGGCACAGATCGGCAAGGGCGGGGGCAAGGCCTCACTCAAGTCGTTCAACGCCGGGCCCGACGTCATCCAGGCGATCCTGGGCGGCTCCCTCGACATCAGCTACATCGGCCCGAACCCGACGATCACCGCGTACACCAGGTCGAAGGGCGCAGCGATCCGGGTGATCGCCGGCAGCACCTCCGGCGGCGCCTCGCTCGTGGTCAAGCCGAGCATCACCTCGGCGGCCCAGCTCAAGGGCGCCAAGCTCGCCACCCCGCAGCTCGGCAACACCCAGGACGTGGCCCTGCGGTACTGGCTCACCACCCAGAACCTCACCAGCGACGTGAACGGCGGCGGCGAGGTCAGCATCCTGCCGCAGAACAACTCCGCTGCGGTGCAGGCCTTCTCGACCGGCGCCATCGACGGGGGCTGGCTTCCCGAGCCCTACGCGACCCAGCTCGTGCAGGCCGGCGGCAAGGTGCTGGTGGACGAGACGACACTGTGGCCGGGCGGCAAGTTCGTGACCACCGACATCATCGTGCGCACCGAGTTCCTCAAGCAGAACCCGGCCACCGTCTCAGCGTTCCTGCAGGCGCACCTCGACGCGCTCGACGCCATCACCAAGGATCCGGCCAAGGCGCAGACCGACGTCGCGGCCCAGATCAAGGCGGTCACCCAGCAGGACACGAAGCCGGCCCTGCTCGCCGAGGCCTGGAAACACCTCACGTTCACCGCCGACCCGTTGGCAGCCACGTTGAAGGAGTCTGCGACGCATGCCGAGAAGGTCGGCCTGCTGCCCAACAAGCCGACCGACGACTTCAAGGACCTCTGGGACCTCACCCTGCTCAACAAGGCCCTGCAGGCCCGCCACCAACCTGAGGTGTCGGCATGAGCCTGGTAGCCGAGAGCGATACAGACCGGCGATCCACGCCGCCGTTGCCGCGCGGCTCGCTGCGGCTGAGCGGCGTGAGCAAGACCTTCGGCCGCGGCACCGGGGCCGTCACCGCCCTGCGCGACGTCGACCTCGACATCCGCCCCGGTGAGTTCGTCACGATCGTCGGGGCCTCCGGCTGCGGCAAGTCGACCCTGCTGTCCCTCGTGGCCGAGCTGGAGAGCCCCACGTCGGGCACAGTGACGTCCGAGGGCGGGGTGGCCCTGATGTTCCAGGAGGCGACCCTGCTGCCCTGGCTCACCGCGGGGCAGAACGTGGCGCTGGCCTTGCGGCTTCGTGGCGTGCCCCGGCGCGAGCGCCGGGAGCGTTCGCTCGACCTGCTGCAGCGGGTCCGGCTGGCCGGCTACGCCGACAAGCGTCCGCATGAGCTGTCCGGAGGCATGCGCCAGCGGGTCGCCCTCGCCCGGGTGCTCGCCCAGGAGGCGGCGGTGGTGCTGATGGACGAGCCCCTCGGCGCGCTGGACGCGATGACCCGCGACCAGATGCACAGCGAGATCGAGCGGGTCTGGGCCGACAACGGTCTCACCGTGGTGTTCGTGACGCACAACGTGCGCGAGGCAGTGCGGCTGGGCGACCGGGTGGTGCTGCTAGGTGCCCGGCCCGGACGGGTCGTGCACGAACAGCGGATCGACCTGCCCCGGCCCCGGGTCATGGATTCCGCCGAGGTGGCCACCCTGGCCGCCGACCTCACGTACCGACTCCGAGAGGACGTGGCTCGCCATGTCGGTTGACATCTCGCCCCATCCGCAGACCGATCTCGAGAAGAACACCCCGGGCGAGGCCGTCACGACCACCGAGGCGACCACGGCACAGCCGGACCCCTCCGGCCGGCAGCGCTTCCGGCGGCGGCTCTGGGCCGCCTCCTGGCCGAAGCTGGTGGCCCTGATCCTGTTCGGCGCGATCTGGGAGATCGCGGTGCTATCGGGCTGGAAGCCCGACTACCTGCTTCCCGGGCCGGCCACCGTGTTGGCCGATCTGGGCACCCTCCTCACCCAGGGCGCCTTCTGGGACGCGTTCGCGCGCACCATGAGCCGCGCCCTGATCGGGTTCACCGCGGCCATGGTGATCGGCACCGCGATCGGCCTGGCCGCTGCCCGCTCCCGGGTGCTCCGGGCCGGCATCGGCTCGCTGATCACCGGGTTGCAGACCATGCCGTCGGTGGTCTGGTTCCCGCTGGCCATCCTGCTGATCGGGCTCAATGAGCAGGCGATCACATTCGTCGTCATCCTCGGGGCAGCGCCGAGCATCGCCAACGGCATCCTGGCCGGAGTCGACCACGTGCCGCCGGCCCTGACCCGGCTGGGACGGGTGCTGGGCGCCCGCGGCTGGCGGCTTTACCAGTACATCGTGATCCCGGCGGCGCTGCCCAGTTACGTCACCGGCCTCAATCAGGGCTGGGCCTTCGCCTGGCGCTCGCTGATGGCCGGCGAACTGCTCGTCGTCATTCCCGGCGCGGGTTCGCTGGGGTCGAGGCTGAGTTACTCGCAGGAGTTCGGCGACGCCACCGGGCTGCTGGCCAACATGATCGTCATCCTCGTGATCGGCATGCTCGCCGACGCCGTCTTCGGCGCTTTCTCCCGTCGCCTGCGGGCACGGCGCGGTCTTACGGTCAGCTGAGCTCTATCGGGCAGGTCTGGTCCTTGGACTAGCGGAGGTACCGGGCCACGCGCTGGGCCACCAGCTCCCCGCTGATCAGCACCATGGGTACACCCACTCCGGGCACAGTGCCCGAGCCGGCGAAGAACAGTCCCGGAACGTGCCGCTCGGCGTTAGGCGGGCGGAAGGGCCCGGTCTGGCCGAAGTTGTGGGCCAGCGCGAAGGGCGTCCCGTGCTTGAGGCCTTGGCGCTGCCAGTCGAGCGGGGTGACGAGCGTGTCGGTGACGACGTCACCCGGGTAGCCGTTGTCGTGAAGAAAGCCCGAAAACCGTTCGCGCATCGGCCCTTTGGCCTCGTCCCAGTCGATCTGGCCGCCGCGCCCGGCCAGGTTGGGCACCGGTTCCAGCACGTAGAGGCAGGCGCCTGACGGCACCGCCATCGCCGGATCCGACCGGCTCGGCACGCAGACGAACCTCGACGGGTCCGGCATCATCACCTGGTCGTCGATCAATGCCGTGAAGGCACCGGCCCAGTCACGACCGAAGTGAATGTTGTGGTGCGCGATCGGCTCGGGCGCAGGGTCGCGCGTGCCCACGTGCCACACCACGCACGACGGTGAATACCGGCCGTGGCGAACGGCTTTCGGCGGCCGCACGCCGCTGAGCAGCTCGTCGTAGGCTACCGGCAGATCGGGCGTCAGCACCACCGCATCGGCCGACAGCCTGCGCCCGTCCTCGGTCTCCACACCCGCCGCGAAGCCGTCGGCTCGGCGCAGCAGGCGCCGCACCGACGTGCTGTAGTGAAACTGCACCCCGGCCCGCTCGGCCACCGCCGCGAGCGCCAGGGGGACGGCGTACATCCCGCCAGGCGCGGTCCAGACCCCCTGAACACAGTCCATGTAGGTGATCACCGCGTAGATCGCGAGCGCGTCCTCGGGGGACAGCCCGGCATACATCGCCTGGAACGAGAACAACCGGTGTAGCCGCTCATCCGCGAACCGCCTGCGCACCAGCGGACCCAGCCTGCCGAAGGCTCCCAGCCGCACGAGGCCGATCAGGGCGGCGGGATGTCTCAGCAGATCGCCGACATGGTCGAAGTTGGCCTCGATGAAGTGCGGCAGCTCCAACTCGTAGAGCCGCTGCAGCCAGCGCACGAACTCCGTGAAGGCGGCCGCGTCGGCAGGCCCGCACGTGCTCCGGATCTCCTCGGCCATGGCCTCCTGACCGGCCCGGACGAAGATCTCACTGCCGTCGGCGAACACTCCGCGGTAAGCGGGGTCGAGCCTGGTGAGCGGCAGCACCTCGGCGAGCTCGACGCCGACCGCTCCCACAACGCGCGCCAGCAGATCGGGCATCGTCAGCACCGTGGGGCCGGTATCGAAGCTGAAGCCGTCGGCGTGCAACCGTCCGGCTCGCCCGCCCGGGCCTGCTTCCCGCTCCACCACGGTGACGTCGTAGCCACGTCCGGCGAGGTGGCAGGCCGCCGAGAGGCCGGCCAAGCCGGCCCCTACGACGAGAACCGTCACACCACCCGCCACGCGACGAGGTTCGCGAGGCTGCGCAGCCCGGCGGCGCCGTCGGGGTCGAGGACGGGCGAATCGAGCAGTGCGATCGCCTGGGCCACGAGCTCGACCACCAGCGCCTCGGCACGTTCCTTGACGCCGATCTCTTCCAGGGCGTGCGTCAGGGTCGCGATCTCCTCAGCGCGCAGGCCGCCACCTACCCGGGCCAGCTGGCGGTGCAGGCTGGGCGTGGCCGCCCGCTCCGCGAGCGCGAGCAGCACCGTGGCCTTGCCCTGGCTCAGGTCGTCGCCTACTGGTTTGCCGGTCTCCTCCGCGGTACCCCAGACACCGAGCAGATCGTCGCGCAGGGCGAAGGCCTCGCCCAGCAACACCCCCACCTCGGTGAGGACGTCGAGCACGGCCGGCCCGCCGCCCCCGGCCAGCGCCCCCAGCCGCAGCGGACGGGCGATCGTGTAGCCGCCCGACTTGGCCCTGGCCACCGAGCGCGCATGGTCGAGATCGCGGTCGCGGTCGGCAGCACCAGTGAGATCGCGGGCCTGACCGGCCACCAGCTCTACCGACATCGCCCGCCATTCGCGACGCATCGCCTCGGGCAGCTGCCCCACGAGCACGCCGACCTCCGAATGGCCCAGGTCGCCGACCAGCACAGCCATCGCGTCGCCGAAGTCGTGGGAATCACCCGACCACCGGCCGGCGGAATGCCTGGCCGCCAGCACTGCTCGGACCGTTGGCGCGCCCCGGCGCACCTCGGAGTCGTCCATCACGTCGTCGTGGATCAGCGCAAAGGCGTGCAGCAACTCGAGCGCCGTACCGGCGAGGATCATCTCCTGATGACCGCGGATCTCGGCGGCTCCCCCGGCACAGACCCAACCCCAATGACACATCTGCGGACGGAATCGTTTGCCGCCCGAAGTCAGGGTGTCACCCCATAGATCGACGAGGTCGTCACAAGGCAGCTCGCCGCCCTCGGGCCACAGCCCGGCCAGTTCCACGAGGGACTGCCGGAGCCGGTCGTCGATGCGGGCAAGCGTGTCGCGCACGTCAGCACTCACGGTAGCTCTCCGTTCCATGGATCCCCGAGCGCCATTTCGGTCACTTGCGAAACCGACCACGGACTGAGCAGATGCGGCGTTTTCGCAGCCACGTCCACAAGGTCGGCCCACTCGACCCAAGTGTGCTCCATGACCTCCTCCGGGGCAGGCCGAACCTCTGCCCGAGGCAGCCGACCGACGAAGACGGGGCACACCTCGTTCTCCACGATGCCGCTCGCATCGACGGCGCGATACCGGAAATGCGGCAGCACCGGTCGCACGTCGGTCGGCACGCCGCCGAGCTCCTGTCCGACCCTGCGCTGGATGGCCGCCACCAGGTCTTCGCCGGGCGCGGGGTGCCCGCAGCAGGAGTTCGTCCACACCCCCGGCCAGGTAAGCTTGCCCAGCGCGCGGCGGGTCAACAGCACCGCCCCGGTCTCGTCGTACAGGTGCACCGAGAAGGCGAGGTGCAGCGGGGTGTCGGTGGTGTGCACGGCAAGCCGGGGATACATCCCGATCGGCGTGGCCTGCTCGTCAAGGAGCACCACGTTGTCCGCAAGGTTGGTGTCGTCCGCCGGATTGGTCATAAGGGCCTGTCCCGAGTCTGCTGTCTGGTTCGGTCGAGCCTAGTGCCGCTTCTGAACCTGTCGCGGTGGAGCTAGGGAAAGCTGAGGGTGGACAACTGTGGCAATGCTCGCGACCTCAGAATATATTCTGAAGTGGAAGGTCAGCCATGGACACCACCACCCCATCGCGAACGTTCCCGTCCTCCGAGCTCAGTCGACACAGTGCACGCGTATTCGCCGCGGCGGAGGACCATCCCGTAGATGTGACGCGTCGCGACGGCGAGGATCTCGTTCTCATGTCCAAGCGGGAAGCGGACGCTCGCGAACAGCTCCTTCACTTGGCGGCGCAGCTTATCGCGGTCACAACGGACGACCGGGGAACGCTCTCCGATCGGATGGCGAACGCCTTTCCCTGGATGCTTGCGCTGAATGATGACGACCGAGCGCTGTGCGCGCACGATCTTGTCGACGCGGCCCGCGCCTCGTTCGCGACGGAGCAGGCCCACCTGGCGGCAGCTGAAATGACCTCATGGCGCGAGACCGCTGCGGCGATCGCCGCAGGTCTTGGGGGTGTTCCCGACCCCTGGCTTGACGAGAATATTCGCGTGGAACGCCCGTAACGGTGGCGAAGAACCTCAATCCGCTCCAGACCACTCCGACGAACTATCGGCTAAGAGGCAAGCTCAGCAACGTCAGCCGTGGGCAGGTATCGCACGAGCGATGGCAGGACAAGCCAACGGCGCAGGGCGATGCGCGTATCTGGTTCTACGTCGAAGGCCAGGTCGTATTTCTCGAACAAGTGCCCACGCACCATCCGAATGCGACGAAGTAGGAAAGTAGCCGGACCCTTCAGTTGTTCTCCGCCAGACCCGAGCGCCAGTCGTGGCCCCTGACATCGGCCGCCGCACTGAGCACGTCGGCGAGCAGCTCTTCATCGATCGGAGTGCTGGCGGCCTCGATCGCCGCCTGCAGATGGTGCGGGCTGCGGGTGCCCACTACCGTCGTGGCGCCGCCACCGCGCTGGATGGCGTACTGGTTGGCCAGGAAGGCGACGTCGACCCCACGCTCGGCGCACAGCCGCACCACCCGCCGGGATGCCTCCTTGATCGCGTCGGTGGCCGGGTGCCAGTCCCAACTACGGGGACCGCTGGGCGTCAACAGGCCGAGCACGACGGCAGCCGCGTTGCAGACGCCGACCCCGCGCTCGTCGGCCAGCGGCAGCAACTCGCTCTGCAGGCAGCCGTCGAGCAGGGTGCCGTGGGAGTAGCTGAGCACCACGTCGGCCTCGGTCTCCGCGATCACCCGGCGCAACGTGGCCACGGGGTAGCCGCTGGCTCCGATGAACCGGCACTTGCCTTCTGCCCGAAGGCGTTCGAGCTCGGCGAACGAGTCGTGCAGCACGGGATCGAGGGGCACGAACTCGATGTCGTGCACGAGGAAGACGTCTACATAGTCGGTGCGCAGCAGCCGCAGGCTCTGCTCCAGGCTGGCCCGCAGCCTGGCCGGGGAGAAGTCGAAGTCGTCGTCCCCGAACCGGCCCGCCTTGGTCATCACCGCCACCTCGTGCCGGCGCCCGGCCAGCGCCCGACCCAGCCGGTCTTCGGCCTTGCCGGCGCCGTAGTAGACCGAGGAGTCGAAAAGGGTGACGCCCGCGTCCAGCGCCTGGTGCACGGTGGCGATTCCAGCTTCGAGGTCGACCTCGCCGAAGAGACCGCCCAGCGGCGCGGTGCCCAGCGACACCGTGGACACCTGCAAGCCGGTGCGGCCCAGCCCGCGGTACTGCATCAGCTCTGGCACCCGGACGACTGCACCTCACGGTCAAGGGCGCTCGGACGAGCCGGCAGACCTGCGGCGGCGTAGACGGCCTCGATCGCAGCCGCCTGCTCGCTCGCGTCGTCATAGGGCAGCGGCACCCCATCGCGCACGGCAGCGGCGAAGCTCTCCAGCTGATACACGTACGACGACCGGGTGCCGTGATGCTCCTCGTGTTCGGTGCCGTCGGAGTCCGTCCAGAGCAAGGCGTCGTCCACATGGGGTAGCGGAAAGTTCGGCAGGTGGATCCGTCCCCGGCTGCCCACGACCGTCAGCGAGAAGTCGCGCACATCGGCATCCATCGACCCGCCGATGTCAGCGGTCGCGCCACTCGGGTAGGCCAGCCGGGCCGAGACGCGAGAGTCCACGCGCGGGTCGGCCGAGGATCCCGTGGCCTGTGCCGAGACGACCGTGGGCTCCCCGCCGGCGAACCGCCCGAGCTGGCGGGCGCAGTGCAGGGCGTAGCAGCCCACGTCCATGAGCGCGCCGCCGGCCAGGTCGAACGACCAGCGTGGGTCGTCGTCAGCTGGCGCGGGCATGTCCATGGGGGCCCTCACGTGTCGCAGATCTCCGATAACACCTGATCCAACCAGTTCGATCAGGCGGCTGAAGTTGGGATGAAACGGGTAGTGAAAGGCTTCGACAACGACCCGCTGGGCCGACCGGCCCGCAGCCACGACCACGCCCGCATCGCGCGCGGTGGACTCGAACGGCTTCTCGCTCAACACGTGCTTGCCCGCCTCGATCGCGCGCAGATTCCACAGCCCGTGCAGCGAGTTGGGCAACGGGTTGTAGATCGCCTCTACCTCGGGATCGGCGAGCACCGCCTCGTAGCTGTCGAGCACTCGCTCCACGCCGTGGTCGTCGGCCCACTGCTGGGCACGATCGCGGTTGCGGGCGGCGACCGCGACCAGACGATGACCGGTGACCGCCGCCGGGCTGACCAGGCTCAATTCCCCGATCCGGGAAGCGCCGAGAATGCCGATTCGCAAGGGTTCTGCCATGACCGCAGATTATCCCGTCAGTGTCGGGCAGGCATGAGCCCGGGCGAAAGGCGGCCGAGAGCACCGCGCTCGCTCCGCTGGCTGCGCCCTCGGGTCTCCTAGACACTGGACGGGTGCCCGAAGGTGACAGCGTGCGACGGACCGCGCGACGCCTCGACGCAGCCCTGGCCGGCTCTGTGCTGGTGCGGGCCGAGTTGCGTTGGCCGTCGTTGGGCGGCGTCGACCTTCGCGATCGGCAGGTGCTGCACACGGCCTCCGTCGGCAAGCACCTGCTGACCCGGTTGGGGGCTACCGCGTCGAGGCCGGCGCTCACCCTGCACTCCCACCTTCGCATGGACGGGTCGTGGCGCACCTGGCGCAGCGGTGCGCACACTCCCGCCGGGCCACGCAGCGCCGTGCGCGCCGTGCTGGCGAATGCCGACTGGGTGGCGGTGGGGTTGCAGCTGGGAATGCTCGACCTGGTGCCGACGTCGGCCGAACACCAGCTGGTCGGCCATCTCGGCCCCGACGTCCTGGGCACCGGCTGGGACCCCGACGAGGCCATGCGCCGGCTGGCGAGCGAACCTGCGCGCAACGTGGGGGCAGCGCTGCTCGACCAGCGCCTACTTGCCGGCCTGGGCACCTACTGGGTGTCGGAGAGCCTTTTCCTGCAAGGGATTTCGCCCCGGTCGACGGTTGCCCAGGCCGACGGCCTGAGTCGGCTCGTGGCCCGCTTGCCTCTCCTGCTCGGTGCAGAACGCCGCCCGGAGCCGGCCGTCTACGGACGGGCGGCCAAGGGTTGCCGCCGGTGCGGTACTCCCGTCCGGACGATCTCCGTGGGCGTGGCGCCCCAGGCGCGTGTGCTGCACTACTGCCCGCGGTGCCAGGCGGATCGACCGGGCTCCGAGCTCAGTCGGGACGACGGCTGATCCGGGGCAGCTGTGACGTGCGGGCCGGCCGGCGGCTCAGCAGACCCATCATCCGGCGCCGGGGAAGGTCGGCGACGTCGTCATCGAACCCCGTGGCGGCCAGGGTGTCGAGATAGCTCGATTCGTACGGAAAGACGTTGGAGCGCCAGGGCTGACGAGGGGTCATGATGCCTCCTGCTGAGGTGTGTGGTCGTCTCAATCAGCACAACGCAGAGCAGGCGTCGATGACACCGGGCTTCATCACGTTGCCACCAACCACGCCCCGCTCACACACGCGATCCACACCTCGGCGCGGATCTCCAGGCAGGTCAGCCGACGAAGGGCAGCACCTCGAGCCCACCGAGGTAAGGCTGCAGGGCCGCCGGCACCCGCACGGAGCCGTCGGGCAACTGGTGGTTCTCGAGCAGCGCGACGATCCAGCGGGTGGTGGCCAGAGTGCCGTTGAGGGTAGCCGCGGTCTGGCTCGCACCAGACTCGTCGCGGTAGCGGATCTGCAGCCGGCGGGCTTGGAACGTGGTGCAGTTGGAGGTCGACGTCAGCTCGAGATAACGCTGCTGAGAAGGCAGCCACGCCTCGCAGTCGAACTTGCGCGCTGCGGACGAACCGAGGTCGCCGGCAGCCACGTCAATCACCCGGTAGGGCAGTTCCATTGCCGAGATCATCTCTTCTTCCCAGGCCAGCAGCCGCTGATGTTCGGCCTCAGCGTCGGCGGGGTCGGTGTAGACGAACATCTCCACCTTGTGGAACTGGTGGACGCGGATGATGCCGCGGGTGTCTTTGCCGTAGGAGCCGGCTTCGCGCCGGTAGCAGGCCGACCAGCCGGCGTAGCGCCGCGGGCCGTCTGTGAGGTCGATGATCTCGGCACTGTGGTAGCCCGCCAGGGCCACCTCGGAGGTGCCGACGAGGTACAGGTCATCAGCCTCAAGACGGTAGACCTCGGCGGCGTGCGCGCCCAGGAAACCGGTGCCCGCCATGATCTCGGGCCGTACCAAAGTGGGTGTGATGACGGGGGTGAACCCGGCAGCGACCGCCTTGTCCATCGCGAGGTTGAGCAGGGCCAGCTCCAGCCGAGCGCCCACACCGGTGAGGAAGTAGAACCGGGCACCCGACACCTTGGCACCGCGCTGCACGTCGATGGCACGCAGCCCCTCGCCCAGCTCGAGATGGTCGCGTACGCGCACCCCTTCAGCCTCGAAATCCCGTGGTGTGCCAACCTCTTTCAGCACTGCGAAGTCTTGCTCGCCGCCCACGGGTACCCCGGGGATCACCACGTTGGGCACGGTGAACAACAACTCGTCGAGGCGGGCCTGGGTGGCGTCCATCTCGGCTTGAGCGGCCTTGACCCTGCTCGACAGCTGCTTGGTGGCGGCTACGAGGGCCGCCTTCTCCTCGCCCTTGGCGGCGGCCACCTTTTTGCCGGCGTCCTTCTGCTCCGCACGCAGAGCCTCGAACTCGGCGATCGATGCGCGCCGCGCCGACTCGGCTGCCAGCAATGCGTCGACCACCGCCGGGTCTTCGCCACGGGCGGCCTGGCTGATGCGGATGCTGTCGGGGTTCTCACGGAGAAGGCGCAGGTCGATCACCCGGCAAGGCTACCCAGCCTCCCGGGGACGGTTCGAACGACTTGCCACCATGCGCGCGGCTGCTACGTTTGATTGGGCATCCGGGATCAGCCGGTCCGGCGGGTCTTATGCATTCCAGCAGGCCTGTGCATTCCAGCAAACGTGTGCCAGCAAACTGGTGCCCGCGCCGGGGGCGCGTGTGAATCTTCGAGTCGGGCAGGGGGACGTGTCCTTCGTGCTGCTGGAATAGCTGTGCCCCGCTCAAGCGCCTCGTCCCTGTCGCTGTTGGTCTCGGCGGCGGGCTGGACCTATCTCGTGACGTCGTTCGTCGCACGCTTGCCCGCCGCGATGCTGCCGCTGGGACTGTTGCTCTTCGAGCAGCGGCTGACGGGCTCCTTCGCTGTCGGCAGCCTCGTGCTGGCCGGCCTGAGCGTGGGTGGGGCCTGCGGCGGCCCAGCGGTGGGCGCCCTGGCAGATCGCTGGGGGCCTCGCCGGACTCTCTTCTGCCTGACTCTCCTCTCGGCAGCGCTCCTGTCGTTGCTGCTGTGGTCGTCAGGGGTGGCCGCTGCCAGGTCGCACGCTGTCACGATGGTCGCGTTGGCCGCCCTGCTCGGCGCGTCGAACGGCCAGGTGGGAGCCCTGTCCCGTGCCCGCTGGTCGGCGCGGTTCGCCGGTAGCCGTGACCGGCACTGGCAGGTCTCGACCGCCATGGCCTACGAGGGTGCGATGGACGAAGTGTCGTTCGTGGTGGGACCTGCGGTCGTGGCCAGCCTCGTCGGCTGGATGGCGCCGGTGCGCGCCCTGGGTCTGGTGCTTGCTCTGCTCGTCGTCGGCCAGCTGGTGTTCTCGCGGTTTCTGTCGCGGACACCGCAGGCCCATCGCTCGGCGGGGCGCTTTGAGACCTCCTTGCCGGTGCTGATGGTCTGGCTGGCGGTGGGAGTCTGCGTCGGGGCGGTGTTCGGCTCGGTGCAGACCGGTGTGGCTGGACGGCTCACCGCTTCCGGTCAGGCCGGTTTGATCGGCTTCGTGTATGCCGGAGTGGGATTGGGCAGCGCGGTCTCGGGCATCGTCGTCGCGCATCTGGCATTGGGGTCCTTGGTGCAGCGGGCGGCGATCGGGGGTCTGGGCGTGGCGTTGAGCGCGGCACTGTTCGCCTTCTGGTCGGGCGCAGCGAGCAACACCGGGATCTGCCTGCTCGTGGGGGTGTTCGTGGCACCCATGCTGGTCACCAGCTATACGGCCGTGGAGAGACTGGGCTCAGCAGGTTCCACGTGGAACCTCACACTGCTGGCAACCGCGACCGTTGTGGGCGTTGCCGTTGGCGCCATGGGGGCGGGTTTTGCGGTCGATCTGACGTCTCCCACCGTTGCACTGCTCATTCCGTGCGGGGCCGGTGTCCTCGCGGCAGGGGCGGTCGCCACGTTGGGTTGGCGGCGAGGTCTCTAGCAGGCTCGCCGCCCAGTGGCATTTCTGGGCCGAAATATGCTCAACCGGCGTGCACGGGCATCCGCGTGAGCAGGCAGGCACGACTACGGTTCGTGCATGGACAACCCGGCCCTCTATGTGGTGCCCCTCGCCGCAGCGGTTCTGCTCGTCTTCACCCTCGTCCGCAGCCCGGGGGCTGTCTCGTTCGGCCGAGGGCCGTCGGGGGCTCCCGAGCCGATCACCACCGATCCCTCGCAGCGTCCACGGGCGGCGGTCGTATTCAACCCGAGCAAGTTCGTTGACGCTGAAGAGGCCAAAGCGATCATTGCGCGTGAATGCCAAGCACACGGCTGGAACGACCCTCTAATCCTCGAGACCACACCCGACGACACAGGCATCTCCCAGACGTTGCAGGCGCTGGAGGCCGACGTCGACCTCGTCATCGCCTGTGGCGGCGACGGCACCGTTCGGGCAGTCGCGCAGGAGTTGTCCCGCACGGACATGACTATGGGCTTGTTGCCGGTGGGCACCGGAAATCTGCTCGCACTCAATCTCGATCTGCCCAACACAGACCTGGCGGGAGCGATCGCTGTCGCCCTGACAGGTGATGACCGGACGATCGATGTGGGCTGGATCCAACTCGACCACGGCGACGAGCAGGCCTTCGTCGTGATGGCGGGAGTCGGCTTCGATGCCGAGCTCATGGCTATTGCCAAGCCCCGGCTGAAGTCCCGGATGGGGCCGGTCGCCTACGTGCTAGCGGGCTTGCGGCGTCTCATCGGACCCCGACAGCGGGTGCGGATGCAGATCGACGACCTTCCCACCGTCAACCAGATGGTGCGCTCGGTGATCATCGGCAACTGTGGGCGACTGCATGCCGGCATCGCGTTGATGCCCGGGGCGAAGATCGACGACGGTCGTCTCGATGCTCTGCTGCTCTCGCCCAAGGGCATCATGGGTTGGGCCAGCGTGGTGGTGGCGATCGTGACGCGCAGGAACCGAGACCACCGACTTGTCGAACACGTTCAAGGCGAACAGGTGTCGTTGCTGGCATCAGGACCACTGACGGCGCAGCTCGACGGAGACCCCGTGGGCAAGGTTCGGCGGGCCCAGGTCCGGGTCGCACCCAAGGCGCTGACCGTCCGGGTGCCCCCTGCGCCTGCGACCTCCTAACCCGCTCCTAACCCCGCTCCGAAGCAACTGGGTCGGTCTCGGGAAGCAGGAGTCGAGGCGTACGGGAACGATAGACGTGCCCTGTGGGGGTGATGAGCTGGACCTCGGAGGGTGCTCCGGGCGGGTCGGCAGGATTGCGGTGGAGTCGGGCCCTGAAGCCCGGTGCCTCTTTGGTGTAGTTGCAGTATTCGCACCTGCCACGCCCTTCGTCGTAGCTGGTGTAGGCACCGTTCGCGTGACCGGTGGTGTGATCGACGTGCCGGATCGGCGCTCCGCAGCCAGGAGTGGTGCACCGTTGGTCGCGGGCGATGATGAGGTCGCGCAGACCATTGGTGAACGCACGCGAGCGTTGCTCGCGGCCGACAAGTTGCCCATTGGGGTTGGTGTAGAGCCGACGTAGCCGGATCTTGGTGTCTGGGTCGGCGACGAGGTCACGGGCCAGCCAGGCGGGCAGCGGCTCGCCGTTCAGCAGCGCTGGAGTGGTTCCACCGCTGAACAAAGCGATATCGGACATCACCAGCTGCAGTTCGATGGGTGGGCGGTCCTTGGGTCCGGTGTCGGGCCGGGGAAGATCTGCCTCGGGCGGATGGGCGGTGCCGTAGCCCGGCAGTACGTCGCCGGGGCGATGCGCCCGCGGTCGAGGTGGCGGGCGGTCGCCGCGGGGGTCGAGATCGCCTTCGTGGCTCGCGGGTTGCTCGGCATCGCGGGTACGGCGATCGTCTGTGTCATATCTGGGATCGAGATCGACATCTGGATCGGGATCGGGAGCCACACGTGCTGCGACGTGCTGGCTGGCGCGGTGGCCGGTGAGGTGTTCTACGAGCGAGTCGGCCATGATCTGCCCGCGGCTGCGGGCATCGCCTGCGGCCCGGGCGGCAGCGGCCGTTTTGGTGAGGACGGCCATGACGGCGGCGACGTCTTCGACCGGCAAGAGAGCGGTGAGGTAGCCCATGGTGTCGGGGGCGGGCCGGGCGGTGACGCACCGGTCGGCGCGAGCCTTGCGGATGCGACGTACATGGTTGGCCGGATCGATCTGGTAGCCGAGCGCGCGGGCATAGGCGAGAAGTGCTCTGTCAGAGAGCTCGCCGAACCGGTCTGCGAGGGCGGCGTCGACGTGGGCGCGATCGCTCGCCGCCAGGGTTGCCGTCTCTTGGACCAGGAGGATGGCGAGGCGTTCGTTGATCTTGCCTGTCTCCAAAGCGTTGAGAGTGCAGGGCATTTCGCGGCACAACGCCAGGGCCGTCCCGTGCAGGGCAGTGCCCCAAGAGGGTGGCACACGACGGGCCAGGGCGATCTGGGTAGCGATGCCGACGCCGAGCTGTTCGCGGGGAACACCGGCCGCGACCTGGTGGGCGCGATGAGAGTCGTGAAAGGCCGTGGTGAGACGGGCCAGCGCGGCGCTGGTAGCCCGCAGGAGGGTCTCGAGCTCAGTGATCTGGTCGATGCGTTCAGCGTCCCCGTCCGGCGCCCCGGCGGCATCAATTGCCAGCGCGGTGAGGACGTGGCGTAGATCCCGCACCTGCACTGAACGCGCCGGAGGGAATCCACAGGAGGAGACGGCATCGGTCATGAGCCAACACTACTCGATATACGTACACCTGTCTAGAACAAAATTACTATCAGCTCCAACGCGAGGCTCCGATCTTGAGGCTCCAGCCGGCAAGTCCTCGGCGGCCTAGCCCTGACAAACCCAGGGCCTGTCGCGCGGCCCCGACGCTAGCGACAAGGTCTGACATCGGCTCTCACGTCGACGAACCAGCTAGGGCCTGTCCTGTAAGTGGTTTTCGGCGTGGTCGCTTTCACCCCTGGTCGGGTTGTGTTAATCCGGTCGGGTGGCTGGTGTGGGTCGTGGTGAGCTGACGGACAAGGCGTGGGCGGTGATCGAGCCGTTGCTGCCCGCAAACGGTGGGTGCCGGCGGTGGCGGGAGCACCGGCAGGTGATCAACGGCATCTTGTGGAAGCTGCGCACCGGCGCCCCGTGGCGGGACCTGCCGGAGCGGTACGGGCCGTGGAAGACCGCGCACGAGCGACTGCGGAAGTGGACGATCGACGGGACCTGGGACAAGATCCTGCAGGCTGCGATCGTCAAAGACGACGCCGTCGGGGACGTGGAGTGGATCATCTCGATCGACTCGAGCGTCGTCCGGGCCCACCAGCACGCTGCCGGGGCCCGGAAAAAGGGGGATCCTCACGAGGTGAGATCGAGGCCCTCCAGGTGGACGGAGAGTGCATCGGCAGATCCCGAGGAGGACTGAGCACCAAGCTGCATCTCGCCGTCGACGGGCGCGGCCTGCCGGTCAGCATGATCCTCACCCCGGGCCAGGACGGTGACAATCCGCAACTGCTGCCCCTGCTCGACCAGATCCGCGTCCCGAGGGTTGGCCCCGGCAGGCCCCGGTCGAAGCCGGAGGCAGTGCTGGCCGACAAGGCCTATTCCCACCCCTCGACAAGAGCCGCGTTGCGACAGCGGCGCATCCGATTCACCAGCCCCGAGCGGACCGACCAGATCTACCGGCGGAAGGCCAAGGGCGCACACGGCGGCAGGCCTCCCATGGTGGACCTGACCGAGTACAAGAGACGCAACGTCGTGGAGAGGTGCTTCAACAAGCTCAAACAGTTCCGCGACTTCGCCACCCGCTACGCCAAACGCGCCGCCTACTTCAAAGCTGAGATCACCCTCGCCGCCACCATCCTCTGGCTCCGATAACTTACAGGACAGGCCCTAGCCGCACCCTGCACCCAACCAGGGATGGCTACCCTGGCACCTCGTGAGCGAAGAACGCTGGGACGACGCCGAGCTGGCCACCGCACTGGTCACCCAGGCCACCGCCATGGCGGCCACGATGCGCGAGGCAGGCCTGGTGGGCGAGGAGAAGACCTCGGTCTCCGACATCGTCACCGCCGCAGATCGGGCGGCAGAAAAACACGTCGTCGAGACGCTCGCGCGGCTCCGTCCCGACGACGGGGTCCTGGGTGAGGAGGGCACCTCGAAAGCCGGCACCTCAGGACGCAGCTGGGTCATCGATCCCGTCGACGGCACCTTCAACTTCTTCGCCGGCTCCGCCTACTGGTGCAGTGCGTTGGCCCTTCGCGACGAGACGGGCACGATCCTCGGCGCTGTGAATCACCTGGCCGGCGCAGACACCTGGGTCGGCGGCCCCGGCCTGCCCACCACCCGCAACGGCAACCCCGTCGCGCCCGTGGCCGACCTGCCGTTGGAGCGCTGCAGCCTGGGCACCTACGTGCATCCGCCCACCTTGGACAACCCCGCCGCCCTGGATGCCTTTCTCGCCATCACCAGGCCGGTCGCCACGCTGCGGATGCTGGGCTCCGGCTCGGTCGACCTCGCCTCCGTGGCCACCGGGCGACTCGGCTGCTGGGCGCAACACTCCTGTCCGGAGTGGGACTGGCTGCCCGGCGCCGCCCTCGTGGAGGGCGCAGGGGGTTCCACCGACGTAGTGGAGCATCGGGGATTGCGCTGGTGCCTCGCCGGCGGCCCCACCGCGGTCGGACAACTGCGCGAACTGCTCCTGGCGAGCTGACCCGGACGCCGAGCCCAGGACAGCGCCCACCAGCAGGAATGTCGGTACCTCTCGTTAGCCTGCAGACATGAGCGAACCGACCATCCCCACCGTCCCCATCGCGGGCGGCGTCGACCTTCCGCTGCTCGGCCTCGGCACCTTCCCCATGCAGGGCACGCAATGCGCTGACGCGGTCGTCTCCGCACTCGAGGTGGGCTATCGCCTGATCGACACCGCCGCGCAATACGGCAACGAAGACGGCGTGGGCCAAGGCCTGGCCCGCACCAGTGTGCCCCGCGAGGAGTACGTCGTCACCACCAAGCTCGCCGGCCGCGACCACGGCAACGTGCGCCCGGCGCTGGAGGCGAGCCTGACCAAGCTGGGCCTCGACTACGTCGACGTCTATCTGATCCACTGGCCCAACCCTCTCGACGACAAATACGTGGCCAGCTTCGAGCAGATGCTTCAGGCGCAGTCAGACGGGCTGATCAAGGCGGTGGGCGTCTCCAATTTCCTGATCGAGCACCTCAACCGGTTGCACGAGGCCACGGGTGTCTTCCCGGCCGTCAACCAGATCCAGTTCTGCCCCCAGGTAACCCGCGACGACCTGCGGGCGTTCCACGCCGAACACGCAATCCACACCGAGGGCTGGCGCCCGTTCGGGCGGGGTCTGCTCGACGACGCCACCGTCGCCGCGGTGGCCGAAGAGGCGGACCACGACGCCAGTCAGGTGCTGCTGCGTTGGCAGACCCAGCAAGGCGTCACCACGATTCCCAAGTCGAGCAGCGCTACCCGTCAGCGACACAACGCCGAGAGCTTCGACTTCGACCTCACCGACGAGCAGCTCGCCAGGCTGGCAAGCCTCGACCAGGGCGTGCCCGACGATTACGACCCGCGCACGCACCAGGAGTACTGACCCCCAAGCGGCTATGACGAATGCAGGTTGGCCAGATGCTGCTCGGCGTGCCGATGCCCCACCGACTCGAAGCCGACGATGGTAACCACGGGCGCGAGCATGATGACGATGAGGCACCACCCCATCGACACGCCGAGCAACGCCAGCACGGCACTGACGACCAACACGCCTGCCGTCAGCACAAGCAACACCACGTGCAACCTGTCGAACGCGCGCAAGAGTCGGCCATAGAGCAGAAACAGGAGAACGACGAACACAGCCACCGGCACCACCACCGTGGCCACGGCCGCAGCAGGCGAGATGTGCTCGGTCTGGCCCTCGATGACATACCCGGCCACATGCAGACCTGCACCGGTACCGGCAATGCCCATGAAAAGCAGGATGTGTCCGTAGCCCCAGCCGAAGCCACGTTCGGGGTGGGCGTGCAACGCCTGCGCCCAGTCGACGCTGAAGTACACCCACCACAAACCGAACGTGAGGCCGATGCCGGCCACCACCACGAGCACCGCCTGCAGGGTCCAGCCGCCGGCGGCCTCCACCGCTCCCGACAAGGCAGCCACCGTGCCCACCACGCCTTCGCCGAGCGTGATGATCACCAGCAGCCCGTAGCGTTCGGCGATGTGGTGCGGGTGCCACGGGGTCGTCATCGCCTGGCCATCGGGTCGTTCGGTGTTCTGCCGCTCAGCCAGCATGGGGCCGGCCAGCTCCACGAGCACCAGCACGACGCCGACCTCCAGGAACACCGCCAACGACGTATGCAGAACGGCTAGCACGACCCACGAAGCCTGGGTGACGACGAGGGTGATGATGTACCGCAAGGCCCCGGGCCGGCAGACCGGCGCCTGGACGTAAGCCCGGCTCCATTGAATGAGCATCGCCACCCGCATCACCACGTAGCCCGACACCATCGTCGTGTTGTCGACGTGACCGTGATGCAACGAACCGAAGAACGTAGGCAGGCCCAGGGCGAGAACGACGACCCCCACCATCTGCACCATGGTGACCACTCGGTAGAACCAGTCGTCGGTGTCGAACGCGGAGGCGAACCAGGCGAAGTTGATCCAGGCCCAGACGATGGCGAAGGTCGCGAACACGAAGCCGAGCACTGCCAGGCCCGCCTGGCCTTCCACCATAAGGTGCGCGAACTGCTCGCCCGCGATCCCGAAGGCCACCACGAACGTGAGGTCGAGCAACAGCTCCAGGGTGGTGGCGACGCGTCCCGGCTCGTTCGGGTCGCGGCCGGTCATCCGCACGAGTCGGTGCGAGAGATCCACCGGGGTATGGGGCATCGACCCTTCCTTCGATCGGGACCTTCGAGGCGACCAACCCTAGGCCGCGCGTTCAGAGGCGGCACCCGTCGGTCGTAGCCTGCTGCTCGTGACCCTTCGCCGGCAAGCCGTGGCCCAGCCACCGATCACCCTCGATCTGCAACGGGCCGAACGCACCGGCGACCCGGAGGTCGTCTACGGCCAGGGCAAGACCCCAGAACAGGTGGTCGAGTGCCTTCGCGGCCTGCACGAGGCGCACCCCGACCGGGCGATTCTGGCCACCCGGCTGCATGAAAGCGCCAGCCGAATGGTCGCCCGGGAGCTGCCGGCCGCCGACCTCGATGCCCTCTCCGGAACTGCGCTGCTCGGTCCGCTGCCGGCGCCGTTGGGAGTGGTGGGCGTCGTGAGCGCAGGAACGGCCGACGCCGCAGTGGCCGTCGAGGCGCAGCGCACGTTGGCCGCCCATGGCGCCGGCACCCGGATGTTCTCCGACGTCGGGGTGGCCGGCCTGCACCGGGTGCTGGCCGTGGCCGCCGACCTCGCACGCTGCGACGTGCTGATCGTCGTGGCCGGCATGGAGGGCGCGTTGCCCAGCGTGGTGGGTGGTCTGACCGGAGTGCCGCTGGTGGCGGTCCCCACCTCGACCGGGTATGGCACCGGAGCCGACGGCCTGGCCGCCGTGCTGTCCATGCTCAACTCCTGCGCTCCCGGTGTCGTCGTGGTGAATATCGACAACGGCTATGGCGCCGGCGTGCATGCCGCCCGGATCGCCCGCACGCTCGGCCGGCTGCGCAGCCAAGCGGCGACTCCCGCATGATCGGCTGGCTTGACTGCGGGAGCGGAGCCAGCGGCGACATGCTGCTGGGTGCCCTGGTGGCGAGCGGCGTGCCGATCGAGACGCTGCAGGTGGCCGTCGACGCCGTGGCGCCCGAACCGGTGCGGTTGCGCCCCGAGCGGGTCGAACGGGCCTCGATCGCGGCGACCAAGGTGCACGTGGACGCCGCTCCGTCGCACCACCACCGCACCTGGCGCGATCTTCGCGTACTGCTCGACGGGGCACCCCGCGTGCCGGGCATCGAGCAGGCGCGGGCCACCTTCCGGCGCCTGGTGGAGGCGGAGGGACAGGTGCACGGCATCGACCCTGACGAGGTACATCTGCACGAAGTGGGAGCGCTCGATGCCATCGCCGACATCGTGGGTGTCTGCGCAGGCTTCGCCACGCTCGGGCTCGACCGGCTCACCGCCTCTCCCGTCGCCCTGGGTGGTGGCACGGTTCAGGCCGCCCACGGACGGTTGCCCGTGCCCGGTCCGGCGGTCGTGCTGCTGCTGGCGGGGGTGCCGACCTACGGCGGACCGGTAGCCGTCGAGTTGACCACGCCCACTGGTGCCGCCCTGCTCGCGACCCACGTGAGCGAGTGGGGACCGGCTCCCCTGCTCACCGGCAGCGGCCAGGGGTTCGGGGCGGGGACCCGTGATCTGCCCGGCCAGCCCAACGTGATCCGGCTGGTCACGGGCGAGCCCTGGCCCGGTGTCCCGGCGGACGGACGGCGCAGCGGTCCCGAGGGCGACGCGGAACTCGTAGAGGTCGCCGCCACCGTCGACGACCTCGATCCCCGGGTCTGGCCTGCTGCCCTGGAAGCGCTGATCGCAGCCGGCGCCCTCGACGCCTGGCTCGTACCCGTCCTGATGCGCAAGGGCCGACCCGGCCACGTCCTGCACGCTTTGACAACGTCCGCCGCCCTCGGGCCGGTGGTCGACGCCGTCTTCGCCGAGACGTCCACCCTGGGGGTGCGGCACTGGCCGATCACCCGGCGCGCCCTGGCGCGTGCGCAGTTGCTCGTGCAGGTGGAAGGCCAGACGATCCGCGTCAAGCTCGGCCTGAGCGGCACCGACGTGGTGCAGAGCCAACCCGAATGGGACGACGTCCAGGCTGCCGCCAACGCCTTGCACCGTCCCGCTCGCTGGGTGCTCGACGCGGCGCGCACCGCCGCTGACACCCTGACTCCGGCGGAGCGTCACCGTCGGTTACTACGCTGACGGGGTGCCGATCTCACCCGGAGCCGTCCACCGTCGGCTGGCCCTGCTCGCTGCCGTCCTGACGGCCCTCGGTGCGGTGCTGGGCGCCCTCGCGAGCACCGCACCCGCCGCTGCCGCCGCTGCCCGCACCGGGCCGGTCATTGTCGTGGGCACCGCCGGCCTGCGCTGGGACGATGTGTCGGCACAGGCCACCCCCAATCTGTGGAAGCTGCTGGAGCACGGCTCGCAGGCGGCCATGACCATTCGCAACCTGCGCCGCACGGCCTGCCCGGTCGACGGTTGGCTCGCACTGTCCGCCGGTCGACGCGCGGCCGACCTGCCTGCAGATCCGGGCCGCGCCTGCCGCGCGACTGCCACCCCTGGAACCCGCGGAACCGAGGCGGTCGTCCCCGGCTGGCAGGCCTACGTCGACTATGCCGGCAGCGGTGACTACGCCTCCGAACCCGGGTTGCTCGCCCAGCAGCTGAGCGTGGCCAAGGTGCCGTACGCGGCCATCGGCGACGGAGCGGCCATCGCTCTGGCAAGCCCGCAGGACGGTGTGGTCCGCGGCGACTACGCGAGCCTGCCGCAGGCGCCGACGGAGATCACGGCCGCAGTCACCACGGCGCTGGCCACCGCGCGGGTGGTCGTCATCGACGTCGGTGCCGTCCGCGATCCCAACGATCTGCCCGTCTCCGACCTCGACCATCAGGCCGGCCCCAGGGCTTCGCAGGTGCAGACTCTCGACGAGCGGATCGGGGCGGTGCTGGCTGCCGCGCCCAGCACGGGCACCCTCATCGTCGCCTCGCTCGCAGACTCCGGCTACACCCCGCACCTGCAGCTGCTGTCGATGCAGGGCCTCACCCCGCCCGGGTCCACCCCCACGCAGTATCCCCCTGCGCTGCTCGGTGCGTCGTCCACCCGTCAGGACGGGCTGGTGCAGGTCACCGACCTGACGCCCACGATCCTCGAGCTGGCCGGTGCACCGGCCCCCGAAGACCTCCCGGGCGCCACCGTGCTGCCGCAATCGGGCACCCCGTCAGGCCTGGCGGCACGGCGGCAGGCGCTGATCGACCTCGACGAGGCCGCGGTGCATATCCAGACGCTCGTGCCACCGTTCTTCAACGGACTCGTGATCGCGCAGATCCTGCTCTACGGGGCCGGCACTCTCGCCCTGCGCAAAGAGTGGGGCGGCATCGAAGGTCGACGCCGGGTGCTGGCATTGCTGCGCCGGGTGGCCATCGTGTTCGCGGCCGTGCCGGTCTCCACGTTTCTGGCCAACCTGGTGCCCTGGTGGCGCACCGACTATCAGCTCGCGACCATCGTGGCCGCCGTCTGCGTGGGGGTCGCCGCGATCGCCACGGTGGCACTGCTCGGGCCGTGGCGCGATCGGCGGTTGGGGCCGCTCGGCTTCGTCGCCGGCGTCACCGCAGCCGTGCTGGCGCTCGACGTCTCCACCGGCTCACGGCTGCAGACCTCCTCGCTCATGGGTCTGCAACCGCTGGTGGGCGGCCGGTTCTACGGCTTGGGCAACGTTCAGTTCGCGCTCTTTGCCAGTGGCTCGCTCATGCTCGCGTGCTCGTTGGCCGACGCCGCGCTGAAAGCCGGACGCAAGCAGCTCGCCGTCGGGGTCATCATGCTCATCGGGGTGATCACGGTGGTGGTAGATGGAACTCCCGGACTGGGCAGCGACTTCGGCGGACCTCCGGCGGTGATCCCGGCCTTCCTGGTCATGGCGCTGCTGGTAGCCGGCGTGCGGGTCACCTGGCGGCGGCTCGTGCTGATCGCAGTGGTCACGCTTGCGGTGGTCTCGCTGATCAGCGTGGCCGACTGGCTGCGCCCACCCGCCCAACGCACTCACCTCGGCCGGTTCGTGCAGACGATCATCGAGGGGGGCGCCATGCAGGTGATCGCGCGCAAGGCTGCGCAGAACTGGGAGATCCTCACCAGTTCGTGGCTGACGATCCTCGTGCCGTTCGGTGCGGTGTTCATCGCGGTCATCCTGATGCGCCCTGTGGCGTGGGGTGCGCCCGCTTTGCAGCGCACCTACGAGGCCGCTCCCACCCTTAGGCACGCCTTGGTCTCGCTGTGCCTCATGCTCGCCATCGGCTTCGCCGTCAACGACTCCGGCACCGTGGTACCGGCCATCGGTGCCGTGCTCGTCATTCCCCTGCTCATCGCCGCAAGCGTGCGCACGTTGGAGATGGCCGACGACGAGACCCGGCAGAGCGATCTGAAGAATCCCACGACTGCCGGCTGATCCCCGGGGGCTCCTGGCCAGCAGGTGATGGTGTCCGTCTCGCCCTGTCGTGAAACTGTTTCAAGAATTAGAGACTTGTGCAGCAGCAAACCGTGTGCAAAAGTAACGGCCACCCGTTTCTATGACTGTTTGAGGGCCGTTTGATCGAATGATGGACGACTTGCCGATGGCAACAGTTGCATCAGCGCCTGCTGGCACATCGCAATGGTGGTCACGCGGAGAGCACGCGTCACCGCAGGCTGCGGATGCCCCTGAGTGGCAGACGCTGATGGAGTTTCTCGCCACAGCACACCTGCGGCCTGCCGTGACGCTGCGGTTCCAGATCGCACTGATGGTGGTCGACGGCCGGTCCGACCGCGAGATCGCCGCATCCCTGAAGGTGCGTCGACCTACGGTGAAGAATTGGCGGGTCCGGTACACCCGGGGCGGGGCCGCGGCGCTGCTCGACCGGCACCGTCCGGGTCGGCCACGCGTCGACCGGGGTCAGGTCATCGCGGAGACACTCCGACCGTCGCCCCCCGAGAGCGGCATCCGCGCCTGGTCGAGCCGAAAGCTCGCAGCCCACCTCGGAATCGGCGACGCCACAGTGGCCCGCGCCTGGCGCGAATATGGCCTGCGCCCCCAGGGTCAGTCGTTCTTGTTCACCACCGAGCCGGAGTTCAGCGCGACGCGCGTCGACATAGTGGCGATCTACCTCTCACGGGCCGTACGGGCCGTGGTTCTACGGGCCGATCCCGAGGGTCGCGTAGCCGGGATGTGGGGTCCGCAGGCGTACCGCCGTGACCTGAAGGACCTCGTCACCGATATCATGCAGGATCACCCCGACTCCAGTCTGCGCGTGATCCTGCATCGCGCAGCCGCTGCCGACACCGACACCGACACAACGGCTTTACCGCCTGCCGTGGCCACCCACAAAGTGCCGCACTCCGAGCGTTGGCTCAATCTCGTCGAGGTCTGGAGCCGGTTGGCCGGACTCCACACGGAGACCGACGGGCAGTTTCCCAGTCGGTTGCGGGCGTGCCTGGCCGACCTCAATGCCCTGGACAGCGGCATGGTGTGGACGGTCGGCCCTCCCGCCAGTTGCTAGTCACCGGGATCGGCCTGCCGGCTGGTCGGTTCTGACGATTCAGCCTGAGCGGATGTGTCGCGGGCCGCGGGCGGGGGCTCGGTGGTGCGCCGCACGACAAGGCGGACGTCGAACGGGGTGGTCGACGATTGGATGGGCCGTTGCCGCTCCAGTGCTTCGAGCACGAGCTCGGTGGCCTTGCGGCCCTGTTGACGTACCGGCTGATGAATCGTCGTCAGATCCATGTAGGGCGCGAGCTCGTGGTCGTCGAAGCCGATCAGAGACATATGTCCCGGGACGGAGATGCCGGCACGACGCAACGTGCGCAGCGCCCCAATGGCGAGCTCGTCGCTCATCGCGAACAGGGCGGTCGGTAGCCGGCGAAGACTGAGCAGCCTCTCGGCGGCACGAACGCCGCCCGCCATCCGGGAATCGTCGGCGGACACGATCCACTCGGGAACCAGATTGAGACCGCTCTCGAACAGCGCAGACTCAAAGCCGCGGCGGCGGCCCTGAGTCATCGCGTCACCGGCCGAGCCCCACGGTTCGAAGGAGATCATCCCGATTGCCCGGTGTCCGAGCCCGATGAGGTGGCGGGTGGCCATTCGGCCGGCGGCTTCGTCGTCGATTCCGACGCAGGGCAGGCCGGGAGCATGGCCGCCGATGACGACGATGGGGACGCCCAGCCGATCGAGGGTGCGACGTTCGATCTCATCGAAGGAGGACGAGATGAGGATGAGGGCGTCGAGCTGGCCTTGCCGGACGGACTGGCGGAAGAACACCTGGCGCCGTGCTGGATCGCCGATCTCATGCAGCACCAACTGGCAGCCGGACGTCCCGAGACCTTCCTCCACTCCCGAAATCGCCTCACCGACGTACCACCATGCCGGAGACTGTGTCAGGACTCCGATCCGAGGCACGACGTCGCGCACGCGGGGCAACACGTAGGCCAGCTCTGCGCAGGCCTGCAGCACTCTGTCTCGGGTGTCTGTCGAGACCGTCCCCGCACCCCCCAGGGTTCGCGAGACGGTGGCCGCGGACACTCCGGCCCGCCGCGCAACGTCCCGGATACTGGCCGGACGCCGCCGCGACCCCGCTGCGGAGCCGTCACGGTCCTGTTCCGGATTCACGCTAACCCCGGCCGAGCCAGCGTTTGACTCGTCGAGCCGCGAGTGCGCGGGCCACGTCGCGGTACTGCTTGGCGCGGTGCAGCTGCGCCGCGAGGTCTTTGCCGGTGACCCGGTGATGCAGCTCGCAGGGCACCTCCTGTACCCGCAGCCCGGCCCGCAACAGGTCGACGGTCAGGCCCACCTCCACACCCCAACCGGCGGCCAGGGGCAGCGCGGCCTCGAAGGCCTCCCGGCTCAGGCAGCGCATGCCCGACAGCGGTTGGGTCGGCGTCCAGCCGGTGGCCTCGACGATGCCCTTGCGCGCCAGGTTGACGACGAATCCCCGGCCGCCGCCCGCGCTGGCCTGGGCGGGCAGGATGGCGATGGTCATGTCGGCCTCCCCGGCCAACACCGGCAGGGTCAGCGGCGCTGTGTTGATCGCCGAGTCGCCCAGATCTGCGTCGATGAAGAGCAGTGCACGCGGCGAGCGGGAGGTGGCCCGCTCGGCTACCGCCACCGCTTGCGCTCCCGATTGCATCGCCGCGGCCTTGCCCTGGTTCACCGGATGCCTCAGCACCCGCGCCCCGGCGGCTGCTGCCAGCTCGCCCGTGCGGTCGGAGCTGCCGTCGTCCACCACGATCACGAGGTCGACGCCGGCGATCGTCGTGGCTGCACGCACCGTTGCCTCGATGCGTTCGGCTTCGTCCTTGGCCGGGATGATGACGGCTACGTGGTCGTACACCCGCGCGAGCCTACGCGTTCGGCCCGCTGCCGCGCTGCAGGCTCAGCCCGAGTGATGGCATGGTCAATCCCGCGACCGGGCTGCCCCACGAGCCCACCCGACTGCCAGGATGAGGCCATGACATCGACCCCTCCCGCGACCCCTTCGACACCCGGCGTGACGAGCGAGGTCGGTCGCCTGCGCACCGTCGTCCTGCACCGGCCCGGCAACGAGCTCAAGCGGCTGACCCCGCGCAACAACGACCGGCTGCTCTTCGACGGGCTGCCCTGGGTCTCGCGCGCGCAGGACGAGCACGACCAGTTCGCCGACGCGCTGCGCAGCCACGACGTGGAGGTGCTGTACCTGGCCGACCTGTTGGCGGCCGCTCTGAACGAACCGCCAGCCCGCAAGGAAGCCATCCAGGCCGCGGTCAGCAACCCACACCTGGGCCAGGCGCTGTCCCGCCGGCTCAAGCAGCAGCTCAGCGACCTCGTGCCGAGCGCTCTGGCCGAGGCGTTGATGGCCGGTATCCGCCTCGACGAGGTGAACCCCGCCGTCGCGCCCGGACGTTCCCTGGTCGACGCCATGGGGGAGCCCACCGACTTCGTGGTCGACCCACTGCCCAACCTGCTCTTCACCCGTGACTCCGCAGCGTGGCTCGGCAACCAGGTGGCCATCACGTCTCTCGCCATGCCCGCCCGCGCCCGGGAGAGCAGCCTCACGGGAGTGATCTACCGCCATCACGAGCGCTTCAGCGGCACACCGTTGGTGTACGAGCCCCAGTTCGAGCCGGTCGAGGGTGGCGACGTGCTGGTGCTGTCCGACGGCGTGCTGGCCGTGGGCACCGGAGAGCGCACCACTGCGTCGGGAGTGGAACGCCTTGCTCGGCAAGCCTTTTCGGCTGGCGTGGCGCACGCGGTGCTCGCCGTGCCGATCGCTCAGGAGCGCGCCACCATGCACCTCGACACGGTCTGCACCATGGTCGACGCCGACGCCGTGGTGATGTACCCGGCCATCGCCAACACGCTTGAGGCCTTCACCATCCGGCCCGCGGACGGTGCCGGCCCCGGCTGGCCCAGCGACGGCGACCTCACGGTCACCGGGCCAGAGCCGTTCCTGACCGCTGCCGCGAAGGCCATGGGCATCGACCAGCTGCGAGTCATCGACACCGGCCTTGACCCGGTGACCGCCGAACGCGAGCAATGGGACGACGGCAACAACACCCTTGCCATCGGCCCCGGCCTGGTGCTGGCGTACGAGCGCAACACCGAGACCAACGAACGGCTCACCGAGTCAGGCATCGAGGTTGTGACGTTCAGCGGCTCCGAGTTGGGATCCGGACGCGGTGGCCCGCGCTGCATGTCGTGCCCGGTCTCCCGCGATCCGCTGCCGGCCTGCTGAGAGGCAGGACGCGGGGCGGGCCTAACGCAGGGTGAGCTGACGCGAGACGACGCCGGCACGGGCTCGGCGCTCGTCGACCGTCAGCGGGATGTCGGTTGCCAGTGCCTCGTCGAGCCGGGCGGCGAACTCGGCGGCCGGCTCCTCGGCGTCGTCGGCCGTGGCGCCGGGCACCAGATCCCACACCGGAACCAGCAGCCCGTGGGCCCGGAACGAGCCGATGTAGCGGGTGCCCTCGCCCAGGCTGGTGGCACCACGGGCATGCAGCCTGGCGAGGGCGTCGAGCAGGGCGTCCTCGTCGTGCGGCAGCACCCACCGCAGGTGGGTCTTGTCGACGATCTGGCACCAGTAAGCGGCTTCGACCGACACGAGACGTTCGGTGGGAATCATGTTGTCCTTGGCCTGCTGCATCGACTCCAGCACCTCGGCGGTGCGGTCGGCCTGCTCGCCCAGCCAGTACTCGAAATCTTCGTGCACGCGCACCGCCGGGCTCTGGCCCGGCTCGATCACGTCCTGCAGGCGCGGCCCCGGGCCCGGCCGGCCGGAGCCGGGCACCGGAGTGCCGGGCTCGGCCGCAATGGCCTCCAGCAGGGTGGCCGCCACATCGCGGCTCGGGTCGCCCGAGGAGGCTCGGGTCTGCAGACCGGCGAGGACGGCGCCATCCACCCGGCGCAGGGCGGCCCAGGCCATCGGCAGCACGCTGGCGATGGTGACCTCGGCCGCGCCGAACTCCTCGGTGGTGCGCACCGACATGGTGGCCGCGGGCACGATCTCGCGCATGGCCACCAGGTCGCATTCGCCGGCCACTCCCGCGAACGGGCGACGCACCACGTCGGTCATGCCGCGACCGCGTCCGTGACAGAGCTTGTAACGCCGACCCGAACCACACGGGCACGGTTCCCGAGGGCCCACCTCGGGGATGTCTGCCTCGAGCACGGCGGCGGGAACAGGGTTACGTCGGGACTTCTTGGCCATGATCGCTCACGCTACCGACTTCGAGGTGGGCGTGAGCCTGGTTTGGGTGAGCCGTCTTCGAGTCTGGTTACCACCGGTGCCGACGACGCGAGGGGCCGCCAAGACAGGCCCACACGGTGCGGTGGCCGTCGTTGTCATCGAAGACACCCCATTCGTGGGCGAGCGCGCGCACGATCCGCAGGCCACGGCCGTAGGTGGCCAACACGGACGGCCGCTGCGGGCGAACATCTCCCGGGGAGCCACCGTCGGTCACCTCGAGGTCGAGCACGCCGCCGCGCACCTGCCAGCGCAGCATGATGCGGTCGTCATCGAGCGGATGCGCGTGGCGAATGGAGTTACCAAGGAGTTCTGACGCAATAATGGCGGCTTCGTGGACGACCACCGGATCGAGTTGGCCCGTGACGTCGTCAACGAGCATGCGGCGAACGGCCGGTACTGCACGCGGGTGGTTGGGTAACGCGATGGCACGAGCGTCGCCCCGCTGACGCAACTCGACAAGCCCGAGTTCCACCGAGGACGATGTCAACAAAGCAGTCATCGACGAGCGCCCTTCAGTGGCAGATCCAGCCCGTTCATCATCAGCTCCCTTGACATATACGTAGGCCAGCACCGTACCGAGACCTAACGGCGACGCAAACCCGCACCGGCCTGACCAACCTCTCACAACATTTCGATCACGTCGAGACCCCACCTGAATGCCGGGCGTCTACACAGAGGCACCGGGACGCCGACCCAGGTGGCTCAACGCCAGCGCCGGTCGATTCGTGATGATGCCCGTGGCGCCTGCGGCAAGGCAGGCGTCAATTTCTTTGGCGGTGTCCACGGTCCACACGTGCAGTCCGTGTCCGGCAGCCACAATGTCGGCGATCCAATCGGGGTGACTACTGAGCAAAGCGATGTCGACTCCGCACCGACCGGCATGAGCCGGCAACACCGGGCGCAAGGCCGCGGCCGCCGGTTTCTCGAGCAGATAGACCAGTTCGGTACGCGGCGAACGCTCGCGCACGCGACGCAAGGCCTGGCCCGAGAAGCTCATCACCCGCACCGGTGAAGGTTCATCGAAACGCGCTGAATTCACGGGGATTTCACCCGGAGGTAACCAGCCGAACCAGTCCATCAAATCGCACAGCACCGCTTCGGTATGGCCTGCATACCGGTTGGGGTGCTTGGTTTCGACGGCAAGCTCGACCCGCCGTCCGCAATCGGCCACCAATTCGAAAAGCTCGCGCAAGGTCAATGGCCCGTCCACTCCCGGACCCCACTCGACGGCCCGCAGCTCGGCGAGCGTCATGCTCGCCACCCGGCCTCGGCCTGCGCTCGTGCGATCGATGGTGGCGTCGTGCAGGCAGACCAACTGACCGTCGGCGCTGAGCCGGACGTCGCATTCCAGGGCGTCCGCGCCCACCTCGATAGCGTCTACATAGGCCTGCAGACTGTGCTCGGGAAAGTCGTAGGAAGAGCCTCGGTGGGCAACGACCGCGACCTGATCGATGTTCACGGCGCCCAGCCTGTCATGCGCACCGACCCGAGCCGAGCGGGCTTGGGGGCACGCCGGCATTGGTACAGCCGGACGACGCCGACACGGGCGACTGATCGAATCATTGGGCACAGTGACACGAAATCGTGCAGGGTGTAGGGGTGTCATCTGTTCCGGAGTCGCGTGGCTGCCTGCATTGCCCGACACGAGGGACGATATGACGCTGCTTCTTGAGTGCGCCTTGGTGGCCGTCACGATTATCGGCCTTGCGCTCGCCATGCGACATAAAACCGGCGAAGTGGCACCCATGCTGCTCGTGGGCATGGTGTGCTGGAACCTCGGTCTGGCTGTGTCGATCTATCACGTGGCCATCGGAAGCACCGAAGCTCCGCACCTGGGCCATGACCTATGGGTCGCCTCGGTTCCGCTCGTTTTCGCGGGCATTCTCATGCACAAGGGTGCGCACCGCACCTATGCGGGGCCGCTGATGCTGTTCGACACCCTGCTGATCTCTTCCACCTGGCTCATGCTGATCTGGAAGGTCTGCCTCTATCGACCTGGCGACGACGGGCTCGCCGACATCCATTGGCCGCTGCTGGTGGTGATGTTCTCCGAGCTCATCGTGTTCAGCATGGTCTGGTTGCTTGCGGGCAATATTCCCAGCATCGCCATGTTCGGTCTGGGCATCGGCGAGTTCCTGCTCGTGAGTACGGATGCGTTCACGTTCTGGGCCCAGGGCCGGCCCGTTGAACTGTATTGGACCCGCGTGGGCCTCATGTTCGTCGCGGTCGTCGTCACGGGTGTGTCGCTGGCCTGCCTCAAGCCGCCCGAGAACCGGGCGACCCCCGAGCTCGAACGGCTCGGCCGCAGCCGCGGTCCCCTCACGATGGTGTTGGTGGCCGTCCCGTTGGCGATCTACATCGTGAGCATGCGCGACGCCCCGGCCGATGCGGGTTCACTCGTGCTGTCGGGCTGCATCCTGCTCGCCTTCGCGGGCCGAGAGATCTATCGCTCCCGGCAGAGCCGCGTCCTGCTCACCGCGCTGGCGGGCCAAGCACTGCGAGACCCGCTCACCGGGCTGGCCAACCGCCGTGCCCTCGAAGACGCGCTGCGACACGGCGGAGGCGCGTCGCGCCTCTTCGTGCTGACCCTCGACGTCGACCGGTTCAAGGACGTCAACCGCCAGCTCGGCCACTCCGCCGGCGATCGGGTGCTGATCACCGTGGCCGAAGAGTTGACCCGGGTGCCCGGCGGCACCGCGTTCCGGCTCGGCGGCGACGAGTTCGCGCTGTTGCTGGTGGTGGGCACCCATGACGAGGCGGTCGCGCACGCCGACCGGCTCCGGGAGGCCGCCAGTGAATCGCTCGCCGCTCTGCCCGGGATGGAGCCGCTGGGGATCACGGTGAGCCTGGGCATCGCCTCCTCGGGCCCGGCAGAACGCGCGACCGATCCGCTGTCGGTGCTCACCCGCTCGGCACAGGCGTTGCGGGCGGCGAAGCATGAGCGCAATCGGGTGAAGTCGTTCTCCGACGCCGACGCCCGCAAGGTGGAGGAGCACGCCGAGCTGGAGCAGCGGCTGCGACGGGCTGTCGCCAAGGAGGAGATCACCTACGTCTACCAGCCCATCGTCTCGTTGCACGACGGCAAGGTCGTGGCGCTGGAGGCACTGGCGCGGTGGCACGATCCCGTGTTGCAGACCGTGAGCCCGGCGGTGTTCGTGCCGGTGGCCGAACAGGCCGGGCTGGTGCACGACCTCGGCTGGCAGTGTCTGCGCAGCAGCGCACGCCTGCAGGCAGACCTACGGTCGCAGGGCATCGTCGTGCGGATGTCGGTGAATGTGTCTCCTGTGCAGCTACGCCGCGCGACCTTTCACAAAGACCTATTGCGGTTGCTGGACGAGTTCGGCCTGCCTTCCCAGGCTCTGACGCTGGAGGTTACCGAGGGGGTCTTCATCGACCCCGACGGCCCGGCGGCGCGGGCGTTGAGCGAGCTGTACGTGGCCGGCATCGGCATCTCGATCGACGACTTCGGCAGCGGATACTCCTCCCTCAGCTACCTGACCCGACTCCCGGCCGACACCATCAAGGTCGACAAGGCCCTCACCGGACGGCTGCCCCGGCCCACCTCGCGTGCCATCGTCTCGGCGCTGCTCGAGGTGGCTGGGGCGTTCGGAGTCAGTGTCGTCATCGAGGGAGTCGACACTGTGGCCCTGCGCGACGAACTCATCGGGTTGGGCGCGCGCTACGCCCAGGGTTGGTTGTTCGCGCCGGGCGTGGAGGTCGCGGCGGTTGCCGAACTGCTGAACACGCTGGGGGTCAGCCCGCAGCTGCCCACCCGCCGCAAGCCGGGCAGGCACTCGGCCGCGAGCAGGCAGATACCTGAGCAGGTCAGCCCTGCGACGACGTGAGCAGCAGGAACGGTTCGCCATCCGGGCCGGCCACACCAGCCAGCCGTCCCGACTCGAACTCCCTCGGTTCGAGCAGCAGCGATCCGCCGGCGGCCGCAACCCGGCGCAGCGCCGCGTCCACGTCCTCGGTCTCGAAGCAGGCCGACCAGGCCGACCCGGTGTCGTCCGGGGCGCTGGCACCCATGCCGCCAACGGCCTGCCCGCCGGGCGCGGTGACGATGCAGTACTCCCCGCTCGGCAGCCGGCCGACGCCGGGCTCGCCGGTCACGTCTTGGTAGCTGAATCCGAACAGCTTGGCGTAGAACGCCTTCGACGCCGGTAGGTCGGGGGTCATGAGATCGCACCAGGCCACGGCCCCAACTTCGTTGACCAGGTCGAAGCCGGTGTGCTCGCCTGCCTGCCATCCGCCGAAGGCCGCCCCCAGGGGATCGAGCCACATCGCCATCGAACCGAGAGCGGCCATCGCCGTGGGTTCGACGATCGCCTCGGCCCCCAGTTCGAGGGCGGCTGCGTGCGTCGCCGCCAGGTCGTCCGTGGCCAGGTAGACCGACCAGACCTTGGGCGCCGCCTCCAGCCCCGGCAGCGTCGGACTCAGCCCGGCGACGCGCTCGCCGTCGATGACCGCATTGCAATAGCCCCCGAGTTGTTCGTCGGGACCCGTGAAGTCCCAGCCCAGAATCGCGGTGTAGAACGCCTGGCTGCGGGCGAGGTCGCCGACCATGATGTCGAGCCAGCAGGGCGTGCCAGCGGGCCAGGGCCCCACACGGTGAACCATGACCTAGACCTTAGACGTAGTGGGCCGAACGGGTGTCAGGCTCGAGAGCTGGCAGAAACCACTTGCTTACCGGCCGGTCAGTAACTACCGTTGACTATTGGCCGGTGAGTCACCGTCGACCTCTGCCAGACCTCCGCCACAAGCGGGCACCTGCAAGCCCGGCCCGCCCACCGCAACATCTCGTGCAAAGAAGGTGCTTGGACTCCATGTCCGAGGTAGACAAAGCTCTTACTCCCCGGCAGATCATCACCGCCATGAGCGGGCTGATCATCGCCATGCTGCTCGCTCAGCTCGACAACATGATCGTCGCGCCCGCCCTGCCCACCATCGTGGGCCACCTGGGCGGCCTGAACCACCTCTCGTGGGTGGTCACCGGTTACATCCTGGCCACCGCCGTCTCCACGCCGCTCTGGGGCAAGCTCGGCGACCTGGTGGGTCACAAGTTCACGTTCATGGCCTCCATCATCATCTTCCTGATCGGGTCCGCAGCCTGCGGCCTGAGCCAGAACATGACCGAGCTGGTCGCCTTCCGAGCCCTTCAGGGCATCGGTGGCGGCGGGCTCATGGTGGGCATCATGTCGGTGATCGGCATGTTGGTTCCGCCCCGCGAGCGCGGCAAGTACACGGGCATCATGATGGCCGTGATGCCGGCTGCGATGATCGGCGGCCCGCTGCTCGGCGGCTTCATCACCGACCACCTGTCGTGGCGGTGGATCTTCTACGTGAACCTGCCGCTCGGCCTGATCTCGCTGGTCGTCATCTGGCACACCCTGAACATCACGCACGAGAAGAAGCACGTCGGCAAGGTGCGCATCGACTGGGCCGGCGCCGCCGTCCTCACCACGTGGATCACCGCCCTCACCCTGCTCGTGACCTGGGGTGGCACGGAGTTCGACTGGGCGTCGTGGCAGTCGTACAGCCTCGGTGCGCTCGCTGCGGTGGGTCTTGCCGCCTTCGTCGTGATCGAGAACCGGGTGGCAGAGCCGATCATGCCGCTGCGCCTGTTCCGCAGCCGCAACTTCACCCTCGCCAACGCGCTGGGCTTCGTGGCCGGGTTCGCCATGTTCGGTGGCGTCACGTTCCTGCCCCAGTTCCAGCAGTACGTGCAGGGTCAGTCGGCCACCAACTCGGGCCTGCTGCTCATGCCGATGATGATCGCCGCCATGGTGTTCTCGCTCGGCAGCGGCCAGCTGATCTCGCGGACGGGGCACTACAAGGTCTTCCCGATCGTGGGCACCGCGCTGCTCGGGCTGGGGCTCTGGCTCTTCTCCACCATGGACGTGACGACCTCCACCGCCACCACCGCGCTGTACATGGCCGTGCTCGGCGCCGGAATGGGATGCCTCATGCAGACCACGAGCCTCGTGGCGCAGAACAGCGTGGAACTCACCGACATCGGCGTCGCGACCGGCACCTCCACCTTCACCCGCAGCATGGGTGGCTCGCTCGGTGTGGCGATCCTCGGTGCCATCTACGCCCACGAGCTCACGGCAACGCTGACCTCCGGTCTACCCGCCGGGGCGAGCAGTGGCGGTGTGGCTTCGGGCAGTCTGACGCCAGCCACGTTCAAGCAGCTGCCCGCCGCGCTGCAGTCGCTCTTCCAGCACGCGGTGGTCAGCGGCACGAGCGCGGTGTTCTTCTGGGGCGCCATCATCGCGGCGGCCGGCTTCGTGGTGGCCCTGTTCGTCCAGCAGGTGACCCTGCGTGGATCGGCAGCGCCTGCTGCAGGCTCGCCCGCCACAGCAGCTGAGGCTGCCCGCCAGACTGCGGTCGCCCCGTCGCTGGCTGCAGCTTCCGCAGAGGTGGTCGCTCTCGCCGACCAGGCCACGGCCCAACTCGCCCAGAGCGCGCCCGCCGCTGCGGACTCACCACAGGTCGCGATGATCGAGTACCCCTTCCCGCTGCGTCCCGGCCTGCAGGCCAAGGTGCTGCTGCCCGAGAACGTGACCGAGCAGGAGGTCTCCCGCCTGGTTCGGTACGTGGAGAGCCTGGCCGTCAACGGCGAGTGGCAGAACCAGAACCACGACGGCTCCCACTCGAATGGCTTCGGGTCCAACGGCTTCGAGACCAACGGCTTCGGGTCCAACAGCTCTGGGACCAACGGCAGCGGAGCGGCCTTCGCCCAGCTGGCCGAGAGCGCGGACGGTTTCCACCCCGGTCTGGACGACAGCATCGCGTCGGGCACTCCTGCGATGGCCATGTCCGCCGCGACTCAGCGGCCGCGCACGGACCCGAACGCACCGTGGTCACCTCTGTCAGATCGCCACTGACCTCCGGGTCGGGTGCCTTCCCGCTTCGATCAGGTCTGAGCGGCTCATCCGCATCGAGCCGATCGTGAACCAGGCCGAGCTCGAGGTGGCTTTTTAGGACTATGACGATGCCCCGCGCAACGGGGCATCGTCATAGTCCGTTTGTGCGCCGACCCTCGGTCCGGGTGAGACTCGCCCCGCCGGCGGTTACGGTTGCTCCATGGACAACCTCCTGAGCTTCCAGCCTGCGAGCCTTCCCGGCGGTGACCCCGCCCGACGTCACCGGCCCGACGTGGAACCCCTCTGGCGCGAGGTCATCGGCGAGGAACTGAAGGCCGAACGGAATCGCCGCGGAGAGCGCATCGTCGACGTGGCCCAGCGGGCGGGGGTGGTGCCGCAGTATCTCTCCGAGCTGGAGCGGGGCAAGAAAGATCCCTCGTCGGAGGTGCTGGCGGCGCTGGCGGGTGCGTTGGAGATCTCCGTCCTCAATCTGACCGGACGGGCCAGCCGCCGACTCGCGAGCACCCACCAGCAGGGGACGGTCTGCCTCGCGGCGTGAGCCGACCGCGGACGAACCCGGCGCGAGCGTCGGGCGGCGCGCGGATCAGTCACGCGAGCGCACCACCACATCGACAACTCCGTATTCCACGGCCCCGTCGGCAGTGAGCACCAGATCGCGGGCGGTGTCAGCGCGGACGTCGGCCGCAGAGCGACCCGTGTGTTCGGCGAGGATCTCCTCCAGCATGGTGCGCACCCGCTCCACCTCCTCCGCCTCCAGAATGAGGTCAGGAATCGCGCCCTTCCCTTCGGCGGCAGGCGCGTGAATGACGACTCGGCCATGCGGCAGGATCTGCCGGCGTCCCGCCGCCCCACCCGCCAGCAACACGGCCGCGGTCGAGACCGCCTGACCCACACAGGTGGTCTCCACGCGTGGCCGGACGAACTGCATGGCGTCGTAGATCGCCAGCATCGCCGGGATCGAGCCGCCTGCGGAGTTGATGTAGAGCGAGATGGGACGGTCGGGGTTATCCGACTCCAGGTGCAGCAGCTGAGCGATCACCGCGTTCGCCACGCCGTCGTCGATGGCCGTCCCGAGGTAGACGATGCGTTCGGTGAGCAGCCGGCTGTAGACGTCGACGGTGCGCTCGCCGGCACTGGTGCGGGTGGTGACGTACGGAATCGTGTAGCTGCTCATGCTGTGGCCCCGGTGAGGCCCAGAGCCCTGCGTCGGGCGGGCAGCAGCTGGTCTGCGGAGTCGATGATCGCGTCGATGAAGCCGTAGTCGCGGGCCTGCGGCGCGGTGAACCAGCGGTCGCGGCGGGAGTCGAGCTCCACGGTCTGCACATCCTGGCCGGTGTCGAGCGCGATCAGGCCGAGCACGGTGTCGCGGGTGTGTCGCAGGTCGTCGGCCTGGATGGCGATGTCCATCGCCGTGCCACCGATGCCAGCGGAGCCTTGATGCAGCAGAACCTTGGCGTGCGGCAGCGAGTACCGCTTGCCGCGAGTACCGGAGCTGAGCAGGAACTGCCCTGCGCTGTAGGCCATGCCGACGTTCACGGTGCTCACGTCGTTGGGAATGGCCCGCATGCAGTCGCGGATGGCCAGCATCCCAGGAACCGAGCCGCCAGGAGAGTTGATGAGCAGCCGGATGTCCGCCTCAGGATCGTCGGCGGCAAGGAGCAGCAAGGCGTTGCAGAGCCGGTTGCTGTTGCGCGCCTCCAGCGGCTCGCCGAGCAGCAGGGTGCGCTGTTCGAATAGCCGCCGGTAGAGATCCTCGTCGAGTCGTTGGCCGGGGTCGAGTGTTTTCGTCATGCCTCCACTCTGGGCCGGGCCGGCCGGTGCGCACTGCCCTTGCCGCTGTGGGCAGCACTGCCGTGAGCAGCACTGCTGATAGCAGCACGCAGCGCGTAGTGCACGCCGAACGCCAGTGCAGCTCCTCCCACGGTGTCGCAAGGACGGTGCCAGCCGGTCACCACCGTCGCCAAGCCCACACAGACCGGCACCGCCCACACGAGCAGCTTGGTGCCGGGGCGCAACTCGGGCCAGCTGTACACGACGGCCAGGGCCAGCGCGGCCGCCGCGGCTGTATGCCCACTCACGAACGACCCGTGGGGCAGCCAGAGCTGCCAGTGCCGGCCGACCGTCTGCGGGAGGCAGAGCTTGAGCAGTTCCGAGAGCGCGACCGAGATCACCGGCCCGCCCAGCACGATCGTCAGGTCACGCCACCCTCGCCGGTAGGCACTTCTCGTCAGCACCACCAGCGCAGCGATCGCCCCGACGATGCTGAGCAGCGCCAAGGCCTCCGAGAGCACCCACCGAGCCGAAGCGTTGCCGGATAGCCGCAGCGTGGCCCGTAACGCGAGGTCTACCGCGCGTCCCTGCGGCACGACGATGAACGCCAGGTACATCAGCGCCAGCACGCCGAAGCAGGCCCAGGCCTTGTGTCGGAGGGCGCGCGGCGCAGGTGAAGGCACCCTCCCAGTGTCTCCCGTGGGAATGCCCGTTTCACGGGAAACCAATGACTCTCTTGCGCTGGTTCCGTGAAACTCACAGTTGGGCCCGCGCGTGTTCAGGTGAGGATGACGAGTTCCTGCGTGGCCCGGGTCATCGCCACGTAGCGATCGACCGCACCCTCGATGCCCTGGCCGAACCGTTCCGGGTCGAGGAGGACGACCAGATCGAACTCGAGTCCCTTCGCCAGTTCCGGGGTCAGTCGCCGAACCCGGGACGACATCGGAATCATGCCGTCGCTGTCATCGAGACCGATGACGCAGGCGATTCCATCGGGCCGAGTGACCTGCCAGGTGTCGATCACCGCGGCCAGCTCTGACGCAGCGCCGTGCACGACCGGGATGCCGGTGCTGCGGATGGACGTCGGCACGTTCGCGTCCGGGAGCATGGCGTGGATGACCGGCTCGGCCTCGGTCATGATCTCCACCGGCGTCCGGTAGTTGATGCTGAGGGAGGCGAGCTGGATCCGGTCGAGCCCGACCCGCTCGAGCCGTTCCTGCCATGACTCCACGAACCCGTGTCTGGCCTGAGCGCGGTCTCCGACGATGGTGAAGCTGCGCGACGGGCAGCGCAGCAGCAGCATCTGCCACTCCGCATCGGTCAGTTCCTGCGCCTCGTCCACGACGATGTGCGCGAACGGGCCGGCGAGCCGGTCGGGGTCAGGACTCGACAGAACGGTCTCGTCCGCCAGCGCATTCTGCAGGTCCTCGCCGCGGAGCATCGACATCACGGCCATCTCGGAGTCGTCCGACTCGATCAGGTGCTCGACCACACGTGACATCGATTCCTGCCGATCGGCGACTGCGGCCTCGTACCGCTGTCGACGGCGAGCTGCTTCCGGGTCACCGAGTCGCTGCCTGGCAGCGTCCAGGAGCGGCAGGTCGGAGACAGTCCAGGCCTCAGCGTCCCGGCGCTGCAACTGCTGGACCTCGTCGCGATCGAGCCAGGGCGCACACCGGCGCAGGTACGCGGGCACAGTCCACAGATCACCCACCAGGTCGGTGGCTTCGAGCAGCGGCCACGCCCGGTTGAAGGTCGTGCGCAGCTCCCTGTTCTGCAGCAACGATTTTCGGAGCAGATCGGGCGGTGCGTCGTGCTCCTCCATCAGCTCTGTGTGCTTGTCGATCAGGATGGTCAGCAGTTCTTCCCAGACCCGCTCACGAGCCTCGTTGTGCGCGGCACCCGGTTCCGCGGCATCGAATGCCTCGGACCAATCGTCGGCACTCAGCCAGATATCCGACCAGGGGGTCGTCACCGTCAGCGGCGTCGTGGGCGGCTCCTCGTACAACCGGACGGCGGCCTCGATCGCGGTCACCAGGTTCGCCGATGACTTGAGCCGGGCCACGTTCGGGTCGGCTTCGATCGTTGCCGTGGCGCCCTCGGGAACGAGGTCTCGCAGCGTGCAGGTCTGCACACCCTCCTCGCCGAGACTGGGCAGGACGTCGGAGACGTACGCGAGATAGGGCTGGTGCGGACCGACGAACAGCACGCCGCCCCGGCGGTGGCCCAGGCGCGGATCGGAGTAGAGCAGGTAGGCGGTGTGGTGCAGAGCGACGACCGTCTTGCCGGTGCCCGGACCGCCGTCGACGACGAGAGCGCCGCGCGATCCCGCCCGGATGATGGCGTCCTGGTCGGCTTGGATGGTGCCGAGCACGTCGCGCATCCGGGCCGATCGGTTGCTGCCCAGACTGGCGATGAAGGCGGACTGGTCGTCGAGCGCGGCATGTCCGATCAACCCCTCCGGCGTGAACACCTCGTCCCAGTAGTCGCTGACCCGGCCGCGGGTCCAGCGATACCTGCGCCGGCTGGCAAGCCCCAGCGGGTTGGCGTGGGTGGCGGCGAAGAACGGCTCCGCCGCCGGTGAGCGCCAGTCGACCAGCAGACGACGACCTTCGCCATCGGTAAGCCCGAGCCGACCGACGTACACGGGCTCCGGATCGTGGGCACTGACCATCCGGCCGAGGCAGAGGTCCAGACCGAAGCGACGCAGCGTGCGCAGCCGACCGGTCAACCGGTGGATCTCCAGGTCCCGGTCCATCGCCGCCTGACCTGCGCCGCCGGGCGCCTTGCGCTCGGCGTCGAGCCGCTCGGAAAGGTCGGCGATCGAGCGCTCCAAGCTTTCCGCGATGGCCGCGAAGTGCGCCTCGTCAGCGGCGATCAGACTCGGCTCGGCCTTGGCGACCAGCTGGTCAGAAAGGTCGAACGCCTTGATAGTCAACGGATTCACTCTCGTCACGCCCCCACGCTCGTTGGTCAGGACGACGATTGTGCGGCAGCACCGGGGCCTTGCCGCAAGCCCCCCACTGCGCTATATGTTGAGAATGGAGGGAAGTGCATCCCGACAGTGCCAGCACCTCACTCTCCTGCCAGCACCTCATTCCGGCTGCGCTCGCAAGTACCTCCCGAAGTGCGGCACGGAGAAAGCGATCTGACCCCGCTCGGCCGACCAGACCAACCCCTTCTTGAGCAACGCGTCCCTGGCCGGCGACAACGACTGGGGTTTGCGGCCGAGCGTCTTGGCGATCTCTGCCGTCTGCACCGGGCCATCTCCGAATTCAGCGCCGAGGTCGGCCATGGCACGCATGTACTCGCGCTCGGCGGGCGTGGCCCGGTCGTAGCGCGAGCCGAAAAAGCCCACCGCCAGCTCGGCCTCCGCATCGGGGGCAGCCACGGCCACGTCGGCAGCGGTGATGGGCGAGACCACCGCACTGTCCCAGACCGCCTTGCCGTAGGCCTGCACGAAGTACGGATACCCGTCGGTCGCGCTGTACAGCACGTCCAAGGCCTCCGCCTCGAAGGCGGCGCCCTCGTCGTGAGCCGGGGCCACCAGGGCCCGGTCGGCCTGGGCGCGGTCGAGCCGATCGATGCGCACGTACCGAAACAGCCTCTCGCTGTATGACTTCGAGGCCGACAGCACCGCCGGCAGATGCGGCAGCCCGGCCCCCACCACGATCAACGGCAGCCCCTGCTGGCTCAGTTCGTGACACGCCGCGCACAGCGCCGAGACGTCGTCGGGCATCAGGTCTTGCATCTCGTCGATGAAGATCGCCACGCCCTTGCCGGCCGCCGCAGCCAGACCGGCGACGTCGGTGAGCAGCTCCACGAGGTCGATCTCGATGTCACCTGAGTCGGCGCGGCCCGTAGCCGCAGGCACCTCGATGCCGGGATGCCACCGGTCGCGCAACCGGCTCGCCGTCTTGGCGCCCGCCGCTGATCGCGTGCCCGCACGGGCCGGCTCCGCTCCGGCCTTGAGCGCGAAGGCCTTCACGACGCCGAGCACCTCGTCGGCCTCGTCACGGTTGCGTCCGGCCAGCTCGCGCACCGCCAGGTGCAGGGCGCCCGACAGCGGGCGGCGCAGGTCGGTATCGGGCCGCGCCTCCAGCTTTCCCGTGCCCCACCCGGCTCGAACCGCTTGCGAGCGAAGGGCATTGAGCAACACGGTCTTGCCCACGCCGCGCAGGCCGGTGAGCACCAGCGAGCGCTCGGGCCGACCGCGCGAGACCCGTTCCAGCACTATGTCGAACGCGTCGAGTTCGCGATCACGGCCAGCCAACTCAGGCGGACGTTGCCCTGCCCCGGGCGCGTAGGGGTTGCGTACTGGATCCACGCCTAGAACAGTATCGGCCTTTCTACCCTTGACCGTAGAGATCGCCAGAGAGCGCGATTCAGCGTGTCGTCACTCGCTCGGACCGTATTCCAATATCTAGTAGATTTACAATATGTTCGCAGACGAGCCGATCGATCAGCCTTCGAAACAACAACACCGGCTGCCTGGAGGTATCCGGCCGCAGCAGGTGTTCCAATAGCCCTATGAGGACCCAGTTGTCGCTCCCCAAGCTGGCGCTCGTATCGGCGCTCGCGCTGGCCGGCCTGACCGCGTGCGGTTCCGGCAGCACTCCCACCACGTCGCCGACCCCAACCCCCTCGGAGACCTCTGTGACAACTCCGCCCAGCACCGGGACAGGCGCCACTGCTCTCACCGTGACGCTCACCAACGGCAAGCCGGTCACGTACCACCTCACCTGCAACCCGACCGGCGGTGATCACCCCAACGCGCAGGCAGCCTGCGAGCAGGTGCTGGCCGCCGGCCCGGCCGCCTTCAAGCCGGTGCCTCCCGGCACGAAATGCACCCAGCAGTACGGCGGCCCGCAGCGCGCCACGGTCACCGGCACCGTCAACGGCACAGCGGTGAACGCGTCGTTCTCGCTGTCCAACGGTTGCGAGATCGCCCGGTGGGACACGCTCGCCCTGCTCCTCGGCCCGGCGGGCGCTTAGGGCGCGTCCTAGACCAGGCTCAGCGCAGCAGCCGCGACATCCGCCGATCCGCAAGGGGTTTGCCCCCGGTCTGGCAGGTGGCGCAGTACTGCAGCGACGAGTCGGCGAACGACACCTCTCGCACCACGTCACCGCACACCGGGCAGGTCTGGCCGGTGCGACCGTGCACCGCCATCCCTGCTCGCTTGGCGTCCTTCAATTCGGCCGCCGGCTTGCCGCTGGCCGCAGCCACCGCTCCGGAGAGCACGTCACGCAGTGCGGCGTACAGCCGATCGAGCTGCTCGTCGCTGAGCTTCGAGGCGATGGCGAAGGGCGAGAGCCTGGCGGCGTGCAGGATCTCGTCCGAATAGGCGTTGCCCACCCCGGCCAGCGTGCTCTGATCGCGCAACACGCCTTTGACCTGTCTGTTCACCCCGGCCAGCAACCCGGCCAGCGCCGCACGGTCGAAAGCGGGATCGAGCGGATCGGGGCCGAGGGTCGCGATCCGCTCGATCTCCTGCACGTCGCGCACGAGGTAGACGGCCAGCTTCTTGCGGGTTCCGGCCTCGGTCAGGTCGAACCCGGGCAACCGTCCGGGCACCTCCTTGTCCACCCGCGCGCCGTCGAGCCGCACGCGCAGCGCGATCGGCGATTTGCCGGGCCGGGCAGGCGTGACCGGCAGTCCGTCCGACCAGCGCAGCCAGCCCGCCTTCGCGAGATGAAAAGCCAGGTGCACCCCGTCGAAATGCAGGACGATCCACTTGCCGTACCGGTCCACGCCATTGATCGTGAGCCCCTCCAGCGCCTGGGGCGGCGGATCGAACGTCTTGAGGACGGTGATCGAGGCCACGTCCACTCCCGCCACCACCGCGCCTACGGTGCGCTCGCGGAGAAAGTCGACGAGGCCCGCCACCTCGGGCAGTTCAGGCATCGGCGCTCACCTCCTGTCGGGCCAGAGCCTGTCGGGCCAGATCGACCGCACCCCACACCGGATCGCGATGCAGCACCCGGATGTCGTGCAGGCCGGCCGCTTCCAGCCGCTGCCGCACCCCGTCGGCAGCCTCCGAGACGTTCATGACCAGGCCACCCGCCAACACCACCGGCCCGTCGATGCCCACCCGTCGGCAGGCCACGATGACCTCGTTGGCCGCCGCGTCGACAACCCCGGAGAACACCTCGGCGGCCACCGGGCAGCCTTCGCGCAACGCCTGGATCACCGCGGGCGAATATCCGGCCCAGACTCCTGAACCGGGCCGGGCGTACACCTCGCCAATGAGCTGCACGGGCTCATCGAGACCCACCGCCTCCAGCAGCAGGTGGGTGAGCCGACTGGTGGGCCGTTCGTGGTCGAGGTCTGCCAGCGCCCGCCGGATCGACTCGCGCACGAGGCCGTACCCGCTGCCTTCGTCACCCAGCAGCCAGCCCCAGCCCCCGGAGCGGGCGGAGCGGCCGTCGGGCGCCAGTGCCCAGGCGGCCGAACCGGTGCCGAAGATGAGCACGCAGCCCGTGGGCACCTCGCCCGCGGCGAGCAGGAGCTGCGTGTCGTGCACGGCACGCACCTGTGCGTCCGGAAAGCGTTCGCTGACAATCCGTTTCAGTGTCCGAGCGAGCTCCTCGGTATCGATGCCGGCCGATCCGACCACGAGCGAGCGCACCGCCGGGGCCACCGGTCCCAGAGCTGCCACCAGCTCGTCCAGCGCGGCGGCCGAGCCCTCGACGCCCACCGACTGGATGCTCGCCGTACCGACCGAGCAGTCCGCCAGCACGTTCTGGGGCGACCCGGCGCCCTCGTCCATCACCACCGCGCGGGTCTTCGTCCCGCCGATGTCTACGCCCATCACCGTTGCCACAGCCCAATCAAACCTCACAGCGACGGTTGCGGGGATACCTTGAGCCTCGTGACCTGGGACTGGCGCCGCTCGCTGACTCTGCAAGGAAAAGACCCCGACCCACGCTTCACGCTGGCCAATGAGCGCACCTTTCTCGCCTGGATCCGCACCTCGCTGGCCCTCACCGCGGGCGGCATCGCCCTCGACGCCTTCTCCGGGCCGACCTTCAGCCCCGGCGTCCGAGCCGTGCTGTCCGTGGCTCTGCTCGCGCTGGGCGCTCTGCTTGCTCTCGGATCCTTCCTGCGCTGGTTCAACAGCGAGCAACGGATGCGCACCGACCGTTCCCTCAACTTTCCGCTGATCGCCCCCGTGCTGGCCGGCGGCGTGGGCATCGCCGGGTTCGTGATGGTCGTGGCGCTGTTGACGAGCACACGATGAGCGCACAGTCGCAGTGACCGAACGCCCCGTCCGCGACCCCGGACTACAGCCGGAACGCACGTCGATCGCGTGGACGCGCACCTGCGTCTCGCTGATCGCCGTGGGCCTGATCGGGACGAGGTTCCACTCCGGCGGCCTGCCGGTGGTCATCTCGCTCGTCGGCTTGCTCGTCGCCGCCGTCTTCATGGCGGTCTCCAGTCAACGGGGTCGCCAGACTGAACGCGACCTGCCGAGCGGACACATTCAACCCGCTGTGGGTCTGTGCGTGGCGCTCACCGGGTTGGTGCTGGCGCTCAATGTGATGGCCGTCGTCATGGTGCTGTCTCACACCTGAGCCGACGCCCCTGCAGAATCCGGCCGCTCAGGTCAGTCGGCCAGCCCGAGCCGATCGAGGATCCACGCCAGTTCGTACGCCCGGTCACGCCAGGCGCTGTAACGTCCGGACGCTCCGCCGTGGCCGCCGTCCAGCTCGGTCTTGAGCAGGTAGGGGCCGCCGTGGGGAGCGCGTTCGCGCAACCGAGCCACCCACTTGGCCGGTTCCACGTAGCGCACTCGGGTGTCATGCAGGCTGGTGATGGCCAGGATCGGCGGGTAGGCCCGGTCGGCCACCTGCTCATAGGGCGCGTACGACTTGATGTAGTCGTACGCGGCCTGGTCGGCGAGCGGGTCACCCCACTCCTCACGCTCGATCACCGTCAGCGGCAGGCTGGGGTCGAGCATGGTGGTGAGGGCGTCGACGAACGGCACTCCCGCCAGCACCCCGGCGAACCTCTCCGGCGCCAGATTGGCCACCGCTCCCATCAGCAGGCCACCGGCACTGGCCCCCGAGGCCACCACGCGCTGCGGGTCGGCCCACCTGAGCGCCACCAGGTGCTCGGCGCACGAGACGAAATCGGTGAAGGTCGTCGCCTTCTTGTCGAGCCGACCGGCTTCGTACCAGTTTCGGCCCAGCTCGCCGCCGCCGCGCACGTGCGCCACCGCATAGACGACCCCGCGTTCGAGCAGAGCGAGCCGGGAGACGACGAAGGCCGGGTCGATCGAAGTCTCATACGACCCATAGCCGTACAGCAGCACGGGGTTTCGGCCATCCGGCCGGGTGCCGCGCCGGTAGACCACCGAGATCGGCACCAGGGTTCCATCGCTGGCCCGGGCCCATTCGCGATGGCTGTCGAACGCCGTGACGTCGACACCTCGAACCTCGGTCTGCTTGCGCAGCAATAGTTCTCGTGTGGTCGGATCGAGATCGTAGACGGTGGAGGGAGTCACGAACGACGAGTACGCCAGCCGCACGTACGGACACTGCGGGTCGGGCACGAGATCGAACTCGGCCGTGAACAGCTGCTCGTCGAAGGGCACCTCCCAGCCCACGCCCACCTCAGGCCAGCTCTGGCTCACCGCAGGGGTCGTCTCCGCTTCGAGCACCGGCAGCACCAGCACCCGGGCGATCCCGTCGCGGCGCAGCGACACAACGATGTCGCCCGCCACCGCTGACGCGCCCAGCACCCGCACGCCCGCAGGCGGCAACAGCACGGTGTGCCAGTGCTGCGCAGCCGGCTCAGCGGTCGATGCCACCGCGACGGCAAAGTCCGTCGCGATGGACCCCGACTCCACCGGCCCGTTGTGCACGATGAGCAGCTGCTCGCGGGCACCCACGCGCACATGGTCGACGTCGTACTCCACCCCGTCGCGGCGTTCGGCAACCAGGACGGGCCGCGCGCCGGGATCGGCGAGGTCGAGCAGGTGATACTCGCTCGTGCTGCGAGATCCGGCGCCGATCAAGAGGTAGCGCCGGCTGGTGCTGAGATCGACGCCGAGCCAGAATCGCTCATCGTGCTCCACCAGCACGGTCTCGTCGTCGGTGACGGGGGTGCCCAGCACATGCCGGCGCACCTCGTGTGGACGCCACGCGTCATCGACCACCGTGTAATAGAAGTGCGCCGAGTCGGCCCCCCACACCACGCCGTAGAAGGCACCGGGCACTTCATCGGCGGCGAGCTCGCCGGTGCGAAGGTCTTTGACGCGCACCGTGAATCGCTCGTCACCGCTGTCGTCGACGGAATATGCGAGCAGGTTGTGGTCGGCGCTGACGGCCACCGCGCCGAGGCCGAAGAAGGGCAGGTCGCGGGCCTCGTCGTTGCCGTCGAGGAACACCTCCTCGCCGGGCAGCGGCACTCCGGCACGGACGGCCGGTGGATCCCACTCGTCTGCCACCACGGGGCTGCGCGCGTAGACGGGGTACTGGGCACCGTCGCGGGTTCGGGTGTAGTACCACCACGGCCCGAGCCGGACGGGCACCGAGACGTCATCGGTGACCGTGCGCGCCACGATGTCGCGGAACAGCCGCTCGCGCAGACCGGCGAGGTGGTGCGTGCTGGCCGCCGCGTAATCGTTCTCGGCAGCCAGATGTGCCAGCACCTGGGGTGCGGTCTCATCGGCCAGCCAGCCGTACTCATCGACCCTCGTGTCGCCGTGAGTCGTCACCTCGACCGGTTCGCGGCGCGCCGGGGGTGGCGGAAACGGCATGCCGTGGGCGTCAGCAGACATTGGACGACCATAGGGCAAGGCCGGAGCAGGAGCATTAGCCTTGCCATCATGAGCGGGCAGCCAGCGCGGTTGAGCGTGGAGCTACATGGTCTGCAACTGTCGTCCGACACGTCGGCGCTCGTGCTCGGCCCTGCCATCGGCACCACCGCGCAGATGTGGCATCCGGTGCTGCCGTACCTGACAGACGTGCCGGTCGTGCTCTATTCGATGCGTGGCCACGGGGGGTCGGAGTTCGGGCCGGGGCCGTACTCGTTGAGCGAGCTGGCCGACGACGTCGTGGCGGTGATGGATCAACTCGGCCTGGGCCGGGCTCACCACGCGGGCGTCTCCCTCGGGGGCATGGTGGCGATGGAGCTCGGTCTGCGTCACCCCGAGCGCGTGCGGTCGCTGTGCATCATCGCTTCGAGCGCCCACCCGGGCAATCGCGACTCCTGGATCGAGCGCGCCGCCACCGCCCGCGAGCACGGCCTCGCCGGGCTGGCCGACGCTTCGATGGAGCGCTGGTTCACTGCCGACTTCCTCGAAGACCCCGAGGCGCGAGCGACCCATCTGGCGTTTCTCGGGGTTGAGCCCGAGGCGTACGCGGCGTGTTGTGAGGCCCTGGCGGACATCGACCTGCGGGCGGAGCTGGGTGCGGTGACCGCCCCCACCCTGGTGATCGCCGGTGCCGACGACCAGGCTCTGCCGCCCGCGCATTCGCAGGTGATCGCCGACGCCATCCCCGGAGCCACCATGGCGACCGTCGCAGGCTGCGCCCACCTGCCCCCGACCCAACAGCCGCGGGCGGTGGCAGAGCTCTTGCGCGGCTTTCTCGGACTGCCGCCTGTGGCCTAGTCATCGCAGGAATAGCAGAATCTGAAAGAGTGAAGCCAGCGACGACGCCGTAACCAGGAGGACGCTGTGACCGATCCCTATCACCCCACCACTGAGGCCCTTCCTGCCGAAGAGTGCTGGCGGCTGCTTCGCTCTCAGCCGACGACCAGGATCGCCGGCCTCATGGCCGGCCGAATCGAGGTGTTTCCCGTCAACTCGGCAGTGATCGAAGACACCGTCGTCATCCGCACCGCCCCGGGCACCCTGCTGGCCACGATGTCGGCCTCCACCGAGGTGGTCGTCGAGGCGGACGGCGTCGAGATCCGCGAGGGCGTTCCGCACGCGTGGAGCGTTGTGCTGAGAGGCACCACCGAGACCGTCGACAGCGTCCCCGAGGAGGAAGACCTCGACGCCAACGGCCCGCAGCCGTGGCAGGGCGGCGTCAAAGACGAGTTCCTCAAGGTCACGCCGTCGGAGATCACCGGCCGACGCTTCCCGGTGACGGGCGACACCCGCGAGTAACGCCTCAGGCGTGCCACGGATCCAGTCGGGGGCGCTTGGGCTCGATCGCATCACCGGACGACCGTCTGCGTAGCCGCCTGCCCACCCAGGGGCCCGCGTATTCACGGGCCCAGGTGAGGTCGGAGCGCAGACCGACGTCTACGTGCTCGGCCCCGTCGGCGATAGCAGCACACCGCTGCTCGAGGTCGGCTCCGTCCACCCCGCTGCCGGCGCCATCGGGCTCCACCACTCCCAGCGCCACAAGGGCCAGGAGACAGACGATCTCGTGGCCCTGTGACGTCAGATGAATCCGGTCGCCCGCCCACAGCCGCGCCTGGCGGAGCACCGGCATGCCCCACTGGTCGAGGAGGAACGCCCCGCGCCGGCGGGCGATCGAGTTTAGGTGCGCGGCGAAGATCCCCACCCGACCGGCTGTCCAGCGAATGACCGGTGCGTCGCCGGGCGACACCGGCGTGGCCAGCAGTACATCGGCACCGCTGGCCTGGATGCGCACCACCGCCTCGTCGAGCTGTTCGGCGAGCTGCTCCACGTCGACCCTCGGCCGCAGGATGTCGTTGCCGCCGCCCACCAGGGTCACGAGATCGGGCTGCAGGGCGAGAGCGTCGTCGAGCTGACGACCGACGATGTCGGCGAGCAACCGTCCGCGCACCGCGACGTTGGCGTAGCTGAACTCGGCGCCGGCCGCCTCAGCACGCGCCGCCAGAGACTCGGCCAGACGGTCAGTCCAGCCCCGGTAGGAACCCGCTCGGGCCGGATCTTCGTCGACCATCCCCTCGGTGAACGAGTCGCCGATACTCACCATTCGCTGCCAGCTCATGAAGCCCATGGTGCCCAAGGCCGAACGGTCTGTGCGGCCCGGGTGAGAGGTGAGAACGGCGACACGGCTGCGGGCACTAGGCTCTCCTGCGTGTCAAAGGTCCTCACTTCGTTGCCCCTCGGCGAACGCGTCGGCATCGCCTTCTCCGGCGGTCTCGACACCTCAGTGGCGGTTGCCTGGATGCGGGAGAAGGGGTCCGTCCCCTGCACCTACACCGCCGATCTGGGCCAGTACGACGAGCCGGACGTCTCGTCCGTGCCTGCCCGCGCCGGGGCGTACGGCGCGGAACTGTCCCGCCTGATCGACTGCCGCGCCGCCCTGGTGGAGGAGGGCCTGTCTGCCCTGGTGTCCGGGGCCTTCCACATCCGCTCGGCCGGCCGCCCGTACTTCAACACCACACCGCTCGGCCGCGCCGTCGCCGGGTCGCTGCTGGTGCGGGCGATGAAGGAAGACCAGGTCGACATCTGGGGTGACGGCTCCACGTTCAAGGGCAACGACATCGAGCGGTTCTACCGCTACGGCCTGCTTGCGAACCCAGCGCTGCGCATCTACAAGCCCTGGCTGGACGCAGCCTTCGTCAGCGAGCTGGGCGGCCGGCACGAGATGTCGGCCTGGCTCAGCGAACGCGGCCTGCCCTACCGCGACAGCCAGGAGAAGGCCTACTCCACCGACGCCAACCTGTGGGGGGCGACCCACGAGGCCAAGACCCTTGAGCACCTGAGCACCAGCATCGAGACCGTCGAGCCGATCATGGGGGTGGCCTACTGGGATCCAGCGGTCGAGATCGCCACCGAAGACGTCGCCATCGGCTTCGCGCAGGGGCGTCCGGTCAGCATCAACGGCAACCGGTTCGAGTCCGACCTCGCCCTGGTGATGGAGGCCAACACCATCGGCGGCCGGCACGGCCTCGGCATGAGCGACCAGATCGAGAACCGCATCATCGAGGCCAAGTCGCGCGGCATCTACGAGGCACCCGGCATGGCGCTGCTGCACCTCGCCTACGAGCGGCTCGTCAACGCCATCCACAACGAGGACACGGTCGCGGCCTACCACAACGAGGGCCGCAAGCTCGGCCGGCTGCTCTACGAAGGCCGCTGGCTCGACCCGCAGTCGCTCATGCTGCGCGAGAGCCTGCAGCGCTGGGTGGGTGCGGCCGTCACCGGCGAGGTGACGCTGCGGCTGCGCCGGGGCTGGGACTACTCGATCCTCGACACCTCAGGGCCGGCGCTGTCGTATCACCCTGACAAGCTCTCGATGGAACGCACCGAGGACGCGGCCTTCGGGCCGGTCGATCGGATCGGCCAGCTCACCATGCGCAATCTCGATATCGCTGATTCGCGCACGAAGCTCGAGCAATATGCCGAGCTCGGTCTGCTTGGGGGAACTCATACCGACCTGGTCGGTGAGCTCACTCCCGGTGGCGGGCAGGCGATCTCGTCGTCGGCCAGGCCCTCCACCGAGGAGGAAGAGGTCGAGGCTCTCGACCGCGCCGCCATGGAGTTCGGCACGGACTGATCAGTGCCGACTGATCAGTGACCCGACTGATCAGTGACCCCGGCGGTCTCGGCGCTGCCGGCGCTCACGCCGGCGGTCCGAGCCGCCACCGGCCTGGCCGCGCAGGAACGACATCAGGCCGATGACCACGAAGCCGATCACGACGATCCACGTGCCGCCGATGTGGATCCCCGTCAGGATGGCCAGCCCGGCGAGGGCTGGAAAGGCGGTGCCGAAGATCCACCAGAGCGAACCTTGCTGCAGTTCCCCGCAGGCACGGTAGTTGCGATAGGTGATCGCCAAGGCCCAGGCCAGCGGCAGCAGGAGCACCAGCCCCCACAGCTGCTCGGCCACCCGACCCAGCTGAGAGAGGGCGATGATGGCGCCCACCACGATCAGCCACATCCCCGGGGCGTTCCAGTTCAGCCAGCCAGCAGGTCGAGGGCCGCGCTGCTCGCTCTGCGGCGGCCAGCTCTGCCCAGGCCGGGGCGCGCCATGCTGGGGCGCGCCATGCTGACTCTGGCCGTACTGACTCTGGCCGTACTGACTCTGGTCGTACTGACTCTGGCCGTACTGACTCTGGCCGTACTGACTCTGGTCGTACTGGCTCTGCCCGTACTGACTCTGGCCGTACTGACTCTGGCCGTATTGGGGCGCACCGTATTGCGGCGCACCGTACTGGGGCGGCGCCGGGGCGTCCTGGGGCGGCGGCGCGTCCTGCGGGCTGTCCTTGCTCAGGGACGGCCGATATGGGGAGCCCGGGTCAGAGGGCTCGGATGATTGCGATCCGTCGAAAGACATGCCTTCAGGGTTGCGCTTGCCACACCCGGATGGCCAATTGGGTCGTCACGAATCGTCAATGACGTCTGTCACGGCAAGCTCAGGCCTCCGCACCGGCCAGGTCCGGGAGTCGGCCCGATCCGTGAGACCGGGTTGCGCCCACGCTGGCCACCACCACACATCCGATCGCCACCCACTGCAGCGGGGCTAGGAACTCATGTAGCACCACCATGGCCGCGAGCGCTGCGGCTGCGGGCTCCAGGCTCATCAGGATGCTGAACACGTTGGGCGGCATGCGGCGCAGGGCCGTGAGCTCGAGGCTATAGGGGATCACCGATGACAGCAGGCCAATGGCCGCTCCCAGCCCCAGCACCTCGGGTTGCAGCAGCCGGCTTCCCGCCTCGACCATCGCCGGCGGCGCCAGCAGGATGGCACCCACCAGGCTCGCCACCGTCAATCCGGTGACGCCGGACCAGTGCCGACCGGTGCGCGCGCTGAAGACGATGTAACCCGCCCAGAAGGCCCCGGCTACCAGGGCGAACACCACCCCAGGCCACGTAAGGCCATGCGGCGTGAAGCCCAGTAGGGCGACTCCTACACCCGCGAGCGCGACCCAGATGAGGTCACGCGCCCGCCGTGATCCTACTATCGCCAACGCAAGCGGACCGAGGAACTCGAGGGTGACCGCCATCCCCAGCGGAATGCGTGCGAATGACTGGTAGATCGACCAGTTCATCCCCATGAGCATGCAGCCGAACCCGAGCGCAATCAGCCAGTCGCGAGAGGTCTTGCCCCGCACCGCGGGCCGGAAGAACACGGTGAAGACGATCGCGGACGACGCCAACCGGAGCCACACCATCGACGTGGGAGGCACCACCGAGAACAGGTGTTTGGCGATCGCGGCGCCGAGTTGCACCGAGATGATGCCACCGGCCACCAGCACCGGCGGTGGGACGCGGCCGGCCAGATCACGCGGTCGGGTCTGGTTCACTATGCAGCCCCGATCACTTCGTAGTCCCGTTCACTCCGCAATCCCGATCACTCCGCGCTCCTGATCACTCCGCGCCTGGCCACAGGGCCACCCTGCCAGATCGGGAACGGACGGACCCAACGCAATCTCCGGCCTCCAGCCTGACGTTCAAGCCTTCGCGTCAAACCTCCTCAGCCGCAAACTGTTCGTGACCACGAACACCGACGAGAACGCCATGGCAGCACCCGCGAGCATCGGGTTGAGCAGGCCCGCAGCGGCTGCCGGGATCGCGGCGACGTTGTAGGCGAATGCCCAGAACAGGTTGCCCTTGATGGTGCGCAGAGTGGCGCGGGAGAGCCGGATCGCGGCGGGCACGAGCATCAGGTCTCCGCGCACGAGAGTGAGGTCACTGGCCTCGATGGCCAGGTCGGTTCCCGTCCCCATGGCGATGCCGAGATCGGCTTGCGCCAGCGCGGCGGCGTCGTTGATGCCGTCACCCACCATGGCCACGACGCGCCCTTCGCGCTGCAGACGCTGGACCTCCGCCAGCTTCTGATCGGGCAGTACTCCGGCGATCACCTCATGGATGCCCACCTCGGCTGCGACCGCTCGGGCTGTCACCTCGTGGTCACCTGTGAGCAGCACAGGATGCAGCCCAAGGGCCTTCAGCTCGGCCACAGCGGTCGCGCTGGTGGTTTTCACGCCGTCGGCCACGGTGAGCACGCCGCGAGCACGCCCGTCCCAGCCGATCAGCACGGCTGTACCTCCCCCACCACGGGCAGCGTCAAGCGACGCCTGCAGATCGGCGGGGATGGTGAACTCGTTGGCGAGCAGAAGGTCGGGCTTGCCGACGAGCACGTCGGTGCCGCCCACCGTGCCGCGCATGCCACTGCCCGCCACGGCCTGAGCGTTGCGCACCGGTTCCAGCGTCAGGTTCGCCGTGCTGGCGCCGGCCACGATGGCCTGGGCAATGGGATGTTCGGAGGCGGCTTCGAGGGCCGCCGCGGTGGCCAGCACCAGGTCATGGGACGTCTCGGCGTCAGTTGTGACGTCGAGCAGGCTCATCCGCCCTGAGGTGACCGTACCCGTCTTGTCGAGCACCACCGTGTCGATGGCCCGGGTGGCCTCCAACGCCTGCGGCCCCTTCACCAGGATGCCCAGCTGTGCTCCCCGGCCGGTTCCGACCATCAGCGCGGTAGGCGTCGCCAGCCCGAGCGCGCAGGGGCAGGCGATGATCAGCACGGCGACGGCAGCCGTGAACGCCACTGTCATACCGGCTCCGGCCACTAGCCAACCCAGGAGCGTCGCCAGCGCGAGCACGATCACCACCGGCACGAACACCGCGGAGACTCGGTCGGCCAGGCGTTGCGCCGCAGCCTTTCCGGTCTGGGCCTGTTCCACCAGCCGGGCCAGTTGGGCCAGCGCAGTGTCGGCCCCGACCCGGGTGGCGCGAACCATCAGGCGACCGGAGGTGTTGACGCTTCCTCCGCTGACCTGGTCACCGACCGAGACGTCGACCGGCACGGGCTCACCGGTCAGCGCCGACGCGTCCACAGCGCTGGCACCCTCTACCACCTCGCCGTCGGTAGCGACCTTCTCGCCGGGGCGCACCACGAAGACCTCACCGACAGCGAGGCTCTCCACCGGAACCAGCTGTTCCCGTCCGTCACGCAGCACGCTGACCTCTTTGGCCCCGGCATCGAGCAGGGCACGTAGCGCTGCACCGGCGGCACGGGTGGCACGGGCCTCCAGGAAACGCCCGAGGAGGATGAGGGTGGTGATTCCAGCGGCCGCCTCGAGGTAGATGGCGTCGGCACCCTCACCGCGCGCGGAAAACAGGGAGAAGCCGTGCCGCATGCCCGGCATTCCGGCGCCGCCGAGGAACAGTGCATACAGCGACCACAGATAGGCGGCGCTGACGCCAAGGCTCACCAGGGTGTCCATGCCGACGGCACCGTGCCGCAGGTTGCGCAGGGCCGCCCGATGGAAGGGCCAGGCGCCCCAGACAACGACCGGCGACGCCAGGGTGAGGCTCGCCCACTGCCAATACGTGAACTGCAGCGATGGCACCATCGCGAGCAGGACGACGGGCAGGGTCAGGGCGGCAGTGATCAGCAAACGTCTTTTCAACGCAGCCGCTTCGTCGCCGTGATGAGAATGCTCGTCAGCACCCTCAGACGTCTCCTTGTCCGAGACAGCGCCCAGGTGCGGACTCCTAACCGGCGCGGGCAAGTGCGCGGCATAACCGGCGGCCTCGACCGCAGCGATCAGATCGTCGACCTGCACCGGCTCGCGGTAGGACACTGCGGCCCGCTGGGTGGCGAAGTTGACGCTGGCCTGCACCCCGTCGAGCTTGTTGAGCTTCCGCTCGATCCGGTTGGCGCACGAGGCGCAGGTCATGCCAACGAGATTCAGGTCGACCTGATGTGGATCGGCGTGCGAGTAGCTGCGCTGCGCGCCCACCGAAGGGGATGCCTCAGCCCCGGCGGAGGTCGTCATGAGTCCTCCTGCAGGGAATAGCCAGCTTCTTCCACAGCCCCCCGCACGTCGGCGTGCGCCAGGTTGCGGTCGCTGGTGAGCGTGACAACACCCGTCGGCAGGTCGACAGCCACAGCGGTGACCCCGTCGAGCGCAGAGAGCTCCTCGGTGACGGAGGCAACGCAGTGCCCGCAGGTCATACCCGCAACGGTGTAGGTGGTGGTGGTCATGGGGTTCTCACAATCTGTCTGTCGATTCGGGGACCTGTCGATTCGGGACGATCACGAACGCACGAGCCGGGCAATGGCCTGGGACGCCTCTGCAAGCTTGGCGTCGGCTTCCGGGCCACCCTCGGCCGCGGCGCGGGCCACACAGTGGGAGAGGTGCTCATCGAGCAGCCCCAACGCGACGGCCTGCAGCGCCTTGGTAGCCGCGGACACCTGAGTGAGGATGTCGATGCAGTACTGATCGTCCTCGATCATCCGCTGTAGCCCGCGCACTTGGCCCTCGATGCGCCGCAGCCGGCGCAGATGCGCCGCCTTGTGGTCGTGATAGCCGCGCTGGGCCTGCTCAACGGGCTGAGCGTGTTCGATCTCGATGTGCTGGCCGAGCTGGATGTCTGTCATCTCTCCTACTTTCCGGCCTTCGTTTCCTAGCCATCGTCTGCAGATCTTTCGAGCGTGTGTTCAGACAACACTATACCCCCATGGGGTATTCCTGCATAGGCGGAGCGCTGGGAGGACCCGTAGGGTGGCCGTTATGACGAGGTTCGATTTCAGTCAGGTAGACGTGTTCTCCACGGTGCCGTTCGGCGGCAATCCGGTTGCCGTCGTGCACAACGCCGAGGGACTTTCCGACGAACAGTTGGCGAAGTTCGCTAACTGGACGAATCTGTCGGAGACCACGTTTCTGCTGCCGCCCATTGATCCGGCCGCCGACTACCGGGTGCGGATCTTCACGCCGGCCATCGAGCTTCCGTTCGCCGGTCACCCCACGTTGGGCAGCGCCCACGCCTGGTTGGCCGCAGGCGGCGTGCCGAAATCGGACTCCGCCATCGTGCAGGAGTGCGGCATCGGCCTGGTGCCGGTGCGCAGGCACGAAGGACGGCTGGCGTTCGCGGCACCCGGTCTGCTCCGAAGCGGCCCGGTCGACGACGCAGATCTGTTGTCCGTGCTCGATGCGCTCGGCCTCGGCCGCGACGAGGTGGTCGACGCCGAATGGGTCGACAACGGGCCGGGTTGGCTGGGGTTGCTGCTGCCAACCACGGAGGCGGTGCTGGCCCTCACACCCTCACCCACCCTGGCTGTCAACATCGGCGTGGTGGCACCCACGCCGGCCGGGGCGGAGACCGACTTCGAAGTACGGGCGTTCGCCGGACCGGCCGGAGTACCCGAAGATCCCGTGACCGGCAGCCTGAACGCCGGACTGGCCCAGTGGCTGCTCCGCACCGGCCGCGCACCCGCCACGTACGTCGCGTCGCAGGGCACAGCCATGGGCCGATCGGGAAGGATTCACGTGGAACAGGAGCGTGACCGGATCTGGGTCGGCGGCGCCTCTTACACGCGCATCAGCGGAATCGTCGACTTCTAAGGCAGCGCCCTAGGAGAAGTCGACGCCTTGAGCGAGTTGGATCGTCCCGGAGTAGTTGATCGTCGTGGTGGTGCGGCGCATGTAGGCACGCCACGCGTCGGAGCCCGATTCGCGGCCACCGCCGGTCTCCTTCTCACCGCCGAAGGCGCCGCCGATCTCCGCGCCTGAGGTGCCCACGTTGACGTTCACGATGCCGCAGTCGGCGCCGTCGGCAGCCAGATAGCGCTCGGCCTCAGCCTGGTCTGTGCTGAAGATGCCGGCCGAGAGCCCCTGCGGCACGCCGTTCTGCAGGTCGATGGCCTCATCAAGGGTGTCGTAGGTGAGCACGTAGAGGATGGGTGCGAAGGTCTCACTGCGGACAACGTCGCTCTGCTCGGGCATCCGCACCAGTGCCGGACGAACGAAGTAGCCGTGATCGCCCTCCGCACCATCCACGAGTTCGACGCTCTCGCGTTCGCCTCCGACGACAACCTCCCCACCCTGGGCACGAGCGTCGGCAAGGGCCTTCTGCATCGCCTCGAAGGCTGCCTCGTGGATGATCGGGCCTACCAAGGTGCCCTCCGAACGAGGATCGCCCACGCGCAGCTTGGCGTAGGCCGCCTTCAGCCGTTCGACCACCTCGTCGGCGATGGAGGAATGCACGATGAGCCGTCGGCAGGTGGTGCAGCGCTGGCCCGCTGTGCCCGCGGCTGCGAACACGATGGAGTTGATCGCCACCTGCAAGTCAGCGCTCGGTGTGACGATGGCGGCGTTGTTGCCGCCGAGTTCCAGCAGCGAACGGCCGAAACGCTCCGCCACCCGCGGACCCACCTCGCGCCCCATCCGAGTCGAGCCCGTGGCCGACACCAGCGGCACTCTGGGCGAGTCGACGAGCACGTGGCCTACCTCGCGGTCGCCGATCAGCAAGCCGCAAAGGCCCTGCGGGGCACCGGTTTCCGCGATCGCCCGGTTCAGCAGAGCGGTGCAGCCGATGGCCGTGAGCGGGGTGAGCTCGGACGGTTTCCACACCACCGCATTGCCACACACCAGGGCGATCGCGGTGTTCCATGACCAGACGGCGACGGGGAAGTTGAAGGCGCTGATGACGCCGACGACTCCTAGGGGGTGCCAGGTCTCCTGCAGCCGGTGCCCGGCCCGCTCCGACGGCATGGTCTTGCCGAAGAGCTGGCGGGAGAGACCGACCGCGAGATCGCAGATGTCGATCATCTCCTGCACTTCACCGAGGGCTTCGGAGTGGATCTTGCCGACCTCGACGGTCACCAGTTCGGCCAGATCTGCCTTGTGCTCGGTGAGCAGTTCACCCAGACGCTTGACGAGTGCACCGCGCACCGGAGCCGGTGTGACGCGCCAGGTGAGGTATGCCTCGTGCGCTGCGGCGATGACGGCCTCGGCGTCAGCCGGCGTGACCGCGGCCACGTCGAACAGGCCCTCGCCGGTGATGGGGCTGCGCGCGGTGACACCTGCGCCGCAGATCGAGTCGACGTCGACTCCGAGCCGGGCGAGGGCGTCGCGGGCACTCTGGTCAAGGCTGGTGGTGGTTGCGGTCGTGGTCATGAGCATCAGCCTGCCAGTCGGGTGAGAACGCGGTCGAGAGCCTGCACCGCACGCTTGAGGTCGGCGGCGGTGACGGTGAGCGGTGGACGGAAGCGAATGGCCGAGGTTCCGCAGCCGAGCATGAGGACATGCTCGGTGTCAGCGAGGTCGACCAGCACGGCGTCACGCAGTTCAGGGGTCTCGACGGTGACGGCGACCATGAGGCCGCGCCCTCGCGGGTTCGACAGGCTGGAGTGCCGGTCGGCGAGTTGGCTGACGAGCGACAGCAGTTCAGCGCCACGCTCGGCAGCGTTCTCGACGAGCCGCTCGCTCTCGATCACCTCAAGAATGCGGCGGGCGCGCACCATATCGGTGAGATTGCCGCCCCAGGTGGAGTTGATGCGCGACGAGACGCGGAAGACGTTGTCGGGCACCTCATCGACGCGGCCGCCGGCCATCACGCCGCAGACCTGGGTCTTCTTGCCGAAAGAGATGACATCGGGAGTGACACCGAGGGATTGATAGGCCCAGTTGGAGCCCGTAAGCCCACACCCGGTCTGCACCTCGTCGAAGATCAACAGGGCGTCGTTGTCGTGGCAGAGCTGCTTCATGGCGGCAAGGAACTCAGGCCGCAGGTGCCGATCGCCGCCCTCGCCCTGGATCGGTTCGGCGATGAAACAGGCGATGTCGTCAGGGTTTTCGGCAAACGCGCGGCGCGCTTGCTCGAGAGCACGCTGTTCAGCGACCTCGATGTCGACGCCGGGTTCGATGACGGGGGCGTCGATTCGCGGCCAGTCGAACTTGGGAAAGCGTGCAACTTTGTTGGGGTCAGTGTTGGTGAGGGAGAGGGTGTAGCCGGTGCGGCGTAGTGGAAGGCGCCCGTGAGGTGCAGCACCTTGGTGCCGAGCTCGGGATCGCGTCCGTTCGCCTGGTTGTGGCGCGACTTCCAGTCGAAGGCGACCTTGAGTGCGTTCTCGACGGCCAGCGCTCCGCCCTCGATGAAGAACAGGTGGGGCAACGCAGGGTCTCCCAGAACGCGGGCAAACGTCTCGACGAAGCGAGCCATGGCCACGGTGTAGACGTCGGAGTTGCTGGGCTTGTTCATAGCCGCCTGCAGCAACTCGTCCGCGAATGCGGGATCTTCGCGCAGAGCGGGGTGGTTCATGCCCAGCGCGTTGGAAGCGAAGAACGTGAACATGTCGAGGTATTCCGTGCCGGAGACCTCGTCGACCACAGACGTCCCGTGGGACTTGCTCAGGTCGAGCACCCAGCCCATGCCGTCGGTGAGCATGCTCCGGCTCAAAACGTCGTGTACGTCGCGGGCATCGATGGCCGCGGTCTTCGTCGTTACCATCTCTCGATGCTACATAATTTCCTGGCAGATGGAAGATGCATAGGCGATCTTCCGGTCAATGTCCGCATTAGACATTGATCTGCCTGCCGGTTCCTAACCGTCGACCAGGTGACCGGGTTCGATGCCCGTCCGTTCCCTTCGCTGGAAAGCGCCTTGAGTTCGTGGGGCGACCTCAAGGGCGATCTGCCCCGCCGCTCCGCATCACAACGGAAGCGCATGCCTCGGTGAGGCCAGGAGGGCTCGGCGACGAGCCGTTCCGCCTGACCCGCCCGGCGTTTTTCGGACAGTACCTCGACTATTGTTGAGGCTGAACGGAATTGGAGTTTGGGATGGCAACTCGGAAGTTCTCGGAGCAGTTTAAGGAGTCGGTGGTCCGCGAGGTCGTGGAGCATTCGCGGGCTATCGCTGATGTTGCGAAAGAGAATAATGTGTCGTCGCAGTCGGTGTCGCGGTGGGTTGCTGCGCACCGAGTGGAGAATCCTGTGGAGGAAGAGATCAGCGAGTCTGAGGCGGAAGAACTGAAGCGATTGCGTCGCCGGGTGAAGTCCCTGGAGGAGGAGGTTGATATCCTGGGAAAAGCCACCGCCTTCTTCGCGAAGAAGTCTCGTCCGTGACGGGCGTGTACGAGTTCATCGCCAGCGAAGAAGGCAATCACGCCATTTCTGTGATGTGTGTCGTGTTGGGTGTTTCCCGGTCTGGGTTCTACACCTGGAAGAATCATTCGCCATCGCCTCGTGACATCACGCGGGCTCGGTTCGAACGGTTGATCCGCGAGATCTTCCTCGACTCAGACTCCACCTACGGGTACCGACGAGTGCATGCCCAGTTGCTGCGTGACGGGGAGCAGATCGATGACGACACGGTGCGGGTCATCATGCGTGACCTGGACCTGGAACCCTGCCAGCCCAAGCCGTTCCGGCCGACCACGACGATCGCTGGCGATGCAACGGACCTGCCGGACCTGGTGCGCCGGGACTTCACCGCGACCGCCCCCGGCGCCAAACTGGTGGGCGATATTACCTACATCAGGACGTGGGAAGGCTGGTTGTATTTGGCGACGGTCCTGGATTGCTTCAGCAAGAAAGTCGTCGGGTACGCCATGGATTCGACGATGACCGCGGATCTAGTCATCGAGGCACTGGACATGGCCGCCCATCGCGTGCATATCACATCGAAAGTCAGTATATTCCACTCGGACCGGGGGACGCAATATACCTCCGCTGATTTCTCGGTGGCAGCGAAGAGACACGGGATCCGCAGGTCGGTTGGTAAGACCGGCGTGTGCTACGACAATGCCTGGGCCGAGTCCTTTAATGGGACATTGAAGAATGAACGGTGCAACCGGACCGTGTATCCGACAAGGGAGCGTGCCCGCAAAGACGTGACAGCATACATCGAATTGAGGTACAACACGAGAAGGCTTCATTCGGCAATTGACTACCGGATTCCGAATGAAGTAGAGTTAGAATGGCTCGACAACAATCGGGCAGCGTAAGGACCAATGGAAACCCACTGTCCGAAGAACGCCGGGCACC